>CAVYZX010000038.1:0-448520 GCA_963773035.1 uncultured Acidobacteriota bacterium | reverse complement strand
TTCCCATTCACGATCGGGGCATCGTCGAGTCCTGTTCCGGTCTCTACTTCGTGGGGCTTCCCTTCCTCTACTCGCTCAGCTCGGCGCTGTTGGGCGGTGTGGGACCGGACGCCGAGCACATCGTCGACCACATCGTTTCCACCCGGCCTGCAAGAATACGGAATTCGTGGCGCGGATCACGTCAGCCTCCGATAGACCGCTTGAGGTCGGCGAGATCGTGATTCAGTACTCTTTCGACCTTGCCCGCAATCGCCCAGCCAAGCGGCGCGAGCAAACCCGGCGGAAGTCCTCCCGTGCCGAGGTCGAACTCCACCGTGACTCTAGTGCCGTCGCCGGACGGCTCGAACCAAAACGTCGTGTCGATTCGCACGCCCGCTTTGTGGTGGGTGATGGTGTACATGCGATTTCGTTCGAATGCCGTGATCTCCATTTCGGCGGTGTCGAGGCGCCCCACGACTTCGCGGGTCTCGAGCCACCGGGTCCCGACATGGATCGGTCCTGGCGTCATCATCTCGAGCTTCTTGATTCCCGACACGTGAGCCGGCCCGTGCTCGATGTCGGTAAAGGTCTGGAAAACGCGGTCGAGCGGTGCGGCGATCTCGTTGGAAACTGACACTGTCGTCATCGCTTCCTCCTTCCCAATCAACGCGGACCTTCGCGCGCCACGCTCATCGTGAGTGTGACTCGCGTTGGTCGATCGGCGGTTCCCAGCATGAGCAACGGCCACACTCGTCTTCACTCACCACCCGTGGGTGGTCACGGCAACGCAGGCAGATCGCGTATGTCCACTGTTCCAATCGCATTTCCGTGCCGGTTTGGATCCATCGACACTGAAGCGGGGACGCGTTGATGGCGAGTCGAGCCATGGAAATCACCCCTTAGGTAACCGAGTCACCGTGGGCAACGCCGTTTGACGAGCCAAAAGGCAAGAAACAGTCCAACCTCAAAGAGCCTGGGCGCCTCCCTTTTCTCGAGCAAATCCACTCGATTCAGCGGCGAATCGGCGGAAATATTCCAGCCACGCGCGAAAAATTCCGCGCTGGCGCTACTTGCGATTGAGCTGCGGGATACTGCTGACGGGGGGCGGTGGCGGGATCGCCTTCAGCCAGGCATAAATGTCCGCCAGCTCCGTGTCGGGAAGAACTTTCTCGGTGTATGGGAGCATCTCTTCCGTGGGCCGCCGCACGTAGCGCGCGAACGCCGGCCAGGGCGGGACGCGGCCGGCAAGTCGCGGTCCGGCGATTCCGCCGCCCTGGGCCGCGAGACCATGGCATTGCCAGCAGGCGCGTTCGACGAAGAGTTTCTTCCCCTTTTCCGCGTTCCCCTGAGGAGCCTCAGGGGTCTGCGCCCGCACGGTCAGCGTGGCCGCCGCGAACGCCACCGATAGGACCAGGATCGCTCTGCGCATATGTGCCCTAGCGCGGCTGCGTCAGCGTGTCCAGTAGCGCGACCTCGCCTTTTTCAACGCGCGCCACGGCCCGGAGCAGCGCCGGGCGCAGGTCGTTCGGATTGGCGATCGGTCCCTCGCTGTAGGCGCCCATGCTGCGTGCCAACTGTGCGAAATCGACGTTCGGCTCGTTGATGACCGATCCGGGCAGGCCACCGTGCGCGAGATCCATCCCCCGCTGGCGCCGGTTCGCCATCCGCTGCAGGTGCATGACCTCCTGATGGTAGGCGCGGTTGTTGTGCATCACGAACAGCATGGGAATGCGATGGTGTGTCGCCGTCCAGAGCGCGCTGGCGACGTACAGCATGTCGCCGTCTGGTTGGAAACGCACGCAAAGCCGACCGTGTTTCTTGTGCGCCAGCGCCCCGCCGATGCCAATCGGCAGGGACCCACCCACGCCGCCGCCATTGGCGCTGCCCATCGTGCGATAGAACCTGTCCACGTTCCACAATCGGCCGCCGCTTCCGCCGACCGACGCCCAGTCCTTGTCTTTGATCACGTCCCAGACTTCGACCGCCAGCCGCTGCAGCGTGATCGGGCTCGCATCCCAACCGTACGTGCACTCGACCCGGGCGCGTTCGAGAGCCTGAGCCGAAGCCGCCGCGAGTTTCTTCCCGCGCTCGTCCATCACGCGCCGACGATCCGGGGTGATCAGCTTCTTGCACGCCTCGATGAGACTCGGCAACGTCGCCTGCGGATCCGCCGCCATGGACATCGTGACTTCCTGGTAGCGCTCGACGTTTTGATAGTTGCCGCGCATGTACAAGTCGTAGGCGGAGAGGCTGATGACCTTGGCATCGGCCATGGCCGCCGGCGTGGAGCTGCGCACCTGCTGATCGCGGTAGCGGTTTAGACGCTGATACAACCCGTCCTCGTTCAAGCCCAGAATCACGTCGGCGGTGCGGACGCTCCCGCTCCCACTCAACGGGTGTTGGTTGGGCATGCCGCGGCCGCCACCTTGTACCGGCGCCTGCAAGGTCTCGGCGAGCTCCACCAGCAACCGCATGCCTTCTTCGTCCCGCGCCACGTCTCCTGCCAGGATCAGCGGATTTTCGGCGGTCACGAGCAACTTCGCTGCCTCGGCCACCGCCCCCGGGTCCCCCGCCGGCGCACTGGTGAGCGTCAGCTTGGGAATGTGGAGCGCGGATCGATGACCAGCGGGGTTCTCCTGAAGCGTCGAGTCGACGACGAGCAGGACGGGGCCGCGTGGCTCGGTCATCGCCATCTTGTAGGCGCGTACGGCTGATTCCGCGAAGTGCTGCAGCGATCCGGGCGTATCGTCCCACTTGACCATGTCGCGCACCATGGCCGCCGGATCGACGACCGAATGCATCCCCCAGTCGTACTGAGGCCGGCGTTCCTTGCCGTCCACGATGTTCGAACACAGGATGTAGGTGGGACTGTGGCCCGAGAAGGCGCCGAAAATTCCCATCGTGGCGTGCTGCAGGCCTGATGGCGCGAAGGTGATCACCGCCATCGGCTTGCCGGCCACGGCGTAGTAGCCGTTCGCGATGTTGACGGAGGCCTCTTCGTGGCAGCACGTCAACCACTCGGGCGCCTTGTTGCCGCCGTAAGTGATGAAGGATTCGTGCAGACCCCGGAAGCTCGATGCGGGATTCGCGGCGATGTACTCGAAGTCCAGCGTCTTGAGCACATCGACCATGAAATCGGAACCCGGATCTTCGACGGTCAGGACTTCGCGCTCCACGGGCAGCGGCGCCGTCTCCGATGCCAGGCGTCGGGCTGCCTCTTCGGGAGTGACTGGCGTGGCGGCGGAACGTGCCTGCTCAGGGAGCTGTGCGTCGGCCGAGACCACGCCAGATGCGCCAAGGGCGGCTGCGCCCGCCGCTCCGGCAGCGGCGCTCTTCAGAAAACCGCGGCGATTCAACGGATTCGAGTCTGTCGCCATCGTGCTCTCCTTGACTCGCGGCTCAGCTCCAGAAACGCATGTGACCCGACGGTATCGCGAGGAGATTGTATACCCGATGAGTCGGAGCTCCACGGCTCGCGTTGACACGCTGCCTCCTTCGCAGCAAACTCGCCGCTCCAATGGACTCTCGCGAGTTTCCCAAAGGCTTCTACTGGGGCCTGGCCACAGCCTCGTATCAGATCGAGGGAGCGTGGAAGGAAGACGGCAAAGGGCCGTCAATCTGGGACACCTTCGCGCACACGCCGGGGAACATGAAGAACGGCGATACCGGTGACGTCGCCATCGACCACTACCACCGCTACAAGGAAGATGTGAAGGTCATGAGAGACCTGGGCGCAAACGCGTACAGGTTCTCCATTTCATGGCCGCGCATCTTCCCGGACGGAACCGGACAGGCCAATCAAAAGGGGCTCGATTTCTACAACCGACTGGTTGACGAGCTGAAAGCCGCCGGCATCGAACCGTTCGCCACGCTGTACCACTGGGATCTTCCGCAGGCGCTTCAAGACAAGTACGGCGGCTGGCAGTCACCCGAAACGGCGAAGGCGTTCGGAGAGTACAGCGGCGCCGTCGCGAAGCATCTGAGCGACCGGGTGAAGTATTTCTTCACCATCAACGAGTTCAACCAGGTCACCGCGATGGGACACCGTGGCGTCGAGTTGAACATCCAGGGCAAGCCCGTGCGCATCCACATCGCCCCTGGTCTGACGCTCGCGGAGGGACCGCTGAATCAGGTGCGGCATCACACGATCCTCGCCCATGGCCTGGCCGTCCAGGCGATCCGGGCAGGCGGACGCACGGGCACGAAGGTGGGGCCGGCCGAGAACATGCCGCACGCGCTGCCTGCGATCGACTCGCCCGAACATGTCAAAGCGGCGGAGACGGCGACGCGTTCGCTCAACCGATATTTCTTCGTGCCGATGCTGGAGGGGCGATACGACGATGCCTATCTGAAGGAGGCAGGCAAGGACGCTCCGAAGTTCACCGACGAGGAGATGAAGATCATCGGCTCGCCGCTCGACTTCATCGGCATCAATGTGTACGTCCCGACGCTGCTCGTGATGGCCTCCGATCAACCTCCGGGCTATCGCGAAGTGCCCTTCAACGTCTCGCACCCGAAAATGTTCTCGTCCTGGCAGCGGCTTGCGCCGGAATCCCAGTATTGGGCACCGCGGCTGCTCAATTCGCTCTGGAAGCCGACGGAAATCTACATCACCGAGAACGGCTGCGCGGCGAGCGACGTCGTCTCGGCCGACGGTCATGTGTACGACTCGGATCGGCTGATGTATCTGAGAAACGCGATGATGTGGCAGCAGCGAGCCACGGCGGAAGGGATCCCCCTCAAGGGCAACTTCTGCTGGAGCGCGATGGACAACCTCGAGTGGACGGACGGCTTCGGGACGCGCTTCGGGCTCGTATACGTGGACTTCTCGACACAGAAGCGGATCCCGAAGCTCAGCGCGCAATGGTTCCGGGAGGCGGCCAGCCGGAACGCCGTCGTCTAGCCGGCGAATCGCTTCTCTGTCGCATAACAGTCGTTCTATCGCGCTGGTTCGAACAGCTCGATCGGGTTGCCGTCCGGATCCTCAATCTGAATCTGACGTCCGCCGGGACCGGTTTCCATCTCGTTTCGAAAGCGGAGGCCGGCGCTTTTAAATGCGGCGATACAGCCCGGGAGGTCCGAGACCTTCAGCACGATGCGGTTCCAGCCGCCAGGCTCTTGACGTTGACCGTTCGGCATCGGCCGCGAGCCTGACGCTCTGGGGCCACTCAGCAGGATTTGCAAATCGCCGAGCGACACACTGGCGAATGCCGGAGGTTGCTGATGCTCCACCTTGAAACCGAGATACTGGGTGTAAAACGTCACGGAGCGAGCAACATCTTTCACGTGGTAGCGGACGCCATGGACGCTCTTGATGAACGGATGCGCGTCCACGGGTGAGATTGTAGCGTGGGCCATGGTGATTATCCTTTTCTACACATCGGTCTGAATGTAGGGGGGATTGCATCTCGGCTTCACGCGCTGGTTGACGGTTGCGTACCTGGCCAGCCCGGACGCGACAGCCTGCCCGACGAGCCGGGCCCGCCGGCCATGGACTCTGAAGCGTGTCGCCCCTGGCGTCGAACGCCTTCTCGAACGCGAGCAAGCCTTCGAGCACGCAGATCGTCGTGTGGAATGACGAGCGCACAGAGCCTCGCTCCGCCTCGCAGTTCCAGCCGCCATCCACGAGTTGTTCGCTCAGCAGTCGATCGACGAGTCGATCGCTCCGCTCGCCGAAGTAGGCGCCGAGCGCGACGACGCGGCCGTTGATGCACGGCTCGACCTCACCCTCGAAGAAGGGCGAATCTCCGAACCCGGGTCCCCAGGTGACCTTGTCCCTGACGAGATCGATCGCCGTTCGCACGCGCTCGCTCTTCGGGTCGACCCCCAGATCGCGCAGGAACAGAAGCGTGTACATGTTCGACCACCAGAACGGCGTGGCGACGCCGTCGCCCCACTGGCCGTCGAGGCGCTGTTGATCGAGCAGCCGTGCGCCCCATCCCTCGGACGCAACCCGCGACCGCTCGGCCTCGGCCATCTCCGCGGGCGTGTCGATGAGGTCGCGCATGACCTGCCAGCGGATCGACGGGTCGGAATCGAGAAGCCAGTCGATGCCGGCCATGGCGACGCGGGCCTGGCGACGTGGCTTCCGGCTTAAGCCGGAAGCTACCCAATCTGTCATCGTTCCCTACTCATCGAAAACTCATCGAGATCTCTGCGTGCCTCAATGGAAGGGCGGTCTCAGCAGACGTATAACTCCCGCATGTGACGCCCGGCATGGTACCGGGCGTCGGGTGAACCGACTGGAGGGTCTTATGGCACTGCAACTTGGCGACACCGCACCTGACTTCGAGGCCGAAACGACCGAGGGCCGCATCCGCTTTCACGAGTATCTGGGCGGGTCGTGGGGCGTCCTCTTCTCGCACCCCAAGGACTTTACGCCCGTTTGCACGACCGAATTGGGCTACGTGGCCCGACTCAAACCCGAGTTCGACAAGCGCAACACGAAAATCATTGGCCTCAGCGTCGACCCCGTCGAAAACCACCGGCGGTGGGCGGATGACATCCGCGACACGCAGGGGCATGCGCCGAACTACCCGATGATCGGCGACACCGACCTGAAGGTGTCGAAGCTGTACGGGATGTTGCCGGCCTCGACCGAAGGCACGTCGGAGGGCCGGACGGCCATGACCAATCAAACCGTGCGCACGGTCTTCGTCGTCGGTCCCGACAAGAAGATCAAGCTGATGATCGTCTACCCGATGACGACCGGCCGGAACTTCGACGAGGTGCTGAGAGTGATCGACTCGCTTCAGCTGACCGCCAACCACAAGGTCGCAACGCCAGTGAATTGGAAGTCTGGAGAAGACGTCATCATCGTGGGCTCGGTCTCGGATGAGGACGCCAAGAAAGCGTATCCACAGGGATGGCGCGCGCCGCGGCCGTACCTCCGTTTCGTTCCGCAGCCAGCCGCCTGAACAGACGCGAAACGCTCGCAGGGAGGGACACGGAGGAACCGTGTCCTCCCTAAACCCGAGGTCCGCCTAAGGCGGACCCCACACACGCAGCCGGACCAGCGAGGACATCGTTCTAGCCGAACGTGAACGCGAACGTCTCCACGCCAGCGTCGAGGAACTCGATCTCGAACTGTCGATCGACGATCGGTTTCGGCTGTCGGATCAGCTGATGTAACCGCTGTTCGACAACCGTTCCGTTGCCGCCCTCGTCTACGTCGAGGCCGTGAGCAGGACCTGGCGGCTGCCCGTCGATGGATACGCGAAAACGCACTGGGCTCTCTCGCCGTGGCGGACCCATGACGAGATGAATGTCTCGCGCGTGAAAGCGATACACGATCCGGCCGTTAGGACTGCTTAGGGCGGTCGCCTGCCTGCCCACCGTCCACTCGCCAGCAAGGGCCCATTGATTGAGTGACAATCGCGCGGGGGCCGCATAGACGCGGCGGCGATCCAGGTCGGCACCGCCACGCGACGCGAAGTTCTGCGTTCGATCGTAGCCGAGGTAGTTTTCTGGAGACTTCAGGTTGTCCCAATCCGCTGCCGCTTCGATGCCGCCGGCATTGACCGACACGACGCCATCGCGAAGGCCGCCGACGCCCGCTTCTCCAAGCAACCGTTGAATGGCCAACTCCGATTGTTGGTACTCGCCCTCGCCGAATTGATGCTGACGAATGCGGCCCGATGCGTCGACGAAATAGAGGGCAGGCCAATATTGGTTCTTGAAAGCACGCCAGATGGAGTAGTCGTTATCGATCGCGACGGGGTACTCGATTCTCATCTGCTGCACCGCACGACGGACGTTGTCGACGTTCTTCTCGAATGGGAACTCGGGGGTGTGCACGCCGATGACGACGAGGCCTTGCGGGTATTTCTTGGCCCAGGCGCGGATATACGGAAGCGTGCGCAGCCAGTTGATACAGGTATACGTGCAAAAGTCGACGAGCACGACTTTGCCGGCGAGGCTTGACGGCGTCAGGCGTGGCGAATTGAGCCACTCGGTCGCAGCGCCAATCGCCGCCAACTCGCGCGACTCGCGGCCGTCCGCTTCAGTCGCGGCAAACAGGCCGGCGTGCGCGGCTCCTATTGTCATGGCCGCCCTCCGTAGAAAGCGTCGCCGATCGTGGTCGATCCCGCTTGGGGATGGAGACGACGTACTGCAACGCCGTCCCATCCTCGAACTCGCCATGCACCAGTCTCCACTATTTGCGCAGGGATCTGAAGCCCGCGCGCAGCTCTTCTGAGAGGAGCTGGGGTGTTCCCAGGCCGCAAAGTGGCCGCCTTTGTCGAGCTTGTTGTAGTGGATCAGTTAGGGATACGCGCGCTCCGCCTAACTGCGCGGGCACAGATCGATCTCGTCCGGAAAGGCGCTTACGGCAACCTGCAGCGCTAACACCATCCTTCGCGCTCGAGGAGCGTCTCGACGCGCTGGCGAATCTCATCACGAATCTCGCGGACCCGAGCGATGGATTTCTCTTTGGGATCCTCCAACGGCCAGTCGTCGCGCTTCAGACCAGGTACGACCGGACACTGATCGCCACATCCCATCGTGATCAGCATCTGCGCTTGCTGCGCCAGCTCCGACGTCAGTCTCGACGTCGACGCTCCCGACAAATCGACCCCCACCTCGCTCATCGCGGTCACCACTTCAGGGTGTACGCGCAGACCTGGGTCGGTGCCGGCGGAGATGGCTCGTGCCTTGGTCGGATCCGTCAACAGGTTGAACCACGCCGCCGCCATCTGCGAACGGCCGGCATTGTGGACGCACGCGAAGAGGACAGTGTTCATGAAGCCGACATCTCAGAGCGAGGCGTGACGACGCGTTCAGGCGATCGAGGCAACACTGGCACGAGCCACCGAAACAAGAGCGTCGCGGCTGCGGCGCCGGCGAGCTGCGCGAGGATGAATCCCGGCACGTCGGCCGGACGAATGCCGGCGAAGGTATCGGTCAGCGCTCGGGCCAGGGTGACTGCGGGATTCGCAAACGACGTCGACGCGGTGAACCAATACGCGGCCGCGATGTAGGCCGCCACGGCAAACGGAACGGCATCCGAGCGGCGCCGCGAACATCCCCAGATCACCGACAGGAGACCGAACGTGGCCACGAACTCGCTGAACATCTGCGCGGGTCCGCTCCGTGCGTGCAGCGACAGCATCAACACCCGCTCTCCGAACATCACATGCGCGATCCACACGCCGACGACTGCACCAAGAATTTGAGCCGCGATGTAAGCAGGGACCTCGCGCCATTGAAGACCGCCCTGTGAGGCGTCAGCCACGGATACCGCGGGATTGAAATGGGCGCCCGAGATCGAGCCAAACGTGAGGATCAACGCCACGAGAGCCGCCGCCGTCGCGACGGTGTTCGCCAGTAGCGCGATCGCCCCATTCCCGCCAGAGAGACGATCCGCCATGATGCCCGAGCCGACAACGGCCGCGAGCAGCATCGCCGTGCCGATTGCCTCCGCCGTGAGTCGACGAGAAATGGCCGCCCTCATGAGAGGTGCTTTCGCATGACGATCGCAGATACAGGACAGGCGGACCGGAATTCGACTGATGCCTGAACCGACGCGGGAACATCGTCACGCGCGATCGGCTCGAACCCGAACTTCGGGAAGAATCGCTCGGCCGTTGTCGTCAGAAGGAAGACCGTGTCGGCGCTGTGGGCTGCGGCGAGACGCAGCGCCGCTTCGGTCAGCTCGTGGCCAAGCCGCTTGCCTTGCTGGCGAGGATCGACAGCGACAGACCGGAGCAAGGCCCCGTCCTCGTAGAGTTCCAGTGCTGCCGTCCCGATGACGTGTCCGTCTTCCCTGGCGACGAGCATCGTCTTCACATGCTCGTCGACGCCGTCGAGCGGCAGGCTCAGTCGCTGGAGCAAGGAGCGGACCTCTGGCAAGTCCCGGTCCTTCGCGGATTCAATCATGGCTGCGACTCCTGCGCTCGTGGCGCACAGCACGCCCCACCGGCCGGGGTGTCGAGTACATAAAGCTGCCCGAACGAACGCTGGAACTGCTTCCGGTCCTGATTGGTGGCCGGCACCCGTCGGAGCGCATCAACAGCGGCACTGACGATGCCCCGAGCGAGCGGACTCAGTGCTCTAGACACCTGATAGTGCATCCACACGCCGTCGCGGCGGGCCGCAACCAATCCGCTCTTGCGCAGGTACGCAAGATGGCGGGACACGGTTGGCTGCGGGAGCCCCAGGCTGTCGTGGATGTGGCAGACGCAGACCTCGTTGTTCCCCAGGAGCGCGAGGATGCGGAGCCGCGTCTTGTCGGCCAGCGCCTTGAAGACATTCTCCAACTCGTCGATGGCAGCCCGGCTCTTCACAGGAGGTGTTCGCTTCATATATTCGCCTTGACGAATGTATCACATCGACGTATATTCGTAAAGACGAATATATGAGGAGAGGCGAGATGGATGCAATCAAGGAAGCGGTTCAGCAGAAGTACGGGGAGGCGGCAATGCAGGTCAGTCGCGGCGCGAAGGCAGGGTGCGGATGCGGGACGTGTTGTGGAACGGACCCGATCACGTCGAATCTCTATGACGAAACTCAGACTTCGGCCATCCCGGCGGAAGCGCTGCTGGCGTCACTCGGCTGCGGGAACCCGACGGCGTTGGCGGAGTTGAAGGCCGGCGAAGTCGTGCTCGACCTGGGTTCCGGAGGCGGCATCGATGTGTTGCTGTCAGCCAAGCGCATCGGGCCTACCGGTAAGGCGTACGGCTTGGATATGACGGATGAGATGCTGGCGCTCGCCCGCGAGAATCAGGCGAGATCGGGCCTCACGAACGTCGAGTTCCTCAAAGGTGAGATCGAGCAAATCCCGCTGCCCGACAACTCCGTCGACGTGATCATCTCGAATTGCGTGATCAATCTCTCGGCGGACAAGGATCGGGTGATCTCTGAGGCCTTTCGTGTCCTCAGACCCGGAGGACGGTTCGCAGTGTCGGATGTCGTGGTGAGGAGCGACGACATGCCGGCCGCCCTTCGCCGAAGTATGGAGCTGTGGATTGGATGCGTCGCTGGGGCGCTCGAGGAGCGCAACTATCGCGACAAGCTGGCTCGAGCTGGCTTCGAGGGCATCGACATCGAACCAACGCGAATCTATCGCGCCAGCGATGCCAAGCACTTTCTGGATGAAGCAGGATTGTCCGACGCAGCGACGGTTGCGCAAATCGACGGTCGGATCATGAGCGCGTTCATCCGCGCCACAAAGCCGGCGGCCGCCACTACAAGCTGCTGCGGACCGACCTGTTGCTCGTGATAGCGTCCGCGATTTCCACCAGAATCAGAAGCCCAGGGACCGACAGCCCGATGTGGGCTGCCGGCCCTAGAATCTACTGCCTTGCCATCGCGATGCGCAGCCGCTCTTCTGGCGAGATGTAGTGGTCTGCGTCCTGGGCGTCTTTGTCCAGGTCGATCTGCACCCAGTGGATCTTGCCGTTGAATCTGCTGGTGTGCGCGTCGTAGTCGGGGCTGACGCTCGTGCCCGACTCGTAGCCGATGTCGGTCGTTTCGTCTGCCGAGAAGACGAACCCCTGCGTCTGGTCGACGCGGCCCTTCCCCACTGACTTGCCGTCGCAGTAGAGCGTGACGTTGCCGCCTTTGCCCGGACCGCCACCGTCGTAGGCGAACTCCATGCGGACCTGCGTCTTTCCGGCAGGAATCGGACTGGTGGACTCGATTTCGTACGACTTGATGCCGAGCACGTTGTAGACGAACTTGGCTGCACCGACTTGCCGCTCGTGACGTGGTGGCTCTAGCCGACGAATCGACGACAAACACACTTTCAGACCTCCTATCAGGTCGCGGCGTCACTGAACGACGACTGTCCCCTTCAGCATGTTCATGCCGCATGCGAACGCAAGGTCACCCGTTTTCGCCGGCGTGAACTCGATCGCGACAGGCTCGTTCAGGGGCAGCGCTCGTTTGATGTTCAGCGAGGGGAACACGACCTCGGTACCGCAAGTCTTGTCCGTTGTCCGGAGAAACGTGAGCCGGGCGTGGACGCCTGCACGCAAGCTCACCTTGTCTGGTTCGAAGCCTTTCTCGGTGACCGCGATCTCCGCGACCTGGACACCCGCCGAAACGATGGTCCCGGTGGCCGTTGAAGCGCTGCCGGAGGGCGACGGCTGAGAGGCCCTAAGACCTAGCCGCTCGGCTTCGGCACGAACAAAGAAGCTCCCCTTCGACACGACTAAATCGCCGGCTGACAACCCGGCAAGGACTTCGACTTGATCGCCCAGCACGCGCCCTGCGCGATATCTCGCCCTCGACACCCTTCCCGGGTCATTCGACGTCGACAGATACACCACTTGTCGGTCACCAACACTTTGAATCGCGGCTTTCGGAACGACGAGCATCGGCGTGGCGCTCGCCGTCTCGATCGCGACGTCGGTGTACATGCCGAATCGCAGATCGCCCCGCGGATTTGCTACCTCGACGCGAATCTTTGCCGTACGCGTTGAGGCGTTGAGTTGCGGGTTGATGAAACTGACGCGCCCCTCGAGCGGCTGATCGGGATAGGCCGTCGTGGTCACCGATGCGCGAACTCGCGAACACGACGCAGATCTCGCTCGGATCCGCACCTGTCTAAGGATGCTAAAGCCGGGGGCAAAGTGTCCAACTGACGGGTTCCAGCCGTCGAGTCGAGAGAAAGCCTCGGCGTTCGTCGTATCACGGAGCGAACGGAGGATGGTCCGTCCCCTCACACGATGGATCGCGATCAATCTGGATCGTCGTGTGGCGAATGCCGAACCGTTCCGCGAGCATCGTCCTAGCGGAGCGCAACAGCGCGTCGTGGTTGTGATCACCCGGAGACGTGACATGCGCCGACAACGCGACGAACCCGCTCGTGATCGTCCAGACATGGAGGTCGTGGACGTTCGACACATGTGGCAGCTCGAGCAGCGCGGTACGCACCTTATCGACATCGATGTGCCCCCGGGGCCCCTCCATAAGGACCGTGACGGATTGGCGTATGAGCGACCACGATGAGTAGATGACGAGCAGTCCGATCAGCACGGATGCCACTGGATCAACCCAGTACCAGCCGAATTTCCAGATCAACGCGCCTGCAACGATGGCCTGCAGGCTGCCCAGCGCATCCGTCAGCACGTGCAGCCAGGCACCCTGCATGTTCAGGTTGTCAGCCGTCGCGTACACATTCAGAGCAAGTTCGTGCGTGGCGTTCAAGAGCTTGATCCGTTCTGTCGCGTGCACGGCGCGGTAGTACGAAGAAGCCGCCAGTCGGAGCACCGCTCGCGTGACCTCATCAACATTCGCAGAGCTTTGCGCGATGGCAGCATTGGCTCCATCAATACGGGCGGATCGACGGGCACCCGGCTCGAAGCTCTGACCGAGACCAAGTTGAAAGTCAGTGAACCGAGAGTCCGTGCCGTGCCGGTTGCCGACCGCCGCATCGATTTGAGGATTCGACTGGAGCCGAACCGACGCTCCCAGCAGCCGCCCTCGCGCTTCCTCCACTGCGAGCCGCGCACTGACGATCTGGGGAGCCTGCTCACGCGCCCGCGCCAAGACCTCCTCGAGAGTCATGGACCGACCTTGAGCGGCAACCATGCCGGCGTGAAGAGACACGACCGCGCACACCGCGACGGTTCTCGTACCCATGCGCATGCGAAATTCCTTCTGCCGACCCGTGTCGGGCCGAATCAAAACGAGATGAATGGCGAAGGATTACGCGACGCGTTTCGGTACGTGAAGGATGTCGCGAGGGCGTTCGTTGGGAAGGCTCGGAACGGGAGTAGTGATCTCGGCGACGGCAATCTCCGCAGAGCTCGCCACCGGAAGCGCCACCGGCTCAGCCGCCTGCGCACAACAACCGCAGGTCACGCAGGTCGGCGGGCACGATCGGTCTTCACGGCCAGGTTCTTCGTACGTCGTGCACGGCTCGGCGTGGATCAAAGCCGATATGCCTGATGCGCTGAACGTTAGTAAGCCGACGATGATCGCGAGGGCGAGCCGCGGCACCTTTCAAGTGTAGCACTAGCAAGGCTGCGCCTCAGACCACCGAGAGGCTCCGCCTCGCTAGAGGTCACATTGCCTGATAACGCCGGCTGACGCGCGAACGACCTTGTTCCTTGACTCACAAACTCGAATCCTATCGGTCAAGGCCTCTCGTCCGGTCGACGCAAACTTAGGTGACGACCAATGCTTTCGCAGAAACAGACCGCCGCTGCTGTCGCGCGACAAAGCCACGATCATCTCCTACACCGCCACGTTGTTCGCGTCTCGGATCGCCGATCCCGTTTACGTTATCGCTCAGCCGCTTATGTGCCCCGTAATCTTCCCGCACCGACGACGCTGTTCTCGGAGAGGCGTCCCATGCCGGCAAACAGCAGCTGCCGGTTGCCCTTGATCAGCGTGGGCCGGCCCGCCATCTCGGGAACGAAGCGCTCGATCTGGCGGTCGTCGAGCGGCAGCACGTTGAACTTGACCGCTTCGATCAGCCACAGCCGCTGCAGCTCGTGCAGCTTCTCCGGCATCTTCTTCGACAGGTCGTTGGCCTGCGTCCAGTCCTTGCTGGCGTCGTAGAGCTCCCACACGTCGTCGTCGAAGGCCGGCATCTTTTCGCCGCCCATCGCCCACGGCGTACGGTGCTTGGTCACCGCGCTCCAGCCTTTGTGGTAGATGCCGCGGTTGCAGAACATCTCGAAATACTGGGTCTCGTGCCGCTCCGGCGCTTTCGCGTCGTTGAAGCTGTAGAGCATGCTCGTGCCCTCGTACGGGCTCTGCTGCACGCCATTGACCATCGTCGGCTCGGGAATGCCGGCCGCTTCCAGCACCGTCGGCGCGACGTCGATCACGTGGCAGAACTGACTGCGCGTCCCACCCTTTTCCTTGATGCCCTTCGGCCAGTGGACGACGGTGCCGTTGCGCGTGCCGCCCCAGTGCGACGCGACCTGCTTGGTCCACTGATACGGCGAGTTCATCGCCCAGGCCCAGCCCACGGCGAAGTGGCCGTAGGATCCCTCGCCGCCGAACTCGTCGAGCTTCGACATCATGAATTCGGGCGTCTCGATCGCCGCCATGCCGTTGAAGTTCGCCATCTCGTTGAAGGCGCCCTGGAGCGTGCCCTCGGCGGACGCGCCGTTGTCGCCGATGATGAAATAGATCAGCGTGTCGTCGAGCACCTCGAGGTCCTTGAGCGCGTCGATCAGCCGGCCGACGTGGTGGTCGGTGTGCTCCATGAACGCCGCGTACACTTCCATCTCGCGCTCGAGCACCGGCTTGAGCTTCGGATCCATGGCATCCCAGGCTGGAATGGCGGCGTGCCGGGCCGTCAGCTCGGCGTCAGCGCCGATCACCCCCATCTTCTTTTGCTGATTGAATGTGATCTCGCGCTGCTTGTCCCAGCCGTGGGCGAACTTGCCCTTGTACTTGTCGATCCACTTCTTCGGGACGTGATGCGGCGCGTGTGTGGCGCCCGGCGCGAAGTAAATGAAGAACGGCTTGTCGGGCAGCAGCGCGTTCTGCTGACGCGTCCAGGCGATCGCCTTGTCGGCCAGGTCTTCGGTCAGGTGATAACCCTCGGCGGGCGTCTTCGGCGGCTCGATCGGCGTCGTGCCTTCGTACAGGGCCGGGTCCCACTGATTGTTCTCGCCGCCGATGAAGCCATAGAAGTACTCGAAGCCACCCCCGCCGGTCGGCCACGCGTTGAACGGGCCTGCCGGACTCGTCTGCCAGACCGGGACCTCGTGGCACTTGCCGAACTGCGCGGTCGAGTAGCCATTGAGCTTCAGGGTCAGCGCGAGCGGCGCCTTGGTGTTGGGCAGCACCGAGCTGTAGCCGGGCGCAGCTGTTGCGATCTCGGTGATGCCGCCCATGCCGACCGAGTGGTGGTTGCGACCGGTGAGCAGGGCCTGCCGGGTGGGCGAGCACAAGGCCGTCGTGTGGAAGCGCGTGTACTTCAGTCCGCCTTTTGCGAGCTTCTCGATGTTCGGGGTCTGGCACGGACCGCCGAACGCGCTGGTCGCGCCGTACCCGACATCGTCGATCAGGATCGACGAGCACGTTGGGCGAGCCCTTCGGCGGCCGCACGTCCCTGATCGGCGGGAACTTGGTGTCCGGGTCCTTGGCGTCGTACGTGATCAGTCCCGACTGATGAACATCGGGAATCGGCAGATTCGAACGGTTGACGTCGTCGCGCTCGCTCATCAGCTATCTCCTTAACCTCTTCGTGTTCGCTGCGGCTCGTTTACACTCCCAGAGGCGTCAAGTTGTAGCAGCGTGCCAAATCGTTGATGCTTTCCCGCAGCACCGCCCAATAGCGCTCTGCCTGCGTCCCGTGACTTGCCGCGCACCATCACCTGGTTGATTTCGCCGGCGAAGCTGAGCGGCGGTCGGTGTTACATAGCCCTGTGAGTCCCAGTCGGCGGACCCGCCGATGAATGCCCACTCCCATACGCGATCGGGATACACGAGACGGGCCGGGTCGTCCGAGTCGAAGCTGTTGGTGCGGGCAATCGCCGACCCAACCTGCGCGCGTCGTCCAGAACGCTTTCGTGTCATCAGGCGCGAACGGCTTACCCTTCTCGATACCATTTGACGCCAGCTGGAAGCGTTCGTGTGAGGGAATCCTGTCGTGGGGCTCACGGTCAATCATCCAGGCCAAATCGGCAAAGTACTGCCCGAGTCCGAAAAGATCGTGTCGATCTCCTTGCGCGAGCCGTTGATGAAGACGGTCGCGGGCGGGCTGGCCGCCTGAGACAGTGGATAGATTCTGGTGGTCTTCATCAGCGAGACTGCTTGCGCGGTCCCGCCGGCCGATTGAAAGCCGCGCACGCCACACACCACGCCATAGGTTTGCGATTTGGCAGCCATATAGCCGTCGGGCACGGCGCCGTCGTGATCCGGTGGCAGCAGCAGGAACTTGCCACCCTTGCCGTGGTCGCGCCCAATGGGGCCGATCCCCATGATCTCGCGCTGCCACAGATCAGACAGGCCGCCGAGCAAATTGGCCGGCGCCTCGATCACCACCGAGCCGTCGCGCTTCAGGTCGATCGCGCACAGCCCGTAAACGGTTTCGGTGTTCCCGGTGAGGAGGAGCGTCGCGCCGTCCATCAAGTTCTCCCACAACACGACCTGATTCGGTGTCTTCGCTCCAGCATCCATCGTCCCCCTCCAGACCCGATACCAGGAGACGCCGTGCATCTGCGCGAGGTAGGCTTCGACCGCGCGATTGAAGAGCAGCGCCTCCCGCAGTTGTTTCGCGGCCTCTCGAGACGGATAGCTGTTTTTGAAGTCGAAATTCCCGAGTCGCGTCTTCACTGTTTCTTAGCTGAACCACCCGTGCGGCTGCGGCTGTGATTTCGTGTCGCTGATGCGTCGCCACGCGTGCGCCTCCAACGTTCATCCGCTTCGGGTCGAGCGGTCCATCGCCCTTCCCGGGCCTCGCTTTGCCAGTACAGCCGCAACACCGTGAAAAAGGAGCCCTTCGTGCCGGAAGCCAATTCGACTCTTTGTCCTGCCCCGGCGATTCGTGCTGCACGAGCAGCGTGACGCCGCCGTCTGAATCTCGCTCGAGTGCCGGCAGCTCGCGAGTTGATCAGATACCGGTTCCGTTCCCGCCCACTTGCGGAATTCATCCACGCCGTCTTCCACTTTGCGGATGCGATCGGCAACCTGGGGTTTCGTGAACGCCAGTTGTGCAAATGCCAGTCCGCTGCACGGCCAGGCATCCGAAGATCACGCCGACCAGAATTCACTTCTTCATCATCACAAGCCTCCACGGAATTGTTGGTTGCCAGCCGTCGCTGTCACGTCTGAGCGCCGCCTGGCGCAGGCAGCGCGAGGAGCAGCGCCAGCGCCAGGTACGTAGCTTTCGTTCAAATTGCCTCCGTGGCCGAGCAGGTTGCCGGCAGCCCGATATGGGCTGCCGATTTGAGTGCTTTGACCTCCGCGGTCAGCGAGGTCGGCGTTGAAGCGCGATGCGGTATTGATCGATGAACTGCAACGAAAGTCCGGCCCTTCTCAATCGCCGGCACGGTGAGGACGATCGGTTCAGCCCGCAGATCCGCGCCGACAAATGAATAAGGCGTATCGGAGTTCGGCGTCTGAACGGCTTTGTCGTCGGCGTGTAAACGCGCGCGTTGTTGTAGATCTGGTTCCAGGACGTCTTGAACTCCGGACTATTGCGGTCGGCGAGTATGGTACTGGATACGGTAGCTGTCCACCAGCGGGAAACCGTAGATATAGGCGTCCTTCGCGATCGCGGGCTTCAGTGGGTGTCGTGACGAGTGTGTGTGCAGTTGCCATCGGCCTTATCTCCTTCGAACCTACCGCAGTAGTCCGCCACGGTGCGCCCATTCACGACGTTCGTTCTTGATCGGCAGCTGCACTCGTCTGGCGCTGCCACCATCTGCCGCAAGGGTCGCAGCCGCCGCTCAAACGAGCTTGGCGTCCAGCGTGATCTCAGCGTTCAGAACCTTGGAGACCGGGCAGTTCTTCTCGGCGTCGCCGGCCATCTGGGCGAAGCGCGCTTCGTCCAGGCCAGGTACCGTTGCGCGCAGAGTCAGCGCCGAACGGCTGATGCGGAAGCCTTGTTCAGCCTTGTCCAGGCTGACGGCCGCCTCGGTGCTGAGCTCGGTCGGAGTGAATCCAGCGCCCTGCAGCTGAAACGCGAGGGCCATCGTGAAGCAGCCGGCGTGAGCGGCCGCAATGAGTTCTTCGGGGTTGGTACCCTTCTCGTTCTCGAAGCGGGTTCTGAACGAGTAGGGCGTGTCGGCGAGCACGCCGGAATCGGTGGACAGCTTGCCATCGCCTTCGCGGCCGGTGCCGCGCCAAATTGCGTTCGCCTTGCGGATCATTGGACGTCTCCTTTACGATTTCGGCATCAGTTTCTCGACGATCTGGTCGACGGTGAAGCTCGCCGCCTTCTGTCGCGGCGGGAACTCCTTGAAGCTCTCGAGCCACTCGTGAACGACCGCCTGCGCGGCGTACTGATACGGGACGTGCTCGACGAACCAGTCGTTGTACCTGATGCTGTCTTCGCCGGCCTCGAACGGATCCGATCGCAGATCGAACATCTTGGGGATGCGCATCTGCGTCAGTGGCGCACGCCAGACCTCGAGTCCCTTGGCGTTCTGTTCGGCGAAGACGATCTTGTATTGCTGAACGCGCAACGCCATCAGGTCGCCATCGTCGCTCCAGTAGATAAAGCCCTTGCGTGGCGATTCTTTCTCCTTGCCCGAGAGGAAGGGCACCAGGTTGAAGCCATCGACATGGACCTTGAACGTGGTGTCACCGAGCTTGTGGCCCTTCTTGAGTTTGGCGACGATGTCCGGCTCCCCGGCGGCCGCCGCGAACGTCGGCAGGAAATCCGTCAGTGACGCGATCTCGTTGATGACCTCTCCGGGCTTGATGACGCCGGGCCAGCGCATCACGCACGGCACGCGCCAGCCGCCTTCCCAGTTGGTGTCCTTCTCGCCGCGGAACGGCGTCGCGCCGCCGTCCGGCCAGATGCATTCCTCGGCGCCGTTATCGGTGGTGAAGACGACGACCGTGTTGTCGGCGACGCCAAGGTCGTCGACCTTCTTGAGAAGCTGGCCGACATAGCCGTCGAGCTCGACCATCCCGTCCGGATAGAGGCCGTGACCCGTCTTGCCCACCGACGCCGGCTTCAGATGCGTGAACACGTGCATGCGCGTCGGGTTGAAGTAGCACAACCACGGCACGCTCTCCTTGGTCTTCCGCTCCATGAAGTCGAGCGCGGACGCCAGGAACTCCTCGTCCACCGTCTCCATCCGCTTCTTGGTGAGCGGACCAGTGTTCTCGATGGTTTGCCTGCCGACCGTGCCAAACACCGGATCGACGGTCGGATCGTCCTTGTCCGTCGCTTTGCACTTGAGGACGCCGCGAGGTCCGAACTTCTTGCGGAAATTCGGGTCCTTCGGGTAGTCGGCATATTCGGGCTCTTCCTCGGCGTTCAGATGATAGAGATTGCCGAAGAACTCGTCGAAACCATGCACTGTCGGCAGGTGCTCGTTGCGATCGCCGAGGTGATTCTTGCCGAACTGGCCGGTGGCGTAACCGAGGCTCTTGAGGACCTGCCCGATCGTTGGATCCTCCGCTTTGATCCCCAGCGTGGCGCCGGGCATGCCGACTTTGGTGAGGCCTGTGCGGATCGGCTGCTGGCCGGTCAGGAAAGCGGCGCGGCCGGCGGTGCAGCTTTGCTGGCCGTAGAAGTCGGTGAACATCGCGCCTTCGCGAGCGATGCGGTCCATGTTCGGCGTGCGGTACCCCATGAGGCCGTGGTTGTAGCAGCTGAGATTGAACCAGCCGATGTCGTCCGCCATGATGAACAGAATGTTCGGCTTGTCTGTCTTCGCCATCTGAGCCCTCCCGTGCACCGGTCAACCGGCATGGTTGAGAGTCCGAAACACCCATCGCAGTCGAAGAGGCGCGCCACGACAGGTCGTGGCGTGAGCGCGCGCACGTGTGGCCCGCACACGTCGCGTTGCATAAATCCTTCGAAAAACAGGTCCGAGGGCGGACCGCTCCCCCTGAAAAGCACGGGTCGTACCGGCGCCGAGCGCGGCCTTCTTCGCGTTCAGGCGGATGTGCGCATAGTGCTTGAGCATCCGCTCCGAACCACCGCGAAAGTTCAGAGCAATTGCGTATGTGAAACGTAGGCAAGGGGCAAGGAAAAAGCAACAACCGAACGTCAGACTCTCTTCAGTTGTCGGCGCGAAGCTAATGGCATACGATGCCGTCAGTGAAGCTGTCCAGGATTCTTGCGAGCGTGTTGGGCGCCGCGTTGGGATTGCTCCCCATCGTGCCGCCCGAGCACATGCATGAAGCCGAGGAACACGGCCACGTTCAGGCGCTGATTCATCGTCACCTGCAGCCTCATGGCCTGCTGGAACATCACGCAGCCGAATCCCATTCGATAGACGACCACGACGACGACCCGGTTCTCACGCTGACCAACGTCTACAGCGTCCCGGTGCTGCCTGCGATCGACAGCCCACCGCGAATCGTGAGTGCGGTGATCGAACCGCCGCAGCCTCGGCGGTTCGATCGGGCGTTCTTTGACAGTGAGATTCTGATTCACGGTCCGCCTCGCGCCCCGACTCCGCCCCGCGCACCCCCCTTCTCCCTCGCCACATAACGCGGCTCGCAAGCCGCCGTCCCGTTATTTGTCTGTCTTCAAGGAGTCGTATGCGGACACGCTCGTGCTGCGTGGCTGCGGCCCTGGTTTGTTTGTCCAGGCTAGCAGCGGCCCAAACCGTTCTTTCCGAAGCGGACGCCCTGGCGCGTCTATCAACCGAGAGCCCGCGCGTTCGCGCGATCCAGGCAGCGGTCGATGTCGCCCGCGCCGACGCCCTTGCCGCGGCCGGTGGCCGAATCCTCGTGTGACGTTCAACCGCGAGTCGGTGGCGGGCGTCACCGAAAAGATGTTCCTGGTCACGCGTGCCGCTTTCAGTGACCGGTCGACGCGATTTCGACATGAGTGCCGCGTCCGCGCTGGTCGTAGCCAGCGAGCGGCGAGCCGAGGAAGACATGCGGCAGGTTCGCGCGGCGCTGCGGAGCGCGTATGCCGATCTCGTGTCGGCGCAAGTACGCGAAGCCGAAATAGCCGCGTCGCGCGATCGGATGCGCGGCCTGGCCGAGATCCTTGCGCGCCGCGAGGCGGCAGGCGAGGCCGCCGGCTACGACCGCCTTCGAGCGGAGCGCGAAGTGATGGATCTGGAGGCCGATGGGGCCGCGGCGCGAGCCGACCGTGCGCGAGCCCAGTCCGCGTTGGCGGCGTTTTTCGCTCCTTCTCATGAGGTCACGACCCTTGTCGCCGTTGTGCCGAGTCCGTCAGCGAAAGTGGCGCTGCCCGGTGTCGACGAGCTTGTCGCCCATGCAGAGATCACCCTTCCCGAAATTGCCGCGTTGAAACAGGAAATCGAGTCGGCCGACTTTGCGATTCGCTCGGCCGACCGGCGGCCCATTCCAGAACCAGAGATCGTGGTCGGCACCAAGTCGTCGAACCTGGCCGGAGGTGACGTCGGCAGTGTGTTCAGCGTTCACGCGTCGGTCCCGCTCTTCGATCGCGCGAAGCCCGAACAGGCCCTGGCGCAGGCACGCCGCGCTCAGGCCGAGGCACGCGTCGCGGCACTCCGGGCGTCATTACGCGCGCAGATCCTGGCCCTCCACGCGATCGTGGGGGAACGG
Source organism: uncultured Acidobacteriota bacterium (assembly GCA_963773035.1). Classification (GTDB taxonomy): domain Bacteria; phylum Acidobacteriota; class Vicinamibacteria; order Vicinamibacterales; family CAVVIG01; genus CAVRXZ01. The sequence goes on along the minus strand of CAVYZX010000038.1, from coordinate 426,404 downwards.
CGGCAGGCCGCCGACGGTTACCGGGCATCGATGGCGGCAAGCGCCAATCAGCTCGAACGAATCGCGCAAATCAGCTACGACGCAGGCGAACGCAGCATTCTCGAGCTCCTCGACGCGTATCGAAGCAGCGGTTCTGCGAGGACGCGTCAGGTGCAGCTCGACGCCGCCGCACGGCAGGCGGAACTCGAGCTCGAACGTGTGAGCGGATGGGAGATCCGATGATCAGACGAACCCTGCCGATCGCGTTGACCGTCGCGGTCGCTTTGAGTCCAGCCTGCCGTCGAGCCGCGCCGAATGCGAGCCAAGGCTCAGGCGCTGAAGCCCGCGCCCTCGACGAGACGAGTTGGACGCAACAGACGGAACTGTACATGGAGCACCCGCCACTCGTGGCGGGGCGGACCGTCCGGTTTGCGGTGCACCTCACGCGCCTCGCGGACTTCCAGGCACTCAACGCCGGCCGTCCATCAATCGAGATGTCACCGGGGTCAGGCGGGCCGTCCGTCGTGCTGCCGGGATCGGAGCCACTCCGTCCCGGTGCCTTTCGCGTGGAAGGGACACTGCCGGCTGCGGGACGCTATCGCTGGGCGCTGATCGTCTCGGCGCCCGGTTTGTCGGACCGGCACGAGCTCGGGGAGACGGTCGTGTTCCCCGACGAGCCCTCGGCGGCAGCGGATGCGGAGAAGCGCCCGGAGAAGGATCCAGCCGCCATCGCCTATTTGAAGGAGCAGCAGTGGACCAATCCGTTTGCGACCGCAGTCGTACGCGAAGGCGAGGTCCGCACATCGATTCGCGTGCCGGCGGCGATTGAGCCGGTCACCGGCGGCCAGGCACTCGTGGCGGCCCCTGCCGATGGGCGCTACGCGTCCAGCCGGTTGCCGTCCGTAGGCGATCGCGTGTCGGCCGGTCAAGAGCTCGGCCGTCTGGAGCCCCGCCTGTCGAGCGGCGAAGACCGCGCGTCCCTCGAATCGGCGGTCACGGAAGCCCAGACGACGCTGGACGGTGCGAAGGCCGACCTCGCGCGAGCCGAGCGGCTCTTGGATGAACGCGCCGTGCCGGCCCGGCGCGTAGAAGATGCCCGCCGGACCGTGGCGGTCGCTGAAGCGCGTGTCACCGCGGCTCGCGCTCGCCTCGCGCAGCGAGACGAGGTGTTGCGCAGCGGCGGCAGTGCGGCATCGGGTAACGCGTTCGTGCTTCGTGCGCCCATTGCCGGCCGCGTCGCCGAAGTCTTTGCCGCGCTGGGCGCCTCATACACCGAGGGTGCCCCGCTCTTTCGCGTGGTACGCGGGGACCGTGTCGAGATCCAGGCTCAGGTTTCCCCGAACGAAGCGACAGAGGCTCGCACCCTCACCGCGGTGGCGCTGGAAATACCGGGTCGCGCCGAACCCATCGAGCTCAAGCCCGATCACATCCACGACGCCGGTGTCATCGATCCGAAGACTCGTGCGCTTCCCTTGCAAATCGAAGTGGAGAATCGGGGCGGCCAACTGCTCGTCGGCCAGACGGGCACGGCCATCCTGTTCACAGGCCGCACACAGCGTATGCCGGTGGTGCCGCAGGAGGCGGTTCTGACTGAAGCGGGACGACCGTACGTATTCGTCCAGGTCGCGGGGGAAAGCTTCGCGCGGCGATTCGTAGACGTCGTGTCGCGAGACGCGGGACTGGTCGGCTTGCGGGCGGGCGTCAAGCCCGGCGACCGCGTCGTGACCCGTGGCGCGTACGACGTTCAACTAGCCTCCGCGGCAAAAGGACTGCCCGCGGAAGGCCATGTGCACTAGAACAGCTTTCAGCTCTCAGCTTTCAGCTCTCAGTCCTAGATTCGCGGATAGCTGACGGCCGGTCGCTGATAGCTCAGGAATCGATGATGAAGAGACTTATTCAGTGGTCGATCGAACACAGCTGGATGGTCATCGGGCTCGCGCTGCTCCTGCTGGGCGCCGGCGGTTGGACCGCTCGCCAGCTGCCGATCGACGTGTTCCCCGATCTCACGGCACCGACCGTCACGATTCTGACCGAGGGCCACGGAATGGCGCCTGAAGAAATGGAGTCGCTCGTAACGTTTCCGCTCGAGAGCGCGATCAACGGCGCGTCCGGTGTCCGGCGGGTCCGTTCCGCGACCGCAGTCGGCATCGCCGTGGTGTGGGTGGAGTTCGACTGGGGAACCGATATCTTCGTGGCCCGACAACTCGTCTCCGAGAAATTGTCGCTGGTCAGCGGGACATTGCCTCCGCAGGTGGAAAGGCCAGTCCTGGCGCCCGTCTCGTCGATCATGGGCGAGATCCTGTTCTTTGCCATCTCGTCAGATCGTGACGACCCGCTGAACCTCCGTACGATTGCCGATACGACTGTGCGGCGCCGCCTGCTCGCCGTGCCAGGCGTCTCGCAGGTGACACCGATTGGCGGCTCCGAGCGACAGTTCCAGGTCATCGCTCATCCCGATGCCCTTCGTGCCAACAACGTCACGCTGACCGAGCTGCTGACTGCGGTTCGCGGAGCGAGCCAGAACACCTCGGCGGGCGTATACACCGAAGGGTCGCAGGAATTCGTCCTTGAAGCCGTCGGTCGTGCCAGAACCCCTGAAGAGATCGGCGAAACGGTTGTCGCGCTGCGGGGCGACCGGTCGGTGCTGGTGCGAAACGTCGCGGACGTGCGGGAAGGCGCGGCGTTCAAGCGCGGCGAGGGCTCACGGAGCGGCAAGCCGGCGGTCATCGTCGGCGTACAGAAACAGCCAGGCACCAACACCATCGAAGTCACTCGTCGGCTCGACCGCGAGTTGGTCACGCTGCAAAGAGAGTTGCCGGCTGGCATGACGATCGACCGGCGGATCTTTCGCCAGGCCGACTTCATCGAGGTGGCCGTGGCGAACGTGTTCCGGGCCCTTCGTGACGGCGGCATCCTGGTTGTGATCATCGTCATCGTATTTCTCGCCAACACACGTGCGAGCGCGATCACCCTGACCGCCATCCCGCTCTCGCTGGCGGCGGCCGTTTTGGCGCTGCGTGCGTTCGACGGCAGCATCAACACGATGACGCTGGGCGGCATGGCGATCGCCGTTGGCGATCTCGTGGACGACGCGATCATCGACGTCGAGAACGTCGTGCGGCGGCTGCGAGAAAACCGGAGCAAACCCGAAGCCGAGCGGATGCCAGCTGCGACGATCGTCCGAGAGGCCACGCTCGAGATTCGATCCTCCATCGTTTTCGCGACGGTCATCATCGTGGTGGTCTTTCTTCCGCTATTCGGGCTGACTGGCGTTGAGGACCGCCTGTTGACGCCGTTGGCGTTCGCGTACATCGTGGCGTTATTGGCGTCGCTCGCGGTGGCAGTCGTTGTCACGCCAGCGCTGTGCGTGGTCTTCCTGCCTCGAGCGGCGTCGATTCAGCGAGGGCACGACGGCTGGTTGACGCGCCGGCTCAAGGCCTCGTTTGCGCGCGTCCTGCCCTCGACGCTCGATCGGCCATACACCGTCATCGCCGTGTCTGCGGTCCTGCTGATCGCGTCTCTGGCGGCTCTTACCAGAGCCGGAACAGCCTTCCTGCCGGATTTCCACGAGGGGAGCCTGACCGTGCAGGCGAACACCTTACCGGGCACTTCTCTGGCGAAATCCAACGAGATCGGCCGGCGGGTCGAGGAGATTCTTCTCTCTCAGCCTGAGGTGATCGCGACGGCTCGACGCACAGGGCGGGCAGAATACGACGAGCACGTGCAAGGCGTGGAGGCGGCTGAAATCGACGTCGGCTTGCGGCAGACCGATCGGCCGCGCGAGGCGCTGCTATCCGAGCTGCGGCGCCAATTTGCGACGCTCCCCGGGACGAACGTCACCATCGGGCAACCGATCTCGCACCGGATCGATCACATGTTGTCCGGGACACGAGCCAACATCGCCGTCAAGGTATTCGGTGATGACCTTGGCACACTGAGGCGTCTGGGCGAACGCGTTCGTGCTGGCATCGCGTCGGTGCCAGGGGTGGTCGACCTTTCGCTCGAGCAGCAGATGGACGTGCCATTCGTGCGCTTCGTCCTGAACCGGGCGGCGATCGCCCGGTACGGTCTGCGTCCGGGAGACGTCGCTGAAGCCATCGAAACCAGTCTCGCCGGCGCAACCGTCGGCAGGATCTTCGATCGCGGGACCGCTTTCGACTTGACCGTCAAGTTCGATCCGGCGTCAGGAGCGGAATTCGATCGAATCGCGGACCTGCCGATCGATACCCCGAGTGGTGCGATCGTACCTGTTCGAGCGTTGGCGCAAATCCGGCGTGAACAGGGCCCGAACATGGTTCTGCGCGAGAACGTCCAACGCCGGATCGTCATTTCCTGCAATGTGGCCGGTCGCGATCTGGGGAGTGTCGTCGAGGACATCAAGCAAGCGGTCTCCCATGCGGTCCCCATGCCGGTCGGCTACCGGGTGGAGTACGGCGGACAGTTCGAAAGCGAACAGAGCGCGTCGCGACGGCTGCTGGGACTGAGTGTTCTCGCGATCGCGGGCGTGTTCATGCTGCTGGTCCTGGCATTCGGCCGTGCGCGTGACGCGTTGATCGTGATGGTGAACCTGCCGCTCGCCCTCATCGGAGGCGTCGCAGGCGTCTTTCTGTCCGGTGGTGTCCTCAACGTGGCGACGATGATTGGCTTCATTACGTTGTTCGGGATTGCCACGCGAAACGGCATCATGCTCGTGACGCACATCGACCGCTTGATGGCCGTCGAGGGTGTCCGCGACTTCCGTGAAGCCGTCGAACGTGGAGCGGAGGAGAGACTCGTGCCGATTCTCATGACCGCCGCGGCGGCCGGCTTGGCACTGATTCCGTTGGCGCTTCGAGGCGGACAAACCGGGAGTGAAATCCAGACGCCGATGGCCATCGTGATCCTGTGTGGACTCACCACATCGACGCTCTTGAACATGTTCGTCGTGCCGACGTTGTATCTGAGGCTCGCGTCGCCGCGTTCTATTTCCAGCCACTCGGCTTACGAGTGAACCGCGCCGGCAACGCCGGCTTGCTGGCGGGTGGAGGGTCCGGCTCTCCCGACGCCACGCTGATCTCTCGTTCGAGCTCTTCCTCGTTGGGCAAACCCGCGAGCTGGTCCACGAACATCAGCGAGTGTTGCGACGGGATCTCGAATTTCTTCCCGCACGTCTTGCAGGTGACCTCGTCGTCGAGGCGGAGCAGGTAATCGCGCAGCTTGGCGAACTTGGCCCGGTCCGCATCGTCGGCTCCGGCTGGGAGCTTGTCCTTCTTCGAGCGCCGTACCCAACGGATGCTATATTCTCCGGTCCGTCGGCACTTGGGGCACTGATACCGCCCGGACCTCATTTCCGCTTTTTCGGTGAAAAGATTGCGTTCGTCGAGGGCCATTCCCTCATAGTAGCAATGAACGCGGCTCCGTGCCTCGTTCCGTCATGTCCTCCATTGTCGTCGTCGGCGCCGGCGCCGCAGGGGTCGTGGCCGCGATCTTCGCCTCGGAACGGTCCCCGGTTCTCGTGATCGAGCGGACGAGCGACGGCGGACGCAAGATTCTGATCAGCGGCGGCGGGCGCTGCAATATTCTTCCCAGCGCGCTCGAACCCGACCGGTTCGTCACCGATTCGCCGGGGCATCTGCTCCGCGGGATGCTCCGGGCGTGGCCCCTCGTCGCGCAGCGTGAATTCTTCGAACGCGAGGTGGGCGTCCCGCTCACGCTCGAGGAAAAGACGGGAAAGCTGTTCCCCGTTTCGGGTCGAGCGCGAGACGTGCGCGACGGGCTGATCGAGCTGGCCCGGCAGCGCGGCAGCCAGTTTCAATTCGACACGTCGCTGACCGGCCTCGTGCCGACATCGAGTGGCTGGCGCGTCGAGACGAGCCGAGGCGAGATCGACGCGCGAGCGGTGGTGTTGGCCACCGGCGGGCTGTCGGTGCCGTCAACGGGCAGCAACGGCATGGGAATCCAGCTCGCGGCCCGGCTCGGGCACGTGGTGCACGACACCTATCCGGCGCTCACGCCTCTCCTTGCCGAATCCGCAGTGCACACATCGCTCTCCGGCGTGTCGCTCGACGTGACGCTGCGCGCGACGTGGCGTGGCAGGTCCGCCGAGGCGTCCGGCGGCTTTCTGTTCACACATCGCGGCTACAGCGGCCCGTCGGTGCTCGACCTCTCGCACATCGCCGTACGCAGTGGGATGAGCGAAGACGACCCATCGCATGCGGCGATGTTTCGCATCGCGTGGTCGTCGAAAGACGTTGACGAGTGGCAGCGCGAGCTGACGACGTCGGCGGGCCTCGTGGTGACGACAGTCGCGCGACATCTGCCGCAACGCCTGGCGGAGCAACTGTTGAGGGAGACAGGCATCCCGCCCCAACGGCGCGCCGCCGAATTGCGTCGCGTCGAACGAACCGCGCTGATCGAAGCGCTGACACGGTTTGTCCTGCCATGGACTGGCGACGAAGGCTACAGGAAGGCCGAAGTCACGGGAGGTGGCATCGCGCTCGACGAGGTGAAGCCGCGAACGCTCGAGAGCCGTCGGCACCCGGGGCTGTTTCTGTGTGGGGAAATGCTCGACGCCTTTGGCCCGATCGGCGGGCACAACTTCGCGTGGGCCTGGTCGACCGGCCGCGCGGCCGGAGTTGGCGCCGCGCGCCACGCCTAGTCTCGAAACGAACTGCATGCGACTGCGCTCGTAGCTAGGCCAAGACAAGCGCGTGGCGTATACTTATCCAACGTTTCGCTTTCCTGAGCCCTGCGGCCATTTCGGCCTCCAGCCCTCACCAAAGCCGTCTCCGGAGGGCACATGAGAGACTCCAATTTCCGCACTCATCGAACGGATGAGCCCACACCGTCAGCCCCAGTAGCCATTCCCGCGTCGTGCCCGGCATGCCAATCGTCCTCGATCGTCACGAAAATGCAGAATCCCGACGCCGACAGCTACTGGCGTTGCACGAAATGCGGCGAAGTCTGGAACGATACGCGGCGGCGGGGGACCCCACGCCGGGGGGTGTCTGGATGGCGGTAACTCGCACCCAGCTCGTTCGGGAGCTGCGCGAGCTGATTGCCGCGCTGGACCGCCGAGTTCCTCACGTGGAGCGGGCGGGTGAGGCGGCAATCGCACACGATGCGGCGCTGCTCAAGGCGAAGGCATTAAAACGGATCGCCGAGCTCAGCGCAGCCGATGTCGCCAGCGCGGCGGACTCGGGGGCCGCACCGAAAAAAACGACGGCAAAGTGATCCGGACGTCAGATCAGGGCTCGCTTGACTCGAGACCGACCACCGTCGCGTGCAGGCCTGGCGCGATGTTGGCCAGCGCACAGAGCTGGATCGCGACTGTCGCTCCGTCCTTCTGGACCATCAGGAAATCCCCCGCGCACTCGCCGTTGACCAGGAACCGGCCCCAGAGCATTCGTGCCTCCTCGATGACATCGAGGGGTGCGAAATCCCAGACGGATCGGGTGAGCATCTCTGTTTCGGAATAGCCCGTGAGCCGGCAGGCCGCCGCATTCGCGGCCATGCACTTGGCCTCATCGTTCGCGAGCATCACGCTCGAAAGCGCGGAGTCCACGTGGGTCAACAGCTCACGGGCCTGTTCTTCGATGGCTGCTGGCTGAGGCGGATGCGTGTTGATGTCCCTCCTGAGGTCCGCGAGCGTTCGATGGAGCTGGCGGCGGGTCACCCGTACCTGGGGAGTCGCCAAAATCAGCTCCCGGGCGATCGTGGCCACGGCATCGGGTGAGGGTCGCTCGATCAGCACTGAGGCTCCCACGAACTGGCCCGCGAGTTCGACGTCGGAATCACCATCGAGCAGGGTCATGAGGATCGGAATGTCTGCCGTAGCGGCATTCGCGCGCTTGACCACGCAGAGCGTGAGACCGTCGCGATGTTGAGGACGCAGTTCGGTGATCACCAGATCCGGCAGCCGGTCGGCCAGGACCTCGACCGCCTCTGGACCATCGCCCGCCTCGGCGACGCGGTAGTCAGTCGAGGCCAACGCGGCTCGATACCACGCGCGCGTGCCGGCGTCTCGATCGAACACCAGCACCAACACGGACGCTTGGCTCATCCAGCCACCATCGTTCCCCCTAGCTGTAAGTTCCTGGAGATGGGCTTTCGAGCTCCGGCATGAGCCGCGCCGCAAACAAACGCTGACACGGCCTGGCAATCCATCGCGTCCACATAGCGGCGCGATTGACGCGGGCGCTGTCGGTCGCAATGACCGCCAAGCCGAGCTCGTAGCCCGCAGCGGATTTGATGGTGTCGAGCTGGAGAGGTTGAAGTGTTTCGTCGGTAATCAGCGGATCGCCATGAATCTCAGGGGTCGCTGCTGCCAGGACGTACAGCCACCGAGGCGTGATCACCCCGATGCCGAAAAGAGAGTGCGCTCGGGTTGACCAGATGCACTCTCATGGTTGCATCACTAGAGCTCTGCCTCCAATTTTTCGCGGATCGCGTACCGCATCGCGAAAGGCCGACTGTCAGGAACGGTGATGTGCACGATGCCTCCCGTTCCAGCGCGGACGTGGATGTTCCACCCAGCTGCGCACTCCCCGACCGCCAGGACCGCGAACGGCAGACCGAACGTCACGATGACACTGCGAACGAGCGCACTGATCTCGGTCGCATCCGTGTCATTCATGAGGCGACACCGACGGTCTCGCCGCGTGGGTTGATCGTGCCGAGGGGTTCCGCATGATTCGACTCGATCGGTGCTTGATTCACTTTCCCTTCCGACACTTCGAGTTGGGCAATGACGGTGGCCTTGTGCATGCCGTCGACTCTGGGTCGGCAGCCGCGCATCAACTGGGCGGCGCGGAGCTTGGACAGTACGACGAACTGAAAGGCACCCATCCCGGGCGGACGTCGGATCACGAGCGATCTCGCGAGTGGCGGGGTTCCAACGTGAGGATGAAGGGGCCTCGCGCGATAACCGGAATCCCATTCTTCTGCTTCACCCAACGCGACGTCGAGCGAGTCGAACGGCGAGCGAGACTCCCGGCGCCGCACCGCTCGAACGTCAGGTCGAGGCGCCACCGGATCGACAACCGGTTCGACGGACACGTCGTGCACTTCGGGTGACAGAAACTCAGCAGGCATGTGAACCCTCAGGTGAGGCTTTAGTGAGGGCTCGGGCGGAGCGGGCCTAAGAGCTCAAGAAAGCAGGATGCCTGAGTATAACCCGTTGGTGCCGCTGGTGCCGGCGATTCGGCGATTCAATGATGCACTTACGTTTTCGGCCGGCGGCAGTTTCGTGGTCGCCCGTAGAGCATGCTGCGGGACGAGTCGTGCTCAATTCACGGGACGCGCGCGCAGGCCGCCTGTTTTTCGGGCTGTTTCCGACGAATGGGCTCCGCTCAACCGCGACATACCGCGGTCGCCCCTCTGATTCAGGCTGGGACCGCGGACGGCGGATCGGAAGAGCTGAAGCTGGCCCGACCAAAGTACCAACTGCTACGAGCGGCGGCGCAGGAGTGAAGGAGCACTGGAATGTCCTTCGACACAATTGAAGACGCTCGCCAGGCGCGCACATCAGACATGACCGATCCGATCAGCGAGTTCTACACCCGCCATCCCTATCCGCCACCGGTCGGCAATCTGGATCGCGCGCGTGACGAGTGGCGAGACGCGAACCGCCATCGGGCCGAATTCCATCTGTTGTGGCCTGACCAGCCGTATCGTGCGGATCTCGACATCCTCATCGCCGGGTGCGGAACGTGGCAGGCCGCCAAACACGCGCTCTGCCGGCCAGATGCCAGCGTGGTCGGACTCGACGTCAGCTCCACGAGCATCGCGCATACGGAGAAGCTGAAGCAGCAGTACGACCTGAAGAATCTCGAGATCCGGCAATTGCCGATCGAACGGGTCAGCGAGCTGGAGCGCCAGTTCGATCTGATTGTGTGCACGGGCGTGCTTCACCATCTCGCGGATCCCGATGCCGGCCTGCGCGCGCTTCGCGATGTACTAAAGGTTGATGGCGCAATGTACCTGATGGTGTATGCGCCATACGGACGGACCGGCGTGTACATGCTGCAGGACTATTGCCGCAGGCTCGGCATCGGAACCTCCGATCAAGAGATCGGCGAGCTGGTAGCCACGCTCGGGTCACTGCCCCCGCACCATCCGCTGGTGACGCTGCTCCGTGGATCGCACGATGCGGGCAATGCTGACGCGCTTGCCGATGCCTTGCTGAACCCGCGTGAACGGTCGTATTCAGTCCCACAGTTGTTCGACTTCATCGAGCGCAACCAAATGACGTTCGGACGCTGGTATTGGCAGGCGCCGTACTCGCCGCACTGCGGCGCAATCACGGGAACGCCTCACACGAAGCGACTGGCAGCGCTGCCCAGTCGTGAGCAGTACGCGGCGATGGAGCTCTGGCGGGGCACGATGACGACGCACAGCCTCCTCGTGCACCGAAGCGATGAGACCCATGGCACGAGCGTTAGCTTCGACGACGAGCGCTGGTTACGTTTCGTGCCTGTTCGACTCCCCTGGACTCGGCTGATCCAGGAGCGGCTCCCCGCGGGTGCGGCGGGAGTGCTGCTGAACAAGAGCCACGCCCACCACGATCTGGTTCTCGTGCTCAGCGCCGAGGACAAGCGTCTGTTCGACGACGTCGACGGCCGTCGCAGCATCGCGGCCATTGCCGAACGTGCATCCGGAGACCACCACCGCGTGCGAGCGCTCTTCGAGAAGCTCTGGTGGTACGACCAGGTTGTCTTCGATACGTCACACGCCGGTTGACGGAACAGGCGTGTTCATACTTAGCGTCAAGGACGTGCCGTTGACGCGTGAGAACGGGTCACGGAGCTGGGAAAACTGTCCCGGGAGTTTTGACGTCGTGTGTCGTGCTCTGGATGGCTCGCAACCTCGACGACAGCCGGGCTGCCGCCGCAATGGAGGCGACCGGGGCCAGGCGTCGCTGCACCGATCACCTGCGGCCTGCCGCACCTATCCTCGGGCGGCGGCAAGCTGCGTGGTGATGAAGTCGCGCACCGAGGTCATTTGAAATGGAAAGAGTCGGCTGCTCGTCGTCGTGTCAATCGCGTCGCCGGCAGCGTACTGCAGCATCAAACCCGCAAACGACTGCTGGAGCGAATCGGTCGATCCCTTGAGCTGACCCTCGAGAACGGTCACGGGGACGCTTTCCGTCGTAATCTCGCCGACACCAGCCGTTTCGAACATCCGCACGACCTCGTGCGGGCTGAGCGCCTGTGGTCCGCCGAGCTCCACGACCATGTGTCGACCGGTTCCTTCGATGATGGCGGCAGCCGCTGCGCGGGCCACATCCTTATACGAGATCCAGCTGATCGGCTGGCTCCCATCGCCGTACAACCGCACCTTCCCGTTCGCGGCGTCGAAACCCAAGGCCGGCGTCAGCCACACCTCCATGAAGTACGAAGCTTGGATGACCGTATACGCATTCCGGACGACTTCAGCGCTCTTTCGACGGCGCGCTTGGCCACCCTGACGCGACAGCGTTGATGATGCGGTCGAGATGACCGCTTGTACCCCGCCCCAAGCGCGGGCGAGAGAAGCCGTATCCTTCAGGTCACCCTCGACGAGCTCGACGCCAAGCGCGTGCAGCGCCGCCCGTTTACCCGCATCGGCCGTCGAACGAACCAGCGCTCGCACCTGGTGCCCCGCCGACATAAGCCGCTGACAGATCTCAGGTCCGAGCAGTCCCGTGGCGCCAACCAGCAGTGTCTTCATGGACTCCCTCCGTGCGCGTCTTGCGGCAACTTCGCCGACGTGGTCGGCCTTTGTCCGAAACTGTAACGCATCGGCTGCAGAATGGATTGGCGATCCGCGATGTCAACTTAGATCGGCAAGCCTACCGGCCCCGACCTGGTCCGCCTGCATCGCTCCTGGCGTGCACCCGAACGTCTGCTTGAATGCCGCGATGTACGCGCTGACGCTCGAGTAGCCCGATTCGAGCGCCGCGTCTGTCACCGACCCGCCTTCCACCAGGACGCGCACCGATTCGAGCAGCTTTGCCTTCTGCCGCCACAGTCCGAATCGCATCCCGGTTTCGGCGCGGAACAGCCGCTCGAGCGTCCGCGAGCTGAGTCCGCACTGCCGCGCCAAGGCCGTCGCAGTCACCCCATCCGCCGGGCTCTTCAGGACGCACTCCGCGACCTTCGAGGCGCGCGAATCCGCGGGCAGCGGCAACAGGAGGGGCTCGACGTGCGCCGTCTCGAGCTCGTCCATCAGAACACTCATCAGGCGAGCCTCGACCGCTACACGCGAGTCGAGGGCTGCCAATTCCGCGACGCGGAGAATCAACTCGCGCAGGAGCGGACGGACCGAGATCACGCGGCACGTCTTCGCGTCAAACACAGGAGCTGGCGCGTTGACCGGAAAATACAGCGAGCGCATCGCCACCTCACCCCACATGCGGATCGAATGCGGAATTCCCGCGGGGATCAATACGGCGCGGCCCGGAGGGATCATCCACGACGTGCGGTCGCCCGTCACGGTCATCGCGCCGCTCGATGCGAACAGCAACTGATGTGCCTGGTGCGTGTGCGGATGAAGAACGTATCCGCTGCTATACGTGGTGCTCAACGCACGGGCCACCAGAAACGGTTCCTGCTCCGCGGTGAGCCGCCGTGGGGCGACCGCAGGTTGACGGTTGGGCGACATTCATTGTCAATCTAGCGCAAGACGCGCCTTCCCGAACCGTCGTACATTCGGCCCATGCCCAACAACCTTTCCTTCTTCGCGATCAACGCCGACGATGTGCCGCGCGCCCGCAGATTCTACGAGACGGTCTTCGGTTGGAGCTTTGAGCCGTGGGGGCCGCCCAATTTCTACCTGATCGAGACCGGAAAGGAGCAGGCTGCGGTCCGCGGCGGCTTGCAGGAGCGCCGCGAGCTCGCGCCCGGACAGAAGATGACCGGCTTCGAGTGCACGATTTCCGTGGCCAACATCGACCAGGCGATTCGCGCCATCGAGGCGAACGGCGGCCGCATCGCTGCACCGAAGTTCCACATTCCGACGGTGGGCACCGTCGCATACTTCTTCGACACTGAGGGAAATGTTGCCGGAACTATCCAGCAGGAAAGGAACATGTGACCGGCACGGTGGTGCAAGTCAGCGTGTCGAAAGGCGGCATTCCCAAGCGAGCGATCCCGTTGGCCGAAGTCACCGAGACCGGGATCGCTGGGGACGCGTGGCGCTACTCGTTCCACGGCGGCCGGCGCAAGGCGCTTCTCTTGATCACCATCGAAGGGATCGACGAGCTGGTCTCGGAAGGCTTCGCATTGTTCCCCGGGGCGCTCGGCGAGAACCTCACAACTCGCGGCCTCGACCGCCGAGAGCTCCGTCTCGGACAGCGCCTTCGAGTGGGCGACGCCGCGATTCAGCTGACGCAAATACGCCTGCCCTGCGGGACGCTGGACGTGTACGGCTCCGGCATCCAGGCCAGGATTTATGATGCGCGAGTGCAAGCGTGCGATCCCCAGTCGCCGCGATGGGGCCTGAGTGGCTTTTACGCAACGGTGATTCAACCGGGCATCGTCCGGCCCGCCGATACGGTAGCGCTTCTCGATTAGAGATCGCTCGATGAACCGTCTTCCGGCTGAAGCCGGAAGCCACCCGCCCATCCGGAAGCCACCCGCCCATCCGAGACTCTGACTGTAGTTTAGGCGATTCAAGTATCTAGGCGTCTAGCGACGCGGCGCTGCGGCTGTCGATGAAAATGCGGGCTGAAGTTTCGCCAGTATTCGATCGAGTGCTTCGAGCTCGGCGCGTTGCAGCACGCCAAATTCCGGCGGCGGCTGATGAAATTCCTCGAGCAGCTCCTCTCGCGTCCTTGCGCCTTTGCGTGTCAGGACGACCAGTTTGATGCGTTTGTCGTGCAGAACGGCTTGACGCTGGGCCAGTCCGAGTTCTTCCAAGTGATCGACGATCCAGGTCGCGTTCGACGGGTCGCACTGCCACTCGTCTGCCAAGGACCGCATCGACCGGCCGGTCCGGGGATCCAGGCCGAATAGCGCCCGGGAGTCGTTAGGCGTCAAGCCGCGGCGGGCGAGACTTGTCGTTCGCGCTGGCGCCGTACGAGTGAGCACTTCGAACATCGCCTGCCACACGCGTCGAGCGAGCGCCTCGGTGGTCGGATGGGACATGCCTCAAGCATAAGCCAGCCCATGTGGTCCGTGAACCAATCAGTTTGACGGATCGTCTTGATAGTTGATACGACTAAAGTAATTGGCCCGGTGGCCCAGCTCCAAGAGGAGATTGACATGGACGCACGCACACCAGTCCTCGTCGTGGGCGGCAGTCTCAACGGGTTGACGGCGGCATTGCTTCTTGCACGTCGCGGCGTGCCGTGCCTCGTCGTCGAGCGACACCCCGGAACATCGATTCAGTACAAGTTCCGCGGGATCTCGCCGCGGTCGATGGAGATTTATCGCAGCGCCGGCATCGAGGCGGACATTCGTGCGAGAGATCTGATTGACGACCGGTCGGCGTACATCGCCCGCATGACGAATCTGGCAGCTTCCGATGTGTCGTGGCAGGGCATTCCCTGGTCTGACACGAGCGACCTCGGTCCAGCCGCTGCAGCGACCTGCGATCAGGATCAACTCGAGCCCATTCTTCGAGCGCATGCGGAGCGGTATGGCGCTGACGTGCGCTTCAACGCCGAGCTACTGAACTTCACCCAGAATCGCGACGGTGTATTGGCCCACGTTCGCGATCGCTCGACGGGATCGAATTACACCGTGCACTCGGACTACGTCATCGCTGCCGACGGCGCGCACAGCCCGGTCCGCGAGGCGCTCGGCATCCGCCGCCACGGCCCGGGCGTCCTGCAGCATTGGATGAACGTGATCTTCGAAGCCGACCTGCCAACGACCATCGGAGGTCGTGCGCTCCGAGCGGCCTTCGTAACCGACATCAATGGAACGCTTGTACCGCGCGGCGATGGACGGTGGCTGATGGCCGTTCAATTCGTGCCGGAGCGTGGCCAGCGGGTGGAAGACTTCACACCCGATCGTTGTGGAGACCTGATACGGCGAGGCGCCGGCCAACCGAATCTGAGGGTGGACGTGATCGACGCCCGCCCCTGGGACGCCGCCGCGGCCGTGGCCGACCGTTACAGCGAAGGACGAGTGTTCCTCGTCGGCGACAGTGCGCATCTCATGCCGCCAACCGGTGGCTTTGGCGGCAACACGGGCATTCAGGACGTACACAACCTCGTGTGGAAGCTCGACGCCGTCATCAACAACGCCGCAGGACCGGATCTTCTCGAAACGTATGATTCAGAGCGACGGCCGGTCGCCGATCGAACCGTCGGTCAGGCGCTGGCGCGGCTGCAGGCGTGGTTCAAAGATCCGAGCCGGAAACTCCCGCCGCCGGAGCCGATCGTGGACGATACCGCCGTCATCTTCGGATACCGCTACCCGATTGGAGCGTTCGTCGCGAATGGCCATGGCGAGTCAGCAGATCTCTTTGAAAATCCTCGCGCGCCATCCGGCCGGCCGGGTTCCCGGGCGCCGCACGTCGTCGTCACGCACCTGGGCGCGACTGTTTCGACGATCGACCTGTTCGGCGATCGCTGGGTACTCGTTTCCGGTCCGAAAGGGCGCATCTGGTCGGAACTACTACGTCAAAGCCCGGCGGCGCGCGTCCTCGGGATCTCGTGGCACGGCATTCACCCGGATGGCGATCTCTGGGACGTGGCGAATCGTTGGTCTGCGGCGTACGGCGTTGATGATGATGGCGCGGTGCTGATTCGTCCCGATGGCTTCATCGCGTGGCGGCGTCCGACCGCGGACGGCGAGGCGGCGAGCGCGTTCGACGCTGCGGTCGAACACTTACAGATGCGGACTGGGGTAAAGGAGATATCCATGTTGGCATCGCCGAGGTCTCGTCGTGGCGTCTAGAACCCTCCGCATCGCTCAGTTCGCCAATGTCCTGCTCTTTGCATTGGTCATGGGCGTGTTCTGGGGCACATGGTTCAGCTTGAGCCGGTCGATCGCGTCGATCGCACCTGAATCCTTTCTGGAAATTGGCCATGTGATGATCGCCAACCTCGGCGGGCCGATGAGCGTGTTGATGCCGGCCGCATTGATATCGTCAGTGGTCGTGCTGATACTGCTGGTTCGTGAAGCGCGAGGCTGGGCTGTTTATCTGACCCTCATCAGTTTGTTACTCATGATTGCAGCGCTTGCTGTAACGCTGAGCGTCAACGTCCCAATCGATGATGAAATCAACCAATGGACGACGAACACTCTGCCGACGGACTGGACGGTGAGGCGAGATCGATGGCAGTTCTATCACACGGTCCGCACGTTCGCCTCTGTCGGTAGTCTGGGTTGCGCGGTCGCCAGTGCATTGCGTTGGCCCGCTTCTTAATACCGAAGGGCTTGCCAGACCTACGGTCTCCGATTGAGTCCTCCGGCATTTCGGAGCCCATTCCCTTCCGGACTCCAGCGGGAATCATCGAGCGCGAAGAACTCCGCTGAAAATCCCGTTTGGGGCGGCAAGCGCAGGCTCGCTCACCTGGCATCGAACGTGCTGCCGCTTGGCCGGTTTCATTCAAACAGTTCAAAAGAATTGCATTACGACGCCGCTGTTCCGATCTACCTGCATCAAGAAGCTGTCTGGACCTTTTGATCTCGAGGAGAACGCGATGACACCTGACAACGACTGGAGCAAACCCAAAGCGATAGCCATTCCGAAGGAGGGCTACTTCACGCCTCAGCAGGGACGGTACGGCCCGACCTATCCGCGAACACCGGCATGTCACGGATTCACCATCATCGCGAAGATCAAACCGGGCACCGAGGAAGAAATCCGCGCCTACGGGACGCGGATTGAAAAGACGGTCGACGCCAGCCCGCATGCGCTCGCCCCGCTGCAGCTCCACTACCTGCGGTGGGTCCTGTTCGACATCGGGGCCGACAAGTACTTCATGTACCAGGGCATTTTCGATACGGATTTCGACAAGTACACCGAGGACGCGATCGAGCTCTTCAAGGCCACCGGCGTCAATACGATTTTCGAGAAGCTCGAAGGATTTCCGTTGGACTGGAAGACCAACGCGCCGGCCTTCATCAAGTTCGTCCGCGAACACCAGTGCCCCAGCTTCCTCGAATACGGGGAATATCCGTACGTCACGGCCGGCGAAATCAAGAAGGCACTCGCGCTCAAACAAGCCTTCTCATCCATGCTCGACCAGATGCAGTAATCACCGATGCCGACACCACTGGATCTCGACGATATTCAGCACTTTCTGCTGGCGCGGACGCCCGCGCTGGCGGCGAGGTACGAGTTTCTCAGTTTCGACAGCGCCACGGCCGGCCGAGCGTGGCTCGCTGGCCTGATGGACAAGGTAGGAACCGGGCGATCGGTGGGCGCAGCAACACCCGACGCCCGCTGGGTCACCATTGCGTTCACGTGCAATGGCTTGCGCGCACTGGGGACCGACGACACCGTGCTGGCGACGTTCCCGGAAGAATTTCGTCAGGGAATGGCCGCGCGCGCGGCGATTCTCGGGATCGTCGGCAACAGTCGTCCCGATCGATGGACGGGCGATCTCGGAAGCCCAGCACTGCATGCGATTGTGATTCTCTTCGCTCGCGACGTGGCCGAACGCGACCGATGCGAACGTCAGCATCGGGAGTACCTGTCGACGCACACGGGGGTCAAAGTGCTGTCGGCACTGAACCTCGAAGCCCTTCCTCCGTTCGACGGCGTCGCTCGGGAACACTTCGGCTACCGCGACCGCCTATCCCACCCCGTGATTGCAGAAACCGGTGAGCAGCCAACACCGGGCTCGGGACCAGCTGTGAGAGGCGGTGAGTTCTTCCTCGGCTACGAGGACGAAAGTGGAACGGTGCCACCGCTTCCTCAGCCGGAACTGCTTTCGCGAAACGGCAGCTATCTCGCTTACCTGCGGATGGAGGAGCACGTCGCTGTGTTTCGAGAGTTCCTCCGGCAGCAGGCAGAAACCTCCGACCAGCAGGAGCTCCTGGCGGCGAAGCTGATGGGACGGTGGCGGAGCGGTGCTCCACTGGTGCTTTCCCCGGACAAAGACGATCCTGTGCTCGGCGGCGATCCCCAGCGGACGAACGACTTTCTGTACAAAGATGCCGACCCGCACGGCTATCGCTGCCCGATCGGCTCGCACATCCGGCGGATGAACCCGCGCGACACCGCCGAGAACATGCAACGTCGAAAGATGATCCGAAGAGGCGGAACCTACGGCCCGCCGTTGCCCGACGGCGCACCGGACGATGGCGTGGAGCGGGGAATCGCGGCCTTCATCGGCTGCGCCAGTCTGATTCGCCAGTTCGAGTTCGCGATGAACGTCTGGGTCAACGATCCGAACTTCAAGAACCTCGACAACGAGCGAGACCCGATCGTCGGCACTCACGACGGCACCTTCGACATGACGATTCCGAAGCGGCCGATTCGAAAGCGGATTCGGGGGCTTCCCGCGTTCACGACGATTCGAGGGGGAGCGTACTTTTTCCTTCCGGGTGTCAGAGCGCTGCGATTTCTCGCAAACGGCCAAGCGGAGCACATGTCATGAGATCGAAAACGAGCCCGCGCACGTACAACCAGGTCGAGGTTCCGCGTCCGTACACCCAAGGAAAACGCCGGTTCAGCATCTACTGGACTTGGAGCTACCCCTGGGAAGCGAACCGCGACATCTCGGAGATGGACAATCGCTTCTCCACGATCACCGAAGTGCGCCGGGTGGCCTGGCCGACATACGAGACGCCCGAGTACTCAGCCAGGCTGTTTCTGCAGGGAATCTCCGGCACCCTCGAGCTCTTTCATCTATCACTGCTCCGCTTTCAACAACTGGTCGGCGAGCTCACAGGACATCCCGTGGCCGTTTACCAGCGCGTCGATCAGGCCGGTCAGAAGCTGCCGATCGACGCGGGCATCCTCGACGATACGGACACGTTGATGGTGTTCGGCCTCGATCATCTGGTCACGGAGCAAGAGGCCGCCTCAGAGGAAATCGAAGCATTGCGCGCCTGGCTCAAACGCGACGGCACATGTCTGATTCTGGGCCCTCACCACGACGTGGGCGTGTCGAGTGATCTCAAAGAGCGGGCCATGGAGTACGCGCACCACGGCGATCCGCTGGTCCCGCGTCAACAGCGATTTGGCCAGTACACGCGCTCCGTCATGAAGGGCCTGGGCGTGCCGGTTCACAATCAGTACGGACTGCGTCCAGCCACGGTCCCAGGTACCAGACGGCTTCAGCCGCTCGTCAAGGGTAGCGACCTCGACGCGCGCGGGTGGCTCGAAGGCGTGCAGACCTTCAACTTCCATCCGCATTTGCCGCATTACGCCATCACCTCCAACGACACGTCGGCTATCCACCTGCTCGCACAGCAGCCGATCGATGTCTCGAAACCACATCCGTTCACCGAGGCCGGTCACCGCGAGTTCAACATGTTCCTCTGGATGCCGCCGAAAGGGGATCGCGCGGGCGACATCCTGCTGGCTGATTCAACGATCTTTACAACGTTGTTTGGAGGCGACGAGAGTCTCGAGCAGTTCTGGAAGAACATCGCGACGAAGTGATGGCGCGACTGGGTCCGGCTGCCGGGCTGTTCGCCTGTGTGTGCGTTCTGGGGTCGGCGCGAGCGCATGCGCAGAGTCGTGGCGTCTATCCTCTGGGCATGACCGCCATCGGATCCGGTGTCACGCCGGAGCCCGGATTCACCTACGCCAATCAGCTGCTGTTCTACGCTCGCGACCAGTCCAAGGCCGATGATGGCTCGACGCTGCCGGTGAGCGGCCAGAACGCCGTCATCATGGACATGAATTCGTTCGTGTGGGTCAGCAAGCTCACAGTGCTCGGAGGCGCCCACTACTCTGCCGTCGCCACGCTGCCGATTGCGAAGAACCAGTTGGTCTCGGACATCCACGGTCAGTTGAGCGGCGGAGGCGGGTTTGCGGATTCGTACTATCTGCCGCTGATCCTCGGCTGGAACAGAGAGCGCACATCGCTGCGCGCTCTGGTGGGTTTCCTCGCCCCAACCGGGCGTTTCGCTGAAGGCGCCAGCGACAACGTTGGATCGGGGTACTGGACGCCGACGTTGTCCTCGGGCCAAACCGTACAAATCACCCGCAGCAACTCGGTCACCTTCTCCGCGTTCGAGCTGTACGAATGGCACACCACCCAACAGGGTACCGGCACGCAACCCGGCGGTACGATCAATCTCGACTACTCGTTGGTCCGGACGTTCGCGTTCGCGAAAGGCCCGACCCGCCTGCAGGTCGGCGTCACCGGGTACGAGCAGCGCCAGACGACGGCGAAGAGCGGACCGGCAATCACCGAGGAGGAATCCCGAGAACGGTACGCCATCAACGCGCTCGGCTTCGTGGTGAACTTCGTGTTTCCGAATCAGCGAGTCAATGCAGGCGTCAAGTTCTTCGAGGAATTCCACAATCGCGCCGCGTACCAGGGTTATTCGTTTCAGGTGTCCGGGGCGGTGGGTTTCTGATTAGCATCAGTCGCTTCGTGAGAAGCTCACGGATCTGAAGCAAGGCGCCATCTCAACCGCCATGAGCCAGCCTCCCGCCACGCGTTCACTCGTTCTTTCCTGGACCACCGTAGTCCCGGTCGTGGCCGTGGTTGTTTTGGGGTTGGCGTGGGGCAGGGCTCTTCCGCCTGTCATCGTTGGCGTCGTCACCATACTCCTGGCCGGCGCGGTGCTCGCCGCTGTTCACCACGCAGAGGTCGTCGCTCATCGTGTCGGTGAACCGTACGGGTCGTTGGTTCTCGCCGTGGCGGTGACGGTGATCGAAGTGGCACTCGTCGTCACCTTGATGATCGCCGGCGCCGGGGCGGCTGAAACCCTCGCGCGAGACACCGTGTTCGCGGCGGTCATCCTGACATGCAACGGCATCGTGGGTCTGTCGATCCTGGTGGGGACGCGGCATGCGTCAGTCGTCTCGTTCAACGCCGAGGGATCGGGTGCGGCCCTTGCGACCGTCGCGACCTTGTCGACACTCGGTCTGGTCGTTCCGACCTTCACGACAAGCAGCCCCGGTCCAGTGTTCTCGCCGCCGCAGCTCGCGTTCGCCGCCATCACTGCCCTGTCGCTGTACGGTCTGTTCGTGACGCTTCAAACGGGCCGGCACCGCGACTACTTTCTACCGGTAACGGCTGACGGCAACGTTATCGATGCCGATCAGCATGCCACTCCCCCATCGACAGGCGCGGCTTTGAGAAGCCTTGCGCTGCTCCTAGTCGCACTGATCGGTGTCGTCGGCAATGCGAAGTTGGTATCGCCCACGATCGAGGCGGCCGTGGTGGCCGTTGGGTTCCCCGTATCAGTAGTCGGCGTGATTATCGCGATGCTCATCCTGTTGCCAGAGACGCTCGCGGCGGTTCGTGCTGCGCGCCGGGGCCGAATGCAGATCAGTCTCAACCTCGCCTTCGGCTCGGCCATGGCCAGCATCGGACTGACGATCCCGACGATCGCGGTCGCCTCGATTTGGTTGCCCGTTCCGCTGCATCTCGGGCTCGACGCGACTCACATCGTGCTGTTCGCCCTGACGTGCATCGTCACGGTGCTCACTGTGGTGCCGGGCCGCGCGACCCTCTTGCAGGCCGGTGTCCATCTCGCGCTGCTCGCGGCCTACCTGTTCCTCGCGATCACTCCATGAGAGGCAGTGAACGCGTCGACGTCGTCGCTCTGCTTCGACGCGGATGCTGGGCGTCGTTGTCGGCCGGAATCGTCGAATCGCTGGTCGACGGTGGGCGCGTCACCGAATTCCCGGCCGGTCATACGGTGTACGCCGAAGCGGACGCCGAGAGATTGGCCGTTGTCGTGCGCGGTCTGCTTCGTGTCTACATGCATGCCAGCGACGGCCGGCAAGTCACGGTGCGATACGTCCGGTCCGGGGATCTTCTGGGTGTGCCGGCGCTCGTCGGAGGACCGGCACCCGTCTTCGTGCAGGCGGTCGTACCCGTAGCGGCCTTCTTTTTCGATGTCGAGCGCGTCAAGCGAGCCGCGCGCAACGATGCGTCGCTCGCGTGGGCGTTCGCGGAAGAATCGGTTCATCGGCTGTACGACGTGCTCGAAGAACTCGCGGGCAATGCGTTCGCCTCTGTCCGCCAGCGAGTCGCACGCCATCTCCTCGACCTTGCGGCGTCGCGCCCTGCCGCGGACGGCCGGCTCACCGCGTTCGTGAGCCAGCAGGATCTGGCAAACAGCGTGGGTTCGGTTCGAGAGGTTGTCGCACGTGTCCTGGCAGAGCTTCGCGCTGAGCGGCTCGTGCGAACGTCGCCTGGCCGAGTTGAGATTCTCGATCCCGTTCGGATGAGCCGCCAGCTGTGGTCCCGGATGCGTGACAAAAGTCACAGCCTCTGAAACACGTGACCGGCACAATCACTCTCGGGGCCACCTGTTGAACGGCCTCAGATTGAAGGTCATATGTTCGCCGTCGACCATGCCGCCACCGCGCTGATCATCAAACGGCGCTTCCCTACTGTTCCGCTGACACCGCTGCTCGTCTCGGTTCAAGCCATGGAGCTCGCGTGGGTCGGTCTCAATTACCTCGGCGTCGAGCGAACAACGACCGAATCGTCCGTGCACAGCGTGGCGGACATTCATCTCGCGTACATGCCGTTTTCGCATTCGGCTGCGACGGCCACCGCGGCTGCGCTGCTTGCATGGCTCTTCATTGAAAAGGGACTCGGGCGGCCCTCGCTCGGACGAGCCGTCGGCATCGGCATCTTCTCGCACCTCGTGCTCGATGTGGTGACACACGCCTCCGACATCTCGTTCTGGCCTGGCAGTTCACTGCCCAGGCTCGGCTTGGGTCTCTACGATCGAGCGCCGATGTGGGGCTTCGCGCTAGAGATGGCCTACGGCCTGGTTTGCTGGTGGATCTACAGGGGAAGCGGATCGCTGCTCGCGGTGATCGTCCTCGGTAACCTCGCAAACATCACGCTGTTCTCGGCCGCGATTCCCGGGCCTGAAGAGTACCTGGCGGGCCATCCGCTCATGGTGGTGACGGTGATCTTCGTTCAAATCATCACCACGTTGGCACTGGTCGGTGTGCTCGCGAAGCGAAAGGTTCCAGCGAATCTTCACGGTTGGACTCGCAACGAACCTCAGATCTCGCGCGGTTGAGACGAAACCACGAAGTCGCGAAGACACGAAGGGTCGATCGCCCGATCACGGATTCCAACGGCCGGCGCTTCGAAGTACCGACAGCGCATCGGCGGTGATCCAGGGGTTCATGCGCGACGTGCTGGTTCCACCCCAATCCACATAATCGGCGTGTAGCGTGATGTCCTTCGACACGCTGTAGTACCGACGCTCCGCAGCCCAGCCACCGGCCGGAAGCTGCCGATTCTCGAGGAGATCGAGAGCATCCGCGCATCGGGGATCGCGAACGCGGCCGATTTCCGTCATCACCTTCAGACCGAAGAGGAAGTCGTAGTGCCAGTACAGCGGGTAGTGCAATCTGATGAATTCCTCTTTGATCACGGTGCCGGTCGACTTGCGCCTGTAAAGACGGCGAGACAGGAAGATCTCGGATGCTTCTTTAGCTGAGTCGAGTGCCTTTCGGTTGCGAAAGCGCGACCCGTAGAGATGAAGCCCGCGCAAGCTGTGAATCGTGTGAATGAAGGTCGACTTCGACGCCGACGGCTCCTTGTCGCAGTTCCAACCGCCGTCAGGCCATCGCCAGTGCAGGAGCCGTTCGACCAGATCGTGAACCCGCTCGCTCTCCAGACCCAGCCTGAGCAGAAAGTACAGCGCATAGCCTTGCTGCGACGCACATCGCCGATGCCGCCCCTGCATGACCGGAACACCACGCTTCTTGTAGGCGTCCGCCTTCGTGGCGACTTCGAACTCCGTGTAGAACTGACGATCGAGCCAGCAATCCAGAATCTGCTCCCGCACGGGCACCAGCGTCTTGTCACCTTCCGGGTAGCCGAGATCGGCAAGCGCCGCAAGAATCCAGTGAGCGCCTTGCCACTTGTCGTACACGCCACGGCCTCTGACGAGCCGACCTTTCTTGTCCCGATGTGCGAGCAAGGTCCGGACACGAGCGGAGTTGCGAACATCCTCTCGAAGCGCGCGCATGTCCTTCGAGCGCGGATCCTCGTTCAGAACGCCAGCGCGCACCTTCCACCGAATCGATGGCTCGGCGGAATTCAGCAGGGAATCCAGCACCGCCCGGTAGAGTTTTTGATGAGGAGCCGGCATTTCGTGTCAGACCAGTACGACAGTTGCGGACGTTCAGTCAAGTGCTCCCCTGTCCGGACGCGCTTCCGCATAAGATCGTGGACGGAAACGTCGTCGATACTTCACACAGAGGAGGCGCCATGTTTCTTGTCAGAGACATCATGTTTTGCAAGCCGGGACAGGCACGACCGATGGTTCAGAAATTCCTCGCCGTCGATAAGCTCGGCCGCCAGGCGGGATTCGGCCCGATGCGCGTCATGACGGACGTCAGCGCCGAGCGCTACTGGACCGTTGTCTCGGAGATGGAGGTCGAGAGCCTGGAGAAGTACGCGGAGATGACGAAGAAGTCGATGGAGGTGAAGGAATTTCAGGAGGCGATGAAGGGTTATCACGAACTCGTCGTCGAGGGACGGCGGGAGATCTATACGATTGAGAAATGATGATGAGTGGAAACGTCGGGCACGTCCGCACGCGGAAAATGACGTGGCTACACTGATGCGCCAATCGAATGACGAGTGAAACCACATACGGGGGCCGGCGGCACGGCAAGGCGCCTGGTCATGTGCTGCGCGAACGGCGTCATGAAGGAACCTTGACACAGTCGCAGGAGGCCGTCAGACTCCGGTGAGCTTCGTTCGGCGGTGGAGTCCGCCTGAACCGCCGTTTTCGTGACGGCCAATGACTCCTACGGGTAGCCGTGGGAGTGTCCCTCCTCATGCCGCGGCGCCCGAGAGGTGACGCGACATGGAACGATTCATCTGGATTTGTCTGGCCGGCGCCGCCGGCACCGCAACGCGATATTTGATCGCCTTGTGGACCGCCCAACGCTTCGGCACCGCCTTCCCGGTCGGCACTCTCATCGTCAATCTGGTCGGCTGCTTTGCGATCGCGGCCGTGATGCACGCGGCAGGAACACTGTCCTGGTCTCCGACTGTCCGGTCTGCCATCACCATCGGATTCATTGGCGGACTGACCACGTATTCGAGCTTCAACTACGAGACGACGCGCCTGATCGAGGAAGGTGCACTGGGCGCCGCTGCCGTCAACGCAGCCGTCACCATTCTGGGCGCATTCGCCGCTGGCTTGTTGGGGCTGCTCTGCGCACGCCACCTCATCGGCCGGTAAGGAGGTTGTCATGCGGATTCTGGATGGCGAACAGTTCCTGGTCAGGATCTTTCTCGGAGAATCCGACCAGTACCATCACCTGCCGTTGTCGAGAGCGTTGCTGGAGCGCCTCCGCCGCGAAGGCTATGCGGGCGCAACGGTGATCCATGGGACCGCAGGATTCGGAGCGAGCAGTGTCATCCACACGGCCAGCCTCGTCGAGCTTTCAAGCGATCTTCCCGTCCTGATTGAAGTCGTTGACGACGAGGCACACATCGAGCGTCTGCTGCCGATCCTGGATGAGATGGTAACGGGTGGCGCGCTGGTCACTGTCGAACGGGTACGAGTCGTGAGGTACGCAGCCGGTGAGAAGCGTGCTCGGCCGCCCGCGGGTGACCCCGGGCTGCGGCGCTAGTAGCTTCCGGCTTAAGCCGGAAGCCACGACGGCCGACCCCATGGCGGCTGTCGGTCGGTCGGTTACAGAGACTAAGACGGAAGACTTTCAAGCAGACGGGAACTGGAAGGCCGACAGCCGCAGGCCGCCGAAGGTACCGTTGTAAGCAGCATGGGAGCGATCCGTGCCGGCGGCACCCGTGGCCACCATCAGCGGAATCAGATGCTCCTCGCGCGGATGCGCCGCTCGCGCGCCCGGCGCGCGTTCCCAGTCGATGAGCCGGCGATTTCGAGCGTCCGCCTCGAGCGACATCGTGTCCCGCAGCCACTCGTCGAAGGCCTCGGCGACCGGGACGGCTCGTGGATCGCGGAACGCGCGCAGGTTGTGGAACGTCATCCCGCTGCCAACGATGAACACGCCCTCGTCGCGGAGCGGCGACAGGGCGCGGCCGAGCGCCAGGTGTTCTTCCGGATCCAGGCCGTCCACGAGCGACAGTTGGATCGTAGGAATCTCGGCATTGGGATAAGTCAGCTTGAGTGGAATGAAAGTGCCGTGGTCGTAGCCACGATTCGGATCTTCACCACTCGCGATACCGCGGTCGGACAGCAGTTCTCGCACGCGGGCGGCCAGCCACGGAGCACCCGGCGCCGGCCAGGTGATCGTGTACGACTCGGGTGGAAAACCGTAGTAGTCGTAGAAAATCGGCGGCCTTGAAGATGTCATGACCGTCGGCCGCGCCTCCTCCCAGTGGCCGGACACCACCAGGAGAGCCCGCGGCGGCTCGTGCGGCACCTGACGGACGGAGCGAAGATACTCCGCGAGCCCATCGACGTCGGCCTTCGGAAACCCGACGTCGACGAACGGCCACGGGCCGCCGCCATGCGGGATGAAGGCCACCGGCATCTTCACGTCAACCCTCGCGAGGGCGGCGCGCCGGGTGAGACTCCGCTACTAGCTGACGCGGACGTTTTCGGCGCGTGGACCTTTCGGGCCCTGCCCGCGCTCGAACGTTACCGACTGGCCTTCGCGCAATTCGTCGAAGCGTGCGCCTGTGCAGGCTGATTGGTGAAAGAGGTACTCGGTGCCGTCGCTTGCGGCGATAAAGCCGAATCCCTTGTCCGTCAACCGTTTGATCGTGCCGTTCATTGTCGCCATCGTCTGCCTCGTTGTGGAACGTCAGTTAATTGTAGACTCGATCCTGCTACTTGACGCCTTGGAAATCACGCTCGTCCATCTCGGGTGACGCCAACACTTTTCGCTCGGCGACTTCACGCTGCGCAGTCACCGCGACCTTGGGCGATTGCTCGACGCGGGGCGTGCACCCCCGGTGCAATTGCGCGGCACGAAGGCCGGACAACACCGCGAACTCGAACGCATTCATGTCGTCGGGGCGTTTTGTCACGATAGTGTGCCTCTTCGTCGCGTCAGCGAGTGAGCAACGCGTAGACGACCACGGCGACGACGAGCGCCGCCGGCACGATGATGACGAGGCGGCGACGAACCGCCCGCTCGTGAGCGGCGCCTCGCGCGAGCCAGGCGGCCCAGCGAGCGTCGAAGTCAGGATCAGGTTCCGGTTGTTGTAGCATCAGGCCCTCACAAGCGCCAAGGCTTTTGGGAGGGTTCGGGCCGGAGTGGCCGAAGGCTCAGAAAAGCGAAAACGTCAGTATACGCCGAATCAGCGACGCGGTCGCCGCCGCTCGACTCGCAGGCCCCGTGGGCCGCTCACGTGGTCCTCGATCAATTCGAATGACACAGCGTCGCCAACCGCAAAATCATTGAATGACGCACCCTCGCGCACGTCGCTGCGGTGGAAAAAGACTTCACGATTGTTCGTCAACCGGATGAACCCGTGGCCCTGGCCGACGAACAGCGTGACGATCCGCCCCGAGCTAGGCGTGCCGCGTTCCGCCGGTCGACCGACCACAGCCTTGCGAGCCGGTGCTGTCTTTCGGACAGCCCCTCGACGGTACGCGGCCATGTAATTACCAGCGCGGTTCTGACCGCCGGCGGTGAGAGCCGCCGCCGCCGCCGGCCCGCCGCTACGCGCGACCTTCGGACGGGCTTCATTGACGGTAAGACTGCGTCCGCCGACCTCACTTGCGTTCAATTCGCGGATCGCGGTCTGCGCCTCTTCGTCTGTGCTCATTTCGACGAACGCAAACCCGCGCGCCCGCCCTGTCATCTGGTCACGCATGACCGTTACAGATTCGACGGACCCTGCGCGCGCGAACAGCTCTTGGAGCTCGGTCTCTCCAATTCCGTACGGTAGATTTCCGACAAACAGCTTCCTCATAGACCTGCACTCCTCTGTCGCAATCGCGACGTTCCCGAGCATCGGACTTGATGTCGAGTGGATGTCGTCTCGTAGCTAGGCTGAACTTCAGGGGAGCGAGTCAGAGGTGGCTCGATACGCTTGAGGCCGGCACAGTACGCGGCAAAATCCGGAACCTCAGCATAGCACGGAACACCGTCTATCGTGGGATCAATTGAGCACTGACTTTGAGAAGGTCTGTACCTTCTTCCTTCAGCTTCAGACTTCAGGTTGCTGGTTTTTCAGCAACCCGTTGGACATCCACCACAGAAGGACCGCCTGGAATGCCAATTGAGCGAACAGCGCCGAGACAACGCTTGGAAGCAGCGGCAACCCGAGCGGGCCCAGTGCTGCGCTGATCACAAAACAGAAAAGCACAAAACTGTGCAGCCCGCGAATCAGTCCGCGAAAGAACGCCGCCACCGGCTCGTGCCCACGCTGCACCTGGGTGAACACGCCGATGACGACCGTCGCAACCGGAAACGCGGTGAGAATTCCACTGATCCTGCGACCGCAACACCCGGCTCCCCCAACCTGCCGAGCCGCACGCGATACATGACCGCTCCCGTCAGTGCAAATACCAGGCAGCCGGCCATTAAGCTGACGAACCAACTCGCGCGCCGCGCACTCCATGCGTACGCGATACAAAACGCCGCCGTACCAACGATGCCGAGGAGCGTGGTCCGGGCCGCGCTCGCGGCGAATCCGTTGCCCTGTTCAATGGCGTAAAAGCACAACGCAGGGCCTGCAACCATGGGCAGCGCTGTCAGCAGCCCACCAACCCGAAGACCCCATCGGCCCACGGCCAGGGTGACGCCTCCAACTAGGGCTGGAACGAGCACGAGTTTCAGCCAGAGGAGCATTCTGGAGGGCCGCAGAAGGCCGTACTGTGAACTGGAAATTGTGACAGTGGACTCAGTAACTTAGCGCGACCGACGAAGTATTACGGAAGTCTTACAGTCGAGTCCCGCGCGCTTCGATACGTTACACAGAACATCCGCCATGAGGAGCGTGCATGACCGACATCGTCTCACCGATCGCGCCCGAGTCCGAGTCCCGGTACGGCAAGTTGAACGTCCTGACGTGTCTCGTTCTGATCTGGTTCCATATCCAGGCCGTTGCGGCATTCTTCACTTTCACCTGGACCAATCTGATCACGGCCGTCGTGCTCTACTGGATCGCCGGTGGCTTGGGCATCAGCATGGGGTACCATCGGCTGCACACCCATCGCGGCTTCAAGACCTACAAACCCCTTGAGTATTTCCTGGCAATCTGCGGCACACTGACTCTCGAAGGTGGGCCGATTTTCTGGGTCGCCACGCATCGACTGCATCATCAGTACTCGGACGAGACGGAGGATCCACATACACCTCGCGTCAGCGGGTTCTGGGCGCACATGGGATGGATTCTCTTTGGCGACGCGCATCACAACGACACGGCGCGGATGGGGCGCTATGCGCCCGACCTGAGTAAGGATCCGTTCTATCGTTGGTTGACGACCTATCATTGGGTGCCGCTCACGGCGCTCGGCTTCACGCTTCTCGCGATCGGCGGATGGGGACTGGTCAACTGGGCGATTTTCCTACGCGTCGTCGTAGGCTTGCACGCGACCTGGCTGGTCAACTCGGCGACCCACCTGTGGGGACGCCGCCGGTTTGCCACGAAGGACGATTCACGGAACACCTGGTGGGTCGCGCTCCTCACGTTCGGCGAGGGCTGGCACAACAACCACCATGCACACCCGACGTCGGCCCGCCACGGTCTGGCCTGGTACGAGCTCGACCCGACGTGGATCGCGCTCAAAGGTCTTCGCGCCGTCGGCCTGGTGTGGGACATCCGCGTGGCCAAGATCAGCCGAACTTCCGAGGAGGAAGCCGCTTAACAGGTTGCTGGAAGAGTCAGCAACCTGCTCAAGGCTCGTAGGCGTCGCGCCTCCGTTCGTTTTATCCTTATTAGACCGTGTGGGGCGGAGCCCCACTTAATAATGAGGTTCAGCGGGCGCCGAAAGTCGATCACGTTTTTCATCGTCCTGGGCGCGGGACTGGTCGGCGGCGCGCTCGCGCTCAACATCGGCTGGGTGATCCTCAATTGGCGGGAAGCCGGTCTCCTGTTGGCCGGCATTCTCGTCTTTCCTCTCATCATCACCGGCGTCGTTCTCAACACAATCTTCCTGGTCCGCGAGATCCGGCGCAACGAGCAGCACGAGGCGTTCATCAACGCCGTCACCCACGAGCTCAAGACACCCGTCGCGTCGATGAAGCTGTACCTGCAGACGCTGCAGAACCGTCAGGTTGACGAAGCGAAGCGGCAGGAGTTCTACCGCGTCATGGTCGAGGACAGCGACCGGCTGCTCGGAACAATCGAGCAGGTGCTCCGGGCGGGCCGAATCGGCGCGCGCCTGCGGCCGGCAAGCCACACACCAATCGACTTGAGCGCGGTCGTGCAGGAATGTCTCTCACTGGCACGAACTCGTCATCGCCTGCTGCCCGAGGCGCTGACGTACCGGGATACGCTCAGCAACGGTACCGTTCAGCGTGTGCTCGGCGACGAGGACGATCTCAAGGCGGTGGTGTCGAATCTGGTCGACAACGCTATCAAGTATTCCGGGCCCGAGATTCGGATTGCTGTGGAGCTCGAGCAGACGGATCCGACGAAGGCGACGTTGCGCGTGCGCGATCAGGGCGTCGGTATATCGAGGCCGGAGCTCAAGCGAATCTTCAAACGTTTCTATCGGATCCCGGGCGCCATGGGTACGCGCATCAAAGGAACAGGTCTCGGACTTTTCATCGTCCGCTCGGTCGTCGCCCGGCACGGAGGAAAGGTGTTCGCCGAGAGCGATGGGCCGGGACACGGAAGCACTTTCACGGTTCAGCTGCCGATTGCTGAACCGCGTTGAGTCCAAAACTAGCTACCACGGAGGACACGGAGGACACGGAGATTCAAACGTACACGACTGAACCTCAGTGTCCCCTGTGTCCTCTGTGGTGGAGATTTTCACCGCACAAGCAAAGACGATGAGCCGGATCTTGGTTGTCGAAGACGAACAGCATCTCGCGGATGGACTGCGCTTCAATCTGGAGGCCGAACAGCACGATGTCGATCTCGTGGACAACGGCGAGGCAGCGCTCGAGAGGCTGACCACCGAACCGAATCGATACGACCTCGTGATCCTCGACCTGATGCTTCCCGGAATCGACGGGTTCGGCGTCGTCACGGAGTTGCGCCGGGCACGCCGATTCGTGCCGGTGCTGATGCTGACCGCACGCGGACGATCGGAAGATGTCATTCGCGGGCTCGGAGTCGGGGCAGACGACTACCTGCCCAAGCCGTTCGAGCTGCCGGTCCTCCTGTCGCGCGTGCGCGGCCTGTTGCGGCGGCATGCTTGGTTCCGGCTGGAAGTGGCGGCACAGACGTCCTCGGTTGCATCTCACTTTTCTTTCCGCGACAAGAACGTGGATTTCGAGCAATTGGAAATCCGGATCGGGGAAAAGCGGATGCCGCTGACGTTGATGGAAGCGGCGCTTCTGCGCTACCTCGTGCAGCATCAGGGCCGTCCCGTGCCACGCAAGGAAATTCTGGAAAGAGTGTGGGGCGTCCGGGACGACACCGATACCCGCGCCATCGACAACTTCATCGTGCGGCTTCGACGTTATATCGAGGACGAACCCGCCAGTCCCCGCCACCTGCAGACCATCCGTGGGGTCGGCTATCGATTCGTGGCCGACCCGGACTAGGTCAAGCATCTCGCTGTTTCGCGGCATGTCTCGCGCCGATACAGCGTCTCACAGCCCTCCTGAGGCGGCCGTCAGGCCAACCTATTGACGGCCGGGCTGATCAGAGGCTGTTGCAGGCATGCGGTTCCGTCTTATCGAACGCGACGACGCCGTCCTGGCCGTTGGTCTCATAGCGGCCGCGGTGCTGGTCTTTCAACAGCCGCTTCGCGATCTGTGGGACATCATCCGCGAGATCGAAGCTCGCTATCGCGTCGACCTGCTCCCCGGCCTCACCATCCTGGTCGCGGTCGTCCTCTTTCACGAATATCGCAAACGTCAGGCTTGGAACGCGCTGCAGGCGACGGCCAACGCCGAGACCGCCCAGGCGCGCCGGCGCACCGAGGATCTCGAGCGTCTGATGACCTTGGGACACGCGCTGGCCAATACGCTGGACCGTTCGACGCTGCTCCACGCTCTTTGGCGACACGTACCGGCGTTCGCGCACGATCGGGAATTCTGGGCCATGCTCAAGACAGGAGAGCGGTGGGTGCCGCTCGTCCAGGGCGCGAGCACCTTCAACAGCAGGAGTGTGGAGGTACTTCGGACGATCGCCGAGCGAACGCTCTGCTCCCAAAGCGCGCTGGATGGATCCGCCGAAGGGATTCCAGACGAAGAAGACATCTGCTTCCCGATGGTGGCGACGGACACCGTGGTTGGAGTCCTGGGCATACGGAACCGGCCGCCGCTCTCACCGGACGATCGCCGGATGCTGGGGGCGGCTGCCGCAGTCATCGCCATCGGTGTGACGAACGTTCAGCTGTTTCGGGAAACGCGCGAGATGAGCCTGCGCGACAGCTTGACGGGGTGTTTCAACCGCGGCCACGCGCTGGAGATGCTCGACAGCGAGCTGCGACGATCGAAGCGGTCGGGGAACCCTCTGTCGGTCGTCATGTTCGACATCGACCATTTCAAGACCATCAACGACCAGCTCGGACATGTTCGGGGCGACGAACTGCTGCACAACGTGGGCGCGCTGCTTGCGCGCGTGCTGCGAAACAGCGACCTCAGGTGCCGCTACGGCGGCGATGAATTCCTTGTGATGCTTCCAGACACGCCGCTGATCGGCGCCGAACAGGTGGCCGAATGTCTGCGGCGGGAAATCGCGACGCTCGAAGTCGCAGCCGGCGGCAAGCGAATCAGCGTGACGGCCAGCATCGGTGTTGCCGCGGCCATTCCCGGTGAAATCAACGTCACGAATTTCATCGACCGGGTCGATTCGGCCCTCTACCAGGCCAAACGATTGGGCCGCAACCGCTTCTGCGTCGCTCCCGCCCGATCGGGATCCGGCGGTCGCGAGGCACAGGTCGTCAACCTCCAAAATAGAGTAGACATAGATTCGTCGATGAACGGATGAAATCATCGATGAACGCATGATCGATGAACGATGATTTGATCCGCAAATCATCAATCCGTACATCAATCCTGAAGTCATCGGTCCCGAGATCATCGATGTAGAATGCCGTTCTATGGCGCATTGGTTGGGCGCAACGATCCTGCTGGCTGCCGGATTGACCGGCGGACTGCTGCATTCGGCCGTCGCCCAACCGACCCTCCAGCAACCGTCAACGACTGCGACGGGTTCGCAAGTGCGGTCGGTCTGGGACGGGGTCTACACGTTGGACCAGGCGAAACGCGGGGCGCTCAAGTCGGGCCTGTGCGTTGAATGCCACGGGGACGGCTTCATTGGCGGGCCGGCTCCAGAACTGGCGGGTACGGCGTTCGGCACGTCGTGGAATGGCCGGACGGTCGGCGACCTGTTCGACCTGATCCGCTTGACCATGCCGGACAATGATCCCGGCTCGCTGAGCCGCGAAGTGTACGCCGATCTGGTCGCTTACATTCTCGCGGTCAACAAGTTTCCTGCCGGCCAGACGGAAATCTCCACCGAGATCGAACCGTTGAAACTCATTCGCATTGAGGCCTCGAAGCCTTAGCGGATTTTCAGGAGAGCTCATGGGCAATTTCAGTCGACGTTTCCTGGCGGTTGCGATCGTCCTTGCGGCCGTCGGTTCGAGTTCGAATACACCACGGCTATCCGCTGGACAAGCGTCCACGAACGGCAACGTCGAACGGTCCTACACCACGTGGCGTAGCTACCTGGGGACGCCCGATTCGGCGCAGTATTCGGCGCTGAAGCAAATCAACAAGTCCAACGTGAAACAGCTCCAGGTGGCGTGGACCTTTCCCGCCGGCGATGGGACCATTCGTTTCGACCCGGTTGTGGTCGACGGCGTGATGTACGTGCTGACGGGCAGCCGGTCGATCGTCGCGCTCGATGCGGCCACCGGCAAGGAGCTCTGGGTCCACCGCAACGAAGGCGCCGTCGGGGATCGCGGCATGAGCTACTGGGAAAGCTCGGATCGATCCGATCGACGACTGCTGTATCTCAACGCCGGCTTTCTGACGGCCATCGACGCGCGGACCGGCAACGTGATCGCCGCTTTCGGCGACAACGGTCGAGTGGACGTGCGGGTCGGGCTCAATCGTGACGTCACAGCCGTTCGTCCGCTTCAAACCGGCAACCCGGGGCGAGTCTTCGAAAACCTGATCATCATGTCGCTGCCCGCGGGCGGCGCTGCGTACATCTCCAGTCCTGGCGACGTTCATGCGTACGACGTTCGGACAGGCGAGCTCAAGTGGACCTTCCACAGCGTCCCGGAGAAAGGCGAATTCGGCGCCGACACGTGGCCCGAAAATGCCCTCGAGTCGGGCGGCGGCGTCCACAACTGGAGCGAGCTGACGATCGACGAGCGGCGAGGCATCGCGTATATCCCGTTCGGAACGGCTCGATACGATTTCTACGGAGGCAATCGCCACGGCGCAAACCTGTTCGGCAACAGTCTGGTTGCGCTCGATGCGCGGACGGGCAAAAGACTCTGGCACTATCAAGTCATTCATCACGATCTCTGGGACTACGATCTTCCTGGAGCGCCGAAGCTTCTCACCGTCCGGCACGACGGCAGAAACGTGGACGTCGTGGCGCAACCTACGAAACACGGATTCGTCTTCGTGTTCGATCGCGCGACCGGCGCCCCTCTATGGCCCATCGAGGAGCGGCCCGTTCCTCAGACCGACGCGCCAGGTGAGAAGACCTGGCCCACACAGCCGTTTCCTACCGCACCGCCGCCCTTCGCCCGTCAGAAGTTCACGGAAGCCGATATCAATCCTTATCTCCCCGACGATGAACAAGCGAAGTTGAAAGAGCTGCTTCGAAGCTCACGAAACGAAGGATTGTTCACACCGCCGAGCCTCAAAGGCACGATTGAATTACCAGGGCACAACGGAGGCGCCAACTGGGGAAGCTCAGCGATCGATCCCACGAAGGGCACGATGTACGTGGTCTCGAAAGAAATCCCGACCTACATGAAGTTGATCCACCCGAAGGACATCCCGCCAGCGGCACCGGGGCGCGGCGGTCGAGGCCGCGGTGGCCCTCCCACTCCTCCGCCCAATGTCGGTCCAGATTTCGTGGCCTACGACGCGCCGTACGACTTCATGATGTCGATGACCAATGGGCTGTCCGCGATTGGTCCACCGTGGTCTCGGCTCACCGCGTACGATCTCAACAAAGGCACCATCCTGTGGCAGATCCCGAATGGCGAGGTATCCGGTATCGCCAGCCGCGGCGCCACGCCGACTGGAAGCCACGCGCCACGAGGAGGTCCGGTCGTGACGGCCGGTGGCCTGATCTTCATCACGACGTCCTCCGATCGAAAGCTCCGCGCCTACGACCAGGACAACGGCAAGGTGCTCTGGGAGAAAGATCTTCCAGCCGCCTCTGAAGGCGTGCCGGCTATCTACGAAGTGAACGGGCAGCAGTACCTCGCGATCTCGGTGGGCGGCGCCGGATTGTTTCCGCCACGCATTCCCGGTCAACCCCCGCCGGGGCCTGGTCAGTACATGGTGTTCGCGTTACCCAAGTAGTCGTTGTCGTTGGTCGTTAGTCGTTAGTCGTTAGTTCGGACGTTCGTTGATTCGGACGTTCGGCATTCGCTCTTGAGGGACGGGATATGAGCCGACACGTGCCGGCGCTGGCAATCGCCGCTGCCGTAGTCCTCGCGACCATGGCGGGAGGCGCGGCGGATCAGAAGAACGTCGAGTGGCGCGCCTACTCCGGTGACAAGGGCAGCACCAAGTACTCTCCGCTCGACCAGATCAACAAAGACACGGTCAAGAACCTTCGCATCGTCTGGCGTCAGTCGGGCATGCCCGAGGAATTGCGACCGCACTTCCCCAACGTGCAGGCCTCGACCAACTACGAGAACACACCGGTGATGATCGATGGCTTGCTCTACATGAGCACCGCCGTCGGTACGGTCGCGGCGCTCGACGCGAAAACCGGGACAGTCGTCTGGTACGACGTCCCGCCGCAGCGTGAAGGTCAGCCGCCCGCGCGCGGGGCGTCCACGCGCGGCGTCGCCTACTGGACCGACGGCAAAGACCAGCGCATCATCGCCACGACCGGCCAATATCTCGTAGCCCTCAACGCGAAGAACGGCGAACGCTACAAGGAGTTCGGCGAAGGCGGCCAGGTCGATCTGACGAAAGGATACGAGCGCCCGGTCACCGGCTACCGGTGGAGCAGCTCGCCGCTCGTCGTTCGCGACGTCATCATCATGGGCGGCGTGCCCGCTCCCGCCACCGACATCTTGAACGAGCGGACCAAAGGGCCGAAAGACATGCCCCCCGACGACATCAGGGGCTACGACGTCCGCACCGGCAAGCTGCTGTGGACGTTCCATGTCGTCCCGCGGGCCGGCGAGTTCGGCAACGACACCTGGCTGAACGACTCGTGGACGTACTCAGGCAACAGCGGCGTCTGGTCGTTGATCAGCGCCGACGAGGAGCTCGGCTACGTTTACCTGCCATTCGAGACCGCGACGGGCGACTACTTCGGCGGCACGCGACCTGGCAACAACCTGTTCGCCGAAAGCCTCGTCTGCCTCGACGTCAAGACCGGCAAACGAGTGTGGCACTTCCAGGCGATCCACCACGGCCTGTGGGATTACGACTTTCCAGCGGCGCCGGTGCTGGCCGACATCACGGTCAACGGCCGCCGAATCAAAGCCGTCGCGCAGGTTTCGAAGCAGGCGTTCGTCTACGTCTTCGATCGTGTGACGGGTCAGCCCGTGTGGCCGATCGAGGAACGCCCCGTTCCGCAGGGCAATGTTCCCGGTGAATGGTATTCACCAACGCAGCCCTTCCCGACCAAGCCGCCGCCATTCGATCAACAGGGCGTTTCCGAGAACGATCTGATCGACTTCACCCCTGAGCTGAAGGCCGAAGCTCTGAAGATCGTCAGCCAGTACCAGGTACGGTCCGCTCTTTACGCCCCCAGTGCTTCTCGGCAGCCAGGAAGGACCGAAGGGCACGATCTTGATGCCAGGAACCAACGGCGGCGCCAAACTGGGGCGGCGCCGCGTTCGATCGCGAGAGCGGCATTCTCTACGTGCCATCGGCTCATCTGCCGTCCATCGTCGCGCTGGGAAAATCGCAGCATCCGGAAACGACGCTGCCGCTCGTGAAGTGGGCAACGCCTCGACTCGAGGGGCCGCAGGGCTTGCCGGATCCGTTCAAGCCGCCGTACTCGCGCCTCGTCGCGATCGATCTCAATAAGGGCGACATTCTCTGGTCGGTCGCCAACGGCGACGGCCTTCGCAATCACCCGGCGTTGAAAGCTCTCAACCTTCCGCCTCTGGGTTCGCCCGGACGGCTGGCCCCGCTCCTCACCAAGACGTTCGTGTTCCTCGGCGAAGGGAGCGACACGGGGCTCGGTGTCCCACCGGGTGGCGGTGGCAAGATGTTCCGCGCGTTCGACAAGAAGACGGGCAGGATCGCGTGGGAAACCGAATTGCCTGCCGGCACGAGCGGCGCACCGATGACCTACATGCTCGGCGGTAAGCAGTACATCGTCGTGGCGGTCTCCGGAAGAGAAATGCCCGGCGAGCTCATCGCTCTCGCGTTACGATAACGAGCCCACCTCAGAATTCGAGAATGTGAGAATTTGAGAATGTGAGGATTTGAAACCTGAGACTTCAGACCTCAGGCTTCACACTGTACGAGGCCTTCACATGAAACTCTTTGGAGCAACAGTAGCCCTGATCGCGTCGGCCGCGATGGTTCACGTCGCGGCGCAGACACCGGCCAAAACAGACGGCTCGAAGCAATCGGGCAAAGCCTGGACGCATCCGCGAACGCCATGGGGCGATCCGGACATCCAGGGTCTCTGGCCCAGCACGAACGTTGCCGGAGCGCCGTTCGAGCGGCCCGAGCAATTCGCCGGGCGAGCGGTCCTGACCGACGAGGAATTCTCGAACCGCTTCAAGGAATTCGCCGCGGATGCGGAGCGCGTCCGGCAAGGTACGGAAGCCGGCGCCAGGATCGCACCGCCGCCGGACGGTGATTCCGGAGGCGGGCCCGCGCATTGGGGTGAGCGGTGGGAGCGCCAGCCCACTAGACTCACGTCTCTGGTCGTCGAACCGGCCGACGGCAAGATTCCGCCGATGACGCCCGATGGCAGACTCCGATCGCAGACAGCCTGGCGCGACTCCTTCGGTAAAGGTCCATGGAACGGACCCGAGGATCTGGGCCCGTATGATCGCTGTATCACCCGTGGTGTGCTCGGCTCGATGTTTCCGTCCGCCTATAACAACGGCAACCAGATCGTGCAATCTCCCGGATTCGTCGTCATTCGCACCGAGATGGTTCACGAAGCCCGCGTGATCCCGGTGGATGGGCGTCCGCACCTTCCGCAGACGATGAAGTCGTACATGGGCGATTCACGCGGCCGCTGGGACGGCAACACGCTCGTCGTCGAAACGACGAACTTCAACGGCCAGACCGGCGCACGCGGGAACGGCAACAACTTTCCAATGAGCCAGTCGCTCCGGCTGGTCGAGCGCTTCACCCGGCTCGATGCTGATACGTTGCAATACGAAGTGACGATCGACGATCCCAAGACATGGGTCCGTTCGTGGAAGGTGGCGTATCCGTTGAAGCTGGATCCGGATTATCAGCTGTTCGAGTACGCCTGCCACGAAGGCAACTACGGACTGCAGAACATACTGACCGGCGCGAGAGTAGATGACGCGGGTAGTCGTTAGTCGTTAGTCGTTAGTCGTTAGTCGTTAGTCGTTAGTCGTTTGTGGTTGTGGTTGTGCCGAAAGGTGTAACAGCGTGGCATACGGCGTGCTGTTGCACAGGTTGTGCGGGCCAAATGCCTGGAGGAATTGCGAATTTATCAACAGGCTCTCGATGCAGCCCATGCAGTTTCTGCGATGGTGCGGCGCGAGTCATTCCGACGCGATCTGAGGCTTCGCGGCCAACTGCTCGACGTTTCTGATGGCGTTGCGGCCAGTATCTCAGAAGGCTTCGGCCAGTTGACCGACCGGCACTTCGCTCACTATCTCTGTATTGCGAGCGCGGTTCAGCCAACGAAGCGCGAACGCACCTTTCAGTGGCGCACGGGCGCGGACACATCACGGCGGACGAACGCGCAGCAATGTGCGCCCGATACGATGAAATCGGCAGGGGACTCACCCGCTTCATCCAATACCTGACGCGAGAGGACAGGACGACTAGGGGTTGACGTGGTCGTTGGTCGCTGGAGTTTATCCAAACCTGCCTGCTCGAAACGACACGTGCCTACTCCCCGAACGAATGACCAACGACTGAGTTGCCCAACGACCAACGACTGAGTTGCCCAACGACCAACGACTGAGTTACCCGAACGACCAACGACTGAGTTACCCGAACGACCAACGACTGAGTTACCCGAACGACCAACGACTGAGTTACCCGAACGACCAACGACTGAAGTTACCCGAACGACCAACGACTGAGTTACCCGAACGACCAACGACTGAAGTTACCCGAACGACCAACGACTGAGTTGTCCAACGACCAACGACTGAGTTGCCCAACGACCAACGACTGAGTTACCCGAACGACCAATGACTGAGTTACCCGAACGACCAATGACTGAGTTGCCCAACAACCAACGACTAGAGACTAACGACCAACTCAGGTTCTAAACCTCCTCCAATCAATCTCGTACTGCCGAACCTTGTAGTTGAAGATCCGCTCGGTCGTCGACAGCAGCCGCGCCGCTTTGGCTCGACTGCCTCGAGTGCTCTTCAACGCGTCCTGAAGCGCATCCTTCTCGACGGCCGATACGATTTCGTCGAGCGAGAGCTTGATCGTCGTATCCGAGGCCTCGGCGGTCTGCAGCGTGGGAGGCAGATGGTGCGCGTGAATGACGTTGGCGTCGCAGACGACGACTGCGCGCTCGATGACGTTGGAGAGCTCGCGGACGTTGCCGGGCCAGTGATAGCTCATCAACATGTCGATCGCTGGTGTCGAGATGCGCTTGACGTGCTTCCCGTGCTCGCGTGAGAACTTCTCCAGAAAATGATCCGCCAGCAGCAGGACATCCGGCTTCCGCTCCCGCAGAGGCGGAATGAAGATCGAAAAGACGTTCAGGCGGTAGTACAAATCCTCGCGGAATTCGCCGGCGGCAATGGCTTTCTCGAGATCCTTGTTGGTCGCCGCCACGAGCCGGATATTCACGTGAACCGTCTCGGTGCCGCCGAGCCGCTCGAATTCGCGCTCCTGCAGCACGCGCAAGAGCTTCACCTGCGTGGCCAGATTGAGGTCTCCGATCTCGTCGAGAAACAACGTCCCGCCGTCGGCGATCTCGAACCGCCCTTTCTTGGCCGTCTGCGCTCCCGTGAACGCACCTTTCTCGTATCCGAAGAGCTCGGATTCGATCAGGTCCTGAGGCAACGCGGCACAACTCACCTTGACGAACGGCTTCTTCGCCCGTGACGAGTTGTAATGAATCGCGTGGGCGATGAGCTCCTTGCCCGTGCCAGATTCGCCTCGAAGCAGGACGGTGGTGTTGGTTCTAGCGACTCGAGCCACCTGTTCGTACACCTGGCGCATCGGGCCGCTGGTGCCGACCAGATTCGAGAAGTCGTAGCGCTCCTTCAACTCCTGCCGCAGATGGATGTTCTCGTCGACCAGCCGCTGCCGGTCCGCTTCGATCAGTCGGTGGACCTTCACAGCCTGGGCAATCATCGACCCGACCACGCCGAGAAACTTCACCGTCCGGTGATAGTCGCGGTCGGCTTTGAACCGCAGGTCGATTCCGATTGCACCCACGGTCCGGCCTTCGAGGGTGATCGGGGCCGAAATGTAACTCAGTTCCTGCTGCGGCAACTCGGGACGCTCGGCGGCGCGGTGCAGGAACATCGGCTCGCGACTGACACGCGGCACGACAATCGGCTTCCCACTTTCGACAACGCGCCCCGTGATGCCCTCGCCGAGCCGGTAGCGGACACGCTTGCCTGGCTGAATGGCGCCGGCCGAGGCTTCCACCTGGACGTCGCCGGTCTGGTCGTTCAGCAAGACGACGGTGCTGCGAATCGCCCCGTGATGATCGCCGAGAATCTCCAGGACCCGCTGGAGCGACGCCCGGAGATCGAGCGTCCCGGTCAACGCCTGACTGGCTTCGAGGAGCGTGGACAGCTTCCGCACCTCTCCGGAGTGGCTGTCCGCCGGTTCCATCCACTTCGCGGCCGAATTCGACGTCATGTACGTGGGTACCTGAGCTGATCGCGAACGTTCGCGCTTCCCTTTAGCAAGAGTGATTCCAAAGAGCGATGCCGGCAGCGCGCAAAATCAAGGGAATTCGGCGCGTTTACGGCGGCGGCAAGCTTTTGTCGCTACAAACTTGTCAATCGACTCAGTCATGACGACAATATTGTCGCATCGCGATTCGCATGCGCTTTCGGCCAGCATCGAGGCCTCAGTGTCGGCCTCGTCGCTTCAAGGGGATTGTGGGCACCTGGCCGCGAGGGCCGTCGTGGGAGGAGAGGCTCACGACCGCTGCCGGCGAGAGCCCTGTCGCCGCGAGGCCGGCGGCAAGTCGTTCGGCACTGCGCACCTCGTCGAGCACGGCGCGGCCGGCGCGGATGGCGCGGTCGGTTTCGAACGTGTCCAGGCTCGTCCGCCAGACGTCGTGGTTTCTGGCCGCCAGCGCGTGCAACTTGACGCCTTCGAGCTGCTCGATCACATGCTCGATCTCGTGCGCGAGCCATTCAGCCGGATCCGGCGATGCGCCGATACTGACGAACGCGACGACCGCACCAGAGCGTAA
The DNA here is from genome assembly GCA_963773035.1 of uncultured Acidobacteriota bacterium. Taxonomy (GTDB): domain Bacteria; phylum Acidobacteriota; class Vicinamibacteria; order Vicinamibacterales; family CAVVIG01; genus CAVRXZ01. The sequence continues at coordinate 384,526 of CAVYZX010000038.1, read as the reverse complement.
ACGGTTGATGACGCTCCGTGCACGGATTGGACCGTCGGCGAGTCGCGGGTCGACGACGAGGCGGACGTACAAGGCCGTTTGACCTGCCAGACGCTGGCATTGCGATCTGAACGTCGGCGATGCGGCCAGCATCACGTTGAATCGAGGTTGCAGATCCCGTGACATATGTAGGTTGGCTGGGATCGAGAACGTCTCGTCTGAAGCAGCCAGTACGCGTGCCTGCCCGGCGGCGATCAGACCGAGTGAAAGAATGTTGAGAAGAGCGATCGAGAGAACACGCGCGAGAAGAGAAGAACGAACGATGCGACCGGCCATACCGGTCGAAGAGCAAGAAGGGATCCGGAGACGCGATGCAGGAGCACCAGCGCCGATTCTTCGTGATTTCTCGAACGAAACACGCGATCGTCAGAGACTCACGATCGGCAAACAACAAACGCGTCGCCGAGCTTCAACACTTTCGTACGGATTGGCTTCTTTGCTTCCTACTTTCTCGTTCCTCCCAATCGAACCGTTCTTCTCTCGAGCTTCGTGTAATCCTTCGCGGACTCGCGGATCTCGATGAACTGGTTCTTTGCGACGTTCGAAAATGTCTGGCGTGTGTTACTGGTCGGCCACCAGATGTCGAGGCTCTGGATTCTCGCTCGTCTGCCGAGGCCGATGTGCTGCTCCATAGGGTTGGCGCCGAACGAGCCGCCGCTGCCAACGGTTCGGTATATGGAGCGTTTGGCGACAACGTTGTCGCCCGCGCTCTCCACGGTGACCGTGATCCGCGCGCCAATCGCCGATCGATTGCTGGTCACGCCCACCAGGCGGATGTTGATCCAGTCGTTTTCACCGCCGGGATTCTCGAACAGCCGCAGCGCGTGCCGATCGGCGGGCACCGCACCACCAATCTCGGCGACGATGTCCTCGTCGCCGTCGCGATCCAGATCGGCAAATGAAATTCCGTGTCCTTTGTGCAGCTCGCCGGTGCCAGACGATGCGGTCGCGCTCGCGAACTTGCCGTCTCTGTTCAGGAGCAACTCGTGAGGCAGCACCGACGCAAACGACGGACTCCCCATGCCGAGGTACATGTCCAGATAGCCGTCGTTGTCGACATCCCCGAAGTTGGCAGCCATCGGCATGAACACTTTGTCCAGTTTCGCTTCAGCCGATACGTCGCGGAAGGTGCCATCGCCCAGATTCCTGTACAACCTCGACACCTCGGCGTTGTTCGGAAGGCCGAGATACGTCCGGATACTCTCATCGCTGCTGATGTAGTAGCTGTTTACGAACAAGTCAGGCCAGCCGTCGTTGTCGTAGTCGAAAAACCACGCGGCAAAGCTCCGCCACGGCGCCTGCACGCCGGCCAACTTTCCCACTTCCGTGAACCTGCGATTGCGCTGGTTGTGATAGAGAAGGTTGTTGCCGTTGTAATTGGAGACATAGAAGTCGACGTATCCGTCGTTGTCGTAGTCTTCCGCCACGACGCCCTTGGCGAAAGTCGAGACCGCGATGCCGGCTGACTGCGAGATGTCTTCGAACGTCCCGTTGCCTTTGTTCCGGAACAACTGGCTCGGACCGCTCTCGCTACCGGCAAAGAGATCGAGAAAGCCATCGTTGTCGATGTCGGCCCATGCCGCAGTCTGCGTGCTGCTGGTCGTGTTCCAGAGACCGCTTTCGCGTGTGACATCGGTGAATGTGCCGTTGCAGTTGTTGCGCAACAGCGACTTTCGCATGGGGAATTCCCAGCCGCCACGCAACACCAGGATGTCCGTGCACCCATCGTTGTTGTAGTCCGCCTGGACGAGGTTCAAGCCGCCCAACTGATCGGCCAGACCGGCTTCTGTCGTCCGTTCCGTGAACGTGCCATTTCCATTGTTGCGAAAAAAGTGCAGCGGCTCGCAGACGTCCATGCTCGAGGTGACGACGTCGAGGAGGTCGTCCTTCTGGAACCGGTCTACGATCGTGCCGCCGGCCATGGAAAACACCTTCAAGCCCGCTTCGGTCGCGACGTCCACGAAGCGGCCGATATCGGCCTCGGAGCGAAACGCGGACGGAGAAATCAGGTGCTGAGGGGGAACCCCGGCCGGATAGCGCCCCAGCGCGACGTACGTCAGATTCAGAAGCCACCGCACTTCGAGGTCGTTGGGCTTCTGCTCGAGATATTTGGTGAAGTATTGGAGTGCTTGCTGGGCGCTCGCGCTGTCGCGGTACGGTGTCCCGGACCGTGGTGGGAAGAGGCAAAACTCGCCCGGGCTGCGAAACACACCGTTGTCCACCCCCGATTTGTGAAAATAGGCGATGCCCATCGTTTCGAGCATCGTCGGGATCGCGCGGGTCACGAACATCTGCGCGAGGGAGTCGGCTACGCGCCACCGCTCGATCGCCTTGGCCATGTCGCCCAGATACGCGTGGAGCTGAGCCCACGCATATTGGGCCTCCACGGCATCCAGCTTCGATTCATCGTCTGCCGTGATCGGCGTCCGTTCGAGACGGTCGAGCAGCTCGGCGATTGGCTTGGTACGAGCGTCGCAAATCGCTCGAAGATCGGTATTCCAATCGTCAGGCTTCGGCGCGCCAAGCAGAACGGCGTCCGCCTCGTTCAAGCCGGCTACCGGGAGCGTGATTTGTACGGCTCCTGTCGCCGAGGCGGCCAGGATGCGTGTGGGATTGTTGTCGTCCTTGAAGGATGGAGAGTCTCTATCGGACAGAACCAGCAGCACCGCATAGCCTGTCGGGATCCGGACGACGCCTGTATATCGGCCCGGCTGAACACCTCGAAGGGCATCGCGCAGCTCCGGACGCAAGGTCGAAGGATCGACCTTCCCCAGGTAGCCGCCGTCACCGGCGGTCGTGTCGATGGATTTTTCTCGGGCCAACGCTTCGAAATCCTGGCCTCGAGCGAGCCGTTCCAACACGTCCTCGGCCTCTTCCTGAGATCCGACGACGATGAGCCGGAGACCCAACGGAGACGTTGAGGATCCTTGTCGGGCATCGGACTGCAGAGCCAGCAGGATCGCGCACAGAGCGACACCGGCTCTCACTCCGGTTCTGAGGCCGATTTTCGCGGAAGATTTCACAGGCCGTCATCTTCCACTGCGGGCAAGAGAGAGTCAACCGCCGGGACTGTCTTTGTCGCCTATAATTCTTCGGAGGAGATCCCAGATGAACAACCTCGGGAAGTGTGCTGCGCTGACCGCCGTGATTGGGTTCGCCTGTCTCGCCGTCGCTCCGGCCTTCGCTCAAACCGCGACCGAGACACAAGGCACGACGGCGAAAGCACCTGCCCAGGCCAGGCGGGCCGATACCTCGAAAGCAACATGGACTGCGCCAAAAACTGCATGGGGAGACCCCGACCTCAGCGGAGTCTGGACCAGCGATAGCGTTCGCGGCATTCCGACGGAACGGCCCGAACAACTGGCCGGCAAGGCGGTGCTCAGCGACGAGGAATATGCCGCCAAGGTGAAGCGAGACGAACAGACGCGGACTCAAGCCGAAAACGCCGAGGGCGCGTTTAGAAACGATGGCGCATGGATTCACAAGTCGTTCCGACAAACGTCGTTGATCGTCGAGCCAGCCGACGGACGGCGCCCGCCGCTCGCGGCCGATGCCCAGAAGCGCGCCGCCCCGCGCGACCGAGGCAGCTTTGGCGAAGGACCATTCTATGGGCCGGAAGACTTCACGTTGTACGACCGCTGCATCACCCGCGGCGTCGTCGGGTCGATCCTTCCTGTCGTGTACGGGAACGGCAATCGGATTCTGCAGACACCCGGCCAGATCGTCATCAGCTACGAGATGGTGCACGACACGCGCGTGATACCTCTTGACGGCCGGCCGCACGTCAGTCAGAAGATTCGCCAGTATCTCGGCGATTCGCGCGGCCATTGGGAAGGGAACACTCTCGTCGTCGAAACCACGAACTTCACCGACGAGACGAGCATCGGCCCCAACGGCAACGGTCTGCGTCACAGCGCTGACATGAAACTGATCGAGCGCTTCACCCGCACCGAGCACGACGTTCTTCAGTACGAAGTGACGATCGACGATCCCAAGACCTACACGCGACCGTGGACACTGTCGATCCCGCTGATTTCACCCGCGGGCTTCCAACTGCTGCCGTACGAGTGCCACGAAGGCAACTATATGCTCGCCGCGGTCCTGGGCGGCGAACGCGCCGAAGACAAGGCGATCGAAGAAGATGCCAAGAAGGGCATCATTCGAGCGCGCAAGGGCGTTCAACAAGGCCTCGACGCCGGCGCCCGTCCCATTCCAACGACGCAAGGCGGCGAAGGCGGACCAGCCAGGTAGGTGGTAGCCTGTAACCTCTCGCAAGGGCCAGCCGCGTGGCAGCCCTTGTCACTTCCGACAACTTTGTAGACGCTTAGCGGCCAAACCTACAGTCTTGTTGGGAACCCGCATGGCGTCACTCACGACTGCGCCGAGCGCAACGAAGCCGATGAGGCAATGTTCTTGCTGGGGTAAGCCGCGCGTTTACAGCCCTTTTGGGAGTGCGGCGGCGCTGGTGCTGCCACAGGAGGTAGGGACGTGAGCCGGGCCGAGATCCCGTTGACCCAGACTTCTGAAGGATCGGAACTTTGGACGCTCGAGGAGATCAGTCGCCTCGTCTCGCACAGTGGAAGCCCCGCTGAAACGCTGGCCAACATCGTCCATCTGATTCGGCGCCGGTTCGACACCGACGTCTGCTCCGTCTATCTCCTCGAGCCCGATCGGTCCAGCCTGGTCCTGGCCGCGACGATTGGGCTTCAACCTGAAAGCGTGGGCCGGATCCGCATGCGGCTCGACGAAGGGTTGGTCGGCCTGGTGGCTGAGCAGATGCAGCCCCAGGTCGTCGCCGACGCCAGGTCACACCCACGGTTCAAATATTTCGCTGAAGCCGGCGAGGATTCCTATCACTCGTTCCTCGGTGTCCCGGTCATCGACCGGGCACGCCTCCAGGGTGTGCTCATCGTTCAAACGATCGAACCACGCGCGTTCGGCCAGAACGACGTGCGGATGCTGGTGATGGCAGGCGCTCAACTGGCCTCCCTGGTCAGCGAGGTCCGTACTCTTGCTCAATTCGTCGCGCCGACGCACCAGCGCCTTTCCGCCCTGGCGCAGAACCTGTGGTGGACGTTCGACACCGACAGCCGGACCCTGTTCCGTCAGCTCGATCCGATCATGTGGCGGGAGTCGGGGAACAATCCGATTGCTCTCCTTCGCCACACGTCCATCGAGAAGATCGAAGAGCGAACTTCGGAGCTCGCGCTGCACAGCCGCATCAACTACGCCTATCGGCGCATGCAGGACTATCTCGAATCGCATCGCACGTGGGGCGACAGGCACGCAGGTGTGCTGTGGGCCAGGCCCGTCGCCTATTTCTCTGCCGAATTCGGACTGCACGAATCGATTCCGATCTATTCAGGCGGCCTCGGGATTCTTGCGGGCGATCACATCAAAAGCGCGTCGGATCTCGGGATCCCCTTGATCGGCGTGGGGCTCTATTACGACCAGGGCTACTTCAGGCAACGGCTGGATCGCGACGGGTGGCAGCACGAGGACTATATCGACGTCGACAGCCGGTTGCTTCCCATTCAGCCGGCCATGAACAACGGCGTGCCGATTCGCGTGTCGATCGACACCCGGACCGGCACGATCAAGGCCCATGTCTGGAAACTGCTCGTAGGACGCCGGACGCTGCTGCTGCTCGACTCGAACGTAGACGGGAATCTACCCGAAGACCGTGAGCTGACTTCTCGCCTGTACGGTGGCGATCATCGCGTCCGGATCCGCCAGGAACTGCTCCTCGGCATCGGTGGCGTGCGCGCCCTGGCGGCGATGGGTGTCTCGCCCGGCGTCATTCACTTGAATGAAGGTCACAGCGCATTCGCCGCGCTCGAGCTCGTACGGCATCGCATGGCGACCGAAGGCATCGGCGCCGACGAAGCCATGCGCCGCGTGGCTCAGCAGATCGTGTTCACGACGCACACACCGGTGCCCGCCGGCCACGATCGGTTCCCGGCCGAGCTGATCGAGGAACATTTGGGGCCGGTCCGCGACACTCTGGGAATCAGCGACCTGCAGCTCATGGCCTGTGGACGGGTGAATCCAGCGGATTCGCACGAAGAGTTCTGCATGACCGTCCTGGCCCTCAAGATGTCCCGCCGCGCCAATGCGGTCTCGTCGCTTCACGGACAGGTGTCGCGAGCGATGTGGGGACCGCTCTTTCCCGATCGGAGCGAGGACCGCGTGCCAATCGGGCACATCACGAACGGCATTCACGTTCACACCTGGCTCGCACCGCAGATGCAACAGCTCTACGAGCGCCACCTCGGTCCCGACTGGCCGCAGAGATGCGGTGAACCAGGTTTCTGGGAAGCCATCGACCAGGTGGACGACGGCGAACTGTGGGAGACACACCAGGCACTCAAAGTCCGCCTCATCGACATCGCGCGAATGCGGGCCGCTCAATCGGCCGAACGACGCGGCGAGTCGCCAGAGTTCGTCGGCCAGCTGCGGCGGTCGCTGAGCCTGGATGCCCTGACGGTGGGATTCGCCAGGCGCTTCGCGACCTACAAGCGCGCCAATCTGATCCTCCGCGACATCGAAGCCATCGCGGCGCTTGCGAACGACTCACAGACACCGATCCAGCTGGTCTTTGCCGGTAAAGCTCATCCACAGGATCGGCCGGGGAAGGAGGTGCTTCAGGAGGTCGCCCACTTGATGCGCGATCCGCGGTTCGCCGGCAAAGTCGTGTTCATCGAGGACTACGACATCAACGTCGGCCGGCACCTGGTGCAGGGCGTGGACTGCTGGATCAACAACCCGCGACGGCCCCTCGAAGCCTGCGGCACGAGCGGTCAGAAGGTCGTCTTGAATGGCGGATTGAACCTGTCCATCCTCGACGGATGGTGGGCCGAAGCCTACGACGGGCTGAATGGCTTCGCCATCGGCAGCGGCGAGACGCACACGTCGATTCAGCTGCACGATTTTCGAGACGGCGAAGCGCTTTTCAAGGTCCTGCGCGACGAGGTGATTCCCCAGTACTACGAACGCGATCAGGACGGCTTGCCCCGGAAATGGATTGCACGCATGAAGCGCGCAATTCGCACGCTTGGGTGGCGCTTCAGTGCCGATCGAATGGTGATGGACTACGTGCTCAACGCCTACATTCCAGCGGCCGGCGGCACTAGCTGCGACATGAGTCGGTTCTAGTGGAGTGTATTGGCTGAATCAGTACCGGTCACGACGTCGAACGCAGAGAACGCGGAGATCGCGGAGTCTCAATCTGGAATGACATGTTGTCTCGGCGGGCTTTGCGGTCTCCGCGTTGATCGTGATCTGGTAGTAATCCGTCGGATACAGTCAACCAGTCGCCGGGGCGCTTGTCCATCACGAAGGCACGAAGCCCACGAAATTGTCACGAAGACGAGCAAGTTGCCGGAAAGCCGGTTGGGCCACAGAGTCACTAAGTCACCGAGTAGGCGCCCGTCTGAGCGCTCGAACTCCGTGTCCTCTGTGTCCTCTGTGGTTAATAGTTTCGTTCTGCACCCGCGGCCCACATCTTGCTTGAGGGCGAAGCAAGCTTTGGGAGGCTTCATGAGCCCAGACAGATTGAATCGCCATTCGAACTTCGACGCCCTCGTCGATCGGGTACGTGCTGAATTTCTCGAAATGCCGGGCTTGACGCTGACTCCCGCGCAGGCCACGCGTTTTTGGGGACTCGAGCCTGCGGCTTGCGGTCGAGTGATCGACGTGCTCGTCGGGTCGGAATTCCTGCGCTGGACGCCGTCGGGCACAATCGCCCGCGCCGAGTGACGGCCACCACACGATATACTGGACGTATGACCACATCACGACCTAGACAAGGACGTACGAGTTCCAGGAAAACCTCCAACGCTTCCGGGCCGGTTGAAACGGCCGGCGACCGACTCCTTCGCGAGCCCGCGGGCTCGGATGCCGATATCGCAAGCCTCGCACACGAGTTGTTCCTGGCGAGAGGCGCCGAGCACGGACAAGACCTCGAGGACTGGCTCGAAGCCGAGCGCCGCATTCGAAATCGGAACAGCTAGCCCCTCCGGCCGAAAACCCGTTTCGACAATTCTGAAGTTCCGTAGCGTCTTCACCACAGAAACGTAGGGCAGGCTTCTTGGCTGGCGTCATCGGCCGAAGTCCCGCCGCGTCCCTGCGACTACCTTCAGATTTCAGCGCCACTCGTCGCAGCACTGCCGTACCTCGACAATAGCCGAGAACGACATCTATGTCGGCCTGATCCCACGCTTTCAACATTAACGTAGGGCGCACCCTGTTGACAGGGACTGCGAATCATTGAGGAAACGCCCGCCATTTACGCGCTACCCATGCGAGGTTGCGATCGCGAGCTTGGCGCTCATCTTGCTCCTTGGTTCAGCGCGCGCGGCGGCATGTTCGTGACTTTCGTCGGACGCCTCTCCCGCCCGTGAAGTAGGATGTCGCCGCGCGCGTTCATGGAGGCACAGAAACTCTCCCAAGCTCTGGTGACGTTGCTCGACGACTACGCGCCCGGGGCTTTCTACGACGAAATGTTCACCGCGAACGGGGAGCCGCGGCCTCATTGCGTCCCGTTCTACGACGAGCTCGCGCACATGGCGCCGGCGCAATTCGACGAGCGCCGGCGCCTGGCCGATCTGGCCTTCCTGCTTCAAGGCATCACGTTCACGGTCTACAACGACGGGCTGGGCACGGAACGGCTCTTTCCCTTCGATCTCGTGCCGCGCATTCTGCCGCGGGACGAATGGGATCGCATCGAGCGCGGCCTGTCGCAGCGCGTGGTCGCTCTCAACCTGTTTCTGCAGGATATCTACGGCCAGCAGCGCATTCTGAAAGATCGCAAAGTTCCGCGGTCGCTCGTCCAGTCGTGCCGCCACTTCCGGCGCGAGATGAGCGGGGTCTCCGTGCCGCGAGGCATCTATACACATGTCGCGGGGATCGATCTGGTGCGAGATTCCGCGTCCGGCGAGTTCTTCGTCCTCGAGGACAACGTTCGCACGCCGAGCGGCGTCTCGTACGTTCTCGAAAACCGGCTGGTCATGACGCGGATGTTTCCGCGGGCGTTTCAGCGCCAGGAGGTCCTGCCGATCGATCACTATCCCGCCGAGCTCTGTCAGGTGCTGCGGGCGATTTCTCCACGCGCGGCCGATCCTGTCATCGTGACGTTGACGCCAGGTGTCCACAACAGCGCCTATTTCGAGCACAGCTTCCTTGCTCAACAGATGGGCGTCGAGCTCGTCGAAAGCCGCGATCTCATTGTCGACGCCGACGTCGTCTACATGAAGACGATCCACGGGTTGACGCGTGTGGACGTGATCTACCGGCGGGTGGATGACGAATTCCTGGACCCTGTGACGTTCCGGCCGGACTCGCTGCTGGGCGTGCCGGGGTTGATGGCGGCGTATCGCGCGGGGAACGTGGCTCTGGCAAACGCCGTCGGCAACGGTGTCGCCGACGACAAAGCGGTCTACGCCTACGTTCCAGAAATCATCCGCTACTACCTCGGTGAGGATCCGGTGCTGCGCAACGTCGACACCTACGTCTGCTCGCGGCCCGCAGACCTGTCGCACGCCCTGACCCACACGCACGAGCTCGTCGTCAAAGCCGTCGGTGAATCGGGCGGCTACGGCATGCTGATGGGCCCGTGGGCGACCAAAGCGGCGATCGAGGAATTTCGCAGCCGGCTGCGCGTCGATCCCCGGAATTACATTGCTCAACCGGTGGTGCAACTCTCTCGGGTGCCGTCGTACGACCAGAGCTCGGGAAGGCTGGTGGGAAGACACGTCGATCTGCGGCCGTACTGTCTCTTCGACGGCGAAAAGGTGACGATCATCCCGGGCGGGCTGACGCGGGTCGCGCTGAAGGCCGAGTCTATGGTTGTCAACTCGTCGCAGGGAGGCGGCAGCAAGGACACCTGGGTACTGCGAGGTGCCTGCTGATGCTGTCGCGCCTCGCAGAATCGCTCTTCTGGATGGGCCGCTACATGGAGCGAGCTGAGGATACGGCCCGCCTGCTCGACGTCCACTTCCACACGCTGCTCGAGCAGTCGCAGCAGACTTATCTATTGCGCTGGGACTCGATGATCAGCATCAGCGGCGAGTACGACAGATTCTTTCAGTGTTACAGCGAAGCGACGCCGCAGACCGTATTCGAATTCCTCGGATTTCGTGAAGACAACCCCAATTCGATCGTGGGTTGCGTTACCCGGGTGCGAGAGAATGCCAGAACCATTCGGGAACGCATTTCGCGCGAGCTCTGGGAAGACATCAACAGCTTCTACCACCGCCTCCGCGGATTCCGCGCCGCGTCGGAGATCCTCGCCGGCCCGCATCGTTTCTGCACCGAGGTGAAGTTCTCGAGCCACCAGTTCCGCGGCGTCGCCGACGACACGTTGCCGCACGACGAAGGGTGGCAGTTTCTCCGAGCCGGCCGGGCCCTCGAGCGCGCCGAAAAAACAGCTCGGATCGTGGACGTCGAGTACCACACGCTGCTCGAGGGTCGACTGGCGCACGAATCGGACAACCACCAGTGGATGGCGGTTCTGAAATCGGTTGCGGCGTACGAGGTGTACCGCCGCGAGTTCCACTCGAGCATCGATCCGCAAAAAGTCGCCGAGCTGCTCGTTCTGCACCCACGCCACCCGCGCTCGATTCGATTCAACATCGGAGAGCTGCAGGCATCCTTACAGGCCATCAGCCGGGCGACGCCTGGTACATACGCAACCGAGGCCGAACGCCTGACCGGAAAGCTCCACGAAACGCTGCTCTACGACCGGATGGAGGACATTTTCGACCGCGGACTCCACGACTTCCTGCGAAACCTGCAGCGGACCTGCCGTGCGATCGGCGAACACATCGCGCGCAAATACTTCTACTATGCAGTTGCTTAAACGGCTATCGGCTGTCAGCTATCGGCTGTCAGCTATCGGCTGTCGGCTGTCGGCTATCAGTCGTCGGCTATCAGTGGACCGCATCCGTGAACGACTCTTAGGTGAAAGTTTCAATGGCTGAGAACTGAACGCTGAGAGCTGATAGCTGCCCTATGAACCGTTACCGCCTCGTACACGTCACAGAGTTCCGCTACGACGGACCCGTGTCGGAGAGCTATAACACCGTCCGGCTTCGTCCTCGCGACGACGAATTTCAGAGCTGCTTGTCGTTCAAGCTGCAAACGGAGCCAGCGTCTCGCATCTCGTCGTATGTAGACCACTGGGGAAACTGGATGCACGGGTTCAACGTTCTCGGCGAACATCGCGCTCTGCGGATCGAAACGCAATCGCTCGTCCACGTATATCGACCGCCAGCCATTCCGACCGAGAGCATCAGCCTGCAAGCCGTCGACTCCATGCACGAGGATCTCGACGAGCACTTCGATTTTCTGGCGCCTACGGCCTACGTTCCGCATCCGCCCGCCCTGCAGAGCCTCATCGACGCGGCCGCACTCGACAGCGATTCGATTCTCGTTGGATTCGGCCTGAAGCTTGCCTCGGCTATTCGCGATCGATTCCGCTACGAAAAGGGTGCGACGCATGTCCAGTCGACCGTGCTCGATGCGATTGAAACGGGAGCGGGAGTGTGTCAGGACTTCGCTCACGTGATGTTGGCAGCCGTCAGGATGCGGGGCATTCCAGGACGTTACGTGTCCGGCTACCTGGTGCCTTTCTCCGCGGCCGGTGAGGATCCATCCGCCGAAGACGTTATCGGTGGGCAAGCGTCGCACGCATGGATGGAAATGCTGGTGCCTGGCTTCGGCTGGATCGGACTGGACCCGACGCTCGGTGAACCGGTCGGGGCTCGCCACGTTCGCGTGGCGCACGGTCGCGACTACGGCGACGTGGCGCCGGTCCGCGGTGTATATAAAGGACACGCCGGACAGCAGCTCTTCGTCGACGTCGGGCTGCGACCTGCGCTGGACGACGACGGGAAGGAGTACCTGGAGGAAACGACGGCTGCGCCTCGCGAGGTGAAGTCAGTCGAGAGCGCACCCGAACAAGAACAACAGCAACAGCAGCAGCAATAGTTACCGACCTTCTCAAGTTTGTCCCTCAACTGACGAACTTGTGATCGCTCTGGGGATCGACGCGACCTCCTGACGCACGAACACAGCGATTGTTCTCGCCCGAACTTCCATGCCACTGGGTCCTTAGCCCGTTCTCTCCTGCCAACTTCCAACGGCATCGACGTTGCGCCAGCAAGCGTTGTGCGACCTTCCACGCCGTTCGTCGATCGCGGGAACCCGGCTCACAGATTTGCACCTCCTGTAGGTCGGTTCGGCGCAGAAGTCGAGCGGACCGGTCCCGCAGAATCGAGCCTGAACAGGTTTCACGCGTGGGCCGACTGGATCACCTTCGATCGTCTCAGTGCTTCCCTTCTGTTTCTCGCACTCGGCTGCACCGCCTGCCTGATGCCGGCGCAAAGCGACACGTGGTGGCTGCTTCGGACCGGGGAGGAAATCTGGAAGTCTGGCGCCGTTCGCTTGAGCGACAGCTTCTCGTTCACCGTAAATGGCGGATATTGGCCGAATCGCGAATGGCTGTCAGAGATTCTTTTCTACGCGCTCCACCAACTCGGCGGCATGCCGCTGTTGACAGCCGCCTCCGCGGTTCTAGTCCTCACAACGTGGTTCATCGTCTGGCATTTGGTCAAAAGCAGTCCGACGCGGAAATTGGTCGTCGTGTCACTCGCCGCAATTCCCTCCGCAATGGCTTGGTCGTTGCGCCCGCAACTGTTCACTCTGGTTCTCGTCGCGTGTACTTGTTACCTCCTCGAGCGGCGGTTGTACCGATGTCTTCCGTTCCTCTTTCTGATCTGGGCCAACCTCCACGGAGGGGTCGTCCTCGGCATCGTATTCATGACCGCTGCGACGGCCCAGATCACCCTCGAGACGCGCCGCATCCCGACAGACTGTCTCGTCGTCCTTGGCTTGTGTGTCGTCCTCACGACGATGACCCCGCTCGGATGGACGTTATGGACCGAGATTCCGCCAACGCTCGCACGGCTGCGTCACCACCAGGTTCTCGAATGGAAACCCCCGGGCCTTGGCGACTTGCCTCTGCTTCCTTTCTGGCTGATCGCGATGGCTGTCGCGGTGCTCGGTGTGCGTTGGCTTTCGCAACAGGTGCGCGGAACCGCCATCAACGCTGTGGAGCGAGGCTCGGTTCATGCCACGGCGGTCGTGGGTGCCCTGGCCCTTCTTCCATTTGCACTCGGCTCAGCCAGGAATGTTCCTGTGTTCCTGCTCCTTGCAGCTCCTGCGCTTGCATCGCTTCTCGACTGGCGCTTTCCGTCGCGTGGATCTCTTACAGAACGTCGTGAGCGGCCGACGTTCAACTTCTGCTTGCTGACCGCCGCGAGCGTAGCCTCCGTTGCCATGGTCGCGTACGCATGGTCCTCCCAGATTCCGCGACTGCAGTGGCATCCGTTCCCTTCCGAGGCCATCTCGGCCGTGCGTGCGTGCCCCGGGCCGCTTTACAACAACTATGACGATGGGGGGTACTTGATCTGGTTCGTTCCCGAACGAAAGGTCTTTCTGGATAGCCGACTGGATCCGTATCCGGCTTCGCTGATTGACGCGCACATTCACGCGGAGCTCTCCGGTGACTACGCGCCCCTCTTTGAGCAGTACCAGATTGAATGCGCGTTGACCAGGACCGGAACACCCCTTGCCAATCGCCTGTTGAGTGACGGCTGGCACACTCGGTACGCGGACATGACGTGGCAGGTGTTCAGCCGATGAGCGCCGACCCGCGACCCGCCTTTCTCGATCGATCCAGGATCCGTTTCTGGGCATTCGGCGCTGCCGCAGGCCTGGGTTTGGGCCTCATTGTCAGCGCGCTCAGAAACGCAGGGACACGGGCCTGGGGAATCGACTTTCGAGTCTTCTACGAGAGCGGGATGGCATGGAGGACCGGTGGGGATCTGTATGCAACTGCGCGAGTGGCTCCCAATCTGAACCCTCCCCAGTTCATCGTCGCCTTTGCCCCTTTGACGTGGTTCCCGCCGGATGTAGCCGTCAAAGTTTGGCTCGCGATCAACGTCGCGGCGGCAATCGGCGCGGCGGTCATCATCTGGCGTGAGCTGGATCTGCCTCGCTCGAACATGGCGTTCATGGCCGCCATCGCCATCACCGGCGTCAGCACAGGCATCGTGTTCGGCTTCGAAGAGGGGCAACCCCTCGGTATCTTCGCGTTGCTGTGCACCATCGCGTGGTCGGCACAACGCCGGGACAACCGGGAGCTCGCCGGATCTCTTCTCGGCGTCTTGGTGAGCCTCAAACCTTTCATGGGCTGCTTCCTTCTGGTCGCGCTGCTCCGTCGTCAGTGGACGACGATCTTCTGGTCTATCGTCGCGGCTCTAATGTCTGTGGCCGTCGGCGTGGCCGTGGCAGGCGCCCACAGTTTCTCGCGCTGGATCGAAGTCGGCCGCCAGGTTTCGTGGTTCGAACATCCGCTCAACGCGTCGATCGCCGGGTTGCTCGCCCGTGCCGATATCGGATGGCACGCCTGGCTGCCGTTGACGCTGTTTTTCGTGGTGGCGACGATCGTCGTGATCCGCAAGGTCGACGATGTGGACACCGAGTGGCTCGCCTGCGGTGTGCTTTCGTTACTCGTCAACCCGCTCGGCTGGCTCTACTACCTTCCCTTGCTTGCCGGATCTCTAACCGCGGTGGCGCTTCGAACGCCGAGCGTTCTTATTCCCTGGCTGGCGTTCGTCTGGCCGGTGCCTCTGTTGATGGGTCGAGCGGCGTTCACGCCGTGGACCGCGGTCACTATCTACTCTTTGCATTCGTGGGGGCTGATCGCGGTGTGGTGCGTTCTGATGCGTTGCATCGTGCAGGAAAGTCGCAAGGGATCGATACGCGGCGAGCATCTCCGCGTACGAGAAGTTCGCGTTGCGGCCACTGGGGTTCGGTAGCACGAACACGCGAGCGCCTTCGAAACGCTCAACCTGAAGCCCAACTCCGACCCGGGCCGAAGCCGGCCGCACAGCGACGAATCGAAATAGAGTGACACCCACAAAAGCCACGATCTTCGGCTTCCATCGTCGAACCTTGCGGCGTAACACTCGAAGGCCCGCCTCATATTCTTCGAACCTCAACGTATCGATACCTGGAGTCGGACGCGAAATGAGGTTGGTGATGCCGAACCCCCACTCGGGCAGCCGGTAATCGTCCTCGGTGCCGATCGGTTCGGGTACGAGGGACGCGTCGTACAACAGCTTCCAGAAGCGGTTCGAGTAGCCGGCGAAATGGTGACCGATCGCTGCTGAGCGGACGCCAGGATTGATACCGACGAGCAAGACACGAACGCCGCGCCCAATGCGATCACGTAGTCCCGAATTCACAATTTACAAACTACAATTTACTTTATGAATTGGCTGTTCAAAGAAGAACCGACGCACTACGGCTACGACGAGCTCGTCAAAGACAAAAAGGCTGTCTGGAGCGGCGTGAAGAATCCCCTGGCCCAGAAACATCTCCGATCGGTGAAGAAGGGCGATCGGATCTTCTACTATCACACGGGTGACGAAAAGTCGGTCGTGGGAATTGCCACCGCGCTCGGCAACGCGTACGCGGATCCGAGCGACAAGAGTGGTAAACAATCCGTCGTCGACGTCGCACCGGCGAAGAAGCTGCCGCGACCAGTGAGGCTGGCGGAGATCAAGGCCGATTCGGCCTTCAAGGATTTCCCGCTCGTCAGAATCTCACGGTTGTCGGTGATGCCTGTATCCGATGCCGAATGGAAACGCATCCTCGAAATGGCCGATCGCCCTGCGTAGATTCGGTGTAGTCCCGCTCACGTTCAAGGTCTGGCCATCACGCGAAGAATCGCGTCGCTCAGGTCCCGGAACTTGCCTTGGTGTCCCAGTTGCCACACCCCGATGCCTGCCGCATTTCCGCCATTGATCTGCGAGCCGAATACAGCCGCCGTGATCTTCTTCTCGAGCGCCTCAGGATCTGTGATCCATACGTCGCCGAGCAGCTTTTCCAGGAATAGCGGGTGCAGCGGGCCCGCAGAGGAGGCGCGCGCGCGAACGTCTACCCAGGGCTCCCACGCGCTGGAATAGAACGGAAGGGCGATCACCAGCTTGTCGTGCCCAAGGCCGCTTCGAATCATTTCGGAGGCCGCGCCACGTACCGACCCCTCGATTGGCGTGACCGCATTGACCGGCCAGAGCTTCGCGTCGTTCATCCACGGACCCAGCGCCGGATTCCGAAAGTCGTATCCCATCAGAATGACGTAATCCACTTCATCGTGAAGGGCCGCCAGGTTGTAGCTCGGAATCCAGTACGCGGCGACGGGAACCGTGATCGTCGGCGCGGGCGTGTCGGCCGGACTGCGACGCCGCCGCGGCTGAGCCGGTTGCACACCAGCTCGCGAAAACAATGCCGACCTCACGGCGCGGACCAATGTAAGGTGTTGCCTCGATTCGAGAGGCGACGGGAATTCCCAGTCGAGATCGACACCGTCGTAGCCCGACTGCGCGACGAAATCGGCGAGTGCGTTCGCAAAACTCTCGAGACGTGTCTGATCGCTGGCGATGGCCGAGAACGTAGAGCCTGGCACTGTCGCCCCACCAACCGAGACGAGCACGCGAGCCCCAACGCTCCGGGCGGCCGAGATGATGTCGCGTCGAGGCAGCCCGTTGACTGGCCTGACGGCGCCCGACGGATCCACGACGACAAAAGCCTCGACGACGTGCGTGCACGGACGGAAATCGAGATCGGCTGCCGTGGCTCCGCCGAACAGCGTCTCGACGTAGCAGATGACTGGTCGTCTGAACGACCTGGCGGGAAGAGCCGACTGCGACGGATCCGCCGCATCGGCGGCGCTGCAGGCCCAGATCGAGGCAGCGGCAAGCAGGGTCAGGATCAGTGTGCGGAATGTGTATTTGTTCATGCCCATCGCATTCGTTGACGCATCAGCTCGGCGCACACGGCGCAGAGGGTATTCACATCCAGAATCACGCCGTAAACGCTTCGGAAGATCGGCATCAAGACGATCAACACGGCCTTTTCCCCGACGGCGCGGATCGAAAAAGCGGCGGCGTTCACCTCGATGCCGAGCAGAATCAAATACCAGGGCCACAGGTTTCCGATCTGCCCGACCGTGGCGACGAGCGCCACGAACAAGACGAGGCCGTAGATATTCACTGCCGGCCAGACAACCGTCTCGACGATGAAGAGGCTGAGCCAGAGAGGCAGAGCGCCGGGAGCACTCGGCAGGGCATGCCAGCGGCGCCAACATTTCTTGATGGCCTGAAGGTTGCCGCGGATCCAGCGGTAACGCTGGTTCAACAGAGGAAACAGGCCGGCGGGCGAAGTCGTGAAGGAAATCGCAGCCGGCTGAAACACCACGCGGTATCTGAGAAGCAGCGCGTTCAGCGTGACGTCGCAATCCTCCGCGAAGGTATCGCTTTCCCAGGGACCGGCCACCGCCCCAGCCCTGGCGCTGTGGGGCTCTGCCGAGCCCCAGCGTTTCCAAATCTCCTCGAGCAGGTTGCGCCGGAAGACGGCAATCGGACCTGGCGCAATGAGCACCTGGGCGAAATTGCTCTGCGCCAGCCGCGGCATGCCGTTCATCAGCGCGTATTCGAGCGCCTGCAGCTTCGACACCAGCGTGCCGCGATTGCGGACGCGCACTTGACCCGCCACCGCACCAACGCGCGGATCCTCGAACAGCGGCACGATCCTTCGCAGCGAGCTCGGCTCGAGCTGCGAATCGGCGTCAACACAGAACACCAGGTCGCCTGACGATTCATGGAAGCCCAGATTGAGAGCGGAGCTCTTTCCGCCATTGGGCTTGCGAAGGACGCGCACGCGGCCGTCACTCCGTGCAAACTCGGCAGCGGCGTCGAGCGTCTCGTCTTCAGAACCATCGTCCACGACGATGACCTGAAAATCCGGGTAGTCGAGGCTGAGGATCGAACGCAGCGTCGCGGCGATACGACCGGCTTCGTTGTAGGCGGGAATCAGGACCGACACGCGCGGCCAACGGATGGGACGCGAGACTGGCCGCACCGAGGCTGCCCACCCGAAGTACGCGCAGAGCATCATCAACACGTACCGGACGGCGGCGACCCAGCAGCAAAGCAGGAACGAGGTGCCAAACGCCACGCTCAACCAGAACCCGGCGCCCGATAAGCCGGCAATCACCGATTGCAGCTTGACGAAGTAGTAAAGCTGCGCGGTCACCAGCACGAGCGCTCCGAACGTCCCGGTCACGAGAAACAGCGCAGGAGAACGAGGCCGTCTGCCACCCCTGTCGAAACGATCGGAGCGATCAGCGATGCGATCCATCTGGTAACTCTCAAACCTCGAACGAAAAACTAGGTGGTGACGTCGTGGTACGACGACAAGGGAGCTTCGGCCGCCCCGAAACCCTCCGGAGCTACAGGGCGCCCCGTTGTCGCCGACGAGGTCAGCGGAGGCATCCGCCGACCTACTGCTGAGACCTTCCTCGAGACGAGCCCCACGCCGACGATAAATTCCTGGAACTCGTTGGGGTCCCCTCCCCAATCGATGCGTTTCGAACGCGATGGCAATCCGTGCGCGAGCCGATCACCCACCGATGCGCGAGCAGCCCGCCGCTGCTTGAATCGGAGCCGCAATTCGCTGATGCACACAGCGATCAGACAAATGAACCCGAACGCCACGGGCCAGCTCAGTCCAAGCCGCGCGAGAAGATCGGGCCGGCGCACCACGACACTGATCGGGATGGTGTTCCCCATCGCCAGATCGCGGACTGCGCTGGGCGGCGGATGACATGTGATGCGCAGCTCCACCGTTCCATCCTCGAGTGGAACCCGCTCGACGAGCTCGCCGCTGATCGTCGTGTTGACGGCTTCGGGTGTGAGCGCGCGGAGACGGATGTCGAGCTTTTCGCCTGGATAGACCAGCGCATGCGCGGCGGGGAGCTGCATACGGGTCGACACCTTCCCAGGCTGAAACAGCACCAGCAGCGGGCGGACATCGGACCTCACGCTCGCGGGCGACGGCTCGCGGAAGCCGACGACGCCGTCCCAGGGCGCCCGTGCGCTCAACGTCGCTTCGGAGGCGTCGAGTAGAGTATTGAGCTCGTCGATCTGAATCTGGACCTGCTTCAACCGCTTCTCGCGCTGGGCCGCGGCACGGATCTTGTCTTCATCCAGCTTCTGAGCCGCCTCTTTGACGGCCTGCCTGGCGAGACCAATCCGTCTGTTGAGAGCAGAAATTTCGTTCGATCGCAGTGCGAGCTGATTGCTATACGTGCCTTCCGTCGTGGAGGTGAGGTCGGTCGTCTGGGCCCGTTCCTTTCGAAGCGCGCCAACTCGGGTCACGAGCTCCTCTTGACGGCTCCGCAGAACGTTCATGCGCTCCCGGCGTTTCTCGAACTCATCCTGCGGAATGAGTCCTTTGGCCATCGCGCGTTCGCCCGCTTCATAAATACGGGTCGCCGACTCGAGGCTCAGCTTGACCTGGTCGAGCTCGCCTTCAATCGCTTGAAAGTCTTTCTCGAGCGCCTGCCGCCGCGCCTCATTCTCCAATCGCTGTTGGGGTGCCTCGCGAACCAGCGTGTCGCGCGCATCGAGCTGCTTCTGCGAACGTTCATCGAGCTCCCGCAGCGAGCTTTCCGCGAGCGTGTACTCGCGCAGAACCAGCGGATCGACTTCGAGCGCGTCCGACTTGATGTACTCGAACTCGTGGCGCAGCCGGGCCCGCCGATTTTCGGCGGCCGCGATCTCATCGGGACCGGCATCCCGGCGAACCACCAGAATCGGATCGCCCTTCTTGACGTGGTTCGGAGTGCTCGGATAGCTCGGCAGGAATCCCGCACGCCTGGTGGCGACGAACAGATCGTCGCCAAACAGCAAGCCCTGACCGTTGACTTCGATGCGGCCCAGGAACAGGTTCGCGACCATCACGCCGCCGACCAGAGCGACGACGATCGCGGCAGCGGGCCAGAGACGCGAAGACGTTCGCGCAACCTTCTGCGCGCGATGCCTGACGAGAAACACACGAAGCGCGTTGCTGAACGCGAAGACCAGCAATCCCGAGATGCTCCCGAGGAGGAGAATCATCCAGGGATTGGCCGATTGAGGAGCGGCAAGCGCAGCTGTGAAATCGAAATCCGCCAGGTGCGCGATCGAACTCATCTGTATTACACGAGCGCAAAATTACTCGAACGAAGAAATCGAAGCAGCGACGCGCTGCAGAAGAAGTGCCAGTCGAACACACGGCTTCCAATTTCATAGAGGACTTCTAACCGAAAGTATTTCAAGCCCCGCGATGAAAGCTTCCAACGGCTGTGCTGGCTTGAAGTCCTCAGAGTCAGAAACGAAAGTTCACAACTGTGGATCAACGCGATCGATGTAATAAGAAATCGGTAACCGGTAGCCATGCGCTTCGAAGATGGAAACGTCAAACCGGCATTTTCGCGAACACATGTTTTGATAAGGCAGGAGACTGAGCGGTAATCGTGGGGTCTACAACAAACCGCTGAGCACGGCCGTCCAGGCGTTTCGCTGCGACGGGCGCTCGAGCCCGAGCTCGATGCGGAGCTGCGCGACCACATCGAGCGCGAGGTCGCGGAAGGCGTCCGCGCCGGACAATCCGAAGCCGACGTGCGCCGGCAGATCCGGTTGACGTCTGGCGGCCTCGACCAGGTCAAAGAGAAATGCCGCGACGTCCGTCGCCCGCCTGCCCTGGCCGACTTAGGCGCAGATCTGCGATTTGCGTGGCGAACCCTCGCCAAGGATCGGTGGTTCAGCGTCGGCGCCATCCTCACCCTCGCACTGGCGATGGGCGTGGCGAACACGACGTTCATCTTCACGTACGCCACGCTCATGCGCGACCTGCCGTTCGAGCGGCCCGAGCGCGTCGCGATTGTGCGGACGCTGGATGGACGCGGGCGAGACGGCGGCGTGTCCTACCCTGACTTCGAGGACTTTCGCCGGGACTCACGGGTGTTCGACGGGAGGGCGGCCGCTTTTGCGATAAGCACCATCAGCCTCGGGCGGGACGGTGCTGTTCCCGAACAGTTCGACGGCCTGTATGTGTCTGTCGAAACGTTCACCGTGCTCCGCGTCAAGCCCGTCATCGGCCGCGATTTTTCGGCGGCTGACGATCGTCCTGGCGCCGAAGCCGTGGCCATCATCGGCAGCAACATCTGGAAAAACCGGTACGCTGCAAGCCGCGACGTTCTGGGCCGCAAGGTGTCGGTGAACGGCGCCACTCCCGCGACGATCATCGGTGTCATGCCCGACGGCTTCCGCTTCGTTGACACGACGGATGTGTGGTTGCCGCTATCACAGATGCCGGGATCGACGCGGCAACGTCGTGAGGCCCGTGGGCTGCTCATGATCGGTCGCCTCCCCGACGGCATCGATCTCGACCGCGTTCGAACCGAGCTCTCGCCCCTCGCGGAGAACCTCGCCGCCACGTATCCAGAGACGAACAAGGACGTTCGGCCTCTGGTGAACTCGTTCTATGAGGCGTACAACGGCGGGCTGTTGCTGACGGACTCCCTGACCCTGCTGCAGCTACTGGCCGCCGCATTCGTCCTGCTCATCGCGTCCGCCAACCTGGCGAATCTCTTGCTGGCACGCGGGGCGTCGAGATCGCGGGAGATCGCGATCCGCGTGGCGATCGGCGCCACTCGCTGGCGGATCGTGCGGCAACTGTTGATCGAGAGCCTGCTGTTGGCGCTCATGGCGTGGATCCTGGCCGTCGGAGGCTCATGGCTCGCTCTGAAACTCTCGACCTCGCAAGTCGGGCTGCCCTATTGGCGCCTGAAGATGGACGTCCGCCTGCTGGGCATGCTTGCCGCCGTTGCGATGCTCACCACGGGACTCTTCGGCCTGGCGCCGGCACTCCATGCCTCGCGTCGCGGGACCGCCGACGGGCTGAAAGAAGGCGGACGCATGAGCGCAACGCCGAAGATGCGGCGTTGGACCAACGCGCTGCTCGTCGGGCAGTTTGCCTTGACGCTGGCGCTCCTGAGCGGCGCCGGTCTGACGGGCAAGGCGTTTTACAAGGCCTATGCCCTTGACCGCAATGTGCAGACGTCGGATGCGGTGACGACGTTCATTCGACTCCCGCTGCAGACGTACGCGACGCCCGAGCAGCGGGTCGCCTTCCATCAGCAGCTGCGCGATCGGTTGCTGGCGGTTCCCGAGATTACGGCGAGCGCCGTCGCGAGCGCGGCGCCCTTCTCGTCGGCTGGCAGGCGCAGGCTGACCGCCGTGGATGGACAGCCCACGAGCGATCCGCCCCCGGACGTCATGACCCTGGTCGTGGAGCCCGCCTACTTTCACACCGTCGTTCGCGGTCTCGTCCTCGGCGAGTCCTTCTCCGAGTTGCACGGGACTCTCGGGCACGAGGCGGCGATCGTGAATCACCGATTCGCCGACGTGTACCTCGGCGCCGGGAGTCCGATCGGCCATCACCTCGAGCTCCGGCCGCCAACCGCCCAACGGACTTACCTGAGAGAGGCCGAAGGCCCCGCGCCGCCGGTTCGCGTGACGATCGTCGGCGTGTCTCCCGACATTCGGCAGGGTCAGGAGGACGCGGTGCCGGTGGTGTATCTGCCGTTTCGGGCTGAGGCGCCAGCTGCGGTCACGTTGATCGTGCGCGGCTCCGGTGGGTCTGCCCGGGTCGTGTCGGCGGCCCGCCAGGCGGCGCACGCGATCGATCCCGATCTCGCGCTTGGCGTGGCGAGAACGCTGGACGAGCTGCGCGATCGCTCGAGAGGGACCGGGCTGGAGTCGCAGTTCGCGAAGATCAGCGGCCTGGCGCTCGTCCTTTCCGGGGTGGGCCTCTATTCGGCGCTGGCGTACGCCGTGAGACGGCGGACGCAGGAGATCGCGGTCAGAATGGCGCTCGGGGCGCAGGCCAGACATGTGCGCTGGCTATTCTTGAAGACCAGCGCCTGGGTCGTGGTTGGCGGGCTCGCGGTCGGCCTGCCGGCGTCACTCGCTGTCGGTCGCCTGTTGCAGAACAATGTGGTGCGCACCGACGCGCGCGATCCCGTGATGCTCATCGCGATGGTCGCCGTCCTCGCGATCGTTGCGCTGGTCGCGTCCATCGTCCCGGCGCAGCGCGCAACACGTCTCGAGCCGACCACCGCATTGCGAATCGAGTAGAGAGTCAGCACCAATTGTCGACCCGTGGCTCATGGAGGCACCGACGCTGGAAGCACGACACCTCGTGAAGCGATTCTTCGGGACGGCAGTCGTCAGCGACGTCAGCTTCGAAGTTCGCGCTGGTGAAGTGGTTGGTTACCTGTCCAGGCCAGGTCGAGGACCTGGCCGGCGTTGTACAGACCTCCTGGAGATGCGGTTTCCCGCGCCGTCGACACGGGGCGCGGGAGCCGTAGATATCCGGCCGGAAAATTGACGATCTGACAAAGTCGACCAAGGACATCAAGTGCAGCGCAGGCCTTCCCGGCTTCGCTCGGTCGCAGCGAGCTTCGGTGACGTCTCGCCGTAGCGCGAAGCGCGGAGACAGGCCAGCCCTTGTGATCCGTAATCCGCTGTCGCAATACGGCACACCCCATGACGAACTCGTGAAGCGAACGACACCGACGTCAAACCCCGAATGCATCGCAGACTAGGTGCCAGCTTGTGCAGCGCGAGCGACCGTCCCCTCGGATTCTGACTTCTTACGCAATTCGTGCTGAAGATACAGGCAGAGGCGCCGCCTTTCCCCTGCAGTCAACTCTTCTTCGGAACGATGATCCATATAGGTGGTGCCAGCGTTTCCAGACCAAAAGGTGACGTGCAGAAGCGTGAAGGGCGTGGGTCTTGCGAGGGTATCGTGAGATTCAGGGGGCCACATGACTAATCCACGATTCGCGCTTGGCGTCGTCGTCCTCGTTCTCGCCGGTTCCGCACCCGTGTGGGGTCAGGAGACGGCAGCGGTGGGCCGGATCAAGGTTTTGTCCGGGTCCGCCTTTATCCTTCGGCAAAGTGCCACGATTCCCGCCGAGCTCGGCCAGGTGGTGTTCGAGACCGACGGGCTCCGAACGGGAGCCGACGGCCGGATTGGCGTCACGTTGAAGGACGATACGCGGGTTTCGCTGGGACCAAACAGTGAAGCGCGGATCGATCGCTTCGTTTACGCGCCTGCCGACGGGCGTCTCGGTTTCGTTTTCAACATCGTGCGCGGCGTGGCGGCCTATGTTTCCGGGCAAATTGCCAAGCTCGCGCCCGATTCGATCCGGCTCGAAACGCCCGCCGCCATCGTCGGCGTTCGCGGGACGAGTCTGGCCGTACGCGTCGAACCTTGATGACTCAGCTGCCGCTGCCGCGAATTCGACTCCTGCTCGTAACCATCGCGGCAGCGTGGCTGATCACAGCCTGCGCAGCCAAGCAACCCGTCGCAACGCCGCCCACAGCCCCAGTCATCACTGAAACCATTGTGTTGCTGCCCGACGCAGAGAGCGGCGTGGTTGGGCGCGCCCGCGTCTCGAATTCAGCCGGGGGCGTGGATCTCGTCGCGGGCCGCCACTCCACTCGGATCGGCGACGGACCTCCCGGCGAGGTGACCACACTGGCTGAGGGCGAGGTCGATCGACTCTTTGGCGACGCGCTTGCGGCGCTGCCGCCGGCACCTAGACGCTTTACTCTGCATTTCCGATTCGAGTCCGACGAGCTGACCGAAGAGTCTCGAGCTCTCGTCCCGGAGATCCTGAAGGCCGTCACCGAACGAGTCGTCCCCGACGTTGTTGTCGTCGGACACACGGATACGACGGGAACGACCCAGGCGAATTTCGAGCTGGGCCTCAAGCGGGCCACCACCATTCGAAATCTGCTCGTGAACGCGGGGCTCAGCGCCGACGCCCTCGAGGTCATGTCGCACGGCGAACGGGATCTGTTGATTCGCACTCCCGACGAGACGCTGGAGCCGCGCAATCGCCGCGTCGAGATTGCGGTCAGGTAATCGACGGGTTGGCCTCGCACGACCATCATTCGACCGTTCGTCGCATCACCTTCCTGTGCGGCCTAGTACCGACCATCATCGTTGCGGTCCTGGCTCTTTATCGCCCCTCGTTCATCGCCAGGTTCGACAATGGCGTGTACGATCTCCTGCTTCGCTGGTGCCCAACAAGACCGCCGTCCGGACAAGTCGTCATCGTCGACGTCGACGAACGCAGCCTGTCGACCGTTGGTCAATGGCCGTGGCGCCGCGACCTGGTCGGCCGGTTGATCGCAAACCTGCGCGATCTGGGCGCGGCAACCGTCGCACTCGACATCATCTTTGCCGAACGAGATCGCTACGATGATTCGCGGCTCGCGGAGGTAGAGCCCCAGGTGGCGCAGGACGCGGGGCTAAAGCCCCGCGCCACGGTCTCGAAGCCGTCTACAGCCACTTCCGACTCGACGCTGACGGAGACACTCCACCAGGGCCGTGTGATCCTCGGCTACGCGATGACGTTCGACCCGGCTGCCAGCGCGCCGGGCGGCTGCGTGCTTCATCCCGTAGGTCTTGCCGTGCAGTCGCGGGAGGAAAGCGACGCGGCGTTCTTTCACGCAACCGGCGCCGTCTGCAACCTTCCGGAACTGTCACAGGCAGCTGGAGCATCCGGTTTCCTGAACGCCGCTCCGGATCCGGACGGCATTCTGAGACGAGTGCCCCTCGTGATCCAGCTCGATGGACGCGCCTATCCTGGGCTCGGTCTTGCCGCAGTCTCCGCCGTGACGGGCACCCGCTACACGGCGCTCCGGGTCTCCAACATCAACACGGCACATTTGATTCTCGACGACCGGATCGTGCCCGTGGACGGGAAGAGCAATTTGCTGGTCCGGTATCGCGGACGCAAGCGGACGTTCCCCTATTTGTCGGCAGCCGACGTGCTCAGCGGTCAGTTGCCGCCTGGCAGCGTGAAGGACAAGATCGTCTTCGTCGGAACGACCGCGCTCGGCACGAGAGAGGTCGTCGCCACACCGCTCGACACGCTGTTTGCGGGCGTCGAGGTCCATGCCACTGTCGCCGACAATCTTCTTCGAAAGGACTTCATCCGGCGCCACGCGGTCGGCTCGGCGCTCGAAAGCCAGATCACGCTCGTTCTGGGTGTCGCGCTCTCTCTGATCGTGGCAAGAGGGGGACTCCTGCTTGGAACGATCGCCGGAGCCGGCACGTTTGTCACGTTGTGGTGGGGAGCTCTCTGGTTGCTATCGGCCAACGGCCTTTTCGTTTCTCCCCTGTTTCCGTCCGCCGGCGTGGTCTTGGCGCTCACCGTCATGACGCGAGCCCGGGTCACGATCGAACGTCAGCGGGCCGATCTCGCCGGACAAGAGAAGTCGACAGCGCAGCGCCTGATGGTGCAGTCGCTGCTGTCGTTGACAGAAGTCAGAGATCCGGAAACGGGTCGTCATTCGCGCCGGACGCAGTTGTACGCGAAGCTATTGGCCCAGCAACTGGCGACGCATCCGAGATTCCGCGAGTATCTGACGCCAGAGCGGATCGACCTGCTGTCGAGCCTCGCGCCGCTCCATGACATCGGCAAGGTCGGCGTGCCCGATCGCATTCTCAACAAGCCAGGCGCCCTGACTCCCGAGGAGCTCGCTGAGATGCGGAAGCATCCAGTTCACGGCCGTGACGTCATCCTAAAAGCTGAACAACAGGCAGGCGTCCCCGACGACACGATCCTCACGCTGGCCAAAGACATCGTCTACACACATCACGAACGATGGGATGGTACGGGGTATCCCGAGGGCTTGAGGGGCACGGACATTCCGATTCCGGGACGAGTGATGGCGCTCGTGGACGTTTACGACGCCGCCGTCACGCGAAACGTCTATCGGCAATCTCGAGGCCACGACGACACCGTGAACTTCATCGTTTCGTGCAAAGGCACACACTTCGATCCGGCAGTGGTCGACGCGTTCATCGGCGTCGCCCCTGAGTTCGAAAGGGTCTTCCACGAGGACGAAGCTCAGAGAAAACTCGCCGGAGAGTCATAGCCCAACGTCGGCCTGTGCCTGGCGTGGGTTGGGCGTGGTCCCGACCCTGGCGATGAGGAGCGTGGCCATCACGACCGCCGGCGCCCAGGCAAGCGTCAGAGGTCCGAATCCCAGGCGCTCGAATAGAAACCCACCGAGGGCTGGCCCGCCCAGCAGACCCGCACCCCAGGCGACGTTATAAAGGCCGTACGCCACGCCGAACGATCCGATGCCGGCGGCTGACACCGCGTCGCCCATGTATGCCACCGACGGAGCGATTACGAGCGCCATGGCTGCGGCCTGAATCACATAAAACACGATCGCCGATTCGAAGTTCCACGTGAGGCCGAGGATCGGAAGCACGGCTGCAAAAATCACCAGGCCCCAAAGCGTGAGGCGGCGCGCTCCAAAGCGATCGGCAAGTCGGCCCGCCACCGGATGTAATCCAGCCGACGCTAGAGCCGCCACACCAAAGACGATGCCGACCCGACCGGGATTCACGCCCAAGGACTCGAGTTGGAGCGCCAGCACCGGCTCGAGCATGGAAATGGTGGCCGCAGCGACGACAACCGCAGCCGCGCAGGCTCCAACGGCGGGTAATCGGACGATCGAAGCAACCGGAATCGGTTCGGCGTCTGCCTGGCGATCTGGAAGCTTGAGTCGCGCCGCGCCTATCGCCGCGGTTGCGGCCATCACGGCGACGATGATGAAGGGGAGGCGGATGCCGCCGATCTCGTACAGCCATCCTCCGAGAGACGGCCCGATCATGAACGCGAAACTCGACCCCGACATCACGATCCCTGTGGCCCATCCGCGCTCGGAAGGCTCGTACACGTCCGCCAACAACGCCAGCCCGACAACCCATGCCACAGCATCGGCGGCACCTTGAGCGAGACGTGCGGCAAAGAGCCCGGGCAGACTGTTGGCGAACGCGAACAAGAGGGTGGCTGCCGCCAATCCGGCGAGGCCCGCAACCAGCGGACCTTTGCGGCCGATCCGGTCCGACGCCGCGCCCATCGGGATCGAGACGCTGAGCAGCGTCACACCGAACGACGCGAACAACAGACCGATCGTCGTGGGAGAGGCGCCAAGCTTCCGGCTCAAGTCCGGCAGTACTGGCACGGCGATCGAGTAGGCGACGATGTCCGTGAAGGTCGCCAGGATGACAATTGCCAGGACGGCAGTTCGGGACGATTCCAGCGCCATACGAGTCGATCGCATGCCAGTAAACCACGAAGACACGAAGAGCACGAAGCTCTCCACTGTAGCTTCCGGCTTAAGCCGGAAGCTACTTTTTGGCCTTCGTGACTTCGTGGTTACAGGCCTACGAGGCTAATCAGCGTTTCTTCAGTAGCAGGCAACCAAGCGGCGGGACGAGGACGCGAAGCGAGTGGTCGAAGCCGTGGTCCTTGATGGGCTCGCTGTGGACGCCGCCACAATTGCCCATGTTGCTGCCTCCGTAAATCGACGCGTCACTGTTCAACAACTCGGCGTACCAGCCCGCGGCCGGGACCCCGATGCGATATTCGGGTCGTGGTACTGGCGTGAAATTGAACACCATGACCACGAAGTCTTCTCGATTTCTGGCGTAGCGCACCAGCGAGACCACGCTGTTTTCGTTGTCGTCGCAATCGATCCAGCGGAAACCGTCAGGCTCGTAGTCGCGCTCGTACAACGCCGGCTCCGAGCGATAGTGCCAGTTGAGCGCCTGGACGTAGCGGCGCAGTCCGACATGGGCCGGATCATCCAGCAGATGCCAGTCGAGGCTGCGATCGTGGTGCCATTCGCGCCACTGACCGAACTCACTGCCCATGAACATCAGCTTCTTGCCCGGGTGGCCGTACATGTAGCCATACAAAGTGCGGAGCGTGGCGTGCTTCTGCCAGACGTCTCCGGGCATCTTGTCCAGCATCGCCCCTTTGCCGTGCACGACCTCGTCGTGCGAGAAGGGCAGGATGAAGTTCTCGCTGTGCATGTAGAGGCCGGAGAACGTCACGAGGCTGTGCTTCCAGCGACGATGAACCGGGTCCAGATGCGCGTAACCGAGCATGTCGTGCATCCAACCCATGTTCCACTTGTAGGTAAAACCGAGCCCACCAAGGTGCACCGGCCGGCTGACTCCAGGCCACGAGGTGGACTCCTCCGCCGCTGTCATCGTGCCGGCATAACCGTGCGTGAGCCGGTTCAGCTCCTGCAGAAATTCGACCGCCTCGAGGTTCTCGCGTCCCCCGAAGCGATTCGGGACCCACTCCCCTTTACCGCGCGAATAATCCAGATAGAGCATCGATGCGACCGCATCGACGCGCAGACCGTCGGCGTGGTACTCCTCCAGCCAGAACAGCGCGTTCGACAGCAGAAAGTTTCTGACCTCGTGGCGTCCGTAGTTGAAGACCAGCGTTCCCCAGTCCGGGTGTTCGCCTTGTCTTGGATCCGCGTGCTCGTAGAGGGCAGTTCCATCGAAATGCGCGAGGCCGTATTCGTCTTTCGGAAAGTGGCCGGGCACCCAGTCGAGGATGACGCCGATGTCGGCCCGATGACACGCGTCGACGAACATCTTGAAATCTTCCGGTGGACCGAACCGGCTTGTCGGGGCAAAGAACCCCAGCACCTGATACCCCCACGATCCTGAAAATGGATGTTCCATCACCGGCAGCAGCTCGATGTGTGTGAACCCCATTTCCTTGACGTACGGCACCAGCCGGTGCGCCAGTTCGCGATAGGTGAGAAACCGATTGCCCTCCTCGGGCACGCGCGCCCAGGACCCTAAATGGACCTCGTAAATCGCCATCGGCTGTGGGAGCCATCGGTCATAGCCGACACGGGTCGTCATCCACCGCTCGTCCTGCCATGGGTACTTCGATATGTCTCGAACCAATGAAGCCGAGTGTGGCGGCGACTCGAACGCAAACCCGATGGGATCGCTCTTCTTGAGAAGCACGCCCTCTCGAGTACGAATCTCGAACTTGTACTTCTCGCCGTCCGGCAAGCCTGGAATGAAGATTTCCCAGATGCCGCTGGGCGCCAGCATCCGCATGGGATGAACGCGGCCGTCCCAGCCGTTGAAGTCGCCGATGACGCTGACGCGCTCCCCGTTTGGCGCCCACACCGCAAAGTGCACACCTGCGGTCGATCCGACCGAGATTCGATGCGCGCCCAGCTTTTCGAACGCTCGATGATGTGTACCTTCGCTCAGCAAATGCAGGTCGAAATCGGTCAGGACCCGCCCGTAGCGGTATGGATCGTCGAGATCGATCGCGTGATCGCCAGAATATGTCACGCGCAGGCGATAATCCGGTGCGTTGAGATCGACGGTGGCCTCGTACAGCCCTTCTGGACTGCGCGGCTTCATGGGCACGTCGCCCGAAGCCAGTCGGAGGGCTACGGATCGAGCGGCCGGCTGAAAGACCCGGATGACCGTGCCACGGGAGGATTCGGCAGGATGAGGGCCGAGGACGGCGAACGGATCGCTGCTGCGCCCCGCCGCCAATCGAGCCAGCGCCGTTTCGATGTCGCTTGCATGACCGACTGACATCTCCAATCAATCTTATCGGCGTTTGTGCTAGAAGGTCTCGGTAATTACCCAACTGGAGCGCACTTTCATGAAGCAGTTCAGCCGCCGACGATTTTTTGCTGCGGTCGCAGCAGCCTCCGCCGTACCAAGCGTTTCAATCGCCGATGTGGCGAAGGACTTCAACGCAACCGAGGCTCAGCAGGAAGCGACGCGGGTTCGCGTCGGAAACGACGCCCTGCAAGCCGCCGAAGCGATCGCCGGCTTGCACTTCACCGATCCCGAAGAAGACATGGCGATCGCAGGAGTCAACCGAAACCTCGAGAGCTACGAGGCGCTGCGCGCCATCGACATTCCGCTGGACACGGAGCCACCGCTGACCTTTCGGCCCTACCCACCAGGAAAACAGCCGCGAGGACGCGCAACCCGCAATGCTCCGCTCGCGATTGCCGGTAAGACGAGCGCACGTGCGAGTCACATCCCGCCTCGACGAATTGGCGTTCGAGCCGGTCACCGTGCTCTCGTCGCTCATCAAGAGCCGCCGAATCACAGCGAGTGCCTTGACCAAGATGTATCTCGACCGCCTGGAGCACTACGGCGACCCGCTGCATTGCGTCGTGACCCTCACCAAGGATCTCGCACTCGCGGAGGCCGCAAAGGCGGACCGGGAACTGAAAAGGGGCCGATACCGCGGGCCGCTGCACGGCATTCCATGGGGTGCGAAAGATCTCTTCGCCACCAAGGGCATCCGGACGACCTGGGGCGCGAAGCCATTTGAATCTCAGGTGCTCGACGTCGATGCGACTGTCGTCGAGCGCCTGCGGGAAGCCGGAGCAGTCCTGGTCGCAAAGCTCTCCATGGGATCGCTGGCGCAAGGCGGAGTGTGGTTCGGCGGCACGACCCGCAATCCATGGATGCCCGAGACTGGCTCGAGCGGATCATCCGCCGGTCCGGGATCGGCGACGGCAGCCGGACTGGTCGGGTTCGCGCTCGGTACCGAGACGCGCGGGTCGATCATCACCCCATCGAGCATTTGCGGCGTCGTCGGCCTGCGTCCCACCTACGGGCGCGTCAGCCGCTACGGAGCGATGGGACTGAGTTGGACGATGGACAAGATCGGACCGATGTGTCGGAGCGTCGAGGACTGCGCGCTCGTGTTCAACGCGATCTACGGCACCGACGGCCGAGACGACTCGGCGGTCGATGCCCCGTTTACGTGGAATCCTCGAGTGCCGCTTTCAAAACTTCGCATTGGATACGTCGAGCAGGAATTCACCAGCGATCAGCCGAACCCTCTTGCAAACCCAAAACTCTTGAAGGACGCCTTGGATGTGTTCCGCTCGATCGGGGCGAAGCCAGAACCGATTGCTCTGCCGGACTTTCCCATCGCCGCGATGAACTTTATCCTGTCCGCCGAAGCAGCGGCGGCGTTCGACGACTTGACGCGCAGCAAGGGCATCGACGACCTGACCGAACAAGCCCCTACGTCGTGGCCGAACACGTTCAGGACCTCGCGCTTCATTCCGGCGGTCGAATACATTCGTGCCCAGCGGGCTCGAACACTGCTCTGCCGTCGCATGGACGCGCTGATGGCGCGGTACGACGTCTTTCTTTCATCGGCACGGAACAGCGCGAGCCTGCCGCTCACCAACCTGACCGGCCACCCCGCCGTATGCCTGAAGGCAGGTTTCGTCGACGGCCTGCCACAAGCGTTGATGATCACGGGCCG
This sequence comes from uncultured Acidobacteriota bacterium, assembly GCA_963773035.1. GTDB lineage: Bacteria > Acidobacteriota > Vicinamibacteria > Vicinamibacterales > CAVVIG01 > CAVRXZ01. The sequence goes on along the minus strand of CAVYZX010000038.1, from coordinate 352,359 downwards.
CCTGTACGACGAAGCAACCATACTCCGCGTCGCGCTTGCGTACGAGCGCGCGACGAAGTGGCATACTATGCACCCGACGCTCTCGCAAATTTAAAAGTAAAAGGGAAAAGTGGAATAGTTGGAAAGTGACATGTGGTGTGGAGATCACATGCGAAACGATCTGGTCGACATGCTGTGGTTTCAGTCGTGGTTCTGCTCGGCGCCTGGCCTGCTCGCGCGCAGACGACGGCGTCACCGCCTGCTGAAGCTGTACGGCCAAACGACTACAGCGACGGGAAGACGTGGCTCTGCCGGCCGGGCCGTCACGACGCCTGCGATGTCGATTTGACGGCGACCGTGATCGCTGCGAACGGCGCACTGACCCGGGAAGGGTGGACCGCCGATCCGAACGCGTCCATTGATTGTTTCTACCTCTACCCGACTGTTTCAACCGACCCAACACCCAACAGCGACATGAACGCCGACCCGGCCGAATTGAACGTCGTGCGCCAGCAATTCGCGCGTTTCGGGTCGAAGTGCCGCCTCTACGCGCCGCTATATCGCCAAGTGAGCCTGGCAGGCCTCCGTCAGATGATGGCAGGTGGCGGTGTCTCGCTCGACCGGGGCATCGGGTACGACGATGTCCGCAACGCGTGGCACCACTATCTCGAGCACGACAACAAGGGCCGCGGTTTCGTGCTGGTCGGTCACTCGCAGGGCTCCTTCGTCCTGGCCGAGCTGATTCGCAAGGAGATCGACGGACAACCCGTGCAATCGCGGTTGGTTTCGGCAGTGCTGCTCGGCGCCACGCTGGCCGTGCCGCGCGGGAAGACCGTCGGCGGAACCTTTCAGCACATTCCTCTTTGTGAAAGGGCCACCCAGACGGGATGCGTTCTCACGTTCGCGTCATTCCGATCGACGGTACCGCCTCCGAGCAACACATTGTTCGGAAAAGTGGCCGACCAGGGGATGGTGGCGGCCTGCACGAATCCCACTGCTCTCGCCGGTGGCAGCGGCGAGCTGCACGCCTATCTCGCGACGGACGGACGAACCATCGTCGGCATTTCGCAACCGAAGCCCTGGGTCGTGCCCGAACAGTCAATCGCGACACCGTGGGTCAGTGTTCCCGGCTTACTGACCGCTCGATGCACGTCCAACGAACAGGCGACGTTTCTCGAAGTGACGGTTCACGGCAATCCATCCGATCCTCGCACCGACGACATCACCGGCGATCTTGGCGCGAACGGTCAGGTGCTGGCGAACTGGGGGCTTCACCTGATCGATATGAACCTGGCGATGGGTAATCTTTTGGATATCGTCGGCCAACAGGCGAGAGCGTTCGTGAAGCCGTAGCTTCCGGCTTAAGCCGGAAGCTACCCGGTTACCGCGAGCGTTGGGGAATCGGCGGGTCGATTGGAGTCGGCAGCTCGTACCAGATTTCCACGTCGTAGCCGTCTGGATCCTGAAAGAACACGTATGGCTCGCCCGGAACGAACTCGCCGTGCTCGCGCACTTTGCCGCCCGCCGCGCGAATGGCTGTCAAAGCCCGTTTGATGTCTGCGGCGCGCTTCAAGCGGAAGCCGAAGTGGGCGACTCCGCCCGGTTTACCAGCATGCCTGGGCTTGCGCTCGAAGACGAGCACATCGCGGCTGCCTGGCGTCTGCGCCTGAACGAAATCGCTCTGCACGTAGACGGGCACGACACCGATCACGGACTGGTAGAAGCGGAGAGATTTTTGCGGGTCGCGCACGGCGAGCGCCACATGTGTCAGGCCGTGTGTGTGCACAGGCATTTTGTGTATTTCACGCGAACATCCCGATTGGGTCGAAGCGGCCTTTGAGGACCAACGGTGTGTCGTCGTAACCGAGCCATTCCTGGATCAGCGATGCGTACACACGCCTGAAATCGGTCGTCATCTTCATGTTCCCGTCGTCGAGGTCGGTCAGGCTCGGGGGTGTCCCGTAGAAGCCGCCCTTGACGCCATGACCGGCGACGAACATCGGCGTAGCAGTGCCGTGGTCCGTGCCCAGGCTGCCGTTCTCCTCGACGCGACGGCCGAATTCGGTGAACAGCATCACCGCGACGTCGTCTTTGCGGCCGATGCGATTGACGTCGTCCAGGAATCCCCGCACGGCGTCTGCCGTGTACATCAGAAGCCGGCCGTGGAGATCGGCCTGCTGGACGTGGGTATCGAACGCATTCCCCTGATAGCTGACGTAGTACAGCCGAGTCGGCATTTCAGCGGCGATGAGCGCGGCGACTCGCTGAAGGTTGATGCTGAGTCCTCCCCCCGACCCATAGTCGACAGGGGTGCGATAGGTCGCTGATGCCTGACGCACCAGCTCCGAGCTCTCGTTGGCATTGCGTGCCATCGTCGTCAGGAACTCGAGCGTCGAGTTGCTCGTTTTGTGAGCTTGACCGGCCTCCGCGAGGACATGCTGCTCGTCTGCGGTTCCGTCCCGGCGGAAGCGAGCGGGATCGTCGAACACGAGTGGTGAATGTTTCCGGCTGCGGACCGCCATCGATTGCGCGTTGCCGATGTTCACGATGACGTTGCGCGTCGAAGCCGCGTAGGTCTCGTCGGCCAGACGACCCAGCCATCCCAACGCGTCGCCTCCGTTCGGAATGCCAGTATGCCAGTAGCCCATCGAGGAGAAGTGAGACAAGCTGGGATGTTCGTACCCGCAGCCGTGGATGACGCTCAGCAAGCCATCCTTGTACAACCGCTCGAAGCCAATCATCGAGGGATGAAATCCGAAACCATTCGCAACCTTGATCACGTCGCGTTCGGCGATTCCCAATTTCGGCCTGGCGCGATAGTAGGCGGCGTCACCGAACGGGACGACCGTATTCAAGCCGTCGTTGCCACCCGACAGCTCGACGACGACGAGGATGCGCTCGGGATGTTTTTCGAGGCTGGTGCCCTGCAGCGCTTGCGCGGCGAGAGCTGCGGATGTCCGGCTGAGAAGGAGCGGCAACCCGGCTCCAACGCCGACGCCGTAAAGCCCCCGCGCCAGAAATTCGCGCCGCGAACACGGACACAATTTGCTTGTCATGATTGAGTCCCTCGATGGAGGCACCTCTTCGAGGAACCACAAAGAACACGAAGAACACTAGGAACAACCCTAGAGTAGCTTTGTGGCCTTTGTGAGCTTTGTGGTTCATGAATCAGCGAACTCCACTACCCCAGCTGGTATTCCGGTGTACTCAGCACCAGATACAAAAGTTCCCGAAGCGACGTTTCCAGCTTCTCATTCGCCTCAGCCTGGCGAATGCTCGCCGTTCCGAGCTTCTCTCGCAAGAAGCCGACGAATGCCGTCCGATCCCTCTCATTGAGCTTCACCCGCAGAAATCGGTCCACGAAATGATCGACGACCTTGTCCACGGTGTCGGCGCCTGCCGCAGAAACCATCGCCGTCAGATTGACGTCGGCCGTGCGCCTTGGAATCAGCTTCACCCGTTCGAACGCCAGGAGGTAGCCCTTGTAGCCGCCATAACGCGTGTTGTAGTCCTCGTCGCGGTCGACCATCATGTTCGATTCCGCGTCGCCCTCACGGGTCGCTGCCGTGATGTCCATCCCCTGTGTCAGGCGCTGCCCGACCCGCGCGTCCGTCGCGGACATCGACCGGTCCGGCGGACGGAACGATTTCACGTCGGGAAACAGCACGTCGCGCATCGAGTTTCCACGTTGAAGCAGTGTCGCCGGCGTCATCCAGGTACGGCCGCCGGCCCAGCCCGCAACATTCGGCGGGTCGAAGAGCGACTGGCCGAGCCCGCCCGTCATGCGACCGAAGTCGGGGATTGTCGGCACCTCTCGAAGGCCCATCTTCTTGTATGTCGACACGACGAGGTGCACGGGGCTCTTGATCTGAGTCCCGTTCGACGCTGAGCTGTAGAAGTCCTTTGACAGAAAGATTCGTTTGAGCAACGGCTTCAACTGATATCCGCTCTCCCGAAACGTGCGGCCGAGATCGGCCTTCACCGGCTCGGATACTTCCTCGCGCACGAAGAACCGGTAGATCTTCCCAGCCATGAACTCGCCCGTGACCTGCTGATCGAGGATCGCCTTGATGATGTCCTCGCCGTTGAAGTCGCCCGTCCGGTCGAGGAAAATCTTCCGGCCAAAATCGTGCTGTTCGGCGTCGAACTTGAACGTCAGGACGTCGTTGGTCCAGCCGGTGAACGACCGGGCTGCTTCTCGAACGTCGTGCTCGGTGTAATGGCCAACGCCCATCGTAAAGAGCTCGAGCAGCTCGCGGCCGAAGTTTTCGTTCGGGTGAGCCTTCACGTTCTCGCCGTTGTCGAGATAGACGAGCATCGCCGGATCTTTGAGGATCCCGATTAGCAGCTCGCGGAAGCTTCCGGACGCGTTGGCGCGGAACAGCTCGTTCTGCCGCAGCATCATCCGATAATCCCGCGTCTTGTTCTGACCGGTCGCAAAGTGCCCGTGCCAGAAGAGCGTGAGCTTCTCTTCGAGCGGCCTCGGCGTCGTCAACATCCGGTTCGCCCACCAGAGGCCGAGCCGCTGCGTCTCGAAATTGTTCGCGGTCAAGCTGTAGAAGAACTTGTCGACGATCGGCTGGAGCCTGCGCGGCGTGCCTTCTGGCAGGACCTTGATTCCGAGTCCCTCTCCCCTGGCCCGGGCAATGCGAACGGCTTCGGCACGGCTCGGCGGAAAGGGGTCCATTCCAGAATCCCAGATTCCCGACTCGTCGAATGGTTTCAGACTGCTCGGGTCGATCGACTCGTAGTCCACGAGCCAATTCACCGCCTGCTGCGGTGTCATGCGGGCGAGGCGGGCGATCTCTTCAGGGGTGCCGCCAAAGCCGCCGCGCTCGAGAAGATGGGCTGCGCGGTCGTAATTCCAATCGATCGAAGAGATCGGCGACAGATCATCAACCCGTGAGGCCGCAACCTCATCCCGTGCGACATCGACGAGCAAGCCAGCGCCGACTCCGACAGGAGCTGTCAGGGATGAAATGAGGACGATCAGTACAAAGCACGAGAAGCGCGCGAAGACCGGGAGCGACCGAGTGGCTCGGCGAGTCATGAGCGTCGGTGGAAGTGCCCCAATGGTATACCCAGCGCCCGCTCCGCGCTACTTCTTGCGATCCACCAGCGCCTGATACACCAGCTGTCGTGACAGCGGTCGCACCTGAGGCGAGCCGCCGGTCGGCGAGCTGCCGTTGACGTTCTGCATCATGCCCACGACGACAACGTCGTTCTCGGGATCGAGCCAGAACCACGTGCCGAACGCGCCGCCCCAGTAGAAAGAGCCCTTGCCCTCCTGGGTGTTCGCTGCCGCAGGATCCATCACGATCGCGAAGTCCAGCCCGAATCCGATGCCAGGCTGACTCGGGCCGTAGGTATCGACCGCAACGCCGTCCGCGAGCACGTTCGTCCGCATCAGCTGCACTGTCGACGCTTTCAGGAACCGCTTGCCGTTCGCCTCGCCGCCGTCCAGCACCATCTGAGCGAACCGGAAGTAATCGTCGATCGTGGAGAGCAGCCCGCCGCTGCCGGATAGAAACGCCGGCTTCGACGAAGGATCACCTCGTTGTTCCTGCGCAGCTGTCGCACTGATCACGCGCTTGTCGGGACCGTAGGTGAAGATGCTCGTCACGCGATCGACCTTCGACTTTTCCACAGAGAAGCCCGTGTCCTTCATCCCCAGCGGCTCGAAAAGATTCGTTCGCAGGAACACGTCGAGCGGCTGGCCCGACAATTTCTCGACGATGTAGCCCTGAATGTCGACGCTGGGTCCGTACCGCCAATCACTGCCCGGCTGGGCGGCGAGCGGCAGCTTCGCAAGCCTGTCGATCATCGCCTGGAGCGGCTGATCGCGATCCGGGATGTTGAGCTTTGCGTACCCCGCATTGACGTCGAAGCCGGCGGTGTGGCTCATCAGCTGCCGCATCGTCATCGGTTTGATCTGCGGCACCTCGCCGCCCGGCGTCGCCACCTTGAGGCCGTCGAACTCCGGGATGTGCTTCGCCACCGGGTCGTCAAGCGTCCACTTACCCTGCTCCCAGAGCATCATCATGGCCACGCCCACGATCGGCTTGGTCATCGACGCGAGGCGGAAGATCGTGTCCCGGGTGACCGGCTTCTTGGTCGCCAGATCCTGGACGCCGTAGGCATCGAGGTACACGACCTTGCCGTGCCGTGCGACGAGCGTGGTGACACCAGCGAGCTTGCCGTCGTCGACCAACCCGCGCATCGTCCGCTGCAGCGCCTTCAACCCGTCGGCCGAGAAGCCGACCGACTCCGGGGAGGCCAGCGGATGGTCCGCCCCCAGTCCTGCAGCGCTCCCCGATCAGCGCAATCGCCAACAGCGCCAGCATCGAGCGTCGGGCAACAGCCTGCATATCTGTCCTCCGTCAGAAAGACTCCGCGTCGCCGTGGAGTATAACGACGAGGCGGCGCAAGGAAAAGGAAAGTTAGGGACTTAGCACGCATGTAGTCAGCGGAAAATCGTGTATTCCTTGCTGAACCCGTTCCGGCCGTTGATCACGGTAAAGCTGCCGTCGTCGGATGCCGTCAGCCTGATCCAGTAGCCGGTCTGCCCGTCATCGACATTGGCGACGTAGGCGTCCGGCGAGTTGTCGGCATCCGGATTCTTCGACGCGTGAAGCTGCCATAGATCCTCCAAACCGGACTGCTGGCGCACCGTGGCAATGGCGACTGGCGCTCCGCCCTTGGCGACGCCGTTGTTCATGATCGCCACCCGCGGACGTAACGCGGCAAGCACCGCGGGCACGTTCGAGTCGTAGTTCCCGTGATGCGGGACGAGATAGACGGAGGTTCCGCCGAGCAGATTCGTCGGACACACGAGCGCTCCGAGCGTGTTGCCGCTCAAATCGCCAAGGTCGACGAAGCGGAACTCGCCGAACTGCAGCCGGAGGCCAATCGACCTGAAGTTTTCGGTTCCGTCCTCGGGCTGCGGTTCGAGCGTCGAGCAGGCGTCGTTCTTCTGACCGGCGCCCGGAAGCGGCCTCGACAGGATCTCGCCGGCCGCACTGACGACGTCGATGTGCAGACCCGCGAGAGGCAGGCGGTCGCCAGGTTTTGGCTGCAAATGAAGTCGTTGGCTGCGTACGGGCTCGTAATTGCGAAAGCCTCCGATCGCCATGCGGTCTGTGCCCAGTGGTTCGCCATAGTCGATGAGCGTGCGAATCGGAATCAACGACGCGAGCTCGGGCACTCCCCCGACGTGGTCGGGATGGAAATGTGTAATCAGGAGGTAGTCGATGCGATCGATGCCGGCCTCGCGGGCGGCCGCCAGTATTCTCGCGGGATCGCGGCCGCCGCGCCCGGCGTATCCAGCATCAATCAACAGCGATTCCCCGCTGGGGGTCACGATGAGGGTGGCTTCCCCACCTTCGACGTCGATGAAGAAGATCTCGAGCGTTCGGGCAGATGCTGGACGGATCAGCGCCAGGCAAAGTGCCATCCCCACTAACGCATGTTTCATCACGGCCCTCACTACAGCGAGACGGGTGAATTGGCGTCACGGGACGTCTCGACCGCGTGCCGCCAGAAGCATACACATCGCCCGTGTCAACCACAGGGATCTCGCGGCCTCCGAGGTCCGCGTCGGGCATCTTGACACGTCCAACAGGTAAGTGCACGATAAGTGCATGGCCGTGAAGACCATCACCATTGATCTCGCCGCCTACGAAGCGCTCGCACGCCAGAAGCGGCCCGGGCAGTCGTTTTCCGACGTGATCAAGCAGCACTTCGCCAGCGGTTCGACCGGCCGCGATCTCCTGGAGGCCGTGAGGCGGCACCGGCTGTCGGAAGAAGCCCTCGACGAGATGGAGGCGCAGGTTCGTGCTCGCCGGCGGAGCCGGGCGCGGATTCGAACGTGGTGATTCATGCCGACTCTTCGTACCTGATCGATCTCCTCCGGGAGCACGCACGCGCCACGCATGGACGGGCCACAGCGTTTCTCGAACAACACGCCTCGGATCGCCTGGTCGCTTCGGTGTTCGTCGTCTGCGAGCTCGAGGCTGGTGCGGCCAATGCTTCGTCTCCGTCTCGCGAACTGGCGCGGGTCCGATCGCTGTTTCAGGCTATCGATGTGGTCTATCCGGACGAGCGCTTTGCGCCGATCTATGGTGAAGTGCTCGTCAAGCTCCACCGAAGCGGAAAATCCATGAGCACCATGGATCTGCTTATCGCCACCGCTGCTATAGTTGACGAAGCCGCGCTCGTGACCGCGAACCGCAGGCACTTCGATCACACTCCAGGTCTTGACGTCCTCGCGTACTGACATCTGCCGTGACGTCGGACTGAGAATTATCCACGGCCTCCACAGCTATCGGTCCATTCCGCGAGGACGTCGCGATCGAAGACTCGCTATAATCACCGCGACTTCGAACATATGCCCCTGACCCCCGGTGCGCGCCTGGCCGGTTACGAAATCGCCGCCCTCATTGGCGAGGGCGGCATGGGGCAGGTCTGGCGCGCGCGCGACACGAAGCTCAATCGCGATGTCGCGCTCAAGATCCTGCCGGAGGCCTTCGCGCTTGATGCCGAACGCCTCGCGCGCTTCAAGCGAGAAGCGCAGGTGCTGGCTTCGCTCAATCATCCCAACATCGGCGCCATCTACGGTTTCGAAGACGCGTCGGGCACCCAGGCGCTGGTGCTGGAATTGGTCGAAGGTCTGACTTTAACCGGACGGATCAGCGAGGGACGAATTCCACTCGACGAGGCGTTGCCAATAGCTCGTCAAATCGGCGAGGCGCTCGAGGCGGCCCACGAGCAGGGCGTGATCCATCGAGACTTGAAGCCCGCGAACATCAAGTTGCGGCCCGACGGCGCGGTCAAGGTTCTGGATTTCGGGCTCGCGAAGATGCTGGAGGCTGGAGACGCAGGAGCGGCGGGAGGGGCAGGAACGGCGGGAGAGGCACGAGAGGCTGGTGCGGCTGTAGCGCAGGGCTTTAGCCCTGCGATGCTGTCTGCACTCCCCGACGATCACCACGCCCGCCATGACACGCATGGGCGTTATTCTCGGCACAGCCGCCTACATGAGCCCGGAGCAGGCGAAAGGACGCGCCGCCGACAAGCGCAGCGACGTCTGGGCGTACGGCTGCGTGCTCTACGAGATGTTGACCGGAAAGCGCGCCTTCGAAGGGGAAGACGTCAGCGACACGTTGGCGGCAGTGCTGCGAGCCGATCCCGATTTGAGCGCGCTGCCAAACGACGCGTCTGGCTCCATTCGAACACTGATCGAACGGTGTCTCGAAAAAGATCGGCGTAAGCGCGTCGCCGATATCTCAACGGCGCTGTTCGTCCTCGGCGAGCCATCGATCCTGAAGCCACCGGCTCGCATCAACCCGACGAGCGGTGCGACTCTGCCGCCATCGCGTCCGCTCTGGCGCCGCCTCGCGCCAATCGCGGCGACCGCCCTGGTTTCACGGCGGCGCCGCCTTCGTCAACGATTCTCGCGCTGGGAGTCACGACTCCTACTACCGCGCGCTCCTTTCTGGCAGTGTCACCGGATGGGTCCAAAATCGTGTACGTCGCGAGCGGTCGCTTGTACCTTCGCGCAGCGTCAAATCTGAAGCAAACCAATCCCGGCAGTGACATGCCTGCCGCCATCGGGCTGTTCGATCCCGTCTTCTCGCCGGACGGCAACGCCGTAGCGTCTTTTCGCTGCCTCGTCCAGCACATCCTCGCAGACTGGTTTCGACGTGACGATCAAGCGGATCGCCGTCACTGGCGGATTCCGACCTCGTGACGATCTGTTCTCCCGAGGGGCTGACGACGGGCCTCGATTGGGGACCAGACGGCATCGTGTTTGCCGACATTACCGGAAAGCATTCAGCGTGTGTCGCCGAGCGGGGGCAAGCCCGCAACTGCTCTTGAGCGTGGAAAACAACGAGATCCCGGCGCATCCCCAGATGCTGCCGAACGGTCTGTTGTTGTTCGAGCGTTGCCAGAAGGGACGTCCCCGAGCCCGAGCGCTGGGACAAAGGCCAGATCATCGTGCATTCATTACAGACAGGCCGGCGGACGACTATCTTTGAAGCGGGTAGTAACGCCCGATACCTCGCAACTGGGCACCTCCGCGCGAATGGGGGCGTGCTGTTTGCTGCGCCCTTCGATTTCAAACAGCATGAGACACGGCAACCAGGCACCCAGATTCTGTTCGGCGGTCTGTTGTTATGCGTTGTCATAAGGAGAAACCCCGAGCCGGAGCGTTCGAACAAAGGCCAATCGTCGTGCACTACACTTCATTCATCAATGGCAAGCGGACGACAATCTTCGAGGAGGAAGTAACGCCGCTACGTGGCGACAGGCCACCTTTCTCTACGGAATGGGGCGTGCTGTTTGCCATGCCATTCCATGTCCGAAGCTCTAAAGCACTGGCGATCAGGCGCCCGTTGTCGAAGGCATCAGGCGGGCAGCCATAGTGACGGGCTTCGTTTGGGAATGGGACCGCACCAGTTCAGCGTCTCGGACACCGGCACGCTCGTGTTCGTTACCAGGGCCGGCGTCACTGACGCCATACGGCGCAACGCAGCCTCGTCCTCGTCGAATCGGAAAGGCAGCATCGATGAGTTGAAGGTTCCACCGGGCCCATTCGAGGCTCCCCGCGTCTCGCCGGATGGCAAACGCGTTGCTGTGGTTATCAGACGATCGGGAAAGAGGCGAGCGTCTGGATTTATGAGCCTGTCCGGAGCGTCCGCGATTCGCCGGTCTGACCATCGGCGGACGCAACCGCTTCCCCGTCTGGACGGCTGAAGGCGAACGGATTACGTTTCAGTCCGATCGCGAGGGCGACCTCGCGGATCTTCTGGCAGCGTGCTGACGGCGCCACGCGCGACGCACAGTCCGGCTGAGCGCTTGACCACGGCAGAAAAACGGAGCAGGCGCAGGTGCCGACGTCGTGGTCGCCGAAGGGCGACCATCTTCTCTTCAGCGTGATGAAGGACTCGAAATTCACGCTGTCGGCGTTCTCGATCACAGGACGAAGCGAGCGACCGAGCTCGGCGGCGTGCTCTCGCCAATGCCCATCAACGCCGCGTTCTCGCCGGACGGCGCCTGGGTCGCCTATCAATCTGGCGAGTTCGGGAGGGGCAATGTCTTCGTGCAGCCGTTCCCTCCGACTGGGGCGACGATTCAGAATCTCCAGGAACGAAGGACGCACAGCCATCCGGTGTGGTCGCGGGACGGAAAGGAGCTGTTCTACATTCCCGCTGCCAGGCAAGTTCGCTGTTCGGGCAGATCATGACACGGCCGACCTTCACGTTCGGCGATCCCGATCCCGATTTCTCGAGGTTTCTCCGAAGGCACAACCCCCGCGAACCAGCGCAACTACGACATCCTGCCTGACGGGAGGTGGGTGGGCGTTGTCCCCTCAGCCGCAAGTCAACCTGGCGCGCCGCAAGTCACGCGATTCGAAGTGGTCGTCAACTGGTTTGCTGTTCGCGTAGCACTCGCTGATGTTCGCTGCGACCGATGCACGACCAGGCGAATCCCAGACCGAACGACTTGACGATTCATGGACTCGTATTCCCTGCAGTTCGGATCGCCTCTCGACAGCCGTAGGGATCCGCCCTCGAAGCCATCCCGTGACCACGCGCAATAGTCGCCGGTCACTGCGGCCTCGCCGTCGCGCACGGTCGCCAGTAGACCCTCACGCGGCAACCTCGCTAATCGTTCAGAGAAGAGGCCTTACGCCCGCAAAAGCGTGCCGCGCTTGTAGAGCAGACCCGCGACAAGGATCCAGATCGCTGTGAAACATGCGGCGTAGACCAGGGAGGACCAGGCTGCACCAGCATCGCCGACGAGAGGCGCCACATGTCGCCAGAACAGCCAGTCTTTCAGCGCCATGCGCCCCGAGAGACCGTTGATCATCGGGCGCTCGATGAGGTGACCGGTGAGCTCGGAAAGCGCGTACACCGCGAGAGGATTGACGCCGAGCCAGACCAGTGGGCGCGCCCAGTCACTGGAGCGCTTCACATCGACCACGTAGAAGCAGATGGAAAGCGCCAGGGCGGCCAGCCCCACCGTCACGAGCGCGTACGATCCCGACCAGAGAGACTTGTTCATCGGCCACACGAACGACCAGGCATAGCCAAGTGAACTTGCTACAACGCCGCCGAGCGCGAGGCCGTAACAGCGGCGCAGAGGGTCGGCCTGACGTTGGAGCCACTGACCGGCCAGACTGCCCAGCAACGCCGTGGCCACCGTCGGCAGCGCGCCCAGGAGCCCTTCCGGATCCAAGCTCGCCTTCAGCGTGTGCGTTCCGAAGACCCATCTGTCGATGTAGCCAGCCAGGTTGTGATTCGGCGTCAACGTTCCTGCTGGATAGCCGGCGAACGGAACGAGCGTCATGAGCGCCCAGTGGACCAGCATCAGCAACGCGGCCACGGCCCCCTGAGTCCGTGGGCTCGTGTAACGGACCAGAAACGCCGCCCCGATGTACGCAAGACCCAGGCGCTGAAGCACGCCCGGCACGCGAATCGCCGTGAAGTGCGGCGCTGCGACGACTGCGTTCAACACCAGTCCGAGCGCGACGAGCGTCAGCCCTCGCCGGAACACGCGCGCGAAAAAGCCGGCATCGGACATTCGTCCTCGACTCCGCTCGAACGCAAAGGGCATCGCGCATCCCATGATGAAGACGAAGAATGGGAACACGACGTCGGCGGCAGTACAGCCGTTCCAGTTGGCGTGAAGGAGTTGGGGAAAGACAGCGTTCCAGTTACCGGGGTTGTTGACCAGGATCATCGCGGCGATCGTCGCGCCGCGAAACACGTCGAGCGACACGATGTGGTGAGCGGCCGTTTTCACCGTCGTCGCGGACGACGCCGATACTGCGAGGCTGGCAGCTCGGTGGCCACGTTCTCGCCGTCACACCAGCACTCGGGCATCGAAGCCGGCTCTCCTTCCAGGAACAGCTCGTTGCTGCGCCCGAATGCCAGCATGAACCGGCCGATGACGAGCATCTGGCTCGAGTAGGCCAGGAGCGCGCGTTTCTTGAGCTCGATTTCATCCGGTTGGAGCGCGAAGTTCGCCCAGCCACCCTCTCCCGGCGGAAACTCTGCTGGAGAGTGCAGCTCGCTGCCGGTGCCAGCGTCCTCGCTCACCGGCCACTGCCTGTAATGCACGAGATACATCAGCTCGCGGGGCCGCGGCTGCCCTCGCGCTACAGCCATGAGCGCCTCCCGAACGAAAATGTGGGCCGCACAGTGGTCGGGATGCTCGTCTTCCGGGTGCGAATAGACGATCACGGTCGGCTCGAACTCGCGCAGGATCCGCTCCAGCTCACGGCGGACGTCATCTCCGCGGTATCGAACGCCTCGAATCATCTGCTCGGTCAGCGGCGGGCTGAATCGATCGGTGTAGGGCGATTCGAACGCGCGCTTCTTGGCCGACAGGTACTTCGACGCGAGCAGGCAGAGACCATCGTCTGGAAAGCCGAGAAACGTGAGGGCTTTCCGATCCAGGCCGAGCATCGTCAAAGCGTTCCGTGCCTCCCCCTCGCGGAAGGTGCCGTAGCTCCGATAGTCCCGTGGCCTCGGGTCCTTGATCTTGTTCTTCGTTTCAACGCCTTCCGCGAACGCATCGCCGCTCGTCAGCCAGACCACCCGAACCGATCCGCCGCTCGAGACGACGCGGTGTATCAATCCCCCGGCCGCCAGGGTCTCATCGTCGGGATGGGGCGCAACCACGAGCAACCGTGTGGAGGGCCCGATCGTGAGGTCGAGCTTGGGAAGGTCAGGAGGCGTCTGTGTCGGCCTCGCGCCTGCCGCGCAGAGCGCAGCAACCACACCGACAGCAAGTCGCCTCCATGTCATCCTGACGGGCCACATCGATCTAATCCAAAACCTACCATGGATATCGATCACTTCGTGAAAGCTGGATAGGTTGCGAAAATAAGCCGCAAATGGCTCGGCTTTCGATCAGGCATAATCTAGCTCCCTATGGACCGCATGAGGCCGCTAACCCTGTCCTATCCTTTCTTCCAGGCGAGGCGCGCAGCTTGGTCAAGGTGCCACGTGTGAACAGAGGGACTGCTCATGAATTCTCGAAAAAACCGAACCATGTTGCGCCATGTGGCACTGGCCGTGGGCCCGGCCGCGGCGGTGCTGCTCGGTGTTGAACTCGTCGTCTTCGGGCAGTCCTCTGGTCGCGGCACAATCTCGGGCCGCATCACAGCCGATCAGGGTCAGGTGCGCGCGTTCCGCGTGGCTGCTCACAACCTCGATCGCCGAATTTGGTACACCGTCTTCACCGAGAAGAGTCAGTACACCGTTCCTCAAGCCTTGCCGGGTCGTTACGAGCTGACCGTGGTCGAGCCCGACTACGAATCGCCTCGGCTGTCAGTGAATCTGGGAGCGGGAGAGACTCAGAAACGCGATCTGGCAGTGAAGAGGCGAGCTGCGCAACAGGAACGCATCCAGGCCAGGGGCGACGAAGGCCCGCAGGCCCGTCCCGGGAGATCCGCAAAGACCATGTACTTCGATTCGCTCGAAGAACTGTATCCGGCTGGCCCGGAGAGAGAGCTGTTGAGGGAACACTGCATCGGCTGTCACCGCGACGACTTCGGGACCATGCACTACACGAAAGAAGCATTCGTTCGCGGCATCGAAAAGATGACCGAAACCGGTCCGGCGAACAATCACTACTCGCTGGCCCTCGGCAGAACCCCCATCAGCAAACCGCAGAAAGCACAGCTGGCGGAGTACCTGGCGAAACACTTTGGTCCAGAGATGCAGGACAAGAAGCTCAAAGAAGATCCTCTGGTATTCGATGAGAACGTGGCATCGAAGTCGATCTATGTGTCCTACGATATCCCCGACGACCTGCCGTTTCCCTCGATGGGGAATCAGATAGGTGGGACCATGGTCGACGGCGTGATTCCCCAACTCGCGCCCGAAACCCGTCATCACCTGCAGGCGGCGGCCATTTCTCCGGTAGACGGCCGCGTCTGGTACAGCTCACGCGCTTCCAGCTCCATCCTGGGCCTCGATCCGAAGCAGCTGGATCCCGGCAAGCGCTGGGATAACCATCCGATCAAGGGCGAGCCGTACGTTCATCCGACCGGTATTGCTGTCGACAAGAAGGGCCGAGTGTACTGGGCGGAAGCACGAGGCTCGAGACTCGGCGAGCTCGATCCGGTGACACGCAAGCAGATTCGATACGCGTTGCCGGCACAAGCCGGCGCCATGTTGCAGGTGGTCGTCGACAAGGACCAGAACATCGACTTCAGCATCATCTGGGGAGCCTTTTTCGGAAGGATGGAAGCGACGACGCGCCGGTTGCACATGTATCCAACGCCGACCCCCGACAACGGCATCTACGGGCTGGACGTCGATCAGGAAGGCAACATGTGGGGTGCCGGGTGGCAGAAGGGCACGATCAACAAGTGGGACGCGAAGACCGAAGTGGTAACCGAATACAAGGTGCCGAGCGCGTGGGGACAGATTCGCCGGATATGCGTGGACTCGAAGGGCATCGTCTGGGGCTCGGCGTACAACACCGGGATCCTCGTGAGGCTCGACCCGGCGACAGGCAAGATGACCGACTACAAGATCCCGGTGGCCGGCGCGCAGCCCTACGACGCGTGGCCGGACAAATCAGACAACATCTGGACCGCGGATCACGTGCACAGCGCCATCGTGAAGCTGGATCCGCGTGCGAACCGATGGACCTTCTACCCGATGCCTCAACCGAACCAGAGCCTGCCCAAGTTCGAGCTGGCGGCCGACAACACGCTGTGGTTCGGCAGCCGTGGCGTACCGGTCATCGCTGCGGTGCACTTCTACCCGAATGGTTACACGCCGGACAATTTGCCGTTGCCGTGAGCGTCGATTGGCGGACGCGAGGCGGGGCGGGGATGCTATCAGACGAACGTCGCCTTGAAATCCTGGACGAATTGTCGGGTCGTGATCGGTGCGCGGCCGACGATCTCGCGGATTGGGCCTGTCTGTTCCCTGGAGAACGCGCCCTTCGCGCCGGCATGCGCGATCGCCACGAGATGGCCCACCAGCCAGTCAGGCATGTTGCGCGCCTTCATCCCGGCCTGCGCCTGCTCGATCGAGAGGGCCACGTACCTCGACCGGCTTGCTCAGCACCTCGGAGAACACACGGGCGAATTCCTCGAACGTGGTCGTCAGCCCTGTAAACGCATGAGTCTTGCCGACGTGCTGGCCCGGATCGCGCAGCACGCGTGCGCCGACCGCGCCGGTGTCGCGCACGTCGATAAACGCCAAGGGTAGATCTCTACCGAACGGCTGCAACAGCTTGCCGTCGTTCTTGATCGACGGCGCCTGGCCGAACGTGTTCTGCATGAAGAGGCCGGGGCTCAGCACGCACCAGGGCATGCCGCTCTTCTTCATCGCCTCCTCGACCGCATAATGCCCGCGGCCGACGATTGATTCAACGTTCGGGCCGACCACGTCACGCCCCCCTGATACCTTGACGAAGAACTCGACGCCAGCCGCCCTTGCGGCCTCGAGGATGTTGATCTGCTGTTCGCCCGCCTGCGGGTTGTGGCCGGTCACCACGAACACGCGCTTGATACTCTTGAGCGCTTTTTCCATCGCGGGACGATCGGTGATCTCCGCGACCGCTGTTCTGGCGTCGGCACCGAGTACCTCACGCGCTTTCTCGGGATTGCGCACGATGCAGAGCGGATCCTCTCCCAACGCCTGAAGTTCTCTGACCGTTGCTCGTCCAGTATTGCCAGTGGCTCCGAAGACCGCATACATGGCGATGTCTCCCTCATTCATCCGCGCGTTCCCGCATTCGATCAACGTCCCAGAAGGGTGATGTAAAGCTATCCTGAGACGCAGAACGAAAGCGCGAAACGCAAGTTCGGCATTATTGTACGTTTTGCATTCGACCTATGACGTTCTGGGGCGACCGTCGTCAGCCGCCTTCGACCCTGGGGACATGATGTCGACTTCGGATGAATCTGGACTTGGGAACCGCGAGATTTGCCTATAATCTCGGCCTCTGATGGTTGAGCTCAGCCAACAGGTGAATCGCATTCCGTCTTGGAGGCTTCTTATGTGCCGCACCCACTCAGTAGCGCGACTGTTCCTGACCATGACTCTGGCATCGATTGGCGGGGCTTGCGGCACCAGCGATCCGCAGAAGCCGTCGGCGGCTCCCGCCGCGACCACCGGACGATTGAGTCACCAGGACTGGCCCACCGGCCACTACAAAGTCGTGGAGGGCTGGCCCAAGCCGTTACCCGACACGCGCCACTCTCATGACGGCTGGACGTGGGGCTCTTTCGGCGGGGTGTATGCGGAGAACCCGGATCGAATCTGGATCGCGATGCGCGGCGAGCTGCCGCTTCCCAAAGGCGCAACGCCGTGGACGCCGTATGTCGCGCTCAACCCGCCCCTCGTCGCCACCGGCAACGCCGACGGCCTCTCGCCAACCTGCGAACCCGTGGCCAAGCGCGGATGGGAACGGCGGTTTCAGCACTCCATCCTGATCGTCGACGGCCAGGGCAACCTGGTCGACGAGTGGTCTCATCTCAACGAAATGTTCGACAAGCTCCCCTGCGGTCGGGGCCCGCACCAAATCAAGATCAGTCCTTACGACAAAGAAAAGCACGTCTGGATCATCGACGACCAGCTCCACATGATCTATCGCTTCACGTACGACGGAAAGCTGGTCCACAGCAAAGGCGAGCTTGGCAAACGCGGCCGCGGGCCGAACACCTTCGATCGACCGACGGACATCGCCTGGCTGCCGGACGGGACGTACTTCATTACCGACGGCTACGGTGGCACACGCGTCGCCAAGTACGACGCGAACGACAACTTCATCACGGACTGGGGTAAGGCGCCGGCCGATCCGCAGAATCCGGGACCGAACGAGTTCAACACCGTCCACAGCATCGCCATCAGCGCCGACCGCACGGCTCTTCGTCGTCGATCGCGGGCATCAGCGGATGCAGGTGTTCGACGAAAACGGTAAGTTCCTCGACATGTGGCCGCTGCGTTCACCGCACTGGCCGAGCAACCAGGGTACGCTGATGGTGAATCACTTCATCGACCAGAACGGATTCATCTGGGTGGGCGACGCCCCCACGAACCGCATCCTCAAGTTCGATCTGAATGGCAACTACTTGTACAGCTGGGGCGCTCCAGGTGGACAGCCAGGGCGACTCGGCTGTTCGCATGGGATGAGTACCGATCAACTCGGGAATTTGTACGTGGCCGACTGTTTTGCCGGGCGCGTCCAAAAGTTCGAGCCGATTCCCGGCGCCGATCCGGCGAAGATCGCCGGACAGATCCTGCGAACCTGGGACACCTGGAAAAAGTCGTAGATTGACGCGTATGTATACTCCATGCATGCGCGCATGCGTCGCGACATTCTTGCTCGTGGTCGGTTCTGTTGGCCTTCTTGCCGAGTCCGCCGGGGGAATCCGGTGGACCGCCCCCGCGGAGTGGAACGCCGGGGCGCCTCGCCCGATGCGGGCTGCAACCTACTCAGTGGCTCCAGTCGCGGGTGATCAGGGCATCGCGGAATGCATCGTGAACTACTTTGGCCCCGGTCAGGGTGGTGGCATCGATGCCAACATCGAGCGCTGGAAGGGACAAGTGCAGGGACCGGACGGCAAGCCGGCCCCGGCCAACGTCGAAAAACGCACGGTTCATGGGTTGCCTGTAGTCGTCCTCGACATTTCAGGTTCTTACACGGGGATGGGCGGCCCGGTGGCGGGTTCGGCAAAGCCAGTCCCAGGCTACCGCCTCCTTGGCGCGATTGTCGAAGGCCCAGGTGGCACGGTGTTCTTCAAACTCACGGGCCCTTCGAAAACAATTGCCAGGCATGAGAAGAACTTCAATGCGCTTCTAGCCTCGATTCAGCCTGACAGGTAGAGAACCTTTGCGCCAGCGCTGCGTGCGTGTCGGTCTTGACAGACGGTTGAACGCGGGAACACGTTTCTGAATCGAGCTTCCAACCGAAAGAAGAGGAGCAGCGATCGATGAACAAGAGACTTCTGGTGGCGGTAATGGCGGCGCTCACACTCGGTGCGGTCTACAACGCGGTCGCACAGAGCCCGGCGGCGAACATGAGTTTCTTCGTCACGAGCTCGAACCCGAAGGGCGGCAACCTCGGCGGCCTGGCCGGGGCGGACGCGGTGTGTCAATCGCTGGCGCAGGCGGCTGGCGCTGGCAGCAAGACATGGCACGCGTACTTGAGCACGAGCACGGTCGACGCGAAGAGCCGGATCGGCAACGGCCCCTGGTCCAACTCCAAGGGCCAGCAAATCGCGGCGAACGTCGCCGACCTGCACAGCCCGAACAACAAGATTTCGGCGTCGACGGCGCTGACGGAAAAGGGCACTGCACCGAACTACCTGGCGGGCAACCCGCCTGCGCCCGTCGCGCAGCCGTTGCAGCACGACATCTTGACAGGGACCAATGAGGACGGCACGAAGAACGCGGACACCTGCAAGGATTGGACGGTCGGCGACGCCTCCGCGAAAGCGATGCTCGGCCACGCCGATCGCCTGGGGCGAAACCCCGGCGTGAACTCGTGGAACGCGATCCACCCGTCACAAGGCTGCGGCATCGAGCAACTCGCCCCGACTGGCGGCGCCGGCATGCTCTACTGTTTCGCGACCAACTGAGAGCGTTCACCGAGCCCGCCTTGCTCCGTTGACAGCGCCACAGCCCAGGTCTAGAGTCGGGCCTAGCATTGGTCCAGGCTCACGCCGTTCATGCCTGGCGCTCAGTGCTGGGAGAAGCGTAGATGGCTGGCAAATACATCGGCCAGAACTACACGCCTGCAGATCAGATCGCCAAGGTGACCGGGCGCGCGAAATACGCCGAAGACTTTCGCGCCGAGGGCATGCTGTTCGCGAAGCTCTTGCTCAGCCCGATGCCACACGCGCGCGTGCGAGGCATCGATACAAGCCAGGCGCTGGCGATGCCGGGTGTGAAGGCGATCCTCACGGCTGACGACTTGCCCGAGCTGCCAGGCGGCGCCGAACGAGCGCTCACCAACGAGCCGCGCTACCAGGGCGAGCCGATCCTCGCCGTCGCCGCCGTGGACGAGCCGACTGCCACGGAGGCGGTCGAGCGGATCGAGATCGACCTCGAGCTGCTTCCGTTCGTCACCGATCCTCTCGAGAGCCTGAGGCCCGACGGCCCGAATGCCCGACTCGACGGCAATGCGTGGGGACCTCCGCCTCCACCCGGACAAGGTCCTCCCGGGCCACCGGCGGCTCCCCCACTCCAAACGATTAAGTGGACCGAGGCAGACTTTGCCGAGGCCAAGAACGGACGCCTGCCGATGGGCGCTCCGCTCGAAGAGTGGGCATACGGCGACCTGGAAGCTGGATTCAAGGCCGCGGCACTCGTGTTGGACGAGACGTTCGTCGTGCAGTCGACCGGCCATCACCCGATGGAAACGCGCAGCGCGATGGCGTATTGGCAAAACGGCAAGCTGTTCATCCATGCCTCCACGCAGAGCGTGGCCCAGACGCAAGGCAACATCGCGCGGTGGGTCGGCATCGATCCGTCACAAGTCGTGCTCATCTGCCAATACACGGGCGGCGGATTCGGGAGCAAAGGCGGCGGCGCCGTGTCGATGGCCATACCTGCGCTGTTGTCCCGCAAGGCAAATGCGCCGGTCATGATGCGGATCAGCCGCGAGGAGGAGGGCTACATCGGGCGCGCGCGCACCAACATGACCGGACGCGTGAAGGTGGGGTTCGCGCAAAACGGACGCATCACCGCGCTCGACCTCTTCATCGTTCAAGACACGGGCGCCTATGGCCCGTTGGGCGACCATCGCTCAGCCGGCCTCGCGGCGTCGCTCATCTACCAGCCGCCCGCGATGCGGTGGCGGGCGGTGAACGTGTTGACCAACACCCCGCCCCGATCGCAGCAGCGCTCGCCTGGACCGATGCAGGCGAACGGCATCATCGATCCGGTCGTCAGCAAGGCCGCCCGCAAGCTTGGAGTCGATCAAGTCGAAATTCGCAAGATCAATGCGCCGGCGGGCAAGGCCCTGTTCGGGCCCGCGGGGCAGAACGGCCAACGGAATCACGTCACCAGCGCGTTTGTCAGAGAAGCGCTGGATCGAGGGGCAGCGCTGTTCAACTGGAACGATCGAAAGGCGCGCGCCGGCCAGCGCCAGGGATCGAAGGTGCGCGGCGTTGGCGTCACTATCGGACCGCACGGCGCAGGCTCAGTCGGATGGGACAGCATCATGACGATCCGGCCCGACGGCCGGCTCTACGTACAGTCGGGGGTCGGCAATCTCGGCACACACTCCGTGATGGATCTGGCGCGTGTCGCGGCTGAAGTCCTCGACATGCCGTGGCAGAACGTCGAGGTGATCTGGGGCGACACGGGCAAGCATCTGCCGTGGACGTGTCTCTCGGTCGGCAGCCAGACGACCCATGCGATGACGCGCGCGAACTACGCGGGCGCGATGGATGCGAAGCGCAAGCTGCGGGAGATTGCGGCGCATGACCTCGGCGGCTCACCTGAAGACTTCGAGATCGGCGGCCAGCGTGTGTACCGTCGTGGCGCCCCGGGCCGCGGCATGACTTACGCGGAGGCTGCCAAACGCGCCATCGAGCTGGGCGGCAGGTACGACGGCCACGAGGTTCCGGAAGACATCAATGCCATGACCAAGCGATCGGCGGCAGCTCTGGCCGGTCTCGGCCTGATGGGCGTCGCCAAAGACAACCATCCACGTGATGGCGCCACCTATTCGTTCGTGATCGGGTTCGCCGAGGTCGAAGTGGACGTCGAAACAGGCAACGTCAGGCTCGTCGACATGCTCGGCGTCGGCGACGTAGGAACGGTGATTCATCCGCGGAGCCTCCTCGCGCAAATCCGGGGCGGCCTCAACCTCGGGATTGCGCACGCGCTGTTTCAGAAGTCGGTGGTCGATCCGCAATACGGAGTCTCACTGGCCCGCCGGTTCCACTACAACAGGCCGCTGACGATCCTCGATATTCCAGAGACGATGCAGACGACCGCATTGGATATGGCGGATCCGGAAACACCGGTTGGCGCACGTGGGGTGGGCGAACCGCCGGTCGGCGCCGGTTACGGCGCGGTGCTGAACGCGATTGCCGATGCCGTGGGCGACGAAGTGTTCCGCCGCTCGCCGGTGACGGCGGACGTCATCCTGATGGCGCTCGAGAACGGCCGCCCGATGCACGAGCCACTGAAAGCCCACGTCTGAACTCGCCAGAACGACTCACGAGACACCTATGCAGAGAATCTTTGTTTCAGCAGCGGTCACGATCTTGATGGTAACCGGTACCTCTATCCCCGCAGGTGCCGAGCTCATCGAGAAGAGCGGGACGTTTGGCGGCTTGAAGCTCACCTACAAGGTCGTGCTTCCCGACGGCTACGACGCGACGCGGACGTATCCGACGGTGCTCGTCTTCACCGGCGGGCCTCAAACTCTTCAGATGGCCGCGAACACGCTCGAATCGGACTGGCGCAAGGAGGGCGAGCGCCGCGGCTACATCCTGGTCAGCCCCGGGACGCCTGACGGAAGCCTCTTCTTCGAAGGCGCCGACCGCGTCTTCCCGGAATTCCTGGAGCAGCTTCTGCGCGACTACAAGGTGAAGGGCGGAAAGTTTCACGTAGCCGGTCACTCGAACGGCGGCCTCAGCGCGTTCCATGTCGCCGCGTGGTACCCCCAATACGTCGGCACGTTGACCGGCTATCCAGGATTGTTGGACGGCCCCGATGTCGGCAAGATGTCCGTGCTCAAGTCCATGTGCATCTTCATGCACGTCGGCGATCAGGATAGCGGCTGGATGACATCCATGCAGCGGCAAGCCGACGAGATGAAGAAGCAGGGCTTCAACGTTCGGTTCACGGTGGAGAAGAATCAGGTGCACCGGTTGAAGGCTTCGGAAATCGATCTGTCCAACCGACTTTATCAGGAGATCGAGAGCTGCAAGTAAGGCGTCATCGTTCAGCCAGGGGCGGCAAGAGATAGAGCGTCAGGGCAAAAATCAAGTAGACGATCAAGACCAGCACGCCGACGAACCATGCCGACCGCCCGCTGTTGGTCACCAGTGACGCGGTGAACGTCGCAATGAGGATCATGACCACCGCCCCCGGCCAGAATCGCAAGTCCATCGGCGTGGGCCCAATGACGTAACTGAGCAGCACGAGGACGGGCGCCACGAACAACGCGATTTGGGCAGCGCTGCCCAGTGCGATGCCCACGCTGAGGTCCAAGCGATTCTTGCGGGCGCCGGAGAACGCCGACGTCATTTCTGCCGCACCGCCCACCAGCGCAACCACGATAAAGCCCACGAACGCCGGAGTCATCCCGAAAGTCGTGGCCGCTTGCTGCACCGATTCCACGAACACTTCGCTCACGAGCGCGATGAGCAGTGTCACACCGGCAAGCGTCGCCGTCGCCAGCCCGATCGGCCAGGGCTTCTCCTCGTCCGTCGAGTGCGCCGCAGCGGCGAACAACTCCCGATGTGACTTGAGCGAAAACACCATTCCGAGCCCATAAGCGGCGAGGAGTAAGAGGGACAATCCCACGCTCAGTTGCTGGGTGAAAACCACCGTCGGCCCTGCATCTGCTGCCCTGACGGCCGACGGAATCAACAACGCGATCGTGGCCAGGAACAACAGACTCGCCTGCAGCCTCGCACTGATGCGGTTGAACTCCTGGACGTGATGCTTCAACCCTCCCAGAAGAAACGATGCGCCCAACATGAACAAGGTGTTGGTGACGATGGCGCCGGCGATAGACGCCTTGACGAGCATGTACTGACCGGCGCCCAACGCGGACAGCGCAATGATCAGTTCTGTCAGGTTGCCCAGAGTGGCGTTGAGCAGCCCGCCGACAGTATCACCGGTTTTTGCCGCCACCGATTCGGTGGCGTGGCTGAGCAGCGCGGCGAGCGGCACGATGGCCAGGATCGACAAGGCGAAGAGCAGCGCGTGCGCCTCCGGCGCCAGTGCCTTCGCGAAGAATACGACGGGCACGAACGCTACCAGCCACAGCAGCGGATTGCGACGAAGTTCTCCGAGCAGCGCCGTCATTCTCTGGGATCGGCCGAGCGTATCCTCGGCTCGAACATCCGGCTGACGACCACGAAAAAGAAACCCGTGGACAGCCCGCACATCAGGATGCCGGTGAGAGCCTCAACTCCCCCCAACATTTGCCACTCTTGTGGTAACACAAGGTCGCCGTAGCCGGTCGTCGTGTAAGTCACGACGCTGAAGTACAGCGCAGATTGTACGTCGGGCATGGCGCGCAGCCACACATATGACAAGGCCCAGACGAAAATTTCAATGAGGTGGAAGAGAATCATCCAGCCAGCAACGCGAACGAAGAGCCATGTCCAGACCCAGAATTGTTGGGACTTGGCTGGGTGACGACGGACCCACTGCATGGCCGACGTCACGGCCGACGCGTGAATCACCACGCACAACGCCATCAGGCACCAGGCCAGCAGGAGTTTCGAGAGCATGCGCGTTCAATGGGCGTCTAAGGACACTTGGGCATCTGCACGTGTGGCTTCCGGCTTCAGCCGGAAGATCAATCGGCTTATGACCTGACGGTCAAGCAAGCTTGACTAACTGCTTGCCGAAGTTCTCTCCCTTCAGCAGACCGATCAGACCCTGCGGCGCGTTCTCGATGCCTTCGATGACGGACTCCCGTGTCTTCAGCCGTCCCTGCGCGTATGCCGCGACCAACGCTTGCAGCGCCTCGCCGTACCGATTCGTCCAATCGAGCACGATCATGCCCTGAACGTGAATCCGGTTGACCAGAATGGACCGCCAATTCCTCACGGCGTAAGGCTCATTGGCGTTGTAGTCGGCGATGGTGCCACATACCACCAGACGTGACGCGAGGTTCATCAGCGGGAGGACGGCGTCGAGCACGGGGCCGCCAACGTTGTCGAAGTAGACATCGACGCCGCTGGCGCAGGCCTGTTTCAACGCACGCTCGAAATTCTGATCCTTGTAGTCAACGCAGGAGTCGAGGCCAAGCTCGTTGACCACGTAGTCGCACTTCTTGGGACCTCCTGCGATTCCGACGGCGCGGCAATCGCCCATCTTGGCCAGCTGCCCGACGACGCTGCCGACGGCGCCGGACGCCGCCGAAACGACGACCGTCTCACCTGCTTTCGGTCGGCCGATCTCCTTCAGGCCAAAGTAGGCCGTCATCCCTGGCATGCCCAGCATGCCGAGATAATACGTAAGTGGAATCCGTGATCCGTCCACCTTCGTCAGATGCTCGCCCTTCGCACACCCATAGAGTTGCCAGCCGAGCTGCGTCAACACGGTGTTTCCGGACTCAAGACCAGCCGCACGGGACTCGAGCACTCGGCCGACGGTTTGACCGCCGATGACGTCGCCAATCTCGAGACCCTTCACGTAACTCTTCGCGTCGCTCATGCGGCCGCGCATGTACGGGTCGAGCGACAACCACAAGTTCTCGACCAGGGCTTCGCCGTCCTTCGGTTCGGGCAGGGCCGTCTCGACCAGTCTGAAGTTTTCCGCGCGGACCCAGCCGGACGGACGGCTTGCGAGCCGCCATTGCTTGTTCGTTGGCATATGTAGCTGGATTGTAATTCGCCGTCCGCGTTAGACCCGATTACAGCTTTGTGCGATACGTCACTTGCCGATAAGACGAGCTAGAGGTGCTGTCATGGCTCGCGTGTCCTCCCTGCTGGTCGGTCTGGCGTTGGCGATGTCCTCGGCCCCCATCGGGGCCCGGTCCTCAGACACGAGGACGCTGACATGCGACCCTGCGCAACTGCGTGAAACCAGCTATCGCTTGACCACCGAGGCCCAGGCGTTGAACCTCACCCGTCCGCGGACCGAGTGGTGGGATGCCTTTGACATCACGTTGGAGCCCTATCGCGACGCGCTGGCAGACATCAACGAAGGTTCGCTCGCCATCGCCGAGCGCGCGCTCGAGATCGACAGCCACAACATGCTCGCGCACGCGCAGGTCGCGCGCCAGCTCGTCGTGCTCGGCGAAGACGGCGATCGCGCTCGCGCAGAAATCGCCCGTGTCTTCGACGCCGGCGGCGCCATCGTCTGGACGGCGACGCTGTACGACGTCGACGCGCACGACTACTTCCTCATGGCGTTCAGCGCCACGGGCATTCGAGTCTATCGCTTCGCTGAGGCCGCCGGCTCGTTCGAACGCCACCTGGGAGTTCCTGAGTTTCCGGGACCTGAAGCGATCGGGTTGTGGCGCGCCCTGGGCGGCTGCCTGGGCGGCTTGCGTGCCGAAGCCGACGTGTCCTGGTCTGAAATCTACGAAATCAAGGCAGGAAACCACGTCATCTACTTCAAGTTCAGGCGCCCGGTTCGTGTCTCGGGCGATCGCGGCAAGACGAAGACGCTGGACGAGTTCAAAGTCGCGCTCCACGGCGCCATCGGCACCGTGGAATATCACGTGACGCCGGACACGCGTCCCGGCGAATCGCCGTCGGTCCGTGGAATCGGCATTGGCCCGACGGCTTACCAGGATCGTATCCGCCACACGCTCGTGGCGATCGTCGATCCAGCCGGGCGCATCAAGCTGCCAAAGGCGAGTCGAGGCGCCGGCTGGTAGGAATCCGAATCAGGGTTCTGTGTTCACCGCGTAATAGGCGATGGTCTGCGTCGGGACTTCCTTGAACCAATGTGGTGTCTTCGCCGGAATGGTAATGACGTCGCCCTTGGTCAGGTGATGGGTCTCGCCCCCCTGAACGCTCGGCGCACGAGTCTGGCCCGGCGCCGTCTGCCTGGCGTCCACCAGCGTTCCACCCGTCACGAATGTCGCCTCGCCTTCGACGATGATGAAGACGTGGTTCGTTTTCTCGTGCACTTCGACCTCACCGGCGCCGCGGCGTTGGGCCAGCAAGATCAAGCCATGATCGTTGAGGATCGATCCGCCCTTTTGCATGGTCGCGGATACTTTGTCGTGCGGAATATAAGTCACGACGGTCGGTACGCCGTCCGCGATCGTGAACGCCACCATCAGTGACAGCATCGCTCCGATCAAGAAGAACTTCATGGTCCCCTCCTCGTTAGCCGGATAATTCGTCTATTTCTTGGCTAGTGCCGGATTGACGTACCCGTGCTGCAGGACCTTCTTGAGGTCCGGCCGTACGCTCAAGTAGGTGACGTGATCGGGGACGACTGAAAATCCGTGCGGCACGCGCTCGGGAATGACGATGACGTCGCCCACTTTGACCTGACGGCTCTCGTATCCCACCATCGTTCCGTTGCAAGACGGTCCGTTGAGGACCGTTGTCACCTCGTTGTCAGCCGCCGATCGCCGTCCGTTGACGATCGTGCCTCCGGTGATCAGCGTCGCGGCACCAGAAATGACGATGTACGTCTCGGCCGTGTCGTCGTGGAAGATTCCGCCAGGGCCGGTTGCACCAGCGCGTTGCTCACCGCATTGCGCCTGCGGAGTCGGAGCCGGCGCGGCACCGCGTGCCGGGTTGGCACCGCCCGCCGCAGCCGCGGCGCCGGTCGCGCCTCGATGAATGACCGCCACGCCAAGCTGGTAGTTGCCCATGTCGACCACCCTGATCGTGTTGTCTGGAATCGTACGCTTCGTGTCGGCCGCGTACTTCAACACTGCCTTGATGTCCTCGTCGCTGACGAACACCGTCTCTTTCGGAGCTTGAGCAATTCCGACCGCGGGAAACGCCGCGATCGCCATCGTGAGGATACGCAGCCCCTTCTTCAGCATCACGACCTCCCTCCTATTTCACCTCGACCAGCTCAATAGCCACGCGATCGGGCCCCTCGATCATGGCGGCCCGCATGCTTCCCGACGGGTGGATCTCTTCGAGGAACTTGATGCCCTCCCCTTTCAACCGGCTCACGGTGCCGTCGAGGTCGGAAACACTCAAGGCCCAGTGATCGACGATGTGTCCCCGCGTGCTGACCAGCCCTCCGCCGGGCCACGGCCGGATCAGGATGGAGATGTCGTCGAAGTTCACGCCGCCGGACGGCTCCCGGACGAAGCCGGGAAACTTGAAGAACGAGGGCCAGGTCGGCGGAGCGTAGGGCTGCTTGCACTCGCCGGAAGGCGGCTCGGGCGGCGCACCGCCCCGGCCTTGTGGAAGCGTGGCACCGAGGTGCTCGACGTACCAGCGCACGGCGCACAGCGGATGCTCGTGATACATGTGCACGTGGTTGAACCGCTCCACTTGACCGGCTTGTGCGTTCTCGACCAGCGCGCCGTCGGGACCGCGGAGATAGCCGAAGCCTCCCTGCCTGGCAGGCGTCGCGCCCTTCGCCCGCAATTCCAGGATTTGCTCTTGCGTCGGAAGTCCGGGCAGCGTGTCGCTCGACATGTCGACGAGCTTTCCATCGGCAGCGTCCCACATCTGGGCGATCTCGAGCCCCATCGCGCGAAACCGCTCGTTGTACTTGCGCGAGTCCGGAGTGTTCCAGCCGAAGTGCCAGATCGACGTCTGTGGTCCGGTCAGCTCGGTCTGTGGAGGCGTGTCGACTTTCGTGAAGAGCAGATAAAGGTTGCTGGTTTTGACGGCTTCGAAACCATTGAACGTCGTTTTCACGGCCGAAGCTGAAAACGGCTTCGGGTAGTACTCGGCCGCAGCCTTCGGGTTCACCGAATTCAGGTGGACGTGATGAACGTGCATCGGCGCGATCTTGCCCGGGCTCTGCGCGAGGACCTCAGGGTGCGGCGATGCGGAAGTAATCAACGAGATGACGAAGGCACAGGAGAATGCGGAGATCGGTGCCCGAAGGTTCATAGACACGCTCCCATCGTTACACGTGGGGCTCTGCCCCACACCCCCGCCTCCGCTCTTCGAGCTACGGCGAGGCTCGCCGAAGCAAAGCGAAGGCGGCCGGCTCGGTCGCTCGCGGGGGCCCCACGCCCCGCTCCTCTCCCTCGCGGGCGCGCCGTGCGCGCCGCCGTGACGCTGCCTCGGACAACTAGATCGGAAATCACTTGACTTGACGTGGTAACCGACCCATCTCGCTCTCGTGGAAATGCTCTCCTACCACGTCAAGTCAAGTGATTTCCGGGATTAGTTGGACATGCGTGGTGCCACCCGCATCACGGACTATTTTTTGGGCGTAAGCTTCAGGATCTTGCCCTCGTTCCCGTCCGTCATCACATAGAGCGCGCCATCCGGGCCTTCGTTCACGCCTCTGATTCTGCTATTGAGATCGGTCAGGAGCCGTTCTTCGCCGATTACGCGCTCGTCCTTCAGAACCAGTCTCACGAGCGCGCGCCCGGCGAGAGACGCGACGAAGAGATCTCCCTGCCATGCCGGAAAAAGCTTCCCGGTGTAGAACGCAATGCCTGCGGGCGCGATGTCCGGCGTCCAGAAGTACACGGGCTGCTCCATTCCCTCTTGCTCCGTTTTGTCGCCGTTAATGGGCTTGCCAGTGTATTCGTGGCCGTATCCAATCGTCGGAAATCCGTAGTTCTTGCCTTTGACAATCGCGTTGATTTCATCGCCGCCGCGTGGTCCGTGCTCGCTTGCCCACAATTTGCCCGTGCGCGGGTGAATCGCCACGCCCTGGTCGTCGCGGATCCCGAGGGCAAAGATCTCCGGATGCACCCCGGTGCGTCCGACAAACGGGTTGTCCTTTGGAATCGAGCCGTCAGGATTGATCCGCAGCACCTTGCCCATGTTGCTGTCGAGCTGCTGCGCCTGCGGCCAGTCGACCGAGAGCACGCCGACACCGCCAGGCAGCGCGGACGTAATCAACAGCGAGCCATCGGGCGCCTGGATCAAGCGCCCGCTCGTGCCCTCGGCGTTCAAAAGCACTTTGACATCTTCGAGCCGCTTGTCGTCCGCGGAAAGCTTCGCGCTCGCCGCGACGATGACGCCGGCGGAGCGCGGCGGCGTTTCTGGATTCGTACCCTCGGGCAGCACGGTGTAAAGAAGATAGAGCGTGCGGTTCGTGGTGAACGCCTTGTCTGGCCTCGCCTCGTAAATGCCCTGTCCGCCCTTCGCCCACAGATTCGACGGCAACCCCGCGATTGGATCCGAGACCTTGCCGTCTTTCCCAACGATCTTGATGCGACCCGGCCGTTCGGCCACGAGCATCCGGCCGTCCGGGAGGAAATTGAACGAGAACGCGCCCATCAACCCTTGAGCAAAGGTCTCCGATTGGAAGGCCGCAATTTTGGCCGGCTTGGGCGCCCGAGTCTGTCCCATCCATTCGGGGATCGGCGCGTACCCGTCGGGAGCGGCACTCCCATCTTCGGCTCTTGGCGGCCCGGGCGGCGGCGCCGGTGGACGCGGAACGGCGCGCGGGGCCTGCGCCGCCGACACACCAAGGGAACACAACACGAGACACGTGGAACTTGCCAGAATCACCTTGCGAATCATCTTTCCTCCGTGATGGATGCTCGACCCGGCGCGAGAATCTGCCGGGACTATTTTCCGACCAGACGTCCGACGTCCCTTTCGTTTTCCAGGCAGAAGTAATCCAGCAGATCAGTATCGAGAGCGATGAAGTGATTCAGCTTCACGGTCCACGGCTTGGTATATGCCTTCGGATCGTCGACCGTCACCTCGATCTCGAGCTTGCCAAAGTTTACTCGACGAAACCGTTCGGTGACTCTGGCCGCGTCCGTCATCGGGCTGCCGAAGCGATCGAGCCAGATTCCATCGCGGAATCCGTTGCTCTGCACAACCAGCGTGTCGTTGTCCCACTTCGCTGACGAGTAGCCGTTCCAGGATGGCTGAGGGTCGTCGGGTAACGTCCGGCCATCCGTGAAGATCTGCCGGAACGACGCATTCTGTTCGTTGAGGATGACGAGCACGCCAGGCACCTGAACCAGCTTTCTCAGGAGCGGCATCGCATGCATGCGCGGCACGCCGGTCGGCAGACACCGGCTGATGAGATCGTCCTTGCCGTTCTGCTCGCGACGCGCTTTCACCAGATCGGCGGCCCAGGGCTGGTACGGCAGGCCGCCTTGGAGTCCCCAGCCGAGATCGAAGAACTGCTCGCCGGCCGGCAGATCGGCACAGCCAGCAGGCGGGCAGGGTCTGGTCTGTTCTGCTTCCCACAGACCTGAAAGATCCGGCTTGCCGTCGGAGATCTTCGGCGTGGGAGCATTCAGATTGGGCTGTCCGCTGGCCGTCCTCGGGACGTTAGCCGTCGGGTATTTGAGCCACTGTGCCGATAACGGCACGGTCGCCAGAAATGCACTGACTGCGACAAGAGCAGACTTGCCCGCAGCACGCCGCACGTGGCACCAAGCACCTAGCACATGGCACCAGCACCGAGCACCGAGCACCCAGCACCCAGCACAGTCATGGTTTCACCGTGACCTTGATGTGCGCGTTCGTCCAGCAGCACTGAAATCCTCCGCCGCCCTCTCCGGATACGTCGTTGGCCTGGGCGCGGATGATGTATTCCCCGGCCTGACTGAACGTAGCAGTGGTCGTGGCCTTTCCGTCGGCCTTGTCGATGGGCGGCTTGGGATTGCTGAACGTCACGGCACCAAGGCCGCGGAACATGCTCCAACTCAAGGTTACAGGAGCTTCGGGGGTACGCCGGCTGGCATCCACAATCGCGTCGTCGCTCGCCCAGACCGTCAACGTGAGCGGGGCTCCGACCATCGCGTCGTATGAAGCGCTGATGCCGCGAGGCGGGCCTTGGAGGGGAGTGCCCTGCGGTTGAAATTTCAGGACCGGCGGCGTGTTCTTCTCGGCCGCGTCGCGGAACGGATCGACTTCATAGTCCCGCTGCAAGCCCATCGGGACCGACGTGGTCTTCCCGTTTGCGGTCAGCGTCCATGTGAGCTTCTTGTCGCCGAAGTCCGCCGGCACGACGACGGTGAAGACACCCCACTGACGCCGCGGAAGAAAATGTGTGGGTTGTCCGCGATCGGGCCCGCCTGGTTCGATCCGGTTGTCGGGCCCGACGGAAATATCCAGGACTTGTTTCGAGTTCCGGTTGTAATAGCCCAGCAACAGAGTGAAGGTTCCGTCCGCGTTCTTGAACCATCCCTCGTATGCGGCGGTGATGCTCTGGCCGGATTCCCGGCTTGGCTCGAGCGGGAGCTGCGCGGCGCTCCCGCCGATGCCGAGAACGAACCAACTGGCGAGCGCGACTCCCGTCGCGACACGTATCACGTATGAGGTCACACCGCTACCGCGCCGCGGTGGATGTCACAGGCTGCTTAGCCTTGCGCTTTTCGACCTCCACCTTGTAATCCTCGTCACTGAGATAGGTGATGTTCACCCATGCGTGGGCCATCTCATCGACGGTCCGGTCGCCCCAGCCAACCCACTGATTCGGATCCGGATTGGATTTGTTGGCCGACGTGTTGTCGTGCCACGCGGTGATACGCAGCACCGTGCCTTTCGGAAGAAGCGGGGCGAAATCCTCCGCGTAGATGTAGTTGTTGTGCCAGTTGAACTGGAAGTTGCTGTGATTGATCACCTGCATGGTGCCATCGGGAAGAATGGCTTCCATGGACATGGCTTTGCCGCGCAGATGCATATGCGGCTGGAAGTTTTCGATGCGGCCATTCTGCTTCAGCACGTGAAACGCTTCGTGCACGCTGATCGAGTTCGGTGGAATATCGAGATTCTGGCGCCCGCCGGTGATCGCGTCGAATTGACCGAGCACCTGCCGGTACTTCGGCTCCTGTCCCTTCGGATAGAAATACAACGCCATCTCGACGTCGTCCGCGATCTCTTCGCCCACCGAGTGATAGTGAATGTCCCACACTATCTTTGAACCGGGCAGCAAGAGCTTGCCGCTGTTCGGGCGCATCACCTCGCCCTGCTTTCCAACTGCCCATTCCATGAACAGGCCTGGCGTCGCCGGGTCGTTGCCCCTGTTGCCGCGCGTGTCTCTGTCGTCGTAGCCATCATCCTGCCGCAGTCGCGCGACGGCATGGTGTGTGATTCGACGACCCTTGACGGTGCCCGGGCGAATTTCGATGGCGCGTACCCAGCGCGCTTCCGTGAGACCGGTCTCGACGACGGGCCGATACCACGCGTCCTGCCCGTTCGCGGGCTGCATCCAGTTCGGCGATTTGATGACGAGGTCGGGCGCACCGAATTGTCCTTCGTACATCCAGACGTTTTCAGCCGGCCATTCGCGGGCCCGCGGAAGATCTTTTGGATCGCCCAGTGGCGCGCCGGCATCCACCCACCGAAGGATGGCGTCGATCTGCGCGTCGCTCAGCGATCGATCGTTCTCGAACGTCTGAATCCCGACGGTTTTGTCGATATCCCAGGGCGGCATCTGCCGCGATGCCACGCGATTGCGAATCGCCCGCGCCCAGGGCCGCGCTTCCTCGTAGCTAAGCAACGACATCGGCGCGATCGAATCCGGCCTGTGGCAGGTCTGACACTTCTCCTGAAAAATCGGCGCGATGTCTTTTGCAAACGTAACTGGACGAGCAGGAGTGTCTGCCGCAAGGAGGACCGACGAGGGGAAGGTCGCCAGTGCGCCTACCCCGAGCGCAACCCGAATGCCCCCGGGAAGAAAAGACAGATAGGATCGCAACGACCGGCACGACAACCCACTACGGAACCGTGAATCTGCCATGGCTCACTCCGTTTCAGCGTGTACGCCGGACGCTGCCAAATTATAACCCTGGGCGGGAGAGGCAGGAGGGGCGGGAAAGGCTGGAGTGACCCAGCTACCTTTCCTGCCCTTCCTGCCCTTCCAGCCCTTCCTGCCCTCCCCGCCCTTCCAGCCCTTCCTGCCCCTTCCGCCTACGGCGCAATCGTCGCAGTTTTGACGTAGTCGAGTTTGGGGAAATCCTTTGTCAGATAAGCATTTCCCTCTTGTTGGAGGCGACCTTGCTCGGGGCCTCGCCCCCGGGGTGCACCCTCCCCGTAGTCCTTGTATAGCTTGTCGACGACGTCCATCCCCGACGTGACCTGCCCGAACGGCGTGAAGCCCTGTGAATCCAGAGAGGAGTTGTCCTTGTAGTTGATGAACACCTGCGTCGTTCGCGTATTGGGGCCGGCAGTGGCGAACGTGATGAACCCTCGCTTGTTGCTCTGTTTCACCGGATCGTCTTTCAAGCTGGCCGCGCGCCACGCCGACTGGATCGCGGGATCGCCGTTGATGCCAAACTGCGCCATGAAGTTGTCGAGCACGCGGAAGAAGCGAATGTCGTCGTAGAAGCCGTTCTTGACAAGGTTGTAGAACCGGTCGGCACCGTTGGGAGCCCACTCGCGGTGGACCTCGACGACGAACGCCCCCTTGCTGGTATCGAAGTTCGCCTTATACGTGTCTGGCGCTTTCTCAGTGAGCTGTGCGGGCGTCCGCAGCTTGGCCTTGTTGAGATTCGCGCCCTGAGCCGATGCCGTTTTACCGGCGGTACCTGCCATGACGCCCAACGCCATCACCGTGATCATCGTCGACCAAAACCGCATGTTCCTCTCCTTTTTTTGCTCCTCGCATGGTGGCGAGCTGTCAATGGAGCACATCATCTTGACCTAGATCAAGCACACCTTCCCCTGCAAAAACCGATTGCCCTCCGACTCGAACGCTCGTGATCTTCCCATGTTCGAGACCAATCGACATGTGAACGTGGCTCGGGCGCCCCATTTTGACGCCCTGCAGGCTCAGCATCGCCTGCGCCCGGTCGGCAGCCACGAGATTGTGCTCAACGAGGTAGCACCCGAGCGGCCCGCTCGCGCCTCCTGTCGCAGGATCTTCGCCGACTCCAAGATCGGGTGCAAACATCCGGCTGTAAGCCGTGGCCCCGTCGCTCCCCGGCTCCACAGAAAACAGGAACACGCACATAGCTCGCGTCGCATTCGACGCCCAGAACGTGTCCCACACGGCTCGATCGAAATACGCGCGATCCACATCGCGCCTGGCGGCCAGCGGAACGAGAAGACACGGGACGCCGCAGGACACGACTTGCGGCGGCAATCCAAGCGCCAACGCCGATTCCGGCAGACCGAGAATCGCGGCCGCGCCGGCTCGATCCCTGATCGGCTCGCTGAATGTCGGGTTGAGCTGGGTCATCCACGCAAACTCGAGCTGAGCACGTCCATTCTCTGGACGCGCGGGCGATGCACTTCGATCTCGAACCGCGTCCTTCCACCGTAAGGCTACGCTCGTTGGCCCCACACCCAACCCGAACACGAATCGATCGCGTCCGGGCTCAATGACACCGATTCGAGCAAGTGCGAATGTACTGCCGATCGTCGGATGTCCGGCCATCGGCAACTCGGCTGCAGGTGTGAAGATTCGAAGCCGAACGTCGGTATCAGTTCGCTCCGGCGGCAGAACGAACGTCGATTCCGAGAAGTTCATCTCCTTG
Organism: uncultured Acidobacteriota bacterium; assembly: GCA_963773035.1. Taxonomy (GTDB): domain Bacteria; phylum Acidobacteriota; class Vicinamibacteria; order Vicinamibacterales; family CAVVIG01; genus CAVRXZ01. The sequence continues at coordinate 317,139 of CAVYZX010000038.1, read as the reverse complement.
GCGATCGCCTGCATCGCCCCGTCGGACAAGCCTCGCGCGTCGGGAAACACCGCCAGCTGATTCCCGCCGAAGAGCCGGTCGGTGAAGACGTCGAAATGCAGGTAACGATATGATTGCGCCATCGTTCAAGCTGAGAGCTGATGGCTGGTAGCTGACAGCTTCAAGAGGATACCTAATGTTGCACGCACATTTCACGACAAGCGAGGGCTCCTTCAAGGCACGGTTGTTCGACGATGAGGTTCCGAAGACCGTGGCCAACTTCACCGGTTTGGCCGAGGGGTCGAAGGAATGGACCGATCCACGGACGGGACGGAAGACCAACGCCCGCTATTTCGACGGCACTGTCTTCCACCGTGTGATCGACGGGTTCATGATTCAGGGCGGCGATCCACTCGGGCAAGGAACCGGCGGGCCGGGTTACACGTTCGCCGACGAGTTCTCGGCCAAGCTACGCCACGATCGCGCAGGTCTTCTGTCGATGGCCAATCGCGGGCCCAACACCAACGGTGGACAATTCTTCATCACGCTGGCGGCAACGCCGTGGCTGGACAACAAACACAGCATTTTTGGCGAGGTCGTCGAGGGGATGGACGTCGTCAACAAAATCGGCGGCACGCCGACGAGCAAGCCGGGCGACCGGCCGCTGAAGCCGATCACGATTCAGTCCGTCACGATTGAAACCGGCCGTTGAAGAGTGCTTTTCGTTTCGACGTAGCAAATGCGGATCGGTTGTAGATCACGAAAACACGAAGCACACGAAGAGTCACGAAATATTGGGCCACAGAGTCACTGAGCCACGGAGGCGCTCGACGCGGACGGCCTGCGAAGCAGGCCGGTATCAGGCACGGCAACCCGCCAGATGAACGATTCTCTCGCTGTTTAGTTTGTCGTTCATCTGGCCGGTTGTCGTGCCTGAGCCGCCGCTGCGCGGCACCGCGTCGAGCGCTTTTCAGGCTTGAGTTTCTCCGTGACTTTGTGACTCTGTGGCGAAAATGAATAGCCTTTCCACTAACTAGAACGCCCAGCCGAGCGTAAGCGTCAAGGGAATCTTGATGGCTGCGTTGCTCGCGAAGATATTGCCATTCGAGTAGTGTTTGATGCCGAGTTCGGCGTTGATGCGCCGCGCTTTGCCGAAGAACGCGCCGACGCCCATGAAATCCTGAAAGGTGAAGCGTTCCCCAACGTTCTGGTCGTCGATCTCGGTCCGGCTGATGTAGGTCGGTCCGGCGACCGAGTAGCTGATATAGATGTCGGCTGATTGAGGACGAGCCACGAAGAATCGAAAGAGCGGATACACGGAGAGGGTACGGAAGACTTCCCGGTTGCTGTCGCTTTTCCAAAATGACGCACTCGCGCCGAAATCGAACGCGAACAGTTTCTTCGAATGGAACACGTTGCGCTGATAGTCGAAGGTAAAGCCACGCCTCGTTTCAACGTCGCCACCCCAGAAAATCGGAAACTTCCGCGAGAAGAAGTCGTTGACGCCGTACGATATCAGGTTGGTCGTGTACCCCAGCCGACCGACGTTCAGCGGGAATATGTAGCCCGACTCGCGATTTGCCTCGACCTGCGCAGCCGGGAGCGGTCGGATGTGGTATCGCAGCCCGGTCGTGAACAGACGGGTCGATGGCTGATCGAATGACTTTCGCCCTGGCGAATAAGTCGCACCTAACGTGAGGTCGATGTTCGGCGTGGCATGGTAAGCGAGCCCGGCCCCAACGAGCCCGGCGGCGAAATGCGCGTCGCCAACGGCTTTCACGCCATCGACCGCGAACCCAGTCCGGTTCGTGATCCCCAGACCTCCCTCGAGATAGGCCGACACGCTCGTACTCACCGGCACGTCCCAGGCCAAGGTGACGCCGCCGTACGCGGCCGAGACCTGACCAGTTGCCCCGCTATCGTTGACGTTGGTGTACGCCACGAATCGGGCAGGCCGCATGTAGGTGACCTTCGCAGAAAAAGACTTGGTGAAGTGATGACCAAAGAGGTCGAGACGCACCGCGAGGTGGGGAACCTCAACGGAATCGGCCTTGAAGCCCGGTTCGAGCTGGTCCGCGGAGAACACGTACCCGATCTTGCCGACGTTGAACGTGAAAAACGAATTCCTGAGGAAGGCGGGGTACTGCGTTCGCGTGTCGACTGGGGCTGCCTCTTGCGCTAGCGTGCTGGTCGCCGAGCACACAACGAGCAACGCTCCGATGAGTGGCACTCTTTGTCTGATCACGGTGACGTATTCTACTCTCGGACGATCTCCTGTCGAAGGTTAGAACGTGACTCGCGCGCCAACGACTGTCGTTCGCGACGGCTGTAGAGCCGTCGGCGTTCGAAACAGCGGGCCGCTGACGACGTATTCGCTCACTTCTTTGCCCATGTTGGGCAGGTTGTACACATCCAGGGTGATGTCGACTTCCGCGCCGCCTGCGGTGAGGGTTTTCTGCAGACGGATATCGAGCGTGCCCGTGTAGGTGAACGCCGTTCCGCCGTTCGGGTAAGCGCGAACTGGCGTGATCCCCTGGGTCAGGTTCGGAACGACGACGACGCGGGCGAATGGTTGCCCGTCCTGATAGCGCCCGATTGCTCCGAGCCGGATTCGCCCGGGAAACTGATAGGTCCCCGCGAGCTTCGCCACGTGAGATCGATCGGGAAAGAGTTGCCCGCGCGCTGCAGTCGCGGCGTTGGGATCGACGAACAGGTTGGGGACGACATCCTGATCGTTCTCGGTTGGCAGGAAGCCGACGGCAGCGGCCGGCCCCCGCGCCCAGGTCAGAGCCACGCCGCCAAGCAGCATGAAGTGATCGGTGGTCGCTCGAATCGTGAACTCGACACCCCACGATCTCGCCGGATCCCCGGTCTGATTCGTCAACAGGTACCGATCGCGTCCGTAACTTCCCGGCGGACGGTTGTAGACCGTCACCAGCGGGCCGCCGTCGTCACTCCCAGGCTCGAAGCTTGGATCGGGCACCTGGAACGTCGTGAATTCCGAGGGCGGCAGACCGACGTCGGCGAATCCCAACAGAGGCTGCTCGCGTTTGGTGATCCGCGAAATCCCCATGTAAAGGCCGGGCCTCAATCGCGATTCGAACGAAAGCACGAATTCGTCGGTCGTGGGCCGTTTCAGTTGGGGATCGAGCTGGACCAGAGTGGCGTCGCCTCCCGTGCCGGGTCCGACACGCGCAATCAAGGGGCCTGTCGAGCTGCCGTTCCAGATCGACACATCGGCAAAGGGAGCGGCGGGGTCGCCGATTGCCAGCACATTGAGCGGGAGTTGGTATGCCGTTCGACGGTAGCTCGCAATCAACGCCAATCCGGCGGTATCGGTGATCTGCCATCGGAGCCGGGCGCTCGGTAGCCACGTCGTCCAGTCGATTCCTTGCGGCGATGCTTTCGCCGCTCCATTCGTCGCGTCGAGCCGCAAGCCCACGTCGGTTGTCAGACGACCGAAAGTCACCTGTTCGTTCGCAAAAAACGCGAAGGTCGTGAGTCCCCGTTCTCCAGTCGCGGCACCGCCGTGATAGGTCCAGAGTCGCGACGGAACCCCGTCGACCAGCTCGCGAATCTGCTCCAGACCGGTCGGAGTTGCGCGGACTCGAGCGCGCTCGAGGTCGACGCCAATGGTCGGAATCGGCACTGACGCTCGTGGAGCGACCCGTGCCCCCAATACCCAGCGGCGGGTCGTGCCGGCACCCGTGTCGAACAGGCCCGACACTGGATCGCTGGTCAGGCTGTCCACCACAAGCGTCGAGGCGATCGGTGAGGTGCGGCGTCGACCCGTGTAGCCGCCGAACAACCGCCAGCCAGCTTGCGCGGCGTTGCGTCTCTCCCACGTGGACTGCGCGTGCACGACTGTATCTGTAAACGTCGCAGCCGTTGTCCGCTGCACCCAACCGACCGTCCGTATTTCGTCCAGCGGCGTCGCGGCAAACACAACATTGGCAAACCCCGACGACAACCGATCGCTCGTCGCGCTGGTGCTCGGCGCCGCGACATGCGACAGGCGGCGCCACGCCCCCGCGGCCACGAGCCCGACCCGGTTGCTCAACGGCCCGCCGGTCACGAACGTGCCGTCCTGCACCTCGCGCACGCGATCGACATCCGGTACGCCTGCGGTTCTATCCGACACGAGAGCTGGCGCCGAGAACGACCCCTCGATCGTGCGGAACCACGTGGGACCAGGCCGCCGGGGGTCGAGCGTCACCGCCAGGGCCGAAGCGTTCTCATCGAGGCCCATGGCACCGGTCGCGATTGTCATGCGATCCCACATCGGCAAGATCGGAGAGAGAAGCGGTACTCCTCCTGTAAGCGGATCGGTAATCGCGATGTCACCGATGCGAAATTGCGTTTGAGTCCACGAATTGAGAAACGAACCGAACCGAGGCACGGGCGTGATGTTCATTCCGCCCGACGACACCCGATCGCCGATCACTTCAGTCTGAAGGTTCTCGAGAGCCGCAAACGGATTGTTGGTGGTAGGCAGATGTTGGAGCAGGTCTCCGGAGAGCGTCGTGCCTAGCAGCGGCTGTTCCGGCAGAGCAGAGGTCTGCCCGTAGCTCGCTGAGGCCCATCCAAGGAAAACAAGTGCCAGTACGCTGATCCGAGCGTGACTTCGTCCAGTCGATATCACGCGTAGCGTTCGAGCAGCGCGGCTGCTTCGCGATGATTGTTCTTTCGCGCGAGTGCCAGCGGAGTGGAACCATCGGCGTTGGTGGCGCGGACCTCGGCCCCCTGGGCGATCAACGCCTTCATGGCGTCCAGGTCGTTATTGGCGGCGGCCAGATGCAGCGGCCGCCAGCCGGCTGCGTCCACGGCATTGACGTCGGCACCGGTGCCGATCAAAAGCCCCGCAACCATTTTCTGATTCGCCGCGAGCGCCGCGTGCAGCGGCGTGTTGCCGTTGGCATTGCGCGATCGCGCCGCGACATCGGCGGCGTGGGCGAGCAAAAGCTCGGCAATTTTGGGGTGACCGAAGAAGGCAGCCAGATGAAGGGGGGTCCATCCATCGTCGCTGAACGCGTTCACCGAAGTTCCCGACGCAATCAGTTGCTCGACGCGATCGAATTCCCCGGCCGCGCACGCTTCGAACAGAGAGAGCGTTGCGCCGCGGGCTACCAGCAGATTCGCGATCTCTTTGCGCCGGTGGTACACGGCAGTGAGAATCGCACTTTCATTTTTCTCCGTGCGCGCGTTGACCAGGGCGGGATTGGCCGTGATCAGCTCTTTCACACGACCAAGCTCTCCTGCTTTGATCGCCTCGAAGAGCTCGGTTTCGCGCGACTCGGTCATGGTTGGATTGTATTTCAGGTTCCAGAGTTCCAGGGTTCCCGAGTTCCAAAGTTCAAAGGTTCAAGGGTTCAAGGGTTCAAAGTTCTGGGATATCACAGAAGTTCGCGAGGCACGGCGAAGACGTCGAAGTGTTTCCAACGAGACAGGTCCGCCGGCCCGAGCTCCTCGCCACGAAGCGCGTACTCCTCGCACTTGAACACCCGGTACCCCAGTTGTCGCAGATCGTCGAAGTACGAGATCCGCTCGCCGGTTGGAAGATGCCGGTAGATTTCGGTTTTGATGTACGGCCGAACCGTGGCAATGAGACTGGCCAACGACTGCACGACAGTCCGATCGTATCCCTCGGTGTCAATCTTGACGAACCGAATCCTTGGAATCTCCGCGGGCGCGTCCTTCTGCAAGTAGTCGGCGAGATTCCGGCCTGTCACGCGCAGCCGGGAGAAGTGCCCGTGCTTCCACCGATTGATCGCGTGGTGGAACCCGCCATTGCAATAGCCGGAATCGGAGTACTCGAACTCGAATTCGCCGTCGTTCGGCATGGCGGCGAACATCAGCGGCAGGATTCGGGTCTTCGTCGGATTGAGCGTCGCGGTTGCCGAAAGTACTTTGAAGACGTACGGGTTCGGCTCGAGCGCAAACACGGCGCCGCCCCGGCCCACCGCGAGCGCCATGGGCAACGATGTGTCGCCCGTGTGCGCACCGATGTCGACGGCGACGTCGCCTTCACGCAGAAATGCACGCAGCGCATCGACGTGCTCCTGCGTCACGACTTTCGGAGTCTCGTTGGGGTGCAGCCATCGCGCCAGCTGCACTTCTCCATCGACCGGCAGCGTAAACGTTGCGATCTCGTAGGGGTATTCGCGCGGAACGGACGAAGCGAGCCCCAGCGCACGCGGTACGTCCCGCAACTTCACGTTGGTATCGTAGCCGATGCGCGCTAAGTAACGCTGATAGCAGAGTGGCGCAGGGCTTCAGCCCTGCGATCGCGGCGTGGGGGGGCGCTGTCAAGAATTTTGAGATTTTCGACTGAGGCTGTTGAAATCCTTCGTGATCTTTGTGTGCTTTGTGGTTCTTGCGATCTTCCTGTGCTTTGTGGTTCGCCTCATTCCAGCAGAAGCGGCTCGCCGCGTTCCTCCGAGGCCGGGACGAGGTGCCCATCGCGCATGATCAGCCGGGCACAGGCATTCCATCGAAGAATGGCATCGTCGTTGTTGGGGGGACGGATCGCCTCGGCCCGCTCGTACCAGATCATCGCCTCGCGCAACCAGCCGTACGCACGTGAGCCCGAACCTGGCGTGCCGTGTCGGAGGTGGGCCTTCGCCCGGCGCTCGCAGATGATCCCGGCGTAATACGCCTGATCGTACTCGTCGTTGAGGCGTTCGATCAGCTTCCACGCGTCGCCGAGCGCCGACGTCATGTCGTCGTCGAACTGGTCGGTGAGTGCCAACACCAGCGTCATGATGACGTCCTGATTGCCGGGGTCGACCTCGAGCGCGTCGAGACAGATGCTCTCGGCTTCGCTCGGTTCGTTGAGCAACCGATAGCGTTCCGCTTTGGCGAGGGCCCGCGGCACGGCGTCCGGCGAGAGCGCTTTGAGTTCGAACCTCATGATGACCTCCGGAACACACGCAGTAGTTTCCTCAGTGGATCGTAGAATTCGTCGACCACGCGTTCCTTGAGCGGGATGATGGCGTTGTCGGTGATGGTAATGCTTTCCGGACACACCTTCGTACAGCACTTCGTGATGTTGCAGTACCCGATGCCTTCCGCGTCTTTCAGATCGGCCAGCCGGTTTTCCGTATCCAGTGGGTGCATTTCGAGCGCAGCGACGAACACGAAATGCCTCGGCCCGATGAACTGGTCGTGGAGCTCGTGCTCGCGCAGGACATGACACACGTCCTGGCAGAGGAAACACTCGATGCACTTCCGGAATTCCTGAACCCTGTCGACGTCTTGTTGCGCCATGCGCCAGGTTCCATCCGGCGCATCCGGCGGGCGCGGCTTGAATGGCTTGATGCCTTGCTTCGCCCTGAAGTTCCACGAGACGTCCGTGACCAGATCCTTGATCAAAGGGAACGTCCGCATTGGCTCGACGGTGATCGCCTGGTTCGCTGGCAACGAGTTCATCCGCGTCATGCACATCAAACGGGGCCGGCCGTTGATTTCGGCCGAGCACGAGCCGCACTTCCCCGCCTTGCAGTTCCAGCGCACGGCGAGGTCGTTCGCCTGGTGTGCCTGAATCTGATGGACGGCATCGAGCACCACCATGCCTTCGGAAATCTCGGTCTTGTATTCCCGGAAGTCGCCGCCGGAACCATCGCCGCGCCAGATGCGAAACGTTGCGCTGCTCATCTCTTACACCTCGCGGAGGCCCCGCCCCTCCAGCCTTTCCCGCCCCTCTTTATTTTCCACTGGCGCTGGGGCCCTCCAGCCTTCGCTCGCTTGCGTTTCCAGGCGAGCTACGGCGGACCCGCCGTAGCCTTGGCGAAGGCGGGCACCCCGGCCGCGAACTGACGCTGATGCCTCGCCTCGGATTCACATGTCCTCAGCTCGGCATGGCCGCAGGCGCTCCCTTCCTGCCCTTCCCGCCCTTTTCGCCCTTCCCGCCCCTCCAGCCCTTCCCGCCCTACTCCTACTTGTTCTCGTCAATCACCTTCTTGAGCTCGGCCGGCATGTCCGGAATCGCTTGGCGTGCCACCGTCATCTTCCCGTTGGACCCTTTGCGAATGACGATGTTGAACGTGCCAAACGAACTGACTTTGTCGGGGTAGTCTTCGCGGAAGTGGGCGCCCCGGCTTTCCTTTCGCTCGAGCCCCGCGAGCGTAATCGCTTCCGAGACAATCAGCAGATTTGCGAGGTCGAGCGCCGTGTGCCATCCCGCGTTGTATTCCCGGTTTCCGGCCACCGAGACGCGCTCGGCGCGATCCCGCAGCGTGGCCAGGATCTCCAGAGCCTTCAGCATTTCGCCTTCGTTCCGGACGATGCCGACCAGGTTCTGCATGTGTTGTTGCAAATCTGTCTGGACCTGATAGGGCCCCTCGGTCGTATTGCGCCGTTCGAACGGGGCGAGAGCGGATTGGGTAGCGTCCTTCACCTGCGCCTCGTTCACCGAGCCAGCCTTGTGCGCTTTGGCAAACGCCGCGGCATAAGAACCTGCGCGCTTACCAAATACGAGAAGATCTGACAGCGAGTTGCCGCCGAGGCGATTGGCGCCGTGGAGTCCGGCTGCGCACTCGCCGGCCGCGAACAACCCAGGCACCGACGACATCTGCGTATCGCCGTCCACGCGCACGCCACCCATGATGTAGTGCGTGGTCGGTCCGACCTCCATCGCCTCCGTGGTGATGTCGATATCGGCGAGCTGTTTGAACTGGTGGTACATGCTCGGCAGTTTCTTCTTGATGTGATCGGCCGCGTGCGGCAGGCGCTCCTTGATCCACGAAATATCGAGATAGACGCCGCCATGCGGACTGCCCCGGCCTTCCTTGATCTCTCGCACGATGCAACGGGCGACGTGATCGCGCGTGAGCAACTCTGGCGGACGTCTTGCGTTCTTATCCCCTTGCGTATAGCGCCAACCCTCTTCCTCGTTGTCCGCCGTCTGGCTCTTGTACGAATCGGGAATGTCGCCGAACATGAAGCGACGCCCTTCACGGTTGCGCAGGACGCCGCCTTCGCCGCGGACGCCTTCGGTGACCAGAATGCCGCGAACGCTGGGCGGCCAGATCATGCCGGTCGGATGGAACTGCACGAATTCCATGTCCATCAACTCGGCGCCCGCGTGGTACGCCAGCGCGTGGCCGTCCCCGGTGTATTCCCAACTGTTGCTCGTGATCGAATAGGCGCGTCCGACGCCACCGGTCGCGAGAACGACGGCCTTCGCGCGGAACAACTTGAAACGGCCCCGCTCGCGCTCGTAGCCAAACGCCCCGGCGACGCGGCCATCGTCGAGCAAGAGCGTGACCATCGTGCATTCCATATGCACGTCGATGCCGCGATGAATCCCATGATCCTGAAGCGTTCGAATCATCTCGAGTCCGGTCCGGTCGCCCACGTGCGCGAGACGCGGATACTTGTGGCCGCCGAAATTGCGCTGCAGAATCCGTCCGTCCTTCGTCCGATCGAACAACGCCCCCCAGGCTTCGAGCTCTCGTACGCTTTGCGGTGCTTCCTTGGCATGCAGCTCGGCCATTCGCCAGTTGTTCAGGTATTGACCGCCCCGCATGGTGTCGGCGAAGTGCACGGTCCAGCTGTCGCGGTCGTCGACGTTGGCGAGCGCCGCTGCGATTCCGCCCTCGGCCATGACCGTATGGGCTTTGCCAAGCAGCGACTTGCAAACCAAACCCACCGAGACTCCTTGAGCTGCCGCTTCAATCGCCGCGCGGAGCCCGGCGCCTCCTGCACCGATCACAAGCACATCGTGTTCGTAGGTGGTGTATTCCATTTGTAACGAGTCAGGCCTCTAGCCCAGGGCCCAGGCCCCAGAGGCCTCAGTCCTGGGCCCAATCGCGTATGTGGCTTCCGGCTTCAGCCGGAAGCTCAATACCGGCAGCTCTCTTCCGCCTAAAGGCGGAAGCCACACACCCGAGCCTGGGCCCTGAGGCCTACAAGATTCTGAGATCCGTCCAGATTCCCATCGAGCACAGGCGCACGTACAGATCCGCGAACCCTACACCAAACAGACTCATCCACGCGAACAGCATGTGCCGGCGGTTGAGTGCGGAGATGCACCTGTATCCCGCTCCGCCGTCGCGGCATTCCGAGAGGCAAGCACGGCCGCCGCCAAAGAGATGCCGAAGCGAGTGACAACTGAACGTGTAGCTGGTCAGCAGCACGACGTTGGCCGCCAGGACGAGCGTCCCGATGCCAATGCCGAACGTCTTCTGCCCGGTCGCAGGATCAGCAAACCAGAGCGCCTTCCAGACGTCGTAGGCGAGGACGACAAGAAACAGCAGGGCGAGATACAGAAAGTAGCGATGGATGTTCTGCAGGATCAGCGGAAACGATCGCTCTCCACGGTAATGCGATCGTGGCTCGCCAACCGCGCACGAAGGAGGATCGGCCCAGAACGCTTTGTAGTAGGCGCCGCGATAGTAATAGCAGGTCAGGCGGAACCCCAGCGGCGCCGGGAGAATCAGGAGCGCCGGCGAAAAAGGCAGCCAGACCGGCCACCAAGCCGGCTTCGGGCCGAACCAGCTATGAGCGCTGCCCCCGAAGAGTTCAGGCGAGTAGAACGGCGAGAGGTATGGACCGAAGTCGTAGTGCGCGCCCTGAAACGCGGCCCACGTCGAATACACGATGAATACTGAGAGGACGCAGAACACCAGCAGCGGCGTTGCCCACCACGCATCGCGCCGCGCTGTGTCGCCGAACCGCCTCGGAAACGAGGACACCTGCACGTAGGACATCGGGCTCCTCCAGCGCCGCCGGGTTCAATCGTTGAAAAGCCGTTGGATTATACCCAAATCGCTTCCAAATCGTTCGGGCGTTCGGATCGTTCGGGCGTTCGGATCGTCGTTCGGATCGTTCAGAGTTCGAGCCGTTCGGACTGTCCATATTCGGACCGTCCATATGTCATCGGACCGATAGGGATGTTCATCCGCCAGCAGGTTCGAGGGGAGCCGAACGCTCCGAACGCATGAACGGCCCGAACGTTCCGAACGCCCCTGAACGATCCGAACGCCCCTGAACGATCCGAACGCCCCGAATGTCGAACGATCCGAACGGTCTGAAGGACCATTCAAATCCTGCTAATCAGCTCAAGACGACGCTTGCAATTTCTGCAACCGACTCGACCGACACTCGAAATGTACAGCACCGTTCGATGGCACGCGAATTGTCTCTTCCAGGCGTGTCCGTCGCCAAACGGTTCGAAGATTTGTTGGTGTGGCAGCGGATGAACGAACTAAGCGTCGAGATCTGGAAGGCAACGGAAAGGCTGCCCGCCGCCCACGACTTCAAGTTTCGCGACCAGATCCGCGAGTCCAGCGATTCGGCCGCGAGAAACATCGCCGAGGGTTTCGGCCGGTTCAGCCCTCCTCAATTCGCTGACTTTCTGGACATCTCCCGTGGATCTGCGCAGGAAACGCGAGCCTTGCTCAGAAAAGGACTTGCCGTCGGCTACTGGCCGCTGAACGGTACGAACGCCTCGACGCACTGGCCATTCGAGGAATCCAAGCGGTCGCCCGGCTTCAGCGCTACCTGCGATCACCGCAAGCGCGACCCAATGCAGCGCGGCGTTATAGATGATCGTTCGGACGATCCGAACGATCCGAACGATCCGAACGATCCGAACGATTTGAGTGTATGCTCTCGCGCACGCTTAAATACGCCCTTGTGCTAGTCGCGTTCGTCTTCGTTCTTCCGCTCCTCGTGCGGATTTTCGAAGCGCGACTCGCGTTCTTCCCGATCGAAGGCGAAACCCAGACCCCGCGCGAATTCGGCGTGGAATTCGAGCGAATTTCAGTCGCCACCAAGGACGGCGAACGGCTGCAGGCGTGGAGACTGCTTCACGCCTCGCCGCGCGCACTCGTGCTGTACTTCCACGGCAACGGCGGCAATCTCTCGGTGTGGGCGCCGATTCTGAGCGGCATCACCAGGCAAGGCTATTCGGTTCTGGGGTTCGACTACCGCGGTTATGGCGGAAGCACCGGTCGCCCTTCGGAGTCTGGCCTCTATAAAGATGTCGAGGCCGTGGTTCAGCAGTTCTGGGAACGCACAGACAGGACGGCGCCCGTCATTTACTGGGGCCGGTCGTTGGGAACGGTAATGGCCGCGTACGCCTCGACAATCCATGCTCCCAACGGGCTGATCCTCGAATCGGGCTTTCCTGATGCCCGTTCGCTCGTCCGGAGCTCGCCGGTGCTCGCGTTTCTCGCGATGTTCTCGAGTTATCGATTTCCTGGGGCGGACTTTTTACGTGGCGCGACGATTCCGGTGCTGGTCGTGCACGGCGACAACGACCACGTCGTACCGTTCCAGCAAGGGCGTGCGTTGTTCGATCGAGTGACGGGACCGAAGCAGTTCTTCACGATCCGAGGCGGCGATCACAACGACGCCGCACCGCGCGACCAGGAGCCGTATTGGAAGGCCGTCGGTCAGCTGGCAGCCGATGCCGAGGCGAGGATGCGGGCCAATCAGCCACCGTAGTACACTTTGTCACCCAGATCCTTCAGCCAGCAGATTGCCTCGTCGGCGCGCCCGGATGGCGGCGTCTTCACGCGAGCTTCCACGACTTCGCCAACGAAGAGCGTGTGATCGCCGCGCTTGACCGCCTCCACGACACGACACTCGATGTGTGCGGGCGCCTTGTCGAGAACGGGCGCCTTCACGACTGCGCCAGGCGCAAACGCTTCGCCGCCGATCCGGCTGCCGTCCACAGCGGCGGGCTTGAAGAAGGTGAATGCCACGGCTGTGTCGCCTTTGGCGATGACGTTGAGGATGAACTCTCTCGATTCGTCGATGAGGGCGTGCGTATGCGAATCCGTTTTCACCCCCACGGCCACCAGAGGCGGAACGAACGAGGCCTGCGTGACCCAGTTGATGGTCGCGGCTGTCATCCGTCCGTCTTTACCGGCAGCAGTCAGCACGTAAAGTCCATAGGGAATCATCCGCAAGGCCGTTTTCTTGGCGTCGGCGTCCATCTTGTCTCTCCCTGTCAGCGCGAATTCACGCCCCCTCGTAGAACGCGAAGCATACATCGTTCTCACTTTTGCGGCGGGTTCCAGTTCAGGAGGATCGTGAGAGGCGAGTTCAGGGCTTCATCATTCAGGACGTTAATCAGGAACCGACCGTCGGGTGCGACGTCGTACTGCTGGTTCCGACCGATCATGTTGGCGCCCCCGCCAAGAACATGGGTCTGGAACAACGCAATGGGCTTTCCCACTTCGAGCGCGTCGTTCTTCACGCCGATCGTGACAGCCATCAACCTGCCGGTTGGATCGATGTAGTACAGCTCTTTCCCGTCGGATGCCCATCGCGGATAGACGCCCCCAGTTGTCGAGATCACCCACTGCCCGCCCGGTCCAGGGAAGGGTCTCACATAGATCTCCCACAGCCCGGATTCATTGGACTGGTAGGCGATCCAGCGGCCATCGGGTGAAAACTGACCCCATATCTCCGCAAAGCTCGTGGTGAGAAACGGGAACGGCTTCTCCCCGGCCTTGAGTGGCAAGACCCAGATGTCGGTCGCGGTCGTGGGAGCGACGCTGAAGTACAGCAAGAATCGCTCGTCTGGAGACACATCGGTTGGGGTTTTGATCGGTGGAGGTCCTTCGAGCAGCGGCTCTTCGCTGCCTTCGGCCCGGGAGCGCCTCTGGTAGATGTTTTGTCCGCCGCTGCGCGTCGTGCCGAAGACGATTCGATCGCCTCGAGGAAACCAGATCGGAAATTGATCGACAGCTGGATCCGATGTCAATCTCGTGAGCCGCTCGCCATCGACGAGCCAGATGTCGGTGTTGCCTTGCTGTGTGCGGTCGAACGCCACACGACTGCCGTCAGGCGATAGGGAAGGATTTGCAGGGTCCGCATGTTCGGGCATAGCGATGGAACCGAGAGCGCGACCAGACCGATCGAACCACGCCAGCTGCGTCGTGACTGATCCGCCGGCGCGATACACCACGTGTCCGGTCGTCGAAGCGGAAAACGGACGGGCGACAAACATGCCGAGTTGGTTCGAGGCGAGCGAATCTGCCAACGCAATCGAGTCGCCGCTCAATTCTCTTTTCGCCGGATCGAATCGCCGTGCAACGAGCTTTCCTTGGCTCCCAAACAACAGCCACCCCTGCGACGTGTAAAGCCCGGGTGTGTCGGCAGGCGTCAGGCGAGTCATGTCAGCAGAATCGAGCGAGCCCATATAGATGCCTTGGATCTCGTCGGGCCCTCGTACGTAGAAGACAAACTGCTGACTGTCGCCGATGAAGGCAGGAAACGAATGCCCCAATTGACCCGGGCTTACTTTTGTTGCCGGCACAGCCTCGCCACCGGATGCCGGTACGCGGAATAGCGGTCCTGCCGTAAAAGGCGCGAACAGAACCGTGCCGTTCGTACTCCAGGTGCCACCAAGGCCCGGCTGGCCCTGTCCGAGAACCGTCGGAGGCCCACCGCTAATCTCAATCCGTCTGAGTTTGCCGTCAGCGCCGAAGAACGCGATCGAACGGCCGTCGGGCGACCAGAATGGATAGGTGGCCCACTCGGTCCCGGCCAGCGGATGCGCCTCCGTTGCATCGAGGCTCCTCAGGTAGAGTCGCCGCTGACCCTCTGCCAACCCCACATACACAAGCTGACGACCATCCGGTGAGATGGCGAAGGAGGTTGGATCGACCGTCGCAGGAGTGGTGATCTCGAGCCGCATTTCCTGTGGACGAGCGGGCGCACGAAAGTTTGAAATGAACAGCGCGGCTGCAAGCGCTGCGGCGAGAAGCCCCGCCACGATCCACGGCGTCCACGCGCGGCGCCCGGCGACAGCTAGAACGAGGGGAACGACCGGTCGAGCCGGCTCGATGAGCGCGTGCTCGATATCCAGCCGCAGGTCTCCCGCATCTCTCCGCCGCTTTTGCGGGTCTTTTTCAAGACAGCCACGGAGCAAGTCTTGAACGCGAGACGTGATCCCGGGCGGCAAAAGCGACCAGTCCGGCTCACGTTCGAGCACGCGTGCCAGGATTTCCGTCACGGTGTCGCCAGGAAATGCCGGTCGCCCTGCGAGCATTTCGTACAGCACACAACCGAACGCAAAAACATCGGTGCGTCGGTCAACCTCTTTCCCCTTCGCCTGCTCGGGGGACATATAGGCTGCAGTGCCGAGAATCACGCCAGCATTCGTTGCGGCGACCGCCTTCGTCGGCGAGTTCGTCAGGTTCGGCGCGGCAGCGTCATCGCCGAATGCCTTGGCGAGTCCGAAGTCGAGGACTTTGACCTGGCCGGCGGGAGTGACTTTGATGTTGGCGGGCTTGAGGTCGCGGTGAATCACTCCTTTGTCGTGGGCCGCTTCCAGGGCTTCGGCGATCTGGCTCGCGATGTGAAGCGTCTCGTCCTCTGGAAGCCCAGGGGCCAGAGGCTTGAGCCTCGATATTTCCGCAAGTCTCTCGGCAAGTGTTTTCCCCTCGACCAGCTCCATGACCAGGAACTTCCGCCCGAGGGATTCCTCCAGCCCGTAGATCGCGGCGATATGCGGATGATTCAGCGAGGCCAGGACACGCGCTTCGCGTTCGAATCGCGCAACGCGTTCGATGTCGGCGGCAAAAACATCGGGCAGAACCTTGATTGCAACGCTCCGACCCAGTTTGGTGTCGGTCGCCTGGTACACCTCGCCCATTCCACCTGAACCGAGATGGGCTGTGACTTCATAGTGCGCAATGCGATTCCCTACCATCGAGAAAGGTCGGGCCGGATTCTAGTCTGACGGGTGGATCGCCGTCACGCCCCTGAAGAAATCCAAGAGGGCGGCGGCGCATTCATCGGTCCGTTCTTCGGCAACAAAATGCCCGCAATCGAGCGCCACTTCGCGCACATCGTCCGCCCAGTCTCGCCAGACTTCGAGCGGAGACGCCGCCTTGGCCGCGAGATATCGGCGGCCCCAAAGTACAAGCGTCGGACACCGGATCTTCCGACTGCGATCGCGATCGGCTCGATCGTGATCGAGATCGACGGTTGCGCCGGCGCGATAGTCTTCGCACGTCGCTTCGATCACTGAAGGCTTCTTGAAGTGTCGAACGTACTCGGCCACCACGGCTGAATCAAGGACGTCCGGCCGGCCTGCCCATCGATCCACGAGCTGCCGCAGAAAAAACTCTGGATCCTGGCCGATCAGGCGCTCCGGAAGCGGAGGTGGCTGTGCCAGAAACAGCCAGTGAAAGCTACGGAGCGCCGACCGGTGGTCCATTCGCTCCCACATCCCAATCGTCGGAATGATGTCGAGCACAGCCAGCGCGATGACGCGATCGGGTCGATCCAGTGCCAGGCGGTAGGCCACACGGCCGCCGCGATCGTGGCCGGCCAGCGCGAATTGTTCGTAGCCCAGCGTAGACATCACCTCAACCATGTCTCCAGCCATCGCTCGTTTCGAGTAGTTCACATGCTCCGGATCCACCCGTGGGCCCTGACTGTCGCCGTACCCGCGGAGGTCTGGGATCACGAGGGAGAAATGCGCGCGAAGCACAGGAGCCACTGCGTGCCACATGACGTGATTCTGGGGATAGCCGTGCAGCAGAAGTAACGGCGGACCGGAACCGCCAGTGAGCAGGAAGATCTCCGCACTACTCGTCGTGATGGATCGCTCTTCGAAGCCGTCAAACACGCCAGTAGCTTACCGGAACCACCAAGAGCACAAAGATCACAAAGAAATCCAGGATCCTTCTCTTTGGGAGCTACTATGGAAGCTGCCTTAGGAGTCCGGCATGGTGCGCGTGTTGCGACACGTCCGAGCAGCGGAGCGGCGACTGCGAACGACACAATTGATCGCCAAGGCGCTGAAGTCTCGCCATCACCCGATCCTCGCTCAGATCGTTCCTACCCGACGCTGCAATCTGGCGTGCGCTTACTGCAACGAATTCGACAAAGTGTCGGCGCCGGTTCCACTCGAAGCGATGCTCGAGCGGATCGATCGGCTCGCAGCGCTTGGGACGACGATGATCGACATGAGCGGCGGGGAGCCGCTGCTGCATCCCGAGCTCGACGCAATCGTCGAGCGGATCCGCCGGCATGGGATTCTGGCTGGACTCCTGACCAACGGCTACTTGCTCACGCCCGACCGGATCAAACGCCTCAACCATGCCGGACTCGATCGGCTGCAAATCAGCATCGATAACGTGGATCCCGATCCGGTGTCGCACAAAAGCCTCAAAGTATTGGACCAGAAACTCTGCTGGTTGGCCGAGCTGGCAACATTCGACGTCAACATCAATACGGTGGTCGGAGCAGGTATCCGTCATCCGCAGGATGCGCTGGTGATAGCGAAGCGCGCGCAGGCGCTTGGCTTCGGCACTTCGGTCGGCCTGATTCACGGCGAATCAGGCCAGATTGTGCCGCTCGATGCGGAACATCGGTCGGTCTATGAACAGATCGTGAAGCTCACGCGAAGCTTCTACTCGCACGGGCACGACAGCTTGTTTCAACGCAACCTCACCGACGGCCGCCCGAACGCGTGGCAGTGCCGGGCAGGATCGCGCTACGTGTACGTCTGCGAGGATGGTCTGGTCCACTGGTGCTCGCAGCAGCGTGGATATCCTGGCATTCCACTGGCGCAGTACGGTTCAGCGGATCTGGAGCGCGAGTACAGCTCGATCAAGTCGTGTGCATCGCTTTGCACGATTTCCTGCGTCCATCGAGTGGCCTTGCTCGACGACTTGCGCGAGACGCCACTCGACACGCTCGATCGCCTGATGACGGCCGCCCGAATCGAGATGGGACACACACCTCTTTCGGCTCGCTTCTTGACGTGGATGTTCGTGACCGGCCCCCCGAAAGAGCTCGCACGCCGCCTCGCACTTCGCGCGCTGAGGCTCACCTGACGCAACGCCACTATCGAGGGTCTCCGCTCACGATTCCGTTGGCAATCGAACTCGGCTGGGGTACATTCATCTGGCTCAGAGGAGACCGTTCATGATTTCCTTGACCGTCAACGGGAAGCGGCACGACGTCGATGTGAGTCCGGACATGCCACTGTTGTGGGTGATCCGCGACACCATCGGCTTGACCGGAACGAAATTCGGGTGCGGCTTATCGCAATGCGGCGCGTGCACCGTCCATCTCGATGGCGAGCCGATCCGATCCTGCTCGACGCAGGTATCTCGCGCGGTGGGCAAGAAGGTGACGACGATCGAGGGACTGTCACCCACGACGAATCACGCGCTGCAGCTGGCCTGGATTGCCGAACAGGTGCCACAGTGCGGCTACTGTCAGTCCGGACAATTGATGTCCGCCGCGGCGCTCCTGGCGAAGAACCCCAATCCTTCCGACACCGACATCGATACCGCGATGTCGGGCAACATCTGTCGATGTGGCACATACCAGCGGATTCGTCGCGCGATCCATCGCGCTGCTCGGGCTTAGCGATGAGAAAGGACTGCGCCTGCGGCCATGCCGAGGCGAGGACATGTGTATCCGAGCCGAGGCATCAGCGTCAGTTCGCGGCGGGGGTGGGGCCCCGCCGCCAGTGAAAAATGAGAGTCGACATGGCCAAGACACTAAGCGTAAATAGACGCGGCTTCCTCAAGATCAGCGCAGTGGCGGGTGGTGGCTTCGCGATCGGAGTCTACGTTCCCGGCTTCGGCGCATCAGCCAACGTTCTCGCAGCCGGGGCGCTCGAGCCGAACGTCTGGGTGAGAATCAACGCCGACGACAGCGTGCGCGTCATGCTCACGATGCTCGAAATGGGACAGGGCGTGATGACGTCGATGCCGATGCTCGTCGCTGAGGAGCTGGACATCGACTGGAACAAGATCAAGACCGAATGGGTGCCCGCCGATCCCAAGTACGGCAACCCGAATTTCGGTGGCCAACAGCTCACGGCCGGGAGCAACAGCGTCCGCGGTATGTGGAAACCACTGCGGGAAGCTGGGGCGACAGCTCGCGCGATGCTCATCACGGCGGCCGCGCAGACCTGGTCTGTCGGCGAAGACACGCTCTCGACGGAAAAAGGCGAAGTCGTTCACAAAGCCAGCGGACGTCGCATCCGCTACGGCGCGCTCGTGGACAAAGCTGCGGCGCTGCCCGTGCCGGCGAAGGTCTCGTTGAAGGACCCGAAGCAGTTCAAGCTGCTCGGCCAGTCGTTGGCGCGGCTGGACATTCCTGAAAAAGTCAATGGAACGGCCGAGTTCGGGCTCGATGTGAAGCGGCCCGATATGCTGATTGCGCGTGTCGTGCGGTGTCCCGTGTTCGGCGGAAAGGTCGCCAGTTTCAATGCCGACAAGACCAAGGCTGTTCCGGGAGTGCGGCAGGTCGTCCAAATCAGCACTGGCGTGGCCGTGGTGGCCGACAACTATTGGGCCGCATCGCGCGGCGCGCAGGCCCTCGAGGTCAAATGGGACGAGGGTTCGCTCGCGAACCTGACGAGCGCGGAAATCAGCAGGAAATATGCAGAGCTCGCGGAACAGCCAGGCAAGGTCGCTCGCAACGACGGCGATGCCCCTGCGGCTCTCAAAGGCAATCCGCGGGCGTTCGAGCGGGTTTTCGAAGTGCCGTTCCTGGCCCACGCATGTATGGAGCCAATGAACTGCACGGCTGATGTCCGAGCCGATCGCTGCGACGTCTGGGTTCCGACGCAGGGCCAGACAGCTTCTCAACAAGCCGCGATGGCCGCTTCCGGTCTGCCTCACAACGCGGTGCACATTCACACGACGTATCTCGGTGGCGGCTTCGGCCGGCGCGGCGAGGCGGACTTCGTGACCGATGCAGTGGAAACGTCGAAGGCCGTCGGCAAGCCGATCAAAGCCGTATGGAGCCGCGAAGACGACATCCAGCACGATTATTACCGCCCGGTGACCTACGTTCGGATGTGGGGAGCGGTCGATGGCCCGGGCAAGCCGACCGTCTTCATGCAGCGCATGGTGCAGCAATCGCTCATGAAACGCATTGGCGGGCTGCCGCCGAACGGAGTCGATTTCATTTCCGTCGATGGTTCCGCGTCACTTCCCTACGACATTCCCAACATCAGAATCGAGTACACCGAAAACGATCCTGGAATTCCGTTCGGCTTCTGGCGTTCGGTTGGCGCCTCGGTCAACGGCTTCGTCGTCGAAGCATTCATCGACGAGCTGGCCGCCGCCGCGGGCGAGGATCCGTTCGAATTCCGTCGCCGCCGTCTCAGTAAGCATCCCCGGCACAAGGCCGTGCTGGAGCTCGTCGCCGACAAAGCGGGCTGGGGCAAGCCCGTACCCCAGGGACGTGCTCGTGGGATTGCGCTGATGGAGGCCTTCGGCAGCATCATCGGTCAAGTTGCGGAAATTTCGGTCACGAACGGAAACGTGCGCATCCACAAGATTTGGTGTGCGGTAGATTGCGGCTGGGTCATCAACCCCGACACGATCAAAGCCCAGATGGAAGGCGGCACCATCTACGGCCTGACAGCGGCGCTGAAGGGCGAGATCACCATCCAGAATGGCCGGGTCACGCAGCGCCACTTCAACGACTACCCGATGATGCGGCACAACGAGGCGCCAGAGATCGACGTGTTCATCGTCCCGAGCACCGAGGAGCCGGGTGGCATTGGCGAACCGAGCACGGCGCTCGCCGCCGGTGCTCTGGTCAATGCCGTGGCCGCCGCGACCGGCAAGCGCATCTATCGGCTGCCGATTCGCGCGGACCAGCTGCGCGGAACAGTTTGAGGTGGCCGCTCGCAGCCCTCTCGGGCTGCGACACTCTTCGTGATGAAGCGCTTCGCTTTAGGGGTCGTGAAGTACACCGCGGCCCTGGCATTCGCCTCTGCCAGCGCGCTGATCAGTCTGTCGCTCGCGACGCTCGCCCTGATCGTTGCCATCGCCATTCTTTTCACAAAGCGGCGTCAAAGCAGGCGCCGCTGGCTGAAGCCTCTCGTCTACGTTCTTCTGGTCGCGGCGATCGGCGCGTGGTACGCACGCTACGGCCTCACGCGTGCCTCGGCTCCAGCTTCCTGCGCTGATCTGACCCCTCGCGTGATAAGGGCTTTCATGCCCAGCGAGCCGCCGCCGGCCGCGGTCGTCACGAGTTCACCAGCAGCATTCAGCAGACAGATTGACACAGAGATCGTGCGCCTGTTGAGACAGATTGACGACGTGAAGGACGCGACCACGATTATCACGGATGCGCGTCGAGTCGCCCAGTACACCGAGAACGAAGAGACAAGCGCTGCGCTCAGAACCCAGTCAGACGCGCTCGAAATGCTATTGCGTTCGACGAACCTTCTCACGCAATCGGACATCGAGACCCGCGCCGCGCGTCTCCAGAGCACGTTGGACGCGTGGCATACGAAGGTCGCAGATCTGCAGCCGGAGGCAGACTTCACGGCGCTCCGGCGGGACTTCAACGAAGCCGTCGTGCAGGATTCCTTCGATCAAGTGAGCACGGGACTCGTCGGGCTGCGACACGCAATCAACCAGTTCGTAGCTCAGGAAGGACTCGCGGCCGAGCAGCGCCTCGTCGCCTACTTTGACGAAGCGGCGTCGACGTGGGTGCTCAACGAGTCGATCTGGTTCACGACCAAGGCCGTCGAGCTCATCGAGCTGGACGCCAGCGATGTGACGATTCTTTCAAAATACGAGGACGCACCGCCAGAACAGATAATGATTGGTACGGGCACCGTGGTGCTGCCGGTCCAGCCGAAGTCGATTCCGATCCCCTCCAACCAGGGAACCGTCGAGCTCCGAACGGTCTGGCGCGTTCCTGGAACAGTGGCACAGACGTGCGGTCGAAAGAGTTTCTCGACGCTGTTGCCGTTCTGGCGCACGGATTTGAGCTGGCCGCAACTGACCGACACGCTCGTACGTGGCCGCGTCAGGCTGGCGAAGCCTGGTCTGGACAACGTCCCTTTCACGATGACAATCGACAGGCGGCGCCCCCTCAACGACATCGCCACCCCACAGTATTCGCTCTTTTCTTCGAGCGCGCCGAACGCCAGCAAGGGGTCGATTCGATACGATGAACGTGTGATGGAGAGCGTCGGGCTCAGCGAGCAGAACGTGTCGGCGCAGTCGCTCTCGATTCGACCAGTCAGATTCGAGCTCCTGCCTCGGCTGTTTCGCTATCAGTGGATCCATGAAAACAGGAACCTGATTTTTCCGCTGAGCCCTCTGCTCGGTGCGGCTTACCTTCTGGTCACGGCACTGCTGAGTGAGTACCTGTTCAGGCGTTAGATCGTTCGAGACGGTCGGGAGAATGTGATGAAACCACGGGTGCGATGGCAGAAGTTGGGTGGTTGGGGGCTGAGCATCCTGGCAGCCGTCTCGTTCGCCGCAGTCCGATCTTCGACCGAGGGCGTTGTCGCGTTCGCACAGCAACGCGGTGCGCAGGCGGACAAAACGCAGGCCTTCGAAGAAGAGTTCGAAAAGGGGCGCCAGCTGCTACAACGACGCGAGTACTTCGAGGCCCTGAAGACTTTCCAGCGGGCAAATCAGCTTGCTGGAGGTCGCTCCGCCGACTGCTTTCTTGCCATGGCGCGAGCCATGCACGGGATGAAGGCCTACCAGAACGCGGTCGGAAGCGCTCAAAGCGCAATCGACCTGGCACAAGGAGACAAGCGACTACTGGCTCGGGCGCACAGCGTCAAGGGTCTGGCGTTACAGTCTCTCGCCGAACAGGACGCGACGAAGCTTCCTGAAGCAGAAAACGAGTTCCGGCAGGCGCTCGTCGTCGATCCGGATTCATTGGTCGCCGATCTGCACTTCAACCTGGGTTTCGTGCTCATGCTCCAAGGTCGAGACGACGAGGGAATTGCCGAGATGAGACGTGAGCTCGAACTTCGAGCGCACGGGACGACGGCCGAGCGGGCGAAGGCAGCTCATTGCCAACCCGAGGCGCGCGCGCGAAAAGTACGCGCCAGATTTCTCGGTCGTGGCTTCAGACGGACAAACCCTGACGCTGGAGAGCTTGCACGGCAAGGTCGTCCTCCTGGACTTCTGGGATACCTCGTGCCGGCCATGCCCGCGCGCGCTGCCGTCGATCAAGAAACTGCAGCAGGCGCACGGACCGGACTCCCTGGTGATTGTCAGCATCAGTTCCGATGAGAGCGAACAAGGCTGGCGCAGCTTCACCGAGAAAAACGGAATGACCTGGCCACAGTACCGCGATCGCGACGGGATGCTTCAGGAGAGCTTCGGCATCACGATGATCCCGTCCTACGTGCTCCTCGATCGGGAGGGAATCGAGCGGCTTCGGGTCAGCGGCACGACCTTCGATCGCTCCAGCGAGCTCAAAAACGCGCTCGAAAAGCTGCTCGGTCGCTGATTTCGCGAGCCTTCAATCGATACAGCGAGCATGAAATGCGTCACTTCATCGGCGAGTAGTCGGTGGCCTCGACGAAGATGGACTCTACTTTACTGACGAGAGGCCCCTTGGCTTCGGACTCGGCCCGCGCTTTCTGCCATTCCGGATCGTTCCTGAACGCCTCCCAGTTCTTCGCAGCCGCTTCACGGCTGGGATGCGCCAGGATGTAGATCAACGTGGTCTGCTTCAGCGGGGCGTCCTGCGGCACCCAATATCCGACGTTTTTCATGCCGTGCTTCTCGAAGATCGGTATGGTGCGATCGCGAAACCTCGCACTCAGCGCGTCCAGCTTGCCTGCCTGTGCCGTATAGGTCCTGATCTCGAAGACGCGCTTGGCTGATTCGGCATGAACATCCGACCATGGTTGGAAGAGATGTCCCAGCAGCATGCCGGCCACAAATACGACGCTCGTTACCGCGATCAGAAACCGCACGTCCTTCAGCATCGTTCCTCCGACGTCTGGCTATCCGTCACGCCGCTCAAAGCGGGCGGATGTTAAGGTTGTTGCGAAAGAAGTTTTCCGGGTCGTACTTCGTCTTGAGCTCCCGGAGCCGAGCGTAATTCGGGCCGTACACCTGCAGGGCCGGATCTCCGGCTTCGTCGTTATCCAGATAGTTCAGGTAGCGAGTCGTGCCCATGAAAGGCCGCATCGCATCGTAGGTGTCGCGGGCCCACGCGATGCAGCGCTCGGTGTCCTGAGGATCAGTCCACTCGGAGATGATGACCATGTTGAAGCCTTCGTCCCGGAGGGTGCAGGCGGTATCGGTCGGCCTGACCCGCGTTACGGCCCCGTGAAAGTGCTCGATGATGATCTGCGCCGTAGGCGGCCGGCACGCCTCGAAGCGATCGATCATGGTCCGGATGCACTCGTCGCTCAATTTCGGCAGAAAGTGCGTCTTCCAGTAATTGAGCGCACCTTTGGGATAGGACGCGTCGAGCATGCCGTTTAACGCGTTGTAGGGCATGGGGCCCAGCGCGTCCACGGCCGGCGTGCCGAAGGTCTTGAGTGGTTTCACAGCCGCTTCCCCTGCCGCAAGCGCACCGGAATGACAGGCGAGGATGCCAGCCAGCTTCGCACCCGATCCATCCGGCGCCGGGATGAGCCCGGCCACGAGCATCAACTCGTCCCGCGCCGATTCGCACACCTCGCGGAAAAGAGTCAGCACCTCTTTCGCCTGCTGTGCTGGATGGGCGACGAGGCCGCCAGTGATGGTCGGTCCTACTGCGTGAAGCTGGTACTCGAGCGATGCAGCAACTCCGAAATTGCCACCGCCGCCGCGAATCGCCCAGAAGAGGTCCGCGTTCTCATCGGCGCTGGCTCGAAGAACCCG
Source organism: uncultured Acidobacteriota bacterium (assembly GCA_963773035.1). Taxonomy (GTDB): domain Bacteria; phylum Acidobacteriota; class Vicinamibacteria; order Vicinamibacterales; family CAVVIG01; genus CAVRXZ01. The sequence continues at coordinate 292,576 of CAVYZX010000038.1, read as the reverse complement.
GCCATCGGCCATGACCATTTCCGCCGATCGCAGATTGTCGAGCGCAAGTCCGTATTTCGGCATCAGCCATCCCAGGCCGCCGCCCAGCGTCAGCCCGGCGATCCCGGTCGTCGACACCACGCCGCCCGTCGTTGCCAGGCCGTGGACCTGCGTCTCACGGTTGAATTCCCGCCAGATGACGCCTCCCTGGGCGCGTCCCCGCTTTGTCTTGGTGTCCACGTAAATGCCTTTGAGTGGCGCAAGGTCGATCATCAGACCGCGATCGACGGTCGCTCGCCCGGCGACGTTGTGTCCACCGCCTCGAACGGCGACCTCCAGGTTCAGCGTTCTCGCCAGCTTCACCGCCTCGACGATGTCGGAGACACCGAGGCAGCGGGCGATCAACGCGGGACGCTTGTCGACGAGGCCGTTGTGGACCTTGCGCGCCTCGTCGTAATCGGCGTCCGTAGGCTGCAGAAGCTGGCCGGTAAAGTTTGGCGCAAGCTGACCGACGGCATTGGAGATAGCCGACACATGCACCTCCTCCACATCTCGAGCGAGGCAGGGTTCACGACTAGCGAGGCCGCGCCTCAGGCCGTCGAAAACAAACTGCGGATGCGGCGCGATCCTCGCTAGGTCACCTCTATCACAGCCCCGCTACGCGGGGGCTAGCCGTCTTGAGCTGAAAGACCTGACTCACTCGCGTGAGTTATTGGGACTCAAGACGGCTAGAGCGCTTCGGCGTAGATTACCCGAACCGCCGCACCAACTCTGTTCGGTCCCGTCCAGTCCGGATACTTGCCCTGGAACTCGGAGGTCAGGGCCTGAGCCGCCTCGTCAACGGTCTTGCCTTGCATCTTCAACTCGCGGACCCGTCCCTGCAGCGCCTGAAGGACGTTCCGCTGCTGTTCGATGATCGAACCGTCGCCGTTTGGCCCGTGACTCGGTACGACCAGCGCTGGTCGCAACGCACTCAGCCGGCCCAGGACATCCACCCAGGTCTGCACACTTCCAGATTGACCGAAGGCGAGAAACGCTTTGTTCATCACCACGTCGCCGGCAAAGAGCACGCGATCCGATTCGACGAACGCCATCGTATCGCCTCGCGTATGCATGGAACCAAGCGAGAAGAGCTGCACTCGCAAGCCGCCGAGGTCGACGGTGTACTCGCGCTCGAACGTGATATCCGGGCGACGAAACTTCACGTCCTTCAGCAACTCCGCATTCAGAGGCGAGAAGCTGGCGAATCGCTGGTTCATGTCGAGGCCGATCTCGTCGAGTTCCTTCTGTTGTGCTTGCGACACGATGAACTTCGCGCTCGGCGGAAACGCAGAACTGCCGGCGGCATGCTCCGGGTGAAAGTGCGTGGTCACGAGGTACAGATCCTGGTTCTTGCTGACCTTCGCAACCTCTCTCAGGACCGTTTCGGCGTTACGCGGCCCAAGTCCGGTATCAATCACCAGCGTGCCCTTGTTGCCGACGACAATTCCAACGTTGGGGACAACCGGCACACTGTTGTCGGGAATCACGTACACGTGATCGGCGACCTTCATCGTCGCGTTCTCTTTGACGAGAGGCGGCGGGCCCTGACCGCGCTGCTGCGCGGAAAGCGCCGCGCCCAGTACGGTGCAGACCATGAACACGGCAAGACTTGTGAAGTTCAGAAAAGCGCGATCGAGCAGAACGAATGTTTGAGGTCGTTTCAACGGCGTGTTCCTTTCGAGAAGACTAACGATCACCGCAGAGACCGCGGAGACCGCAGAGAAATTCTTGAGAATAATTCTCGGCGTGCTCGGCGTCGGCGGTGTTTTTGTTTTCAGCATGCTGTCGGGTCTGGTTTCCGCGTGTGTCTTCGCTGAGATCTGATCTTGCAACGAATTTCGAGCTCAACCAAGCCGTGCGCGGTCGTGGGGTGCCATCCAATCGACGGCCGGGCCCAGCGGAACAATCCGTGTCGGATTGATGGCGCCGTGCGTCATGTAGTAATGGCGTTTGATGTGATCGAAGTTCACGGTATCGCCAAAGCCTGGCTGCTGGTAGAGATCTCTCGCATAACCCCACAAGCTGGGATAATCCACGAGTCGCCGCAGGTTGCACTTGAAGTGGCCGTAGTAGACGGCATCGAAGCGGACCAGCGTCGTGAAGAGCCTGATATCGGCTTCAGTGACACGATCGCCAACGAGGTATCGCTGATGCGCAAGGCGCGCCTCCAGCCAGTCCAACCGGTCGAACAACGCGATCACGGCCGACTCGTAGGCGGCTTGGCCGGTTGCAAACCCCGCCTTGTAGACGCCATTGTTGACATCTTCGTAAACCACCTCGTTCACCGCGTCGATGTCGCGCCGGAGTGATTCGGGATACAGGTCTGGAGCTCCGGCGCGATGATACGCTCGAAACTCGGTCTCGAACTCAATGGTGATGTCGGGATAGTTATTCGTGACCAGGCGGCCGGTCCGGCGATCCCAGATGCACGGGACGGTGTAGCGGCCCGTGTAGGAAGGGTCGGTCCGCAAGTACGCCTCCGACAGAAACTGAAAGCCACAAACCGGGTCCAGACCATGGCCCTGGCCTTCACGAAACGCCCAGCCTCGTTCGTCCCTGACGGGATCGACGACGGACATCGAAATGGTGGGCTCCAGGCCGAGCAAGTGACGGACGATGTTGGCACGCTGCGCCCATGGGCAAGCGAGCGAGACATACAGATGATAGCGGCCCGGTTCAGCACGGAAACCGGATGACCCGTCGGCGGTGATGCGATCGCGAATCGAGTATCGCTGGCGAACGAAGGCGCCGCCGGCGCTGATTTCGGCTGGAAACTCTCCTGTCTTGACACTCATGGAGGCCTTCCATTCACTTGCGCTGGGGCCCCACCCCCAGCGCGAACTGACGCTGATGCCTTCGCCTCGGATTTCCATGTCCTCGGCTCGGCATGGCCGCAGGCGCAATCATTCTTTTACTGGTCGCCGGGGCCTGACCTGCGGGCGACTCATCTTGTCCTCGTGCCTGGCGTTCGCGTTCGAACGTGATGCGATCGAGCGCTCGGCGGCAATCGGCGTCGAGCCAGCCATAAGACCGACGAGACGGCAAATGCCACGATTCCGATGAATTGAGAAGTCGACAACGCGCCACCGAACACGAATCCCCGGTCGGCGTCCCCACGAAAATACTCGAGCCAGAAGCGGTTGACGGCGTACAGGAGCGTGTAGGCAAGGAATATCTGGCCGTCCCATCGTTTGCGTTTCCCCAGCCACACGAGAAAGAGGAACAGCGCCAGACAGACCAACGATTCGTACAGCTGCACGGGATGCAGCGGTACGCCCAGAGGAGCGCCGCCAATTCGTCCCGCATCGGGGTCTGTGAAAACAACGGCCCACGGCACGCTGGTTGGGCGCCCGTAGTCGTCTCCCGCCATCAGACAACCCATTCGACCGATCGCCTGGCCAAGGGCGATGGCGGGTCCGCAGAGATCCGCGGCCCGCCAGAACGAAAAGCCCGAATGAAACCAGAAATAGAGGACGAAGCCGAGAACGCCGCCAATGAAACCACCGTAGAAATCCCCGGCGCTCGTCAGCAACGAGATCGACCAGAACAAGGATGGGTTGGCCATGTACTCCGGCAGCGACCTGACGACCATCAGCAGTTTGGCGCCGATGATCGCACCGCCAATCGCCCACATGCCGATCGACATGAACGCATCGGGGTCCAGCCCTTCGCGTTTCGCCCCGCGCGTGAGCCACCAGAGGGAGGACAGGTACGCCGCCGCGAGCAGCACGCCGAAGGTGTGCAGGGTGAAAAACGGCGTGGTCAGCAGTCGTGGATACAAGGGCCCTCATTCATCGAGGATTTCGGGATCGATGAGCGATGATTTGATTGGCAATGACTGAATGACATCATTCGATCATCCTTCACCAATCATAGATTCAACGCTCAACGGTTCAACGGACATTCACAGCGTCGTCGAAGCCGGTACGTCGCTTCGAACGCTCCTGAGAAAGTAGAAAGGCAGACCGATAGCCGCCGCCGCTGCGACCAGCTGTACCTCATTCCAGCTGCTATTGGAAAACAGCCACGCCACCAAGGCAAGAGCGACCATCGACACGAACGGCCCGGACGGCACGCGGAACCTGGCCGGCCGGTCGTTCCGCTCTTGCCGGAGCACAGGCAAAGCGGCGCACGTGACCGCATAAGTCAGCAGCCTGATCAGCGTGCTGATGGTCGCAGCCGTGATGAACGTGCCCGACAGCGTGAGCACGAGCATGAACGCAGAAGACACCAGAATCGCAACGTGCGGCGTGCGAAACCTTGGGTGCGTCGTTGCGAACATTCTCGGGAACTGTCCGTGTTCGGCCATCGCGAACACCAGTCGGGGGCCTGCCAGGACAATGCCGTTCATCGTCCCTGTCACCGAGACGAGGGCGCCGAGTGAGATGATCGACGCGCCAATCGTCCCGAAGATGCGTAGCCCGGCGTCAGCCAACGGTCGCTCGGACATCCCCAGACCCGGCACGGTCCCGATACATACGGCTTGCACCAGAACATAGAGCAGCGCCGTCACGGCGATCCCCACCAGCAGAGCGAAGGGCATGTGACGCCTTGGATCGACCGCTTCACCGGCCGGGATCGGCGCAAGCTCGAATCCCGTAAAGGCGAACAGCAGAAGCAGGACCGCGGACGAGAAATTACCGTAGCTCGGCAAGGCGCCGAACGAGTAGGCCCGAGCGTCGATCAAGAACACGCCGATGGCTACCAGTAGTACGAGCGGCAGGAGCTTTCCAATGGTGAAGATATTGATGACGAGCGACGACACCCGAACACCCACGAGATTCAAAACGGTCAGCGAAGTCACGACCAGCACCATTGTCGCGGCACGTCCCGGGCCCGCAGCCGCTCCCGGCACGAAGTAGGCGAAGTAATCCGCGAAGAGATTGCACAGCGCCGCGAAGGCGGTCAGGCGCACGAGCCAGGCGAGCCATCCGATTTCGAACCCCACGAACGATCCGAACGCCTCGCGAGCATACAGGTACATGCCGCCAGTTTCCTTGAAGCGGCTGCTGACTTCAGCAAAGCAGAGAGCGATGAGCGCGATCGGCACGATGCAGACGAGGTAGGCAAGCAGGCTGTAGGTGCCCGCCAGGGCGAACACTCGGGCTGGCAGGCCGAAGATCCCGGCGCCCACAATCGCGTTGAGCACGATGGCGACGAGATCCCAGCGTCCGAGATCACGGACCAAGCTCTTCTCTGGCGTCATGCTGAATCGCAGGACGGACGCGTGAATGAGGTGCCGCGCCTACGGAGCAATCACTCGCACGCTTCGGTGATGCATATTGATTCGAGCGTGCGACCCACAGGCGGAACGGGAAGGCCGGCAGCCGCCATCAGTTTGCGAAGGAGAAGGCCGGTTTCTGGATGCGGGATGGCCGATTGGACGCCGACCCTGACGAGGCCGTCGGCGTAATCCACCGGTTGCCAGGTGTGAACGGCGAGCTTTCCGCCCCGGTTATCGGTGTTTCCGTAATCTCTGATGTCGAGCCTGGCGCCGTGGTCCGCCAGGACCTGTACGACTTCCGTGCTTCCTTTGTGCGCGGCGCCGTGCAGCGCGGTCCGGCCGGTGTCGGCTTGGGCGTTCACGTCCAGGCCGAGCTCGATCAACATCTTCACGGCCTCCAGCGTGTCCTTCTGCGACCACTCGTAGGTAATTCCTTCGACCCAGCCGATGCCGGCGGCCACGTGCAACGCCGTCACGCCCAACGTCGTGGCAACCTTCGGATCGGCGCCGCGCTCCAGCAGAAGCTTCATCAGAGCGATGTCGCCGGACTGAGACGCCCTGAAGAAGGCGGTCGCGCCGTTCTCGTCCAACCACTGATTCGTGAAGACCGTTCGCGTTTCTGTGCTGTCCTTCACTCTGGCATTGACATCGGCGCCTTTATCCAGCAGTAGCTTGATGAAATCCAGGTGATCCATGTCGCCCTTGCGTACCGGATAGTCGCCGTTCTCGATATTGCGGTTGTCCGTCGCAAGGTAGAGCGGCGTCCATCCTCCCTTGTTGGCCAGGTTCGGGTCGGCGCCGTGTTCCAGCAGGAACGCACAGAGTTTGTAGTACCGGTTTTGGGTCGCCACGAGCAGCGAACTCCAGCCGTAACCTGTCACCTGATTGACATCCGCCCCAGCGGCCAAAAGAACTCGGACCGACTCGACATCGTTCGAGCGAGCGGCATAGGTCAGCGCCGTCAGCGCCCCGCCGTCAATCGGCGCTGGTCGCCTGCGGAATACCGTCGCGGCGGCGTCGCCCTGATCGTCGTCCACTCTCTCGACGCCTGCCGCGGCCGCGGCGTCACCAGATGCCGCACCACGCCCTCGACCACCGGCGCCACCACGCTCGGTCAACGCATTCAGCGCGCCGAGGTCCAGCCCCCGGCCAGCCGCAACTGCCGCGCCTTGCGCGGCCACCGCTTTTCTTGGATCGTTGGCTTTGCCAAGCGCGGGGCCTCTGCCCCGTGCGGCGGGATTCGAGCGTGCGTTGAGGTCGGCGCCGCGCTGGAGCAGGAGCTGAACCGCAGCAGAATGGGCCTCATCGGCGGCCCACATGAGCGCTGTCGTTCCGCGCAACGATTCTTTCGCGTTCACGTCCGCGCCACGATCGATCAGGACCTTCATGGCTTCCACGTTGCCGGTACGCGAAGCGACCATCAGGGGAGTCCTTCCCAATGGAAGGTGCTCGTTGGGATCGGCGCCGCCGGTCAGCAACGCGGCAATGATTGCGGCATCGCCGTTGACGCTTGCGAGCCAGAGCGGCGTCGAGCCCTCGCGGTTTGCCGCCTTGACGTTCGCGCCGGCCCGAATCAACAACTCGGTCAATTCCTTGTCCCCGCGGTACACAGCCCAGTGAAGCGCCGTTGCGCCATCGGCCTGCGGCGCGTTCACATCGGCGCGCTGCGCCAGGAGCGTCATCACCGACGCCTTGTCCCCGCGCATGGCCGCGTCGGCAACGTCCGAACGGCCTGCGCTGAGACTCGACGCAGAGAGCAACAGCGTCACGAGTCCGATTCCGAAGCCAGCCTTCACCCGCATATCAATGCCCTTTTCAGCCCGCCCTTACAAGTTGTCCAACGGACCCATGCTGTCGCCGACAGTCTCCTGCTGGATGTCGAACTTGTTCAGCACGCTCAACAGCAGACTTCCAGTCGGGACGGTCCTGGTCGGATAGGCCAGATGCCGTCCGCCCTTGAGCTTCCCGTTGGCCCCACCGACTACTACGTGAGGCACGTCGTAGTGCAGATGCTGATTGGGATTGCCCATATTGCTGCCATACAAGACCAGGGAATGATCCAACAACGTTCCTTCGCCGTCGGAGGTCTTCGCCAGCTTCTCGATCAGATGCGTCAGCATCTTGACGTGATATTGATTGATCTTCGAGAACTGGTCGATTCGCCTCGGATCCTCACCGTGATGCGATCCGCCGTGGAAGCCAACGGTCGGCGCTTCGCACTCGGGGTACGTCCGGCCGGTGAGATCGCGCGCGAAGAGCAACGTCCCGACGCGGGTCAGATCGGCTTGAAACGCCAGCGCCAGCAGATCGAACTGCAGCTTGATGTGTTCGTCGAAAGATTGCGGCACGCCCACCGGTACCGTCAGGTCGGCTGGCGCGACGGTCGCGGCTTTCATGGCAATCTGCAGCCGCCGCTCGATCTCACGAACGTCCTCCGCATACTGGTCGAGCCGGCTGCGGTCCGAAGGGCTGGAGTCTCGTCGGAGGCGAGACAAGCTGCCCCTGAGCGAGTCGAGGATGCTGCGGTCGCGTTTGCGCCGCTCGGCCCGCTCCTCGACAGTGCTTCCGTCGCCGAACATCCGCTCGAAAACGACCTGCGGGTTCAACTCCATCGGCAGCGGCTGCGTCGGCGAGGACCACGAGATCGTGTTTGTGTAGGTGCAGCTGTAGCCCTCCCCGCAGTTGCTCGAATTCGCCCCCGGGTCCTCGACCGCCAGCTGCATCGATGGCAGCAACGTATCGCCGCCGATTTTTCGGGCGATGACCTGATCGATCGTCGTTCCGGCGTAGACATCGGCGCCGGCCGTCTTCTTCGGTTTGTTGGCACACAGAAATGCCGCCGCCACCCAATGATCGGCTCCCGTTACGCCGGGAGGAGGTTCCGACGAGCGGGAATGGAGTCCGCTCAGAATCGTCACATGATCGCGGTAGGCCTCGAGCGGTTTGAAACAGAACGGAAACGTGAAGCCCGTTCCTTCCTTGTCCGGAACCCAGTAGCCGGGCGCCATGCCATGAGGCACGAAGCAGCCGACAAACCGGGGTTTGGGATCGGCGGCTGTTTGCGCCAGCGGCGTCGCGGCCGGCACCATTGCTTCGAGCAGCGGCAGCGCGAGCGTCGCACCGGCCCCTCGCAGAACGGTTCGCCTCGGAATGCTCTTCTTCGTAATGAACATCGCTGTGACCCCAATAAGAGATTTGAGGATGTGAGAATTTGAGGATTTGAGGATCTTATCGGCGTCTCACGTCCGAATTCCGCGCTCTCATATCCTTCGATTCAAAAATTCTCAAATCTAGATTCTCAATTCAAATCCTCACATCCTCAAATTCAAGGTTTATCGCCTCGCGCTGGTCTCCGCTGTCTTCATGTTCATCTGGAATGCCGGACTCTTCACGATCGCCAGCACGATCGACGAAAAGCGATATTTGCTACTGGCCCCGTCGCGGACAATCGACCGCACGAGGGGCATGTCCTGATACTCAACGCCGCGGCCAAGGGCGTAGGTGAGGAGCTTCTCCACCGCCACGCGCATGAACTGCTCCTGATACCGGACCAGCAAGTCCCTTAGGCTCCCGACACCTTCCACCATCGTCCCATCGACCAACACGCCGCTGGCATCGATCGGAAGGCCCTCGTCCTGAGTGCGCCAGGCGCCGACGGCGTCGAAATTCTCGAGAGCCAGGCCCATCGGCTCGAAGATTTTGTGGCACGTTGCACAAACCGCATTCGCGCGATGCGATTCGAGAATCTGGCGCATCGTCGGGACCTTCAGGTTCCCAGTCGTGTCCACGACTTTCGCTTTGAGACTCGTGTCCACGCCGGGCGGTGGATCCGGCGGGCTGACGCCCAGGAACGTCTGCAGGAACCATTTGCCGCGTATCACGGGGGACGTGCGGGCGGCCTGCGAGGTCACCGTCAACAGAGCACCTTTGCCCAATAGACCGCGCCGCATGTCGAGTTCGGCAGGCAGCGTCACACGACGGAACTGCGGACCGTACACATTCGCAATGCCGTAGTGTTTGGCAAGCCGTTCGTTGACGAACGTGTAGTCCGCATCCAACAAATCGAGGGCGCTGCGATCCTCTCGGACGATACTGCCGAAGAACAGTTCGATTTCACGCTGGAAGGCATTTCGCAGGTTGTCGTCGAAATCAGGAAAGAGATTCACGACCGGCTCGCTGGTCTTGAGCGAGCGGACGCTCAGCCACTGGCCGGTGAAGTTGTCGATGAGCGCCTGCGCCCGCGGATCGGCGAGCAGTCGCCGCACCTGTTGCGCGAGCACGTTTGGATCTTTGAGTCTTCCCTGGCTGGCTAGATCGATCAACTCGTCGTCGGGAATGCTGCTCCAGATGAAAAAGGACAAGCGCGAGGCCAGGGCCAGATCGCTGACGCGATAAGCCTTGCCGGGCGCCAAGCCGGCAGGCTCCCTCTCGCCGCGGTACACGAACTCCGGATCCGCCAGGATACGCTGCAGCGCCGTTTCGATGCCGTCGTCGAACGATCCACCTTCGTTTCGCCCCGCAACGTAGAACTCCTCCAACACCTTCAGGTCCGCAGGAGTCGGCGGGCGGCGGAACGCGTGCTTCACCAGCGCGGAGATGATCTTGTCGGCGCACGCCGTGTCGGCGGCCGCGTTGGTCCCAGGGCTTTGCCCGGGCCGGCACACGAAGATCTTGCGACGGCTTGCCGTATCGCTGGCGCCATGAGCGTTGAAAGGCCCCTCAATCGTGACCTGGCCGACGTGCGGATAGAACTGAAATCCTGGAATCTCGCCAGGCGTATTCATCGTCCGCTGAAACGGCTTGTTCAGTTCGGTGCCCGGCAGGTCGTTGGTCGCGAGAAACGTCACACCGACCGTATGCAGCCCCGCCTTGACCGGGGTGCGCGGGGTCGCCCGCCCGTTGCCGGTCGTGTTCTTGATCTCCTTATCCCAGTCGAAGAGCTTGACGCGCTCGCCGTCGATCGTGACCTCGAGCTGTTCGCCGGCGATCTGACCCAGAACGGCCGTAAAGTACCCGGTGACACCTTTCACCGTGAATGTGTAGTCACCGTCGGCGGGAAACTGATACTTGATCAGGATGCCGCCGCGGGTTCCAAACGGCAGCCCTTCGACGTGGAAGTTTTGCGCCGTGTCAGCCGGTACATCGAACACCGCCTGCGTTGCAGCCGAGACATCACCAATCGCGAGCCGGCTGATTTTTCCCGCGGCCGACAGGTACGCCTCCATCAACGCCGGCGACATCGTCAGGGTGCCCGCCTGGTTGTCGAAGCCATGGGTCGAATCGTCGGAAGGGAGAAACTTCGTGGCATCCACTTCGAGCGCGAGGAGGTCGCGAATTGCATTTGCGTATTCCGTCCGGTTGAGGCGATGAAGGCCCGGGGCCGGCACGTGAGTGACGGCGCTGCGATCGAGCTCATCCTCCATCCATCGAATCAACGACTGCAGCGTCGCCGCATCGGGACGCCGCATGCCTGAGGGCGGCATCATGCCGGCCCGAAGTTTTCGGACGACCTTCTCTCCAATCTCCGCGTTGTCTCCCAGGCGGGCCAGGTCCAATTGGTCCAGCAGCAGGTTGGCGGTCTTCAGCCTTGCGTTGTGACACGTCACGCAGTACTGGTCGACAAGCGCACGTTTCGCGGCAACGTCCGCTTCGGCCGGCGCCTGGCTGGTGGTCTTTTGCTCCACGGCCGGAGCTTTCGGGCTACCGGATTGCGGCCGGACTTGCTGATTCGAAGCTGCCTGGGACGGGCGAGCGGACAGACCGGGCGCACCCGAAGCAAACAGAACCAGCGCGGCCGCAATCCAACCCGGAATCAAGACGCCCCTGTTTACGGATCCCCTGGCGTGCGCCAATAGAGCCCCCTCTTCAGCCAAAAAGGATCTTCGCAGAGGCATCAATTCTGTCAAGGATTCATTGAGCCAGCGCCATCGGCGGCCTTTTCAATGGTTTCAGGCCGCGCCGGGCTGAGGTTTCGACTCAGAACCCTCATTGCCGCCGCGGCGAGCCCGTCGAGTGCGGCCGTGCTCCCTCCGCTGACCAACACGTCTGGCACGAATTTCGCGCCTTTTTCCGCCAGCGCGCTGACGACGTTGACAAGGGCTGTCGGACCGGTGCCCAGTGCCTGTGCCTGAGCCTCGTAGCCTTTCGCGCGAGCCAAGCCGACCGCTTCGACTTCTGCGCCACGCGCGGCACCTGTCTGCCGGATGTACTCAGATTCGCCGCGGTAAGGAAGTGATGGCCCGTCTCATCCACGCGTGGTCGCCGCGGCGGCAGAAGCGGTTCGTTCCGATCAACTGTGCCGCGATTCCGAACGAATTGATGGAGGCCGAGCTGTTCGGATATGCGCGTGGCGCTTTCTCCGGTGCCGTGCAGCGCTACGACGGACAGCTGATGGCGGCGGAGGCTGGCACGGTCTTCCTCGACGAGATCGACGACACCCCGCTCGAGCTCCAGGTCAAGCTTCTGCGCGTGCTCGAGGATCGAGTCGTCAGCCGCCTTGGCGAGAACGAATGGCACGAGGTGGACTTCCGGATTCTGGCCGCTACAAACCGGGATCTACGCCCGCTCATCGAAGCGGGCCTGTTCGGCAGCGATCTCTACGAGCGACTGGCCATCGTATCCATCCGGGTCCCGCCGCTCCGCGATCGGCTGGAGGACCTTCCCGCGCTGGCGGCGCATTTTCTGAGCCGGTTCGCACGCGAACAGGCGCGGCCACCAATCGTGAGAATCCATGGAGATGCGCTCGAGGCGATGCGTAATTACTCCTGGCCTGGAAACATTCGTGAGTTGCGCAACGCAATCTACGAGACGCTGGTCTACAAGCGGGCCGGCGACGAACTGCTACTTTCCGACCTTCCTCAGCGGATTCTCGCAAGCGAAATCGATCTACCACGTCCAACCACCATCGATCGGGAAGCGCTTGCCCGGAAGATCGGAAGCGGAACCATGGATCTTCAGGAGGAGATTGCGGAGCTGCAACGCGTCGCTTTGCAGGAGGCACTCGCACGATCGAAAGGCAACGCGTCGCACGCGGCGCGCCTGCTCGGAACGGTCGGGCGTGGGACGTCGCGCGACCCCGGCGGGACGGTTCGCGCGATGATGCGGCGCCTTCGATTCAGGACCAGATAAGGCGAGGCTTGCCGGTCGGCCGCGTCCGGGTCTTTCCTTTGTTGACAAGTATCTTGATTAACGAGATGCTTGGATCCAGAGATTGTTGTGGCCGGGACGTCACAGAACAGATCCGAACTGCTCAAGAAGCTCGACGAGGCGATCAGGAAGGTGAGCGCCCAATCGGTGCTCATCAGCGATACGGTGGCACAGCTCATCGGGATCAACGCCACCGACCTCGAGTGTCTCGACCTGCTCAACCTGGCGGGCCCGACCACAGCCGGTCAGCTGGCGCGTCACTCAGGCTTGACGACTGGCGCCATGACGGCGGTCATCGATCGGTTGGAGGAAGCCGGATTCGTTCGCAGGCTGCGCGACCGTGAAGATCGTCGGAGGGTGGTGGTCGAGGCGCTTCCGGCCGGAATCAAGTTGATCGAGCCGCTCTATCGACCGCTGGTGGTCCGGACCGCGCACCTGAATGCTCGGTACTCTAATGACGAGTTAGCGACCGTCGTGGACTATCTGTTCCGCGCGGTCGGGCTCGCGGCCGAGCACGCGAAATGGCTCCAGACGCAACGGCCAAACGCGCGCCGCAGGTCTTTCGCACGTCGCCGGCATTCGGTCACGAACGCGCGCTCTACCCGCGAATTTGTGCAGCACTAGGCCTCACGCCGGCACGGACCTGCCGGCCGGGGCGTCTTACCCTCCGTGGTAGTGGCTGCCGGAAAGAACAACCTGACCAATGTGTGATCAACGAAGAACGTCTCTCAAGATCGTAGCCCTGTCGTTGGCGTTCTCGGCGTTGCCAGATCTCCCGGTGGGGGCGCAGGCACAGGGAAGGGCTGCTCCTCCCGCGGCCCCGTTGACGCTCGAACAGGCCCTGGAACTGGCCGAGCCGCATAGCGAAGCGATATCGATCGCCCGCGAGGCAGTCCACCGCGCGGAGGGCGATCAGATCCGCGCAGGGAGCGGTCTTCGCCCGCAGCTTTCCTTCTCGACGAGCTACGATCGAGCGCTCGCCTCTGAGTTCGAAGGAGTGTTCGACACGGCATCTCTCGGCCCCGCGTGCCCGCCTTATTCGCTGAACCCTCAAGCGCCGCTCGAGGCACGGGTTGAGGAGATCGAGCGGGCCATCGATTGCGGCGCCATCGGCGGCGGTTCTTTCAGCACCGACAGTAGTGGCTTCGAGGACCTTCCATTCGGTGCGAAGAACTCGTTCCGCACACTGTTGGCCTTTTCCCAGAACCTCTATTCGGGCGGCCGGAATGGCGCGCAGGTGGCGCTGGCTGCGGCCGGTCGTGAAGCGGCAGTGCTGTCGATGACGGCGACACGAGCGCAGCTATTGTTCGACGTGACCCAGGCGTATTATGACGCTTCGCTCGCAGAACGCTTCGTGGACATTGCGGCGGCCACGTTGGAACAAGCCGGCGCGACGCTGAAGCTGACCCAAATTGGATTTGAAGCTGGCACTCAACCGGAGTTCGAAGTCTTGCGTGCACAGGTCGCGCGCGACAACCAGGAGCCCCTGCTGATTCGCCAGCGCGTCAATCGCGACATCGCGATGCTCCGGCTCAAACAGCTGCTCGATGTGCCGGCGAGCTACGACCTTCGGCTGGCCGATTCGCTTGGCGATGAAAAGCTGCCGCCGGCGGCGGTCTTTGCCGACCGTGTCAATGCGGTCGAGACGAGCCTCGGCTCGGACCGGCCCTCGTTCACGCTCCAGGCCAACGCACAGCTACCGCCGCGCACGGTGATTACCGAGGCGGAGGCGGGCGTGCGCCTGCGCGCAGCGTCGCTCAAGCTCGCTGAGGCGCAGAAGATGCCAAGTGTCACCTTCAATTCGAGCTACGGCCGCAACGCGTATCCGGCCGGTTTCTTTCCGAAATTCGACCGCGTCAACTGGACGGTTGGAGCCAGCATGAGCTGGCCGATCTTGACGGGCGGACGGCAGCGGGGCGATGAGGCCGTGGCTCGCGCGGAGCTCGAACAGGCAAGGTTGCAGCGTCAGCAGGTCGAGGAGCTCGCCACCCTCGATACGCAATCGGCATGGGCCGAGTTGCTCGCATCACGAGCTGCGTGGGAGGCCAGCGCTGGAACGGTGGCGCAAGCAGGCCGCGCGTATCAGATCGCCAATGTGCGATACGGCGCCGGAGTCTCCACACAACTCGAACTGTCGGACTCCCGATTGCTCCTCCAGCAAGCCGAGGCCAATCGTGCGCAGGCTGCTCGAGATCTTCAGGTGGCCCGGGCGCGAGTCGCATTGTTGCCCAACTTGCCCATCAGCGGGGGGACTGCAGCGCCGCGCGCGATTCAGCCTACACCACAGGCCCCGGCGCGACCGCCACAACCACCCCAAAATCGGGGTCAACTCACAACAGTCGCCACAACTCAAGGCGTTCGGGCTCAACCGGGAATTCAATGACTAAAGGCAACATCGCTCGTGCCGTTCGAAGGTTCGTCGTCTTGACCGCCGCGTTGATGGCAGCTGCCTGCGGCGCCGAAGCGGAGAAAAGCGCCGCACCCAAGGCGCCCGCTCCCGTCCAGATTGGATCCGAAAACGTCGTGGCGGTCACGAGCGGAGTCGTCGTGGTCGGTCCCATCATCTCGGGCGAGCTGCGCCCGGAGCGCGAGGCGACTGTACGTGCGGAGCTGGGTGGCTCGATGACCGACGTCACGGTCAAGGAGGCACAACCAGTCGGTAAAGGTGCGCTGCTTGGCCGCATCGAGACGCGCACACTCGAGGATGCGCGACAGTCGGCTGCGTCCGCCGTACGTTCCTCCGAAAACCAGTTGGAAGTGGCGCGTCGAGAGGCCGAGCGCACCGGGAAGCTCGTGGAAGCCGGTGCCCTTGCCGCGCGAGACCTCGACGTCGCGCGAAGCAACGTCACCGCCGTGGAAGCTCAGTTGGCTGATGCGCGAAACCGGCTGGCCAGCGCCAGCCGTCAGCTGGACGACACGATAATTCGAGCGCCGTTTGCCGGAATCGTCTCGAGGCGCACCGTGAACGCCGGCGACGTGGTCAGCGCTGGCACTGAATTGTTCCGGATCATCGACCCTTCGTCGATGCGGTTGGAAGCCTCGGTACCTTCCGAGGATCTGTCCCAACTACGTATTGGCGCCGCTGTCGAGTTCGGCGTACGAGGCTACGAAAAGCCGTTCCAGGGACGAATCGAACGGATCGCCCCCCAGGCCGACTCGACGACGCGGCAGGTCCCGATCTACGTGTCGATTCCCAACGTCGGCGGACGGTTGGTGGCAGGCCTCTTTGCCGAAGGGCGAGTGGTCAGTCAATCCGCTGCCGGTCTCCTAGTACCGATGAACGCCGTGAACACGAAGGACGCACCCTGGGTCCTGCGGGTCTCGGACAACAAGACCGAGCGTGTCCCGGTCCAACTGGGCCTTCGCGACGCACGTACCGAACGCGTGCAGATCGTTGAGGGACTCAGGGAAGGCGACATCTTGCTTCGGGGAACAGCGCAGGGGATTGCGCCTGGGACCTCCGTCCAGGTCGGTTCACCACAATAACCTCGCAGGCCAACATGCTTATTTCCGATACCGCGATAAAGCGCCCGGTCCTCACCGTCGTCGCGATGCTCGCGCTCGTTGTCTTTGGTGTCGTAGCGCTGCTTCAACTCGACACCGACGAGTACCCGGAGATCAGCGCGCCGATAGTCGTCGTCGCCATCCCTTACCCCGGTGCATCGCCCGACGCTGTCGAACGCGAGGTCATCGAACCGATCGAAGAAGTGATCTCCGGCATCAGTGGCGTCGATCGCATGCGCTCGGGATCGCTCGACGGCTTCGGAAACATCATCGTCGAGTTCGTCTTCGAGAAGGATCCGCAGCAAGCCACGCAGGAAATCAGGGACGAGATCTCGGGCATTCGCAACGATCTGCCGCGCGAAATGGAAGAGCCGATCCTCACGCGCTACGACCCCGCGGACGAGCCGATTGTGTCGCTGACCTTGTCGTCGCCCGGACTCACCGGCCCCGAACTGACACGAATGGCCGATCCGGACATCACGCGGCGCCTGCGTGGCATTCCGGGAGTCGCACAAGTCCATCTCGTTGGAGGGATCGAGCGTGAGTTGGTCGTCGAGATTCGACCGCGGGACCTGCAAGCGTCCGGAGTCAGCGTCTTTCAGGTCGTTCAGGCTCTGCAGTCGCAGAACCTGGCGTCGCCAGTCGGCCGGCTCGAAGGCGAGTTCGAAGAACGCACGATCAGGCTGAAAGGCCGGCTCGACGGGCCGTCGGACTTCAAGCAACTGACCGTTTCGCAGTCCAACGGCCGTGTCGTGCGGTTGGGCGATGTCGCCGACGTCAAGGACTCTACGGAGGAGCCACGATCGTTCGCGTTGTACAACGACGAAGAGGCCGTCGGCATCAACGTCGTCAAATCGCGTGGGTTCAGCACGACCGCAGTCGCCGCCGCCGTCCGCTCGAGAGTTGGAGACATTCAGCGGACTCTTCCCGCCGGTGTCATGCTGCGCGTCGTCCGCGATGCCGGCGTCCGTGTAGCCAATTCAGTGACCAGCGTGCAAGAGACGCTGCTCGAGGGCGCCGCGCTCACGGTCCTCGTCGTGTTCCTGTTTCTCAACTCGTGGCGATCGACAGTCATCACAGGACTTGCGCTGCCGGTGTCGGTGCTCGCTTCATTCGTCGCCGTCTGGGCCTTCGGCTTCACCCTCAACACGATGTCGCTGCTCGGACTGTCCCTCGCCATCGGCGTCCTTATCGACGATGCCATCGTGGTGCGGGAGAACATCGTGCGTCACGTCGAGATGGGGAAAGGCCACTTGAAAGCCGCCTTCGATGGAACCGACGAGATCGGGCTAGCGGTCACCGCAACTACCCTTTCGATTGTCGTCGTGTTCGTTCCCATTGCGTTCATGCCCGGTCTCGCTGGACAGTGGTTCAAGCCGTTCGCTCTGACGATCGTGTGCTCGGTACTCGTGTCTCTGTTCGTGTCGTTCTCGCTCGATCCGATGCTCTCTGCCTATTGGCCGGATTCCCAGAAGCCGCTCGAGCAGCGGCCACTGATTTCGCGTTGGTTGGGCCATTTCAACCATTGGTTCGATCGCCAGGCCGAGCGCTACAAGCGGGTGATCGCCTGGGCGCTCGATCATCGGCTGGCGATGGTCGCACTGGCGCTTGGAGTATTTGTCGTTTCATTGGCCGCGCCGTACTTCGGTCTTATTGGCTCGCAGATGGCGCCGGACACCGACGAATCCGAATTCATGGTGGTGCTGGAAACGCCTCCCGGCTCAAACCTCGCGTACACCAAGCTCAGAGCACTGGAAGTCGCACATATCGTTCGCAAGCGGCCCGAGGTTGCCTACACGTACAGCTCTATCGGCGGCCAGGGAGAGGCGGTGGACGAGGGTTCGGTGTTCGTCAAACTCGTGGCAAAAGAGGAAAGGACGCGAACGCAAATCGCCGTCATCATTGACATCAGGACGGAGCTCAAGAGCCTGGCCGGGGTCGACACCGCGATTCCGACCGGTTGGAGCGATCCCGGTGAAAAGCAGGTGCAGCTGCAGCTCCAGGGTCCGGACTCGACAGAACTGAGCCGGCTCGCCGAAGCCATGGTGGCCGAGGTGCGCCAAGTGCCTGGCGCGGTCGACGTCGGACTCTCGACCAAGGGTCAGAAGCCCGAGCTCAACGTGCAGCTCGATCGCGGGCTAGCAGGATCGCTGGGCGTCACGGTTGGCGAAGTGGCGCAGGCACTGAGGCCCGCGTTTGCTGGCATCGACGTCGGCGACTGGGTCGATCCATCAGGTGAGACACGCGACGTGACGATCCGTCTCTCGCCAGCGTCGCGCACTGTCGTGGCGGACCTGCAGTCGTTGCCGCTGGTCATCAGCACACCACAAGGGGCCAGCAGCATTCCGCTTGGACAGGTGGCCCGGATCACGCCGTCTATCGGTCCCGCTCGTATCGACCATCTCAATCGCGAACGAGTGATCACGGTCGAAGCGAATACCGAAGGACGTCCGCTCTCGGATGTCGTCAACGACATCATGACGAGAGTAGGCAGCGCCGTGAAGCTTCCGCCAGGCTATTCGCTGAGTCAGGGAGGCGAGACCGAGCAGAGCAACGAGATCTTTCTTCAGATGTTCATTTCGCTCGGCGTGGCCATCATGCTCATGTACTTCGTGCTGGTGGTCCAGTTCGGCTCGTTTCTCGAACCGCTGGCGATTCTCCTGTCGCTGCCGCTGTCGTTGATCGGCGTCGTGCTGGGGCTGCTCGTGACGCGGGGCACGCTGAACATCATGAGCATGATTGGCGTGCTGCTTCTGATGGGAATCGTGGCGAAGAACGCGATCTTGCTTATCGACTTCGCAAAATGGTCGGAGGAAGCGGGCATCGAGCGGCGCGAAGCGCTGATTCAGGCCGGTCGCGTGCGTTTGCGGCCTATCCTGATGACGACGTTCGCGCTCATCGCCGGCATGATCCCGGTGGCTCTCGGGTCCGGCGAGGGCGGAGATTTTCGGGCGCCGCTTGGCATTGCCGTGATCGGTGGGGTGGTTACCTCGACGCTCCTGACGCTGCTCGTGATCCCGACCGTCTACGAAATCCTGGCGGACGGCCGTGATTGGCTGACGGCGAAGTTCACTCATTCATCTCACCCTCTTGCGGCGACAACAACGCAAGACCGGTCACCAGCGGGAACTGAGGCGTGAGTTAGAAGGCGACCTGCAGAGCCCAGGCTGCCTATGACCCTGAACGACTTCAAGGACACGCTCGCCACGGCCAATGCACCAGATGTCGCGCCGCTGCTCATTGCGCTCTGGCACGATGCCCGCGGTGACTGGCAGACGGCGCACGCGATCGCGCAGGATATCGACGATGAGAATGGGGCATGGGTGCACGCGTATCTTCACCGGAAGGAAGGCGACCGCTCCAACGCGCGATATTGGTACCGGCGAGCGCACAAACCGGAGGCCATCGACTCGCTCGATTCGGAGTGGGCCCGCATTGTCTCAGAGCTGCTGTGACCTGATTAGAAGCCGGGTGGTGGAAGTAGAGACGTGTTTCGTTCGGTCGCCTATCGGCCCGACCTGCGCGCGCGATCGAGGAGCTCGCGGATAGCGGGATCGTTCGGGCTGAGGGCCATGGCCTCGCGTGCCTGGACCGCTGCGGCCTCGAAATCTCCCGCATCCAGCAGGGCCATCGCCAGCATCCGGCGGCTGTTCGGATTGCGCGGATCGACGTCCACCGCGCGCCGAAATGCAGCGACAGCTTCGTCGATGCTGCCGGCGGCTATCCTTGTCACCGCAAAGTTCGTCAACGCGTGCACGTCGTCTGCACGAGCCGTGAGGTATTGACGATAGTTGACGCTTGCTTCCTCGAACTGCTGCTGCCCGAAGAGCGCGTCGGCGAGGAGTCCACGCGCCTCCAAATTCGATCTATCGACCGTCAAGATCTGCCGCGCCTGTTCGCTGGCCTGAGACCATCGGCTCTGCATGAGAAAGATACGAGCCAACAGCGACCTGGCTGCAATCACGTCCACGATTGGCGGTTCGAGCCATCGTGGAACGAGGCGATATGGAAGCTCCGACGTGCGAACGAATGCCTCGAGCTGTTCGACGGCTTCACCCAGATTGCCGTTGTTGAACAACTGGATGCCGAGCAGATAGGACGCCCGGCTGTCTCCACCGGCTGTGGCCTGGCGGAGGTGCGCGATGGCTTCGTCGTGTCGATTTGCCAGGGTCAGCTGTTCGGCCAGGATGTGGTGCGCGACGGCGGTTGGCCGGCGCTGGACAACCGTTTCCGCGAGCGTGAGCGCCGACGAGTACTCACGGTTTCTCGTCAGGGTGCGGCCAACGAACGTGGCGGCCGTCAGGACCAACAAGGCAATGCCTGCGGCCGTAGCGGCTCGTGCTGTGAAGATTGACGCAAATGCTGGCCGCCATCGTCGGATCGCCTGCCACACGAACACCGTTCCAACCACCGCAAACGCAGCGACTGCGAGCAGGGGCAAATACATTCGTCGCTCGGCTCCCACTTCTGTGGCGATTGGAACGATGCTGGACGAGGGAGCGAGAGTAATGAAGAACCAGATGCCCAGGAACCCCCATGCTGGATAGCGGAACCAGGCCGCTAGAGTTGCGAGGAACAAGCAGCCAATCAGCAGGGCGTAGGGCATCACCTCCACGAACGTCACAGGCAGCGGCCATCCATAGAACACAACCAACGAGCTCGGCCAGACAACGAGAAACAGATATCGGCTGATCACGGTTGTCTGATTCAGCAGATAGGTCCAGGGAGAAACGCCGCTGGCGAACCCAACAACGGCCGCACGAGGTCCTGCCGACATCACGACTGCGGGGATCAGCCAGGTGGCGGCGAGGCTCAAATAGAATCCTCGTCTTGCACGAAGCTCCTGTTTCCAGGAGTCAAAAACGTAGGCGCGGTCGTACATGGCAACCATCAATGGGGCAGTGACCATCGATTCCTTGCAGAGCATCCCCAAGCCACATGCGATCGCCGCCGCCGCAGGCCATCTGGAGGTCCTCGGCGCCGCGCCGAGCGCGCGTACGCTCGAGTACAGCGTCGCCAGGTAGAACATCGCCATCAACGATTCGGTCCGTTGCGTGAGGTAGTCGACGACTTCGCTGTTCAGCGGATGAACCGTCCACAGCAGGGCCACCGCGAAGGCGACGGACATCGAGCTTGCACCAAGGCGGCCGCGTAGCCGTGGGAGCTCGAGCGTCCGGCGGACCAGCCCGAATGCCAGTAGCGCGCAAACAAGGTGAACCGCTAAGTTCCCGACGTGGTATCCAGGAACGCTCAAACCACCAATGGCGTAGTTGATGGCAAAAGAGAGGTTGACGATGGGCCGACCACCCATCGACGAGTTCTCTTCCGGGACCAGGACCGACGACAGACGCGACAATGCGCGGATCTGCCGGTTCTCGACGATCGTGCTTTGATCGTCGAGGATGAACGGGCCGGCGAGACTGTTGGAGTAAGTCAGCGCACCAACGACGACGATGAGCGCAGCCCGCCACCACAGGCCGCTCGGAGGAGCGACTGACGCTTGTGGTTCGGCCGAACGGACTTTCTTCGAAGGTCGAGTTCGCCTGCTCACCTTGGTCCCAGAAGGCACTTTGCATTGACGCACAGCGTCAACGCAAGTGCCCTCCGTGGCTTCTCGTCAGCGCAGCGCCACCAATTCCGGCTTCACGCCATCCGGCAGCGGATAGCGATCGACGTTCAGGACCATCGACACGAGCTGGTAGTACCCGATCACCCCGATCAGATCCACCACGCCCCGCTCACCGAAGGCCTTCTTGGTCGCCTCGAACGTCGCATCGCTCACCTGCTTCGTGTTGAGCAGTTCGGTGGAGAACGTATAGATCGTCTCCTCATCAGGCTGCATCGACGTGGGCCGCTTGCCGCCGGCGATCGCGTCGACAATCGCCGGATTCAAGCCGGCTTCGAGCGCCGCCCGCTTGTGCGCATACCATTCGTACTGCGCGGTCCAGTGACGAGCGGTAACGATGATCGCCAACTCGTTCAACTTGCGCGGCAACGATGAATGGAAGCGTACCTGGGCGCCGAGCTGCTGCGCCTGATCGCCCAGTTCCGGACTGCGTAACAGGACATTGAACGGTCCATTCGCGCCGCGTCGTTCCCCTGCCAGCAGATGATCTACCATCGTTTTTTGCGCCGGCGTCATCTGCTCGTACGTCAGCGGCTTGAATCGATCGCCAACGAGATTGAGTGCCGGAGGCTTCGGCGTCTGTGCCATGGCAGTCACCATCAAGACAACGATGCCGGCCGTTGTGAGCTGAATACGCATCGTTTTCGCCTTTCTTTGTTCAGGCCCGGTGGCCTGCGTTAATCTCCCGCCCAGCTTTTCTTCACCGGCGCTCCCCTCCTGCCCCGACCTACTCAAAAAGCCCCAGGTCAATGGCGTTTGCCATCGCCCGGTACCCCGCGTCGTTCATGTGCAGATGATCGCCCGGATCGTACTGCGACTGAAGCTTTGTCGGCGCATTCGGATCGCGCACGGCCGCATCGAAGTCGATCACGCCGTCATAGGCCCCGCTGGTCCGGATCCATTCATTGAGAGCCTGTCGTTTTGCTTCGCCTTCTGGGGTCCAGTATAGAGACCCTTCGAATGGTGTCAGGGTGGCTCCGTAAATTTTCAATCCGCGTCCGTGCGCGCGTTCGATCAGCTGCCGGTGACCCAGAATCAGATCGCCGACGCCCGGCCATGGATCGTCGAATCCGATGCCGATGTCGTTGATGCTTTCAAACACGATGACGTGTGTGGCCCCACTTTGGACGAGCACGTCCCGATCGAAGCGAGCCAGCGCACTCGGGCCGGCGCCATCGGCCAGCAGTTGATTGCCCGAGATACCCTGGTTGAGCACGGCAAGTTTGAGACCCCGCACGGCCAGTCGCTTCGCCAAATCGTGAGGCCAGCGCGTGCCGTCGGTGATCGAGTCGCCGAACGCCACGACCGCCCCAACTGGCGCCGCCGCCATCACCTCGACTCTCGCCAGAAAAGACCAGATCTGCGTCGTCGTCATCACAGGCAAATCCGAAGTGCCGGTGTGGTCGCCCGGGAGCGACACGTAGCTTCTTTGTAGGGCATCGGGATGCATCGTGACAGGCGAGTTTGACGTGGCCGCCTGAGCGGGCAGGTACAGGTCAATGGCAAGACGAGCGAAGTCCGGCACTGCAAGATTCACGGGATCGCTGATCAGCACCGAACCCGCGGGTATGGTGCCTGACCGACGGCGTGCAAACGTCAGCGGTCGGCCCGACTTCGCCACAATCGATGAGTCCTTCTCGTGAAGTGCGATTTGTGCGGCCCCGATTTCGAGGGGATCCGTACCGAATGCGTTGCTGAAGACCACGCGGATGCGCTCGCCGCCGATGGTCGTGTCCACTACCTGCCGTAGCGTTCGATTTTCAAAATGCGGCTGAGCATCGCCAAAATCCTCGGATGAGGCCTCGCTAACCGCGGCCGATTGCGCAGGGACCGGACCAGGACGAGCGATCGCTGCCGTAGCCCAGGTGCCGACCCAATGCCCGTTCGTGGCGCCGGTTTCTTGCGCGAACGCGGACACGCTCGCGGTAAGGAAACACAGCGCAACGCCGACACCTGCCACCACTCTGCGCACGGCCACCTCTGAATCTGCCGGTTGCGGCAGGCGATTCTAGCGAAGCTGCGCCTCGAAGCCAATGTGGAAATAGGAGTAGCTCTCGACAGGCGAATATCGACGATCTTTACAGTCACACAAGCGGAGCGTAACATTCGCAGAAACGGAGGCGTTCCATGAAAGCTGGATTCGGCATTCTGGCGGCAGGAATCGGACTGATCGTTTCGGCCGGTCCTGTGGCGGCCCATCACTCGTTCGCGGCGGAATACGACGCCAACAAGCCGGTCACGTTGAAGGGTGTGGTGACCAAGGTCGAGTGGATGAATCCGCACGCGCGCTTTTATGTCGAGGTCAAAGACGATCACGGAAACGTCGTGAACTGGAACCTCGAGCTGGCCAGCCCCAACGTTCTGGCCCGGAACGGCTGGACCAGGAAGAGCCTCAACATTGGCGATCAAGTGACGGTTGAAGGATCGCTCGCCAAGGACGGCTCGAAGATGGCGAATGCCCGTGTCGTCACGCTGTCCGATGGCCGTCGTGTGTTCGCAGGCTCGTCGGGCGGCGACGCCCCACCGGCGCAGCAGTAGGGCACTCAGCCCTCAGCTGTCAGCTAGCAAACAAGGAGATTATGTGCGCAAGCACTTCTTGAGTCTCATCGGTGCAGCAACCGTGGCGGCCGCGATTTCGCTCGCTGCGCAGCAAACCCCTGCGCCCGATCCCACCGGCCCGAACAGCGCCGGTGCCGCGACTTCTCCGGCTGGAACCGGAGGGAACCGCAACGTGCCTCAAGTCCCCGCCGGTCCCGCCCCTCGTTTGCCGGATGGCTCAATCGATTTGACTGGCGTCTGGCAGGGCGGAGGCCCAATCGGAGACCTTGCGCAAGGCCTGGCACCGGGCGAGACGATTCCTCTTCTCCCGGAAGCGAAGACGATCATGGACGCCAGGAAATCTGGCGACGACCCGGAAGCGAACTGCCTGCCGACTGGCGTTCCCAGGGTCGCGCCGTATCCGTGGCGCATCGCTCAGGTGCCGCCGTACAAGAAAGCGACTCACCTCTACTTTCTCTTCGAAGGCAACATCCACAGCTACCGTCAGATCTTCATGGACGGCCGCAAGCATCCTGAAGATCCGGACCCCACCTGGTACGGCCACTCGATCGGTTGGTGGGAAGGCGATACGCTGGTGATCGACACTGTCGGTTTCAACGACAAGTTCTGGTTCGATTTCCGCGGCCATCCGCACACCGAGAAGCTGCATACGGTCGAGCGGTGGACGCGCAAGGATCTGGGGACTCTCGTGAACGAAGTCACCATCGAGGATCCGGGCTCCTACTCACGCCCCTTTACCGTCAGGTTCACAGCCCGCCTGCGTCCGAACGAAGAACTGATGGAATACATCTGCCAGGAGAACGAGCAGGACGCCAAGCACACCTTGGGACCGGCACGGCTTCCGTAGAGCGCCTTCGAGAAATCGTCAGAAGGAACGAGAAACGCCAAAACAGTCCGGCAACGGCCTCGCGATGGAGTCGTGTGAGGCCTGTACCACCGAGTAGCTCGGCGGTGTGTGCACCTCACGACTTGATCGAATCCGGCCGGTGGATTACGATCGGATTTGCATGGCTATCCAAACAGTGTCCGTTAGATCTCCGATGACTGCCCAGTCGGTGCGTGCCCTGGCAGTCGAGGCTTGGAGACGGGCGGAAGCCATGGGTCTGGTCGAACCCGATGCAGGCAGGCTGGAAACAGCCGATCTGGCGCGGCTGATGAAACGGCTGCGGGACGCCGGTATCGCGCGGACGCCCGCGCTCCGATTGGACAACGTGGAGCTGCCGTCGGTCGGAGAAGCCGAGGCGCTGCTGCGACTGGTGATTGCAGCGCTCGAAGCTTCGCCGGTCGCAAAGCACGAGTGGCCCGCTGTGTCGCGCGTCCTCGACCCCGACCTTCTGGCGCCGCTTCTCGGCATCTCGGTATCCAGCCTGCGACGGTATCTGTCGGGTGAGCGAGAGACGCCCGACGATGTGGCGGCGCGCCTGCATCATGTGGCGCTGATCGTCGGCGACCTCGCAGGGGCGTACAACGAAGTCGGTATCCGTCGCTGGTTCGGGCGCAAACGGTCCGCACTCGGCGGCAAGACGCCCGCAGCGCTGCTCGCCGCCGATTGGAATCCCGACGATTCTGGCCCGCAGAAAGTCCGGGAGCTTGCGCGGTCGCTCGTCTCGCTCTCTGCCACATGATCGTCTTTCGGCAGGCCGACCCGCGGTATCCCTTTCTCTGGAGCGACGTCTCGCAACCGGCCGCTCGCTGGCACGCCGACGGCGAAGGCCCTGCGCACTACTTCTCCGACACTCCGGACGGCGCCTGGGCCGAGTTGCTGCGGCACGAAGAGATCACCGATCCAGCCGACGCGGCAACCGTTCAGCGGGCGCTGTGGGCCGTTGAAATCGAAGACGAGCCGTTCAAGGAAGTATCGTTGCCGGCTTCGGCGCTGACAGGCGGCCGGAACACATATCGAGTATGTCAGGACCATGCGCGACGATTGCGGGCGCGCGGCGCACGGCGGCTGGCTGCGCCGTCCGCAGCCCTGATCCCCGGCGGCGCCGGCGGACGAGAGATGGCCGGCGGCACCGAGCGCGCCACCAAGCCCCGCGATGGTCGCGTGCTCGTCGTCTTTGGCGCGCCAGATGGCATCGTTGGCTGGAAGGTTGTGGAACGAGCCGCACCACCGCCCGACGTTCTGCCGCGCGTGCGGCATTTTCCCTGATCGTCGTGGCTTCCGCCTTTTAGGCGGAAGAGAGCAGCCGGCATTGATCTTCCGGCTGAAGCCGGAAGCCACACCGCATTCATCCTCCGGCTGAAGCGCAGCCGGTATTGATCTTCCGGCTGAAGCCGGAAGCCACACGGTGAGCCTACATTACTGGCTGGCCAGCTTTACGACGAACCTGCCTCGTGCGGCGCCCTTGAGCAACGTGTCAAACGCCTGAGGCAGATCGTCCATCGTGATCTCTTTCACGATGGTTCGGAGAGCTGTCGGCCGCATGTCGGTCGCCAGACGCTGCCAGACCAGTCGGCGCTCGTCCATCGAACACATCGCCGAGTCGATTCCCAGAAGCTTCACACCGCGCAGGATGAACGGCATCACCGTCGTGTGCAGCTCGGTGCCGCCGGTCAGTCCCGATGCGGCAATGCCGCCGCCGTACATCATCGTCCGAGTAAGCCATGCGAGCGTGTCGCCGCCCACCACGTCGATTGCCCCAGCCCAGATCGCCTTCTCGAGCGGACGCGTACCCATCTGCAGCGTTGATCGTGAAAGCACTTCCCGTGCGCCGAGCGATCGGAGGTAGTCGTGCTCGCCGTCCTTGCCCGTGAGCGCTGTTACCTGATAGCCGAGTGCCACGAGTGATTGCACGGCCACGCTGCCGACGCCTCCTGTTGCGCCTGTAACGATCACCGGACCGTTCGATGGCTTGAGACCGTTGAGTTCGAGCCGGGCGATGGACAGTCCCGCTGTAAACCCCGCCGTGCCAATCGCCATCGCGTCGATCGAACTGAGTCCGGGCGGCAGCGGCACCACCCAATCTGCCGGCACACGCACGTACTCCGCATAGCCGCCGTCATGGGATACGCCCAGCTCGTAGCCATGGACGAGCGCCGGGTCGCCCGGACGGAATCTGGAATCGGAGCTCGACTCAATAGTGCCCGAGACGTCGATGCCGGTGATCAGCGGAAAGTGGCGGACGATCTTGTTGGCGCCCGTCGCGGCGAGCGCGTCTTTGTAGTTGACGCTGGAATAGGCGGCCTTGATGACGACATCGCCAGGCGTCAACTCGTCGAGCGTCGCCTCAACCTGTTTGCCGTGGACTTTTCCTCCCTCTTCGAAAACCCGGAAGGCTCGAAATGGCTTCATACGTTTGAGATATCGGCTTTCATCTGCCGCCACGCCTGCCGGGCTTCCTCCACCGAGCCTTCTTCCTCGATCGTCGTGATGTCACCAGGCTCTCGATCCAGGATGACGGCCTTCAATACGCGGCGCATGATCTTTCCGCTCCGCGTCTTCGGCAGCATGGTCACGAAGTTCAGCTCTCCCACGACCGCGACTGGACCCAACTCGCGCCGAAGCGTCGCCACTAGAGCCTGCCGGAGCTCTGCCGACGGCGTCTGGCCCTGCTTGAGGAGCACGAATGCGGAAATCACCTCGCCGCGCGTATCGTCGGGGCGCCCGACGACGCCGCACTCGGCCACAGCTTGATGGATCAGGAACGCGCTTTCTACTTCGATAGTCCCGATACGGTGCCCTGCGATCTTGATGATCTCGTCGGATCGGCCGGCGAACCAGACGTAGCCATCCTCGTCGACGTGCGCCGAGTCGCCCGTGTAGTACACACTGGGAATCTTTTGCCAGTAGTCACGGTCGTAGCGCTCGGGCTCTCCCCAAAGCGCCGCAGTCAGTCCGGGAAACGGACGTTTGAGCACCATGATGCCCTTCTCGCCCGGTCCGCATGGCTGGCCTTCTGGCGAGACGACGGCGGCATCGATACCTGGGAGTGGAATCGTGGCGGATCCTGGCTTGATGGGCAGCATGCCGATTCCGTACGGGTTGCCGAACACGGGCCCACCCGTTTCGGTCTGCCACATGTGATCGATCACGGGGATCCGGCCGTCGAAGATTCTGTTCTGCAGCCAGTCCAGGGCCGGCGCATTCAGCACCTCACCTGCGCAGACGACTCGTTCAAGGCGCGAGTGATCCACCCGGCGCAGCGGCTCGTCTCCGTACTTCATCAAGGTCCGGATTGCCGTCGGCGACGTGAAGATTCCCGTGACGCCGAACTCTTCGACGGCCCGACGCCAGTTGGCTTCCGCGTGGGGATGATCCAGTCCGCCTTCGAACACAACGGTCGTGCACCCGGCCAGCAGCGGCGCATACACCATGTAGCTGTGGCCCACGATCCAACCGATGTCTGAGGTTGCCCACCAGACGTCCTCCGGCTTCAGGCCGAAACACCAGCGTCCCATGCTCACGATGTGCACCTGGTAGCCGCCATGTGCGTGAATCGCCAATTTCGGCCTCGCGGTCGTTCCCGAGGTGGCAATCATGAACGCTGGTTCGTTCGACTCCATGCGCACGTGTCCGCCGTCCAGACCGCGTGAGCGTTCCAGGAAGACGTCCCATGTCATGTCGCGTTCCGAACGCATCGGCACCGGCTCGTCTGCTCGCGGGAGCACGATGACGTGCTCGACGGGAGACTTGCGGCCAGACTCCATCGACGAATCCAGCGAGTCGAGTGCTTCGTCGACGATTTCCTTCAAGCGGACGTTCTTGCCTTTTCGATACGTGACATCGCTGGTGAAAACCAGCCTGGAGCCGCTGGCATCGATGCGATCGGCCAGGGCCTTGGCGCCGAACCCCGCGAAGACGATGGAATGGATCGCACCGATGCGCACGGTGGCCAGCATCAGGGCAATCGATTCGAGGCACGGCGGCATGTAGATCGTGAGCCGATCCCCTTTTTGAATGCCGAGGCCACGAAGACCCGCCGCCAGCCGTTTCACGTCCTGTAGGAGTTGAGCGTAGGTCGAGATTGCGACCTCACCACGCTCGTTGAAATAGATGAGCGCAGCATGGCCGCCTCGCCCGGCATCGACGTGGCGATCCAGCGCGTTGTAGGCCAGATTGGTTTCAGCGCCGATGAACCAGCGGAAGGTCGGAGGATTCCACTCGAAGACTCGATCCCAGCGCCGGAACCATGGCAGAGCGTCGGCGGCGCGCTCCCAAAACGCTTCGGGATCCCGCAGCCCATCCTGAATCCAGCGCGCGACGACGGGTGTTATCAGGCTCACAAAGAATGGTCGTTGGCCGCTAGTCGTTGGTCGTTGGCCACGAGTGGTTGGTCGTTGGCCGCGACTGGTCGTTCGTTCGGCATTCGACCAACGACAAACGACTAACGACAAACGACCAACGACTAACGACTAGCATTATTCGGTTGAGGACCGTAGACGTTGCCAGCTTGACCCGCGGGCGGGTCGAGCCAAATCGACGGCGGCAGGGGCTGACCGGTTCTGACGGCCTCTTCCACGGCACGATCGTACGCTCGCGCGGCGCTGAGGATATCCGCGAGGCCCAGGTTGCCCTCATGACACTCGTAGGGAAGGATGTGGTATCCGGCCTGAGTTGTGAGCGTCATCGCCAGCTTCCACGGCCGGGTGAAAGTTTTCGGATCGTCAATCGATGCCTCGTACTGAATCGCGTCGGTCCCGACTCGGGTAAAGCGCTCCACCACTCTCAACGCGTCGCTGGTTGGAGCGCCCCCGCCGTTCACGCCAATGCCGGTCTTGTTGTCGAGAAAGTTCGTCGTCTCGACGACCAGCGTGTTCCCTTCCCATCGGCCGCGGGCATCGCCCATGTAGGTGCGAATGTTCGATCCGACATGCGCTCGCCCATCGAGAGGAATCACCCGCGTGTCGTGAACCATTTCGTAGTTGATCACCACGTAATTCGGCGTCTGGAGGATCTGATTGCCGTTGCCGTAGATAACCGGCAACGTAGAGCCGAGCACACCACGCGTGATGCAGCGATCATAGAGGCTGCGATCCTCCCAGGATGAAGGCGCGTTGCTGCGAGCAGCCTGGCGGGCCGAAAGGCGGTGCTGCGCTTCTGGTGTGACCGGCGGGATCCGGCCGTCGGCGGGTTCGACAACGATCGAAGTCTGCCGGAACGTCCGCGTCCCGACGTCGCCCCGGAAGGCGCCGACCGCGTTGCGATTCCTTTCGAGAGACTGCTGGTCGCGCTTCTGACGCTCGGCGAACTCTTCATCGGTGAGCTCCGCCCGCCCCGCAAACTGCTCCGGCCGCTGCATCGGGATGCTGAGCATGTCGTCGCTCGTCCAGACTCCCTGCAGATCCGGATCGCCCCATGGCGTTTTCGGCGCCGTCCACGCCTTCGCCGCGGCCGCGGTCGAGGGCTTCGGCGATGTAGGCGGGTTCGATTGCCCAGACAGGATTGGCATGGCGAAGCCAATCACTCCGAGCGCGACGGTCAACCGACGGGCCCGCCACATGTTCAACTTTTCAACTTTCCACTTGCTTATTCCACTTTCCACTTTCCACCTTTCACTTTGACTGCTCCGCCCTGCGAGCGGCGTTCAGCATGTTCTCCATCCCGTAGTTGCCTTCGTGGCACGCGTACTCGAACGGCTGCTTGTCCGGTCCGCCCTTCGTCAAGTTCATCGCAAACGTCCACTGTCTGGTCCACGTCGTCGGATCGTCGATGGTAACGGACCATTCGAGCAGATTTGGAGCAACGGGAGTAAACCGTTCGATCAACCGGTAGGCCTTGGCGTTGGCGTTTCGATAAGAGCTGCGCGCCGTGAAATTGGTGGTCTCGACCACGAGCGTGTCGCCTTCCCAACGACCGCGACCGTCTCCCATATCCAATTGCACGCCTTTGCCGGCATGCGGGCGGCCGTCGAGCGGAATCACCCGTGTTTCATGAATCATCTCGTAACGGATCGCGACTGTGCCCGGTCCTTGGATAATCTCGTACGCGTTGCCGTAGATGGCCGGCATCATCGAGCCGGGTATGCCGCGGGTAACGCACCGATCGTACAGACTGAAGTCTTCGGGGCTGTTGAACGGGCCGCCACCAAAACTGCTGCCGCCCCTGACGATGGGCCGGGCCTGAGCCTCGGCTGTCAGCGGTGGGACTCGGCCGTCGGCGGGATCGACGAGGAGCCACGCACGACTGTTCTTCGCTCCGAAGTTCTCGAACCAGTGCACCGGGTTCGTGCCAGGTACACCGCCGAGATTCGGCGCAACGGCGACGCGCTGCTCCTCTCGCTGGTCGCGCAATTGCTGAAGCTCGTTCTCGCTGACGTCTTCGAGCTTCTTGCCCTCGAACTGGTTCGGCCGCTCGAGCGGAATGCCGCTTTCATCATTATTGGTGAAGAAACCTTGGAGGTCTGGATCGCCCCAGGGTGTGCGTGGAGGCACATATTTCTTACCGCCGGCTGACGCGGCCTTCGCCTGGGGAGCGGTCGCCGTTTGCGCAGCTGTTGATACGGCGGTCAGGGCCACGACCGTCGTCAAAGCAATCGAGACACTGACAATATTCAATGCGAATCTTCTCACCTGTCCTCCCGGTCCTTGATCTTTGCAAAACGCCCCGGCGGAATCAACGAGTTGGAGCTTTGGCGAAGTCACCCGCCTTGACGATGGAGAGTTTGCCGAGGTCGATGTAACGCTTGAGAGCGGCCTGAACATCGGCCGGAGACAGCGCGTTGATTCTCTGTTCCAGCTCACCATCCCACGAAACCGTCCGCTCGACGAAAGCCAGTTGACCCAGCCTGCGGGCCAGCTCTGGATCCTGAGCTCGGCCGACCTGCCTGGACTGCAGCAAGCCTTCCTTCGCGGCCTTCATTTCGTCCGCCGTAAA
This sequence comes from uncultured Acidobacteriota bacterium, assembly GCA_963773035.1. Lineage (GTDB taxonomy): Bacteria > Acidobacteriota > Vicinamibacteria > Vicinamibacterales > CAVVIG01 > CAVRXZ01. The sequence continues at coordinate 260,680 of CAVYZX010000038.1, read as the reverse complement.
GCCCTCCTTCAGAGCGCGGTCGATTTCTTCCTTGATTGCCGCTTCGAGCCTGGCGACGTTCTGGGGCGCATAGATCGCCTGCACCATGAAGAAGCCGTTCTTGTCGAGAGAGCTGGCCTGGAGCTGCGCAGCGATGCCGTAACTCAGGCCCTCTTGTTGCCGAACCCGAGTGGCAAGGCGCGAATTCAGAAACCCTCCACCCAGCATGTACGTGCCCAGGACGAGCGCCGGGTAGTCCGGGTCGTCGTCGCGAAGGCTGAGATTCTGTCCGGCGACGAAGAACGCGTTCGCCTTATCAGGAGTCTCGACTGATTGGTTGATCGAAGGAACGTCCCGGAATGGATCCACGACCCGAGAAAACGGCTGCGCGCCCTTCCACGTCCCGAAAAGTTCGGCTGCAAGAGCCGTAATCTCTTTCGCGTCGAAGTCCCCTACCACGACCAGCTCTCCGTGCTGTGCTCCATAGAAGTCGGCGTAAAACTTCTTGGCCTCGTCGAGTGACGCGGCTTTCAGTTCCCCGATACCCTCGTCGATTGTCGGAACGTAGCGAACATCGCCTTTGGGGTACGGCCGAAGGTGACGTTGCAAAGTCACCACGGAGATCGCTTGCGGCTCGCTCTTCTGCTGCTCGAGGCCGGCGAGCCTCTGCTGACGCAGCTGCTCGAACTCGTCCGGCGGGAAGGACGGCTCCCGAAGTACCTCGGTCAGTAGCCGGAGCGCAGCGGGTAGATTCGCCCGCGTTGTCTCGACCGACGCATTCACGGCAGCCGACGCTCCGCCGACGTTGACCCGGGCCTTCAATCGGTCGAATTCGTCCTGGATCTCCTGGCGCGAATGTTTGGTCGTCCCCCGCATCAACATTGCACTCGCCATCTGCGAGGCGGTCGCGCGATTCGTCAAGGTTTTCTCGTCCCCGATCCGCAGCGTCAGGTTCGCCACGACGGTTTCGCCACGCGTCTTCTTCGGCAGCAGCGACAATTTGAGCCCGCTCGGCAGCGCCGATCGTGTCGTTCGGACGTCTATGTTGAGCGGTGCCGGATCGAACGCTTCGCCGGCCGCAACTGGAGCACTGCCCTTGTAGTCTTTGAGCATGCTCGCAACGTCTGGTGGCGGCGGCATCTCCGCTCGATCGGGTTTTGCCGTTGGTACGAAGAGCCCGACCGTCCGATTGCTGGACTTGAAATACTTGGCAGCGACGCGCTGAAGGTCGGCTGACGTAGCCTGCTTGAGGCGATCTCGGTGAAGGAACAACAACCGCCAGTCGCCCATGCCAATCCATTCGCTCAGTTGCAGGCCGACTCGATTCGAGTTGTTGAGGTCCAGGTCGATCTGTTTCAGGAGATTCGTGCGCGCGCGTTCCAGCTCCTGATCGGTCGGGGGATTCTTGCCAATGTCTTCAACCGTCTGGAGGAGAGCGTCCCGGGCTTCGTCGAGTGGGGCATCCTGCCGTACCTGTGCGGCGAAAAAGGCAAGGCCTGGATCGTGCAGCTGAAAATCGCCGCCGAAGGTCTGCGCGGCCTTCTTGGTCTCAACCAGCGCCTTGTGCAGTCGGCCCGCTGGTGTGTCGCCGAGGATCTGCACGACCAGATCTATCGGGGCGAAGTCGGGGTCGGCACCCGCTGGAATGTGATATCCCGCGAGGACGAACTGCGTATCGCCGACTCGCCTGAGCGCGACGCTTCGCTCGCCATCCTGCGTTGGCTCGGCAGTGTAGGCAGCGGGAAGCGTGCGGGTCGGCCGCGGAATCGGACCAAATGACTTGTTCACGAGGTCGATGGTCTTGGCTTCGTCGACCTTCCCAGCCACGAGCAAGACTGCGTTGTCGGGCTGGTAATGCTGGCGGTAGAAGGCCTGTAAGCGCTCGATCGGGACGTTTTCGATATCCGAGCGCGAACCAATCGTCGACTTCCCGTAGTTGTGCCAGAGATAGGCCGTCGAGAACACCCGCTCGAGCAGCACGCGCGTCGGCTCGTTCTCGCCGCTTTCGAACTCGTTTCGCACGACCGTCATCTCGCTGTCGAGATCCTTCTTGGCCACGAAGGAGTTCACCATCCGATCGGCTTCCAGGTCGAGCGCCCACGTCAGATTCTCGTCGGTCGCGGCAAACGTTTCGAAGTAGTTGGTCCGGTCGAACCATGTCGAACCATTCGGGCGTGTCCCATGGGCCGTCAGCTCTTGCGGGATGTTCGTGTGTTTGGGCGACCCCTTGAACAAGAGGTGTTCGAGCAGGTGCGCCATCCCGGTTTCGCCGTAGTTCTCGTGACGCGACCCGACCTTGATTGTCACGTTCACGGTGATGGTCTGCTTGGAAAGATCAGGAAAAAGCAGAACGGTGAGCCCGTTACTCAGGCGGTACTCGGTAATGCCTTCGACCGACGTGATCCGCTCCACGCCGGAGGGCAATGCCGGCGCCGCGGCGGCAGCTGGGGCCTGCTGTGCGGCCGACTGTGCCCCCGCCGACACCGCGACGAACAACGCCGAGCCCAACAAGACACCAAGTCGCGTGACATTTCTTGCGCTCATCTCACGTCTCCAACAAACTGCCAACGTCAACGAAACCCAACGATTACCGCAGAGACCTCGAGACCGCAGCGAAATCCTTGGGAACAACTCTCGGCGTGCTCAGCGCTGGTGTGTGGCTTCCGGCTTCAGCCGGAAGATCAATGCCGGCGGCTCTTCCGCCTAGAAGGCGAAGCACTGACGCCGTCAGCCCTCAGCCCTCAGCCCTCAGCCCTCAGCCTTGAAGCCCCCGCCCGGAGCCCTGCCTTGCTCCGCTGGCGATTGTGGCAAAAGGCCTGGGCGTATTCAACGATCGAGTCGAGCGGTAATAACATCAACCGATGTGCTTTGGGCGAAACATTGGAGTCCTCGCGCTCCTGCTGCTCGCCGGCTGCGGCGACAACCATCAGGGGCAGCCCGATAGCGCCCGCCCGAGCAGTACGTCCACCGGAGACATTGACTGGTTCACCGATCGTGGCAAAGACACCGGGATTGATTTCGTCCACGTCAACGGGATGTCCGGGCAGTTCTATATGACGGAGATCATGGCGCCCGGAGTTGCATTGTTCGACTACGACAACGACGGGGACCTCGACATATACCTGGTTCAAGGTTCAAGGTTCGAGGTTCAAGGTTCTGGTTCAGGGGTTCAAGGTTCAAGGTTCAAAGGGCGCTTGTACCGAAATGATTTAGAGGTCCGTCCCGACGGAACACGTCAGCTGCATTTCACGGACGTGACCGACCAAAGCGGAATCGTCTCCCACGATTACGGCATGGGCGTGGCGGCCGGTGATTTCAACAACGACGGGTGCGTCGATCTCTACCTCACCAACTTTGGCCGCAATCAGATGTTTCGCAACAACTGTGACGGCACCTTCAGCGATGTTTCGAAGGCAAGCGGCACCGATAACGACGGCTGGAGCGTGTCCGCGGCGTTCGTCGACTTCGATCGTGATGGCTGGCTCGATCTCTATGTGGGCAACTATTTGCGATACAACCTGAGCTCGAACACCAGGTGTTTCAGCCCGTCAGGCGCGCCGGACTACTGCACTCCGCGCAGCTATCAGCCCCTCCCTGGTCGGCTTTATAGAAACCAGAGGAACGGCACGTTCGTTGACGTCACGGCTAAGAGTCATATTGCCACCGAGTACGGGCCAGCGCTCGGTGTGACGACGGCAGATTTTGACGGCGACGGCTGGATCGATATCTACATCGCGAATGACGGCAAGGAAAACCAGCTGTGGAGGAACCAACACGACGGTACGTTCAAGAACGTGGCGTTACTCGCTGGCGTCGCACTCCCTGTCAACGGCACCCCCGAAGCCAGCATGGGTGTAGATGCAGGCGACTTCGACAATGATGGTGACGAGGACCTATTCATCACCGAGCAGACCGGTGAAGGCGCCAATCTTTTCGTCAACGATGGGTCTGCGACGTTCGACGATCGCAGCGAGCGCTCGGGACTCGGTGCTCTGACGCTTGGATTGACCGGGTTCGGAACGGCGTGGTTCGATCTCGACAATGATGGGTGGCTCGATCTCTTGACAGTCAACGGTGCGGTCCAGACCATCCAGGCCCTGGCACAGGCTCACGACCCATTCCCGCTGCATCAGCGGCGGCAGCTGTTCCGGAACCTTGGCAACGGCCGATTCGAAGACGTGACGAACCGCGCGGGTGCGGCGTTCCAGTTATCGGAGGTTGGACGCGGTGCGGCGTTCGGAGATGTCGACAATGATGGCGATGTGGATGTTCTCGTCGGCAACAACAACGGTCCTGTGCGGCTCTTCATCAATAACATCGGTAACCGCTCTCATTGGATAGGGCTGCGACTTGTTGGCTCTGGAAAGGGATCGAAGCCGGAAACTGGCAACCTCCCTGTTCGCGACATGCTTGGAGCTCGTGTTGAAATCGTCCGAAAGAGTGGGTCGTTCTGGCGGCGTGTGAGAGCCGACGGCAGTTATGGCTCGGCAAACGATCCGCGGGTGCTCGTTGGCCTCGGGAGTTCGACAGAGGTACCGCATGTGCGCGTGAGATGGCCCGATGGCCGCATCGAGGACCTTGGGGACGTCGCGCTCGATCGGTACACGACGTTCAGGGAAGGCTCAGGAAAGTGAGAGCCCATCAAATGCAGAATGCCAAATGCAAAATGCAAAACGAGTCAGCATTGTGCATTGTGCATTGTGCATTGCTCTGGGGAGCCATCCTCTCCTCAGGCGCCTGCTCGCCGAACCAGGACCGCGCGGCTTCGTCCGCGGGTCGTTCGTCTACGACTCAACCCTCGCATCAAGCCCTTCGGCCCGTATCGCCGCCAGATTTGTCCAGCGCTTCAGAGTCAGTTCAGGCGCTGATTCGGGAGCGGTATGCCTCGTTGAAATCGAAGATCGACAGCGCAGAGACTACCTCAGGGGATCTTGCCGCCGCGTACGGTGACCTTGGAAAGCTTCTCATAGCGGCCGAATACCTCGACGCGGCTGAGTCCTGTTTTTCAAATGCTCAGGCACTCGTAACAACCGACATGCGGTGGCCCTATTACCGAGGGCATGTCGAGCGATTGAGGAACGAGCCGTCGAAAGCCGCACCGTTTTTCGAAGAGACTCTCCGCTTGCAGCCAGACCACGTGCCCTCGCTGATCTGGCTCGGCGAGATGTACCTCGCGGGAAGCCGCTTGGATTCCGCCGAACCCCTCTTCACGAAGGCCTTATCGCTTCAGCCCCGCGCGGCAATGGCGCTCTATGGGCTGGGACGTGTGGCGCTCGCGAAACAGGACTACGCACAGGCGGTCATGCATCTGGAAGCCGCGTTGACGATTGCACCACAAGCGTCGCGCATCGAATATCCGCTGGCGATGGCGTATCGCGGACAGGGTGACGCGCAACGTGCCGAAGCGCACCTCCGACGGCGGGGCGATGTTGAGGTCCCATCCGGAGACCCGTTGATGGCCGAGCTCGGCGGACTACTACAGAACGCTTCTGCGTACGAGGTTCGTGGGGCAGAGGCGCTCGGCAAGAGACAGTGGACCGAGGCGGTCACGAATCTGCGAAAGGCCATCGAGCTCGCCCCCAACAATGCCTTTACACATCTGAATCTCGGAACCGCCCTCTACTTGACCGGTGACGGACGCGGTGCGCTGGAACAGTTCGAAACCGCGATCCGGCTCTCACCGGATCTGGCGAAGGCGCACTACGGCATTGGCGTGTTGATGGAGGCCAGCGGTCGAGATCGTGAAGCAATTGAACGGTTCTCGGCCGCGGTCCGTGCCGAGCCGAGCTACATCGAAGCCCGCCTGCAGTTGGCGGATGCCCTGCGTCGCAACGGGCGCCTCGAGGAATCGCTTCCCCACTACAACGAAGTGATCAAGAGCAGCCCCTCGATTTCTCAAGCACGGTTCGGATACGCCATGGCGCTTGTCCGCCTCGGCCGTTACCGCGACGCTCGCGACCGACTCACGGATGCCATGAAGACGTACCCCGACCAACTTGGATTTGCTCATGCGCTCGCCCGCCTTCTCGCCTCGGCACCCGATGAGAGCGTTCGCGACGGAGAACGCGCGCTCTCTTTGATGCAGACCCTTCTCAAACAGCAGAAGACGATTGGGTTGGCTGAAACGATGGCGATGACCTTCGCCGAGCTGGGCCGATTCATGGACGCGACGGCGTGGCAGCGAGAAGCGATTTCGGCGGCGCGGCAAACGCAACGCGATGCGGTTCCACGCTTGGAGGAGAATCTCAAACTCTACGAAAGTGGAAGGCCTTGTCGCACGCCGTGGAAAGACGACGATCCAGTCTTCCACCCGCGGCCGCAGTAGCTCTCCTGGGCAGGAGAGGCTGGATGGGCGGGAGGGGCTGGATGGGCGGGAGCGGCAGGTGGGGCAGGTAGGTCAGGTGGGCCGGGTGGGTCAGGACAGAAATCCTACCCGACCTACCTCACCCGACTTACCCGACCTACCTGGCCACTATCACCTAGAAGTCGAACTGCGCGCTAATCTTGAAGAACCGCGACGGAACGACATACTGCGGCTGACGCCACGGATTTGCGGTAGGCACCCCAGGCACGAACACGTACGTGAGGTTCTCCTGCGTTATGGCCGTGCTGTTGAAGAGATTGTAGAGATCGAAGTTCACGTTGGTCCGCGTCTTGCCGGCTTTGAAGATCTTGGACACGCGGAAGTCGAACTGGTTGATCCGGTCCATGCGCAGCGTTCCAGGCTCCACGATTTGGAATTCTCGGAAGGGCGCCACGACCGAAGTGCCGTAGGCACGTCCCAGAGTCCCAGTCGTGAACTCGAGGTATTGCGCCTCCTCCAGACCGCCAGGAATGCTCTGGTAGGTGGCGGCGATCAGAACGTCAATCTTTGGGAACGTGTAGGCACCGAGCAGCTTCACCTGCGCTGCAAACCCCTCGTCACGATTACAGTAGTTAAGAGGAGTCGCCGCGAAGAACGGGAGGAAGCTGGGCCCGGCACCAACGTGGTCGCCGCCGCTCGGTCCGGGGACGAACCTCAGGGCGTTCTCCGGGAACTTGTTCATGAGATCGCATTCATCGACAGTTTCGCGGCCGACGCTGACGCCGCCGCCCATCGTGAAGCCGGCTCTCGGGCGGGCGTTGACGGTGAAGTCGATGCCGTCCCAATGATCGGTGATCTTGACATTCTGGTCGTCCGCCAACGTCACGAAGTAGTCCTGCCCCAAGGCTTGAGGGAATCTCGCGTCCACGGCTGTGAGACTCGCGCCGGAGCTCGGTAGGCGTGTATCGGTCGGAACCGTAAAGGTGAAGGTGTCGAAGTCCGCCGTCTTCAGCGCCCTGTTATCGGTCATCTGGAAGTTGCCGAAGATCCGGCGGAAGTAGCTCACGTCCACCGAGACACGCGGCAGGATCTCGTGCTGCACACCGGCGGAGAACTCCCAGTTGTAGTTTCGCTTTCCCCAACCTGTCAGCAGATTTTGATCGTATGAGGTGATCGGGACCAGCGAGCCGAAGCCTGGGTTCGCCCACCCTGAGCATTCGCCGTTCGGGGCCGGATTCAGTAGATTGCACTGCGGCACGAAGTCGTGATTCGCATCATTCCACCCGATCGACGTGTTGGTGGCCAAGGTGTTGATCGGATGCGGGTTCGACGAGAGGCCATTCTCGAAGAAGCCGGCGGTCCCGTAGCCGAGCAGGTACTTGTTCAGCGAGACCTTGATCGCAGTCTTGCCGTTACCGAACACATCGTACGACGCCCCCAGCTTCGGCGTGATGTCGTTCCACGAGATATTGTCCTGCTCGGGGAAGTGCACCACCGGTCGATTCGGCACGTACTGCGTGGGCAGGAGGTCCTGCGCCGGGAAGCTGTTCTTGAAGCTGTCGTAACGGATCGCTCCAGTGAGGGACCAGCGATTGACCGTCCACCGATCCTGCACGAAGATGCCGAGGTCGCGATCGACGTTGACCTGAGTGTTGAACGGCGAGTCCTTGAGGTTGACGGCCGTCGGGGCGCCGTTGGTGAACGTGTAGTAGATCGGGTTGACGTCGTAGCTCAGTTGCTCGAAGTGGCCCGACGCGTTGTTGAAACCGATTTTGACCTGGTGCGATCCGGTGATGTATGAGAGCGCCGCCCGATAGTGCCAGTTGTCGTTCCACGAGTTAAGGTACGCTGGCGAACCCGGAGCAAGGCCCTGCGCCGCGGCGCCGTAGTTGAAGCCGAGCGGCGGAGGCGCCAGCCCGACATCCGAGATCCCGATGACGGTCGGGTCGAGCGATGTAATGTTGCCGCCGTCGCCCGTTTGGAGATTCATGCCGCCCCACCGCTCCACGCGATGGATCGCGCTCGCCTCCACCAGGACTCTCGAGCTGATCGGCGAGCTCCAGTCGACTTGCACGAACCGCTGCAGCGGGAACCGCCGGTCCACACCCGCCTCGGGGCTCCTCGTCGCCGAAACCTGATCGGGGCAAAAGCAATTGCTTTCGAGGTCGTAGGTCAGGCCGAACTTGTTCTTGGGGTTGGCCTGCCACGTCAGGCGACCCATGTAAACCGAGAAGTTGCGCGGAGACAGGGCTGGGTCGTTAGGGTCGGGATTGAACGACACGATATGCGTGACCGGGTCGGGCTTGTTGGCGTTGAGGTTGTGGAACATGCCCGGGACGAAGTTATCCGCAACCTGATAGCGCCCGGACAAGTAGAACCACAGCTTGTCCTTCACGAAAGGACCGCCGAGCCCTGGGTTGAAGTCGCCGTTCTTCTTGATCGTGTTGGCGCGGATGGCGGGAAAGTACTCTTTGGTGACGGAGCTTTCACCCTGGAAGCCTTCGGTCGCGTAGCTGCCGTACACGGTCGCGCTCAATTTGTTCCCGCCGTCCTTGGGAATGAAGTTGACGCGCGGCCCGCCGGTCGCGAGCGCGGCGTCAACCGCTGCGGTATCGATGGCGAACTCCGACGTGCCGGTCGCGTTCGGCACGGCGCCGCCGCCCCACCCGCCGCCAATCATCGTGCTCAGCGCCACGCCATTGACCGCCTGCCGCTGATCCTGCAGCCGGCTGCCGTGGGCACTCAGCGACTCGGTGCTCGGGCCGAGCGAGCCACCCACGTCCTGTGCGTTGTTGGGCGAGCCCAGGGTGCCCGAGAAGGCGAGGGTGACCCCGGGGATCAACACCCCGACCGAGAAGCTGTTGCGTGAACTGGGAATCGACGTGACGACCTGCTGATCCAACACCGTTTGACGACGAGTCGTCTGCACGTCGACGATTGGGGTTTCGCCTGTGACCGTGACTGTCTCCGAGACCGAGCCGACTCGCACCTCGGCGTCAACAGTCGTGACACCAGTTCCTGTCAACTGGATGCCGTCCCGCTTCACGGTGGCAAATCCCGTCAGCGTGAAGGTCACGGTGTAGGTTCCGGGCCGTAGATCGAGAATGACATAGCGGCCGGTGCCGTCTGTCAGCGAGGTTCGAACTTTCTCGATCAACACTGGGCTTGCGGCTTCCACGGTAACACCGGGTACCACGGAGCCTTGCGCGTCCTTGACAACACCGCTGATCGACGCACCCTGCTGGGCGTGCGCCACCAACGGGCTCAACCCGATCAAGAGCGAGAGTAAGAGCCACCGTCCACGCATGCTGTCCCTCCTTAGCACCGTGACGACACCAGCTCGGTCGTCGATTGGGAGATTCTGGGCTGACTACTGTACTGCCGCACACGCGTAATTGAACCGTTGTTTTTTTGTCGTCCCTGGAAAACCGGAGCGAAGCGATCCACAAGTTTGAACGTCGCCCAGATCGCCAGGAATCCTACAACGAAAGCTATCCCGCCAAATGGCCTTCCTTCTGCTGACGTGCGGCGGGCCTAGCGTGGCTCCACGGCGTCGCGGATGTCCAATACATCTTCGGATAGGGAGGCATACGGTTCCGGCATACGGACGTCGCCCGACGACCACCTGTTTTGACTTCTATTGCGTCGTCGCGCCCAGTGCTATGCCGGCAAGCGGCCAATATACACTTCTCGAATGCTACGGCGATCCGGCGGATTGGCCATTTTCGTGGTGTGTCTGTCGCTCGTCGCGTGCAGCCGCGAGCCGGATCGGACCAATCAGGACCGCCCTGGCGCTCCGACACGACCGGAGTCCGAATGGTTTAGTGACCGGGCCAAGGAAGCCGGGCTCGATTTTGTCCATTTCAATGGGATGTCCGGCCAGTTTTATTTGACGGAGATCATGGCGCCCGGGGTTGCGTTGTTCGACTACGACAACGACGGGGACCTCGACATATACCTGGTTCAAGGTTCAGGGTTCCAGGTTCAAGGTTCGGGTTCAGGGTTCAGGGTTCAGGGTTCGGAGGCGGCCCAAGGTTCAAGGTTCAAAGGACGCCTGTACCGAAATGACCTGGAGGTTCGTCCCGACGGCACACATGTATTGCATTTCACGGATGTGACCGATCGCAGCGGAATAGTCTCGCGTGATTACGGCATGGGCGTCGCGACGGGCGACTTCAACAACGACGGCTGCGTCGATCTATACCTCACGAATTTCGGCCGCAATCAGATGTTCCGCAACAACTGCGACGGTACGTTCAGCGACGTCTCGAAGGCGAGCGGCACCGATAGCGTCGGTTGGAGCGTATCGGCGGCGTTCGTGGACATCGATCGCGACGGCTGGCTCGATCTGTATGTCGGCAACTATCTCAGATACAGCCTGGCAGGTAACACCCCCTGCTACAGCCCGTTTGGAGCGCTCGGGTATTGCACGCCCCAGACCTACGAGGCCCTCCCCGGCAGGCTCTTTCGAAACCGCGGTGATGGCACGTTTGCCGACATCACCCAGCAGTCGCGTGTGGGCGGCGAATTCGGACCGGCGTTGGGAGTCAGTACGGCCGACTTCGACGGCGACGGCTGGATGGATATCTACGTGGCAAACGATGGTACTGAGAACCAGTTGTGGCTGAACCAGCGCAATAGCACCTTCAAGAACGTCGCGTTGCTCGCGGGCGTGGCTCTACCGATCAGCGGGAAGGCCGAAGGCAGCATGGGCGTCGACGCCGGCGACTTCGACAACGACGGCGACGAGGATCTCGTCATGACCGAGCTGGCCGGTGAAGGCACCAATCTCTACGTCAACGACGGAGCTGGAACGTTCGAGGATCGTGGGTCGCCATCCGGACTCGAAGCCATCACGCTCCCGTACACCGGCTTCGGGACGGCGTGGTTCGATTTCGACAACGACGGTTGGCTGGACCTTCTAGCTGTCAACGGCACCGTGCAGATCATCGAGGCGCTCAGACAGGCCCACGATCCATTTCCCCTGCACCAGCGGAAACTCCTGCTGAAAAATCTTGGCAACGGCCGTTTCGAAGACGTCACCGACCGCGCCGGAATGGTTTTTCGATTGACCGAAGTGGGGCGCGGCGCGGCGTTTGGCGACATCGACAACGACGGGGATATCGATGTCGTTGTCGCAAACAACAACGGACCGACTCGGCTGCTGGTCAATAACGTCGGAAACCGCGCACACTGGATCGGCCTACGGCTCGTGGGTGAAGGGGGCCGGGACATGCTGGGCGCCCGCGTCGAGATCGTCAGGAAAGCCGGTTCGCTCTGGCGGAGGGTGAGATCGGATGGAAGCTACGCCTCGGCAAACGATCCGCGGGTGCTCGCCGGCCTCGGAGACTCCGCCGAATCGGTGCGCGTGTGGGTTCGATGGCCCGACGGACGCGTGGAGGAACGCAGCGACCTCCCGATCGATCGATATTCCACGGTGAAGGAGAGCCCGGGGAAATGAGAGTCCCTCAAATGCAGAGTGCAAAATGCACAATGCAAAAAGGATGGTCATTTCGCGTTGTGCATTTTGCATTGTGCATTTTGCATTTCATCGTGCCGTCTGGAGTGATCTTCTCTGGTTCCTGTTCGAGCCAGGACCGCGCGGGTTCGCCGACACCTTCAGCAACTGGCCACACGCAGCGACCACCTCTTCGGATGGTCTCCCTCCCTGATCTGACAAGCGCCGGCGAGTCGGCGCGAGCCCAGATTCGCGAACGATACGAATCCCTGCGGCCGAAGATCGACAACACGGAGGTTCCAGCGCTCGAGTTGGCAACCGCATACGGTGATCTTGGAAAGATCCTGGCGGCTGCCGAATACTTCGATGCCGCCGAGCCCTGCTTTCTGAACGCGCAGGCTCTTCAACCGACAGACATGCGGTGGCCCTACTACCTGGGCCACCTCCAGCGTTATAGAAACGAGCCGGCGAAGGCCATGCCTTTTCTCGAGCAATCCCTTCGTCTTCAACCCGACGATGTGCCGTCGCTGATCTGGCTGGGCGAGCTGCACCTGACGCAAAACCGGCCGGATGCCGCAGAGCCGCTCTTCACGAAGACGTTGTCGCTCCAGCCGCAGTCGGCGGCCGCGCTGTCCGGGCTTGGACGGGCCGCGCTCGCGAACAAGGATTACGCTCGAGCTGTGACGTCTCTCGAGCGCGCGTTGAGCCTCGCGCCGGAGGCTTCGCGTCTGCAATATCCACTGGCGATGGCGTACCGGGGGAAGGGTGACGAACGGCAGGCCGAAGCCCACCTGCGACGAAGAGGCGACGTCGACGTTCCGCTGAACGATCCGCTGATGGCGGAACTCACCAACCTGCTGCAAAGCGCGTCGTCGTACGAGGTGCGGGGAGCCGAGGCACTCGAGAAGCGGCAATGGACGGAGGCCGTGACTAACCTGCGTAAGGCGGCCGAACTGTCGCCCGACAATGCCTTCACGCGGCTCAATCTCGGAACGGCGCTCTATCTTCAAGGCGATCCGCGCAGCGCCCTGGAGCAGTTCGAGATGGCCCTGAAGCTGAACCCAAATCTGTCCAAGGCGCACTATGCCATCGGCGTCATCATGCGAACCAGCGGACGCGATGCTGCGGCGATCGAGCACTTCACGGCGGCCGTCAAGGCCGACCCCGGCTCGGTCGAGTCAAGGCTGCAACTTGGTGAGACTCTGAGGGCCAGCGGACATGAAGCGGAATCACTGCCGCACTACGCCGAGGTGATCAAGACCAGTCCTTCGAACTCACAGGCGAGCTTTGGTTACGCCATGGCGCTCGTGCGCCTCGGGCGTTACCGGGAAGCTCGTGACTGGCTGAGCGAGGCGATGAAGACGTACCCCGATCAGCCCGGTTTCCCGCACGCGCTCGCGCGGATTCTGTCCGCGGCGCCTGCAGACGGCGTTCGGGATGGAGGACGCGCACTGTCCCTGATGCAACAACTTCTCAAGCAGCAGAAGACGGTGGGGTTGGTGGAAACGATGGCCATGACGCTCGCGGAGATCGGCCGATTCGAAGAAGCGACCACCTGGCAGCGCGAGGCAATTGCCGCCGCAAAGGGAAGTCAACCGGACGCCGTGCCGAGACTTGAGCAGAACCTCACGTTGTACGAGAGCGGAAAGCCGTGTCGCACGCCGTGGCGGAACGACGATCCCGTGTTCCACCCGCGACCACAGTAGCGTCTAACCCTTCCTGCCCTTCCTGCCCTTCCTGCCCTCCCTGCCTTTCCCGCCCCTTCCTGCCCCTCCCGCCTCCCAAGAGTATGATCCGCATCGAACGAATGCTGGGACGTCGAGACTTCCTTCGATCGGCAGCGCGCGCAGCAGTTCTAGGCGCCGCAGGCTCGAACATCGCCTTTCCCGCCTTTCCCGCCCCTCCTGCCCCGCCCGACGCGCTCTTCGAAGAGATCCCGGCATCGGCCAGCGGCATCTTGTGGACTCACGAAAACGCCAGATCGCCGCAACGATTCCTGCCCGAGTCGATCGGTCCCGGCTGCGCGTTTCTCGATTACGACAACGACGGCTGGATGGACGTCTATCTGGTCAACAGCGGACCGAGCGATTTCTATCAACCCGCGAAGCCGCTCAAGAACGCCCTCTACAAGAACAATCGCGATGGCACGTTCACCGATGTCACAGACAAAGCCGGCGTCGGCGGCGGAACGTTCGGCATGGGCGTGGCCGTCGGCGATTACGACAACGACGGATACCCGGACCTCTTCGTCACGGCATACGGACGCTGCATCCTCTATCACAACAATGGAAACGGCACGTTCACCGATGTCACCAGCAAGGCTGGCGTCGCAACGCCAGGATGGACGACGGGTGCCGTGTGGTTCGACTACGACAACGACGGCCTCCTCGATCTCTTCGTCTGCAGCTATGTCCGGTACGACTTGAGCAACGGTCTGCTGTGCGCCGACAAAGACAAAGAGGGTCGCCTCTACTACCACTACTGCATTCCCCATCTCTTCAAGCCGACGCCCAGCGTGCTGTGGCACAACAACGGCGATGGAACCTTCACGCAGGCCGGACGAGGGACCGATATCGAGCGTGCGCTGGGCAAGGCGCTCGGCGTTGTCGCCACCGATGTGAACGATGATGGCCTGATGGATCTATTCGTCGCCAACGACACCGCCCAGAATTTCTTGTTCCTCAACGGCCCCAAGGGCCAATGGCGCGACCGGGGACTTCCTGCGGGAGTGGCGTACGGGTCATCGGGCCAGGCTCGATCGGGTATGGGCGTCGATGCGGCGGATATCGATGGCGACGGCCGCCAGGATCTCTTCGTGTCGAACATCGACCACGAGATGTTTTCACTCTACCGGAATAGCGGGGACGAGCTCTTCTCGGACGACTCGCGCGATCACGGGGTCGCCGATGCAACACGGCTCCTCAGCGGGTGGGGGTTGAAGTTCTTCGATATCGACAACGACGGCCGGGTCGATCTCATGTTGGCCAACGGTCATCCGGATGACCTGATCGCGCTGCGTGCGCCGGACGTGAGCTACAAGGAACCACTGCTGCTTTTCCGCCACGATGGTCAGCGCCTGCGGAACATCAGCGGGGATGCCGGGCCGGTCTTTTCAAAGCCTCTTGCGGCACGCGGCCTAGCGGTGGGCGATTTCAACAACGACGGCCGTGTCGATGTACTCGTCGCGTGCAACGGGGACGCGCCTCTTCTCTTGCGGAACAACGCAACGCTCGACAACCACTGGGTTGGCGTGAGACTGCAAGGCGTGCGATGTAATCGCGACGCCATCGGCGCGCGCATCACCTGGTCGGCCGGAGGGGTTACGCGATCGAGATTGAAGACGGGCGGCGGCAGCTATTTGTCGTCCCACGATCCGCGCGAGGTGCTTGGCCTTGGTCAGGCGACGAAGCTCGATTGGCTGGAGATCAAGTGGCCGCGGCCGAGCCGCAGGATCGAACGATTTGCAAACATGCCGATCGATCGGTACGTAACGATCGTCGAAGGGGCGGGACGGGCAGGAGGGGCGAGGAAGGGCGGGAAGGGGCGGGAAAGGCAGGACGGTAACCCTTCCAGCCCTTCCTGCCATCCTGCCCTTCCTGCCCATCCCGCCCTTCCTGCCCATCCCGCCTTCCACGCTATCTCCTGACACCCCCTAGTCGGACCGCCTTCCGTTCGAGCTTCGTATAGTGCTCCGCAAACTCGCGGATCTGCAGGAACTGGTTCTTCCCGACATCGTCGAAACGCTGACGCGTGTTGCTGGTCGGCCACCAGACCTCGACCTTCTTGATGTGCGCAGAAGGTCCCAGACCGACGTGCAATTCCATTGGATTGGCCCCGAAGGAACCGCCAGCTACCCGACGGTCCGATGAATCGACCGCGTCGTCGGGCGACCCTTCTGGACCGCGTTCTCGACGGTGAGCGCGACCCTTGCGCCGATCGCCGGCCGGTTGGTCTTCACGCCGACCAAGCGAATGTTGATCCAATCGTTGCGCTGTCCCGGGTTCTCGAAGAGGCGCAAGGCATGCCGGTCGGCGGGTACAGCGCCGCCGACTTCGGCGACGATGTCCTCGTCACCGTCGCGGTCGAGATCGGCGAACGCGATGCCGTGTCCCTTGTGCAGCTCACCGGTACCGGATGTCGCCGTGACGTTCACGAACGACCCTTCGCCAGTGTTCAACAGCAGCTCGTGAGGGAACAACGAGGCGAACGACGGACTCCCCATGCCCAGATACATGTCGAGGAAGCCATCGTTGTTCACGTCGCCGAAGTTGGCCGCCATCGGCATGAACACCTGGTCGAGACCGGCTTCCTTCGTCACATCGCGGAACGTGCCGTTTCGCAGGTTCCTGTACAGCTTCATCGTTTCCGCGTTGTGCGGCATGCCGAGGTACGTCCGAACGACCTCGTCGTTGCTCTGGTAGTAGCTGTTGACGAGCAAATCGGGCCAGCCGTCGTTGTCGTAGTCGAAGAACCAGGCGGCAAAGCTTCGCCACGGCGCTTGTACGCCAGCCTTGTTGCCGACCTCGGTGAACGTGCGGTCGTGGTTGTTGTGATAGAGCAGGTTGTCGCCGCTGTAGTTGGACGCGTAGAAATCCACATAGCCGTCGTTGTCGTAGTCGGCCGCCACAACACCTTTGGTGAACGCCCGGTGGCCGACGCCGCTCGACCGCGAAATGTCCTCGAAGGTACCGTCGCCGTTGTTGCGAAAGAGCTCGCTCGGACCGTCCTCCCGGCCGACGAACAGATCGAGCAGACCGTCGTTGTCGATATCGGCCCACACGGCTGTCTGCGTACTCGTGCCGGTCTTCGCCAGACCGCTCTGGGCGGTGACATCGCTGAAGGTTCCGTTGCAGTTGGACTTCAGGAGCGACTTTCGAACGGGGAACTCCCATCCGCCACGCAACACGAGAATGTCCATGCAGCCGTCGTTGTTGTAGTCGGTCTGAATAATGTTGAGCCCGCCGAGTTGGTCGGAGAGACCGGCCTCCATCGTCCGTTCGCTGAACGTTCCGTCCCCGTTGTTCCGGAAATAGTGCAGCGGCTCGCAAACATCCATGCTCGACGTCACCACATCCAGCAGGCCACGGTTGTCGAAATCCTCCACGATGGCACCGCCCGCGAGCGAGAACGCGGTCAGGCCAGCCTCGGGAGCGACGTCGACGAAACGTCCGATGTCCGCCTTCGACTCGAATGCGGAGAGAGGAACCAGGTAGCGTTGCGGTACGCCGTCCGGGTATCGTCCAAGCGCCATCTCCGCGAGGTTGAGCAACCATCGAACTTCGAGGTCGTCCGGTTTCTGCGCGAGATAGGCGAGAAAGTATTTGACGGCTCGGTCAAACGCTTCGGGTTCGGCCATCCGGCTCTCGCGACCACGCGGGAACAGGCAGCGATCCAGCGGCGCGCGATACAGGCCGTTGTCCATTTCGGCTTTGTGAAGGCACGCGATGCCGAGCGTCCTGTTCATCTCCGGTACCATCGCCGGGACGCTTTCGTCGGCAATCCGCTGGGCAACCATCCAGCGCTCGATCGCATCGTTCAGGTTTCCCTGGTACGCCAGGGCCTGAGCCCATCCGTAGTGTGTTTGCAGCTGATCGAACGGCGATTCTTTCGCCGTCCCAGGCGAAAAGGTCCCATCCACGACCCGCCTCAATTGCTCGATCGCCGTTGGGATCGAGCGCTGGCGAATGTCGCACACCGCCCTCAGGTCCTGGTCCCAACCGGCGCGCTTCGGGAAACGCACGAAGATCGTGTCCGCTTCCACGAAGCCGGACACGGTGATGCTGTAGGACACGGCGCCCTGGGCGGCCACGGCGAGAATGCGCGTGGGGCTCGGATTGACCGCCGGCAGTACCTCTGAGACTGGCAGAATTTTCAGAATGGCGTAGCCAGTGGGGATCCTCACGACCTCGCTGATCTCACCCGGCTTCATCTGCGGGACTACGACACGCAGCTCGGGCCGCAAAGTCGACGGATCGAGGCGTCCGAGATAGCCGCCGTCGGTGGACGTCGGATCGATTGACCGTTCTTTCGCCAGCGCGGCGAAGTCCGCGCCGGCTCTCAATTGGTCTCGTGAGCTGCTCGGCTTCCGCGGCGGACGCCACGACGATCAGCCGCATGCCAGGCTGACCCGTTGTGCCCTGACCGGCACCGGATTGCACCGCTACAAGGAACGCACGTCCCGACGGTCCAGACGGCTAATGAAAGCCTTCCCAGAAGGCGCATCTCGGCCTCGATGTTACGCCAAGAAACACGAAAGGCACGAAGACACAGCCCCTGAAAGGTCTCTGTGCTCTCCGTGCCTCGGTGGCTATTTCTACGCTGTGTCTCTCGTCTCCTCTGTTTCTCTAGAAATCGAACTGCATGCTGATTTTGTAGAAACGAGCCTGCAGCATCGTGGTCGGCTGCCGCCACGTCGTGTACACCGAGTTCTCGGTCAAAACGGGGTGGGAATTCAGCAGATTGTAGATGTCGAGGGCCACGTTGGTGCGCGTCCGCCCGTAGCGGAGAAGCTTGCCGACGCGGAAATCGAATTGATTCAGCCGATCGCCGTACAGGTCCCCCGGCCTCACGACATTGACGAACCCCACACCCGGCGCGTTGTACTGCGCCGCAATGACCGGCCCGGGCACACTCTGGAACGTTCCTGCCAAATTCACGTCGACCTTCGGAATAGTGTACAGCGCAGCACCTTTGACCTGGGTGATGAACGTCGGCGTTGCCGTCGAGCCGTTGGACACCGGAGTGACCGAGATGTCGCAGAACGAGCTCGGCGTTGCGGTGAAGAAGGGCACGATGCCTCTCAAGAAAGCCGGGCGTCGGCGCCGCGAGCGCCGCGCCGCCGATTACTGCTTCTGGCCGTGAATTAATCACATCGCAATAATTGACGCTCGTGCGGCCTGTGCTCACGCCGCCTTGCAGAATGAGGTCGCTGCGAGGCCGCGCATTCACCGACACGTCGATGCCGTTCCAATGTTCCTGCAGCGTCGGGTTGCCCGGAAGGTTGTCGGAAAGTGTGACGAAGTTGTCATCGACGACACCGAAACCCGGGGGCCCGACGATTACTCCGCTCACCGTATAGCCACCACCATCCGGCAGGCCCGGATTCGACGGGGCGACGACGTCGACCTTTGAGTACTGTGCCGGAGTGTACGCGCGGTTGTACTGCATCAAGAAGTTGCCGTACCAGCGCCGGAAGTAACTCACGTCCAGCGATACGCGCGGGGCCAATTCGTGCTGTACGCCGAGCGAGAACTCCCAGTTGTAGTTCCGGTTATTCCAGCCGCTCAGGATTTCGGGATCATATGTCGTCGCGGGCGGCACGGTTCCGATCCCGAAGTTCGGATTGCTGATCGGCCCACACTCCCCGCTGGGCGGTGCGTTGCCTCCCAGCCCCGCTGGACAATCGGCGATGTAGTTCCCGTTGCTGTCGGTCCAGGGTCGACTGGCTGTGTTCACCAACGTGTTGACCGGGTTGCGTGCCGACGTGATGCCGTTGTTCACGCCGAACGAGAACGTCCCGAGTCCGACCAGATACTTGTTGAGGCTCGTCTTGAGCGCTGTTTTCCCGTTTCCAAAGACGTCGTACACCAGCCCAAGCCTCGGCGTGATGTCTTTCCAACTGATGTTATCGGTCTTGGGAAAGGTGATGTTGCGGCTGGGGGCGAGAATGCCCGAGCCCACCGTCTGCTCTGGATAGCTGTTCTTGAACCAGTCGAAGCGCAAGGCGCCGGTTGCCGTCAAGCGGTCGTGCGTCCATTTGTCCTGGACGAACGCACCGAAATCAGCGTCGACATCAATTTGAGTCGTGTATGGAGTCGCCATCAAATTCAGAGTGCCGGACGTGGGCGTGGTGCCCAGCGTAATGTCGTAGGCTGTACGGCCCGATCTCGAACGTCGTGTTCTCGTGATGGCCCGAGGCGTTGTTGAAGCCCGTCTTGAACACGTGCGATCCAGTGATGTACGAGACAGCGGCACGATAGTGCAGGTTGGTGTTCCACGAGTTGTTGTAGGGCGGCCCGAACGCCGAAGTGCGGCGCCCGCCAGGTGATTGGACCTTTGCCGAGGATGTTGCTGGGGTCGGACATCGAGATGACCAACGGGTTCACATCCGGAAGTCCGTCCGCGCCGTGCCGCCGCTCCATACCGCCCCACCGCTCGACGCGGTGAATGCCACTCGCCTCAATCAGGAGCTTCGAAGAGGCCGGCATGTTCCAATCCACCTGGATGTAGCGCTGCAGCGGAAAGTTGAATTCGTTGGACGCCTCAGGCGCGGTGGTGGCGGTAATGCCGTTCGAACAGATACAGAAGTTCTCCTGGTCGTACGTGAAACCGATTTTGTTCTTCGGTGACGCCTGCCACGTCAGGCGCCCCTGATAGACGTGCCAGTCCCGCACGAGGACACCCGGTTTGGTGAAGTCGGGATCGTAGACGACCGTCGCCGGATTGTTGACATTCTTGTCGTGGAAGATGTTGGGCACGTACGAATTCGCGACCTGGTAGCGGCCGGAGAAAAAGAACCACAGTGAGTCCTTCTTGAACGGACCGCCCACGCCTGGATTGAATTCACCGTTGCTCTTGACCGTGCTCGCCCGAAAGCCGTCAGGATTCGTAATGAAGGGCAGGCCCTGGACGAAGGAGTCCGGCTGCATGCTGTCGTTGGCAAAGCTTCCCGCGATCGTGCCTGAGACCCGGTTGCCGCCGTCTCTCGGGATGAAATTGATTCGTACGCCCCCGGTCGCCGCCGTGGCGTCCACGGCCGCCGTGTCGATGGCGAACTCCGACGTCCCCGAGGCGTTCGGAATGGCACCGCCACCCCACCCTCCTCCGATCATCGTGCTGAGCGCGACTCCGTTCATCAGAAGTCGCTGGTCTTCGGTCTTGCCGCCGTGCGCGCTGAGCGCGAGCGTGCTCGGACCGGTGGCACCGCCGACATCCGTGACGGCGCCGAAGCCGTCCCTGACGTTCACGCCGGTGATCATCGCGCCGAGCGAGAACGAGTTGCGCGAGGTCGGCAGCGCGGCCACCACGTCCTGGCCGATGATGGTCTGCCGCGTCGCGGTCTGAACGTCGACAATGGGCGTCTCGCCGGTGACCGTAACCGTTTCGGAAACCGCACCCACGCGCATCTCCGCGTCTGCCGTCGTCACCGCAAACCCGGTCAGTGGAATGTTCTCGCGCTTGATCGTGGCAAATCCCGTCAGTGTGAATGTGACCGTGTACGAGCCGGGCCGCAGGTCCAGAATCTGATAGCGGCCGGTCCCGTCGGTCACCGCGGTTCGGGTTTTCTCAATCAGAACGTCGCTCGCGGCTTCGACCGTGACGCCAGGCAGCACCGCCCCAGACGCGTCTTTGACGACTCCCGACAGCGTCGCTTGTGCGTACGCCGACGAAGCCATTGCCGATAAGATTGCGAGCGCGAACAGAACCTGCTTCAGTCCCCGCATGCTCCCTCCTTGACGTCGTGACCAACGACGACGAGACGTCAACATCTGATTGAACAGATTATCGCTGCTCCTGCTCGACGAAATTGCCCTCTGACAACAACTCCGACCACTAAGGCTCAAGCAATCCACGAAGTTGGATGATCTCTTAAGGAGCCGTTTTCTCGATGCAGTGAGCGTCCACACCCTTCCTTCGAGGAGTCGATCAGATCACCAACGGGTGCCCGACGAAGGTTGTGAGTTGTTGGGCGCTTGGCGGGCATTACCCTCGCTCCATGAGAGGGGCGCAGTCAAATACATCTTTGAAGCTCCTGGCATACCGATTTGGTATAGAATCCAAACCCTATGGATTTTCGGCATTTGCGCGCATTTGTCGCGGTCGCTGAAGAGTCGAGCATTACCCGGGCCGCCGGGCGGCTTCACATTTCGCAGCCACCGCTGAGTCGGCTCATCAAGCAGCTTGAAGACGAACTGAACGTGACCTTGTTCGCTCGTCACCGCCAGGGCGTCACGCTGACCGACACGGGACGAAGCCTGTTGGAACGAGCGCGCACGTTGACCGCAGCGGCCTCCGACTTCTACGAAGCCGCGGGCACAATGACGCGTCACGACGATAAGAAAGTTCGCGTCGGCATCGGGTGGGGCTTGTGGGAAAGCGTCAACAAGACGCGCGTAGCGTTCGCGAAACAACTTCCCGGCGCAGCGATTGAAGCCACCGACGTCATGTGTCCCGACGTGTACA
The DNA here is from genome assembly GCA_963773035.1 of uncultured Acidobacteriota bacterium. Taxonomy (GTDB): domain Bacteria; phylum Acidobacteriota; class Vicinamibacteria; order Vicinamibacterales; family CAVVIG01; genus CAVRXZ01. Next base: position 238,757 of record CAVYZX010000038.1, on the reverse strand, counting down.
ACGATCAGTTGAAGGAGGGCTCGCTGGACGTCCTCTTCGCCCGGCCACCCTTCGATCCCAGCTGCGACTCCGCTCCGTTGTTCCATGAGCGAATCGTCGCTGTCCTCAGTCAAGATAGCCCACTTGCCTCGCGCAAGACGCTTCGGATTCGGGACCTCGCCAACGAGACTCTGCTTCTCTGGGATCGCCACATGATGCCCGGGCTCTACGACAAGGTTTTGGAGCTGTACGCCAGAGCCGGCGTTTCTCCCAAAACGACCCCCACACCCGGAGCCGGTCCGGGGACTCAGGCCGGCATCATGCTGGTCGCCTCCGGAAAAGGCATCTACCTGTGCATCGGAATCCCGTTGACGAGCTCACGGCCCGAGACTGGCGTCGCCGTGGTCCCGATCAGTGATCCGGACGCCACGTTCGAGGTTTGCGTCGCGTGGCGAAAGGCCCAGGCGTCAAGTGTGGTCCTGGAATTCCTCAAGTGCGTGTCGAAGGTGTTTCCACAAGAGCGGCGTGGACCGACCCCAATTCGAGCGGCGTCTCGGAGAGCTTCCTGACATGCTTCAGCAGGTCAGTCGCGTCGTCGATCTCCTCGACCCAGGTCTGAACCGGCTGTTCAACATGGACCTGGAGGAAGCGCGGCGCCGCGTGTTGAGCGGAGACCCGTCGGCCGTTCGCGCCATCGATGGATCGTTCGCGCTCGTGGCGAGCGAAGGCATCACGGTCCGGCTCGCCCGGTCGATGGATCGGCCGATGCGCTATTTCCTGGCCAAACGGCACGAAGGACCGGCGCTGTACGTCGCCGATCGTATCGACACACTGCACCAGGCCCTCGCGCGAGACGGGCTCGCAAGCCAGTTCCATCCCAGCTACACGCGAATGGTTCCAGCTCACTACCTGGTCGACCTTTCTCTCGTGGGATGCCCCGACCCCGATCCGATTTATAGGCGTTTCTTTGCGCCCGAACGACAGACGCTCGCTCCGGATCTCGATCGGATCGGCCGTCAGTACATCGGCGCATTGGCGAATGAAGTTGCGAAATGGTTGAAGGACATCGATTCTATCGGGCCGAAGACCGCGCCGATAGGCGTCGCGTTCTCGGGCGGCATCGACAGCGGATCCGTGTTCCTGGTCATCTATCACACGATGCTGCGTATGGGTCTTCAACCCTCGCGGCTGAAAGCATTCGTCCTCAATCTCGGAAACGGTCCCGACGTTGAACAGGCCCGTACTTTTCTGGCCGCGACAGGCCTCTCGCTGTTTCTCGAGGAGATTGAAGCGAGTCCCGATGATCTGGACGTCTGCGAGACGTTGCGAGTACTCGAGGACTACAAGCCGCTGGACGTGGAATGCGCGACGATGGGCCTCCGGCTATGCCGTGGCATTCGGGAGCGTTATCCGGAGTGGCGGCATCTCGCTGACGGCGATGGCGGCGACGAGAACTTGAAGGACTATCCGTTAGAAAAGAACGGCGAACTGACTATTCGTAGCGTCGTCGACAACCTGATGCTCTACCAGGAAGGATGGGGCGTCGGACGGATCAAGCATTCGCTCACCTACAGCGGCGGGCTGAGTCGGAGCTACGCACGAACGTACGCCCCGGCGCGTCACTACGGCTTCGCCGGCTTCAGCCCCTACACGAAACCGGACGTGATCGAAGTGGCGGAAGGGATTCCGTTCGCGGATCTGACGCACTACGACGTGGCGACCCTTTATGGGCTCAAGGGCGAGATCGTCCAGCGAGGCATCCGCGCCGTCACCGGATTCGATATGCCGATCTTCCCGAAGCGCCGCTTCCAGCACGGGACTATGCCTGCAGACGCCATGCGCGCATGGATCGGGCAGGACGAGAGCAGCTACCGCCGGACGTTTTACGGGCTGTACGCCTGAAGAAATGCAGAATGCAGAATGCGAAATGCTGAATGCACAGTGCATTGCACTCCACATTCTGCATTATGCATTTTGCATTTCTCATTCCAGCATCATTTCAGCTTGGCAAGGATTCGTTTCTGATTGGCCACGATCTGCGCCTGATTCCTGATGATCTTGTCTAGTTTCCTCTGATTGCCCAACAGCAGGTCGAGCTTCCGCTGGTTGGCTCGAATCACCTGCTGATTGGCGAGAATCCGTTTCTGATTCGCCAGGATCCGCTTCTGACGGCCAGCTGTCGCGTCGTTCGCCATTGAAGTCGCTCCCTCCTGTGTTCTTCGTTCGATTCACTTCCCTCTCGTGCGTTCAGTCTTCAACTGCCAGCTCTCACCCAGCGAATGAGCGTCGCCAGGTTGGGGGGCTTGCCGTACATCAACAAGCCAATCTGAAACACCTTGGCCGCAAACCACACAGCTGCGAGCACGGAAACCAGGCCGACGCCAATCGACAACCAGACCTGCCACCACGGCGGTGGAACACTCGACGCCAGGCGCAGCAGCATCGCAAAGGTATTGAAAGGCGGAATGAAGCTCATGACGATGCTGAAACGAGAAGTGGGATCCTGGGCGATTGGCGCCGCGAACATCACGGGGATGACCGTCAGCATGATGATGGGCGTGACCAGAGACTGGGCCTCGTGCATATCGTTCACCGCCGATCCCACGGCGACCATGAGCGATCCCATCACTAGATAGGTGATCACGAAGAAGATGACCAGGTAGAAGACCAGCCAGGGATCCAGCAGCCCCACCAACGCGAACGACAGCAGGACAACGATTCCGAGGAGCACGTACACGCCCAGGACAGCGAGGCTGACGCCCATCTGACCGAGGATCTTGCCGGCCATCAGTTCCAGTGGAGACACCGCGGACAAAAGCACCTCGATCACGCGATTCGACTTCTCCTCAATCGTCGTCGTCAGGAGCGACTGCCCGCCCATCATCACACCGATCATGAGCAACACGACGAACACGAACGGCAGCGCGCGGCTGACCGCGCTGATCGTCTGCTGTTCGCCTTCTTTCGTGATAGTGACTGAACGCACTCGGTCTACGCGAACCATGCTATCGATGCTGCCGGGTTCCAGCCCCAATGCCCGAGCTCTCGCGTTGACGATCGCTTCGCGGACGCTTTGTTGAATCTGGTTTTCTACCCGGTCGCCCACCTTCGCGGCGAGGTAAAGGCTGTAGGCGCCGTACGTCGAACGGCCGCTTTCAGGCGTGACGGCATCTGGGCGGACGACCACGAGTGCCAGCGGTCTCAGCGCGTCCTCTCCCGTCAGTTCTTCCGTCAGCCACTGTTTCTCCTGTTGAAGATCGGCGGTCGGAGAACGCTCAACAAGGGTGAGATTCGGAATGCCGCCGAGCGCAATCTGAATGGCTTCGTCCGACCCGGCATTGGGTCCGAACTGCCGCATCTCGTCGGGAACGGCCGCCATCGCCTGTCGTGCGAGCGCCCGGCGGCGTTCCGCGATTGTGCGAGGGTCGAGCGTGCTTCGCAGTTCCGCCGTCACCCGCCCGGTCGGATCGACAATCGCCACCTGACCCTGAACTTGAAAGTCTCTTGGCCGGAACAGGCGAGGACTAAGGGAGATGACCAAGGCAATCGACGCCGGCACGACGAGCAGGCCGACAATGAAACCACGGGTCCCCACGGTCGCAAGAAAATCACGCGCGGCGATGTGCCCGATCTTCTTCATACGCTTGCCGCGGGAGCCGCCAGATCGTGAAGGTCTGCGCCGACCTGTTGTTCGGCGACGCCCATCCGCCCATCCGAAACGAGTTGGATGAAGACGTCTTCCAACTTTGGCCTCGAGATCTCGATGCGCGCGGGCGCCACGGTACTTACGATGCGACGAATGGCCGCTGCTGGATCCGTCCGATCGACGAGCAGGATTTCGTAGCTGCCATCGACCCGGTTGACACGCTCGACCTCGGCAAGCGCGCTCAACGCCGGCGTTGGATCACTCATATCGAGCGGATCGAACCGAAGTCTGCGTGGATCGTAGCGGCGGCGAATGGTCGCAACCTGTTCGTCCAGCACCTTGCGCCCACGATGGATCATCACGACGTGATGGCAGATTTCCTCGGCCTGCTGCATCACGTGCGTCGAGAACAGCACGGTCGCTCCACGGCCGTGCTCCTCCAGAACGAGATCTCGAAGCTGGCGTGCGCTGACCGGATCGAGGCCGCTGAACGGTTCGTCCAGGATCAAGAGATCGGGCTCGTGAATGATGGCAGCGAGAAATTGAATCTTCTGCTGCATGCCTTTGGAGAGTTCGTCGCAACGCTTGCGGTCGGTTCCTTCAAGGCCCACGCGCGCGAGAGAGCGTTTCACCCTGTCGGGCAAGCTGTCCTCCGGCAGCCCTTTCAGGCGGCACATGTAGGTCAGGAAAGCGCCGACGCGCATTTTTCGATACACGCCACGCTCCTCGGGCAGATAGCCGATTCGATCCTTGGCCTCTCGTGCGGATGAATGTCCGAGTACCGACAATTCACCGGAATCCGGGAAGAGGATCGACATGATCATCCGAATCGACGTGGTCTTGCCGGCTCCGTTCGGGCCGATGAAGCCGTACAGGCCGCCACGCGGGACGACGAGGTCGAGTTCGCGGACGGCAGTCGTCTCACCGAATGTCTTGGTTATCCCTTTCAGGAGGATCGCTGCGTCCACTGATCAAAGCCTCAAGCCGGCGGTTATATCACAGCAACCGCACGCGGGTTCCGGTGCTTCGTGGCTTCCGCCACGTGTGGCTTCCGCTTGGCAGACATTTCTTCCGGCGAAGACTTCAGGGCCGGGCCCGGCCGTGCCGTCGGCGCAACAGCAGCTTGATCCACAAGAACCCGACGAGCACGAACGGCATCACGTACACCGCGACCATCGTCGACGACGGGCGCAAGTCGTACGTCGCGTCCACATCTGCCGCGACGTCGACTGCACCGAGCGGGCCTTCAATCGACGCCCGAGCCGCATAGCGACCTTCGTGATCCATCAGCAGCGCCACGAACTGTCTCGAGACGTCGCCGTTGACCGGCTTTGCCGTCCCTCGCAGAGCCGGACCGCCATCCGCCGGCTGGATCGTCACATTCACTTTCGTATCAGCCGGGAGCGACGTAGCTCGATTGGCCGGTTGCACGACGACCCAGAATTGACCTGCGGCCGAGCCGTCGGCCGTCGCGTCTGGATCCGTCCACACCGATACTTCATATGGGCCGGCGATCTGATTCGAAATAATCGGAAAGGGTGGACCGCTATGCGCATCGACCGTCGCGGCATGACCGACGGCCGCAACAATGGTGGCGCACGCGATCACGACCAGGCTCGTTTTCCGCTTCATCCGATCAAGCCGACCCCTCGCATCTCCATCGGCTGCAACAGAATCCACACTGCCACGGCCGCCAGGGTCATTGTCACGATCGCCCAGGGGATGGTTGCGACGGCTGGCCGCTCCGGACAATCCCGCTCTGATATCTGATAAGCCAGGGTCAACGATCCCAACGCACCCAGAAGGATGAGCCCAAGCTGAATCGGAAAGACGGCACCGGGCCGCATCCCGGCCCATCGCCAAAACGGACCCCCAAAAACCGGCCACCCGAAGACGTCGATCGCTGCACTCTGGACGACCGGAACGACCGTCAGCGCGCCGGTCAGCAAGTGGAATCCATAGTGCGCCAGCCACATGCCGAAACCGAACGGCACGAGCGCAAACGTGTAATTCACTGCGGTTCGTCCGATCGATTCCGTCGATATGCCGGCAAGCAGCCGGGTGAGCAACGCGGCGCCGGACAACAGCACGACGGGCACGATACCCAATGCTGCGACAAACAGGATCGAGAGCACGACCCACTCGGGCGCGCTCGAGGCTCCGGCCATTCGACCGATGCCACTCGACAGCCACTGTTCGAGTTCGTAAACAGGGGAGACCATTCCGAATGCGTTCAGTAATGCGCCAAACACGAACACCACCACCAGGGCCGCGATGTCCGGCCGGCGGGCCAGCCGGCCAACGCCCGAACGCCGGCGCGTCTCGGTAAGCTCGGCGCCAGGGACCCGTGTCGCGATCGCGATGTTGTCGTGCGGACACGCGTGAACGCAGTCCAGACAGAAGGTGCAATCGAGGTTACCGACCTTCATCGGGAGGAAGAGCCCGAGTTCGCATCCTCGCAGCGCAACGCCGCCCGACGACGCTGGTCGACCTTTGATGCAATCAGCGGTACGGCACGATCGACACGTGGCGAGGTCGTGAATCTTCAACTCCAACGGCGACAGCGTCGCCGCGGTGAAGTTGAACTGACCGATCGGGCAGATGTACTTGCAGAACGTTCCCCCGGCGAACACGAGATCGATTGCCAGTGCGGCGCCGAAATACCCCAGGACGAGCAGTGCCGTGGTGCGCGGCAGAGCCCACAAATCGAACAGTTCGTAGGTGAAGAGCACCGCGACGAGGAGTGCGATGCCAATCCACTTGGTGCGAAGGCGCCGCGGCCACCGCCGTTTCGGCGAATGAAACCGGCGCCCGGCGTCGCGCACGAGCACGAACGGACAGCCGAAACAGAACAGATTGCCAACCGCGAGCAAGGCAACGATGAGCAGCCCACGGTAGTGCACCCACGTGACCACCGTGGCTAGGTTAGTCGGTGCGAGCTGAGGACCGAAGAGACCGTGAAGGATAACGGCCGCGGCGACGAGCAGGATCACGAGCTGAGCGGCGGTTCGAATGTGTCGCCAACGAAGCACTGTGCCAATCACGGGCCAGTGCAAGACGTCCACTGTCACGGCCAGTTCACCTGGCCTGTCGCACTGTGGCCGTTTCGATTCGGCGGTCGAAGCGGCGTCCGTCCGGGAGCGTGCCTTTCACGATGACGACCCATTCGCCGATCATCGAGAACCGCAGAGGCACCTGGTAGACACCTTCGCTGCGCTCGGTCGCTTGGCCGATCACCGGCGCCATACCGGGGTGGGACATGTGGCATTCGATCTGTATTGTCGCTCCGCGAACAGGACGCTTGGAGCGATCTCGCATCGTGACCTCGCCAACCGTGTCCGTGCCGACCGTTGCAGGATTCGGCGTCATCGTCCACTCGAAGGTCAGATCGGAGGCGACGTCGCCGCCGTTACGCGCCGCCGTGGCGCGAGGACTCTGGCCACACGCGAAGCCGAGCACGCCACAGACGACGACCAATTGAAAAACTTGCGGCACGCGCCGCGCCCGTACGATCTGTTCTGTGAGGAGCTGTTGCTGGAGAGCGCCGATTGGCCTCAAACGGCGGCCGCTGGCGACCCATGCCATGCGCAGGTGCATTGCTGCTTTACGGCGTCCGGCGACGAGGGAAACATGTGGTAGTACATCGCGATCACCATCGGGATGAACACGATGGCGTTATAGAACAGGTGCAGCTCGACTCGCGGCACCCACAGTTGCACGATGCTGGTGGGCACCGGCCGTCCGAAGAAGTTGTGCCCGATGATGGCCTGCGTTTGCAGGAGCAGGTGTTCGAAATGATGGAAGAACTGAATGCCGAGGGCCAGCGTCCACCACCAGTGGTCTTTCACACCGGTGAATCCGCTGCGAAGCAGCCAGAGCCCGGCAAGCATGACGAGCGCGTAGCCGTAATGCAGGGCTTCGGATTGGATGAGCCAGGGAAAGTAGAGACCGAGCAAGCCGCGCGCCTCCGGAACCGGCCAGCCAAGTGCATAGATCTGAAAGGCCTGCAGCAGATGTTCCGACCAATGTGCCAAGACGATGACGGTGAAAACCCGAAGGGCAAGCTCGTGCTGAGGACCGTTCAATCGCTCGACGAGGCTGGAAGCGTGGTGGATTGAAGCGGAATCAGCGGGGCTCGCGTACATGTCGACTCCACCGGCAACTACTCTTTTATCAATGACTTAGTATAGGTCGTACGCCAGCAAACCTGTCAATCGTATGAAAGAACTATGACGACCGGCACGGGCCGCCATCCTGTTTCGTTTCCGTCGGGCAGTCGCGACCGCGACCGATTTGTCATGGAGCGCAGGTCCCCGCGCCCATCGCATGACCCCTGGCGTTATCAGAACTTGATCGTCGAAAACGAACGAGCGGCGGACGGACGTCTCGCCCGCGTTGCCACCGTCTTCTTGACGGGACGCGAATGCCCGTGGCGCTGTGTGATGTGCGACCTCTGGCGAGGAACCATCGCCTCGGACACACCTCCGGGCGCGATTCCGCGACAGATCGAGACTGCCCGCGACGAGCTCGCTCGACGCTACGAGCGGGTCACTACAATGAAGCTCTACAACGCCGCGAGCTTCTTCGACCCGCGAGCCGTACCGGAAAGCGACTACTCGGCGGTAGCGTCTCATCTTGTCGGACTCGAGCGAGTGATCGTCGAATGTCATCCAGCCCTCATAGACCCTCGCGTCGATCGCTTTCTGGACGCGCTCGAGCGTCACAAGACAGCCGGGCAGGCACCGGTTCATTTGGAAGTCGCTATGGGTCTGGAGACGGCCCATCCCGAAGCCCTGGAAAGGCTACACAAACACATGACCGTCGAGGAGTTTGCGGCCGCTGCGAACAGGCTCAAGGATCGAGGCGTGTCGCTACGCGTGTTCCTGCTGATCTCGCCGCCGTTCGTGCCGTTTGTTGACCAGGACGATTCGCTTCTGGCGTCCATCGACGTCGCATTCTCCTGCGGCGCTTCGGTCGTGTCGCTCATCCCGACGCGTACGGGTAATGGTGCTCTGGAAGCCCTGGAGGATGACCTGTTGTTCCGGCCACCAACGTTGGAGGATATCGAGCGAAGCTTCGCGGCCGCTCTACAACGCTCTAAAACGCCGAGTCACGGTCTGCGTCGCGGCGACGAGCGACTGTTCGTCGATTTGTGGGATCTGGAACGCTTCGCGACCTGTCCGCATTGTGTGGCGACCCGTTGCGCACGCCTCAAAACTATGAACCTGGAACAACAGATCGTTCCTGAGATCTCGTGCAGACATTGCATGAATCCGCAGGGCTAAAGCCCTGCGAACACGTCGACGCCGACATTGCTATTGTCGGATCCGGGTTTTCGGGATCGCTGACTGCTCTGTGTCTTCGCCGGACAGGCCGTCGAGTCGTGCTGATCGAACGAGGGCGCCACCCCCGATTTGCAATCGGTGAATCTTCGACTCCGTTGGCGAACCTGCTACTGGAGGAGCTGGCCAATCGCTATGGATTGTCTCGAATCCGACCGTTCTCGAAGTGGGGAACGTGGCAGCGCGAGCGGCCGGACGTTGCGGGTGGGCTCAAGCGAGGCTTCACGTTCTTCTTCCATCAATTTGGAAAGCCGTTCGCCGATGAACCCGATCGCGCCAACGAACTCCTGGTGGCGGCGAGTCCGCACGATGAAATCGGCGACACCCATTGGTACAGACCCGCTTTCGATCATGCGCTCGTTCGGGAGGCCGAAGCTGCCGGAACGATCTATCTCGATGAGACAAGGCTGGATCGTGTCTCGGAACATGCGTCGAGCATCAGTCTCGAAGGCGTGAGAAAGGGCCGCAACCTTCAAATCAACGCACGGTTTCTCATCGACGCCAGCGGACCGCGCGGATTCCTCCATCGCGCGCTCGGCCTCGAGGAAGTCGTCCCACACTGGCTGCCGCACACACACGGCGTCTATTCGCACTTCCAAAATGTGGAACGCTGGGACCGGCTGCGCCCGGCATCCGAGCCGCCGCCTTACGCTCGTGACGATGCGGCCGTCCATCACGTGTTTCCTGGCGGCTGGATATGGGTGCTGAGATTCAACAACGGCATCACCAGTGCCGGCGCGGCACTGATTGATGACCGGGCGGTGGAATTTCGGGCAGCGGACGGTGCGCCGTCGTGGGCTCGATTGCTGGAGAGGCTGCCGTCAGTTCACGAACAGTTTCGCGCCTCGAATGCGACGATGCCGTTCATCTACAGTGCACGACTTGCTTATAGGTGTCGGCAGGTCTGTGGAACGAGATGGGCGCTGCTCCCGTCGGCGGCTGGCGTGATCGATCCGCTGTTGTCGACAGGCTTTCCGCTGACTCTGCTGGGAATAGGACGCCTCGTTGACCTGCTCGAACGCACCGCGGAAGGCCCTCAACGCGAAGCTGCGCTCGCGGCTTACGCGCAAGTGACGCAGGACGAGCTCGATGCGACAGAACGACTCGTTGCCGCGTTGTACGCGACGATGACCGATCCGCTGCTCTTCAAGCGTCTCACCTTGCTGTATTTCGCGGCCGCCAGCTACAGCGAAGCCGCGCGACGTCTTGGGCGGCCTGACCTCGCGCCAGGGTTTCTGCTGCACAACCATCCCGGGTTCGGTCCCGAGCTCCGTCTGTGTGCCGAATGCGTGATAGCAGGCCCGGATGCCGTAGCGCGAGACACGCTCATCGCGCGCATCGATCGAGCGATCGAGCCGTTCGACGTCGCAGGCTTACTCGACCGTTCACGCAGAGACTGGTTCCCGGTGCTGGCCGAGGATCTCCTGGCCAGCCGGTCGAAGCTCGATGCCACGGCTGACGAGATTCACCGGCTGTTGGAACGAAGTGGTTTCAAGGCCGAGAGTCGCACGCCCTTCCCCAGAGGCGCTCGAGCCGACGGATCGGAACCCTAATGCCACGCCCGGCGCGCGGCGTCGACGACGAGCTTGAGCTTCGCGGGTTGAGTCTCCTCACGAATCGGGTTGCCGGTAAAAACCGACGCAAAGCCGCACTGTGTCGACAGCGCGAGCTGGTCTGACGGGAAGAATCGGCCGGCTTCCTTGATCCGCGCGACGATCTCGTCGGCCGGCTCGATGCGATCGGTCTTGGTTGAAACGAGCCCGAGCACGACCCGTTTATCCGTCGGGATGTCACGAAGCGGTTCGAATCCACCCGATCGCGCATCGTCGTACTCGAGCGAGAAGATGTCGTAGCGCGTGGCGCGGCGGAACACCTGCTTCGAGATGGCCTCGTAGCCGCCTTCGGACATCCACATTCCGGCATTGTTGCCCCGGCACATGTGCATGGAGAAGGTCACCCCAGGTGCGTCTGCGACAGCATTGAGCATCTCGATTCCCTCGCCGAGCAGCCTGTCCGTCGAAATGCCCTGCGCTTCGTATGCATTGGTGCGCGTCGCCTCATCGACCAGCGTTCCAAGCTCTGGCGCGTCGATTTGAATGTAGGTGCAGCCTAAAGCTGCAACTTCCTGCACTTCCGCTCTGACGAGATCTACGGCATCCGCGAACAGCGTGAACGGGTCGGGATACGCCGACGATGAGTACTTCGGCGACCAGAGCAACGCCAGCATGAGTGGGCTGGGAAGCGTCACCTTCGCGGGCTTGCGTGCCCGCGCGCGAAGATAGGTGAACTCTTCGGCGGCAAGCGACCGGCGGCGTCGCAATTTGCCGGTCACCGCGAAGCCCTGCGGAGCTTCCGACACGTAGGGACCGGACGGCGTCCGCCAGTGCCGCTGCGACTCGATCACTTCCTGGGTCGGACCAAATCCATCGACCGTTTCAGTCAGCGGTCCGATGAACAGCGCGCGCCGCAACTCTCCGTCCGTGATCACATCGACGCCAATCGCTTCCTGCTGTGCCACGGCGGCATCGACGGCGCGGTCTTCGATGCGCTTGAACTCGGCCGCGGCCAACTTGCCCTGCTGCCACGCCGTCCGCGCGTCTTTGAGCCAGGCCGGGCGCAAAAGCGACCCGACCACTTCAGCACGGTACACGCTCATCATGACCTCCGCCGCGCAACCGCAGGGCCGGCGAACAGGCTTTCAACGATCATCGCCGTCGGCCCGACCAGGAAAAGCGCATAGAACGGCGCGTAGACGATCTCGTTCAGCCGCAGCACCATTTCGACCAGCGCGACCACGAACACGACCACCATCTGGGCCCACTTCGGCCCGACGGTTGTCTTCGGATCGGTCACCATGAAGAAAATGAAGAGCTGATACATCGGGCCGGTGATTGGCGCCACGTTCGCCAGCCACGGGTTGCCGGTGATGGCACTACGAATGAACGACAGACCGATAAAAGACAGAACGTATGTGGCGCTGATGTGCAAACGACCGACTCGCCAGACGATCACGGCGCCCAGCAGCCAGATGACAACCATGGGCCAGAGCGTGTTGCCCCACTGGATGCTCAAAAGAGAAGCCGTCGCCGGCGCGAGAAACAACACCGCGCTGACGCCGAAGTTCGACGGATTCCACAAGTGCCGGCCCCTGAACCGCAACACGTACTTGGACGCGATTGAGATCAAGCTGGCCAGCACATACGGCCAAAAGAATGGCGACCGCACCAGAATCCCAACGCTGATCCCGGTGATATACGCGCTGGCCGGGTGAGGCCAGTGCCGGTACGTGATTCGGCCCATCACCAATTCGGCGGCGATCGCGATCACGATGGCCAGGACCGTGCGGTCGTAGCTTTCGAGAATGCCGAACGACAGCTGTGCGGCCAGCAGGATGCAAGTGATGAAAGCTGGCGCCAGAAACCGATTCTCGAGGGCGCGCAACACGCTTCGACGAGACGACGTTGCTTCGGCTGACGACAGGACAGCGTCAGTGGTCATTTGCTCGCTTTGGGTTCCTTGATCGTGTAAATCCTGTCAACCGGCGGCTTCTCGATGGTCTGGACCCGGCCGGACGGCCAGCGGATCGTGACGCGATCGACCTCGGCCATGGCACCCAGCCCGTAGTGAACTCTCCGTTGATTCTGCGCGCTGAAGCCGCTTCCCGCACTGATCTCCTGCACCTGCACCTGACCGTTCCAGTGCACCTCGATCCGGGCGCCGATAGCGCTCCTGTTGCTCGTGGTCCCTTCCAGATCGAAGTCGATCCAATGCCTGCCAGGCTGTACCGTGTTCTTGTAGATCAGAAGCGGGCCGCGCTGGTTGGCGACGAGAATGTCGAACACGCCACGATTCGAGAGATCGGCAAGAGCAATCGCCCGGCCGTCATACACGTCGGTGGCTCCTACGACCTGCGCGACGTCGGTAAACCGACCCAGGCCGTCGTTGATCCAGACGCGTTTTCGTTGGTACCCGGACAGGCTTCTGCCTTTCATCGCCGGCCAGTTTTGCGCGTCGCCAATGATGGTGCTGTGACCGACGGCAATCTGAGCGAAGTCGTACCAGTAGCTGCTCCGCTCTCCAGCCGACACATATCCGTTCACCAGGTACAGATCGAGCTTGCCGTCGTTGTTCAAGTCGCCGAACTGCGCGCCCCAGCTCCAGCCGCCGAGGTCTACTCCCATGCTCGAGGCGAGATCCTCGAAGACAATGTTTCCAGGGTTGCCGGACTTCCCCGCGGCCTCCTTCTTGGGAACCCAGAGATCATTGGCTTGAACGAGGACGCCGGGCTCCGAGATGTTCGTCTTGTAGATAGACAATCGGCCGTCGTTGAAGACATCGCCGAAGGCGGCGTTCATCCCGCTCTTTGGCGCGCGGCCCACGCCAGTTTCGGCGCCGACTTCGTCAAAGCGCTTGCCCTGCTTGTTGGCGAAGAGCTGAGAGATACCGTAGTCGTTGGCCAGAAACAGATCCGGATAGCCCGTTCCCATCAAGTCGGCCGCTGCAGCGGCGAGCGTCCATCGGCGTGAAGTCAGGCCCAGCCGTTCCGAGACTTCCTCGAATGTGCCGTCACCTCGATTGTGAAACAGGTACTTCCGGCCGCCATTGTTCGCGTACTCGAAGCTCTCCGGCATGATCCGGGTGGTCTGGAGCTTCCAGAGGTCCACGTCCTCGGACCAGTAGCCGGCGACGAACAGATCCAGCCAGCCATCACGGTCGTAGTCGAACCACACGGCGCTGTTCGCATTGATCCAGCGTGGAAGGCCCGCGCGTTCCCCAACCGCAGTGAAGCCATTTCCCTGATCGTTATGAAACAGCTCGGGACGACCGTACTTGTAAAGAAACAAATCCTCGTAACCGTCGTTGTCGTAGTCGCCCCAGAGCGAACCCATGGACACGCCGGTGCCAGACTGATTGACGTCGGCAACGCCAAGCGAGGGAGCCACGTCGGCAAACGTGCCATCGCCTCGATTCCGGTAGAGATGGTTCTGGCTTCCCTCGGCGCTGTTGGTTGCGTAGAAGTCGGCCCATCCATCGCGGTTGAAATCGGCGACGGCGATCGAAGCGCCCATCGATGCCACCTGCGGCATGATGTGATCCAACTGCTTGTCGAACGTCGGACCCTGATGGACGAATTCGACACCGACCGATCGAGCAGTTTCATCGAGCCGGAACCCATAACGGGCGATTGCGTCGGCCTGGCCGTGACCTTCACCGGAACGGACCGCGTTGCCGGGACCCGCATTGGCCCGATTGAACCAGACAACTGCTCCGAGTGACGCGACGAGCACAAGCGCCCACACCATCCAGAGAGCTCGCTGCCGACCAGCGTTAGTCATTCAAGTGATCTTAACCACACTGGCTGCCAACCACCACACTCGCTCGCTACTCACGCATTCAACGGTTCAACGGTTCAAGGTTCAATAGTTCAAGGTACGGTTCTGGGTTCACAGTTCTGAGAACCGAGAACCCTGAACCTTGAACCGAACCCTGCACGCTGAACCTTGAACCGTGAACCCTAAGCCGGTTCGTGGTTCGTCGCGATCATCGAGGGTTCAATCTCAACCCATCCAAGAAAGTCCGTGGTACAACGAATCGTGTATGGTAGGTCTGCCAATCTTGCGGATGCCGCCGGTAGACCGGGTCGTTTTCGAGATCGCCTACATCGGACCCAGCTTCGTAGTTGGGCCGGTCGTGCGTCGGAAGCGGCAGTACGGTCGCCGAAAAGCTCGTGTTGAAGTCGCCGTCCTTCTCCCAGCCGTCACCAATGAGTACGAAGTCGCGCCTCCAACCGGCGGCCGGCGGCAGAGGGACCGGGAACTGCAACCGAAGTTCATCGCCTGCGTTCATGATGACGTACCGATCATCAACCCGCTCAATCAGCTCGCGGACGTCTCCGAAGCGCGTGTAGTAGCCGACAAGGTCGCGCCAGCGCGGCGTGACGTTCGCCAGCCTGCCGTAGATCGGTTCCTCCGGCGCCTCTCGGTTGGCCTGTGACAAACCGTCGACACCCGCTCCTCGTGTGAGCGTCGTTTCCGAAAAACCGCGATAGCGAAGGTCAGCACGATGAGGCTGAAGGCGGGAGGTTCGAAGAGATGCCGCATCGAGGCCATCGGCGACAGCAAGCCAGTCCCAGTAGACCTCGAGGTTGGTCCTCAGACGCACTTTTTGCGCGTGGGCAACCCCCGCACGAACGACCCGCCCGAGATCGACGAGGATCGTCTTGTTCTTGCCCGCAGGAAATCCCAGGTCGGCATCGATTGTGATCCATCGACCGGCCTCGTTCTGCGCTTCGAGCGACAGGCCGTTCGGACGGACGAGCCCACCTTGTCCGATCGCCAGGTTGATGCTGCTGTCGGTCGGGTATGTCCAGCCGTTGGCCACGAGCCACAGCGGGCGACCCGCTGGAATCTCCGTGCCCAGCTCCACCTCCACGAAATGCTCGCGGGCAATACCTTGGTAAGGCCCTCGCTCGAACGTCGCCAGGTAGCGGCCATCCTGCCGGGCGATGAGGTCCGTTACGTCGCGGCCGGATTCGTCGCGAGCGCCCCTGACCGCTCTCGGCGTCTTCATGAGGTATGTCGCGAGCGCCGGAGTCTGTTTCGCAAATCGCTCGTCGACGAACACCTCGGTGTCGGCGGGGTGATCCACGACCAGCAGCGAGACCTGGTCGAAGAAGTGCGTTTCCCACAATTCGGCAGTGATCCGGACGTCATAGGCGCCGTCTCTCGGGACGAGTTGATCGCCCCGAATCTTCACCCAATCTTCGGTCTGGGCCACATCGGCGGTGTCTTGAGCGTTGATCCGTAACCCAAGCGGAGAGCGCCACAGAAAGTCAGTGACGAAGCGCATGCCCGTACCGTCGTAGGTGAACACCCACGGACAAGAGCCTTTCAACCGTTGTTCGGCCACGATCACTTCGTCGGCGCGGCGATCGAATTCGGCTTGCACGACTCCGTTCGGCCAGACGATTCGCGCGACGTCGATGCCGGCGCGTGTGCCCAGACCGAAGTGCACCGGCGCACCTGTGAGGGTTTGCTTCTGCGTCATCAAACCCGATCGGATCTCGATGTCGCCTCCGACACCGAACGAATTGATCCGTTGATCGCCGGCAGTCTGCTGCGCGCGCGGGCGGAACACGTCCCAGTGGTAGTTTTTCGTGCCTCTGCCGAGAACACGAACGGGCCGTCCCGCGGCAAGTCCGACGAAATCGAGCTGACCATCTCCGTTCAGATCGACGACCTCGAAGACATCAGCCTCCGGTACGCCTGGCATCCGCTGAAAGTTGCCGCTCTCCGTGGCAAGCCACACGCTGAAGCGGCCGCCACCGGAAGCCGCGATATCAAGAGCGCCGTTGTTGTCGAGGTCTGCCAGAAACAGTCGATAAGGACCCTGGGAGGATTTGTCACGATCGGCCCAGGACCCAAGTTGCTGCTCACTCCAACGTGGCGGATCCGATGGGCTGCCTCCATTGCTGGGTGCCGAAATCCGCTTCAGCGATCCACTCGCGTCCAATGTCACCACATCGAGCACGCCATCGGCATTGACGTCTCCCACGGCGAGAGCAATCACGTCCCTGACGTCGGCCGGAAGCGGGATCGGGCGAAACTGACCGGCCTGTCGATTCTCGAACACATGAACGACCCCTCCGCTATCCAGGAGGACTGCGTCGGGATCACCGTCCCGATCCAGGTCTCCCCAGGCGAAACCTTGGAGGCCCACGACATCGGAAAACACAGGCAGCCGGCGCCAGGTACCATCGCCGTTGTTCCTCAACACCACGGTGGGTCCTGCTTTCACACCAACGATCAGGTCGAGGTCACCGTCCATTTCGATGTCGGCCGTCCATACACCGGTGCAGTCGGCGCTCACCGCCGCGCCGTTCCTCGCCGCTTCTGCCGTGACGTCGGCAAATTCCCCGGGACTTCGCTGAACGAGCAGTTTCAATCCGCCGGCTCCGGCCAACGCCAAGTCCATCCTGAAGTCGCGACTCCAGTCGAGCGCGAGAAGTCCGCTCGCAGAAGGACCGGACCATCCGGACGGAAACGTCACCGCTGCTCCCGAAGCATCGACTCGTCGAACGCCCCGTCCGTCGGCTGAATAGACGGCAGGAGAATCAGTGGCATCGGATGAAAAGGCAACGACAGCGGTTGCGGGGGTGGCGACATCGGGCCCGACTGGCTCTCTAGCGAATGTGAGCGACTCGTCGGCTGGTGAAGGCCTCGATGTAGGCTGAGTCAACTTCAGAAATCGGTTGAACGGTTCCGCGATCAGCTCGGACGGCGTTCTGATCTCGGCCAACCCCTCGCGGAACGCCGGGAGACGCACCAGCACGTTACGCAAGACGACGACGCCCCGAGCGGACTGGGTGGTATTCGAGGTTTGAACGTCTCGCTCCAGCGCGCGATATTGCTCGACCGCCACATCCGGCCAGCCGCTCACGTACTTCCCGAGCCGGGTCACTGACTCCTGAAGCAGTGGGAGATCGCTGCGCTTGGCCGCCAGGCGGGCGCGCTCGAGGAGCACGGCCAGGTTATCGGGGCGCAGGTTCAGAAGTTCCTCGAACAGTCGCTGCGCCTCTCGATCAGCGTCCTGACCGGCAGCGCGTTCCACTTCCTGAGCAAGGGCGGCCTTCGGCCGAAGGTCTCGAGGACCGAGCTGGACCGCCCGACGCAGATGCGCAATTCCTTCGTCGAGCCGGCCTCGCGACGTTTCGAGCTGGCCGAACAACAGCTCGATTTCGCTGTTCTCGGGCGCAAGGTTCGCTGCTCGCTGAACCAGCGGCACTGCGGTTTCGAACTCGCCGAGGCGGATGTTCGCTAGACCGAGATTGGCCCAAGCTGCGGGTTCACCAGGCACCAACTCCGTCGCACGGGTGAATCCTCGCCTCGCATCATCGAGAAGCCCGATTTCGAGATGTGCCAGACCATCGTAGAAGCTACGGACGGTTTCTTCGTACGTTGGTGAATCCGGTGATAGGAGTCGGTCAGCTGCGGCGAAGCGCAAGGTACCGCCGCCGAAAGTAGCAGCAAGCAAAAGGACCGCGAGTCCGCCCCAGAATACGCCACGCCGCTTAGCAAAAATCGGAAACACAGATTTGCCCTTGCCGGAATCTTATCCCGGCCGCCAAACCGCACGTAAATTCAGGAACTGGGCAACGAATTCCGACACTCGATCTTGAAATTCCAATTTTCACGATGCGCTCCTAAGCCTCACTGCAACAACAAGAAGGCGGAACACTCAAGAACGGTGCATCGAGGCATAGCTGTTGCTCGAAAAGTCGCCTGGGGGATGCCATGAAAACTCGGATCACAATTCCGTTAGTACTCGGTGCCGCGATTGTGTTCGCGCTCTCGGCTCACCCAAGCGCAAAGGGCCAAGGGCCAAAAACGACCGGCGCGCCGAAAACGAAATCGATGGGAAGTGCATCGACGCAAACTCACGGTCCAAAGTCGACAAGCGGGCCGACGAAGCCCGTCAAGCCAGCCAAGACGGACGCGAAAGGGCACCAGAAGACGTCGCCCACCACAACGTCCTCTTCATCTGGGCCGGGGACCACGACTAGTGACCCGAGTGCCTCGACGTCTGGAAGCACGGGTGCCGCGCCGAACGGCACTTGGGTTCCCGACAATCCGATCGCGCAGAAGCTCTCGACGAAGCCCAACCTGCTGGGCAAGGTGCAACGCTCGTTGAACATCACCGATCTCAATGCACTCAATCCGGCAACAGCGGGGTTCAAGAACTTCGGCAATTTCGTTGCCGCCGTGAACGTGTCGAACAACCTGGGCATCAAGTTCGACGAGTTGAAAGCCGCGATGACGGGAACGACCTTGGCTGGCACGTCGACCGGCAAGTCGCCGGTAAGCCTCGGGCAGGCGATTCAGCAGCTGAAGCCTGGCGTGGATTCCACGACGGAGGCGCAGAAAGCTCAAGTTGAAGCGAATGTCGAGATCAGTGAACAGGCAACTACGACCAAGAAACCTGCGGGCAGTTCCAAGAACAGCCACTCACACTGACGTGATGAGAACTCTCGCTGTCGCTGTTGCCTTCGTCGCCCTGGCGGCGGGCCCAGCCGCCGCCCAGGGTCACGGTAAAGCGCTCGGTAAGGGACGCGCAGGACCGGTCACAAGCGGATCCGCGACGGCGGCGGCGACGGCCTCGATTACCCGGTGTGCGTCAGTTTGGTTCGTGGCTGGACGATGCGTCTGTCTTGGGGACTGGAAACGCGTGGACGGCGATCTCCTTCGGGCACTACCGGACCCCGTTCAGTCATCAGACTGATTTTCCCATCGCAGATGTCAGCGTTGGAGTAACGCGCCGAGCCCAGGTTGGCGTCACGGTGCCGTACCTACCGGCTGCAGTTGCCAGACGGATCCAGTCTGAACGGGATCGGCGACATGTTCTTCAGCACGAAACTATCCATCGTCGATCCGCACGACAAGGGCCGGCGAGTGGGTCTTGCGGTCAGTCCGACAGTCGAGATGCTGGACAATTCCACCACCGGGGCGGGCCGGTTTGGATGGGGCGCACCGGTCAGTCTGGAATCCCATTTCGGGGGAAGGGCTACCGGGTCTTCGGATCGACCGGCTACTTTTCGCGCGGCGCCGTGTTCGGCAGCAGCGCGGTCGAGATTCCGGTGCAGGAACGGCTCATGATCACGACCGCGCTCAGTGTCATGCGCGCAATAAACAACGACCCTGTCCGGATACTCTTCAGCTGCCAAAGACGCGCACCGACTTGAACGGTGTAGCGGCCTACTTTCTAGCTCCGTCGGTGGCCGTATTCGGCGGCGCCGGGCGCACGATCTCCAATGCCGCAGCCGGCGGTACGTCGCTGATGGTGACCGGGGGAATTTCGTTCACGCTCACACCGCGCGTCACGCCCTGAAGCGGTCTGGTTACTTCGTCGGTCGGTCGTTTCGCACGATCTGGCCATCCTTCATCACGAAGAACACCTTCTCGACCTGCCGGATGTTCTGCCTCGGGTCGCCCGGGAACGCAACGATGTCGGCAAGTTTGCCGGGCGCAAGAGTCCCCAAACGGTCTTGAACGCCGAGCAGCTCAGCGTCCACGGACGTGCCCGCTCGCAAAGCGTCGAGTGGCGACAGCCCGAGCGCTGTCAATAAATGAAATTCCTCGGTGTTCCGGCCGTGTGGATAAACAGCAGCGTCGGTTCCGAGCCCGATCTTCACCCCTTTATTAATCGCGTTCCGCACCACCGTGTTGGCGGATTCCAGCGCAGCCTTCATCTTCTCGGCCACTAAGGGCGAGTAGCCACCTTTAGCGAGGATCTCTTTGCCGCCCTCGAGCGCCATCAACGTCGGGACGAAGTAGGTGCCGCGGGCCTTCATCAGATCCAACGCTTCGTCGTCCAAGAAGGCGCCGTGTTCGATCGAATCGATTCCAGCCCGGATGGCGCGTTTGGCGCCCTCTGCCCCATGCGCATGTGCTGCAGTTTTCTTGCGCAGCGTGTGCGCCTCGTCCACGATCGCGTTCAGCTCCTCCTGCGTGAGCTGAGCGACGTCGGGTGGGTCAGTCAGCGAGAGCACCCCGCCCGTCGCGCACACCTTGATCACGTCGGCACCGTACTTGATGTTGTAGCGAACCGCCTTTCGCCCTTCGTCCGGCCCGTTGATGACTCCGTGCTCTGGACCGCTCTCGTATCCGAAGATCCCCGCGCGCATCCCGTTCTGCCCGTCGCAGTGACCTCCTGTGGAGCTGATGGAGTGAACCGACACCAACATTCTGGGACCAGGAACAATCCCCGCCGCGGCGGCATTTCGCAGGCCAACGTCGACAAAATCCCGGCTGCCGACGTCGCGCACGGTGGTCACGCCAGCCAGCAGAGTCTTTTTCAGATTCTCTGCAGCGAAGAGCGCTTGCTCGGAAATCGGCTTCCTCACCGACTCCACGATATCGTCCCGATAGTCTGTGTGATACATGAACGACAGATGCGTGTGCGCATCGATGAACCCGGGTGAGAGCGTCGCGTCCCCGAGGTCGATCACTTCTGCGCCGACCGGGGTCTGCATCGTCGATCCTGCCGAGGTGATCACCGACCCCGAAACGATCACGACGCCAGGTGCCCGCACGTCGTGGCCGTCGAAGATGCGAGCGGCCTTCAGCACGATGGTTTTTTCTTGGGCCGAGACGGCAGATGCTACAGCCCCACAGAACGCGGCTACTCGAATCACCGTCAGAAGTCTCTTGGGCATTGAAGCGGATCATACACGCCTCACCCGGGCTGCGAACGGTGGCGGCGCGGTCAAGAGTCCGAATGCGCGAGCACGGGAGTCTCAGCGTTCTCGAAGAGCCTCAGAGGGGTCGAGCCGGGACGCGCGCCAAGCCGGCAACCAGGCGGCCAACGCCGCGGCCGCAGCAAGTGTGGCGATGGCGACCGTGAGCGTCGTTGGATCGCGCGGCTCGAGGCCGTACAACGAGCTTGCAACAAACGTCGATGCCCACACGCTGAGCCCGGCGCCGACAAGTACCCCAAGCCCCACCAGCCACGACACGTGCACAAGCACGAGGCGTGCGATGGCGGATGGCGCCGCACCGAGCGCCATGCGGATGCCGATCTCCGTGCGGCGTCGTGAGACCGCATACGCTGTCACACCGTAGAGGCCGAGGGCGGCAAGCAGCAGCGCAAGCGCGCCGAAGAATCCCGACAGCATGGCGACCACGCGATCCTGGGCGAGCGAGTCGTTCACTTGATCTGATAACCCCCGGAATGTGAGCGTTAGATCTGGGTTGACCGCCGTGAGAGCCGCCGTCAGGCTCCGCGTCAGCAGCAGCGGCGAGCCAGCTGACGCCCGGACCGCGATGAAGAAGTTCGCGAACAGCAGCGGGCCCGGGCGTTGCCCCATGGCGAAGTAGATCGTCGGCCTCCGCGGGTCACGGATCGCTCGGTACACCGAATCGCCAACGACGCCGACGATGGTCTTGGTGCCGAGGAGCACGTCGCCAAAGGGCGGCATGCGGAAGGTCACGGCCATCGGTTTGCCGACCGGATCCTGATTCGGCAGGAATCGGCGTACGAACGATTCGTTGACGAGCATCACCGGCGGCGACGTGAGCGTGTCGCGATCGTCGAAGTCGCGGCCGGCGCGAACGGCCGTGCCGTAGGCCGAGAACCATCCCGGCGACGTCTCCCCTACCTGCGAGATGTGCTCGGCCTCTGGCGGTGGCGGCACGCCGGGCTCCGATACGACGAACTCGCCAATGAGCGTTCCCACAATCGGCGGGTTGAATGAACCGCCGGCTGCCGCGACACCGGGCACGTCAGCCGCGGCGCGGACGAGCCGCTGGTAAACGACGCGCCGCTCGGTAGCCGGTACTGTGGGCGCCGCGACGGTGACGACCAGCACGCGATCGCGATCGAAGCCCAACGATGCGCCCTGCAGCCGTTCGAAGGTACGCACGAACAGCCCCGCAGCGACCACCAAGACGAGGGACAGCGCCACCTGCGCCACGATCAGACCGCGCGACGCGTGGCCACCGCTTCCGCCAATCATGGAGCGCCCCTGCTCTTTCAGCGCGTCGATCGGCGGGACTCCTGCCGCGCGAAGCGCCGGCGTAGCCCCCGCGATCACCGTCGTCATGACCATCGCCGCGGCAGTGAACGTGAGCACGCGCCAGTCGAGTGAGGAGTAAAGGACGACCGGGCTCGCCGGGGTCGACAACTGAGAGACAATCGCGCGGCTCGCCCAGGCGCCGAGAACGACGCCTGTGGCGGTGCCGATCGATGCCAACAGCAGGCTCTCGGCCAGAAACTGGCGTGCGAGGCGCCAGCGGGAAGCGCCGAGCGCGACGCGGATGCTCAGCTCGTGCCGGCGCGCTGCGCACCGAGCCAGCATCAGGTTGGCGATGTTCGCGCAGGCGATGACCAGCACCAACGCGACGACAACGAGAATGGCGACGAGCGGCCGCTCGAACCGCTGGCGCAAAGGCGTCATTCGCGAGCCGGCAGGGACGAGCACGAGGGGATCCTTGAGAAACGTACGCGCATCCTGGCCGTCTTTGGGCATCGCACCGGCGCGAATCTGCGGTTGAACGGCGCGCAGCGCCGCCGTAGCTTCCTCGAGCGACTGCATGGGCTTCATCCGCAGCGTGATCCTCAGCCACACGAGATCGTCGGTGAGTGGTGCCGCTCGTGACAGCAGAGGCTGCTGGCGGATTGGAAGCGCGACATCGAACGTGCTGCCGACAATCAGGCCAAAGAATTCTGGCGGAATGACGCCGACTACCGTCACCGGCGTACGCTCGAGGGTAATCCGCGCTCCGACGACATTCGCGGCGCCGCCGAAGCGTGTTTGCCACAAGCGATAGCTGATCATGGCGACCAGCCCGTCCGGTCCGCCGCCGGGAACGTCGTCGGCTGGCGTCAGCGTGCGGCCGATGACGGCGCGGACGCCAAGCGTCGAGAAGTACTCGCCGCTGACGAACTGATCCACGACCGGCTGCGAATCGGCGCCGTCGCTGAGTGTCAATGTGCCCCCGGCGTTCCACGCAACGGCGCCGTCGAACTGCTCGAGATGGCGCACCTGCTCGAACAGTGCGTAACTAAACTGGGAGTCGCTACGGTCGTGTCCCGTTGACAGCATCACCAGCCGCTCCGGTTCCTTCACCGGCAGGGGACGCAGAAGCAGGCTGTTGACGAGGGAAAAGATTGCGGTGTTCGCGCCGATACCGAGCGTGAGCGACAGCGCCGCGACGACCGTCACGATGGGTGTGGCGCGAAGCGCTCGGAAAGCGAGTCGGAGATCCTGCATACTTTCGGTGATCCCGGCTTCAGCCGAGGCTTCCGGCTTCAGCCGGAAGATCAATCCCGGCGGCTCTCTTCCGCCTCAAGGCGGAAGCCACCCGACAAGAATTCAGCCCTGAGCCCTGAGCCCTGAAGCGGGGCTACTGAGGCAGACTGGCCAGCGCCTGTGCGAATTCGGGTCGCTCAGGGAAGAGCTTCATTCCTTCAGACAACCGGTCGCGGGCGTCTCCGTACCGCCGGAGACCGGCCAGGGCCATCGCGGCGCCTAAGCGGGCGTCGGCCACTCGAGGATCGAGCTTGATCGCCCGATCGTAGGCAGCCAACGCATCCTGAAACCGACCCATGGCCCTCAGCGTTTCCGCCATCTGGACCTGCGGCTCCACATAGGTCGGATCGGCTTTGACCGCCGCCGCGAATCGTTCGACCGCCTCGCGCTGACGCCCGCTCGACGCCAGCATGACACCGAGGCTGTACTGCCCTTTGGCGAAATTCGGCCAACGGCTGGCCACCAGCTCGAACTGCTCGAATGCGCCCTGACCGTCGCCCATCATCGCCATGGCCGTTCCAAGCTTGTGCCGGTAGGAGGGCTCGTTTGGAGCGAGCTCGATGCCTTTTCGAAAATACCCCGCCGCCTCGGCCCACTTCCCTTCGTCGAGGGCGCGCGCACCGCGAACCTCGTATGCCACCGCGCTCTCCAGCACCGTATCGAGCTCCATCATGAGCGGATCGGGTGGACGGATTTGCCCCGGGCCGCGCAGCTTGAGGTGGGCCTGAGCCCGTTCAAGATTGCCCGCGCCCCGATACGCCATGCCGAGCGAGTAATGAATCAGCGTCGCGTGTTGGTCGATGGCGAGAGCCTGTTCGAGATAATCGATGGCGCGACCGTAGTCCTGCTTGGCGAGCGCAACACGCCCCAGACCGAACAGCGCAGGAACCGAACGAGGTTGCTGCGAGAACACCTTCATCAGCAGTGGTTCCGCTTCGGCTTGCCGTCCCTGATCCAGGTACGCGTCGCCGAGCCAGACGAGCGTGGCGACGGAATCCGGCTGGAGCTGAAGCGAGCGCTCGAACCAGACGATGGCATTTGCAGATTCGCCCCGAAGTCGATACAGGTGCGCCAGAAAATACGGCCACCGGATTTCCGTGGGATCGAGCGCCTGGGCGTTCAACAAATACGGCTCGGCCGCCTGACGGTACTCGGCAGCCAATAGCAGCGTTCCCATCTGCCCGTACGCTTTTCCGAGAACGACATCAGCAACTCCAGCGTTCTGAGTCGTCTCGTCGAACGAGACGCTAGCGTCACGGAGCTGTTTCTGCGCGGATGGAGTTGCGCCAGAGATGTCGGGAAACGAAACAGGCTTCAGCGACTGCCGTCCGATGACCACGGTCGTCGGAGCAGAGGTCTCCGACTTGACCGGCGCCGCGCCGCGATTGCAGCCGATCGCCAACAGCAATGCACAATGCAGAATGCAGAATGCGCAGCGCGCCTGCACCCGGCGCGTGACATTGTGCATTGTGCATTCGGCATTCTGCATTTCGACGCCTCTCACCTGCCTGTGCCTTGTTTGAGCGTCGTGTACTTGTCCACCGGTACATCGGCCCATTCTTCCATGCGGCCGTCCGGCCACACGACCTGGACACGAACCGGTTGACTCGACGATCCGAGTCCCACGAGCACTCGCGGATCGTTGGACGATCCGTAGCTGCCGTCCGCACGCGCCCGGCGCCATAAGGGTTTGAGCGACCCGCCCGCTCCCGGGGAGATGCTGACGCGGGCACCGAGCATGTCGCGGCCCTTTTCGCCCACGAGCCGGAGTCCGACCCAATGCTGGCGACTGCCGATTTGATTGATCAATAACTCGGCCGGACCGTTGTCGTTGGCGACGACGACATCGGTGTCTCCGTCGTTATCGACGTCGCCAAACGCCGCGCCACGCCCGACCTGCTCGCGCTGGAAGAGGCCACCGGCGCGGGACGTCACATCCTCGAACTGTCCGTTCCCCAGGTTTCTCAACAGCTGCTTCCGTTGGTGCAACGGAAACGGGTCGTTCGCGCGCGCAAGCTCCTGGATGCTCGTCACGGCGCCATTGACGCTGAGCGTATCCAGCCAGCCGTCGTTGTCGAAATCGAACCAGGACGTACCGAATCCGGTAAAAGGCAGACTGAGATAGCGCAGTCGGGAGCGGGCACTCTGATCGACGAAGATACCCATGCCGTCGTTGACGTAGAGATCGCTGCCTTGTCCCGTCAGCTCCGTCACGAGCAGATCGTCATCGCCGTCGTTGTCGAAATCGCCGGCGTCTACTCCCATGCTCGACTTCGCGTCACCTTCGGCGCTCAATGCGACGCCTGCAAGCAGCCCGACGTTCTTGAACGTGCCATCTCGCTGGTTCATCCACAGCTGGTTCGGCTGCCCGTCGTTGGCGACGTAGAGGTCCGGCCAACCGTCAGCGTTGAAATCCGCGGCGACGACACCAAGCGCCGGACCGAATTCACGCGACAGTCCCGCCGATGCCGTCACATCGGTGAACGTGCCGTTGCGGTTGTTGTGAAAGAGGTGGCTGGGTTGGGCTGAATAAATGTGGGGCGGGCAGTAGTCCGGTTTTCCCGCCACGCTGTAGCACAGCGTGTTGGCATCCGGAGTGTAGTTCAGGTAGTGCCCCACGAACAGGTCGAGCCAGCCATCGCGATCGTAATCGACGAACGCCGCGGACACACTCCATCCGCTGTCGTCGGTGCCGCTGGCTTTCGACACATCCGTGAACGTGCCGTCGCAGCGGTTTCGAAACATCTGGTTCCGGCCGAGCGTCGTGACATACAAGTCGATGCATCCATCGTTGTCGTAGTCACCGGCCGTGACTCCCATCCCGTACCCGGTGGCATTCAAGCCGCTCGCCTCGGTGACATCGGTGAATCGCAACGTGCGTGTGCCGTCAGCCCGAATTTCCAGGTCGTTCCGGAACAGTCGTCCTTTCGGCGTCCGGCCGTCTTTCGGTGGGAAGAGTGCTTGACTGAGAGTCTTTCCTGTCCCGAGCATCCGACCTTGAGGGAGAAAGACATCGAGATCGCCGTCATTGTCGTAGTCGAACAGCGCCACTCCGGGGCCCATGTGCTCGGCGTAGTAGAGACCACCGGACATTCCGTTGAAGTGCACGAAATCCAGACCTGCCTCTTGAGCCGCGTCGATGAACCATTCGACCGCAGGAGTGGGGGACGAAGGCGCGCTTGCGGTGGCTGGCGCCGTTCCATCACCTGAATGACGTGGCCACAAGAACACATAGCCGAGCGCCGCTCCACCGGCCGCAAGCAGCGCGATGAGCAACAGCACACTGGAACGGGGAATGGGCATAGAGAAGTTAGCTCGACTCCTCCTCGTACGCCGCTTTCAGCCGCGCGACTGCCGCCGGATCGGCCAGCGTCGTCGTGTCTCCCAGCGCTTTCCCTTCAGCGATGTCTCGAAGGAGTCGCCGCATGATCTTCCCCGAACGCGTCTTTGGAAGGTCGGGAGCAAACAGGATCTCGTCCGGCCGCGCGATGGAGCCGATGACCGTCACGACATGCTGCTTCAGTTCATTCGCCAGTTCGGAGTCGGCCTTGATGCCGTCCTTCACGGTGACGAACGCGGCGATAGCCTGACCCTTGATCTCGTGAGGCTTGCCGACGACAGCGGCTTCGGCGACGCTGGCATGATCGACCAGCGCGCTCTCGACCTCCATGGTTCCCACGCGATGGCCCGCAACGTTCAACACATCGTCAACCCGACCGAGCAGCCAGTAGTATCCGTCCTCGTCGCGCTTGGCGCCGTCGCCGGTGACGTAGACCGATTCGCCCCACCGTCCCCAGTATTGGCGGACGTAGCGCTCGGAGTCCCCGTAGATGGTTCGCAACATGCCCGGCCATGGCCGCTTCAAAACCAGATAGCCGCCGCCGACGGAAACGCTCTCGCCTCGCTCGTTCACGATCTCAGCGGCAATGCCCGGGAAAGGTCTGCTTGCGGAACCCGGTTTCATTGGTGTGATGGCAGGGAGCGGCGTGATCAGAATCTGCCCGGTTTCGGTTTGCCACCACGTGTCCACCACGGGACATCGCCGGCCGCCGATGTGATCGTAGTACCACATCCACGCCTCGGGGTTGATCGGCTCGCCCACCGATCCCAGCAACCGCAGTGTGCGCATGTCATGACGTTTCGGCCACTCGGTTCCCCAACGCATGAAGCTTCGAATCGCCGTCGGCGCCGTGTAGAACACGCTGACACCATGACGCGCGATCATCTCCCAGAAGCGGTCCTTCTCGGGCCAATCCGGCGAGCCCTCGTACATGACGACCGTCGCGCCGTTTGCGAGCGGTCCATAGACGACGTAACTGTGGCCGGTCACCCACCCGATGTCGGCAGTGCACCAGAAGACGTCATCGTCTTTGAGATCGAACACCCACTTCGTCGTCGCATACGTACCGACCAGATATCCGCCGGTCGTGTGAACAATTCCCTTCGGCTTCCCGGTCGTGCCTGACGTGTAGAGAATGTAGAGCATGTCCTCGGCGTCCATCGCCTCAGGCTCGCACCAGGCGGAAACGTTCGGAGTCATCAGCTCGTGGTACCACCGATCGCGACCGGCTTTCATTGTGACGACAGCGTCCTTGCCTCCTTGGGCTTCGCGGGCTTCCCGCTTCACGACGACCACATGTTGAATGCTCGGAGTGTCCTCCAGGGCCTCGTCGGCCATCTTCTTCAGTGGGATCGTCTGTCCGCGCCGGAAACCGCCGTCCGCCGTTATCAACACCTTCGCCTTTGCGTCGTTGATTCGATCCCGTAAAGAAGCAGCGCTGAAGCCACCAAACACGACGCTGTGGATGGCGCCAATGCGCGCACAGGCCAGCATCGCGATTGGGAGCTCGGGCACCATCGGCAGATAGATGGCGACCCGGTCGCCACGAGCGACCCCGAGGCTCTTCAAGACGTTCGCAAACCTGTTGACCTCGCGGAACAGCTCCCAATACGTCAGGGTCCTTCGGTCTCCAGGCTCCCCTTCCCAAATGAGAGCGGCCTTGTTTTTTCGAGCCGTACGCACGTGCCGATCGAGACAGTTGACGCTGACGTTGAGCTTGCCGCCAATGAACCATTTCACGAAGGGAGGCTTCCACTCGAGCACGCGGTTCCAGGGTGCCGACCACTCCAGCTCTCGCGCGAAAGACTCCCAAAAGCCTTCGGGATCGCGCTCGGCCTCTTCATAGACGGAGGCGTTGTGGACAGTGGCCCTCGCCTTGAATTCGGCGGACGCTTCGATGACGCGACGCTCATGGAGAAGCGCCTCGAAGTTGGTCGAATCTGTCATCGGGACTCCTCAATCAGATTGAGAATCAATGATTTCAGAATTTGAGGATCTAAGGATTTGAGAATTTGAGAATCTGCGGATTATATTTCGAGCTCAGAAAACAGAC
Organism: uncultured Acidobacteriota bacterium; assembly: GCA_963773035.1. Taxonomy (GTDB): domain Bacteria; phylum Acidobacteriota; class Vicinamibacteria; order Vicinamibacterales; family CAVVIG01; genus CAVRXZ01. The sequence goes on along the minus strand of CAVYZX010000038.1, from coordinate 209,591 downwards.
TTCGAGGGCATGGGGAGACGCGGTTTGAGGATGGAAACCTAAGCGGAAGGCAGCGGACGGAGCGTCGGCTTCGAGCGACGCTCCGTCCAGAGCTCGAATTCGGTGCGAAGGAGAACTACTGCTTCTCCGGTCGTTCGTCCGGCGCGCCGGTGCCCGAGGAGCCGACGAACAGCTTGCGGCCGTCCTGATAGGTGATGTCCCGGCCGTTGGCGCGGTTCGCCCCGTCCTTGGCCTGGTAGCCTTCCACGGTGATCACCGTGCCCGGCAGCAACGACTGCTTGTTGAACCCGCGGCGCAGCAACGCATTCGGCGCCCCGGCTTCGATCATCCAGTTCTCGGTCTTGCCGTCCGGCTTCTTCACATCGATGTGAATCCACGCGTGCGGGTTGATCCACTCCATCTGGGTGACCGTGCCGGTCATCTTCACCGGCTTCTGGGCGTCGTATTCCGCCGCGAAGGAATGGTGCGCCACGACCGGCACCGCGGCCAGAATCAGACCAACTCCTATGACCGCAACAGCTAGCTTTCCTCGCATCGGATTTGCCTCCTCAATCTCTAATCAGCCTACAGCTTCCAGCTGTCAGCTTCCAGCCTCTTTCGCCCGAACCTGCCTGACATCTGGGAGCCGAGGGGAACCGGGCGCTGATTGTCAATTGTAACGTTTCCGGAGATGCCCGTATAGCAGCTCTTCCGAGAATTCGACACACTTGAATTCCAGCAGCTGCACATTCTTTTCCACACGCTTATAGAGCGGCATGCTGATCTTCCACGGGCGGGAAAAGACCTTGTTGTCTTCGATGGTCGCCTCGTAGTTGACGTGGTCTGCATCCGTCATCGTAAACCGCTCGACGATGTGCGCGTTGTCGGTCAGATAGTTGCCGGCGCGATCGAGCCAGGCTTTGCCGTTCAGGCTCTTTACGTCGACAACGAGCGTATCGCCTTCCCAGCGGCCGTTCGACCATCCCATCCAAGTATCGACGGGAGCTTCGGTCGCCTTGCCCATATTGACGACACGGTTGGCGCTCGCGTACTCGTACGCCATCAAGATGTTGTTCGGGCTCTGAACTATCTGGAACGGGTACGGCATGTAAGTCGCGCGAGGAATTCCAGGAAGATAGCACTTGATCTCGGGGTCTTCAGTCATGCGGTTGACGAAGTTCTGCTTTCGTTTCGCCAACGCCGCTGGCAGGTACGGGATCTCGCCACCGTCAACGACGCTCTGACCAGCCGGCACCGCTCCGATCGCGCCGAGTTGATAGAACGTGCCCGGGCCGGCAGCGTGATCCTCGAGATTCCAATTCGCGCCGCCCAACGTCTGCCAAATGCCATTCAGGTTAGGCTTGCCGTCCCACGCATTACGCGGAACGCGGCCAGCGGTGGCACCTCTGGCGGCCGGCGCCTGGCCTGCGCCTCGACCAGCGGGGGCTTGGCCCGCTGCACCTGCACCTCGACCTGCGGGGGCCTGACCTGCGGGGGCCTGACCTGCTGTGCGAATCGCCGCCAACGAGAAGACTGCGACCACGGCAGCCGTCGCAATCGTCGCAGTCATCACGTTCACTGGCGCTCTGAACCGAATGCCCATTAGAAAGCTCTCCTAGTAGAGGTTACAGCTGTGATTAGAGGTGCCACTTCTACTAGAAGTCTCACCTCAGTGTCAAATGAACTTCACCGATTTTTGAGTGATTGGAGGCCGGTCCCGTTGATCGACGCGTTGAGAAGCTCGATCGGATGGACGACCGGCCATCGAAAGCCCGCTCGAGCGGCCGCCGCTGCGATCTGAATCGTGCAACCCGGGTTGCCGGTCGCCACGAGATCCGGTTCCAAAGCCGCGATGTGTCGGACCTTGCGGACGCCGAGGTCACCGGCAGCTTCGGGTTGAACGAGGTTGTAGATGCCGGCGCTGCCACAACACACTTCCGATTCGACGGGGCTGACGAGCTCGAGACCTGGAATGGTTCGAAGGAGCTCGCGTGGCTGGGCCCGTACCCCCTGAGCATGGGCGAGATGACACGCATCGTGGTACGCGACCTTGGCTTGCAAGGGCTGACGCGCGGCTCGCGGCTCACCGAGCTCCGTCAGCACCTCTGAAACGTCGCGGACCCGCGACGAAAACAACCGCGCACGGGCGGACCACACCGGATCGTCCGCGAGCAGCTCACCGTATTCCTTCATCGACGAGCCGCAACCTGCTGCGTTGACGACGACCTTGTCTACACCGGCATGCTCGAATACCTCGATAACCCGCCGTGCGAAATCACGGGCCTGCTCGATCCTGCCGGCGTGGAGTGCAAGCGCCCCGCAACAGCCTTGCTCGGACGGGGCTATGACTTCGCAGCCCTCTCGAGCCAGCACGTTGACCGTCGCCACGTTGACGTGTGAGAAAACTAGACGTTGGACACAACCGGTCAAAAGGCCGGCCTTGAGGCGCAGCTGGCCGGAGGCGGGTGTCTTTTCAGCGACAGGCCGCATCAGAGCCGCCCACGAGACGCGAGGCGCCAGCCTCATTAACGAGCGCGCGCGAGGCGGCAGCAGGTTCGCAATCGCCGAACGACCGAACGCCTCCACCGCACCACCGAAAAACACCAGGGGAACGAGCAGCAGGCGGAGACGTCCTGGGTACGGAATGATGCTGAACAACGCGCTGCGGAAGAGTCGATCGGCCAGTCCCCGTTGGTGGTGTCGCTCGATTTGCGCCCGGGTTCGCTCGATCAGCGGACCGTACTGCACACCGGACGGACAGGCCGTCACACACGCCATGCACCCGAGGCACGCGTCGAAGTGCTTCACGAACGATGACGTCATTTCCGTACGACCCTCGAGGCCGGCCTTCATCAGGTAGATTCGGCCTCGCGGCGAGTCCATCTCTTCGCCCCACAATAAGTAGGTTGGGCAGCTCGGCAGACAGAATCCGCAATGCACACACTTATCGATTAGCGCACGCGACGGGCTATCAACCGCGTCGAATACGGCCTGTTTTGGGGTCATTGAGCGCTCGGAGCCCGTGAATGTTTCTCGTGTGGCTTCCGCTTCTACCTCGTGTGGCTTCCGCCTTTAGGCGGAAGAGAGCCGCCGGCATTGATCTTCCGGCTGAAGCCGGAAGCCACGCACGCATTGATCTTCCGACTGAAGCCGGAAGCCACGCACGTGATTGATTCACAGCCTCTCAGACTGGAACTGTATACTAAGTTCGTAGTGGCCGGTCGCAGCCGGCCCAGCCGTCCAACACGAATACGGCGAGCGGGTTGCGGCGCGGTCATACCCGGTCGATCATAGCGGCAGGTGCCTGTGAAACGCCCCGGATCATGGACGTTGGTGCTGTTTGCGGCCGGAGCGGCGTTCGTCGCCTCCGCATTCGACTACGTCCAAGCGCAAGCGGCTCCCTCTCAGCAGACGTCGACTCCACAAACCGCTACCCCCGATACCGAACGAGCGCTGCTCCAACGGTACTGTCTCACGTGCCACAACGAGGCGCTGAAGAAGGCCGGAACGGTGCCCATCGCTCTGAACACACTCGACGTTTCGAACGTCAGTGCCAATGCAGAAACGTGGGAGAAGGTCCTCCGCAAGGTCCGTACGGGCCTCATGCCTCCGCCCGGACGGCCTCGCCCTGACGCCGTCGCACTCGACAGCTTCGCCTCGTGGGCCGAAGGCGAGCTCGATCGAGCCATAGCTGCCCATCCCAATCCGGGCCGCACCGAATCAGTCCACCGCCTGAATCGTGCGGAGTATCAGAACGTCATTCGCGATCTGCTCCACCTGAACGTGAACGTCGCCGGACTTCTTCCCCCAGACGATGCGAGCTATGGGTTCGACAACATCGCGGGCGTGCTCAAGATGTCCCCGACCTTGATGGATCGGTATCTGGCCGCCGCTCAGAAAATCAGCCGGCTGGCCGTCGGCATCGAGCCGCCGTCTCCGACGGTGGACGATTTCCGGCTCGCAGACGACCTGCAGCAAGACGATCATCTGGAAGGATTGCCGCTCGGCACTCGCGGAGGCATCTCCATTCCGTACACCTTCCCGATGGATGCGGAATACGTCATTCGGGTCCGGCTGGCACGAGATGTCAACGAAAGCGTGCCGCTGTATCTCGAACCGCAAAACCTCGAGGTGAGCATCGACGGCGAGCGCATCCAGGTATTCACGCTGCCGGGCGTGACACCCGCGCCACCGCCGGCCCGCCCGGCACAGACTGTCAGGAACGGCGCCACTGCGCCTCAGCGGCCGCAGATTTCCCAGATCGATGCGGGCTTACGCGTCAGCCCCGAAGAGCGCGAAAAGCGAAACCATGCCGACGACAACTGGGATGTGCGGGTTCGTGTGAAGGCAGGCGAACGAGAGGTCAACGTTGCGTTCTTCAAGATGACGTCCGCGCTGGCGGAGACGGCTCGACTGCCGTTCCTGCGTCCGTATCCGGCCGCCGTCAACACTCCTGAAACGCGGTTGGGTATCCATCTGCGAAGCGTGGAAATCGCCGGACCGTACTCACCGACGGGTCCGGGGGACTCAGCGAGCAGGCAGCGGATCTTCGTTTGCCGTCCGGCCGCAGCTTCCGAGGAAACCAAGTGCGCCGGCCGAATTCTTTCGGTGCTCTCGCGACGTGCGTACCGGCGGCCCGTGACCGATGCCGACATCAAGCCCCTAATGGCGATGTACCAAGAGGGCCGTGCAAACGGAAGCTTCGAAGCCGGGATCGAACGTGCGCTCAAGCGCTTGCTCGTCAGTCCGGAATTCCTGTTCCGCATCGAACGCGACCCCTCGAACGCCGCACCGAACCAGCCGTACCGCATCAGCGGCCTGGAGCTCGCCTCGAGATTGTCGTTTTTCCTCTGGAGCAGCATCCCTGACGATGAGCTGCTGGACGCCGCGGTCAAAGGTACCCTCCAGGATCCGGCAGGACTCGAGCGGCAAGTAGATCGGATGCTGGCCGACCAACGGTCAGAGGCGTTCGTGAAGAATTTCGCAGGGCAATGGCTGCACCTCCGCAACGTGCCGAGCACCGGACCGGTCGCCATCGTATTTCCGGATTTCGACGACAACCTGCGTCAATCGTTCGAGCGTGAAACAGAACTCTTCTTCGACACGATCGTGCACGAAGATCGAGGAGCCCTGGAGCTTCTCACAGCGAACTACACGTTCTTGAACGAACGGCTCGCGCGCCACTACGGGATTCCAAACATCAAGGGCACTCACTTCCGGCGGGTCACGTTCGACAAGGACAACGTTCGCGGCGGCCTGCTCGGACAGGGCAGCATATTGACCGTCACCTCTCAGCCTGACCGAACCTCGCCGGTCGTGCGCGGCAAATGGATTCTCGAGAACTTTCTCGGCACCTCGCCTCCATCTCCGCCGCCGAACGTACCCGAACTGAAGGCCAATATCGAGCCGGGAGCGGTGTTGTCGATGCGCGACCGGATGGTGGCGCATCGCGCCAACCCGAGCTGCGCCGGCTGCCACGCCATCATGGATCCGATCGGCCTTTCACTCGAGAATTTCGATGGCGTCGGCAGGGTGCGCAAGCTCGGTGAGTCGTCTGAACCGATTGACGCCTCCGGCATGCTTCCAGACGGAACGAAATTCGAGGGCGCGGTCGGTCTCAAGCGGGCGTTGCTGAACAATTCGGATCAATTCGTCACGACCGTGGTCGAGAAGCTGTTGACCTACGCGCTCGGTCGCGGCATCGAGTACTACGATCAGCCCGCCGTGCGAGCGATCGTTCGCGACGCAGCTCGCAACGATTATCGGTTCTCGTCAGGACTGATCATCGGGGTCGTCCGGAGCGTGCCGTTCCAAATGAGAAAGGCGGCAGATGTTCGAAACTAACTACCACAGAGGACACAGGGGACACGGAGTTTCAGCCGTTCAGGATTGGTCCTCAGTGTCCCCGGCGTCCTCCGTGGTGGAGAGGTAGACCTCAGATGTTCATCTCCAAACTCTCGTTGCCCCGCCGCACGTTCCTGCGCGGCATGGGCACCGCGCTCGCGCTACCGCTGCTGGACGCCATGGTCCCCGCGCTCTCGGCGATGGCCACGACGCCGGCCGCTGGCGTCCGCCGGATGGGATTCATCTATATGCCGAACGGCGTAGCGATGAATTTCAAAGGCGTGAACTACTGGCGGCCGAAAGGCAAAGGCGCCGACTTCGAGTTTTCGCAGATTCTCAAGCCGCTCGAAGGGTTTCGCGATCAGTTGACGGTCTTCAGCGGGCTCACGCAGCACCAGGCCGACGTGCTCGACGACGGCGCAAACGGCGACCATACCCGCGGCACGAGCTCGTGGCTGACGGGAGTCCATCCACGGCACACCGAAGGCGCCGATATTCGCAACGGCATCTCCGCTGACCAAATCGCTGCGAACGAGCTGGGCAAGGACACGTCGCTCCCCTCTCTCGAGCTTTCGATCGATTTGAGTTACCTGGCCGGCAACTGTGAAAACGGCTACAGCTGCGTCTACATGAATACTCTCTCGTGGAGCTCGCCCACGACGCCGAATCCGACCGAGAACAATCCGCGTGTCGTGTTCGAACGGCTATTCGGCGACGGAGGCACATCAGCGGCCCGGCTTGCCCAGGCGCGAGAGAACAAGAGCATTCTGGACTCCGTCAACGACGATCTACGGCGTCTTCTCAAGACGCTCGGTCCCGGCGATCAGACTGCCGTCACCGACTACGTGGACGCCGTCCGCGAAGTCGAGCGGCGGATTCAGAGCGCCGAAAGAAGCGCCGCGACCTCCGTTCTCCCCGATCTCGAACGGCCAATGGGCATTCCGAACCGGTTCGACGAACATGTCACCGTGATGTACGACATGATGTCGCTCGCGTTTCAGGCCGACATCACGCGCGTCGTGACGTTCATGCTCGGCCGCGAGTTGAACTTCCGCACGTATCCGGAGATCGGCATCACCGAAGGCCATCACGGGCTGTCGCATCATGGAGACGACGCCAACAAGCTCGCCAAGTACGCGACACTCGGCACGTATCAGGCGCAGTTGTTCGCCAAGTTCCTCGACAAGCTGCGAGCCACTGCCGACGGCGACGGCACACTGCTCGATCACTCGATGCTGCTGTACGGCGCCAGCCTCAGCAATCCGAACCTGCACGCCCACATGGATCTGCCGCTGCTCGTCGCCGGCGGCGGCCTGAAGGGCGGACGTCATCTGGTGTATCCGATCGAGACCCCGATGACGAACCTGCTGTTGACGATGCTCGACAAATCCGGCATCCGGACGGACAAGCTGGGCGACAGTACGGGGCCGCTCAACGTCGAACCGTTGTCCGGGGTCTAAGGCCGTGCTTCGATCACTTCGAGGCGCCTGTAAACCACGAAGAACGAAGAGCACGAAGGCTTCGTGGGTCTTCATGTCTTCGTGGTACGTCGGTTGGGCCGTGGTCACGCTGCTCCTCGCTGCAAATCTCGATGCGGGCCAGAAGAGCGAACCGGGCAAGCTGACGAATACCATCGATCCCGATGGCACGACGGCGCTGCACAGGGCAGTACAGCGCAACGATTTCGATGCCGTCGACAAGCTGATTCGCGCGGGTGCCGACGTGAAAGCCGTCAACCGGTACGGCATCACCCCGCTGCAAGTCGCTGCCACCAACGGCAGCGCACCGATGATTGAAAAGCTGTTGGTCGCCGGCGCCGACCCCAACACCGCGTTGCCCGAGGGCGAGACCGTGCTAATGACGGCAGCCCGCACCGGTGACGCGGCAACGGTCAAAGTTCTGGTCGAACACGGCGCGAAGGTGAACGCGACGGAAAGCTGGAGAAAGCAGACCGCACTGATGTGGGCCGCAGCCGAGGACAACGTGGCCGCTGCCAAGGTTCTGATCGACGCGGGTGCGGACACACAGGCCCGGTCGAAGGGCGGGACGTTCACGGCATTTCTGTTTGCCGTTCGCGGCGGACACATCGGCACGTCAGGTCTGCTGCTCGACGCCGGTGCCGACGTCAACCAGCCAATGCCGGATGGAACCAGCCCTCTGCTGCTGGCCATCTTCAACGCGCACTTCGAACTGGCCGGCTTCCTGCTCGATCGAGGCGCCGATCCAAATGCCGACGGCCAGGGCTGGACGGCACTGCATCAGATTGTCTGGAGCAGAAGGCCGAACACCGGATTCAACCTTCCCGGACCCGTGGCAACCGGGAATCTCGACAGCCTCGATCTCGTCAGAAAACTCGTGAAGCTCGGCGCAAACGTCAACGCCCGCCAGAAGAAGGAACCAAAGGACGGATACCGGAACCAGCTCAATCGAATCGGGGCGACGCCGTTTCTGCTCGCGGCGAAATCGGTCGATCTTCCCCTGATGCGTCTCTTGCTCGAAAGCGGCGCAGACCCGACGCTCAAGACCGACGAAGGGACGACTGCGTTGATGGCGGCGGCTGGCGTCGGCATCTGGGCGCCGGGCGAAAATCCCGGAACCGACGAAGAGGCGCTGGCGGCCCTCAAGCTGACGTTCGAGGTCGGCGGTGGCGGGGTGAACGACGTCGACAACAACGGGGAGACCGCTCTGCACGGCGCCATCTACCGCGCCGGTTCGATCGCCATGGTCAAGTTCCTGCTCGAGAAGGGCGCGAAGCTCGACGTCCGCAATAAGAAAGGATGGACGCCGTTGATCGCCGCCGACGGCGTCGAATACACACCCAACGTGCTCAAGCGCTACCCGGAGACGGCGGCTTTCATCCGTGGGGTCATGAAAGAACGCGGGATGCCGGTTCCTGACCCTCTCCCAGATCCCCCAGGCGCTAAGACTCCTCCTGAACCCGCGCGGTAGGCCAGCTCCAACCGACGTGGCGCCAGGCTCGCCGCCGGCGGCACGTACGAAAAGCTCTTCTACAAACCAACAGTTCTCGCGGACGTGCCCACGAGCGCGCCTGCATACGTCGAAGAAATCTTTGGTCCGGTTGCGCCTATCACGCCCTTCGACACATTGGATCAGGCCGCTCGGATGGCAGCCGACACCCGCTACGGACTATCGCTCGCCATCATCACCCGCGATGTTATGAAGGGTCTCGCGCTGGCAGAGAAAATCCCGAGCGGGTTGGAACTTACTTGAATCGATGCAGTGCGGCACAGTTCAGTAAGGACTGCAATAGATGCCTTCGCACATCGGAGGCGTACCGCCCGTGGTCCCGCCGACTGAGCCGATCATTCCTGGATGAATGGAACAGTGGTAGTTGGTACCCGATGCCGGCATCAGCACGGCGCGACTGGTCGCACCTGGCGCGATGTCCCCGGTATCAATTGAGTTGTCGTTCAAGACCACACGGTGAGGGATGCTGTCGTTGTTCTTGAACATGATGGTCTGTCCGCCGAACGACGCCGGATTGGGTGTAAACGCCTGGGTTCCATTCTGTCCGACGATACTGATGGTGGGCCCGGTTGCCGTCGACGGTCCCGAGGGGTTGCTGTCGCCGTCGCCGCAACCCCAGCCAATCGCCGCGATGGCGAGTCCACACACGGTCACTCGAAAAAAGTTCATATGCTTTTCCTCTGCTCAGTAGAGCTGTAGTGGGAATTCGAGGGAGCAAGACGAATACCAGCGAAAAACCAGAGAGTTGCGTCGAGTCGGGAGTCTGGAGTTACTCCGCCCGTAAATGGGTTACGCAACGCGGATCCGAAAAGATGGAGTCGAGCGTCAATAATAAGAGGTATGAGGGAACCGGCGTATCCAGCCGCGCGAGTTGTGGCGTCACGCCTGCACGCGCACTTCGCCAAGCGAATGGCTCGTTCCTCGGGCCAGGAAAGCGGCTCTCCTACCGCGGTGCCGGATGTCTCCGCTATCGAAGCGGTGATTGATACGGCGTTCTGGGCAAGCCTTCGACGCGAAGAGGGCTATGTGCCCAGAATCTCTCTTGCCCTCGTGTCACCGTCGGAGACGACACATCCGCTCCTGTTCGAGCGTCCACTGGCGCTCGATCCAGGCGCGCTGACCCGCGTGGCGCCGGCGGTCGAACGTGCAGGAATTCACCTCGGCGTATGGCGGGACCGGGACGAACTCGCCGTATGGGGAACGACCCGGACGATTCCGGCTGGCGGCTTCGTGCTCGAGGTGGCGGCGCCCGGGTTGCTCGTCGTGAAAGAACACCACGGCCAGCACACGGGCAAGTTCATCAATGTTGCAGTTCTCGAAGGCGATCAGGTGAAGGTGGTCGACGCAGACGCCGGGGGACCAGACGGTCCCCCGATCCTGACGGCATTCCTGACCTTCAACTCGGCGGCTTCGCTGCGAGATTCGGCGAATATCCTGATGCGGCTCGCCGTCTCCATGCGCGCCCACGGACGTGGTGGCTTGCTTCTCGTCGTGCCGCCTGGCCTGGCGCCGTGGCGCGAGTCGGTCGTGCAGCCGATCTCATACGCGCTCTCACCGTCTTTCGGCGAGCTCACGGATCTGAGCCGTGAGACACCTGCCGAAGAGGACCAGCGCTCCTGGCAAGAGGCACTGGATCGAGCGGTGGAGGCTGTCGCCGGTTTAACGGCGGTCGACGGCGCCACGGTCCTGACAACGGAGTATGAACTGCTGGCTTTCGGAGCCAAGATCGCACGGCGGAAGGGATGGCCCCAGGTAGAACACGTCACCTTGACCGAACCGATCGAAGGTGGAGTCGCCACGATTCTCGACCCGACCGAGCTTGGCGGGACAAGACATCTCGCCGCCGCACAATTCGCCCACGATCAGCGCGACTCGATAGCGCTCGTGGCGTCGCAGGACGGCCGCTTCACCCTCTTCGCCTGGTCGCCGCGCGAGGAGACGGTGCACGCCCATCGCGTCGAGACGCTACTCTTGTGAGCGTCTCCAGCAATCATCGATTCAAGCGTTACCGTCCGGGCACCGGCTTGAATCGCTGCACCCGCCGGCCCCAATTCGTTTCTGCCACGTACAAGTTGCCGACCGAATCGACCGCCAGCGTGTGACCGTGGGTGAAGTTTCCCGGCTGATGGCCTGGACGTCCGAACGTCGCCAGGATCTTTCCGCTCTCGTGGTCCAGCACGTGCACGGTTTCGTTCCGGCCGTTCATCACGTACATGTGTTTCTGTGCAGCGTCCCGCGAGAAGGCAACCCACCACGCTGTTCCACGAGCATCGGGAAGCGTCGGCGTTCCCGTACGAATCCAGATATTGCGGACGAACTTCCCGCTCTTGTCGAACACTTGTACGCGGTCGCCCTGTCGATCGCAGACATAGACCAGGCCGGCGTTGCTGATGGCGATGCAATGCACGACGTTGGCAAACACCCCGGGTGCGCCGGCTTCCGTCTCTGCGGCCGTCGCTTTCGAGCCCCATTGCCGGACGAAGCGGCCGTCGCGGTCGAACACGGCAACCCGCTTGTTGCCGTAGCCATCGGCCACGTAGATGTCGCCGTTCGCCGGATCGATCGCCATGCCGGCTGGATTGAAGAACCCCTCACGATTCGCGTTCTTGAACGTCCCCCTGCCGGTCCCGTCCGCGGAATCGAACTTTCCCCGCGTGCCGATCTGCATCAGCAGCTTGCCGTCGTGGCTGTACTTTTGAATGATGCCGTCGTTGTTCCCAGCCACATACAAGTTGTTCTCGCGGTCGAACGTGCAGCCGTGAATCGAGCCAGGCACTACATTCGGATCCCCGAAGGACGACACCAGTGCGCCGATCCGATCGAACACGAGAATCGGCGGCGCCTGCATGCCGGTTTCGATCTCTTCTTCGGTGATGTCTCGACGATTGACGACAGCGATGTGGTCGTGCGAGTCGGCGCACACGCCACCCAGCTGACCAGTGATCCACTTGTCGGGGAGCGGTTTCGGCCACGACGCATCCAGGTCGAAATTGAGGGACTGCGACCGGCCCGGCGAAGGAAGGATGGCGATCAGGAAGACAGCAATCATCAATCGGCGCATGTGCATCTCACTCGAACTTTCTGCCCCCCAGATACACGGCGGCAATCGACCGCATGTTCCTGATGTCCTCGAGGGGGTTCTTGTCGAGCACCAGGAGGTCCGCGGCCTTACCCTTGGCGAGCGCACCGAAGTCTTTGTCGATGCGAAGCGTCTCCGCCGCCTTCTGCGAAAAGGCTTGGATCACCTGCATCGGCGTCAACCCGGCATTCACCATCAGCTCCATTTGATGATGTTCCGCAAAGCCCTGGATGAAGTAGCGCTGCGGGTCGCCACCGCTGTCGGTGCCCAACGCGACGCGGACGCCCGCGTCCACGAGCTTCTTGAGATTGACGCGATCGGTTTCGAATGATTGCCTGAGCGTCGCCAGATTTGAAGCCCGGGCCAGTTGCTCGACCTTCGCGGGCAATCCAGCGGCCTGATCGCCCCGAAGTCCTTTCAGGAAGAACGGGTCCTGAAGCCACGTCGGCGACTGACCGTAGACGAACAGAAATTCCTCGCGCGCCAGCGTTGGGACCACCGACACGTTTTTTCGTTTCAACGTCGCGATGAAATCCGCATCCAGCGGCCGGTCTCGCACGTCGTGCACCAGAATATCGACCCCCAGCTCCACCATCTTCTTCGCATCGTCGTACTCCACGATGTGAGCCATGGTGACTTTGCCGTGCTTGCGTGCCTGCTCGAATACCGCCGCACAGAACTCGGGCGTCAGCTTGGGGACCCGACCGTCCTGCCGATCGACCCAGACTTTGATGTAGTCCGCTCCCTTCGCCACGATCTCGTCGACCTTGGCGCGCGCTTCCTCTGGCGTCTTGATCTCCGGGCCTGGCTGCGGCAGCGTGGAAAAGCGGTACTTCACCGTGAGGATGCGAGCGCCGCGCAGATCGCCTCGCTTCTGCTGTGCCTTGAACTGCGCGATGTCGTCCTGATCGTTCGCCATACTCGTCGTGGTCGTTACGCCGTACAAGGCGTACTGCCGCAACTGAGGATCGCGATTCTCGCCGACGTGGCCGTGGGCGTTGATGATGCCAGGAACGATGAACTTCCCTGTAACGTCGATCACCTGGGCGCCGGCGGGCGGGCGGAGCGAAGGAGACGGACCCAGGTCGCGAATGCGACCGTTTTCAAGAATGAGCGTGATGTCCTGACGTGGCTGGGCGCCCGTGCCATCAATCAGCGTGGCGTGTTCAAGAACCGTGACTTGCGCCCCGACATCGGTCGCAGCCATCAAGCACGTCACGACGAACGCGGTCAGATGCGTCAAGGCTCTCGGGATGGGATGGGACATGCCGGTCGCGGATTATAGCGCCGAACGTCCAGACCGTCGTCGACCGTGGAGGGACGAGCTTAGCGGCAGGACTCAGGATGCGCGTTCGAACACGACGGTCCGCGCGAGCAGATTCGGCGTCGCCGTCCTGCTGGCCAATATCCATGAATCTGAGTAGCAGATCCGGTCAGTCGTTGGTTCCGGGTTCGTCCACCACTCTCGGTCGAGCCGCGCCACGTCCGGGAGCATGAAACCGAGAAGGTCCTCGATTTCCGCGAAGGTGAGGACGACGGTGGTTGCGTACCTATTCTCCAAGTACTTGTAAAGCGACAGATATTTGCCAGACATGACGCGGCCTTTCGCGGGGCTAGCTTCCGCGTCCGGTTCAGGCTCAGCGCGCGCGACCGATGCGCGTCTCTTCATCCACTCCAGCATGGGCCCCCCTCATTCTTCACGATCGAACAGTTCGGGCAACGCCGCCAGGGCCTCCTCGCGGCTATCGAACCATCGCTCCGGCGGCAGAATCGGTAGCGTGTCCCCCTCCTCGAAATTGTCTGGCAGTCGCACCAGCGCGAACTTGAGGGTGATCCGATCTTCGTAGATCGCGTGTTTCATTTTCGATTCTTCGTTTCGCCGTTAATGACGGCGAGCACCTCATCCTCGCGCATGATGAGCAGCTCCTCACCCTCGAGCGTGATCTATTCCTGGATCGGGACGTTGGGGCTGTATCTCGACAATCCGGTCTGTCTCCGCGTTCGTGGCACACCGAGACGCGAGAGCAGCCTGGAGGCCACGCACGACGACATCGAGCTGTTCCGACGTGCCGTTGACATCCAGAACCGGGTATTCGGCATCGGGCGCGAGGAACAGGGCGAACCCGTGCGGGCCGACTTCGATGTGGGCGTTGTAGTGAGCGTCCGAACCCGCCATATGGACGATAGGCAGCGCAACTTTGATGTTATGCATTGTTTCTGGTTCAACTTCTGTGGAGATGGCGTCCTCGGACGCCACAGCCACCACCTGTGCATCAACGGTAGGGCTCGCCGGTAGCATCAAGTCCGTGGCAAGTCGGCGGCGCCTATCTTGACACTCCAGGAAGCGAGCATAGGGAACCTTTGCCAGCGAGTCAGTCATGCGGACCTCCGAATGCAACTGGCCCTCTTGTACCTTTGCTTATGGTCGAAAAGCAGCCTTGTTGACAGTTCGTGCCTTTTCTTCCGCCACACGGGCGGCTTCCGCTTCCTTCTTCTGGCGCACAATCTCGCGTTGGGGCGCTTCACGTTCGTCCAAAAGGATGGCTTGGGCGTCCGCCGTTCGCGTGAGGGCCTCGAGCCGCGGAGAGGTCACGATGAGTCGAAATGCTGACCGGTACGACCCTCGGTAAAGCACGACCGAATAGTCGGCGTCTCCCCATCGGGCGACGGGCGTGCCGGAATCCGCTTCGACTCGAGAAATGACCGCTCCAGTGTTCTTCACCGGCGTTTTCGATGGTGGTCCGTACGCCGCCGAAATGGCTTCGATCATGTCGACATCGGTCATTCCGGCCGTCCGATCGCGATCGTAGTCGACGACCACCTTGGAAAGCTGGTCGTTGTAGAACCTGAAAACGATCTGTCGAACCGCATCGGTCTGTGTCGTGATCGAGCCGCTGTCGAGGTATCCCGGCCGCCACTCCAGCTCCTGTATCACGGCTGGACGCAGATGGATGGTCTTGGCGTCCGATGCGGCAATCCTGGCCAACGTCGACACTGTCGCCAAATCGCGGCCGAGTTGGAAGTCGCGGTATCGCGACCGATCCTGGCCTTGCAAGGCGTGCGTGGAAAGCAAGAGTCCGAGGGCAACAATGACGGGTGTGCGTGGATGGATCACGGGCGGTCTCCTACTCTCAGTTGACGTGAAGTTGACGGATGCCTTCACATGCGCTCCGATCGGTGGCCAAAGTGGGCCTGTCGGCGCGCACCCATCAACAGGAAGGGAGCACTCCTCGAACGCTGGCGGGCTCAGTTCTGGAAAATCTACAGCGATCTTACTTACCATTTGACCGGCGCGAATGTGCTCAATTGAACAGCCGGCGCGCTCCCTACGTCGCGTCAGCGGCGTAACGGATCAGTCGACTTTTGTCTACAATACGGCGTGACAAAGGCACCATCCAGGAGCACGGCCCGGCAGTAGCGAGAGAGCATGAGGACTGCCGGTTATCAATCCGGGGAGCAATCATGAACAGAACGATTCTTGCGTCGATCAGAGCACTGGCACTGATGACGTCGCTGGCGTCGCTGACTCTGACAACTGCGGGCGCTCAGGGGAAGACGAGCGGCCGTACTCCGTGGGGCGATCCGGACTTCCAGGGAACCTGGACGAGCCAGGCAGAGCTGAGCGTGCCGTTCGAGCGACCCGAGGCCCTCGCCGGCCGGTCGCTTCTGACGGACGAGGAGTTCTCACAGCGCGAAGCGCAAGCGCGGCGACAACTTCAAACTGACAATGCAGACTTCGATCCCGAGACTGCCGACATCTCCACCGCGGGCCAAGTTGGGTCGGCGACCTCGCCGCCGCCACACTGGCTGGAGCGAGGAGTCGCGTCGCGGCGCTCATCGATGGTCGTCGATCCTCCGGATGGCAGAATTCCTCCACTGACGCCTGAAGCCCGCCGCCGGGTTGCCGCTGCGACGGCAAGAGGCAGCTCGACGAACGGCCCGTTCGCCGGCCCCGAGGATCTCTCGTTGTGGGATCGCTGCATCACACGCGGTTTGCCCAGCGTCATTTTCCCAACCGTCTACAACGCCAACGCGCGAATTGTGCAGTCACCGGGTTATCTGGCGATTACCTACGAGATGATTCACGAAACACGTGTCATCCCGCTCGACAAGAGCTCGCACGTCTCACCGAAGATTCGGCAATACTTCGGCGACTCGCGCGGCCGATGGGAAGGCGACACGCTCGTCGTCGACGTCACGAATTTCACGAGCAAAGTGAACTATCGAGGATCGGTCGAGACTCTGCATTTGACCGAACGCTTCAAGCGCATCGACGCGAACACGCTGCGCTACGAGGTGACCTTCAACGATCCAGAGACCTGGACCCGGCCCTGGACCGCCGTGCTCGATCTGAAACCGCAGCCGGAGTCGATGTACGAATACGCCTGTCACGAAGGGAACTACGCGATGCGCAACATGCTGACAGGCTCACGCACGGCTGAAAAAGCCGCGACCGAGGCAGCATCGCACAAGTGATTGTCAGCTCGCAGCCCAGAAGGGCTGCGCCACAATTCAAGGTCTACACTCCAGCATCGTGCACGATCTTGCCGTCGGCAATGGTCAGGACCGACCGGATCTGCTTGATTTCCTGATCGGGCACCGCGAAGTAGTCCTTGTTGAGAACAACGATATCGGCGAGCTTACCGGGCTCGATTGAGCCGATCTTGTCTTCCATCCGCAGGAACCAGCTGTTGCCGCGTGTGAAGAGGCGGAGCGCTTCCTGACGTGTAATCTGCTGGTCGCCGTTCACACGAGCCCCGAACGAGTTGACGCCGGTCGTGGCGAAATAGATGTGCAGCCACGGGTTCAGCGGTGCGATATGCACGCCATCACCGTGCATTCCGACCTGGATGCCGTGGTCCACGATCGAACGGAACGGGGCCCCGACGACGACGTTCGGATCGGTTGACGTGACCCAGCGGAACGCCGCCATCTGCACCCCACAGCCGAGCGCCTTGAGTCGGGTGAGCAGGTCGGCGTTGACGACCGGAACGTGATGGACGGCCCAGCGCAGGCGCGTGATATCGAATTCCTTGTTCACCGCTTCGTAAGCCTCGACCACCTGCGTCAGCCCGGCAAGATCTTGCACGCTGTTTTCATTGCGCCACCCCGCTTGAGCCACCAGCCGCTGCGCCTCGCGCCAGACCGCGCCGCTGGCGAGTGGCGCCGCCCATTCGCCAATCGAGCCGGTCATCATCATGTCGTCGCCGAAGAACTGGAACTGGTTCCTGAGCCGTTCCTTCAGCTCGGGCAGCGCGGTGTCGTTCTGGTTCTGCAGGAAGTTCGTCTGCAGCCGGATGATCGTCTTGCCTTCGCGATGGAGCGCCAGCCAGGAGTCGTACATTCGGTACTGATCGAGGTTCGACAGCACCTGATTCGGGTGAAGCGGGCCAGGCGTTGGGAACAACACCTGATCAAGGTGGGCCGTCAGGCCGACGCTCGCCGAGTAGTTCATCGCATCGAGTGTGCTCCGCTTCTTGTCGTCGAATGTCTGCAGGCGACGCAGGTGGAACAACGCACTCGCTGACGGCCCGCCATTCGTGAAACCGGCGGCAGCGATGGCGCCGTTGTCCGCAACGCGGACCGGCACGACATTCGGGTGAACCGGTGGTGCGGCATCGACGGCATCGAAGAATGCCTTGCCGAGGCTGTTCGTCGCGCAAGGGCCGGTGAATCTCTCGTACAACAACACCGGCCGATCCGGAACCGCCGCGTCGAGCTCCTGCCGCGTCGGATGACGATGTTCCGCCCACTGGTTCGGGTGCCAGCCGCCCATCGACGTGATCCACTGGCCGTCTGGCACGTTCTTGCGGCGCGCGGACAGCGCTTCCTGAATCTCGCGAATCGACGTGGTGTTTTCGAGAATCGTGTGATAGCCGGGACGGTTAGCCAGGCTCACGATGTGGACGTGGCCTTCCACGAGGCCCGGTACGACAGTACGACCCTTGAGATCGAGGACTCTGGTGTTCGGTACGCGAGACGGGGCGGAATCGCCGACCGCCACGAAACGGCCGTTCCTGATCGACACGGTCCTGGCGATCGTATTCCGTGCATCCAGTGTGTGGATTCGGCCATTGGTGAGGACGAGCGTCTGATCGGGTCCCGCGTTGTTCCGTGCGCCGCCCACCTGCGGGGTTTGGC
Source organism: uncultured Acidobacteriota bacterium (assembly GCA_963773035.1). GTDB lineage: Bacteria > Acidobacteriota > Vicinamibacteria > Vicinamibacterales > CAVVIG01 > CAVRXZ01. Next base: position 191,560 of record CAVYZX010000038.1, on the reverse strand, counting down.
CGGATAGCACGACAACGGACGGCACAGCACCTGTACCAACGGCAGCAATGCCGGCAGCCGCCCGCCCCAGAAACTGTCGTCTCGACAGTCGCCGCGCTGATTTCTTTTCCTGTTTCTTCATCATTGGCTCTGTGGCGGCACGAGGCCGTTCATCCGCAGGTATTCAACCAGCTGCCCGTAGTGGTTCGATGAATGCGTCAAGGCAAGGATGACCAGCCCCATTCTCGAGTCATCCGACGCCGATGCGTCTTTGAGCGGCGTAAACGCGTTCTTATCGTCGATGGTGGCGGCCGCTCGATTCAGGTTGGCGAACGAATCCTTCAAGTACTTGACGATCTCGGCTTTTGTCTTCACAGAGTCCGGTCCTCGCTCCTCGGACATGTCAGCGGTGATCCGCTCGCCGAGGATGGTCGCCGCAACCAAATGGTTGACGGCGGCTGCGTGCTTGACCTGTTTCGCGAAGTTGCGCACGCCCCGGAAAGCTCCCTGGGTCGGCGCAAACTCGTACTTGTCGTCCGGCATCTCGCTCGCCACTCCGGTCAGCTCCTTCTCCGTGTTGGCGATCTGCCTGCGGACGATTTCCGCCGCGGTACGGGAACCCGGCGTTTGAGCCGTCTGCGTAGCTGCCACGGCAACGCACGCGAGCAATAAAAGGACGAGAGCCAGCTTGATGTGCTTCATATGAAAACTCCAACGAGCGGGATTCTACCGGAAAGCGAGGTGGGCAGCGCGTGGGCAGACGCTTGACGTTCCTCCTGCGGCTAGTGTTATTGACCCTTCGCGAACACGATTTTCGAGCGGTTGTCCTTCGACGCCGTCATCCTCTTCAAGAACAGGTCCAAAGACTGCAAGGACAAGTCTGAGAGGGCGTCTCTCTCGATGAAGAAATCGGTCCTGGCATCCTGGCGCGACGCAACACGCCAGTCCGTTGGTCTCGGGAATTCCGAGGAAACAGCCTTCTCGAGGAAAAGGATTCTGTACTCACCCAAGACCTTCAGTATTTTTGCTGCGGCGACCATCGGTCCGTCAGCTGCCGTGGCTGTGTAGTCGGCCGACACGATCTCAACTGCCACGACCGCCTCAGCCGCCGCCAGCAAGCCTTGAGGAGGACTCTGTCCCTGCCCCTGTGCGACCGTTCGCGAGACCAACATCACGAGCGTCATGAGTAACAGGTCGATGTGGATGCGCAGTCGCATACGTGAACTCACTCCGACGAGCCTGCCGAGGACATGACATCAAGAACGAGTAGCCGGCGAGACGTGACAATCAGGCTTCAAGACTTCGCGCGAGGCGGAACCCAAAATCATTGTAGCGGAAGGACGGATCGAGCTTGCCGCGCAACGTCACGCGGCAGATCGTGTGCGCGTGGCGCCACGCTCCGCCTCGTGCGGCGCGTCGCACACCCTGGTCTGGGCCCAGCGGGATTCCGCTCTGGCGATCGGCTGTAATAGTCCTTGTCGTACCAGTCGGCACACCACTCGTGCACGTTTGTCGCGATGCCGAGAAGGCCGAAGTCAGTCGGCTCGCCGAGTGTCACCGGCCACGGTGCCTCTAACGGACCACGCCCGCCGTTCGGAATCCACTCCGGCATCACGTCACCCCACGGGAAGAGCGCCTCTTGCCGCCCTCGCGCCGCGAATTCCCATTCGGCCTCGGTCGGCAACCGGACTGGGCGCCGGTCTTGCTCGGATCGCCACCCGCAATACGCGATCGCATCGATCCAGCTCACACCCACGACGGGGAGATCCGCCCGTGCAAATGGCGGATGCGACCAGTCACGGGGAGGCTCGTACTTTGTGGCGTCAACAAAGGCCTCGTACTCCACGCGCGTGACCGGGCACACACCCAGCTCGAACGTATCGACGAAGACAGGATGCGGCGGCCTTTCGTCTTCGTGCCCGAGTTGGGTGCCCATTGTGAACCAGCCGCCCGTGATCGGCGCAAAGATGGAAGACATATGGAACAGAAATCAGTTCGTGAACGTTCGGGTGAGTGACGGCCTGAGTGCGGCCCGATCGACCTCAGCGCCCTTCAAATAGATCTCGGAAATCCGCTGCGTGTTCGTGATGTCATCGAGGGGATTCGCGTCGAGGACGAGGAAATCTGCTTCTTTTCCCGGTGCGAGCACGCCCATCTTCGTGAGCTTGAGGTACTCCGCCGGCCTGCTCGTCGCCGCCACGATCACCTGCATGGGCGTCATACCGGCCTTGGACATGCTTTCCAACTCGTGCTGTTCGGACATGCCAAACAGATGATCTTCGAGGCCGGTGTCGCTTCCGAGCACGATCCGGGCGTTGGCTTTGGACAGCCTCGCGAGGCTCCGCTGAAGGATGGCGTACTGCGCGCGGGTCCGTTCGACGGCCGCAGGATCCCGGTTCCCGAACGTCTTCTTCATGCGCTCGATCACCGGCGGCGAGGTCGATTCCTGGAGCAGCTTCATCAAGGGATCGCCGTCCTGCAACCAGTGCGGAACGTCGGTGTAGGTGTTCCACTCAGGACTGAGATTGGGCATGACATAGACGTTGTGACTTACGACGGACGCCACGAGCGCATCGTCCATCTCTTTGTCTCGAACGAGGTGGGCAAGTGCGTCGATACCAGCGTTCACCAGGTCGACCGCGTCAGCGTAATAGAAGACGTGTGCGTTGACCTGGAGCCCGAGCTTATGACCCTCGTCGATCACCGCCTTGAAAAGATTGGGCGCCAGACGAGGCGCTCGACCGTTTCGATCGTCCACCCAGATTTTGACCAGGTTCACCTTCTTGGCCGAGAGTTCTCGAACCGCGTTTCTCGCCTGGTCTTCGGTCGTCACTTCATACGCGATACCGGCGTACGCGGCAGCACCCGGTCCGGCATTCGGCGCGCCGATGCCACGACCCGCGACGTGCAGACGCGCCCCGTTCAGTTTGCCGGCTTCCTGATCCGCGCGAATCCCGTAGGTGACGTCTCCTTTCTCGATGCCCTGCGACTGGACGGCCGCCACGCCGAAATACAGCGCGCGATTGAGATCGTCGATGATGGTTTCGCGTGTGAAGTTGTCTGAGGTGTAGGTCAGACCGCGTTGAAAACCGGGGTGGCCGTGCGTATTGATCAAAGTGGGCATGACCGTCTTCCCGCCCAGGTCGATGCGGACGGCTCCGCTCGGCGCGGTCACTCTCCCCTTTCGGCCAACCTGAGTGATGGTGCCGTTCTCGACAAGAAATGCGGAGTCCTCTATCGGCGCGCTTCCATCGCCGGCGATGAGCCGCGCGCCTTCATACAAGACGGCAACCGACGCTCGGCTGTTCTGGGACTCCACTCGCTGAACCGGATAGGCCGCCGCGACGGCCATCAAACCCAAGAGCGTGATCGTCTGTCGCACAATTCGCATGCCCCTTTCTGACGTGGCCGAACGCCCGACGAGCGACGAGGACCGGAGGAGCCTCAGCTCTTCATCGTTCATCGTATCTAGTCCACTCGTTATCTCGACAACTTAATCGTCGGAAGTGGAGTCTCGACCGATTGTGACCTGCTTCGGTGCACGCGGTACCCCCGAGCGTTCGACCGCGAGCTGACGATGCGAACCAGCTTGCGGCCGACGAAATGCGCCGCTGCGCCATCGTCAAGAGCGAGCGCCGTCGGAACAGACCGTTTTGCAACGAGCCTTTGGAGAGCCGGCCGGCGCTCCGGCTCGCCGTCGTAGTGAGGACAACAGGTCCCGGGCAAAAGGCCCAAGCACGGCAGACCGGCGAGGCGGTTCGCCCACGAGTCGGTCACCCCGAACTCGAACCAGCAGATAGCCCCGGCACTGACGCCCGCGAGAACGATGCCAGAGCGCCACGCGCGTCGAAGCAGCGCAGGAAGGTGCCAGTCGCGCCATACCGCCAACATGCTCTTCGTGTTGCCGCCACCGACGCAGATCACATCCTGTGCGGAAAGTACTTCTTCGAGATCGGGCGTTCGGCCGAACAGGGGCACATGGCTTGGCCGGCAGCGGTATCTGGTGAACGCTGCATAGAATCGTGCGATGTACGCATCTGCGTCTCCGCTGGCGGTGGCCAGGAAGCAGACCGCAGGGTTAGACCGTCGAGCCTGGGCCAGGACGTATCGATCCAGCGCCGCGTTCTCCGGCTCGGTCGAGAACCCGCCTCCACCGATGGCAACGATCTGACGCCTTCGTTCGCTCATGATTCTTCTCGACTGAGTTCGCTACGCACGACTCGTGCGGAGACGACTCTTCCGGTTTTCACTTAGGTATGTGCCTCACAGCGCTTGCTCATCACGAGGGCTCGGCGCCGACTAACGTCAGGATGACGAGTGGTCGCCTGGCGGTCAGGTTTGGCCACAGAGTCACCGAGTCACCGAGAAAACGCAGGTGTGAGAGCGCTGTGACTCCGTGACTCAGTGGCACTACACTTCGTGACCCTTCGTGTCTTCGCACCTTCGTGGTTCCGTCGCTACGTTCATCTGGAAAATGCAGGAGTCCGCTGGATGAATCACGTGACACGGCGTTGGTCACCTCTGTTTGATCCAATCAGGTACAGAACGAACAAAACCACCATCACAGAGTCGATCGCCGCGGAAATAGCAGCCTGCCCATGAAGGAGTCCATGGGCAAACATGAGGGTAATGAAGAACACTTTGCTGGCGCCGCCGATGATGAGGACGAGTGGCCGCTGCAGCGGATGGAATGCGCCATAGATCAACATCGCGCCGATCAAGGCAATCAGGAAACCCCAGTTGCGCACGACGAGGTCCGCAACGGGACCCTCGAGCGACTCACCAAACGTGGACCGTAACGCCGCCGCCGGCGCAACGGCCGCGTAAATCATGGTGCTTGTGAGAACCCCCGAGACCAGCATGATCCATTTGATCTGGCCAATGATCCAACTCATGGACGCACACGATACCATTCCCAGGTCCCAGATCGACCGATGCACACTGACACTCGCGACGTCCAGCCGTTGAACCGGGCAGCGTCATCGTCCGACCGCGCTCGACTACTGGAGAACCCTTCCGACTCCGACAGCCCGCCTCACGGCGCCTCGTACTCTCGCCTGGCCGTAATCCTTGGCGCGCTCACGGCAATGGGACCCCTTGCGATCGACATGTACTTACCGGCCCTGCCGACCATCGTCCGCGAGCTTCAATCGACGCCGGCGCTCGTTCAGGTCAGCCTTGCCGTGTACTTCGCGGGAATCGCGCTGGGCCAGGCGTTCTACGGTCCGCTGTCCGACAGGATCGGCCGGAAGCCGGCGCTGTACTTCGGGCTGGCCGTCTTCATGGCCTCGTCTATCGGCTGCGCGTTCGCGGGACACGTGCGGACGCTGATCGCATTCCGCCTGCTGCAAGCGCTTGGCGGCTGTGCGCCGCTCGTGGTGCCTCGAGCCGTCGTGCGCGATTTTTTCGACGAGCTCGGATCGGTCCGGATGCTGTCGATGCTGATGCTCGTCATGGGTCTCGCGCCGATCCTGGCGCCGCTCATCGGCGGCCAGTTGCTGGTCAATTTCGGCTGGCGATCGGTGTTCTGGGTTCTGGCGGCGTACGGCACTCTTTGGTTGATTCTGGTTGGACTGTTTCTCCCCGAGAGCCTGCCGCTCGAACGACGTCAGCGACAACCGATTACCACCGTCCTGACGACTTACGGCCACCTTCTGCGCGATCGGCGGTACATGGGCTACGTACTTTCCGGCGCGCTGATCTTCTCGGGGCTGCTTGCCTACATTGCCGGTTCGCCTTTCGTGTTCATCGAGCTGTTCCGCGTGCCTCCCGAGAAATTCGGGCTCTATTTCGGGACCAACGCCGTCGGCATCGTTACCGCGTCACAGCTCAACCGCTGGCTCGCCCTTCGAATCGACGCCCGCCGGATCGTTCGCGCGGTGTTGTTCACCGCAATGACAGCCGGCATCGTATTGCTGGTGAACGCTTCTACAGGATTCGGCGGGTTCCCGGGCATCCTCGTGCCGCTGTTCTGCTTCATTGCCTGTCACGGCTTTGTGATGCCGAACACGACGGCGCTCGCCATGTCGCCACACGGCCGCATCGCCGGAAGCGCTTCCGCGCTGCTCGGAACATTGCAGTTCGTGTTAGGAGCCGCCGCCGGAGCTCTGGTTGGTGCTCTCGGCAACGGCACGGCGGTCGGGTTTGCGGCGGTGATTGCCGGCTGCGGTGCGGCCGCTTTCATGGCGCACGAGTTCCTGGTGTCGAATGGCTGAACCGCGGCTCAAATCGATGAACGGATGATCGATGATTTCGTTCGGTCATTGAGGTCATCAAATCATCGATCATCGATCCTGAAATCATCGATGTATTAGGTCGCCTGAACCCTGGCGACCGGCCGGCCCACCAGCAGGCTATCGGCACTCAGCACGCCAGATCCTCGCGCCGCGACGTACAGGAAGATGAAGCAGAAAAGAACCGACAGCTGGCCGCTGTTCTGAATGGGCCAGCCGCCTTGGGGAGCGTGGACGATGAAGTAGGCAAAGGCCATCTCGCCGCTGGCGATGAACGCCGCGATCCCAGCCCATAGTCCGAGCATGATCAGCAGGCCGGCGCCGAACTCGATGATTCCGGCTGCTCCCTGCATCGACACCAGGTCGGCGACCTGCCTTCCCCCGAACGCGCCGAATAGCTTCTGTGCGCCATTCATCATGAACAACAAGCCGGCCACGATTCGTATGGCGGCGTAGATTGGATCATTGAGACGAGCGAGCGGTGCTTTCATAGCATCTCCTTTCAACGTTGAACGCAATGACCGCCTCCGCCAAGGCACGGCGAGCCGCGCCGAAGCTCGAAGAGCGAAGGCAGGGCGTGGGAGCCCCACCTGAATTGACGCTCAGGAGTGAGCTTCGGGTGCGAGGAGCGGATCCGTAATCGGCAGGACGGGCACGCGCTGCAGAAACCCCGTATAGCAGAGCGCGAAAAGCGCGCCGACGCCTGCCGTGATCAGGACTTCCACGGGGCCGATGGGAAGATGCTCACCCTTGACCAGCGAGGGTCCTACGAGAATGAAACGCTCCAGCCACATACCGACCAGCGCGATGACGGCGACGACCGACAGACCAATTGCGTGGCGTTTGATCTCGCGACTCAGCAGCAGCACAAATGGGACGACGAACGCGGCGAAAAGCACGACCCAGGCCAGTGGGGCCCAAGGCGCGTCAACCGTCCGACGGGCGACGAACGCTGTCTCCTCAGGCAAGTCGCCGTACCAGATGACAAGGTACTGCGACCAGAAGAGATACGCCCACAGCATGCAGAAACCCAGCAGCAATCGTCCCATGTCGTGCAGCTGCCCGCTGTTCACGTAGGGTCGCAGCTCCGGGTGCGATCCAATTCGGGCGGCGGCGACGGCAAGAAACGCAACGCCGACGTACAAGGTTCCGATGAAGAAGAAGCCTCCTGCCAGCGTGCTGTACCAGTGGGGATCGAGCGACATGATGAAATCGAACGCCTGGAGCGAGAGCACGCACGCGAACGTGATGAGCACCGCTGTCGAAAGACGAGCCTGACGCTGCTGGCTGATTCGAATCTCGGCATCGAGGCCGCGCCAGTTGCCCGAGAATCGGCGGCCGAGCGCCGGCCAGACCGAGGCACCCGCCGCCAACCGCTCGCCCACGTCTGGCCTGAGCGACGCATCGACGTAGGCGAGGCTGATCGCGGCGAGCAGGAGAAAGCCGAGGGACTGCCGCACGATCAGAAACGGCACGTTGAGCCACAAGCGACGCGCCTCATTTGGTTCGTGCACCCATGGCACCCACGCGGAGGCGCCGGACAGGAGAATGACGAGCATGACGGCAGAAACGGGAAGGAACGCGACAGTCGCTTCCGCCACACGCTTGAGCGGTCGGGCCCATCGGGCCGAGGTCAAGCAGAAGATCGCAGAGAACGCCACGCCAGCGTGGCCGAGACCAGACCAGAACAGGAAGTTGACGAGCAGCGCGGTCCAGGCCCGCGTCGAATCGATCGCGATCCCGCCGATGAACGCCGCGACACCAATCCCGCTGAGGACGAGCAGCAGTCGCCGCGCTTGCGTGGTCAGGAAAGGAGGATTCACGGGCGCAGGGTCCTCACGAAATGCACCACAGCCCACCGCTCGCGCTGGCTGAGCGCCTCCGCATAACCTGGCATCTTGAAGCCGCCCTCACGAATGACGCTGTAAAGCGCGCCGTCCGGGTACTCCTGGATCTGGGGACTCGACAGGTCGGCAACCATCGGAAAAAGCTTGCCGACCGGCCCCGGAGCGCGACCGTCGGCGCCATGGCAGACGGCGCAGTAGGTCTGGAACAGCGCCCGACCTTCCTCCACAACTTCAGGCGAGGCGGTGAGCGGATTGGTGAGCTTGTCCTCGGCATCGACACGATCGAGGATTCTCGATCTGCCCACGGCGATCGTGTTCGCGGGCGGGGTCAGCACTTGCGTCTGAGGCATCACCGCACGGCCACGAACCATGTCCTGGCTCCACGGCAGTGCGAGAACAGTAGCCGCTGCGGCCAGTAGGACTAACGTCACGAGAACGACTTTATGGCTCGCCACTCCGAACCTCCTCGGCGCCGCCGTGCTCGAGCTGCGCTCGAACGGCGGCTGCTCGATCCGCCGCGCAGGTCACCAGAACACCCCAACGATCGTCGCTGAATCTCTTGTCGTACAGCGCGCTCGTGGAGGCATTCGATCCGCCGCGCACACGTAACCGGGGCAACCCGCTGGACAACAGGAATCCCACGACGGTCATCAGCGCGCCCAGGAGGATCGTCAGCTCGAAGGCAATAACGACAAACGGGGGAATCGAGACGATCGCCTTGCCACCCGTAATGAGCGGCCATTCGAGCACGGTGTAGATGGGAAACGCGAATCCCAGGACGCATCCGACGAGCCCGCCGATCAAGGTGAACACGCGTACCGGGCTTTTGCCGGGACCGAGCGCGGCATCAATAGCATGGTCGAACGTGGGCGCGTACACCGACACGTCCGCGATCGCCGCGTCGTGCGGCAGCTGCACGGAGCGTTGCGGCGGCAGCAGCTGCCTTCGCGGCCGCGTCGAAGATGCCAAGGATGTGGACATTCATAGGGCTAAGGGCTGAGGGCTCAGGGCTAAGGGCTCAACTTCAGACTTCAGACTTGGTCATTTCTTTCATCTCGGTCATCGAAATCGCCGGGAAGTTCTTGATGAACAGCAGGAACAGCAAAAAGAACCAGGCAAAGCTGCCGGTTGTGATCGCGGCCTCCACCCAAGTCGGACGGTACACCCCTGTCCACCCTGCCGGGTCGAAGCTGTGCGCCAGTGAGCTGACGATGATCACGAAACGCTCGAGCCACATGCCGATGTTCACGAAAATCGAGATGACGAACAGGGCGCGCAGGTTCGTCCGCACCTGCTTCCAGAAGAGCGACAGCGGCACCAGGCAGTTGCACCCGACCATCATCCAGAAGAACGGCGCGTACAAGCCCGTGGCGCGGTCGGTGAACGTGCCCAGCTCGAACACGTTGCCCGTGTACCACGCGATGAAGAATTCGGTCGCGTAGGCGTAGGTGACGATCAACGACGTGGCGATCATCAGCTTGGCAAGATTCTCGAAGTGCAGCACCGTGATGTACTCCTCGAGACCGAGCAACCTTCGCATCGGGATCAGCAGCGTCATGACCATCGCGAGCCCGGAAAAGATGGCGCCGGCCACGAAATACGGCGCGAAGATCGTGCTGTGCCAGCCCGGGAGGATCGACATGGCGAAGTCCCACGAGACCACGCTGTGCACGGACACGACGAGAGGCGTGGCCAGCGCGGCGAAGAGACCGTAGAGGCTGTTGTAGTGCCGCCATTGGCGATCCGTGCCTTCCCAGCCGAGCGCCAGGACTCGGTACACGTGCCGGCGCCAATCGCCGTGCCGGTCGCGCGCCGCGGCGATGTCGGGCACGAGGCCCAAATACAGGAACAACGTGCTGACGGTCAGATACGTAGAGATGGCGAAGACGTCCCAAATGAGCGGCGAGCGAAAATTCACCCACAGCCCACGCTCGATTCGGGTACGGAAAGAGCCAGTAGAAGAACCACGGACGGCCAAGGTGGATAATCGGGAAAAGCCCCGCCGTCATCACCGCGAAGACCGTCATCGCTTCCGAGGCGCGGGCGACGGCCGTACGCCAGCGCGCGCGGAACAGGAGCAAGACCGCCGAGATCAGCGTGCCGGAGTGGGCGATGCCGACCCAGAAGACGAAGTTGGTGATGTAGATCGCCCACAGGATTGGCGGCTGGTAGCCCGCAACGCCGAGGCCCACGCGGACCTGACGCGTCCACCCGTAGATGCCCCACACGAGCACGGCGAACACCAGACCAAGACCGATGAAATACAACCGGCCGGGCGGTTGGATCGTCCGGAGAATGTCGTCGCTGATCTTGCGAAAGGTCATTCTTTTCAGCTCTGCGCTCGAGCCCCACCTCCCAGCGCGCCTATCTGCACCACCTTCTTCAAGTACGTCACCGCCGGCCGCGTGTTGAGATCGTCGAACAGCCGGTACGCGCGGGCGTCGCGTCCGAGCTGCGACACGCGACTGGCCGGATCGTTCAGGTCGCCGAACACAATGGCCTGCCCCGGACATGTCTGGGCGCAGGCGGGAACGATTTCGCCGTCTCGTACGTTCCGGCTCTCGTCCTTCGCGCGGTCCTTGCCCTCCTGAATCCGCTGCACGCAGAACGTGCACTTCTCCATCACGCCAACGCTGCGCACGGTCACGTCGGGATTCAGCTGAAGATGGAGCGGCTCGGGAAATTCGGGTTCGAACCAGTTGAACCGGCGCACTTTGTAGGGGCAGTTGTTGGAGCAGTACCGCGTGCCGACGCAGCGGTTGTAAATCTGCGCGTTCAAGCCCTTCGTCGGTGTGATACGTCGCGTAGACGGGGCAGACCGTCTCGCACGGCGCGTGATCGCAATGCTGGCACAGCACCGGGACGAAACGAACATCGTTTGTGACAAACCGCTCGATCCGCAACCACGACATCGTCCGGCTACGCTGCAGCGCTTCTGCCCCCATGACCGGCACGTTGTTTTCGGCGTAACACGCTGCGACACACGCGTTGCATCCCGAGCAAGCATCCAGATCGATCGCCATGCCCCAGCGATGCACGGGATGACGGTGTTCGGGCGACAGGCTGCGATGATTCTCGCCCGCCCGCTTTTCTTCCACTGGCGGCGGGGCCCCACCCCCGCCGCGAACTGACGCTGATGCCTCACCTCGGATTCCCTGTCCTCGGCTCGGCATGGCCGCAGGCGCTTCCCCTCCCGCCCGTCCAGCCCCTCCTGCCCTTCCAGCCCCTCCCGCCCCACCGGCAGCCTCATTAAGGGAGACGACCCGCGCGATTTCGCGGTCGAACTGCTCCTCGTTTCCCTGACCCCGCACGACCGGACGCCGGAGATCCCGCGGCGTGAGCGTGCCCGCACCGACAACCAGCGGGTGCCGCCCGACAGCGCCTCGGGCGCTGGGTCGATCAGCGCGATCGGGTTGATTCCCCGCCCGGTGGCGTACCGCCCGTATTGCGTATGTCCTTGCCCGATCGGAATGGCAACCACGCCGGGACGGAGTTGGCTATTAGTAATGAGTGACGCTTCGAGCTTTCCATGCATCGATTCGACCGTCACGAGTTGTCCATCGGACGCGCCAATCGCTTTCGCGGTATCGGGGTGAACCTCCGCCCAGCTGGCCCAGGCGGCTTTGGTGACGGGGTCGGGAATTTCCTGTAACCACGAACGATTTGCGCCGCGTCCGTCGTAAAAATGAAGCGAGGCGTACGGGAGGACCGCAAGTCCGTCGGCCGCGCCGTCGAACGTGGCAGGCTCGAATGTCAGCCGTGCCGCGTCAGCGCCGAGACGAACCTGCTGGACGGTCGCTTCACTCCAGACACCCCCACGTTCGAGCGCTGCGGCCCAGAACTCGTCGAAGTCGCTGCCATCCGACCGCTGCTTGTGAAACGCCTGCCAGTCCGCGCGCATGTACTCGAAAAAGTTCTCCCCTGGAACATCGTTGGCAACGTCGTCTCCGAGGCGGCGAGCAACGTCGATCAGCATGTCGCCGACGTGGCGACTGTCGAACAACGGTTGCATGACCGGCTGCACGACGCCGCGAACGCCGGACCGCGGTTCGGTGTCGCCCCAGGACTCGAGCGGGCTGTGCGTGGGCAGCACGAGATTCGCCCGCGTCGCCGTCTCGTCCAGCACATTCGAGAAGCTTGCAACGAACGGCACACGTTGGAGTGCGGCCCCCGCGTCAAGCGCGCCAGGCAGCGTGAAGGCCAGATTGACGTCGTAGGTGATCAGCAACTCGACCTCGCCAGAGCGCAGCGCTCCAACCAGATCGACCATGTCGCGGTACGAGTTCACTCGACCGTAGCTCTGATCGGGGCCGAAGCGGACGGTCGTACCGACATTGCCGGCGACGTAGTTCAGAAGGTGAATGGCTGCCTGCAGGCCCGTCGCGTTCGAGCCGGACACCGAGACGCCACCCCCAATCGCCAGGCTCCGGCCGGCGCCAGCCTGCGGATCGCTGAACGAGCGAGCAAGGTCCGTGATTTTCTGAGCTGGAATACCGGTGCGGTCGGCAACCTGGTCCGGCGAGAACGAAGCGACGAGATCGCCCACCGTCTTCAGGTCGTTGTTAGAAAGTCCCTGAGATCGCTTTTCTCCGACGATGACCTGGATCATTGCTAGCGCAACGAGCATTTCCGTGCCGGGCGACGAGGCCAGCCACTCGTCGGCGCTCGAAGCCGTGAGCGATCGGCGCGGCTCGACATGGACGAACCTCGACTTGCGGCCATCGCGCAGGCGATGGGCGTCGGTGAACGCGCTCGTGTACTCGACGGTCGAGAGCCATGTCTCGAGGAAATCGGCACCAAAGGAGACGAGAACGTCTGCACGCGCCAGATCGAAGTGAGGAACCGCCTCGCGTCCAAAGCACAGTCGGCTGGCAGTTCGAATCGCCTCGTATCCGAACGGCTCGTACCGCACGCGCCTGGCGCCGGTCGCTTTCGCCCATGCGTCGAAGAGGCGGTCGAGTGAGCCGCTGATCAACGGTGTCACGATCGCGATTCGGTTCGCTCGGCCTTCGTCGCGCAACATGCGCACACGATCGGTGAGTGCGACGAGCGCGTCGTCCCAGGCGACAGGCACCAGCCGGCTCTGACCCGCCGGCATCACTTCCCGGCGGTGGGCTCCGCGAAGTCGGTCCGGGTTATACAGACCTTGAAGGGCCGCCTGGCCCCGAATGCAAAGGCGGCCGCGGTTGATAGGATGCTCAGGATTGCCCTCGATCTTGACGGCGCGCCCTTCGCGCGTACGCACTCTCGTGCCACAGCCTGCCGGACACTCGCCGCAACTGCTCGCGTACCACGTCGCCACCCCGGGAACATCGTCTTCCGGTGGCACGACATAAGGAATGATGCGCTCGGGAGGGACCGACGAACAGGCGCTTGCCGCGACCGCAGGCGCTGCGGCACTGAGCAGCTTGAGAAACGTCCGACGACCGACGTGCTCGACGAGGGGATCCATCAAGTAAAAACTGGAAACTGGAAAGTGGAAGGTAAGTGCTCAATTTGAAAGTTGAAAGAGGTCACTTTCCACTTTCCACTTTCTACTTTTAAGTTCGTTAGTGGTGACATGCCAGACAGTCCGTCGGCGCGTTGCGCTCTTTGTGGCAACTCAAGCACCACCCCATCGTCAACGGCGCGGTCTGAACAGCGGCATCCATCCGCGCCACGTCGCCATGACACGTTTGGCAGGCAACGCCGGCCAGGACGTGACGCTTGTGCGTGAACCGCACGAAATCGGGGAGGTCGTGCACGCGGAGCCACGGAATCGGCTCCTTCCTTTCCCAGTATCCGAGAAGCTTGACGACCTCCGGCTTGTTCGACGCGATCGTCAAGTGGCATTGGGCACAGCGTTGAACCGATGGAATGCCAGCGACCGGACCGCGCCGCGCGTACGTGTGGCACAGCTGACACGGAATCGCATTGTCTCCGGCATGGAGGCGATGGCTGAACGCGATCGGTTGTGTGGTGTCCTGTGCGCTCAGGCGGGGAAGAAGTGCGAACAGTCCGCCGAGAACGAGCGCGAGTGTCGTCGAACGCAGTCCACTCCTCACTTGACCGCGGTATCATACTTCGGGAGAATCCCCCCATGAATCGAAATGGCGGCGTGTGGTTTCTGGCGGCGATCGTGGTCTTCGGTCTTGCTGTCCTCTCAGTCGTTTTCGGACTGCATCTCGTACCGACGAGAGAAACGGCGTCGGCAAAAGGCACGATCGTTCCGTGGTACTTGGTCTGGGGGATGATTTGGGCAACTACGGCGATGTCGGTGTTTCTCGCCGGTTTTCTTGCTTCGATGGCCCTCAACGCGGGCAAGCGTCCAGAGTGATCTGATCTAGGGCTCGGCCGGTTTGTCTTCCCGCCTCGGCGGCTCTGCCATGGCCTTTGGCAGCGCGCTTGCTATCACACCTGCGGGAGGGCCGTATGCTTCACAAAACGAGCAAAGTGCTTGGCTTCCATCTCGTCGCCAGAGACGGTGAGATCGGCCATGTGGATGATTTCCTGGTGGATGAGAACTGGGGCGTTCGCTATCTTGTCGTCGACACGAGCAATTGGATTGGCGGAAAGTCAGTGCTGATATCACCCGCGGCGATCGAGAAGGTCGACTCCCCGGCCAAGGAGATCCATGTCAGGCTGAAACGCGACGAGATCGAGCGAAGTCCTTCGGTAGATACGGCGGAAATCGAACTGATTGAGACGCTACCACCGGTGCTGATTATGTGAGAGGCAGCGCTACGAGAACAGTCCGATCAAGCGGGCGGGTATGGCAACACTTGCCCACAACAGGGTCGAAACAAAGCCCACGAGTTTGGCTTGCCCGGTCCCCACGCGTCCCTCAGCCGCCAGCGTGACGCGCCGGCGAAGGGTAAATGTATAGATGGTCGCCAACAGCAGCATAACCATCTTGAACCAGAAGAAACTGCTGTAGTACTCACGTATCGCGTTCGACATCAACTGCGGGATCCCGGTGATGGTCAGCGCAATAAGTCCCGCAACCATCCAAGGCTGAGCATCCTTCGCCACCTCAGCAACGGGCCGCTCGGTCAGTGCGCGCCCCATGAGCCGCAGATCGACAATCAAGATCGCCCCGGCAAAGACAGCCAGCACAACCAGGTGAAACGCCTGGATGACGGCAAAGAACCAGACCGACTGATTGATAGCTCTGCTGACGTCCAGGTCGTTGAGCCACTGAAAGAAGTGCAGAAACATGGGCTCGACTCCTACTGGAATTGGAACCAGTTGTAAGCGATCAGCCGTCCCGACAGGATTACGCCGGTCCACAGCGCGAGCGACAAGACGCCCGCTACTTTGGCGCCGAACGGAGTCTTGACGGCCGAATCCCACGATGCGATGAAACGGTAAGCTCCGTAGTGGAAAGCGAGCGCGTTCAGGGCGGCCAGCACCATCATGACGGCTTTCAACCAGAAGAAGATGTTGTTGTAGAACCGCATCGGCTGGCCGTAGACCAGGATCAGTCCGGTGAGTGCGCTCACAGCAAACCCGACCATTTGCCCAGGAAACAGACGCCGCTGAACCTGCGACAGGGGCGTCTGTGTATTCCCAATCCCCAACAGCCGCAGGTCCATCATGATGATCAGGCCGGCGAACACGCACATACCCACAATGTGAGTGGTCAAGGTCGCGGGATACACGTAGACCGATTCCCGGAAAGCGATACTACTAGGAAAGGCCTCCACCCACTGAAACAGGTCCAGAAGAGGCTTCATCGGTTGCGGTTCTTTTCCGTATTCACCTTAATTGGGCACGCACCGCATCTTGCCTGCGGGCTTGTCGCGGTAGACTTCGTGGCAGGCCGCGCACGCGTCGGCCACGGTTCCACTGACATCTACCATCTGGTCCATGTTCCTAGACTGCGCAGCCTTGTAAGCGGCCTCGCCCGCCGCGGCGAGCCCCGCCGCAGCCTTCCGAAAGTCCTCTCGGTCGAGCGGAACAGGCAGGCCGTTTTCACACTTGCGACCTGGAATCATGATGAGGTTGGCGGTTTCAGACAGCGCCAACGCGGCATTTTCAACCTGTTGCCACCCAGCGTAGACGCCTGAGTACACATCCTTGGCGCCGGCACCCGTATCAGTAGGCCCTTTCTTCGGCGGTGCGCCTGGGTCGTTTTGTTGAGTGTCGAAGATGATATTTGAATTGGGGAAGGGGATCCCGCGCATCACCTGTGCAAGAGTCGCGTGCGGTGCTGGAGTAAACGCCGCCGCTGCGGGTGTCGCAGCGGGAGCACTGGCTTTCTCCGGACCCGAGCCACATCCCATGGACAACACGGTGAGCGCGACCAGTCCCCACAAGCTCTTCATATGATTTCTCCTGCGCCAAAGCTGCACGTTCGCAGCAGCGGTCGTCCGTTCGTACATCGGGCGCAGAGTGTATATCACCGTTTTCAGCAAGGTCAAGGAACGGAGGACGATCGAACGCGCGTGTGCCACTCTGTCTAACGCTTCAGCATTCCGTAAGGAGATCGTAAGACGGCGGCGCCCCTAAGGTAGACTGGACGCGCCGATGAAAATGGGAGACCGCACCGTATGAGGCGCTTCAAGATCCAGCGATTGGTCGTCGCGTCGGCCGCAGTTTACATGGCGACTCTGCCCTTCGCTTCGCTCTCGCTGTCGGCGGCGGCTGAACAGCAACGAAGCTCGGCCGCGCAAAAGGCTCCAGCCAAGAACCCGATCCCGGTGTCGGACGCGTCCGTCAAAGCGGGTCGGGCGGTGTACGCCAGAATCTGTCGAGCGTGCCACGGATTGCAGGGAAAAGGCGACGGCACCTCCGCTCCTCCGGGCTCGAAGCCGGCCAATCTGGTCGACGCGGAGTGGAAGTATGGCGGCAGCGACGCCGAGATCTTCAAGACCATCAAGGAAGGCGTGAAACCTTACGACGTGATGGAACCGTGGGGCAAGAAACTCACCGACCAAGAGATCTGGCACACGGTGAATTTCCTGCGCGATCTCGCACAGAAAGCAAACGCCAAGAAATAGCGTCGACAGTTACTTTCGCTCCGCAGGTAGAAACGCCGGCGACATGATCGCTGAACAGTCCTTCGTGGACTATGGATGAGCCTTTGAGGCGACGGCTGCCGGGAAACGGCCGATCGGTCCGCGGCCGGCGCCGAGAATGCCCGCCGGATCCAGCGCCTGTTTGATTCCTTCCAGCAGCGTGCTCACATCGTTCGACAGGCCCCAGACGTCGGTTTGTTCCTTCACAGCGGCAGCGCCTCGGAGCACGACGACGTTGCCAACCACCTCGGATTTGTTGCGGAGGCGCTGGATTGCGGCAACCTGGATTGGAACGTCTGCGTGCACACGAATCAGCCCGGCACCCACACCGGTTCGACCCAAAAGTTCGACTGAGGCATCACCCAGCTGATTGATCTCGTCAACCACCGCCAGTACAGCGGGAAGAGCGGCCGGTAGCCAGCTCAGTCTGATCACGGCACCAGCACCGTTCCAGATCTGTTGACCGTGATTCGCCCAGAGATCCGATTCGCGCGCGCCGCTCAGGACATCCACTTCTCCGCCGGCCATCAAGCGACGGGCGGTGTCTATCTGTGCCTCGACGGCGGCTGGTGCCGATGCAAATTGGATCAGCAGGCGGTGCGATGTCTCAGTTGTGGCGCCGGGCTTTAGCCGCGCGTTCTCGCTTGATACGTGGAGATCGAATACCGCAGGCTCGAGCTGACTCGATCCGATGGCAGCCGCGGCCTGTACGAACGCGTCTCGATCACGAAACGCAGCCACGACGGTGCTCGAAGCCGCTGGTAGCGGGGCCAGCTTGAACGTGGCGCTCACGATTGCGGCAAGGCTGCCAAACGAGCCGCTCATCAGCTTTCCGAGGTCGTAACCGGCGACGTTCTTGACCACATTTCCGCCTGCCTTCACCAGATTGCCATCCGCCAGGGCCAGGTGCACCCCGATCAACAAGTCGCGCGCCGTCCCATGGCGCTGACGCAACGGGCCACTGTCGTTAGCCGCGACGGTGCCGCCGATGGTCGCATCCGCAAAGGAGGTGCTGAGCGGCAACCATTGCCCGTGCCGCGCAAGCTCGCCACTTACCGTTCTCAAGGTGGCGCCAGCCTCGAACGTCGCGGTGAGGTCGCCGTGCTGATGGGAAAGGACGCGGGTCAGCCGGCGCGTGCTGACGATCAGATCCACGGCGGTCGGCCGGCGTCCCCAACCCGATTTCGTGCCGTTGCCACGGATGACCGTGGAGAGCCGTTCCTTGGAGGCCCAGGAGAGCAAGGCAGCCAACGCCTCCGCAGAATCAGGCTCGACGACGAAGCGCGGCTCGACGTCCTCGATCCTGTCTTGCTCGCCAGCTGAGCGCGCGGCGGCGCAGCCGACGAGGCCGGCGGCTTCGAGGAGGGCATCGGGCGTCATCAGATTTTTGATTGCTGATTGCTAACTGCAGATTTGAATTCAATTAGCAATCAGCATTCAGCAATTAGCAATTGTTAAAACCGTTCGGCCAGCCCTGTCGCTTCGACCGGATGTTGGCGGTAAGGACCTGGCACTTCGCCGCACAGGCGCGGCGTAGGAAAAATCTTGCCCGGATTGCACAAGTTCCGCGGATCGAAGGCCGCGCGCACTCGCTGCATCGCGTCGAGGTCGTTGGCGGTGAACATCTTCGGCATCGAGTGTGCTTTGTCGGCGCCGACGCCGTGTTCACCGGTGATCGAGCCTCCGGCTTCGACGCAGTACGCGAGGATTTCGTTGGCCACTTCGACAGCGCGGTCGGCCTGCCCCGGCACACGCTCGTCATAACAGATCAAGGGATGGAGATTGCCGTCGCCTGCGTGAAAGACGTTGCCGATCCGGAGCCCCGATCGAGCTTCGAGCTGGCGAATGCGACCGAGCACTTCGGGAAGTTTCGTCCGTGGCACGACGCCGTCCTGGACGTAGTAGTTCGGCGACACGCGCCCCATTGCGGCGAACGCGGCTTTCCGTCCCCGCCAGATTCGCGCGCGCTGCTGCTCGTCGGCAGCGATTTCAATTCCGGTTGAACCTTGCTGGCGGCAAATCTCTTCGACGACCTGAAATAGCGCCCGCACCTCCGCGGCCGGGCCATCGAGCTCCACGATCAATACGGTGTCGACGGCGGGAAATCCCGGCTGCACGGCGGCCTCTGCCGCGCGAATCGCCAGGGCGTCCATCATTTCAACCGCCGCCGGGATGATGCCAGCTCCGATGATTGCCGAAACGGCACCACCCGCTGCGTCGATGCTGTCGAACGCGGCAAGCAGCGTTTGAACGGTCTCCGGCTTGCGCAAAATCCTGACGACGATCTTCGTGGCGATTCCAAGCGTCCCTTCGGATCCGACGAGCAAGCCGATCAAGTCGGGCCCAGGCGTATCCGCCAGCGGACTGCCGATGTGCGCCATTTCGCCGTTCGGAAGGACGACTTCCAACGCAAGCACGTGATGCACGGTGAAGCCGTACTTCAGGCAATGGGCGCCGCCCGAGTTTTCCGCGACGTTCCCTCCAATCGAACACACTTGCTGACTCGAGGGATCCGGCGCGTAGTAGTAACCGCGCGGAGCGACCGTCTTCGTGATCTCGAGGTTGGTCACGCCGGGTTCGACAGTCACGCGGCGATTCTCGATGTCGACATCGAGGATCCGATTGAGGCGCGACAATGCGATCACGACGCCACCCGGCACCGGCAGGGCCCCGCCGGATAGCCCCGTGCCATGACCGCGTGCCACGAACGGCACGCCTTCTCGATTGCAAAGCCGGACGACTTGCTGGACTTGCGCCGCAGTCGATGGCAGCACGACCAGGGTGGGCGACTGACGTAGGTGGGCCAGGGCATCGCACTCGTAGGTGAGAAGCTGCAGCGGTTCGTGCAGCACGCCGTCCTCGCCGCAAATGAGCGCGAATTCGTGGATTAGATGCTCAGTCACAGCCCTACTCGACCTGCCCTTCCCGCCCTTCCCGCCCTCCCCTCCTGCCCTTCCTGCCCGTCCCGCCCTTCCGGCCTGGTCGTTATCGTATATGCTTTCGGCGCTTATGACATGGCAACACAACTACGCGCCGCTGGCGGGAAGCCTGGGTCTCTCGGCTCTCGTGGCCGCGATTCCCATCGTGGTGCTGTTCATCATGCTGGGGGCGCTGCGGAAGCCGGCGTGGATGGCCGCATCATCGGCGCTGGCGTCGGCACTGCTCGTGTCGCTCCTCGCCTACGGCATGCCGGTGCGGTTGGCGCTGATCTCGACGCTCTACGGCATCGCTTATGGCATCTTCCCGATCGCGTGGATTGTGTTCAGCTCGATCATGCTCTACCGCATGGCGGTCGATACCGGCAAGTTCGAGGTGATCAAAGAGTCCGTCGGCGGACTGACCAGCGACCGACGTCTCCAGGCCATGTTCATCGCCTTCTCCTTCGGCGCGTTCATCGAAGGCGCCGCGGGCTTTGGTGCGCCGGTGGCCATCTCCGGCGCCATGCTTGCGGGCCTCGGATTCTCGCCGTTCTACGCCGCCGGCATCTGCTTGCTGGCGAACACCGCTCCGGTGGCGTTCGGATCCATTGGCATACCCGTCACGACGCTCGCCAATGTGACCGGACTGCCCGTGCTGGCGCTCAGCGCGATGGTGGGCCGGCTGTGCGCGATGATCTCGATCATCATCCCCGGCTACCTCATCGTCGTGATGGGAGGATGGAAACGGGCGGTTGAAGTGCTGCCGGCGATTGTCGCGTGCGGCGTCTCGTTTGCGGGGATGCAGTTCTACGTATCGAACTACCTCGGGCCAGAGCTGACCGACATTCTGAGCTCGCTCACGTGCATCGTCGTGATGGTGTTCGTGTTGAAGCTCTGGGCGCCCAAGAACATCTTCCGGCTCGAAGGGGAAAAGCCGGCGACGCTCGACATGAAGCGGCATTCAGCTGGTGAGATTTTTTCCGGCTGGGTGCCCTATCTGCTACTTGTCGTGTTCGTCCTCATCTGGGGCGAACCCGATGTCAAGGCCGCCATCAACAGATGGACCGACAGTGTGTTTCCGTCGTTTCTGCCGCACAGCCCGACACTGTTGAACGGCATCCTCGTGCCAGGACTGCACAACATGATCACGCGCATCCCGCCGGTTACGGCCCAGCCGGCGCCGTACGCAGCCCCCTATGAACTGAACTGGCTCAGCGCGTCGGGCACTGCATGTTTCCTGGCGACGATCGCGACCGCAATCGTATTGCAAGTGAAGCCAGCACGATTCGTGAAGATCTACGTTGCCACGTTCAAACAACTGTCGATGGCCATGCTCACGATCGCGGTCATGCTGGGGTTGGCGTATCTGATGAACTATTCGGGCATGACGTCGACATTGGGGCTCTCGCTGGCGGCAACGGGTGTGGTATTTCCGTTCTTCAGCGCCGTGGTTGGATGGCTCGGCGTCTTCCTCACGGGCAGCGACACGTCTGCGAACGCACTGTTCGGCAACCTCCAGGTCGTGACCGCCAACGCACTCGGTCTGAACCCGGTGCTGACGGCGTCGGTAAACTCCGCCGCGGGAGTTATGGGGAAGATGATCTCGGTTCAGAGCATCGCCGTGGCCGTCGCCGCAACCGGCATGACACGTGATGATGAAAGCCGTCTGTTTCGATTCACCATCAAGCACAGCATCCTGCTGATGGTCGTGATGGCGATCATTTCGATGTGCTACGCGTACGTGTTCCCCAATCTGGTACCGGCACACTGATTCGATTGTCTGTACTGGCGCATGCCTGGGGGCTTGTCACCCCAGCTCAGATCCATGTTCGCCCGTTAGGCAGACTAGTCATCGGCGCTTCAAATTCCCGTATCAGCGCAGACTTTGATCACGCCAGGCTCAGTACGCCGTTGACTTCGGGTCGAGCGGCTCCCTAAGATTCGAAGATCTTTCGTCACACAACTATCACAAGAACGACGAATTTCTGGCTCGAAACGTCACCTCGTCGGCTGAAGGAGAGAGTATGCAACTGTTGAAGAGGATGCTGTTGCTCACCTGGCTGGTGATGCTGCCGGCCTCCGTGTATGCCCAGCAGGCCACTATTACGGGCGTAGTAAAGGATGCTTCGGGCGCGGTGCTCCCAGGTGTCACGGTGGAGGCATCGAGCGAAGTGTTGATCGAGAAAGTCCGGTCGGCAACCACTGACGGGACTGGCCAGTATCGAATCGTGGATCTCCGGCCCGGTACCTATGCCGTAACGTTCACGCTTCCCGGTTTCAGTACAGTCAAGCGAGAAGGCATCGAACTGACAGGTACGTTCGTCGCGTCCGTGAACGCCGAACTGAAGGTGGGCCAGGTCACGGAAACGATTACGGTGAGCGGAGAAACGCCGATCGTGGACGTGCAAAGCGTGAGACGGCAGAACACGCTCACGAACGAGCTCCTGACAACCGTTCCAAATGCGAGATCGTGGGCCGCGATCGCCGTGCTGTTTCAGGGCATCACGATCCAGGCGGGCACGAGCGCAGACGTCCAGGTCACACCACAGATGACAGTGTTCGGCGGCGCCGGCGGGCGGACGAACGAAGGCCGTATGCAGGTGGACGGCTTGGGCACCGGAGCGGCTTTGAACGGCGGCGGGGTGTCGACGTACGTGGCCGACATCTCGAACGCGCAGGAGGTCGTGACGACGAACTCCGGCGGATTGGGCGAAGCCGAAGTGGGCGGCCCGGCCATGAACATCGTGCCGAAGAGCGGCGGCAATACGCTCAAAGGGCAGATTTACCTCTCTGGCGTCCCATCGTCTTGGGTGGGCAACAACTACACGCAGGAATTAAAAGATGCCGGGCTGTCGACACCCGGAAAGCTGCTCAAGCAGTGGGATGAAACGTTCGGAGTCGGCGGACCCATCAAGCGGGATCGGTTGTGGTACTACGTCACGTACCGGGATGAAGGCCAGCACCGATCGATTCCCGGCATCTTCCCGAACCTGAATGCCGGCGATCCGAGCAAGTGGGAGTACCTGCCGGATTTGACGAAGCAGGCTCGAGGTGCGGAAAGCTTTCAAGTATCGAGTATCCGCCTGACGGCGCAGGTCACGCCCAGGAACAAGGTCAACTTCCATTGGGATATGCAGTGGCCCTGCAACGGCTCTTCGTTCACGGGGGACGCCGACGCGTGCCGCGTGCAGACGAAAGACGACGCGTTCTACGGATCGCTCGGCCTCGGTGGCCTGACCGCAACGTCGTCGCCTGAAACGGCCGGATATCTCCGCACGCTGGTGCAGAACCACCAGCTCACGTGGCAGTCGCCGACGACCAACCGCCTGTTGCTCGAAGCAGGAGTGGGATCGTATCGCGCTGCATGGGGTCCGTTCGAGATGCCGGGCAATCCGACGAGCGGCCTTGCCCGAGTAACCGAGCTGCAGGCCAGAAACAGCGCTGTGGCGAACTTTAACTATCGTTCCGCGAACTGGGCGCACGACTTCGACAATCCTAACCGGTGGCGTTTCTCGGCGTCGTACGTCACTGGCGCCCACAACATGAAATTCGGGTACGAAGGCAGCTATCTCGTGGAAGACATTCAGAACTTCGGGAACGATCTGAACCTCCTGTACACGTTCAATGGCGGTCGTCCCTCGCAGCTGACTGAGAGTCTCCGGGTGTACACACAGAGCGATCGCGTCAGAACCACGGCCCTGTACGCGCAGGACCAGTGGACTTACAAGCGAATGACGCTGCAGGGTGCTGTTCGATACGACAACGCCTGGAGCTACTCGCCGCCGCAGACCATCGGTCCGGCGCTCATCAACGGCCAGACGTTCCTGGGAACGCCGCTCAGCTTCGATCGAACCGATGGTGTCAACTTCAAAGACGTCTCCCCACGCGGCGGACTGGCGCTGGATGTCTTTGGCAACGGCAGAACGGCCCTCAAAGTGCACGTCGGCAAGTACATGGATCCGGCGAGCAACCTGAACGGCAACTATTCGATCTCCAACCCGATCGCCCGGATCGCGACGACGGCGGCTCGAACCTGGACTGACGGAGGAATCCCAGGCGTTCCGGGAACTGCCGGCGATTTCATTCCGCAGTGCGATCTCACGAACAACGCGGCCAACGGTGAGTGTCTCGCGACCACGGCGACGACATTCGGAACAGCGCAGCGAACGACGGCAGCGATCGACCAGAACCTGCTGATCGGGTGGGGCGTGCGTCCGAGAGACTGGCAGGTCGGCGTGTCCGTCCAGCAGCAGGTGCTTCCGCGGGTATCCGTGGAAGTTGGGTACCTCAAGCGGTGGCTGCAGAACTTCACCGCCACCGATAACCTCGCCGTCACACCAGCCGACTTCACGCCGTTCACCATCACGGCTCCCTCAGATCCACGGCTTCCGGGTGGCGGTGGCTACGTGGTCGATGGACTCTACAACGTCGTGCAAACCAAGTTCGGTCAGACCAGCAACTCGATCGGGCTGACCACCCTGCAGACGCAGAGCTTCAATGGCGTCCTCGCCAGTGTCACGGCGCGAGTCAGGAACGGGTTGACTCTCCAAGGTGGTATCAACAGCGGAAGCCAGGTGACCGACTATTGCGGCCTGCGCGCCGAGTTGCCTGAGCTGAGCCTTGGCCTCTTCGGCGCTATCCTGAGCCCGACGAATCCGTACTGCCGTGTCGCTCCAGGACTGGTCACGAAGCTCTCCGGAGTAGCCTCGTACACGATTCCCAAGATCGAGGTGCAGATCGCTGGGACGATCAGAAGCGATCAAGGTGCTCCGCTTCGAGCCACGCAGAACGTTCCGGTGGGTGTCGTGTCGGCCGCGCTGGGTCGTCCGGCAGCCGTGGCGGGAACCACCGTGCCGATCGACCTGGTTGCGCCCGGTGACGTGTGGGGCGATCGCGTCAACGAGCTCGATATGCGTGTGGCGAAGATCCTCAGGTTCGGGCGCACACGAATGAACATCGGCGTCGATATGTTCAACCTGATCAACTCGAGCGCGGTCTTGACCTATAACCAGACGTACGCTGTGAACGGGCCGTGGCTGGCGCCGCAGTCGATCATCACGCCGCGGTTCTTCAAGGTCAGCGCCCAGATCGATTTCTGACGATCGAAGGCAGGTAGGGCGGAAGGGCAGGATAGGCGGGAGAGGCAGGAACAGCAGCCTGCCTCCCGCCCTTCCAGCCCCTCCTGCCCTTCCTGCCCTCGTTTCAACTACAATCGGCCTCCATGGCCTACGCAGAATTCCCCATCTCGGATCGCGATGAAACCGCATTCCGCATCGATCGACGCGATCTCCTCCGCCAGATGACCGCGCTCGCAACCGGCGCCATGATCAGCGGGCTGGGCTCTGCTGAAGCGCAGGAGGAAGCCAGTTCAACGCTGCGGTTTTTCCCTGGCTTCAAGGCGTTCAAGGTTCAGACCTCAGGAGCGATCATCAACGGCGTCGTCGGTGGCCAGGGTCCGCCGCTGCTTCTCCTGCACGGCGCTCCCCAGACGCACATCTCGTGGCGGTTGGTCGCGCCGCAACTCGCGTCGAACTACACGGTCGTCGCTGCCGACCTGCGCGGCTACGGCGACAGCAGCAAGCCGCCGGACGGCGAGAATCATGCGAACTACTCGAAGCGCGCCATGGCGCTCGACCAGGTGGAAGTCATGCGGCATTTCGGATTCGACCGGTTTCCGGTCGTCGGGCACGACCGCGGCGGGCGGGTCGCGCACCGCATGGCGCTCGACCACGCCGACAAGGTCACCAAGGCCGCTGTGCTGGATATCATCCCCACCTACTACCTGTACACGCACGTCACGATCGAGTTCGTTCAGGCGTACTTTCACTGGTTCAACTACCTGCGTCCGGCGCCAGGGCCGGAAAACGATCTGAAAACCGCCGCGGACGCCCAGAAGTCCAGAGCGACCTCAGAGATTCAGATCGAGTACCTCCGAACGTCGAGCGACCCGGCAAACATTCACGCCATGTGCGAGGACTACCGCGCAGGGGCATCCATCGATCTGCAGCACGACAAGGCCGACTTGGACAAGAAGATCGCCTGCCCTCTGCTCGTTCTCTGGGGCGAGCGCGGCGCCATGGGTCGGCTCTATGACGTCATGCCGATCTGGCGCGAGCGCGGCGCGAACGTCACAGGAAAGGGGTTGCCTGGCGGGCACAACCTGCAGGAGGAGTTACCCGAGCAGGTTCTGACGGAGCTTCGTGGATTCTTGCAGGCTTAGAGCAGATCATCGATGATTTCAGGTTCGATGATCGATGATTGATTGACCCATTGAGCGATCAAATCATTCGATCATCGTTCATCAGATCATCGATTCTCAGAAATCCGGTACCTGCCCAGCACGACCGTCACGTTGTCCTTGCCGCCCGCGGCCAGGGCCTGATCGATCAACGCGGCGCACGCATCGCTCGATGATCCACCGCGAGCCAACACGTCCGCGATTCTGTCGTCCGGCATCATCTCGGTCAAACCATCCGTACTGAGCAGGATCTGGTCCCCGTCGACCAATCGCATTCCTCGGAGATCCACCTTGGTGCGGCCGCCCTTGGTCCCCAGCGCCCCGGTTAATACATGACGCATCGGATGCTTGGCCACTTCCTCGAGGCCGATCACGCCGGTGTCAGCAAGGAACTGGGCCATCGTCTGGTCGCGCGTCAAACGGTGCAGTTCACCTTGACGAAACAAGTACGCCCGCGAATCGCCGACGTGCGCGATCAAGAGATCGACGCCGAGGCTGCACGCCAGCGTCATCGTCGTGCCCATGCCGTACAGCTTCGGGTCTGCTTCGACTTGATCCATCAGGGCGGTCTTGATCTCCTGAAAGCGCTGATCGAGCCGCTGCAATGCCTGCTCAGTAAGACGCCTGTCGAGCCGGAGGATCAAGTCCGGTGTGCGGAGAACGAGCTCCACGAGGGTGACAATAGCGGTTCGGCTGGCGACCTCGCCTGCGACGTGTCCGCCCATGCCGTCTGCAACCAGCAGCCCATAAGCGGTTTCGGTCTGTCGCTCAGGAACACTGCCGGACGGCAGGTTGGTCAAGAGCGTCTGCATGACGCGGTCCATGCGAGCGACAAGGAAGTGATCTTCGTTGTTGGGCCGGACCTTGCCCGGATGGGAAGTGGCACCGAAGTCAACGGTGACACTCGCACGAACGCCGCTCCGCTCGCTGAGAGCCGAAGCGGGAAAAGGCGGAGTGAGATCCGTATCGGAATCGAGTTTCATCAGAGAAGCCGCTGAATCGACATGCGGCGATGTAGCTTAACACCGATTCCGACGGCTGCCCGATTGTGTTGGACGAGCCGCGACTCGGCGAAGCGTTTGCGCCTAGCTTCCCTTTGCCGCCGGACCGGCATCGCCACGACGATGCGTCAGTTCCTCGGTAATGCGCTTCAACACCCGCTGTTCCTCCGCCGACACCTTCGCCAAGCCGAGGATTCCGCCGGAGGCCGACGCAATCGCCGTCGAATAGGTCAACAGATTGCGACGGTCCGCTTCGCCTTGTTCGGGCGCCGCGCCATCCAGCATTGCGGTAATGGCCTGTAGGGTCTTCTCGAAGAATGCATCCGACGGCCGTTCGGTAAGCAGCGTCGCCAGATGACGATCGGCTGCGGAGCCCGCTTGAATTCCGCGCGAGCGGGCGGCTTCGACAATCAACGCGCGCTCGCGGTCCGAAACGCCCCCTTCCGCCCATGCGACATGGACGAGCGGGATCAAGTGGATGAGCATCAACGTTTCCGGCTTGTAGCCAAGGTCCTCCATATCCTTGAGGATCTCTTCGTCAAACACACCGGCTTGTTCCGCGAGATGCTTTCGGGAGGCCTGTTCCGCCGCCTTGCGCTTGAGCTTCTCGATCAGCTCCTGATCGCGTTTACGAAAATACTCATCCTCGAGCTTTCGTCCGTGCGTATCTGCCACAATTAGGTCCTTCCTTATTCATAAGATTTTCCTAAAGGTGGGCGGGAAACACAACTCACATCGACGATTCAAGTCGAACGGCCGTTAGCTGAAGGCTGATAGCTGAGGGCTGGTAGCTGGTCTTGTTAAGTCTTGACCGCCTGGATCAGCGAATAGTAGCCGTAAGTGCTGGTCACCGCGGCGTCCACGAACCCGGCGTCCTGCAAGAGAGTCTTCAGTTCGCCGAATGTGAACTGACGGCCGCGCGTTGCCGTGAGCATGAGCATCGCGAACGCAGCAGCAGTCGGTGGGCCGACGCCACCGTCGGCGATCAACAGTTCGTGGAGATAGATGCGTCCGCCGGCGGGTAAGGCGGCGTGTGCGCTGGCCGCCAGCCTGGTGCAGGTCTCGAGGCTCCAATCGTGAAACACGTTGGAAAAGAACATCGCATCGTAGCCGCTCGGCCACCCGTCCCGAAACATGTCCACCGCTCGGGTGTCTACTCGATCGCCGGCGCCGGCGTTACCAATGTATCGGTCGGCCACCTGGCACATCGCCGGGAGATCCATGATGGTGCATTTCAGCTCGGAGTATTGCTGAGCGAGTGCGATCGCGAAGCAGCCCGAGCCTCCGCCAATGTCGAGCAGGCGGACGACTCCGCTGAAATCGCCGTGGAGTGCAACACCGGTCGCAGCCGGAGCTGAATGGCTCTGCATGAACCTGGCGATGTCCGACGCCTGCTCGAGATCCATCTGGCCACTTTCCCACGCCTCCACGGGCGGCGATGCAGTGGACTGGCCTACTGGTCTCGCGGCCCTTCCAGTGACGGCGTCTCTGATGGTCGCGTGCAAGGGGTTCGTCAGACGCTGTCTTGCGAAAACGCCGCCCCAATAGAACGGGCTGTCCTGCAACAGAAAATTGCGCGACGTATCGCTGATCCGATAGCAGCGTTCGTGCGGGACGAGAAAGCCGAGCGAAGCCAGTAATGGCAGTAGGATTTCCACACCACGGCGGTCGAGACCGAGCCGCTCGGTCAACTCATCGGCCGTGGCCGGATGGTTCGCAAGTGCGTCGAACAGACCGAGCTCGTCCGCGACAGTCAATGCGGGATACCACCACATCGAGAGCCAGGCATCCCAGACAAGGCGGTCGTCGGTGGTCGGAACTTTGATGTTCATCTGGCGGCCTGAGGCGTCGCGCGATTATCGCCGAAGCGGTAGAATTCGGATTGGAAGTCATGTCACACCGCTTCACCGACCCCGGTCGTTCGAAGCTCCATCTTGGGCTTTATCTTCTACTCGCAGCCGTCAGCCCTCTGCTCTTGGCCCTCAGCCCTCAGCTCTTAGCCCTCAGCCCTCTGCTCTTAGCCCTCAGCCCTTCGTTGGCAGCCCAACGGGGAAAGACCTCACCGGACGCTGACCTGCCGCCCGTCTCGATGACCTGCCCGATGCATCCCGACGTCGTCGAGACGAAGCCCGGGACGTGTCCGGTCTGCAAGATGAACCTGATGCCGGTCAGGCTGGAGACAATCTGGACCTGTCCCGTTCACTCCGTGATCTCCGAGTCCGAATCGGGGAAATGCCGGATTTGCCGAAGGGACCTCATCCAGATGACCGTGGCGCTGACCTGGACGTGCGCCGATCGCTCGGACATCAACGAAATCAATCGAGGGACGTGCCCGGACGGGACGCCGATGACTGCGAAGCGCACGCTTCGGCCCCACGGAAACCACAATCCTCAACACGGCGGTCTGTTCTTCATGGCCCCGGACAACTTTCATCACCTCGAAGGCGCGTATCCGAGTGCGCGCGTATTCCGGTTGTATCTATACGACGACTACGCACGACCCCTCAAGAAGGACCAGATCAATCAGGTTCAGGCCCGCGTCGTGACGAAGGAGGACTTCGACACGTCCACTCGAACGACGAAGGAGCTTGCTGTGTTCCGGCTGGTCCCCAGCCGCGGACCGTACCTCGAGGCGAAAATTGATGAGACGGCGCTCCCGGCGCAGATGACTGCCAAAGTTCAATTCAAGAAGGATGCGCCCGAGTATCGCTTCGACTTCACGTTCCCGGAGCTCTCCAAAGAACCAGTTCAACCCGTCGCAGCCGTATCACGGAATGCGACATCCGATTCGCGAACCAGAGATGTGGCGGCAAGACCGGCGGCCATTTCTCCGACTCCGACGCCTGCTCCTGCTGTCGCCAGCACGACGGCGCAGGATCAGGTTTCAGGTCTCCCTCAGGTCTCAGTTCCAGGTACGGTTGAAGAAATCCTCGCGCAGCTGAAGGTCCGCAACGATCAGATCGGCGAACTCGTCCGGCAAGGCGACTTTGCGGCCGTCTGGGTGCCTGCGTTTCAGGCGAAGGATCTCGCAGTTGGTCTGGAACCGCACATCGCGGCCCTTCCCGTACTCAAGCGCAGCGAAGCCGAGCCCGCGATCGCTCGAGTCGTTCGAACGGCATGGCTCCTGGATGCATACGGCGACCTCGGCAATCGACAGCAGATTGTCGATGCGTACTCGATGTTCACGTCGGCCGTGTCGGACGTCGTGTCGACATTCGGGACGAAACCGTAATCTCTTCGCATGAATCTCAAAAGGCTTTTCGCCTCGTCGTCAATGGTGCTCGCCGTGGTTGCACTGGCGAACCGTGACGGCCAGGCGCACAAGCCAATCACATCGCCGTACACGTACAACGAAGACGTTTTTCCGATCGTGCGCGAGCGTTGCGGGCAATGCCATGTCCCAGGCGGCGTCGCCCCGATGTCTTTGATGACCTACAAAGACGCCTTTCCGTGGGGCGAATCGATCCGCACCGAGCTCATCGCAGGCCACATGCCGCCATGGGGCATAGAAAGCGGACACACGAATATCAAGAACGCGCGGACGCTCACGGCCAAGGAGCTGAACATCCTCCTGACATGGGCCACCGGCGGCAATCCGATCGGAAACGCCGAACGGACACTCGAACCTGTCGGCCTGTTTCGAGAGTGGCGCCTCGGAACGCCTGACCTCGTCCTCCCGGCGCCGACCGAACTCGGGCTGGCAGCCGACGTGGCCGAAACGACAGCCGAATTCACTCTGAAAACGGGCACGACCGAAGCGAAGTGGGTGCGGGCCGTTGATCTGTTGCCAGGAAACCCCGCCATCGTCCGGAGCGCAACGGTGGCGATCAAGGGTGCGCCAACGACTGAGACGCACAACACACTCGGACCGGAGCAAGTGCTCGCAATGTGGCTACCGGGAGAAACGGCCATCTCGCCAGGAGCCGGTGGGGCATTCCGGCTTCCTGCCGGCGCCGAGCTCGTCGTCCGAGTGCGTTACAAGAAGACGTGGCAATACGAGCGTGTCGCGATGACCGACCGCAGCACCGTTGGTGTGTACTTCGCCTCTCCGCCGGCGTCCGAGGTTCGTGCACTGACGCTCGTGCCGGCAGTCGGAGAAGGTAAGGATTCCGGAAGCAATGACTCGGTGACGTTCGGCTACGACACTGGCGAAGACCTGCGCGCGGTTGCGCTATACACTGAGGTCGCCCTCGCTAACGCTACGGTTCAGGTTACAGCTGTCAGACCGAACGGATCGCGGGAGGAGATCATCCGTTTCCGCCCACAGCCCGAATGGGCTCGGCGCTACTGGTTCGAGGAGCCAATCGCCTTACCGCGCGGGACGCGCGTCGAGGTCGCAACAACAGCGGACGCACCCTTGCTTCCGCCCGGATCCGTACCGATTCAGGCCAAGCCGCTGGATCGTAAGGCGGTGCGACTGACGCTTGATGTGGTCGTTGGTCATTAGTCGTTGGTCATTAGTCGTTGGTTGTTAGTCATTGGACGTTCGTCGGGTTGGACGTTCGTCGGGTTGAAGATCACAGACCAACGACCAATGACCAACGACCAACGACTATTTAGAGGATGTCGTGAACGTATTGTTGCTGTCGATGCCGGACGCCTTCGAGCACATGCCTCCGGTCGCCGTCCGCATGCCGAACGGGGCCCTTGCCTCGCTCGCTGGGAACATTGATGCCCATCACTCGGTCGCGATCGCCGATCTGATCCTCGCGCAATCTCACGTCAGGCAGACCGTCGAAGACCTCGTACGGGATCGGCGGCCGGATGTCGTCGGGCTGTCGATCATGACGTTCCAACGCATCACCGCCTTGAAGATCGCCAGGCTGATTCGCTCTCTCAGTCCGGCCACGCAGATCGTGGTGGGCGGCTACGACCCGAGCCTCGCGCCGCAGTCGTACCAGGCCTGCAACGATGTGCAGTTCATTGTTCGAGGTGAGGGTGAAGAGACACTTCGGCAACTCCTTCGAGCGCTCGAGGCGAAATCGGGTTTCGAAACGATTGCCGGGCTGACGTATCGCAAAGGGAATGGCTGGGCGTCGAATGTCAATCGTCCGATTGCTCGGCTCGCATCGGAACCGCCTCGTCTGCCCAATCGCAGCGCCCGCGTCCTCAGCGGCTACACGCTGCTCGGCCGCTCGGTCGATGTGGTCGAGACGTCCAGGGGATGCACGTACGACTGCAGCTTCTGCTCGATCATCGAAATGCGCGGCCGCAACTTTCATCCGTATTCCATCGAGCGCGTGATTGCCGACGTCTCCGACGCTCGTCGTCACGGGGCGCGAGCGATCTTCCTGGTCGACGACAACATTACCCTGGACATTCGAAGATTCGAAGCGTTGTGCCAGGCGATCGTCGACAGCGGTCTGAACGACATCGAATTCTTCGTCCAGGCGATGACGTCGCCAATCGCGCAACACGGACCCACGCTCGTTCCGCTGATGAAGCGGGCCAACTTTCGCTATGTGTTCCTGGGCATCGAGAACATCCTGGAAGACGACCTCGCCTTCCTCAAAGCGAGCGCCAAGAACGCACGCCGCGATCACGGCCGCAAACTCGGCAACGCCAGTATCGAAGCCATCGAGCACCTCCATCGCCACGGCCTCTACGTCGTCGGCGGCCTCATCGTCGGCAATCCGGACGACACTCGCGAGTCCATCGAGGCCAACCTGGCATTCGCGCGTCGATATGTCGACTGGCCGTACATCCAGCATCCGACGCCGTATCCGGGGACGCCGATGACGCAGGATTTCCGCGACAGAAACCTGATCGTCGATGAAGACGTCACGCACTACGACGGAA
The DNA here is from genome assembly GCA_963773035.1 of uncultured Acidobacteriota bacterium. Lineage (GTDB taxonomy): Bacteria > Acidobacteriota > Vicinamibacteria > Vicinamibacterales > CAVVIG01 > CAVRXZ01. The sequence goes on along the minus strand of CAVYZX010000038.1, from coordinate 158,546 downwards.
CGACGGCCGTCGTCCGTACGGAGCATGTGCCGGCCTCAGAAGTCGAGTTCCTGCGGTGGCGAGAGGAGCGGTGGATGAAAGTGCGGCACATGCCGGCGGCATTCCTGCACAGCCCGGGTTTCGTCCTCCGGCACGGTCGAGAGATGATTCGCCAGACGTTCACGGGGACGACACTCCGATCGATGCTCGGCCTCGAGAATGAATACCAGGTCTTTCAGCGATTTCGCGACGAGCGCCGGCGGCGCCGCGAGAGCCTGATGCCAGACGACACAGACGCGGTCACGAACTTGGGAAGCCCTAGCGTGCTTGTCCACCAACCACACTGACAGCATTTCAGAACTTTCTCGACGAACCACAAAGAGCACCAGGATCACAAAGAAGGCTTGATTGTCTTTGTGTTCCTGGTGGCCTTGGTGGTTCCACTGTTCAGTTGCAAGTGGGCTTAGGGGTTGGAATCCAGCGACCTGAGAAGCGCCGTTGCTTTCTGTTTGAAGTCCTGATTCTCCGGCTCCCATTCCGGATCGGGCGGCGCCTCTAAGATCCGCCGAAGCTCCTCGCGCGCTTCCGCCTTACGGCCCTGATCGAGCATGAGTTCGGCCAGGAAAAAATGGGAGGAAGTGCTGTGCGGATTGTAGGTGAGCGATCGGCGCAAGTGCTCTTCCGCCAGCTTCTTGTCGCCTCCCAGCCAGCCAGGCACCTTGAAATACCAGCGGCCCAACGCGCGATCGGCCGAACCTTGCAGGAACGGCGCATCGAGACGAAGAACCGTCTCGAGCTCCTCTTTGATGGGTTTGCGGTATTTGAGTCCGGCGCGACGTCCGAATGATTCGGCAAGCGCTCCCATGTTGGCAGCCGTCCAGAAGTGCCCTTCGGGCCGGTTCGGCTGCGTCGCCACTGCCGTCCCCCCCGCCTGGACACCGGCTTCCAAGAACGTTCGCCGCTCGCTCTCTGATGCGTGCGTTCCGAGCCAGTAATCTGCCCGAGAGAGCTTCCAGGCCGCGTCGAAGTTCCTCGCGTCCTGCTTTACTGCCATGCTCCACAGCTCGGCAGCTCGGCGTGCGCTCGCAAGATCCGTTCGATTGGCGTAGAGCGCATCCGCAGCGTCTGGTCCGCCTGGCGCCGTGAAGGCACCGACCGTCGACAGGAATGCGACGGTAAGAACAGCTTGAATCAGCCTCAAGAGCCCCATCGTAACCCTACATGTCATCCGTCGTGGAGCGTTTGATCTGTCCGTGGTGGAGAGTCGGATCTGTATAATCGCGGCAAGTGCAATGGCCGATCCAGTTCCTGACACCGCGGGATCGCGCGGAACACCTATAGGACGCCGCGCGCTGCTCAAGGGCAGCCTCTGCCTGGGAGTCTGTTGGGAGCTCGAGCCTGAGTTGGCCTTCGGCCAGGACGACCCGTCCACAGTCAGGCCCAAGGAAGGCGACTTGCTCGTTGACGCTGCCGACGCCAGCAACAAACCTCTCACCTCAGACGATGTGCCGACAGGCGGGAAGCAGATGTTCGCGTGGGCGATGGATCCAGCCGATCGAACGGTGCGCAGCGGTTCGCGCCTCAATCGGCTGCTTCTCGTACGACTGGACGCCGAGAAGCTGAGTCCGGAAACCCGATCGCGTGCCGCGGATGGCGTTGTCGCATACACCGCAATTTGTACACACACGGGTTGCGAGGTCGTCGACTGGCTCGCAGACGACCAACTACTCTATTGTCCGTGTCACTTTTCGAAATTCGATCCGAAGGATGGTGGGCGCGTGGTTGACGGGGCGGCGCCGCGGCCGCTGCCCGCTTTACCGCTCACCCTCGTCGAAGGGAAGCTCGCTGTCGCGAAGCCCTTTACATCGCGGGTCGGGTTTGAGACAGCTTAACTTCGGGGCTTAGGCTCAGGGTGTGTGGCTTCCGCCTTTAGGCGGAAGAGAGCTGTCGGCATTGAGCTTCCGGCTGAAGCCGGAAGCTACACTTGCGCTTTGTGGTTCAAGTGTTCGGGTTCAGGGCTCAACGGTTTTAGGACGAGGAGGACGCATGCGGGACAGCACGGGACGTCGTGACCGGCAATCGGGCCACGTGCGACGAGTGGTTGCGATTGGGTTCGTTTTGCATGCTCTCTCATCGATGTCAGCCGATCCATCCGCACAACAACAACCGATCACGCCTCCTGTTCCGGCCATCCTGCAAAGCTACAAGCCGGTGACAGCGGACCGCCTGAAAAAGCCGGAAGACGGTGATTGGTTGATGGCTCGCCGTACGTACGATGGCTGGGGCTACAGTCCGCTCGAGCAGATCACCCGTGGCAACGTCACGCGGCTGCAGCCGGTGTGGAGCTTTTCCACAGGGGTGATCAGCGGCCACCAGGCGCCGCCGATGGTCAACAACGGCGTCATGTTCGTGGCAACGCCAGGGAACCAGGTGATCGCACTCGATGCGAAAACCGGCGACTTGCTCTGGCGTTATCGAAGGCCGCTTCCGGAGGATGTCATCTTGTTGCACGCCACCAGCCGCGGCGTCGCGCTGCACGGCAACAAAGTCCTGTTCGCGGCAGGCGAAGCGGTACTCGTAGCCCTCGATGCCAAGACCGGCAAAGAGATTTGGGCCACGAAGGTCGCGGAAAACAAGAACGGATACTACATGTCGCTGTCGCCGCTGGTCGTGGGTGACAGCGTGATGGTGGGGACGTCGGGCGGCGAGCTCGGTGTCCGTGGTTTCGTCGCCGCCTACGACGTTGAAACCGGCAAGGAAGCCTGGCGGACCTACACCGTACCCGCGCCGGGAGAACCCGGCAGCGAGACCTGGCCGCAGGGCGACCAATGGAAAACCGGCGGTGGGTCGATCTGGGTGAGCGCCAACTACGACCCGGACTCGAATCTCGCGTTTTGGGGTACCGGCAATGGTGGTCCGTGGGTGGGCGATCAGCGGCCGGGTGACAACCTCTATACAACCTCAACGATTGCCATCGACGTCGCCACCGGACAAATCAAAGGCCACCACCAATATCACCCTAACGACTCGTGGGATTGGGATGAGGTCTCGCCGCCGATCCTGGTTGACTACAAGCGGAACGGCAAGACGATTAAGGGCCTGATCGACGTCGCGCGTGACGGCTACCTCTGGTTTCTCGAACGCACGAATGGTCCCATCGGGTATGTCGAGGGCACGCCCTACGTGAAGCAGAACGTGTTCAAGAGCCTGGATCCGAAAACCGGGCGGCCCGAAATCGATCCGCTGCGGAAACCGGCGACCGGGAAGAGCGTCGATTTCTGCCCTTCACTGTGGGGTGGCAAGAATTGGCCGCCGATTGCCTACAGTCCGAAGACCAGGATGATCTACATCCCGGCCAACGAGAATCTCTGTGCTTCGTTCGCGGCCGAGAAAGTCACCTACACACCGGGAGGACGTTTTACCGGGGCCACAGGCACGATGAACATCGCGCAGGGCGCCGATCATATCGGCGAGGTGCAGGCGTGGAATGTGGACACGGGCAAGCGGACTTGGACCCACACGTACGCGAACTCGCAAAACTGGGGACCGATGCTGACGACCGGTGGCGGGCTGGTGTTCAGCGGCGGCACGAACGACCGCAAGTTTCACGCCTTCGACGCGTCGACCGGCAAACTGCTCTGGGAGTACCCCACCAACTCAGGAATCACCGGACAACCTTCATCGTTCTCCGTCGATGGCACTCAGTATGTCGCGGTTCAATCGGGTTGGGGCGTCGACGCGCGCGGGATGCAAACGCAGCTCAACACCGCGCGACCGGGTAAGTTTCCAGACGTACCGGAGGGCGGAGTGATCTGGGTGTTTGCGATCAAGTAGTGAGAAAAGCAGCGCCTGCGGCCATGCCGAGCCGAGGACATGTGAATCCGAGGCGAGGCATCAGCGTCAGTTAGCGGCGGGGGTGGGGCCCCGCCGCCAGTGAATAAAGGAGTCACCTATGCGTACTTCGCTCGTGTTCCTGGTGGGCGTCGCAGTGGGTTCAGCCCTCGCAACCGGGATGGCCCAGGGAAACCGACTCTCCGGGTTGAACGGCGTGAACCACGTCGGCATCAGCGTCGAGCGCTTCGACGAAGCCCTGGCCTTCTATAAAGAGAAGATGGGGTTCCCGGAAGCTTTCGTCGTGCGCGACGACAAAGGGCAGCCGGTGCTTGCCTACGTGCAAGTGAGTCGCAACACGTTCGTCGAGCTGCTGCCGGCGAATGCCAACCGCCGACCGGGCCTCGACCACGTCGGACTGCACGTTGACGACATTCGATCGACGATCGCCACGCTGAAGCAGCGCGGCGTGACGGTCGAAGATCCGCGTGCCGGACGCACGAAGTCAGTGATCGCGAACGTCACCGATCCAGGGGGCGTGCGAATCGAGCTCTCCGAGCTCGGTCCCGAGTCGTTGCAACGAAAGGCGATAGACAGCTGGAAATAGCCGCCTTAATCGCCATGAGAGCGAAACCACGAAGGCACGAAGCGCACGAATATTAGGGAAGCCTCTTGATGAATTCGTGTTTCTTCGTGTTCTTCGGTCTTCGTGGTTGAAGAATTTACGAATAGCTGATGAACTCGAGGAGATTCCCATCGGGATCCCGCACGTAGACGCTGGAGCCGGGCGCTCGCCGACCGCCCTGGCGCGGAACCGGGCCTTCGACCACCTTGGCGTTCGCCCGATCCAGCATCGCTTTGAGTGCCTCCGGCGTCCCCTCCCACACGAAGCACAGATCGCCACACGGCGGCTTCGCCGCCGGTGCGCGTAGCGTGAACGTCTCCCGCTGCCACGTCGCAGGACGATGGAAGTTGATCATCTGAGTGCCGACGTAGACCGAGCAGGCCTGGGCGTTTTCGCTGACCTGAAGCCCCAGGCCGCGGTAGAAGGCGAGCATCGCGTCGGTGTTCAGCATGGGCAGCGCGACGTGATCGAACCCGCGGATCGCGCCGGCAGCCTGAGCGGCCGCATCTGAACCGGCCGCCCACGGAACAGACGCCGCCGCGAGCGCCTGCTTGATGAACCTTCGTCGCGCCTCGCAAGTGTTGTGCGGCTTGGCGATCTTGGGTTTTTCCACTCGGCACCTCTCACTCGGCATTTTCTCCTTGATCCCCTTTGAATGTCCTGCTACCTTGTTACTACAAGGTAGCTTACTGACACCATGGGCGGGAACGACAAGTTCACTTCGATTCGCAAAGGGCTTCTGGAGTTTCTCATCCTGAAGATCGTCTCCGCAGACAAGGTGTACGTCGCGGACATGCTCGACCGGCTGAGCAAGACGGAATTCGCGACCCAGGAAGGCACGCTCTACCCCCTGCTCAGCAAGCTCCGCCGCGATGGCCTGGTGGACTACGAATGGCAGGAATCCGAAGCGGGGCCGCCGCGCAAGTACTACGAGCTCACGGCCAAAGGGAAATCGCAGCTCGCGGAATTGAACGACTACTGGAAATCGATCAACGCCACAGTCAATCAGCTAGGACGCTAGGTATGCAGAAAGTCATCGCCATCAACTTGAACGGGCGGGCATATCAGCTCGACGAGCCTGCGTACGAGGCGTTGCGCGCCTACCTCGATCGCGCCGAAGTTCAGCTCAAAGACAACCCGGATCTGCGCGAAATCATGGCCGATCTCGAGCAGGCCATCGCCGACAAGTGCAACAGGTTTCTCGGACCAAACAAAACGGTCGTGACAGCGCCAGAAGTCGAGCAAATCGTCAAGGAGATGGGGCCGGTTGACGACGGAACCGACGAAAATTCGGCAAAGGAGGCAGGAGTGAACGACAAGGCCCGCTCGACCGCTGCGGCACAGAAGCGCCTCTATCAGATCCGCGAAGGCGCAATGCTTTGCGGCGTCTGCAACGGCCTGGCTGCGTACTTCAACGTCGATGTCACGGTCGTCCGCATCATCTTCGTGGTTCTGGCCGTGCTCACGAAAGGGGCTTGGGTCCTCGCGTATTTCGTCATGGCTTTCGTGATTCCTCCAGCCAACACATCGGAAGAGCACGCCGCAGCTCATGGTCTGCCGTTCAGCGCGCAGGAGCTCATCGATCAGGCGAAAAAGCACTATGCGCAGTTCAAGGACGGCCGCGAGTGGAGACAGCAGTGGCGGCGGCAGCAGCGGCAGTGGAAGGCGCAGTGGCGACAGACGATGAGGGAACACCGGCGCTGGTGGGCACCGACGATTCAGCAGAACGTCGGATACGCCACGCAGGTCTGGGCCGGCCTGATGGTGCCCATCTTCGGCATCGTCAGCGCCGCTTTCTTCGTCCTGCTTGCCGTCTCGATCATGTCACTCGTGAATACGGGAGCGGTGTTCGGTTGGGCGCTCCCTCAAGGTACTCCGCTTTGGGCCGGTATCTTGATCCTCGTGGTGCTCTACCACATCATCGCGTCGCCGATCCGGGCCGCTCGGCACGCATCGCTCTATGCATACGGTCGTTACCATTACGGGTGGTTCGCCTTCTGGGATGGGCTCTTGTGGCTAGGCTTGATCGGGTTCTTCGGTTGGCTGCTCTACCAACAAATGGACGGCGTGCATACCGTGCGCGACTTCATCGAGAACGTACCCGCAGCTTGGAAGAGCCTGTTCGGCTACTACTAGTAGAAGACATCCGTCATGAGGGGCCCACGGGCCATGCAAAGTTGCGTGACCCATGGGCGTCAAATTTCGACGAGGTTCAGCTGCAGCTATCGGCCAAGTGCTTGATCGACGTCACCTGGAACTGCGGCATCGCATGATCTGACTTGGTCTTCTCCTTGATGTTGGTATCGGGCGCACCCTCGCGCTCGATCTTGGTTTTCGTCTCGGTTTTGCTCTCGCCCGCCGGGACCATCACGCCGGTTACCTCGACCTTATGACCGACGAACTGCTGGAACTCCACTCGTTCGCCCGGGACGAGCGCGTAAGTTGTCGTGCTATACGTGGTCCCAGTCGGCCCAACGGTCGTGGTGCGGCCGACTGGCACGACCTTATCGAGGATGTAGCTCTTGGTTTCTGTACCCGTTTGCACACACCCAGTGTAGGTTACGACCTGGCCTTTGCCCCCCTCCGTTTTTGTTGTTGTTCTGGTTGTTGTTTCCTGTGCGTGAGCCGCAGCGGCAATTCCCAACGCCATTGAAAGCGCGAGTGCGTACCGTCTCATGTGTTCCTCCTCTACTCGAGCGTTTCGCTCCCACTGGGATCGCATGCACGACTGCGACCAACGATCGCTCGACAGTTTCGGCTAAACACGAGCCACGGCTCAGCACATCGAATTATGAAAGGATCTGATTCGATTCGAGAGACTGAAAGTCGACCGGGGCGCTCTCGAACATGATCGACACGGGCGCGCTCAGCCGAAGTGTGTTCGTCACCGCACACGCCCGGGCAGCGATCGCGATCAACCTGCGCCCGAGCTCGACGTCGTGGTGATCGGCCGCAACAGTCATTTGAAACGACTTGAATCGATCGGGCGGGCCATCCATCTCCCCGTTCACGTCGACGCGAAGGTTCGTCATCGCGGCGTCGCGCGCGCGAATGGCGGCCAGCAGATTGCTGGCGAAGCATCCTCCTAAAGCGACGAGAAGATACTCGCCGCCAAGCGGTCCGCGGTCCGCTCCGCCTTTCGCCGACGGTCGATCGATCAGAACGGCGTGCGTCCTTGCCGAGGCCTGCATCGTCGAAGGACCGATTTGCTCCAATTGAACCGTCAGCGTTGCCATCGCGAACCTCCTCCTCTTCTGCGCTATCATCAAGGATAACGGTCTTAGATGGACGATCTCGTCGTGATCTCGACGTTCCCGTCGGAAGCTGATGCGCAAATCGCGAAAGGGCTCCTGGACGGCGCCGGCATCGAATCAATCATTCGAACCGACGATGCCGGCGGTATGTACCCGGGAATTGGGGGCGCCGACCTGGTCGTGAGAGCCGAAGACGTTCAGAAAGCCAACGATTTGCTGGGCCTGCCCGACCAGGGCTCGCAGTAAGCAACGCCACCCGCAAGCCGCCGCATCCCACCAGGTAGTGGCCGTTTCATGACATCCCCGGCAGCCGCCGGTTATAATTTCTTGTTCGGCTTATTCCAAGGACACCATCATGAGCACCGCGACAACCATCAGCCCCGCCAGCGTTTGCGCGCAGGATCCCGCCACAACGGCCGACACGCAGGTTCAAGACCTCGTCGCCAAAGCACGAGTGGCGCAGGCTGCGTTCGAGTCGTTTTCCCAGGAGCAGGTGGACGCAATCGTCAAGGGGATTGGTAGGTACGTGTACGACAACGCTGAGATGCTGGCCCGAATGGCCGTCGACGAAACAGGCATCGGCGTGTACGAAGACAAAGTCCTCAAGAACAAAGGCAAGGCCCGCATCATTTGGAACAGCCTCAAGGACAAGAAATCGCGCGGTGTCATCGGCGAGGATCCAGAAACCAATCTCGTGTTCGTGGCGAAGCCGATGGGGGTCGTGGGAGCGGTAACTCCGGTGACGAATCCCATCGTCACTCCGATGTGCAACGCCATGTTCGCGATCAAGACGGGCAACGCCGTCATTTTTGCGCCTCATCCAAAAGCCGAGAAGTGCACGCAGCTCTTGACCGACGAATTCATGAAGGTCGTGAAGGCCAACGGCGGCCCTGACAATCTCGTTCAAATGGTGCGCAACGGATCGATCGAAGCGACTCAGGAACTGATGAAGGTCGTCGACGTCGTCGTCGCGACTGGTGGCGGGGCGATGGTGAAGGCGGCGTACTCGTCCGGCAGGCCGTCATTCGGCGTCGGAGCCGGTAACGTGCCGGTGATTATCGACCGCGACGTCAATCTCAAGGAAGCCGCCGAGAAGATCGTCGCAGGCGCGTCGTTCGACAACGGGATCATCTGCTCGCACGAACAGTTCGTCCTGACACCCGAAGAGCAGTACCAAGCGACGATCGAGTCGTTCCAGGCCACTGGCAAAGTATGGTTCACCGAGAATGAGAGCCAGGTACAGAAGTTGCGCGAGGTGGTGTTCCCGGGCGGACGGCTGAACAAAGACGTCGTCGGAAAGTCCTGCAAGGATATTGGAGCGATGGCGGGCATCGACATCCCTGAAAGCGCGCGGATCATCCTGCTGCCCGCCAAAGGCTCCGGGACCGAGGATGTGCTGGCGAAGGAAAAGCTCTGTCCTGTCGTGGCTATCATGCCTTACAAGACATTCACCGAAGCCGTGGCGAAGGCCAAGGCCAACCTGCTCGTGGAAGGGGCGGGACACTCCGCGGCGCTGCACTCGAACAACGAGTCCAACATCCGATCGGCCGGCGTGGCGCTACCGGTGAGCCGGCTCGTGGTCAATCAGCCATGTGCGTTCACGGCTGGTGGTTCTCTTACCAACGGCCTCGCACCAACCACCACCCTTGGCTGCGGTTCATGGGGCGGCAATTCGATTTCCGAGAACCTCGACTACAAGCACTTGATGAACGTGTCCCGCATCGGCAAGGTCATCACCGGCAAGAAGGTTCCGACGGACGCCGAGATCTGGGCGTAAGCGCGGCACAGAAGGAATCGGCGCCGCCTGCGGGCGCCTCGGCTACATCGGCGACGTAAACAGAGATTTCAGGCCGCCGAAGTCGTAGCTCAGGCCGATGTGGCCGGTCACGAACCGCTCGTTGACCAGGTTGTTCGGGTCGTTGGTCCACGTCACCGACACCGGAATTCTCCCGCTCTTTCCCACCGGGATGGCGGCCGACGCGCCGATGCGCCAGACGCTCTTGCGATCCGGAAGGGACGCGACGTCGTTCACCGGGAACCTTCCATCGCCGTTCACGCTCACTTCGATGCCACGACCACTGACGATCGCGTTCTGCGCCAGGGTCGCGCTGATACCGAACACGAAGGACAAGTCTCTCAGCTTGACCGCGGGCCCCGACGGAAGCGCGGCTTCGACCGAGGCGAACGTGAAGTCGAGCGTGGCATCGGCTGCGCCGAGCGGCAGATCGGCGAGAGCGCCGGCCGTGTACTTGTTCATCCCGCTTTCGTTGGAGTTGGACAAGTGCTGACCGGCCACCTTGACGCTCACCTGAGCCGATCGGCTGATTCTCTCCTTGAGTCTTTCGATGACGGCCCCGAATTGCCCGTTCAGCGACTGGGCGAGAACGGGAGCGTCGGCGGCAGGCAGCGGATCGAGCGTAACGGCCAGCGCCGAGATTTGACCGACTGCGCCGGCCTGGCTCATCAGGGGCCACCATTTTTCGGCGCGCGGGTCGCGATCGCCGAATACGCGAAACTTCACATCCCACGCGATGACATCGAATACCTTGTCGAAATCGGGGAACCCCGAAAATCCGGTAATCTCGCCTTTCGGGAGCTGCGCCCCAAAGGTGAAGCTTCCGCCCACCGAGCGCAGTGCGCCCATCTGTCGGTAGATCCTGGGTTGCGTATAGACGTCGGGATCTCCGGCGCGTAGTAGCGCAAGAGCGTTGAGATTCACCGTCACCGCCGACTGGTCGGTCGAAAAGATGTTTTTCGCGTCCGCCGCAAGCGCGATCAGATCGGTGAAACCGCTTCGTTCGAGCCGCGTCCCGGCAGCCGGATTCGTCAGCCCGCCGTTCACAGTCTTAGCGAGCTTGGCCTCGGGAATCTGCTTTGCCGTTTCGTTGACCAGCCGTCGGTACTCGTCGGGGTTGTCGAACCGTGTTGTCAAACCATCGGTCGCGAGCAGCCGGGCGGCAATTTCGTCGTAAACCGCACGCGATTCTTCTGGAGTGAGCGCCGTTCCGTCGCGCCGCTTGAGGCTGATCTCGTCAGCCACGAGATCGCGCCTCTGTCGGACATCGTCGAAGACCTTCTTCCAGGCATCGGCAAGGGCCTTCTCGGCGCTTTCAGTGGTGGCCGCAGGTGTCGTTTGAGCCCAGGCTGCCGGCAGTGGAACGACGAGCACGCTCGCCGCGAAGACGATCGGCAGGCACCATCGAGCGCCGCAGACTCGACCCATGTTTCCCCCTCGTTCGGACCTCTTATTCCACAACGAGGAATGCCACGCCGACGCTGTGGTCCTGATCCTTGTTGGCTTCCGAACGTGATTCGAGGACGACCTTCGGGCGGTTGTCAATCTTGATCGTGATCTCGTGCTTCCACCCCTTCAACACGTGAGCGAACGCCCAACCCAGCCGCTTGGCGCCTGGCTGGAGCGGATCGATCAACTCACTGCGGTTCACCAGACTTTTGATGACGGTCTGGCCGGCGTAAGCGACCGTATAGGGGATCGTCATCTGGGACACTTCGACGCTGACGCGGACGGTCGAGTCCGGTGCCGCCTTCAACACCGGAACGTCTCCGAGAACTTTTTTCAAGTCGGCCGCGATGGACATGGGAACCTCCAGATGGAGCGACGAGGCCGGTATGTCGAAGCGTCAGCCGAGCTTCAGCAGTCTCGCGGCGTTTCCGCCCAGAATCGAGACCTGTTCCTCGGCGGTCAAGTCCGGTGTCTGCAGCACCGTATCGACCGGTGTGGTGCTCGCGATTGGAAAGCCGAAGTCCGTCCCGATGACGATCTGGCTGGCTCCGGCAGCGGTGACGAGATTCCGAACATTCTGCGGGCTGTAGACGAGCGAATCGAAGTACAGCTGCGGACCTCGCAGGTACTCGCTCGGCTTTCTCTTGGCCTTCTGGCAGGGGGCCTGCAAGGCGTGACAGTTGTCCGAGCGGCCGATGTACGAGGCCAGAAATCCGCCGCCATGCGCGGCGACGATCTTCACGCCCGGGAACCGATCGAGGAAGCCCTCGAAAATCATGTGCGAGAGTGCGACGGTCGTATCCAACGGAAAGCCGATGTTGTTCCCGAGCGCCCCTGCACCATCGAGCCTCTTCGCCCCATCCTCCCAACCCGCAGGGTGCACGAAGACGATCGTCCCGAGCTCCTCTGCGCGTTTCCAGAACGGGTCGAGCTTGGCATTGACCAGCTCGCCGCCATTCACGTTGGCGCCGACGATCACGCCACGCAGGTTGAGCTTGGCAACGGCGTCGTTCAGCTGCTCGACCGCGAGCTCTGGCGCCTGCAGCGAGACGTTGCCGAGCCCGACGAACCGATCGGGGTGCGCGGCGCAGATCTCGGCGATCTTCTCGTTCTGCATCTTCACGATTCGTGCGGCAAGGTCGGGCGTCGTGAAGTACAGGAATTGACTGGGATGGACGCTGATCACGTGGACGTCCATCCCCTGGCGATCCATTTCGCGGAGCCTGCGCTCGATCGTCGCGGCGTCCACGGCCATCGGTCCGCTGCCCAGATTGGCCATCGCACGATCGACTTGAGGCAGATCCTTGACGAGCGGCCAGGCCTCCTGAATGAAGACGTGGCTGTGCATGTCGATGGTCCGGATCGTCTTGCCGCCAATCGTCACCCGCCGCCGGCTGCTCGCCGTTTGAGCCGCCAGCGCTGTCGGCCACACGAACGCCTCGCATCGGCAGAACAAGAACCCACCGCCGGCGGCGGCCGTCGAACGAAGGAATCGGCGTCGATCAATCGTCATGGCGGTCGATCATACCCTCCTCTCTTCACCGCGAAACCACTCGATTTCTCCAATGTTTGCAGTATGATCGGGCCTCAGAACGGGTTGAACTGGTTTTGGGGAGGAGCCGTCGTTGAGGAAAGGCCTCATCGCTTACGTCGCGGGTTGCGTCGCCTTTTTGATATTTGCGGCTCGCCACCCGCAGGCCTCCGCCCCGCAGTCCGCATTTCCGGTTAACTCGACAGGCGCTTCACAACAGGCGCTGATCGACAAGTATTGCGTCACCTGCCACAACCAGCGAGCCAAGACAGGCGGACTCGTTCTGGAAGGCAAGGACGTATTCGACGCTCCGGCCGGCCCCGAGGTCTGGGAAAAGGTCATCCGCAAGGTTCGTGGCGGGATGATGCCTCCGGTCGGCATGCCGCGTCCCGACAAGGCGGCGTTGACGGGTCTTGCGTCGTATCTCGAGACGTCGATCGACGCGGCTGCAGCCGCTCGCCCCAATCCCGGCCGCACTGTCCTCCATCGTCTCAACCGCGCGGAATACGGCAACGCGCTGCGCGACTTCCTCGCGCTGGATGTCGACGTCACCTCGCTGCTTCCTCCCGATGAGGAAGCTTACGGCTTCGACAACATCGGTGCTGTACTCGGGGTATCGCCGGCGCTGATGGAGCGATATCTGTCGGCTGCATGGAGAATCAGCGCGCTCGCTGTGGGCAGCCCGAAGATCACGCCCACGATCGAAACCTTTCGCGTACGATCCGATCTGTCGCAAGACGATCACATCGATGGCCTGCCGATCGGGACACGCGGTGGAATCCTGATTCGCTACAACTTTCCCGTCGACGGCGAGTACGTGATCAGGCCGCGGCTGTACCGGGAAACGGTCAACATCATTCGCGGCCTGGAGCTTGCCCACGATCTGGAAATTACGTTCGACGGCGAGCGCATCCTGCTCGCCCGCTTCGGCGGTCGCGACGATGAAGTCGCCAGCTATCTCAACCCGACAGCCGCCGGTGACGAGCTCGAGAAGCGCTTTCAGGCCAGACTGCCAGTCAAAGCAGGGCCGCACGCGGTCGGTGTCGCGTTCCTCAAGAAGAGCTCGGCTCCGACCGTCGAACTCCTGCAGCCCTTCCTGCGCGAGCGGATCGATCCGATCACACCGGTCGGCATCCCCGAAGTGGACAAGGTCGCGATCGAAGGCCCCTTCAACATCACCAGTCCGGGCGATTCGCCGAGCCGGCGGCGGATCTTCACATGCCGGCCGCCAGATGGCGGCGACGCCCTTCCCTGCGCGCGCACCATCTTGTCGACGATGGCCCGGCGCGCATACAGGCGGCCGGCGACCGATGCGGAGTTGGAGCGGCTGGTGACTCTCTATCGGAGCGGGTACGAAAAGGAGAACCGTTTCGACGCCGGCATCGAGAACGCACTGGCATTTCTCCTGGTATCGCCGCAGTTTCTGTTCCGCTTCGAACGCGACCCCGAAAACGCCGCCCCCGGAACCGCGTATCGAATCACCGATCTGGAACTGGCCTCCCGCCTGTCGTTCTTCATCTGGAGCAGCATTCCCGACGATCAGCTGCTCGGTTTGGCCGTGCAGGGCAAGCTCAGGAATCCAGCCACTCTGGAACAGCAGGTCAAACGAATGCTCGCCGACCAGCGCGCGCGGTCCCTTGGCAGCAACTTCGCGGGCCAATGGCTGTACCTGCGGAATCTCAAGAGCCTCCGGCCAGACGAGGATCTCTTCCCGGACTTCGACGACAACCTGCGCCACGCCCTCCAGCGGGAAACGGAGCTCCTGTTCGAAAGCATCGTGCTCGAGGACCAGAGCGTGCTCGACCTCCTGAACGCGAACTACACGTTCGTGAACGAGCGGCTGGCGCGTCACTACGGCATCCCGAACGTCTACGGCGACCAGTTCCGCCGGGTCGCGGTTCCTGCCGACGACCGGCGAGGCTTGCTGGGCCAGGGCAGCGTGCTGACCTTGAATTCATATGCCAATCGCACGTCTCCTGTGACGCGAGGGAAGTACGTGCTGACGAATATCCTTGGCACACCGCCGCCGCCGCCGCCGGACAACGTGCCGCCACTCGACGAGAAGCCTGGCAAGGCATCGTCCATGCGCGAACGCATGGAGGAGCACCGCAAGAATCCGTCGTGCTCGGGCTGTCACAAGCTGATGGACCCGATTGGCCTCGCACTCGAGAACTTCGACGGCATCGGGCGCTGGCGAGCAAGTGACGGCGGGGCACGCATCGATGCATCGAGCACCCTCTGGGATGGCACGCAGGTGGACGGACCGTCGGCCCTCCGGCAAGCAATCGTGAGCCGTCCCGAGCAGTTCGTCGGCACCGCCACTGAGATGCTGCTGACCTACGCCCTTGGACGGGGATTGGAGTATTACGATATGCCGGTGGTGCGCTCGATCGTTCGGGATGCGGCCCGGCAGAACTACCGCTTCTCGTCCATCGTCGCCGGAATCGCCAGAAGCGTGCCGTTTCAGATGAGGATGAAGGACAATCAAGAGTAGCTCGCTACTATCAGCTCTCAGCTATCAGCTTTCAGCTATCAGAAGCCCTGAGCAAGAACTGATAGCTGAGAACTGAGAGCTGATAGCTGTAATCTTCAGGAGTCAGAGAATGTTCCTTACGAAGAAGCACATCTCGCGTCGGACGTTCCTGCGCAGCAGCGCGGGCGTGACTCTGACCCTGCCGTTCCTGGACGCCATGGTGCCGGCGCAGACCCCGATCGCCAAGACGGCGGCCACGCCGCTTCAGCGCTTCGGGTTCATCTACGTGCCGCACGGTTCGATCATGAAAGATTGGACGCCGGCCCAGGATGGGGTGAACTTCGAATACTCGCCGATTCTCAAGCCTATCGAGCCGCTTCGCGATCGCATCAATATCATCAGCGGATTGTCCAACACCGGCGAGAACGGCCATTCGCCGAGCACCGCCATGTGGCTGAGCGGAACGTTCCCTGCCAAAGGGAGCGTGATCCGGTTGAACACGACGATTGATCAGATCATCGCCGCGCACGTCGGCCAGAGCACGACGTTCCCATCGATCGAGTTGGCGACGGAAGACCATTCGAGCCATCTGGGGAGCTGCGCCGGCGATTTTCTCTGCTCGTACATGAGCACGATCTCCTGGCGCACGCCTACGCAGCCGCTGCCGATGGAAATCAATCCACGTGTGGTGTTCGAGCGGATGTTCGGCGGCGACAGCGCCTCGGCCGAAGAGCGATTGGCCCGTCTGGAACAGAACAACAGCATCCTCGACGCGGTCCACGAGAGCGTCAAGGATCTCCAACGCGGCCTCGGCGCCAGGGATCGCGCGAAGCTCGGCGAGTACGTCGACAATGTTCGTGAAATCGAGCGGCGGATTCAACAAGCCGAGAAGCAGCGGACGGAAACGTTGATCGAGACGCCACCGGTTCCGATTGGCGTACCGGAATCGTGGGAAGAGCACGTGAAGCTGATGTTCGACCTGATGGCGCTGGCCTATCAGGGGAATTTGACGCGCGTAACGTCGTTCATGATGGCCCGGGAACTGAGCACGCTCACGTATCCCCAGATCGGCGTGGCCGACGGCCATCACCCCGTGTCGCACAACAACAACGTGCCCGAGCAAGTTGCGAAGAAAGCCAAGATCGACGGCTATCACCTGAGTCTGTTCGGCGATTTCCTCGAAAAGCTCCAATCGACTCCGGACGGCGATGGCAACCTGCTCGATCACTCGATGTTTCTGTACGGCAGCGGCATGAGCAATGGCAACCAACACACCCACGACAACCTGCCGATTCTTCTGGCCGGTGGAGCGGCGGGGCGGTTGAAGGGCGGTCGTCACATCAAGATGGACAGCTACACCCCGCTGTCAAACCTCATGATCTCGCTTCTCGACATCGCCGGCGTGCCAACCGACAAGTTCGGGGAGAGTTGGGGACGGGTCGAACTCTAACGAGAACTGAGAACTGAGAACTGAGAACTAGAGAAGTAAGAAGTAGGTAAGGTGGCTTCCGGCTTCAGCCGGAAGATCAATACGAGCGGCTGCCTTCCGCCTCTCAAGGCGGAAGCCACACACAAGAATCCAAGGCTCTAAGAGCTGAAGGTCAAGTCAGATGCGGTCGAGCCGGATATTCGGAATTTACGTCGCCCTATCGATCGCCGTGTGCGGACTTGCTGCTGCGACGGGCGATGCGCGCCTCGCCAGCGCCATCAAGAACCGCGACAAAGTGGCGACGCGAGCGCTTCTCAAGCAGCGCGCTGACGTGAACGCCCCAGACGCCGAGGGGATGACGCCACTGCTCTGGGCGGCGCATTGGAACGATTTCGACACGGTCAAGCTTCTCGTCAATGCCGGCGCGAATGCGAAGGCCGCCAATCGTTACGGCGTGACGCCGCTCCACGAAGCCTGCACGGTCGGTAACGTGCCGATGATCGAGGCGTTATTGAAGGCCGGCGCCGATCCCAACGCGACGTTTGGTGAAGGAGAGACGCCGCTCATGACGGCGGCTCGAACCGGCAACGTCGAAGCGGTCAAGATGTTGTACGCGTTCGGAGCCCAGGTGAACGCCCGCGAGGGATTTCGCGGTCAGACGGCGTTGATATGGGCCGCGGCCGAGAATCATGCGGCCGTCGTCCGGACGCTCATCGAAGTCGGCGCAGATGTGAACTCACCGTCGATCAAGTATGAGTTTCCCAACCTGGTCGGGGGCAACGGCGGCATCATCCACGATCGGCCCGAAGGGGGTCTCACACCCCTGATGTTCTCGGCCCGGCAGGGCGCACTCGAAGCTGGCCGGGTATTGCTCGATGCCGGGGCTGAGGTGAACGCATCGGAGTCCCAGTACGGTTTTACCCCGATGCAGACGGCGATCTTCAACGGCCACTACGATTTTGCAGCGCTTCTGATCGAGCGCGGCGCGGACGTCAACGACGGCTCGCTGTACACCGCCATCGAAATGCGAAACCTGGCGACCTACAGCAATCGGCCGAACCCGCCCGAACAGGATCGACAGCTCACCAGCCTGGACGTCATCAAGCTGTTGCTGGCGCGCGGCGCCGATCCGAACCGCCCCTATACCAAGAAGATTCCGCCGCGCCAGGCCCAGGGTGACATCGTCGTTCCTCCTGGAGCCACTCCCCTATATCGAGCCACGAGAGCAACGGACCTGACCACGATCCGCCTGTTGCTCGACAAGGGAGCCAAGCCGTCAGTGGCGACGAAGGATGGCTCGACGCCGTTGATGGTGGCTGCGGGACTCGGAGCGCGCCGGACCGGCGACGAGGAGTTCGTGGAGAAGGCCGCCCGGGCCGATCCGCTCGATGCCGCCAGGATGTTCGTCGATGCCGGCGCCGACGTAAATGCGGTCAATGAAGCCGGCAACTCCGCCATGCACTACGCCGCCCTGACGGGAGCCACGCGCATCGTCGAGTTCCTGGCCGACCAACGGCGCGAAGCTCGACGGAAAGAACAAGCAAGGGAAGACCCCGCTCGACCTGGCGCGACAGAACACTGCGGCTGTCATCCGGAAATTCATGGGCGTCACGGCCCAGCAGTAGCGCCGTCGTCCATCCAGGACTGCCTCACCTCCGGTCGGTCGCGGCATCGTCGGACGTTACGAGCGCATTGTCGACTGCAGATCGTCGAGTCAACTATCGACCCCGGGAGTGGGCACGTACCTCCGCCAGCACATTTAAGCCCGCATCAATGGCTGCTTTCGTCTCGAACCTGCCGGTGTCGCCCGATACTCTGCTGTGATAAAAGAAAAACATGGCGCGGTCGTCGGTGACGGCTGGGTCGCTCAGTACCTCGACCGCGTGTTGCAGCTCGTGGCCGATGGACGCCATCAGCTCCGCGCCAGGTGCCTTTCGCGCGTCGACCGCGATCGACAGGAGACGATAGGGGCCGGCGACCTTCACCGACAACATCAGACAGGCCCGCACGCTATGGTTGCATCGCCCTTCGTCGACGTACACCAGGCCATCGGTCCGGTCAATGGTGTCAACGAGCCGCCGAAAAGTCGCTGAACGCTCGGTGGCCTGATCGATGACGGCGCGGATGGCAGGACTGTTGGAGCGGACGCGTGGCATGCGGGGCGCCTGGGCGTTGGCCGCAAGGAGCGTCTGGACAACTCCGCAGATCACGGCTGTAAGAACGGCTTGGACGCCGGAGTGGGCAGCGCGCCGGCCCAGGTGGCATGTCATGGCCTTCTCCTCGCCGGACCGGCTGGCGCCGGTCCTCACCACCCAAGGCGGAACAGAAGGTCAAGGAGGGGCAAGCGGCGTAGAATGGGGCCATTTCCGACCGAACTCTGAATGCGACCGAGTTGTTGCTGGCCTGGGGGAGCGGCGACGTGGCCGCGTTCGACCGGCTCGTTCCCCTGGTCCACGACGAGCTTCGTCGTCTAGCACGGCGGTACATGGCGAGGGAGGGTCCAGGCCACACCCTGCAGGCCACGGCCCTCGTCAACGAAGCCTATGTGCGCCTCGTCGACGTGAACCGGGTTCAATGGCAGAACCGCGCGCACTTCCTCGCGATGTCGGCGCGGGTCATGCGCCGTGTCCTCGTCGACCACGCGAGGGCGCGAGGCAACGAAAAGAGGGGCGGCGGCGTACCAAGAGTCTCGCTGGACGAGGCGCTCGTGGTTTCGCCCGAGCGAGGCCAGGACCTCGTGGCGCTTGACGCCGCGCTCCAGACCCTCGAGGTGGCGCATCCCCGACATAGTCAGGTTGTGGAGCTGCGGTTCTTCGGCGGGTTGACTCTCGACGAGACAGCCGAGGCCCTCCACGTGTCACGCGATACTGTGAAGCGCGACTGGCGCTTCGCCAAACTGTGGCTGCTGCGCGAGCTGGCCGGAGACCGACACGATGACGCCTGATCGGCGAGACGAGGTCGAGCGGGTCTGCCAGGCGGCGCTGGAGGTCGATGCCGCTACACGTGCAGCATTCCTGGCCGATGCGTGTGCGGGGGACTTGGCGTTGCGCCGCGAGGTCGAGTCGCTGCTGGCGCACGAGCACACGGCTGAACGGTTCATTGAAGCGCCAGCGCTCGAAATCGCGGCAGAGGGACTGGCCGCGGTGGCCGGGCTTGCGGTCGGACGGCGCCTGGGCGTCTATGAGATTCGGTCGCTGATTGGCGCGGGCGGCATGGGCGAGGTGTATCGCGCGCGCGATCAGCAACTGGGCCGCGACGTCGCGATCAAGGTCCTGCCCGACCAGTGGCTGGCCGATCCCGAGCGCCGCGCCAGATTTGAGCGCGAGGCGCGGCTGCTCGCGTCGTTGAACCATCCCCACATCGGGGCGATCTACGGGGTCGAGCAGGCTGACAGCGTTCCCGCGCTCGTGCTCGAATTGGTGGAAGGTCCGACGCTCGCCGAGCGGCTGACCAACGGCGCGCTTCCGATGAAGGAGGCACTGAGACTGGCGACGCACATCGCGGACGCGCTCGAAGCGGCCCACGAGAAAGGGATCGTCCATCGCGATCTCAAGCCGGCGAATATCAAGATCACGCCGGCCGGCGTCGTCAAGGTGCTCGACTTCGGGCTGGCCAAAGCCACAGCAGATGACGACGCAGGCCTTGATCTCTCCCAATCGCCGACGGGACGCCTCAGTGGCACACGCGACGGGCTGATTCTTGGGACCGCCGCCTATATGAGCCCGGAGCAGGCGCGGGGCCAGCGCGTCGACAAGCGGTCGGACATCTGGGCGTTCGGGTGTGTGCTGTACGAAATGCTGACCGGTCGCTCGGCATTTCCCGGCGCAACGGTCACCGATACGCTGGCAGCCATTCTGGAGCGGGAGCCGGATTGGACCACGCTCCCCGCCGCGACGCCGGCGAGCGTACGGAAGTTGTTACGACGGTGCCTCGAGAAGGAGACGACACGCCGCCTCCATGACATAGCTGACGCGCGTCTGGACCTCGAAGAGGAACTCACCGAGCCGGCGGGTGCCGCTGCGGTCGGCGCACCGACGCCGGTCCGTAGGACTCACGAGCGGCTGTTGTGGGTGGTCGCGCTGGTGGTCGCAGTGGCCGCAGGCGCGGCCGGGAGTCTCTGGTATACGAGTGGACCCGGCGGCCAGGCGCGCGACGTCGCGCGTGTGCTGGTCGGTATCACCCCAGCCGATCAGCTCCGCGCCGCCACCGATTTGCCCTTCGACCTTGGCCACTTGAGCCGGAGCGCGATCGCCCTTGCGCCGGATGGCCGGACGCTGGTATTCAGCGCGGTCCGTGGCGATCGGCAGCAGTTGTACGCACGCACGTGGGATCAACTCGACGCGGTACCAATATCAGGGACCGAAGGTGCGGCGAACCCATTCCTGTCGCCCGACGGGAAATGGGTCGGTTTCTGGGCGAACGGCGCGCTCAAGAAGGTCCCTCTGAGCGGCGGCGCGCCGACCACGTTGTGCGAAACCACGGCGGTGTTCGGCGCGACCTGGGGATCGAACGACGTCATCCTATTCGCGCGCGAAAGCGGCGGTCTCTGGCAGGTTCCTCCCCTGGGCGGCTCACCCACTGCCGTCACGGCAGTCGATGAAAAGGCAGGCGAGGTCAGCCACCGGCTCCCGCAGATCCTTCCAGGAAGTCAAGCCGTGATCTTCACCGCAACTCGAACGCTGTTTCCAAGCTGGGACGACACGCTGATTGTCGCTCAATCGCTGACCACTGGCACGCGCAAGGTCTTGATCGAAGGAGGCGCCGACGCACACTACGTTCCCACGGGTCACCTTGTCTATATGCGACGCTCGACGTTGATGGCCGTGCCGTTCGATCCGCGCGACCTCACGGTGAGCGGAGGCTCGGTCGCTCTGTTGAGCGACGTCATGCAGGCAGCGAACATGACCCGCACGGCGCAGGATTCTGGCGCAGGGCAGTTCAGCATCGCGGCATCCGGATCGCTTGCCTATGTTCCGGGCGGTATCCACACGTTAGGGGATCGCTCGCTCGTGTGGATGGATCAATCGGGCCGTATCGAGGCGCTTGCGGCGCCGCCACGCGTCTACACCTACCCACGATTGTCGCCCGACGGTACGCGGGTCCTTGTTACCACGCAAGGCGATCGAAATATCTGGATTTATGACGTTACTCGCAGGACGACCACGAGGCTCACGGTGGAAGGCAGAAGCCAAGCGGCCATCTGGACTCCGGACGGCACGCGCGTCACGTTTGGCTCATCGATTGCCGGAACCGAGAACCTGTTCTGGGCGCCGGCGGATGGCACCGGGACTTCCGAGCGCCTCACCACGAGTCCCTTGCTTCATCGTGCATCAGCGTGGTCACCCGACGGCCAGGTTCTCGCCTTCGTCGCGTTCGCGAATCAATACGATATCTTGACCCTCCCCAGCGCCGGGAATCGGCAGCCCACAGCTGTCACGCGGTCACGATTCAATGAGACCCACCCCGACTTCTCGCCGGACGGCCGCTGGCTGGCGTATACCTCCGACGAGTCCGGTCGATCAGAGATTTATGCGCAGCCCTATCCGGGGCCAGGTGCCAGGGTGTTGATCTCAACCGACGGAGGGACGGCTCCAGCCTGGGCCAGAAACGGGCAGCAGCTCTTCTATCTCGCGCCTGCGCTCCCGGAGGGCAAGGCTGGCGTCAGAATGATGGCGGTCTCGGTGACGCTCGGGACGCAGCTCACCGCGGGAAGACCTCGGATGCTGTTCGAAAGCACCACTCCGAGTCCAGGATTTTCGATACGCAACTACGACGTCACATCCGACGGTCGCTTCCTCGCGGTTCAATTCCACGAGCGCTCGCCCATCAGACCGGCGCAGATCGTGCTCGTGCAGAATTGGTTCCAGGAGCTACGCCGGCGTGTCCCGGTGAACTAACTTCGTTTCGTTCCTGTCCGTAGCCGGTTGCCGTTCTTCGGCGGGCCGAGCGTTGAAGAGACCGCGGCGTCACTGCACATCTTCGGATACGGTCATGAGCGATTGACGGATGGCGAAGATGTTATGGGGGGAACGCCGGTACCGCTATTCGCTCACGCTGCCGATCACAATCGTCCTGAACTGGAAGCCCAAGCCTTAGCGCCTCGGGCCCTCGATGCGCGCATGACTCACTACGCCTGAGCACCCTCGACGATACTGAGCGTGTAGACAGAGAGACCGAAGAATGCCATTGCTAAGACGATGATGACATGATATACGATAAATATCGTATATCATGGCGAAGCAGGCAATTTCCGTGACGTTGGACACCGACAACATTACCTGGCTGAAGGCTCGGTCCGGGGCGGCCGGAGTTCGGAGCGTCAGCGAACTGTTGGATCGGCTTGTGACCGAGGCGCGCCAGAGCAAGCGAGTTGGACCGTCGCGCTCGGTCGTCGGCACGATCGACATCGATGCCTCGGACCCTTTGCTTACCAAGGCCGACGCCACCGTGCGAGGCTTGTTCGAAACCTCTGTCGGTCGTCCGATCCTCCTGCACGAAGGCCGGGCTCGATATCGGGTTCGGACCAAGGCGAAAAAACGCCGTGGCTGACCCGCAGGCAGCGGTGACCGATACACACCCTCTGGTGTTCCACGCCGCGGGCGGCGGGCGACTCGGCAGCCGCGCCGCTCGCTTGTTCGAGCGCTGTGAGCGCCGCGAGGCCATTCTCTACGTACCGGCAGCGGTGATGTGGGAGTGCAGCCTGCTGGCACGCGTGGCGCGCATCAACCTGCGCCGGAGCGTCCGGGCGTTTTTCGACGATCTGTTCAGCAATCCGGCGTATCAGCCGCTGGACCTCACACCCGACCAGATTTTTGCGGCCGACGACCTACGATTTACCCGCGACCCGTTCGACGGCCTGATCGTAGCGGCCGCCCAATCCGTGGGCCTGCCACTGGTCACGCGCGACGGCGATATTCGCGAGGCCGGCGCTGTACCCGTCCTCTGGTGATTTGGCCAACATGGCTGTTACACCAGGCGATCAAGGCTCACTTACGCGCGAACACCCTCGACGATGCTGAGCGCGCTGGTGGTCGGCACGACCCGAACAAGCCTCAATCCTGCCCGACCGAACAGTTCGGCGAATTCTTTTTTCGTGCGTTCCTTGCCGCGGACGGCAACCATCATCTGAATATCCAGCAGCTTTCCCCATTCGCGATGATTGCCGGGCGCGATTACCGGATCGGCGACAAGAATTCTTCCCTTCTCGTTCATGGCCCGGCGGCAATTCGTGAGGATCCTGACGCAATTCTCATCGTCCCAGTTGTGGAGGATGTACTTCAGGATGTAAGCATCGCCGCCGTCCGGAACCGACTCGAAGAAATCGCCCGATTCGAAAGCGCACCGCCTGGCGAGTTGCGGGGTGGTGACATGACGATCGTTCCTGGCTCTGGCGATGACGGCAGGCAGATCGAACAGCACGCCTTTGAGGCTCCGGTTCTGGGCGAGGATGGTGGCGAGCAGACTTCCGTGGCCGCCCGCCACATCGACGAGGGTCCGGATGCCAGCCGCCTTGTAGGTCTTCTTGAACGCCGCGGCGATCGCCGGATTCTCGATGCCCGACAGACTGGTCATCGCTTCGCCGAAAACCTTGAGGTCGTCTGGGTGATCTTCCAGGTAGTTGTAAAACGGCTTGCCGAAGATCCTGTCGAACGGCAGTTCTCCCGTCTGTACGGCGTAGAGAAGCTGTTCCCACGCGTACCAGACGTGCTTCTCGACCAGCATCAACGCGAAGCCGTTCATCGAAGGCTGGACGTCCGTTCGTAGAGTGGCGCCGAGCGGCGTCAGCTTGAATCGCCGCCCCTTGATCTCCGCAAAGACGCCATAGCTCGCCAGCGTGCGAAGCGCCCGGTAAAGCAGTTGCGGTTGAACACCCGAGGCGTGCGCGAGTTGTTCGGCGGTCCGCGGACCGTCTTTGAGAAGGTCGGCCAGCTTGAGTTTCGACGCAACGTAAATCAGGCGCGAGACCCAATAGCCGGCGATCAGATCGCGCATTGCAGACTGTGGTGAAAGTTTCTTTTTGGGCATGGTTGAGTTTGGAATAGTAAGGGAATTCAGACAGCATTCGAAGCGAGCTCGAGGATGCCCAACATCGGCAGGCCCCCTTGTGACGAAGGCGCCATCCGGACCGCCGTCTCGGATCGGACCCATCCCTCCTGTGGAGGCTGGGTTCTGGCTGCGACGATTCTCGGGTCGAGCATGTCGTTCATCGACGGCACCGTCGTCAACGTCGCCATTCCAGCGCTGCAGTCGGCGTTCTCTGCCACTTTGGCCGACGTGCAGTGGGTCGTCGAAGCGTATGCGCTTTCGCTCGCGGCCTTGCTGCTCGCTGGCGGATCGCTCGGCGACCTGTACGGCCGCCGCAAGATCTTCTTGATTGGGGTGATCCTCTTCGCGCTCGCGTCGGCGTGGTGTGGCGTCGCCGCAACGATTGGTCAGCTCGTAGCCGCCCGCGGCGCCCAGGGCGTGGGCGCTGCCCTCCTGGTGCCAGGCAGCCTCGCGCTGATCAGCGTGTCCTTCCCCGCAGAAGAGCGCGGGCGGGCGATCGGCACCTGGTCTGGCTTCACGGCAATCACGACCGCGCTCGGTCCTGTCCTTGGGGGATGGCTCGTTCAGCACGCATCGTGGCGATGGGTGTTCTTCATCAACCTTCCGATAGCGCTGGTGGTCGTGGCCATCACGGCCTGGCGGATCCCGGAAGCCCGAAGCCCCGGCGCGCATCCTCGACTGGATTGGCTTGGTGTTGTGTTGACGACGTGTGGGCTTGGCGGAGTCGTGTTCGCCCTCATCGAATCCGCGCCGCTGGCAGGTCTCCTTGGCGTTGCCTTGCTGATCGCCTTTCTCGTCCTCGAGGGACGCTCGTCCGCTCCGATGCTCCCGCTCGGGCTGTTTCGGTCCCGCGACTTTGCCGGCGCCAATCTGTTGACGTTGTTTCTTTACGCTGCGCTGAACGGCGTTCTCTTCATCTTCCCTATGAACCTGATTCAGGTTCAACGCTACTCCGCGACCGAAGCCGGTGCCGCGTTGCTGCCGTTCATCCTGTTGATGTTCGTGCTGTCTCGCTGGTCCGGTGGACTCCTGCAGCGCTACGGCGCGAAGGGACCGCTCGTCGTCGGGCCCCTGATCGCCGCCGTCGGGTTCGCCCTGTTCGCGAGGCCAGGCATTGGCGGTTCGTACTGGACGACGTTCTTTCCGGCGGTGGTGGTCCTGGGCATGGGAATGGCCACGAGTGTGGCGCCGCTCACGACCACGGTGATGAGCTCCGTCTCGCAGAGCCGGGCTGGCGTGGCATCGGGCATCAACAACGCGGTCTCGCGCGTCGCCGGCCTCCTGGCAATAGCCGGGCTCGGTCTGGTGTTCCTCACTGTGTTCAACCGCTCGCTGGACCAACGATTAGAGGCGTTGACTCTGCCGCCGGCCGTTCGGGCCGAAATCGACGCTCAGCGGCCCAACCTCGCCGCGGCGGTGACCAGCGACAGCCGAGGCCGCAGGGCGATCGAAGAGTCCTTTGTCAGCAGCTATCGGTTCGTGCTGTGGATCGCGGTGGCGCTCGCTCTTGCGAGCTCGGCCAGTGCGGCCGCGTTAATCGCACCGCGGGACAGCTCGGGACGAGGCGCGTGATGTCAGAGAACAACGGCGACACTGAGCTCGTTGCGGTCAGCGGCCACGAGGTATCGGTCTCGAATCCTGACAAGGTGTTGTTTCCGCAGGCCGGCCACACCAAGCGAGACCTCGTTCGATACTACCTGTCCGTGGCCGACGGTGCGCTGCGCGCCGCAGGGAACAGGCCCAACGTTCTCGTGCGCTATCCCAACGGCGTCGGCGGCGAGTTTTTCTATCAGAAACGGGCTCCACGAGCCCGTCCTTCCTGGATCGACGTGGTCTCGCTCCACTTTCCATCCGGTCGCACAGCCGAGGAAGTCGTGCCGCGGGATGCGGCAGCCCTTGCATGGATGGCCAACCTTGCGTGCCTCGAGCTGCATCCACATCCGGTCCGCGCCGACGATCTCGACCATCCGGACGAATTACGAGTGGATCTCGATCCGGTACCGGGTGTCGCGTGGAGTCAGCTTCGGGAAGTTGCCGCAATCGTGCATGCGACGCTCGACGACTTCAGGCTCGTCGGCTGGCCCAAGACATCGGGGTCGCGAGGCATTCACGTCTACGTGCGCATCGAGCGGCAATGGACGTTCGACAAGGTGCGGCGTGCCGCTCTGGCGCTGGCGCGCGAAGTCGAGCGGAGGGCGCCGACCCTGGCGACGAGCAAATGGTGGAAAGAGGAACGTCTGGGCGTATTCCTCGACTACAACCAGAACGCCAAGGACCGAACCGTCGCCGCTGCGTATTCAGTGCGGCCCACGCCGCAGGCGTGTGTGTCGGCGCCGGTGACCTGGGACGAGCTCGACGCCTGCGAGCCGGGTGATTTCACGCTGGCGACCATGCCGCAGCGTTTTGCCGAAGTTGGCGATCGTCATGCAGGCATCGACTCGAGCATCTGCTCGCTTGCCGGGCTGATCGAGCTGTCGGCCCGCCACGAACGTGAAGGGCTCGGCGATGCGCCGTGGCCGCCGCAGTACAAGAAGCAGCCGGGCGAGCCGGCTCGCGTGCAGCCGTCCCGCCGGCGTACCCCGAAACACCCGCTGATCGAAATCGGACGCGCCCCGAAAAAGGAGGACGCGCTGGCCGGCTTCGAGCGTTGGCGGCTCCGCCATCCCGAGGCGGCCGCACATCTCGAACCGGCCGATGTGCTCGTGGACGCCATGCGCGGCCGGTTTCGCACGTGGACGCGCATTCGAGTGAACCTTCAGCACGTCCCGTCGCCACTGCGGCCCGAACAGGAGCCGCTCGATCCGGACCAGACGCCTGACGACTGGAGTGGCGTCAGCGGCGATTGGCCGCCCCGAAGACCTTCTCGAGCTCGTAAGCCGGCGTGACCTCCAGTTGGTCGTAGCGGCAATCGCCCGGTTTCTTGTCGGGTCGCCATCGCTGAAATACAGCCGCGTGGCGAAATCTCGAGCCCTGAAGATGGTCGTACTTGACCTCGCAGACGCGCTCGACTCGCAGCGGTTCCCACGAAAGATCCTTGCCGGCGCTCCATCGGCTCTGGCCGCCGGGCATGCGGGTCATTTCACCGCCGCCAGCCTCCGCCCAGTCGCGCCAGGGATGCTCCTTCAAGGCATCCTGTCGCAACGGTTCGAGCTCCAACGCGAGATCCTTGCGCGCGGCCATCGTGAACGACGAAGTGACGCCCACGTGATGAAGCCTCCCGGCCGCGTCGAATAGCCCGAGCAGCAGCGAGCCAATCCTGTCGTTTCCGCTTTTGTGCCAACGGAACCCCGCCACCACGCAGTCGGCCGTACGTGCGTGCTTGATCTTGAACATCGCGCGCTTGCCGGGCTGATAAATGCCATCCGCCGGCTTCGCGATCACGCCGTCGAGTCCCGCGCCTTCGAAGCGGTCGAGCCATTCCGCCGCGACGCTCCGATCTTCGGTCATCGGAGTCAGGTAGACGGGCGGCGTGACGCCGGCCAGCAGTTGCTCGAGCAGAGCCCGGCGCTCGCGCTGCGTCGCGCCGCGGTGATCGCGGCCGTCGAGGGCCAACAAATCAAAGCCGACGAACGCCGCAGGGGTCTCCTTGGCGAGCTTGGCCACGCGGGACGCGGCGGGGTGAAGTCGCAGCTGCAGCGCATCGAAGTCGAGACCGTGCGGTGTCGCAATCACGATCTCGCCATCGAGCACGCAGCCGTCAGGAAGCATGACGAGAAACACGTCGTGCAGCTCGGGAAAGTATCGGTCGAGCGGGCGCAGGTCCCGACTCTGGATGAACACCTCGCCCATCCCGCGAAAGACGAGCGCGCGGAATCCGTCCCACTTGGGTTCGAACAGGAACCCCGAGCTCGCGGGCAGCTCATCGGCCAGGGCCGCAAGCATGGGTTCGATTGGGGGCTCAATCATCGATTGATGTTCTCAGATCAGGGTGCACAAGGTGCACCTTCTTCACGAAGATTGGGGTTGGTGTTACCCCGACGAGGTGATGCTGTAAAGCCTTCGTGCGGCGTGACGAGGCTCAGGACACCGTCATGATCTGACGAATGGTCTGGAGGAACTGAGGACCCTCGATCGGCTTCGCGCAGTACTCGTTGTAGCCAGAGGCGAGCGCTTTGGTGCGATCCTCTGAACGTGCGTAGGCGCTGACTGCGACGGCCGGAATTCCAACATGTAGGCTTCTGACCCGGCGAATCAACTCGTATCCATCGATGTCTGGCATCGCAATGTCCGCCACGATCAGGTGCGTTCGCGAGCTCTCCATGGCCTCCAGCGCCGCCTTCGCGGAATCACACTGCACGACATGTGCGCCGCAACGCTCGAAGAGCGCAGCCAGTAGCTCTCGTGAGTCCCGCTGATCGTCGACAACCACGACGGTCGAGCCGTCCATCCGCAATTCGACATTGCGGTCTGAAACGGAGAGTTGGGAGATGGCTGATTTCACGGCGACGGCCGAACCGGCGGGAAGCCGCATGGTGACGGTGGTTCCGTGCCCAACCCCATCGCTGTGGGCGAGGATTTCGCCCTGGTGCTGCTCGAGGAGATGACGCGCGATCGCAAGACCCAGGCCGAGGCCGCCGTGCTTACGCGTGGAGCGGCTGTCGGCCTGCCGGAAGCGATCGAAGATGTACGGCAGAAATTCCGGATCGATACCGACACCGGAGTCCCGCACCTCGATTTCGATCGCATCACCTTTTGCAGCGCAGCCGATTTCGACGCGCCCGCCCTCCGGTGTGAACTTGATGGCGTTCGAGACCACATTGGCCAGGACCTGATGGAGTCGCTTCGGATCGCCCTCGATTGGTGGCATGTCTGCCGCGACCTTGGTCAGGCGGATCTTCTTGCCTTCGGCCACGGGCAGAAGACCGTTGACGACTGTGTCCACGAGCTGCGGCACGAACACGGGAACGCGTTCGATCTCGAGCTTTCCCGTAATGATGCGAGAGACGTCGAGGATGTCTTCGATCAGCTGTGCCTGGAGTCTCGCGTTTCGACCGATGATGTCGATCGCCTTCCGCGTGCGTCCGGTCGAAAGTCCTTCGGCCTGCAGCATCTGAACCCAACCCAGGATCGCGTTCAACGGCGTCCGCAACTCATGCGAGAGCGTGGCCAGGAAGTCGTCCTTGAGGCGACTCGCTTCTTCAGCGGCTGCCAGGCGCGCCAGCTCGGCCTCCTTCCTGCGCGTGACGATCATGCAGACGCCGGTCATCCGTACCGGCTGACCGTCTCGATATTCGACCTGGCCTTTGCCCTCGACCCACCGAATCGTGCCGTCCGGCGCGACGATTCGGTATTCCACGTCGTGCGGCACGCCGAAGGCGAGCGCGCGCTTGATCGAGGCAAGGACGCGTTCACGATCGTCGGGATGGATCTCGCGCTCGTAGCTCGAGAAGGTTCCGTCGAACGTCCCCGGCGACAGGCCGTGGATTCGTTCCAGATTGTCCGACCACCGAAGCGTGTTGGTCGCCAGCTCCCAATCCCACGTGCCCATCGAAGCCGCGTCGAGGGCGAACCGCAGCCGTTCCTCACTCCGCCTTGCCTGCTCCTCGGTTTGCGTCCGCTCGACCGCGAACGCAATTTGGGAGGCAATGATGCTGGACAGTAGGAGCTCGTCGGCGGTGAACGTGTGCGGCGCGTCGTAATACAGCATGAATTTGCCGACGACTCCACCAAGGCTCGTGAGCGGGATGAACGCCATTGCCGCAATACCCTCGGCCTGAATGGCCGGCAAATAGGGCGCGAGCGACGCATCCTTTGTGACGTCCGGTACGACGAGTGGCTCCGCATTCGCGCTGTCGGGACTCCAGGGCGTATGGCCTTCAACCGCTTTTCGATACGCCTCCGAGATCCCGCGGTGCGCTTTGAAGCGCATCACCCCATCGGGATCGAAAAGCAGAATTGACGAACGGGAGACACCGAGGCCCGTCGCAAGGGTGTCCAGCGCAGTGGTGTAGATTTCGTGGACAGTCCGCGTCCTACTGATCGCCCGCGTGAGATCCAGGCAAACAGCAATCTGCGAGTTCATCGTTGCGAGCATCTCTGAGTTGGTGGCCGGGTGCGAAGAGCTCGATTGTACCCGCGACGGGCATCTCATGCATATCCGGAGCGACGCGTCACATCTAGAACCACGCTGGGCGCATGCCCTAACTCATGGGCAATCCGTACTTATTACAGATGAGGTAAGACATTTCCGCCAATCAGCGGGATGAAAAAACACCAGACCAGCGTATCCTGAAGTGACAGGGACGTTACTTGACAAATTCACAAACCGAGCTTTTGAATCTTCCTCGCACGGAGCATCTCGTACAGCTGTTTGACGATAGCGATTCACGTGCGGCGGCGGTGTCGAGGTTTGTGGCCGACGGCCTTCGCCAGGGTGATTCGTTGCTCGTAGTAATCACCCAAGAGAACTGGAACGAAGTTGTAAGGCGTCTGCGCTCTATCGGGGCGGCCTGGGAAAAGGCCATGGAATCCGGTCAGCTCACCGTCCGGGACGCCGCGGCCGCGATGGCCTCATTCATGCGCGACGGGCGGCCGGACCGGGACGTTTTCAACCAGACGGTTGCCACACTGGTCAGCCAGTTGAATTCGCGCGATAGACATTTACGTATTTACGGCGAGATGGTCGACCTGCTTGCAACCCAAGGCGACTATCGAAGCGCGCAGCAACTCGAGGAGCTCTGGAACGAGCTCGGTCGTCGGGAATCGTTTACGCTTTTCTGCGGTTATGCTGCGGTGAACTTCGGCGACCCAGGCACGGCCGAAGCGTTGCGACAGATCTGTCGCGCGCATTCTTGCGTACGGTCGAATCCCCGTGATGTCCTGGGGACGTTTCTCATCCACGCACACACCGCGCAGCCAGGAAGCGCTCCGCAAGTCTCCCACTGAATCCTTTCCGTTGTTTTCAGCCTCCCGCTGAAGACGGTTATTCCCCGATGCATGCGCTTCTTCCTTGTTGCGCGCTGACTCGTCCACGACAACAGCGCTGGAGGAAACAATGTCAGAAACTGCAAGAGGCAGGATCCGCCGGGAGCCGGTGCGCAACGGAAGTCACCAGCACGAGGGCCAGCGAGGCGACCCCAATCCAGCGACCGGGTCCCGATGCGAAGACGATTGCCCCGTTGAAGAACATGAAGGCAAACAGAGCGAGCCGCCCAAGTTCGAGTCGCCTGGAGCGTGACGCGTGCGATTCCGGCGAAAGCCACCACCAGCACACGTCCGCGAGCCAGATCAGCAAGAACACATAGTTGACGAAAATCCCCCCACGAAATCTCAAGTCCACGACCTCGGCCGTCTGTCGCGTGGTGGCTTCGATGGCGGCGTCATGGTCCCACCCGTAGACGAACTGGAAAGCCAGAAAGACATGTACGAGTGCCAGGGCAATGCCAGCGGTCCAGATAGTGCGCGCCAGGCGATCGAATTCTGGCTGCCGTCGCATCATGGCTTCGCCGAGCGCCCAAGCCACGGTTGCGAGAAGCATCGTGCCGCGTACGGCTGCGAGCGGTGTCACCGCACCATGATAGCGGCGGGTGAATGTCCCTACCGCCGCGTTTCGGCAGGCATCATCGGCACGACCCATTCGACCAGTGTTTGATCGGTTCCAGCAGCAGCCCGAAGGTTCTCCGACGAGGCAATCTCGCCCCAGGTCAGGCGTCCGTGGACACCGTAGGGAATCAGGCGCACCCTGTTGGCGGACGCCTCGACTTTGACCTCGATGAAGCTCTGGAAAAACGGGGCGACGTTGTAGTCGAACAGCGCGGAAAGCCATTCGGCGGTGAACGGCCAGGCGCCGGACCGCCGCGTCCACCACCACGCCGGCCGTTTCCACCAGGGCGTTTCGGCCTCGATTTTTCCGTTCACGGCAGGCCGGTCCGGGTAGTACGCCCATTCGCTCGTCGGTGGGCGTGCCGGCCAGGCCAACGATGTCCCAAAGCTCAGATATGCCCCGCCGCCACCGTTGACGAAGTAATGAGCGGTTGTGGCCGGCGTTGATCCGGGCTCGGAGTAGTACTCGAGATCGTGAGTGTCGCCGGCCATGAAGAGGGTGACTCGGTGTCGCAGTAGAAGCTGCTTGAGCTTGGCGAATTCAGCGTCGTCCAACGTTGCATCGTGCCCGCCCGCGAAGAACGGATGGCCCACGATGGCCATGGTGAACTTGCCGGCGGCGCGACCCAATGCTGCGTCCAACCATTTGGCTTGCTCGGCGTCGATGGTCTTCAAGACGCCCGTATCAATCGCCACGAGTGCGAATCGATCGGTTTGAATCTCGAAAAAGGGTGCCCGTTGATAGCCCGTCGGAACTTGGTAGGCCTCGCGCAGCTGTTGGGCTTTGAGCAGCAACGCCTCGATTCGGTCGGTGGTCGTACTCGTCACACGCAAATCGGCCTCCGCTCTCGCGCGAATACTCGTGCGGGCGGCATCGGCCGTGAGGAACGTCGCAGCAAACCCCTCGAGGGCGTCGTACCAATCGTGATTGCCGGGAATGGCATACACGGGCCGCGTGACGCCCTTGAACGGCAGCCAGAACTTGGCCTCGTAGTCGTTCATCGAACCGGTCGGATAGACGACGTCCGAGGATATGACGACGAATCGCACATCAGCGCTGCCAGCCACGGCGAGCAACTGATCGCGGAGAACGTGTTGAGAGGCATCCCCCTCACCTGTGTCACCGATGACGATGAACGAGAAATCACCAGGTCCGGCGCCCGGGGGCTGGACGGCAAAGAGCGAGGTCTCGGTACCGGGGCTGCCGGCCTCGACCGCTCGTACCATTTCTTCCCGCCAGTTGTCGGTTCGTGACTCGGCCCACGAATTCCACATGCCGGCCGCCCAGTTTTCAGTGTCGAAGTACCAGCTCATGCCCCAGATCGGGACCGTTGCCGCCACGACAGCGGCAAACGGCAGACCGACCTGAAGGCCCTGACTTATCGCCGTCGGCACGGAGTAGCGAGCCGCCCGCATTCGAATAGCGAACCTCATCCTCCACCGAAGCCATGCGCCCATCGCGCTCGAGGTCCATCCGGCTCCGCCGGTCTGAATCCGGTGGAGATAACCCCGCCAGATGCGGCGCTCGATCCACCGAGTAGGGCCGCGCCACATCAGATACACCGGATTGATGACGAACATCGTCAAGAGGACGGCGACGGCCATGTCGCCAAGCACGGCGACCGCTGGTGAAACCAGCCCCAGGAATGTCAGATCCGTGCGCATCCGGCCGAGATGAATCGCGAACAACGTGGCGATGAACCACAAGGTCCAGCCGCGGTCGATGGGCGCGCGTTTCTGTTCCGCGGCTTCGATTTCCGCCGACATGGCGACAGCTTCGTGCTCGTCTGCCAGCCCGAGCTCGGTCACGACAGTTTCGTTGGCCTCGGTCGTCGTGTAAACCGGCGCCACCATGATGTTCCAGGCGATGCCGAATATCCGGCCCGCACCGGCAACCGCCACCACCCACGTCATACCCCAATCCCGCGCGAGCAGCATCAGCAGCGCAACGGCTCCATTGCCAAGCGCTGCCAACGCAGAAAGCGTTCTCTCGGCACCGGTCGCCTTGTGGAAGACTCGCACGGCGTATCGCCCTGCGTCCAAAGCGAACCAACCGGCGACGAGGAGCCGAAGGGCATCGGCCGCGACGAACGGCGCGTTGATCAAGAACAACGCGATGATCATGCTGATGACTGCGCCGACCGTCGCCTGCCGGCGTGCGGCGGCGGTCGATCGCCGAAGCGCGTGCAGTACTTCGATGGCCGCGGCGACGCCGAGCAACCCCCCGACGCGTGCTGCCGGGAACTCGGCGCGGCTGATTGGCGTCAAGAGCGCCAAGAGTGCGAGCCCCAGGGTCACAGCAGCCAGGGTGGTGACGCGGGCCGGTCGGTCGGTCGGTCTCAACTTGAACAGGCGCGCCATGGTCACGGGGAGAATACGTCACAACTGGCTTCAAAGCCTCATGTGGCGCGGGGCTAAAGCCCCGCGCCACAGTCTTGAACCCACAGAACACTTATCGAAGCAGGTCGAGCAGCAAGCTTGGCCAAGGAATCTCCGAATAGAACAGCACGCCCAGAAAAGCGGCGATGCAAGTGACAGGCAATTTCGAAAAGAATGACAGGTTTCTCCGGCAAACAATGTGATTCCCGCGACCTATAATCGCTAGGCGACTGCATGTCCAACGATCGCAACGGCCAATTCGGCCCCGGGACGGTGGTCTCTCAGCGGATCGACTCGCCTTTCGGCTCGTGGGTGCAGACTGAATGGCGACCCGCCCATCTCGCCGACATCGTCGAACGCATTTGGCACTTCGACGGCTCGGTTGCGCACGCGCACGAGCGGATCTTTCCCAACGGAGTCGTCGAGCTGATCGTTCATCTCGATCATCGCTACAAGCTCTTCGCAAATGGCAGCGCCGAGCCCTGCGCAGAGGCCTGCATCGGCGGGTTGTACACCGGCGCGTTCGTCATCGAAGCGCCGAGCTGTCCCTGCAGAGTGCTGGGTATCCGGTTCCGACCGGCTACGGCGTTCACTGTTCTTGGAACGCCGATGTCCGAGCTCACCAACATCACCGCCGACCTGTGCGACGTGGTTGGCCCGGCCGCGCGGGAACTTGCCGATCGCTGCTGTTTGGCCGAGAACGCCGAGGCGTGCGTGCGCCTGGCCGCGAGATGGGTCGAATCGCAGCTTGCGGTAGGCCGCGAAACCGATC
Organism: uncultured Acidobacteriota bacterium; assembly: GCA_963773035.1. GTDB lineage: Bacteria > Acidobacteriota > Vicinamibacteria > Vicinamibacterales > CAVVIG01 > CAVRXZ01. The sequence goes on along the minus strand of CAVYZX010000038.1, from coordinate 123,441 downwards.
CTGCGGTTGAGTGGATCGCCTCGCAACTCGAACAGGCGCATGGAGCCCTCCCGGTCACTGCGCTGCGGGAAGAAGCCGGCCTGTCAGCCACACGCCTGGCTGCCGCCTTTCGCACGCACGTCGGCGTGACGGCGAAGCAGTACGGACGCATCATGCGCTTCCGCCAGTTGCTGGCGATGCTTCACCGCGGCAACGCGTCGCTGGCCGACGGCGCCCTGGCGGCCGGATACTACGATCAACCGCACATGAATGCCGAGTTCCGGGAATTGAGTGGCTTCACGCCTCGAGAATTTCTCGCGGCGAACCGCTATTCGGAATCGAGCCTCGCCGAGGCAGCGCGCTGAATTTTTTCCAAGAACCTGCGCCCGGGTGGGAGATATCGTCTCCTCCATGGAGGAGGCATCACATGACAACCACCGTAGTGCCGTATTTGTGCGTCAAGGGTGCAGCTGTCGCGATTGATTTCTACAAACGGGCGTTCGGCGCGAACGAAGTGATGCGTTTGACCGAACCCAACGGCCGAATCGGGCACGCCGAGGTCCGAATCAACGAGGCACGAATCATGCTCGCGGACGAGTTTCCCGAGTACGACATCTTGAGCCCCTTGTCGCGTGGAGGCTCGCCGGTGAGCATCTCACTCGAAGTCGGTGACGCGGACGCCGTGGTCGCGCAGGCGGCAAAGGCTGGCGCCACAGTGCTCCAGAAGGTCGCTGATCAGTTTTACGGTGACCGTTCGGGAAAGATCCGCGATCCGTTCGGGCACACCTGGCAGGTCTCGACCCGCATAGAAGAGGTCACCGCCGAGGAGATGCAACGCCGCTACGACGAAATCCTTCGAACCGGTGCGCACGTCGAACAATAGTCGTCTCTAAACGCGGCCTCGCCGGCCGACGCGCCGCTCCGTCGCCGACGCGGCCACGTGAGCGGCGTCACACTCTGTCCAGGCGGGTTTCGAACCCGCTCACGGAAAGTGCACCCGACAGTGTATCTTTTGCTGTGCTTCTGCGAGCTCGCCGTGTCTCCGCCGCGGTCCTCGTCATCGCGGCTCTGGCGTCTGTCGCCCTCCCTGCGCAGCAAACCCAGCTCCCCAACCGGCCCGATTCGCTGAAATTTGTCGCCATTGGCGACAACGGGACCGGCGATCGACCTCAGTACGAGCTCGCGCAACAGATGGTGCAGGTCCACAACACGCTCCGGTTCGACCTCGTCATCATGCTGGGCGACAACATGTACGGGGGCCAGAGTCCGGCTGACTACGTCAGGAAGTTCGAGCAGCCGTACGCACCTCTGCTTGCGGCGGGCGTGAAATTCCAGGCCTCACTTGGGAATCACGATCGCCCCGATCAGGTGAATTACAAGCTCTACAACATGAATGGGCAGCGCTATTACACGTTTGCCCGCAACAACGTGCGCTTCTTCGCCCTCGACAGCACGCTCATGGATCAGAAGCAGCTCGAATGGATCGACACCTCCCTCAGGGACGCGCGCGACGAATGGAAGATCTGCTATTTCCACCATCCGTTGTATTCGAACGCCGGCCGTCATGGATCCTCGGTCGACCTGCGCGTTCTGCTCGAGCCCATCTTCATCAGGCACGGCGTCGACGTCGTCTTTTCGGGACACGACCATGTTTACGAGCGAGTCTCGCCGCAGAACGGCATCTACTACTTCGTGTCGGGCGCGGGCGGCCAGCTGCGAAGAGGCAACATGAGGTCGTCGAGCCAGACGGCAGCGTCGTTCGACCAGGACCGCAGCTTCATGACCGTGGAAGTCGCCGGATCGGAGATGTTCTTTCAGTCGATTTCACGAACCGGGCAGATTGTCGATTCTGGCGTGATCCGCCGCCAAGCCAGGACCCGTGAATAAGACGCAGCGTTCAGTCCCCGCGTGGCGCGCGGCGGTGCCGCGCATGTCCCAGTTCGCGCTGGAGCATCTGCTGCTCCTGCCATTGGGAGCGGCTATCGCGCTGCTGTGGGTGAACATCTGGCCAGAAAGCTACTATCGCTCGACTTACGCCATCGCCTTCGTCGTCAACGACGTGGCGATGACGTTTTTCTTTGCGCTCATGACGAAAGAAGTCATCGAGGCCACCGCGCCCAACGGCGTGCTCCATCCTTGGCGTCGCGCGTGGCTGCCGGTCATTGCCGCCGTCGGCGCCACGGTCGTCCCGGCACTGATCTACATGCGTGCCGTCGACTGGCTGGATGAGCCGGTGCTGGCAATCGGCTGGCCGGTTTCGTTCGCAACCGATGTTGCCGTCGCCTATCTGTTCGCGAGGCTCGTCTTTCCAAAACACCCGGCCATCCCGTTTCTTCTGCTCCTTGCTATTGCTTCCGACGCGCTGGGCTTCTTGGCGGCTGCCTTGTTCTATCCCGAAGCGGGACCTTCATCTCGTGACGGGCGGGCTGATTGTGGCCGCAGCCATCGTCGTGGCATTCGGGCTGCGCCGGGCGCGGATCAGGAGCTTCTGGCCGTACCTGCTCACGGCCGGAGTGTCGTCGTGGATTGGCTTTTTCTGGAGCGGCTTCCATCCGGCGCTCGCACTCGTTCCGATCATGCCGTTCCTGCCGCACGCCGCACGAGATCCGGGATTCTTCGTCGATGCTCCTCCGACTGCCAAGGATGCACTGAGTCAATTCGAAATTTGGTGGAGGCATCCAGTGCAGGTCGCGCTGTTTTTCTTTGGGCTCGTGAACGCGGGCGTGCCGGTCCATGCCCTGGAGGCGGGAACGTGGGGACTGCCCATCGCCGTCATCGTCGGCAAGCCGATCGGCGCTCTACTGGGCGCAGGTGTGGCGCTCGCCGTCGGGCTGCACTTGCCTCATCGGGTGGGCTGGAAGGAGCTGATCGTTACCGGATTCATTGCGGCGATTGGCTTCACCATCGGATTGTTTTTTTGCACCGCGTTGCTGCCCCCCGGCCAGGTCCGCTCGGAAACCAGCATGGGTGTCCTGCTCAGCCTCGCTGGAGCGCCCCTTGCCCTCGTGGCCGCCCGGCTGCTGCGCGTCGGCAGATTTTCGGTTGGCCACGTACATCATCGATGATTAGAAGATTGATGATCGATGATTTGATTTCACATTTGAGAATGAAATCATTCGCTCATCGTTCATCAGATCATCGATGCATTACTTCGCCAAGTCGATCGTGAACCCGAACGATCGTTCGATTGGATTGAAGAAGCTGCCGTAGTCGGGCGACGCCAGATTGTTTTGAACATCCCGATCAGCCGATGCGCCGAGGATGTTGTAGAACTTCAAGCCGGCGCGGACGCGCTGCCCCTTGAACCGGAACGGCCGCGTGATGGTGAAATCAAGCGTGCGGACGAGGGGCAGGCGCCCGGCGCGGTTGCGCTCGCCGACGAAGTCCTGAAATTCGTTCACGGCCGACCATGGGAACCCCGACCGGATTTCCAGCACCGGGGCGAAATCCCACTTTCCCATGATTCCGAACGTGCCCCGAACGAGCAGCCGATGACGGACGTCGGTCGGAATCAGATTGTTCTCGTTCGCGCGAATGATCGGGTTCCGGAGGTTGCCGAAGAATTGATCGTAGTTGTTGAGGTCGGCCGTCCCACGCGCCCACACATAGGAGACGGTGAGATCTCGCCGCGCCCCACCCATGAATCGCGTCGTCGCCTCGAGTTCCCGGTACGAGGAGACCCCGCTGCTGGTCAGACGGAGTTCCCCGGCAGCAGGATCCGGGACTACGATGAACTCGTCGTAGCCCGAGCGTCGCAGGAATTCCAGCTTGAAGAGCAGGCGACGCCCGAACCGTTGGTCCCACTCGATGTTGCCGACATTTGCATCGGGGGTGTGCAGATCGGAAATGGTGTTGATGAATGTAACGGGCGGGCCGAGCGGCGTGCCGTTCGTCGCGAACCGCGTGACCGTACGGGACTCGAACAACGGAAACGCTTCCACGTTGAGGGGCGTCCTCTGCACGAACTTCCCGTAGCCGCCTCGCAAGATCGCGCGTCCTTCAGGCGCCACGCCAATCGCCACGCCAGCGCGCGGCGAAAAGTTGAAGTGTTCGACGATGGCATCCCGATCGACTCGAAAGCCCAGCTCGAAGCTGAGGCGCGAGTTCAGACGCCAGCGGTCCTGCACGAACCCCGCAAACTCGATGCCGCTGACGTCCTGCTGCGCCCGTGGCCCGAACATGGTCAGCTCGGCAAGCGAACCATCCAGACGTCGGACCTCGAGCGGCCGGCTCTCGCTGAAACCGTTGAACGGCCGACCGCTGGAGATCGGTGCCGATCTTGAGCACGTGCGAGCCGTGCCAGTCGCCAGCCCAACTGAGCGCTTCGACCCATTGCAGGCTGTGGACCGAGCGTTCCTGATCGTTGAAGAAGCTGCCGCTTTGAGTCTGCGGCGCGTAGACCATTGGCAGGCGGCCTTCCGTGTTCACGTTGACCTCGAACCATCGGGCGGACACCGTGGTCTCGAGGACGACGTCGCGCGCGAGAGCCAGTCGATCCACGATTCCGGTTGACCAACCACTCTGGTTGAAGTCAGGGCTCGTCTCGGGAGGACGAAAGGTGTTCATCGTAATGTGATTGATCTTGCGCGGAAAGGCGATCAACGCGCCGCTGATCGTGTGGCGCGCCGAGACGACCGTGTCGACGCGCGTGAACGAGTCGAAACTCCTCAGCTCGATCTCCGGCTCGTCGAGCAGGCTCTTTACCGGGGTGTTGACGTACCGGAGCTGAAAATCCTGTGCGAGAAATGTCCGGTCGTGCTTGATCGGACCCCGCGCCGAGAAGCGCGGCTCGAACGCCTTGATGCCGGCGAATGCCCTTCGAAAGCGGGGCAGGAAATTGTCGGGCGTAATCTTCCACTCGTTCGTTCCCTGCCTGGTACGAATCTGCGTGATGCTGGTCGAAAAGCGTCCGTATTCCGCTGCGAACGGATTCGCCAGAACCTCGACGGATTCCACGCTCTGCGAAGGTAGATCGAGATCGAAGTCACCCGTGGACGGGTCGTTGAGGCTGGCACTGCTCATCTGAAGCGCTCCCTGCGACGGCTGACCGCCCTTGACCCGTAAGCGCCCATCAGGTCCTCGCACCACGCCAGGCAAGAAGAAGCAACAGGCTCTGGAAGTCGTCTCCCTCGAGCGGCACCGCCTCGAATACCGATCCCGCCAGCATGTCGCTCATCGACACCGGCTGGACGCTGTCGGTTGGCGACGGAGTCTCGGCGCGAACCTCGATCTCTGGCAGCACGAAGACCAACTTGATATCAACCAGTACGCGGGCAGTCTCACCGGCTCTGACCTCGAACGCCGCAGAGTCCTTGGCGACGAAGCCCGGCCGCGTGGCCTGGATCAGATATCTCCCCGGGTGGTACATCGGGAAACGTGACCTGTCCCGCCCCATCGGTGGTGGTCTTGGCCAGAACCGTCGCGTCGGACGACGTATGCAGCTCGACCTGGACGCCTGGCATCATGACCGTGCCCTCGAGCGTCGAAACCGTCGCGATGACCCGCCCGGTCGTTGGCTGTTGACCCGCCTGGAAAGTGTCCGCCTCTTTGGCAAATGCGAGCGGCTGAGAGACGCCAAGGAGCAGTACGACGAGAAGCCTTTTAGACATGGTGATCGGTAGCGCCACGTTCTCCGTACGAAATCCTTACGCCGATGACGCAAGGCACCTTGAGTAGCGGGGCCACAGTCTCTCACAAGGCGTGGAATGGGACCAGTGGAGTGCGAATGCTAAGATGCCAGCCTGGAGTGGGTTGGCCTCTTCTTCGAGTTCCACTTTATGAGTTTTTCCAAGAAAGTGCTCGCCGGGCTTGGGCTCGGCGTGCTCACCGGACTTTTTCTCGGCGATTACGCAGCGATCTTCAAATGGCCGTCCGACGGCTTCATCAGACTGCTGCAGACGACCGTTTTCCCGTATATCTTTGTCTCGATCATCAACAACCTGGGACGGCTCGAGCCACATCAGGCGCGCCGCCTGGCGGCGCGCGTTGGCATCGTCATCGGGACGCTGTGGCTGCTCACCCTGACCTTCGCCTTCCTGATTGCCCTTTCGTTTCCGACCCAAGAGAACGCGTCGTTCTTCAGCACGACACTCCTGCAGTCCCCGGAGGTATTCGATTTCCTCGGGCTCTACCTGCCCTCGAATCCCTTCTACGCGCTCGCCAACAGCGTCGTGCCCGCGATCGTCGTGTTCTCGATCCTGATGGGCATTTCGCTGATGATGATCGAGCAGAAGGGCGAGCTGCTCAAGACGCTGTCCATCGTCGAAGCGGCTATTGCGCGAGCGACGCGCTTGGTGATGCGGCTCACGCCGTACGGGCTCTTTGCGATCGCCGCCAACGCTGCGGGCACCTTGAACATCGAGCAGTTTCAACATATCCAGATCTACGTGATTGCCTACGCGGCGGTGGGCGCCTTCCTGGGTCTCTGGATCATGCCGAGCCTGATCGCGACGCTGACGTCGGTCAGCGCTCGTGAGGTGTTGTGGCGCGCGCACGAAGGCCTGCTCACGGCGACTCTGGCCGGCGACGTCTTCATCGTCTTGCCGGTGCTCATCGACGCCAGCAAGGATCTGCTGCGGCGCCACGACCCCGACCGTCGTATTCCCGACCTTCCGGAAGTGATCGTCCCCACCGCCTATAACCTTCCCCATAGCGGCAAGCTGCTGTCGCTCAGCTTCATTCTGTTCGCGGCCTGGTACGCGGATTCGCCGCTCAGCATCACGCAGCTGCCTCGCCTGGCCGCAACCGGCGTGCTGACGCTCTTCGGCAGCATCAATGTGGCCGTGCCATTCCTGCTGGACGCATTCAGGGTGCCGGCCGACACATTCCAGCTATTCATTGCCATGTCCGTCGTGAACTCTCGCGTCGGCGCGTTTATCGCCGCGATGCACACATTGACGGTTGCCGTGCTCGGCTCGGCAGCGGTCGTTGGCCACCTTCACTTCAACCCCCGTCGCCTCATTCGCTTCGCTGTGATTTCAACCGTCGCCACGGCGGTGCTGATTGGAGGGCTGCGGACCCTCTTTGCCACGGTGCTGGCGACCTCCTACAGCAAAGATCGACTGCTCATGACGATGCAGCTCATCAGCCCACCGGTAGCTGCCGTCGTCCGTGACGAACCCGATCCGGCAGCGATCGAGGATTCGGGTCCGGTGCTGGACGCCATCACGAAACGCGGCCGGATTCGTGTCGGCTTCACGGCTGATTCGTTGCCGTTCACATTCAAGAACGACAGCGGCCAGTTCGTCGGGCACGACGTCGACCTCGCATATCTGCTCGCACACGAGCTGGGTGTGACGCTCGAATTCGTGCCGATCGCGCGCGACCAGCTCATCAGCCAATTGCACCGTGGGGACTTCGACCTCGCCATGTCGGGCATCCCGATCACTACCGAATTCGCCCGCGATGCGCTCTTTTCGAACGCCTATCTTCACGAAACTCTGGCTTTCGTCGTCCCTGACGCGATGCGCCATCAATACCAGACGTGGGATTCGATCCGCAGCATGGGCCCGCTCTCAATCGCGAGCGTCAACCTTCCCTATTACATCGATAAGCTCACGATGATGCTCCCGAACGCTCGCGTGGTCCGAGTCAGTGGGGTCTCGGAGTTGTTCCAATACGATTCGCTCGGGACGGATGCTGCGCTCTTGACGGCAGAACGGGGATCCTCCTGGACGTTGCTCCATCCTGAGCTGTCGGTCGTCGTACCTCAGCCGAACCCGATTCGAATTCCGCTGGCTTTCGCAATCGGGCGACGGGATGCAGTTTTTGCGGCATTCCTGAATTCGTGGATCGACCTGAAACGGCAGGACGGCACCCTCGATCTGCTGTATCGTCATTGGATTCTCGGCGCCGACGCAGTCGCTCGGCAGCCGCGCTGGTCAATCATGCGGGACGTTTTGCACTGGGTGCGCTAACCGGCACGGCCGTCTGCAAGGTCGATCCAAGGAGAAGGTCGTGGACGGAACCGCAACCGCAGGCTCAGTTCTCGCTGACGACCGCCCATCGCCGCTCGCCAGATTTCTTCGTCTCTTCGGCGACGTCAGGGCAGGGGAAGGCGTCACAGTCCTGCTGCTCCTGTCGAACATCTTCGTCATCCTGGCGGGCTATTACGTGTGCAAGACCGTTCGGGAGCCGCTGATCCTTACTGGCGGTGGCGCCGAGATGAAGTCGTACGCATCGGCCGGACAGGCTTTCTTGCTGATGGGCTTCGTGCCGCTCTACGGCTGGTTCGCCTCACGCGTCGATCGCATACGGCTATTGCTCGGCATCACAGCATTCTTCATCGTCAACCTCGAACTGTTCCGTCTTGGTATCTGGGCCAATGTGCCCTACATCGGCCTGGCATTCTTCGTGTGGGTCGGGATCTTCAGCAACGCGGTGGTCGCACAATTCTGGTCGTACGGCAACGACTTGTTCGACAAGCCGACCGGGGAGCGGCTGTTTCCAATTATCGGAATTGGCGCGACGCTCGGAAGCCCGCTCGGGGCGGCATTCGCCGAGAGCCTTTTCGGCAGCGGCACCCATCCGTACACACTTCTCCAAATCGCTGTGGCTTGCCTGGTCGTGTCGATGGCGTTGTACTGGCTGGTCGAGCGTCGCGTGGAACGGCGGCACGCCGCTGCTGATGCCCCGCTCAAAGCCGGCCGCAACGGCTTCGCCCTGATCTTCCAGAGCCACTACCTGATAATGATCTGCTTGCTGCTCCTCGTGCTCAACCTCGTCAACACGACTGGCGAGTACGTCCTTTCGAGCGCGGTGCTGGCAAGGGCCAACGAATACGCGGCCGCCGATCCCGCGTTCGACAAAAGCGCGTACATCGGCGCTTTTTACGGAAACTATTTCTTCTGGGTGAACGTGGTGGCCGCCATCCTTCAGGCGTTCGTCGCGTCGCGCCTGGTGAAGTACTTCGGCCTCGCCGGCGTGATGTTCGCGCTTCCGATCGTGGCCCTCGGTGCGTATGGTGCTGTGGCGCTCGGAGCAGGCCTCGCCATCGTTCGAGTGGCAAAGACCGCCGAAAACTCGACCGATTACTCCATCATGAACGTCGCACGCCAGATGCTGTGGCTCCCGACGTCGCGCGAGGAGAAGTACAAGGCCAAACAGGCCGCGGACACATTCATCGTCAGATTCGGCGACGTGATGGCGGCGTTGCTGGTCTGGCTTGGAACGACCGTGCTGACGTTCAGCCAGCGGAGCTTCGCGGTGGTGAACATACTGCTCATCGGCGCCTGGATTGGCGTCGCATACATTTTGCTGCGCAATTACGAGCGCAAGACGGCTCGCGCGGCGGCGTGAGTTTCGTCGCGCAAACCGGGGCGTTGTTCTAGCGAGGAGCGTAGCTTCATATGACAGACGCGCGAGGGCTCTACCTGCCGTACCGGGTCACGGAAGGACGGAAGTTCCGCCTGAAGGACGTCAAGCCGCACGACACGCGCGGCCTTGCATCGCCCGAACAGGCCAGCCAGTGGTTGAAGAGTGGCGTTGAACGTCTCGCGCAGCTCCAGGAGAAGCTCTACGCTCAAAACCGATGGGCGCTGCTGTTGATCTTTCAGGCGATGGATGCCGCGGGCAAGGACGGAACGATCAAACACGTGATGTCCGGCGTCAACCCGCAAGGCTGTCAGGTGTTTTCATTCAAAGCCCCGACCGCGGACGAACTGGACCACGATTTCCTCTGGCGGACCTCCCGTTGCTTGCCGGAACGGGGCCGTATCGGCATCTTCAACCGCTCCTACTATGAAGAAACGCTGGTCGTGCGAGTGCACCCTGGCGCACTCGATCGCCAGCGTCTACCGTCGCAGCTCGTCACGAAAAACATCTGGGCGGAACGGTTCGAGGACATTCGAGCGTTCGAGCGATACGCAACCCGGAACGGCATCGCCATCCGGAAGTTCTTTCTTCACGTCTCACCCGACGAGCAGAAGCGTCGATTCGAGCGCCGGCTCGACGAGCCGAAGAAACATTGGAAGTTCTCGGCCGCCGACGCGCACGAGCGCCACTATTGGCGCGATTACATGCAGGCGTACGAAGAGACGATTCAGAACACCAGCTCGCCCGATGCACCGTGGTACGTCGTGCCTGCGGACAACAAATGGTTCACGCGCCTCGTCGTGGCCGCCGCGGTCGTCGATGCGTTGGAGGAGATGAACCTCGCGTTTCCAGTGGTCGATCGGGCCAAGCGGCGCCAAATCGCTGCCGCGCGAAAGGCGCTCTGAACGGAAGAGGGCCGCCGGCATTGATCTTCTGGCTGAAGCTCATTGATCTTCCGGCTAAAGCCGGAAGCCACACCTGAGCCCTCTGCCCTGAGCCCTGAGCCCTCTGCCGTGGCTGCCGATGTATGATTCCCGGCCGAGGAACATAAATGAAGCGCCTTGACGTCATCGCATTACTCGCTTTGATTACCATCGGTGGGTCGCAACCCACCGGAACCGCCCAGTCGGCCGAATGTACGCCCTCCGGCGGGCTCACGTTCATCTGCGGCATCCAGAATCCCGAGGATCTCGTTCTGGTTCCGAACACGCGTTGGTTGCTTGCCAGCGGGATGGCGCCAGGAAGTGGACTGCACCTGGTCGACACGCGTGCGAAAACGGTTAGGAACTTGTACCCCTCCGACGCGCCGAGCAGCCTTCCGGACCGAGCGAAGTACGCAAGCTGTCCCGGCCCGCTCGATCCAAAGCTCGCCGTTCTCCACGGGCTCAGCCTCAGACCGGCAACAGACGGTCGCTACACCGTCTACGCCACGAACCATGGTGGCCGTGAATCGATCGAGGTCTTCGAGCTCGCCACTGGTGGCGGTGTGCCCACCGCTACCTGGATCGGATGCGTTCTGATGCCAAATGACATCCCAGCCAACAGCGTCGCGGCGTTCAAGGATGGTTCATTGGTTGCCACCGCCCTCATACTTCCGGGAAAGTCGTTCGAAGATGCGTTCGCCGGCCGCGACACTGGAGCAGTGTTCTTGTGGACGCCCGGTGACATCTCGTTCCTCATGCTGCCGGGCACCGAGCTCTCTGCGAACAACGGCATCGAGACGTCCCCCGACGACAAAGAGTTCTACGTCGTCTCAACGACCCAAAAGCGCATCGTCGCCTTCTCCCGCGACAACCCCGGAAAGCCGCTGCGCACCGCGCAGCTCGCGGAGTTTGGCCCCGACAACGTCCGGTGGACGAGCGACAATCGGCTGATCACCGCCGGAATGATCGACAACGAGCCGGCCTGCGGCGGCCCGCCAAAGACCGAAGCCGGTATCCGATGCTCGCGCGGCTACATCGCGGCTACGATCGACCCCAAGAAGATGACCGTGACAGAGCTTGCGCGCGGACCCGCGACACCTTCGTTTACCGGCACGGCGATCGCCATGCGCGTCGGCGACGAGCTGTGGCTCGGATCGTTCAACGCGGATCGGCTGGCGTACCGCTCGCTGAAGCGCTAGCAGTCCGATGACGTGCCCTACTTGTCGGCGCTCGCGTCGAAACGCGCGAGCCGTGATCCACCGATATCGGACAGTTCGAGCTCATTTCCGACGATTTTCCAGCGGCCCGTTTTCTGCAGTGCCTCGCGAAACGCGCGCTCGATTTCGCCGGTGTCCACGCAAGCCATCCGGGTGCTGACCAATGGACCGAACTTGATCGCCTCGGCGGTTCGTTCGTACGTCCCCGTGATGCGGTTGCACCCGTCCGCTCCGGCCATACGACCGTCCTGTTCGAATACCAAATGTGCTTCGCGATTCCGACTTGCGGGCGGGACGGGTTTACCGACGAGTTCCGTCGCTTTCCAGTAGGTCTTTTCGAATGCCGGACCTGCGGCCGGCGTGGCCGGACTCGCGCCAGCACGTTGCAACATCAGCGAGGCGGGGCTCGAGTTTCCTCGATCGAGCCCTGCATACGAGCGATGAGTCGTGAAGAGAAGCGTCGTCGACAGCAGCACCGTCGCCGGCAAGAGGAGACCTGTCATAGTACCGTCCCTCCGGAAGCCGCGATGACGTCCGTCCCGCCATTCTACGCCCGCCATCCCCACCATCGATGAAGAGCTGGACCGACCCGCTAGCGGGGCAGATTGAGGCGGCGGAGTAAATCCTCGAAGCGAGGGTCGGAATGCAAGTCGAGCCAATCCCAGAAAAGGCGGATACGCAACATCGGAGACTCGCGCGCCTCGTAGGCTTTTTCCAACCACTGAAATGCCCGGTCCTTGTCCCCACCATGGGCGAACACCCGGGCAATGCGAATGGCCGGTACGTGACGCTCCTTGGAACGTTCGGCCATCGTTTCACCCGCGCGCAACATGCCAGTGCGATACCCAGCCGCGCCTCCGCCAGTCCCTAGCGCGTCCACAAACTCCCGGTCGCCTGCGGCGACGAAATATTCCCGTGCTGACGCCAGCGCCTGATCGTATAAGCCCTTTCGCCAGTAGGCACCCCACAAGCCGAGGTAGTTGGTGGCTTTGTTCGGCCCCGTCGGCAGGAGCTTCTCGAAGATCGGGATGGCTTCATCGTACCGTCGCACGTAGTTCAAGTGCCATCCGTAGAAGCTCCTGTAGAAATCGTTCAAGGGATCGAGTTCCATGGCGAGCTGTATTTCACGATTCCATTCGTCGGGCTGGTTCAAGGCGGTCAGCAGCAGATCCGAATAGTAGAAGTGGGCGTCCGCAAGATTCGGATTCCCGTCCAGCGCTTTCTTATATTCGAGCTCGGCGCCGGCCCAGTCCCACTGCGTGGCCTTGTAGTTCGCCAGCAACACGTGCAGATCTGCCAGGCTGTCGTCGAGCTCCAGCGCCTTGGCCAGAAACGTGTTGGCTTTTGGAAACGTCTCGGATGGGGACTGGAAGCCGGCATCTCCGCGCATCATCCACACGCTGCCGAGCCCACCGTAGGCAAGCGCATACCCGGGATCCTTTTCCAGCGCGAACTGAAAGTAGCGTTCGGCCTGATCGTAGTCCTCGCGCGTTTGCTTGAGCCAGTGAAAGCGTCCCTTCAACGTCGCCTCGAAGGCCTCGGAATTCACCGGACCGGCCCTGGCCAACCGCGCCTGCTCGTGCGGTGACAGCTGCGCTCTAATCTCCCGCACGATGGCCGACACAATCTCGTTGCGCAGCACGAGCACGTCTTGGAGGCTGCGTTCGTAGCGGTTGGTCCACAACTGATCTCCGGTCGCGGGGTCCAGGAGCTGAGCGGTTATGCTCACGCGGTCGCCCGACCGCTGGATCGAGCCGGTCAAAAGCGCATCCACCCTCAGCTCGCGCGCGATTTCCTCGAACGGCTTGTTCGTGCCCTTGTAACGGATCACCGACCCGCGAGCGGTGACGCGCTTCAACACACCGAGTCGGGCAAGGTCCGTGCTCAGGACTTCGGTCATGCCGTCGGCGAAGTAGTCTTGCGCTGCGTCGCCCGAAAGATTCTCCAGCGGCAACACCGCGAGGGATTCGACCCGTGGCCGCCCGCCCAACCAACGGCTGCGAATCTCTCCGACATTCAGGGCGGCCAGAATGCCTGCCAGAACGACGGCGCCGGCGACGGGAAGCAGCCACCGTCGTCGCGCCAGCCGGTAACGCACTGACGCCGAGAGACTCGACGTCCCTGCTTGAATCGCTTGAAGCGAGGCGCCGACCTCGCTCGCGCTCTGATAGCGGCGAGCGGCGGATTTTTCCAAACATCTTTCGATGACGGCGCGCAGCGCAACCGGAACCGACGCAGGAAGCGAAGGCGGCGGCTGATTCAGGATCTTCGAGCTGACGTCGAAAGCTGATTGCCCCGTGAACGGCAGCGTGCCACCGGCGATTTCGTGAAGAACCACACCGAGGGCCCAGATGTCCGAACGGGCATCGGCGGACTCGCCGCGAAGTTGTTCCGGTGCCATGTACGAGATGGTCCCGGCGAATACACCCGGCCCCGTGAATGTGGCGACCCCCAAGTCTTGCGTGGCAGTCTCGAGCTCCGGTCCGCTCATTCTTTTCGCCAGACCGAAATCGAGAACCTTGACCCGCCCGTCCGACGAGACCATCACATTGGCGCTCTTCAAGTCGCGATGGACGACCTGACGTGCGTGAGCGTGAGCGAGCGCATCGGCGATCTGAATGCCATACCGCAGTACTTCGTCCGTGGTCAGCGCGCGACGATGCGTGACGTCGCTCAGCGGCCGGCCTTCCACGAACTCCATGGCGATGTAGGCAGGACCGTCTGCCTCGCCGACTTCATGAATCGTGCAGATCGAGGGATGGCTCAGAGCCGCGGCGGCACGGGCTTCGCGCAGGAGGCGGCCGCGCGCGATGGAGTCTTCGAACGTGTCAGCGGGCAGGAGCTTGAGGGCGACGTCGCGGTCGAGCCGCTCGTCGTGAGCGCGATAGACCACACCCATGCCACCAGCACCAAGCTTCTCGAGTATGCGATAGTGGCCGAGCTGCTTGCCGGTCATCGGTCAACCTCAACGGTCTCCCGATGGCCATCCTAGGACCTGGCTGCAACCTCGTCAATGAGCGTCTTGTGTCTGTCTACCGCTGGTTGGGCGCGCTTGTCGTGGGCGGAAACACGGTGCTCCAGTCGTCCTTCATGCTGACGACGGTCCAGCCTTTGGCCAGCGCTTCATCCCATCCTTTGCTGAACGTCTGCAGCTTGTCGGCGCGATCGTATGCGTACTCGCGCGCGGCATCGTCATGATGAACAAAGAGCGCGAAGCGCGGACCACTGCCGGCCATCGCCCACTCCAACATCTGCAAGTCGCCATCGGAATTGCCGAACGCGGCAATCGGCCGGCGGCCGATCCGGCTTTGAATGCCGACCGGCTTGCCCTCTTTGTCGTCGATGAGATCCACTTCGGGCAATTTGATGAGGACCGGCTTGCCGTCGCGTACCTCGAGCTTCAACTTGCCGCTGCTGCCGACGACCTGCTCCGGCGGGATTCCGTAAACTCGTTCTGTCCACGGACGCATGAACTCCACACCGCCGCCCGAGACGATAAACGTCTTGAATTCGTTGGCGCGCAGATAGGCCAGCAGCTCGAGCATCGGCTGATAGACCATTTCCGTAAACAACCGGCCGGTCTGGGGATGTTTCGCCGTCGTTATCCAGTCCTGCACGGCCTGGGAAAAGTCCTCTGTCGTCATGCCGGTGTGCGTCGCCGCTACGATCTGGAGCAGACCCTTCTCACCGCTGGTGGCGACGCCTGCCGTGTTTCCCTTGAGCAGCGACGCGAACGGCTCCCTGGTCTTCCATTCAGGATGCTGTTGCGCGAACGTCTTCACGCGGTCGAAGGCGAACAGCAGCTGAAACGGCACCGGCTTCTCGGCCCAGAGTGTGCCATCGTTGTCGAAGGTGGCAATCCGTTCGGGGATCGGCACGAAATCGGAGCCGCCCTCTTTGGTCACCCGCGACACAAAGTCCACGATGGCTCGCTTTGCGGCACCGTCGTTCCACGAGCGCAGGGCGTTGGCCGTCGAGGAAGCGGGAGCCTGAGCGCTGGGCGCCGCTGCTGGCGGCGGTGCTGGGGCTGGCGACGTGCCGCACGCGGCGGCGACCAGAACAAGGAATGTCGACAGCACGCGTCTCATCGCGACGCCCGTTCTTCACCGACCCGTCGGAGCGGCGGCCGGCGGCGTCCCGCGTGCTGGTGCCGGAGGCAGGGTACCGCCCTCGGCAAGGATCTTCATGTTTTCGAGCGCAGTCGTGAACGCGGCGACTCTCCGCGCTTTGTCTGCTTCGCGCGCCGGATCGTCGGCCAGCATCGAGTTGTCGAAGAACAGGGTGTAAACGAGCTTGGATGTCGTTGCCGTCACGGGCCGCGCTTCCAGCGTACCGTGATAGAGATTGTAGGGACGGCCTTCTCTCACGGGTTGGGTGTAGGTGTAGGACAGTTCGGTCTTTCCGACCAGGACTTCGTTTGCGACGGAACGAACCGCACCGAATTCCCCATCCTTCCCCGACGTGATCGTGCACGGGATCCGTAACCATTCACCGATATCACAGTATTTGCCGACCCGCTTCCACACTTCCGCGGCGGGGCGGTTGACGGCGATCTCCAGCGGAATGGAAACATACGTGGGTGCGGCGACTGCCGTGCTGACGGGTGGAGCCGGCGGCTGTGCCGCGGGCGCGGGAGCTTGCGCATGCAGCGCACTGACCAGACAGAAGACTCCGAGCGCACAGGTTGCGGCCTTTATGCCGAACTGACCTTTCATGAATTCCTCCAGAGATCGCTGCTCAGTTGGCCCGTGCCTGGAACGGAACCGAAGCCACAATCGTGCTTCCCTGCTTCAGTTGCGATTGGATCGACAGAGTCCCTCCCACGAGCTTCAACCGCTCCTTCATACTGGTGAGCCCGAGGCCGCGGCTGGCTGTCGTTCCGGCGTCGAAGCCGACACCTTCGTCCCGCACGGTGAGTCTGAGCGCGTGGCTAGTTCCTTCCAACTGCACCGCGAACTGGCGGACTCCACTGTGCCGTACGGCGTTGTGCAGCGCTTCCTGCATCACCCTGAAGAGACAGAGCGCGATCTCGGGAGGTACTCGTTGGGGCACATCCTTGTGGCTGAAATCCACTTCCACTTTCTGCTGGCCTGAAAGCTCCGCGCAGAAGCCTCTCATCGCCACCACGGCACCGAGCAGTTCCAGCTTGGATGAGTGCAGCTCGTGCGACAGTGAGTGGATGGCCGACGATATTTCGGACGTCTGACGCTGAAGCGCATCGATCCCGCTCCCCAGCTCTCCTCGGGATTTCGTGGTGAGGAGCTTGATCTCGTCCAATGTCACGGCGAGGATCGCCAGCCGCTGGCCGATGTCGTCGTGCAGTTCTCTAGCTATCCGGGCCCGCTCTCCCTCCTGGGCTTCAATCAACCTCCGGCTCACGCTGGAAAGCGCTTCTTCTGCCAGCTTGCGCTGCGTGATGTCTGCCACCATGCCGACAGTCCGCAACATGCGTCCGTCGTCATCGAAATAGGCGCGACTGTGACGCTCCACCCAAATGACGGAGCCGTCTGGCCGGATCATGCGGTAGCTGGCCTGCAGGAGGGGCTTCTCGGGACTCAACTCGGCCACGACCGCCTTCAGGCCGTCACGATCGTCCGGGTGAACGAAGGCAAATATCTGCTCGCAGGTAAGGGGAACGGATTCCGCGATTCCGATGATCTGCTCGGATTTTCCCGACCGCACGATGACGTCACTCGGCACATCCCAGGTGTAGGCGAACATCCGCCCGGCTTCCGCCGCGAGGCGCAAACGTTCTTCGCTTTCCCGCAACGCCTGTTGGGCCACCCTTCGTTCGATGATGTCGCGGACCACGCAGACGTTGTAACTCCGTCCGCCAACGGCGATGGACTTGATGCTGACTTCGACTGGAAACGTCGATCCATCCTTGCGCCGGTGCTGGCTCTCGAACATCACGAAGCCTGCCTCGCGGCACTGTCTCGCGAACGCTGTCCGCATGGCCTCATCGAGACTGGGATCGATATCCAGAACGGTCATCGACAGCAGCTCGTCCCGGCTGTAGCCGAGATCCCGGCAGGCCTTCTCATTCACGTCGAGGAAACAGAGCGTAGTCGGATCGATGACCTCGAGTGCGTCGTTGGAGCCGTCAATCAGACTGCGAAACAGCACGAGCGATTCCTCGCGCCGCTTGCGCTCGGCGATGTCCTGAACCGTGCCGCGAAGGCCGACGATGCGGCCGTTGGTGTCGCGCGAGGCCTCGCCGCGCGCCGTGAGCCATCTGGTGCTCCCGTCGGTACGCACCATTTCCAACTCGAGCTCGTAGGGGGTTCCGTGATGGAGCGCCTCTCCGACGGCCCGTTGCAGCAGCTCCCAGCTCTTGGGGGTGTAGAGCTGTCCGTGTTCTTTGTAGTTGATGGTCCCGAGGTTCGGATCACGCCCGGCGATTCGATACAGCTCTTCAGACCAGACGACGGTGTCGTTCTCCGAGTCCCATTGCCAGCTTCCGACGCGCGCCACGCGTTGGGCCTCGGTGAGATCCATTTCCTTTCGCCGCAGCGATTCTTCAGCACGCTTTCGCTCGGTGATGTCGACGGCCATCCCCAGCATGCGTTCGGGCTCGCTGTTGGAGCCGTAATAGAATCGGCCATTGGCGGCGACCCAGCGCACCGTGCCATCCTCCCGTCGAACGCGGAATTCTGCGGCGTAAGGCTGATGGCTGTGCATTGCCGCGTCCAGAGCGTTCGAGATGAGCCCCTGGTCTTCAGGAAGCACCAGACGGCGGGAGCTCCCGATATAGGTCTTGGACGGGATTCCAAACATCGTTCGCAGATCCCCGAACCAGGTCTCGCGATCGCTCACGAGGTCCCATTCCCATCCCACGGCCTTGGCCGACTCCATTGCCAGGCGCAACCGCTCGTTGGCGAAGATGATCTCCTGCTCCGCGCGCTCGAGATCGGTCACATCGACGTTTTCTGAGACGCGCGGGGAGCCATCACCCGCGATGTCGAACGCCTGGTCTGACGACAGACTGCCGTAGGGGGCACGTACAACGGTCATATGGCCACCTTCATGTCCGCAGACACCTGCAGAAACGCATTGAGAGCCGCACCGAAACCAACAGGCACAAATTGAAGCCGGGGGATGATCTTACGGGCTGGCGCGCCCGGCGGCAACACCTCTGCTGGACGGGCGTGCAAAGGGGGGAATTCCAACCGCCGAGCTTCGAAGGGATGACGTCCTGATGCCGCCACGGCAGTGGCTCCGTCGGCGACGTTTCTGTCTCCAGCTTTGAACCTCGGCGGTAGGAATTCATAAACGCAACTTTTGGTTGCGTTAATTCTGAGCTACGATTGGACAGTCCGGCTCGAATACGGGTCGGACGAACGCATGGCCGCCCTCCTCCACACGACTGCACGGAAACCCCGCAACAAGAC
Organism: uncultured Acidobacteriota bacterium; assembly: GCA_963773035.1. Lineage (GTDB taxonomy): Bacteria > Acidobacteriota > Vicinamibacteria > Vicinamibacterales > CAVVIG01 > CAVRXZ01. The sequence continues at coordinate 104,619 of CAVYZX010000038.1, read as the reverse complement.
ATCGCGTCGCGTTCGCGTCGGCGGTCGGAGCGCGCGCGTCGTATCGACCGTGCTTCGCACCACGCTCGAGGTGCTGGGACACGAAGGTTATGCCGGCCTGCGCATCGACGACGTCGCGGAGCGTGCGGGCGTCAACAAGACCACCATCTATCGGCGCTGGCCGACGCGCGCGGATCTGGTCATTGCCGCGCTGACGAACCTTTCGACGCCACCCAAGGCCGTCGAAACGGGAAGGCTCGAAAGCGATCTTCGGGCGACGTTTCTGACGGCAACGACATTGCGCTCGACGGCTGCCGGGCGCGGCGTCGTGCGCGCCCTCATCGCCGAGCGCGGCGATCCGGAAGTCGATCGGGTCGTGCACCGAAATCCGCGCGCTTCATCGCGCGCCGGCACGGCTCGTGATCGAGCGGGCGCGACGCCGCGGGGCGCTCCCCAAGCGCGTAGACATCGAGCTTGTGCTCGACGTTCTCATCGGCACCATTTACGGCCGGCTGCGCGAACGCCCGGGTCCGCTGGATCCCCAGTGGGTGCGGCGCGTCGTGCGGCTGGTGCTATCGGGTGCGGCCGCTGGTGGTCGCACTGGAAACCCTGGGCTCCCATGACGAGACTCGCCAACCTCCTTCTTACCGCCGCGCTGGTCGCGGCGACGTCGGCTTGCCGCAGCGAAAACACCGCGGTCGCGGCGCCGCGCACGACCGCCGAGCGTCGCGTACGTATCGGTTACCCCAGAGCAGGTAGAAATCACCGGGGAATGGATTGCGACGCTCGACGGGGCTGTCAACGCGCAGATCCGGCCGCAAGTATCCGGGTATCTCGTACGGCGCGCGTACAACGAAGGCGCGTTCGTGCACAAGGGCGACGTGCTGTTCGAAATCGACCGGCGCCCCTTCGAAACTGCGCTCAACCAGGCCACGGCACGGCTCGCAGAGGCGCGCGCCCAGCTCGTCAAGGCCGAGCGCGACTTTGCCCGCGATCAGCCGCTTGCCGAGCTTCGGGCGATCGCTCAAAGCCAACTGGACAACGACACCAGCGCGCGCGACGCGGCCCGCGCCGCCGTCGCTTCGGCCGAGGCTGCGGTCGAAGCGGCCCAGCTCAACCTCGGCTTCACGCGCGTGACCTCACTCATCGACGGCGTGGCGGCGATCGCCAGCGCACAGATCGGCGACCTCGTCGGCCCAACGACGCTCTTGACGACGGTCTCGCAGGTCAACCCGATCAAGGCTTACTTTCCCATCAGCGAACAGGAATACCTGGGCATAGCGGGTCAGGTCGGCACTCCCGCTGCCGCAGCAAAGCTGTGGCAGACGTCTGGCGGACTGACGCTGGTGCTCGCCAACGGCAGCACGTATCAGGGACGGGGCTCGGTCCTCGCCGTGGATCGCGACGTCGATCCCAAGATGGGCACGATCAGAGTGAGCGCGACGTTTCCGAACCCCGGCAACATTCTGCGCCCCGGTCAATACGGCCGCGTCCGCGCGCACACGTCCGTGCGCCAGAACGCCCTGCTCGTGCCGCAACGGGCGGTATCGGAGCTTCAGAATGGCTATCAGCTGCGGGTGTTGACCCCGGACGACAAAGCCGTCGTGAAAACGGTGACGCTCGGCCCGCGTATCGGCAATCGATGGATCGTCGAGAAAGGCCTGAAGCCGGAAGACCGGGTGCTGCTGGACGCTCCGACGTTGAAAGACGGGACCACGGTGTCTCCGTACCCCGCGTCCGCAGAGGTCGAGTGATGTCCGGGTTCTTCATCCGCCGCCCCATCGTCGCCATCGTCATCGCGATCATGACTGTGCTGGGCGGGATCGTCGCGTTGAGCGGCCTGGCCATCTCGCAGTTTCCGCAGATTGTGCCGCCGCAGATTCTGATCACGGCGACCTATCCAGGAGCCGACGCGCTCACCATCGAGCAGTCGGTCGCCACGCCGCTCGAGCAGCAGATGAACGGCGTCGACGACATGCTCTACATGCAGTCGAGCAACGCCAACGACGGCACGATGACGCTGACCGTCACCTTCGACGTGGACACGCAGCCCAATATCGACCAGGTCAACGTCCAGAACCGTATCGCGCAGGCGCAGCCGAACCTGCCGCCCGAGGTCAATCAATTCGGTTTGACGATGAGGAAGCAGACAGGACTGCCGATGCTCATCGTCTCGCTCTACTCGCCCAAGCACACCTACGATGCGCTGTTCCTGGCCAACTACGCGAACATCAACATCGTCGATGCGCTGTATCGAGTCCCCGGTGTCGGCGAGGCCCGAATATTCGGCGCCGGCGATTACTCGATGCGGATCTGGGTGAAACCGGATTTGCTCGCTCGGCTCGGTTTGACGGTGCCCGATCTGAGCCGGGCGATCCAGCAGCAGAGCACGGTCAATCCTTCGGGGCAGGTCGGCAGCAACCCCGCCCCCGCCGGACAGGAGATGACGTACACCGTCCGATCGCAGGGACGGCTTCAAACGGAGGAAGAGTTCGGCGCCATTGCCGTGCGATCGAATCCGGACGGTTCGGTGATCTATCTTCGCGACGTCGCACGGATCGAGCTCGGTGCGCTGAACTACCAGCAGATTGGCCGGGTGAACGGAGAGCCGGGCTGCGCGATTGCCGTCTTCCAATCGCCCGGGTCGAACGCCCTCGCGGTGGCGGAGGGCGTCCGCCAACAGATGCAGGCGCTGAGCGGACGCTTCCCGGAAGACCTCGAGTTCGCCTACACCCTCGACACGACGCTGGCTGTTTCCGAAGGCATCCGTGAAATCGTCATCACGCTCGCCGAAGCGATGGTGCTCGTCATTCTCGTGGTCTACCTCTTTCTTCAGAACTGGCGAGCGACGCTGATCCCGGCTGTCGCCGTACCTGTCTCCCTGATCGGCACGTTTCTGATCTTTCCGGCGCTCGGCTTTTCACTGAATACGTTGTCGCTCTTCGGTCTCGTTCTGGCGATCGGCCTCGTCGTCGATGATGCGATCGTCGTAGTCGAGGCGGTGGAACACCATATCGAAGAAGGCATGGCGCCGCGCGACGCCACGCTGAAGGCGATGGAAGAGGTTTCGGGACCGGTCGTCAGCATCGCGCTCATACTCGCGTCGGTGTTCATCCCGGTGGCATTCATGGGCGGTATTCAAGGCCGCTTGAACCAGCAGTTCGCGATCACGATCGCCATCTCGGTGCTGATCTCGGCATTCAACGCGCTGACGCTCTCGCCGGCGCTGGCCGCGATGTGGCTGCGGCCGCGAAAACCAGGCCGGCTGCTCGGCGGACTCTTCGGTGCGTTCAACCGTGCGTTCGGAAAGGCGTCGAGCGGCTACGTGAGCGTCAGCCACGCGTTGATTCGGAAAGCGGCCGTCGGGATCGCCATCCTCGCCGGGTTCGTCCTGCTCGTTGGGGGGCTCGGACGCCGGCTGCCAACGAGCTTCGTGCCCGAAGAGGATTACGGGTATGTCCTGGTGAACGTGCAGCTGCCGCCGGCCGCCTCGCTGCAGCGCACCGACGAGGTCGGGCGGAAGATCGAGGCGATTTTCGCCAGGACCGAAGGGCTGCAGGCTTACGACGCCATCATTGGTTTCAGCCTTCTCACACGGGTAACGGCCCCTAACAACGGGTTCTACTTCGTCGGCCTGAAGCCGTGGAGCGAGCGGCGTGGTCTCGACGCCCGTGCGATTGTCGATCGCCTGAACGCTGCATTTCGGCAGGAGATTTCCGACGCGACGGCGATTGCGGTGATGCCGCCGTCGATTCCAGGACTCGGCTCGCAAGGCGGCTTCAGCTTCTGGCTCCAGGATCGGTCGGGTGGGACGATCGCGAACCTCGACGATGCGCTTCAGAAGTTTCTGACCGAGGCACGCAAACGACCCGAGCTCGCTGGCGTTGGATCGCCATTCAGCGCCAATGTACCGCAGATCTACGTAGACGTCGATCGCGACAAGGTGCTCAAGCAGGGCATCGCGTTGACCGACGTCCATCAAACGATGCAGACATTCCTGGGCGGGTTGTACGTGAACCAATTCAACCGCTTCGGCCGGCAGTGGCGGGTCTTCATGCAGGCCGAGGGCGAGGAGCGGGCGGCACCAGAGAACATCGGCCAGTTCTACGTCAGAAACAACGACGGCAACATGGTGCCGATGTCGTCGTTGCAGGCCACCAGGCAGACCTTTGGTCCGCAGTACACGAATCGGTTCAACGTGTATCGGGCGGCGCAGATCACCGGTGCGGCCGCTCCGGGATACAGCTCCGGCCAGGCGCTCGATGCGCTCGAGGAGGTGGCGAAGGCCACGCTGCCGACCGACATCAGCTACGACTGGTCGGACCTGTCCTACCAGGAACGCAAGGCGTCGGGCAACGCTCCACGACTCTTCGGACTGTCGGTCGTTTTCGTATTTCTGATTCTGGCTGCGCTTTACGAGAGCTGGTCGCTGCCCTTCTCCGTCCTTTTGTCCGTTCCAATCGCTGTAGTCGGCGCCTTCGCCGGTCTCCTGATGCGGCGGTTCGATTTCGACGTCTACGCCCAGGTCGGCGTCATCATGCTCATCGGCCTCGCTGCGAAGAACGCCATCCTTGTCGTCGAGTTCGCGAAGGCGCGCGTGGACGAAGGTAAAGAGCTGGTCGTCGCCGCGCTCGAAGGCGCTCAGTTGCGTCTGCGACCGATCCTGATGACGTCGTTTGCCTTCATCCTGGGCTGCGTTCCGCTGTGGATCGCGGACGGTTCGGGAGCCGCGTCTCGACGCATTCTGGGCACCGTCGTCATCACCGGCATGTTGGCGGCGACGCTGCTGGGGATTTTCCTGATTCCGATGCTGTTCGTACAGGTCGAAAAGCTGGCGTCCTGGAGATCGCGGCCGCGAGCAGCGGCTGTGACCGCGTCGCCAAAACCGAGCGCGTCGTGAAACTACCCACTCCTGCAACCAGTAGTGGTCCGTACACAATGAATCACCGCCATCCACGACGTTTACCGCCGAGATCGCAGAGTTCGCCGAGAATTCGATTGCCCACAAGGCTCTCGGCGAGCACGGCGCGCTCGGCGGTTGTCGTGGTGGTGATTGCCACGCTTGCTGGCTGCGCCGTCGGACCAAACTATGTGAAGCCCACGCTTCCCACGCCGGAAACAATTCGCGGCGCCGGATCGGGATCGGAGGAACCCACTCTCGGCGCTGCCAATTGGTGGGACGTCTTGCAGGACGAGCAGCTTCAAGCGCTCGTCAGAACGGCGCTGGCTCAAAACGACGACATCCGCGTTGCGGCTGCCCGCGTGCTGGAGGCCGAGTCGCAGCTCGGGATCACCCGAGCGGATCAATATCCGGCCGTTGGCTTGCAGGCGCAGGCCGGGGGCGGCCGAGCCGCTGCAGTCGGATCGACTCCGGCGGCATTGGGCAGTGCATTCGGCGTCGGGGGTACGTTCGACTGGCCTTTGGACTTCTGGGGCCGGTATCGGCGGGCCACCGAGTCGGCCCGAGCGCAGCTGCTTGCCACCGAATGGGCCAGGCGTGCCGTGCTGACGACCGTCGTCAACCAAGTGGCCCAGGCGTATTTCGAGTTGCGCTCACTCGATCTCCAGCTCGAGATCGCGCAGCGGACTTTGGCTTCACGCCAGGAATCGCTGCAGTTGACGCGCGTGCGCGAGAGCGGCGGCGTCACGTCGCTCATCGACGTTCGCGACGCGGAACAACTCGTGTACGGCGCCGGCGCGGCCATCGCCGATATCGAGCGCCGCACGGCCCAGCAGGAGAATCTGATCAGCCTGCTGCTCGGTAACTTCCCCGCTCCCGTTTCACGTGGGCGCCCGCTCGTGGAACAGCCGCACCCGCCCGAGGTGCCGGCCGGCCTGCCCTCGGCCCTTCTGGAGCGCCGGCCGGACATTCAGGCGGCCGAACAGCAAATCATTTCGGCGAACGCGCAGATCGGCGTCGCCCGGGCGGCCTACTTTCCTTCGATCGCGTTGACGGGTACGGGCGGCGTGCAAAGCGCGGCCCTCGGCGCACTGTTCGGCGCCAGCAGCGGTTTCTGGACCGCTATTGCCGGTCTGACGCAACCGGTGTTTACCGCGGGACGTACGCGATCGCAAGTCGCGCTGGCCGAGGCGCGGACACAGGAAGCGACGATCCTCTACGAGCAAACGGTCAAGACCGCATTCCGCGAAGCCGCCGATGCTCTCGTCGGCTACTCGAAGGCGCGCGAGCTTCGAGCGCAGCAGGAAGGATTGACCACCGCTGCACAGGATGCGCGCCGCCTGGCTGACAGTCAGGTATCAAGGTGGCGCGACCAGCTATCTCGAAGTGCTGGATGCAGACACTCGATTGTTCGACGCTGAGCTCACGCTCGCCCAAGCGCGCCAAGCTGAGCTGTCGGCGTTCGCCGAAGTCTACCGAGCGCTGGGCGGAGGCTGGCAACAGGAGAGGCCGCCCCGCGGACTGATTGCGCGTGGAAAGTTTCGAGCGTCCGCGCGGTTCGAGCGTTGATATCATCTGCCACCAAGGAGCAAGCACATGGAAAACGATGACCTCACGCGCAGAGATTTCGTCACACTCACCGTGGCGGCCGGAATTGCCGCGGCCGCGGGAGACCTTGCAGCTCAGCAGCAGGTGACCGAAAAGAACGTCGAGATCAAAACGACGGACGGCACCTGCGACGCGGCGTTCATCCACCCGTCCAGCGGCGCCCACCCGGCCGTCGTGATCTGGCCGGATGCGTTCGGTCTGCGTCCGTCGATGCGCGAGATCGCGAAACGGCTGGCCGCCGAAGGGTACTCGGTGCTCGTGCCCAACCCGTTCTATCGGGTGGCGAAGGCACCTGTCTTCGAAGACGCTTCGAACTTCAACTTCGGGGACCAGACGCAACGGGCGAAGCTGACGCCGCTGATGGGATCGATCAACGCCGAGGGTGCCGCCGAGCGGGACGCGGCCGCTTTCATCGCCTGGCTCGACCAGCAGCCGCAGGTCGACCGCATGAAGAAAATCGGCACGCAGGGCTACTGCATGGGAGGCGCGTTGGTTGTCAGAACGGCCGCGGCTGCCTCGAACCGCGTGGGTGCAGGCGCTTCGTTCCATGGAGGTGGCCTCGTAACCGCCAACCCCAATAGCCCGCACTTGTTGGCGTCGAAGATCAAGGCTCGGATGTATTTCGGCGTCGCCACCAACGACGACATGCAGCAGCCGGACGCGAAGACGAAGCTCAAGGAATCATTCGATGCGGCGAAGGTGCCGGTGGAGGTCGAAGTCTATTCGCAGGCGCAGCACGGATGGTGCGTCCCCGACATGCCGAAGCAGGCGAACGGGCAGCCGATTTACAGCAAGCCGGACGCCGATCGCGCGTGGGCCAAGCTGCTCGCGTTGTACAAAGCGGGGCTGGTGTAGGCTCTGAATCGTGGGCGCCAGATGTTGCGGACGCTGGCGCCCATTCGTTCCAGTTCCTCAACGCACCAATCGGCCAGGTCAGATTTCTTCGTACACCGGCAAGGACCCTTCCACGGTTCGTTTGAAAGTCCGTGGTTCGGAGGGAAGCCCCAACACTTTCGCCGCGTGCTTCATGCCCGGCGGGATTGGCTGCAGCTGAAACTCCGCAGGAGCCGGCGGCTCCAACTGGTGGATCGACAACCGTCCATCTTTGCTGACGAACAAGCACGTTAAGGTCGTAACCCTCATGTCAGATCCGCGGCTCAGTCGCCCCCAGCAGCGTGGACGCCGCAAACCTCCCTACACCAACGATATCGGCCGCCACCGGACCCGGCTCAGAAGTGCGAGTCAGAACAGAGGACAGCAAGCGCACTTCTGTGCGTTTTAATGCAAGTGGAGATCCGATCGTCTGCTGTTGACCTTCGACCAGCCGTGCTTGACAGGCGGATCCCTGTACGACGAAATCGGATCGACAGTTTGGCGCTCGGAGTATTCGCGGAGGAGAAAGCTCATGCTTGCTACACAACGAATCGCCCCCTGCTTGTGGTTCGACAACCAGGCCGAAGAAGCTGCTGCGTTCTACGTCTCGATCTTCAAGAACTCGAAGGTCCTCAGCGTCGCCCGCTATGGCAAGGCTGGATTCGAGATTCACAAACAGCCCGCCGGCTCGGTGATGACCGTGGCGTTCGAACTGGACGGACAACCGTTCACCGCGCTGAACGGTGGGCCCAACTTCAAGTTCAACGAAGCGGTGTCGCTGCAGGTTTTCTGCGAGACCCAGATCGAGGTGGATTACTACTGGGAGAAGCTGTCGAAAGGCGGCGATCCGAAGGCGCAACAGTGCGGCTGGCTAAAGGACAAGTACGGTCTTTCATGGCAGGTCGCGCCTCGCATGCTGACGGGACTGCTGATGGACCATGAATCCGAAAAGGCACAACGCGCGATGGAAGCGATGCTTCACATGAAGAAGATCGAGATCGGCGATCTCGAACGCGCCGTCGCGGCCAAGATGGGTTCTTGAAGTCGTCTACAATTAGTTCCCATTGCGCGCAATCCTCGCTGTCGTATTGGTCCTGGTATCCGTGCACGCCGCGGCACAGGATAGCCAGACGCGGGTGTATCGACCCAACACGGCTGACGAGGACTGGACGTTTCTCAAGACCTCACCAAAGATCGACTTCTGGGATCCCGTCAAGTACATCCCGCTCGGCCGCGAGGACCGGTCGCTGACTCTGAGCGGTGAGTTTCGCGTTCGGCCGGAAGGTTTCCGCATCCGTGAGACCACCGCGCGGCCGTCGACGGTCGACAACTACGCGCTGCAGCGGTACCTGTTCGGGGCCGATCTACGGCTCGGACAGCGGTTCCGCGTGTTCGGCGAGCTGCAAAGCGGCATCATCAACGGTCAGCTGCGATCTCCTCGTCCGACCGATCGAAACACGTTCGACCTGCACCAGATGTTCTTCGAACTGCGCTTACCGGTTCGCCAACGGAACCGCTTCGGCGTCATCGTCGGGCGTCAGGAGATAGAAATTGGCAGCACACGGCTGATTTCGGCCAGTCCCGGCCTGAACGTCAAACGCAGCTTCGATGGGCTAGCGGCCGCTTACCGGACTCCGTCCTGGAGCTTTGTCGGTGTCGGCGCCGAGCTCGTCGGCCTCAACGCCGGTGCCTTGGACGATCGTCCCGATCACGAGCAGCGCTTCTGGGGAGGCGCGGCAAGCAGGAGCGGCAAGACGTTGCAGCGCGAGCTCGGTGTCTACTATCTAGGCATCGACAGAGAACATTCTCTCTATGCGCAGGCCCTCGGTCCCGAGCTGCGGCACACGCTCGGTGGGAAATGGAATGGAGCGGGCCCGCGGCTCGACTTGAACTACGACGTGGTGTTCCAGTGGGGCCGCTTTGCCGACGCGCCCATTCGAGCGTGGGCGTTCGCCACCGAGACCGGCTACCGTCTCCTCTCTGTACCGTGGAGACCTCGAGTGAGCGTCCGCACGGACATGGCATCAGGTGACAAGGACAGGACCGATCCAAAGCTGCAGTCGTTCAATCCGCTTTTCCCAGGTAATTCGTATTCGGGTGCCGTCGGGTTGTTCGGACCCACCAATCTCATCGATTTCAATGTGGCCGTGACGATTTTCCCTCGACGCGATCTGACGCTGGGTGTGGAGGCGCCAAGCTACTGGCGCACATCGGCTGGAGACGGCATCTACAGCACCGACCTGCGACTCCTGGTTCCGCCAGGCGCGGGCACTGGAACATATGTCGGCACCAACCCTGGGGTGACAGCAGTGTGGCAGGTCACGCGCCATCTTCAGCTGCAGGGTGCGATCACGCGATTCTTCTCGGGTCCGTTTCTCGAAAGTACGTTCGTGAACAACGGCTTCGGTTTCTACTCGTTCACCACGCGCTACCGCTTCTGAACCATCACGGCCGTCAGCGCTGGATGGCATAACGGGCGGCGAAGCCACGACCGGACGGTGCGCTTCCCACCACTCCCGGGCACGTTCCTCGGTCCACGGGTTCGAAAGGCCGACCTCTGAAAGTCGACGCGCCAGCTCTTTGGCCGACTGCGGCCGATCGCCGGGCCGCTTGGCGAGACAATCCATGACGACTCGGTCGAGCCCGGAGGGAATCGGCAGCTCCGATCGCTCCGACGGGGGAGTCGGAGGCGTGCTGGCGTGCTGCACGACGAGGGCCATCGGTGTGTCGGCGGTGAAGACAAGCTCTCCTGTCAGCAGAAAGTATGCAACGCACCCCGTGGCGTAGATATCGGCGCGACTGTCCACCTGCGAATCACCCAACGCCTGCTCCGGCGCGATGTATGCCGGTGTGCCGCGAAGGAGGTTGTCGCGCGTCAACTCGAGCGCTCCCGTCTCCATCATGTCAGGAACCGCCTTGGCGATGCCGAAATCGAGCACTTTGACGAAGTCGTACTCGCCACCATACCGGCAGACGAACAGATTCGCGGGTTTGATGTCGCGATGGACGAGACCGTGCAGCTCGGCTTCGGCCAGCGATTGACACACCTGGCGCAGCAGGTAAATCGCACGTTCGGCCGGCAGGGGTCCATGCCGCCGCACAAGGATCTGCAGGTCGAGGCCGTCCAGAAGCTCCATCACATAGTAGAAGTTCCCATCGTCGGCGACGCCGAAATCGTACAACTGCACCGTATGCGGCGACGTGAGGCCGGCGGTCACTTGTGCTTCACGCTCGAAACGACGAACCGCTTCGTCTGAACTGCCGCCATCTGCCGACTGCTGCGTGCGAATGAGCTTGATGGCGGCTGGGCGCGCGAGCAGCCTGTGCTGGGCACGCCACACCTCGCCCATGCCGCCTTGACCGAGCCGCTCAACGAGACGATAGCTTCCCAACTGGCGCGCCTCCGTGACCGCTTTGCCGAGGCTATAGACGACGCGCGCTCCGACGTAGGACATCAGCGTGATGAGCAGGTAGGGAAGCACGATCCAGAAGAAGAACGTTTTGGCATCCGGGCTGAAGATGGTTCGGTGCGTGACGACCATGAACGCGATCACCACAGGAGGCGCACTCACGGATGCCAGGGTAAACAGCGCGGCCTTGCGAGGACGCGTGGGGATCACCACTGTGAAGAGAGGGGCCCATGCAGCGACCCAAGACAGTCCGAGCCAGGCGTTCATATCGAGCCGCATTGGCTGGAAGTACTCGGCGAGCGCGATACCGTAGCAGCTGACGACCTCGAATAGCAGCCCGACATTCATGATCGTCGTCAACCGCACGCGTTTGCTCAATGTGATCGCCCACATGAGCAGGCCTCCGGCAATGGAGACTACGCCTGGGACCCAGTTTGCAGCGTCCTGAAGGAAGCGCGCGCGATCGCTGGCGAAGAGCAGATTTGGAAAAAACCCCGCCATGAAGAAGGTGAAAGCGTAGAGGAGCGCCAGGATGCGGAGCCGCTGGACCGATTGGCTGAGAAGCTCGGGAGCGAGTGCGCTCGTACCGGTAACGTAGGATGAGACACGCTGGCTGGCGCGAGGGAGCAGTAGAGTGGCGCCGAATGGCGGTGAGCCCATAAACGGTATCCTGCAGACGCGCGATTACCGCGTCCTGGACAGCAGTTTAGCGTCTATCGGGCTACGGATTGTCCCTCACCTCGCCTCTCGCACGCTCCCGCGCCTGATCGCGATCCAGTACCAGCCGATAGGCGACGTAGTACTTATAGATGTTGCTCACGTACTGCACGGTTTCCCGCCCGACCCGTTCCGAGACCACGCGCTCGACGTTGCCGAACCACTTGTTGGGATCGAGACCGCGACGAGCTGTCTCAGCTCGAAGCTGCCGGAGACGGCCCGGTCCGGCGTTGTACGACGCCAGCGTCATCAGCCCTTTGTTGAGCTCGTCCATCGGCTCGTCTTTGTAGAACTGATCCATCATGAACCGGAAGTACTTGACGCCGGCGTGAATGTTCGGCTCGACCTTGGTGATATCACCAACGGCGAGATCCTTCCCCGTCGCTGGCATCACCTGCATGACGCCAATCGCGCCGACACGGCTCCTCGCCGACTGGTCCAGACGGGATTCCTGAAAGCCCTGCGCCGCCATCAGCAGGTAGTCCACGTTGTATTGGCCGCCGTATGTCTCGAAGAGTTTCACCAGTGCTCGGAGCTTCTTCCGTTCCCCTTCTGAAGCCGCGTCCTTCACGTACGTGGTGCTCTGCAGATAGCGCTTCTCGATGGTGTTGCCGAACGCCGTACCCGGCCCGTATTTCTTGATCCAGGCGTTCACCGCTCCCCGGAGCTTCGGGTTGTTCTTTCGCACGCCGACCGAGATTTCACCGCCGGTCCTCACGACCGCATCCTTGTGAAGACGGATGTCGGGAAATACCTGTTGCCAGAATTCAGCGACGAAATCGTCGACGATCGTGAGCTCCACGAGTCCTGCGTTGACCATCTCGAGCACATCGTCGTCTTCGAGCGCGTCGGGCGCCTCCTTGATGATCACAGCTGGCTTCCCGCGGCTCTTGAGATCCGCGTTCAGGTCCACGAGGCTCTCGTAGTAGCTGCTGCTCCGACGGACGAACACTTCGCGGCCAGCCAGGTCGTCTGTCGTAGCAATCGGCGGAGCATCCTTCGAGGTCACAGCGATCTCCGACACCCCCGTACGAGTCGGAATGCTGAAGTCGACCTGCTTTCTTCGCTCGGGCGTAATCGTGAGCGCGGCGGCAACGAGGTCGACCTTGCCCTCCTGAAGCGATGAGAAGAGCTGGTCGCGTGAGAGCGGCACGATGGCGACATGGACCTTGAGCAGTCCTGTCTTCAACCGCTTGTTCAATTCCTGTTCGAATAGATTGATCGACTCGTAGCTGATGCCGCGCTGAACTCCTCTGTCGATGAAATACTGCGTCCGGTTGAAGACGACCCCTGCGCGGATCAGACGGCGCTTCACCATCGCGTCGAAATCGCCGGTGAATGGGGTTTCGAGCAGGCCACGTGTTTCCGCCGGCAGTGCGTCGTACGGTGAGGGCACGTCCGGCAGCGGCTTGTCGTCGTCTTCCACCTGCGGAAGGGATGGCCGCTTCTTCCGCGACGGACTTCGAGGCCGGCGGTCGGCAGCAGATTCTTCGCTTCGTCCAGGAGCGCGATGAGACTAGACGATGAGCAACTAATAGTCAGGGCGAGAACGTGCCGAGGGCCACGCGAATAGGAAGCGACATCGTCACTGGTCGGTCCTTTGTCGTTTGCGTCAATGACTGCGTTGGCCAGGCGGGGCCAGCGCATCTTCACAGGGCAATTTAGTACGGCCAGGCACCGGATACAAGTGTAAACGCGCCTGAGCACCGCAAAAGCCCTCAGGTCATATCCCCGAGCTGAACACTATCGTGACGCGCATGTCTGGAGCGTGATTGTTGAAACCAAACCGAGTCACCGCAGCCGGCTGTTCCAGCGGGGAAACCGGACGGCGGCAAGCCGCCGTCCGGTCCGACTTGATCACGGTCAGTGTCCCGCGCCGCTGACCGCTTCGCTCAGCTTCGACAGCGCGTCGTCCACCGTAAAGGTGTTTGGTTTCTGAACGGCAGGGAACTCTTTGAACGTCTCTACGAATTTTGCCACTACCGTCTGGGATGCGAGGGCCAGGATCGCGTTCTGGGCGAACCAGTCCCAGTAGGTGTTTGACGTGACGTCGGCAAACTCGTAGGGATCGGTTCGCAAATTGAACAGCTTCGGCAGGCGCAGGCGCGTGAACGGCTCCGCCCAGACCTGCATTGTGCCGTGACACCGCTGCTCCATGAAAACCACCTTCCAGTTGTCGAAGCGCAAACCAAGCATGTCGCCATCGTCACTGAAGTAGAAGAAGAAGTTACGGGGGCTCTCCTTGGTTTGGCCGGTCAGGTAGGGCAGGAGATTGAATCCGTCGATGTGGTTCTTGTAGGTCCTGCCGATCGCCCGGTAGCCAGTCTTCAGCTTGTCGACGACATCCGAAGCACCTGCCATGGCGAGGAAAGTCGGCAGCCAGTCATGATGCTGCACGATGCCGTTGGCTATCGAGCCAGCGGCGATCTTCCCTGGCCAACGTACTAGGAGCGGAATACGGAAAGCGCCCTCCCAGTTGGTGTTCTTCTCGCTGCGGAACGGCGTCATACCGCCGTCCGGCCACGTGTTCCGGTGAGGGCCGTTGTCGGTTGAATACATCACGAAAGTAGTCTCCGCGATGCCGAGGTCGTCTAGGAGCTTGAGCATCTGGCCGACGTTCTTGTCGTGGTCGATCATCGTGTCGTGATATGGCGATTGCCATCGGCCAGCCTGGCCGAGACTCCGCCTCTTGGTGTGGGTAAATAAGTGCATGTGGGTCGTGTTCAACCAGACGAAGAATGGCTTCCCCGCCTTGTGCTGGCGCTTGATGAAATCCGACGCGGCGGCGACGAACTCATCGTCACACGTTTCCATGCGCTTGCGAGTGAGTGGGCCGGTGTCTTTGATCCTCTGCCTGCCAACGCGGCCCCAACGAGGTTCGTCGGTCGGGTCGTCTTTCTCGGTTGCCCAGGAATGGATGACGCCGCGCGGGCCGAAGTTCTTGCGGAAGTTCGGGAAATCCTTCTCCGGGGGATAGTTGGGCTGCTCCGGATCCTCTTCGGCGTTGAGATGGTAAAGGTTCCCGAAGAATTCATCGAATCCATGATTCGTCGGCAGCATGTGGTTCAGGTCGCCGAGGTGGTTCTTGCCGAACTGCCCGGTGGCGTAGCCCTGATTCTTGAGGAGCGCCGCGATGGTCACGACTCTTGTCCGACATGCCGATCGGCGCGGCGGGAATCGCCGACCTTGGACAAGCCGGTGCGATAGACACTCTGCCCCGTGATGAAGGACGATCGGCCCGCCGTGCAGGACTGCTCGCCGTAGGAATCGGTGAACAACATGCCTTCCTTGGCGATGCGATCGATGTTCGGTGTGCGATAGCCCATCAGCCCGTGCGTGTAGCAACTCAGGTTCGACTGGCCGATGTCATCGCCCCAGATCACCAGAATATTGGGTTTGTCGATCGGCGTCCTTGGGCGCTCGGCTGATTTCGGCAGTCCACGCTTGGCCGTCTTCACCACTGCGGGCCTCTTCGTCTTTGCCATGCAGGCTTCTCCTCTCTGTTCTCAAAAAGCGCGATTATGCGCGAAGTGGGACCCTTCAGGCCGCGGAATATCGCGGGTCGAACGCCACACGTCACGAGTTTTGGCCGGAAACGACGCGCCGGCGACTCAGCCGCTGCGCCTCCCGCATGTTTCGTGCCCAGGAGGCCTGCCTGATGACCAGTTCTTTCGCGTGGACATGTGCGCCTTGTGCGCATTCCGGCTGGCGCCTATACTGCTCGGCGAGTACGCATCACGCAGTGGCTCCAACGGGCCGATGAAGTCGTGAGGGCAGCATGATTTCCCCGTGCGGACCGAGACTGACGGCCGTTTTTCTCACGCTTCTGTGCGCGGCGATTCCCTCAGTTGGGCGGGCTCAGGCGAGGTCCGACATCCCGCGCGGTCCCGATGGCAAACCGGATCTGAGCGGCATCTGGCAGGTGTTGAACAGCGCCGCCTGGGACTTGCAGGATCACTCCGGCGCTCTGGGCTTGCCTCCCGGACAGGGTGTCGTGGAAGGCGGAACAATCCCCTATCTGCCCGCTGCCGCCGCAAAGCAGCGCGACAACTTCGAGCATCGCGACACCGATGACCCGGCCGAAGCGACCTGTTACCTTCCCGGCGTTCCCAGGGCGACCTACATGCCCTTCCCGTTCGAGATCATTCAGACGCCGAAGCTGGTCGTCTTCTCGTACGAGTTCACACACGCGCGGCGCCACGTCTTCACCGACGGATCACCCCACCCGCAAGGTTTTCCCGATTTCTGGATGGGCGACTCTCGCGGGCGTTGGGAAGGCGACACGCTGGTGGTGGATGTCACCAACTTGGACGACCGCACGTGGCTCGATCACGCGGGGAACTTTCACAGCGATGCCCTCCACGTCGTGGAGCGCTATACGCTGATCGATGCCGGCCACATCATGTACGAGGCGACACTGGAGGATCCCAAGGTGTTCTCGCGGCCTTGGAAGATCAGCATGCCGCTCTACCGCCGCATCGACAAGAACGTCAAGCTCCTGGAGTACGAGTGCGTGTATTACCTCCAGGACAAGAGGTATGGCAACGCAAAACCCGTAGGAGTGGCGCAATGAAAACTGTGCTGTCCGGAATATCCGCCGCCGCGGCCCTCCTCGCGCTGGTGATGACCCCCATCCCTGCGAACGGTCAGGAGAAAGCCGCGCCAAAATACGTCGCGCCGCGCACGGCCGATGGTCACCCTGATATGCAGGGCGCGTGGGCGCGCCGTGGTGTCGGCCTTCAAGAAGCCAACGCTCCGAATACCCCGTTGGGCGACTTTGGGAGCACCGGCCAACCGTATCCAACTGTTTTCAACACGGGTGTCTTCACCACCCAGGATCGTTCCGTTCTGCAGGGACGCCCGGCGGGCGTGATCGATCCGGCCGATCGAGTGCTGCCCTGGCAGCCAGAAGCGGATAAGGCGCGGCGCGAATTCATCCCCAAGATGATCCCGCCGGCTTCGCTGGCCTACGTCGAAAAGGCCGCCCGATGCATCCTTCCCGGCCCGCTCGAAGCCGACGACCGGCACCCGTACCAGATCGTCCAGCGCCCTGGCTATTTCGTGATGATGTACGAATACAATCACGTGACGCGTGTGATCCCGACCGACGGACGCCCGCACGTGGGTCCGAACATCCGCCTGTTCATGGGGGATCCCGTCGGCCACTGGGAGGGCGAGACGCTGGTGGTGGACACCACCAACTTCAACGACAAGACGTCGTTGTCGCGCACCGTCCCGTACCATAGCGATGCGCTGCATACCGTCGAGCGCTTCACGAGGATCGACCCGAACATCCTCGATTACCAGATCACGATCGACGATCCGAAAATGTTCACGCGGCCGATCAAGATCGCCGGCACCTTTCAGGCCGCAAAGTCGGACACGGAGCTGATGGAGTTTGCGTGCGCCGAAGGCAGCCAGGTTCTCCCGAATGTCTTCGGCTTCGAGTTCGCGCCCGGCCGCGCACCGGCCAGCCGGTAACGGATCCTGAGCAACAAGCAGGAGATCAACCGATGAAGACCATGTTATGCGTCTTGGCCACCTTCGTTGCGGTGCTGGCGATGGATCGGCCTGCCGTCGCGCATCATTCCTTTGCTGCTGAATTCGACGCCAACCAGCCGATCACCATCAATGGGGCGGTCAGCAAGATGGACTGGGTCAACCCCCACTCCTGGATCTATGTTGACGTGAAAGGGCCGGATGGGCAGGTGGTTCAGTGGCGGTTCGAAATGGGTCCGCCCAATGCCCTGCTGCGCATGGGCTGGAGGAAGGATTCGATCCCGCCGGGCACGCCGGTGAAAATCGAAGGCTATCGCGCGAAATCCGGACAGCCCGTGGCGAACGCCAAGACGGTCACGCTTCCCGATGGCCGCGAGCTGTTCTCCGGCGGTTCGACGCCGCCCGGGCTCAACGAGGCGGCGGCAGGCGCGGCAGCCAAGCCGTAAGGCGATTAGAGGAGTCGTGAAACGTATGCGATACAGAACCTTGATGGCGGCGACAGTGCTCATGGCGGCGGTGGCCTTGGCCCTGGGCCGTCCGCACAGGAGCCGGCGCGGGGCGCGGGCCAGGGCGCCGGCGGCGGGCGCGGCGGCGGCCGGGGCTTCAGCCTTCCGCCGCTGCTGATGGAAACCGCTGCCTTCCCCGACGGTGGCATCGTGCCGCAGAAGTACGTCGGTCGAGGTGGCGTCCAACCGGAGTTCAAGTTCTCCAATGCGCCGGCCGGCACTGTCAGCTACGCGATCATCTTTCACGACCTCGACGTTGGCCTGCAGAACGGGACTGGCGACGTGTTGCACTGGCTGGCCTGGAATATTCCGGCATCGGCCAACGGCATCCCGGAAGGCAAACTACCCGATGGATCGGTCCAGGGCAACAACATCACCGGCCAGGCGAGCTATATGGGACCCGGCGCACCGGCGGGCCCGCGGTATCACCACTACGTCTTCGAGCTCTACGCGCTCAACGCGAATCTCGACATTCCCCAAACCTCGAGTCGTGACGACTTGCTGAAGGCGATGCAAGGCAAGGTGGTCGCGAAGGCAGCGTACGTGGGTCGGTTCCGGCAAGGAGAAGCGCCAGCGCCGGGACGATAGAACATGGCCACCATCGACAAATTCTGTGCTTCAGGGGTTTTCGATCCGGCTACCTACAGTCAGGGTGTCAGGGTCAACCAGGCCCAGACCATTCTCTTTCTGTCGGGGCAGGTCGCCTACACGCCTGATGGTGGAGTCGCATGCCGTGGCGACTTCAAAGGACAGGCACGCGGGGCGTTCGAAGCGATCAAGGCACTGGTCGAGTCGCAGGGCGGAGCGATGGCGAACATCGTGAAGATCACGACCTATGTGACAGACATGATGTACCGCGCCGACCTCGCCCCACTGCGCGAGGAATTTCTCGGCAAGAAGGGACCTGCGTCCACGCTTGTCGAGATCTCCTCGCTGGCGCACCCAGACTGGATGATCGAGATCGAGGCTATCGCGGTCCTGTGAATATTGAGGCGGCCACATGAGCTTTTGCGAGCATTGCACCGGGCAGCGGTTCGACAGGGCGCAGGTCCTGCGAACGCTGAGGGCCACGAGACGGAACTTGCGGCGGCGCGCACAATCGACGACAGTGGATGCTGCGTTGGCGGCTGCCATCGACGCCGTGCGAAAGCTGGAGATTCCCCACCTCGAATTCGCTGACGAAGTGGCGCCCGACGAAGTCCTCCACTGATCCACGTCTACGGCAAGTGGGGCGCATGTTCACTCCTCACGTCATCTCGCGCCGCAGCTTCATTCGCTCTACCGCACGGCTGGGTACCGCCACGCTCATCGGCACGAGGCTCCCTACGGCCTCATCGTCTGCGGATCCCACCCTCGCCGCCGCCGCTGTCTTTCAGCAGGAATTGCCGCGCCCGAGCACGAGTGGCGTCAGCGACTGGCCCGAGTGGCGCGGCCGTGGACGTCTTGGAGTCTGGACGGATTCCGGCATTCTCGATCGATTCTCCGACCGGGGTCTCGAAATCCTTTGGCGCGCGCCGATTCGCAGTGGCTACGCGGGGCCGGCGGTATCCGGCGGGCGTGTGTTCGTCAGCGACTTTTCGCCGACGCGCGTGCTTCGGGGCACCGAACGCATCCTCGCGCTCGACGAAACAACGGGCCGCGTTCTGTGGACGCGCGAATGGGACGCCAGCTATGTGGGCATGCTCGACACGTGGGCAACCGGACCAGGTGCAACAGCGACCGTGGATGGGGATCGCGTGTACGTGCTCGGCCGTGCCGGGACGCTCGCCTGCCTGAGGACCGACACGGGTGAAATCCTCTGGCAGAAGAACTACATGAAAGACTACGGCGCCGAGATGCCGATGTGGGGCTTCGCGGGTGCGCCACTCGTCGATGGCACGCGGCTCATCTGCCTCGTCGGCGGCGCGCCGAACGCCAAGGTCGTGGCGTTCGACAAGACCTCGGGCAAGGAAATATGGCGAGCGCTGCCGGCGACCTCCGAGCCTGGCTACGCTCAGCCGGTCATCATCGACGCGGGCGGCACGCGTCAGCTCATCATCTGGCATCCCGTTGCGGTCAGCTCGCTCGATCCCGCCACCGGACGCGTGTACTGGGAGCAGCCGTTCAAGATCACGTACGGGATGACGGTGCCCACCGTGGTCCAGAGCGGCTCGCGCCTGCTGGTTTCCTGCTTCTACAACGGATCGCTCATGTTGTCGCTGGACGCCAACCGGCCGGCCGCTCGGGTTTTGTGGAAGGGCAAGAGCGACAGTGAAATACAGACCGACGGATTGCACTCGGTGATCTGCACGCCGGTGATTCAGGATGACTCTGTCTACGGCCTGTGCAGTTACGGCGAGTTGCGCTGTCTCAATGCCAATACCGGCGAGCGCGTCTGGCAGACGCAGGCCGTCACGGTCGAGAAGGCACGCTGGGCGCAAGGCCACATCGTCCGCCACGGAGATCGGTTCTTCATCAACAACGACCGCGGCGATCTCATCATCGCCAGCCTGAGTCCGACGGGCTACCGGGAGATCAGTCGAACGGCATTGATCAAACCGACATCGACACCCGGCAACCGCCGGGCGCTCGGTGCCGTGAACTGGTCGCATCCCGCCTATGCGAACCGGCGGATCTACGCCCGCAACGACGAAGAGATCTTGTGTGCCTCGCTGGCGGAGATGCCACGGTGAGCGCTACGAGTGTGTGGCTTCCGGCTTTAGCCGGAAGATTAATTCCGGCAGCTCTCTTCCGCCTGAAGGCGGAAGCCACACCCGAGCCCTCGAGCCCTGAGCCCTGAGCCCTGAGCCCTCAAGCCTACCCCTTGGCGCTTCGCGGCTTTTGATCGCGCAGGAACTGGATCAGCAGCGTGCTCACTTGCTCCGGTTGTTCCTGCTGCACCCAGTGCCCAGCGCCCTCCAGCAGATGAAAGCCCACCATTCGCGTGCACGCGGTGGTCCGCATTCTGTCGACAGCGCCAGGCGTTTGATAGACACCCCAGTCGCTCCGGCCGGCCACGTACATCGATGGCACATCGATCGTTCGGCCCGAGAACGTGCGCATGTCGGCGAGGCTTTTGGGATCGGACCCTCGTCGGTACTCGATAGCCTTGAAGCGCGCCGGTAAATTCGGTCTGCGCGTATTCGGTCGCGTAGACGTCGACCTCGGCTTCTGTCAGCCATTTGCACGCGGCGATCTCCGCCGCCGACGGCATCATCGGCGCCACCGTCTCGGCCATCCCTTTATCCCGCTCCATGACGTAATAGGTCGGGATCTTGGCCATCTCCTCTGCCACTCGGGCTTTCAGTGGATGCGGCTTGTTTCCTTTCCAGTCGGCACTCTTGTAGTGATAGTAGGCGCGGAAGAATGCGTGGAGACCCTGGGGAGCATGAAGCATGTTGTCGTTGGCGCCGCGTGTGCGTTGATAGTTCTGGTAGTACTTGCGCGGAGGGTTCAACTTCGCGAGCTCCGCGTCGAGCTCGTCATCGGTCGGCGCTGGGCGTGGTGCTGGGGCGCCGTTGGCCGTGTCGAAGGGCATTGATGGAGGGCCCTCGAACGGCGAGCTGAGAATCGTCACCGAGCGGAAGACGTCGGGTCGGATCAAGGCCGCCCATGATGCGATGGGCGCTCCGGCGTCGTGCCCGGCCACCATCGCCACCGACCGATAGCCGAGCGCGTACAGGAGGCCGAATGCGTCCCTCACCATGTTCAGGATACGGAAAGGATCCGGATCGGCATCGTAAGAGCGGCCCCACCCGGTTGTGCGACCGTAGCCGCGCATATCGGGGGCGATCACGTGATACCCCGCTGCGGCCAGGGGCAACATCACTTTGCGCCAGCTGTAGGCCAACTCCGGAAAACCGTGCAGCAGCAGGATCGCCGGGCGTCCGGCCGTCTCGTAGCCGGCCTCGAGCATATGCACCGTCAGGCCGTTGACGTTGGCGACGGTGCGGGAACGAATGCCGGCCGGAATCGTGGAGTTTCCGTAGGGCGGCAGGCTCGCACTGTTGGTTCCTTGCGCACGAGCTCGCGCCGAGCGCGATGAAAACGTCAAGCCACCAATGGCTGCCGACGCGGTCACGAGGAAACCTCGTCGCGAGAACATGTCGACCTCCTTTACCCGGATGCACGGGCTAGACGCGGGACGATTCTACAGAATTCGAACAGGGCCTGTTAGGTCAGCATTTACACACCTTTTCCGGCCCCGAATTTGATTACGTCACGAAGTCGTGCTGCCGCCCTTTTCGCGAGGAGCAGGTTTGTGGCCTATTGGTTGAAAAAGGGAAAATCGCCGTCCAAAGACGTCTCGCGGGTCGTCGCCGGGGAGTTCGAAAAGGCGCTGGAGGAACTGGGGGACGCCGCGTCGAGCAAGGCTGAGGTCGTGTACGAAGCGCGCAAGCACATCAAGAAGATTCGCGCTGTGCTTCGCATGTTTCAGAACGACCTTGGAAAGCAATACTCCAGGCAGAATCGCCGCCTTCGCACTCTGGCCCACCAATTGTCGTCGCTCCGAGATGCGGACGTCACGCTCAATACGATGACTTCCATTCGTAATCACTTCCCGCGGCTCGTCAGTCCTTCAATCTTCGCGGACGTGCAGCAGGGACTTCGATCGCGCAAGCGCGCAACCGCGGCTCGTGTCGATCCCGAGCATCTTCTGCCGCGCGTGGAACGCGCGCTTCGTCAGTCGGCGAAGGAAACCTCAAAGAGCGTCAGGCGGGCAGCCGGACGCGGCGCGATGAAGGCGGGCATCGTCCGGGGGTATCGGCGCGCGAGAAAGGCACTGGCATGCGTTCACACCATGCCTGATGATGGCCGGTTCCACACCTGGCGCCGGCGAGTAAAAGATCACTGGTATCACGTTCGCTTGCTCGAAGGCCTCAACGGCAAGGCAGCGGTGCGGGTGCGTAACCTGAAACGGCTGGAGACATGGCTCGGCGACGATCACAATCTGGTCCTGCTGCGGGCGACGATTCTGAAACGCCCCACACGTTTTGGTGACGAGAAAGGCACGGCCGTCGTTCTGGGGTGTCTGGAGAAATATCAAAGCAGTTTCCGGCGGCGAGCGCTGAAACTCGGAGACCGCGCGTTCGCTCAAAAGCCCGGAGACTTCGGCAAGATGGTCAAACGCTGGTTACGTTGACCGGGCGCGAGAGGCCCGGCACCTTGACGTGCGGCCGGACCCGGCGCATGCTGATGGCGGCGTCGATCCGCGCCCAACCTCTTCAGGTCCTGCCCCGGCCGGGACCCGTTGTGAGGCAAAGGGGGGCATACTCCCGGATTTCATCGTCTCAGCCTTTGCGCGCTGCGTGCCTGCTGCCGGGGAGTGAG
Organism: uncultured Acidobacteriota bacterium; assembly: GCA_963773035.1. Taxonomy (GTDB): domain Bacteria; phylum Acidobacteriota; class Vicinamibacteria; order Vicinamibacterales; family CAVVIG01; genus CAVRXZ01. The sequence goes on along the minus strand of CAVYZX010000038.1, from coordinate 81,817 downwards.
CTCGTGGTGCAGGCAGAGGAGACGTGACGATGACTCGCAACAAAGACCTCAAGCGCATCATCCGCACGCGGGTGAAGAAAACGGGCGAATCCTACACGGCCGCCCGCGCGCACGTAATCTCCACTGGAAAATCGAAGCAGGCGCCGGCGCAGTCGGTGAATCTCGCCGAGCTGGCGGGTATGAGCGACGACAAGGTTGCCGCGAAAACCGGACGCACGTGGCACGCGTGGTTGCGTACGCTGGATGCCGACAAAGCGGAGACGATGTCGCATGGAGACATCGCGGCCATGGTCCACGAGAAGCACGATGTGGACAATTGGTGGTCGCAGATGGTGACCGTCGGCTACGAGCGGATCAAGGGCCGGCGCGAGCGCGGTCAGCGTCTCGACGGGATGTACGAAGCGTCCAAGAGCAAAACATTCAACGTTCCGGTGAAGACGCTGTTCCGGGCGTGGGCCGACAGCGGCATGCGGCGCCGCTGGCTGGACGACGTCAAAACCGTCGTGCGTACGGCGACAGCGCCGAAGTCGATGCGGCTGCAGTGGCCCGACGGCACGATCGTCGCGATCTGGTTCACGCCGAAGGGCGAAACGAAGAGCGTCGTTGCCCTGGCGCACACGAAGCTGCGCGACAAAGCCGCCTCCGACAAGGCGAAGTCCTATTGGAGAGATCGGCTCGACGCGCTCGCCACGCTGTTCGCTACATCACCCATCAAGAACTAAGCGAGATCATGTTTGTCATCGAGCTCATCTACAAGGCCACGCTTGCTGAAATCGATGCGACGATGAAGGCGCACGTGGTCTTCTTGAAGAAGCACTACGCCGCCGGCAATTTCCTCGTCTCGGGGCGGAAGATTCCGCGGGACGGCGGCATCATCGTCGCGGTCGGTAAGAATCGAGAGCAAATCGAAGCGATCGTCCGCGAGGATCCGTTCGTTCAACGGGGCCTCGCGGACTTTCGCATCATCGAGTTTCGCGCGAGTCAGAAGGCAGACGACATTGAGAAGCGAATCGAAAAATCGGCGGCTGGCAGCCGATAAAACCCGGCGTTCGGTACTTGCGGAACCATCTCGCGCTAAAATGGCGCCTCATAACTCGCAGACGACTATGGACCCGTACCGGCTGTCTCGTCGGACCTGCGCCGCTTTTCTCGCAGCGATTCTAACGCTCGTTGCGCCAGGCATACCCTCATCAGCGCAACCGCCGGAACGTACTCAGCAGCCTGACGCTCAGCTTGGCGGAAATTACGCCAGTTTGGATGCGCGCCGCCAGCGGCTCATCAACGACTGGGTGATGCGAGTCAACGCGGTCACCAAACGGAGCGTGGAACCGACGGCCTTCTACAATTCTGATGTCAAGCTCTCCGCGAAGACGACGTTCGATGCGATCACCTACGCGCTCGAGCGCACGACGCTGACCGATGCGTCGGGTCAGCGCATGGGTGATGCCTTGGATCTGATCGAGAACGTGGAATCTTTCCGTGGCGAGATCACGGGTGCTCCTGGGGACCGCCAATTCCGGATGTACGTGCGGCTGACGGAGAAGGCACTCGACACGCTCGAACGGTCGAAGGAATTCAAGCGCGAATCCGACAACAGCGTGTATCACAAGGGCTACCCGATCAACTACCGGCAGCAAGATGGCGCCCCCTCGATCCAGATCTCGATCGCGTTGGACGGCCGACGTGCAGACATCGATGTCGACTATCGCTCCTCGAGCTTCCCGATCGGCCTCTTCAACGGGCACCTGACCTCGGCGAACTCCGACGTGCGGGCCGGCAACAACTACGACCGCCACAACAATCGATGGGCCGGCTTCGAGAATTGGTGGCGGACTCTATTCGGCATTCGCGTGGACGGCGTCCCTGCGGCTGCACAAGACGATGGAAAGAGCGTGATTCCTACGACGCCTCGCGCCGGCGACCAGAAGATCGAAGTGATGGTGAACGATTTCCTGAAAGCCTGGCTCGTTGATGGCGACGTCCTGGCCGCAATGGGTTACATCTCGGAACAGTCGTTTGCCTGCCTGGCTCGAGACGGTGAGGATCCGCTGTCGGTCGACCGCGGCACGGCGCCGTTTGTCTTGTTCACCAGCTTGCGGGCGGCGCACGAGGCGCTGGGCCCACGCACTTCCTTCGACGGCCTGACGGTTGGCGTTCGTCTCCCGAACAGCGCGCTTCGCGTCGTCAATCAGCCCTATCACGCGCAGTTCGTCATCTATGACGTGCCCGACGACATCGCGGCCCGGTTCGACTGCGGGAGTCGCCTCACCCTGGGGGACCGAAAGACGGTTCGGCGAAGGTACGGAAACTATTTCGGGGCGATCTTCTATATCAATGCGCCGAGTGGGAAGGACCATTCACTGGCGCTTCTCTGGAAGAAAGAGGGCGGGTTCTGGAAGATCGTTTCGTGGAAATCGGAGCCCGCGGGCGAAGACACGGCCCAACCGGACGAGGCGCCGGCGGTAAAGATCACGCGCGTCAAAGCCGACGCTACGCTGAGCACAGCAGCCAAAACGTTTCTCGAGAATTGGCTGATCCGCAAGGACTACGACGCCGCGTTCCGATCGCTTGCACCGGCGAGCTACCCCTGCTACAACCCGAACCGGAGCGCCGATGCGCCAGCCGCAACCTCTTCCGCCGACGGCGGTCAGCAGATCCGCGCGGCGCTCGAGCGCGCGGGCAAGCAGATCCGTGCGGCGCGCCGGCTGGACGAGTTGGTGGAAGGCGTCGAGCCGGTCAATCCGGCGGTTCGCCTGGTCGACCATCCCGATTCCAAGGCCTTTGCGCTCACCAGCGTTCCGGACTCACTCGCCGACGCCCTCGATTGCTCTGCGCCCGAGCGTCTCCAGCAATTCAACCCCAATTCACCCTTGGTATACGGCAAGGCGTTCGGGATGAACGTCCGGTTTCTAACGAAAGACGGCGAGGCCCCGGTCTTGCGCACGCTCTGGCGCAAGGAAGCTGACGGGTGGCGGATCACCGCATACGGCGTCGAAGTGCCCTGATCGCGATTCGCCTTCCTGCCCCTCCCCTTCCCGCCCTTCCCGCCCCTCCTGCCCCTCCTGCCCTCATCTATCGCGAATGGACGTTGTACCGGACATCATCGATCGTCAGCTCGATGTAGGCGTACTCCCCATCCGCCTCGTGCCAACGGGCCTCACCGCCTGAGGCCAGACGAATCTGTCCGAACGAGCGATAGGGTCCGAGCGGCGTAGACCATCGAACCTTCCTCATGCTCTTCCCGTCCGGTGAGGTCTGATACCGATCGTCGGACCGGAAGTTCGTCAGCTCACCCGCTTCGTTGAACGAGAGCTCGGCGCGAATCGCATGCCCCGCGTTCGTGAAAGTCGCCCTGGCGGTGGATGCATCCACGGGCTCCCAGACAATCGACGGCTCGATCAGCGTGGCGGGGGCCATCACGCACATGTCGTTGAACATGGTGACCGTCTCGCCCTGGTCCATCTCATTCCCAGACACATCGACGACCGACACCAGACCGGCGGCCCTCACGCGCATCGTGGCCGACGATCCGACGTATCGATGGTATCCGTGCACCGGAATCATGAACATCGATCCGGTCAAGTAGAAGAACCGCGCCGGCTCGTCGAAGAAGTTGTACTGCTCGGCTGAAAGCCGAATCCATCGTGCCTTCGGGCCGTTGCGGATGCGGCCGTGCATCCGCGCGTGAAAGTTGTGAACCCGCGGGCACCCTACAACGCCGACGGTACGCAGGTACCGTTGTACGGGAGACGGGAGATGCGCGATGTCAGCTTCGGTGAATGTGTCATTGGGCACGTCACGGGCCAGTGCCCGATCCACGTCCCGACGATATTCAGCGCGCGGGCTTACCAAGCGAGTTCGTAGCGACATTGATAGCTAGAGGCTCAATGAATCACGCGGGGATAGAGATCCTTGCCCATGCAAATGCTGGTGTCGGCCGACTTCGCTGTACTCGCCGTAGAGCGGTATTCGGCCGAAGCCGGTGTGTTCGTAGAGCGCCAGCGCTGCGATCTGGCGGATTCCAGTCTCGAGCACGAGACGCCGAATGCCGATGTGCCTGGCTTCGCGCTCGAGTGCATCGACCAGAGCTCGACCGATGCCGGTGCCGCGCGCCGACGGCACGACATACATGCGTTTGAGCTCGCCTGTTCCAGGCTCGATCCGACGCATCGCGCCGCACCCGACTGGAGCGTCGCCAGCGAACGCCACGACGAACGCACCGAGTCCCGGGGCGACCTCCTCCGGATCCAATCTGAAGTGCGTCGCGCCGGCCTCGGGATACATCGCTGTCAGCTCCGCGTTGAGACCCGCGATCAACCGGTCGGCAAGTGGCGACGGCAGCCGCTCGCGGCAGATAGCGACGGTGGGCACCTCATAGCCCGCGTTGCGAAGCACCGTCACTGCGAGATCGATGTCGTGTTCGCGCACGAGCAGATGATCGGTGTCGTACGTGGCGATTGCGAAGACGCTGATGCCAGCCGCCGCGAGGGGCGCGACGAGTCCTGCGAGCACACCTGTCAGTTTCAAGTCGAGTGGTCCGCGAACCGCCAGGACACGATATCCCCGCTCGGCGCGAACGTCCGAGGGCACCCCGTCTGCATCGCAAATGATGGACAGCTCAGTGGCCGTTCGGGTGATTGAATGGAGCCGCCCGCGGCTGGCCCATTCCGGAACCGCCGCGGTCGGGTCGAGGCGACAGACGGCATACGAGTCTGGCCACCGGTCGATCGTCAAATGAGCCGTCACGTTTCCAGCTTATACCTCGCTCTTGACGTTCGACATGCATCGGCCCAGACTAGGCCACTGCGGCAATTCGGGACGACACTATCGGAGGTCCAGCGATGCTTCGACGCGTGATTTTGGCTGGTGCAACGATGACAGTTGCGGCGCTGAGCGCGCAAGCACCGACGACAACCTTCCACAAGGACGTCGAAACCATCCTGCAACGAAATTGTCAGACGTGCCACCGGCCCGGGCAGGTGGCGCCAATGTCGTTCCTGACCTATCAGGATGTTCGTCCCTGGGCGCGGGCGATGAAGACGGCCGTGATGAGCGGCAAGATGCCACCATGGTTCGCCGACCCGCAGTACGGTCCTTACTTGAACGACCGTTCCCTGAAACAAAGCGAGATTGAGGCCATTGCGAGATGGGCTGACGAAGGTGCTCCGGAGGGCGACCCGCGCGATGCGCCGCCACCAGTCACATGGCCCGAAGGCTGGTTGATCGAACCCGACGTCGTCGTCGAAGGACCGACCACCGAGGTTCCGGCCAGTACCAAGAACAACGTGGTCGAATGGATCACCGTCATCATGCCGAGCGGGTTCACGAAAGACACGTGGGTGAGCTCCGTTCAGGTGAGGCCGGAATTCCCCGCCGTGACGCATCACATCTGCATCGGCTACGTGAAACACGACCCGGCCTACAAGTACGGTGTGGCGTACTGGGCCGACAAGGAACGAGACGATGAAGGGGCGGCGCTCCCGGACAAGGGACCAACCTTCCTGGGTGGCGGCGCCGCCCGAAGCACGGATTCGGACCCGACACCCGTCGTGGGGCCACGAGGCGTTCGCATCGCTCCACCGACCCCGGCCGAGGATTGCTTCCTGCCAGGCAATGTCGCCGCCGATTACAGGCCGCTCAATGCCGGCAAATTGATTCCGGCCGGCTCGGATATCGCGTTCAATCTCCACTACACGCCGAACGGAACGGCCGTGACGGATCACGTCAAGGTTGGCTTCACCGTGCTGGCCACCCCTCCTGAACGGCGCTACCTCTCGTTTCTCACGTCGTCGCCCACCGATCCCAAGCTCTTCGCAATCCCGCCGAACGATCCCAATTGGGAGAGCCCGCCCGCGGAAGTCACGTTTCTTCAGGATGCCGAACTGGTCTACCTGATGCCGCACATGCACGCGCGCGGAAAAGACATGACATACACGCTCGAGTACCCGGACGGGCGCAAACAGATTGTGCTGAGTGTTTCTCGCTACGACTTCAACTGGCAGCTCGGCTACAACACGTCAATCAAGGTCCCGAAGGGATCCAAGCTGCACGTCGACGCGCATTTCGACAATTCGGCGGGCAACCGCGCCAACCCGAATCCGAACAAGACCGTGTATTACGGGTCGATGACGTGGGAAGAAATGATGAACCCGTTTTACAGTCTGGTGGTCGAGGGGGATGTCGACCCCGATCAGATCGTTCGGAGTAAACATCGGCAGGTCAACCCCGGCGGCTGATTCAATTTCTTCGTCCCCACAGCTCCTGCGACGCTAAACGTGCGCCTTCGGCCAGGCTTTCGAACTTGGCCCACATCACTTGCGGGTGCACGCGAGAGATGGTTTCCACTTGCGCGAAGCCGCAATCCGTCGACGCGATGACATTCTCGCGCCCGAGCAGCTTCGCGAACCTGACGATGCGATCCGCAATCAACCGAGGATGCTCGACCGTGGTCGTGTGGTGCGTGATGACGCCAGGCATGAGGATCTTTCCTGCCGGCAATTTCACCTTCTCCCAAACCCGCCACTCGTGCTCGTGTCGAACGTTGGCGGCTTCAATCAGGTAAGCGCCTGCATTCACCTGCAGGATCAGGTCGACGATTGCCTCGAGGGGCGCGTCCGCAACGTGAGGCACGTGCCAGCTGCCGAAGCACACATGATAGCGGACGCGATCGGCTGGAATGCCCTCGAGCGCATGATTCAGCGCTTCGATTCGCAGCTCTGCCCAGCGGCGGTAGTCGGCCTGGCTCCTCTGCACGAGCTCGTCGTACATGTTGGCGAGCACGGCGTCGTCGACTTGAAGCACGAGACCGGCTTCGTGTACTGCGAGATACTCCTCTCGTAATGCGTCGGCGATCGCGAACACGTATTCGCGTTCGGTGCCGTAATACTCGTTGAACGCGTCGTAGCCCACACTTCCGGGCGCCACTGTCGTGACGAATCCTTCTTCCGCCCGAACGGTAGCCAAGGCAGCCTTGAGATTCGCGGCGTCACGTCGAACGCTGGCGCGATCCTTATAAAGGATGGGACCAATGCAGGCATCAGCCGGCGCCCCCTGCACTCCGCGTGGGAATTCCTTCGCCATGAACTCGGCGAACCGCTCGCGATCGCGGCCGAGCCAGGTCGCCGGGGCGAACTGTCCTGGACGGGCTTCGAAGCCGCTCAGGCGCGCAAGCACGTAGTTGGACCAGCTCGACTTCCCGAATTCGCCGTCGTTGACGATGTCGAGCCCGACCTTCGCCTGTTTGCCGACCACATCCCCCACCAGTCGTGTGAGGCCCTGCTCGTACCGCTGTCGTCCCGGATCGTCCTTCGCCGCGGCCGACAGTTCCAATAACTCGGGGGGCCTGACGATGCTCCCGACATGAGTGGTCAAAATGCGCTCGGTGCTGTGTTTCATCGTATTTGCTTTCCGCTCGTGGAGTCGCGAAACCGGCCGACTACTATGCCATTCCTCGACGATCGGTGCCAAGAATTTCGGGGAGGCGAGCTAGTCGAGCAGGTCAGCAACAATCGGAAAATGGTCGGAGGCGCGCGACGCCTCAGGGTGCTTCAGGACGTCACACGCGACGAGTCGTTCCGAATAGAGCTGCGGGACGAACACATAGTCAAGCCGTACGAATGGATTGGTCGTGGGCAGAGTCGGGCCGGGATCGTTGTGGTGTCTGAGGCGATAGCCGTCGACGTAACCGGCATCCAGCACCGTCTGGACGGTGCGCCACCGGATGTGGCCGCCGCTCAGCCACACGAAAGGACGCAAGCGCAGCGGCAAACGCTGGACGTCGAACCCCTCGCCGGGAGCGATCGTGTTGAAGTCCCCGACCAGCATATGAAACCCGTCGTCCTGATGGCGGGCGACGCTGCGCAGCAGCGCACGAAGTTCAAGGACTCGGCGCCGCTCCGTCCAGGCGGCGTGCACCGCGCTCAGATGCACACCGAAGAGCCGCACGCCCACTCCGGCCGGCACCACTTCAATGAACGCATGGCGCGAGATCCGCGGCCGTATCCACTCAGAGAATGCGACCGGACGACGACTCAAGAAGCCGAGCGACTGACTCGTGAACGCTCGCCATTCGGCCATATTGGTCAAGGTGGCGATTCGCTCGACGTTGGCGGGTTCCGTCGCCTCCTGCAGCAGCACCAGATCGGGTGCACAAGTGTTGATGATTGTTGCGATCGGATCGACGCGGCCATGCCCGCCGCGTTGAATGTTGTAGGTGAGCAGGCGAAACATCAATCACGCGTCGAATCTCTGCCAGGCGACGGAGTTTCCGGCTTCTCGAACAAGGTGAGATACGGCTGTCCGAGTAGATCGCCTCGCAGTTGGATGACGAGGTCGCGCGACGCCTGGATATTCACGGGCCGCCTGACCAAGTCCATTAACCTCCGGCGAAGCGGCACGAGATCTGGAGCGATGTCAGGGTCTTCGTCGCTCAACGGCCGCGAATGGAGGCCCGGTACAAAGAACCCGGTCGGCTTGAAGAGCTCCACCGCACCCGCGCCGATCAACGTGACGTCGAGATCGCTCGTCCTGGAGCCGTCGGCGTCGAACGGCGCATTGTCCTTCCAACGCCGGCGGGTGACGGCGCTGCCTCGCAAAATCGCCGTCGTTCCCGGTGGCACGATGGCTTCGATCGTCCGGCAAAACGCGTCGAATAGCTCGCCGCGGCCGCCAAACGCAAGCGTGATCACGTTGTCGCGCTTTTCTTGCTCGGCGAGTCCGCCTTGAACATCGTCGGGAGCAACCGGGTCAGTCACAATTTCCGCCGCCTGAAACTGCCATGTTTCTGTTTTGAAAGGAGCAACCAGGGTGCCACACAAACTCACTAGCAGAGCTTTTGAGCCGATCTCATCTGAACAGCGAGCGCCAGCAGCTGAACTGGTATGACGCGTGCCGGCTGTGGCGCGACCAATCACCGCACGGCTGAACGGAAGGAGCCCGCGAAAATGTATTCGTCAACTCTGCATGACGCTTTCCTCGACGAATTGCGAGACCTTTACCACCTCGAGAGGCACTTGACCGATACGTTGCCGACAATGGCCAGCGCCGCAACCGCTGCATCGCTTGCGGACACCTTCGGGAGCCACCTTCAGGAAACCATGCGGCATCTCGATCGACTCGAGCAGGTTTTCAACGTGCTCGGAGAGGAAACCGATGACCTGAAGTCCGGCCTCGGGGGAATGCCCTTCGGTGGCGAGATCGTTACCGATGAGTTCGACGTGGCCGCGACCGATGCCATGCTCATCGCCGCCGCGCAACGAATCGAGCATTACGAGATTACGGCGTACGGCACGGCTATCGCGTGGGCCGAAGCGATGGGACACGATGAAGCCGTCAGCCTGCTTCAAGAAACGCTCAAGGAAGAAAAGGCTGTTGACGAGCGGCTGACGCTCTTAGCGAGAGGCGGCATCAACCAGCAAGCAGCCGCGATCGCGCATGCCGCGAGAGAGCCAGTCAGCGAAAAATGGAGGTGACTCGAGCCTTCAGACACCGCCCCGACGTAATGGCCGTTCCGGGCACATCGTTTGCTAATACGAACAGGTTGGAGGCCAAACGGATGTACCTCGTTTCAAAAGGAAAGAAAACGCCGAAACAACAGGGGAAGAGGCCTGGTCCCCGCATCGATGAGCGTTCCCGGCCTTCATCCGTCGGTCGTGAACACGAAGGCGCCACCGAGGATCAGATCGAAAAGACGCCGGCTCCGGCCGGGCGTGCGTTCGAAGATGAACCCAGACAAGGGTAGGGTCATCTGGTGAGTGGCGCTTCGCCGGCCGGCTTCACGAGGCGGCTGTCACGACAGCGTCCGGTCATCCGTCTTCTTCACAGAGAATGAACGTGTGACGCATACCGGGATCTCGGCGACCACTTTCGAGGCGTTGCGCGGCCGCCTGTTCGGCCTCGCCTATCGAATGCTCGGTTCGCGCGCCGATGCCGAGGATGTCGTCCAGGACGCGTACGTCCGCTGGCACCAAACGGAGAACGACAAGATAGAGAATCCTGAAGCGTGGCTCGTCACGGCAACTAGCCGGCTGTCCATCGATCGGCTGAGGCGGCTCAAGACCGAGCGCGAGGCCTACTACGGTCAGTGGCTGCCTGAGCCGATTGTCTCGTCGGCGCCGCCCGATCGCGACCTCGACCTCGCCGATGATCTTTCGATGGCCTTCCTCACGCTGCTCGAACGGCTTGCGCCCGAGGAGCGTGCCGCCTTCCTGCTGCACGACGTATTCGACGTCGGCTACCGCGAAATCGCGGCCGTGATCGAACGGAGCGAAGCGACGTGCCGGCAGGTCGTCCACCGCGCGCGCGAGCGCGTGCGCGGCGATCGCAAACGGTTCGATGTCACGGAGTCGGCGAAGGCGTCCCTGCTTCGAAGATTCCTGGCTGCCATGGAGGCCCGAGACGAGCAGGCACTGCTGGCGCTCTTTACGCCCGATGCTACGTGGACCGCAGACGGCGGTGGCAAGACTGCCGCAGCGGCCGCGCCCATCGTCGGCGCCGACCGCATCGCCAAGCTGATCATCAATCTGCGAGAGAAGTTCTGGGCAGTAGGCCGCACGCTCGAGATCGCCACGGTCAACGGCGAAACAGGTCTCCTGATTCGCGATGCTCATCGCTTGACGGCCACGCTGTCGATCGCAACCGATGGCGAGCGCATTGCCGCCGTCTACGCAATCGTGAACCCCGACAAGCTCATCGAGTCCTAGAACCCTCACTACTCGAGAGCTGTCACGCCCCGAGGCGCCCACCCGTCTTCCCTGTAGAACAACAAAGGAGACGGACATGAATCCACGAATTGACGTCACGAAGTACCTGGGCTCGGGCCTCCTTCACTCGATGTTCAGCCTTTCAACCGAAGTAGAGAAACGCATCGAACGTCCGCTGTTGGCGCTGGTCGAGATCCGGGCCTCGCAAATCAACGGCTGCGCCTACTGCCTTGACATGCACACGAAAGACGCCCGTCTCGCTGGCGAAACCGAGCAGCGCATCTACGCCCTCAACGCCTGGCGCGAGACACCGTTCTTCACCGATCGGGAGCGCGCTGCACTCGAATGGACGGAAGCGGTCACGCGAGTGGCCGACACGCACGTGCCCGACGAGGTCTACGACCGCGTGGCCGCGCACTTCAACGAAGCGGATCTCGTCGCGTTGACCTTCGCGGTCATCGTCATCAACAGCTGGAACCGCCTCTCGATCTCGTTCCGTCCTACTGTCGGCAGTTATCAGCCGAAAGCCATGGCTGTCTAAGACAGACGTGGCGTCTGGTTGGTCACCGTGACCGTCCAGGCGAGGCTGCTGCGGGCGGCGGCCCGACAGGATCGCCACGGTGACAGCCAGGGAGGTGATCGATTTTCAGTGGCCGGTGCCCGAGCGGAACGGCAGACGTACCTCGACGCGTGTTCCTTCGCCTCGCTTCGACTGCACGGACAGCTGCCCGTTCACCAACCGGACTCGCTCCCGCATGCTTCTCAGACCCAAAGAGGCTCGATCGGTCGGTGCGTCCGCATCGAAGCCGACACCGCTATCGATCACGCTGAGAAGCAGTTCGTCGTTTGTGGCACCGAGAGCGACGACCGCACTCGACCCGCCGCTGTGTCGAACGACGTTGTGCAGGCTTTCCTGAGTCACACGGTAGACACACAACGCCACGTCCTGCGGCACCGGGAAGGCGTTTCCAGATCGATTCTCTTCAACCTGTGCGGACACGGGCACTTCGACATGCAGGCGTATCTTGATTACTTTTCAGGCCGGCTCACCGACCAGCAGTACGACGAGCGCGAGCTGGCCATGGCGCTGGCCGGGCTGCCGTCGGTTCCCGGTTCCACGTAGCATCCCTCTCACGCCCGGGCGAGCGGGCTCCTGAAGCCTTTCCAGTCGCGTCGTCGTTAGAACTACTGCGCCTCGGGATTCAGCCGCGGGTTTGCGCCTACAACGATGGTCTTGGGATCGACAGAGCGGTCCACGATAACGGCCAACGGCGCCGCCAGCATTTCCTGCCAGCTTTGATCGCCCCACCGAACGGTCGCAGTGGGATCCGGATTCCATTTATTGGCTGCGGAGTTGTCCCAGTGCGCTGTCAGTTCCAAGGTCGTGCCTTTGGGAAAACGGAGAGGGGCTTTTTCGTAATAGACGATCTGCCAGTTGAAGTCGTAGCGCGGAACGCTCAACAGCGTTTCCGTTTCTCCGGTGGGGTACCGCGCTTCGATCTTCATGTCCTTCCCGCGTAGATGCATGTGCGGCTGCATGTAGACGAAATCCACAGGCTGACCGAATGTCACCCTGGCCTTGGCTTCGGCGTTGGGATCTCCCGGCGCGATGTGCAGGTCCGTCTGCGCAGCCGTGAGGGACATGAACAGGCGCTTGGGTGGGGTCTTCGCGAGCTCCAGCCCGACCATCGTCAAGTCTTCGCCCGGGACACCGTTGGTGGTGTAGTGCAACTCGAACACGATGTCCGCTCCTGCGGGAATCAGCTTGGCGGAATCGTCGAGATCGAAACGCTGAGCCTCCATGCCCGGAACGTAACCGACGAGAAACTCGTTGTCGAGGACGGCTGGGTTGCCACCATTGGCCTTGATGAGATCCTGGTTTCGGGTAGGTCCCGGCGCATACGGATCGGCACCGAGTTGCGCCTGCGTCATCCACTTGGACCCTTTCGGCCGGACGTTTGCGATCACATGGTGCACTGAGGACCGCAACGTGGGACGAATCTCGCCGGCCACCACCCACGTGTCTTCCTTGAACGGCTCCGAGACTGTGATGTAGGTGTATTCAACCGTGCCTCTCGCCGGAACCTGGTAGGGCTTGGGCAGCTTGAACACGAGATCGGGGCGGATATTCCAACCGTTCGTGAAATTCACTGGGGCTGGCTTGTCACTGGCCTCACCTTCAGGCGCACCGGCGTCGGCCCAAGCGACTAGCGTGGCGATTTCCGAGTCGGTCAATCGCCTCTCGTTGCTGAAGTGGCCGAAAGCAGGATCGGCGAACCAGGGCGGCATTTTCCTACTGGTGACCGCGACCTTGATGGCCTTCGCCCAAGGGCGAGTGGTTTCGTAAGTGAGAAACGACATCGGGCCGATCTCGCCGGGGCGATGGCATACCTGGCAATTGCGCTGCACAATTGGCAGCACATCCTTGTTGAATGTGACGGGAGCGTCAGCGGCGATGACGGTCGCCGGCAGCAGCAGGCATGCTAAGAGAGTTCGCACCATGTGGGACCTCGCAACCCAGTCATCTTAGTGCAAGCCTTCTATTCTTCCCAACAACGCCCTTACGGCTGGTCCCCTTCGCTTGCACATTCGCAGCGACTTCCTTGGCCCGAAACTTCGCGAGAGCTGCGATCAACTTCACGGGGACGGGCGCTGAGAGCGGAAGCCGAATCGTCCCCTTGTTGTTGACCTCATACGGAGCAAGCTCTTTCCTGAACGCCGCTATGAGAGGTGCCGTTGAAGGGTACAGCGAGTAGTGCTGCTTCCATCCTGCGAAATAGAGAACCGGCCGACCATGAAGCTTGAACGCAGGAATCCCATACGAGATCTGCTCCTCGGCGCCAGGCACGGCCTTGGCGATGGTGGCGCGCACGCGCTCGAGTAAGCGCTGCACCTCTTTAGGCTGCGACGCAATGTAGCCGTCCACAGACTTGACGGTCTTGGCCATCCGCTACCGTTCGCTCTCACGTTCGAACATGTCGCCTTCGATGTCGCTCAGCTCCAGAAGCCCTTCGGCGCGAAAATCGCTCATCGATTCATCGAACTCGTTGGAGAAGTAGCGCTTGATGGCGCCAAGGAGGGACGCGCGGCGATCCGCCGAGAGCCGGATTCGCATTGGGGATTCGTTAGGCATGCGGACCGCATACTACCGCGATCTCAGGGCTCAGGGCTCAGGCCTCAGACCCCAGGGCTTAGGGCTCAGGGCTTATGGCTTAGGATCTTGTCGTGATGAAGGAGTTGGGTGAATGGCGACGACGCGTCTGTATCTCGTCCGGCATGGTGCCACGCAGCTTTCGGCTGAAGATCGCTTCGCGGGCGACATCGGTGTGGATCTGTCGGCCGACGGTCGATCACAGGCCGAACGTCTGGCTGTGCGAGTGCGGGATCACAGCATCAGCGCGATCTACAGCAGCCCCCTCTCACGCGCCGTCGAAACGGCCCGGATCATCGCCACCGGTTGCGGCCTCGAGCCGAGGGTGAGTGACGGACTTCGTGAGATTCACCACGGCCACTGGGAAGGCCTGACGCGCCAGGAGGTCGAGACCCGCTTCGCCGTGGAGTACGCAGCCTGGGAAGAGGACCCGTTCACATTCGCGCCGGAGGGTGGCGAGTCGGGAGTCTCGGTCCTGGCGCGCGCTCTGCCGGCCCTTCGAGAGATCGTCGTTCGCCACGCTGGCCTGAACGTGCTTGCCGTCTCTCACAAGGCCACGATTCGACTGCTTCTCAGCAGCCTCCTCGGATTCGATCCGCGCGGTTACCGGGACCGGTTGGACCAGGCTCCCGCGTGCCTGAACGTCCTGGATTTTCGCGATCCCGTCCGCGCGCGCCTGATGCTCTTCAACGACACGTCGCATTACTCGGATCGCCCGCGCACGGCCGATCGCAACCTCTCCAAATGGTGGGACGAAAGACGGACACCATAGCCCAGGCGCGAACGTGCGTTCAACGCGTTCACCGCGTTCACCATAGGGCGACTCAGCGAGGCGGGAGTGATCGCTCGATCTCATCCAGGCGCGAGTTGAAGGCTTCCCAGAAATTCTCCTCGGACTCGATGAGCCGCGTCAGTTCGGTTTCCTGCGCGCGCAGCACGCGATCCCGGCTCTCCACCTGCTCCAGTGTGTTGCGAAGAGGAGCGAGGATTTGGCTGTTCGTTTCCTGAGCCTGCTTCAATTGGTCCGCAAAGGGTGCCAGCGTCAACCGATTTTGGGCCAACTGCTGACGAACGTCGGCCAATTGCTGACCCAACGTGCTGATGCGAACCTCGTGCGACGTGAGCCGTGCAGTCAGAAGTTGCGTTCGCAAACTGTCTGACGCGGCCCGTTTGATTTCGGTACGAAGGACTCGAACCTCAGCGACCAGATCGTCCAGAGTCGCCGGCTTCTGTTGTGCCTGTCCAAGGACGATGGGCCGAAGAACAATCGCCGCAACAAGGATTAGAGCCAGATGGCGGACGATGCGCATGACAGTCCCTCCGCTCATGATTCTGGCACGTCGGCTTCTTGTGATCGTTAGTGCCTTCCGTAGCAGCCGAGCTGCCCAGGGATTCGAGCTCATGCCGTCATGATTGCGGTGACCGTCGTCCGATAGGCGACCTCTTCGTACGCCTCGAGCATGCGCTCCAGCGGAACGACCGTCGTGGCCAGCGACTTCGCGTCGTACTGTCCTTTTTCCAACAGCGCCACGAACCGCGGGATGTCTCGCATCGGACAAGCGCCACCGGCCTGTCCGGCATGATGCGTGACGCCGCCGATTGAGAAGAGGACGCCCGGCAGTGTGATGTTTCCCCTGACGAGGCTCGTGGTGACGAGATGGCCGCCGAGGGCACACATCTGATAGGACTGCTGCAAGGGAAGAATGCCGGTCGGATCCGGACCGGCTTCGAGCTTCGGCGCGACTTGGGCCGCACCAGCAGCTTCAATCACGAAGTCCGCCCCGGCGCCGGGACGCCGGCCGGCCGGGTTGCGCCCTCCGGACCACAACCGATCGGTCGGCCAGGTCGTGAGCGCTCGCACGCGTGAGACGAGGTTGTCGCCCTCGACGTTCGGATCGAGGACGTGAGTGGCGCCGACTCGCATCGCGACGTCACGGCGCGCGCGAATGGGATCGATCGCGATGATGGCGGAAGCGCCGGCGATCCGAGCACCTTGCACGGCGCTGAGGCCGAGAGGACCGCAGCCGACCACAGCAACGGTCGCGCCCGGCTGGATGGTCATCAGCGTCTGTGACACCGTGGCACCCAAGCCCGCCACGCTGACACAACTGCAGACCATTTCGAGGTCGACGGCCGGCGCTTTCGTGAAGATGGGCACGATCCATTCCTCGAAGGTGACCATCAATTCGGCGAGGCCGCCGATATGAGAGTTCTCGTATACAGGCGTCCCATCCGCCATGTCGGCCATCGGCACGAGATCGTCCGCTCCGATCGCACTGAGAAACTGACACATGTCCGATCGTCCGCGCAGGCACTGATAGCACGCGCCGCACTGCGGCGTACCTGAGACGCAAACGCGGTCGCCGACGCGCACGCGGCGTACTTCCGGACCAACCGCTTCAACGACGCCGATTCCGCCGTGGCCTTGAATGACCGCCATGTCGTTCATCCGCCGTACGCCAGGCGGTGGCGCCAGCGCCGACGCGGGAGCCGCCGATCCGGGTGCGGCGACGGTCATCGGGGGCAGGCCAAGCACGGCACCCGCATTGGAGTAGCAGAGGTTCGTTGCTTCGGTGCGAACGACCACCTGACGTCCACTGATCGGGCGAAGTGCGACCTCATGGAGAGTCGTTCTGCCCGCGCCATCTCCTCGCGAAATCCATGCGCGAAACTTCCGAATCGGCGATGCGGCTCCCGACTGGCCGAAAAGCGCGCCGCCCGGTACCGCCATCGTCGCGCCTCCGGCCGCAGCGGCGGCCACGCCTTGTTTCAACAGTTTCCGGCGCGAGAACGCTGAATTCTTTGTCCCCACTTCTTACTCCTTTGCGGAATCGAATCTTCCGCCTCGGTGTGGGAGAAGTCAAGGCGCGACATGGCTTTGAGCCGAGCCTTGAACCGATGAACGGCGTGACGTCGCGTTAACGCTCGGTCGTGTAGGCGATATTGTCCAGGGGACCTACGCTCTCGAGGCACTCTGGGGTAAAACCACAGGCGACCAACTGCTGATGGGACGGACCCTCCCAAGCCGTTTCGAGCACGAGACGCGGATGCGCCCGGCCGCGAGTGAAGCGCGCATGCCAGCCAGCACTTGTGCTTCCGCGCCTTCAACGTCAATTTTCATCAGAGCGACCGTATCGATGGCCGTCGCAGCGAGCACGAAGAATCTTCGAAAACTGGAATAGGATGAGCGCGTCTGCGTGAATCAATTCAAATCGGAGGTTGTCGATGAAAGCCGTGTTCTGCGCGCTATTGCTGATCTCGACGTCGGCGTCGTTCGCCCAGGACCGCGTCCCCGATCTGCCATTCGAGTCCGTCCCCGATTTCCCCAAGCTGCCGCCGGGGACGAATTTCGGCGAAGTCTCCGGTGTGGCCGTGAACTCCAAAGGCCACGTATTCGTGTTCACGCGATCGAACAGTGCGCAGGGGCCTGCCTACGCGCCGTCGGCCGCCCAACTGCTCGAGTTCGGGCCGAAGGGCGAGTTCGTCCGCGAAATCGGCAAAGGGCTTTACGGCTGGTCGTTCGCCCACACCGTGCGAATCGACAAGGACGACAACATCTGGGCCGTCGACAAAGGTTCGGACATGGTGATCAAGTTCAATCCGGCCGGACGCGTGACGCAGGTATTCGGACGCCGGAAGGAGTCGGCCGACGATGAGACGAAACCGTGGGAGCATGTGGATCCGCCTCTTCCGCCGGTCGACGGACTGTTCCGGCAGCCGACCGATGTCGCCTGGGACTCCGACGGGAACATCTACATCAGCGACGGCTACATCAACTCACGCATCGCGAAGTACAACAGCAAGGGCGACTGGGTGAAATCGTGGGGCGAACGCGGCTCGGGGCCCGGGCAGTTCAACCTCCCGCATGCCATCGTGGTTGATCGGAACAACCAGATCTACGTCGGCGATCGATCGAACCGGCGCATCCAGGTCTTCGACACGGAGGGTAAATTCATCCGGATGTTCACCATCGATGTGGCTCCGCCACCAGGGTCGCGGCCGGTCAACGGCAACACGCCGACCGGGCCACGCCTGGCGGCGGTCATCGGCGCTCCCAATTCAATTTGCATCACGCCAGGTCCGAATCAGATCCTGTTCGTCGGCGAAAGCACGTACCCCGGGCGTCTCTTCAAAGTGTCGCTCGAAGGAAAAGTGCTAGGTGTGATTGGCAGTTCCGGACGCCAGCTCGGCCAGTTCTCGGGCGTTCACCAACTGGCGTGCCCATCAGAGAACGAGGTTTACGCCGCCGAAACGTCAAACTGGCGAGTGCAAAAACTATTGCTTCGTCCGCAGCCCGCAACCGCCACGGCGCAGCGTTGACGAGCGGCCACAATCGACGGCCGTGCCGACCCTTCAGCGCGTCGGACGGTACCGGGTGAAGTGACGTTCCGCGGCTCCGGCGACGATATCGCCGTTGTCACCAACATCGATGAAGTCGGCGTTGGTGGTGTCTGTCTTTCCCAAGATCGTTCCAGCAGACGGATCCACCTTGATCACCCACGACGAGCTGCCCCTTTGTCCGTTGGCGGATTCCACGGAACGGATGCCTGTGGCGGCCCACAGCGCCCCCTTGCTGAATGCGATCGCGCCCACGCGCCCCAGGTGCGGCCATTCGCCCAGATACCGGCCGTTCAGGTCGAAGCGCTGCACACGGCCGTTGTCTCGATCGGCCACGTACAGAACTGATTGGCCGTCGAACGCCAACCCATGCGGCACGCGGAACTGTCCTGGTCCAGCACCGGGTCCGCCCCATTCGCGGATCCGCGAGCCGTCCGTTCGATATTCCATGACCCGCATCTTGCCGTATCCATCTGTCAGGAACAGCCGGCCACCGGGCAGGAAGATGATGTCGGTCGTCCCACACGCATCGATGAAGTTGTTGACGGCGGCGGAAGGAAAGCCACAGTCCTTGCCGACAGGTGCGTCGTGTAGTGCGATCTCCTGCAGCTTCTTCCCGGCAGGTGTGAACTTCGTGACCAACCCGTCGCCCGCGTCGGTCGTCCAGACGTTGCCGTCGGGATCGACCTTGATGCTGTGCGGGATCTTGAACATCCCCTTGCCCCAGGATCGCAGTACGCGGCCGGTCTGGTCGACGGCGATGACTGGATCGGCGTTCGCCCCTCGCTGGAGCACGAAGGCGGTGCCGTCGGGACCGAGCGCAACGGCAGAAATACGTCCGAGCGAGCTCGCAGGGACTTGAAGGGTAACCGTCAGCTTCTCGAGGGAAAGCAGCGGCGCCTGAGCGATCGCCAAGCGGGCCGCCGGTGCATTCGCATCCGCGAGGTTGTCCTGAGCGTCCGCCGGGACGAACCAGAAGGACAGAACAATCGCAGCGAGGATAGTTCGCGCGGGGCGCATGGGCTCTGATAGCGCTGCTCGTGTCTCGGTCGAGTGCGCGACTACAAGGCGCGCCGTCGCACGGCTGCCATAATCACTACCAGCGCAAGAACCGCGGCTGCAAGGCCACCAACGATCAGCCACAAGGTTCCATTCCCCTGCGGTCTCTCGCTGGACGCCGGCACGCTGTTCGCCGACGACGGCGCGGCGGCAGTGGCCGACGACCGCCCGGCGGCAGTGGCCGACGACGGCGCCGTCGCGGCTGCTGTGGCCGGCGGGGGTGGCGGACTCGCCAGTCGGGCCTGCACCTCCCGCTGAGTCACGACCTTTGGCGGGCCTTCCGTGACGATAGTCGCGGTCAGCTTGTCCCCAGCATGCAAGTCGGAGAAGGTGACGGGACGGCCGTTCTTGTAGACCTTAATGCCCCGCTTCTCCACGTCGCCCTCGGTATACATCTGAAATCCCTTGGCGCCGCGCACGATGATCGAGTTGGCCGAAGCCTGCACCACCTCAGCGTTGCGGACCTGCGTCGTGTGGACGGGCGTGACGGTCGTCGTGGTGGTGATTGTTGCCGAGCCCTTCATTCCCGGCTTCAGCTCGTGCACGGAGATTTTCTTGCCGTTGACGGTGAACCGGAAGTCGTCAGTTACGGTGATCTCCTGCGAGCCCCGCTGGCCTTTGACGACGACCTTGTTTCCATCCACGGAGACGACCTGGAACCTCCGGACCTCAGAAGTTGTCGTCTTCTTCTGAGCCGACGCCGGACTGACACTCAGGAACACCGCGCACAATCCACCAAGTGCGTACAGCCACGTTCTGGTTCGTCGCATAAGCCGCCCTTTCGTTTGACACGTGCAAATACTTTGGGAGAAAGAATCCTCACGTCATGCGGCGACGCACGGCACCGGCCGCCTGCCGTCGCTGCCAAGCCAAGTACGGGAGGGAGACAATGGCACTCACGATCAGATACAGCACAATCGTGGCGCCGAAGCGCTGATCGGGAAAATTTGCCGTCGCGAGCGACAGAGCGATCGCCGGATGGCGGCATGCCGTCGCGAGCGCCAGCACGATGGAATGGTCCCGATTCGGCCCACCGAGGACGTGACCGATTGCTAGTCCGGCAACATTGAAGATCACGATCCCGAGAACGTTGCCATTTCCGATGAGCGCCCACATCTCTGGCAGCGCAGCAGCCACGAGCGCAAGCACACCCAACAGCAACAGCACTTTGCCGAGGAGGGTCACGACCTTCTCGAGGCGATAGGCAACAGCGGGGAGCGCGGCGCGAACAATCATGCCGGCGGCCAGCGGCACGAGGGTCGAAATCAACACCACCCGCGCGATGGTCGCTGATGGCGCTTCCAGCTGACGGCCAAGAAAACGGCCCAAGAGCTCTACCGCCACCGGAACGGCCACGATCGAGAGCAGCGCGAGCATCGCCATGAGACCAAGTCCGAAAGGCGTGCCGCTGCCCGCTTTCGATTCTTTGTTCGGCAGGATGGGTGGGAGCGGGGAAACCGCCAGGGCGACCAGAACAATTCTGACCGTTGGCGCGAAATCGAATAGCCGCGCGAGTATCACCGCGACGACCGGCATGATCACGAACACGGCAAGGATCGAGCGCGCCAGAAGGCCCGGGCGACGAACCACGTACAGCAGGTCGTCGAGCGTTGCCTTCAGGCCGAATCCGAAGACGATGCTCAGGATGCTGATCTGCAAGGTGAGCACCACGATTTGTTTGAGATCCACGCGATGACCTCCTAAGCGCGTCCGACTACGCCAAGCCTGGCGATCCGCACCGCAGACTATACTCGCGGGCAACGCCAATTCGGAATGGCATTGTCACCGGAACGCTGGTCCTGCAGACGGTATCCTCTCGTCACGCTCGGGCTGGACGTGCCCGAGCGTGCACAGGCACCATTCTGAGCTGAGGAGAACGCAGATGAGACGTCGAATCATGGCACCTGCGGCCATCGCGGGTGCAGCTGCCATCTGGGTCGTCGCACTGGCTCGTGATCCGGTCGGGCGGGCGCAAAGCGTCCAGGTTCCAATTTTCGAATACGACCCCACGTTCCCGAAGCCGCTGCCCGAGAATTGGGCCATCGGCCCAATCGGCGGACTGGCGGTCGACCGTCAGGATCATCTGTATGTCGTGCAGCGCCCGGGCGGCCTGCTGACCAACGAACGCTTCTCGGGCGCCGACGACACCCCACCCAAGGCCGAGTGCTGCATCCCGGCGCCGCCGGTCCTCGAGTTCGATCAGGCGGGCACGCTGGTGCATTCGTGGGGAGGTCCGGGGCCTGGCTACGACTGGCCGCAGACGGAGCATGGCATCTTCGTCGATCAGAAAGACACGGTGTGGCTGGCCGGGAGCGGCGAAAAGGATGCGCAACTCCTGAAGTTCACACGCGAGGGCAAGTTTCTGCAGCAGTTCGGCAAGCCGGGGTCGCGCGGTGGCAGTGCCGACACGACGAACATGGGTCAGCCGGCGAATCTCACGGTGGATCCGATCTCGAACGAGGTCTACGTCGCTGACGGTTATGGCAACCGGCGCGTGATCGTGCTCGATGCCGAGACGTTCGCTTTCAAACGCATGTGGGGCGCGTACGGCAACAAGCCCGACGACACGCCGCTCGGGCCCTACAATCCCGATGCGCCGCCGGCGCAGCAGTTCCGGCTGCCGCACAACATCTCCATCTCACGCGACGGCTTCGTCTACGTCGCAGACCGTCCCAACAATCGGATCCAGGTTTTCCGGAAGGACGGCACCTACGTCAAGGAGACGTTCGTCGCGAAGCGCACGCTGCTGCAGGGCGCGGCGTCGGGCTTCGCCTTGTCGTCCGATCCGCAGCAGCGCTTTCTGTACATGATCGACGGCGCCAACCACCACGTTTGGATTCTGGAGCGGCAGTCGCTGAAGGTGATCGCACGGTTCGGCCAGCAGGGCCTTTTCGGCGGCGCGCTCAACATTCCGCACGCGATCGCCGTGGACGGCCGCGGCAACATTTACGTGGGCGAGAACTTCGATGCGCGCCGTTTCCAGCGCTTCCTCTACAAGGGCCTCGGCACACCAAAGGCAGGAACGATTCCACCGACCACGATAGTTCGTTAAGTCGCGCTCAACGGCGCCGCCGACCCGCGATCGGCCGCACGAGACCTGACTCCTGGACGCTGGTACACCACGAAGGCACCAAGCCCACGAACGTCACGAAGAGGAGCAGTGCCCGGAGGCTGGTTTCGCCACCGAGTCACCGAGTCACGGAGAAAACATCGTCTGAGAGCGCTCTGCGTGGCCCAGTGACTCTCTGTGGCACAACATTCGTAGTGCTTCGTGTCTTCCAGTCTTCGTGGTTTCGTCCGTACGTCCATCTGAAAATGCTATAGAGGAAGATCGCCCGAAGGTGGCGAACTGCTGACCCTTACTTGCCCTGAATCGACTCGAGATACGAGACGACATCCTCGACGCGTGGATTGGTGGCTTTGAACGAGCCGTGCGACATGGCTGAAAAGATCGGCCCCCAAACAGGCATCTCCTTGGAGCCATGAGACTCTTCCGTGGGCTTCCCCTGCTCAATAAGCCGAATCACGCGTTCTCGTGGAAAGGTTCCGCCGTTCCGTTGCGCAAGCAATGAGAGATCGGCGGGCGGTGTCTTCAGCGCCTGCACAAATGGGCCGTCACCCTTGCCGGTTCGACCGTGGCAGGAGGCGCAGTAAGCCTTGAACAATTGCTCGCCTTGGAGCAACCGGCCCACCCGTGTAGTGGCTCGCGCCGCGCGGCACGCTCATCGTCGCCCCGCCCATCAGCGTTGCCATCACAAGTCCGGCTGTTACGTTGAAACGCATGGCGCCTCCGATCTCTCTCCAGCTCACCGCGCGATGCGGGCGTTTTTCATGTACCGATGACACTGATAGCAGGTCATCGTCAGCGTCGTGTAGTGATTCGCGGCGGCATCCAGATCCCGCTCTTTCGCTGCCTCGACGAGATCGCGCGTCGCCCGAAGCCCCGATCGTCTTCATTGCAAGCCACCCAAGAAGATGTGGCTGACGCCGTCTTTCGATCTCGATCGATCGCACGGGTGATGTCGTCACTCGGACACCGCCAACGGACAACTCCATCCGGAGGCCAACGCCGATCCATCCGAGCTTCATCGCGCAGCCGCCGGCGGTCGCACCGTTCAGCCTCGCCGGCGTCACGCCGTGCAGCAGATTGCCACCCTCGATGAGCACGTCCCCGCTCTCGCCGTTGAGAACGGTAAGTCGATACTGGGAGTAGCGCGTGCGAACGAGAAGACGCGTTCCACATTCGAGCGAGTCCATCGACACGCCTGTCGAGGCTTCGCTTCCGAGCAGCAGATCGTCTATCGTGCCGTAGGTGTCTGGCTGAGCGGCTCCGCCCTTGACCACCGGCCCTGGGATTTCATCAACGTTTGCGCTTAGGTTTGGCTCCATGGTCCTTCGCTCCCTATTTGCAGGGGCTGGAGCAACCTGCTTGCCAATCGCTCGTCACCGCCTTGTGCAACTGGTCCAACAACATAAGCCCGTCGCGCGCTCGAACGGCTGGTTTACGCCGCCGTGGCCGTCAACGGCGTCGCGTCTGCCAAAAATTCGGCATCCCATCCGAATTTTTCCCCACTGAGACGGATGGGATCTTGGTGCGACCGCCTGATATGGCCCGCTAATCACCTCGACAAGCGGCAAGGTTCATGCGTTTCGGAGAGGCGGCCGCAGGAGGTGCCCTTATGACGCGTCGCTCGCCAGCTTCGCCGACCTGGCTCACCGCAAGCCCCAAACAGCACCGCCAGAATCAGCGGCTTGCACAAATGCTTCATGTTCCATCTCCTGCGCTGCATTAGCGCGGTCACCCCTGTCGCGATGAGCGTACCGGCCTGACCCGGCATCTTCAGACTCATGGACCACCTCGCCTTTCACGACGGCGGCATTTCCTCGGCGCGCTGTCGGTGGCCGTTCCGGCGCTCTCAACAACTCGCCAACACGCCCGATCTTCAGCTTTTCGCGCAATGAGCTTCGACCGATTGCATACCGTCAGCCTCCACATGAAGGGCCAAGCCATCGACGTCCGGTTGGCCGACGTCCCGCTCGTTCAGCTGCGCAACGCCGCCCTTTAACATTTTCCGCGCCATCACTCACCTCACGACGGGGCTACGCAGTGACGAATTGGCATTCGCTGTCAAGGTCTTCGTGAAGAACGCCCACGTGGTACGCGATGCCGGACCATGCCCAGTGCACGGCCAAGAGGCCACTGATCCAGCGGTCGTGCGAACGCCGTGACGACACCAGCCACCCGCACGCCAGAGCAGACGCCACCCACACCGCGACGCGGCTGGCCACGACGAGGTGTGGTAGGCCGCAAGCAGATCGAAAAACTCTCTCTCGTAAAGGGCAGTCGCATGGCGCGCGCCGGCAGCCGACAACGTACCGCAGCAGTTCGGATGCCACTGGCTCAGGCGTGCCGGACGTCTATTTGCGGCGTGAATGTGTGACTGCCGTTTGCAACAGGACCTCGCCGAGCCGGTACTCCGATACGTCGAGCGGTGATATTCCGCAGCCGGAGTGGGTTATTCCCCACGCTTCGGG
Organism: uncultured Acidobacteriota bacterium; assembly: GCA_963773035.1. Classification (GTDB taxonomy): domain Bacteria; phylum Acidobacteriota; class Vicinamibacteria; order Vicinamibacterales; family CAVVIG01; genus CAVRXZ01. The sequence continues at coordinate 57,034 of CAVYZX010000038.1, read as the reverse complement.
TTCTCCGCAGCGGCCCGCTCCAGGTCCGCGTGCCCTAACGCTCGTAGGAATCGGCAGGGTTCATGCGTATCGGAGACCGAAGTGACTTGGGGTTTCGATGCGCCGCAGACTGGAATGTGAGATGGTCGGAGCACCGCGCCGACGCTGGAGCCGCAGGAGCGTGCGCGCGACCCATAGCGAACTGACGTGCGCGCTCTCCGGAGACGACAGGATCCCGCACGCCATCGACACGTTGACGCACGGCGTCACAATTCGACGCGCACCGCATGACGTGTGGCCCTGGCTGGTGCAGATGGGAGCTGGCAGCCGTGGCGGCTGGTACAGCTACGACTGGCTCGACAACGGTCGGCAGCTGAGCGTGACGCGCATCGTGCCAGAACTGCAGCACCCGGCCATCGGCACGATCTTTCCTGCGTTGCCCGGTATGACGGAGGGATTCACGTTACTGGAAATCGAACATGAGCAGGTGTTGACGCTTGGCTGGCTGGCGCCGGACGGCACTCCAGAAGTGACGTGGACGTTTGTGCTCGATGAGATGGCGCCCGGCGTGACGCGTCTCCTCGTACGCGCCCGTGGCGGACGCGGCTACCGGTTCCACGGGCTGCCGTTGCTGCTGACGAGACTTGCCGTCCGGGTCGTCCACTTCCTCATGCAGCGGAAACAGCTGCTCGGCATCTGCCGTCGCGCGGAGTCGACACCCATGGACGCGCTCGTGCCAGCACGAGCGCTCGCCGACGGCAGACACGAACGCCGGATGACAGGCAATTCTGAGGGCCGCCCTGTTGCGACCGGGGAGGAACCATGCTTGCGGTCGCATCACACTGTGTAGAAGGACACGTCAGTCGTGGCTTCGAGGCGGTGCGCGAGGCGTTTGCCGAGAACTTTGCGCAACGCGGCGAATTAGGCGGCGCCTGCTGTGCCTATCACCACGGCGAGAAGGTCGTCGACCTTTGGGCCGGTATCCGCAACAAACAGACCGGCGAACCGTGGGAGCAGGACACGATGGTCGTCGTCCACTCGGCCACGAAGGGCCTGGCAGCTATGACCCTGGCACTCGCCCACTCCCGCGGCTGGCTCGACTACGAAGAGCGGGTAGCCACGTATTGGCCCGAGTTCGCGCAGCAGGGAAAGGAGAAGATCACCGTCCGCCAGCTCCTGGCGCATCAGGCGGGACTCTTCGCGTTCGACGAACCCGTCGATCGCAGCGTGGTGGCCGACCTCGATCGGCTCGCGGTGATATTGGCCGGTCAGAAGCCCGCATGGGAACCCGGCACGCGCCAGGCCTACCACGCCCTCACCCTCGGGTTCTATGAAGGCGAACTGATGCGACGCGTGGATCCGCATCATCGCAGCCTTGGACAGTTCTTCCAGGACGAGATCGCCTCTCCGCTCGGCGAGGACGTCTACATCCGTGTGCCGGAGACGATCCCGAACGCTTGCCTTGCAACCTTGTCGCCCCCGAGCCGGCTCCACATGCTGACCGGATTTCCGCTTCGATTCATGTTCGAAGCGATGAACCGTCACTCGAACATCTACCGGGCGCTCGTGACGAATCCCGGTGCCGCCGTCTATCAGGACGAGCAGCGCGTGTACGCGCGCAACTTCGAAGTGCCATCGGGCGGCGGCGTCGGCACCGCGCGCGGCATCGCCCATGCCTACGGCGCCTTCGCCGCCGGTGGACGCGAGCTGGGGTTGCGGCAAAAGACGCTGGACCTTCTGGCGTCGCCCGCGACTCCTCCCACGCGCGGGTTCTTTGACGAATGCATGAAAGTCGACGGCGTCCAGTTTTCGCTCGGCTTCATGAAGTCCACTCCGATCTGGCCGTTCGGCGGCGCGCGCTCCTTCGGATCCCCTGGCGCCGGCGGCTCTCTCGGCTTTGCTGATCCGGAGGTCGGCGTCGGGTACGCGTACGTGACGAGCCAGATGGGGACCGCTTTGACCGGTGATCCACGCGATGTGGCGCTCAGAGAGGCACTGTACTCCGCTCTGAAGATCTCAGGGGGCGGTGGGCGCCCGCTGATGCGAGGTCGCTTGACCGGCCTTACGCAACCCCATTCCCTTAGTAAAACGAGAATTGTGTAGGAACGGAGGACGTCATGATGAGACGACAGCCGCACACTCCTCATCCAACCGCCGAATGCCGCTGGAGCGTGCCAGCCTACCGCCCCAGTCCGATGTCGGATGATGACAAGGCGTTCGAACGCTACTGGCTGTGCGAGCGGACCAGCGTGTCCGGTTCCCGTCACACAAGCCGATTGCAATAGATGCAGGGATTGGACCCCGGAGAGGATCCCTGTGAAGGTCCGCGGGCGTACGCGACGCTGATTCACGGGCAGAGCAGGCGATTCGCCGAGACGCACCTTCAGGAGGCTGTGCGCTTTTCGAGTTGGAGCTTTTCGATCCGGTAGCGGATCTGATCGCGGTTCAGGCCGAGGAGGGTCGCCGCGCGGGTCTGGTTCCAGCCCGTGCGTTCGAGGGCCTGCACAACCAATGAGCACTCCAATTGCTCGAGTGCCAGCGGCAAATCTGCAGGATGGCGCTCATGAACGTCCAGGATGGCGGTCATCGCGTCGGCGAGGGTTTCAGGGGCGGCAACGACCTTCGTTCGATCACTCGCGTCTGTCAGTCGATGGCAAAGCAATAGAAGAGACCGCCACCGCCGGTTGCCTGAAGATCCGCCTGACTGCAACCACGTGATGGATGAGCTGAGTTCCAGGAACTCCTGTCTGTGGCTTGGGCCGTCGGAAGGCGACCGACTTGAGCGTGTCCGCCACTACTCGACCTCCAGTTCCCGCATGTGAGATTGTCCGTCCCCTGAAATGCCGTCCCGTCTGCCCGCGAGCCCGTGAGGATCTCAGCCACGGAGCTGTCTACTGGATCGCCGCGTTCGGTGACGGCGTTTTCCTGAGTAATGCTCTTGCCGCCGTGAAGCTCTTCGAGGTTCAGGGCAACTCGGTCACCCGACGCGTTGTACCAGGGGCCCGTTCCGATTCGATCCCGAGCGTTGACCGCCAACTTTGTTTCCGTGGCCATCTCACTGAGATACGCACGCCAGGTGTGGTCCCCGGAGCCTTCGGCCTTCGCCAGCGCCTGGCAGTGTGCGTCGGCGCCTGCCAAGCCACCCACGTCTCCCCCGCGGCCGAGTCCGCGGCTGGTGACAAAAAACCGCGTGACCGATTTCGCCCCACCCATCGGGAGGGAAGGCGGAGCGCTCTCTGTGCCGGCCCGTGGCGCCTGGGCGGTCGTCGTTGGTGTAGGAGTGCTGCGGTCGCACGCACTCAAGAACAGCAGCAGGATGGCGTACGCAGAGAATACGCGAAGGCCACACTCTTGGATGGGTCGGCCCCGCTTTGGCGTGCTGGTTTGAATGCAGTCCATATAGGTACCGCGCCGTAGAGACGTCCACTCTGCGAGGTCGCTGGTCCACCACCGATCTGTCGGCGCTCGCTTGAGCTCTGGCGACACGAGCGCTGGTCAGGATTCAAGTGAGCCCAGGGCGGGCCAAGACCAATCTGCCGCTCATGTTCAGCCGACCGTGCTTCACATTTCCAACTGTCAAGGATCGATCCATGGCGCGAATGGAGTTTTCAGCAGGGACAGCTCCTGTCCGATTACTGCGGCCAGGTAGCATTCGGATCCATGTTGACCATCGCCTGTACCTGCGCCGTCGGAATCTGCGGGCGGATGTATGGACGTCCGATACTCTTGTGACAGGAGTAGCAGCTCTCGAGCATGATCTTGTAGTTCTTCTCGAATCCCAGAGCGTCCTTGTTCGCGATCGCGTCCTTGACCATCGCGAGACTGCTCGTGTCGATGCCATCGAAGATGCCCTGAAGCTCCACGTCTGTACCGTCCACTTGGTTGCGAATCGTCGGATTCTTGCGCACGAGCTGCTGGATATGGCCGCGCGATTCGTTGAAGTAGTACTGCGCGAGTGGCCAGTTCCGCTTCTTCCCAGCCCACCACAGATTGGTCCAGTGCCACTGAACGTCCATCATGATCGTCGAGTTCGTCGGGATCAGCTGTCGCAGCGTCGCAACTTCCTGCGGCAACTGGTCGATCGTCGGCAACGGCGGCGGCCCGCGGCGGCCTTCCCGCTGCTGCGCCGATATCGCAGCAAGATCCACACCGATCAGGATTCCGGTGACGAGCAACAATGCGCCGATGATGAGGTTCTTCGACATGGGACGCCCTCCCGAATTGCGCCTCGCTGACTGGCAAGATCGACCGAGGCCCTCACGACAAAGCGGGCGACGGTAGACCCCCAGCTTTGCGCTGTTAAAACGCGGTCGTTCAGGCCGACTTTCTCGCTTCGATCGTCTACATCCACGACCCCGGGAGTCTACACTACTCATCCAACCGCCGAATGCCGCTGGAGCGTGCCAGCGACCGCCCCAGCCTGATGTCGGCTGATGACAAGGCGTTCGAACGCTACTGGCTCTGTGAGCGGATCAGCGTGGCCTTTCCTGTCACACGAGCCGATTGCAACAGGTGCAGGGATTGGTCCCCGGAGAGGATCCCTGTGAAGGTTCGCGGGCGTACGCGACACTGATTCACCGACTGGGCAGGCGATTCGCCGAGAAGCTGCTTCAGGAGGCTGTGCTCTTTTCGAGTTGGAACTTTTCGATCCGGTAGCGGATCTGATCGCGGTTCAGGCCGAGGAGGGTCGCCGCTCGGGTCTGGTTCCACCCCGTGCGTTCGAGGGCCTGCACAACCAATGAGCGCTCCAATAGCTCGAGATCGATCCCTCCGGCTGGAAGCTCCACTCGATCGCCCAAACGTACCGGACCCGTTGCAGCCCCAGCGAAGTCGTCCACAGTCAACGTCTCGCTCTCCGCGAGCAACATCGCACGTTCGACGGCATTACGCAGCTCTCGAACGTTGCCCGGCCAGGCGTAGCGCTTGATCTGCTGTACCACCTCTGGCGTCACGCCACGGACGCGCTTGCGGAACTCCTGGTTGTACATGTCGAGGTAGAAGTCGAGGAGAAGGGGAATGTCATCAGCTCGATCGCGAAGAGGCGGCAGCGCAATGGGCAGCACGTTCAAGCGGTAAAAGAGATCCTCTCGAAACCGGTGTTGACCAACCTCCTCTTGCAAATTCCGGTTGGTCGCCCCGATGACTCGGACATCGACGTGAATGTCCACGGCTCCGCCCACGCGCTTGAACGTTTTCTCTTCGAGAAACCGAAGGAGCTTCGACTGGAGGCCCGGCACCATTTCTCCGATCTCATCGAGATAGACGGTGCCGCCATCGGCCGTCTCGAACAGCCCGCGCTTTTGTCGGTCCGCCCCAGTAAACGACCCACGTTCGTGACCGAACAGCTCGCTCTCGAGCAGCGCCTCCGGCAGTGCCGAACACGTGATGTTCATGAACGGTTTCGACGCCCGCCCGCTGTTGTAGTGAATGACCTTCGCGGCGAGATCCTTGCCGGTACCGCTTTCGCCGGTCAGCAGGACGGTGGAGGCCGGGCTGGACGCCACCTTGCGCAACAGAGCCTTCACAGCCACGAGCGTCGGGCTTTGTCCGATGATGCGGTCGAAGCTGTAAGGCTGCGCCTGACTCGCGCGCAACGCTCGCACCTCGCGGCGTAATCGGGTCGTCTCCAAAGCCTTCTCGACCAGCAAGACGATCTCATCGAGGTTGAATGGCTTGTTGGCGTAGTGATACGCCCCCTGCTTCATCGCTTCGACCGCCGTCTCCACGCTGGAGTACGCGGTCAGCAGGATCACCAGCGTGTCTGGATCGCGCTCCTTGATCTTCTTCAGAACCGCCAGCCCATCGCCATCGGGGAGGCGATAGTCGAGCAGCACCAAATCGACGCCCTCTTCCTGCTTTGCAGTCGCCTCGGCCGCCGTCGAGGCCTCGAGGACGCGATATCCTTCCGCCGTCAGCCGCTCGGTCAACGAGAACCGGATCAGCTGCTCATCATCGACCACGAGCACAGTGGGAGTCTGCATGCGGTTCTAGTATATCGGCCGGCAGGCTGAAGTGAAGATCCGGCCAGGAGCTGACCTATCGGAGCCAGAAGGCCGCTACGGCACCAGCCCCATAGGCGGCAGCAGCCACCACCAGGCCCAGACCGAGCATCTCGAGACCCGTCGTCCACCACCGACTGGCCGTCACTGTGGCACGAGCGGCCCCCACGGCAAAGAGGGCGGCCAACGTGCACGCCGCAGAACTCATGCCGCGGTTCAACCACATCGATGTGACGACGTAGGGGAGTGCAGGCACCGAACCTGCGACCACGAACGCAAGAAAGGTCGCGAGACCATGCCTTGCAGGATAAGCCTCCTCTTCAGGAAGGTCCTCAGCTTCGCGGGCACTCTCCTGCGCCCGAATAGCCAGGTAGTTCCCGACGCCCATCGACAATCCATCCGCCACCAGATTGGCAGCGCAGACCACCAACACGGCCGCAGGTGAGAGGGCACCGCCGAGACCCCCTGCCACGACTGCAAACGTGGTGATGATGCCGTCATTGGCGCCATACACCAGATCGCGGATGTAGTGGCGCGCGATCGCTGCGGGAAGACGCGGTTCGACGTGGTTCGATAGGCGTGCCATGCGATCTTCCAATCAGCCACTCGATCCCGTCAGGCTGCCTTGACCCTTACGGATGTTGCCTGCATTGTTTCCGCGATCGGAGCGGTGATCTTCAACAGGCCGTTTCGCAACTCGGCTTTGACCTGTGCTGGATCGATTGGCCTCGGAAAAGGCAGCGATCGAAACACCTCGGCCTGTGCTGAACTCGGATAGGTGCACTCGACCTTTGGACTCTGAACGGGTGTGGGAGGTTTCTGCCCGGATCACGAGATCCTGAGGAGTGACCTCCACTGTAACGTCCTTGGTTTCGAGCCCCGGCAGCGCCGCAACCACAACAAAGACGCCGTCGTCCTCACGAAGCTCGATGGTTGGTTTCCACAGAATCTCCTGCTCCGCCGTGAGCCAATCGGCCACGGGGTCGTTTGAGGAACCGCCCCGGCCACGAAACAGATCGAAGGCTCGCTCAGCAATCCGCTGACGGATCTCGTCGAGCCGATCGAGGATGGAATCTTTCATGGTGACGGGCACCTTAGCCATACGACCTCCTCCCCTACCACGCGGTCGCGATGCGATCGTGTTTCCGGTGTGGCACTCGCCAATGAAGCCCGCGCCGAGAGGGTCTCATCCGCCGGTCGAGACCGCGTCCGAGCAACAGCAACAGATCCGACACGGTAACAATGCCGACAAGCTTCTGGCCGTCCAAGACGGCGACGCAACCTATCGTTCGACCTCGCATGACGTTGGCGACCCTGCGGACCGTGTCCGTGGGTTTGACGGTTACGACGTGACGAGTCATAAGATCGGCCACCGTGCGTCCCTTCCGAACCGCAGTTCCGGCCCGGCTGCCGGCGTCACGCTCGGACAGGATGCCCACGACGTCGGATCCCTCCCTGACGATCAAATGATGGATGGCCTTCCGACGCATCAGCTCCCAGGCCTCCGATGCAGGCATTTCTGGTCCGACTGTTTGAACACCTTCACTCATGACTTCGAAAACGCGCATTGGCAACTCTCCTTCGAAAGGACCAACCCGTGGCCTTAGATGGCAACACGAGTGCCAGAGCAGATTTCCGGACAGAACCTTACGGTTCTGAGAAAACAGCCAGACTTTCGGTGCAGCGGGCGTGGCATACCGACTCAGCGAACCCGGAGGGGTGATCCAGACGATGTCGCAGCGCAACTCGGCGCGGACTATTTCTGGGAACCGCGAAAAAATCCTCACGTTGCCCGCTCAACCGTCGAGAATAGAGCATGCGTGTTGCCGCTCCTCCACCGGCACCCTTTGACGCCGTGCCCGACAGCCCGCTGATCCTGAGGGACGGCTCGGTTGCAGCTGTTCGCACGGCCTCATCGAGCGACCAGCAATCGATGCGCACGTTCTTCCACGAACTTTCGCCGGAGTCGCGCTATCGGCGCTTCCTCTCGCCGGCCGAGCCTCCGGCCGACGTCATTTCGCGGCTCTGCGGATTTGTGGACGCTGGCCAGGGCGTCACGCTACTCGCCATGCGATCTCCCGCGGGCCACGAGCGCTTGATTGGAACCGCCTCGTACATCCGAACCGGAGACGCAGTCGCCGAAGTCGCATTTGCCGTCGACGATCACTTCGGCCATCTGGGCATCGCCACCGGCTTGCTCGAGCGCCTGGCCGCACTCGCCAGCGAGGCTGGGTTCACCCGGTTCCAGGCGACAACACTCGCCGAGAATGCACCGATGCTCAGGGTGTTTCGCGATTCGGGATTCACGATCAAGTCGAAGCTGGATTACAGCTGCGTCGAAGTCGAGCTGGATCTGACGTCGTCTGCCAGGAGTGTGGCCGCCATTCAGGCGCGCGAGCACTCGGCAACTGCGGCCTCGATTCGCCCTCTGCTACATCCCGACTCCGTTGCCGTACTGGGCGTGTCTCGAGATCCCTCCGGGATTGGTCGTCGCATCTTTGACGCGCTCGTTGCAACGGCCTACCGCGGGCGACTCTATCCAGTGAACCCGAGCGCGGACGAGATCGGAGGCGTCAACTGCTTCCACTCCGTGCTGGACGTGCCACCCGGTCTGGATCTCGCCATCATTGCCGTGCCACCCGACGCCGTATTCCAGGCCGTCGACGAGTGCGCAGCCGCCAGGGTCAAGTCGCTCATCGTGATCACCGCCGGCTTCGCCGAGGTGGGGGCTGAAGGACGTACCCGACAGCAGAAGCTCTTGCACCGCGTACGAGGCTACGGCATGCGGATGATCGGGCCCAACTGCATGGGCCTGCTGAATACATCGCTGAGCCTGAACGCGTCGTTCTCGCCGATTTTTCCACCCGCCGGTCGCATCGCTTTGTCGTCGCAGAGCGGCGCACTGGGAATCGCCATCGTCGCGCTCGCCGCGGAACGGCAAATCGGGCTGTCGACTTTCGTGAGCATTGGCAACAAGGCGGATGTCTCGAGCAACGATTTGCTGCAGTACTGGGAGGACGATCCGTCGACGGCCGTCATCCTGCTGTACCTGGAATCGTTCGGCAACCCGCGCCGCTTCGTGCGTCTGGCGCGGCGAATCGGTCAGAAGAAACCGATCGTCGCGCTGAAGGCTGGACGCACGCGGGCCGGTCATCGCGCAGCCGGTAGCCACACGGCTGCCCTTGCTGCCAGCGAGGTGGCGATCGACGCCTTGTTCCATCAATCGGGGGTGATCAGGGCCGATACCATCGACGAGATGTTCGACGTGGCGGCCTGCCTCGATTTGCAGCCGCTCCCTGCCGGACGCCGCGTCGCCGTCGTCACGAACGCAGGAGGCCCGGGCATCCTCGCAGTGGATGCCTGCGAGGCCGCGGGACTCACGGTCGCCGAATTCTCCGAAGCCACCCGACGCAGGCTCGCCGAGCGCCTGCCGACGCTCGCCACAGTCACCAATCCGGTTGACATGGTGGCATCGGCCGGCGCCAGTGAGTATCGGCACTGCATTGAGATCGCGCTCGCGGCCGACGAGGTGGATGCGCTCATCGTCATCTACACGCCGGTGGACAACGCCGGCTCGGGTGCCACACTCGAAGCCATCCGGGAAGGGATTGCGGCCGGGCGGCTTGTCGGGAGCGAAGAACAAGCCGATTCTGGCCTGCCTGATGGCCGAGGCAGGACGCCACACGCGACTCGAGACCCCTGACGAACGCATCCCCGTCTACATGTTTCCTGAAAATGCGGGCCGTGCGCTCGGGAAGGTGGCCACCTACGCCGCCTGGCGCACCCAGCCGCCAGGATTGTTCTGGGACTTCAACGACATTCGTGCCGAGGACGCGCGCGAGGTGTGTCGTCGGATCATCGACGCCAGAGGCGGCGACTGGATGACGTCGGATGAATGCCGTCAGCTTGGGAGCGCGTTCGGACTGCCGATGGTTTCGAGCGTGCTCACGCACAGCGCCGAAGAAGCAGCGGCCGCAGCCACTGCTGTCGGTCTGCCCGTGGCCGCGAAACTGAGCGCACCCACGATCGTTCACAAGTCGGAGGTCGATGGTGTTCGGTTGAATCTCACGACCTCTGAAGCCGTACGCGGCGCCTTCGACGAGCTCATCGCGGCGGGACGGCAGCACGGCCTTTCGGACCTGACGATGAGCGTGCTCATTCAACCGATGATTCTCGGCGGGACCGAGATGATCGTGGGACTCGTGGAAGATCCGTTGTTCGGTCCGTTGGTCGGCCTCGGTCCTGGCGGCGTGTTGGTCGAAGCGCTGGGCGCCGTTCGTTTCCGGATCGCGCCCTTGACCGATCGAGACGCCGACGATCTGGTCGCCGAAGTCAGACGCACCAAGCTGCTCGACGGCTATCGCGGCCGACCGCGGGGAGACGTCGATGCGCTGACGGAGCTCGTGCTCCGCGTCTCGCGCCTGGCCGAGGAAATTCCCGAGATCGTCGAGCTCGACTTGAATCCGGTGATCGTCATGCCGGCCGGGCAGGGCTGCCGCATCGTGGACGCGCGCGTCAAGGTAGGCGGTCCGAACTAATCGGTATCGATGACCGACATCGGCCGTAATCTCGCCGAACCTTCTGATCTCACATCTTCGCGCGGCACGAGTTTCTATGCGACGACGTTGACCTTACACTCGAGGATCTGGGTCAGCGCTATTCTGTTGAAAATGATCGCCGACCTGCCCTGAAGAATCAGCGCGACCAGAGGCCTTGAGATGTTCAGCGCGTCGGCGGAGTACTACGATCTTATCTACTCGACCTTCAAGGACTATAGCGGCGAAGCAGCGCAAATAGCCCGTCTGTTGCGTCGGTTCAACCCTCAGGCCAGACCGCGGAGCTCGCCGACATGACGGTCACCGATGAGATGACGACTGCGGAACTCGCTCGATACCTTGTCGAGCGGGAAATCTCGGGGGCGTAGTCGAGCAGATATTCACTGGTTGGGGGCTCTACGTGGCCAGAATTGCTGCCTAACTCGAGACTAGCGCGTCCTCCTTGATCTTCCGCATCGCGGTCCTCGAGAACGATGGTGTCGGTCACTTCAATCATGTGACGTCTTCCACCAGCCAACTACCAGCGGAGTCATGAACGTTAGGGTGTAGTACAGATACACATCCACCTTGTAGTATCCGTCTGCCGGGCTGAACGCTTTGACAATGAAGAGATAGTCAAAGACGACTGCAATCGCAGTCCACACGAGAGCCAATATCACGTAGTACTGCAGAAGATTGGCATTCACTCGTCTCAACAGGATCCACAAAGTGATGATGATTCCAACGGGCATGATCACCCAGCCAATCAACGATGGAGCGACAAGAAAGAAAAGGAAGACTCCAAGAATGTAGCCGATAAGCCAAAGAACAAATCCCCAACCCAACGAGTCTTTCAACAATTGTTTACTCATGTCAGATCGCGAGCGTTAGCCATGCGTCGCGACCTGGCTCTCGCCCGCCGCGCGCCCCAGCTTCGCGCCGAGGCCGGTGGCCAGATTGCGGAACATGACCAGGCCGATGTCGGGTCGGACGCGGATGAGCTCCATGAGATCGCGGTGGCTCAACGTGGCGGCTTCAGTGTCTCGAGTCGCCAACGCCGAGGCGGAATGGGGCTGGCCGGTCAGCAGCGACATCTCCCCCAGGCACTCGCCCGGGCGAACGACCCCGACACGCTGTCGGGCTCCGTCGCGGCGGATGTCCGCTTCGCCTGTAATGAGAATGAAGAGCGTCGGCTCCAGGCCGCCTTCCTCCAGGATGCTGTCGCCGAGCGAGAAGCGCGCCATGCCGCATGCGCTGGCCAGCCGCTGCACCTGTTCCGGCTCCAGGCCGCGGAAGAGTGGCAGCCCGGTGACGACGCGCTTGATTTCGGGCAGGACTTGCTGACTGACGAAGGGTTTGAGTACGGCGTCGGCGACCGATTGAGCGCGTGCGCTCAGCGAAACAGCGGAAAACTCTGGAGGCACAAAGAGCCTGACCATCCTGACGATGTCAAGGCGCTCAACCTCTGAAAAGACCATCGCCGGCACATAGGCGGTCGGCAGGAATCCCAGCTCGAGCAGCGTTCTCTGCATGCGCGGCGCGTACGCGCTGACGTCGATTTCGACGAGGCTTGTCTGGCCCTCCTCCCGGCACGTGCGTTCCAGCCCGGTCAGCAGGAATCTCGCGACCGAATCGTCGAGCGCAATCAGCTCGAAGACGCGAAGTATCCGATCGACGGGGCTCCTGTTCCAGCCGACGGCGCCCATGATCCGATCGCCGTTCGTCGCCAGCAGATAGTGCGAACGCTGGGACTGCAGTCTAAACAGCCCGTCATGGAGGCGCAGCGGCCCGAAGATCTCGCGATGGCGAACCCGCCCCCGTTCGATACGGAGCAGCGTGGCGTAGCCTTCGGTCGTCAGCTCACGCAGGCTGAGGCCGCCGGTGTCGGGATATGCGGTCGACGCCTCGTCGACGATGGCATCGCATGGCAGTGCGCAGTGCGTGAGCGCCAGCTGGGCCAGCGGGTAGGCTTCGGGGATGACGTGCGGATGATTGCGCCGCAGCGACAGGGCGTCGCCAAAGTACTGGACGAGCATCAAGAAGCTTTCCCGCTCTTGGAGCCGCATCGTGAGGGGGAGCATCCCGACGGGCACGAAGCCCGACGACTCGGCGATCCGCAGGCTGTAGGGATGGGCCAGCCGGGCGTCCACGACGCCCACGTGAAGGCGATCGCGGACCCGTGCCAGGCGTTCGTTCATCAGTAGCCGGCCGATGCCCAAATGCCGCGCATCGGGAAGGACGGCCAGCCGGCCGAACTCGCCAATCAGATCGGAAAACGCCCCGATTTGCAGCACGACCGACGCCGTGCCCAGAATCCGACGGCTTTCGACGTCCTCGGCGACCAGCAGCAGCTGGTGATCGCTGTAGACGAGCCGCGTCAGTTCTTCGAGATCGTAGAACTCGGAGCAGGGATAGTCGTGGCCGTAGCAGGCCTGAAAGATGTCGCGAATGGCGGCGACGTCGCCGGCCCTGGCGTCTCGGACTTCGATCATGACGGATCCTCGTCAGCAGGAAGAGGCGCCGCTAGCAGCAGTGCGACGAGCGCCGCGCGTTCGCCCAGCTTCGACGCGAGCACGTACTCGTGGGGCGCGTGGGCCCCGTCTCCCACAGCGCCCAGGCCATCGAGTGTCGCCGTGTACTGGCTGATCGTGTTGCCGTCAGACGCGCCGCCGACGGCGGCTTCCTCGAGGTCGATGCCCATCTGTCGTCCGAGCGAACGGGCCAGCTCCCAGAGCGCCCGGTTGCGCGGGACGGGCTCGAGCGGCGGGTGGCCGAAGCTGCCGGACACGTGGATCGATGTTCGCGGATCGACGGGCGTCAGTCCTCGAATCGCGCACTCGAGCCGACTGGCATCGGCGAGCGTCGGCACGCGCACGTCCACGCGCGCGCGTACTTCGGGCGCCACGACATTGGGACGTACGCCGCCGTCAATCGTGCCCACGTTCACACTGATGCCGCGCGCCGGCTCGTTCATGGCGAAGAGCCTCTGGATCTGATGGGAAAGCTCCAGAACGGCGCTGGTGCCTTGGTCAGGGCTAAGGCCGGCGTGGGCGGCCCGGCCTCGGATCACGATTTCGAACTCGCCGACCGCCTTGCGCGACGTCTTCAATCTGCCGTTCGACCCGTACGCAGGTTCCAGGACGAACGCCCTCGCGGCGCGGCGAGCCAGCCGAACGGTGATTCGCTTTGAATCGGCGCTCCCCGTTTCTTCGTCGGAGTTGATCATAACGACAGGCGTGGCCGGCGGATCGCATTTGACCTCGCGCAGCGCGCGCAGCGCGAAGAGCATCTGGACGAGGCCGCCTTTCATGTCGAAAACACCGGGACCGCGAATCTGATCATCGACCACCTGCACTGGCATGTCGCGCTCGGTGCCGACCGGCCAGACGGTGTCGCAATGGCCCACGAGCAGCTGCAGCGGCTTGTGTCTGACGCGAAAGGCCGGGCGCGCGACCAGCAAACCAGCGGACTGCCGTCCCCGCAAGCGGCGGACGGTCATGCCGCTCTGGGCAAGCTCTCCTGTCAGCCGATCCAGGACGCGTGCGGTTGCGAGTGGATCGTCGGTCGGCGATTCCAGGGCAGCCAGCTCGGTCAGCAGTGCAATCATGGGCCTCTCCTGATCGCGAAGGAAACCGAGAATCTCCTGTGTCACCGGGAGAATCCTGCCGGCAGCGGGAACTGGGCAGTCTCCCGGAGTTCCGCATACCGACCGGGGCTGACGTACACGAGCAGCGGCGAGTTGAAGAGCTGCTCGCCACCATCCCGGTCGTCCATCCGAAGATAGTCTTCGCTGGCTGACGCCGCCACGATCTCACCGACGATGAGGCTGTGGGCGCCGAATCCGTCTAGGATGCTGTGCAGCACACATTCCAAGTACAGATAGCAGTCGTTGACGAGCACGCCGTCAACTGTCGTGGCCGGCCGTCTCGGAAGCAGCGCGACCACCGGTTTGGTCTGGTCTTGGCACCGCGGGCTTGCAGCCAGGCTACTCGCCACGATCTCGGTCGGCCGCGGAAAGCTGACAGTGAACTGCCGTTCGCGGCAGATATTCCGGTACGTGGCGTGGCGTGGACTGCAAACGAACGCGTAGTAGTTCTGCCACCCGAGCGGCATCGCCATGTGTTTTGGGGCCAGGTCGTACGTACCGTCCGGCTCTTTGCTGCCCACCACGACGAGCGGCGCCACGGTGAAAAACCTGTCCCAGATCGGGCGCCCGACGTCCAGAGGAATCAGATTCATGGCGTCACTTTTCGAGCGACGTTTTCAAATCGACCAGGTCCTGACCGAGCACGTCCCGGACCTTCCCAGCGATCGCCCAGTTGAGCGGCATCAGCAGTCCTGGCGGGAGGCCGCCCGCGTCGAGCTCGAACTCGATGCTGACCTTGGTTCCGTCTCCCGACGGCTCGAACCAGAACATGGTGTCGATCCGCACACCCGCCTTGTGATGCGTGATGGTGTATGTCCGGTTTCGCTCGAACGAGGTCACCTCCATCTCGGCGCTGTCGGAGACACCCAGGACTTCGCGCGTCTCCCGCCAGCGGGTTCCCAGCCCGAAATGCCCCGTCGTCAGCATCTCGGTCTTCTTGATGCCCGAAACATGCGTCGCCCCGCGTTCGACGTCGGTGAAGAGCTCGAACGCTCGTTCGATTGGGGCCTCGATCTGAGTCGACACGGTGACTGTCGTCATGGTGTTCGCTCCCTTCGATGACTGGTCGATCCGTCCGATGTCGTTGACGAAATTCAGCGGAAACCCCCTCCCGGTGCCCTTCCCTAACGCACAAGCGATGCCGGACAAGCCACGAGCCTTCATCTCGAAGGTCGACCAAGGGTATTGCCGCCTCCGGCCACATGAATGCTCACCGCAGGACGCTCGCGGGCCTGAAAACAGAGTCGACGCCGGTCAATCACATTGAAACAGCGATCGTCAGCCCGGTATGGTTCAGGAGCACGAACTAATGCGTCTCACCGAGCGGCGGGAGCGGACGGCCGGAAGTTGGGAACTATTCCGCAGCCGTCAGAAATATTCCGTCGTGGACGTTCAGCCAAATGCGCTTCCTCAGGGCAACGCCATGAAGTCAGGCGGGTACGGGTATTGCGCACGGAATTCGCAGCGGCAGTTATTCCGAGCCGCCGCCGCTCCGCTCTGACTCCTGGATAGAGCTCGCGGGTGACGAAACCTCGGAACAGGAGGATGCAGCTATGCGGAAGAAATTCTTGGCCGGGGGGCTTGGGTCGCTTGCTCTCGCGTTCGCGATCGTCGGAGCAACGAGCTTGGCAGGCGCTCAGGCGACCCCGCAGGCTGACCCGGGGGCGATGAGCCCTTGGATGATGGGGCCGTGTGGTCACGGCATGATGGGCTGGGGCATGAGAGGACCCGGGATGATGGGTCGGGGCATGATGGGTCGGGGCTGGGGTCAGAACACAGCGCCAGCGAACCTGAATCTCTCTGCGAATGACGTGAAGGGCTACCTGCAACAGTGGCTTGTCATGGCAGGGAATGCTCGACTCAAGGTCGGCGCCGTCATCGAAAGGGATGCCGATACGATCACGGCGGACATCGTCACCACAGAGAAGGACGCATTGGTCCAACGGTTCAGCATCAATCGTCACACGGGCTTCTACAGCCTGGTTGAGTAGACGCCACACGGCGGCTCGCGCCGTAGATCTTCGCGCTCGCCGGAGGACGGTCGATCCTCTTCGTCGATTTTGTCTGACGGCGAGCCGCGCGTCAGGCGAACGTGCTCGACCGAGATCGCTGAGGCGTTCAAGGCGCGAAGTCCCCTGCCGGTCGCCGACCCGGAAGCCTCTGGACCATCACGGTTCGGAAGAATCTCGATTACGATCTGCATTTCCGCCCCGGCCGGGCGGATGGTGAACCACTCACGTCGGAACGCCGAAGCGTGGGAGCACCCACGCTTGCAGCACCAACCACAACGCGAGCACGGCAATCAACGTCAACGCGTCTTCCATGTCAGCCCTCCTCGGCGTCTCGCCTGAGCAGCCGCCGTACGCTGTCTTGCGCCCGCCGACGCACGGCGTCCGGCAGCGGGACTGAGCCTGCCTGGCGGCACAGCCCGACTGTCTCCCGCAAGCCGTTCACAAGCGCCGCACAGCTCGCGCACTGTTGGCAATGGCGCTCGATCTCATCGCACGCGGTTGTGTCCAGCTCGCCGTCCAGAAATCCCGAGATGTTGGCGAGAATCCTCTTGCAGGCGGTCGTCTGCACGCTCATACACTCTCCAACCGACGCCGCAGCATCATCCGCGCGCGGTGCAGACGTGTCTTGACGTTGGCCTCTGAGAACCCCGTAATCGTCGCAACCTCTTTCGTCGTCAATCCCTCGATCTCCCGCATGACAACGATCATCCGGTACGATGGCGGAAGTAGCTTCAGGGCTTCATGAAGTCGACTATCCAGCCAGCCGTCCATGAGCCTCTGGTCGGCCGGGCGTGAGGGGTCGACGACATCGACCGGTCTCCTCGTGCCCTCCCGACTCCCCGTGGGGTGATCAATCGACACGAAATGCGCCGGCTCCCCGACGTGCCGACGCCTCTTCATCAAGCACGCATTTCTCACAGTCGTGTACAGCCAGGTGCGGAACGCTTCCGGCTCGCTGATCCGCGTCACGTGTTGGTAGGTCTTCAGCAGTGCGTCCTGCATGACGTCTTCCGCGTCCTCCGCGTGCCCGCACACCAGCAAGCTGAAACGATAGGCCGCTTCCTGCGCACGGAGAAGAAGCCGCTCCATCGCGTCACGGTCGCCGGTGGCCGCGTCTTTGACGAGTGCCGCATATTCCGCCTTCACGCCGACATCAGACACACATTCATTGTACGAGCGCCTGGCCGTCCATCTCTGCGCCGACCCCTTCAGCGACCGAAATTTCAGCCTTCAAGTGAATCGCCCCTTTGAGCGAACTCGAAATGAGACAGTTTCGTTCGGCCTTTTCGAGGGCCCGTTGCGCCCGTTCGAGATCAATCCCCGCCGGCACTTCAAGGTGAGGATGAATCTCAAAGCTCGTGAACTGCGTCGCGCGCTCGATCCGGTCGAGTGTGCCGCTCACACGGCACGTTAACGAAGTCCACGGAAGCTTCGAAGCGGCTGCAACCGCCCGAAACGTCAGCACGAAACAATCGGCGACGGCGCCGACCAGCAGCGTCTCAGGCGACCAGCGATTGCCCGGGCCACCGAACTCGGCTGGTGACGCCGACGCGAGGCGTGGCAGCTGTTCGGCGGTCAGCTCCACATCTCCGTTCGCCGTTCCGGCCGCCGCAACGATGTAGTGATGAGGAAAGTCCTTCATACATGCCTGCCGTTCGTACAACAGATGCAGATCTGGCAGGAATGTGACAGGTCGGTCCAGCGGACGCGCAGCCCCTCAGGTCGCTGTCACCAAACGTGGCCCTTCTGCATCTCTCCCGCGGAGAAGGACCCATCCACCGCTGGCCGATCGTGCGCTCCAGGCAGAGCTGGAGGCGGACGAGCGCTTGCGGCACGCGCTCCTCTCGCTCGAGTCGGCATCCGGAAGGAGATGACTCTGTGACAGCGAACCGGCGCCGACAGGCGGCACTCCTGCTGCTCTTGGCTGTCATGGCCGCTCCGCCCCGACCCGTGCTGGCGCAGACACCCCTCACGCTCCAGGAGGCAATGAACCGCGCACGGGGCCAGACCGCCGACGCACGCGCCCTTGCCTCGACCATTCAGGAAGCGGAAGCACGGGTGCGGCAGGCGCAATCAGGATTCTGGCCGCGTGTCGACGTGTCAGAAACGGTGCAGCACGGAAACAACCCGGTCTTCGTCTTCAGCTCGCTGCTCTCGCAACGCCGTTTCAGCGAAGCGAACTTCGCAATCCCTGCCTTGAATCAACCGGACCCGTTGACCAACACGCGGACTGGCATCACCGTGGGGCAACGGATCTTTGACGCTGGGTCGACGCTATTAGCGGTGGAGGCCGCGAAATTGGATCGGGACATGGCGGTCGTGGCGCAGGACGGCGCCACGCGGGATCTTGCGTTCCGCGCCGCCCAGGCGTTCGTCCGCGTGCTGCAACTCGAAGCCGCCGTTCGCGCCACAGATGGCGCAGTGGCCGCGTCCGAAAGCGATCAGCAGCGTGCTCGTGCACGCCGCGAGGCCGGATTGGTGACAGAGGCGGACGTCCTCACTGTGGAGGTGCACAGGGCGGACATGCGCCAGCGGCAGATCGCCGCCGCAGGAGATGTGGCAGTCGCGCGCATTCAGCTCGCCGATGCCGTCGGGTTGCCTCTGACTGCCGCGGTGATAGCTGTTCCTCCTTCGCCTCGTGCCATGCCGGCGGATGGAGACACGCTCGTTCGTGAAGCGCTGAGCCTCCACCCCCAGCGCCGGCAGGCCGAGCTGCGACAACAGCTGGCCGACAACGCGCGACGCACTGCACGGGCCGGGCTGCTGCCGACCGTTGCCGCACAGGCGGGCTGGGAATTCAACGGTGCGACACTCGGCACACAGCAATCGAGCTGGGTGGTTGGCGCCGAGGTGCGGTTGAACCTCTTCAAAGGATTCGCCGATGCCGCGCGCATGACCGAAGCAGGGTACGCGCAAATACGCGCTGGCGCGGAGCGCGAGCGGGTGGAGCGAAGCATTGAAGTCGAGGTTCGTGCAGCGCTCGCGCAATTGGTGGCCGCGGGCGCACGAGAGGAGGCAGGCCGGACGGCGCTGACGCAGGCGCGCGAATCGCAGCGCATCATCCGGGATCGGTACGAAACGGGGCTGGCGACTGTGACGGACGTACTTCGTGCCGCCGAAGCCACGCTCGACGCCGAATCGCGCGCCACGGCCGCCGAAATGGACGTGATTCTCCAGACGGTGGCGCTCGACCGTGCGATAGGCCGCCTCTGATCGGACTCACAAAGGACAAGCAATGAAGCACCCTTCCGGATTAATCGCGCTGAGCTTCGCAGCGGGCGTGCTGTCTGCCTGCGGCGGCAGCGAGCACCCGCCCTCGGCGCAGGCCCGTGCCCCGATCGTCGTGACAGCCGTTCCCGCCGCTTATGCCGATGCGGCCGAGCGCCTCGAGGCCGGCGGCGTTGTTGCCGCCCAGGAATCTGCCCTGGTCTCGAGCCGCATCGTCTCGACGATTGATGCCGTTGGTGTGCGAGCCGGGGACCGCGTGCGTGCCGGTGATGTGCTCGTGACCCTCGACGCGCGGGATGCCAGCGAGCACACTCGCCAGGCAAGCGCGGCCGCGATCGCGGCAGAGAAAGCCCTCGCGCATGCACGCGCAGAGCAAAAGGCCGCGGGGGCCGAACACCGGCTCGCCGAGGCGTGGCACACCCGCATCACGGCCCTTCACGCGCGCAACTCCGCCACCGAACAGGAACGCGACGAGGCGGAGGCGCGCCTCGCGACTGCGACCGCGCGCGTCGCAGGAGCCGAGGCCAATGTCGAGATGGTCGATGCCAATCTCGCGTCGGCACGGGCTGCCGCAGGAGCCGCAACGACGACGCAGTCCTATACAACACTGCGCGCACCCTTCGACGGCCTGATCACCGAACGCCTCAGCGATCCCGGCAACCTCGCGTCACCTGGGACGCCGCTGCTGCGGATTGAATCGGGCGGTGCGCGGCAGGTCGTGGTTCGAGTGGATGAAGCGCGTGCTGCCTACGTTCACCAACGCGATCGCGTGGAAGTGTCGATCGATAGCGCTTCCCCTCAACCCGCCGCCGACGGAACCTTCGAAGGCGTGGTGACCGAGGTGGCCCGAGCCGTTGATGCGGATCAACGGGCGTTCACCGTCAAGGTCGCAGTACCTCTCACCGTAACTGCACGCACGGGAACATTTGCACGCGTGTTCTTCCCCGGTGCTCCTCGGCGCTTGTTGCGGGTGCCCGCCACCGCCGTTCGGCGGCATGGGCAAGTCACATCCGTCTTCGTGGTGCAGGAAGGCGTCGCGAGGTTGCGTCTCGTCCAGGTGGGTACCGAGATTAACAAGGAGACCGAAGTGCTTTCGGGCCTGGACGCTGGTGAGTCGGTCGTGACCTCGCCACCGCCGCGTCTGCTGGATGGTTCTCCCGTTACCCTCAGCGGATCGGCTGGCACGGGAGCCGGGCAATGACCTCGCGTCTCGGCCTTGCCGGAAAGCTCGCCGCCACCTTCATCCCGTCGAAGCTGACGCCGCTGCTGATGATCGGCTCGATAGCGCTCGGGGCGTTCGCAGTCGCGGCACTGCCGCGCGAAGAAGAGCCGCAAATCATCGTCCCCATGGTGGACGTGTTCGTGGAGCTCCCCGGCGCGAGCCCTGCGGAAGTGGAGCAGCGCGTCACCCGCCCGATGGAGAAGCTGCTCTGGGAGGTGCCAGGCGTCGAATACATCTATTCAACGTCCAGCCCCGGGCAATCGATGGTGATCGTGCGCTTTCTCGTCGGCGAAGACGAGGAGCGAGCGCTCGTGCGCCTCAATCAAAAGCTCGCGGCGAACGCCGACCGTACGCCTCCTGGCGCGTCTGCTCCGCTCGTCAAGCCCAGGTCCATTGACGATGTGCCGATTCTGGCGGTCACGCTGTGGGGCGAGGGATACGACGACCATCAGCTTCGCAGCCTGGCCGCCCAATTGCGCGAAGCGCTGGCGGAAGTGCCTGATGTATCGGAAGTCACCCTGATTGGCGGGCGGCCGCGCGAGATTGCTGTGCAACTCGACCCGGCCAGGCTGGCGGCGGCCGCACTCGATCCAGTGCAGGTATCGCGCGCCATCGAGGGAGCCAACGCGCGATCGACCACGACGGGTCCGGTCGCCGGCGGCAACGTCGCACGTCTCGAGACGGGACGGCAGATCGAGAGCGTCGCTGCGTTGCGCGACGTGATCGTCTCAGCACAGGGCGACCGCTCGATCCAACTCGGCGACGTCGCGCGGGTGGCCGACGGCGATGCGCCACCCAGCTCCTACGTGCGCTTCCACGCGCGCGACAGCGGCACTCACCCCGCAGTGACCATTGCCGTGGCGAAACGGAAAGGCGCCAACGCCATTACGGTGGCCCATCAGATCGAGGACAAGCTCGCCACTGTGCGTCCCACGCTGTTGCCCGGCAATCTCCATGTCACCGTTACGAGAGATTACGGTGAAACGGCGGCCGAGAAATCCAACGAGCTCCTCTACCACATGTTCCTCGCCGTGGTATCGGTCTCAGTGTTGATCGCGCTCGCCCTTGGCATCAGGGAAGCGTTCGTCGTGCTCGTCGCCATTCCGATGACCCTCGCGCTCACGTTGTTTGCGTTCTTTGTCTACGGCTACACCCTGAACCGCATCACGCTCTTCGCGCTGATCTTCTCCATCGGCATCCTGGTGGACGACGCGATCGTGGTGGTCGAGAACATCGTGCGGCACGCGCGCATGCGTGCGGACGGCGGGTCGGGCCTGACGGCCATCGCCGTCCGCGCCGTTGACGAAGTGGGGAATCCCACGATCCTCGCCACGCTCACGGTGGTCGCCGCCATCCTGCCGATGGCCTTTGTCGGCGGCCTGATGGGGCCATACATGCGGCCGATTCCAGTGGGCGCCTCGGCGGCAATGATGTTCTCGCTTGCTGCCGCCTTCATCGTGACGCCGTGGGCAGCCGCGCGCTTGCTCCGGACAGAAGGCACCCACGGCCACGCGCACGAAGGCGCGGCGACGCGACTGTATCGCCGGATGATGGGAACGCTCGTCACGAGCGGCCGCGTTCGGCTGCTGTTTCTCGGCGGCGTCGCGGTTCTGCTGCTCGCGGCAATGGCGCTCGTGCCGCTCAAGCTCGTCACCGTCAAGATGCTGCCGTTCGACAACAAGAGCGAGTTCCAGGTGATCGTGGACATGCCCGAGGGAACCGCGCTCGAGCAGACGGCGCGTGTATCCGCGGAGCTCGCCCAGGAGGTGTTGTTGGATGCGAGTGTCGTCAACGTGCAGAGCTACGTCGGCGTGTCGTCGCCGTACAACTTCAACGGCCTGGTTCGTCACTACTTTCTCCGCCGCGGGCCGCACCTTGCCGATCTGCAAGTAAATCTGCTGCCCAAAGACGACCGCGGCGAGCAAAGCCACGAGGTCGCGAAGCGCGTGCGCGAACGCCTCCTGCCGATCGGGCGTCGGTTCAACGCCACCGTTCAAGTATCTGAAGTGCCGCCGGGACCGCCAGTGCTGCAGACGCTGGTCGCGGAGGTGTACGGACCCGAGCCTGCGAGGCGCCTCGAGCTCGCCGGCCAGGTGAAATCGGTGCTGGAGGGCACATCCGGTGTTGTGGACGTCGATTGGTACGCCGCATCACCCCAGCCGAAGATGGAACTGGTCGTGGACGACTCGCGAGCCAGCGCGGCCGGGCTGTCGGCGGCGCATGTGTCGGCGGCGGTGCGCTTGGCAACGGAGGGGGGGCGCGCCGGGCTCTTGCACGACCCGTACGCCCGTGAGGACGTACCGATTGTCGTCCGCCTGCCGCGAGCCCTGCAGGGTTCGATGGCTGCCGTGCGTGAACTCCGGTTGGGCCCAAAGCTCGTCGCCATCGGCGAGATCACCCGCGAAGAGGCGCGAACGGAAGCGGACAGTCTCTACCACAAGAACCTGCTGCCGGTGACATACGTGACGGGCGATCTCGCTGGCGCGGCGGAAAGCCCCGTGTACGCCATCCTGCGCATGAACGAGGTCCTCTCGAAGGTCCCGCTGCCCGAGGGGTACGCGCTCGACATCTACAACACGCATCAGCCGTTCGACACGACCAAATACGCGATGAAGTGGGACGGGGAATGGCACATCACCTATGAGGTGTTCCGCGATCTCGGCATCGCCTTCGCGGCGGTGCTGGTGCTCATCTACATTCTCGTCGTCTGGTGGTTCGAAGCCTTTGACGTGCCGTTGACCATCATGGCGGCCATTCCGTTCTCGCTGGTGGGCATCCTGCCGGCGCATGCCGCGATGGGCGCCTTCTTCACGGCCACCTCGATGATCGGCTTTATCGCCGGCGCGGGGATTGTCGTGCGGAACTCGATCATCCTCGTGGACTTCATCGAAATGCGCTTGCGTGAAGGCATGCCCCTCGCGGAAGCCGTGGTTGACGCGGGCGCGGTACGGTTCCGCCCGATGGCGCTCACCGCCGCGGCGGTCATCGTCGGCTCCGCCGTCATCCTCTTCGATCCGATCTTCCAAGGCCTGGCGATTTCGCTGATGGCGGGTGAAGTGGCGTCGCTGCTGCTCTCTCGTGTCACCGTGCCCGTGCTCTACTTCATGAGTCACGAGAAGCGGCAGCCTACCGCAGCGGCCGTCGCGCACGCTCCCGCAGGAGCCGGCTCATGACACGGCGCGCTCTCTACGTCCCACCGGTTGACTGCACTTTCAAAAGGAGTTCATCATGACTATCGAACGCGCGCTTCGCCTGATTGCAGGCATTTTCGTGGTGGTGAGCGTACTGCTGGGGATGTACGTGAGCACCGCGTTTCTTTGGTTCACCGTTTTCGTGGGGTTGAACCTGTTCCAGTCGGCGTTTACCAACTGGTGCCCGATGATGGCGATCCTGCGCAAGATCGGTCTTCGTGACGAGGGTCAGAGATTCTTCTCACCCACTGCTCGCTGAACAAGAAACGCGTTCGCGTTCCCGCATGCTGAAGTTCATGGACCACATCCCTTCGATCCGTTCCGTCATGACCCCTTTTCCGTATTTCGTGGAGGCCGGAGACAGTCTCCTCGTCGCACGAGCGCTCATGGTTCGCCACGAAGTCAGACATCTCCCGGTCAAGGAGGGAAACCAGCTCGTGGGCGTGTTGACCGATCGAGACCTCAAACGCGTGCTCGACCCCGATCTCGGACTGCCCTCCAAAGACGAGCTCTTTGTGCGGGACGTCTTCGTGCCGGACGCCTATACCGTCGACACGAGTCAGCCGCTGGATCGCGTGCTCGAAGAGATGGCCAAACGGCACATCGGAAGCGTCCTCGTCACCAGTCATGGCCGACTGGCCGGCATCTTCACCGCATCGGACGCCTGTCGGGTCCTGTGCGAGCACCTGCGCGCGCTCGGTCCTCCGCGCCCGGGAAACGACGCCGCCTGATGCGGTCCGCGCAGCCGGTCCTCAAGACTGCTGAGCGGCAGCGCCCGCGGACAAGCCGAGGTGCACCTGGCGTCACCGGGTTTCGACTCCCCTGCCGGCCTTTATCCGATCTGGTGGAGTTTCCCGCCAATCAACAGACGCCCCACGTCTCCATCGCCAATTCACGCCTCACGTCATCGAACGTCGCCTGGTTGGCGACAGCGTCACCAACGCCCCATATTTCGAACAATTGGTCGCGTTTGGCATCTTCGAACGTGCGCCGTTCCCAACGCGGACACGACGAGCACTTTCGCAGTTCGCGCATGGCCAAAGGACGGGGGAAACCATCGCGCAGGCAACTCCACGGCCGAGCGCTCGCCATGAAGCAATGCGGATGCGGCATGGAACGTGTCGGCGTGAGCCAGTGGCAAGTCACAAATCTGTCAGCTTCGTTCCGCATGGGAATCCTCCCCGCTTTCTGCCAAAACTCCGGCAGTCAGCCTTTGGGAACAGACTCAAGCAACCGTGATGCCTAACAGAATGCCGAAGAACGGTCGCGGCAATGCAGAATGATCAATGCACAATGCAGAAACATTGAGGTTTTCGGCAGTCTTCATTTTGCATTTTGCATTGAGACGGACTTTTTCAACAGCCTGAACACCCGTGCAGATGCGCCCGCTCGGGGGATTTCTCGCACCTTGCGGGGAAACTCCTCGGTGGCCACGCAAACCGGCGGCCTCCGTGACGGTTGACCGCTCGATTCCGCGAAATCTGCTGAGGATCTCGCACGTTCACTGATGTCACTCGCACAGCTGCGCCTGGCATTGTTGTTGCCCCTTGGGCGAGAGGCAGAGCGAGCAGACTAAACCTGGAGGACTGGGCGATGGGCAAAACGCGAAACGTGAAAGACCTGATGAACCCGGACATCATGACGGTGGCCGATGAGATGACGACCGATGAACTGGCTCGATACCTCGTCGAGCGGGAAATCTCGGGCGCGCCCGTTGTGGACAGCCAGGGGCACCTCATTGGAGTGGTGTCGATGACCGACATCGGCCGTAATGTGGCCGAGCCTTCCGAACTCACATCATCGAATTTCTATCGCGATCACGGCATGGACCTCACACTCGAAGATCTTGGTCAACGTTTTGTGGAGGAACGGGCAGTCACCGTCCGAGACGTGATGACACCGGTGATTCACCAGGTGCCGGTAACCGCGTCCGTGGCGGAGGTCGCACGGATCATGGTGGAGCAACATATTCACCGGTTGGTCGTGACACAGGGGAGCGATCCGGTGGGCATCATCACGAGCATGGATCTCTTGAAAATGGTCGCCGACCTGCCCTGACCGCAACGATTCCCGCGGTTCGACTCTACGTCGTCGGTGGCCCGAACCGAAGCACCACGGCCGTCAGGTCATCGTGCTGCGCCGCCTCGCGCGCAAACGCGTGGACCGCATCGAACACGGCGTGCAGAATGCGCTCCGGCGATTCGGCCAGCACACCCTGAACGACTGCTCGAACGCGATTCTCGCCGAACTCCTCGCCGGCTCCGTTCATCGCTTCCGTGATCCCGTCGCTGAATAGGACGATCGTGTCGCCCGGTCGGAGCTGCAGGTCCTCGTGGACGTACTTGGCGTCAGGAAACGCTCCGATCAGCGTGCCTCCGGTTTCGAGACGACGGGTGCCGTTCTGAGTGAAGAGCAGCGGAGGGTTCTGTCCGGCATTGCAGAAGGTCAGGCGGCCGTCCGGTGACAGCACACCCAGGAAGAGTGTCACGAATCGCGATTCGATGCGACGCGACACCAGGGTCTGATTGGTGAACGCGATCACCTCGTCGGGCCTCGCGGCCGTCGATGCGTGCGCCGCAAGAATCCCCTGGACGAGGGCCGTGAGCAGCGCGGCGGGCGGGCCATGGCCCGTGACATCGCCAAGCCCGAAGCCGAAGCGGCCTCCCGCGAGATCCTGGTATTCGAAGAAGTCGCCACCAATGGCGCGGCTTGGAACAGAGGCGCCGACCGCCTCGAAGAAGCCACCGGTCCGGCGCCCTTCGGGGAGAAGAGCCTGCTGGATGCGTGACGCGGTGCGCATTTCCAGGTCGAGCTGCGCCTTCTCCAGGCCTTCCTGGTACAGGCGCGCGTTCTCGATGGCCAGAGCCGCCTCGCTAGCGAAAGCCTCGAGCGCTGTACGCGTTGGCGCCGACAGCAACCGTCCCTTCTCGCGGCTGTCCAAGTAGAGCACGCCGATGTGCTGGCGATCAGCCGATGCGTCGATTCGCTCGACGTAGCGAACGAGCCGCAACGGCGCGCAGAGCACGTGGCGAATCCCCAGCGCCACGGTACCGGTGTGCACGGCCGCCAAATCACCCTCAAAGAGGTCGGTGACGACCATCAGCTGCCCAGTGGCAAACACCTGCTCCGGAATCTTCCGGCTGGTCTCGAACCCCGCGGCGGGCAGCGTCACGTGCCCCGCCCGTCGCGCGAGCTTCATCTCCAACGCGCCGGCGCCATCGGCGAGCATGATGAAGCCGCGTTCGGCGCCGGTGGCCTCGATGGCGGAGTCGAGCACGAGCGCAAGCACTTCATCGAGGACCCGCTCGCTGCCCATCTCGCGCAGACCTTGGAGCAGCGAAACCACGTGGCGGAGATCGCCGACAACGGGCGCCGGCAGGCTGTCATCGACCGCGCGGTCATCCGCGAGAAGGAATGTCATGGCCGCACCGTTGCGCCCGCACTCGATCCGATCCCCGTGGACCAGCCGCCGCTCCGTCACCCGCTCGCGGTTGACGAACGTGCCGAACCGGGAGCCGCAGTCGCGGATGACGAATCCTTCCGCCGTCGAGACGATCTCCGCGTGGTCCCGCGAGACTTCGGTCCCGGCCATCTGCAGGTCGTGTCCGTCGCGACGACCAATCGTGATGACCGGCTTATCGAGTGGGACAACACGCCGGCCAAGGGGGTCGTTCACCGCCAGGCGCGCGCCAGTTGCGTTCGTCACGGCTTCAGCGCAGCGCTCCAGTTCTGAGCGATGGTGATGGAGGATGACAGGCCTTCGCTCCCCAGCGAGTTCACAAGAAACCGTTGGCCATCCGCCGAAACGTCGTAGAAGAAACGCGGCCCCACGGGGCGCGCTTCGAGCAAGGGGCGCGGCGGGCCGGCCTCGAATCCCGAACCGTGGCTACTCGACCGTCACGGCCATCAGTCTGTTGTCCCGGGCCATGTAGAAGAGCTCCTTCCCATCGCGTCGCCACCGCGACAGAGTGCCCCCGGCACTGGACACCTGCCACCTCCGCGAAGCCACGGGAAACGGCACGACGTACACTTCCGAACGTCCAGACTCGGCGGAATAGTAGGCAACCCACCGGCCGTCCGGCGAAAAACGTCCCGGCCCCACAGGCGTGCGCAGAAACGTCGACGGTTTGGGCTCGGGCGTCAGAGGCATGAGCGAGAGCGTGGCGCCGTCGGCGTCGAACGCCCAGTACATCAGCGACCGGCCATCCGGCGACGAGCTGGTCGGGTACTTCTCGGAACTGTCCGCGAACAGGAGCTCTTCGGTCCCGACGCCGGTTGCCATCTTCTGATACAGGTCGAAGTGTCCTCTGCGGTTCGACGTAAAGAAAATACGCGAGCCCTCCGCCGACCAGATCGGCGTGACTTCGTCCCCGCGGTCGAAGGTGAAGCGCGTTCTCACGCCGCGGGTCAGGTCGAAGACCCAGAGATCTCGCGTGTTCGAGACCGGGTCCAGTACGCTGACCGCTGCGCTCCGCCCGTCCGGCGACAACTCGACGTCGCCGTACTGTGCCGGGTCGCCCACGGTGCCAAGCTGCCGTCCTTCGCGATCGAACCAGACCAGCTGAGAGCCTTGTGCAGCAGCGGGCTGGTACGCGAGCACGCCCGTATCCGAGACGGTGAAGGCGGCGGACGCGGGGCCGTTGAGCTCCACCTGTTCCGCGGCTGGCCGGGGCTCGCCGGTGAGCGCAAGCCGGTCGACGTCGAACGGCTGCGCCATGAGCGTATTGTCCCGAAGAAAAATCAATCGTCCCTGCGAGTACTTCGCGATCGATCCGCCGTCGATCAGCAGCCGCGCCGGCCCGTTGGCATCGAGCGAGCTGACGTACACAGCTCGCGGCCCGGTACTTCCCCCGTTACGAGCCGAGACGGCGACAAACAAGAAGTGGCGGCTGTCGGGCAAGAAGAACGGATTCCGGTGCAGGACATCGCCGGCCGCTTTGTCGAGCATCGTCACCGGCCGCGGCGTGCCCCCCGATGCCGACACGCTGTGCAACGGCGATGTGGGCGTCGGCGTGAACAGAATCTCGTTGGCGCGGTTCCATGCGCCAGTCGCGTTGACGGCGGCCGACGCGACGACGATGGGCGAACCGCCCGCCGGATCGACCGTCTTCAGCTGCCCTCCCGCGACGAACGCAATCACACGCGAATCCGGCGACCAGAACGGCGACGAGGCGCCGTCGGTGCCGGCGAGCGAAGTGGCGGCGAGCGAGTCGAGCGGCCGTACCCACAGCATCTGATTCCCGTTGGGGTCAATCGCGACAAAGGCCATGCGCCGCCCGTCGGGCGAGATAGCGAACCGCCCAATTCCACCGATAGCCCCGGCTCCCGGAAACCGCAGCCCTTCGGGCAGCAGGATCGACGTCCGATACACGGACTCGTCGGTCACCGATGGCCGAAGGAATTGTCGCGCCGCGAGCGCGAGCGTTGACAGCAGAAACAGGCCTGCGACGGCCATCCAGACGCGCTGGCCTGTTCGGGCGCGTGCGGGTTCCTGCGGGGCAGCCCTCAGGCGACCGACCGCGGCAATCCACTTCAGCTCACGTGTCAGGTCGCCAGCGTTCTGCCAGCGTTCGTCGGGGTCATTGGCGAGACACGTCGAGACGACGTGCTCCAGCGCGAGCGGCGCGGACGGCTGGACGGCGGTGACCGAAGGCCGATCGTGCTGCATGATGGCCGCGATCACGCTCGCGGGACTGGCTCCCTCGAAGGCCTTCCGACCCGTCACCATCTCGTAGATGACCGTGCCGCAGGCGAAGATGTCGGTCCGTTCGTCCGACTCCTTGCCTTCCAGTTGTTCGGGCGCCAGATACTGCAGCGTTCCAAGCACCGTGCCCGGAGGACCAATTGGTGTTGTACGGGTGACGGCGTCGGCCCAGCCGGGTGGCAGCGCCTGCGCCCGCTGCTCGCTCAGGCCGAAGTCGAGCAGCTTGACGCCCGCTTTCTTCGTCACCATGACGTTGCCCGGTTTCAAATCACGGTGGACAAATCCGTGACGGTGCGCCTTGTCGAGCGCGTCGGCGATCTGCACCGCGTACGCAAGGGCTTGATCGAGCGGCAGCGGTCCACGCGCGAGGCGCTCGGCAAGCGTCTCTCCCTCGACGAACTCCATGACGATGTAGCTCCCAGGAGTCCCTGATGACGCGTCGGGTCCGCCGACCTCGCCGACGTCGTACAGCGTGCAGATGTGTGGGTGACTCAGCTGGGAGATGGCGCGAGCTTCATGTTCGAACCGCACGCGGAAGTGCGGGTCCTCCGCCAGTCGCGGCGACAGAATCTTGATCGCAACCGTACGACCGAGGCGGGTGTCGCGCGCCTTGTACACCTCGCCCATCCCGCCAGATCCGATGGCGGACTGGATTTCGTACGGACCGAGGCGCGCGCCGGGGGTGAGCACTCAGGAGTTCCAGAGCGATTATACGGGCCGCAGCGCGGACAATGCCGGCCCTGAGTAGGCAGTCTTCACTACCAGCGCACGCCAAGGGCCGCGCCGAACTGCAGCCCCACGTAGTTGCTCGGCAAGCTCCAGAGCAAGTTGGCTTCGGGCCTGACCGACAATCGGTCGGTCAGCCGCAGATCGACGCCACCTCCGCCGCCCCACAGCGGCTCGTTGAGAGAGCGCTCGAAGGTACCGTGGCCTGTGACGATGGGCGGCCCGAATCCTGGTCCTGGGGACACGATTGGAAACGCGCTGCTGCGGGTGAGGCTCATGTAGCCGGCCGATCCGGCGACGTACGGACGCACCTTTCCGTCGGACGGGGAGAAATGATAGAGGAGCCGGCCGACAACGCGTCCGCCGGTTGCATTGAAACGGACTCCGCTGCCGAAATTGCGCTCGTGCGAAATACGCTCCCCGCGTCCTTCGACGTCGAAGCGTTCCGACAATCGATAGCGCACACCGGCTCCGGCCATCAGGCTGGTTCCAAGTGAGCTCTCGTCATCGGTCAGCGTTTCGCTCGCAACGACACCGAACGC
This sequence comes from uncultured Acidobacteriota bacterium, assembly GCA_963773035.1. GTDB lineage: Bacteria > Acidobacteriota > Vicinamibacteria > Vicinamibacterales > CAVVIG01 > CAVRXZ01. The sequence goes on along the minus strand of CAVYZX010000038.1, from coordinate 26,250 downwards.
TTCGGTGCGACGATCCGAGGCTCCAGTCTGGGCCGGGGCGGCCACTGGAAGCATGAGCATCTCCACGAGCACGAGCAGAACCGTCCGCATGGCTCCCCTTCCCAAATTCTGATCGGTCATGCACTGAAACGGCAAAACAAAGGCCAATCAGCCCCCGGGCGAGTGCGCGAAACCCGGCCAGTTGTGACGCATCTTCAAGGAGCAAGTCGGACGGCCGTTGCGGAATTTCGCGAACCGGTGCCGAAAATCCCGCCGATCAAACTGCGCTCGGGACGAGACGCCAACGCACCCCAAGCTCACCAAGCAAGCTCTCATCGATGTCCTGCGGCGCTACACTTGTCGATCATTCGAGTGTGGTATCAACGCCGGGTCAGCGGCTGAACCAAGCCGAAACCAGTAGCCGCTTCGCCAATATCGCCAGACCGTGCGTTGACTGCGAGCACGGGAATACGAATGCCGACACCTGCTGACGCGACCTCCCGCATCCTCCCAGAGCCGCTCGTGCGTCTGTCGGCACTTGCCCTCGACTTGCACTGGGCGTGGAACCACGCGGGCGACGCGGTCTGGAAGCAACTCGACGAGGCGATGTGGGAGCGCACGCAGAACCCGTGGCTCCTGCTGCAGCATGTGCCGTTCGAACGCCTCGAACGTCTTGCCAGGGACCCGAACTTCCTGCGCGACCTGCAGACGCTCGAGGAGTCTCGCGCGCGGTATCGCGCCAGTCCACCGTGGCGCCCGTCAGGCACGACGAACCTGCCGAGCGTCGCGTACTTCAGCATGGAGTTCGGGCTGCATGAAGCGCTGCCGCTGTACGCGGGCGGCCTTGGCGTCCTCGCTGGCGACTACCTGAAGACGGCGAGCGACCTCGACGTTCCCGTCATCGGCGTTGGCATCCTCTGGCAGCAGGGGTACTTTCGTCAGGTGCTCGATGCCGCCGGGAGACAGACGGAGCTCTATCCGTTCAACGAGCCCGCCAGTCTGCCCGTGCAGCCTGTCGTCAGCGCGGTCGGTGAACGCCTCCGCATTTCCTTGACGTTCCCGGGTCGGGCGATCCTGCTCCGAGCGTGGCAGGTGACGGTTGGCCGTACGATGTTGTACCTCCTCGATAGCAACGATCCGTTCAACGCCCCGGCCGACCGTGGCCTGACGAGCACGTTGTACGGCGGAGGCTCCGAGGTCCGTCTGCTGCAGGAGATCGTCCTCGGCGTCGGCGGATGGCAGCTTCTCGTAGCGCTAGGGCTCGGGATTGAGGTCTGTCACTTGAACGAAGGGCACGCGGCGTTCGTGGTGATCGAGAGGGCACGTCAGTTCATGGAGCAGCATCACGTGACCTTTCGCGACGCACTTCGGGCCACGCGCGCAGGCAACGTGTTCACGACCCATACGGCAGTGCCGGCCGGCTTTGATACGTTCCCGGCCGACGAAATCCACCAGTATCGGTCCTACTTTGATGAGTACGTCCTCGGACTGGGAATCTCCTGGTCCGAGCTGTTGGCGCTCGGACGCCGTGATCCCCAGGACGAAAACGAACCTTTCAACATGGCCTGGCTTGCCATGCGCGGGTGTTCGTGGGTCAACGGTGTCAGCCTGCTGCATGGCGCGGTGAGTCGCCGCCTGTTCGCAGGACTGTTCCCACGCTGGCCTGAAGAGGAGGTTCCGGTCGATCACGTCACCAACGGTGTGCACGTGCCGTCGTGGGATTCGCCCTGGACCGATGCGCTGTGGACGCGCGCGGCCGGCAAGGAGCGATGGCGCGGTGACGTCTCGGCCCTCACCGCAGACATCCTGCGGTTGTCGGACGAAGATTTGTGGAACCTTCTCAGGCGCGAGCGCGACGACCTCGTGCGGTACGCGCGCGAGCGGCTCATGCGCAAGCTCGCGCGACACGGCAAGCCTGGACGAGGCTGTACGAACCGCACGTGAGGTGCTCCATCCCGATGTCCTCACGTTGGGCTTCGCCCGTCGCTTTGCCACCTACAAGAGACCAAATCTTCTGCTCACGGATCCGGCGCGCCTGCTGCGCCTGCTCACCAACCAGCAGCGTCCCGTTCAGCTCATCGTGGCAGGCAAGGCGCATCCGCGCGACGAGGAGGGCAAGGCGCTGATCCAGCAATGGGCGCAGTTCGCCGCCCGCGCGGAGGCGCGGGCTCATGTCGTATTCCTCGACGACTACGACATGCGGCTCGCTGCAGAGCTCGTGCAGGGCGTCGACGTGTGGATCAACACGCCGCGGCGACCGTGGGAGGCCAGTGGCACCAGCGGCATGAAGGTTCTCGTAAATGGCGGGCTCAACCTATCGACCCTCGACGGCTGGTGGTCAGAAGCCTTCGAGCCCGACTACGGCTGGGCGCTCGGCGACAGCGTCGAGCAGCCTGATGACGACGAGCAGGAGGCCGCGCAACTTTATTCGCTGCTCGAAGAGGATATCGTCCCAGCATTCTACGAGCGTGACGCCGAAGGTCTCCCGCATCAGTGGATCGCCCGAATGCGATCGAGCATGGCCGCGCTCGCACCCCGGTTCAGCAGCGTGCGGATGCTGCAGGAATATGTCGAGAAGGCGTACGTGCCAGGCGCCACATCGTACAGACGGCGCGCAGCCGAAGGAGCTGCCGTCGCTCAGACGCTCGAGCAGTGGTCCCGACACCTCGAGCGCCACTGGGTCGACATCCGGTTCGGGGAAATCACAGAAACGGGCGGCAACGGGCGTTTGACTCTGTCGGTGGCCGTGTTTCTCGGTGAGATCACATCCGAGGCTGTGCGCGTGGAGCTGTATGCGAGTCCGGAGAATGCGAACGACGCGTTCGTCCAACAGATGACCCCGGTCGAACCGATCGCAGGTCAGGCCAACGCCTTCATCTACAGTGCGACGGTCGAGAGTGTCCGGCCAGCGTCGAACTTCACGCCCCGTGTCGTGCCGTTTCATCCCGACGCTCGGATCCCTATCGAATTGCCACTCATCGCGTGGCCGCGCTGACGCGTTGGCGTATGTTTAGTTGTTCGCTCAGCGCACCAATTGCGCGACCAGCTTGCCGATCTCCCGGAGCCACAGCACCGAACGCAATCGCGGTACAGGACACCTAATGTCCGAGAATCACGATCGTTCCCGCACCAAATCGGAAACGCTGGCGATCGGCTGGGGCAGCCCACGTCTGTGTGATGGGCAGCGAAACGAGGGCAAAGAACTGCAGGTGCGGACTGGTCGCCACGACGAGGCCAGGATGCACGAACACTCCTGACCCCCCGCTGTCGGCCAGGGGGATGCCATCGACCTCGATCGCAAAGGTGCGCTCGTACGAGAGGCCCACCTGCACACTGAGTATCTTGCCGGTCACATCGTCATCAACAGGAGTCCACGCCGTTCCCACGCCGGCAAACACGTTCCCGCTCTCTCGAACGCCCTGATACTCGCCGGTGTGGTGATAGTACGCATAGCCGATGATCGAGAGCGGGCGCCTCTCCATGCTGAAAAGGCCGGCCGCGATTCCGCCGACCGGTCCATGTCCAAAGGGATGATCGAACGTCCCCGTCGGCACCTCGACGCCCCCCACGACCATCGCGTAACTCTCGTCGAGACCCAGGGATGAGGCGACGCGGTCGGCATTCAGGCGATATCGCGCGCTGAACACCGTGTCTTCGAATCCGCGCCTCGAAGGCATCCCGGCGCCGCCCTCGACCGTGATGGGCAGGACGAGTGTGAAGGACAACGGCTTTCTCGCCGGTTGAAATCCGGCGCTGAAGACCGTGGTCGTCTCGTGATTCCTGTCGTCGTCGTGTTCACCATTCTGCCGCGTAAAGACCTGGGCCGACAGGAAGACACCTGGGGAAAGCACCGCTGAGGACTGCGGACCGAACATTGCCTCGTGATGGGCGGACGCTGGAACGCTCGTCAGCCAGCCAACCGACAGGATGGACGCTGCGGCCAAGGACAGCGATGGCAAGTGAGGGCCTGACGCCTTCACTGCTTCGTGCGCAGCCACGTTTCCTCCCATTCCGCCCGCACCGAGCCGACTAAGAATCTCGCAGGAGCCCAGTTGTGTACCGCTGGACAGCATGATCGCTCACCCTCGGCGTGTGTGCCCGAAATTCTACCGCTGCTTTCAGCCCTGAGCCTGCGATTCGAAGTCGGATCCTGGGTCATTCGCAGAATTCGCGCCGGCCTGACGTGCCGACGTGGAATCACCTTTGCTACCACCCTGTGCGGACGTTGGCGCCGGCTTCCCCGTGGTGCAGAAAGAACGAGAGTGCCATGACTCTCCGAGCGAAGCAGCTTCTGATCTTCGCGGTCGTCGTCACGCTCGCCTCGATGGCGGCCCCCATGCTCGCCGCCGCCCAGACGGCTCCGGACTGGACTCGTAAGGCGGAGATCGTTGGCAACGTCGGCCACGGGCGGCTCGCCTCGGGCGACAGCGAGTGGGCCAGCGGCGTCGACTTGGGCGTGACCGCCAGCCTCAGGCCCTTGTCGGGATCGCTAAACGGCCTCGGGTTCGAAGTCCGGGCGGCCTGGCTGAACGACAGCGGCGCACGGAACGCGCAGGTGTCCAGCGACCTGAGCGCAAGCTTGGTGGCGGTCGACCTCGCTTACTACTTTCTGGGTCGCAGCAGGATTCAGCCATACTTGCTCGGCGGCTTCAGCTATGTGAACGCGGACTACACGTACCGGTGCGTGGACTGTGTCTTCACTCCGGAGCCCGTCACGGGCAGGCTGGTATCGAGGGGCGTTGTAGAGTCGCTTGAGAGCGGTAGCAAGAGCGGATTCAACTTCGGTGGCGGCGTGACGATCGCGCTGCGGCGGTACTTCTCGGTCCGCCCGGAGATCCTGTTGACCGACACGACGGCCGGCTCGGGATACAACTGGGGCTGGATGCAATTGCAAGTCGGGCTGGGTATGCGCTTCTAGCCCAGCGTGTGAGCTGATCTCCCGTACCAGAGTTCCGGTCTCGAACTCTGTCGGCGAAAAAAGCCCCCGTCCCGCGGAGTATTCCCCAGCCGCCAGGTGTTGTGCCCAACGTGTACAACGGTTTGTGCCCACGGATTGCCCAATGCCATCACCTCAGCAGATGGCATGACGGTTGCCCTTCCGCTTGCCGAGGAACCTCATCATGTTTGACCTCATTACGGAAAACATCGAGCGCCCGCTCCGCCGACGGTCACCCGCGGCACGAGTCATCTCGGTCGTCGGCCACGCGGTCATTCTGAGCGTTCTCGTGGTCCTCCCCGTGCTTTTCGCGGCAGACGTCGTGCCCCCGGTCCCCCCCGTCATGATGGCGTTCGTGACCGCGCCACCCGCACCGCCGCCTCCGCCGCCACCGCCGGCACCTGCACCTCCGGCGGCAACCCGTGCCGCCGAACGGCCGGTTCAGAAGGGCCACGAATTCGCAGCGCCTATCGAAGCGCCGCGCGAAATCCGTGAAGAGCCAGCCGTGCCGGCGGCGCAAGCGCTCGCCGGAGTCGAAGGAGGCGTTGAAGGTGGAGTGCCCGGCGGAATTGCAGGCGGGATCGTCGGAGGCATCGTCTCAGCTCCGCCCCCGCCGCCGCCTCCACCTCCCGCTCCGCAGTCGCGGGCGCCCGTTCGAATTGGCGGCAAAATCTCAGCACCACAGTTGCTGCGGAGAGTGGAGCCCGAGTACCCGCAGATCGCAGCTGTTGCGCACGTGGGAGGACTGGTGATCATCGAGGCGGTCGTCGACGCGGAGGGATGCGTGGAGTCGATTAAGGTGCTGCGGTCGCCGCACCGCCTGCTTGAAAAGGCCGCCGCTGATGCGTTGAGGCAATGGCAGTACTCCCCTCTGATCCTGAACGGCACTCCGGTGTCGTTCGTTTTGACCGTCACGTTCTCTTTTAGTGTGGGTGCCTGAATCGCGGCTGTAACTCGAGACGATGAATGCGACGAAACAGGCGCTCGCCGCCTGGGCGGGCATGACCGGCTCCGCGCTTTTCGTGGCAGTGTTCGTACTCGAAGACTTCTTCCGCCCAGACTTCGATTGGCTTCGCACGCCGGTGAGCGAGCATGCGCTCGCGACCTATGGCGGAATTCAGATCGCGAGTTTTGTCGTCGTGGGCCTCTTGTTCCTTGCATTTGCCCGGGGCATCGCAGAGGCGTTTCGCGAGGGAATCTCCTCGAAGGTCGGCCCCTTGTTTCTTGCGATTCTGGGCGTTTGTATCCTGGCGTCAGGTCCGTTCGTGACTGATCCGGCTCCCACCGCCGCGTTCTCGAGTCAAGCAAGCTGGCACGGCACGGTGCATGGCCTTCTGGGAGCGATCGCGTTCACGCTCATGCCCGTGAGCTGCTTTGTCTTCTATCGCCGCTTTCGGACGGATCGGAATTGGTGGACATTCGCAAATTGGACGCTCGCGGCGTGTATCGTCACCAGTCTCGCGATCGTGCTTCTCAAGGTTGCGCAACTGGGACTCGCGGGCGGCTTCGTCGGCTTCTTTCAGCGGATCGTGCTGGTCGCATTTTTCGGGTGGACGTTTGCTTTCGCCACCGCGCTCAGCTCGCGCGCATGAGACAACTTCTGAACCGAAACGGACACTGGCTGTCGCACGTACCTGCACTGAAGAAAAGGCTGAAGGTCGAATCGCAGAAAGCAAGGAGCCCTGGACTTGAAATCTATCTTGATCATGAACGCGCGTGTAATTGGCCTGTTGGCAGCGGTAAGTGGCGTGGTGGCCGCCATCACGTGCGGAGGCGTCCCGAGCACGCAGTCCGCCCCCGGGCCAGAACCCGCGCAGTCCGCCGACACGATTTACATGGGCGGTGACATCGTCACGGTGAACGATGCGCAGCCTAGCGTGGAAGCCATTGCGGTGAAGGATGGGAAGATTCAGGCCGTTGGAACACGGACGGAGATGGAGAAGGCCCACCGCGGCGCCACCACGAACGTCGTAGACCTTGGCGGCAAGACGCTGATGCCCAGCTTCATCGACGCGCACGGGCACTACATCAGCGCGCTGACCGTGGCCAGCCAGGTGAATCTCTACGCCCCACCCGCCGGACCCGGCACGGACCCGCGCGCCATCGTCAGGGAACTGGTGAAGTTCCGCGACGCGCGGACGATCCCTGCAGGCGAACTGATCCAGGCCTACGGCTACGACGAGAACGTCATGCCGAAGGAAAACCTGCTCAATCGCGATCATCTGGACAAGGCGTTACCGGACAACCCGGTGATCGTCGGCCACGTGTCGATGCACGGCGGCGTGCTGAACTCCGCCGCGCTGAAGAAGTACGGCATGTCCGCTGCGACCAAGACGCCTCCGGGCGGCGTCATCGTCCGAAAGCCGGGGACGCAGGATCCTTACGGGCTGATCATGGAGACCGCCTATCTGCCGGTCTTTGCGGCCCTGCCCAAGCCTACGCGCGAGCAGGAAGCCGACGCCACGAGAGCCGGCCAGATGATCTATGCGCAAGCGGGCCTGACCCTGGCGCACGAGGGCGCCACGCACACCGAGGAGCTCGCGGTGATGCAGCGCGCCACCGCGGCCGGCGCCAACATCATCGACGTCGTCGCGTACCCGTTCATGACGGACCTCGGCAAGATCGTTGCGACCAACCCGGTCGCCAGCTGGGGAAAGTACGACAAGCACCTGAAGATCGGCGGTGTGAAGATCACGGCCGATGGGTCGCCTCAGGGGAAGACCGCGTTCTTCACCACACCGTACCTCACCGGCGGGCCCGGCGGCGAGAAGAACTGGCGCGGCGAGCCGACGATGCCGCAGGACAACCTGAACAAGCTGGTCAAGCAGGTCTACGACATGAACGTGCCGCTCATCGTGCACACCAACGGGGACGCGACGATCGACATGTTCCTCAAGGCGTACGAGTTCGCGCGCGCGGGCGATTTCAGCCGGCCGTGGAATGTCACGACGATCCATACGCAGTTCATGCGCAAGGACCACATCGAGAAGTTTGTGAAGTACAAGATCCGGCCCTCCTTCTACACGCTGCACACCTTCTATTTCGCCGAGGCGCACACCAAGAACCGCGGCCCGGAGCAGGCGGCCTACACCAGTCCGATGCGCGATGCGATCGACGCCGGGTTGAAACCGACCAACCACACGGACTTCTATGTAGCGCCGATCGACCAGATGTTCATGATGTGGTCGGCCGTCAACCGCATGTCGCGCGAGGGCAAGGTGATGGGCCCCGATCAGCGCATCACGCCGATGGAGGCGATCAAGTCGCAAACCATCTGGGCGGCCGAGCAGTACGACGAGCAGACAACTAAGGGAACGATCGAAGCCGGCAAGCTGGCGGACTTGGTCATTCTCGACAGAAACCCGCTGAAGGTGGAGCCCATGGCCATCAAGGACATCAAGGTGATCGAGACGATCAAGGAAGGCAAGTCCATCTACAGGCAATAAAGTGATTCGTGTCCAAAGGCGGGCGTACGGACTTGGAGAGCTATGTGAAATCGAACTGGGACCGTGTTCGCCGGCCGCGCGCGAGCACCTGGCTGTGCCTGGGAGGCGCGTCGCTTGGGGCCCTCGGGCTGTTTGGCTGGCTCAGCGGAGTGAGTTTTCTCACGACGATCGTGCCCGGCCTGCCGCCCATGATGCCGCGAACAGCACTCGCACTCATGCTGATCGGCGGTGCCGGAGCCGCGTATCAACGATGTGACGGCGGACCCTGGCGGAAGAGACTGTCGCTTCTGGCAACCCTCGTCGTGCTTGTCGTCGGTGTCGGAACGCTGGCCGAGTACGGGCTGGGGATCGATCTGCCCATCGATCACCTCCTCGCGCGCAGTCAGACCACGATCTCCCCGGGGCGTTCGTCGCCGCCGACAGCGCTGGCGCTGACGTGCCTCGCCGCCGCGCTCCTCCTCTTCGACGTCCGCGCGAGTGCGCGTGTCCGTCCATCGGAATGGCTCGTCCTGTGCGCAGTGCTCACGGCTTTCACCGGACTCATGGGCATCATCCTCGGGGCGGCCCCGCTCTATCGATTGACTCGAACGCCGGTCATCGGCCTCAGCCTGCCAACGGCGGTCAGCCTGCTCTTGACGTCGATGGGGCTGCTGCTTGCACGCCCCACAGCGGGCGTCATGCGCGTGGCGACCTCGCCAGGCCCAGGTGGCATCCTCCTCAGACGCCTGGCCCTGCCGGCGATCATGGCCCCCGTGCTGCTCGGCCTCGTTGTGACGCGACTGTCTGCAGCGCAGGGTATTGCGGAGGTCTCCATTCCGGTCGCGATCCTGGCGGCGACGATGACCGGGGTGGGTCTGTTCCTGCTCGTCGTCATTGCGGCGCCGCTCAACCGCGCGCACGACGAAGTCGAGGCGAGCCGTACGCAGACCCGGAATCTCGTCGAGCAGGCACCCGATGGCATCTTCGTCGCGGACATCGACGGCCGCTACACCGATGTGAACGATGCCGGTTGTCACCTGCTCGGTTACACTCGCGAGGAGATTATCGGGAAGACCATCGTCGACCTGCTTCCTTCCGAGGATATCGACCGGCTGTGGGAGGCGAGGGAACGGCTCCTCGAGGGCGCCACCGAGGTTGCCGAGTGGAGGCTCCGCCGCAAGGACGGCAGCTACATCCCGGTGGAAGTGAGCGCGAGGATTCTTCCGGACGGCCGATGGCAGGGATTCGTTCGTGACATCAGCGAGCGCAAGCGCCTTGAAAGTGAGCTGCGCCTATCCGAGGCGAGGTCCACCGGGATCCTCTCCGTCTCCGCCGACGCCATCATCTCCATCGACACGGATCAGCGCATCACGCTGTTCAACGAGGGCGCGGAGAAGATCTACGGCTACTCGAAAACGGAGGCGATCGGTGCCCGGCTCGACATGCTCGTTCCGGAGAGGTTGCGTGCCGTCCACCATCAACATGTGGCACAGTTCGCGATGAATCCGGGAATCGCCAAGAAGATGGGGACACGGGACGGCGTTATCGTCGGGCTGCGCAAGAATGGCGAGGAGTTCCCGGCCGATGCGGCGATCTCGAACCTGGAGGTGGGTGGGTCGCGCGTTCTCACGGTCGTTGTTCGCGACGTCACAGAGCAGAAGCGAATCGAGAATGAGCAGAGATTCCTTGCGGAGGTCGGGTCTGTTTTGGCGACCTCGCTCGACTACGAGGAAACACTCTCACGCATCGCCGAGATTGCCACACGTGGCCTCTCCGACTTCTGCATCGTCGATCTCGTCGATGAAGGAGGGAACATTCAGCGGGCGAGGGTCGTCAGCCGGGATCCCTCAAACGGCCCGGATCTGTCGAGGTGCTGCGGCGGACTCCGCTCGATCAGGGGCGGCCGCACCTCGTCCGGTCGGCGCTGGAGTCCAGACAGCCAGTACTCGTCCCGCGCCTCTCGCCGGAGGATGTCGAATCACTCTCTTACAACGACAACGATCTTCAAACGCTCCGCGCGGCCCGGCTGCAGTCCGTCATGGTCATCCCGATCGTCGCACCTGGAAGACTCCTCGGCGCGATTTCCTTTCTGTCAGCGAGTCCTTCCGTGGCGTACGGACCGGACGATCTGCGCGTGGCGCGCGAGCTCGCCCAGCGCGCAGCACTCGCCGTCGACAGCGCCCGACTGTATCGCGCCGCTCGACGAGCTACCCAGATGAGGGACGAGGTGCTCGGCATCGTGGCTCACGATCTCCGAAATCCCCTCTCGATGATCCTTGTGGAAGCGCAGCTCCTTCAACGGAAGGAGCCCGGGCCCGAGCGCCGGTCTGGACAATCCGCCGAGGTGATCAGGCGTGCTGCCAACCGCATGAACCACCTCATCCAGGACCTGCTGGACGTGACGCGCATCGAGGCCGGTCAACTCGCCATCCAACAAAGCCGCCTGTCCGCCGCGCAGGTCGTCTCCGACGTCGTCGACGTCCACAGCGCGCCGGCGGCCTCTACGTTGATCGAGCTTCGGCTCGCCGTGTCGCAGGAGGTTCCCGACGTCTGGGCGGATCGCGATCGACTCCTTCAGGTGTTCGACAACCTCATTGGCAACGCCCTCAAGTTCACGCCGCCGGGCGGGTGCATCACCGTCGGAGCGGCCCCTCGAGACGCCCATGTGCTTTTCTGGGTTGGCGATACAGGCCCCGGGATCGCGATCGAGGATCAACCACGCGTCTTCGATCGGTTCTGGCAGGCGCGCCCTGCAACGCGCTCTGGTGCGGGATTGGGACTGCCTATCGTCAAGGGCATCGTCGAGGCCCACGGCGGTCGCGTCTGGGTCGAGAGCGAGCCGGGGCAAGGGAGCACCTTCCTCTTCACGATGCCAACTTCGCAGCGCATCGACCGGGTGACAGCCACAAATGCATCACGCGACGATCGCTTGTTGAATGGCGGGCAACAGGTCCTGGGCCGCCCGAACCTTTGGAACGAAGGCTGAAGCCCCCACCCGGAGAGCTTCATCCCTGATCGACGCGTCATAAGCGGCTGAGACAACAACGATCTTCGTCTGAGGGACCACTTCCTTGAGACGCCGACACGCTTCAAGTGCATTTCCTGTCGGCATGAACAGATCGATGACGATGACATCGGGTTGGAGTCTTGTGACTGCGTCGACCAACGCGCCGAGGTTAGTGACCTGGCCCACCACTTCGCATGACGGTGTCAACAATCGCTCGAACGCGTGAAGAATCCCCGCGTCGTCGTCGGCCAGAAGGACTCGCGGTCGTACGCTACTCACAACGAATCACTCCCTCTCTTGGAACAAAAGAAGCATCACCATACTGCGGGGTTGCTGCGGTTTTCACAACGGCGTAGCGGATGGGGGGGCAGCGGCTGTAGTGAGGAGGACATTCATGAAGCGCATTCGTCACGTGCTCTACGCATCTGATTTCTCGGCGGCCTCACGTCGCGCATTTGGCGCCGCCATCTCGATCGCAAAGTCTCTCAATGCGAAGCTGACGATTGTCTACGTGCTTGCTCTAGTGGTTCCGATAATACCCGATCGGTACATCGACGCGGCGACATTGGATCGATTGGACGAGCGGGCACGACGGTGGAGTGCCCAACAGTTGAACCGGCTGGCAGCCCGGGCCACGAAAGCCGGCCTCAGGGTCACATCACCGCTTCGGGAAGGCGACCCCGTTGATCAGATCGTCCGTACCGGGCGATCTGCGCACGCTGACCTGATCGTGGTTGGAACGCACGGTCGACGGGGACTACCGAAGTTCTTTCTTGGAAGTGTGGCGGAACGCGTGGTCGCGACGCGCCCTGCCCTGTCGTAACCGTCCTAGGCCACTAACCCTCAACCATCTTCAATTGGACATGGACTATGCGGACTACTTAGGGTTCGAGGCGGCACTGGGTGAAACGAGTCGCGCGATCCGCAAGGAAGGGCTGTAAGTGCTTGCCACAGGGACAATCACGGGGACAGTGCCATCGTCCAAGAATGAAACGCGAAATCCCGCGATTGCTGCCACACTTGTTCAATAAGCGCGCTCAAGTTCGCGCGGTGCACTCCGCCGAAAGCCGCGCAGTTAAGAGGAGTCATGGGCCCAAAAGTTGGTATTTGGCTCGACCACAAGAGCGCCGTCATCGCGTCTGCGTCAACGAGTCAGGTCACCACCAAGACCTTGGAATCCGAAGTCGGAGCACATCCCCGTTATTCCGGCCAGGAGGGTGGTAGAGGCGAGAAGAAGTACGAGCAACGCCACAGCGAACAACTTGACCGTTACTACGACGACATCATCAGTCAGCTGGTGCTGCCCGACGCCCTTCTGATATTCGGGCCGGGTGAGGCTAAGTTGGAACTGAAGGAGCGTCTCAGCCGATCCAAGGCGCTTTCTGAGTGCACCGTCGATATCGAGACCGCTGACAAGCTGACCGAGCCGCAGATCGTGGCGAAAGTGAAGGAACACTTCGGCATCGTGCGCTGAGCCCGATGGCATCTCGGCCTCGAAGGAGGAACGTCCAGCCGGCGCGTCCGCGCCGGGGGCGCCACCGCGCCAGCCAGTTGAATTCGGGTTCAGGAAGCTGCTTGATTGAACGACGTGTCGGCCGTCGTTGTGTCAGCTCTAGCCGCGGCCGCGGCGCCGGTTCGTCTTGACCATCGTCTTTGCGGTCCGCATTTTGGCGGCCTGACTGTCAGCGATGTTCGCGCTCGGATCGGTTGGCATCGGTTTACGATGTTTCTTGCCGGGCGCGTCGACCACGCCGCCGCTTCGCCGCCTGGTTTTTCCGAGCGCCGGCGCGGCGGCCGGGGGTCTGTCCGAGGCCTTCGTGGCGCCGCCGGCGAGTTGCTCGAGCAGTTCGGCCGCGCCGTCACGCACATGGGCGACCTGCTTGGTCAGCGCGTCGCGGTCCATCCAGCCTTCCGCTTTCGCCTGAAGAGTCCCTGCGATCCGGCCGAGCTGCCCCGCAAACGCCAACACTCGCTGCTCCATCGCGTTGGCCGTCGTCGTGGCACCCTTCGTTCGTGTTGTTTCGTTATCGCGCTTCGCCATGCGAACTCCATCCCCGCATTCAGTCGCGACATGAGTGTATCGCAGCCTACAGTGCAGCGTCCGTCCAGCAACAGCAGCAACGCGCCGAGAGTGCCCGTGGCTGCCGGGTTAGTCAGCCCGGTTGACCCACTCCGGCCCGTGTGGCACCCGGCGATGCTTCTCGACGTCTTGATCTGGCGCCCGGCGGGACGTCGTCCTCGCGTCGACATCCGGCAACGCGGGGGTGTTCGCGCGCATCTCTGGATCAATCGAGTGGAGGGCGCAGCCCGGAAGCCCGACCCTGACTATGATCGTGTGGATGCTGGTGCCGTTCTGGTCTGCTCCGATCGAGACGGTTCTCACCGAACTCGCCGCTCGCCCCGATGGTCTCACCCAGATCGAGGCCGAGCGTCAGCGACTACGGTTCGGTCCCAATCGCCGCTCCGACACCCGGAAGACCACGCCACTCGGACTGCTGCTGAACCAGTTCCGAAGTCCGCTTGTTCTCCTGTTGCTGTTCGCGATGGCGCTCTCGCTGTTCCTGGGCGAGACGACCGACGGGTTGATCGTCCTGGCGATCGTACTCGGCAGCGCGCTGCTCGGCTTCCTGCAGGAGTACCGAGCGAGCAGCGCGGTCGCCAAGCTCTTGGCGGTGATCCAGACAAAGGTGACAGTGCTGCGCGACGGCCACGAGGTGGAGTTGCCCCACGACGCACTCGTGCCAGGAGACGTGATCGTGCTCGCGGCGGGCGCGGCCGTGCCCGCCGACTGCCGGATCCTCCGTTCAACCGACCTCTTCGTGGACGAATCCACCTTGACGGGAGAGAGCTATCCCGCCGAGAAGGGCGCGGGTGACCTCCCGGGCGAGACGCCGCTCGCGAGGCGAGCGAACGCGCTGTTCCAGGGATCGCACGTGGTGAGCGGCACGGGCCGGGCGGTGGTCGTGCAGATCGGCGCGAACACCGTCTTCGGCGAAATCGCCGAGCGGCTCCGGCTTCGTTCGCCCGAGACAGAGTTCGAGCGCGGGCTTCGGCACTTCGGCGGCCTGCTGATCCAGATCACCCTGCTCCTCGTGATCGCGATCTTCGCCATCAACGTGTATCTGCACCGGCCGGTTGTGGACTCGTTCCTCTTTGCGCTCGCGCTCGCCGTCGGCCTTACCCCGGAGCTTCTCCCCGCCATCGTCAGCCTCACGCTCGCTCGGGGCGCGCAGCAGATGGCTGCCTCCCAGGTGATCGTGCGCCGCCTCAACTCCATCGAGGATTTCGGCAGCATGAACGTGCTCTGCTCCGACAAGACCGGCACGCTCACCGAGGGGGTGGTGAGGCTGCACGCCGCTCTCGACCCCGATGGCAACGCGAGCGACGAGGTCCTCCTCTACGCGCAGGTCAACGCCACCTTCGAGTCGGGCTTCGCGAACCCGATCGACGAGGCACTCCGGCGCCTGCCCTGCCCCGACCTCGCGGCGTACATGAAGGTAGACGAAGTCCCGTACGATTTCATCCGGAAGCGACTGAGCGTGGTCGTGGAGCGGACCTCGCCATCAGCCAACACGCGCCGTCACACGATGATCACCAAGGGCGCGCTCCGGAACGTGCTCGAGGCCTGTGTCGATGCGCAAACGCGGATCGGTCCCGGCGCGGGCCGCACCGTACCTATCGCCGAGGTGCGCGCTTCCCTGCAGGAGCGCTTCGAGGCCTACAGCGAACAGGGCTATCGCGTGCTGGGCGTCGCGGTCCGGGACGTCACCGATGACCCGATCATCGACAAGGACGACGAGCAGCAGATGACGTTCATCGGGTTCCTGCTGCTCGAGGACCCGGCGAAGGCGGGTGCGCTCGACGCGATCGTGGAGCTCAGGCAGCTCGGCGTGGCGCTCAAGATCATCACCGGGGATAACCGTCTCGTCGCCGGCAAGATGGCTCGGCATATGGGGCTGGAACGACCGACCGTGCTCACCGGCGAGGAGCTCCGCGGCTTGAGCGACACCGCGCTGCTGCAGCGCGTGGGCGAGGTGGACATCTTCGCGGAGATCGAGCCGAACCAGAAGGAGCGAATCCTGGCGGCGCTTCGCAAGGCCGGCAACGTGGTCGGCTATCTGGGCGACGGGATCAACGACGCGAGCGCGCTCCACACAGCCGACGTGGGGATCTCGGTGGAGAGCGCGGTGGACGTCGCCAAGGAAGCGGCGGACATCGTCCTCTTGGAGCGAGACCTCAGTGTCCTCGCGCGGGGCGTCCGACTAGGCCGGCAGACGTTCGCCAACACGCTGAAGTACGTGTTCATCACCACCAGCGCGAACTTCGGCAACATGGTGAGCATGGCCGGCGCGTCGCTCTTCCTTCCCTTCCTGCCGCTGCTGCCGAAGCAGATCCTGCTCAACAACTTCCTGTCCGACGTTCCCTCGATGACCATCGCGACCGACCGCGTGGATCGTGAGCAGGTGGATCACCCTCGGCGCTGGGATATCCGGTTCATCCGGAACTTCATGCTGGTGTTCGGGCTCGTAAGTTCGGTGTTCGACTACGTGACGTTCGGCGCGCTGCTCTACTGGCTGCGAGCGACGGAGCCGGAGTTCCAGACGGGCTGGTTCGTCGAGTCGCTGATGACGGAGCTCTTCATCGTGCTGGTCATACGGACCCGGGGGCCGTTCTACCGGAGCCGGCCAGGCAGACTGCTGCTCGTCTCTACGCTTCTCGTGGCGGGCACGACGATCTTCCTGCCCTACACGCCACTCGGGGCGCTGTTCGGATTCGTGCCGCTCCCGCCTCTGTTCGTTGTGCTCCTGCTCGGGATCACCGTGGGATACCTCGTGGCGAGTGAGATGGTGAAGGGATGGTTCTTCCGACGATTCGCCTAGGGTGGATCCGTTGGCGCCGTTGGCGCGCGTAGATCTCCCGCGAGATTCGGCGGCGGGATTGAGAGCACCACGATCATGATCGGGACCAACACAGCAAGCAAACGCGAGGAACTGAAGTCCAAGACGAACGAGAAGGTGAAGATCGGCTCGTTTGAGGACGCTGCGAAGTTCGGTGAGATCGTCGTCGTGGCGACCAAAGGGACAGCGGCCGTGGCCGCGCTGAAAGCGGCCGGCATTGCCCATTTTCGAGAATTCGATTCGGCTGTTAAGCGGATTGATACCGCCGCCCGGATCAGGGATACCTTCCTGCCGCACCACGCATTACGTGTTAAGATTCGGATTCTTCGTCCTGCTTTCCTGAGCCTGCCGCCGCCGCGTTTGCGGGATCGGCTTGCCACAGACTCTCCAAAGCCAAAACGTCACCACCGCTGGAGAGTAGCAGCCCATGTCCATGAAACGTGCGGCGTCTCTGCAACCGCCCGCCGTGCGACCGCCACCGCCAGGACGACCGAAGAATCACCTGCTCGCCGCACTGCCTGTCAAGGACTTCCGTCGCCTCCTGCCGTATCTGAAAACCGTTCCGATTCACCTCAAGCAGGTCCTTCACAAACCTGGTGAACCGCTCCGAGTCGTCTATTTCTTGAATGGCGGCGTCGCGTCGCTAACGACTCTGCTGTCGGACGGCACGATGGTCGAAGCGACGACGGTCGGTAATGAAGGCATGCTCGGCATCGAAGCATTTCTCAGCGCTGATGCGGTCGCACCGGGCAAGACTCTGATGCAAGTGTCGGACACGGACGCCGAGACGCTGAGCGTTGAGGATTTCCGACGCGAGGTCTCTACACGCGGCGCCCTATACGAATTGATGGGGCGCTACACACAAGTGATCATTGCGCAGTTGATGCAATCAACGGCGTGCAGAGTGAGGCATCTGGTGCAACAACGTTGTGCCCGCTGGCTGTTGATGACGCACGACCGGATGCACGAGCAGGACTTCAATCTGAGCCACGAGTTCCTGGCCGTGATGCTCGGTGTGCGACGTCCGACCGTCAGTATCGCTGCCGCCGCGCTACAAGAGGCTGGACTCATCCGCTATACGCACGGGTGGGTCACGGTTCGGAACCGCAAAGGCCTGAAAATGGCGTCCTGCGAGTGCTATTCAAGCATCCGCGCCCATTTCGACCGACTGCGACAATAGGCGACAGTAGGTTCGTCTTGACAGACGCTGTCAGGCCGTCTTGATTCGGGACTGTCAGGTACATTACAGTTGGCCCTACCGCCCTCCGCAGGCATCACGCCGACGACCGTTCTCTCGCCAACGAGGACGCCGCTCTGGACGGGAATTCCCGTCGTGCGTTGTCGTCTCTTCATAGCGAGCGAATTCCATGGCTGCAACATTAGCTCCCGAAGACGGTGATGTTGTCGTAAGGCAGAAACGCGGCAACCCTAGCACCGTCTACCTGCTCGGCACACCGTCGACTCCCGAGCAGTTCATACTCCGCACCCGCGATGAAGCCGTCGCGCAAGCCCTGGCGTTCGCCAAGCGGCAGCGCGTGCGAGCATGGTTTGCCAACGGCACCGACGAGTTCGTTCTGCTTGGCACGTTCCGAACAGACGACGCGGAACCAGCGAGGTCATCGTGACGGCGAAATCAGCGACGAGAAGGACAGACGATAGGATCACAACGGCTGCCGACCGCTCACCGAAGGAACTGACCGAGGCAGTCGCTCAGGTGACGGAGCACGACATTGCTCGTCGCGCGTACGACCTCTACCTCGCCCGCGGCGGCGAACATGGTCACCACGTGGAGGACTGGCTACAGGCAGAACGTGAACTGCGACACCCGCCACCTTCCAGCGCCGTGTGAGGGCCGTGATGCCGCACACCGCACTGCTCACCCGTATCCGTGCCGAGTATCTGGAGATGCCGGGTCTGCGTTTGACGTGCGAACAGGCGCAACGGCTCTGCGGCGCCGATCGGTTGCTATGTCAACGAGTGCTCGACATGCTCGTTGACGTCAAGTTCCTGTGTGCCAAGCCGAACGGAGCCTACGCGCGGCTCACCGAAGGTGCCGACAGTCCACGGCCGCATCCCGCGAAGGCCGACCTTGGAGCCGGCACGCGTGCCGTGAAGGCTTCATGAGAATGCCGGATGGCACCTTTCCGGCCTGAGGACGAAACCGGCGGCATCCTGACCGCGATCGTCGGCGCATCCGACGACGCCATCATCAGCAAAGATCTCGATGGTGTGATCCGTTCGTGGAATCGCGCAGCCGAGCGCCTCTACGGGTACACGGCCGAAGAGGTCACAGGACGCACTGTGTCCCTGATCCTCCCACATGACCGCCACAATGAGCTCGCGACCATTTTGGACCGCATCAAAGCCGGTGAGCATGTCGAGCATTACGAGACGGTTCGACAGGCAAAAGACGGGCGCCTGGTCGACGTATCTCTGACCGTGGTGCCGGTTCGGAATGCGACCGGATCCATCGTTGGCGCGACGGCCATCGCACGAGACCTCACGGCGCGCAAACGCGCGGACGGGGCGCTTCGCACGAGCGAATGGCGTTGGCGGTCGATTATCGACTCAGCCATCGACGGCATCGTCGTGATCGATGCCAAAGGGCGGATCGAGGCGTTCAATCGCGGGGCTGAGCGCTTGTTCGGCTACCGAGCGTTGGAGGTGATTGGCAGCAACGTCAAGATGCTGATGCCGTCCCCCTACCACGAGGAACACGACGGGTACCTCGCGCGATATCTCGATACTGGCGTGGCGAAGATCATCGGGCTTGGCCGCGAAGTGACGGGCCGTCGCCGTGACGGCACCACGTTCCCGCTCCATCTTTCAGTCGGCGAAATGTCTACCGGTGGTGAGCCCAAGTTCACCGGCATGCTCCACGATCTCACCGAACGCGTGCAGCTCGAAGAACGCCTCCGCACGAGCGAAGCGCGCTGGCGTTCGATTGTCGAATCGGCGGTGGACGCGATCGTCGTCATCGACGCTCATGGGCGCATCGAAGCGTTCAATCCAGCCGCCGAGCGATTGTTCGGATACGGCGAGCCTGAGGTCGTCGGCCGGAACGTCAGCATGCTGATGCCCTCGCCGTACCACGAGGAACACGATGCCTACCTCACCCGGTATCTCGAGACGGGCGTGCAGAAGATCATCGGCATCGGCCGAGAGGTCACTGGCCTTCGGAGAGACGGCACGACGTTTCCGCTGCACCTGTCGGTCGGCGAAATGACGGTCGGCGGCGAACGCAAGTTCACCGGGATCATCCACGATCTCAGCGCGCGTGTGCGCATCGAAGAGCAGCTACGCGAGCACACGGCCCTGGCGAGGCTCGGCGAAATGGCTGCCGTCATCGCTCACGAAGTGAAGAACCCGCTGGCAGGCGTGCGTGGCGCCATTCAAGTCATCGGCACGCGTCTCCCGAAAGAGAGCAAGGACGCCGCGATCATCATAGAGATCGTGACGCGCATCGACGCGCTCAACGGCCTGATGCAGGATCTCCTGTTGTTCGCGCGGCCTCCGCAGCCGAAGCCCGCGCCTGTGGACCTGGCGGAACTTGTGGTGAGGACCGCGGACTTGCTCAGTGGCGACCCGGCGCGTAAGGAGATTGAGGTGACCGTCGCCGGATCAGCACCGCCGATCGAGGCGGATCCCGACCTCCTCAAGATTGTGTTCGAGAATCTGCTGGTCAATGGCGCGCAGGCGATGCACGGGCGTGGCACGATTCGCGTGTCGCTCTCGTCGATGGACGATATCTGTCAGATTGCCTTCAGTGACAGCGGTCCTGGCATTCCCGTGGAGGTGAGGGAGAAGATCTTCACGCCATTCTTCACCACAAAGGTTCGGGGATCGGGCCTCGGGTTGCCAACGGCCAAGCGCCTCATTGAAGCGCATCGCGGACAGATCAGCATCGCGTGCCCACCTGATGGCGGCACAACCGTCACGATCCACCTTCCCGCCCAAAGCGCGGCCAGCGCGTGACGGCCCGACCCGCGTGGATCACTTCTTGAGTACCGCAGAATCGTCGTTCCGCGATTCAGGTTTTCCATGATCGCGATTCTATGCAGTCGACGCAGGTGTATGTGCGTGGTTTTCCCCAGATGACGAAGAAATTCCCAGCGCTCCGCGTGCTCGTGGTCGAAGACGAGCTGCTCATTCGGTGGGCGATCGCGGAAACGCTGGCAGACGCCGGCCATACCGTGATCGAGGCCGAAGATGGGGCCGCTGCGGTTCAGGCTCTCGCGGGTTCTGCGGAGCCGGTCGACGCGGTGATTCTGGATTACCGTCTGCCTGATTCACACGATCTCACGCTGCTCGCAACGATCCGCAGGCTCTCGCCCCATAGCCCCGTGATCTTCATGACGGCCTATGGCACACCGGAGGTCACCAAAGGGGCACTGGACCTCGGCGTGTACCGCGTGATGAGCAAGCCGTTCGAGATGCCTGACCTCAAGGAGTTGCTTCTTCAGGCGTGCCCGGGCTGAAGGGAACGAGAATACTGACCGGAGTCGGTTGACAACGCCCGACGAGCGGCTTCGGTCGTCTCATTCCGAGGGCGCCGCCCGGGTGTCTGTTCCTCGTCGGAGTGTCGCGAGAAACAGTGATCCTGTTACGGCCGTACACGAGGCAGCAGACTTATGATTCAAGTCACCAACACCATCATTCTCAACGAGCGCGAGATCAACGAGCGTTTCGTCCGCGCGACGGGCCCGGGTGGGCAGAATGTGAACAAGGACGCGACAGCGGTCGAACTGCGCATCGATATCGGGAAGTCATCGCTGCCGCCCGATGTGAAAGAACGGCTGATCGCCCTGGGCGGGAGACGTGTGACGACCGATGGCGTGCTGGTGGTGGTCAGTCGGGCGCACCGTTCACAAGCGCAGAATCGTGACGACGCCCGCGCTCAGCTTGTCGCGCTCTTGAAGCGGGCTGCCAAGCCGCCGAAGAAACGTATCGCGACGAAGCCGGGCTCCGCAGCGCGGGAGGAAAGGCTCGTCTCAAAAGAGCGACAGAGCGCGGTCAAACGTTCTCGGAGCAAGGGAGACGAAGACTAACAGGTCAGGTGCTGCGTGAACGACATCAACAACAGCGACGACGGCAAGATCGTCTTTTGGCATCGCGAACTGCCGCCCTTGGATGCGGAGTTGATGGCCGAACACACGATTGAGGCGACCAGCGGCCGTGTTGAGGGGACCATCAGCCATCGTGATGAGCTATGGGATCGCTGTTACCGGGAGCTGATGGGTAACACCCAAGCCCGCCTGGCACCTTCGCCGTCACGTTAGCTGATCTCGCGCGTTCCTGAGCCCGACCATCTCGACACCGGCAACGAGCGTCGCGTTCGCTGTCCGTGAGGGCAACGCGTTGCGGCTGCGTAAGATCAGCGTGTTGGCGCTCTTACCGGACACAGAATGACACTGAAGCTGAGTCAAGAGCCGCCCAGTGGGTCGTGGATTTCGCCGATCGGTCTCTGGCATCGGAAGACCACAGTCATCGCTGCGCTTTCCATCGCGGCGATCGTGGTGCACGTGGCCTTTCGCTTCGGCTTCCACACCACTCCGGGCACCTACCAGATTCCCTTGCTGGCCGTGCTCGCGCTCGGCGGCCTGCCCCTCCTTTATGATCTGCTTCGGAAACTCCTCAAACGGGAATTTGGTTCCGATCTGCTGGGCGGCATTTCCATCATTACGTCCATCCTGTTGGGCGAGTACCTGGCCGGCTCGATCATCGTCTTGATGCTCGCCGGAGGTGAAGCGTTGGAACACTATGCGTTGCGCAGCGCTTCTTCAGTGCTGGCGGCGCTCGCCAAGCGGATGCCGTCGATTGCCCACCGGAAACGTGCGACGGACATGCTGGACGTAGGGCTGGCGGAGATCGCGGTGGGTGACACCCTCGTGATCTATCCGCACGAGATTTGTCCAGCGGATGGCGTGGTCATCGAGGGCCACGGCGTGATGGATGAATCCTATCTCACGGGCGAGCCGTTCCAGATCACCAAAACCCGCGGCTCGACGGTGATCTCGGGCGCCATCAACGGCGAGTCGGCCCTGACCATTCGCACGACCCAGCGCGCGGCTGATTCGCGCTACGCAAGGATCATGGACGTCATGCGCGAGTCGGAAGCCAAGCGGCCGACGCTGCGGCGACTCGGGGATCAGCTGGGGGCCATTTACACTCCAGTGGCCTTGACCGTGGCCCTGTTCGCCTGGGTGATGAGTGGCGAACCGATTCGCTTCCTTGCCGTGATTGTCATCGCCACGCCCTGTCCGTTGCTGCTGGCCATTCCCATCGCCATCATCGGTTCGATTTCCCTTTGCGCCCGCCGCGCCATCATCATCAAGAGTCCCGTCGTGCTCGAGCAAATCGCCGGGTGTCGAACCGCGATTTTCGACAAAACCGGGACTCTCACGTATGGAGAGCCAGCGCTGACGGAGCAATTCATTGCCTCTGGCTTCGCGCAACGGGACGTATTGAGGCTCGTGGCGAGTCTGGAGCGCTACTCGAAGCATCCGCTAGCCCGCGCGATCCTCGCCGCGGCGAAGAAGGATACGCTCGAACTCCTGGAAGTCACGGAGGTGAGCGAACGGCCGGGCGAAGGGCTGCGCGGCACGGTTTCCGGCCACCAACTCCAGATCACGAGTCGCGGCAAGCTCGCGGCGCAACAGCTCGCCGGCGCTGATCAAATTCCGTCGGCCGGCGGCGGACTCGAGTGCGTAGTGGCGATCGACGATCGCTACGCGGCGGCTTTACGCTTTCGAGATGCGCCCCGTTCGGAGAGTCTGTCCTTCGTGAAGCATCTAGGTCCGAAGCACCAATTCCAGCGAGTCATGATCGTGTCGGGAGACCGTGAGGCGGAGGTGCGCTACCTGGCGGAGCAGGTGGGGATCACCGAAATTCACGCGCAGAAGAATCCAGAACAAAAACTTGCCATCGTCCGCAAGGAAACAACCGCTGCCAAGACTCTTTACGTGGGCGATGGCATCAATGACGCCCCGGCCATGATGGCCGCGACTGTTGGGATGGCGATTGGACAGAACAGCGACGTGACCGCAGAAGCGGCGGGCGTCGTGGTCATGGACAACTCGCTCGAGAAGGTGGACGAGTTCATGCACATCAGCCGCCGGATGCGATTCATCGCTCTCCAGAGCGCGGTAGGTGGCATGATGCTGAGCCTCATCGGCATGGCATTCGCAGCGACCGGCCACCTAAGCCCAGTGAGTGGCGCTGTGACCCAGGAAGTCATCGACGTTCTGGCCGTGCTGAACGCCTTGCGCGCGGCGCTTCCTCCCAGAGTGATTCATGATCTCTGATCGAAACTTGACGCGACCGGCCACCCGTCACAGGCAACCTGAGGCCGCGACATTCAATGCTTGAAGGGACGTTGATAGGCTTAGGGAGAAGGCTACGGTCTTTCAGACGAACGTTCGTCGCTGGGACGGGTTCGATTAATGAAGTGGGTGTTCGATTTAAGTCATTTAGAATAAACTACTTATAGTTTGTAGGCCAGGTTTTCTCCAGTTGGCGTTGGCTGCCGATTGATGGCCCTCGGACCGGGTTTGGGCACACTGGAGCCGATGCCGATGTGCCTTGTGTGGCAGGCTTTGCCGCTACCAGTCGCTGAGCGCGAGCTGGAGTGTCATTGACGCGGCACACGACCTTCAGCGTCTCGCGCAGGCCAGTTCTTGTACCTTGAAGAACACGAGCAGATTCGCGTGGCCGTCGAACAACTGCGCACGGCAGCTCGAGAAGAACAGGCCACCCGCTACGAGCGACTGGCCGAGCAGCTCGCCTTGCACGCCCAGACGGAAGAAGAGGTGCTCTATCCGTCGGCGGTCCTCGTGGGCGACATTGTGCGCGCACGATTCGCCGCCATGTAAGGTGTGACGATGATCCGCATCACTCACGTACTCTGTCCGGTCGATTTCTCCGAGATCTCGCAGCATGCGCTCGATCATGCGGCCGCCATCGCTCGCTGGTACGAGGCCAGGCTGACGCTGCTGTATGTGTTCGCGAATCTCCCCACGATGGATCTTCCGCCGCTGGTGCTCGAGGACGCCGATCGTGAACGACTCCTGAGCGACCTGCGGCGAATGGCGGCGGCCGTGCCGCGAGACGTACCCGTCGAGTTCCGCATTCAAGAGGCGGGATACGTCCACGAGGAAATCCTGGCACAGCTCGGTGCGACGCACGCGGACCTGCTGGTGCTCGGCACGCACGGGCGGTCAGGCTTTCAGCGGCTCTTCCTCGGCTCGGTGACGGAGAAGGTCATTCGGAAAACAACCTGTCCCACGTTGGTCGTTCCGCCGCGAGCTCCCGACGTCTCCGCCGGCTCCCCGATCCAGTTTCGTCGGATTCTCTGCGCCGTCGATTTTTCGGAGAGCTCGCTCGATGCGCTGGCGCATGCGATCAACGTGGCCGAGGAGAGCGACGCACAGCTCACAGTGCTGCACGTCGTGGAATTCCCTCCGATGTTGACCGAAGAACCAACCATGTCCGCGGTCGACCTCTCCCGCCTGCGCGAAGCGGCCGCGTCCGATGCCCGGCGGAAGCTGCAGGAACTGATTCCGGAAGAGGCCCGCACGTACTGCACCGTGGACACGGCGGTCGTCGAGGGTCGGGCGTATCGCGAGATACTCCAGCAGGCCACCGAGCGGCAGTCGGATCTGATCGTGATGGGCGTTCATGGACGAGGCGCACTCGATCTGCTGGTCTTCGGCTCGACGACGCACCACGTCATTCGCGCGTCAACGTGCCCCGTCCTCATCGTCCGGGGCTCGTAGCGAACGAGCATGTCTCTCGGCGTGGAGGCGCATGTCATGGCGGACCTTTTCGAGCGTGGCGATGCATTGGGGCCGGTCAAGGTGGTACATGTCTGTGAACCATCGATGGGGCTGCGGGCGGTGCTCGTCGTCGACAATGTTGCGCGCGGGCCAGCCGTTGGCGGGCTGCGTATGGCGCCGGATGTCAGCCTCGAGGAATGCATGCGTCTGGCGCGCGCGATGACGCTGAAGAACTCGGCCGCCGGTCTCGCGCACGGCGGTGGAAAGTCGGTCCTCTGGGGCGATCCGCGTATGCCTCGTGAGAACAAGGAGAGATTGATCCGCGCGTTTGCCCACGCACTGCGCCACGAGCAGGACTACATCTTCGGTCCGGACATGGGCACCGACGAGAGCTGCATGGCATGGATCAAGGACGAAATCGGCCGCTCGGTCGGCCTGCCAGCGTCGCTGGGAGGTATTCCGCTGGATGAAATCGGGGCGACCGGCTGGGGCCTCAGCCACGCCGCCGACGCGGCCACTCGTCATCTCGGCGCGGTGCTGGAAGGTGCGCGCATCGTGATTCAGGGATTTGGCGCTGTCGGGCAGCATGCCGCCCGTTTTCTGTGCCAGAAAGGCGCGCGCCTGATTGCCGCGTCCGACACGATGGGCACGGTGCACAATCCCGCAGGTCTTGACGCGGCGCAGTTGATCGAACTCAAGAAGGCCGGCAAGAGCGTTCGTGACCACCACGTTGGTGACAAGCTGGATCGCGATGCGGTGATCGATATCGAGTGCGACATCTGGATCCCGGCCGCGCGTCCGGACGTAGTCCGTGAGGACAACGTGGGGCGTCTCAAGACCAAACTGGTGCTGCAAGGTGCGAACATCCCGTTCTCGCCCGGTGCGGAACAGGCACTTCACGAACGGGGCGTCCTGGTGGTGCCCGATTTCATCGCCAACGCGGGCGGCGTGATTTGCGCCGCGATGGAGTACCGAGGTGCAACCGAGTCCCAGGCCTTCCAGGCCATCGAAGAGAAGATCCGCGCGAACGTGGAGGCGGTGCTGAGCGATGCCGCGGCGGCGCGAGTGCCGCCGCGGCAGGCTGCCATGCGCCTCGCTGGCGCACGGGTTGAGGAGGCGATGAGCTACAGACGATTCAGGCTGATGTAGTGATGCAAAGCGGCCGTGCTCGCGAATCGGAACAGCGTTGCTTGTTAGCCTTCAAGGATGTATGCGGGAATGCTTGGTGACG
>CAVYZX010000037.1:0-444216 GCA_963773035.1 uncultured Acidobacteriota bacterium | reverse complement strand
CGGGCGCTGCGCGTCTGCGGGGTTGGCTCCGTGTCGAGTGAACCGTCGCGGCGTGGCGTCGGTCGCGCGCGTATGTTCAGTCGACGCGCTCGTCGATGCGGCGCGCGAGGGAGCGGAGATGGCTCTTCTATTCTCGCAAGCCGGCGTCGATGATGACTCGCGAATCGATTTCCAAGCGATTCCGTTGACTGACCTGACGCTCGGTGTGACCGAATCGCCGCGTCACGGCGCCCCGATGACCATGGTGCGAGGTGGCGAGGAACGCGACCTCGCGGCGATTGTGGCGATGGGAAGAATACGCGCCGAACACCTCCGCTTACCACCTTCAATCGAGACATCGACTTCCTTCAGTACACCATCACGACAAAGCGGCTGCTCGCGGGTCTCGGATCGAACGCACGCCAGCTGCATTTCTTCATTGCCGAAGAAGGCATCACCGCCGCGGCTTATGTGATCGTGAGCGTCGTCGAAAACAGCTGGACGCTCGAGGAATGCGGCGACCGCGACGCCTCCGGCGCACGAGTCGGCGCTCTCCTGCAAGCGATGATCGCGAGCGAACCGAGCGAGCAGCGCCCGAAGATCCGGGCCTGGCTGCCGCCGCGCTTCCTGCCTCCCCAGGTCACCGTCGCGTCCCGGATGCCTTCGACAGAAACTATCGGGGTGCGTATGCTTGGCTCACGCGCAGCGGTGCCGCCGCTGTCTGACGACGACGTCTTGTTCTGGCGCAACGACTTCTTTTGGGGCTGATCACGGTTCGCCACGTATCGCCATCTCTTCATTCGCCAGCCTATCGTCGTCCAATCTGGAGAAAATCGGTTGTGACGCTTGGCAGCTGTCCTCGACCGCCCCTTGCCGGATGTCATGGCCCCATGACGCCAAAGCTGCGCGGCGCATAGCGGCCAGCGTGAGTCTTCCCGTTGACCGTGGTCATCATCTGAGGAACGCATAGACGATGGCGGCTCCCATCGAAAGGCCAAAGGCCCAGGTCACGAACCTCCGCACGCGCCGATCATGAGCACGCCCGCGAGCAATCCAGGCGGCCCAGCGAGGGTCGAAATCGGGATCTGGTGCGACGGCCGGCGGAGCGTGATGCGCGGCGCCAACCGGAAGCTGATTGAGTAGTTCGGTGCCCATGTGTATCACCTACTGGTGGAAACCGTCGGCCACCGGTGGTGGCGACCAATCAACTATGACCACTATTGACCGGCCTATGCTGTCCAATCGGGGACAGTGCGCTGTACTGGTCCGAAGGTACACTCATCATAATGGCCATCGATCGGAATTGGCGCTTTCTGGCCCTCGTGTAGGGGTGGCGCTGGTCGTTGTCGCCGGCGTGGCGTTTGGCGCGGCGGTGGCGACCAAGGCCTGTTTCGGGGCCATGTTGTTGGCCCTGAGCTTGGTTCCCCCTGCCATCGTGCTCCTGCTCTGGCCCGGAGTCCAACCGCTCACGGCTGCAGAAGTGCTTCATGGCCGCGATCGGCGCGCCTGATTGCAAACAACATCGCGCGTTTCAACAGTTCGTCCCTGAGTATCTCCTATGCCCTATACATGTCGGTCGCTCACCTTCGCCTGGCTCATCACCCTTGCACTGTTCGCAGCGTCCGCGTCCGGAGTGTTCGTCGGGCTGGTGGTTCGTCAGGCGCTGCTCGCGATCGCCTTTGCTGCCCCCTGGCTCGTTCTGAGGAGTCCAGCCGAGGCGAACACCAGCTCACTCCAACCATGATCGCGGCTGACGACCGCGAGCGTTCACCGCTGGACCTCGGCGGAATCGACGGCTGGCGATGGAGGGTTTCGTGTTGCTGTCACCACTGCTCGTCAGCCTAGCGACGGCCGTCGTTCTGACCCAGGTCGCCACCTTCAGTACGACGATCTACCTGCACCGCTGTGCTACGCATCGCGCGTTGACCCTCCATCCGACAATCGCGTGGCTGTTCAGATTCGCCTTATGGATCACCACCGGCTTGTCGACGAAGGAATGGGTGGCCGTCCATCGAAAGCACCATGCGTTTACAGATGAGGATGGGGATCCGCACAGCCCGCGGTTGAAGGGCTTCTGGCCCGTGCAGTTGGGCAACGTGTTCTTTTACGTGCGTGAGACCCGCAATGCGGAAACCATCGGAGAAATACTCGCGGGACATCAAGGTCGATCGGTGGGATCGATGGCTCTTCAATCGTGGCCTGGTCGGCCCAGCGGCCGGCACGGTCGCGCTCTGCGCCCTCATCGGCGTCGGCTGGGGACTGCTCGCCGCAGGGCTACACGCCGTGACCTACGTCTTTTTCCTGTCCTCCTCCATCAACGGTCTCTGTCATTCTCACGGTTATCGGACCTTCGACAACACGGCCACGAACATTCGATGGCTGGCGCTCGTCACGGGCGGCGAAGGGCTGCACAACAATCACCACGGCTTCCCCCGCAGCCCCAAGTTCAGCCTGCGTGCGGGTGAAATCGATCCGAGCTGGCCGATCATTCAGCTGCTGACTCGCATGAAGCTCGCGCACCCTTGTCGAACGATTGAGGAGAAGGCGATCGGCTTCAGGCCGGATTCCCATGCGGTCGAACTCTAGTCAGTGAGCGCTGCCGAACAGCGACAACGAGAAGGATTCGGCCCAGCCGCCCACAGTGTCTACACCATCTGCTCCTCGCTCGACACGCGGCGAAAATGGAGCGGGTCCCGCAGGTTTTGCAGTTCCCGGTAATAGTAGAGAGGGGTTGGCCGTTCTCGCCTGAATTTCAGCTTCTTGAGAAACTCGATTTCCTCGGCCGTCGCATCGCCCCTCAAAGAAGGATCCTGAAGGAATGCACGGAGCCCCGGCTCTTCGTCGACCGGTGAGGCGTGTTCCAGTTCCACGAACCCGAATTTCTTCGGGTGGCCTGGCGCTAGGCGTCGGTTCAGCACAATCTCCATCCCGAACGTGGCGAGGTCGATGTCCCACGATTCGATGAGCGGGTCGAGAAAGGTGACGCAATTTTCGACCGAGACGTTGAAGATATCCGACTCCAGGAACTCGAGCATTGTGACTCGCATCTCCTCATAACTTCGGCCGGTGAGTCGAGCCACGAGGTGGAGCCAATTTTCATCGTCCAATTCCTCTTTCGTCACTCGTTTGACGACGTCCAGTAGCTTCTGCGTGACGAGGCGTTCGAGGGGTCCGAAGGGCTCCTTTTCGAACATCGCCCGGATGGGTTGTTCTTTGCTGGGATCGCATTTTCGGAGAATCAACTCGCGCACGTCCTTGAACAATGGCGTGGGCGGGTCCACGAGCTTTCTCTTCAAGGCGTCCGTCCGCATCAGGTCCGCCAGCGTGGCCAAAGCCCCCGCTGGAAGCCTCAAAAACATCTCCATCTTGTCGTAAATATCGGTGCGCTCGGGCGCCGGGGGCGCTTTTTTCCCGGTTAGAAGCTGGGAAATGTAGGACTCCGTCACCTGCGCGGCCGCGGCCAGATCTCTTTGCTCGGTCCCCAATTCTTTGAGCCGCTGTCGGATAAGAACCGCAAAATCCATCGGATTTCCTACTGATTAACCAAGTGTGTTTAACAATTTGTTAGAAAGAATATCATCGCACATTAATATTGACAAGTATGGTTAATTAACAGATAGTGGTTAACAAGATTGCGGCGTACACCCCAGTCTTCAGACTATCTGAACTAAGTCAGGTTCATCTGGTTTCCCCTCTTAGGCACGCCAACCCTGGAGGTTGACATGTTTGCACGCCGTGTTTCGTTCCATCTCAAGCCGGGGCGCGCCGCAGAATTCACACAGCTCATCGACAAAGACGTGATTCCGGTGCTGCGGAAGCAGAAAGGCTTCCAGGACGAAATCGCGTTCGTCGCCCAAGGCGGAGCTGAGGCGGTCGGCATCAGTATGTGGGATCTGAAGGAAAACGCAGAGACATATGGCCGTGGCGCGTATGCCGGTGTCCTCAAGGCGCTGGAGCAGGTGGTGGAGGGCACGCCTCGAGTGAAGACGTACGAGGTGTCGAACTCGACCTTCCACAAGATCGCC
The DNA here is from genome assembly GCA_963773035.1 of uncultured Acidobacteriota bacterium. GTDB lineage: Bacteria > Acidobacteriota > Vicinamibacteria > Vicinamibacterales > CAVVIG01 > CAVRXZ01. The sequence goes on along the minus strand of CAVYZX010000037.1, from coordinate 440,212 downwards.
GCGCGCGCGACTGCTTGAAGCCGACACATCGGTCCGCTTGGAGTGCGGCGGACCGCCCAGTTCTTCCATCAGTTGGGCGGATAAGAAGTTCTGCCGCGACTGTATTACACAGAAAGAGGAGATCATCATGACTATTGGTCGTTGGGATTCGTATCGTGACATCGCCGCCCATCAGGATCGGCTGAGCCGGATGTTCGAGGGCTTTTACGGCCGTCCACAAGAAGACCTCGCCCGCGGCTCGTGGGTGCCGGCCGTCGACATTTACAGCAACGGCCAGCACGAGCTGGTGCTGAAGGCCGAGCTGCCCGACCTGAAGGAGGAGGAGATCGAACTGACGGTTGAAGACAACACGCTCACGCTGCGCGGCGAGAGGAAGGTCAACACGGAAGTGTCGCAGGACCAGTTCCAGCGTATCGAGCGCAGCTACGGCCCGTTCGCGCGGACGTTTTCGCTGCCGCCGACGGTCGACGCCGGCAAAGTCACCGCCGAGTACAAGGCCGGCGTGCTGACGGTCCGCCTGCCGTTGCGGGAGGAAGCCAAGCCGAAGCAGATCAGGGTTCAAGTCGCCGCGTGAGTCACTTCAGGAGACGGGCCGAGTAACCCGTCTCCTTTTCGCGTCGGCGCGCTGAGTGATGCGTCATGAATGGCGTCGCGAGCCGTTCGTGAGGATCGAACCCCGTCAGGCCCCCGAGGGAGAATTCAGATGATTCACGCTCGTATTCTCGCAATGTCCATCGTTTGGGTCGTGATGTCCTCGTCTGTAATCACCGCCCAAGATCTGTCAAGGTACCGTGAGTTTCGATTGGGAACCAGCCCTGCCGCTGTCGCGCAACAGGCCGGTATCACGCCTACGATGCGCGTGCTCCATCAACGTCCAGAACTGATTGAAGAACTGACATGGACCCCGCAACGCAGTCTTGGTTCGTCACCATCAGCAGATTCCGTCAGGAGAGTGCTGTTCAGTTTTTACAACGGGCAGCTGTTTCGCATCGTCGTCAATTATGAGTGGGATAGGACCGAAGGAATGACGGTTGAAGACATGGTCGAAGCTCTTTCGGCTCCGTACGGTGTGGCGCTACTGCCCAGCACCGAGATCTCACCCTCGTTATTCACGTTCCAGACCGACAGCGACAAGGTCGTGGCGCACTGGGAAGACCCGGAGCACTCGCTCGACCTCTTTCGTCCATCCTACGCATCCACCTTTGGGCTGGCGATTTCTTCAAAACGGTTGGATGCCTTGGCCCGTGCGGCCAGCGTCGAATCGATCCCCCTGAGCGACGAAGTGGCTCCAGGACTAGCCATCGACCGGAAAAGAACACAGGAAGACGAGGACCACGCTCGGCAAGAGAAGGCCAGGGCAGTGAACAAGTCGACCTTCCAACCCTAAGAAGGGGGACATCATGGAAAACCGCTGTCAGCTACGGAACGGTGCGTCATGACCCAGCTCCTTTGGCTATCTGGAGCGGCCGTCGCACTGACGATCTGGATGTACCGTTATCGACCTCTGCCTGGACATGACCTGGGCACCGTCAGCGCGGCGTGGCTCCATGAGTATCGCTGCGAAACGCACCCGGACGATTGAACCGGCGATCACCGAAAAGCATGGTGACGTCCTTCGGCACAAATGTGAGGCGGAGCACGACATCAAATGAGATACGCACTCTACGGAGACGCGACCACACACAAGTTCGCGCTGCTCCGGCTGCCGAGCGAATTTGTCGAAGGCGATAAGCTCCCGATCCTGGCGACCGAACGATGGTTCGATAGCCGCGAGGAGGCCGTCGCGGCATTGCCTGAACTCTTGAATCGCGAGGAATGCGAGCCGAGCAGTGGATAAGCAGGGATCGGTCAAGGGGCCATTGATCCAACGAAGCCTGGGAGGGCAATACCCATGGTCGGCATCGAACGGTTTACTCAGCTTCCAGTCCGCGCCGCCTATCGCACTGCGACGGCCGCCATCGCACCTGCCGCTGATTTCGGCAATCGTTGGGTCGCGCGAGCGCGCGTTCATGGGCGTCGCGGACGGCGCAAGTTCATCGTGTGGGCGGGCGTGCTCGCGATGGGAGCCGGCATCGTCTATGCCTTCCTCCGCTAATGACGACACCCATCGAATTCTGGCGGTGGGAAGATGGAAAGAAAGCTTTCGACCATGAAAGACAAGCTGTCGCGTAACCATGTTTGGCCCGTGCCATTTGGAAGACCTGCGAATGGCGTCGCGGCGGCACCTTCATTCAACGCCCAGGCGTTTCTCGATTCCGCGGGCGTCGCGAAGACCATCGTGCAGTACGGGCGAGGTGACACCGTCTTCACGCAGGGTGACGCCTGCGAGCATGTCATGTACATCCAGAGCGGCGGCATCAAGCTATCGGTGCTGTCGAAGACCGGCAAAGAGGCCGTGGTGGCGATGCTCGGGCCGGGAGACTTCTTTGGCGAGGGGTGCCTGGCGGGTCAGCCTTTCCGCATGGGGAGCGCAACGGCGATCACGCCGAGCGCGATCTTGTTCGTCGGCAAAGAAAAGATGCTTCGTCTGCTGCACAAGCAGCATGCGATGTCCGATCGCTTCATCTCACACATGCTGGCGCGCAACATCCGGATCGAGGAGGATCTGATCGATCAGCTCTTCAACTCGAGCGAGAAGCGGTTGGCGCGCACCCTATTGCTGCTGGCGCGCTACGGGAAGCAGGATACGCCGGTCCGGGTGGTGCCGAAGATCTCACAGAACACGCTCGCCGAGATGATCGGCACGACGCGCTCGCGGGTGAACTTCTTTCTGAACAAGTTCAAGAAGCTGGGCTTCATCGAGTACGACGGCGAGCTCCCGCTCAAGGTCAACAGCTCCCTCTTGAGCGTCGTTTTGCACGACTAAGGACTCCCCTTGAGCCACGCCGAGGGTAGCCGCCTCCTGAGCGTCGTGCTGCACGACGTCCCGGCTTCCGACCACTGACTTCCCACACGAATCGGATGCCCCTCAGCGACTGCTCAATCCTGAACAGAGCCACGTGTAGCCCAGGACCAGTGTGCTCGAGTGCACAGACACACACCTCTAATGCTGGCATGCTGTGTTGGACGGCCGAAAGCCAGGGCACATGATCCTGATCTCGAAGTTCACGGTTCCCATCGGCTGGACGGTGATTCTCCGGCGCACCTGCCGCCAAATCTACCGCGGCCAGTGCTTCGGGTGGGCGGCGGCGCTGGCGTATTACTCGTTCCTCGCACTGTTTCCCGCTTTGCTCTTCGTGGTGTCGGTCGCCAGCTTTCTGCCCCTTCAACACCTGATTGACCGGGCCGTGGACCTGGTTGGCCGGTTCGCGCCAGACGATGTGGTGGCAATTGCCCGCGAACAGCTCCTCCAGATCGCGGACAAGCCCCACGGCGGCCTGCTGGCGCTGAGTCTTGTGGGCACGATCTGGAGCATGTCGTCGGGGATGGTGGCGCTCATCGGCACACTGAACCAAGCCCACCACATCTCTGAAGGACGGTCCTGGTGGCGAGTTCGCGCCACCGCCATCGCACTGACGGTCACCCTAACCCTCGTCATGGTGCTGTCGTTCACGCTGGCCATGGTCGGGCCGACAGCTGCAGAGCACGTCGCCGACTGGCTGGACCTGGGCGCAGTCTTCACCATGGCATGGCAGATCGTCAGGTGGCCGGCGGCGTTCGCCTTCGCCGTGACCGCTATAGCGAGCGTCTACCACTTTGCACCGGACGTCAAAAGTGAATTCGTGTGGATCACGCCGGGATCCGTCGCAGCCACCGCGCTGTGGCTGGTCATCTCGCTGGGCTTCAAGTGGTATGTGTTCCAATTCGGGAACTATCAGCAAACATACGGCGCCATCGGCGGCGTCATGGTGACGCTCTTGTGGTTCTATTTTTCAGGGCTCTCGATTCTGCTGGGCGCACAACTGAACGCGACGATCGACCACGCCTCGCAACCCCTTCAGGCGGAGGCGCTGAAGGTCGCGTAGTTTCTCGCCGAGCGGCCGTCCTTTACATCGTCGCTTACGCAACGCCTTGTCTAGAACTGAACAGCGCGGCTCTCGCGATTTCGCATAGAGTCGCCAGCAGCATAGGGAACGTTCGCAGAGCTCGGTCGGACGAACCGAGAGTCCATACCAGGCAGAGAATCGGCTCGGCCTTCGTTTTCAACGCGCGAGCCGACACCGCGCCGCAATAGCAACCATGCACACGAGGCGTAGGACAGCAGTGGCGATCGGTCTCGCAGCGATGTGTGCTGCAGGGCTCACCGCGCAGACGCAGGAGACAAAAACGACGACGAATACCAAGATCGAGATCAAAGGGGGGAAGGACGTGACCGTGATCGGGTGTTTGGACCGTAACGCGAACGGGGACTACATCTTGACCAGACTACGCGTGAATCGCCACGAACCTTCGCAGTATGCGCTCATCACCAGCGAGGACCTGTCCAAGCACGTCGGCGAACGTCTCGAAATCCGCGGCAAGGTCATGGTAAACGGCAACGGCACGGATCGGGAAACAAAGGCGAAGACCGAAGCGCGATTGGCGCGCTCGACATGCCGTTTCTCGGTGTGAGCTCGACGAAGACACTCGGGTCATTCTGCAACGGCCATGAGAGAGAGAGGCCAACTCGCTCTCTCGCTCACGTATTGCACGTCATAGACAGTGCCCGCAGGGCGTCCACTGCCGTCACTGCCCGTCGATTGCTGACGAGGCCATAGGTAGCCAACGGTCATTCCGTAAGGAGAAACAATGCTCACTATTCTGCTCGTTGTCGTTGTTCTGATGTTGCTGGGAGCGATGCCAAACTGGCCACACAGCCGGGGATGGGGTTATTACCCCAGCGGCGGCCTCGGTGTCGTCTTGTTGGTTCTCGTGCTCTTGAAGCTGTCGGGCAGGTTCTGAAGCTCGAGCCCGCATGGAGTGATTGCACGTCAAGAGGGTGGTGACGCGGTCGCACCCGCGCGTGGGAGTCCTGGTCAGTCAAACGGATCGCGCTGGACCAGGCGCGTCATCCTCCTTCTCACCTGTGGGGGGCGTCGTGGCGGCTGCCTCCGTGCTCGGAACGGTGCTGGCGGTTGCCGAGTTCCATCACCTCTACTTCAATCGCCACAGCCTGCCAGACCTGGGGCCCTTCACGCGTTTTGAGTTGTGACGTGCGTGTGCGTCAATAGCTGAGCCGTCTTTCACGAGGGCGTCCACGTCGGCTGGGGTGTTGGGCACTGCGGCAGGTGTTCACAAAGGCACAGCCGACCTGCGACGGTCGGCGCATGCTACGAGAAATCGCCAGGCACCATGGCACAATGATTCTGCTGATTGCCTGGCGGCTCGGAATCGACGGTACGCACACGATCGGAGTTTTCGACAGGTAGGACATGTCCGCGAGAATCTGCAATCCCGCGTTTCCCGACGACGACGTCGTCGGCACCCTGGATGTCGGCGACAAGGTCCGGAGCAAAGAGGCGTTGCGTGAAGCGAGGGCCTTGCAGACCGCGATTTTCAACAGCGTGCATTTCTCGAGCATCGCCACCGACGCGAACGGGGTCATTCAGATCTTCAACGTCGGGGCCGAGCGGATGCTGGGCTACACGGCCGCCGAGGTGATGAACCAGATCACGCCGGCAGACATTTCCGATCCGCAGGAAGTGATCGCGCGCGCCGAGGCGCTGAGCGTCGAGCTCGGAACTCCGATTACGCCAGGCTTTGAGGCATTGGTCTTCAAAGCCTCGCGCGGGATCGAAGATATCTACGAGCTGACCTACATCCGCAAGGATGGCAGCCGCTTCCCGGCGGTGGTGTCGGTCACGGCGCTGCGCGACGCGCAAGACGCGATCATCGGCTATCTGTTGATCGGCACCGACAACACCGCGCGCAAGCAGGCGGAAGAGGCGCTGCTCAAGGCGGGGGCCCTGCAGAGCGCGATTTTCAACAGCGCCAATTTTTCGAGTATCGCCACTGACGCGAAAGGCGTCATTCAGATCTTCAACGTCGGCGCCGAGCGGATGCTCGGCTATACGGCCGCCGAGGTGATGAATCAGATCACGCCCGCCGACATTTCCGATCCGCAGGAAGTGATCGCGCGCGCGAAAGCGTTGAGCGTCGAGCTCGGAACCCCGATTACGCCGGGCTTCGAGGCATTGGTGTTCAAGGCCTCGCGCGGAATCGAGGATATCTACGAGCTGACCTACATCCGCAAGGATGGCAGCCGCTTCCCGGCGGTGGTGTCAGTCACGGCGCTGCGCGACGCGCAGGACGCGATCATCGGCTATCTGTTGATCGGCACCGACAACACCGCGCGCCAGCAGGTCGAAGAGGAGCGGAAGAAGCTCGATCAGCGGCTGCGCGACCAGCAGTTCTACACGCGCTCGCTCATCGAATCCAACATCGACGCACTGATGACCACCGATCCGTCCGGCATCATTACCGACGTCAACAAGCAGATGGAGGCGCTCACCGGTTGCACGCGTGACGAGCTGATCGGCGCGCCGTTCAAGAACTACTTTACCGATCCGGAGCGAGCCGAGGCAGCTATTAAGCAGGTGCTCAGCGAAAAGAAGGTCACCAACTACGAACTGACCGCGCGCGCCAGGGGCGGCAAGCAAACCGTGGTGTCCTACAACGCGACCACCTTCTACGACCGGGACAGGACTCTGCAGGGCGTGTTCGCCGCCGCGCGCGACGTCACCGAGCGCAATCGTCTGGATCAGGTCCTGCTCGAAAAGAACGTCGAGCTGGAGAGCGCCAAGTCCGTGGCGGAACAAGCGAACCTCGCCAAATCGGATTTCCTGTCCAGCATGAGCCATGAGCTGCGCAGCCCGCTCAATGCGATCCTCGGGTTCGCCCAGCTGATGGAGTCCGACTCCCAGTCGCCGACGCCTTCCCAGAAGGAAAGTATTGCCCAGATTCTCGTTGCGGGATGGCATCTGCTGAACCTGATCAACGAAATCCTCGATCTCGCGGTGATCGAGGCCGGGACGGTCTCGCTGTCTGGAGAATCGGTGTCGCTGGACGAAGTCATGCTCGAGTGCCGGGCGATGATGGAACCGCAGGCGCAGCAGCGTGGCATCAGCATGACCTTCCCCGAGTTCGACAACCCCTGCTTCGTCAGTTCCGATCGGACCCGCTTGAAGCAGATTCTCATCAACCTGCTCTCCAACGCGATCAAATACAACAAGGCGCAGGGAACGGTCGTCGTGGACTACACCGTGATCGCCCCGGACCGCATTCGCATCAACATCACGGACACCGGTGCGGGATTACGTCCGGAAAAGCTGGCGCAGCTGTTCCAGCCGTTCAATCGTCTCGGACAAGAGGCCGGGGGCGAGGAAGGCACGGGCATCGGCCTCGTGGTGACCAAGCGCCTCGTCGAACTGATGGGGGGCGCAATCGGCGTGGACAGCACCGTCGGGACCGGAAGCGTGTTCTGGATCGAACTGATCTCGGCTGCTGCACCGCAACTTGCCGTTGAAGGAGGCGAAGCTGCCGCACATGCCCCACCGCACGTGCCGCACGGCGCGCGGCTGCGCACCCTGCTCTGTGTAGAGGACAACCCGGCCAACCTGAAGCTGGTTGAGGAACTCATCGCGCGCCGCCCCGATCTGCGCCTGCTGACCGCGGTGAACGGGACTCTCGGCATCGAGGTTGCGCGCGCCTCGCAGCCGGAGATGATCCTGATGGACGTCAATCTGCCTGACATCAGCGGTATCGAGGCAATGAAAATCCTGCGCGAAGACCCGGTCACTGCGCACATCCCCATCGTGGCGCTCAGCGCGAATGCCATGCCGCGCGACATCAGGAAGGGCCTGGAGGCAGGATTCTTCCGGTATCTCACCAAGCCCATCAAGGTCAACGAGTTCATGGACACGCTGCGCATGGCGCTGGAATTTGCCGAACAGCGGGCCGCAGAAGAAGGGCGTCCATTGGAAATAGATGGCTTCACCCTGGCCGGCACGGTGAAGGCCGAGCCGCCTCGGGCCCCGGCAGCCCTGCGCATCCTCGTCGCCGAGGACCATCCGGTGAATCAGGAGGTGGCGAGGCAGATCCTGCAGCGGCTGGGGCATCACGTCGTCGTGGCCGTCGATGGCCACGCGGCGCTCGCCGCGCTCGAGCAGTCGGGGCGCGGGGCGTTCGATCTCGTGCTGATGGACCTGCAGATGCCGGTGATGGGCGGGCTCGAGGCCACGGCCGCAATCCGCGACGCCGAGCGCGCCTCGGGGACGCACCTGCCGATCGTGGCGCTGACCGGGCACGCGATGCAGGGCGACCGCGAACGGTACCTGGAGGCCGGCATGGACGGGTACGTCACGAAGCCGATCGACGCCGTCGAGCTGGCCCGCGTCATCGACCAGGTCGTGCCGCCCGCTGCAGCGCCCGGGACGGTCCCCGCGGCGGCAATCCCGGTGGCGCCGAGCGTAGCAGGCCGGCCCGCCTTCGACGAGCAGGTCTTCCGTGCGAGGCTGGGTGACAACGCGCGACTGTTCGAAAAGATGGTGCGTCTGTTTCTCGAAGACTGCCCCGCCCGGATGCGAGCCATGCGGCGCGCGATCGCCGCCGGCGACGGCGAGGCGCTGCGCGAGCCCGCGCACGCGTTGCGGGGCGCTGCGGCAAATTTCGCAGCCGCTCCGGTGGTCGAAGCCGCACAACGACTCGAGCTTCAGGCTAAGAACGGGGAACTTTCTCAGTCGCTGGCGGCGTACGATGTGCTGACCCGGGAGATGCAGCGCCTGCGGCGGGCGCTCCGCCGCGCCAGCGTTCGGCCGCGCGCGACCGCACGCCGCCAGCGGCAGAGGGAGCAGGGCCATGAGCAGCATCCTAGTCGTCGAAGATGACCGGTCGACGCGTCAACTCCTGACGGAAATGCTGAAGACCGCCGGATTCTCGGTCGCGTCGGCGAAGGACGGCGTGGACGCCCTGAAACGCCTGCGCGCCGGCTCCTACGATCTGATGCTCCTCGATGTGTGGATGCCGAAGATGAACGGGCTGGACGTGCTGGCCGCGCTGCCCAAGGAAGGGGCGCGCCCGCGAGTCGTCGTGATGACCTCGGACGACACGCCGGAAACGCTGCTCCGGGCGGTCCGCGAACAGGCGTGGCGGTACGTGGCGAAGCCCGTCGAGCCACAGGCGCTCGTCGAGCTCCTGCGCGAGGTGCTGGCCCAAACCGCGGTGGCGCCCACGATTGAAGTGGTGTCAGCGCGACCGGACTGGGTCGAGTTGCTGGTGCCGTGCGAGCGGGCGGTGGTGGATCGAATCGAGAGCTTCATGACGCACCTCGAAGGCGATCTAGCGGTCGACGTCCGGGAGTCGATAGGCTATGCGTTTCGGGAGCTGCTGATGAACGCGATCGAATGGGGCGGAGGGCTCGACCCTTCCCGCACCGTGCGGATCGCTTTCCTCAGGGCAAAACGGATGTTGCTCTATCGCATCGCGGATCCCGGTCCCGGCTTCAACGTGGAGGGGCTGTTGCACGCCGCCATCGGCCAGCCGGAAGACGATCCGATGGCGCACACGATCGTGCGTGAGGAAAAAGGGATGCGACCTGGTGGATTCGGGATTCTGACCGTGCGTGCGACAGTCGACGAGCTGCTGTACAACGAAAAACGCAACGAGGTCGTGTTCGTGAAGTATCTGGACTGACGCGCGGTCGGCCTCAGAGCTTCGCCAGCGAATCACCCATTCGGCGACGAGTCTTGGGAAGCGGGCCTCCGAAGAGTATCGGCAGGCCAGCAGCCGTGTCGGTGAGGCGGTTGACGAGCTCACCCGCAAAGGTCAGGACGTCCGCGACGACGTGGCCGACCGAGTCGCGCGCGGAGCACACGAGGTGGAGCGCTATGCGACGGCAGGCAAAACCGATCGTGTTCGCTGAAACCCGGAAACACTCGCCGGCTGACCGTTCGGCATCCACCCCACACTCGCTATAGAGGAGCACCAGAGTAGGAAAACTGTCGACGGGAACGTGATGGAGCACGCGACGCCGCCATTGGCAGGTGGCCAGGCCGACGTTTGCCACACAGCTCCTCGGCGCCGATTCGCACAGACATGTGAGAGATCGCCTCAAAGTCTCACTCGACGGTGCGGGCCGTGTGATCTTCAGGAGTTCAAAGCCCGCCACACCGACCTCAGTGTGGAAGACTTCTGCAGGGACGGATCCACGTGTACGCGACGGCGGACGCTCGCGTGCAGCACATCGTGAACGAAGCGCTGGAGCACGGTCTCGGGCGGTACGAGCAGCGACATCGAAGGCCCGAGGGATGATTCAGGGCTGGGTCGTCGTGCTGCAGAACCGCGATGGAAGGATTCTGGCCGAGACGGGCGGCCGGCAGGTCTTCAAGGGTCGCTCGGCTTCCTATAGCGATTACAACCGCGTCACGGAGGCCCTCCGGCAGCCCGGATCCGCCATTCAGGAAGGTTTGCGTGGTGTCGTACGCCTGCCGACCGGCACGGCTCATGCCCTGGCCTCACACGGGTTCCCCATCGCCGTCAAAGACCGGAACGACGAATGAGTTCGGGGATGCGATCTTCGTGGGCTCGACGTACCGTCCCAACGGCATCACCGCCGCTGTCAGGATCGGCTTCGACGACAACCGTTCTCTCGGATCAAGAGAAACCGGGGGAAGGTTAGCGCTGCCAGTCTTCCAGGAGCTGATGCTCCGCGTGTACCGCGACAAGATCGTCGGGGCGGCGCCGGCGTTTCCGGCGGGGATGGAAGATCGCATTACGGCCTCCCTACTGCCGCCAGATCCTCTTCCCGCGACAGACGTCGCTGGCGATGCCCGGATCGCCCTACCCGTCCCGCAGCTCCTCCCCAGGTAGAGGTTCGTTTGGTCAGGCTGGCGGCCGGTAGTTCGGGTCGGCAGCCGCGGATCCCGGTTCGGCGAGCGTGCTGCGGAACGCCGTGCCGAACATTTCCCACACGGTGACGAAGAGCGCGGCCAAAATGGGGCCTAAGATGAAGCCCATCGCGCCGAAGAGCAGGAGGCCGCCCAGTGTGGAGAAGAAGATGAGCAACTCGTGCATCTTGATGTCCTGGCCGACCAGCCGCGGCCGCAGCACGTTGTCCACACTCCCGACGACGAGGGCGCAGAACACGGCCAGGGCGATGCCTCGCCAGACCTCGCCTATGGCGATGAGGATGGTCGCGGTCGGCACCCAAACGAGCGCACTGCCGACGCCCGGGATGATCGACAAGACGGTCATCACCGTCCCCCAGAAGATCGCACCATCGAGACCCACCGCCCAAAACGCTAGCCCTCCAAGCGCGCCCTGAGCCGCGCCGATCAAGATCGAGCCCTTCAGCGTCGCGCGGGTCACCGACACGAACTTCTCCAGCATGCGTTGCTTGTCGGCCTCCGTGAGCGGCAGATACTCCAGAACGGCCCGGAGCAAGCCCGGGCCGCCGGTCAGGAAGAAAAACATCGTGTAGAGCAGGACAAAAAAATGAAAGGTGAAAACCGCCGTGGCGCGAGTCGTCGCGGAGAGGGCGGCGAAGAGGAAAGCGCTCGTGCTGCCGACTAGTTCGCCTGCCTTGGTGAGGATCTGTGCCCGGTACGGCTCGATGCGATGATAGCCAGGGAGGGCGCGCAGCTGGCTGTCGAACGCGCCCGGCTGGTTCACGAGTTGCTGGAGGCGCGGCCGAAAGGTTTCGCTGACTCGCAGCGCTTCGTTCGCGCCGGCTCCGAGCACCGCGAGCAGCGGTGCGATCACCAGCGTCAGCAACAGAATCAGCGTCGCAATCGCCGCCAGTGCCTCATGGCCGCGAACCCGCCGGAGCAGCCAGCGGTAAACCGGGTAGCTCAGGCCGGTGAAGATGGCCGCCAGCAAGATCGTCAGAAGGAACGCGCGGATCATTGCGACGAACGCGACCGAGATCGCCGTGACCAGCAGCAGGAGAAAGGCTTGGCGGAAGCGAGTCTCTGTCATGGCGAGCCTGGACTGGTTCAGCAACAACGGCTCAGAGGCGCACGGGCCGCATCCAGAATTCCTGCGAAGCGGTACTGAATGGCGCGATTATCGTTGCGCCCAAAGGCACTGGTGTTCTTAGAGGCCGGGTCGAGCGACAGCTACAATCGCTTCACGATCTCATATCAGGGCCCGCACAAGCAGTGCCACGGGCGCGCCCACCACAAGGATGACCAGCGGAAACAGCCAGATGAGCAGTACTAACGTCACCGCATCGTCGAGGAGGGCCGCGATTGTGTGAAGTCGGCGCTTTGTCGCCCCGCGCTGTGCCACTCCGCTCACGCCGGCCGCGGGGCGGCCGGGATTTGCCACAACCACTGCCCAGCGTCCATCGGAAGCGATTGCTCGCACGGAATTGTCTCCTTAGTCGCCGGTGCGCATCGGACCGCCTTCGTCGTGCATGGCCAGAGACGCTTTGACTGAGGCGTCGGTCAACGTGACGGTCACGCTTCGATCCGCTGAGGCGCCGGCGTCCCTTCTGTTCCGCAGTGCGGTCACCAGCGCCCGAATTCGCTGGCGATGATGCAGCTTGCGTTTTCGGTTCTTCTGGAATCGAGCTCGGTCGCCATTCCGTTGCGACATCAGTCCTCCCGGTCGCTCAAAGCCGTTCCAACACCGCCAAGGCCTTCGCCGGGCCATTGAAGCAAGTTATCCCTGCGATCCGTCTTCTCGCGCGCCCAGCGCATGTTCCGCGATGCGCCAGCTCATCATTCGGCAGCCCATCGTCGTCCAATCCGGGGGCATTGGTGGTGGCGCTCGGGCGCTCATCCTCCGTCGCTCCCTTGTGGACGTCATGGTCCCTTGACGTCATCGCTCTGGGTCTCGCAGCCGGACGCGTCATGCCCTGATGTCTCGATGCAGCGCTACAACGTCAGCGTGCGACGCCTGCTCACCAGCCCAACGAGGAACAGCACGATCGCGACAACCAACAGCACATGGACAAACGCCCCAATAGTGTAGGTCCCGACGATTCCGAGTAACCATGCGACCAACAGAATGACGGCAATGGTATACAGCATGCGAATGCTCCGGCGAGGTGTCGGCCCCGCGCTTGAAAACGAGGGCGGAGGTTGATCCTCCGCCCCTCGCATGGACTATCGGTTCGTGAAACCGGTGGCTCTGCGAACCTTGCCCATCCTGTCTCCGACTATATGGGATCGCAGCCAGGCCCGCTGTTCAGTTGTGGACACAACGGCAAGCCCGTTGCGGCAGTGCCTTCGCCGCGTCGGAGCTTCGAGACTAGACGATTGCCACGGCGGGAACTGGGAGCCGCGGCAGGTCGACGGTGAAGACGCATCCCCTATCAGGCAGGTTGCGCGCATAGATCCGGCCATTGTTCGCTTCGACGCCCCATCGGCTGAAGGCGAGGCCGAGGCCAAGGCCGGTTCGATCGGCGCCGCGCTGCTCGAACGGGCGGAACAGTTCGTTGACGTTCCCACGCGGCAGACCGCCGCATTCGTCCTGGATCTCGATCAGCACGCGCTCGGCGCTGGCGCCGACCGCTGAGCGTGACGGTGGTATGAGGCCGGGTGAACTTGAATGCGTTCTGCAGCAGGTTTCCCACCACCGCCAGCGAGGACTTGGCGGTCAGCCTCGATTGCCACTCCATCCTCCACGGGCATCACCATGAGTCTGATGCCCCGGGCGTTTGCCTCCAGTGTTGCGGCCGGCGCGAGTTCGTCGATGAATTCGGAAACCAGGAATTGCTCCCGATTCTGGACGCTCTGCGTGAGACGGACCTCGGCGAGCGAGCGACCAATGAGAGCGCGTACTCCCATGAGGCTGCGATGGAGCACCGTCCCGGTGCTCCCTGCGACTCCAACATTCCCGGTCTTGAGAACCTCGAACGCGACGATCGCGGTGTTGATCAAGTTTCGCAATTCATGAGCGAAGAACCCGAGGCGCTCGCTCCCGCGCGCGGTCTCTCCATCGAGCGTGGACTGATGTCGTTCGCGCCCGTACTCGGTGACGGCGCCGGCGATGGCGTCGTCGAGGCATCGGTTCAGCGTACGAAAGTCCTCCGTGCTGATAGGAGCGTTCATTTCCACTCGCCAGCTCGGTGATGGCCTGACAGACGTCGCCATAATCGTGCACGACCTGTGACACGGTGAACCCCTGAAGCAGCAGGTCATGCCCGTGCTGGACCGCGCTCCTGCCAATCTCGGCGCTTGACGTTATGCCGAGGCGCAACGCGTCCACGAGTTGATCCAGGAACACGGGCACCCCGTGATCGATCTCCGCTTCGGTGGGCGGTGGAACCGACCGCGCTGGCGACCTTCGCCCGGCAACGCCGGATGATCTCTTCGCGGTTGACGGCAATGAATTCATGGAGCATGACACTTCTCTAGCAGCGCCCCATGGTATGGCAGAGCTGATCGGCCGGGTGTCCAAAACAGCACAGGTCGTGTTCGGGGCTCGCAGGCAACTGAACACGTAACGGCCGTTCGCTACTGAGGCCCCTGAGGCCGGACAAATCCGTGCGCGGAATGCCGTGAAAACTACACGGGGTCGAGCCATCGGGACCTTAGATACCCGGTGGTCGGTCTTTGGCCATCTTCGAACTCGACCCGATAATCCGTTCGGCCGGGGCCGAGTTCAGTGATGATACCGATACGAGTGCGATACTCTGCCGGTGCTTCGTTGTTGGCGCGCGCCGACTCGCCGACCGAGAGCTTCGGTTTCCGTCCAGGCTTCTTCGCGTGGCTCTTCAGCGCGCGCGGATTTTTCCGTTTTGCCATGGCTAAGGTCGACCCTAATGTTGGTCGTTGACCCGAGCCGGAAGATTATATGAGCCGCTCCAATACCAGATGACGTCATACGCACGCGCCAGCTCATCCAAATTCCGCCGCAGATCGTGCCAAGCGCGCTGGGCCGAAGCATCGAGTGAGTTCGCCGTCATGAAGTGATCGATGGAAGACGCGCGCTTTAGCACGTCCGCGACATTGACCGTACCGATTTGGCGATCGTTCACGCCGGTATGAAGGCGATCAGTGGCTTGCTTGAAATCTTTCAGCGATTGGTTCACCTCGGCTTTTGTCAGGCCGCCATTGATCCGGCTCGGATCAACCGCCCGATCCAAACCGGCGCGGACGGAATCGGTGCCTGTGTCGATACGGCTCAACAGCCCCCGTACCTGTTCATCGCTGACTCGCGGTTGTGCCGCCGCGATCACACCGAAACCCGTAAGCGCGAACACGGCCGCTAGGATGACGGGACGCACCTCGCGCATAACTCGCCTCAATTCGCCGTCGTGTCTACCGACTCTGCTTCAAGTACCGAAAGAACTCGCCGTCAGTTGACAGGATGAGCGTGGTATCGAGCGCGAAGGTCTTCCGGTACGTCTCCATCGTCTTCAGGAACTGGTACAGATCCGGGTCGCGGCCGTAGGCCTCGGCGTAGATCTTGGTGGCCTCGCCGTCGGCCTTACCCATCGCTTCCTGGGCTTTGCGGTATGCCTCCGACTGGATCCCCTTCAGCTCGCGTTCCTTCTGGCCGCGGATCTCCGCCGCCTTGCCATTGCCTTCCGATCGCGACCGCTCGGCGATGCGCCGGCGTTCGGAGATCATCCGGTCGTAGACCTTCTGCTGCACCTCGGCCACGTAGTTGACGCGTCGGATCTGCACGTCGACCAGCTCGATGCCGAACTCCGCGACGATGTTGCGCGATTTGTCGAGAATGGCGCGGGTGATCTTGTCGCGCCCCATCGTAATCTTGCCCGCCACGGCCGCCGCACCCATGTCCACGTCCGCGTTTTCCTCGGTTTCGGGGAACGCTCGATCGGTGCTCCGAACGACCTCGATGAGATCGTTGTTGGCGATGACGTTGCGGGTCTCGCCATCGACGATGTCATCGAGACGCGACTGGGCGCTGCGCTCATCGGTCACGCGCTGGTAGAAAAGGAGCGGATCTTTGATGCGCCAGCGTGTGTACGTGTCCACCCAGATGTACTTCTTGTCCCGGGTCGGGATCTGGTTCGGGTCGCCGCTCCATTCGAGCCATCGCTTGTCGAAGGCGTACACCGTCTGGATGAACGGCACCTTCATGTGGAGGCCGGGAGCGGTCTGCGGCTGGCCCGACCGGCTCGCCGAACTGGGTGATGATAACCTGCTCGGTTTCGGCGATCGTGTAGACCGACGACCAGAATGTGAACAGGCCGAGGACGATGACGACGGCGAGGAGGGGGCGCTTCACGGCTTCACCTCCTCCTTCGCAGGGGCGATCTTCGTCGCGTCGACCTTCGCAGGGTCGAGATTGAGGAGCGGCAGGATCCCCTTCATCGTAGAATCGACGATGAGTTTCCTCCCTGTCTTCGGCAGCACCTCATTCAGCGTCTCCAGATACAGGCGTTTGCGCGTGACGTCCGGCGCCTTGCGGTACTCGTCGTAGATGTTGACGAACCGGGCGACGTCGCCGCGTGCGTTGTTGACGCGCTCGAGCGCGTAGCCCTCCGCGGCGCGCACGACCCGCTCGGCCTCCCCGCGCGCGTTCGGGACCGTCTGGTTATAGTCCGCCCACGCCTCGTTGATGAGCCGTTCCTTCTCCTGAATCGCCTGATTGACCTCGTTGAACGCCGGCTTCACCAGGTCCGGTGGGTTCACGTCCTGGAGGACGATCTGGAGCACCTCGAGGCCGGTCTCGTAGCGGTCGCAGAGGCCTTGCAGCAGCTCCTTGCCGTCGATCTGGATCTTCTCCCGGCCGACGGTCAGGACTTCGTTGACGCTGTGGTCGCCCACGACCTGCGCGCATCACCGCTTCGTTCATGTCACGGAACGTCGAAGGATCTCCCCGCCGGGCAGCGCTGTCGAGGTTCCTGACCTTGAACAGGTACTTGTAGGGGTCCTTCACCTTGTATTGCACGATCCACTCGACGACCGCAACGTTGAGGTCGCCAGTCAGCATCAGCGATTCGAGCTTGGTCCTGTCGTTCTGCTCGAACTGGGACTGCACGCCTGACGTCGTCGTGCGGAACCCGAACTCCGCCTTCAACTGGCGCTGCACGGGCACGCGCGTCACCGTCTCGAGAAGGGGGATCTTCAGATGGGGTCCGGGATCCGTCGATCGCACATATCGGCCGAACCGCTGGACGACGCCCACTTCGTCGGCGTTCACCTGGTAGTAGGTCGAGTACAGAGCAAGGAGAACAACCAGGCCCAGCGCAATCCTGCCGACGAGGCGACCCCGGCCTTCGAGCGAGAACGGGGGCAAGCGGCCGTCGTCAATCACCGATCGGGCTCGCCGCTGCCAGTTAACGACATCCATGATGTTCCTTCATAGGTCATTCTGAGGCGCCGGCGTCGCCGGGCGCTGTTCCAATGTGAACAGGGTCTTCCCGGCTTGGAGGCGAAGAAGTGACGCGATGCCAGGGTGGCTGACCCTTCGTCCAAGGCGCTGTCTGAGTGTATTGTTGGAATCGAGTCATGGGTCCACTGCAGGAACTACTCGCGATAGATCGTCGGCAGGCACTGGAGTTCTTCGTTCTGCGCCTGCAGGACGTCGCCGAGCCCACCGTCGATCGAGAGGAACTGCTCTACAACGCGAGCGTACTGGCGCACTACGTCCAGGTCTCCACACAAGCCGACATCGATGTGCCGGTTCCCGCGAATCTCAGCGCAGTGTTCGACCATTTTGTGTCCGACACAACCCTCCTGCATGACAGCGCGATGATGGAAACGGCGGGCGCTCAGTGCTTGCTGCTGGCGGGATTTTTCGAGGACCAAATGCGTCGACGACACAACATCCGCTGGTATGCCGAGCTGGGCGCGAGCTTTTTCAGCCGGGCGGCTCTTCACGAACGCTCCCCGCATAAAGCTCGGCTGCTCAAAGCGATCGCCAGACGCTTCGAGCCTTGGCGGCGACGCCACGCACAGCTAAGCCGCGAACTGCGCGACCAGCCCTATCTCCTGACCCCGCCTCCCTCCCGGCTCGCGTAGCCGCGTCGGAAGGTCCACGGTCCTCACGACGTGGCGATGCGCGTTGGGCGCTCCTGTTCAATTGTGCACACACTGCGCCTGATCAGTACCGTCAGAATGGGTGCCATAGGTTTCACACCGGGGCCGGGCTTGAGTCCGATCCACGCAGTCACGCTAATCTGGAGTCGAAAGCCATGAATGTCAGACCGCTCCACGACCGCATCATCATCCAGCGCCTCGAGGAAGGCGAACAGAAGGTCGGCGGGATCATCATTCCCGACACGGCCAAGGAAAAGCCGCAGCAAGGCAAGGTGATCGCCGCGGGCGCCGGCAAGGTCAGAGACGACGGCACGCGTCAACCGCCCGATGTCAAGGCCGGCGATCTCATCCTCTTCGGCAAGTACTCGGGGCAGGAGATCAAGCTCGATGGTGAGGAATACATCATCATGCGAGAAGAGGAAGTCTTGGGCGTTCTCCAGGGCGGCGACACGAAGAAAAAGAAGTAGGAGACAAGATCACATGGCGAAACAGATTGTCTACGGCGAGCACTCACGGCAGGCCGTGCTCCGTGGCATCAACCAGCTGGCGGACGCGGTCAAAGTGACGCTCGGTCCCAAAGGCCGTAACGTCATCCTCGACAAGAAATTCGGTTCGCCGACCATCACCAAGGACGGTGTCACCGTCGCCAAGGAAATCGACCTCAAGGATCCGCTGGAGAACATGGGCGCGCAGATGGTGCGTGAGGTCGCGAGCAAGACGTCGGACACGGCCGGTGATGGCACCACGACCGCCACCGTGCTCGCGCAGGCGATCTATCGGGAGGGTGCGAAGAACGTCGCGGCCGGCGCGAACCCGATGGACGTCAAGCGCGGGATCGAAAAAGCGGTGGAAGCGCTTACCGCCGAGCTGAAAAAGATGTCGAAGCCGGTGAGTGGCAACATGGTGGCCCAGGTCGGCACCATCTCGGCGAACACCGACGAGACGATCGGCAAGATCATCGCCGACGCGATGGACAAGGTCGGCAAGGACGGCGTGATCACGGTCGAAGAAGCCAAGAGCATGGAGACGTCGCTCGATATCGTCGAAGGCATGCAATTCGACCGCGGGTACCTGTCGCCCTACTTCGTGACGGACCCCGAGCGTATGGAAGTCGTGCTGGAGAACCCAGTCATCTTGATCCACGAGAAGAAAATTAGCTCCATGAAGGACTTGCTCCCCGTGCTCGAGCAAGTCGCGCGTCTCGGCCAGCCGCTGCTCATCATCGCCGAAGACATCGAGGGTGAAGCGCTGGCGACGCTCGTCGTCAACAAGCTGCGCGGCACGCTGCACGCGGCAGCCGTCAAGGCGCCAGGCTTCGGCGATCGCCGCAAGGCCATGCTCGAGGACGTCGCCACGCTCACCGGCGGCAAGGCCATCACCGAGGACCTGGGTCTCAAGCTCGAGAACATCAAGTTGGAAGACCTCGGTAAGGCGAAGAAGGTCACGATCGATAAGGACAACACGACGATCGTCGAAGGGGCGGGCACGTCGGCCGCCATCGAGGGTCGCGTGAAACAGCTCCGCGCACAGGTCGAGGACACCACATCGGACTACGACCGCGAGAAACTGCAGGAGCGGCTGGCAAAGCTGGTCGGTGGCGTCGCCGTCATCAAGGTCGGGGCGGCCACCGAGACCGAGATGAAGGAGAAGAAGGCGCGTGTCGAGGACGCGATGCACGCGACCAAGGCGGCGGTCGAGGAGGGGATCGTGCCCGGCGGCGGCGTGGCCCTCCTTCGGGCGTCGAGGGTCCTCGGGACTCTGAAGCTCGGCGGCGATCAGCAGATCGGCGTGAACATCGTGGCGCGGGCCATCGAAGAGCCGATGCGCTGGATCGCGACCAATGCGGGTCAAGAAGGATCGATCGTCGTGCAGAAAGTGCGCGAGATGAAGGACGAAGAGGGCTTCAACGCGCTGACCGACACGTACGAGAATCTCGTGCACGCAGGCGTCATCGACCCGACCAAGGTCGTGCGCTCAGCGCTCCAGAACGCCTCGTCCATTTCGTCGCTGCTCCTCACCACCGAAGCGCTCATCTGCGAGATTCCCGAAGAAAAGAAGGAAACGCCGATGCCAGGTGGCGGCGGGATGGGCGGAATGTACTAACGCACGCCCAGAGACGAAGGCAGAAGGCTCGAAGCCACAGAGGTCCGGCCGAAGCAATTCGGCCGGGACCTCAAATGACGCGCTTTCCGCGCGTCGCAGGTTCTATGTTGACGTGCGCCGAACGTTTTCGGCCCGAGGCCCTTTCGGCCCCTCGCCAGCGTCGAATTCGACACTGTCACCCTCGCGCAGGTCCCCAAGTCCCTCACCGTAGACCGCACTTTGGTGGAAGAAGTATTCCTTGCCCGTCGTGTCCTTGATGAAACCGAATCCTTTGTCAACTCGTAACGTGCGAATCGTTCCTGTCATTCATCCTCCGGCCTGGTTATCAATGCTGCCGTTCACACGATTCTCGCAGACTAGTGTCTTGCAAACGCATGCGACCCGACCAGGGATCGTTTTGGGGGTGGAATGGCCAATCTGAATAATGAGGTGAATCTGCTGCGGGCGAAGCGGGAGGAGCTGTTGGATCAGCTGAAGGCCGTTGACAAGGCGCTGGCAGCGCTGGGTGGTTCCGGTGGCGCAGTCCTGCCGACCCGGCTCAAGGCGCCGAGGACTCTGAGCGATGGGCACAAGCACGCGTTGAATGAAGGCAGGCGGAAGGCACGTCATGCGAAGGATGCGGCCGCAGGCTTTGCGCGGGAGTTGCCAGACCTGTTGCCCGGGCTGACGCCGGCGTCAAGCGCTGCCGGTCGGCAGCCGCGGCTCGTGAAGCGGAGAAAAGCATAGACGGACGGAGTGCGTCACTGCCCGGTTTCCGCCGCCAGCTTTGCCGCGTACGCCGTCTGCTTCTCCTTGCGCGCCATGTTCCGTGTCTGCCACGACTTCGACTCGGTCTTCGGCTTCGGCTTCAGCTTCTTGTGCGACTGACGACTCTGCGGTGCTGTAGTGGAGGCCATGTATCCTTCTTTCAGGTTATCTGTCAGGCGAGCGGGAAGCGCGATCCCGCGCCATCAACTCAACGAAACGGGACCGTGCAAGACGTCCCGAACAGGACAGCGGAAGTGGCGCTGCTTAAGACTACTCCCTTTGCGCACTCTTTTGCGCGATCTTCTCGCCGAATGGCGCAGCTGAACACGAAGATCGGCATGGAAGGTGACGGGATAGGTATACTTGGATCATGATCAATGTCTCTGAAACGGCGGCGTCGAAGATCAGCGAACTGCTGGTCGAGGAACAGAAAGCCGGCGGCGGCTTGCGCGTGTTCGTGCAGGGGGGCGGCTGCTCGGGCTTCCAGTACGGCATGATGATTGAGGAGAACGGCCAGGGCTCAGGTGACCAGGTCTTCGAGTCCCACGGTATCAAGCTGTTCGTCGACCCGATCAGCATCCAGTATCTGAAGAATGCGGAGGTCGACTTCGTCGACAGCATCACGGGCGGCGGCTTCACCATCAAGAACCCCAACGCCAAGTCGACCTGCGGCTGCGGGTCGTCCTTCTCGACCGAGTAACACGCCACTGACGCGCTTCGCGTAGGATCTCGACGATCGAGGCCGATTTTGAGTTCCTGACCGGGCAGCTTCGTTCGCAGCCAACCAGGCACTGACGATCCGAATGCGCTTTGTTTTCACGCGCGTGTCTGCGTGGGAGAAAGGAGCCAACCCGATGAGCGATTCACATCACTTGGCATTCACTCCGTCGTTCCTTGAAGCCTGCACGGACTTGAAGTTGGTTGACTTGCTTCAGGACTTACTCCGAGAGCGCCCAGAAGACCATCGCGATCTGCATGCCCTCTCGGAGGAACTGGAGAAACGTCCGAAAAAGGCGCAGGAAGGGGAGCGGAGCGATCACCCAGCCGACGCGCCAGCCTCGTTCCCGCTCCCCTTCACCCGTGACCCTGCTCTTGACGGTGGATGAACGAAAGACGGGCAGGCAGGATCAGGATTACGTTCCGGCCCGTTCGCGCAGCATAATCAGCAGCATGCGCGACGGTTCAGTAGCCTGAACGGCATGAGGGACATTCGCAGGCATCGACACGAGCGATTGCGGTCCCGTGCGCACTTCACGGTCGCCGATCGTGAGAACCAGAGTTCCTGATAGCGTGAGCACGAGCGCATCAAACGGCGCGGAATGCTCGGACAGCCCTTCCCCCGCGTCAAAGGCGAACAGCGTGATGTTGCCCGCTGCTGTGCGAGCCAGCACGCGGCTTGCTATGCCTTGCGCAGTCGGCGTCACAAGGGCATCCAACGCGAAGACTTCACCAGGTGGAAGTGTGCTCGCCATCGGGTTCTATCCTCCCGCTCAGGATTGGTTGGAAGAATTTGCTAAAACACGGTGGGCCTCAGACTTTTGCGCCGGCTCTCGCCCCCAACGAACCGATAGGCAGTCAAGAAAGCTGATAGCGGCGCAATCGAACGTACAACTGCGTGCGCGAGATGCCGAGCATGGCGGCAGCCTTGGATTTGTTACCGGAGCAGTCTGCGAGCACCTGCGCGATCATGTCGCGCTCGACGGCGCTCAGGTCGGTTGTCGATGCGCCGACGGGCGGCGGCGGACCGCGCCGGCCGTTGTTCAGCGACAGGTGCTCCGCCGTGATCAGGCCGCCTTCACAGAGAATCGCGGCGCGCTCGAGCGCATTGCGCAGCTCCCGCACGTTTCCCGGCCAGTCGTAGTGCATGAGCGCCTCTTTGGCGTCGCGTGTCAGTCCCGAAGGGGGCCGCCCGAACGTCTGGCCGATCTGTTCGAGAAACGCTTCGCTGAGGGGCAGGATGTCAGTCGGTCGTGCCCGCAGTGGCGGGAGCTTGATATCGAAGACCTGCAGCCGATAGAAGAGGTCCTCGCGAAAATCGCCGCGCTCGAGCGCCTTTTTCAGATCGCGATTGGTCGCCGCAATCACACGCACGTTTGCCTTCAACGTGCGTGTCGATCCAAGTCGCTGGAACTCGCGCTCCTGCAGGACACGAAGGAACTTGGCCTGTGCGGATGCGCTCATCTCGGCGACTTCGTCGAGAAAAAGCACTCCGCCCGCCGCCAGCTCGATTTGCCCGGGCTTGGCCTGTTGCGCGCCAGTAAACGCGCCACGCTCGTAGCCGAAGAGCTCGGATTCGAGCAACTGTTCGGGGAGCGCCGCGCAGTTCAGCGCGACGAACGGTCCGTTCGCACGGGTCGAGGCGTAATGAATGAACCTGGCGACCACTTCCTTGCCGGTGCCGGATTCCCCCACGAGCAGGACGGTCGTGTCAGTTGACGCGACCTGCGTCGCCGCCTTGAGTACCGCTTGCCACGCGTCCGAAGGACCGACCATGCGTCCGGCCTTCGCCGCGAGCTCCTCGGACAACGAGCGGACGCGCGCTTCGAGCCGGTCTGCTCGCAATGTGGCTTCGGCCGCCTCTCGTGCCAGGTCGGCGAGTTGTTCGTGAGAGACCGCGAGGGCCACGTGATCCGCGATGCGGCGGGCCATCCCCAACTGCCGCTCGTCGAACGCGTGAGCCCGCTTCGACCAGAATTTGAGGGACAACATTTGATCGCGAGCGGGCAGGTGAACCGTCAGTGACGAACGGTAACCCGCCGACCGAACAAGATCCCAGAACTGGTGAGGTTCGACGGGCATGCAGGCATCTGGCTCTTCGAAATCGCCGACGATCGCGCTCCCGCCTCCGTCGGGGATCACGTGTTGAACCTTCAGCCTCATGGGCAACGGGGTCCATTCACCCGACGTTGCTTGCATGACAACCTCGCGTCCGTTGAGAAATGCGAACGTCAGTAGATCGTGAGGGAGTACGGTCGCGGCGATCTGCGAGACTTGCGGAAACACCCGCCGGATGTCGAGGACCGTGGACAACGCGCGCAGCAGTTCGTCGCACGCCTCGACGTTCCGCATGCGGTCTCGCTCGAGCGCGAGCGAGTGCTGCAACGCCTCGTAGCTCTCCGCGTTCTCAATCGCGAGCGCAACCTGATTCGCGACGAGCGACAGAAGCGCCACGTCCTTTGCGTCGTAAACATGGGGCTCACGGCTGCCCGCCAACAGCATGCCGACACGGCGCCGCGGCGTCGTCAACGGCAGCGAACACGTCGAGACGATCCCTTGGCACCGCAAGTACGTCATCTCTTGCGAAAAGCGAGTCTCGTTTTCAACGATCGGAATCAGCAGCGGCGTCTGATGCTGAACCACCCAGTAGGTCAGTTGCTCCTCGGCGGACAGTTCTGGCGGCGGCACGGATTCCCCTGTGGCCTCGAGCACGTACGGCTCGACGGCGTGGGTCTGTTCGTCGTAGAGCGCGAGACCGAGGAAACTGAACTGAACGACGGGACGAAGCTCGCGGGCCAAGCTGCGGAATAGCGTGTCGCGATCGTGATAGGCCCTCAGAGCCTCCGACACGCGGATGAGCGCTTCATAACGCGCGACCATTGACGCCGCGCTCCCACGGTCGCCGGCCACCGAGTCGTTCCCGATACCACGCATACCTGCTCCTGGTGCGGGTGGACGAGGGCCGTGATGGTCCGATTGCATTGTCCGCCGAAACGCGCAGTCCGTCGAGATGCTTGTGAGCAAGGCGTTCCGCGGCTACTCAGCGAGCCAACTCGACCGTTGAAGGTCCCGATCGATGCGTGCTGCGGCGTCGCTCCAGAGCGTTCGGTCCGTTCGAATCAGCGCGTCGATCTCGGCGGACGTCAACTCGACCCCTTGATCGCGCAGCGTCGTCAATGCGTGGATCGGATCACTCAGGAATTTCAGACGGTATTCCTCGTCGGTCACCAGGCGACCGACGATCAGTTGAACGGTTCTCAATGACATGCTTGTCCCAGTGGCGTTCGCGCGGCGCCTACGGCACCAGCAAGCCTCGCCGAGAAGCAACCCTCGTCGCCTCGGCACGGCTTTTTGCGCCGAGTCTTGCGAACAGTGCCGCCAGAAACGGATCGATGTCGGCGGGCGCAAGACGGAGCATCACACCAATCTGGCTCGTCGGTGCCCCTTGCGCGACCAGTTGGAGTGCGTCTCGCTCCGAAGGCGTGATCTGCAGGACAGGACCGCCCCCGATTCGGAGGTCGACCTCGGGAGTCGATAGCGACGGCAAGAATTCCCGCGTGTCATTCATCAGCGCGAGTGCTTCGTCGCAAAACGGACGCCACCTGTTCAGACGGTTGAAAACCGCACTGGACCGACGTTGCGATGTTGAGTTCCCTTTCGACTGTGCTGCGCAGAACTAACCAGTGCGCAGGAATGCGCAGCCGGCTGAGCGTGGGCCAATCCGTATGTCGCAGTGTTTTGCGTCCACACGCGTGGCGCCGATCTTGCCCGAGAGTCACCGCATGTCCGTTCCACGAACCATCGAAGCGTCACAACACCCGCCCGGCCCGCTGACGGGAGAGCGGCGACCCGCGCAAACCTCCGAAGTCGTCGATACCCCACCGCGCACGAGGGCGTGGAACAGCGTGGTTGCCGTGCTGTTCCTGGTCGTCGCTATGTGGGCTGGCTATACCGCGATCGGTCCGCCGCCGGTCGCCATCGTCGGAGGCTCGGGCGTGGTGGCATTCGTCATCTGGCAACGTTCGTACTTGCGGCGTCCCGTCGATCCGTCGCTGA
Source organism: uncultured Acidobacteriota bacterium (assembly GCA_963773035.1). Taxonomy (GTDB): domain Bacteria; phylum Acidobacteriota; class Vicinamibacteria; order Vicinamibacterales; family CAVVIG01; genus CAVRXZ01. The sequence continues at coordinate 414,710 of CAVYZX010000037.1, read as the reverse complement.
TCCTTCCGCTCTTCCTGCTGACCGTCGCCGCGCTCGACGTACACATGGCGGAGGAATATCTGGCGAGGTTCGGTCCTGCCATGAGTCGACTGTTCGACATCTCATGGACCGAGCGGTCGTTCCTGTTGATCTTTGCCTTCGTCGGGCCTTGTCTCTACGCCCTGACCGCGATCGGCCTCTACTACCGGATTCCGATCGCCGGCTTCCTCGCCTGGTTCATCTTCATCGGCCCCGGAGTAGCGGAATTCACGCACTTCATTTTTCCGCTGCTGAGGCCTGCACTCGATCCGACCCTGCCGGCGGCGATCACCGCGACGGTGTCAAACGGACGCCTTGTCGCAGAGATGCCGAACTACTGGATAGGCGCAACCGGCCGTTATTACTTTCCGGGTCTGTACACCGCGGCCCTTCCGATGATTCCAGGCATCTACGCGATCGTTCGACTCGCAGGTCGGAGGACATCATGAGAGTACTTGTCGCCGGTGCCAGCGGCGCTTCGAGGATGCATCACGGGAATCTGGAGGAAATCATGTCAATAATGGGAGCAAGCCGCACACTGACGAGCCGGGAATGGGCGTTGTACCGCACGAGTACGGGACTAGTACTGGCGGTGATGCTGTTCAGCATCATCAACTTCGTCTTCAACGACCATTTTCCTTTTCCGAACGGTCCTGAAGGCGCGTTCGTCCATCTTGGATTCCCGCCGTACTTCAAGATTGAACTGACGATCGCCAAGATCCTCGGTGTACTTGCGCTCCTGATCCCTGCTGTTCCATTCAAGGTCAAGGAATTCGCGTACGCCGGCTTCGCGATCACGCTGGTGTCGGCCGCGATTGCCCATTTCGGCCGCGGCGACGCACGCAATCTCAGCGTGTTGTACGTCGTCGATCCTCTCGTGTTTTTCTGTCTGCTGGCGGTCTCGTACTACTACTTTGAAAAGAGTCATTCGCTCCAGGCAGCTGCCCGCGCAGGTGCCGTATCCGATCACCAATCGGCTGCGTAGCAACCATATGGAAGAGGGCTCTCCAGTTATCACCGGTGCGACGGGTCAGGTCGGACGAGCGACAATTGACGCGCTTGTCCGCCGAGGCATCAGACCCACAGCCCTCATCCGCGGAACCGCGCAACTCGAGGGCTGTATCACAATCTCCGACTGGCTCGTCTCTGACCGAGCCGTCGCGGCAATCGAGCGTGCACCGACGGTCGTGCATCTCGCCGGTACGCTGAATCCCGCTGACCGTGATTACGAGCGGGCGAATATCCTTCCGACCCAGAGGGTTGCCAGCGCGGTGAGTCCGGTTCGGACCCGCAGTCTGGTCTTCTTGAGCTATGTCGGCGCCTCCGAGCAATCAGCGAATCGCTATCTGGCCACAAAGGCGCGCGCCGAGCGTTTGCTTCGGGAAACCGGCGTGCCTCTGACAGTGATCCGGTGCACTCACATCATTGGCCCTCCAAGTAGCCCAGGCCCGACTGCGGCCAGCCTTCTCGCCAAGGGCAAACACTCCGTCACGGTCTTGGGCAACGGCAAACAGCGGGTGGCTCCCGTCTACCTTGGTGACGTCGTGGCAGCGATAGAGGCCGCTATCATCTCGGGGCAGGCTGGCACGTTCGACCTACAGGGCCCTGAAGAAATGACCCTTGACGACCTCGTTCGTCGACTGAATGCGCCGGCCAAGGTGTCCATCGCTCACGTGCCCGCCGTGTTTGCCCGTGTGCTCCGGTTCGTAGGCCCGAAATTACCGGGGCCGCTGATAGATGTCATGCTGGGTGATAGCCGCAGCGAGCACCCGACAGCACACTCGGTGTTCGGGTTTTCGCTAACGTCTTTGGATCGTGTGTGGTCGCGGGCCTAGCGCTCTAGCGCGAATGTCAGAACTTGAGCGTCCAGCCGGCCTGAATCTGACTCGACGAGGCGCGCTCACCATTCTTGTTGACGCGCGTGCCGGCGAGGAACTCGAGGACGATGTCCGTGAAGGGAACCGGATTCCACATCAGATTAATCGATGTCCGCTGGGTCCGGTGAAACGCATCGTCCAGCTGAATATCGAGGTTGCTGACGTTCACCACGCCGTACGTCACGGCCGTCGTGAATACTCGCGACCAGGCGTGCTCATACCCGAAGTACCCGCTCGAGACCGGGAGCGCACGAAGGCTGACCTGCACGGGGTCGTACACCGCATCCTGTCCGCCGAGTGAGCTCAAGTCATTGATATACCGTCCGATCCCGGATCCGGCGTTGACGGCAAACTTGATGCGGTCGTCCGCATCCCAGCGCGGCACGAGGACGCCGCTGATGTTCCCGCCGATGCCACCCGTGATGAGCGCGTCGCCCGACCTGGCCGGGCACTTCACCGCGTAACTGCCTGACCAGCAGCGACGCCTGGATGTGATCCGTGTAGAGCGCCAGTCCCCGTTTTTGGCCCGGATGGTATTTCAGCCTCGCGATGAAGTCGGGCGTGAAGTTGAGGCCTTGAGCACCTGTGAGATCCGGCGCGGGATTCTCGAGTGCGAATGCCCACTGGTAGCGTGCAGCCGTGCCATTCGGCGTCCAACGAAACAGCGGTTGCCGGAACCGCGAGATGGCATTCAGGCCTTCGAAGTCAATCCCGATGGTGTCGGCCTCGGGATCCGAAAACGTGGACCATGTCTGGCCGACGACGAAGCGGTTGGTCTGGAGGAACGCGTGCCGAAGCCTCGACGTCCGGCCGGCGCCGGCGAAGTCGGTTTCGATGAACAGGCGCATCGGCCCTCTCTGACTCGGCATCCGAAGCTCGGTGCTCAAGCGACTCGCGATGGGCGAGTAGACCGTGCGTGCCTCGTCTTCCGCTCTCGTGGCTCCTACGGGGATCGAGGAGGTGACAAACCGATCCTCCGTCCCGAGAGCGCTCAGCGTGTGAACGGCGACCAATCGCGCCTGACCACCGAGTTTGATGGCCGACTCGGTCCCGGGAATGCGGATCGAACCTGGGAAATCACCTGCTGAGACGACCATCGCGGGCAGATCCGGCGTGGGCTCAGCAGCCGTACGGCTTGTCGGCTGCTGTGAGACGGCAGCCTGAGTCCCAACCGCGGCCGCCGCTGTCGTCGTCGTCGGTACTTCGAGCGCGAGTCGTTCCTCCGTACTCCGGTTCGTCCCTTCGACCCGCTCCTGCAACGCCGCCAGTCTTCGCCCCTGCTCCTCGATGATTCGAGCCTGGCGATCGAGCGCCGTGCGCTGGTCGGCCAGAAGCTGCCGCAGCTCCGCAATCGCCGCGTCAGTGCTCGTCGTCGTTTGCGCGAACGTGGAACAGGGAAACACGAACAGGATAGCGGCAGCTAAGGACACCGAGCCGAACATGATCAGGCCGCATCGCGGGGTTCTCCTACGCCGGCTCCAAGTGCGCGGGAGGTTCGAGCGACCGGGCCGGCGGTGCGATGCTCTACGTGGCGGAAACGGAAGCGCCCGATCGCGGCCGCATCAGCGGCTGGCGCGATCGGGCGGTTCATCCTTGAGAAAAGCGTCCTACTGCCGCGCCATGGCGACGCGAATGGCGGTTTCCGGGTCAATCAGGTGATCGACGTCCTCCGCGGCTTCGGCGATCGCGAGCTGCACGCCCTTGACCTTGCCATTGAAGGCGTTGCCGTGCGGCCCGTAGTCTGGCGAGACCGGAGCGCCGGTGTCCTCACCGACATCGCAGCCGTCGTCCGCAGAGAAGACGTTCGTCAAGGTCGCGTCGATCTTTCCCTCGCCGACCTTCTTGCCGTCGGTATAGAGCGTGACGTTGCCGCCCTTGCCCAAGCCGCCGCCGTCATAGGCGAACTCCATCCGCACCTGATGATCGCCGGCTGGAATCGGCGTGGTGGCTTCGACCATGAAGTGCTTGAAGCCACCCCAGTTGTAACAATATTTGAGCTTGCCGGCTTTGGCGTAGAGGCTCCAGCCGCCGATATTCGCGCCTTGGGCAATGATGACGCCCTCGGCTCCCTTCTCCGGCACGACGATCTCGGCCGTGATGGAGTGTGATTTGTTCTTGATGCTCAGGACGCAGTTCTCCGAGAGGCGTCCCATGCCGCCGAACAGGACTTGGGTCTTGCCTTCGATCAACACCGGGCGGCCCGCCAGGTCCGGGTTGACTCTCTCGAGCAACCGATCGTCGATGGGCAGCACGTTGTAGCGTGTCGCTTCGATGAGCCAGAGGCGCTGCAACTCATGGAGCTTCTCCGGCATCTCCTTGGCGAGGTTCTTCGACTGGCTCCAGTCCTTGTTGGTGTCGTAGAGCTCCCAGACGTCATCGTCGAGCGCCGGGGCCTTTTCCTTCGACCAGGGGTAGGTGTGCCTCGTCACCGCAGTCCACCCCTGGTGGTAGATGCCGCGGTTGCCGAACATCTCGAAGTACTGCGTCTCGTGACGCTCAGCCGCCTTGGCGTCGTTGAAGGCGTAGAGCATGCTGACGCCTTCGATCGGCGACTGCGCTATGCCGTTCACCGAGACCGGCTCCGGTATGCCTGCCGCTTCAAGGATCGTTGGCGCGACGTCGATCACGTGGCTGAATTGCGATCGGATCTCGCCCTTGCCCTTGATGCCTTTCGGCCAGTGAACGATCGTGCCGTTGCGCGTGCCGCCCCAGTGTGACGCCACCTGCTTGGTCCACTGATACGGTGTGTTCATCGCGTGCGCCCAACCGACGGCGTAGTGGTTGTACGACTCGGGTCCACCGAGTTTGTCGATCCGGGCGGTGAGGTACTCGGGCGTCTCCAGATCCTGAAGACCGTTGAAATAGCTCATCTCGTTATAGCAACCGTTGAGCGATCCCTCGGCGGAGGCGCCGTTGTCTCCGGCGATGTAGTAGATGAGCGTGTCGTCGGCGATCCCCAGCTTGGTCAGTGAGTCGACGAGCCGTCCGACATGGTGATCGGTGTACTCCATGAAGCCCGCGTAGACCTCCATCTCGCGGCGCAGCACCGGCTTGAACGGCTCCGGCATCTCGTCCCATGCCGGAATTTCCTTGTGTCGAGCGGTGAGTTGACAATCGGCAGGGATGACGCCGAGCTTCTTCTGTCGCGCGAAAGTTTCCTCGCGCAGCTTGTCCCAGCCGCCGTCGAATTTGCCCTTGTACTTGTCGGCCCATTCCTTTGGCACATGGTGCGGCGCGTGGGTTGCACCAGGCGCGAAGTAGATGAAGAACGGCTTATCAGGGGCGAGACTTTTCTGCTGGCCGATCCAGGCAATCGCCTTGTCGGTCATGTCCTCGACGAGGTGATAGCCTTCCTCTGGTGTCTTCTCCGGCTCGACGGCCGTGGTGCCCTCGTAGAGTGTCGGGTACCACTGGTTGGCCTCGCCGCCGATGAACCCGTAGAAATACTCGAAGCCGCCGCCGCCAGTGGGCCAGGCGTCGAACGGCCCGGCCGGGCTCGTCTCCCAGACCGGCACTTCGTGGCACTTGCCGAACTGCGCCGTGGAGTAGCCATTGAGTTTCAGCGTCCTGGCCAGCGGCGACATGGAGTTGGGGAGCACCGAGCAGTAGCCCGGCGCACCGGTGGCAATTTCGGTAATGCCACCCATACCCACGGAGTGGTGGTTGCGGCCGGTCAGCAACGCTTGACGCGTGGGTGAGCACAGAGCCGTCGTGTGGAAGCGCGTGAGTTTCAGCCCACCGGCTGCCAACTTTTCCGCGGTCGGTGTCTGACAAGGCCCGCCAAAGGCGCTGGTCGCGCCGAAGCCAACATCGTCGATCAGGACAATCAGGACGTTGGGAGCGCCCTTGGGTGGGCGCAGTCGCTCGATCGGAGGGAACTTCGATGCCGGATCCTTTGCATCGAAGGTGATCAGGCCCTTCTTTCCCGTGTTCGCCATCGGGAGATGCGAACGATGTCTCTTGTCGTCTGAACTCATACCGTGATCTCCTTTGGAATCTACCGCTCCCAGTCTACGTGCAATCGTTCAGCGCGTGTCTTACTGCCGCGCCGTCGCGACAGACTCAAGCCAATTCGCTTATTTGACCAACTCGATATCGCCCGGGCGCCAGCTCTTGTCGAAGAACGGCCGCAGCGGGCTGTAGAGGCGAATGATCGTCCACCAGCCTCGATCGGGCATCGTCTGGATCCAGTTCCCACGTGTGACGCCCTCCGGCTGCGTGGGTCCGAAGTACACCGTCGTCGACCCATCGGCGTTGGGTTCGGCGGCGGGCGACGGATAGCTCTGGCTGCCGGCGCGCGGATAACGCTGCGGCGTGTCGAGCATCGAGCGAGTCTGGTTGTCATAGACGGTGAATGACCAGAACCGCGCCGCAGGAATGTTGGGCGGAAGAGTCACCTTGTAGGTCTTGCTGCCGTCGAAGGGGTTGCCATCAGCGTCCTCGAAGGTCTCGAGATACTGTGAGCCGACGTTCTCAAGCCGCATGCACATCGCCGGCGTGATCCCGGTGACCGCATAGAAGAACCACAGCCGAGCGTTGAGTTTGCGGGCGCCGTCGTTGGGGTAGGCGGTGAGGCCATCCTTCGAAATCTCCGGCGGCGGTGTCAGGAATTCAAAACCGCCAACGAACAATCCATTTACCCATCGCGAGTCGGCACCGTAATAACCAAATCCCTCCGAGGGACGTGCCGTTCGTGACATGGTTCGCCCGGCGGCATTGCCCACAGCGAGCGCCTCGCTCAGGATGCGCTTCATCCGGGCATCGGGAGCAAAGGGTTTACCTTTCACGATGCCGATCGCCGCGATCTGCCCGGCGATCTCCGGGTCCATCGCCTCTGCCGGCTGCGCCTGCACGGCCTCATTCAACATCTCCCAGAAGGTGAAATCCGAGGGAGGAATGGTGTTGACCACGCGCCCGGTGCCCTCGACGAAGGTGGGACTGGTCGGCTTGCTCAACGCACCGAGCCGTCCTTGTCCCTTCAGGTAGCTGGCGATGCTCGATCCTTCGCCGCCAGGCTCGTATGGATAGACCTTGAGCGTCCTTTTGACCATCTCATCCACCGGCTTGGGATCGTTGTTCTGGAGGAACGCGCGGCCCAGGAACGCCACGTGATTCGTTCTGGACTTGCGCACGTAGAAGCCGCCCTCGGGCACATCTCCGCTGTAACCGGGTGGCAGCAACAGGTACTTGCCGCCGAGTCCGCGGTCGGCCCCTGGAAAGCCGAAATCCGAGACCCAGTTCCACCACATGTCGTCGATGATGCCAAGGGTGTCCGGCGGAGTTTCGACGACGAGTGGCCCTTTACTCAGGTCCAGATACGCCCACATGTAGTAGGTGTCAGCATTGGCCGTGAGGAAAAGGCACTTGGCATCCATCAACCCCGAGGTCACAAGGACCTCGTTGTCGTTGACGCCGGCGGCCCTGAATCCCTTGAGCAGAGCGAGTTGGTTCACGGCCGCGTAGCCATTGATGAACGCCGTGACGGCGTGGACGTAGTCCAGTTCATCAAACAGCTTCTGCGCGGTGGCGTTATCCGGTACGCCATCGGTGAACTTGAGCGTACCCAGTCGCGTCTCCACACGGTCGGGAGTGGCGACACCTGGCGGGACATTGGGGATGTTGGTTTCGGTCGTAGCCATGGTCACTGTCTCCTCTGCGCGTTACTTCGTCAGCTCGACATCCGGCAGTTTCCACGTACCGTCGAACAGTCCCTCTTTCGGTGTGTAGAAGCGAAACATAAGATACCAGCCCTTGCCCGGGAACGGTCTGGATCCAGTTGTTCTCCATGCCTGCGGGGCGCTCGGCCCGAAGTACAAGTCGATCGAACCGTCGGCGTTCGGTTTGAGGTTGTCGTACGACGAGTGGGCCGCGTCACCGCTCGGACTCTGGAGCATGGAGCGCGTGACGCTGTCGTATCGGGTGAAACCAGCGGATACCACCCGCGAGCGCGGACAAGTCGACGGATGAGATGTCATGCCGCGGGGAATTAGATGCTGCCAGCAAGAAACGCCTCCGACTCGCCCTTCGCATTTTTGGCCAATAACGAGCGATTGGCCATCTTAAAGAGGAATAATCCCACGACATTTCGTGAGTCCTATCAGTTACGGTGGTTGTGGCTATCGCCGCTGCGGTGTGGCGGCGAGTACGAGCTGCACCAAAAGATCTTGGCGCGGTCAGGCGCAATTACTCAATCAGAGACCAGACATCGCGCCCGGCTGCCATTGATGGTGCCGAAAGACACAGGGAGAGACCCACTTACTGAAGTCCTAGCAATCGTGCGGGATTCTGTTTCGCCATGCGATCGAGGTCCTGATCGCTGAAGCCTCGCATCCGAAGCGCCATGACGAATTCCGCAAGACCTTCCGCCGGGAGCGGATTGTCCTTCTGACCCAGGTCGCTGGAAAGAATACAGAACTCCGGTCCTACCTTGCGAATCGCATCCGCATAGCTGTCGATTCTCGCCGCGGCGTTGGCGGCGCGGACCGAACCTCCAGTGAACTCGATGAAGGCGCCCTCCTTTGCGGCTGCCTGCATCTGCGGAACGGTCATCAGAATCGGTGCGTTCATGGCGTGTGTCACCACCATCCGCTGGACACCCTGCCGCCGGCCCTCGCGAAGGAGCATCAGACCTTCATCAGCGGACACGTGCCCGGTCGCGAGAACGAGTCCGTGCTTCGCGATCGCCGCAATCACGTCCCTGGTCGCCGGCAACAACTCGTTGCCGCGTGACACGCTGACGAACGGCCGATTCTCTTTCGAGTAACGGACCTGATTCTCGGCGTCGAACGTGGACATCCATACCAATCGTCCGTAGCCGCCGCTCACCTTCGTCATGTGCTCCACGGCTGCCGCGTTCATGCCGCCAACGGTGAGATTCAGATCGATGCCCCCGAACACCTCCACCGCAGGTACCTGTTTTCGCACCATGTAGACGAGGCCGGCAGTCGATTCGTAGTGATTCTTGAGGACGAGGCCACGCATGCCGTGGGCACGCGCGAACATCGCCGCTTCGAGCCCGTCCAGGGATCGCTCTCGGTCGTCGGGAAGGCTGTGAACGTGAATATCGATCGCGCCGCGGATGGCGCGATCGATGTCAGGAGTCGAATCCGACTGGGCCTGCGCCGGTGGATTTACGACCGCACTTCGCGGTGCGGCAGCGACGATTCCCAGCAGCGCCAATGCGGCAAGGGCGGTTCCCCAGCGTAGGCTTTCTCCTGAGCCGAGTCTCATGTGCAAGGCAGATTCTGCGCAAACCCGGGACGACAATCAAGTAGGAGTCCGACCTCCTGCCCTCCTGCCTGTCCCGCCCTACCTGCCCTTCCCGCCCCCGATCACCCTTGGGGGTTGAACCGATAACCGACCCACGGCTCCGTCACCAAATACTTGGGATTCGACGGGTCGGCTTCCAGCTTCTTGCGCAGTTGGCCCATGAACACCCGCAGGTATTCCGGCTGCTCCTGCGACGCGCCACCCCACACCGCCTCCAACAGAGTGCGATGAGTCAGCACTCGATTCGGATGACGCGCCATGTAGACGAACAGGTCGAACTCCTTTGGCGTCAGGCGAACCTCGTTGCCACGAACGTGAACACGCCGGGCATCCATGTCGATTCGGAAGCTGCCGACTTCGAAGGAGCCAACCTCCGAGACCGGTCCGGCCCGGCGGAGCGCCGCGCGGACTCGTGCGAGGAGCTCATCGGTCCCGAAGGGTTTGGTGACGTAGTCGTCGGCTCCAGAATCGAGTGCCTCGACCTTGGAGCGCTCCTCCCCCTTCACCGACAACACGATGATCGGTACGCTCGAGACCGCCCGGATGCGGCGGCACAGCTCCACGCCGTCCATCCGCGGCATGTACAGATCGGTGATGACCAGCTCGGGGTGCCATTCGTCGAGACTCGAGAGCGCCGACTCGCCCTCGGCCGCCGTCCGCACGTGATAACCGTGACTGGTCAGCACGGTTTTGAGCACTCGCGTGATTTGTGGCTCATCATCGACGACGAGCACTCGAGACTGGTCCATCACAGCGTTCATACTGTCTCTCTCTCTTTCTTGTTCTCCAGGCCTGGCATCGTGCGTCTCTTCATCTCGCTAACGCGATGGCGGTCGCGGGCTGACCGGCGTCCACGTCTCCTTCGGACGCCGGCAATTTCAAGACCACAGCGGTGCCCTTTCCTGCTGTGGGCATTTCAATCCCAATCGTCCCGCCCTGTGCTTCCACCAGCCGTCTCGCAATAGGTAAACCAAGACCGACGCCGACACGCCGCGGGTCGGTGGGTTCTCGCGAAGGAATCCGGAAGAAATTCTCGAAGACACGCTCGCGCAGCTCCGCTGGAACGCCAGGACCTTCATCGGCGACGATCAGCGTGACGTACCGCTCGTCGAAGGACGTCGCGCTCACTCGAATCGTCGTCCCGGCCGGCGAATATTTGCTGGCGTTGTCCAGCAGCATGTAGACCACCTCGATAATCGAGGCTGAGTCGACCGACACCAGGGACAACGGTTCTCGGAGATTGACTGTCACGCGGTGCTCGCGTGTGAGGTTGTCCGCTCGCGCGACGGCTGCCTTGACGATGTCGGCGACCCTCTCGTGGCGCAGCATCGGCGCTTGCGACGCGTCACGACGGTCTGCCGACGAAAGCCCTTCGATGTACCGATTGAGCCGGTCGGACTCCTCGTCGATCACCTGCAGAAGCTCGCGTCGCCCTTCGCCCGACAGCTCCGAGGTTGGTGTCCAGGCGCCGGCCCCGATCAGAGCCGTAACTGCCGCCTTGATCGAGGTCAAGGGCGTGCGCAAATTGTGAGTGAGCGCGCCAAGAAGCGCCGCCTTGAGCGCCTCGTTTCGACGCGCGGCTTCGGCCTCGCTGGCGCGGTCGAATGCGGCGTGCAGCTCCTCATAAAGCCGCTCGATTTCCCGGCTCTTCTGCTGTGCCTCCGCGGTTCGCCGCTCGGCGCGCGATGCAAGTTCTCCAGCGACGATGGCCGTCCCGAGAAACGTCACGAAGGCGATCCAGTCGTCGGGATCTTCGATTTCGAAACCGTGAGGCGGCAGGAAGTAGTACGACAGGGCGGCGGCGGCGGATGTCGCGGCCAGGAGTGCGGGGCCCATGCCCCAGAATCGCGCGGCAATGACGACGTTGAGAAGAAGGAGCGGTGCGGCAATGCCCGCCGTCTCGACCGACGCGGACCGCAGGATGCCGACCACGAGTGTGACAGTCACTGCGGCGGCCAGGTATCCGCGCCAACGCATTTTCTGATTATAGGGCCGCGTTCGTCTGATGCGCGATTTGCTACGAATTCTTTACGAACGCGCGTCCCGCTGCGCCTGCTGAAGAATCTTCACGCTCGCACTGGCCCCCACGCGTGTCGCGCCCGCTGCGACCATCGCCTTCAGTCCTTCCAGATCCCTGATGCCGCCAGCAGCCTTGACGCCCATCTCTGCGCCGACGGCGCGCCGCATCAACGCGACGTCCGCCGGAGTCGCGCCGCCGGGCCCGAAGCCGGTCGACGTCTTTACGTAATCAGCACCAGCAGCTTTGGCCAGCGTGCAGGCGGTGATCTTCTCTTCGTCCGTGAGTAGAGCTGCCTCGATGATGACCTTGCTGATCGATCCGCATTCGCGACACGCTCCGGTCACTGCCTCGATATCGCGCTCGGCGACGCGCAGGTCGCCGGACTTGAGCGCGCCCACGTTGATCACCATGTCGATTTCCGTGGCGCCATCGAACATCGCGCGACGCGTTTCGTAGCCTTTGACGTCGGCCGTCGTTGCGCCCAGCGGAAAGCCGACGACGGAACACACGCCAACTCCGCGACCGCGCAACAACGTCGAGCACGTTGCGACCCACGTCGGATTCACGCACACCGTGGCGAACTTGAATTGCAAGGCTTCCCGGCAGACTTCTTCGATCTGCTGGCGTGTCGCATCCGGCTTGAGCAGGGTATGGTCGATCAGCGACGCGATCGAGTCTGGGGCGCCGCCGGCGGCGTACAGGCCAACCCGCGTCGCCCCGGCGTCGATCACGCCCCGAAGACGATCGGGGCAACAGTCGTCCAGAACCGAGTGGCACGCGCACAACGTTCTGGAGCGCGGCGCTGCCGCGGCCATCTCCTCGACGATGATATCGATCAGGCGCCGGACCTCCTCGGGCGTCATGACTAGGGTTTCTCCAGCGCCTTAATCTTGACGAGCCGCCTAATGTACCGCGGCTCGCGCATCGGCGTCGTCAGCCACGTCGTCACGATTGCCTTGGCCTCTTCGACAGCCAAAAACATCGCGCCCAGAGTCAGAACATTGGCGCCGTTGTGCTCTCGTGAGTACCGGGCGACGGTCTCGTTCGTGGCCATCGCCGCGCGAATGCCGCGAATCTTGTTCGCAGCTATCGCCGAGCCGATTCCGGCGCCGTCGATGACGATGCCGGCGTCTGCCTCGCCGTCAGCCACGGCACGGCCGACCGATGCCGCGATGTCCGGATAGTCGACCGGGTCTTTGCCGTAGGTGCCAAGATCCCGAACCGCAAGGCCCCGACCACGCAGAAATGTCGTCAGAGCCTCCCGGAGCGCGACGCCCGTGTGATCGCTGCCTATGGCCACCGATCGCACATCCGCCTTCGGCGCGAGCGAGGCGTCGATATCGGAAGCCTGTCCGTCGTCGATGAGGGTGACTCGTTTCTCCCGCAGTGTATCCCGCGCCAGCGGCGTCACATGGCCGCCTCGCGACAAGATGACGGTTTCGCCATATGCGAGGCTGCGTGCATCGATTTCAGTGATGATGTCGAATCTCTTCATTAGTTATGTGGGGCTCCGCCCCACACCCCGGCTCGGTCGCTCGCGGGGGCCCGCTGCCCCGCTCCGCTCCCTCGCAGGCGCGCCGTGCGCGCCTAGACCGTTATCCCACGCTTCCAGCAAGAACAGAATTCGCGTCAGCATCGAGATAAGGGTCTCGCGAGTATGATCTGCGGCCATGTCCGACTTGATGCCGACCGAGATCCTACTCTCTCATCAAGCGATTCAAAAGCGTGTCGGCGAGCTGGCGGTCGAAATCCGTCGCGACTTCCCCGCCGACCTTCATCTCGTCGCCGTGCTGAAAGGTGCCTTCATCTTTCTCTCGGACCTGGTGCGACAAATGACCGGGCCGGTCTCGTTGGACTTCATGGCCATGTCGAGCTACGCGGCGAGCACGACCACGTCCGGTGAGGTGCGGCTCTTGAAGGATCTCGATACGACACTTGCCGGAAGGAACGTGGTCATCATCGAAGACATCGTCGACACCGGCCTCACGCTCACGTATCTCCAAGACATCCTGCGCGCGCGCGGGCCGCACGCGTTGCGGACCGCGTGTCTTCTCAGCAAGCCATCGCGGCGTCAGATCGACGTGAAGGTCGACTATGTTGGCTTCACGATTGAGGATCGTTTCGTCGTCGGCTATGGACTCGACTACGCCGAGCAGTACCGGAATCTGCCCTACATCGCGGTCCTCGAGCCGTGAGATGACGTTGCAGGTGAGCAATCTCGGTTGAACCTTGGAGTATAGTGAGGGCCGTGCCGGTTCACGTCATTGAACATCCGGTCGTGCACGATGCGCTGGTCACCCTTCGCGGCACTGATACGCCTTCAGAACTCTTTCGCCGGGCAGCGAAACGGATCAGCCTGGTCCTCGCTGCCGAGGCACTTCGCGACATCCCCACGGAGAACTTGAAAGTGCAAACGCCGCTGTATCCTCCGGCGGCGGATGGCCGGCGGATCGCGTGTGGCATCGTGGTCGTACCTGTCCTTCGAGCGGGTCTCGGGATGCTCGATGCGGTACTGGAGCTCGTCCCCGCCGCGCGCGTAGGATATATCGGGCTCCAACGTGACGAGTCCACTGCCGTCGCGTCGCAGTATTACTCCAAACTACCGGCGCGGCTGGACGGCAACTGCATATTGGTGATCGATCCGATGCTAGCGACCGGCGGAAGCGCCGTCGCCGCACTCGATCTGCTGGCTCGTGCGGGCGCCCGAGCGATTCGTGTCGTGTGCATCGTCGCGGCCCCTGAAGGCATCGCTGCAGTCGAGCAGCGTCACCCCGATGCGATGATCTACACACCCGTCATCGATCGAGGGCTGAACGCGCAGAAGTTCATCGTTCCGGGGCTTGGCGACTTCGGCGACCGTCTGTACGGGACCGCCTGACGTAGATGGATTTTGGCGTCGATCGCCAGGAAGTGGAAGTGCAGGTATGACCATCCGGACTGGATTCGAAAGAGATCGTCGTTCCCAGCCGCGGACGCCGAGCGACCGCTGGCACACCTCACTCACGTCAACCGCGCCCAACCAGGTGCTCGTTCGGGGCTACCCTCTCGACGAGATGATGGGCCGGCTCTCGTTTGCCGAAGCGGTGTACCTCCTGCTGATGGGAGAGCTGCCGACGCATTCCATAGGCCGCATGCTGAATGCCGTGCTCATCTCGTCAATCGATCACGGCGTGACGCCGCCTTCGAGTCTGACCGCACGCACGGTTGCGACCTCTGGCGCCCCGCTGAAGGATTGTGTCGCCGCGGGGATTCTGGCGCTCGGTCCCCATCACGGCGGCGACATCGAGTCGTGCATGCGGTTCCTCGATACCGGACTGGCCCTCGTGCGAGCCGGTCGCTCGATGCACGAGGCTGCCGAAACCCTCATCGAGGAGTGCGCCCGCTCGAATCAGGTGCCGCCGGGATTCGGGCACCGCTTTCACACACGCGATCCCAGGGCAAGCCGGTTGTTTCAAATGGCTCTCGAGCTCGAGCTCGAAGGTGAACACGTGCGGCTCATCAGGACGGCGGAGCGTTCGCTCGATGCACGTCAGGAGCAGTTCGGCCGCCCCTTGCCGGTCAACGTCGATGGGGCCATCGCGGCGATTTGTGCCGATCTCGGGTTTGCCTACGAGCTCGGGAATGCGATCTTTCTCATTTCGCGGCTCCCGGGATTGATCGCGCACGCTCACGAAGAGCGATCCCTGCAGACGCCGATGAGGCTCATCGATCCGATCAGTCACGATTACGTCGGTTCGACGGAGCGGCGGCTTCCCGAAGGAAGAAAGTAGGCGTGACGCTCGAGGACCTCACAGCTGCCACACAAATGCTGGTGAGGGTCCCATCAGTCAATCCGTCCATCGCCCCGCGCGAAGCGCATGGCGAATCCCAAGTCGCAGCGGTCGCGCGGGACTGGTTGTTGACGCACGGCGTGCGTGCTTGGCTCGAAGACGCAGCGCCGGGTCGCTCGAACCTCGTTGCCGAGGTTGGTGCAGGCGCTGGTCCGCTGCTCGTTTTCTGCGCGCACCTCGACACGGTGGGAACCGACAACATGTCGATTCCGCCGTTCGACCCTACCGTATCGGACGGGCGTCTTTACGGGCGTGGCAGCTACGACATGAAGGGAAGTGCGGCCGCGATTCTCGTGGCCCTGAAGACGCTGCAGCGCTCTTCGTTCAAAGGCCGTGTCATGGCCGCGCTGGTTGCCGACGAGGAATATGCAAGCATCGGCGCAGACGACTTCGTGAAACGGCGGTGCGCCGACGCCTGCGTGGTGACCGAGCCCAGTCATGGGCAGCTCATACTTGCCCACAAAGGCTTCGCGTGGCTGCGCATTACGACGAACGGGCGAGCGGCGCACGGCAGCCGGTTCGACCTCGGCGTATCGGCGATCGGCGCGATGGGGCGAATCGTTGCCGCCCTCGAACGATTCGACCGCGACACGTTACGGCAGCGGACGCATCCCCTCGTCGGACCGGCCTCGATGCACTGCGCGCTCATCGAAGGAGGAACCGGCCTCTCCACATATGCGTCCGGTTGTACGTTGCAGGTCGAGAGGCGCACGCTGCCCGATGAATCGCCGGCCGCCGTCGCCGAGGAGATCCGCGGGGTGATTGCTCACGCTGGCGAGTCGGCCGAGGTCGACGTGATCTTCGAGCGGCCGGGCCTCACATGCGATCCGGTGAGTCCGATTGCCACCGCAGTGCGTGAGGCCGCGACCGCAGTCGTCGGGCATCCACCTGAAGAAGCTGGAGTGGCCTACTGGATGGATGCCGCCATCTTTGCAGCGGCCGGCACTTCAACCGTGAATTACGGACCGGCGGGAGCGGGAGCTCACGAAGCCGTCGAGTGGGTCGATCTGAGTTCGTTACTGGAGTGCTCCAAGGTTCTCGTCGAGACAGCTCATCGCTTCCTCGGCCGTTCCGCGACGAACTAACACCGCCTACCCCATTTTTCAGATGGACGTAGAGACGGAACCACGAAGCCACGAAGCGTCACGAAAGTTGTGCCACAGAGAGACTATGAGAGCGGATCATTACGAGTACGCTCCTTCAGGTGTTCAAGCCAAAGGAGGCTGTGATGATCGCAAGGACCCGCCTGGGAATGAGTGTAGACGAACCGGTGTTGTACGTGGCGTTCGAGTTGAGCCGGCAGACGTGGAAGCTGGCGATGACCTCGGGGTTCGGCGTGGCGCCGATGGTGCGGACCGTGTCGAGTGGCGACTGGACGGCGGTGGCGAACACGCTCGCCGCCGGGCGGCAGCGGCTGGGCGTACCGGCCACGGCGCGCGTGATCAGCTGTTACGAAGCCGGCCGCGACGGGTTCTGGATTCACCGGGCGCTCACCGCGCGCGGCATCGAGAATCGGATCATCGATTCGGCGAGCATTGAAGTGAATCGTCGTGCGCGTCGGACGAAGACCGATCGCCTGGATGCGATCAAATTAGTGGCGATGTTGGTGCGGGTGAGTTATGGCGAGCCGCGGGTGTGGCGCGACGTGCGCGTGCCCTCGGTGGCGGCGGAAGCGGCGCGGCACGTCAGCCGCGAGCGGAGCGCCTTGGTGCAAGAGCGGACGCGGTTGATCAATCAGCTCCGGGGATGGTTAGCGCTCTGGGGCAGCCAGCTACCGCGCCAGCGGTGGGACGGCTGGTGGACCGAGGTGCGGGACTGGGCCGGCGCGGTGCTGCCGGCCCCCTTCCAAGCGCGGCTGGCGCGGGCGCACGCGCGCTGGGTGCTCGTAGCCGAGCAGATTGCGGAGCTCGACGCGCAGCAACGCCAGGCGGTGCAGACGGCCGCGCCCGCGAGCGCGCTGGCCCAGCTGGTCCAGCTGAAAGGCGTGGCGACGACGAGTGCGGCCGTCCTGCTCGATGAAGGCTTAGTGTGGCGCGCGTTTCGGAATCGCCGCCAACTGGGGGGCCTCCTCGGGTTCGCCCCGGCGAAATACGACAGTGGGGACCTGCAGCGCGATCGCGGGATTAGTCGCGCCGGCAATCCGCGCCTGCAAGCGACGATGATCGAGCTCGCGTGGCAATGGGTGCGCTGGCAGCCGTCGAGTGCGTTGACGCAGTGGTATCACGTGCACTTTGGCTCGCGGGCGCGCGCACGCAAACTCGGGATTGTCGCGCTCGCGCGCAAATTATTCATCGCCCTGTGGCGCTGGGCGACCGCCGGCGTGTTGCCGACGGGCGCGGTGCTGAAAATCGGCTAAGGCGCGACGGTCGACGGGCGCTCACGTGCGGCGCGTACGGGCTCTGCGCGGGTCGGCTCATGGCAGCGACCGTCACAGAGAGGGTACCGCCGCCTCGGGGAACGGCGCGAGACCGAACAGTCTCAGGGAGCCGCGCCATAGGCGCGAGCTTGATAGAAGGCGAGGACGGGCCGACCCGACTCACCGCCGAACCCGCGTGCGATCGCCCCTGACCAGACGCGCGCCCATCGCGGTGTCTCGAGCGCCGCCTGCGCGGGCCGCTCCTGGGAGTGGGCGGCCTGCTCGGCGGCCGACACGCGCGAGCGATGAGCGATCAGATTAATGGAGGAGCTTGACAGCACCGCTCAACATAGAAGGCGCCGAGCCACAGGCGTCGAGTGCTCTCAGACCTGCGTTTTCTCAGTGACTCAGTGACTCCGTGGCGAATCTGGCTTCGGCGACTGCTCGTCTTCGTGACATTTCGTGTGCTTCGAGTCTTCGCGATGTACGTGTGTATCGACGCTATACCGAAGTGAAAACCGGAATAGCTGGCGCGTTTCGGCAAAGCCGACAAACTGCTAAGATCGTTGTGGCTCGCGAGCATAATCCTTCAAGCGATCGCCGGGCGCTTAGCTCAGTTGGTTAGAGCGCGTGCTTCACACGCACGAGGTCAGAGGTTCGAGTCCTCTAGCGCCCACCATCCTTCGCTCGTAATTTCAGGCGAAGGATGGTGCCCACCGTAGCGGCCCATCAAAGAACTACCAGCCGCGAAGGTGGGCTCACACTGAAACGGAAACGAGCTTCGGATGGCAAGCCATCATTGGCTCGTGAATTCACGCGAAGGATGGTGCCCAGCGTAGCGGCCCATCAAAGAACTACCAGCCGCGAAGGTGGGCTCACACTGAAACGGAAACGAGCTTCGGATGGCAAGCCATCATTGGCTCGTGAATTCAGGCGAAGGATGGTGCCCAGCGTAGCGGCCCATCAAAGAACTACCAGCCGCGAAGGTGGGCTCACACTGAAACGGAAACGAGCTTCGGATGGCAAGCCATCATTGGCTCGTGAATTCAGGCGAAGGATGGTGCCCACCGTAGCGGCCCATCAAAGAACTACCAGCCGCGAAGGTGGGCTCACACTGAAACGGAAACGAGCTTCGGATGGCAAGCCATCATTGGCTCGTGAATTCAGGCGAAGGATGGTGCCCAGCGTAGCGGCCCATCAAAGAACCACCACCCGCGAAGGTGGGCCCACTCACGCGGAACGAGCGAAGGATGGTGCGACGACGATCGCTGGGTATTAATTGCCTTGTCGTGCGAATCGGCCAGTGCAGAGACTGCACTATTCCGATCGGTTTTTGCTGAATCCTCGAAACAAGAACTGCATTTAGCAACGGCGACGCGTTTGCACGGTCTGAGTCCATGGATCGAGCGAAGCGCTTCGTGTACGTGATTCGAAGTTCCGCCGTCCCGAGCCACTACTACACGGGTTCGACATCTGATGTAATGGCGCGATTAGCAAGTCACAACAGCGGTGGATGCCAAACCACAGCGAAGTACAAACCTTGGAAACTGGATGTGGCGATTGAGTTCAGTGACGAGCGGCGAGCACTCGCACTCGAGCGGTATCTCAAGTCAGGGTCAGGTGTTGCGTTTGCCAAACGACACCTGCGATGAGTGAATCTAGCGCGCTGCTCTTCATTCCATTTGCGAGCGTCGGCTGGGCACGCCACAGTCGTTTCTTTGTGTCCTTTGAGTCCTTTGTGGTTCGATGAAAGAGCGGCTGAAACCGGGCACCTTGATCTCCGCTCGCGTGTGGCCACCTCGCAATCCGCTGTTTCTGAACGACGTGCAGTCGGTCTTGCTGACGCGACCCGACGACGCCAGAAAATTCTCGCGCATCGTGGGAGCAGGGGAGATCAGGTTCTCCAACGGCGATGTTGTGGCCATTGGCGGAGGACCGACGTTCTGAAAGGTGTGGCAGGAACAACGAGCACAGCGCATGATACCGGCGACTCTCAACCTAGTTCTTGCGCAGCGTCAGGACCAGTGATTGAGGAAGCAGGCTATTGCACTTGATGACCGCGGAAAACATCCCTGGGCTCGTCAACCGCAGACTCCCCGCGTCAACAGGGCCGCTCGTTTTGCCGACTCCCGTGCACCGCTCGCCCAAGTCGTTGACCGTCTGGATCGAGATATCTCCGGAGAATGAGTCAGCGGCGGCATAACCGCTGATGGCACCCATCCAGGCGTCTTGAGTGCTGGTCCACACGCCATCAACGCAGCTCCCGTCCTGAACGACGACCATCGTGACCGAGCGCATTTGCTGATTCGAAGACTCGAGGGTACCGCTCCACGATCCGGCCATATTGACGTACGAAGCGGCTGGCGGCGGCTGTTGACTCGGCGGCGACGGCGCCGTCGTCGAGTTCGATGAACAGCCGAGCCCCAGACTTGAAACGAACAGCGATTGAACGACGAACGCTCGCACGAGCGCCATGATGCGGGAAGAGAGGCTCATCGATCGACTACTTTGCCAATGCGTTCTGTTCGGCAAGAGCCACGACTTCAGCCACCGTGGTCCGCCCGCTGTCCGCTTTGTACCAGGCCTGGCGTTGTGCGAACTGTCTGGCATTCTCTGAATTGGTTCCGATCGATTGAAATAGCGACTGGAGCACAGATGGGCGCTCCACCCACGCGCCGACGTCGATACCGCGCCGCAGCAGGACGACGATCGGCGTAACCCCGCGTCCGTCCGGTGCCGGATGACGTTTCATGATCGCCGATCCGGAGCCCCGGTCGACGATTCTCATGTCAACGCCGGCCCGGGCAGCCAGCGCGGCCACGTACGGCACCGTATGCACTGAGTCGGGGCACCAGTCTTCGGCGACAATCAGCAGCCGAAGGTCCCCACCGACCCGCCTGAACCGCTGACCATTCCCGGATCGATCTTCGCGGCCGCCACGTTCCGGATCCACGACTCGCGTTGCCGGGTCGTTGTCCGAGCGAATTGCTCCATGGTCTGGCCACGGTCGAAGAGCGCGGGCGCATCGACAGCTACCTCTGACTGCAACGCGACAGGAACGAACGCCTCTCCCAACAGAGACCCGACCAACCCGACAAGCGCTACAACCCATGTCATGTTGATTGGTTACTTGAACCTGCCCTCATACGCCAGTGGACTGATGCCAAAGCGTGCACCCGCTGTGGCGCCGAAGGGCTACCTGATGTCCCACGGTGCGTCGATGTGGTAGCCGCATTCCCACACGGGTGTGAAGCACTGCGTTCGACAAGCCGATTGTGGCTGTTTCTCGCTCAATGGCCCTAGCTCGACCGATTCTACTTCCGACTACAGATGAGCATGTTTCTTGCTGTTTACGCGTCGTTTGTGGTTCCGGACCCGGTAGATCTGTCAGGAAGACAGACAAAACGACACGACCCTACACAACTTCAATACATCCGTTCCGGTGCGACGTCCATCAATGGAGCTTTGAATGCAGCGGACTGACAGTGCTGTCTCCTCACTCCCCACCGACACCCTCCTGACGACCCCCGGCGCCGAGCTCTCGACCCTCCTTAGTGCCCTGCAGCGTATGAAGGATGGCGATTTCTCCGTCCGCCTTCCCGGAAATTGGGTCGGGCTCGACGGCAAGATCGCCGACACCTTCAACGAGATCGTCGCCTCGAACGCCCGGATAGCCGACGAGCTCGAACGGGTCGGGACCGTTGTCGGCAAACAGGGCAAGACGCGGCAACGGGTCAAACTCGGCCAGGCCGTCGGCTCCTGGGGCGAAATGGAGACGTCGATCAACACGCTGATCGACGACCTGTCTATGGCCGACGACGGAAGTGGCGCGCGCACTCGCCGCCGTGGCGAAGGGCGACCTCCTGCAGACCGTGCGGCTCGACGTCGACGGCCGCCCGCTCGAGGGTGAATTCCTCCGCTCGGCCACCATCGTCAACACGATGATTCAGCAGCTCGGCGTCTTCACGTCGGAAGTGACCCGTGTGGCCCGTGAGGTCGGCACCGACGGCAAGCTCGGCGGCCAGGCGGAGGTCCGAAACGTCAGCGGCGTCTGGAAAGACCTGACCGACAGCGTCAACTCGATGGCGAGCAATTTGACGGCGCAGGTCCGCAATATCTCCGAAGTCACCATCGCAGTCGCCAGCGGCGATCTGTCGCGCAAGATTACGGTCGACGTGCGCGGCGAGATCCTGCAGCTGAAGGAAGCCATCAACACGATGGTCGACCAGCTGCGCTCCTTCGCGTCGGAAGTCACGAGAGTGGCGCAAGAGGTCGGCACCGAAGGTCGTCTGGGCGGTCAGGCCGTCGTGCCCGGTGTCGCGGGCACCTGGAAGGACCTGACCGACAGCGTCAACGCGATGGCGCGCAACCTGACGGACCAGGTGCGCAACATCGCCGAAGTGACGACGGCCGTTGCGCGTGGCGACCTCTCGCGCAAGATCACGGTCGATGTGCGCGGCGAGATCCTCGAACTGAAGAACACCATCAATACGATGGTCGACCAGCTCAATGCCTTCGCCTCGGAAGTGACGCGTGTCGCGCGTGAAGTGGGCACGGACGGCAAGCTCGGAGGTCAGGCCCAGGTGCCTGGAGTGGCCGGCACCTGGAAGGATCTCACCGACAACGTCAACTTCATGGCCAGCAACCTCACCGCGCAGGTGCGAAACATCGCCGACGTGGCGACGGCGATCGCCAGCGGCGACCTGTCCAAGAAGATCACGGTGAACGTGAGCGGCGAAATTCTGCTTCTCAAGGAAACCATCAACACGATGGTCGATCAGCTGAACGCGTTCGCCGGAGAAGTGACGCGGGTCGCCCGTGAAGTCGGGACCGATGGGCGGTTGGGCGGTCAAGCACAGGTTCCCGGAGTCGGGGGCACGTGGAAAGACCTCACCGACTCGGTCAACGCCATGGCCGGCAACCTCACCGTGCAACTGCGCGACGTGTCCAAGGTGGCGACGGCCATCGCCAATGGCGACCTGAGCCAGAAGATCACCGTCAACGTCAGCGGCGAAATCCTTCAAATCAAGGACACCATCAACACGATGGTCGATCAGCTCAACGCGTTCGCCGGCGAAGTGACTCGTGTGGCGCGCGAAGTCGGTACCGAGGGACGGCTGGGCGGCCAGGCGAACGTTCGCGGGGTGGCAGGAACATGGAAGGACCTCACCGACAGCGTGAACTCCATGGCCAACAACCTCACCGCGCAGGTCCGCAACATCGCCGATGTGGCGACGGCCATCGCCCGCGGCGATCTGTCGCGCAAGATCACGGTGGACGTCAAGGGGGAAATTCTCGAGCTGAAGAACACCATCAACACGATGGTGGACCAGCTCAACGCATTCGCGGCGGAAGTCACGCGCGTGGCGCGCGAGGTCGGCACCGAGGGCAAGTTGGGCGGCCAGGCACAGGTGCAGGGCGTCGCCGGCACGTGGAAGGACCTCACCGACAACGTGAACTTCATGGCCAGTAACCTCACGGCGCAAGTTCGCAACATCGCCGAAGTGGCGACCGCGATTGCCGGCGGCGATCTGTCCAAGAAAATCACGGTCGACGTGCGCGGCGAAATCCTGTTGCTTAAAGAGACGTTGAACACGATGGTCGAGCAGCTCCGGTCGTTCGCCGCGGAGGTGACTCGCGTGGCCCGTGAGGTCGGAACGGACGGGCGGCTCGGCGGACAAGCGGTCGTTCCTGGCGTGGCCGGTACGTGGAAGGACCTCACCGACAACGTCAACCTCCTGGCGGCGAACCTCACCACCCAGGTACGCAATATCGCCGAAGTGACCACCGCCGTCGCCCGCGGCGATCTGTCGCGCAAGATCACCGTCGACGTCAAGGGCGAGATTCTCGAGTTGAAGAACACCATCAACACGATGGTCGACCAGCTCAATGCGTTTGCCGCGGAAGTGACCCGCGTCGCGAGAGAAGTCGGCACCGAAGGCCTACTGGGCGGTCAGGCGCAAGTCCCCGGCGTGGCCGGGACGTGGAAGGACCTCACCGACAACGTGAACGTGATGGCGGCCAACCTCACCGAGCAGGTCCGCGGCATCGTCAAAGTCGTGACCGCAGTTGCCGGCGGCGATCTCTCGCAGAACCTCACCGTCAAGTCGAAAGGCGAAGTAGCCGCGCTGGCGGACACAATCAACGACATGACCGGCACGCTCGCCACCTTTGCCGACCAGGTCACGTCGGTGGCGCGTGAAGTCGGCGTCGAAGGACGCCTCGGCGGCCAGGCGAACGTGCCGGGAGCGGCCGGCACATGGAAGGACCTGACTGGAAACGTGAACCTTCTGGCTGCGAACCTCACCAATCAGGTGCGCGCCATTGCTGAAGTGGCCACCGCCGTCACCAAGGGCGACCTGACACGCTCCATTCAGGTCGATGCGCGCGGTGAGGTCGCCGAGCTGAAAGACAACATCAACACGATGATCGACAACCTGCGGTTGACCACCGACCGCAACACGGAGCAGGACTGGCTGAAAACCAATCTGGCACGAGTCACAGGAATGCTTCAGGGCCAGCGAGACCTGGCGGCCGTCGGCAGCATGCTACTGACGGAGCTGGTCCCGTTGGTCAACGCGCATCAGGGAGTGATCTACCAGATGGAGGCGGAGGAAAGCCCGCAGTTGAAGATGCTGGCCAACTACGCCGATCTCTACGGTCACTCGTATCCGACGGTGCTTGCCGTCGGCGACGGCTTCATCGGACAGTGCGCCCGTGACCTGCGGCGCATTCTGGTGACCGACGTGCCCTCCGACACCACTCCGGTCGGCTCCCCCTTCTTCCAGGCGCTGCCGAGGAACCTCGTCGTGTTTCCTGTCGTGTTCGAAGGACACGTCAAAGCGGTGATTGGCATTGCCTCGCTGAACGAGTTCTCCCCCACTCACCTGGCGTTTCTCGAGCAGCTGACGGCCAGCATCGGGATCGTCCTCAACAGCATCGAGGCAACGATGCAGACCGAAGGGTTGTTGAAGCAGTCGCAGCAACTCGCCGGTGAACTGCAGACGCAGCAGAAGGAACTGCAGCAGACCAACGAACAGCTGGGACAGAAAGCGCAGCAGCTGGCCGAACAGAACGCAGAGGTCGAGCGCAAGAACCAGGAAATCGAGCAGGCCCGTCGGGCGCTCGAGGACAAGGCGGCAGAGCTGGCACTGACTTCGAAGTACAAGTCGGAGTTCATGGCCAACATGTCGCACGAACTGCGGACGCCCCTGAACAGCATCCTGATCCTCGGTCAGCAACTCAGCGACAATCCGGAAGGCAATCTCACGCACAAGCAAGTCGAGTTCGCGCGCACGATTCACGGCGCAGGCACGGACTTGCTGAAGCTGATTACCGACATTCTCGACCTGTCGAAGATCGAGTCGGGCACCGTCACCGTCGAGGCCGAAGAGATCTTCTTCACGAGTCTCCTGGATATGGTGTCCCGCACGTTCAAGCACGACGCCGAACACCGTGGTCTGTCGTTCGACGTGCAGGTCGACCCGCGTCTTGGCCCCAGCATCGTGACCGATTCCAAACGCCTGCAGCAGGTCCTCAAGAACCTGCTGTCGAATGCGTTCAAGTTCACCTCCCACGGCGGCGTGCGCCTCTCGGTTTCCGAAGTGGCGGACGGTTGGACGCCGTCGCACGCGATGCTGCGCGAGGCCGCACGCGTGGTCTCGTTCGAGGTTTCGGACACCGGCATCGGGATTCCGCCGGAGAAACAACGGATCATCTTCGAAGCCTTCCAACAGGCCGATGCGAGCACGAGCCGCAAGTACGGCGGCACAGGGCTCGGCCTGGCGATCAGCCGCGACCTGGCGAACCTGCTCGGTGGCGAGATTCAACTACGAAGCGCACCAGGGGTCGGCAGCACGTTCACCCTGTACCTGCCACTCCGATACATCGGTCCGGTCGTCGTCACTCGACCTGGCGAGGACAGAGCGGCACATGCGGAGCGCCCGATGCTTCCGCTGCGATTCCCGGCCGTTCGACAGCCGGAGCGCGCCGCGGAGATCGTCACCGACGATCGGGAACAGGTCCAGCCTGGCGATCCGACCTTGCTGATTGTCGAGGACGATCCCCACTACGCCCGCATCCTCGCGGATTTGGCGCGCGACAACGGTCTCAAAATGCTGGTGGCAGCGCGGGGAAGCGATGCGCTTGCCCTGACGCGGCAGTTCCACCCGACGGCGGTGTCCCTCGACGTGTTCTTGCCCGACATGCTTGGCTGGACGGTGCTCAGCCAGCTGAAGCAAGATCCCGACACGCGTCACATCCCCGTTCAGATCGTCACGTTGGACGAGGACCGTCAGCATGGCCTCGCCCGCGGTGCGTTTTCATTCATCAACAAGCCGACCACCACCGAAGGCCTCGAAGCCGCGATCGCTCGGATAAAGACCTACACGTCGCCACGCCGTAAGCGGCTGCTGGTAGTCGAAGACAACGCCGCCGAGCAGCTCAGCATCAAAGAGCTCCTCGCTCACGACGATTTGGAGATTGTCGTTGCCGACAGCGGAGCGGCTGCTTTGGCCGCCATGGCAGATCAACCCTGCGACTGCGTGGTCCTCGATCTTCGGCTGCCCGACATGTCCGGGTTCGAGGTGCTGGAGCGCATCAGCGAGAACGAAGATCTCTCCGACGTACCGGTGGTCGTTTTCACCGGAAGAGAGCTGTCCGCCGAGGAGGACGTTCAACTGCATACGCTCGCACGAAGCGTCGTCGTCAAAGGCGTCGAGTCGCCCGAACGATTGCTCGACGAGACGTCACTGTTTCTGCATCGGGTGTTTTCGAAGCTCCCTCCCGACAAGCAACGGATGCTCGAGCGGCTGTACCGGTCCGACGAGGACCTGATCAACAAAGGCGTTCTCGTTGTGGACGACGATGTGCGGAATATTTTCGCGCTCAGCAGTGTGTTGGAGCGCCGCGGGATGAAAGTGTCCACGGCCAGCACGGGGAGCGAAGCCATCGACTTACTGGAGAAATTGCCCAACCTCTCGATCGTGCTCATGGACATCATGATGCCGGCAATGGACGGCTATCAGACGATTCAGAGAATCAGGCAAAACCCCAGGTTCCGGAAGCTGCCAATCATCGCGCTCACGGCAAAAGCCATGAAGGGAGATCGTGAGAAATGTTTCGAAGCCGGTGCATCGGACTATCTGGCAAAGCCTGTCAACACAGAACAGCTGCTCTCGTCGCTCCGGATGTGGTTCCACAGATAGGGATACGATCATGACCGTCGCAACGCGGATCGATCGAGTGAACATCCTGCTGGTCGATGACCAGCCGTCGAAGCTGATGACCTACGAGTCGATCCTTGGAGGACTCGGCGAGAACCTCATCAAGGTGAACTCGGCGACCGAGGCCCTCGAGTGCCTGTTGCGCACCGAGATCGCCGTCGTGCTGATTGACGTGTGCATGCCGGAGCTGGACGGCTACGAGCTGGCGGCGATGATCAGGCAGCACCCGCGGTTCCAGAAGACGTCGATCATCTTCGTTTCCGCGGTGCACATGACCGATTTCGACCGGTTGCGCGGCTACGAATGCGGTGCCGTCGACTACGTCTCGGTGCCCGTCGTTCCAGAGATCCTGCGCGCGAAAGTCAGCGTTTTCGCCGACCTTTATAGAAAGACGCGCGCGCTCGAACGGCTGAACAGCGACCTGGAGGAGCGAGTTGCCGAGCGGACCTCGGCGCTCGAAGGAACGACAAGCGCCCTGCAAGAGGCGGATCGGCGCAAAGATGAATTCCTGGCGATGCTCGCCCACGAACTGCGGAATCCATTGGCGCCGATTCGCACGGCAATACAGCTGTTGCGGTTGCGAGAGCTGTCCGAAGTGCAAAGCGTGCGCGCCCGGGAGGTGATCGAACGCCAGGTCGACCAGCTCGTCTGTTTGATTGACGATCTCCTGGACGTGTCGCGAATTACCCGTGATGTGATTACCCTTCAGCGCCAACCCGTCCTGGTCGGCGCGATCATCGCGCGAGCCGTCGAAACGGCGCGGCCGGCGATCGACGCCTGCCGACACGAGCTCACACTGGACCTTCCGGAAGAATTGCTCACGGTCGATGGGGACAAAGCGCGTCTCGTGCAGATCATCGGCAACATCCTGCACAACGCCGCGAAGTTCACGGAGCCAGGAGGCCGAATCTCGCTCAGCGTACGGCGGGAAGGGTCGTTGGTGGCTATCAGCGTGACGGACACCGGTATTGGCATTCCGGTCGATCAGGTGCCGAAAATCTTCGACTTGTTTACCCAGGTGCACGCGAAATCCGGAAACCATTCAGGGGGCCTCGGGATCGGCCTGGCGCTCGTGCGAAGGCTGGTCGAGATGCACGGCGGGACCGTGTCCGCGCGCAGCGAAGGTCCCGGTCGTGGTACCGAACTGACAGTCCGCTTGCCTCTGCTGGCTGCTCAGGCGGCCCTCGCTTTGAGGGAGGCGCCTCAATCAGCGGCTGTCACGGTCGATCGGCGCCGCATACTGATTGCCGACGACAATACTGATGCCGTCGAGTCGCTCGCTCTCCTTCTTCACTTTGCGGGACACGACGTTCGCGTGGCCCACGACGGCATCGAGACACTCGCCGTGGGCAACCAGTTCGAGCCGGAGGTCGTTCTCTTGGATCTCGGAATGCCAAAAATGGATGGCTACGAGACCGCGAAACGCTTGCGGCAGGAACCGTGGGGCCAGCACGTCATGCTGGTGGCTCTCACGGGATGGGGACAACAGCGCGATCGCGAGCGGACGGCGGAAGCCGGCTTCGACCTACATCTTGTAAAGCCGATTAGTGATGTCGAGCTCTTCCAGGCGATTGGCGCGATGCGTTCGAACAAACCGAGTACCAGCAAGGGTCGGCAAGCTCAGCGCTGAAGTAGGGAACGCGGCATTCGATTTGCTCAGTCGCTCGGTGTAGGCCGGTGAGGCCGCTATGGCTACCACGAAGGACGACCGTACGCTGGGCGAGATGTTCGCGGAACTCTCACGCCAGATCCGGACACTAATCGAACAGGAAGTTCTGCTCGCCAAAACCGAAGTCGCCGAAAAGGCCTCGCAAATGTCCAGGAGTCTCGCCCTGGTCGTCGGTGGCGCCTTGATTGCGTACGGCGGCGTGCTGGCCATGGTTGCCGCCATGATCCTTGGGCTGGTAGCGGCGGGGCTTGCCCCTTGGGCAAGCGCGCTCGTCGGTGGCGCATTGACGGCCGGAATCGGGTACCTTCTAGTCCGGTTAGGGCTCGTCGCCTTGCGGCGGCAGGACTTGAAACCCCGCCAGGCGATTGCAGCCTTGAAGGAGGACGCGCAATGGGTCAAGGGCCAAACGAGGTAAACGGAAGGCTTGGACCGATGCCTTCAGCAACCCCCGACGACATCCGCTCGCAGATCGACGACACACGAGCTGACATGACCGAAACGATCGACGCCATTCAAGCCCGCCTGAGCCCTCGTCGTCTGGTCAGGGACGTGAAAGAGTCGGTCAAGGAAGCCACCGTTGAACGTGTTGTGAGTCTTTCAAAGAAGGCGGGCACCACGGTCGGGACCTTCGTCAGGAGTTCTTCAAGAGGCCCTGGCGGTCTTCTCGAGCGCTTCCGTCGCAATCCGGTGCCCATGGCCATCGCGGGAATCGAGGTAGCGGCGATCATCCTGAAAGAGTTGAAACAGTTCCGACCTGAACGAACTGCAAGACCTGCATCCGTCAACGAGCGCGAGCCGACACCCGCCGTCCGGACGCGGCAGACAGCGCGAAACAGCGCCCGGTTCCTGGTCATCGCCGCTGGCACGGCATGTCTGACTACGTGGGCGATCTGGAAGCTGAGAAACTCGGCGGCGAATACTTCAGGGACGACTGGCGCTGAGCTCGCCACACCAAGAAGCCTGCCTACAGGCATTTAGGCCGAGAGCGACGTGCTTGATGCTTGAATCTGTGACAGGGTTATGACACTCTGCGGCTGTTCGGGCTTGGCTGCCCGACCCTATCGATGAAGCGAAAGGGACTGATAGCTGCCTGTGTCATAACCGTGGCTGGAAGTCTGGGCCCCAGCCAAGCCGCCGCACCGCACCCGCAAACGCCGAACAGCGCCGCCTCCCCAACAACAACGCCGCGCGCATCGGTCGCCGCCGAACGCGCGCTTCTCGACCAATATTGCGTCACGTGCCACAACAACCGTGCGAAGACGGCGAACCTTTCCCTCGAAGGACTGGATCTCTCCACCGTGGGCGATCATCCGGAGTTGTGGGAGAAGGTCGTGCGCAAGCTTCGAGCCGGCGTGATGCCTCCTCCTGATATCAAGCGCCCCTCGCTTACCGAGTACGAAACGCTCAGGGATTGGCTCGAAGCGGAAATCGATCGCAAGGCTGGCGCTCATCCCAACCCTGGCTCCGTCGTTCTCCACCGCCTGAACCGCGCCGAGTATGCAAATGCCGTCCGAGATCTGTTGGATCTCGAGATTGACGTCGCGTCGCTCCTGCCCCCAGACGATTCGGCCCGAGGCTTCGACAACATCGCAGGCTCGCTGACGATCTCGCCGACTCTGCTCGAGGCCTATACGACCGCGGCCACTCGCGTCGCTCGTACCGCGGTCGGCTTCTGGAAGACGCCGACCGAAGCAACCTACCTTGCCCCTGGTGATACGTCTCAAAACCATCACATCGAAGGCCTGCCGTTCGGCACGCGCGGCGGAATGCTGGTGCACCACAACTTCCCCGCCGACGGGGAGTACAAGTTTTCGATTCAGAACTTTGGAATTGGCAGCTTCATCCCCGGCGAGCAGCTCGAGGTGATCGTCGACGGTGAACGGGCACACCTGTTCAAGTATCAGGGAGTGGGATTGAGTCAGGGCATGGCTGGTGATTCGGGGGACGGCATCCTCGAAGTGACGATTCCGGTGAAAGCGGGCTCACGCGCGGTTGGCGCGACGTTTCTGGCCACGAATTATCGGCCGAGCCTCGACATGATCAAGCAGTACGATCGAAAGTCGCTCGAGAACAACAGCATCCCGCAGCTTCAGTACTACCCGGCGATCGGCTTCCTGCGAATTCAAGGACCGTTCACCGCTCAGCGGCCAACCGATTCACGAAGTCTGCGCAAGGTGTTCACTTGTCGACCGACGAATGTGAGCCAGGAGGAACCGTGCGCGAAAGCGATCCTGTCCACGCTCACCCGGCACGCGTATCGGCGTCCGGCAACGGCACGGGACGTCGAGTCGCTGATGAGTTTCTACTTCGACGGACGTCTCGCCGGCGCGTTCGACGATGGCATCGAGCTGGCGCTTCGCCGGTTGCTGACGAGCCCGCAGTTTCTGGTACGCGCTGAAAAGGAGCCCGCGAAGGTGGCCTCCGGTCAGCCGTATCACATCAGCGACCTCGAGTTGGCCTCTCGTCTCTCCTTCTTCCTATGGAGCAGCGTTCCAGACGACGAGTTGATTAACCTCGCCAGTCAGAAGAAGCTCGGCATTCCTGGTGTGCTGGAGCAGCAGGTGCGGCGCATGCTCGCCGACCCTCGATCCGACGCTCTCGTCAGCAACTTCGCCGCGCAACTGCTCTACCTGCGAAACCTGGCGACGACATCGCCCGACGGCATTTTCTATCCCGACTGGGACGACGAATTGCGGCAAGGGTTCCGGCGCGAGGCGGAGCTGTTCTTCGAGAGCATCATGCGGGAGGATCGCAACGTCGTCGATCTGTTGACCGCCGATTACACGTTCGTCAACGAGCGTCTTGCCAGGCACTACGGCATCCCCAATATTTACGGCTCTCACTTCCGTCGCGTGCCTCTCGGGCCGGAGCTGGATGCGCGACGCGGTCTGCTCGGGAAAGGCAGCTTTCTCGCGGTGACCTGGACCCAGAACTTCAGGACCTCGCCGGTCAAACGGGGCGTCTGGGTGCTCGAAAACATTCTCGGCACTCCCCCACCGGAGCCGCCGCCGAATGTTCCACCCCTGGAGGATTCCGCCGGTGGATCGGCGAAGAACCTGACCTTGCGGGAGCAGATGACCGTGCATCGCAAGAATCAGCCCTGTGCTGGCTGCCACAAGATCATGGACCCGATCGGGTTCGCTCTCGAGAACTTCGATGCCGACGGAAAGTGGCGAAACAAACAAGGGGGCGACGGTGGCTCGCCGATCGACACCTCCGTCCAGCTGTATGACGGCCAGCAGGTCGATGGGCCCGTCGCGCTGCGGCAAGCACTTCTTCGTTATTCGCCTCAGTTCGTGCGGATGTTCACTGAAAAGATGCTGACGTACGCCGTAGGCCGCGGAGTTGAGTACTACGACATGCCGGTTGTCCGTTCGATCGTGAGGGACGCTGCCAAAGACAACAACCGCTTCTCCGCGATTGTGCTCGGTGTCGTTAGGAGCGCTCCGTTTCAGATGAGGGTGAAAGCCGGCGACAACACGAGTGGCGCCGGGCTTTAGCCCCGCGGCCGCAGGCCTGAAGGCCTGCGCCACAGGCGCGTCGAAGGTGTAGGAGGCCAAAACCACATGTTTGTCACGAAGCGACACATTCCGCGTCGAACGTTCTTGCGTGGTGCCGGAGTGACTCTTGCCCTGCCGTTGCTCGAGTCCATGGTCCCTGCGTTGACGCCCTTACGGCTGACCGCCGCGTCTTCTGCGAGACGCTTTGTCGGCATCTGGCATCCGCATGGCGCCGCGCCCGGGTACTGGAGTCCGCTGCAGGAAGGCAAAGACTTCGAGTTCTCCTTCATCACGAAGCCGCTGGAGCCATTCCGCGACCGTGTCACCCTGATCACCGGTCTGGACATGCCGGAAGCAACGGCCACCGACGAAGAACCAGGTGGGGACCACGCGCGTGGCGCAGTCCTGCTCTCGGGTGCCCGCCCGCGCCGGAACGCCGTGAGTCCATATCTCGGAGTCACGATCGATCAGACGATCGCCAGTCGGTACGGGCAGGACACGATTCTCTCGTCGATCCAGCTCGGCGTCGAGGACACCGGTAACTACGGCAACTGCAACTGGGGTTACAGCTGCGCATACACGAATTCGATCTCGTGGTCGTCGGCGACCCAGCCGTTGCCGACGCAGGTGAACCCTCGCGTGGTCTTCGAGCGCCTGTTCGGCGACGGGGCGAGTCCGGAGGAGCGCCTGGCGGGAAGAAAGCAGAACGCCAGCATCCTGGACTCGATCACTCGCGAGCTCGGTGCCTTCAAGAAAGATCTGGGTTCTGGCGATCGGGCGAGGCTCGACACGTATCTCGAGAACATTCGGGAGCTCGAGCGCCGCATCCGGATCGCGATGAGTAATTCGATCAAGGAACCGTCTACAGATGTGCCGTTCGGCCTGCCCGACAGCAAGCACGTTCATTTCCGGTTGATGTACGACCTGATGGCCCTCGCTTTCGAGGGAGACATCACGCGATCGGCGACGTTCATGCTGGGCCGCGACCTCACCGGCACGAGTTTCCCCGAAGCCGGTTTCAACGGCGGCTGGCACGGGTCGTCGCATCACGGGGACAAGCCCGAGAATGTGGCCAACTACGCGAAGATCAACCGTTATCACGTGCAGAACCTGGCCTACTTCTGCGAAAAGTTGCAAGCGATTCCCGATGGTGACGGCACGCTCCTGGATCACGTGTTGATCTACAAGGGCAGCAACATGGGCAATTCGCACCGCCACGCGCACGAGAAGGTCCCGGTGATTCTGGTCGGCGGCGTCGACGGCTCGTTCAAGGGGAATCGTCACCTCGTGTTTCCGGACAACACGCAGCGCACGTCCAACATGCTCGTGAGCATTCTTCACCTCTTCGGCATCGAGGAGGACAAGGTCGGGACGAGTACCGGGGTGCTTGAGCCGCTCGAAATGTTGTGAAAAACCTAGCTACCTCTGAGGACATGGGGGACACGGAGCAACGGCGCGGAGGTGGCTTCCGGCTAAAGCCGGAAGCTACACAGGATGCGGAAGACAACGAAGGATGCGGAGGACCGCGAAGGTGGCTTCCGGCCGAGGCGCGGATGTGGCTTCCGGCTTTAGCCGGAAGCTACGCGCGGCGCCTCGACGCAAGGTCGACGAATGAGACGGACACTGAGGTTCATCGCGCAGTCTTCGGCGGGGATGGTCGTCATGGCCATGACGGTGGCGTCGATTTCAGGTCAATTCCTGGAAAAGCCGACGCGACCGCAGGTCGAAACGCCAAAGGGTTCGGTCCGGCAGATCATTTTCAAGAACTGCACTGCATGCCACGGGATCGATGATTACGCCTACAACGCCCTCGACCGGTCGGGGTGGAGCTCACTCATCGACACCAAGCACGGCGGTCTGAACGTCTCGATTTCCGACCAGGACCGCGGCGTGCTTCTCGATTGGCTGGTCACGAAATTCGGCCCAACCTCGAAGCCCTTCCCGCGCGCGTACATCCCTCCGCAAATCACGACGTATTTCAGCGACGATGAGGCGCAGACGCTCGTCCGAGGTGCGTGCACGTCGTGCCACGGCGTCGATCGAGTGAACGACGCAAGATACAGCCCCGATCGATGGCGGGTCGTCGCGCTCGACATGAGGCAGCGCGGAGCGAAGCTGACCGACGAGGAACTGGAACGCCTGGTGGAGTGGCTGGGACGCACGAAGGGGACGAATCCGAATCAGTAGTGGGCGGGACGCGCTGGAGGGGCAGGAAGGGCGGGAAAGGCTGGAAGGGCGGGAGAGGCCGGAAGGGCGGGGGTGCCCGCCTTCGCCAAGGCTACGGCGGGTCCGCCGTAGCTCGGGGAGGATCGGACCCGAGCGAAGGCTGGAGGGCCCCACCGCCAGTGAATGGAAGATGACGCGGATCGATACGTTAATCACTCTTGGCCTGCTGCTCGCCTCGTTCTCGATATCAACAGGCGCGCAGGGACGAAGCGGTCAACCGGAACAAACCTCGAGAACGGATGGGGTGACTCTGACGGCTGCGTCCGCGAACGTCGGCCAGCCGGGAAATCCGATCCAAATCAACGTTCTTCGCTGGTCTACCGAGGAGGAACGGCGCCTCGTCGTCGCTGCGCTGAACCCACCGCCACCCCCTTCTGCTCCACCGGTCGCAGGCTCCGCGTCGAGCGGCGCGCCTCCGCCAGCGGCGGCTGGAGGAGATGCGGCGGCGCGCGGAGGGCGTGGCGGCTCCGGACGCGGAGGTCGCGGGCGAGGGCGCGGCGCGGCGACCGCTCCACTCAGTCCAATCGCCGCGCTGACGGCCGCAATCGGGAAAGCTCCGACCATCGGTTATGTCTGGACGAGCGGGATCACCGGCTACTCGATCAAGTACGCGTACCACGCGCCGTTGCCAGATGGCGGTGAACGGATCATCCTCGCAACGGATCGCCGCCTGGGCGCATACCTGCCGGCGTGGACACCGGCGCCCGCGACGTCCTCAGGCCAGCTGGCTTCGGCCACAGCGCCTGCCACCGACTACGAGTTCACGCTGATCGAGATGCGGATGAACTCCACGGGCTCTGGCGAAGGAAAGACGTCGCTCACGACGAAGGTCATCGTCGACGGCGACGCCAAGACCCTTGCCTTGGACGATTACACCGGCGCACCGGCGAATCTGCAGAACGTCAAGAACCATCGATGATCGAGCGGAGCGTTCACATGTCTCTACGATGCATTCTCGCGTGTTGGGCGGTCCTGCTGCTTTCGGTCGTCAACGCCATCGCCGCCGGCAGCGAGCTTGCCGATGCGGCCATGAAGCAGAACCGGGATGTCGTTCGTCAGTTGCTGCGCCAGAAGGTAGACGTCAACGCATCACAACCAGACGGCACGACGGCGCTCCATTGGGCCGTGCGGTTGGACGACCTCGACAGCGCGGAGTTGCTGATTGCCGCGGGCGCGAACGTAACGGCCGCCAATCGTGAAGGCGTCACGCCGCTGCAGTTGGCCGCACTGAACGGGAACGCCGTCATGCTCGACAGGCTCATCAAAGCCGGCGCCAACCCGAATACACCACTGACTCCGTCGGGCGATACCGCGCTGATGATGGCAGCCCGCTCGGGAAAGACCGACGCGATTACTCTGCTGCTCGAGCGCGGAGCCAACGTCAACGCGAGCGGAAACCTGGGGCGGCACTACGGCGTTGATGTGGGCGGCATCGGAGCATCACCCGGCCGCCGTCAAAGTGCTTCTCGAACACGGCGCAGACGTCAGCGCCCGATCCAATTTCGTTCCGGCCGCGAACGGCAGAGGGTTCGAAGGCCGGACTCCCACGGCCACGAAATCCGATCAAGTACCTGAGGAATTTGCCAGCGGCTTGATGACGCCGTTGATGTTCGCCGCCCGCGAAGGCGACGTCGAATCGGCGCGGCCCCTCCTGGCCGCCGGCGCCGACGTGAACGCCATCGCCGGCGACGGGAAGGATGCCCTCGGGGTGGCCATCTTCAATGGCAACTACGAGCTGGCGTCGTTTCTCGTCGACAGCAAGTCGAATGTGAACAAGGCGGATGCTCAGGGCTTCACGCCGCTGTTCTGGGCCGTGGATCGACGGAACATGGAGACGGCGCCGAACTTTCCTTGGATGGTCACCGCGGATCCCCTGCCGCTGATCAAGAAGCTGCTCGACGCTGGAGCAAAGCCGAACGCCGTGGTCAATAACACGCCACGGGCGCGCATGCGTGCCGGCTCGCCGCGGATTGTGTTCGCCACGGCACTGATGCGGGCCGCCTTCTCGGCCGATCTGGAGCTGACCAAGCTTCTTCTATCGTACGGCGCCGATCCAAGTGTGGTCTCGAAGGACGGAGAGACGATGGTCGAAGCTGCCGCGGGACTCGGGTTCATCCAGGGCTACAGCAAAGGCAAATCTGCCGCAGAACGCCTCGAAGTCGTGAAGCTGCTCGTCGAGCGAGGCGCTGATGTCAATCAAGCCGACGACTATGGAATCACACCGCTGATGGTCGCGGGCAACATGGGCGACACCAAGATCATTCAGTACCTGGTGGATGTGGGCGCCGATTTGGGAGCCTACGACTTGGGTAAAAAGAACGACGGCGCCTTTGGAGCAAGTGTCGAACCGCTGATGCCCGTCGACTACGCGATTGGCGTCGGTACGTTCGTGCCTAACAACGCCGTCATCATCCACGAAGAAGCCGTAGAACTGATGTCGCGCCTCATGAAGGAGCGCGGCATCATGCACACGACGTCAGAGTGCACGTTGCGCGGCTTCACCTGCGCGCAAGCCAACGTCGATCCGAAGGTCGCCACGCCTGCAGAGATAGCCAAGATGAGGGCCATCCAGACCGGCCACCAGGTTCAAGGCATCACCGGAGGCCTTGAGGTCAAGGAACAGAAATAGCCCGGCTCGCTCGGTCACGATCCTCGTGACCGACGGGCCACTGATCCCTGTGGGCCCGCCGCCTGTGCGGCACTTATCTCCAAGACGGAACCAATCGTCCAAAAGGCTGCGTGTTTGGGGCGGCACGGCGATTAGAATCAGTGTGGGTTATCGAGCAGCCCGCGAGAGGAGAAATACATGGAACGACGACCAAACGATTCAACCTTCCACGTCTTCGTGATCGCGTCCAATCGTGCTGTCGAGCATGCTCGTCACGGCGCAGGCACCAGATCCGGCCGCCGACAAGCAAGCACGAGTTGCGGCCATCAAGCAATCCTTGGCGCAAAACCAGGCGACGCTCAAACAGTACACATGGGTCGAGACCACCCAAGTCAGCATGAAGGGAGAGGTCAAGAAAGAGGAACAGAAGCAATGCTTCTACGGCGCGGATGGCAAGGTGCAGAAGACGCCACTGTCCGGCGCCGCCCCGCCACAACAACAGCAACCCCAGCGGGGCGGAGGTCAACGCGGCGGGCGGGTGAAGAAAAACATCGTCGAAAACAAGGTTGAGGATCTGAAAGATTACCTGGAAAAGGTGGCTGCGCTCGTCAAGGACTACGTGCCGCCCGATCCGCAGAACATTCAGGCCGCTGAAACCGCCGGAAACATCTCGGTGCAACCCGCCGCCCAGGGCGCCGTCACGCTGACAATCAAGAACTATCTCAAGATGGGCGATTCGTTGGCCCTGGGATTCGATACCACGGCAAATAAGATGAACAGTTACAACGTCAACTCATACGTGGAAAAGCCAAAGGACGACGTGGTGACATTGGCGGTCACGTTTGGCAGGCTGGACGACGGCACGAGTTATCCGCAGCAGGTGGTGCTCGACGCCAAAGCCAAGAATGTTCAAGTGAAAATCACCAATGCCGGGTATAAGAAGAAGACGTAACGACAGGCATCCACACGGTGACGAGCGACACAAAGACTCCGCCGACGTCGACGGAACTGGCCATCCAGCGTACCGATCTGGCAGACGATCGGACTCGCCTTGCCGTGACGCGAACCGTCGCCGCGCTCGATCGGACCCTCATGGCGTGGATCCGTACGGCAACCTCGCTGATCTCGTTCGGCTTCACCATCTACAAGTTCTTTCAGGCGCTGCGTGAAAGCCAGCGAGCGACCGAGGTCCACCATCTTTTGGGACCGCGAGCTGTCGGCCTCGTGATGATCGGCCTTGGCGTCGGCTCGCTCCTCTGGGCACTGATTGACTACAAGGCCCAGATGAAAGGTCTCCACGAGGATTACAAACAGTACGGCCCATTTCGACAATCGACCGCAGCAGCCGTCGCAACTGTGATCTGCGGCCTTGGGCATTCTCGGCTTCGTGCTCGTCTTCCTGCGTCAATGAATCCGGCGAATTCACTTTCTGCCGACGCCGCGCTTGCGCGGCTCGCCGCGGGGAACGAACGCTTCGTTCGCGGACGGGCACGATTTCCAACGGTGCAAAAGGAAGTCCTGGCGGAGCTTGCCAAGCGTCAGCGTCCATACGCGACAATCATCGGTTGCAGCGACTCGCGCGTGCCGCCCGAACTGGTGTTCGACGCCGGCTTCGGCGAACTCTTCATCGTCCGAGTTGCAGGTAATATCATCTCACCTGAGGTGATGGGGACGCTGCAGTACGCGGCGGTCCATTTGCACACGCCACTCTTCGTGGTGCTCGGTCACGAAGGTTGCGGCGCAGTGCAGGCCGCCCTGGCGATGAAGTTCCAGGGCGCACGCGAGCGCGAACGCATCACGCTCCTGCTCGAGAACATCCTGCCCGGGCTGCGCGACATAGACGCTAATCTCGCTCCGCAAAAGCAGATCAAGGCGGCCGTGGAGGCAAACGTGCGTTGGTCGATGCGGCAGCTGCTCGAGACCGCCGAAGGTAAAGCCAGGATGGCTGAAGGGGTGGTTAAGCTGGTGGGCGCCGTCTACGCCTTGAAGACCGGTCGCGTGAGGTTCCTGCCATGAGACGGGAAATCCAGATAGTAGACTAAGGTTGTGTCAGGCGCGCAGGGTCCATCAGCGACAAACCTACCGCGGTCCGGAATTCAATCCGACAGCCTTTTTCGGCTCGCCGCCGAGTCGCTTCCGAGCGGCGTCCTCGTGGTTGGAACCGATGGCA
Organism: uncultured Acidobacteriota bacterium; assembly: GCA_963773035.1. Classification (GTDB taxonomy): domain Bacteria; phylum Acidobacteriota; class Vicinamibacteria; order Vicinamibacterales; family CAVVIG01; genus CAVRXZ01. The sequence continues at coordinate 375,943 of CAVYZX010000037.1, read as the reverse complement.
CGATCGTCCTGGTCAACCACGAGCTCGAACGGCAGTTCGGCTACGCGCGTGAGGAGCTGATCGGGCAACCCGTCGACATCCTCCTGCCCGACGCTCTGCGTACTCGTCATGCGACACATCGTCAGCGGTTTCAAGAAGCGCCTCAGGCCAGGCCGATGGGCACCGGCCTCGACCTGTACGGCCGCCGCCGTGACGGGACCGAGTTCCCCGTCGAAATCAGCCTGAACCCGATACAGGGGACCGACGGTCCTTTCGTGCTGGTCGTCTGTGATTGACATCACGGCACGGCGGGAGCTCGAGAAGGCTGCCAGGCTCGCCATCGAGAACCAGTTGGAGTTCGAGCGACTCATCGCCGAGCTGTCCGTTCAACTTCATCAACGTGCCATCCGATCAATTGATCGAAGCCATCGAGGACGCCCTTCGCCGGATCGGCGAAAGGCTCGAGGTCGATCGCTGTGCTTTTTACAGGTTTCGGGACCCCGACCAGCCTCTCGTTCCGATCAGCTCGTGGCACCGCGCCGGAGTCGACGCGTCGCCGGTCGTGACCGCACCCACGAAGCGATTCCCGTGGATGCACGAGACACTCCGCTCCGGCCAGCTGTTGTGCTTTTCCAAAACCGATGAGATTCCCAATCCCATCGACCGTGCGAGCTACGAAGTCGTACGGAACTCGGTCCGCGGTGATCGTGCCCCTGTCCATGTCTGATCGGCTTGTCGGCGCCCTCGGATTCAACATGACCAGGGAGGAACGCTCGTGGACGCTCCAGAAACTATTCATCGTGTGCGCGTCCTAGGTGCTGTCTTTGGCAATGTGCTGGCGCGTTCCGAAAACGACAACGCCCTGCGGCAGACGATCTCCCAAATCGAACGCGTCCGCGATCAGCTGCGAGCGGAGAATGTGTACCTCCGGCGGGAAGTCCAGGAGCGACTGGGTGCGAGCACGATCATCGGTCGGAGCCCAGCTATCCGTCGTGTCCTCGAACAGGTCCAGCAGGTGGCCGCCACCGACTCGACCGTGCTGCTGCTGGGCGAGACCGGCACCGGCAAAGAGTTGCTGGCCACTCACCTCCACGAACAGAGCGCCAGGCGTGGACGGGTGATGGTGCGGGTCAACTGCGCGGCAATTCCGTCGACGTTGATTGAGAGCGAGTTGTTCGGCCGCGAGAAAGGCGCATTCACCGGTGCTCTGGTGAGACAGATCGGGCGCTTCGAGGTCGCCGATCGCTCGACGATCTTCCTCGATGAAATCGGCGACCTGCCACCGGATATCCAAGTCAAGTTGTTGCGCGTGCTCGAGGAACGACAGATCGAGCGCCTCGGAAGCCCGAAAGGCATTCGCATCGACGTGCGGATCATCGCTGCAACTCATCGCAATCTCGAGCAGCGAATCGTCGATGGCTCGTTCCGAGAAGACCTGTTCTACCGTCTCAACGTCTTCCCCATTCAGGTGCCGCCGCTGCGCGAGCGGATCGACGACATTCCGCTGCTGGTCTGGCGCTTCGTCGAGGAGTTCTCACGGGCCTTCGGCAAGCCCATCGACGAGATCCCCCGCGACAACATGGCGGCCTTGCAGCGACACGCCTGGCCGGGCAACATACGCGAGCTCAGAAACGTCGTCGAGCGCGCCATGATCGTGGCGACAGGCCCCAGACTCACGATTGCTGTAACCGCCCCTTCGTCCGGCCCCGCGAAACGCAGTCTCAAGCTGAGCGATGTCGAGAAGGACCACATCCGGTCTGTACTGGAAAGCACCGGCTGGCGCGTTCGTGGAGGTGACGGCGCGGCGGAGCGCCTCGGGCTCAGACCGACGACGCTCGAGACGCGTATGGCGAAGCTGGGACTGGCGCGACCAAAAGCGAGATAGCGCTTTCACACCAATTGAGTTTCGCGACGCACATCTACGGACTCCTGCTGGCGCCGGAACAGCGCGATCGCCGCGAGCATCAACGGTATCTCGGTGAGCGCGTAGATCACGGCAAAGGAGGCGAACTCGACGCGGCCGAGAATCGTGACAGCAATGGCCATGGCGATGCCGACGTTCCGGGAGCCGAACTCGGCCGCCAGCGTGAACCGGTCGCGGCGATCCTTCGTGACGAGCGCGCCGGTTATCCATCCCGTCGCTATCGAGCTCACCACAAACGCCGCCGCCAGCGGAACAGTCGTGGTCAACCCACCCACGAATGCGACGGGTGCATCGACAACGATGAGGAGAAGGACGATGGCGGTGCCGATGAAGGCCAGCGGACGCAAGGCCGGGCCGAGTTTTTCGGCGAAGCCGGGACGCGATCGGCGTATCCACATCCCCAGTGCGACTGGGAGACCTAAGACGACAATGAGTTGTCCGATGAGTGTCGAGAGCGGCGCCGACAACGCGAATGGCTGCCGCAACGAGATCTCGAAAGCTTTACCGACGAGCGGAATCGTGACGCTGGCCGCCACGCATGAAAGGCCGGTCAATGTGACCGACAAGGCCGTCGAGGCCCGCGCAAGGTAGGTGAACGCATTGGAGATGCCGCCAATCGGGCACGCTGCGATCAGCAACAGGCTGGCCGCGATAGCCGGACCAGGTTGAAGGAGCCAGATGAGACCGACGGCGATTGGCGGCAGAACGAGGAGCGGCGCGACGAGGCCCAACGCGATCAGAGCGGGCTGACGGCGCACACGTGAGAAGTCGTTCTCCGTCAGATCAAGGCCGACGGTGAACAACAGCAGGAAGTTCATCGCGGGGATGACGAGCGCAATGAGCGTTCTTACCAAATCAGCCATTGAACGCTATCGGCGCACGGTGAACTGGACGCCGATCTGTCGGGGCTCACCGGGACGACCGCCAATCGCCGGGATCGGCGAGCTGAACGTCCCCGTGATGAAGTCAGTATTCGTCAGATTCCGGACGTACATTCCAATTCCCCATCTGCGACTCGGGCCGTAATCGGCGGTGAGATCCACGATCCCATACGACGGCTGGTATTGGATGCGATCGTTGAACGGCGTGAAAAAGACCGTGCTCTGCCACCTCGAGTCCGCACGAAGCGAAAGAGGCGTGCGCCCGGCCGATCTTTCCACTCCATTCGAGCCACAGCCGTCCCGACCAGAGCGGTGCGTTGTTCAGCCGGTTACCGGCCACGTCTCCAGTCACACCGCCTACACCCACCGCGATGTATTGATCGTAAGTCGCATCCAACCAGGCGAGATGTCCGCCTGCGCGGATCGCCCGAGTCAGTTCGCTCGCCCCTTCGAACTCAACTCCCCGGATGGTTGCGTCAGCAGCATTCGAGATATCGATGACGCCTGGCCGAATCGATGTCTGCACCTGGAGGTTCGTGTAGTCGGTCTGAAAAACCGCGAAGCTCAACCACGTGCGGCCATCTGCGACCCTTGTCTTCGCACCGCCCTCGTAGCTCCAGGCCCACTCCGGGGCGTATCCGCGTCCAGGTTCCGGCGATGTGAAGTTGAAGCCTCCGCTTTTGAACCCTCGGGTGGCGGAGACGTAGGTGAGCGTGTGCTTTCCCGTCTGGATCTCCAATCCGGCTTTCGGCGTCCAGGCGCTGTGCGAGATCTCGTCTGAGTACGCGAAGGCACCAGGAAGAAAGACGGTTGGCAGATCGAATGTGGAAAGTGCGTCCGAGGTTGTCGATCGTCTTCCCCTCACGCGTGTAGCGCAGCCCGCCTGTCACCGACAGACGTCTCGTGACGCCGAGAGTGGCCTGTCCGAAAGCCGCCTGCGAGTCCGCGTCGACTTTCGGGCTCAGGAAGTTGAGAAGGCCCGGGCCTTCAAGTCGAATGGCCGTCGGCTGGCGGTCGACCTCGTCGAACAAGAACAAACCACCAAGCCAGGTCAACCGGCCGCTCTGCTGCGAGACCGTCAGCTCCTCTGATAGCTGGTGTTGATTCTCGTGCAAGTCGACCGACGTCAGGTTCAGTTCCGTGATGTCTGCATCGTTGATGACCTCGTAATCCAACTTGCGGAAAGCGGTCAGGCTGGTCAACGTCGTCTTTGGTGTGAGACGCATCGTCAGGCGGGCGGCCGCACCGTATTGGTCGTTATGCCCCTCCGCCAGGGTCGACGTCCGGACTTCATGGAGATCCGCGGGGTTATCGACTTGGAATCCCGGTTTGACGGCGAGCACCTTTGCATAGGTCAGCGGTGTCGGATCCTGATTCGTCACGTCCGCCGAGAAGAGCAGATCGGTCCTGCCGTTCAGCACGACGCGGAGCTTGCCGCGTGCTGCCGTGACGTCCTCTCCGCCAAGCGGATGATCGGGATGATCGAGATCTCGGACAAACCCGTCCCTGACGCCTCGCAGGATTGCCGCGCTGCCCATCACCCGGTCACGAACGATGGGGCCGCTTACCCGAGCCTCGGCCCGAAGCGTGCCGAGGTCGCCGGCCACGAACCTGGCCGAGGTCTCGGCCAGGTTCGAAGGCGTCTTGCTCACGACATTCAAGGCGCCGCCTACCGCATTGCGACCGTATAACGTGCCTTGAGGTCCCCGCAGGACTTCCACCCGCTCCAGATCCAGATCCAGGAAATCGCCCATGACCATCACGGGGCGCGCGAGATAGACACCATCGACGTAGACGGCCGAGCTTGGATCGGCCCCGGCAAAGACGACATTCGTCCCCAGGCCGCGGATCGTCAGCTGGCTGAAATCGCTGTTCTGTGAGAATGTGACAGCCGGCACACGCCCGGCCAGATCGGCCACCGTGTGAACCTGCGGGAGCTGCAAGTCCGCCGCTGAGAGCGCGCTCAGCGCCATGGGGGCCGACTGCGGGTCGCGCTCGCCGGTCTTCTCCGCGGTCACCAGGACCTGTTCGAACGCCCCCACTGAGAGCTGGAGAACCAAGGGTTCGGTCTCGCCATTGACGAGGCGTACGGCCCGCACTGCGGGAACGAAACGATCCAGGGTGGCCTTGAGTTCGTACTCGCCGTCTGGAAGCTCCTCGAAGGTCGAAGCGCCCATCCTGGTTCGTCGTGGCTACACGGTCGGCCGTTCCACTAAGCGTGATTGTCACGCCGGGGAGCGGGGCGCCAGTGGCGTCGTTCACGACACCCATGATGTGTCCGGCCGGCGCTGCGTGAACCGCAGCTGCAGCGGACAGGCAAACGGTGATTATCCACGCCCGCCAGCCCATCTGCTGGCCGATGATCATGTGATTGGTTGCCATCCAGACGCAGCGAACGGCTGGCACCAATCCTAGCCCGTCTCGCTTGCTGTACGGCCCGTTAATAATGACAGGTGCCGATTAGAAACCCGCCAGCCTTCGCGCCGCGGTGTTCGCATGTCATCACGGCCACCGTCACGCCCGCCCTCCGGAATGCCGGATCAGGAACGTGACTTCGGAGTCGCACATACTGGACGGCCGGTCGCCGCTCTCGCAGGAACCTCCTGTCTCGCCTAGGGTTCCGCGCGATTCCACGATGAGAGTCCGCTGGTACACGGGCTGCACTTCGCTCGACAGTCTGTAGCGAACGCGGCCGGCTTGTGGAGCCAGCTGGATGAATCAGGCGAAGGACGGACTTCAAAGACGCCCCCACGGGGTCGAAGCGTTCGACCTCGCAATCGAGGTATCTCCAGCCGGCATACTTGTCACGGAACGAGAGGGAACGATCGTACTGGTGAATCGTGAGGTCGAGCGTCAGTTTGGGTACACGAGAGAAGAGCTTATCGGGCAGTCGGTCGACCTGCTCCTGCCCGAAACACAGCGCCTGGCCCACAGCGCCCACAGGGGCGCTTTCTGGGGTTTTCCGACGGCCCGCCCGATGGGCGGCGGACGGAAGCTCTTCGGGCGCCGGAAGAACGGCACCGAGATTCCGATAGAGATCGGGTTGAGACCGATTCAGACCGACGATGGCTGGCTGGTGCTCGCATCGATCGTCGACATCTCGACCCGCCGCCGGGATGAAGAACTCGAGCGTTTGACGACTGCCGAACAGCTGACATTGGAACGGCTCATGGCCGATCTCTCGTGCCGCTTCATCAACGTTCCGCCCGAACAAATCGACGGGGCGATCGCGGACGGCCTGCGCGAAATCTGCGAGGTGCTCGAACTGGATCGAGGCACGCTCTCTCGAGTGGATCCTAGCGGGATGCTGCTCGAGGACGTGAGCTGGGCCGCTAGCAGCATCGAGAGCCTGGCAGATCCCGTTCCGGCAAACGAACGGTTTCCGTGGACCGTCGAACGGGTCCTTGCTGGCGATGTCGTGCAGTTCGCCACGCACGAAGAGATTCCAAACCCAACCGACCGACAGGCCTACCAGGAGTCCGGCATCAAGTCGGCGGTGATCCTGCCCTTGTCGGTCGCGGGTCATGTGACGGCTGCGGTGTCCTTCCACGCCGTCCGCGCAGAGAGGCCCTGGTCGTCCGAGGTCGTGCGCAGGTTCAAGCTGCTGACTGGTGTCTTCAATCAGGTGGTGGCTCGACGTCAGAGCGGTACGGCCCTTCGGAGGGTGCTCGGAGAAGTGAAGCGGCTACAGGACGCGCTGCACGTGGAAAACGATCAACTCCGGCGCGAAGTGGACGAGCGCTTCGGCTTCCCGAACATCATCGGACGAAGTGCGGCTCTGCGTCGAGCGCTGGAACAGGTCCACCAGGTTGCCGCGACGGACTCGACCGTGCTGCTTCTCGGAGAAACCGGCACCGGAAAGGAGCTATTTGCCACGCAGATCCATGCGTTGAGCGCGCGCCGCAACCGGGCGATGGTCCGGGTGAATTGTGCCGCTATCCCGGAAACGCTCATCGAAAGCGAGCTCTTCGGGAGAGAAAAGGGCGCATTCACGGGAGCGCTTGCGCGACAGGTGGGACGATTCGAGGTGGCGAACGGCTCGACGATCTTTCTCGACGAGATCGGGGACCTACCACCCGAGACGCAGATCAAGCTGCTGCGCGTCCTCCAGGAGCGGCAAATCGAACGGCTCGGAAGTCCCCAGCCCATAGCCGTAGACACACGGGTCATCGCGGCGACACACCGAAATCTCGAGCAGCGGATTGCAGCAGGCGTCTTTCGAGAGGACCTGTATTACCGGCTGAACGTGTTTCCGATTCACGTGCCGCCCCTGCGCGAGCGCCCGGAGGACATCCCGCTTCTGGTGTGGCGATTCGTCGAGGAGTTCTCGAAGTCGTTTGGCAGGCGCGTCGATTCGATCGCGGACGACAGCATGGCGGCCTTACAGCAGTATGAGTGGCCAGGCAACCTTCGGGAGCTTCGCAATGTCGTGGAGCGGGCGATGATCACCTCGCAGGGAGGCCGGCTGACGATCAGAACACCAGAAACGCTTGTCGCAGCTTCCCAACGGAGCCAGAGGCTGGTTGACGTCGAGCGCGAGCACATGCGTCGAGTGCTGGAAGCCGCAAATTGGAGGATTCGGGGGGGCGACGGCGCAGCCGAGCGGCTAGGGGTGAAGCCGACGACACTCGAAACGCGGATGGCAAAGCTGGGCCTCAAGCGCCCTCGCCCCGCCAGCAAGTGACGCGCCGATCGTCTTCGGGCTCCAATATTCCGAAGGGCCCTCCGTTGTACCGGGGCCGATTCGCGGTCCCTAATTAGGGGCGCAACTTTCGGAACCGAGCCAAAGCATTCATCCATCGGCAGTAAGCGGAACCGAGGACGTGTCATGCCGTCTGGAACAGCTAGTGCAGAGATCGTCCACGTGGTACGGCTCTCGCTGGTGCTCCGGGCATCCCCGCGCAGTGCCCAGGATCTCCTTGAAGCGCTTCGGTTTCTTCTCCGGACGACGCGTCTCGAACCAGGCTGCCTCAATTGCGCCGTCTGGAGCGAGCCAGACTGGATCATTCATTACGAAGAAGAGTGGGCGACCGAGGACGACATCCGGCGCCGTATCCGGTCGGATCGTTTTACGTCCCTGCTCTCGGTCGTCGAGTCCGCCCAGGAGCTGCCGCGAGTCCAGTTCGACTTCGTCACCGCGACCCGTGGGCTCGACTATGTGGCCGAAGTCCGGCAGGACTCCCTTTCCTGACTGCAACTCGAAAACGACCGCAGAGAGTCGCCCTGGCTGGTTTACTGCCTGACGCGATACTGGGCGACCAGCGCGGTCGCGTCGTCTTCACCCCCGGCGTCGATCGCTAGATCCACGAGAGCTCGGCTCTGTTCGTCCGGCGATCGACTCGAACCGAGCACTTCGGCCAGCGTCTCCTCGAGCACCATATCGGTAAGGCCATTGGTGCACACGAGCACGACGTCTCTGTCGTCCAGCTGAAAGCGCTCGATGTCGATTGTGGGTACCGGGCCGCCTATGCCGAGTGTCTGCGTGAGGACGTGCTTCAGGTCGCGCGCCAGAGCGTTCACATCGACCAACCGGGCAACGGCTCCCCTCCGGGATTGGCCGCCGAGAGTGTGGTCGTGGGTCAAGCGCATCAACTGGCCCTCACGAAACAAATAGGCACGCGAATGGCCGATGTGAGCGAAGAACGCATCACGGCCTGCGCCGAACACGGCCGTCATCGTCGTTTGCAGACCTTGGCGCGAATTCGGCCCGGGTTGGGCCATCGCGAGATCGATGTGTTGATAGAACTGCTCGGCCCGCTGCATGATTTCGTGGGCGACCTCTTCGTCGATTCGGAGATTCCATCTGCCAAAGTAACGAACGAGATGCAAGAGAGTCGTGATCGCCATGCGGCCGGCAGCCTCGCCGCCGTCAGAACCGCTTATGCCATCGGCGACCACCATCGCATACCCCTGCTCCTCGAAGCGATTTTCGATCATGCCACTGGGAAGGCTCGTCTTGACGGTTTCCTGATGCCGGCCAAGGCGGACGATCAGGTAGTGATCTTCATTGATCGGATGAAGCGTTCCCGGGCAGGAGTGGGCACCAAACTCGACATCTACCCGAGAGGGCAGCGGCGGAAAGTGCTGGCCGGCTGGAAATGGCGTGGCGTCGGGATGGAGCTTGTCGGAACTGTTGTCCCTCGGCATGTCGACCGCCTTTTGTGACTAGCATATTGCCAACCGAATCGCCCGGTGGCATAAGACATGCTGTTGAGCTGCAGGCGAGGTGTTCCATGAATCGACCACGGCTTCACTTTGTCGGGTCCCTGGGGTCACTGATGACCGTCGCGCTGCTTGCGGTCGCGCCGGGTGCCTCCGCGCAGGGGACAAAGCCCTCGGCCTCCGTTGATACCCGCGAAGCGAACCTTCGCGCCTATTCCGAGCTCCTTCGTTCTGACGTGCGTTTCCAGAAAGTCGCCATCATCACCGAGATAATGCAATTCACGGAAGACGATGACGCGAAATTCTGGCCGATCTACCGTGAGTACGAGGCAGCGTTGGCGAAAATAAACGACGACCGTCTCGCTCTCATCAAGGAGTATGCGGCCGCCTACGAGAACATCACCAACGAGGTCGCCGACCGGCTGGCCCGCGGGGCGCTCGATCTAGAAGCTCGGCGCCATGCACTCAAAGTGCAGTACTACGATCGTTTCAAATCCGTCCTTTCTCCGAAGACCGCAGCCCGGTTTCTCCAAGTGGAAAACCAGATCCTGCTGATCATCGACTTGCAGATCGCGGCATCGTTACCCGTCGTGCAGTAGCGCGGCAGTTCGAGGTGACACCATGCGAAGACCTGTCTTCGGATTCGCAAGCTTGTTCGTGATTGTCGCGCTCGCAAGCGCGACGCTGTCGGCCGATCGCGTGAAGCTCCGCTCCGGCAAGGTCGTCGAAGGGTCGTTCATGAGCGCGGACGTCAAGGTCGTGCGCATCCTCCTGGACAACGGCCGGGTCGCGGAATTTTCGGTCGAAGACGTCAGCAGTGTGGAGTTTTCAGCACGCAAGACTCCGCCCCGCCACCGCCAGACCCGTCGACGGCACCTCCGCCGATCACCGTTCCGATGGGCACTGTGCTCAGTGTCCGTCTCACGCAGGAGATTGACGTCGATGCCACCCAAACTGGCATGACGTTCAAAGGCCTCCTCGACGATCCGGTCATGATTGGGGGCAAAGTGGTCATCCCTCGCGAGGCGAGCGTTGCACTGCAGGCGGCCAACGTCGAACAAGCGGGCAAATTCAAAGGCGCCGACAAGATCACGTTGAAGGCGAACTCGCTCGCGTTTGGCGGGCGGAAGTACGAGATCGCCACCACCCAGGTCGAGTCGAAGGGCTCGGGCGAAGGCAAGAAGACCACCCGCAAGGTGGCGGGCGGTGCCGGCCTGGGCGCAGCGGTTGGCGGCATTGCCGGCGGTGGGACGGGCGCAGCCATCGGAGCGGTGGCTGGAGGCGCAGCGGGTGCCGTTGTCGCCAGCCAGGGAACCGAGCACTTGAAGCTTCCGGCGGAAACGAGGGTTCAGTTCACTCTGAACGCGGCAGTCACGGTACGACCCTAAATCCAGATTGAGCGCCTGAAACCTCGGCCGGTAACCATCGAGTAACCTCCCAATCAACGGCAGCGTAAGGCCTTCGGCTGCTACGCACTCCGCGCTTTATCCCTTCGGTCTTCGCTCGTCACCCTGAGAATGGCCGCATTCCTCTGGTATTCCGGATGAACTCCGGCCACTCGGAGTACGTTCTGTGAGACCGGTCGCCTCATCTGTGGGAAAAGGCTGTCAAAGTCCTATTATTCCGATGTCGAAGGTGCGACTCGAGAAAGGCTTCCGGGGCACGCACTTTGCCAGAGACGAACCCGCCGAGAGTGTAGGCCGGCCGGTTCCGGCCGTAGCGAGCACACCATGAATCGAGCAACTGGAACGGGAAAGTACGAACTGCTGTTGGAGAGATGTCGGAGCCTGGAGGCCGTACCAACGGCAGTCGCGCACCCTTGCGAGGAAACCGCGTTAGCTGGAGCCATCGAGGCCGGCGAGAAGGGATTGATCGCGCCGATTCTCGTCGGTCCGGCCGCCAAGATTCAGGAGATTGCGAAGCAGCACTCCATCCAACTGGGGAAGACCCGTATCGTCGATGTCCCTCACAGCCATTCCGCAGCCGCCAAGGCCGTGGAGCTGGTACGGCAAGGCGAGGCGGAGCTGCTGATGAAAGGAAGCCTGCACTCCGACGAGCTGTTGAGCGCTGTCATCGCCAAAGAGACCGGTCTGCGCACGGGTCGGCGAATCAGCCACGTGTTCATCATGGACGTTCCGACGTATCACAAAGTCCTAGTCGTCACCGATGCCGCGATCAACATCGCGCCAGACCTGGAGGCCAAGGTCGACATCTGCCAGAACGCGATCGACCTGGCGATGACTCTCGGCGTGAAGCGACCGAAGGTCGCCATTCTGGCGGCGGTCGAGACCGTCAATTCCAAGATGCAGGCCACCATCGACGCCGCCTGCCTCTGCAAGATGGCAGACCGGAAGCAGATCACGGGCGGCATCCTCGACGGTCCACTGGCGTTCGACAACGCCATCAGCGCAGAGGCCGCCAGGATAAAAGGCATCGTGTCGGAGGTCGCCGGCGATCCCGACATCCTCCTGGTTCCGGACCTCGAGTCGGGCAACATGCTCGCCAAGCAGCTCAGCTTCCTGGCGAACGCTGACAGCGCCGGCCTCGTTCTGGGCGCAAAGGTTCCGATCATCCTGACCAGTCGAGCCGACTCGGTTCGCTCCCGAATCGCCAGCTGCGCGGTTGCTATGCTGGCGGCACACGCTCGACGTCAGGCGCTTCAGGCCGTTTCGTAGTCCGCGATTCTTCAGGACCAACTGCGGTCGATCCTCATGAATGCTCACGCCGTTGTGCTCGTTCTCAATGCCGGGTCGTCGAGCCTGAAGTTCTGTGTGTACCTGGCCGGCGACAGTGAGGCGTGGCGCCTCGAGGCGCGGGGTCAGATTGAGGGCATCGGCACGTCCCCAAGATTCTCCGCCAAGGATGGTGCAGGCCGGACGCTCGAGGATCGGCAGCTGGGCGCGTCAGTGGCTGATGCGCGCTCTGCTCTCGAGAGCCTGGCAGTATGGCTTCGGGCCCGTTTTCAAGGCGCGCAGGTAATGGGGGTCGGACATCGTGTGGTTCACGGTGGGACAAAGTATGCGACGCCCACTGTTGTCACACCAGAAGTCCTGGAACACTTGCGGACGCTGATCCCATTGGCGCCGCTCCATCAACCGTATAACCTCGCCGCGATCGATGCCGTCTCCGAACGCCTTCCAGACGTACCCCAAGTCGCGTGTTTCGACACGAGCTTTCACCGCGGACACAAGGCCGTTGCCGACCTCGTGCCTCTTCCCCTTGCGATCCGTCAGGGCGGTGTGCAGCGATACGGTTTTCACGGGCTGTCGTACGAGTATGTGGCGTCGGTGCTGCCTCATGTCGCGCCAGAGATCGCGGCGGGACGCATCATCGTCGCCCACCTGGGAAGCGGCGCCAGTCTGTGCGCGCTGAAGAACGGCCGGAGCATCGACAGCAGCTTCGGGTTTACGGCTCTTGATGGACTCTGCATGGGCACGCGGCCCGGAGCGCTCGATCCGGGTGTCGTGCTGTACCTCTTTCAGGGGCTTGGATTGTCGGCGAAAGAAGTCGAAGGTGTGCTCTACAAGAAATCGGGTCTGCTCGGAATATCCGGCATCAGCAACGACATGCGAGATCTTCTCAAGAGCGACGAGCCCGCTGCGCAACTCGCGATCGAATATTTCGTCTATCGTGCCGCCAAAGAGATCGGAGCACTCGCAGCGACGCTCGGGGGCATTGATGGATTGGTGTTCACCGCAGGCATTGGCGAGAACTCGGCTGAGATTCGTCGACGAATCTGCGAGGCCTCGTCGTGGCTCGGCATCGAGCTGGACTCCAAGGCCAACGGGCAGAACGGTCCGCGGATCTCGACCGGCGAGAGTCGGGCGTCAGCCTGGGTGATTCCAACCAACGAAGAACTGATGATTGCGCGCCACACGGGATTGCTGCTCGGACTCACAACGGGCGACAGCGTGGCGGCAAGGGCGTGAACGAGGTAATCGATGACCGTAACTGCACCACAGACGAAGCATGAGGAGCTGGCATCCGCCTCCTGGCAAGGATTTCGATCGGGGCTCTGGCAGAACGAAATCAACGTCCGCGACTTCATTCAGCAGAACTACGAGCCGTATGACGGAGACGAATCATTTCTGACGCCTGCCACGGCCCGGACCGAGAACATCTGGTCGAAGCTCCAGGAGTTGTTCGTCGAGGAGCGACGAAAAGGAGTGCTCGACGTCTCGCAGATTCCCTCCTCCATCACCGCTCATCCGCCCGGCTACATCGATCGCGAAAACGAAGTCATCGTCGGCCTCCAGACCGACGCGCCGCTGAAGCGCGCGATCATGCCCAACGGCGGCTTTCCGCCTGGTCGCGTCGGCCCTCAAGGCCTACGGATATCAAGCCGGATCCGTCACGTGGTCGAGACGTTCACGAAGTACCGGAAGACCCACAACGACGCGGTCTTCGACGCCTACACCGCGGATGTGAGGAGGTGCCGCAGCTCACACATCCTGACCGGGCCTGCCCGACGCCTACGGTCGTGGCCGCATCATCGGCGACTATCGCAGGGTCGCTCTCTACGGCGTCAACCGGCTCATCGAGCGCAAAGAAGAAGAGAAACGCGGTCTCGATGCGGCCATGTCGACCGACGACGATCATCCGCGATCGCGAGGAACTGGCCGAACAGATCCGCGCGCTGAAGGAATTGCGGCAAATGGCCGCGAGCTACGGCTTCGACATCTCCCGGCCGGCGGCGAGCGCCAAGGAAGCCGTTCAGTGGCTCTACTTCGGATATCTCGCCGGCGTCAAGGAACAGAACGGCGCGGCGATGTCGCTCGGGCGGACGTCGACGTTTCTCGACGTCTACTTCGAGCGCGATCTCGCCTCCGGTCTCCTCACCGAGGAGCAAGCCCAGGAGATCGTCGACGACTTCGTCATCAAGCTGCGGATCGTCCGATTCCTGCGAACCCCGGAATACGATGAGCTCTTCGCCGGCGATCCGACCTGGGTCACCGAATCGATCGCCGGCATGGGCGACGACGGCCGGTCGCTGGTGACAAAAACCAGCTTCCGATTTCTCCAGACGCTGTACAACCTCGGTCCAGCGCCCGAGCCGAATCTCACGATCTGGTACTCGCCGCGCCTGCCCGACGGGTTCCGGCGCTTTCGCCGCCAGCGTCGCCATCGACACCAGCGCGCTGCAGTTCGAGAGCGACGAGATCATGCGTCGCGCTTGGGGAGACGACGGCGCGATTGCCTGTTGCGTGTCGCCGATGCTCGTCGGCAAGCAGATGCAGTTCTTCGGCGCGCGTGCCAATCTCGCGAAATGTCTGCCTCTACGCGATCAACGGAGGTCGAGACGAAATCAGCGGCGAACAGGTCGGGCCGGCATTCGGTCCGGTGACCGGCGACGAGCTCGAGTTTGCGGACGTCCTCGACAAGTTCGAACGAATGATGGATTGGCTTGCAGGTGTCTACGTCAACGCCATGAACATCATTCACTACATGCACGACAAGTACGCGTACGAGCGGCTCGAGATGGCGTTGCTCGACTACGCGCCGCTCCGAACGATGGCCTTCGGCATGGCCGGTCTGTCGGTCGTTGCCGATAGCTTGTCGGCTATCAAGTACGCGAAGGTTCGTGTCGTCCGCGACGCGACCGGCCTCGTGACCGACTATCGAACGGAAGGCTCGTTCCCGCTGTTCGGCAACAACGACAACAGAGTTGATCAGCTTGCGGTCTGGCTCGTCAGCACGTTCATGAACAAGCTGCGGAAGTACCCGACCTATCGCCATGCGCTGCACACGCAGTCGGTTCTGACGATCACCTCGAACGTCGTCTACGGCAAGGCGACCGGGAACACGCCCGATGGCCGCCGACAAGGCGAGCCGTTCGCACCGGGCGCCAATCCGATGCACGGCCGGGACAGTCATGGCATTCACGCCTCCGCGGCATCCGTGGCCAAGATCCCCTATCGTGATGCCGCGGACGGCATCTCTCTTACGGCCACGCTCCTCCCGGAGGGCCTCGGGCGGATCCCCGAGGATCGCATCGTCAACCTGACGTCGATGCTCGATGCCTTCTTCAGCACGACTGGCTACCACATGAACGTGAACGTGCTGAACCGCGACGTGCTCCTCGATGCGATGGATCACCCCGAGAAGTACCCGAACCTGACGATTCGCGTCTCGGGCTATGCCGTGAACTTCGTGCGGCTCACACGCGAGCAGCAGATGGATGTGATCAATCGGACCTTTCATGGAGAAGCCGCCAGGGCGTGAACGGTTATGCCTAGTAAACAGGCGCCGGAGCAGTCGCCCCTCTACGCGAGCAGTCCCTTCGAGCTTCGCGTCAATCTCGGCAAGAACATTCCTGAATCCGACGTGCGGACCGCACTGGCCACGGGCGACATGGGATTTCTCCACTCCTTCACCACAGGCTCCACCGTAGACGGACCCGGCATTCGGGTTGTGGCCTGGACGAGCGGCTGCATGTGGCGTTGCTCCTATTGCCACAATCCCGACACCTGGACGATGAGCCACGGCATCCCCGTCACCCTCGCAAACGCGGCTGCTGAGCTCGGCAAATATCGCCACGGCTTGAAAGCCATGTCCGGAGGTTTCACCCTGAGCGGCGGCGAGCCGCTGATGCAGGACCGCTTCGCGGCAAAGTTGTTCGCGGCAGCGAACGCGATGGGCATTCATACGGCGCTCGACACTAACGGCTACTACGGCGATCGGTTGTCGGACATCGAGCTCGAGACAATCGATCTCGTGATGCTCGACCTCAAGGCATGGGACGCCGAGCGTCATCGTGCGCTGACGGGCATGGACGTACGTCCCACTCTGGATTTCGCCAGACGCCTCGCCGCCCGACGACGGCCGGTTTGGGTTCGATACGTGCTGGTCCCTGGAGTAACGGACGATCCGGACGACATCGCCAAGGTCGCCAGCTTTGCCGGTGGTCTCGGCAACGTACAGCGGGTCGATGTGCTGCCGTTCCATCAAATGGGGCGCTTCAAG
The DNA here is from genome assembly GCA_963773035.1 of uncultured Acidobacteriota bacterium. Classification (GTDB taxonomy): domain Bacteria; phylum Acidobacteriota; class Vicinamibacteria; order Vicinamibacterales; family CAVVIG01; genus CAVRXZ01. The sequence goes on along the minus strand of CAVYZX010000037.1, from coordinate 360,034 downwards.
TGGAAAGAGCTCGGCATTCCGTACACGCTCGAGAACGTCGAACCGCCGACGAATGATGCCGTCGAGCAAGCATGCACGATTTTTCGGACGGCGGGACTGACAGCCTATTGACGAACAGTTGAGGGAGTCCGACATGGGAAGCAGGCGGCGGATCACGGTGGACGGGAACGAGGCGGCCGCGTCGGTCGCGTATCGCGCCAGCGAGACGGTTGCGATCTATCCGATCACTCCGAGCAGTCCGATGGCCGAGCTGTGCGACGAGTGGTCGAGCCGAAAGATCCCGAACCTGTGGGGACTCATCCCCGAGGTGGCCCAAATGCAGTCGGAAGCCGGTGCGGCCGGCGCCGTCCATGGCGCCCTGCAGGCAGGCTCGCTGTCGACGACGTTCACGGCCTCGCAGGGCCTGCTCCTGATGATTCCCAACATGTACAAGATCGCGGGGGAGCTCACGCCCTTCACGATGCACGTGGCCGCGCGGACCCTAGCGACGCATGCGTTGTCGATCTTCGGGGACCATTCCGACGTCATGGCGTGCCGCCAGACGGGTTTCGCGCTCCTGTGCTCGAACTCCGTTCAGGAAGCGCACGACATGGCCGCCGTGGCGCACGCAGCCACCCTCGAAACGCGCATCCCCTTCCTGCACTACTTCGACGGTTTTCGTACCTCTCATGAAGTCGCAAAGATGGAAGAGCTCAGTGACGACGACCTGCGAGCGCTGATCTCTGAACCATCGATTTACGCCCATCGTCAGCGCGGGCTGACGCCCGACAAACCGGTGCTCCGTGGCACGGCCCAGAATCCGGATGTTTTCTTTCAAGCACGCGAAGCCGCCAACGTCTTCTACGACGCGTGCCCGGCGATCGTCGAGCGCACGATGCGCTCTTTCGCTGAACTGACGGGGCGACGTTACGGTTTGTTCGAGTATGTCGGCGACCCCAACGCGGAGCGCGTGATCGTGCTGATGGGGTCGGGCGCAGAAACGGCGCACGAAGCAGTCGACCACCTGACGGCTCGAGGCGAAAAGGTGGGCCTGTTGAAGGTCCGGTTGTATCGCCCGTTCTCGCGCAGCGCGTTCCTTGCCACGTTGCCCGTAAGCGCTCGCAGCCTGGCCGTGCTCGATCGAACGAAGGAGCCGGGCGCGACAGGCGATCCGCTCTACCTGGACGTCACGACGGCGCTCGCCGAAGCACAAGCCGAAGGCGTCTCTCCGTTCAAGACCCCGCCGCGGGTCATCGCCGGCCGCTATGGCTTGTCGTCGAAAGAGTTCACACCGGCAATGGTGAAAGCCGTATTCGACGAGATCGCCAAGGACAGCCCGAAGCGTCATTTCACGATTGGCATCATCGACGACGTCACACACACTTCGATCCCCTGGAACCCGTCCTTTCGAACCGAATCGGAAGACGTGTCGGCGTCGGTGTTTTACGGACTTGGCGCGGATGGTACTGTCGGCGCCAACAAGAACTCCATCAAGATCATCGGTCAGGAGACGGATCTCTACGCGCAGGGATACTTCGTGTACGACTCCAAGAAGTCCGGCGCGATTACCATCTCTCACCTACGTTCGAGTAAGCGACCAATCCGCTCGGCGTACCTCGTAGACCGCGCAAGCTTCGTCGCGTGTCACCAGTTCGAGTTCGTCGACAAGATCGATGTGCTCGAACCTGCGGCGCCGGGTGCCTCGTTCTTGCTGAACGCACCGTTTGCCGCCGACGAGGTCTGGAATCACCTGCCGCGGGAGATGCAGGAACAGATCATCGACAAGAAGATCCGTTTCTTCGCCATCGACGCCTACGACCTGGCGAAGCGCGCCGGTATGGGGACGCGGATCAACACGATCATGCAGACGTGCTTCTTCGCCATCTCGGGTCTACTGCCGCGCGATGAAGCAATCAAGCACATCAAGAAGGCCATCGAGAAAACCTACGGAAAACGCGGCCCGGAGGTGGTGCGCCGGAACAACGAGGTTGTCGATCAGGCACTGGCCAACCTGCATGAGGTCGATGTGCCGGCCGCCGTCAGCGCCCGCCGCGGCCGGCCGCCGCTCGTGTCGGAGCGGGCGCCCGATTTCGTCCAGAAGGTGACGGCCGTGATGCTGGCCGGGAAAGGCGACCTGCTCCCGGTGAGCGCGTTTCCGGTCGACGGCACGTGGCCGATGGCGACCGCGAAATGGGAGAAGCGGAACATCGCTCTCGAAATTCCGGTCTGGGACTCCAAAGTCTGCGTCCAGTGCAATCAGTGCGCCCTCGTCTGCCCGCATGCGGCGATTCGTGCGAAGGTCTACGACGAAAGTGCGCTACCGGGCTCGCCGGCGACGTTCAAGTCGACCGCTTATAGGGGCAACGAACACAAAGGCAAGCTCTACACAATCCAGGTGGCCCCCGAAGACTGTACGGGTTGCAACCTGTGCGTCAACGTATGCCCAGCGAAGGACCGAACCAACCCGAAACACAAAGCCATCGACATGCATCCGCAGGCACCACTGCGGGACACCGAACGAGCGAACTACGACTTCTTCCTCGATCTCCCTGAAGTGAACCGAACGGATATCACACGGATCGACCACAAGAGCTCGCAGTTCTTCGAGCCGCTGTTCGAATACTCGGGGGCGTGCGCCGGTTGCGGCGAGACGCCGTACCTCAAGATGCTCACGCAACTGTTCGGCGACCGGCTCCTCATCGCGAACGCCACGGGCTGCTCGTCGATTTACGGAGGAAACCTGCCGACGACGCCGTACACGACCAACCGCGACGGCAGGGGTCCGGCCTGGTCGAACTCACTTTTCGAGGACAACGCCGAGTTCGGGTTCGGCTTCAGGCTGGCACTCGATGCGCATGTCGCCGGGGCGCGCGGTCTCGTCCAACATCTCGCGCTGCAAATCGGCGACGGCCTGGTTACGGCTCTTCTCGAGGCGGATCAAACGGGCGAGGCCGGCATCGCCGCGCAGCGGGACCGCGTGGTTGCCTTGCGGCGGCGCCTCACCGGTCTCGAATCCGCGGAAGCGCGCCGGCTCGAAACACTCGCCGATTACCTCGTGAAAAAGAGCGTGTGGCTTGTCGGCGGCGACGGATGGGCGTACGACATAGGCTATGGCGGACTCGACCACGTGCTGGCAAATCAGCGCGACGTCAACATCCTCGTCATGGACACCGAAGTGTACTCGAACACGGGCGGCCAGGCGTCGAAAGCGACGCCCCTCGGCGCTGCTGCGAAGTTTGCCGCCGCGGGCAAGCCGATCGGGAAAAAGGATTTGGGTTTGCTCGCGAACATGTACGGGCATGTCTACGTCGCGAAGGTGGCCTTTGGCGCCAAGATGGCCCAAACGGCTCAGGCGTTTGTCGAAGCGGAGTCTTACCACGGGCCGTCCTTGATCATCGCCTACAGCCACTGTATCGCTCACGGGTACGACATGGCTCATGGCGCCTCGCAGCAGAAGCTGGCAGTCGACTCCGGAGTCTGGCCGCTTTACCGCTTCGATCCACGGCGTATCCCCAAAGGTGAAGCGCCGCTACACCTCGACTACGGTCCGCCGAAGGCGAAGGTGGCCGACTACATGCGCAACGAGTCGCGGTTCCGGATGGTCGAGCGCGCCGACCCCGCCCGTTACAAGATGTTTGTCGCGGAGTCGCAGGCCGCCGCGGAGCGTCGCTATTCCGTGTATTCGCAGCTCGCGGGGATCAAGGTGCCGGCATTCGAAGCGACGCTCGAGCAGAACGTGCAGCCCGACGCCAAGGAGAAGTGATGGATCTCAGCACGACTTATCTCGGAATGCACCTGCCCCACCCGCTGGTAGTCGGTGCCGGACCCCTCGGCGACGACCTGGACATGGTCCGGGCGCTCGAGGATGCCGGTGCGGCGATGCTGATCCTGCGCTCGCTGTACGAAGAGGAAATTACCGGCGAGCAGATGGACGCCTTCTTCCACGTCGAGAGCCACTCCGATTCGTTCGCCGAGGCTGGGAGTTATGCTCCTGAACCTGTTTTGGCCCTGGGACCGGAGGAGTACCTCGAGCATCTCAGGCTGATCAAAGACGCAGTCCGCATACCCGTGATGGCGTCACTCAACGGTGTGACGCCGGGTGGCTGGATCTCCTATGCCCAACAACTCGAGCAAGCCGGCGCCGATGGTCTCGAGCTCCACATCTATCACGCTGCCAGCGACATGACGACTAGCGCAGCCGATGTCGAAAAACAGGCGATCGACATCGTGCGCGACGTCAAGCGCAGCCTGCGCATTCCCGTAGCCGTCAAGCTCGCGCCGCTGCTCACCGCGTTCGCCCACTTTGCCAAACAGCTCGACACCGCGGGTGCCGACGCGTTCGTGTTGTTCACGCGCTTTCACAGGATCGACATCGACGTCACGGAGCTCGAAGTCGTTCGCACGCTTCCCTTGTCAAACTCATCGGAGCTCCCGCTCCGTCTCCGGGGTGTCGCCGCTCTGGCCGGGCGTGTAAAGGCGTCCCTGGCGATCACGGGCGGCATTCATACAGGGCTCGACGTCATCAAGGCCACGATGGCAGGCGCCCACGCGACGCAGATGGTTTCGGCGCTTCTTCGAAACGGTCCCGGTCATCTCCGCAAGGTGCGGAACGAGATCGAGTCGTGGATGCAGGAGAACGAATGGGGCTCGCTCGGCGAGATGCGGGGCAACATGAGCTTCGAGCGGATTCCCGATCCGGCTGCGTACGAACGCGCGAACTTCCGCATGGCACTCAGATGACGGAGGACGTAGGATATTTCACCACTGTTCGACACGCGGCGCGCGGTCCTTCGCGCTCGGGAGGTCCATCGTGTACAACCGCCTCTGCCTAGCTGCGATCTGTCTTTTTATCGCGGTCGTTACGGTTCGGACCACCGGTGGGATTCCTCACGGTCCGACGTACACCGCGGAGATCGCCGAGCCCGCAGAGATTGCCCTGACAATTCCCGGCCCAAGAATCTCGGCGTCCTCAGCGATCTCGGCGGTTGACCGGCTCAACTGGCGGATGCCCGTGCCTCGTTTGCAGGCATCCAGCGGACAGGCAGCACCAGCCGCGCCACAGGCGGGCTATGTCGGCAGCGACACGTGCACGGTCTGCCATTCAGAGGGTGATTCGCTCAAAGGCACCCCTCACGCGCAGGCGAAGAATCCACGCTCGCCGGAGGCGACTCATGGCTGCGAGAGTTGTCACGGTCCGGGGCAGGCCCACGTCGATGACGACGACAAAGGCCACATCCGGAAATTCGGACAGATAACCCACGGCGAGACGAACCAGACGTGCCTGACATGCCACAACCGCGGCGGCCATGCGGGCTGGGAAGGAAGCGCGCACGAGCGCCGGGATCTTCTCCTGCACCACCTGCCACAGCGTCCACAGCCCGAAGTCGTTCGAACGTCAGCTCGTCAAGACTACTCAGACCGAGTTATGCGCGACGTGTCATCGTCTGCAGGTCGCCAAGACAGAGCGCGCCGTCGCACACATGCCCGTGCGCGAAGGCAAGATGTCCTGCACGTCGTGTCACAACCCGCACGGCTCGATCAGCAACGTGAAGGCACTCAAAGTCGGCAGCTCGGTGAACGAAACCTGCTATAGCTGCCACGCCGAGATGCGTGGGCCCGCGCTCTGGGAGCACGCCCCCGTTCGAGAGAACTGCACGACGTGCCACGATCCGCACGGTTCGTCGAACGACCGAATGCTTGTCGTGCGCCTGCCGATGCTGTGCCAACGCTGTCATATCGCGACAAGGCATCCCTCGAGCATCTACGACAACGCCGCCATCACGGTGAACAAGAGCAACCGGATGTTCGGACGGTCGTGCATGAACTGCCACCAGAATATCCACGGATCGAATCATCCGTCCGGACAGTTCTTCATGCGATAGCCCGAGAGGTAGACATGCACCGCTTCATGCTCGGTCCATCTCGTTTGCTGTCTTCAACTCGCGGTGGCCGCGGCCGCTCACGCACAAACTGCGCTGTCGACGCCGCCGGCCTTGGCGGCGGATTCGTCCTCGACAGCTGACTCGCAGACGGCACCGCAAGCGAGTACCCCGGCCGCGCCTGCCTCGGCCACCGAGGCGACACGCAGCCTCTTCGAGCCGACCTGGCATCAGTTCCAATTCGGCGGCCGTTTGAGCAGCGTGGACGGAGACCCGGCCCGCTGGCAGCGATACCAGGACCTCAGGGACGGCGTGATCTTCACCGATGCGAAATTCGCGCGCGAGGATCCCGGGGGAAACTGGTTGTTTCGGGGAACGGCCGACAACGTCGGCTATCGCGATCAGCGATACTTCGGCCGCTACCAACGCACGGGCCGCTTCGTTGTCTCCGGCCTGTGGGACGAAATCCCTCAGTTCTATAGCGTCGACACGCAGACGCCGTACTCCCCCGCACCGAGCCCACTTCTCCTTAATGATGGGACACAGCAGGCGATTCAGAACAAGCAAGCGACCTTGTCTGCGTACATCCCAATCGCCTCGCAATTCGACCTCCGGGAGCGCCGCGATATCGGAAACGTGAACTTCCAGGCGACCCCGACGCCGAACCTTGACGTGACGGCGGCATTTACGACGACGCGGCACCGCGGCGAACTGCCTTGGGGCGGCTCGTTCGGGTTCTCGAACGACGTCGAAGTGGCGCTGCCGTACGACTCTCGAACGAACGACTTCACCGTCGGTACCGAATGGACGAACAGCAAGAACATGCTGCGGGTTGCGTACAACGGCTCGTGGTTCAACAACCTCGACGACACGCTGGTGTGGGACAGCCCGCTCCAGCTTACCGACTCGACGAGCGCGCCAGGGCGCGGGCGGATGCAGCTGTGGCCGACCAACTCCGCGCAGACCGTGAGCGGCGCCGGCTATGCCAAGTTCGCACATCGCACCCAGGTGACCGGATTCATCTCGTACGGGTTCTGGAACAACAACGAACCGCTTCAGCCCTTTACGATCAACTCCGCGTTACCGCAGATCGCGCTGCCGAGAACCACGGCAGAAGCTGAGGCGCATGTCTTTACGACCAACCTGAATCTGGTATCCCGTCCGCAAACCGACTGGCAGTTCACCGCGCACTTCCGAGAATACGACTACAACAACCAGACGCCGCATGCGGCGATCCCGCAGTTCATCAACTACGATACGTCGGTCGCGACGTCGGCGACCGGCGGCCCCGAGCTGTACGCGCACAATCGGACGACGTTCGATGCGGACGCAACGTGGAGCGGCCTCCATCCCGTAGCGCTGACCGCTGGCTACACACGAAACAACACGGGGCACGACTTCCGAATCTTCGAGAGCACGGGGGAGAACGTTCTTCGCCTGTCGGCGGATGCCGTGGGCACGCAGTGGATGACGTTCCACGCCAAATACGAGTACGGGAATCGCGATGGCTCAGGGCTGGACGAGGCGTTGCTCGTGCAGATCGACGAGCAGCCCTCTTTGCGCCACTACGACGTTGCCAACCGGAACCGCAATCAATTCACCGGGATTGTCGACTTTGTTCCCAACGAGCGCTGGACCTTCAGTGTCTCGGGCGGCGTCGGTAAAGATAACTACCCCGACAGCAGTCTAGGGTTGCAGGAAACGACCTTCAGGACCGTCTCGTTCGCGGCCGACTTCCGCGAGCCGAATGGTCTCGGCGCAGGCGGCAACTACAACTTCGAACGGTACTCGGGCTTGCAGCGGTCGCGGTCCACCGGCTCGGGCCAAAGCCCGGACGACCCTCTGCACGACTGGACCGCCGACACCGCCGAGAACGTGAACTACTTCTCGATCTACGTCACGCCTCCTCGATTTGGGGAGAAGACGGAGGCACGGTTGTCCTACGACTTCAGCCACGCAGAAGGGAGCTATCTGTATACGGTTGTACCGGGACCGGGCGGCCTGCCGCCACCATCACAGCTCCCGAATGTGTTCAACAAGCTGCAGCAGCTGCATATCGACGTGCGGCACCGCATATCGACTCGATTGGCCGCAACGTTCTCTTATCTCTACGAACCGTTCCGGGTCTATGACTTCGCCTTCGATCCGACCGTCGTCAACAGCATCGTCCAGCCCAGCTCGCTGGTTCTGGGGTATGTGTACCGTCCGTACACGGTGAATTCGTTTGTTTTCGGCTTGAGGTATCTCTGGTAGACGTCGGGTAAGCTCCTAACTGCACGATGTCCACGCCTATCTTTGGAGGTTTTCGATGTTCATGACGTTCACGACGAGAAAGACTATTTTCACGATGGCGCTCACGCTCGCCGCAGGAATGGCGATATCGGGAGTCGCAGCGGCGCAGGATGCAGCCAAACGCGGACAGGAAGTCTACACGGCTCAGAAGTGCCAGGGCTGCCACTCCATCGCTGGCAAGGGCGGCAAGGCAAGTCCGCTGGACGGCGTCGGCGGGAAGCTATCGGCCGATGATATCCGCCAGTGGATTACCCACCCGAAGGACGCGGCAGCGAAAGCCAAGTCGACCAAGAAGCCGCCCATGCAGGACAAGTACGGCACACTGCCGGCTGCGGACATTGATGCACTAGTGGCGTACATGCAGAGCCTGAAGTGAAGTCGCTCCGTCAGTTCTGCCACCCGCTCAAAGGATTCTAATGACGCAACGCCAAGCGCTCTTGCGCCATCCGCTCGCGATCGCCGGTGCGGTGATCACCACGGTGTCGGCCGTGCTGTTCGTCGCGCTTGTGATCGCGATGCTCGCGGGGTGGCTCAACAACCCGTATGCCGGACTGGTCGTCTTCGTGGCCATTCCCGCCGCCTTCGTGATCGGGCTGTTGCTCATCCCGCTGGGCATGCGGCTGCAACGGCAGAAGCTGTTACGCCATCCTAACGCCGACGTCGACTGGCCGGTGGTGGACTTCCGCCGTGCCGAAGTCAGACGCACGTCCCTCCTCTTCCTGGCGCTCACTGCCGTCAACGTCGTGATCGTCTTGCTGGCGGGTTACGGCACGCTGCACTGGATGGAGTCGCCGAGTTTCTGCGGGCAGGTGTGCCACACTCCGATGCATCCGCAATTCACGGCGCTGCAGAATGCCTCACACGCGCGCGTCGCCTGCGTCGAATGCCACATCGGAGACGGCGCGCGCGGGTTCGTCCACGCCAAACTTTCGGGCGTGCGGCAACTCATTCACGTGGCCACCAATTCGTTTCCGAAGGCGGTCCCGCCTGGCGCCGAGATGCCTCCGGGCGAGCAAGCCCAGACCTGCGCCAAGTGCCACCAGCCCGGGCGTGTTGTCGGGGATCGGATCCGTGTAATTCGCGAGTACGCCGACGACGAAGGCAACGCAGAGACCGTAACCGTGCTGCAGATGCACTCTGAGTCCATCGACTTCGTCGCCGCGTGCGATTCACTGGCATGCCGACCCCGCCGTCCGCGTGGAGTACGTGTCGACAGATGCGGCGCGCGAGACGATCCCATATGTCAAAGTGACCGACGCGAAGGGTCAGGTGAAGGAGTACCGCCTCCCCGATGCGACCGATCAAGCGATTAGCTCGGGCAATCGAGCGACCATGGATTGCATCGACTGCCACAACACGGTCGGCCACCCTATCTCACAGACGCCCGAACTGGCGGTGGATCGCGCCATCGCAGCCGCGCAAGTGAGCCGCGACCTTCCCTTCGTTCGGCGTGAAGGTGTTCGTCTTTTGAAGGCGTCGCACTCGAGCCAGGACGAGGCCGCGCAGGCGATCGATCAGGGATTACGGGGTTTCTATCAATCCCGAGGCGGCGCCCCTGACGGGGAGGCGATCGCACGCACGGTGGCCGCCCTTCAGGAGGTGTATCGCCGCAACATCTTCCCAACGATGAAGGTGACCTGGGGCACGTATCCCGACAACCGAGGTCACACCACATCGACTGGCTGCTTCCGATGTCACGACGATTCGCACGAGGCCAAGGACGGATCGAAGATCAGCGCCGACTGCGAGTACTGCCACATGCAGATCGAGCGTCCCTAAAGAACTAAGAAGTAAGAACTAAGAAGTAAGAATTGGGAATTCGTGATCAAGGCTTCTTAAGCCGCCGGTCGAGCTGACGGATCTTCAACCCCAACGCAACCACCACCAGCAGAATGGCGGCGAGAGAGGCGGCAAGGCCCCGCCTGCGGAACCGAAGCTCCGCGGCCGCAGACTCGCCGGCTTTATCGACCGAGGCGAGCGTGGCAAGCCCTTCCGCGGCTATCGGCGTCACCCGGTCGGCGTCGAACGCGTGCATCTCGGTACGGGCGAGCGTCAGCCGCGTCTGGGCGGTTCCGATCGCGAGCTCCTGCGCGCTCATCTCCATGCCGGCGTTCGCCAGGGCGGATACAGTCGCGCTCGACCGGTTGACCGCCGTTTTCAGTTTTTCGATGTCCGCCCGCATCGTTGCGGCGGCCGCCAGACCTTTGTCGTCTGCGCCGCTGTGACACATCGCGCACAAACTCATCGCATCAGCGCCAGCATTTCGTCCGACGGCTTCAGCACCGCGTGGTTCCCGTGACATTCGACGCACCCGCGGTCGAAGATCTGTGCATGCACGCTCTTCGCGAACTTCTCCGCGAACACGGCGTGGCAGGTGCCGCAGACGTTCACCACGGCCCCCGCGCCGGGCGGCGCCGCGCCGTGATTGCCGTGACAGTCGTTGCACGTCGGCGCGGACAGATCGTTGCCCTTTGTCAACGCGGCGTAGTGGACGCTCTGACTGTAGAGCGCGAGTTGATCGGTCGGCAGCGGCTGTTTGTTCACCAGCGTATAGCCGGACATGTGCGACGCCGACGCATGGCACGCCGCGCACGTGTTCGCGACGTTGGTGGGGAAGACAGGCGACTTGACGTCGTTCACCCGTCGAATACCATGCGCGCCATGGCAGTTTGCGCATGTCGCGACCTTCTTATCTCCGTCGGCGAGCCGTTTGCCGTGCACGCTCGTTGCGTACTCGGCCGCCTGGTCGACCCGCTGTCGCGGGGCGTAATTGCGCATGAACTCCGCGTCGCTATGACACCGTGCGCACGCCGCGACGATGGCTGATCCCGACGGTTTCCCCTTGTAGCCGCGCGAGACATCGTGCGCTTTGGCTTTGTCGACCGCAATACGATCGCCGCCGTGGCAGTCGGCGCAGCTGAAGCCGCTCTCGCGATGGACGTCGGGCTGCGCGAACGCGGCTGGCGGCGTCGATAACCGTGCATCGGGCAGCGTCGAGTGGCACGACGCACACGTGTTCACCGGCCCTGTCGCGGGCTGCGCCACCGCCAGGCGCGCGCATGCGAGCAGTGCGGCGGCCAGGATGGCGCTACTTCGCCAGCTGGGCCAGAATCGTGAACGCCACAAGATAGACCACTCCAGCAATCGCCATGACCGTAAACACGGGACTGTTCCGCCCATCGCGCGACCGGCGATCAAGAAACGGGACGAACACCAGAAACACAGCGATCAGTCCGAAGCCGATCGCGCCGAGCCGCTCGCCTTCGACGCCGAGCACGTGGCTCGGTAACAGCTTCAGCGTATGAAACATCGCGAGGAAGTACCACTCGGGCCGGATGCCCGGCGGCACCGCGGCAAAGGGATCGGCCTTTTTCCCGAGCCCCCACGGTGAGAACGCCGCGAGTGCGGCGAGCGCGGCGAGTGCGACATACCACACCAGCACGTCGCGCAGGATATAGTTCGGGAAGAACGGCATCTGGCGGATGTGCTCCCCCGGCTTCAGGCGGCGCTCGACCCTCAGCGGCACGCTCATGCCCTGCCGCTGCACGAAGAGAAGGTGCAGCGCGACGAGCGCCGTGGCCATTGCCGGCAGCACCGCGACATGAATGCCGAAGAACCTCGACAGCGTCGCCCCACTCACATCGTCTCCCCCGCGAAGGAGACGGAGGAGAAACCGCCCGGCGAGCGGAATCGATCCAGCGATGCCCGTGCCGACCTTCGTCGCGAAGAACGACAGCTCGTTCCACGGAAGGAGATATCCGCTGAAGCCGAAGCCGAGCATGAGAAAGAGCAATAGCATGCCCGACACCCATGTGAGCTCGCGCGGCTTCCGGTACGACTTGAGCAGAAACACGCTGAAGAAGTGCGCGAACGCCGCGCCGATCAGGAGATTCGCCGACCAGCTGTGCACGTTGCGGATCAACCAGCCAAACGGGACGCGCGTCACGATGAACTGGACGCTCTCGTACGCCTCGGTGGCGCTCGGACGGTAGTACAGAAGGAGCAGGATGCCCGTGAACACCTGGACGCCGAACAGAAACAGCGTCAGGCCGCCGAGGTAGTACCATATTTCCTGCGCGTGAACCGGGACGCCCTTCTCGGCGACGAAGTGCCTCAAACCGTTCAGGTCGAGCCGTTCGTCGAGCCAGTTGACGACCTGCTGCACCATCGCGATTTCGTTTACCCCTTCCGTGATACGACGATGTCCTCGGCGCCCGCCTCACCGCGCAGGTTGACCGTGAAGCGTTCGAGGCCGCGCGGCGGCGGTCCCGAAACGACGTTGCCTGCGAGATCGTACAGGCCGTTGTGACACGCGCACCAGATCTGCGAGGTGTCGGCGTTGAACTGCACTGTGCATTCGAGGTGCGTGCACACCGCACTGAACGCGCTCAGTTCGCCATCGGGAGATCGAACGACAATCGCGGGCTTGCTGCCGAAAGGAAAGATGGCGCCGCTGTTCGGCTTGAGCGCCGCGGCTTTCCCGGCCACGGCGGAGTTCGTCGCCGCTTCACCCGATTCCGGCGGCACGAGATAGCGCGCCACCGGGTAGGCGATCGCCACGGCCGTCGAGACGAAGCCCACCGTGAGCAGGGCGTCGAGAAACCTGCGCCGATCGAACGTGCCCGCTGCCGCCGTTGACGGAAATCCGGCAAGTTCAGACATGAAATGTCGGAGGGCGCGATGCTACCATGATCCGCATGCGAGAGGAGTTCTTATGATGCGTCGAATTGTTGCTGCGGGGGTCTTGTGTGGTGTGGCCGTCATGCCTGCCGCCGCGCAGGACCTGAAGGCAAAGGGCGAGAAGCTCTTCGTCGATCAGAAGTGCACGTTGTGCCATTCCGTCGCGGGCAAGGGCAACACGAAAGGAGCCCTGGACGAGGTGGGCAGCAAAGACTCCGCAGCCGACATTCGCGCGTGGATCACCGATGCGAACGCCATGACGGCGAAGACCGGTGCGACGCGCAAACCGCCGATGAAGCAGTTCACACTCGACAAAGCCGACGTGGACGCGCTTGTCGCATACCTAACGACATTGAAGAAGAAGTAGACACAGGTTCCACCTGCTCCCCCAACGAGCAGGCAGTGACACGGACGGTGGCAGCCCTTCCGGATCTGTATCGCCGTAACGTTTTCCCGACGATGAAAGTCACGTTGGGCACGTATCTCGACAACCGAGGTCACACCACGTCGACCGGCTGCTTCCGATGTCACGACGATTCGCACGAGGCCACGGACGGGTCGAAGATCAGCGCTGACTGCGAGTACTGCCATAAACAGATCGACAGGTCGTAGCGACTTTCATTTCCTGGTAGTTCTTACTCCGCAAGGCCGCTGTATTGGCGCTGCTCTGTCGCGAGGCCCGGTTCCGGTGGCCGGACCGCGCTGCGAGGACGCATGCGGACCGCTGGCCGCCAGCTCCGTGAGCTGGCTGAAGCCCAGAGTCTTCTCGCGCGGTCAGGCGACGCTTGTCGGCCTGACCTCCACAGGGCTTCGCGCCACCGCAGCGCCAATACAACAGCCGCCTCGGATGGAAGGTGATACCCGTCAAGAACTCCATCACACAAGCGGCCAGAAACAGGCTGCTTGACGAACCGCTCGACAGCCTGGATCTGGCCGAATTCGCGTGGTCAACGAATTTCCGAATGGCTTGCCCTTTCGCACCACGATTCGAAGGGCTTCACATGCGGCGCTGGCCTCTCTGGAGCCACTTGTGTTGACGCACTGTGGTGCGAATCCCTGCGGAGGTCAGGCCGAACCGATCGCCTGACCGCGCGAGAAGCCTCGGGGGAGCAAGCGAGGTCACGGACCTCGCGGCTTTCGGTCCACGGAAGGCATCGCAGCGCGGTCCGGCCACCGCAGCCGGGATTCGCGCCGCAGTGCGTCAACACAAGTGCCTTCGGGTTAGTGTCCGTTGTGATGCAGTCGGCCATGAAATTGGCCATCCGGCATTAGAAAGCCATTGAAAGGCTCTTATCGTTTGTCGACGACGACCACTCCGCTTTTTAGCACGACCTTCGTTTTCAGCATGTTCCAGTAGCCTTCCAGTGGATTGCCGTCCAGCAGAATGAGGTCGGCCAGTTTGCCGGGCTCCAAGGTGCCGAGCTGATCGCCCATCTGGATGTAAGAGGCGGTGTTCGGGCCCATCAGCTTGACGATGTCCTGCATCGAGAACATCACGCTGAGACCTCTCAACTCGTGGTCCAGCCCCGCCTTCGGATCGTAGTTCGTATCGGTGCAATACCCGAGGACCGCACCCTGATCCCACACGGTCCGGGCATTGACGAGCATGTATCCGGCTTCCTCGCCAAGGCGGACGCCGTCGACGATCCCTTCGGGCCATGGCTTGCCGTCCCGGAACCGCGGCTTGTTGTCGTTGGCGAACACGCCGAAGACCGGTGCCCCGAATCCGCTGGTCGTCAGAATCTTGGTGCCCGAGTCGGCCAGCTTCTTCGCGTCCTCCCGGCTCACCCAGTCCTTGTTCGGAAGGTGGACCAGGAGCCGCGCGCCAGCCTCAACGCCCGCCACCATAGCCGAGGAGCTCACAGCGTGCACCTGAACCATCACACCGACCTTCTTCGCCTCGTCTACGACAGCACGAAGAACTTCCAGCTCCTGTTCGGTCGGCCCCGGCACAGGTGTGAGTCCGATCTCGCCGGTGAACTTGACGCCCATCTCCGCCATCTTCCGAATCTCGGCACGAGCCATGTCCGGCGTGTTGTTCCGCAGCTGCACCCTGCCGGACGGGATGATCCGCGGGCCGTTGATGATGCCTTTTTCGATGTGATCGCGGAGCGTGAGATTACCGTCCGCTGGACCGCCACCTGAGAGAATCGTGGTGTAGCCAGCTTCGAGCAGGGCCTGCATCTGGGCCTTTTCGTCGGGTCCGGTGTTGATGTGCCGGTGAGCATCGATGAGGCCCGGCATCGCGCTCATGCCCTTCGCGTCGATGGTCTTGAGCCCTTGCGTGTTCGCTGCACCCGCAGAGACAGAAACGATCTTGCCGCCGCGCACGATCAAGGTGCCCGAGTCGATCACCGTCCCGTTACCCACGATCACGCGGGTGTTGGTGATCGCGACATCCTGTGCTGACAGATCCCGAGTCGAGAGCCCGGCGAAAACGAGGCACAAAGCGCACGTCAGGACGCGATGGGCATTCAACCTGTACATAGGTCCCCTCTCCAGAATTTCCGTCAGATTATGCTACGAGTCGCCTTGACGCGAATCCGGTCTGGCTGGGGCGGCAAACCACTGCGTCTTCGGCACCACTTTCGGCGCGGCGGGATCGACGAGGTAATTGGGCGACATGATCTGGACACCGTACTCGTTGAACAGATCCTGGATGTGGGCATGCAGTGCGTGGAGCGTGAACGGGCGCGACTTCTGGTCTTCCAGGCACACGAGAAGCGTGTACTTCACATAGAAGTCCTGCAGCGCCTCCTGAAGGACCCTGGGTTTCGGCTCTCGGCGAAGGCCGGGCGTCCGTTCGGCAGCCAGGAGCAACAGCTCCTGTACCTGACGCCACGGCGCGTCGTAGCCAATTGTCACCGACGTCGGCGTGAACACGCCTTGTGCATCGCCGTATCGCGAGTAATCAGTGGTCGTCTGCGAGACGACAACGGCGTTGGGAATCGTGACCTCTTCGTAGAACGGCGTCCTGATTTTCACGGACAAGACGCCTAGATGCGTGACAGTGCCTTCGACGTCACCGATCCGTACGAAGTCGCCCAAGCGCACGGCGCGCGAGTAGGTGAGCATGAAGCCGCTCATGAAGTGGTTGACCAGGCCGCTCGAGCCGAGCGTGACCATCAGCCCCAGAAAGACGCTGACACCTTTGAACGCGTCGGTCTGGCTTCCGGGCATGTACGGGTAGGCCACGACGATCGCGAACAACCACACGAGCCCTGTGACCAACCGGCGCGTCGGTTGGGCAGTCTCAGGGTAGATCCAGCGAGGCTGGATTCGACCTCGTTCGATCGCTTGGAACCAGAGCCCGACCAGCCTGATCAAGAACCGAGTCAGCACAAGGATCAGGGCGATCATGAACAGCCCTGGAATCGCATTGGCGATACCGAGGCCGAGACTTTCGATGGTGGTCACGAGGAACCCGCGCATCGACTCGCCCCAGGGCCGCGTATACGGGAAGCGCCGAAGGACGAACGTCACCGTGGCATAAGTGACAACGAGGCCCAGCGCGGCGGTCGCCGCAGTTACCAGCCCGTGCTGGAATTCGAGGACGCGCGAAGCCCGGAGGGCGTCCCGATCGGCGATACCGGCTTTCGCCAGTTTTTGCTCGGCGACAATGGCCAGCTTACCGCCGGCCGCTCGACGCACACGAAGAAGTCCCCACAGAATAGCCAGCCCAAGCCGCGAATC
This sequence comes from uncultured Acidobacteriota bacterium, assembly GCA_963773035.1. Classification (GTDB taxonomy): domain Bacteria; phylum Acidobacteriota; class Vicinamibacteria; order Vicinamibacterales; family CAVVIG01; genus CAVRXZ01. Next base: position 343,511 of record CAVYZX010000037.1, on the reverse strand, counting down.
CCGCGGCCGCACTGGCCGCGGATCGAAGCATCCGGCCGAGCGAGCGCGCCTCGGAGGCTTCGGCGAGTGCTTGCTGCAACCGTGTAACGGCTTGTGCGGCGATCTGCTGAACGGTTTCGCCTGATAGTTCTTCGACGTCGGGAGACAGCAGCGCCAGGACCGTCCGCGTTCCCACGTCGATGAACACGCCGCCATCAAACGGTCGAGATGTGACGGGTCCTGCTATTCCGTCAGCCAGGAGTTCGTCGAGCGCTCGTTCGGCGGCGCCGGCCCGCTCGACTGGACGTCGTCCCAACACCCGTGCTCGGAGAACGACGATCGGGCGGTTGGCGAAGGTGAATGTAAAGGTCTCGCCCGCCGGCTCGGCGCGAATCGCGTCAGATGACACGGCCGGAGGAGCCTGGGCGGCCGCCGTCCTCGGCTGGGACTGGGCGGAGAGCGCGCTGAAGGAAAAGACGGCGATGCACAAGGCGAGGCCAGATTTCCGGCTCGCCTTCGTTCGAGGAGTCAATCGCGGCAGACAGTCCACTACGCGCTCATGAGCCGCTATCAGTAGATCTCCGCCACGAACTTCCGCCGCGCCAGCGTTGCCTCATCGTCGTAGGCGTGTTTCTTCGACCGGTCAGGAAGCCTCACTTTCGGTCGTTTGATCTTCTTGTGGGGAATCTGCTTCAGCAAGTGGGCAATGCAGTTGAGGCGCGCGCGCTTCTTGTCGTCGGATCGAACGATGTACCACGGCGCGATGCGCGTGTCCGTGGCCTTGAACATGGCATCGCGAGCCCTTGAATATTCGTACCATTTTTCGCGCGACGGCAGGTCCATGTTGCTCAGTTTCCATTGACGGAGTGGATCGTTGATGCGGGCCTCGAACCGCCGTTGCTGCTCTTTGTTGCTCACCTCGAGCCACATCTTGATCAGGAGAATGCCCCCGCCGATGACGTACTGCTCGAATTCCGGGCAGATCTTGAGAAACCGTTTGTACTGCTGATCCGTGCAGAATCCCATCACGTGCTCCACACCGGCGCGGTTGTACCAGCTTCGGTCGAAGATCACGATCTCGCCAGCAGCCGGAAAGTACTGCATATAGCGCTGCACGTACATCTGGCTTTTTTCCCGGTCGGATGGCGCCGGGAGCGCCACGAGGCGGAAAACGCGTGGGCTCACACGCTCAGTGATGGCCTTGATGGTGCCGCCTTTTCCGGCGGCGTCGCGCCCCTCGAAGATCACAATGACGCGCAACCCCTTGGCTTTCACCCACTCCTGCAGAATACAGAGCTTGCCCTGCAGGCGCGCCAGTTCCTTGAGGTACTTCTTGTTCTTCAGTTTCTTGTCCTCAGCCATCGTTGCTCCTCGGCTACGGCTGCCAGCCCCCGCCCAAGGCTCTGTACAGCTCCGCGCGCGCCCGAAATTCCGCCCCACGAGTCTGCGCGAGCAGCAGTTGTTCCGCGAACAGCCGTTCGTCGGCGGTCAGGATTTCTAGATAACTGGCGAGGCCCGAATCGTACCGGGCACGGGCGAGGTCGGAGGCATCCTGCAGCGCGGTCACGCCGATCTGCTGATGGCCCCGCACTTCGGCCAGCTTTTGAATCGTGATCAGGGTATTGGCAACCTCGCGGTAGCCGTTGAGTGCAGCCTTCTGGTATTCGGCGACCGCAGCATCGAACCGCGCTTGCATCGCCTCGAGATTGCGGCGGATACGTCCTCCCTGGAAGACCGGCTGCAACAGTCCTGCGCCCAGGGACCACACGGCGCCGTCGCCACCGAGAAACTGTGTCAAGTCGCCGCTCACTCCCCCCAAGAAACCGGTCAGACTGATCGTCGGATAGAACAAGGCCTTGGCGGCGCCAATGTCGGCGTTGGCGGCAACCAGCAAGTCCTCTGCCTGGACGACATCCGGCCGCCGCTCGAGAAGTGAAGTCGGAAGGCCAGGGGGAATGGGCGGAGGCAGCGCCACGTCCAGGCCCACGAGCTCGCGCGTGATGGGCGTCGGCGGCCTGCCGAGCAGCAGCGAGATGGCGTTCTCGGTGACCGCGATCTGCCGTTCGATGTCCGGGATGGACGCAGCGGTCCGCTCCCGATTGGCTTGGATCCTGTCGAGCTCCAGACGATTCGATACGCCCCCATCGAGACGGTTCTGGAAATACGACACGGTTTGATCGTTGAGTGTCAGCGTTTGCTGGGCGATGGTGAGCTGCAGATCAAGCTCGCGAAGCAGGAAGTAATTGGTCGCGACATCTCCGACCAGCGTAACGAGAACGGCTCTGCGACCCTGCTCACTCGCCAACACCAAAGCGGTCGCGGCTTCCTTCTCACGCCGGATCCTTCCAAACAGGTCGAGCTCCCAAGAGAGCTGAAATCCGTAGGCGCCGCTCTGATGCGTCGTGTCGTCGGTTTGCGACGTGTTCGACGCCTGCCGTACCCCATAGTTGGCGACGCCATCGACTTGCGGATACAGGAACGATTTCGCGATACCGGCTCGGGCGCGCGCTTCCTCGACCCGTGCGACTGCCACCCGAAGATCGAGGTTCCTGTCGATGCCCTCTCGAATCAGAGTCTGCAACGTCGGATCGTCGAAGACCTGAAACCACGGCATGTCGGCAAACGATTGAGCTTGTGTGCCTTCGACGAAACGGTACTGCGTCGGCGTCGGCATCTGCGGCCGTTCGTAGTTGGAGCCGACGGCTGCGCATCCGACAAACAGCGACGAGAGAACGATCGCCAAGATCGGGCGGGCGGCGGCGACGAGCCGGTCCACCATCTCAATGCCCCCCCGACCCATGCTCGGTGGCCAGCTTCTGAGGCGGAACGGCCCCAGCCGCTGGCACGTGCTCCTTTGAGCCTCCAATCACCTTCTCCACGGCCACGTACAACATCGGAACCAACAGCACGCCGAGGATGGTCGCAATCAACATCCCGGAAAACACCGTCATGCCGATCACTTTGCGCGCCTCGGCGCCGGCACCCGTGGCCGTCAAGAGCGGGACGACGCCGAGGATGAAGGCGAAGGCGGTCATCAGAATCGGACGGAACCGGAGCTTCGCCGCATTCAACGCCGCGTCCACGAGCCCCTTACCCTGGTCGTACTCCATCTTGGCGAACTCGACGATCAGAATCGCGTTCTTGGCCGCCAGGCCGATGAGCATGATCAGCCCGATTTGCGCGAAAACGTTGTTCACGTAGCTCTCCGAGATGTAGGTGCGCGCGAGCCAGAGGCCGAGGTACGCTCCGAAAGCCGCGAACGGCGTGCCCAGGAGGACGCTGAACGGCAGGCCCCAGCTCTCGTACTGCGCCGCCAGGATCAGGAAGACCAGAAAGATCGCAAGCAGGAACACCACGGCAACGCCAGGAGCCTTGCGCTCCTGATAAGACATGTCCGCCCAGTCGAAGCTCATGTCTTGCGGCAACACCTCACGCGCGGTCTCCTCGAGCGCATTCAGGGCCTGCGCTGACGAATAACCGGGCGCAGGAACGCCGGTCAGCTCGGCCGCTGCGGAACAGATTGAAGCGATTGGTGAACTCGGGTCCCGCGTTGGCGCGCGTCGTGAGCAGTGAATCGAGAGGCACCATGCCGCCTGCTGCGCTGCGCACGAAGAACAGCCCGAGCTGGCTCGTGTCCCTCCGGAACTCGGACTCGGCCTGGAGGTACACCTTGTACACGCGGCCGAACCTGTTGAAGTCGTTCACGTAGGAGCTGCCCAGCAGCGCGCCGAGGGTCGTGTTCACATCATTCAACGCAACGCCAGACTTCAGCACTTTGCTGCGATCGATGTCGGCATAGATCTGCGGGACCGTTGGCCGGTAGAGGGTGCTGATGCGTCCGATCTCCGGCCGCTTTCGCGCTGCCTCCATGAAACGGCGGACTTGATCGCCGAGGTAGTCGGGCGACCCGCCGCTACGATCCTGGAGATGCATCGTGAACCCGGCGCCAGTCCCGAGTCCGGGAATCGAAGGAGGACCGAACGCCAGCACACCTGCCTCGGGAATCTGCTGTGCGAACGCTCGGTTCAGCGCAGCCACCACCCCGTTTGCATGCGCCTCCTCCGTGTGCCGCTCCTCCCAAGGCTTGAGCTGAACGAAGAAGAAGCCCATGTTCGAGGAGTAGGCCGAGGTGAGCAATGAGTAGCCGCTGATCGTGTTGAAGCCCTCGATCGCCTCGTTTTTCTCGAGGATCGCTTCGGCTTTCCGCATCACGGCGTCGGTGCGCTCGAGCGACGCCGCATCGGGCAGCTGCGCGTTCACCATGATGAAGCCCTGGTCTTCCTCAGGGACGAAGCCGCCGGGGATGTTCCGGACGAGGACCACAATCACGTAGATCAGGATCCCGATGAACGCCAGGCTCCGAAACATCTTCCGGATCAGAATGGCCGAAAAGCTGACGTACCTGTCCGTGGTCCACCCGAAGATCCTGTTGAATACGTTGTAGAAGGGTGTGAGCAGACTTTTCTTACCGGTGGGCGCCCTCAGAAGGAGCGCCGCAAGCGCCGGGCTGAGGGTCAGCGCGTTGATCACCGACAGCAGCACCGAAATCGCGATGGTGATGGCGAACTGCTGGTAGAGGCGTCCGGTGATGCCGCCCATGAATCCCACAGGCACGAACACTGCGCTCAGAATGAGGCCGATCGCGATCACCGGTCCCGACACCTCCTCCATCGCCTTGATCGTCGCCTCTTTCGGCGGCATCCCATGCTCGATGTGATGCATCACCGCTTCGACGACAACAATCGCGTCGTCGACGACGATACCGATTGCGAGGACGAGGCCGAGCAGCGACAGCACGTTAATCGAGAAGCCGAGTAACGGGAAAAAGATGAAGGCGCCGACGAGCGATACGGGTACCGTCATCAACGGAATCAGCGTGGCACGCCAGTTCTGCAGAAAGATGAACACCACGATGATGACAAGCGCCACGGCCTCGAAGAGCGTGTGCTCGATCTCGACGATGCCTTCGGAAACCGGCAGCGTCGTGTCGAGCGAGATGAGGTACTCCATGTCCCGCGGGAAGCGCTTCGCCAGGTCGGCCATCGCCGCCTTGATTTGGGCGACAACGTCGAGCGCGTTCGTGCCCGGAATCTGGAACACGGCCATCACAGCAGCCGGCTTGCCGTCGTGGCGGCCGACGGCGTTATAGAGCATCGTGCCGAGCTCGAGGCGGGCCACGTCTTTCAGCCGCACTTCTGAGCCGTTGGGATTGGTCCGCACAATGATGTTCCCGAACTCCTCCTCGTTCAGGAGACGGCCCTGCGTGCGGACGGTGTAGGTGTATTCAGTCCCAGCCGCCGCCGGGGGGCCGCCGATCTGTCCGGCCGGTGTCAACTGGTTCTGCTGACTGAGCGCATTGGCGATGTCCGGAACCGTCAGCCCGAGCCGCCCGATGACGTCGGGCCGCAGCCAGATCCGCATCGCGTAGTCGCTGCCGCCGAACAGGTTGATCTGGCCGACGCCCGGGATGCGCGCGATCGCATCGTTGATGTTGAGGGTGGTGTAGTTCGAGAGAAAGCTGCTGTCGTAGCTGCCGTTCGGCGATTTGATCGAGATGATGAGCAGGGGCATGGCGAGCGATTTCTTCACCGTGACGCCGTAGTTCTTCACGGACTGCGGCATCTGGGGCATGGCCTGCGACACGCGATTCTGCGTGAAGACGTTGTCCATGTCCTGATTCGACCCGACCTCGAACGAGACTTTGAGCGTCAAAGTCCCATCGTTGGCATTGGTCGACTTCATGTAGATCCCTTTTTCCACGCCGTTGATCTGCTGCTCGAGCGGCGTGGCCACAGACGCTTCGACGTCAGTCGCGCTTGCGCCGATGAAGGTTGTCGTCACCTGAATCATCGGCGGCACGATCTCGGGGTATTGCGCGATCGGCAAGCCGCGCATCGCGACGAGGCCGAGCAGGACGATGATGATCGACATCACCATCGCGACGATCGGCCGATTGACAAAGAACCGGGCCATGGCTTACTTCCCTTCAGGCGCGGGCTGGGACGCCCCAGTACCGCTGGTCGCGACCGGCGCCGGCTTCGGCGCCACGGTCATGCCGTCGCTGATCCGTTGAAGGCCCTCGACTACGACACGCTCGCCGGGCTTGAGGCCGTCATCGATCACCCACAGCGACTCGACGCGTTGACCAACTTTCACATTGCGAAAAGCCACTTTGTTGTCTGCATTCACGACCGCAACGCTATAGAGGTTTTGCAGCTCTTGCACGGCCCGCTGTTGAACCAGAAGTGCGTTCGGCTTGTTTTCGAGCAGCACACGCGCCCGGCCATACGTCCCGGGTCTAAGCAGTTGGCCAGGATTGGGGAATTCGATTTGCATACCCAATGTGCCGGTCGTCGGATCGACGGCCCGATCGACGGTCACCACACGGCCGGTGTGGGGATAGACGGAGCCGTCGGTCAATATGAGCTGAATGCCGGCGGCCCGCGGAGCCTCGCCGGCGCGCGATGGGTCTCGCCGGGCGACCTTCAAGTAGTCGGCCTCTGTGACGCCGACTCGAAAGAGAATCGGGTCGATTTGTGAAATTGTCGTCAGCAGCGTACTTTGCCCCCGCCCGACGAGGTTGCCGGGCTTGACGAGGGTCGTGCCGATCAGCCCGGTGATCGGCGCCGTGATCCGCGTGTAGCTGAGGTCGAGCGTCGCCTTCTCAGCGGTCGCCTTGGCGGCTTCGACCTCCGACCGTGCAGCGTCCTGGGCGGCGAGCGCGTCGTCCAGCTCTTGTTTGCTGACGGCTTGCTTCTCTAAGAGTGGCTTGTAGCGCGTCACGTCGTTGTCGGCCTTAGCGAGCCTCGCCTGGGCGGTCGCCTGGTCGGCCTTGGCCTGTGCGAGGCTTGCCTCGAGCGGCTTTCTGTCAATTTCGTACAAGGGAGCGCCCTTGCGAACGAAAGAACCCTCGCGGAAGTCCATCGAATCCAGGAAACCCTCCACGCGAGCCCGGATCTCCACATCCTGGAACCCCACGGTCTGACCGACCAACTCGAGGTAAACGGGCACGTCCTTTTGCACGACGTCGGCCACGTAGACCTCTGTCGGAGGGGCGGCAACGGGCGCCGGCTTCTCGCACGCCCCGCACAATACACTTGCTGTGACTACGGCGCCGAGTATCGTCCTGCCGTTGGTACGCATACTCAATCCTTCTCTCTGTCTTCGGGCTTCTATAGCTTCAGTGCTTCTGCTCTCGTGCGAGGAACTCCAGCTTGAGTCTCAGATACTCGGGCAATCCCACGAGCTCTGCGCCTTGTTGTTCAATCCGCAGCAGCGCATCGATGCCGACGACGTCTGCGGAGACGAGCTCGTCGAGCTCCAGCCGCGGGGGCTCGGCCCCTTGTCCACAGGTTTCAAGAAGTGCGGGGACCTGCGCATCGGTGAGGCGTCCAGCCAGATGAACGACGCACCGCTCTCTTTCGTATCGAACCTCAATCCGACACGTCACAACCCCCTAAACGCAAAACGCGGTCCCACAGACTTCAACGGAAATACTGGAGAATCGACCCGTCACCCACCATGGGTTGTGAGGGCGCCTCAGCGAGCCACGGCCGCAGCCAATATTACGCCGAACGGCTGCCGAATTTCCGAACGACTGCGGGACCGGCCGGCCGTCGGATGCCGAGTTTCTTCATGCGGAAGCGCAAAGTGCTTGGATGGAGCCCCAGCACTTCGGCGGCGTTGCCAGCTCCGTCGATGCACCAGCGGCAGCGGCGTAATACGTCCTCGATATGACGGCGCTCGGCCGCCTGGAGCGTCCCGTTTTCAGCAGGCGCAGCCATGATTTGAAGGCCGGGTCCTTCGTCGAGCCTCAGCGTGTCGCCAGTGGAGTGGATCATCGCGCGCTCGATGACGTTCTCGAGCTCACGGACGTTTCCCGGCCAGGCATGGCGCTCGAGCGCCGCAAAGACCGCCGACGGGATGTTGGTGAACTTTCGGTTCAGCGCGCGCTGGCGGCGGTTGATGAAGTACCACACGAGACGCGGGATATCCTCGGTTCGATCGCGCAGGGCTGGCAGCGCAATCGGAAAGACGCTGAGGCGATAGTACAAGTCCGCGCGAAAATGACCGTCTTTGACGGCGGCCTCCAAGTCGCGGTGGGTCGCGGCGACGACACGCACGTCCACTCTTCGTGGTTGCGAGGATCCCACGCGCTCGAACTCGCCTTCTTGCAGCACCCGCAACAGCTTGGCCTGCACGTCTGCAGGCAGATCGCCGATTTCATCGAGAAAGAGCGTTCCTCGGTGTGCCACCTCGAAGCGGCCCTGTCGTACCGACACCGCGCCGGTGAACGCGCCACGCTCGTGACCGAATAATTCCGTCTCGATGAGAGTGGATGGAAGGGCCGCACAATTCACCCGAATGAATGGTTGGTTACGCCGAGGACTTCGCTCGTGCACGGCTCTGGCGAACAACTCCTTGCCCGTGCCGGTCTCGCCCATGATGATGACCGTCGCGTCGGTCGGCGCCACTTGCTGCACACGTCCAAGGGCGACACGCAACGCGGGACTATCCCCGATGATGTCCTCGAATTCGCTGGAATCCCAACTGCGGTCGAAAGTGTCGATCGGTTGCGATGTTGCCTGGGCGACGTCGGACTTGATGCGCGTCAGCTCGCGCATTTGCACTTCGCACTGAGCGGCCAGCGCCATGAGCTCGGCAAGCAGCCGCAAACGGTCTACAACTGCCGGCGGCCACCCCTGACCGGAATAACCCGATTCAGTCGAGAACACACACAAACGACGTCCGGCCACGATAACTGGAACGGACAGGCCCGGTTGTAGAACGGTCGTCGCGCCTGGTCGGCTCCAGGCACGGACCACGGCGGGAATGGCTGGGTTCTCCGCGAAATTCTCCAGAGTTATCCGGTCGGCTTGCAGCGCTTCGCCGATCTGGCCCAACATCCCTGCGATGGTCTGCTCCACGGTTTCGGGCGCCTGGCTGAGGATTGCAGACGTGAGGCAGCCAGGCAGACGATCGAGCCGGCTGATGACGGTGTCGGACGCACTTGTAGGAGGAATCATCGTCTCGGCCTGAGCACGGCGTGTGCCACGGCTCGACATCGCCGCTACATGCCAGCTTCTCGTTGATAGCAGGCCCTTTATCCAGGAACAGCCTCATCGAACGCAGCGTCCTTTCGCGAGCCGCGAGAGCTGCCGCTCCTGCGGGCCGGAGGTGCTCCGGACTTCCGGAGCCTTCCCGTAAGGAACATCACCTCGAGGGGCCGGCTCTCGCATAAGATTCACGCGAGTAAACAGTCATTCGGTGGTGGCACATCGGATGCTTTTCGGAGGGAACATGACCAGCAGAATCGCTTGCATTTGCGTGATTAGTCTTTTCGCTCTGGCTAGTACGGTGTCTCCCGCGTGGGCCCAGGCTGAAACCATCACCGCGACGGCCTCGGTCAAGAACGCGTCCGGCGCGGCCACGAGTGCCCCGCTGACGGTGGTCGTCGACCGATTCGCCACTGACGCCGAACGGGATTCGTTGCTCGCAGCCGTCAAGAGCGGAGGAACGACGGCCGCACGGGAGCTCCTCGCCAAGCAGCGGGACGCCGGAACGCTTCAGCTCGGCTCGCAGCGAGTCGCCGTCAAATACGCCTACGCCCGGAACGCGGGCAGTGGACGGTTGATCACCGTCATCACCGCACAGCCGATTGGCGGTCCAGACGCCAAACCGAAACCCGGCTTCGACCTTGGACTCGCGCTGCTCGAACTCACCGCTTCCGGGCCGGGTCACGGTGAGCTTTCACCAGCCGCGAAGGTTCGGATCGACGGGCAGGGAGCCATCGTCACTGAAGGTGCCACCCCCGCCGACACCGTGCAGCTCTCGAACGTCGCCAAGAAGTAGGGCGACGCCGTTGACGCAGCGCATCCTCGACCCTGTCGAGCGTACGTCGGAAATTCTTTTTGGGCTCATCATGGTCTTGACGTTCACGAGCTCAATCAGCGTCGCCCAAGGTGGCCGCGAAGAGACTCGGGAGATCCTCGTCGGCGCCCTCGCCTGCAACCTCGCCTGGGGGCTCGTGGACGCGGTGATGTTTCTGATGAGCCGGTTCATCGAACGGGCGCGCAATGTGGCAACGCTTCGAGCCATTGGCAGCGCCCGCTCGCCGGATGTCGCCCATCGCCTCATTCTCGCCGGCCTCCCTCCAGTTGTGTCAGCTACTCTCTCGACATCAGAGGTCGAATCGCTGCGTCAACGGTTACGCGAGCAGGGTGAGGGACACCGGAGTGTCCGTATTACGACGCACGATGTCGTCGCTGCGGTCGGCGTATTCCTGCTCGTATTTCTATCGACGTTCCCAGTCGCCATTCCCTTCCTGATCGTTCGAAATCCTCTGACGGCCCTGCGCCTGTCGAACGCCATCGCGTTAGTGATGCTCTTCGTCACAGGTTGGTCGCTGGGGACGTACGCTGGGATGCCTGGATGGCGCGCCGGCTTGGGTGTGATGGCCATCGGCCTCGTCCTGGTGGTGATCACGATTGCGCTCGGCGGGTGACGCTCGGGGCCCAACTGAAGGTCAGAGCTCGACGACGTCCATCCGATCGCCCGCCTCATCGGCTTCGCCCTGGCGATCGTGGGCGACCAAGGCAAACTTCCCAGCGATGCGTTGAACCTGCAGCCAATGTTTGATGTAGCTGCGCCACGAAGGCGGGGGTGTCGCCTCGTGTAACGGATGAACGCCGTAAGAGAAAACCAGGTCCTGGCATCGCTTCTCGTCGTCACTCACGGCCACGATCCAGGTCGGAAGATGGAAGGCCGCCAGCCTCCGGGCCGTGCTTCCGGTTGAGCTGCGCACGAAGACGGCGGCAGGCGATAAGTATTTCAGACTCGCCTCGACGCTGACGGCGATCAACTGCTGAGGCCGCATGATCCCTCTGAAATCGAGGCCGGCATACATCTCCTCGACCGACACGCGATGGCGCGTCGGCTCCACGACGGCGGCGATCCTGGCCAGCATGGCGACCGATTCGACTGGATAACTCCCCATCGCAGACTCGCCGGAAAGCATCACACAATCTGTGCCGTCGAGGATCGCATTCGAGACGTCGGTGGCCTCGGCGCGCGTAGGAAGCCGATGACTGATCATGGATTCCAGCATCTGGGTGGCCGTGATGACCGCCTTGGCTCGCTGGTTGGCGCGGCGCATGAGATCCTTCTGGACGACGGCTATCCTTTCGATCGGCACTTCCACGCCCAGATCGCCGCGAGCGATCATGATGCCGTCGGCCGCCTCCAGAATCTCGTCGATGTGCTCCAACGCTCGTGCCCGTTCAATTTTGGCAATGATGAACGGCCGGTGGCCTAACTCTCGGGCCGCCTGCCGTACAGCCTCAATGTCTGCCGCGCTCTCGACAAAGGATTGGCTGATCGCGTCAACTCCGTGCTCCAGAGCGAATCGAAGGCACTCTCGATCGTGCTCGGTGAAGGCCGAGATGCCCAGGTCGATGTTCGGGAGGTTCAGTCCTTTTCGCGATCGCAATTCGCCGCCGACCCGCGTGACGCACGCCACGTCGTTGCCCCGGACGGAAACGACCTCCAGTTGAATGAAGCCGTCATTCAGCGAGAGCACGTTCCCCGGCTTCACAGCGCGCGGCAGACCTGCAAAGGTAACAGCGACGCGCTGTTGGTCGCCGGTGATCGGGTCGGTCGTGAGCGTGAACGGGTCACCGGGCTTCAGCTCGATCTTTTCCACTCCGAAATTCCCGATTCGGATTTTCGGCCCGGGCAGATCCGCCATGATCGCCACCCGACGTCCAGCTCGGGCGGAGCCCAGGCGAACGTTTTCAATGACTTGCCGGTGGCCGATGAACTCGCCGTGTGAAAAGTTGAGCCGAGCGATGTTCATTCCGGCGCGAATCATTTGTTCGATGATCTCTGTCGTTTGCGATGCCGGACCAATCGTGGCGACAATTTTTGTCTTATGGGCGAGATCGGCCGCGACCTCACCAGCTCGAGAGCGCGCACTTTGATCATTGTCGAGTCGGTCGTTGCTGCTAGTCATCTCGAATAGCTCTCCACGAAGCGCGTAGGTCGACCCTTGCCGTCATATGCTGTGAGCCCACCCACCAGACGCTGTGACTACATGCACGGCCTCGCCCCGGAACTGGAGCGAATCGTTCCCTCAAAATGCAATGAAAACGCCAAGGACGAACGTCTTATGCGCTCCTTATGAGCTGGCAGGGCGAGTGCAAGACGGATCGCCGACGTGGTCCTGCGACTGAGAATGAACATCGTGCTTCTGGTTCCTGCCATTCTGGCAGGCTGGCTCAACGCCACCGCGACCATCGCGGCGAGCGAGGAACACGGCTTGTCTCAAAAGGCGGTCGAGATCACGCGTCTCTTCGGGTTCCCCATCACCAACTCGATGGTCGTCACCTGGATCGTTGCATTGGGCCTCATCGTGTTTGCACAGGCCGCCACGCGAAATATGAAGCAAGTGCCTGAAGGGTCACAGAATTTTCTGGAGTGGCTCGTTGAGGGTCTCTACCGCTTTCTGGAAGGCATCATCGGTCCGCACCTGGTCCAACGGACTTTCTGGTTCTTCGCGACGATTTTCATCTTCATTCTCGCCTCCAACTGGGTGGGACTCCTTCCAGGTGTCGGATCGATTGGTTGGGGGCATCAAACGCCCGACGGGTTCAAATTGGAGGAGCCTTTCTTCCGCGGCGCCAACGCTGATGTCAATTTAACGCTCGCCATGGCCCTCGTCTTTTTTGCCAGCTGGATCGTTTGGGGCCTTCGAGAAGTTGGTCCGATTGGGTTCGTGAAGGAGCTCTTTGCGCCCAAAGGCTCGAGCACGGGGGCCTTGAAGGTGTTGATGATCGTCGTGTTCTTTGCTGCCGGCTGTCTGGAGCTGGTTTCAATCCTCTTCCGGCCCGTCTCTTTGAGTTTTCGTCTCTACGGGAATGTCTTCGCCGGCGAAACCATGCTGGAAACCATGGCCCGCGTTCCTTACGTCGCCTGGCTCGTGCAGGTGCCGTTCTACTTTCTGGAACTGCTGGTGGGTCTGGTCCAGGCACTGGTGTTCATGTTGTTGACCGCCGTGTTCACGCTGCTGATTTGCCAACATCACGAGGAAGGATCCGCGACGCACACGACCGGGTAACGAGGCGCGGGACCCCCATCGCTCGGGTAGGGAGCGTCGGGGTTCCAGGAAGGACGAGAAAAGATATGGTGACCGGCAACTTGCACATTGGTCTTGCGGTTTTGGGCTCCGCTATTGCGGTGGGCATCATCGGGATGAAAGCGTCGGAGGCCGTTGGTCGAAACCCGGGGGCGGCGACGGCAATCCTGGTCCAGTCGATTCTAGCCATTGCGTTCGCCGAGGCGATCGTGTTCTACGCCTTGTTTCTCGCGTAGTCAGGCAACCCGATCCGGGCGTGGCGCAGGCGCCCGTGCGTCCACGACAGATGAGGATGCAGCCATGAGTGTTCTTGCGTTGATGGCGCAGTCGAGCGGTGGCGGCAAGGTCGAAGAAATTGCCAAGACATTCGGCGTGGACGGCCCTCATCTGACAGCCCAAATCATCAGCTTCTCGATCGTCTGTGCCCTGCTCTACTGGCTGGCGTACAAGCCCGTCCTGCAGATGCTGAAGACACGTCGCGAACAAATTGCGCTGGGGTTGGCGAACGCCGAGAAGATCAACGCCGCCCTTGCGGGTATCGAGGCGCAGCGCAAGGAAGCAATGGCCCAGGCCCAGGCACAAGCGACCAAGGTGATCGCTGAAGCCCGTGACGTCGCCAAGCGACTGCAGGAACAGGAAGCCCAGCGGGCCATCGCGACGGCCGAACAGATCGTGCTCAGGGCGAACGAAGCGGCCGCCCAGGAGCACGAGCGCATGTTGGCCGAGCTCAAACGCGAGGTCGGCCGATTAGTCCTGCAGACCACGGCCGCAGTCGTCGGCAAGGTCCTGACACCGGACGATGAACGACGGCTGGCCGAAGCGACGGCCAGGCAGCTCGTGAGCTAGCGGCAGGACAGTCAGATGAAAACCGCGCGACAGGTGCAACGTGACGCCAGACACCTCTTCCGCCTGTGTCTGGTGAACGGATCCGTTGACGAACACCGCGTTCGGCAGATCGTCGATCGAGTGATCGACGGAGGCCGCCCGGGTGGTCTGGCGATCTTGTCACGCTTCCAGCGTTTGGTGCGACTCGACCGCACGAAGCACAGCGCCGTGGTGGAGAGTGCCGCGCCACTGCCGATGGACGTGCGATCGACCATCGACGCAGGCCTGGCGCACTTGTACGGTCGCGGCATCGTCAGCTCTTTTGCGGAGAATCCTGCCCTGCTCGGAGGTGTGCGCATCAAGGTTGGCAGCGACGTCTACGACGGCAGCGTGAAAGGCCGTCTGGATGCGCTCGAGACACGCTTTTGAGAACGACGGCCTGGAGTGTTGAGGTAGACGCATGGCCAACCTGATACAGGACATCGAAGCCCAGATTGCTGGCGCCAAAGCCACCGCTATCAAGCGGAACGTGGGAACTATTCGCGAGATCGGCGATGGCGTCGCTCGTGTCGAAGGTTTGGGCGATGTCATGTTGAACGAGATGCTCGACCTCGGCCACGGTATTACGGGCCTGGCTCTGAGTCTCGAAGAAACCGAGATCGGCGTCATCATTCTCGGCGACTACACGAGCCTCGAAGAGGGCGATGAGGTTCGCGCCACTGGCAAGCTGCTGCAGGTTCCAGTCGGCAAGGGCTTACTGGGGCGTGTCGTGAACACCCTCGGAGAGCCGTTGGATGGCAAGGGACCGATTGCGAGCGACCGCGCCTACCCGGTGGAGAAAATCGCGCCCGGGATCATGCGGCGTCGTCCAATCGGACAGCCCGTGCAAACGGGCATCATGGCGATCGACGCAATGATCCCCATTGGCCGCGGCCAACGCGAACTGATCATCGGCGACCGCTCGACCGGCAAGACGACGATCTGCATCGACACGATCATCAGCCAAGCTCGTCTGAATAGGCAGGCAGAGGCTGCCGGCGACACAGAATATCGCCCCCTCTATTCCATCTACGTGGCGATCGGCCAAAAGCAATCCACGATCGCCCGCCTGATTGCCGTGCTGGAAGAGGCCGGCGCCATGCCTTACACCATCGTCATGGCGTCACCAGCCGCGGATTCTGCCACGAGCCAGTATCTCGCGCCGTTTGCCGGCGCGGCGATGGGCGAATGGTTCATGGACAACGGCATGGACGCGCTGATCGTCTACGACGATCTGTCCAAGCACGCGGTCGCCTACCGGCAGGTTTCATTGGTTTTGAAGCGGCCGTCGGGCCGCGAAGCCTACCCGGGCGATATCTTCTACCTTCACAGCCGGCTGCTGGAACGCGCGGCACGCGTCGGGGAACAGTACGGTAACGGTTCGTTGACCGCCCTCCCCATTATCGAGACGCAGTCGGGCGACGTGTCGGCGTACATCCCCACCAACGTCATCTCGATTACGGACGGTCAGATCTTCCTCGAAACCGATCTCTTCTATCAGGGTGTTCGGCCAGCAATCTCGGTGGGCATCTCGGTCTCTCGCGTCGGGTCGGCGGCACAGCTCAAGGCCATGAAACAAGTGGCGGGGCGGCTCAAAGGCGACCTGGCCCAGTTCCGGGAATTGGCAGCGTTCGCCCAGTTCGGTTCCGAACTGGATACGGCGACGCAGGCGAAGATCGATCGCGGCAAGCGCATCATCGAGCTCTTCAACCAGCCGCAGCACGAACCAGTTCCCGTCGAGATTCAAGTGGCCGTGCTCTGGATGGTGCAGAACGGCTATCTGGATGGTGTGCCGGTCGAGCGCATCAAGGAGTATCAGGCGAGGGTGACCGAGTTCCTGACGACCTCCAAGACCAACATGCTCGAGATGATCGGTCGGCACGGGGCAATCACCGACACGTTGACGACCGAGTTGAGGACCGCCGCGGATCAATTCAAGCAGCTCTGGACCTGATCGATGGCCAGCCCCCGCGAAATACGTCGGCGCATCCGATCGATCAGCAGCACCGCGCAGATCACCAAAGCCATGCAGATGGTCGCCGCTTCGAAGATGCGCAAGGCCCAGCAATCTGCTATCGATGTGCGCCCGTTCGTGCGCCTGTTCTACCGCCTACAGCGGACAGCGACCACGCGGCCGATTAATTTCAAACATCCGCTGCTCGAGAAGCGCGAGGTGCGGACGAGGGCCATCATCCTTGTCGCGTCCGACAAGGGCCTGTGCGGCGCCTTGAACAGCAATCTCTTCCGCCTCGTTGGACGGTTCGACCCGCGTTCGACCGTCTTCATCACAGCCGGACGCAAGGCGGCGCAGTTCGTCGCCCGCACCCGCCGGCAGCTGATCGCCGAATTTCCGTACGGTGATACGCCCCGGTTCGCCGAATCCAGGGCGATTGCAGCTCTGGTCCGCGATCTATTCCTGAAGGGCGAGGTGGACGCCGTCCAAGTCGCTGCCACCCGCTTTGTCAACACACTGACGCAGCAGCCGTTCGTCGCCGATTTTCTTCCGATCGGCGACCTCAAAGGACTGGAGTTTCCAGGACTGCCGTCGGCGGAGGCGCTGGCCGCCGATGTGACCGAGTTTCTGTTCGAGCCGAGTGCCAGCGACATCATCGGCTACCTGCTGGGGCACTATCTCAACATCTTCATCCATCTGGTGCTGCTGAATGCGAAGGCCAGCGAGCAAAGCGCGCGCATGGTGTCGATGAAGAACGCCACGGACAACGCCGCCGAGATGATCAGGGACCTCACGCTCGAGTACAACAAGCTGCGCCAGGGACGCATCACCCAGGAGTTGCTGGAGATCGCCGGCGGCCAATCCGGCTGAGCCGGAAGGTACGGGTATGAATACAGGCACGATTGTTCAGGTCCTCGGTCCCGTCGTGGATGTGGCCTTCCCTGACGCGCTCCCGGCAATCCCGAATGCCCTGACCGTTGAGTACAACGTCCAGGGCCAGCCGATGAAATTGACGCTCGAGGTGCAGCAGCACCTCGGCGATCGATGGGTGAGGACGGTGTCCATGTCCGGCACCGAGGGCCTCAAACGTGGGCTCGCGGTCACCGACACGGGCAAGCCCATCAGCGTACCGGTGGGCGCGGGCGTGATGGGCCGTGTGCTCGACGTGACCGGCTCGCCCGTTGACGAGCGCGGCCCGATTCAGGCGGAGAAGTACTATCCGATTCACCGCCTCCCACCACCACTCGTGGACCAGTCGACTTCTCCGCAGGTGCTCTCGACAGGCATCAAGGTGATCGACCTGATCTGCCCGTTCTTGAAGGGCGGCAAGATCGGCGCCTTCGGCGGGGCCGGTGTCGGGAAGACCGTCGTCATCATGGAATTGATCAACAACATCGCCAAGCTGCACGGCGGTGTGTCGGTGTTCGCCGGCGTCGGCGAACGCACCCGGGAAGGGAACGATTTGTACCACGAGATGACGCAAGCAGGCGTCATCAACGAGAAGGACCTGGGCGCTTCGAAAATCGCCCTGGTCTACGGTCAGATGAACGAACCGCCTGGTGCGCGCCTTCGCGTGGCGCTCTCGGGCCTGGCCATCACCGAGTATTTCCGCGACGAGAAGAACCAGGACGTGCTGCTCTTCATCGACAACATCTTCCGGTTTTCACAGGCGGGTTCCGAAGTCTCCGCGTTGCTCGGCCGCACGGCGAGCGCTGTCGGTTATCAACCGACGCTGGCTGCCGAGATGGGGGCCCTGCAGGAACGCATCACGTCCACGAAAAAGGGCTCGATCACTTCTTTTCAGGCGGTATACGTTCCGGCTGACGATTTGACCGATCCGGCGCCGGCGACGACGTTCGCCCACCTGGACGCGACCATCGTCCTGGAGCGGTCGATCGCCGAATTGGGAATCTATCCGGCCGTGGATCCGCTGGCCTCGACATCCCGGGCCCTGGCGCCGGAAATCGTCGGCCGGGAGCACTACGACGTCGCGCGCGGCGTGCAGAAGGTGCTTCAGCGCCTCAAGGATCTGCAGGACATCATCGCGATTCTGGGGATGGACGAGCTCTCGCCTGAAGACAAGCAGACCGTGTTCCGGGCGCGTAAGATTCAGCGCTTTCTGAGCCAGCCGTTCAGCTCGGCACAGGTCTTCACCGGCCGCGAGGGCCGACAAGTTCCTGTCGCCGATACCGTTCGCGCATTCAAGGAGATCCTGGACGGCAAACACGACGATGTCGCGGAGGACAACTTCTACATGAAGGGCGGGATTGAGGAAATTCGCCAGGGTTGAAAGGCCAGGGTTGAGAGGATGGATACGCTGAAACTGGAAATCGTTACGCCAGGCGCCACGGTCTACTCGGAAGACGTGCAGATGGTGACGCTGCCGGCGGTCGAGGGCCAGATCGGAATTTATCCGCATCACGTACCTCTGCTGACGCGGATCGTGCCGGGCGAGATCATCGTACGGAAAAGCGGCCGCGAGGAGTTCCTCGCAGTGGGCGAAGGACTCGTTGAAGTCACCGGCGATCACGTCGCCATCGCCACCGACATGGCCGTGGCGGCCGAGAGTATCGACGAAGCCAGGGCCGAAGAAGCGCGCCAGCGCGCCGCGGCCCGCCTGCGCGAAAAGATCTCCGACGAAGAGGTTGCCACCGTCAACGCGTCCTTGGCGCGCTCCCTCGCCCAGTTGCAGGTCAAGCGCCGCCGCCGCATGTAGACCAATGCTGATTCCTGCACGCGCGTGGCTGGCGACGTACGACCGGACATGGCTTCGAGGCGACGTCATGGCCGGTGTCACGCTCGCGGCGTATCTTCTGCCGTCGGCGATTGGCGACGCGTCACTCGCCGGCCTGCCACCCCAGGCCGGACTCTACTCCATCCTGTTTGGCGGCCTCGTGTTCTGGCTGTTCTGCAGTTCCCGACAAACCGCTCTGGCGGTCACGTCGGCCATCTCGTTGCTGGTGGGTGCCACGCTCGGAGACATCGCGGGCGCCGATCCGGCACGCCTGGCCGCCCTCGCGGCGTGCACCGCACTCATGGTGGGCGTGCTCGCTGTCGCCGCCTATGCAGTCCGCGCCGGCGCCATCGTCAATTTCTTCTCTGAAACAGTGCTCGTCGGCTTCAAGTGCGGCGTTGCCTTCTTCCTGGCGAGCACCCAGTTACCCAAGTTGTTCGGCTTCAGCGGCAGCCACGGAGGAGACTTCTGGGATCGCATGGGCCACTTCTTCCGAGGCCTCGGCGGAACCAACTCGACCTCGTTGGCGCTGGGCGTGGCAGCGTTGGCCGTGCTGCTCCTCGGCAAGACCGTGCTGAAGAACCGGCCGGTGGCGCTGTTCGTCGTGATCGGCGCCATCGTCGCGGCCCGGATATTTCATCTCGACGAACGCGGCGTGGCGCTGCTCGGCGAGGTCCCACAGGGCCTGCCGATGCCGGCGTTGCCGCTGGTCAGCCGGGCTGATGTCAACACGCTTTTCCCCTTGGCCATGGCCTGTTTCGTCCTGTCGGCCGTCGAGACCACCGCCATCGGCCGCATGTTCGCCGCCAAGCACGGCTACAGGCTCGACGCCACCCAGGAGTTTCTCGCGATCGGCAGCGCCAACCTCCTCGCGGGACTCGGCAGTGGATTCCCTGTCAGCGGTGGCATGTCGCAGTCTCTCGTCAACGAAACTGGTGGTGCCCGCACTCCCCTTTCCGGGTTGACGGCAGCCCTCATCACGCTTGTCGTCGTGGTCTTCTTCACGGGCCTGCTGCGCCATCTCCCGCAGCCGGTCCTGGCTGCGATCGTTCTCGCCGCTGTCACGGGACTGGTTCAAGTCGACGCGCTGCGGCACATCTGGCGCTTCAGCCGGTCGGAGTTCGCCGTCGCCATGGTTGCTCTGCTCGGCGTCCTCGGCTCGGGGCTGCTCAACGGCGTGCTGCTGGGCGTGGCTCTCTCGCTTGTCTTGCTCCTCGGCCGCGCCTCGCGTCCACGAGTCACGGAGGTCGGACGGGTGCCCGGTACTTCCTACTTCGCCGATCTTGTCCGGCACCCCGAGAACGAACGCGTGCCCGATGTGCTCGTCGTGCGCAGTGAGGGCGCGCTTCTCTACTTCAACGTCGATCACGTGCGCGATCGCCTGATGGCGCTCTTGAACGAACGAACCTCACCGCCTCGCTTGATTGTCTTCTTCATGGGCAACGTCCCCCACGCCGACCTCGCCGGAACCGAATTGCTGATCGACCTCCAGTCGACATTTCATCGGCGCGGCATCGCGTTCCGGCTTGCCGAGGTGCATGGTGAAGTTCGCGAGGCCCTGCGTCGCCTCGGCTCGTCGGCCGCCAACGCGCTCATTGAAGCGCACCAGACCGTCGACGACGTCGTGACGAAGTGGCGAGCGACTCCACTGACACCGGTTCCTCACGCGACATAAATACGCCTGCGCACCGTACTCGCGGACGCTCCAGCGCCTTTGGCCGAGAACCCTGCGAACTGTCATCGAGGACGTGTAGAATTCGATTCCGATTTGTTTCGTCCCCATGACGACTGCAAATACTCGGGAACGGGCGTTTCAGCGACTGCTGGCGCGGGAGGTTGGGACGGACGGCGACCCGCGAGTCATTGCGGCCGCAGCTCGCCGGCTGTGTGAACGCTTCTCCCAGCAGGTCCGCCCACTCGTCGGCGACGCCGGTGTTGCCGCAATCTACACGCGCAGTCTCCATCTGACAGAGCGGCAATTTCCGTCGCTCGCGCCCCTCCGTTCCTCGGACCAGCATGATGCGCCATTCACTCGCCTGCAGGTATCGCTGGAGCAACAGGAGCCGGCCGTAGCCACCCGGGCCGCGGTGCGCGTGCTCACGACAGCTGGGGACCTATTGGCCTTGTTCATCGGGGAGAACTTGACGACTCGTCTCTTGCGCGAGGCGTGGCCCGATGACTTCGCTGGAAGCACCACCAAGGAGACCACCCCATGACCGACAAGGTTCCGATCCGTCGCCTGCCTACGGGCGTCCCTGGACTCGATGCGGTCCTGGGCGGCGGCGTGCCGGAGTTCTCGTTCAATCTCATCTCAGGCACGCCGGGAGCCGGCAAGACGACGCTCGTCCAGCAGATCATGTTCGCGCTGGCGCGTCGAGATCGGCCCGCTCTCTTCTTCACCGTGCTCGGCGAACCGCCGCTCAAGATGCTGCGCTACCAGCAGCAGTTCGAGTTCTTCGACGTCGCGAAGGTCAACGCGTCGGTGCGCTTCAGCAACCTGGCGAAGGAGGCGCTGGACGGTGGGCTCGAGGTGGTGCTGAAGCGCATCGTCCAGGAAGTGGAGGCCGCATCGCCCGCTATCGTGATCGTCGATTCGTTCCGCTCGGTCATGCGGACGGCACAAGGGCAGAACGGACGGCTGGACCTGCAGCACTTCGTCCAGGAGCTGGGGATGCAACTGACCGGCTGGCAAGCGACGACATTTCTGGTCGGTGAGTTTCAGCTGGCGGAAACCGAGGACAATCCCGTCTTCACGGTCGCGGACGGCCTCGTGTGGCTCTACCAGAGTCTCGACCGGAATTCGATGGTGCGCAAGATGCAGGTCATGAAGATGCGCGGCCAAGCACCCATTCCCGGCCTGCATACCTTTCGCATCACCGACCAGGGCATTCAGGTGTTTCCACGACTCATATTCGAGTCATCGGAGACGCGACTTGGTGGCGCGGCGAAACCAAAGCGTCGACCACGGCTGTCCGTAGGGGTGACCCGCCTCGACGAGATGTTGGGCGGCGGCATTCCGTCCGGGTTTTCCGTCCTCGTCTCCGGACCGTCGGGATCGGGGAAGACCGTCCTCGCCACGCAGTTCATCCGCGAAGGCGTCCATCGCGGCGAACCGGGCATCATTGCCGTGTTCGAAAAGCGCCCGAGCGAATACGCGCAGACCAGTGCCATTGGGCTTGCCCAGGCCGTTCGCGATGGTCAGGTGGGCATCATTCACACGCGCCCCTTGGATCTCTCGATCGACGAAACGCAGCACGAGTTGAGGGAGGCGATTCATCGGCTCAAGGCCAGGCGTGTCGTCATCGATTCGCTGTCCGGATTCGAGCTCGCGCTCGCCCCCACCTTTCGCGAGGATTTCCGCGAATCGCTGTACCGCTTGGTTGCGGCCCTGACCGGGATGGGCGTCACTGTGATGTTGACGGCCGAATTGGAAGACAGCTACACGCAGCTCCGGTTCAGTCCGCACGGAACGGCGTTTCTGACCGACGCGATTATCCTGCAGCGGTATCTCGAGCTTGACGGCCAGTTGCGGCGCGTGATGGGGGTCGTGAAGGTCCGGGCGAGTGCCCACAGCAAGGACCTGCGCCTGTTCGAGATCACCAAGGACGGCATCGTCGTCGGTGAACGGGTCGGGGACCATCAAGGACTCCTCACTGGGAACCCCTATGGGGTCTCCCCCGGCCCTCGTAATCGGCCACCTAGTCGCCCTGGGCCCCTTCGTCCGAGGTCGTGACGGATGAAATCCTCAGAGACGCGGCGTTCGAAGAAGGCCTCACGTTACGCGGCGAGGAAGCCGGTCAACAAGTCGCGGCACACGCACGTCGCCGCAGCGTGCACGAGGTGCGAGAGGCGTCGCTTCGGGCCCGAGAGGCTTCGGCGGAGACCACCGAAGTCGAGCGGCTCATGGACCAGATGCGAGAAGCGAATGAGCGGCTGATTGTTGCGGCAATCGACGCTCATAACCGCTCAGACGAGGCCGACGGGGAGGCTGTGCAGGCCAGAACAGAGCTCGACAATCTCATGCGCCAGCTCCGAGACGCGAATGACCGTTTAACCAAAGCGGCCACGCAGGCCCATACCATGGCGGAGGACGCCAGACAGCACAAAGAGGAGTATCGGCGTCTGTCGGGCCGGCTCCTTCAGTTGCAGGATGAAGAACGACGTCGTTTGGCGGTCGATCTGCACGACTCGACGGCGCAGCGCCTCGCCGCCCTGACCATGAATCTCGACGTGGTCGAAGGGGCCAAGAAAGCGCTCGACACCCGATCGCGCCGTGCGCTCGCGGAGAGTCGATCACTGGCCGAAGAGTGTTCTCGTGAGGTGCGGACGTTGGCGTATCTGCTGCACCCACCCTTGCTCGATGAGGCGGGGTTGTTGTTGGCGGTGCGCTGGTTCGCAGAGGGCTTCTCGAAACGCAGCGGCATTCATGTGGTCATCGATCTGGCCGACGTCGGAAGATTCCCGGCGCCGATCGAGACGGCGCTCTTCCGCGTCGTACAGGAAAGCCTCACGAACGTCCATCGGCATGCATCCGCCGCGACCGCCTCGATTCGTCTCACGAGCACAGCCAATGAGGTCGCGCTCGACATCCAAGATCAAGGACGAGGGCTCTCTGATCAGGCACGGCAGAATGGCGCGCCCCGGCCGGGGACGCTGGGTGTGGGCATTCAAGGGATGCGGGAGCGCATCAGTCAGTTGAATGGCACCTTCGACATCGAATTTACGGACAGGGGCACGACGGTACGTGTGAGCGTGCCGTTGAACAGGGACACCCGATGACACCCGTCCGCATCCTCATCGCTGACGACCATGAGGTCGTTCGGCAGGGTGTGCGCACGATCCTGGAAGGACAGGCTGGATGGGTCGTGTGCGGCGAAGCGAGCACCGGACGCGACGCTGTGACCAAGGCTGTCGACCTCCAGCCCGATATCGTGGTCCTCGATATCAGCATGCCGGAGTTGAATGGCTTGGAAGCCACGCGCCAGATTCGGCGCGTCGTGCCGACGAAGATCCTCATCTTGACCGTGCACGAATCCGATCAAGTCGTGACGGAGGTGCTGGACGCTGGCGCGCACGGTTACGTGTTGAAAGCAGACGCGGGTCGGACGCTGGTGGAGGCCATCCGCTCCCTGCTCGAACGTCAGGAATTCCTCACCGAACGTGTGCACGTCGCTGCCGCTCGCCGAAGTCGGACCTCAGCGCGCAGCCGCGGGCAGACGCGGGTCCGAACGATCTCTCACGCCGCGCGAGCGCGAAGTGTTGCAGCTCCTCACCGAGGGCAAGACCAATAAGGAAATCGGCGTCGTCCTCGGGGTGACCACCAAGACCGCCGAAACACATCGAGCACACATCCTGACCAAGCTCAATCTCCACTCGATGAGCGAGCTCGTGCGTTACGCGATCCGGAACCGCATCATCGAACCGTGAACGCCCCGTTACGAGGGGTTTACAGCAGTCGATAAGAACCACGCCCGGATCGGTCGGGTCTCGAGACATACAGAATTCACTGTATTGCTGATAGGGCGGCGCTCTATCTATGCTTGGTAATCTTGGAGATTTTTAGCTCTGCGAGTCACAAATGAAGGTTCTAGAACTGATGACCAGCGACGTAAGAACGGTTGAACGTGGGGCCGGCCTCGCGATCGACAAGGACCTGAAGCAACAGGTCGTGCACGCGCTCGATTGGGAACCAAACGTGGATGCGAAAGACATCGGCGTGTCGGTGGACGAAGGTGTTGTGATTTTGCGTGGCAACGTCGGGTCGTATGCAGAAAGGATCGCCGCCGAGCGGGCGGCGCTGCGAGTGTACGGCGTCAAAGCCGTTGCTTGGTCGTCCGGCCGCCGAGTAGCCAGGGTGAATGGCGAGCTCATCAACGTCCCTGCGGACACTGCAGGATAAAAACGTGTACCTCGGGCAGGAGGTTCACGATCGACTCGGCACGAGCCAGGTCGTGGGACAGAGTGCTGCAATCCTCCGTGTGCTTGATCAGGTGGAGCTGGTGGCCGCCACCGATTCAACGGTGCTGCTCCTCGGTGAGACCGGCACAGGCAAGGAACTCTTCGCGACGCAGATTCACGAACTGAGCGCGCGGCGCGGACGGGCGATGGTCCGCGTGAACTGTTCCGCGATCCCCAGCGCGCTCATCGAGAGCGAGTTGTTCGGCCGCGAGAAGGGGGCGTTCACCGGAGCGCTCGCGCGCCAGGCCGGACGTTTCGAACTTGCGCACCGCTCGTCGATCTTCCTCGACGAAATCGGTGACCTGTCGGCCGAGGTCCAGGTCAAGTTGCTGCGGGTGCTCGACGAGCGGCAGATCGAACGGCTCGGGAGTCCGACACCGATTCACGTGGATACGCGGATCATCTCGGCCACGCACCGGGATCTCGAACAACGAATCGCTGAAGGCGCCTTTCGCGAGGATCTGTTTTATAGACTCAACGTCTTTCCCATCACGGTGCCACCGCTGCGGGAGCGCGTTGACGAAATTCCGAACCTTGTGTGGCACTTCGTCGGAGAGTTCTCGAAGGCGTTCGGCAAGCGCATCGGCACGATCTCTCGAGAGAGCATGGCGGCCCTGCAATGTCACTCGTGGCCTGGCAACATTCGGGAGCTGCGCAATGTCGTGGAGCGCGCGATGATCGTAGCGACGGGGACACAGCTGACCTTCAAATTGCCCCCATCGTCAGCCCCAAGCAGCGGGCGCAGCGAACGGTTGGCCGAGATCCAAAAAAATCACATCCTCAACGTGCTGGAGAACACCGGTTGGCGAGTGCGCGGGCTCGGTGGCGCAGCCGACCTCCTGGGACTCAAGCCCACGACGCTCGAGACACGTCTGGCCAAACTCGGGCTCAGCCGTCCGCGGCAGCCGTAGGCTCAGATCCTCTCCCTCCGAACGCGGCTCGGGCCATACTCGCAACCTCGTCTACTGGTCGCTCCCTCCCGGACAGCTTCGGCCTCGCCCAGGGTGTCCCATGACGTCCGTCTCGGTGAGGACCTCTCGAGTAGACATGGTGTCGCATTGAGACGACGGACGCTCGGTGAAGGGGTTCATGAAAGAATCGTGAATCCCTCGATTTTCGCTAGGAATAATGCGACCAGGAGCGACGCCGAATTGGTACCGCGATTGCTCGGGGACAGGAATCCGTGAAGTTTCCGTCCGTTGTCATAGCCGTCGCTTTCGTCGTGGTCGTCGCTTCGGTCGCGCGACTGACCATGCCCGTCGAAGCGAGCCAGTATCCTTACCCGCCTCCTCCATCCTACGTCCCGGGGAGTGCCATCCGGTTCGAGATCACACCTAAACAAGCCGAGGTGTTTGCCGACGGCAACTTCGCCGGGATCGTCGATGAGTTCGACGGGGTTTTTCAGCGGCTCTATCTTCCGTCGGGCCAGCATGAAATCACTATCTATCGCGACGGGTTTCGAACGGTTCATCAGACCGTCTATCTGACGCCCAATCAGTCATTCAAAATTCGCTACACGATGCAGCCGCTCGCACCAGGCGAGGTTGCGGAACCGCGTCCAGTACCGCCCGCACCGCCGGCCGCCCCGGGATTTCCGGATCCCGAACTGCAACAATTGATCTACGGGACCTTGACCGTCCGGATGGCACCTCGAGCAGCAGCGGTGCTCATCGACGGTGAACGTTGGCAACGGCCCGAGAGCCAGGACGGGTTGATGGTGCAACTCGCCGAGGGAGTGCACCGCGTCGAAATCAACAGCGACGGCTACGAGTCGTTCTCATCGGATGTGTCAATACGACGTGGAGAAACGACCTCGCTGAATGTCAGCTTAAAAGCACGCCAGTAGACCTGCTGAGGAAATCAAATGGCCCTGAAGGGTCGGACAATCCTGGTTATCGCTTTTCCATTGTTCTTTCTTTGTCCTGTCGCATCACGAGCTCAAGATGCCGCTGTAGCCGCTCAGTCTGCGCCGCGGTCGGACGGACCCATGTCCATCCAGCGAATCGAAAGTGGCTTCATGATCGCGCCGGATTTCAAGGTGACGGAGTTCGATCACGACACATCTGTCCTCGCTGGCGTGTATGGGGGCTGGCTCGAGGACAAGACATTTTTCGCTGGGGCCGGAGGCTATTGGTTGACCAACGGTTCGCACGATCAGGGTTTGTCTTACGGCGGACTGGTTCTCGGCTGGTCGGTCCACGGCGATCGCCGCGTGGGTTTCGGTGCCAAGTCGCTCATTGGCGGAGGCGTGGCGACTCTTGCGAGTCGGGTGACGACGTTCGTTCCAGCACCGCGCCCCGATCCGCGGATTCGACCTTTCCCGCCAATCGTGCCAGTTCCAATAACGAGGACGATTCTCTTCGACGAAGGCTTCTTCGTCTTCGAGCCCGAAGCCAACGTGTTCGCCAATCTGGGCAGGCACTTCCGCCTGACCGGCGGTGTCGGCTATCGCGTCATCGGAGAGGCCGACGGACACGACACTGGTGATCGTCTTCGAGGCATCACCGGGAGCGTCGCGCTGCAAATCGGGCCCTAAGAGCGCCATTCCTTACACCTAGAGTGCGTCGCCACCGCCGAAGAACTTGATGCGGCCGACGTTAAAGCGGTCCAGAAGATTCTTTTCAGCCACGGTGGCATTTCCTTCATTGAATCAACGTCAGCTCGGCGACGGCCTCTCGCAGGATGCCCGCGCTTCTGCGGAGTCCGTCACGTTCGGTAGGAGTCAGTGGGAGCGGAATCGTCGCCAGCACGCCGTCCCCGCCAACCAGATGCGGAAGGGCGAAAGTCAACCCCTCGTAGTCAGGCGCGCCGCTGATGCGTGAACATATCGTAAGGATGGCCCGCTGGTCGTGGACCAGCACGTCCACGATGTGCGCGACGGCGCTCCCGATGCCGTAATACGTCGCGCCCTTGCCCGCGATGATCTGATATGCAGCTCGACGAACGTTCTCGTCTATCTGTCGCCGCTCGGGCTCATCGAGTACTCCCCCGTGGACTTTGGCGAACTCGTCCAGATGAAGCCCCGCAATCGTAGCCTGCGACCAGACCAGTACTTCTGAATCCCCGTGCTCACCGATGACGTACGCGTGAACGTGGCGGGAATCCACACCAAAATGCCGACCCAATAACGTCCGAAATCGTGCGGTGTCGAGCGTCGTGCCCGACCCGAACACGCGAGTGTGCGGTACACCGAACTCGGCGGCGTAGTGCGCCGCCAGATGGGTCATGATGTCTACAGGATTGCTTACAATGAGCAGAATCGTTTCGGGCGCGACGCGTAGCACCGACGGCACGATCTGATGGAAGACATCTGCGTTCCGCTTGAGCAGTTGCAGGCGCGTCTCGCCCGGTTTTTGTGCGACGCCACCGGCGATCACCACCACCCGCGCCCCTGCCAGATCCGCGTAGCTTCCGGCACGCACAGTGAGCGGATGCGCGAACGGTACCGCATGAAAGATATCGTTGGCCTCGGCCTCGGCGCGCGCGCGGTTCAGGTCCACAAGGACGATTTCCCGGCCCACACCATGCATCACGAGAGCGTAAGCGGACGCCGAACCGACCATCCCGCAGCCGACGATGCCGACTTTCATCTTGCCTCCCTACAGACGCTAGACCCGCGACTGGCCAAAATCCAGTAGGCTCATTGTAGTCAGACGATCCCGTCTTCGGCATTTCGGAGATGCTCCGGCCTGCTGTGGGGCTGCGTCTTGAACTCGGCGCCAAGCGATGAAGATCCTGGTCATTGACATCGGCGGAAACAGCGTCAAAGCCCTCGTCAACGGACAGACCGAGCCGCGGAAGTTTCCCTCGGGCCCGACCTTGACCCCCAGGCAGATGGTGTCGGGTGTTCTGAAGCTCACTGAAGACTGGAAATACGAGGTGGTGTCGATCGGCTATCCCGGGCGCGTTCGAAACAACCAGCCGGTTTCCGAGCCGGTCAATCTCGGACACGGCTGGATCCATTTCGACTACGGCAAAGCATTTGGAAATCCCGTCAGGATGATGAACGATGCTGCCATGCAAGCCTTGGGCAGCTACCGCGGAGGCACGATGCTTTTTCTGGGCGTGGGAACTGGGCTGGGGACCGCGCTTGTCGTGAACGATACCATCGTGCCGATGGAACTGGGGCATCTTTCATACAAAGACGGCACGTATGAAAGTTATTTGGGACTCAACGGACTGAAACGGCTCGGCATCACCAAATGGCGTCAGTGTTTTCACGATGTCGCTACCCGGTTCATCGACGCCCTCGAGCTCGACGATGTGGTCGTTGGCGGCGGCAACGTGACCAAGCTGGACAAACTGCCTCCGCGGTGCCGGGCCGGCGACAACGCCCTGGCCTTCCGCGGCGGATATCTCCTCTGGGAAAGAGACAATCGCCGGAAACGCGACAAGCGTTCAACGACGCCGGCACGCTCGTGAAGGATGATTGGAGGTTCGTATGCCGGTTGCCGACTACGCGAGATACTGCGACATGCTGGATCGGGCGCGAAAAGGCAAGTTCGCCTATCCCGCGATCAACGTGACGTCGCTCACGACAGCGAATGGCGTCCTGAAAGGATTGGCCGACAGCAAGAGCGACGGAATTATCCAGGTGTCGACCGGCGGCGCCGCGTTCGCCTCGGGCGCTGCGGTCAAGGATATGGTGCTTGGGGCCATTTCGATCGCCGAGCACGTTCATCGTGTGGCCGACCGGTACCCGATCTACGTCGCGCTACATACCGATCATTGCCAGGCCGACAAGCTTGACAAGTTCGTCCTCCCGCTCGTCGAGGAGACAGAGCGCCGGCGGGCTGCGGGAAACCGAAACCTGTTCAACAGCCATATGTTCGACGGCAGCGCGCTGCCGTTGAAGGAGAATCTCGACATCGCGCTGAAGCTGCTCGAGCGGTTTCGGAAAAACGATCTGATTCTCGAAATCGAGGCTGGCGTTGTGGGAGGAGAAGAGGACGGCATCAAGGCGAGCGCCTCCGCGAAGCTCTACACGACTCCCGAAGACACGTTGGAGGTCGCCCGGCGCCTGAACGTCGTGAAGGGCGCCCGGTACCTCCTGGCTGCAACCTTTGGCAACGTCCACGGCGTCTACAAGCCCGGTCACGTCAAGCTCAAGCCTTCCATTCTGAAGGACTGTCAGGATGCCGTCGTCGCCGCATTCGGTGAAGCCGCACGATTCGACCTCGTCTTTCACGGAGGCTCGGGTTCTGAGCTGCGCGACATTCACGAAGCGCTGGGCTATGGTGTGGTGAAGATGAACGTGGACACCGACATGCAGTACACCTTCACGCGCGCCATCGCCGACCACTTTTTCAGAAACTACGACGGCGTCCTCAAAGTGGACGGAGAGGTCGGCAGTAAGAAAGCGTACGACCCGCGCTCGTACCTCACTCTTGCCGAGGCGGCTGTTGCCGAGCGCGTCAAGCTGGTGGTGAGTGACTTGCGAGCCACCGGAACGACGATGATGAACTGAGGGGACGCGTTCACATGCGGGACAAGGATCTTGATTTCACGATCGAGCGGCTCGGTGAATGTGCCATACCCTCGCCGATGTCCGGAGTCCGTTTCATCCAGGATGATGAGCGCGTCCTCTATCACGCGAGCCTGCGGGAAGTGAAGGCCGGTCTGGCCAACGGTGTCGAGCCGCCCGCGATGGAAACCGCCGGACCGAGGCGTACGCTCTTCTTCGATCCGACGAAGCTCGCCTGCGGCATCGTGACCTGCGGCGGGCTCTGTCCTGGATTGAACGATGTCATCCGCTCCATTGTCCTGAGCCTGCATCACCACTACGGTGTGAGCAAAGTGTACGGGTTCCGCTTCGGCTACGAAGGGCTCGTCCGTCGGTGCGGACACGAGCCCGTTGCATTGACTCACCAGACGGTCAATCGCATTAACGAGATAGGGGGATCGATCCTCGGCTCCTCGCGCGGGCCGCAGGATCCGGCAGAGATGGTGCAGACGCTCAAGGATTTGCACGTTGGGATCCTGTTTGCCGTCGGCGGCGACGGGACGCTCCGCGGCGCGCAGGCAATTGGCGACGAAGCGACACGGCAAGGCCTCCAGATCAGCGTGATCGGCATCCCGAAGACCATCGACAATGACATCTCATTCGTACAGAGAACGTTTGGCTTCGAAACTGCGGTCACCGAAGCGAGGCGAGCCACCTATTCGGCCAATACCGAAGCGGAGGCCGCACGCAACGGAATCGGGCTGGTGAAACTGATGGGTCGCGACTCGGGGTTCATCGCGGCGTATGCCGTCCTGGTCAACAGCCAGGTCAACTTCTGTCTCGTTCCTGAAGTGCCGTTCAAGCTCGAAAGGTTCCTGACCGAGTTGCAGCGCCGGATCGAGCGAAGGGGGCACGCGGTCATTGTCGTGGCGGAAGGAGCCGGCCAGGATCTCATCGGCCAAACCAACCAGCGCGATGCCTCAGGGAACGTCAAGTTCGGCGATGTTGGCGTGTTTTTGCGGGACGCGATCAAAGATCACTTCAAGCACGCTCGCATCGAGGCCAATATCAAGTACATCGACCCAAGCTATGCCATCAGGAGTGTCCCGGCTACAGCTGGTGATTCGGCCTTCTGCTTGCTGCTAGGTCACTCCGCCGTTCATGCCGGCATGAGCGGACGAACCAACATGGTCGTGAGCTTCTGGAACCACCAGTTCACGTACGTCCCTATTCGCCTCGCCGTGTCGGAACGGAAGAAGATCGATCCGGACGGTACGTTGTGGAGCAGCGTTCTCGCGTCGACCGGTCAGCCGCGGGATATGTGCTGAGCGCGACGGACCCTAGGCGCGCTCACGGGCTCTCGCCACCTGTCTCGCCAGAACCACGACAGAGCGTGGTCCCGCCGCATACGAGCGCTGATCCGCAACTGCCCGAACCGTCTGCCACGGAACGATGTCCTCCGGTGTCTCGAGCGATGTATCGATCCATCGACACCACGGTTCACTCTCGGTGGTTTCCGGCAGCTCGAACGGGAGCGGCTCCCAATACGCGTTCATGATCACGTAAAGCTCCAGGCCTTCCCTCCGCATGTCGGCGCCGAACGCCAGGGCGTGCGACTGAGGCGACCAATCCGGCTGCAGGTGTTTCACGCCGTGCCAAGCGGTCTTAGCCTGGTGCAGCATCTGCGTGAGGCTGACGCGTTGACGTTCCGCCGTCTGGTCCCGCAACTGACGTCGCGCCAGGAGCAGGCTGACAAACCGATGAACGTCCGCATGCTTCTCTACCAACGACCAGTCGAACCAGTTCGCCTCGTTGTCGTGACAGTAGGCGTTGTTGTTGCCTCCTTGCGTGCGCCGCACTTCGTCGCCCATGAGAATCATCGGTACACCGAGCGAGAGCAGCGTGACGGTCAGGAAGTTCTTCACCTGACGGTTCCGCAGCTCCTCGATCTGCGGGTCGCCAGTAGGCCCTTCTACCCCGCAATTCCAACTTCGGTTGTCGTCGGCGCCGTCCCGATTCTCCTCGCCGTTGGCTTCGTTGTGCTTGGAGTTGTACGAAACGAGGTCGTTCAGCGAGAACCCATCGTGGCAGGTGACGAAATTCACGCTGGCTTCGGCTTCACGCCCTTTGTGGCCGTACACGTTCGGGCTCCCCAGCAAGGCATCCGCCAGCGCTTGCACCTTGTCGTCTTCGCCGCGGAAGAAACTGCGGACTTCATCTCTGAAACGCCCGTTCCATTCCTTCCAGGAGTCGCCGATGAAGGTGCCCACCTGATAGAGGCCCGCGGCATCCCACGCTTCCGCGATGAGCTTCGTACCGGCGAGCGAAGGCTCCGATTCGATGTCCCACAAAACTGGCGGACTTGGCATCGGGTGGCCTGATGGATCGCGTGAAAGGACGGACGCGAGATCGAAGCGAAACCCGTCGACGTGCATGCACTCGACCCAATACTTCAGGCTGTCCACGATCATCCGGCGCACGATCGGATGGTTCGCATTGAGCGTGTTGCCGCAACCGGAGAAGTCGGCGTACCGCGAACGATCTTGCTCCAGGATGTAATACGCACTGTTATCCAGCCCGCGGAAGCACTGCGTCGGACCGTCCTGGCCGCCTTCTGCCGTGTGGTTGAACACCACGTCGAGTATGACTTCGATGCCGGCGCGATGCAGCGCCTTGACCATGTCGCGAAACTCGTCGACCGGCCCGAGCGGATCTTGCCGTGAGCTGTACGCTTGATGAGGCGCGAAGAACGATACCGGCTGGTAACCCCAGTAGTTGACTCGACCGTGACCGGGAGGGACGGCCTGCGGGTCGAACTGAAAGACCGGCAACAACTCCACAGCGGTTATGCCGAGCTGCTGAAGGTAAGGAATCTTCTCGATCAGCCCGGCGAAAGTGCCCCGCGTGCGTTCTGACACACCAGAATTGGGATGTCTGGTGAATCCGCGGAGGTGCATCTCGTACACCACCGTGCGCGACGAAGGGATGTTCAGAGGACGATCGCCTTCCCAATCGTAGCCGGCCGGGTCGACGACGACGCTCTTCATGGCGGTCGCCGCGTTGTCGCCCTTTTCAGCCGCGGCGTCACGGCTGAAGCCTTGAGGTACGACGACACCGCGCCCGTAGGGATCGAGCAGGACCTTGTCGGGATCGAAGCGCTGACCGCTCGCCGGATCGAACGGCCCCAAACCTCGGTACCCGTAGATCTGACCAGCTCGCACCCCCGCAACAAAGGTGTGCCAGTAGTGATATTGGCGATTCGTCACCGGGTCGATAGGGATCACTCGTGCAGGTCGTCGATCGTCTACGCGATCGAAGAGCAAGAGCTCGATGCCGGTCGCGTGCTTGGAAAACACGCTGAAATTTGTCCCGGTCGCCGTGACGGTGGCGCCAAGGGGTGCTGCAGATCCCGAGGCGAATCCGGATGCCGCGATGCCGGGGACCGAGCCTGGCTGCTCGGGTGCGAGCGTGTGCTTCATTGCTCTATCTCCTGTAGGCCTGTTGGCCAGCTCGTGTAAACCCATTAGCCGGCCACGTGGTGGCAGATCGTATGCCAGACACGTAACTCAATGCTACGAATGCTCTAACGCGACCTGCTACACCTGACAGGTTCCGGTCTGTCGTGGGTCTGCTAAACTCCGGCATCTTGGAGTCAACGACGAACAGTGGTCCTTTCGCCCGTGTTTCGGTCGGTCCGCACGCCCGTTTCAATGTAGCCACTCAGTTGGCACTGCCAGAAGGCGGCGCCAAGATCGCCACAGCAACGGCGGTCAGCGGCGACTCGGCCGGCGTGTTCCGACCGGTGGCGGAGGCGCTGCCGCATGGAGTTGTCCTGATTGGATCCGACGGCGTCATCACTCTGGTGAACCAAACACTCGAGCGTCTGTTTGACTACTCTCGCGAGGAACTGATCGGACAGTCCATTGACGTTCTTTTTCGGGACTTCCGTCAAGCCGCCTCCAAGGAGTACGCATCCGGCTCTTTTCCTGATCCTCCTGGCGAATTGCGCCCCGTGGAGGGCGCGCGCCGACTGCTGGCCCGACGGTCTGACGGCCTCGAATTCCCGGTCGAGATTCGCCTGAACACAATCTCGACTGAAGAGGACGCTTACTTGCTCGTTACTGTCGTCGAGATCGCCGAAGGTCGGTCGTCTGTCAACGAGGTTCGCCCCACGGTCGAGAACGAGGTCCATTTCGTGCCGCTCGTCGCCGATCTCACAGAGCAATTCATCAACTTGCCCGTAGAACAGCTCGACCATGCGATTCGCGATGGATTGCGCCGCATTTGCGAGACGCTGGACGCCGACCGGTGCGCCTTCGACCGAATTCACGCCAACGGCTCGCCTGACCGCGTCCTTAGCTGGGAGCGGCCGGGGATCCCTCCCCACTCAGTCGCCACGTTGAAGGGGTTCCCCTGGACCTTCGAGACCGTGCTCGCGGGTAACGTGGCGGTCTTTTCCACCTCGGACCAGATCCCGAGCCCGGTCGACCGTGCGAGCTACGAGCAAACAGGCACGCGATCCAGCGTAATGGTGCCGCTTTCGGTCGGGGGAAAGGTCGCGGGCGTTATCGGCTTCCAGAAGGTGCGCCGCGAGCGTGCATGGGAGCCGGAGACGCTTCAGCGTCTGCGGGTCGTTGCCTCCGTGTTCGGGAACGTTCTTGCCCGCCGCCAAGGAGACGAGGCGATAGCCGGCGCTCTCGCTGAGGTCAAACACCTGCGCGGCCGGCTGCACGATAAGGACGTGTACTTTCGTCCGGAGGTCCCGGGGGACGAAGATCAGCTCGGCACGAATCCGATCGTGGGCACGAGCGCCGCCATTCGCCTCGTGCTCGAGCAGGTCAAGCAGGTCGCGAGTACCGATTCCACTGTTCTTCTGCTCGGGGAGACAGGTACCGGCAAGGAGCTTTTCGCCACCCTGGTTCACGAGTTGAGTGCCAGACGTGCGGCGGCGATGGTCCGCGTGAACTGCGCCGCGATTCCCCATACCCTGATCGAGAGCGAATTGTTTGGCCGCGAAAAGGGAGCGTTCACCGGTGCCCTCTCACGGCAAGTAGGACGCTTCGAGTTGGCGGACCGCTCATCGATCTTTCTCGACGAGATCGGTGACCTGCCGCTCGAGGTTCAGGTCAAGCTCCTGCGCGTGCTCGAGGAGCGACAGGTGGAGCGCCTCGGAAGCCCGAAACCAATTCAGGTGAACACGCGGATCATCGCCGCAACGCACCGGGACCTCGAGCAGCGCATCGCGGACGGCACGTTTCGCGAGGATTTGTTCTACCGGATGAACGTCTTCCCTATCCAAGTCCCGCCGCTGCGGGATCGGATCGAAGACATCCCACTCCTCGTGTGGCGCTTCGTTGGGGAATTTTCAAGGGCGTTCGGTAAGCGAATCGATGTCATCCCGCGTGAGAACATGGCCGTTCTTCAACGTTACCCGTGGCCGGGCAACATCCGTGAACTGCGCAACATCGTCGAGCGAGCAATGATCGCGGCGACCGGACCTCGCCTGACCATTACCCCGCCGATGGCGTCGGTCGCTGCTGGCAAACGCAGCACCAAGCTCATCGATGTCGAAACCGATCACATTCGGAGTGTGCTCGAGAGCACGGGGTGGCGGATTCGGGGAGTGGGAGGAGCGGCGGACCGTCTGGGCTTGAGGCCCACCACCCTCGAGACACGTATGGCCAAGCTGGGACTCCGTCGGCCGAAGCCGGCGTAGCCCCTGTCGATCTAAGTTTTCACCTTCGGCGGATAGTTCTTGAAGATCTTCTTCACGGCTTCGCTGATGTTCTTGTCGCGCTTCTCGGGCTTGGCCGTGGGGTCCACTTGCTTGGTGCCCATCCCGCGCCAGGCGAGCTGATTCTTCTTCGCATCGGCCATGTCGATAACGAGCGTGCCGATCAATATGTCCCGCACCTGGGTCGTCGTCGTGCCCGTTCCCCAACCGCCTCCCCAACCATAGCCGTAGGGGCCGTATCCGCCGGCATAGCCAGAGCTGTAAGTCGATATGTCCTTCTCTTTGTCGAAGGCGACGTGATAAATGACAATCACATCGGGGTTCGCATCGACCTTCATGAACCCTTTCGCCGCCAGTTGTTCGTCAATTGCCGCGACGATGCGGTCGTCGATCAGTTGCTGGCCGACCTTGGTCCCGTCCTTCTGCGCGTAGGTCTTGAAACCACTGAAACTCGCGGTCTTGTCGAAGTCGTAAGAGACCTTCTGCGCGAGGGCCAGTGTGGGTGTCAACAGCAAAGCGGTCAGTGCGGTCAGAATGCTCCGTCTCATGCGGTTCTCCTTTCGCGTCTCGTATCCTACTCGTTGCAAAGCAAGTCCCCAGGGGGATAAGAATTGCTGCAATTGCCGATCCGCCCGCAAAGCCCTGGCTAAGCGCTCATTCCTGCCGTCCGCTGTTCCTGGCGGTCCGGCATTTCGGAGCAACTCCGGTCGAACGGAGATGTCCTTGACGCGGGTTGCGGCGGCACGCATGATCGGTGCCTGCCTTCCGGGTCAAAGGTGCCACTTGGAGTCGTGTGCGGATATCCAGGGATGCCGGCATAGTCTCTGCTCGTGCGACTGGCGCCTTGGTAGCGCGCGGCCGACGTCCTGGTGGTTCTGCCAGGGCAATTGCGCGACAGTCCTTACCAGGGCAATTGCGACAGTCCTTAAGACGAGGGGACCAACATGCCGGTTGCGATGCGGCACGAGCACGGTAACATTTACGGACTGGAAATTCGTGGCACATTGCGGAGGGCCGATTTCGAGCAATCCGAGAAGATGCTTGCCGCCGAAATCGAGCGCATCGGCCCGGTCAGACTGCTCGTCCTGCTTGAAGGGTTTGAAGGATGGGAGTCGCCGGCCAATTGGAGCGACCTCACGTTCTATGTGAAGCACGGCGACAGCATCGAGCGTATCGCGATCGTCGGAGATGAACGATGGCGCAGCGAGGCGCTGATGTTCGCGAGCGCAGACCTGCGGAAAGGACCGGTCGAATTCTTCACCAAGGAAGCCATCGCCAAGGCGCGGACTTGGCTGGCCGCCTGATCGATCGACTAGCGTTTTGCAGCGCACAGCTAGAAGGATGCAGAGTCATGAACCTTGAGAAACCGGCACGACGGACCGCCGCGATCGTTGCGGCGCTGAGCTTGTTCTTGCAGCCGCTGGCCCCCATGATCACGGCGCAGAGTCAGACCACTGCGCCTGCGCAAACCGCTCCCAAGCCCGCGACACAGCCAGCACCAAGTTCGTCGCCGCCAGCGGCGTCCGCCGCAAACGCGGCGCCGATCGATGGCGGCTGGCCGCGTGCCTATCAACTGCCGAGCGGCAGCGACTTTCTTCTTTATCAGCCACAGATCTCGACTTGGGAGAAACAGAAGCATCTTGTGGCCTTCAGCGCCGTGTCGTATCGCGATAAGGCCGCCAACAGCAAGCCGGCATTGGGGACGATCAAGCTCGAAGCGGATACACAGGTTGCCCTCGACGACCGCCTGGTCAACTTCCAGAACATGAAGATTGTCGAAACCAACTTCCCGGACCTGCCAAAAGAGCAGGTGCGCGAGATCGTCGCGGAGGTCGACAAGGCAATTCCCGACGATGACAAGGTGATTGCCTTGGATCGAGTCCTGGTTAATCTGGACAAGAGCCAGATCGTTGTGAAGGACGTGGAAGGCGTCAAAGCCGATCCCCCGACGATCTTCTTCAGCAAAACACCGGCCGTGGTGGTGAATTTCGACGGCGAACCGATCTGGAGTCCGATTATGGACAACGATCTGAAGTTCGCGGTCAACACGAACTGGGACTTCTTTCAACACGATCCCACCAACACCTACTATCTTCGGAACAACGACACGTGGCTTAAAGCTACGGACGTGAAGGGACCCTGGTCGCCGGCCGGGAAATTGTCAGACAGCTTCAAGAAGCTGCCCGCAGATGAGAACTGGAAAGACGTCAAGGCGAACCTCCCTGGCAAATCGATCGACGGCTCGGCTGTACCCAAGGTCTTCGTGAACTTCACCCCCGCGGAGCTCATTCTGCTCAGGGGCGAACCGAGCTACTTGTTGGTGCAAGGTACCAAGCTCCTCTGGGTGAGTAACACGGAGAGCGACGTGTTTCGACTGGGGAAGACGGGACCGGTCTACTATCTCGTCGCCGGTCGCTGGTTCTCGGCGCCGGATTTCATGGGACCGTGGACGTTTGCCACGCCGACGCTCCCAGAAGACTTCAAGAAGATCCCGCTCGAGCACGAGCGGTCCCGAGTGCTGGCTTCAGTCCCCGGCACCGATCAGGCGGCCCAAGCCGTACTGCTGTCGCAAATTCCGCAGACGGCCCGCGTCAACAAGAAGGAAGTGAAAGCGCCTGATGTGGCCTTCCAGGGCGACCCCAAGTTCGAACCGATCGAGACAACCACAGTGCAGCGCGCCGTGAACACCGACAAGGATGTCTTCAAGGTTGGCGACCTGTACTACATGTGCTTTCAGGGCGTGTGGTTCCAGTCGAAGAACGCGACCGGTCCTTGGGAAGTGGCCGGCACGGTACCGGCGGAGATCTACAAGATTCCTGTCAGTTCGCCCTCCTATCACGTCACCTACGTCACCGTCGAAGACAACAGCGACGACTGGGTGGTGTATGCCGCGGCCGCCGGCTATACCGGACTGATGATCGGGTGGGGCTGCGCGGTGTGGGGTACTGGTTGGTATTACCCGCCGTACTACGGGTATGGCGGCTTCTATCCCTACTACTATGGGCACTTCCCGACGTACGGGTACTCCGCCTGGTATAACCCGCGCACGGGCGCCTACGGGCGCAGCGCCGGAGTTTACGGCCCTTACGGTGGCGCCGGCGTGGCTGCTCGCTACAACCCCCGCACCGGTACCTATGCGCGTGGCGCGGCGGCCTATGGACCGTACGGCTCGCGCGGCGTCGCACAAGCCTATAACCCCCGAACCGGAACTTACGCGCAAACGCGTCAGGGCTCGAACGTGTATGGAAGCTGGGGTTCGACGGGCGTGCAGCGCGGCGACGATTGGGCAAAGACCAATCGGTATACGAACCGACAGACAGGAACCACCACACGGACGGTTAGAACGGACCAGGGATCGGCGGTGACGCGAAGCGGCCCTGGCGGCGGTACTGTCGCGGCTGGCTCTGGCGGCGACGTTTATGCTGGAAGAGACGGCAATGCCTATCGGCGCCAGGACGGCTCGTGGCAAAAGTACGACAACGGCGGCTGGTCGAACACCGACAGGCAGCCGAGCGGCGAAAGGCCGACACCGACCACCGGGGAACGATCCACGGCCGACCGCGGCACCGTCGATCAGTTGAATCGTGATTCAGCCGCCCGTCGCGAGGGCACGCAGCGGACCACCGATTACGGGAACTACCGGAACGGCAGCGGCAGCTCCACACGGAGCACCGGAAGCTACCGTGGCGGCGGTGGCTCCCGAGGGGGCGGCGGAGGCAGGC
Organism: uncultured Acidobacteriota bacterium; assembly: GCA_963773035.1. Taxonomy (GTDB): domain Bacteria; phylum Acidobacteriota; class Vicinamibacteria; order Vicinamibacterales; family CAVVIG01; genus CAVRXZ01. The sequence continues at coordinate 303,991 of CAVYZX010000037.1, read as the reverse complement.
GGCGCTGACGACCGGGCTGGATCGTAGGGCTTAACCAGCGAACTGATGTTGAACTCTGCCGATACCAGGAAGACTCCGGAGCGTCAGGGTGACGTCGTGGCATTGCTCGCCCCGGAGCTCCATCACTTCTCTCTTGTTCGAGAAGGTCCACTCTACCGTCTCGCGCGGGTCATAGTTCTGGATCGGGACCGGGAGCGCCTCGTTCGACTCGGCGTGATCATCGGACTGATCGGTTGGGCGCCGTTGGTCGTGCTGAGCGGGTTGCAGACCGCCCTGTTCATCGGTCCGACGGTGACCTTCTACGGAAGCCTGGGCACGCACGCGCGATTCCTTCTCGCGATCCCGCTCTTCTTTGTCGCCGAGACGTGGTTCGATGCACGAACCGGTGAGGTTCTCCGCGATCTTGTCAGGGCCCGGGTCGTGCCGGTCGCGGACGTGCCAGGTTTTGTGAGCATGTTACGGCGTGCGATCGCGCTCGTCGATTCCTGGTTGGTCGAGGCCGCTCTCGTCATCGTCACCATGGCTCTGCTGGTCTCCGGGATTCGTGTGGATCTGCCGACCACCGTCTCGACCTGGCGGAACATCAGCGGAGTGCCGGGGTCGTTGACGTGGGCTGGGTGGTGGTACACCCTCGTGAGCATGCCGCTCTTTCAGTTTCTCGTATGGCGGTGGCTCTGGCGTCTGGTGATTTGGTGGTGGATCTTGTGGCGAATCGCCCGGCTGGACCTGCAGTTGGTCCCCACTCACCCTGACCTCGCCGGTGGCCTGGGTGGGCTGGGCGTGACCCACGGAAACCTGTCCCCTCTGATCTTCGGATTATCCGGCATGGCGGTGGCCACCTATGCTGAAGACGTGATGTTTGGCGGCGCGAAACTTGCGAGCCTCGTCCCGCCTTTGACAGCAATGGCCGGGCTGAGCGTGTTGCTGGTGCTTGCGCCATTGCTGCTTTTCGCACCGAAGCTCTTGCAAGTGAAGCAGCGTGGCTTGCTGAAATATGGCGCGCTCGCGTCGACCTATACGCAAGCGTTCGAGGCGAAATGGATCAAAGGCAGTCCCGCGAAAGAGGAGCTACTCGGCACGGCTGACCTTCAGTCGCTGGCCGACCTGGGGAATAGCTTCGAAGTCATTGAGAAAATGCGAATCGTTCCATTCTCGAGAAACGATGCGCTGCTGCTCGCGCTGGCGGCCGTCCTACCCATGTTGCCTCTGCTCTTGTTCGTGCTGCCTTTGAACGAATTGATCGTTCGCGGTGTAAAAGGTATTTTCAACCTGTGATGGCCAAGTTGCCTTGCGAAGCGGAGCCCGATCCGCGCGCGACCGGAGATGCGAATGCGAATGACACACGCACTGAATCGAGTTCTGATGTCGACACTCCTCATGGCCATGACGGCCTGTGCGGCGAAAGCCATTGAGAAGCCGATCGACGTGGCACCCGCGGAGACGGGCGCTGGAACGGTAGCAGCGGCCCGGAAATTTCTGGAAGGACGGTGGGCGCTCGAATCGTTCGAGATGCGCCCTCCGGGAAAGGCGCCGATTGCGCTCAATGGGTCGGGCATGCTTGTCTACGATGAGTTCAGCAATCTGAAGATGGAGATCCGCGCGGACAAGGCGTCCACCGATCTGCTGCGCGCTGCCGGAATCGACATCCGCAACGGCGTCATCTCAACCGATGGACGCACGGCCGTCGACATGCAGAACCGCACCCTGACGTACGTCCTATCTGGACAGACTGCCAAGGCCGCGCCCGGCCCGCTCGACGTGAGCCGACCCCGCCACTGGGAGGTTGAGGGTGATGTCTTGATTCTGACCACCCAAGACGACGCCGGCAGCCCCCTGTCGGTGAGCCGATGGAAACGTAGTCCGTAAGAGTCGCGCCGCGCCGACAGGGCGGTCAGCGGCCGCCGAGAAGCCGGCGGGCCCGGGCTATCTCGCGCTTTTGTGCTGACGTGACGTCGGGAAATCTCAAATCGAGCCCGGCCAATCCTTCGATGATGGCGGATGCCACGACCAGCCGCGTGAACCACTTGTGGTCGGCCGGGACGACGTACCACGGCGCATGCTTTGTTGCAGTAGCGCGAATCGTCCTTTCGTACGCCGCCTGATAGTCGTCCCAGCGCTCGCGTTCCTTGAGATCCTCGGGATTGAACTTCCAATTCTTTTCGGGCTTGTCGAGCCGCTCGAGAAACCGCTTTTTCTGTTCCTTTTTCGAGACGTGCAGGAAGAACTTCCGGATGAGCACGCCATTGCGCGAGAGATACTGCTCGACGTTGCGGATGTCCTCGAATCGGTGTTGCCACAGCTCTTTGTCGTTCAAGAGCACTGCAGGCACTTTCTGTCGTGCGAGGAACTCAGGGTGGACTCGAACGGCGATCACTTCCTCGTAATAGGAGCGATTGAAGATGCCAATCCGGCCACGCTCTGGCAGCACGCTGAGACAACGCCACAAGTAATCGTGGTCGAGCTCGTGCGCGGACGGGACGCCAAACGAGTAGACCTGACACCCTTGAGGATTGACGCCCGACATCACGTGCTTGATGGCGCTGTCTTTTCCAGCCGCATCGATGGCCTGAAAAACCAGGAGTACCGCCCACCGATCCTGGGCGTAGAGCCGTTCCTGTAGCTCGGCAAGGGCCTGGATACCGGTTGTCAACAGCTCCTGGGCAATGCCCTTGTCCTCCCGCTCGAGCTTGCCCGTATCGGAAGAGTCGATGTCCTTCAGCCGGAAGCCGCTCCCATCGCTGATGCGATACCGTTTCGCAAGCTTTCGCGCGCGCCGAACAATCGTCTTGAGTTTCATCAGGGTTCGTCGCTCGAGACCGACACGGTTTCACGCACTACTGGTGCGCTTGAAGGGTAAGTCTACAAGCTGACGCCAGAAGCAGCCAATACGCTCTAAAAGGCAGGTGTTCCCGCGAAGACCAGCTGCCAGCCGTCTGTGCCGTTCGCAACCTCGATTCGGAGAGGGGTCGTCTTCAGGCCATGAAACCGAATCCCGATGCCCACATCGCCGCGCAGGTCTTTGAGATTCAGATCCTGCGTGCGCGGGACGACTTTTCCTGCATCCGCGAACAACGCGATGTCGAAGCGGCGATCGGGTATCCAGCGCCATTCGACGCTCGTAAGAATGCTGTGACGGTCCCGAAATCGCCAACTGGAGTACGACCGCAAGGTACTACCGCTTCCCAACGACGGCATCATGAAGTACGGGATGAGATCTTCCCCGTCGAGCGTCGTTTGCACGCGGCCTCGAAAAGACACCACCCATGTCTCGCGATAAATGGGCAGATGTTGAACGAGATTGAGATCGAGTCCTTTTGAAACTGAAGGTCTGGTCCGTGTCGATGTATTCGTGAAACGCGACACCATAGTAGCCACCCGATCGAGTGTAGCCAGGCGAACTACGCCAATCGATGGCGGCAACGCCCGAGCCGTGCAGGTAGTTCGGATCAGCACCCAGGCCTGGAGCCGTGAGAGGCGTGTACGCCTCTTCAATTGGGCGTTCCGATCCTGTCGGAGAAAGAGTTCTGTAACCCTCGTATTGCGCATCGCCCACGAGCACGCTCCATCGGGAAGGGTGCCACGTGATCGATCCTCCGGCATACGACATCTGCAGACGGAAGTTGGCTCGGTCGTCCTGCGCTGTGGCCATGCCGAGGCCGTAGAAGCCGATCTGCGTCGCATCTCTCCATCCAGTCCGCAAATCCAGCCCAAGATTTCGATCGACATCGGCCAGTTTCGCCGTCAGCTCCACGAGCTTGTAGTTCTTGATCGAGTAGAGCCCTCTCAGGTTCCAATGAGTCTGATCGCCATACCGGCCGCGATAGCCGACGCCCGCCGTGAAACCCCCGCCCGCATAGACGGTGTCGATATGCGGATAGAAGCCTGGCTTCGTTGACATGTCGGCCGTGACAGCCTTAATCAGGCGTTCGACCCTTGTCGGCTCGGATGGCTTCTGCCGCTCTGCTTTTTCCGCCTCTCGGCCCGTACTCTCGAGCTCGCGGGCGGACTGGGCGTGAAGTGACGTGGCGGCCAGGCAGATGACAAGGACTTCGAAGATCGCGCGGGACCGGGTGTGTCTCCGGTTACCACTTTTTGCTGAAGGGCTACCCGAATCTCGACCGCAGGCTACCCAGATCGAGCGTCGAACTGGATATTTTCGGTCTTTCATCGCCTCCCTCAGCAGCTTCCTGACCCCTGGTTCCAACCACTGCAAGACTCGTTCAACGCGGTGGAGAGCCTCAACCAAATACCGCGGAGGAGACACGGGGACCCCTGGGTCTCTGAGGCGCTGGGATGCTCTAGCGGGGGTCCAAGGATGGCAGCGTTGTCGTGAGGGTCAGCGTGTAGTTGCCCTGGGAGGCGATCTCGCGCCGATCGGCATCGAGCAGTCGCAGTGTGTCGCTGTCCACTCGCAGAAAGTACTTCGGCTGACTGGCAGCGTTGGCGGTCAGTTGGTAGGTCGTGGCGTCCGGGTCCGAAGCCGTGCCTCGGACGGCCGTCCATTGGCCGAGCGACTCCAGTACCTTGTCCCCTCCGAGACTCTCGACGTACGTTTCCTTGAGGGTGAAGGTGCCGTCGCGTGGCTCTGCCAGGCTCCCGGTATAGAGGGCGAGCGTTGTTCGAATGCCTGCACAGCCGGCGCATGGCAACGTGCCTTCATAGACACCGACGAGACGCTGACCCGGGGCTTGGGCGAGGATGAACCAGAGAGCGAGGAGCATTCCGACCATGCGACCTCCTGCCGAGCAGCTACTTCATTCACGCCACGATCTGCCGTGGATCGCGCGACTGGTCGCGGCCGATTTGGCCAAAGAACATGGTTTCACGCCGTAGTTCGGCGGGTATGCGCGTTGCACATTCCTTACAAGCGCCATGTTGCTTGCCTCCCTGAGCTTTCGTGCGCAGCCGTACAAGCGCGGCGAAATTCTGAGCGCGGTCGACGAAGCGGTGAGCCGCATGCGCCGCGCCTCGGGGTGCGAGCGGTGCCGCCTCCTCGTCGACACCGAGGACGCCAACGCGTTCACCTTGATCTCGGAGTGGCACTCGGGCGACGAAGCAGAAGTCTTCTTCAACTCCCGCGAGTTCCGGGTCTTCAAGGGGATCCGGATTCTGCTCCGAGAAGAGCCGGTGATTGTGCTCGACGAGATTCAGTCGCGCCTGACGCAGCTGATCACGAGCTGCTAGCCGTCTCTAGCTCTCCTTGCCGGGACGCGCAATTCTCAGCTTGGCCATGCGGCTCCGCAAGGTGCTCGGCTTCATCCCCAGAACGGCCGCTGCCCCACCGGCGCCTTCGATGCGCCAGCAGCTCGAATTCAACACGTGGAGAATGTGGCGCCGCTCGACTTCCAGCAGCGTGATGCCCTCGCCAATCGGTCCTGGTTCGTGAGCCGGCAGCCACGCTTCGCTCAATGAGAGTGTCCCACTGTGAGACAGGATGATCGCCCGTTGAAGCACGTTTTCGAGTTCCCGTATGTTACCCGGCCAATCGTAGGTCTCGAGCATACGCAGCACTTCGGGTGGGATCGCGTCGATGCGCTTGCGCAGCGCCGGAGCGAGCCGCGATACGAGATGGCGGACGAGGAGGGAGATGTCGCTTCGGCGATCTCGAAGCGATGGCAGCGTAATGGGGAACACATTCAGCCGGTAAAAGAGATCGCGGCGGAATCGTCCTTGGCGGACTTCGTCGGTCAGATCGCGGTTCGTCGCCGCCACGATCCGGACGTCGACATCGACCGTGCGAGGGTTGCCAAGCCGCTCGACCTGTCCTTCCTGAACGACCCTGAGAAGGCGCGGCTGCAATTCGAGCGGCAACTCGCCGACCTCGTCCAGGAACACGGTGCCCCGATTGGCCAGCTCGAACCGACCGACCTGTGTCGCGTAGGCTCCGGTAAACGCTCCGCGTTCGCGGCCGAACAGCTCGCTTTCGATGAGCGTTGCGGGCAAGGCCGCGCAGTTGACGACGACGAAAGGCCGATCGCGGCGGGGGCTGAGATGATGGATTCTTCTGGCCAGAAGTTCTTTTCCGGTCCCCGTTTCACCGCATAGCAGGACCGAAGCGTCGGTCGCCGCCACTTGCTCGGCTCGAAAGATGGCGTACTTCAGCGTGTCGCTTTCCCCCACGATCGTGTCCGGGCCATCCACGGAAGATCGGCCCATGCCCGCGACCGGTGGTGGGAGAAGGGTTCGGTTGGGTGAGTAATCGGATCCGCGTGCTGGTTGCAAGCTCATAATGCTTTGATTCTTGATGCTTTCGCCGGACGTGAGCGGTTGGATTTCGGTAGGACGGCGGTAGGATCTTCGCCGTCGGTCTCCAGCGGCGCCTGTCAACCGTGACAGGTTACGGTCCTACTTGATCCACTTGTCAATCGACGATTCTGAGCTTCTGAGTTAAACCAAACGCCGAAGCGCCGGCGTCCTCTCGGCTCATCCATGCCATCGACGTCAAGGAACTGCTGCCGATTGGCAGCGGTGCGGAAAGGTGGTTCGCGCTTGCTGGCTGCATTGAACCGAGCGGCTGTGATTCGAGGCGCCACCCTTCTGGCTGGCGGAAAATATGCCCTGTCGCGACGAGCGCGTCGACCGTGGCCACCATCCGAAGAGCGTTTCCCCCTGTGACCTGCCAGAGAGGACCCGTTAGTGAACCGAGCGCCGTCGACTCGAACCGCGCTTCCAGATACCCCCGAACATGTTCTTCCCGCAGGGGCCGAATCGACAGCGAGATGCACACCTGTGACGATTGCAGGTCCAGCGCGAGGCGCGCCAGTGCCCGGCTCGGGTCCGAAACCTCGCACGCGTCATAGGTCGCGACAATCAGGTATTTGGCCCTTGAATGGTGACGACCCAATGCACGGAGCAGCTCGATTGTGTCGAGATCGCCCCAGTGCAGGTCTTCGAGTACCAGGACCAGGGTGATATCGCGCGAGAGCTCATCGATAGCCGACAACAGTTCGCGGATCATTCGGGACGACCGATGACCATTTGACGGATTGGCGCGTGCGGCAACCGTCAGTTCAGACCACTGAGGCAGCTGTCCGAGCCATGCCGGAGCGTGTCGAAGCAACGCCGCAGGAACATGGGTCGGAAATTGCCGCGTCAACTGGTCCAGAGCATTCAGCACCGCACAATATGGTTCTCCGGACCTGCTTTGCTCGAAGCACTGCCCGTACGACAGCCAGACTGCAGGCGAGCGGCTCGCAAGATGGAGAAATGCGTCGCACAGGGCCGTCTTCCCTGCCCCGTGCTCGCCTTCAATCAGGACGAGGCGACACTCGGACTCGCCGGCGGCTTCCAGGCATCGCTTCAACGTTTCGAGCTCATCGCGCCGATTGACGAAGATCGGCGTCCTGTCCTGCCGGACGACGTCAACTCCTGGCGGCGGTGCGTCGCCCGCCGGCGCAAGGAAAGAGTAACCGCGACCTGGCTCACTCTTGATGAACTGAGGTTGGCGCGGGTCGTCTTCGAGCGCTCGACGTAGCTCCCTGACGAGCACTTTGATGTTTCCGGGCTGCACGTGCGTGCCACGCCAGACCGTCGACAAAATTGTTTGATGTGTCGTGACGGCGCCGGCCCGCTCCAGCAGACAACGCAGGAGTTCGCCGGCTTTTCGCGTCAATGGAATCTGCTGTGGGCCGCGAAAGAGGGTGCCGTCGTTCTCTTCGAATCGAAATGACGAGAAGTACTTCATCGAGCGTCCGGTCGCGAAAATGGAGAGTGCGTGTGGGCATGAGCATAGGGAAGATGCCTGAGGGGCCACTATGCGGAACCGGCAATAGGCGGTAAAAAAGTTGGCGCCCTTACGGCACCAGCACGATTGGCGCTTGCCAGAATGCCGCTTTCTGCCCTGCCGGGTCGAGCACCGTAACCTGGCAGTCGTATCTGCCGGTCGGCAGGGTGGCCAACGAAAGACTGAATCTGAGCGGCAGAGCCTTGGACTTGGGATCGTATCCTTCGGTCACCGCGAGTGGTGCTGTCTCGAAACTCTTCACGCCATCGCGGTAAAAGCTTACGAAGGCCACGAGCGGCTGAATGGTTGAGGCGTTCCGTTGGTACGCCTGAAGAAAGACGTACAAGTCACGGCCTTTGCTGAAAACTCGTGTCACGCTGGGCATCAAGCGTTGTCCATCCGACACGAGTGGATTGACCGAATCGGCAGCAATCTTTTGCTTGACGCTATAAAGAGCCTTTTCGACCGGCACGCGCTGGCTGCCCAGCACCACCGAACTGATGGGCACGCGCTTGTCTTCCCTGTTCAGGTTGGGAATCGTGAAAGAGGCAAGATACGTCCCGACCCTGCCCGTCTCGGCGTCCCTCGCCAGGAGCTTGATGACATATCTGCCCGGCAGCAACGTGAAACCCGTTTCTATCTGAATCGGGCGCGTAGCAAGCTGGCCAGCGGTGTCGTCGCTCAGCTTGATCTCCAATCGGTCCCTGATGTTCTGCCAGGTGTAGCCAGTGTCGTCCTTCACCTCGCCGATGTAGTCGATGACCGTGCGTTGTGCGCCGCCGCGGCGAGCCAGGAGCAGCTCACTCCCGGGAATCTTCACCGCAACCGGAACGAAGTACTCGGCGCGATTCAGCTGAAAGTAGTTCACCTCCATCGCAATCGTGATGTCGGTGACCGGGTTTTCCAGCATCAACGCATCCTCGAGCTGCCGCTCCTTGTCCGCTGCCGTGAATTTTGCGAAGGTCTTGTCGGCGAAGTAACCCTGGCGGTAAGACAGGTCGGCGGCCAACGACCCGGTCAGAGAAATGCGCACGCGATGGAATCGGCCATCCGTCGCGCCATGCGTGCTGTAGTAGCCGATGAGGTAATAGCTGGTCAGGCTGTCGGCGGCATCGACGATGCCGCGCGAAAGATCGTTGTAGTCGAAGAGCGCCTTTCCCCCCGTGTCCTTCGCCAGCGAATAAAGGGAGTCCTGGGATCGCTGGAAGTTCGTCGTCGCCGTATTCGCCAGCTGACCCGAAAACATCCCGATGCCGCCGGGCGACGCTTTCGTCGCGTCGCCGAGAGGCGCTTGCGCGACGAGGCCGCGCGCGTCGATCGTGTGGATCGCGACGTTAGCGCGAATCGCGGCGTTGATCGTGGCTCGTAACTGGGCTTGATTATCGACACCGTTCAGCCGCAGCCCGCTTGCAAAATAGATCAATGCTTTTTGCTCGGCGAAAGGCCTGAGCATCGTGACCGCCGTCTGAAGCGCAGACAACTGACGGTCGGTATTGAAAATGTTGAACTCGCCGTCGTCTTGTCCGAAGGCCGTTCCGGGTTCCGGATCGGCGATTCCGTCGCCATCCTTGTCTTCGCCGAAAATCAGATCCTGGATGACCTCCCGCAAGGCTGCACGGTCGTCGGTGAAATCCTGCTTGACGCGGACGCCGCCGCCTTTGAACGTCATGATCGACAATAGATCCTGCGGCGTCATCTGCGTGTCGATGAACGTTCGCGCGGCGGCGCACGCGCGAAGCAGATCCGGCGTTGGCAGCGCGGTCGCGTCGAAGTACAAGACGAGCAGCCGGCGGTCGCGGTATCGAATCTCACCGAGTGGAGTGGAGGAAGCTTGCAAGCTTGTGGGCTTCGCCGCTGGCACCGTCACCACAGGCTGGCCATTCTGCTCAGGAGGAGTTTGCGCGCGATTCACCGGTTGGATGCGTTGAAACTCGACGAAGCTGATGCTCTGGGGCTCACCGTCTTCCGTGACCGTGAAGTCCTTCGCGTCCAGCCCCTCCACCGGACGGCCATCCTTGCCGACAACGCTCACCGCCTCGACGATCAGCCGCGTCGTGCTGCGGAAGGTCGGCCCACTCTGGGCGGGTGATTGCACCGCGTTCACGGTCACTGCGCCAGACAAAATGACCAGCAATCCCACACGCCACATAAGACATCTGTTCTCCGGTGTCAGCATCCTTCTCATAGCCTCAACCGGAAAGTCGTTTGAAGCTTGCGCATCGTGTTCGTGCGGTTGGGAAACCCGAACTGGGGACTACCGAAGAGCGTGTTCACGCCGGCGTAGGTCACCTGATTCAGCACGTTGGTCGCATCGATTCGCCAGTCGAGACTGAACCGATCGCCCACGGCAAATGTCCGCATGATGCCGGCATTCAACGCAAACTGCGCCGGACCGGTGATGCTGTTCCGCCCGGCGTTTCCCCATTGCCCTTCCGCTGGGGACGTGAATGCCGTTGGATTCGCGTACGAGCCCGCTGGAATCGCTTCGATCGCTTCTCTCTCGTCCGGACGAAGCGTGCCCGTCACGCCAGTGCCGGTCACAGGAGCAAAGTACACGGGCGTCAGAGGCAGACCGCTGCCGGCGGTCAGTTGGCCTGTCAGCGTCCAGCCTCTGGAAAGATTGACGAGCGATCCTTTCCAACCCTCCGCAAGCGTGCTCGCTCCCCGGCCGACACCCGTAGAGTATTGAAATTGGGCGGTGACGAGGTGGCGCTGATCGAAGTTCGATGGAGCCCACTCGGCGTCGAGGTCGAGCCAGTTTTGGGCGATCGCCGTTCCCGTCAGGTTCACGCCTGTAAAGGCACCCGCGTTGTCGCGTGCTTCAGCCAGTGTGTACTGAACCGTCGCGGTCAGGCCGTTCCGGAGACGTCGCCTCAACTGGAATTGACCTGCATGTCGCGTCGAGCGGCCACCCGAGGTGAGATAGACGAATCCAGCCGGACAGTCGAAACACTCAGGCTGAGCGCCGGCGGGATACGTGTTTGGCAGGAACTCCTGCACCAACCGGTTGCCGCGAGTCCCCAGATACGTGGCGAGAACTGTCAGCGATTCCGGCAAGTCGCGTTGCACGGACACTTGCCACGTTTGCGAGTAACCAACCCGGAGATCAGGATCGACCGCGAAGGTGTTGGGAGTGACGCCCGAGGGGACTGTGAAACCGTCGGCCAGGGTCAGCGGGTTCGCTTGGCTGTTCTGAATGCTGAAGGACTTCGAGAGCGGCGGCTGTTGCGCCAGAAGCAATGTGATCGGTTGGTAGACGGAGGTATTGCGGTACACACCATACCCGGCCCGAACGACCAACGAGGAACCTGGCAGAGGACGCCACGCGGCGCCCATGCGCGGTTGAATGCCGCCGAAATCCGCCCGAATCAGAGAGTCGGGATACTGTGTGCCAGTCAACGACCCAACGGGATTACTCGCCACGACCGGACTGATTGCAGCAAATCCGGGCGCGACATCAAGGTTCACAAGACGGCCGAACAGCTCGGTCATCGGCGCCTCGTACTCCCACCTCACACCGGCATTCACCGTGAGACCCGGACTGAATCTCCAATCGTCTGTGAGATAGAGATCGTACGCGGACGCTCGGAGGTATTTGTCGGGATTGCCCGACGCGATGGCGCTGGTGTGAGGAATGCCCAGAAGAAAGTCGGCGAGGTCCGATCCAGTGAGGGCGCCGGTGAACGAAAACTCGCCGCGAGCGTTCTGCTGGGAAAACACATCGACGATCTGCCGTCGCACATCGCCGCCGAACGTGAAGCCGTGGCGACCGCGGCCCCAGAGACTTTCCGCCGACCACACATGCGTCTGGTTCGTATTCGACGCGTACTGAACCTCGGTCAGGGACTCCACCCCGCCCGAAAACATGAGGTTGGGCGGGCCCCAATTCACGGGGTCCTGGTTATTACCCGTGATTCCGGCGTCGCCCGACACGTTCTGTCGATTGGCGAAGTACGGCGTCACATCGGTTGCGGTGCGAAGGTACTGATAGCGGATTCGAAATGATAAGAATTGCGACACCTGGCGGGACCAATTCACGGCCGCGTCGACTCCAGAAACATCGTTGGCGTCGGCGAATCCAAATGCGTTCGTGGCGGCCGTCGCGACTCGCTGATAGGCGACATTGCCGTAGAACTGATTCCTTTTCCAAGGTGGTTGAGTGAAACGCGTTTGAACGCCGTCCTGTTCCGTCGCCGTGAGCAGCGGCGTCTGATAGTTGTATCCATCGATGCCGTCGACGTTCGGCAACGGATAGTAGCCAAGGAGCGCGGCGGCTTGGGGACTGATTCGATCCCGCGGAATGACTCCGCCCGGAAACGGGAAACCCGTGGACGGGTCGACGATCTGAACGGCCTGACCCCGTGCGTCTCGCGTCTGCGAGAAGTCGCCGGCACGCTCGAGAGCGGTCGGCATGAGCGCGGGCTTGGTCACCGTGGTGTGATCCGAGGTGTGTTGATAGCCGACGAACATGTTCGGGCCGCGCTTCAAGACACCAGGGATTCGCAACGGACCGCCGAACACCCCCATCACCTGAACGTCGCGGTACGACGGCTTCGGCGAATCCTGGCCCGTGAACGAGTACGGGCGGGCGTCCCACGCTGAATTTCCAAGGATCGTACCGATGCCGCCGGTGTAAAGCGATCGTCCGTTCCGCCGGTTGTTGCCGAAGGCGGCCAGCTGAGAAAAGGGCGAAGCGGCCGCGTTGTTGACACTGCCGTTGACAAGAAATCCCTCGGCAGCTGCGGCCGTCAGATCGCGCGTCGCGTCATCTCCCTGCGATCTCGCGTCGTTGAGCGGTTGTGTTGCCCCCGGCGCCGCACTTGCAGGTGTGCGGCGAAACCCCGGAGACCCGCTACCAGAACCGGCGACGGCCGGTTGACCTCTTTCTCCAGATGCGGCGATGATTTCTTCGAACGATTTCAGCGAAAGCTCCCACGTGATCGGTGGGCCGCCGCTCGCAATCGTCACGTCCTGTCTCGCCGTCACGAAACCGAGCATCTCGACCCGGATCGTCCAGACGCCCTCCGCGAGGCCTGCCAGACGGTAGCTGCCCTGCTGATCGGTGACGGTGACAACCTGCTCCGCGTCGCGCGATGCCGTCACCGTAGCACCCGGCACGGGCAGGCCGCCGAACACGACTCGTCCAAGCTGGTCGCTGGTGTCGCCTGCGAACCCGCCCACCCTTGTGAGGGTGGCGCAGAGTAGAAGCAGGTGGATGGCCATCTCCTAGTCCTCGGTCGGTTGCTCCACTCGATCGATCACCAGAACGTCCACGGGACCCCGCTGCGAATCCAATTTGAGACCGAGTTGCTCCTGCACCGCGGTGAAGATCGACGGGCCGTTTGGATCGATTGGCGGGAGCTGCACGCCGGGCGGGGGCTCCCCGCGGCCTTGCGGGAGCTGATCGGGCGTCCAGGTGAGATCGATATCGAAGTTACCCGTGAGTCCCGTCCGATCGACGACCACGCGTTGGACGAACTGCGAAAACGTCGTCGACAACTGCGCCATCGTCACCCCACCGCCGCTGAGATTGCCCGGGCCCAGTCTCATGCCGCAGGGCGGACGCTCACCAGGTTGTGGCGGCGCCGGAGGCGGGCCGCCTCGGCCGCGAGCAGCAAACATGGCGACACAGTCGACAGCCGCCGGACGAAGCTGAGAGCCCGTCTTTCCGTCGCGCCTGGCCAGCGTCAGTGCGTAAATCCGCAGCTCGCGGCTTTCTGTGTGAACCGCCAGCTTGAAACGATCGGCAAGCAGAGCTCTCATCATCAATTGGAATGGTCCGGGAGATCCGCCTGGTGCAGGCAGCACCAATGGCCCGGGAGCCTTGGCGATGATGTCGAAGCGGTCCGTGTTGATCCAATTCGGGCCACCAACAATTTGTGAGTCCTGGAGCTGGTATGCCTGTCGGATCAGCAGCTTCAAAGGAACATTCGTTGCTGTAAAACGACCGCCGGGATCGCCACCCAGCTGAACGAAGTTGTTCCCGGAGGCGTTACGTTTGACGGACGCCACTTCGAATTCCTGGGCTGGTGAGGCTGCCGTCTCCTGCGATCTCGCGAGCGATTGGCCTTTCAGTTGCGCCGCGCTCACCGCACCGAGGCCGAGAGGCGTCCCCACAATCACGATCCCTGCCGCGGCCAACAAGAGCTTTTTCCAGGCGCTCAGCCGCTCGTTGCTTGGACCCTGCATGATCCGCTCGATGCGCTTCCTGAGATCTGCGCCAGTCACGCCTGCGACGCAGGCAAGTGGGGCTTCGACCGAGAACTGACACGTTCTGAGGATGCTTTCCGCGTACACGTGCGGGTCCCGGCCGTGTGAGATCGCGTCGTGGTCGCAGGCCTGCTCGCGCTCGTCGATCAGTCGAGCACCCAGCCACCAGACGAGCGGATGGAACCAGAACACGGCCTCTACGACCATGTGGAGCGCCGCCGTCAAGTTGTCGCTTCGCCGGATGTGGGAAAGCTCGTGGGCAAGGATCGCTTCGATGTGCGGGTCGTCTAACCGATCGGTCATCGAGTCCGGCCACAACAACACAGGCTTCACGATTCCGAAGACTCCCGGCTCGAACGAAGCGTTCGAGGCCGCCAGGACCACGGACTTCCTGAAGCCGAAGACCGGCAGAAGACCTCGAAGCGCGGCGGCGACGCGACCGTGGTCCAGGGGCGATGCGCACCGAGCGGCATCGGCAATCGACCGCCAATCCGCCCACCACCGCAAGAGAACCGTTACGAAGCCCCCGAACCAGATCGTTACGAGGGCCGCAGGCACCAACCCGGCGATGCCACTTCCGGCTGCCGGCAGGGCGGACGCCAGCGGCAGTTCAGGCCCCGAGAAGGCCTGGCTCATCGTGTCGATGACGATCGTCACCTGGGGTTGCATCACCGGCGCGGCCAGCGGCCAGGTCACCTGCCGGCCAATAGCTGAAAGCGCGCCAAACGGCACCAGAAACTTCAGTGAGGCTGATAGCCAGATCCAATAACGCACCTGAGGGCGATTCTTTCGCAGCATCAGGACCAGGAGGCCCGCAAGAGCTACGCACACCGTCGATTGCCACAGATGGTCGACGAGCAACCGTGACATCATGACGACTTGTCCTTTCTCTCTTTCGACAGCCTCCGAAGCGTCTGTTCCGCCTCCTGGACGTCCTCCAGCGTCAACCGGCCCGACTCGATCAGGTGCGCGACGACCGGCTGCGTGCGTCCCCCGAAGAAGCTGAGAAGCTCGTCGACCAGCCGCCGTTGAGCGGCTGATCGCGAGATCATCGCTTCGAAAATATGCGCATTGCCGATCTTCTTCACCCGGCGAATCGCCTTCTTGGCTTCGAGCCGATAGACCATGGTTTGGACGGTGGTGTACGCGGGTTGGTCCTCGGCCGGGAAAGCCTCTTGAATCTCTCGAATCGCGGACGCACCTCGATTCCAGAGCGCCTCCATGATCTGCAGCTCGAGTCTCGTCAGCTTGGGCAAGGCCACTTGGGTCCTCCTACTTCCGTCAGTATTTCTACTACAGACGTAGGCGACTCACAAATAGTTTGCGGCACTAATGGCGTTGAGGTTTCGGTATGAAGGGCTCTTCACGCCTGCGGGGCGAGATTCTTGACTAGATAAAGAGGGCGTCTTCTTCTTCGGCGCGGCGCCGGGAGCGGGGATTGCGCCTCGTTTCCCGGATCGAGTCCAGCGCCGCCCGGAAGGCATTCATCAACGCTCTGCCTTCCCGCGCAGGCGCACCCAGGCTGCTCTGGACCGTCGTCACGGTCGTCTCGACCTGTTCAGCTAGTTGGCCAAGCAGATGATCGGCACGCTCGACCTGCGCCGTCGCCAGCGCCATCACGCGTGAGGCGTCCCGGCCAATCGTGTTCACGTGCGTAAACGTGGGTTTCAGCTCGAGTTCAATCCGATCGACCAGGCGGGAGATGCGACGCGCCAATCGGCCCGCAGCAATCAGGACTCCGACCTGAATGATCGCCGTGATCAGCGTCGCTCCGGCGATCACGCCCAGGAAGACCTGCGACCACGCGTTCACGCGTTCTCCCGCGCCCGAGCCTGTTGATAGGCTTCACGTCCCCGCTCGACGGCAGTGGTAAGCGTTTCGCGACCTTCGTTCAGGATCTGGCGCCCCTTTTCGGCCACGACGTTCGCCCGCTCCCGTCCTTCGCGTGCCCTTTCTCCCAGGTACTCGCGCGTCTCGCGACCGGTAGCCGGCGCGTAGAGTAACGCAACCGCCGCTCCGCTCACGGCGCCCAATAGAAACGCCAACAGTACGCTTCCTGCTCCGGCTCCGTCATCTCTGGCCATGTGGTTCTCCTCGTTCGGTCCCGAATCGTGGGGTTCAGAAGATACTAACCCTGACGTTGAGATACTTTCGCGGTTCCCTTCGAATGTCGGCCACCAACGTTCGAAGATCGGTCACGGCGCCATTCATGTTCTCATATAACTGTCGATCTTTCAGCAACTGGCCGGCGGTCCCCTGTCCTTCGTTCAAGCGACTCAACAGCTGATCGAATTGATCGCCAACGGCGTTCAGCCGATTGAATAGCGATGGGTCCGTGACCAACTTCCCCGCCGTCCCTTCCCCGCGATTGACCTTTGCGGTCAATTCATTGAGATTGGCTGTCGCGCTGGTGAGCGTCCGGGAAAACGTCTCATCCTTCAGCAGACGTCCGATGCTTCCCTCTCCGGAGTTAATCTGCCGCGTCATTGCCTCCAGGTTCGAGAGAGACGCTTCCAAGGCCTGTGCCGCTTTCGGATCCTTGGCCAGTTTCCCAAGCGTGCCCTCGCCCTGTTGGATGCCGCGCGTAACGTCGCCTGCGGTGGCAACGAACCGGGTCAAGTCGGTATAGAGCTGATCGTCGGTGACCAGCTTTCCGACAGTGCCTCTTCCGGCCCGGACGTCCTGGAGCAGTTTGGTGAGCTCCTCGACCCCTCGGCTGGCCTGGTCGGTCACGTCGGCCAGGGCCGCCGTCGGGCGTCCTTGTGGGACGTAACCCCATTCGGGAATGGGAGCGCCCGTGGTCGCGGGCGTCAGGTCGACCGCGCTTTCGCCCAGCAGCGAAACGGAACCCAGTTTGGCAATCGATGCGGTGGTGATGCGCTCGCGATGGGTCTTGTTGAGCTCGAAGGTCACATCCACTTTCTCGCCGACGAATTCGACGCCGGTGACAGACCCGACCTCGACACCGGCGATTCGCACTGGTGATCCCTCTTTGAGACCCGCGATGTTGTCGAACCGCGACTTCAGGCTATAGCGCTGCCAGAAAAAGCCTCGATTGCCAGTCAGCGCGAAAATCGTGAGCGCGACGATCACGAGGGCCACGACTGTCAGAATGCCGACCTTGAGCTCGGACCAGGCTAGCGAACGTGTGCGGGGCATGATCTTGATCCTTCAAGTACCACTTGCCAGGTGGCTTCCGGCTTAAGCCGGAAGCTACCTGAAACCCATAACCAATTACGAGAGAAACGTCCTCAAGTATTCGTCCTTCGAGTTCCGCAGCGCCTCGGCGTCGCCTTCGAACACGATGAGGCCATCGCGGAGCATCAGGAACTCGGTTTCACGTTCCTTTTCACGTTCCGCAAGCCCGATTCGAATCTTGCCATCCCTGGTTCGCTCGGCGGTCTTCGTCGCGACGTAAAACGCGTCGCGAAGCTGATGCGTCACGACAATCGAGCTCACTTCTTCCAGATCTCTCAACTTGATAATCTCGTCGTCCACCGTCGTCGCGGTAATCGGATCGAGGCCGGTCGTGGCCTCGTCATAGAGAATGATCTTGGGTTTCGACGTCATCGCCCGGGCAATCGCCACCCGGCGGCGCTGACCGCCGGACAACGCCGACGGCATGCGATCGGTGAACTCGGATAAGCCGACCCATCCGAGCACTTCCTGGACGCGGCGATCGACCGCTTCCAGCGGCTGATTGCTTTCCTCGTACAGCCGATACCCGACGTTCTCGCGGACCGTGAGCGAGTCGAACAGCGCCCCTTCCTGAAAGACCATGCCGACATCGGCGCGAACCGTCATTATGGCGTCCTCGGTGAGCTGGTCCACGCGATGACCGTTGACCCATACCGCACCGGCATCCGGCTTCAACAGCCCCAGAATGATCTTCAACGTGATCGATTTGCCGGCGCCGCTCGCACCCAGGATGATCTTCGTGTGCCCCGAATTCAACGCGAAACTGACGTCTTTCAGAATGACTTTGTCGTCGAACGCCAGCGAGACGTGCTCGAATGCCACGACCGGCTCCTCGGTGCCGCTCGAGGCCCGCTCCGACTTCTCCGTATCAACGGCTCCTTGAACCATCGGTCGCGTGGCCATCAGTAGAAGAGAGAGATGAGCGCCTGGGTCACAAAGTAGTCCACTGCGATGACGGCGACCGATCCGGCGACCACGGCCTGGGTCGTCGCTTGACCGACTCCTCGCGTACCTCCGCTCGTCCGCAGCCCGACGTGACACGCAATCGTGACGATCACGAAGCCCAGCACGAAGGGCTTGATGAGGCCCATCCACACGTCTTGCATGTATAAGGCCTGGCGGATCGACGACCAGTACAGGCCGGACGCGACCTGCAAGCGAAACCGGGCGACCATCCAGCCCCCGACAATCCCCACAAAATCGGCGACGACGGTCAGTGCCGGCGCCATGAAAATGCCGGCCAACATTCGGGGAACGACCAGCTTGCGCACCGGATCGGTCCCAAGGGAACGCAGCGCGTTGATTTGATCGGTCACGACCATCGAGCCCAGCTCTGCCGCAATGCCTGATCCGACGCGACCACTCAACATCAGGCCGGTCAACACAGGACCGAGCTCTTTGATCATCGATGCGCTGACGAGCCGGCCGACGACCGGTCGGGCACCGAACTGGTCGAGGGTCAGTCCACTCTGTAGTGCCAGAACCGCCCCAGTAAAGAAGCCGGTCAACAGCACGACCGTCAGCGAAGCCCACCCAATCGCGTCGAATTGCTCCCAGAGATCGTATCGGTAGAACGGCCGGGTAAAGCATCCCCGAAACGCCCTGACGCACAGGCGCACGTACTCCTGGACCTCCAACAGGATCCGCTTCACCCAGTCTGTCAGCAGCCTGACCACGCGAGGTCACACCCTCCGGACCAGGCCTGGAGGGCCATACTGTGGGTCGCGCAGAACCTTGATCTGGTCTCGGAGCGCGGCGGCCTTCTCGAAGTCGAGATTCGTCGCCGCCGTCTTCATTTGTTCCTGGAGGTTGAGGACATACGCGTCCAGCTCGGCCTGCGTGCGGAATCGCGGAGTCGTCTCGCGCGCGACAGAGGGAGTCATGTAGTCGCGCTCGTAGACACTCGACATGACATCGTCGATCTGCTTGACGATCGATTGCGGCGTGATGCCGTGTTCTGCGTTGTAGGCGGTTTGGAGCGCTCGGCGGCGCTCGGTTTCCCCCATGGCACCGCGCATCGAGTCCGTCACCTTATCAGCGTACATGATGACGCGCCCATTGACATTTCGCGCCGCCCGTCCGGACGTCTGAATCAACGAGCCGGCCGATCGCAGAAACCCCTCTTTGTCGGCGTCGAGGATCGCCACCAACGACACTTCGGGCAAATCCAGCCCTTCCCGAAGGAGGTTGATCCCTACAAGTACGTCGAACTCGCCTCGCCGAAGATCTCTCAGAATCTCGACCCGCTCCAGCGTCTCGATGTCGGAATGCAGATATCGAACCTTGACTCCCAGCTCCTGATAGTACTGGGTGAGGTCTTCGGCCATGCGCTTGGTCAATGTTGTGACCAGAACCCGCTCCCGGCGCTCGGCCCGGGCTCGAATCTCCTGCAAAAGGTCGTCGACCTGTCCCTTGACGGGCCGCACGTCAATCGGAGGGTCGATCAGCCCGGTCGGTCGAATGATTTGCTCGACCACCACGCCTTGCGACTTCGCGAGCTCGTAAGGGCCGGGGGTGGCTGACACGAAGACCACCTGCCCAACGCGGTGTTCCCATTCCTGGAAGTCCAACGGACGATTGTCGAGCGCCGATGGCAGCCGGAACCCGTAGGCCACCAGGACTTCCTTGCGCGACCGATCTCCGTGGTACATCCCGCGAACCTGGGGCACTGTTTGATGACTTTCGTCCACGATGATCAAAGCGTCCTTGGGCAGGTAGTCAAGCAACGTCGGCGGTGGTTCACCCGGGGCTCGACCGTTCAGATGGCGAGCGTAGTTCTCGATCCCATGGCAATATCCGATCTCGCGAATCATCTCGAGATCGAACATGGTCCTCTGGTGCAAGCGTTGCGCCTCGAGCAGCTTCCCTTCCGATTCCAGCTTACTTCGATACCACGCCAACTCCTCTTTGATCGAGACCACCGCCTGCTTCGTTCGGTCGCGAGGGGCCACGAAATGTGATTTGGGATAGATCGCGATCTTGTCATGCCGGCGAAGCGTCTTACCGGTCAGAGGGTCGAACGACGCCAATCCGTCGACTTCATCACCGAACAGCTCGACCCGCACGGCGTGCTCTTCGTACGAGGGATAGACTTCGACGATATCGCCGCGGACTCGAAACGTGCCGCGCCCGAACTCGTGATCGTTGCGCTCGTATTGAATCTCGACGAGCCTCCGAAGCACCTGCTCCCGGCCGATGCGTTGCCCGCACTCCAGCGGCAGCAACATGCCGTAATACGCTTCGGGCGAGCCCAGACCGTAGATGCACGACACGCTCGCGACGATAATCACGTCCCGGCGTTCGAACAGCGACCGTGTCGCCGACAGGCGCATCCGATCGATCTCGTCGTTGATCGTCGCTTCCTTCTCGATGTACGAATCCGTGGCGGGCACGTAGGCTTCGGGCTGGTAGTAGTCGTAGTAGCTGACGAAATACTCGACGGCATTCTCGGGGAAGAATCGCCTGAACTCCTGGTAGAGCTGCGCCGCCAGCGTCTTGTTGTGGACCATGACGAGGGTCGGCCGGTTCACGCGGGCAACGGTCTGCGCCATCGTAAACGTCTTGCCCGAACCGGTCACACCCAGCAGGACCTGATGGGTGTCCCCGCGATTGAGACCCTCGACGAGCTCGCCGATGGCGCGCGCCTGGTCGCCGGCAAGCTCGAAATCGGACACGAGGCTGAAACGGTCGTACACCGAAGGCATGGGAACTTACCATCGTACCAGGCATGCGCGGTCGCTGCTAGGGGCTGGGGATTGGGGGTGGGTCTAGGGGCAGGACTGTGTAGGAAGCGAGGAGCTGAATCGCTCACTTACGGCTTCGACGGACCTCTCAGCGGAGCAAAGTAGCCCTTCCGGGAGCGGATGCGAAAATCCTTCCGGTCTTTCGCGGCCAGCTTGACCTCGACACGCCGCCAGGCGCCGTCGGCCTGGTCGTTGTTCGACACATATCCGATCGTGTACTGGGCTCGGATTTCACCCACCACCTTCTCGTACATCAGATCGAGGTCTTTGGTAGACGTCGGATAGAACGCCTGGCCTCCGGTCGTTTCGGCAATGGTATTGAGGACCGTTCTCGCTTGATCGCGGCTCGTCCCACTCTGATGCGAGATCGCCCCGACGACGTAGACGGTGACGTCGGACGCCTTGAGCAGGTCCAGCAACTCGGAGAGCCGCATCGAGCTGCGGGTATCCCAGCCGTCGGTGTACAGCACCATGATCTTCCGGCCTTCCTGCCGCGCGGCCCCGTCGAGGTACACGCCGATGGCGTCGTACAGTGCGGTCATGCCCGTGGTTTTCTGCCGACGGATCCGCTCGATCAAGCGTGCGAACTCGGCCTGGCTGAAACGCGCCGTACGCACTTCGGTATCGAAATCGACGACAGTCACGTCGACGGCATCGAGCAGCGTGTTGAGGAACTTGATTGCCGCCGTTCGCGTGAACTGCAGTTCCTCTCCCATGCTCTCGCTGACATCGAGCACGAGACCTAGGTGCATTTCCGGGCCGGGTTGGTCGGACTTCTCGCCGGCGGCGAAGTACCGAACCGCCTGCAGCCGGCCATCCTCGTAAATCTCGAAATCGTCAGCCTTCAATTCCGAGATCAGCTGACCTTTTCTGTCGATGACGGTGACACCCATGTTGACGAGGTCCACGGTGGTGCGAAACACCGGGATTTGCCCGGCTGCCGGATATGCCAGTATGGCCATGACGGCAGCGAGTGCCCCGATCGGGCGACCACCGCAGCTGTTCATCACGCCGCACTTTACACCCGTCACACGCCGTTGTGAACAGCTCTCGGGCGGCGGAAGTGAAGAACCGCTCGGCGCGTGTACGTCCCCGGGGCGTATAATCATCGGTTGTTAATCTGATGCGGTGTCTGGCCGTTTGCCAGGGTGAGCTGCTCATCAGGATTCTCGATGAGATTCTGCTGCCCGGCTTCGAAGTCGAGTTCGTCGTCGAAAGCCGGTCGCTTGCGCGGCGCCTTCACGAGGCCGGCATCAATGCGACGTTCGGCGATCCTCGCCGTGCCGACACGTTCATCAAAGCCGACGTCGGCCCCAGCACCTGCGTCATCATCGAAGACAATGCCCGCCGCAATCTCAGAAAAATCCTGGAGGCCGTTCGCGATGCGAGCGGCACGCTCGTCTACGTCCTCGGAGTCGGTGCGGCGTCGACCGCCAAGCGCGCTGAAGATCTCCACAGCGCGTTTCCCGACGTGTCGCACCTCTCGATGTCCGAGCTCCTGGGGGGACCGCTTCTCACCGAGTTCAGCCGGTCGCTGACGCGCGCGCGTGTGCAGCAGTACCAGCGCTATCTCAGCGACGCCGATCGTGTGCTGATCATGTTGCACAACGACCCGGATCCCGATGCGATTGCCAGCGGTCTGGCACTCCGGAATATTCTCCGCCGCACCAAAGCGACGGCGATTCTCGGCGCGATTCAAGGCGTCACACGGCCCGAGAACCTTCGCATGGTGAACCTGCTCGATATTCACGTCGAGCCGGTCACGCAGGCGAGCCTCAACGAGTACGACCGAATTGTAATGGTCGACGTCCAGCCGAATTACTTCGGTGGACTCATCGATCGCGTGGACCTGGTCATCGACCACCACCCGGAACAACCTGGCTACACCGCCATCTTCAAGGACATTCGGGCCGACTACGGCTCGACCTCGACGATCCTGACCGAGCACCTCCGGGCCGTTGACGTGAACATCTCCGAGCGCACGGCCACGGCCATGCTCTACGCGATCAAGTCCGACACGCTGTTCTTCAGCCGTCACACGAACCGCCTGGATCTCGAAGCGTTTTCCTATCTGTACCCCCTGGCCGACGCCGCGATGATCCGCAAAATGGAAGGCGCGGAGATCACCGTGGAGCGTCTCAATTACGTGCTGAAGGCGCACCAGAGCGGCACTCTGGGCGACCAGGTGTTCTGCGCCTTCCTGGGCGTCTCGCCACGGGAGGACTTCATTCCGTACGTCGCGGACTTCTTTCTTCAGGTCGAGGACGTCAAGTGGACGGCCGTCGCCGGAGTCGTCAATGACACACTGGTGATTTCAGTCCGAAACCTGGGCTATTCGAAGAACGCCGGCGAGTTCGTTCGACGGTTCTTTTCAGACATCGGCAGTGCGGGAGGACACCGGGCGATGGCCAAAGCCGTCATCCCGATGCGAAACTTCAGGCAGAAATTCGGCGATCAGGCAACCGACGGACTCGGCGTCCGCCTTCACCAGCTCGTCGTCGAGTTCCTGCACGAAAAGGACGTCAAGGGTCACAAGACGGATGCAAAGAGCGAAGTGGGGAATCAGAGCTCGCCGCTGGCGCCAACCACAGGTTCGATGAATTGATGGTACGCGTCTTCATAACCCCGAGCCATCAACTCTTCGAGGAACAACGGCCGGTCGGACCGCACGTCGAATGCTCCGTTGAAATCGAACGGACCGAATGGGTTGTGATCGGGCCGCACGGCAAACAATTGGATCGGTTTTCCCATCGCCAGCCGCGTTGAATCGCGAACGGCAGCTGCCTCGCTCGACTGCAGATACTCGCCAATCCGCCCGCGGCCGTCGAGCCGAGGCGGCGACAACGTGTGCGGTGCGCCGGCGTCGGGAGCCGACGACACCACGACGATCTGTTGAGCGTTCAGGTGGATCAATTCCTCCAGCAGGCGCGCGACGCTCGCCGGCCGGTCGCATAGCCGGTGTACCTCGCCCCGCCAATATGCGTCGGCAGCAAACCTCATCTCGCTCGGTTCGCTCGCCAATGGAACTGCCAGCGCTCCCGCAACAATCGCCGGAAGGTACTCGCGCGCCACGCCGGCCAGGTCGAATATCTCGGCTCGCCGCTCTTCCGCCGCTTCGCTGGTGGGTCGCCGAATGAGGCCAGGCCGTCGCGATTCATCCACCAGCGCGAAGATCAGGTCTCGATGGGCATCGAGATCGTGCACGCCTATCACCAGCTCGCGAAAGCCAGGCTGCCCGAGGTTCTCGGCCACGAGCTCGAGATAGCGCCGGCCCAACTCGAGCGGGGCCGGTTGTTTCAATTGCGCCGCCCCACGAAGAAGGTCCCATAGGACTCGCCAGCAGTGGTTCACCGGTTCATTGGATGAAAGTGGAGGTCGAACCAGCCGCCACCACAACGGGCCTCGCTCTTTACGCGCGCTTGCGCTCATCCAGGCATTGGCCAGGGCTACGACACCGACGAGGCCGATCACCAAAACGACCAGGCGAGGTATCCAGGTCGGAAGCCCCTCTGGCGCAAACGCCGACTCCGCGAGTCGCAGGTAGCTCCCGACCAGGCCGCTTGCGCCAGTCAACCCAATCATCTTCAACACGAAGTCGATTGGATAGACGACGAGCCCAATCGCCATCGCGCCAATGGGAACGAACACGATCACGATCGATAACGCCAGCGCATAGACGGCGAGACGATGCGTCTGGTGCCAAGGATAGAAGGCTCGCACTTCCGGTGAGCGCCAGAAACCCTTCTCATCCCAGAGCTTCTGCGTACCGTCCATCGCCGCGAACAGTGCACCGACGACACCGATGCCGTTGGCGCCAATGACGTCGATCTTCACTCCGGCTTCGTGCAGGGCGCGCAGGACTCCCGCGTGATAAGCCCCACTCGTTCCGGTGCCGGTCAAGACCAGAGCGGTGCGATGTTGGGGAGAATAGGACGTCCTGGTCGAACGGGACTTCGACTCGCGGGTGTCGGTCATTCCTGCGATTCGTCGTGAATCGTCACGAGCTTGACGATTTCGAATTCGCGTGCGCCCCCAGGCGTGGTGACGGTAACGGAGTCTCCCGGCTCTTTGTTGAGAATTGCGCGGCCGATGGGAGACGTCGTCGAGATGAACCCCTTCGTGGCATCAGCGTCCTCGGGCATCACCAGCTGAAAGACCATCCGATCGCCGGTGCTCTCGATGACATGAACCCGGGATCCGAATCCAGCCCGATCGGCGGGAATGCGGTCGATATTGATCAGCGCAATCTCCGCCACGCGCTTCTTCAACATGCTGATGCGAGCCTCGACCAGCCGCTGGCGTTCCTTCGCCGCCGCGTACTCGGCGTTCTCGCGCAGGTCGCCGAGCTCGCGCGCCCGTTTGATTTCCTTTGGCAGTTCGAGTTTCAGTTCGCGATCGAGTGACGCGATCTCATCTTCGAACTTCTTGATTAAGCGATCCTTTACATTCTCTGCCATGATTCCACGCGTCCGCAGCCAAGCGCTGCACATCGTACCACAGTGCTATGCTTCCCACTCCTCAGGATGCAGCGAATCTCGAGCCGTCGCAATCCGCTCGTGAACCAGTACCGCGATGTCGCGCGCGGAAAGAATTCGAATCTGCTCTTGCTGGACGGCGCCCACCTGGTTTCTGCCGCGCTGTCGGCCAATATCCGAGTGCGTCAAATCGTCGTCTCTGCCGACGCGCTGGAGCGGCCTGACGTTCGCGCGATCGTCGACCTGATCGATTCACGCCAGACCGCGATCGCCGCAGCCTCTGCTTCAGTTGTGAGTGCCATGAGCCCGGTTCGGCAGCCGAGCGGCGTCGTGGCCATTGTCGAACGACCGTCGTGGCGCGATGAAGACCTCTTCCCTTCTGTCGCACCACTGGTCGTCATTGCCGCCGATGTACAGGATCCGGGCAACATCGGCGCTATCACACGAGTCGCCGAAGCCGGCGGCGCCAACTGTGTGATTGCCGCCGGCGCCAGTGCCGACCCGTTCGGCTGGAAGGCGCTGCGCGGTTCCATGGGTAGCGCGCTACGGCTGCCGATTGCAGTGCAGAAGAACGCGTATCTCGCGGTCGACCACGCACGAAAACACGGCTGCGAGGTCATTGCCGCCGTAACCAGTGGCGGAGTATCGCTTTTCGAGCTCCGGCTGACTGGAGCTGTCGCGATTCTGGTAGGTGGCGAGGGCGGCGGGCTTGCTGCGGACTTGTCGGCGGCGGCGGACGTACGGGTGAGCATTCCGATGAAACACCCGGTCGAATCCTTGAATACGGCGGTTGCAGCCGGGCTGCTGGTATACGAAGCGTGCCGTCAGCGGCGCAAGGATTTGACGACCGGCGGCTGACCGCCCCTTTTGCTCTTCAGGCCATCGTGCCTTTCGCCTGATTCAGTGGTTCAATTGGTCTACATGGATTCGCTCTTCGACAAGCCTGGATCGCGGTCTCCGGCGTCCACTCCGTTGGCCGAGCGCATGCGTCCCCGCTCGTTCGACGAGCTCGTCGGACAGGAGGAATTGCTGGCCCCGGGAAAACCGCTTCGCGAAGCCATCGAGAGGGACCTTCTCCAATCAATCATCCTCTGGGGACCACCCGGAAGTGGAAAAACGACGCTGGCCAGAATCATCGCTGAAACGACGCAGGCACGGTACGTGTCGTTCAGCGCCGTCCTCTCGGGAATCAAGGAAATCCGCGACGTGATGTCCGACGCCGAGCGGTTGCGTCGCGCGACCGGCCGGCGCACGATTGTTTTCATCGATGAAATTCACCGATTCAACAAGGCGCAGCAGGACGCCTTCCTGCCACGGGTAGAAGCCGGCGACATCGTGCTCATCGGCGCGACCACCGAAAATCCGTCGTTCGAGGTCAACGCCGCCCTGCTTTCGCGCTCGAAGATGTTCGTGCTGCGAGCGTTGACCACGGAGGAAGTCACGCACATTCTGGCCAATGCCGTCGCGGACCCTGATCGGGGTCTGGCAAATCAGGCGCCAGACGTCGCCGCGGATGCTCTAAAGGCAATGGCTTTGTACGCCAACGGCGATGCCCGTGTGGCTTTGAATCTGCTGGAGCTCAGCGTGACCGCGGCACCGGTGGTCGATGGGCGGCGGCGCGTCGACGCCGCGCGTGTCGCGGAAGCCATCCAGCGCCGCGCGCTCCTGTATGACAAGAGTGGCGAAGAGCATTACAACCTGATCTCGGCGCTGCACAAGTCGATGCGCAACAGCGACCCTGATGCCGCGGTGTATTGGCTCGCGCGAATGGTCGAAGCCGGTGAGGATCCGCTCTACATCGCCCGTCGGCTCGTGCGTTTTGCGTCGGAGGATGTCGGCAATGCCGACCCGCAGGCGCTGACGGTCGCAGTTGCCGCGAAGGACGCCGTGCACTTCATCGGCATGCCCGAAGGCAACACTGCACTGGCGCAGGCTGCCATCTACCTTGCCACGGCGCCAAAGAGTAATGCTGTGTACGAAGCCTATTCTCGTGCTGCGGCCGACGCACATCGAGACGTGGCCCAGCCCGTCCCACTTCACCTTCGCAATGCGCCGACGAAATTGATGAAGGACCTCGGGTACGGCAAGGGCTATCAGTACGCGCACGACGAGCCAGACGGCATCGCAGGCATGTCTTGTTTACCGCCGGCGCTCGAAGGCCACCGCTATTACGAGCCGACGGACAGGGGCCTCGAAAAGGAAATCGCGCGCCGGATGACGCTTGCCGATCAACTCAGGAGAGGAGAAAAACTCGAGCCCTAGGTCAGTGGCCCTCGAGCGAGCTCGGATCGGTCACCTGGGCGGACGCGACGGCGACGGTTTCCTGGGCCTGATAGTGCGGAACCTTCCGAAACATCTCGGCGCGCATCGGCAGGATGAACGAGAATCGAAAGTCGCCTTGCATCCGACCGATTGGGATGCCGACCAGATCGCCGCGCCGATCGAGCACGCCGCCGCCGGAGACCCCCGGGTGACCATCGGTGAGGCAGGTAATAAGGCCTGCAGCCGTCCGCTGACCTACATAACCGGTCGATACGACGATGCCCTTCGAATAATCGTTGCCGAGCCTGAAGATCGGATCCGCGAACTCGTAGGCAAAGGCCGTATCGACCTTGAGGGCCGGCAGATCGAGATCAGGCGTCTTCGTCTTGATGACCGCCCAGTCGCCAGCGTCCACTTCCATTTCGGCGTTCCCGGCATCGACGAGTTCTGCCTGGATCTTCTTTCCCTTGTAGACGATCTTGATGGACAGAATCTTCCGTTTACTATCCGGGTTGTCGTCGCCCTTGAGGGCCACGACGGCGTGCTTCACGGTGACGAAATAGCCGCTGCCCACGTAGCCGGCCGTACCGTAGTTGGTTTTTCCGAGGTTGTCTTCCGCGTACAGCTCTACGAAGCTGGAGCGCCGCTCCCGCAGCAACCGAAGCGGCACGAGGCCCATCTCGTTTTGCAACTCCTCTTTGATTTCCGCCATCAACTTGGCGCGGGAGCTGTCTGTCTCGTCGACAGAAGCCTCACGACGTTCACCCTGACCTGCGGTTCCTGCCGGGACCATGTTCGCGCGCTCGATTTCGAGTTCGCGTCGCAACTCGCTGCGAATCGCGTCGAGGCTGGCATCGTACTCGGCGCGCATCTTCGCATCAGTACGCCGGGCATGAACGACGCCCAGCGTGAAGCAGGAAACTGCGGCCGACGACACTGCGATCAAGAGACCAACGCGGCGAGAGATCATGCGAGACTCCAAGTTCGGCGCGCACTGCCCGATCACGCTCGGTCCGAAACACGACACCCTTGGCGAAAGAGAGTGCTCGTTCCTTCGGAAAGCAATGACCTAAATGGGCTTATGCTTGGGAGAGCTAAGCTGTACTGTAGCGATCACGCCAGTGCGAGTCAAGACGGATTGGCGTATGTGCACGCATCAGCTGTGACCTCTCGTGCCAAACCGGACGAATCTGACAACCGATCGGCTGCCGGCTACGACCTTCGCACCGCCTTCGTCAGACCCCAACCGGCCAGAAAGACTGCCACACCCACGGCGAAAAGCCGTGGACTCGGTCCCAACGGACCTGCGGTAAAGATGTCGACGAGGAGGATCCACATTCCGACCAGCTGTCCGAAGCGTCCGAGGTAAAAGACCGTGCGACTCATGGGGGCAGCGGCTCTTCTATATGCGATCGAAATTCTTTTCGATTTCGCGCCGTGTCAGCCGCAGCATGACCGGGCGGCCGTGCGGACAAACGGTTGAGTAGGCGGTGGCTCGCAGTTCGTCGAGAATGTGCATCATCTTTTCGTACGTCAGCGGATAGTTGGCTTTGACCGCGGCATGACAAGCTGTTGTCGCCGCAATCCGCCGCAGTGCTTCCTGTACGTGGGCGCCCCGATCCAACCCTTCGAGGTCTTCGGCCAATGCCAGTAAGGCGTTCGAACAGTTTTCAGTGCTCAACAGCGCCGGCACGGCAGATACCTTCAACGCCGCTCCGCCGAACTCTTCGATCTCAAAACCCAGATTCTCGAGCTCGGCAGCCCGGCCGACAAGGGCCTGCAAGGCGGAAGGCGGCAGCTCGAGGACGAGCGGTACCAGCAAACGCTGAGACTCCAGTCGTCCGGCCGTCATTTTCTCCATGATCCGCTCGAACAGCACGCGCTCGTGCGCCACGTGCTGATCGATGATCGCCACGCCCTCGTTGTCGACGGCAATGATGAATGTGTCTCGAAACTGGCCGAGCGGGATCATCGGACGGATATCGGGTTCGCGGGCGGCAACACCCGAACCGACAGGCGGCTCGACGTCCAGTGCCCTTGGGCCCGTACTCGAAGGACTTTCTGGCAGGGCGGTCCTCGCCTGTGGGATCCACCGATTTGGATACACGCCGCTTCCGACTACGCCCGGAATCGACATGGGCACCGGCGATGCCGGCGCAATCTCCGACTGCAGGACCAATTCCGGCGCGGCGCCCTGCCCAAGGGCGTCCCGCAACGCCCGTCGCACCACCTCGTGGACGAGCGACTGCTCGCGAAATCGCACTTCAGCTTTGGTCGGGTGCACGTTCACATCGACGACGCCCGGAGGCATCTCGATGAACAAATGGACCTCCGGACTCCGCTCTTTGATCGACGCGACGCTATATGAATCGATGATGGCGTGAGCGATCGTCCGGTCCTTTACGACGCGACGGTTGACGAAGATGTTCTGGGGGCCTCGCGTCGGGCCGTGATCCGCGAGTGCCGCAACCCAACCAGTCACCCGGATTCCCGCAGCCTCCTTGTCGACCGCGATCAAATCAGGGCGCTCTCCATACACCTGATACAGCCGATCTCGTAACGAACCGGCTGGCGGACTCGCGAGGACCTGGCGGCCGCCGGAGGTCAACGTGAAGCCGACTTCCGGATAGGCCAGCGAAAGCTGCGTCACGATGCGCGACACTTGCGCAGATTCGGCTGCGTCGGATTTCAGAAACTTCCGGCGGGCGGGAAGATTGTAGAAGAGATCGTCCACCTGTACGACGGTGCCTTCGGCCGTGCCGACCTCGACAATCGAGCCAATGGCACCGCCGTTCACCCGAATCTCGGTCCCACTCGAGTCGCCTCTGGCGCGAGTGCGCAGTACGAAATGCGAAACCGACGCGATCGAAGGGAGTGCCTCTCCTCGGAAGCCCAACGTCGTGATCGCGGCGAGATCGTCAGCACGCCTGATTTTGCTCGTCGCATGCCGTTCGAGCGCCAGCCGCGCATCGCCGGGATCCATTCCCTCGCCATCGTCTTCGACACGAACCTGCTTCTTGCCGCCCAACTCGACGTGAACGACCAGGCGGCGCGCACCGGCGTCAATGGCGTTTTCGATGAGCTCTTTGACGACCGACGCCGGTCGCTCGACCACCTCGCCGGCAGCAATCTGGTTGGCAAGATCGCCGGGGAGTCGTGTGATTCTGCCCACGGCTGGATCAGACCCAACGCTTGCGGCGGAATACGGCGAGCATGAGGACGACAACCGCAATCGAGCAGCCGAACAGCCACCAGAACTGAGCCGCAGTACCGCCGGGAAAATGTGGGAGTTCGACGTTCATTCCGTACAGTCCCGTCAGCAGCGTCAGCGGCATGAAGATGGTGGACACCACGGTCAACACTTTCATGACCTCGTTCAATCGATTGCTGACATTCGACAGATGGGCGTCCAGAATGCCGGTGATACGGTCCTGAAACAGCAGCGCATCGTCGGAAATCCGGATCAGATGATCGTGCACGTCGCGGAAGCGGAACGCCATTTCGGTGCTGATGTCGACGAACTCGCGCCGCGCCAGCCTGGCGATGACGTCACGCTGTGGAGTCGTGACCCTTCGTAGCGAAGCCACATCGCGCTTTTCGTCGAGAATGTCACGAACCAGCGCGCCGGTCGGATTGGCGAACACCTTCTTTTCGAGGTCGTCGAGGCGATCCTCGAGCTTCTCGATCTCCGGACGATAGTGGTCCACCATCGCGTCGATGATGCGATGGAACAGCGGGACCGGACCATCGGCGAGGATTCGCGGGTTGCGGGGACAATTCTCCAACAGGTCCGATATCCCGCGAGATCCCCCTATGTGAACGGTCACGAGATAGTTCAGGCCCAGAAAGAAATCGACGTCGTGAGTCTTGAATCCACGACCGCCCGAGGCGTAGTCGATGGCATGAAGGACAACGTAGAGGTAGCCGTCGTAAGCCTCCACTTTCGGATACTGCAGGGCGCTCATCGCGTCGTCCACCGAAAGCGGATGGAATCCCATCGTATCGCTGAGGATCAGCGACTCCGGGATGGACGGCGAGTCGAGATCGATCCAGAACGTCACGCCAGCATGCGGGTTCAGCCAGCCGCGATCGACGCTCGTGACTGCTTCGGTCCGGCCCTCCCGGTGCACGAAAATCGTGATCAATCGCCGACCTTTACCGACAGCGCCGCCTGGGCCGCCGCAAGGCGCGCCACCGGTATGCGGTAGGGCGACGCGCTGACGTAGTCCAGCCCGACTTCATGGAAAAAGTGCACTGACGAAGGATCGCCGCCGTGCTCGCCACAGATACCGAGCTTCAGATCAGGCCGCGTTTTGCGCCCGAGCTGCACGCCCGTGCGGACGAGCGATCCCACTCCCTCGACGTCGATTGACGCAAAGGGATCCTTCTCGAGGATCTTCTTGTCTTGATAGATCTTCAGGAACTTTCCTGAATCGTCTCTCGAAAATCCGAAGGCCAGTTGTGTGAGGTCGTTGGTGCCGAATGAAAAGAACTCTGCTTCCTCCGCAATGCGATCGGCGGTGAGGGCGCCACGAGGAATTTCAATCATCGTCCCAACGAGGTACTTGACCTTGACGCCCTCCGCTTTCATGGTCTCTGCCGCCACGCGGTCGACGATCGCTTTCTGATCGCGCAGCTCCTTCACGTCGCCGACGAGGGGAATCATGATCTCCGGAACCACCTTGAGGCCTTCCTTGCTCGACCTGCAAGCAGCCTCGATGATGGCGCGGGTTTGCATCTCCGTGATTTCCGGATATGTGATCCCCAGACGCACGCCCCGATGTCCCAGCATCGGGTTGAATTCGTGGAGCTGCTCGACGCGCGTGAGCAGCCGGCGCTTCTCCTCCAGCTTCGAGCTGTTCTTGTCGGTGGTCTCGAGAACGGCGATCTCGACCATCAGCTCCTCGCGCTTCGGCAAGAACTCGTGAAGCGGCGGGTCAATGGTCCGGATAGTCACTGGATGGCCATGCATCCCCTTGAAGACCCCATGAAAGTCGTCGCGCTGCAACGGCAGCAGTTCGTTCAGCGCCTTGCGCCGATCGGCCTCGTTCTCCGCGAGAATCATGCGCTGCACGATCGGAATGCGGCCCTCTCCAAAGAACATGTGCTCGGTTCGGCACAAACCAATGCCCTCCGCGCCGAAGGCATATGCGAGCTCGGCCTGATCGGGCAGGTCGGCATTGGCCCGGATCCCCAGGCGTCGATATTTGTCGGCCCACTTCAGCAGCTTGTCGAAGCGCGCGTAGATGTCGGATTTCTTCGATGGAAGCGAGCCTGAAATGACCTGCAGGATTTCTGATGGCTTCGACGCCACCCGGGCTATTTTGACCTCGCCGGTGAGGCCGTCGAACGAGATGAACTCGCCTTCCTTGACGGTCTTCCCGCTGACGCGAAACTGTCTGGCGTGCTCGTCGATTTCCAGGGCACCCGCACCCACGACGGAAGGCTTCCCCATCTGCCTGCCGACGACGGCCGCGTGGGAAGTCATCCCTCCGGTGGCGGTAAGAATCCCCTGTGCCACGAACATTCCGTGAATGTCGTCGGGTACCGTTTCCCGCCGAACGAGAATCACCTGTTTGCCCTGTTGCGTCCACTGAACGGCATCGTCTGCCGAAAAAACCACTTGTCCGCTGGCGGCGCCGGGCGATGCAGGCAATCCTTTCGTCGCAGTAGGAATCTTCTTCCATTCGTCCGAATCGAAGCCTGGCGCGAGGAGTTGAGTCAGCGCCTCCGGATCCACGAGCAGGATGGCCTCCTTTGGCGTGACGAGCTTCTCAGCCACCAAATCAGTCGCAATCACGACGGCGGCGTACCCTGTCCGCTTACCGCTGCGGGTCTGCAACATGAACAGGCGCTCGTCCTGAATCGTGAACTCGAAGTCCTGCACGTCCTTGTAATGCTTCTCGAGTCTCGTCGTGATGCTTCGCAGCTGCTTGTACGCCTGCGGCATCACTCGTTCCAGCTCGAGAATCGGCTGCGGTGTGCGGATGCCGGCAACGACATCCTCGCCCTGCGCATTAATCAGGAACTCACCGTAGAACTCTTTGGCCCCGGTCGCGGGATTCCGCGTGAAACCAACCCCAGTTGCCGACCGATCTCCCGTGTTGCCGAAAACCATCATCTGGACGTTGACCGCGGTTCCGATGTGGTCGGGGATGTCGTAAATGCGCCGGTATTCCCGCGCCCGAGGGTTCATCCAGGACCGAAAGACGGCGTTTCGCGCCATCTGCAGCTGCTGATGCGGATCCTGCGGAAACGCCTTCCCGGTCCGTTTCTGCACGACCTCCTTGTAACGGCCAACGACCTCCCGCAATGCCTTTTCATTGAGATCCGTGTCCAGCTTCGCGTGGCGCGCACGCTTGACGGCTTCGAATTCGTGCTCGAAGGCTTCCTTCGGAATTTCCAGGACGACGTTGCCGAACATCTGAATGAATCGACGGAAGCTATCGAAGGCAAACCGTCCATTCTTCGTGCGGCTCTTCAAGCCTTCGACGGCCTGATCGTTCAGGCCCAGGTTGAGAATCGTGTCCATCATGCCGGGCATCGAGAACTTGGCGCCGGAGCGGACCGAAACCAACAGCGGGTTGGCACTCGAACCGAGCGTCGCACCCGCAACTTTCTCCAAGCGCTTCAGGTGATCGGCGATTTCGCGATCGATCGCCGCCGGTATCTTGCTTTTCTCGCGGTAGTAGATGTTGCAGACCTCGGTGGAGATCGTGAACCCCGGCGGCACGGGCAGACCTGCGTTGGTCATCTCGGCGAGGCCGGAGCCCTTTCCGCCGAGCAAATCCTTCATGTCGCGGTTGCCGTCGGCTTTACCACCGCCGAAAAAGTACACGTGCTTCTTCGCCTTGCCCGCCTTCTTGCTTGCAGCCTTTTTCGCCATCGAATGAGTCACTCCGTTTCACGTCGTAGCTTCCGGCTTAAGCCGGAAGCCACCAATTCAACTAGCTGAGCGTTCTCTCGGCTCAATTTCCGAGATGTCCGCGATCTCCATCACCAGATCGCGGAGTCCCGCCATCAGTTGGAGTCGCTTTTCCCGAACCTCCGCCTCGTCGGCCATCACCAGCACTTCATCGAAATAACGGGCCACGGGCGGCTTCAAGCTGGCGATCGCGGTCAACGCTCCCGCGAAGTCGCCAGCCGCCTTCGCTTTGGGGACGGAACTCGCCTGTTCCATGACCTTCTGGATCAGTTCCTTTTCCGCTGCTTCGCGAGAACCTTGATTCGCATAGTCGACGAGCGCCGGCCATCCAATCGTGAATCGAACACCTTTAGAAATGTTCTTGACCCGCTTGAAAAGCTCGGCCAGTGCCTCGAATTCATCGGACCTTCGCGCCTCGGCCACTGCCTCGGCCCGCAATCGCGTACTCAACGGTTCCAGCTCGTCAAGGGTCCCGTCCGGAACCACAGTGGCATTCACTTCATCGTAGGTGGAGCCACGAGAGACCAGCAGGTGCCGCATTCGCTCAGTGAAGAAGAGTCCCAATTGCTGCTTCCAATCCTCCGGTGCACTGACGCCCTGGCCGTCGAACCCCTCCTCCGCCCGGGCCACCAGTGTGCCGAGTGATGGACTGACGCTGAGCTCACTGGTCTGAGGAAGATCCGACAAGATCTTCACGATGCCTTGGGCGGCCCGGCGCAGGCCAAACGGATCGCGCGAACCGGTCGGACGCTCTCCAGCCATGAACAAGCCGACGACGGTATCGAGCTTGTCGGCGAGTGACACGGCGGCCCAGGTCGCGTTGGCCCGCCCGAGCTGATCGCGGGTGGGCCGAGCGTCGATCTCGACACCGACCGGCAGGTAGTGAAAGTAGATTGCCTTCCACACCTCTTCGCGTTGTCCCTCTTCGCGCGCATAAATGCCGCCCATGGTTCCCTGGAGCTCGGTGAACTCGCGGACCATGTCGGTCGTCAAATCCGCCTTTGCCAGTCGAGCCGCCAGAGCGGCCTGGTCGCCCAAATCCGGCCTGTGAAAAGCGACGCTGATGATCCAATTGGCGAGGCGTTCGATTCGCTCGGCCTTTTCCTTGTACGTGCCCAGCCTCTTGTGGAACAGCAATGTCGACAGGCGATCTCGATGCCCTTCCAGCTTCGTCCGCCGATCGGTCTCCCAAAAGAACAAGGCATCCCGCAGCCGGGCGGTCACCACCCGTTCTGCGTTACGAGCGATCGTTCGCTCGTTATCGGGCTCAGTGTTGATCACCGCCAGAAACGCCGGCTTCAGCTTCCTGTCCTCGCCTTCAACCGGGAAATAGTGCTGATGATGAATCAACGTGGTGGTCAACACTTCGCTCGGGAGTACATCGGTAAACTCTGATGCAAACGTGCCCGCGATGACCGACGGGTATTCGACGAGATCTGGAACCTCGTCCAGGAGCTCCGACTCGCTGTGGACGACGCGACTCACTCGAGTTTTCAAGCGAAGCGCTTTGGCGTCGAGTTCGCGTGCAATCTTGTCGTGCCGTTCACTGCGCTCGAGGATGACGTAGTTTTCGAGCAGCCGGGTCCGATATTCATCGAAGCTCCTGACTTTTACCGCACGCCCGGCGCGACCGCTGGTCGTCAGAAAACGATGCCCGTAGGTGACCGCATCGGACGAGACATCCTGCACAGCACCGGCTTGCGCGACGGACGTCCGGCCGATGGTGAACGGCACAACTCGCCCGCCATAGATGAAAAGGATCCAGCGAATCGGGCGCCCGAACAGGAGCTCGCCACGTCCATCGTCGAGCAAGGCATCCCA
This sequence comes from uncultured Acidobacteriota bacterium, assembly GCA_963773035.1. Taxonomy (GTDB): domain Bacteria; phylum Acidobacteriota; class Vicinamibacteria; order Vicinamibacterales; family CAVVIG01; genus CAVRXZ01. The sequence continues at coordinate 267,634 of CAVYZX010000037.1, read as the reverse complement.
GCGCATCGCTTTCGGAAATGTCAGAGAACGCAGCGCTCCTGCGAGCACGTCGGGGAGCACGTCGACCGCCGCCTTTCCGCGTTGCCGCTTTCGATATCCGAGGTATTCACCTTTCGGCGTCTCGATTCGCTCGAGCATTGACACGTCGACGCCTTGCCTGGCCGCAAACCCTTCAGCGGCCGGAGTTGCGGTGCCATCGGGCTTGAAGCTCGCCGATACCGGCGGACCATTCACCATTTCTTCGAGATCCGTCTGTCGTTCCGGAACGCGAGCTACCCGGACGGTCAGCCGCCGAGGTGTACTGAACGTCTCAACAGGTGTCTCGGGTGACAGGCGTTGCGCCTCGAGCTGACTTCGAACCACATCGCCAATCTGATTCGTCAGATCGGGAAGCCATCTCGCCGGCAACTCTTCGCAACCGATTTCGAGGAGTAGTTCGCGGTCCATGAACTACGCCAGCACCTTCGGTTCAGTCGCCTGAACGTAGGCTTTTGCGATGCCAATGGCGAGCTGCCGCACCCGCAGGATGTAAGAAGTACGCTCGGTTACACCGATGCTGTTGCTCGCGTCGAGAATGTTGAAGAGATGCGAACACTTGAGGCAGTGCTCGAGCGCAGGCAAGATCAATCCGGAATTGAGCAGCGACTCTGCAAAGCGGTAGTGCCGGTCGAACAAATCCCGGTGAAAGGCCCCAAATTCGCCGGCCGGCAAATCGACCTGCCCGAAAACGTATTTTGACCCTTCTACTTCGTCACGATGGCGCACATCACGGTACGTCACGCCAGGGCTCCATTCGATGTCGAAAATGCTGTCGACTCGCTGAAGCGCCATCGCGATGCGCTCGAGGCCGTAGGTCAGCTCGGCCGAAATCGGGGAAAGCTCGAGGCCGCCTGCCTGTTGAAAGTAGGTGAACTGAGAGATCTCGAGGCCGTCGAACATCACCTGCCAGCCAATCCCCCATGCCCCCAACGTCGGCGACTCCCAGTTGTCTTCTTCAAAGCGGATGTCGTGTTGCCGGGGATTGATGCCTAATGCTTCGAGGCTCTCCAGATAAAGCTGTTGGACCTCGTCAGGGGCCGGCTTGAGCACGACTTGAAACTGGTAGTGCTTCAGCAGCCGGTTAGGGTTCTCGCCAAAGCGGCCATCGGCCGGTCGGCGCGACGGCTGCACGTACGCCACGTTCCAATGCGCCGGTCCAAGCACGCGCAGGAACGTCTCTGGATGCATGGTCCCGGCGCCAATCTCGATATCGAGCGGTTGCTGGAGAGTGCAGCCTCGAGAGGCCCAGAACTCGGACAGTTTGAGAATCAGGTTCTGAAAAGTCACGGTCGTCGCAGTTCGCGCAACACGCGCGCCGACTTGAGATCCTTCTCCAGGTGCATCGAAATCAGCGCCCGATGCACCGTTTCAATCTCGCTGAGTGCTCGCGGCGTTATCGTTAGGTCGCCGAGCGCGAACGGACTGCAGGTGCGAGCGGCGTCCAGAAACGCCCTGGCATCGCGAGAAATCCGCTCGTCCGTCTCGTACACGCCTTGCAGCCTCAACAACCAGTACTCGAAATAGCGAGCCAGGCGTTCGATTGGGACGCCGACGGCCATCGCTTCCACCATCGAAGCACCCAGCCTGAACAACGGCTCATTGGGGTCGGCCTCTGGCGACCATTCATCGAGCAACTCGGCGAAATACCCAACGTACCCGAGCGCAGTGCCATCGACGGCCGACAACGGCGACCGAATCGGCTCGACATAGTCGAGGCGAACGAGGTCTCGGCGCTCGCGCTCCATGTACGCCACCCGACCGCACGTCAGCGTTTCGAGCGCGCCGCCAAACCTGCGCCGGCTCTGGCGCGCATTCTTCGCCACACCGCGCTTCTTACCGCGATCGCGCGTGAGGAACACGACAATGCGATCTGATTCACCGAGCGTGTACGACCGCAGGATCAGAGCGTCGGTGGTGTAGAGCGGCATGCCGGGGACGAGCCTTCAAACTATCACAGGTTGGAAGCTTCACCTCACGTGATCGGCGACTCTTTCAGAGATCCTTCATATCGCCACGACCGACACCAATCTGGCTCAACACCCTCTCATCCTCCCGCCACTCGGCGCGGACACGCACATGAAGATCGAGAAAGACGCGAACCCCGAAGAGCTCCTCCAGTTCCTGACGGGCCGCCGTACCGACCCGCTTGATCATCTGCCCGCCTTTGCCGAGGACGATCGGCTTCTGCGATTCACGATCGACGACGATGGTGCAATACAGCCGCAGAATTGGCGGAGCTGTCGCTGCGGGGCTTTCGACAGGCTCCTCGAACCGATCGACGATGACGGCGCTGGCGAAAGGAATCTCCGCATGCGTGAACTGCAACAGTTTTTCACGCACGATTTCGGCTGCCAGAACACGTTCCGGCTGATCCGTCAAATAGTCGAGGGGATAGAGCCGCTCCCCTTCAGGCAGCCGTTCGATCAGTGCACGCTCCAACCGATCCACGTTCTCGCCCGTGGCGGCTGAAATTGGCACAATCTCGGCAAAGGATGCGAGCTTCGAGAACTCGTCGATCGCCGGCAACAGCCGCGATTTCCGAATCAGATCAACCTTGTTCAGGATCAGAAACACAGGTGCGGTTGCGCGTTTCACCAGATCGATGACGAAGTGATCGCCTTTACCAGCCTTCTCGCTCGCATCCAGGACCAGGCCAAGCACGTCTACCTGCCGAATCGTGTCCATTGCCGTGTCGACCATCCGGACGTTCAAGCGGTGCAAGGGCCGGTGAATCCCAGGCGTGTCGAAGAAGACCACTTGCGCATCCGGATAATTCCGGACGCCCAGAATTCGGGTTCTTGTGGTCTGAGGCTTGTCCGAAACGATCGCGAGCTTCGTGCCGACGAGCCGGTTGAGCAGAGTCGACTTGCCCGCGTTCGGTCGACCGATCAACGAGACGAAACCCGTTTTCACCTAGTGGAAGACTCCTCGACTTGCTGCGGAGTCTCTTGACGCGCAATACGGACCTTCGTCACCCGTCGCCGTTCGGCATCGAGGACTTCGACCGACAGGCCATCGACATCGAATCGCTCGCCCACTGCAGGGACACGGCCGAGGTGCGACATCAAGTACCCGCCGACCGTCTCGAAGCCCTCCCTCTCGATCTGGACATTCAGACGCTGCGCCACTTCGTCGATGTTCACCATTCCAGTGAAAAGAAAGCGCCCGTTGCCCTCGTCGACGATCTGCTCGGATTCGACGTCATATTCGTCACGGATCTCGCCGACGATCTCTTCGAGGAGATCCTCAATCGTGACCAGGCCCGCGGTTCCTCCGTATTCGTCGACGACAATTGCGCACTGTGCCTGCTGGCGCTGGAATTGTTGCAGGAGCTCGGGAACGCGCTTAGTCTCCGGCACGACGACGGCCGGACGAACCAGCGGGCGAATCGGCTTGTCGTCGTCGCCGGCGTCCAAGAGAACTAGGTCTTTGATGAAGACGAAGCCCGCGATGTTATCGAGATTTCCCTTGTAAACGGGAAACCGCGAGTATTCCTGCTCGCGAAAAAGCTCGCGCAGCTTTCCGATCGTCGCCTCCTCGCGAATGGCCACGATATCCGGCCGCGGGGTCATGACCTCACGTACCAAGGTGTCGCCGAAATCGACGATGCTCTGCAGGAGACGACGCTCTTCCCCTTCAATCAGGCCGTCTTGTTGCGTGTCGTCGGCGTACGCCTTCGGTGCCTCCTTCGCTTCTTCCGCCGCCACGTCAGGCGCTGCCACCGACCCGGGCTGCTCCCGCTTTATGAGAGCGACCGCGCGCGCGAGCCATTTCGAAATCGGCCTGAGCGCCCTGGCTACGGGTGTGAACGATGGAAGCAGCAACTCGAGCACCCGCTCAGGATTGCGAAACACGATCGCTAGCGGCACCAGCAGCTCACAGACGACCACAAATGTGACGACGCTGAGAACAACGACGGTCACGGTGTGCGCGGCGTCGACACCGATAGCTCGAGCCAACAACGCCGTGGCCGTGGCGATCACAACCCCCAGCAAGAACCGCACGGGAACGAGCAGAAGAAGAGGATTGTCCAGAAACGCCCCGAGAGTGCCGGGACGGTCGCTCCGCTCCGCCAGCAGTCGAAGCGACAGGCGCATCAGCGCGCTGAACGCGGCCTCGATGGTCCCGAGGTAGATGGCCACACAAGCCAACAGGAAAATCAGAAGCGGGGTCATCTCTTACGTTCGCGCTCGATCAAGCCCTGGGGAAGGCCGCCCTTGCGACGCAAGCGTGCCTCGACGCGAGACATCCGCCCATCATCGCTCTCGTGATCGTAACCGAGAAGGTGCAAGAGACCATGGAGCGCCAGCACGCGCAGTTCCGTGCGCTCCGAATGGCCGGCCGCCCGGGCCTGGCGCCGCGCCACACCCCGAGCGATGACAATGTCGCCCAAACAGGACTGGCCGAGTGCCTGGAACCCGTCCTCAGAACCGTCAGAGGGAAAGCTCAAGACGTCGGTAGACCGGTTACGACGGCGGAAGCGGCGATTGAGCTCACAAATCCGTGCATCACTGACGACCGAGACGTTTACCGTGCCACGAGCGGCGGCCGGTGCGACATCCGCCAGCCATCGGCTCAAACCAGGGGCGGCACCCGCCAGCCCTCGCTCGTTACCGACGAGAACCCGAAGGCGCACGCGCTCTCCTGCAGCAGCCATGTCCGGCTATGAAGACTCTCGCGGGCCGAGACGCTCACCCGATCCGGAGCCTGAAGCCCCTCGAGAGGGATTGTGATCGAACGGCCCCGAGTCTGCTGGCGCGGCGCCATTGCTATTCGAATACGCTTCGTAGGCCTTGACAATGTGCTGCACCAGTTTGTGGCGGACCACGTCGCGCTCGTCGAATCGTACAAAAGCGATACCATCGATCCCACCGACGACTTTCATGGCCTCGATGAGGCCCGAAGTGCGTCCGGCCGGCAGGTCGATCTGCGTGATGTCCCCGGTAATGACGGCTTTCGCGCCGAATCCGAGACGAGTCAGGAACATCTTCATCTGCTCGGATGTGGTGTTTTGCGCTTCGTCGAGAATCACGAACGAGTCGTTGAGCGTGCGCCCGCGCATGAACGCAATCGGCGCGATCTCGATCGTCCCGCGCTCGATGTACCTGGCCACGCGCTCGACATCGAGCATGTCGTAGAGAGCATCGTAAAGCGGCCTCAGGTACGGATTGACCTTCTCCTGTAGGTCGCCCGGCAGAAAACCCAGTTTTTCTCCGGCCTCGACGGCAGGCCGGGCAAGGATGATCCGACTGACTTTCTTGGCGACGAGGAACGCAACGGCTTGCGCCATCGCCAGGTACGTTTTCCCGGTACCGGCCGGCCCGATGCCGAACACGATGTCGTTCTGTTCGATCGCTTCGAGGTAACGTCGCTGCGTGACCGTCTTCGGCGCGACACGGCGGCGCCCTGCCGCTGTCAGGCTGCCCTTCAGGAAGTGATCGCGTAGATCGACCGTTTCATCCTGCGCGACCAGAGCCGAGGCCGTTTTCACATCTGCGTTCGACAGCTTGAAGCCGTCGCGCATCAGTGCAGACAACTGACCGACGACTCGGTCGACCTTCTCCAAACCGGGAGCATCGCCATCTACCAGCAATTCGTGCCCATGGGTGCGGATGCGGACGTTGAAGAGCGATTCGAGGTGCTTGAGGTTCTCGTCGTAGGAGCCGAACAGCGTTTCAATCCCTTCTTCGGGGACGGCAATGCGTTTCATTGAGAGGCAGGCGGCCGGCGGCTCCTTTGCTGTGGTGTTCTGTGTTGCTATCTCGTTGTGTTACAAAGACTTAACACATTCATTATAGCGCAACCGTCCACACGGGACAATACCCAGCTTACCTGATTCCTTCTACTTCTGAATCTTCAGGTGCAGTTCTCGAACTTGCCTGGGATCGACAGTCGAGGGAGCCCCAGCCATAAGGTCTTCAGCTGCTGCTGTTTTCGGAAAAGCCATTGCATCCCGAATCGACGATTCGCCGGCGAGGAGCGCAACCATGCGATCCAGCCCGAGCGCGATCCCGCCGTGTGGGGGCGTTCCGTACTCCAGCGCATCGAGGAAGAACCCGAATCGGTGCCGGGCCTCTTCCTCACCAATCCCTAGCAGCTTCGTGAACACGCGATGCTGGAGCGCCATGTCGTGGATACGAATGCTGCCGCCTCCAACCTCCCATCCGTTCAGCACGACGTCATACGCCTGCGCACGAACCTTGCCTGGATCGCTCTCGAGTAGTGGCAAGTCTTCCTCCATCGGCGCCGTGAACGGATGATTCACGGAGTACCAACGCCCGTCCTCCGCATGCCATTCGAGAAGCGGGAATTCTACGATCCAGGCAAATTCCCAGGCATCGGCGCGAATCAGATTTTCCCGTTTGGCAAGATCCAGCCGAAGCTCCCCGAGACGCATGGACGTCGCATCCGGCGGGCCGGCTGCCAGCAGCAAGAGATCCTCACGACTGGAACGGACCTGCTCGAGGAGCGCCCGAAGCGTTCCTTCCGAGATCGCCTTTACCGAGCTGACTGGTGGTTCACCAGGTCTTACCCAGATCAGCCCTGAAAAGCCCATGTCCTTCTTTGCACGATCGACCAGCACGTCGAGCTGGCTGCGAGACATGCGGTTGCCGCCGGGCACCAGCAAACCCCGCACGCATCCACCGCCTGCGACGATCTCGTTGAAGACACGAAACCCAGGTTCCCGAAACGCGCTCGAAAAGTCTTCAATCTCGAGCGCGCACCGCAGATCCGGCTTGTCCGAACCATAGCGGGCGATCGCGTCCGCATGCCGGATACGACGAAACGGCGTGGGAACTTCGACGCCAATCTCGTGGAAGGCCACCTTCAACAATTGCTCGATGAGCACGAAAATCATGTCCGGTCGCACGAACGACATCTCGATGTCGATCTGGGTGAACTCTGGCTGGCGATCGGCCCGCAGGTCCTCATCCCGGAAGCAGCGCGCGACCTGGAAGTAGCGGTCCATCCCGGCCACCATCAGGATCTGTTTGAAGATCTGGGGCGACTGGGGAAGAGCGTAGAACTCTCCCGGGTGAACCCGGCTCGGCACGAGGTAATCGCGTGCCCCCTCCGGCGTCGACTTCGTCAGCATCGGCGTCTCGATTTCCCAGAATCCTTGAGAGTCCAGATACTTGCGAATCGCGAGGGTCACCCGGTGGCGCAACCCGATGTTCTGTTGCATGCGAGAGCGCCGCAAGTCGAGATACCTGGCGCGCAGGCGAATCTCCTCCGACACCGGCGCGTCGTCGGCAATCGAGAACGGAGGCGTTTTCGCTTCGTTCAGCACCCGAATCTCATGCGCCAGCACTTCTACTTCGCCGGTTGGAAGCTTGGGATTGACCGTGTCTTCGGACCGCCGCTGCACGACGCCCTTCATCGCCACGACGTATTCCGAGCGCAGTTTCTTGGCGGCCGCCAAGAGGGCGTCGTTATCGCGCACAACCACCTGGGACACGCCAGTCCGGTCCCGGACGTCTACAAACGTGACGCCACCCAGGTCCCGAACGCGGTGCACCCAGCCGAGGAGCGTGGCATCCGACCCCACGTCGCCTGCGCGAAGCGCACCGCAAGTGTGGGTACGAGTCAAATCGCCGAGTTGTTCAGCCATATTAGGTATCAGGCGTCAGGCCTCGGGGCCTCAGGACAGCGGTTAGACGTCGGGACCTCTGAGGCCTGAGGCCTCCGGCCCGGAGCCGACTGATCGCGCCTTGATGAAAGCCGCCGCCTCACTACGCGCGACGCTCTTCTGTTCGCCGGTTCGCAGATCCTTGATGGCGACCTCGCCACGGGCCCGCTCATCGTCTCCGAGAATGGCCACGAAGTTCGCGTGGCGGCTCGACGCGTACTTGAATTGCTTGCCAAGCTTGTCCGCTTCAGGATACACGTCCACTCGCAGGTTGCCCCGGCGCAACTCAGAAGCGAGCGTCAGCGATTCTCCTCGGCTCGTGTGGCTCCAGACCGTCACCATCACATCGACGGCTCCATGCTGGAGGCCAGCTGGGAACATGCTTCGCTCCGTCATGACGACGATTATCCGCTCGAGGCCGAGCGAAAACCCGCAAGCCGGGATGTCGCGGCCGAGAAACATGCCGATCAGATTGTCGTATCGGCCGCCCCCACCCAGACTTCCCGATAGATCCGGGACGGCAATCTCCATGATTGCGCCGGTGTAATACGACAGGCCGCGCGCCAGACCCGGATCGATTCGAATTCGTGCGGCAGTCGATTCCTTGCTCAACTCTTTGATGGCTTGGAGCTGCTCGATGGCATAAAGCCCGCGCTCGTCACCATCCAACAGTCCACGCATCTCTGTCAGGTCGGCCGCAAACAATCTGAGGCATGTATTTGCGGCCTCGCTCGCGATGCCCCGTGCAACCAACTCGGCGTGGACGCCGTCGCGCCCGATCTTGTCGAACTTGTCAATCGCCACCAGGGCGTCCCCTTGCTGGGCGAGCGGAATTCCCGAAGCCTTCAAAAGTCCGGTAAGCAGCTCCCGATGGTTCAAGCGGACCACGAAATCGTTGAATCCTAGCCGAACGAGAACGTCGCTCACAGCCGCCAGAAGCTCCACCTCGACGAGGATCGATGTCGTTCCGATGGCATCGATGTCGCACTGGTAGAACTCGCGGAACCGGCCCTTCTGTGGCCGGTCGGCCCTCCATACCGGTTGGATCTGATAGCGCTTGAAGAATCGTGGGAGATCGCTTTGGTACTGCGCGGCCACACGCGCGAGGGGAACCGTCAAGTCGTAACGCAGCGCCAGGTCGGCCTCGCCGCGTGTCTCGTGCTCGCCGCGACGCAAAATCTTGAAAATGAGCTTGTCGCCTTCCTCCCCGTATTTGCCGAGCAGCGTCTCGATGTTCTCGAACGCAGGCGTCTCGAGCGGCTCGAAGCCGTAACTTTCATACACCGAGCGCACCACCCCGATGACGTACTCGCGCCGCCGAATCTCGTCGGGAAGAAAATCGCGGGTGCCTCCTGGTGGCTTTGTTGACATATCGCTCGGCTGAAGCCTTCGCGCTCCATATTCGATTGGCCGTCGCCGCTCGGCACAGCCGCAAGCAGTTCCCTTCCTGCCCTTCCTGCCCTTCCTGCCCCTCCTGCCTTTCCCGCCCTCCTGCCTTTTCCCGCCCTTCTTGGCCCCGTCGGCCCTACCTGCCCATGTAGTGCAGGCGATAGCCAACATACCGGTCGGCATACGCCTGAATGCTCTCGATTTCAGCCGGCGCGAGGGGCCGCTTCACCTTCCCCGGACTGCCCATGACCAGCGAGCCTGGCGGCACGATCATGTCTTCGACCACGAGCGTGCCGGCCGCGACTATTGACCCGGTGCCGATGTGGCAGCCATTCAGCAGAATGGCGCCCATCCCGATCAGGCACAGATCCTCAATCGTGCAGCCATGTAGAACAGCGGCGTGTCCGACGGTCACGTTGTCCCCAATTGTCGTAGGGTGTGTTTGGTTCATCACGTGGACAACCGTGCCATCCTGGAGGTTCGTGCGCTTGCCCACGCGGATCCGGTGCACATCGCCCCGGACGACGGCGGACATCCAGACGCTGCTTTCGTCACCGATTTCGACGTCGCCGATGACCTGAGCGCTGTCGTCGATGAAGGCGGTCGGGTGAACGCGGGGCAGCACTCCTCGAAACGGGCGAAGCATGGCGATTATGCGGCTGGACGGGCAGAACAGGCAGGAGAGGCTGGAATGTCACGCACCAGGGTGGGCTGTCGGTATTTTCCCGTCCTGCCTCTCCCGCCCTTCCCGCCGGTCCTGCCTTGGGTTCAGTTCGCGCTTACAGCCGCAGTGCCATTCCGCCGGGGCGTCGGACCACCTTTGAACGTGAGCAGATGATCGCGAATCGCGCGGATCTGCGCTTCCCCGTCTCCGTTGAGCTGCGGGAACGACGACTTCGGATAGTCGGGCCAGAATGCCGGCATTCGCGTTCCCGGCAGAATGTCGGACGGCTTCTTCAGCCATTCCAGGATCCATTCGGGCTGCAGGCGATCGGACGCCATCCGCAGATCGGGCGCGAGATTCGCCGTTGGCTGCTCTTTCGGAATCACCCCGAGCACGTGACACTGCTGGCACTTCAGTAGCTCGAACAACTGCTTCCCGACCGCTTCCGTATTCGACGCTCGAACGATCTCCGGCGTCTGGAAGGGCCCGACGGTATTGGACACAGCCCCGAAGTACTGGATCACGCCATTCAGATTGTGATCGTCCAGGCCGAAGGTCGGCATTCGAACGTCGAGCCAGGGTCTGATGTTGATCGGACCGCGCAGAAATGCGTAAAGCCAATCGGGCTGAACACGCGCGCCCTCGGGCGTCAGCATCGGCGGGCCGAGCGACGGCTCGGCCACGAGCTTCACGAAATCGCCGCCATCGCCCTCGATGATGTGACACCCGACGCAGTTGCGACGATGAACGAGCGTACGCCCCGCGACAAGGGCATCGATCTTGGCCGATCGCGGCTGCAACGCCGCGGCCGGTTGAATGTCGCGCTGAAAGCTCATGATGGCCGTGACGAGATGCTCGACCTCGGCGTCGCTGAAATCGAAGTTCGGCATCCGGAGCTTTTCTTCCGGCTGGAGCACCCGCCCTCTGTCGAAAATTCGCGGATCGTGGAGCTTCGTGCGGAACCACTCGATCTTCGACGAATGCGGGATGTCGCTGATGAACGCGAAGTCGAGCCGCGTGACGAGCTTGCTGCCCTCCTCAGAGAGGTCGGTGCCGATCGACTGCGCTTTTTCGAAGCCCTTGATATCGTGACAACTGAAGCAGCCGTAGCGGCTGATCACCCTCTGCCCCAGAGCGACCTGCTTGTTCTGTGGCTCGAGCTTCGCCACCTGGGCCTTGGCTTGTTCGAACGGCATCGCGGCCTTGTAATAGTCGAGCAAGACGTCGCTGACCTGGTTGTCGGTGAACGTGGCTTTCGCCGCGTCGCCACCGGACTGCTTCAACGTCATCAAATACGTTGCAATGTCGGCAGCCTGCTGATCGGTGAGGCGCAGGTTGGGCATGTAGGTTGCGGGGTTGTAGTGCTTCGGATCCCGCACCCAGTTGAAGACCCACTCGTAAGTCGTCTTGTTCCCGATGTTTTCGAGAGGTTGGCCGAAGGTGCGGCGTGGGCCAGCAGCCTCGCGTGTGCCCTCCCCCACCACGTGACAGCCCTGGCAGCCGATTGCCTTTACGACCTTCTCACCCGCCTGCGCATCACCGCGCGGCGGGTTCTTGACGGCGAACTCGTGACGCTCGCTGTTGGCGAAAAGGTACGCGACCACCGCGTTGATCTCGATCTCGTTGCGAACCGCATCCTGCTCGGAGCTCGAGTTCGAGTTGTACCAGATGCGCGGCATCCACGTCGCCGGCTTGACAGCGCGGGGATTTCGAATCCATGTCTTCACCCAGTCTGGCGTCAGCTTCGAGTCGATCTTTGTCAAAATCGGCCCGGGCTTTCTCATCTCCTCGAACCCACGCGTCTTGTGGCACGCGTAGCACCCTGCCCGCTCGTAAGTGGCGTAAGCGAGATTCAGGTTGTCGGCCTTGGGAATATAAACCTGCTGCTTATGGCACTTGGCACAGGAGGCTTCGGTCAATTTGGCCGGCAGCATCGGGTAGTCCCAGAGGTGCGGCTCTTCCCAGTGGTAATTCTCTTCCCATTCTTTCTTCTGCTTCTCATCTTCCGGAGAGTGCGCAGCGTCACGGAAACTGACCGACTGCCCCATCCCCTCATGGCACACCGTGCAGCCAACCCGATCGATCGGGTGCGACGATTCTCCGCCCAGATACGTCGAGAGATTCGGGTGGGTCGTGAACGGTTGGGGGTACTTTTCGAAGCCCTTCTTGTCGATCGCCTGGTGGCACGTCTGACACCGATCCATCTTCGGCACGCGAATGAAGTTCACGTCGTCGACGATGTTCGGAAGAATGACCTGCTGAATCTTGAGCGTCGGCGCCATGAAGTCGAGGAGCGGCGCATTCCGGAAATAGCTCTTCGTCATGCTGGGCGCCAGCACATCGAGCTGTTTCTGCAGCCGGACCTGCTCGGCGTGCATGTCGGTGATCTGTTTGTTGATTGTCTCGACCTGACCGGTGTACTGACCGAGCTCTTTCTGCACACCCGCGCGTTCCGCGGTCGTCGCTTCCACCTGAAGATTGAGCTCCGTCAGTTGCTTCGCGGCTTCAGCGACGTTCTGGCCTTTCCTTTCGGCGCTGCTCAACTGCGCGACCCGGGCGGTCTCGTAGTCGTACTTGTCGTGATCGTAGTTGGCTTTTGCGAATTGATAGGCTTGGGTCTGGCGATACAGACGATTGTTGACCTCGTCGAGCTTGACCTGCAGCTCATCGACCTTCTTCTGATTCGACTCGACGCTCTTCTTCGCGGCCGCGAGCTGCGATTCGAGCTGCTGCAGTTTGTTTCGATCGACACCCCGCGACGCCTGCTGGTATTGCGCCTGCGTCACTTCGTACTGCAACTGAGTGAACCGTCGCTGGGTGTTCTTCCATTCACGGTCGAAGTCGTCCCACACCATCCAGACGACCGACAGAAAAAGGAACAAGCTCGACGCCGCAAAGACGACGTTGAGAAAGTCGATATTGTAGGCGTGCCCTACGCCCTTCTTTTCAGCCATGGCTCAAATGTTGAAAAAGAATTCCGGGATTCCCACAATGTATTTCAAGTTGAACAGCCATCGCGCCAGCATCTTGATCGGCAGCGACATCATCATCAGAAACAGGAAAACGGTCACATAGTAACGAGGAGCACCGAGTTTGTCGTAGTAACTCTTGAACCACGACTTGGCGAGCAGCACCGGCAGCGCAAAGACGTAGACGAGCACCAGCAGGATGCCCGGAATCTCCCGGATATACCACTGAGTCGGAAGCCCAGTCCGGAGCGCACGGACCCAGACATACTCTGAAAGGTTGACGTTGGTCAGCGCTTCGAGCTTGTGGATGTCCCAATACTCGAACGGGCCGAAGAAGTTCCAATTCGGCCCGCGCAGGAACGTGCCGAGGACGATCAAAGAGGCCCAGAGCACGGCGAACCCGAACAGAAAAATGACAATCTCCGCCTTGCGCTCCTTGAACGTGTAGTACCCGTTGCCCTTCGGATTCTTGTCGATGTACGGAATACAGATGAGGCCGACGATGATCAAGCCTGGCAGGACCACACCGGCCAGCCACGGGTCGAAATAGACCAGCATTTCCTGCAAGCCCAGAAAGTACCACGGCGCTTTCGACGGATTCGGCGTATTGGCGGGATTGGCCGGCTGTTCGAGGGGAGCTTTCAGGAAAATCGACCAGACGATCAGGACCACCGAACAGACGATCAACGAGATCAGTTCCGTGTAAACCAGATCGGGCCAGACCCAGACGCGATCGGACTCCGCCTTCTCCACCGGGCCCTGGCCGGCTGCAATCCGCCGGTCGTTGAGCACGGCTTCCCGGATCGAATACCACACGAAGAAAAGCAGCAGGAAGATGAGGCCGACGATGGGAACGTTGTCCGGTTTCGTGACGATCAGCCGGAAGTTGGGATCGAACGACCCGAAGGCAAAGAACACGAAAAGCAGTCCGAACAGCACGTATGCGAACGAGTTGGACGCAATCTTCTCGCGCTTCCACAGCAGGACGACGAGCGCTCCGACCGCAAGGACAAAGAACAGTCGCGGGTCGGCCACTGCGTTGAAGATGCCTTTAACGAAACCCACAGATCCTCCGGAAGTTAGAAGTGAGAAGTGAGAAGGTAGAAGGCCGGCATAGCTCGCTGTCCTTCTAACCTCTCACTTCTCACCTCTAAGTTTCTAAAGCGGCCCCGAAATCCCCCCATCTTTCCTCACACGCCAGAAGTGCACGGCCATCAAGACCGCAATCACGAGCGGTAAACCCACGCAATGCAAAACGTAAAAGCGCAGCAGCGCGCCTTCTCCAACGAACGTTCCGCCAAGCAGCGCGAACCGGGCGTCGTCTTGCGCGTGAATCAGCGGCACGTCGCCCAGCCGTAGCAGCGAGGCGCCCGGGCCCTCGTGACCCAGGAACGGCGTCGCACGCGCCATGTTGGACCCGACGGTGATGGCCCAGATTGCCAGCTGATCCCACGGGAGCAGGTAACCGGTGAAAGACAGCAACAAGGTCAGCACCAACATCACGACGCCGACCGACCAGTTGAACTCCCGGGGCGGCTTGTACGATCCCGTCATGAAGACCCGGAACATGTGCAGCCAGACCGTGATAACCATCGCGTGGGCGCCCCACCGATGCATCTCACGCATGATGCCGAGCGGCACGTGTTCGCGGAGACCGACGATGTCGGTATAGGCGTACTCGAGAGTCGGCCGATAGTAGAACATCAGGAGCAGCCCGGTCAGCGTGAGGGACAGGAACAGGAAGAAACTCAGTCCTCCCATGCACCACGTGTAACGGAGCTTGACACCTGACTTTCGAATCCGCACCGGGTGCAGATGCAGAAAGACATTCGACAGCATGACCAGCACGCGGTTGCGGTCGCTCGTCGGCCGTCCATGCCGGAAGATGGATGTCCACGCCTGCGTCTCGGTCAGCCAGTTCCAAAATCGGACGAGAGCTGCTTCTTTCGGTTCAATAGTCTTTGTGTCTGCCATATTCAGCTATCAGCTGTCAGCTATCAGCTCCCAGATGTTTCAGACTCGCAACGCCAACCGGCAGCTGGAAACCGGTAGCTGGAAGCTTCAAGACTCAGACTTTCAAGAACGACTCTTGATCTTGCCACCCTCCGAGCTCCTGCTGGAAGTGCCGACTCTTGTCGACGAGGATCTGCCCGTCGTCGGCCAGCACGATGCGCGCTCGTTCCAATGGTCGAGGAGCCGGTCCTTCGAAGTTGATCCCCGATAACCGGAAGCCGCTCCCGTGACAGGGGCACTTGAACTTGTTCTCCGCCGACAGATAGTTCGGCGTGCAACCGAGATGCGTGCAGGTGCTGATCAGCGCGTAAAAACCGCTGGCAGCCTGCGCGACGTCCTCCGGGGTCCGGACGAGCCAGACGCCGAACTTGTCCTTCCACCGCTCATCGACGCCCATGCCGTACTCGTTTGGAAATCCGGCTTTGAACTGCTGCGGTGGCTCGTTCAGCACGTTCGGAAACATGAAGCGCCCGGTCGCCGCCAAAGCAGCCGCTGATGCGGCAGAAAATGCCCCCCACGCGAGGCCGATCCAGGCACGTCGCGTCAGCAACGGTGAGGAATCATCCGGGTCGCGACCTGCCGCCGCCACTGCGGGCTTTGCAGCCGGACGTGCAGCAGCCGCCCCACCTGCCGATGCCAGAGTTGTGGTCTTGCCTGCAAGATCGGGGATGGGTGCCGCAGGTGGTCGTGGCGGCGGAGCCGGCCGGGCGTGTGCGGCGGCCGGCGCGACGGCGGCCGCACCCGGTGCCGCTGTCGTCGGTTTCGGCGCCGGCGGAGCCCCCGGACTCCCAGTCGCGGCCGGAGCACTCGGTGTCGCGCCCGCTCCCGGATTCTCTTTGGTCTCGTCTGCCATTTCTCTTGGCTCTCCGTTATCCGCCTGCAAACCTACGCCGTTGCAAGTTGCGCGGCCTTCTCACCCGATCTGCCGAAGGGCTTCGAGCGCCGCTTGCCGTACTCGCAGGCTGCGGTCCTGTTGACTGACGACTTCGACCGGGGCCTTGACCGAGGCGTCTTTGAGCGATGCAATCGCCCGAAGACCGCCGATCATGACTTCAGCTATCGGGTCCTGGTCCGAATCTTGACGAACGTCCCGCTTCACGACCTGCTCGACATACGCCCGATCGATCATCTGGCGCAGCACCGGCATCCCATCCGCTCGGCCGTGCCGCGCGAGGGCGACCGCTGCATTCCACCTCACGTCGGTCGCCGAATCCTCGAGGGCCGTCCGCAACGTGTCGATCTGCGAGTCTCCGGGCAGTGCACCGAGAGCATAGACCACAATCTTGCGAATCCCGGCATCTGCAGAGTTGTAAAGCGGCTGCAGCTTCGCGACGACACTTGGATCCCCGGAAGACCCTAAGGCCCAAATCGTGCTGATTCGAGCTTCATTGATATCGATATCCGACCAACCGTTCAGCCGGGAAAACCAGTCGGGGTTCCAGTGGCGCTCGGGATCCTCGAGTGACTCGACCAACGCCGCAACGGCTTCAGGCGGCAACGGCGGATCGAGGCGGCCGATGGCCAACGCCAGATAGCGCCGGACGCGCGGATCCTCGTTCTTGGCCTCCTCGAACGCCTTGACGAGCACCGGCACCAGACTGCGATCGGCGCGAACCTCTTTCTGTTCCATCGAACGGGACAATTCGTAGGCGGCCGGCCATTGCCGATCGGTGCCACCGTACCGAATCTCGTTGAGATAGTCCTGCGCCGTGCGAGGATCGGCGACGAGCGACCGAAACCCCATGTACACCAGAACCGTCACACCAACGACAGTCAGTGGGATCAGGAAGAACTGAACAGCGAGCGCGGGTGCAGCGATGAGCGGATTTCGAGTCGCGGTTTCGCGCTCGATAAGTTTATCCATGTAACGGGAAAACGGCGTTGACCCTGGAAAGCTCTAACCCTGTAATTTGTACTACGTGTGTCCTTTAACGGTCAAGCCGTCGAGGTGCTCGCGACTCACACCGCCGTTGGAATTTTCACGGGTTTGAGGAAGGGCATCAAGGCTCGAAGCCTGGCGCCAACTTCCTCGATGGCGAGCGCACCTTCCACCTGGCGTTGCTTGTTGAACCAGGGCCGCCCTGCTTCGTTTTCCGCGATCCATCCGCGCGCGTACTCGCCCGAGCGGATGTCTTCGAGGATCTTCTGCATCGCCTTTCGCGTTTCTGCCGTCACGATCTTCGGGCCACCTGTGTAGTCGCCGTGCTCGGCCGTATCACTGACCGAATAGCGCATGTACCCCAGGCCACCTTGATAGATGAGATCGACGATCAGTTTCAGCTCGTGAAGGCACTCGAAATAGGCGACCTCGGGCTGGTATCCGGCTTGGACCAGGGTTTCGAAACCGGCTTTGATCAGGGCGCTGACACCACCACACAGAACGGCCTGCTCTCCAAAGAGGTCCGTTTCGGTTTCCTCGGCGAATGTCGTTTCGATCACGCCGGCCCGCGTGACGCCGATGCCTTTGGCGTAGGACAACGTCAGGGCACGTGCATGGCCGGTCGCGTCCTGATGGATGGCGAACAGCGCCGGCGTCCCGGCCCCCTCCATGAATAGTTCCCGCACGCGGTGCCCGGGCGCTTTCGGCGCCACCATCGCCACATCGATGTTCGCGCCGACCGTAATGGTCCCGAAGCGGATGTTGAACCCATGTGCGAACAGCACCAGGTTCCCTGGAGCAAGGTTCGGCTCAATCTCCTCCCGATAGACCTTTGGCGCCGCGGTGTCAGGGATCAGGATCATGATGACATCGGCCCACGTCGTGACCTCTGCAACAGTGCCGACCGTCAGGCCGGCCTCGCGGGCCTTGTCGCGCGAACGACTCGATGCTGGCAATCCGACGCGCACACTCACCCCGCTATCCCGAAGATTCAGGGCGTGTGCATGCCCCTGCGAACCGTACCCTATGACTGCCACCTTCTTGGCGCGTATCAGAGCCAGATCGGCGGCATCGTCGTAAAACATGGTGGCCATTCTTGGAATCTCCCTAATGCAGCTACGGACTGCCAGCTACCAGCTCCCAGAAAACGCTGATGGGACGCCGACTACTGATAGCTGTCAGCTGGAAGCCGGCAGCTGGAAGCTGAATCTTAGACCGAACAGTTGCTGACGTCGTCGGCAATCAAGTCGCCGGACAACGGCTCGGACGATCGAATGACGGCGCGAGAGTTTCCGCGCACCATCGCGATCCGACCGGTTCTGACCATCTCGATCACCCCGTATGGCCGGAGTACCTCGAGCAGGCTGTCGATTTTATCTTCAGTGCCCGTGGTTTCAATGACCAGCGACTCGGGGGCGACGTCCACGACGCGTGCGCGATAGACGTCGACGAGCTGCATGACGTGGGTCCTTGCCTCGCCGGTTGCCGTCACCTTGATCAAGGCAAGGTCTCGAACGATCGACGGCGCGGCGGAGATGTCGTCGACGCGCTTGACCGGGACCAACTTGTACAGGTTCGCCTCCAGGCGGCGCGCTCCGTACGCATCGGTATCGACGACCACGGTCATACGCGAAACCCCCGTCTCTTCGGTATGACCGACCGTCAGCGATTCGATATTGAACGCGCGGCGTCTGAACAACGAGGCTACGCGGTTCAAGACGCCTGGCTTGTTGTCAACGTAGACCACGAATGTGTGAAGCATCGGAACACTCTTTCTGACCACCAAGTAGCACCAAGGCCACAAAGAAAATGCCTCCCTTTGTGATCTTGGTGACCTTTGTGGTTCATCTACCCACCGTTAACTTTGGGGCACATCTATTCGTGCCTTGTGGTTCATTTGTCCGCGCCCGTCTCAACGAGCGGTGACGGCCGGCGGATCATCTTGTGCAGGTCGGCCCCGGCTGGCACCATCGGGTACACCGAGTCTTCCTGTTCGACCCTGAAGTCGATAACCGCGGTCCGTGACTGCCGGCGTGCGGTCGTGACGGCCTCGACCACTTCCGACCGCTTCGTTACCGCCGCCGCCCACAACCCAAACGCTTCAGCGAGCTTGACGAAGTCGGGGCCCGACAATGGCGTTGCAGCGTATCGCTTGTCGTAGAAGAACTCCTGCCACTGCCGGACCATGCCGAGGTAGCCGTTATTGATGATGGCGACGTTGATGTCCAGCTGCTCTTGCGCCGCGGTCGCCAGCTCGGGCATGGTCATCTGAAACCCGCCGTCGCCAGCGACGACCCACACTTCGGCGTCTGGCCTCGCGATCTTCGCTCCGATGGCGGCCGGCAACGCGAAGCCCATCGTGCCAAGGCCGCCCGACGTGATCAGAGACCGCGACGTGTTGTGCTTGTAGTACTGCGCCTCCCACATCTGATGCTGACCGACATCGGTGACAACCAGCGCGTTGCCATCCGTCAGCCTCCAGAGGTCGTTGATGACGTGCGCCGCATACAAGTGCCCGTCGTCGGGAAGGCTTTGGATATCGCGTACGGCCGAATCACCTTTGAGAGCGTCGATGTGCGACAGCCACGCGTCCCGGTTGCCTTTGGCGAGATTCGGCAGCCATTCGCGAAGCGTCGCGCGAAGGTCGCCCGCGATGGCCACGTCGACGCGGACGTTCTTGTTGAGTTCGGCTCTGTCGATATCGACGTGAATCTTCCGCGCACCAAGCGCGTATGTTTTCAGGTTGCCCGTCACACGATCGTCGAATCGCATGCCGAGAGCGAGCAAGAGATCGGCCTGCTGAATGGCACTGTTGACCCAGGCCTCGCCGTGCATTCCCATCATGCCGAGGTTCAAAGGATGAGAGGCCGGAATGCCACCAATACCCAGCAAAGTGACAGCAATCGGAATCTGTGCCCGTTCAGCCAGCGCGAGGATTTCCTGCTCGGCGCCCGACAGCATCACGCCGTGCCCGGCAAGAATCAGCGGCCTCTCGGCCGCATGGATCAATTCGAGCGCTTCACGATGATCACCGTCACCGGGCAGGGCGTCGTCGTGCGCCTCGCTGAGATGCGGCTCGGCGGCATCCCAATTCACTTCGCAGGACCCTTGCTGTGCATCCTTGGTGATGTCAACGAGCACGGGACCGGGTCGGCCCGACTTCGCCACGGCGAATGCCTCACGCACGGCAGGCGCGACATCGGCCGCGCTCGTCACGAGATAGTTGTGCTTGGTAATCGGCAGGGTGATACCGGTGATGTCGGTTTCCTGAAAGGCATCCGAGCCGATCAGCTTGCTGCCAACCTGACCCGTGATGCACACGATCGGTGACGAGTCCAGCATCGCGGTGGCGATGCCAGTCACCATGTTCGTGGCACCTGGACCTGACGTAGCAACCGCAACGCCGACGCGGCCGCTGGCGCGCGCGTAGCCATCCGCCATGTGGGTTGCGCCTTGCTCGTGGCGGACCAGCACATGACGAATCGGATACTCGAGCATAGCGTCGTAAGCGGGCAAGATGGCGCCGCCCGGATAGCCGAATACATCAGTCACGCCTTCGCGGACCAGACATTCCCAAAGAATCTGTGCGCCAGTCTTCATCTCAGCTCCCCTCGCAAATTGCAGACTGCTCATTGCTAATTGCAAATTGAAATTTCAAATCCGCAATCAACAATCAACAATCAGCAATGTTCTCTAGCCCGTCACCGCCCCTGTCGACGCAGAAGATACCAGCCGTGCGTACTTGCCCAGCACACCGGTTGCGTAGCGAGGCGCGCGTCGCGTCCAGCCGGCCAGCCGCTGAGTCAACACCGCATCACTGACTTCGACGTCCAGGCGACGATTGACGACGTCGATCAGGATCGAATCCCCGTCGCAAACGACGGCAATCGGGCCACCATGCGCGGCTTCCGGCGCCGCGTGACCCACCATGAAACCCCGTGTCGCGCCCGAGAAGCGACCGTCGGTCACGAGTGCAACGGAGTCTCCCAAGCCCGCCCCCATCAACGCGCTCGTCACTCCGAGCATCTCGCGCATTCCCGGACCGCCGCTCGGACCTTCGTAGCGGATCACCACCACATCGCCTGCCCGAATCGCCTGCTTCTGCACGGCCTCGAACGCGGCCTCCTCGCTGTCGAACACCCGTGCGGGACCTCGGTGCAGCGCCCGATTCGCACCCGACACCTTGATCACCGAGCCCTCGGGCGCCAGATTTCCCCGAAGGATCACCAGGCCGCCCGTCTCTTTTATCGGACGGTCGGCCGGCCGGACGACCTCCTGCCCCGGTGATTCCACGGCTCGAGCCGCCTCGGCCCCGATGGTTCGACCGCTGACAGTCATAACATCACGCTTCAACACGCCGGCATCAATGAGTCGCTGGGCGACGAGAGCCGTGCCGCCAGCCGCATACAAGTCGGTAGCCACGAACCGACCCGACGGTTTCAGATCGGCAAGCAGAGGCACCTTGGCACTGATACGGTCGAAGTCATCCAGCGACAGCGGGACCCCCGCTTCGTGCGCAATAGCCATCAAATGGAGGACGGCATTGGTCGATCCGCCGGTGGTCGCGACCGAGGCGATCGCGTTTTCGAAGGCTTCGAGCGTGAGGATGTCGCGCAGGCGCACGCCCTTACGAACGAGGTCCATCAGACACTCCCCGGCTCGCCGGGCGACTTCGGCCTTCTTAGGATCGTTGGCCGGGACGTTTCCGCTGCCAACTGAAGCGATCCCGAGGAACTCACAGACGAGCGCCATCGTGTTTGCAGTGAATTGGCCGCCACATGCCCCTGCGCCTGGACACGCGACATTTTCGAGGCTGGTCAATTCAGCATCTGTCATGCGGCCGGCTCCATGAGCACCGACCGCCTCGAAGACCTCCTGGATGGTGACCGCCTGGCCGTTCCACTGCCCAGCCGCAATCGAGCCCCCATACAGCACCAAGCCCGGAATATTCAGCCTCGCCAGAGCCATCGCCCCACCCGGGATTGTCTTGTCGCATCCCACGAGGACAATGACGCCGTCGAAACCATTCCCACGCGCGACGAGCTCGATCGAATCCGCGATGACCTCGCGACTCACGAGGGAAGCCTTCATCCCTTCTGTGTTCATCGTGATCCCATCGGAGATCGAGATCGTGTTGAACTCCATCGGCGTGCCGCCGGCAGCCCGAATCCCGGCCTTGACGTGAGTGGCCAGGTCGCGGAGGTGGTAGTTGCAGGGACCGATCTCGATCCAGGTGTTGGCGACGCCGATGAGCGGCTTCTTCAGATCGGCGTCGGAGAAACCGACCGCCTTGAGCATGGCACGCGCTGGCGCACGGCTCGGGCCGTTCGTCAGAGGATTCGGCTTCCACGTCATGACACCACCTCGAACGGATCCGGCGATCGGCTTTCGCGAGTCTTCCAACTCGCGTAAGACCCTAGTGTTCGCAAGGTCGGCGCAAATTCGGCCAGGTGTGCCAGGGCGCGCGCACACGGCAACTCGTCTCGAGCCGCAGCCAGATCCGCATAGAAGAGATACTCCCAAGGCCGTCCCGGAATAGGCCGCGATTCGAGCTTCGTCAGATCGATTCCACGCAGTGCGAACGCACTCAAAGCTTTGAACAGTGCGCCGGGTTCGTTGGGCAAGGAGAACACGATCGAAGTCTTATCCGGCACGCTGTCGTTGATCGGCCGGCGGCCGATGACGAGAAAGCGCGTGAGATTGTCGTTGAAGTCCTGAATGGACGAAGCCAGCGGCGTCAAGCCGAACACCTCGCCGGCGCGGGCCGACGCGATTGCGGCGGCGTCCTCGAGACGCTCGTCCGCCACGAGCTTCGCGCTGCCGGCCGTGTCGTACGTGGCGACGATCTCCACGCCGGTCAGCGTGCGAAGAAATCGCTCACACTGCGCCAACGCCTGGGGATGGGAATAGACGCGCCGCAACTTCTCGAGCGATGCTCCCGGAAGGGCGAGCAACTGATGAACGACAGGCAGCTCGACCTCCGCGACGATCGGGAGATGGTGAGCCACCAGCAGGTCGTAGTTGCGATGGATGCTTCCGCCGATCGAGTTCTCAATCGGCACGATGCCATAACCGGCCGGCCCACTCTCGACTGACGCGAACACCTCCTCAAAGGTTCGGCACGCGATCAGCTGTGCATCGGCAACAATGCGGCGCGCCGCCGCCTCGCTGAAGGCCCCCGGCTCCCCTTGATAGGCGATTCGCATGGTCGTCTCCTTACACTTCCTCGGCGTTCCGAACTGGCGCTGAAGCGCCCTAAAGCAAAAAGGGCCATCACCCCTTCGGATGATGGCCCCGGTCTGGTCTCGGCTCGGTGGTTACATCATCCTCTGGTTTGCGGCCTCACGATGACCGTGGGGCTAAAAACCACGCCTCGAACACCGACAGCGACACCGACGAGGCTGCGGCTCGAGAACGAAGCTGAAAGCGCCACAAGGATGGAATCCATCGTCACTGGAAGACTATTAGACCGTCCGCTGGGCTAGAAGTCAAATTGATAATCTTTACGGAATCATAAGTGAACTGAATACACCGTCAGGCTAGATCCGCGGCAGCGTGACCTCGAGCTGCGCCTGATACTTGCCCTTCTTGTCCCGATACGACGTCCGGCACGGTTCGTCGCTCTGAAAGAACAACACCTGCGCGATCCCTTCATTCGCGTAAATCTTGGCGGCAATCGGCGTCGTGTTCGAGATTTCGAGCGTCGCGGTCCCCTCCCACTCCGGCTCGAAGGGCGTGACGTTGACGATGATCCCGCACCGTGCGTACGTCGATTTGCCCAGGCACACGGTGAGTACGTCACGTGGGATTCGAAAGTATTCGATGGTCCTGGCCAGCGCGAACGAATTGGGCGGAACGATACAGACGTCCGTCTTGACGTCGACGAACGAGCGCGGATCGAACGCCTTCGGATCCACGATCGTGTTGTTGATGTTCGTGAACACCTTGAACTCGTCGGCCACGCGGATGTCATACCCGTAGGACGAGAGGCCAAAGGAAATCACTCCGCTCCGCACTTGATTCTCGACAAACGGGTCGATCATCTTGTGCTCGAGCGCCATGCGTTTGATCCAGTTGTCGCTTTTGATGGACATCGATTAGCGTCGGAAGAGTGCGAATAGCACGGTTAAAAGGATACTCACGATAAGAGAGGTCGCGAGGGGAAAATAGAAGCTGAAATTACCACGGCGCAGGTAGATATCGCCTGGAAAACGGCCGAATGGTACCCCGAGCATCACCAGCAGACCCAGTGCCGTGATTCCGAGGCCAATCAGAACGAGGAGCTTGCCCATCGAGAGCTTCAGTGCTCAAACCAGCTCGATCCCGGCGAAAAAGTATCCGATCTCGTAAGCCGCCGTTTCCGGCGCATCGGAGCCATGAGTGGCGTTCCGCTCGATGGACTCGGCGAACTCCTTCCGTAACGTTCCGGCTTCGGCCTTCGCCGGATCGGTCGCTCCCATGAGTGAGCGCCACTTCTTGATCGCACCGGGCGCCTCGAGAACCAGGAGAATGGCTGGGCCTGACGACATGAAATCGGTCAGACTACCGAAAAATGGCCGCTCCCGGTGAACCGCGTAGAACCCTTCAGCCTCTCTCTTGGTGAGCCGAACCTGGCGCATTGCGCGAATTTGAAATCCAGACGACTCGATACGGTGGATAATCGGTCCCGCCAGGCGCCGTTCAACGGCATCCGGCTTGATGATGGCCAGCGTGCGTTCCGACATTCCGCCGATTATAGCCGCATCGTCGCGACCCAGGAGGCTTGTCCGATGACTTCTCGACAACTCAACGACCCAGAGATCCACAAAGGCGCCATCGAGGGTGACCGGCCGGACGATGAACAGATTGGGAATCCGCACGGAAAGGGTGTCGACGAAGACGGATGGCCGAACGATCCAATCGCGGTTGCAGAGGATGTCCTAGGAGCCAACGAGGATCAGACGCAGGGATAGCAGAATCTACAATTGACGATTGTCGATCTACGATTTTTCGGCGATTTTGCAACAGCATTCGCAATGGCATTCGCCTTGCGGGTGCGTTAGCTGAATGAATCAAGCCGATCTTAAAGAGCGCACCACGCGCTTTGCGCTGGATGTTCTCTACTTCTGTCGTTCCATCCAGGACACCTGGGAGGGCCGCCGGATAGGAGGACAGCTATTCGACGCCGCGAGCTCCGTCGCAGCAAACTATCGATCGGCCTGTCGGGCCCGATCCAAGGCTGAATTCATCGCCAAGCTTGGACTCGTTGTCGAGGAAGCGGATGAGTCGGAGTTCTGGCTGGGATTCTCAGCCAAAGCGAACGCCGGAGACCCTGATGCCTGTCGTGTCCTGCTAATCGAAGCCGGTGAACTCCTCGCGATTTTTGCAGCCTCTCAAAAGACAGCGAAATACGGACGATCGTAAATCGGAAATTGTAGATTGTAGATGCGCAGCTCGCCGCTACCTCAGCCCCTCCATAATCTCTTCCAGCGCCTCCGGACCGGGACGCACCCGGTCGAGAGGAAGAGTGGCCAGCGGTTCATCGACGACATTCAGCACTGTCAGGAAGTCGTCCCGATCGGGTTCAATGTAGATGAGCCCGGTCGCAAATTCGCCGCGGCGCGCTGTTTCGTGCAGCCGCTTGAGCGCCATGATCTTGTCCGTCGGGTCGTACTCTTCCTCGAGCTTCCTCAAGTAGAGTTTCGAGCCGTCGTGCATCGTGACTTCCTGGGTCGACCCAGGCTGATAGTCGACGGTGATGTCCTCGAAATAGGGAACGAAGCTGAGCTCTTCGAGCGGATCGTCGTGATCCTTCACGTAGGAATAGCTCTTGGTGGACCCTTCGTGGTCGTTGAAAGTCACGCACGGGGACAACACGTCGAGCATGACCGTCCCCCGGTGCGCCAGCGCGGCTTTGAGGAGCGCCAGGAGTTGCTTCTTATCTCCGGAGAACGAACGGGCGACAAACGTCGCGCCGAGCTCGATGGCGAGCGCGCAGGTATCGATAGGCGGAAGGTCGTTGACGACTCCTGTCTTCAACTTCGAGCCGAGATCGGCAGTAGGTGAAAACTGGCCCTTCGTCAATCCGTAGCAGCCGTTGTCCTCGATGATGTAGATGATCGGCAGGTTGCGGCGCATGAGATGGACGAATTGGCCGATACCGATGGCCCCAGTATCGCCGTCGCCGCTGATGCCGATGGCGATGAGGCGCTGATTGGCCAGCATCGCGCCGGTCCCGACCGACGGCATACGGCCGTGGACGGCGTTGAAGCCGTGCGACCCGCCCAGAAAGTACGCAGGACTCTTGCTCGAGCAACCGATGCCCGAAAGCTTGATGACCTGCCGGGGGTCGACGCCCATCTCGAAAAAGGCATCGATGATTCGCTCGGAAATCGCGTTGTGGCCGCATCCGGCGCAGAGAGTGGTCTTCCCGCCCTTGTAGATCTGGGGTTCCAGTCCGATTCGATTCACCTTCAAAGTCGCCATAAGAGTTCTCGGGTCCGCGTTCCTTTCGATACTAGTTGATGTCGATCCGCTCGGACTCAATCGCCAATCAGCAATTTGCAATTGGCGATAAGCCCCTGCCCTATTCGCCTCCGGTCATGCCGGCCCCGCCCACGCGCGCCGTTTTCCTCGCGACCTCGTATCCCTCTTGCGACAACACATCGTCGCTGATGCTTCGGGCATCAATCGGCAGGCCGCTGTAGTGCAATACGCTTCGGAGTTTGCTCTGCCGTTCCGGCGACAGCTCCAGCTTCATCAACTGCATCAGCTGCGCGTCCCGGTTTTGCTCGACGATGTACACGCGCTCGTGAGCGTCGATGAAAGCCTCGAGGTTTTCCGTGAACGGATAGGCGCGAAGTCGGAAGTACGACGTCTTGACGTCGGTCTCTTCTCGCAACTGATCGCGGCTTTCCGTGATGGCCCAATGAGATGTGCCATACCCGATGAAGCCAAGTCTGGCACCCGCAACGATCTCGACCGTGGGCGCGGGCACCAGCTTTCGGGCGGTCTCGAACTTGCGAGCCAGCCGGTCCATGTTCTCGACGTAGTCGTCGGGACGCTCGCTGTACTGGCCCCGCGCATTGTGACCGGATCCGCGGGCGAAATACACAGGCATGCCGTCCCCAGGAATCGTGCGGTATGGAATCCCGTCACCGTCCACATCCTTGTAGCGACCCCACTCGCCGATCTTTTTCAGGATCTCGGCGGTGAGCAGCTTGCCGCGTTGGATAGGCTTGTCCGGGTACTTGAATCCCGACGACATCCAGTTGTTCATCCCCAGATCGAGATCCATCATCACGAACACTGGAGTTTGAAAGTGCTCGGCGAGGTCGAATGCTTCCTGCGCCATCGTGTAGCATTCCTCGACCGACGATGGAATGAGCATGATGTGCTTGGTGTCTCCGTGAGACAGGAATGCGACTGACAGCAGGTCGCCTTGCGCCGTTCGGGTCGGCAGACCGGTCGAAGGGCCCACCCGTTGCACGTCGAAAATCACCGCCGGGGCCTCTGCGTAGTACGCGAGCCCAGCGAATTCCGACATCAAAGAGATGCCAGGGCCGGCAGTCGCCGTCATCGAACGGGCACCGGCCCAGCTCGCTCCGATCACCATTCCGAGCGACGCGATTTCGTCTTCGGCCTGGACGATTGCGAACGTGGCCTTCCCCGTCGCTTTATCGATGCGGTACTTCTTCATGTACGTGATCAGCGACTCGCACAGTGAAGACGACGGAGTAATCGGATACCAGGCCACGACAGTCACGCCGGCCATCATGCAGCCGATCGCGGCCGCCGCGTTTCCTTCAATGAGAATCTGGCCTTCTGTCTTGTTCATCCGCTCGATGGCAAACGGATCCTGCTTCGGCAGATTCGCCTCGGCATAGTCCCATCCCGCCTTGAGGGCACCCTGATTGAGAACAACCGCCTTCGCCTTCTTCCCCAGTTGTTTGTTCAGCGCCTGCTCCATCAAGGACAGGTCGATGCCGAGGAGCTTGGCCAGGATGCCGTCGTAGATCATGTTCCGGACGAGGCGACGCAGCTTCGCGTCGGGACAAACCGCCGCGACCAGCTTGTCGAACGGCACCGGGTAGAAGACGAGGTCGTTGCGCAGCGTATTGAGCTTGAGCGGCTCGTCATAGACGACGGCAGCGCCCGCATCGAGCGTGAGCACGTCCTCTTTCGCCGTTTCAGAGTTCATGGCGACGAGGAAATCGACTTCCTTTTTGCGCCCGATATACCCCCGCTCGCTGGCCCGAATCGTGTACCACGTCGGTAAACCCGCGATGTTGGACGGGAACATGTTCTTGCCGGAAACCGGCACGCCCATGAGAAGGATTGATCGAAGGAGAACGAGGTTGGCTGTCTGGCTGCCTGATCCATTGACGGTCGCCACTTGGATACTGAAATCGTTGACGACACGCTGGCGCCCGCTAGAGGTCTGCTGTTCCTGAACGGCTAGGTCAGTCGGTGACATTCACAAGTCCTTACAACGCATGAGAATGCAGGAGGCCCCGGCGGACGGCCGCCCGAGGTAGGGGATCCAACCGAGTATAGCACGCAGGTTGTTGAGGCGTCGTTCCCGGCGCCATTCCGATGCGACGAGAAGCTGTACCAACGATTCAACATGAGGCAATACGTGCGGATTCGTGCAGAGAGTGGAAGCGTCCGGCCGATCGACACTAGATCTTCAGGACGTCTCGAATAGCAGTCCCCATGTCCGCGGGACTCTTCACAACCCTGACGCCGGCCGCGCTGAGAGCAGACATCTTTTCTGCAGCGGTTCCCGCTCCACCGGCAATGATGGCGCCGGCGTGGCCCATTCGACGACCAGGGGGCGCCGTCTGCCCAGCGATGAAGCCGACCACTGGCTTCTTGAACTCCGCTTTGATGAACGCCGCGGCCTCTTCTTCCGCCGATCCACCAATTTCGCCAATCATCACGACAGCGTCGGTTTCCGGATCGGCCGCGAAGAGTTTCAGCGCATCGATGAACGACGTCCCGATGAGCTGATCTCCACCAATACCGATACACGTGGTTTGCCCCAGGCCTAACCGCGTCAGCTGGTGGATGGCTTCGTAAGTGAGCGTGCCGCTCTTCGAGACGATGCCGATGCGGCCTTCTTTGCAAATATGTCCTGGAATGATCCCCGCCTTGGCTTTCCCTGGCGAAATAAGGCCGGGGCAATTGGGCCCGATCAACCGCATTGAACGGGTCTTCAGGAACGTGAAGGCACGCATCATGTCGAGCGTGGGAATTCCCTCTGTGATGCACACGGCCAGCTCCAAGCCGGCATCAGCAGCTTCCATGACTGCATCGGCCGCAAATGATGGCGGCACGAAGATCACAGACGCGGTGGCGCCTGTCTTCTTAACAGCGTCGTGGACAGTGTCAAAGATCGGCCACCCTTCGTGGGTCGTGCCGCCCTTCCCCGGAGTGACGCCTCCCACGACCGTCGTGCCGTAAGCGGCAGCCTGTTTCGCGTGGAACGTGCCTTCGCGGCCGGTAAGACCCTGAACCAGTAAGCGCGTCGATTTGTCGATCAGTACTGCCATGATGTCAGTGCGCCAGGCGGACGACCTTTTCCGCAGCCTCGTTCATGTCGTCGGCCGTCACGAAGTTCATGCCACTCTCGCGCAGGAGGCGCTTGCCCTCGTCCACGTTGGTGCCCTCCATGCGGATCACAATCGGCACCGGCACGCCCAGCTCTTTCACCGCGGCGATCACACCCTGGGCGAGCACGTCGCAACGGAGAATGCCACCGAAGATATTAATGAGCACAGCCTTGACGTTCTTGTCCGACATCAGGATCTTGAACGCGTTCCTGATCTGCTCGGCGTTGGCGCCACCTCCAACATCGAGAAAATTTGCCGGTTCGCCGCCGGCAAGCTTGATGATGTCCATGGTGGCCATCGCCAGTCCGGCGCCGTTCACCATGCATCCGATGTTGCCGTCGAGATGAATGTAGTTGAGCGAAAACATCGAGGCCTCGATCTCCAACGGATCCTCTTCGCTTGGGTCTCGCAGTTCACGGATGTCGGCATGCCGGAAGAGGGCGTTGTCGTCGAAGTTCATCTTGGCGTCGAGGGCCAGGAGATCGCCAGAGGCGGTCACAACGAGCGGATTGATCTCGACCAGTGAGGCGTCGGTCGCGAGGAACGTCTGGTACAGGGCCGTCATCAACTTCACGCCTTTTGTCACCTGTGGTCCATCGAGGCCAATGGCAAACCCGAGCCGACGAGCTTCGAACGGTACCAGTCCAACACCGGGTTCCACGGCGACTCTTACGATCTTTTCAGGAGTTTTGGCGGCAACTTCCTCGATATCCATCCCGCCGGCGGCACTGGCCATCATGACGAGCTTTCCTGCCGCACGATCGAGCACGACACTCAGATAGAGCTCGCGAGACATCTGAAGGCCCTCTTCCACCAGTACCCGGGATACCGTGCGGCCCGCCGGACCCGTTTGATGGGTGACGAGCGTCATGCCGAACATGTCTTTGGCGATCTTTTCGGCTTCGTCTGCGTTTTTGGCGATCTTGACGCCACCGCCTTTGCCGCGCCCGCCGGCGTGAATCTGCGCCTTCACGACGACGAGCCCGCCCAGACGACTTGCTATCTCCCTCGCGTCGGGCGCCGTGAACGCAACTTCACCCCGAGGCACCGGCACGCCGTGGCGAGCCAGGATCGCCTTGGCCTGATACTCGTGAATTTTCATGATGACAAACAGTTGATGGTAATCGGCACACGCTGAAGTCGTCAATGGTGCGCGACGCGTGCTTTTCAGGCACGTCACTCTTGTAGCGAGCGCCGACGCTCGCGCGACGCCAGCATGATGAGGGCGTCTGTTATAAAATTCGAAGAAAATGGCTTCACGTTTGCGCGTGTTCAGCTCGTCGGTCGGCACCAAACTGCTGATTGGAATTACCGGCCTCGCACTGTTTCTCTATCTCATCGTCCACATCGCCGGAAACTTGGTCGTCTTTCTCGGACGCGATACGTTCAATCAGTACTCGCATACGCTGGCGAACAATCCGCTCGTTCCGATCATCGAAGTCGGTCTGGTTCTTATCTTCGTGATCCATATCTTCAAAACCGTAAAGATGTACTTCTCCAACCAACGAGCGCGGCCTGTTCGCTATGTCAAGAACAAATACGCCGGAGCACCGAGTCGCAAGACACTGGCATCCTCGACCATGATCGTTTCGGGTATCTGGCTGCTGGTCTTCGTCGTCATTCACGTCAAGGCGTTCAAGTACGGACCCGCGTATGAGGCGCCGGGGCTGGCCGGCGTCCACGACTTGTACCGCACCGAAATGGAAAACTTTGCCAATCCATTGATCGTGGGGTTCTACCTCATCACGATGCTGATTGTCGGTTCGCATCTCTGGCACGGCGTCTCGAGCGCATTTCAGTCGCTCGGCGCCGACCAGCCGCAATGGACTCCCCGGGTACTCGTCGCTGGCAAAGTCATGGCCGTCTTGATTGCCGGCGGGTTCATCGTGATTGCCATCTGGGCTCATCTGGCGGGAGTGCGGTCATGAAGTTGGATGCCAAGGAGCCGTCAGGACCAGTCGCCGCGAAATGGGACCGGCATAAGTTCGAAATGAAGCTGGTCAATCCAGCCAACAAACGCAAATTCACGATCATTGTCGTCGGCACCGGGCTGGCGGGAGCA
The DNA here is from genome assembly GCA_963773035.1 of uncultured Acidobacteriota bacterium. Lineage (GTDB taxonomy): Bacteria > Acidobacteriota > Vicinamibacteria > Vicinamibacterales > CAVVIG01 > CAVRXZ01. Next base: position 236,396 of record CAVYZX010000037.1, on the reverse strand, counting down.
TCGGCGGCAGCGTCGCTCGGTGAGCTGGGCTACAACGTCGTGAACCTCTGCATCCAGGATAGCCCTCGTCGAGCCCACAGCATCGCCGCCCAGGGCGGCATCAACGCCGCAAAGAACTACCAGAACGATGGCGACAGCGTGTACAGGCTCTTCTACGACACCGTCAAGGGCGGGGATTATCGATCGCGGGAATCGAATGTCTACCGGCTGGCTCAACTGAGCGTGAACATCATCGATCAATGCGTGGCCCAGGGCGTTCCGTTCGCCCGCGAGTACGGCGGGCTACTGGACAACCGCTCGTTTGGCGGAGCGCAGGTTTCGCGCACGTTCTACGCACGAGGGCAAACCGGTCAGCAGCTGCTCCTTGGCGCCTATCAATCACTGATGCGGCAAGTCCACGTTGGAAGCGTCCGACTGTTGCCGCGCCGCGAAATGCTCGACCTCGTCGTCATCGACGGCAAGGCGCGCGGGATTGTGGCCCGCGATCTGGTTACGGGGAAGATCGAGCGTTATGCCGGAGATGCGGTGATTCTGGCCACTGGCGGGTATGGAACGGCCTATTACCTTTCCACTAACGCCGTAAATTCGAATGTGACGGCCGCCTGGAGGGCTCACAAGCGCGGCGCTCTTTTCGCAAATCCTTGCTTCACACAAATCCACCCGACGTGCATCCCGGTCAGCGGCGAGCATCAATCGAAGCTGACGCTCATGAGCGAGAGCCTGCGCAACGATGGACGGGTCTGGGTGCCCAAGAAGCAGGGGGACAAGCGTCCGCCCGAGCAAATCTCGGAGAGCGAGCGCGACTACTACCTTGAACGCAAATATCCAAGTTTCGGGAACCTCGTTCCCCGCGATGTGGCATCGCGAAATGCCAAGCAGGTCTGCGACGACAGGCGAGGTGTCGGAGAAAGTGGGCTGGCAGTTTACCTGGACTTCAAGCAAGCAATTCAGAGGCTCGGGCCCGAGGTCATCAAAGAGAAGTACGGGAACCTCTTTCACATGTACCAGAAGATCACCGACGAGGACCCGTACAAGGTACCGATGCGAATTTATCCGGCCATCCACTACACGATGGGTGGCTTGTGGGTTGACTACAACCTGATGGGCACGGTGTCCGGTTTACACGTCCTGGGCGAAGCGAACTTTTCGGACCACGGAGCGAATCGTCTCGGAGCGAGTGCCCTGATGCAAGGCCTTGCCGACGGCTATTTCGTCATCCCCTACACGATCGGAAATTACCTTGCCAGCACTCCGCTGCCGAAAGTCACAGCCGAGCACGACGCCTTCGCGGAAGCGGCCGAGTGTGTTCAGCAACGGATCAACAAACTTCTCTCGGTCAAGGGTCATCGAAGTATTCGGGAAATCCATCGTGAGCTGGGCCGCATCATGTGGGATGACGTAGGAATGGCCCGCACGGAAGCCAGTCTGACGAGCGCGCTCGGCGCCATCCCCAAACTGCGCGAGGAGTTCTGGCAGAGCGTCTCCGTTCCTGGAACGCCAGACAACCTGAACCAAAGCCTCGAATATGCAGGCCGGGTTGCCGACTACCTCGAATTTGCCGAGTTGCTGGCGCTCGACGCCCTACACCGCCGAGAGTCGTGCGGAGGGCACTTCCGCGAAGAAAGCCAGACACCGGATGGCGAGGCTCTTCGGGACGATGCGAACTATTCGTATGTTGCGGCTTGGGAATTCAAGGGCGTAGGGCAGCAACCCGAACTTCATAAAGAACCGCTCCACTTCGACGAGGTGCATCCCTCGCAGCGTAGTTACAAGTAAAGCCATGAAACTCAACTTGAGGATTTGGCGGCAAGCCGGGCCCAACGAGGCTGGTCGTCTTGAAAACTACATTGCCAACGACGTGTCTCCCGACATGTCGTTTCTCGAAATGCTGGATGTCGTCAACGAAGGCCTCGTTCGAGAGAGCAAGGACGCGATCGCCTTCGACTCAGACTGCCGGGAAGGCATCTGCGGGATGTGCAGCTTGGTCGTCAATGGAGTGCCACATGGACCAGACCGTGGTACCACCGTCTGCCAACTTCATATGCGCCGGTTCAAGGAGGGAGAGACCATTACCATCGAGCCCTGGCGCGCACGGGCATTCCCGATCGTCAAGGATCTCGTGGTCGATCGTAGTGCGTTCGACCGGATCATAGCCGCTGGCGGATATGTCTCGGCGAACTGTGGCGGGGCGCCGGACGGAAACGCAATTCTGATTCCAAAGGATGTCTCAGAACGAGCGATGGACTCGGCCGCCTGCATCGGTTGTGGCGCCTGCGTCGCGGCCTGCAAGAACGCATCCGCTCACTTATTCGTGGGTGCGAAGATTACGCACCTGGCCCAGTTGCCGCAGGGGCAGGTTGAGCGCGGCCGCCGCATCATTTCCATGGTCCAACAAGCTGATGCGGAGGGTTTCGGGAGCTGCTCCAACGAGGGGGAATGCGAAGCGGTCTGCCCGAAGGAAATCTCAATCTCCAATATCGCGTTCATGACGCGCGAATACGTCAAGGCCCTCTGGACGGCCGGAAACTAGCGGCCCGCTCACACCTTTATTACATCCACGAGCTCCTTGACTGCCGCCGCCGATTTCTTGAAGGCAGCGTCTTCTTCGGCCGTCAGCTTGATTTCGATCACCTGCTCGAGTCCGCGAGCCCCGAGTTTGCACGGTACGCCCACGAATAGGTCCCGGACACCATATTCGCCCTGTAAGAAGACCGAACAGGGTAGGATTTTCTTCTTGTCCAGCAGAATGGCTTCGACCATCTCGACGACTGCTGCCCCCGGAGCATACCAGGCGCTGGTCCCCACGAGCTTTGTGATCTCCGCCCCACCGTTTGCGGTCCTTGCGACGATGGCGTCGATCGTAGCCTTGTCCAACAGGTCCGTTATGGGTATTCCGGCAACCGTCGAGTATCGAGGCAGCGGCACCATCGTGTCGCCGTGGCCTCCGAGCACGAATGCGTGGACATTTTCAACGGAGACGTTCAGCTCTTTCGCAATAAACGCGCGCATTCGCGCCGAATCGAGCACACCCGCCATACCGACGACTCGCTCGCGAGGAAACTTACTCAACTTGTAAATCGCCTGAGCCATTGCATCGAGGGGATTGGCTACCGGAATGATGATGCAGTTGGGCGAATACCTGGCGACCTGTTCGGTGACCTGCTGCATGATTTTGTAGTTCACGTTGAGCAGGTCGTCGCGGCTCATGCCCGGCTTCCTGGGTACTCCGGACGTGATCACGACAATATCGGAGCCTGCACTCTCGGCGTAGTCACCTGTACCCAGCACGCGGGCGTCCGAGCCCCACACCGGGCATGCCTCGAGCATGTCGAGCGCAACACCGGCGGCCTTCTGATCCGCGATATCGACGACCACGACGTCGGCAAGTTGTTTGTCCGCCACGCCACGAGCCACGGTCGCGCCAACGTTGCCGGCGCCGCCGATCACCGTCACTTTTCGATTCATCTCGATCTCCTTCGGCAAACTCCGACACCGTCACCGATGAAGCATGCGTCGATCGGAACGGAACACTCATCACGTTCCATAGTCGAGTGTCGGTTTAGGTCAGGCCCCCCGACGCCCCCCGACAATTCACACAGGTTCTGTGGAAAAGTCTGTGGAAAACGGGGCAGAGTTACGGCCTCGTTACAGCGCATTTGGAATGTTTTAGCGATTTGCACCACGGCAGGGCGATCTTCGCGTTGCTCTGACGCCGCAATCGTGATGTGAAGAACGCACGGATTATACTGTGCAACACGTCTACCGCGAGCACGTCGAGACTTCCCGAGCTTTTCTCTCTGCGTCCTCGGCGGATAGCCGCCATTCTTCCCTCTCAAAATGAAAATCGTTGTCGCTGATAGCTTGCCCGCCGCCGCCCTGGATCTGCTCCGTGCCGAAGCCGGATGGACCGTCGACGTGAAGGCCCGACGCTCGAAGGCCGATCTCGTTGCGGCTCTCACCGACGCCGATGCGTTGCTCGTCCGCAGCGCGACGAAGGTTGACGACGACCTTCTCGCCGGCGCCAGTCGACTCAAAGTCGTCGCTCGCGCCGGTACCGGCGTGGACAATGTCGACGTCGCCGCCGCAACCGCGCGTGGCATTCTCGTTGTTAACGCACCAGGAGCCAACAGCATCAGCGTCGCCGAACACGCGTGCGCGTTGATCTTAGCGCTCGCCCGGTCGGTACCGGCCGCCGACCATGCGATGAAAGCCGAGCAATGGGAGAAGCATCGATTCCTCGGCAACGAGATACGCGGCAAGTTGCTGGGCATCGTGGGACTCGGTCGCATCGGGCAGGAAGTGGCGCAAAGGGCCCGAGCCTTCAGCATGCGCGTGGTCGCGCACGATCCCTTCATCTCCACCGAGATCGCCGCATCGTTGGGCGTCCGGTTGTTGTCGCTCGACGAAGTCTGCGCGGCGGCTGACTATCTGACGTTGCACGTCCCGTCCACACCCGAGACGCACCATCTGCTCGATGCGGAGCGATTCAAACGGTGCAAGGTTGGCATTCGTATCGTCAACACGGCCCGGGGCGACTTGATTGATGAGCAAGCATTGCAACACGCCATTGAGAGCGGCATCGTGGCGGGGGCTGGTCTCGATGTTTTCGAGAACGAACCTCCGGTCGATTGGTCACTTGCCAAACTGCCGCAGGTGATCAGCACGCCGCATATCGCAGCGTCGACCGAGGAGGCACAGGCGTTGGTGGGTTTCGAGACGGCGGCCACGGTCCGCGACTTTCTCAAGAACGGCGCTGTGAGAAACGCCGTGAACTTTCCTTCGATGCCAGCGGACGAACTGCGACGTCTGCAGCCGTGGATTCGTCTGGCGGAAAGCCTGGGCACGATTGCCGCCCAGATGGGACCGGCCCGAGTCGAATCAATCGGCATCCGGTACTATGGGGCGCTTGCCGAAAACCCAATCGTCGACGTGTTGGCCGCCTCCACCGCCACTGGCGTTCTGCGACCCATCCTCTCGAGCAGCGTATCGATCGTCAATGCGCGCGCCGCCGCCCGCACGCGCGCCATCGACATCGTCGAATCGAAAAGCTCGAGGCCCCGAGACTACACAAGCTTGCTCTCGGTAAAACTGCAAACCAGTACTGGAGAGCGATGGCTTGAAGGCACGGTGTTCGAACCGGCCAGCTTGAGGCTCGTCTCCGTGCGAGGCGTCAGTGTCGAGGCGCCGCTCGGCGGAACCATCGTCCTCATCGCGAACGACGATCAACCTGGCGTGATCGGAGAAGTCGGGACGATCTTGGGACGCCATCGCGTCAATATCGCCAACTTTGCACTTGGTCGGGGAGATGGCGGCGCGATTGGGATCGTCAGTGTGGATGAAGATCCGAGCGCAACTCAAATCCTCGACGCGGCCATCGACGAAATCCGGCGCGTTCCGGCGATTCGAGAGGCTTGGGTCGTGAGACTCTCTTAGTCGTTAGTCGCTGGTCGTTAGTCGTTGGTCATCGACTGCCTGACGAATGACGAACGACCAGCAGCCAACGACTATCTGATGCAGATCCGGAGTGCGTCCGAACGCACGCGAGCGGTCAACTCGGTTCCACCCTCGAACGGCTCCCCATCGACGTGGAAGATCATCGGCTCCCGGGACTTTATCGTGACGTCCCGAATCCGCTGAGTCGAATACTGGGGTATTCCCCCAAGCGACCCTGTGAACAGGCGCGGCATTTGGCAGATAGTCACGAATCGGGAGGACTCTTCTACGACGACGAGATCGAGCTCGCCGTCGTCAACCCTGGCACCGGGGGCAATCCGCGCGCCGTTTCCGTACTGCGCCGAGTTTGCAACCACCACGACGACGGCACGAACGTCGCGACAGATGTTTGCGGCGTCGATGACATACTGCTGGGACGAGTAGGTGAGCAACAAGCGACTGGCGAGCCTCAAATAGCCGCTGAACCCGCGGAGGTGGTTCTTCGCGTCGTTGAACTGCGATGCCATGCACGCGTCGAGCCCGATCCCTGCAAGATTAACGAACAGGCGGCCGCCTATCTCGCCAAGGTCCATCCTCTGTGGATCCGCCTGCATCGCGTCCACAATCGCCCGCTCCGGCCGGCGATCGACTTTCAGCTCCCGGGCAAGGCCATTTCCCGATCCGGCTGGAATGATCGCGAGAGGAACATCGCCGAACGCCAAGGCCGATGCGACTTCGTTAATCGTCCCATCTCCGCCCCACGCCATCACGAGACGGGCCCCACGTTGAACCGCCGCAGCAGCGAGCAAGCGCGCATGTCCTGGCCGTTCGGTTACCAGGATGTCGGGTATTTCCCCGTGCTTCTCGATGGTCGCCGCTGCCAGCTCGCCGCGGACTCGAGCCGCACCGGGCCGCGTGCGCCCGGCGACCGGATTGATAATCACGGCTATCGACATGAAAGCGATGCGGGCCTGATTGGGCTGAGTGACAAAACCGAGGAAGCCGACTCGAGAACTTCGTGCCTGACTGCTACTTCACAGGCGGACTTCACCTGAGAGCAAGACGGAGAACGTTACCGTCGACAAGGTCGGTCAGTTCTACGACGTCGGAAGAGACGCGGAGGACACGGTAACGGTCAGCGAAGCTGTCGCCTTCCTTGACGAGAAACAACTGGCCAAGTCCTGAAATGATGGCCGTCCGCACGACGCCGTCAGGCATCTCGTCTTCTGCAATTCCCGAAAGCTTCAACGGAGCCGGTGCTGGACCGACCGGGATAGCTTCGCTGAGCGCCGGCCGAGCAGGGGCTGCTGGCGCGACGGCAGATTGCGCCTTGGAACTTCCGTAAGAAAACAGATTTCTGGCGGGTTGTCTGGGCGTGCTTGCGGGTCGAAGCCGATCGTGCAGGCGAGCAATCTCGCTGGCCAGTGCTGCGCTGTTGCTGTCGACCGGCGGCTTCTTGATCGTGATCGCAGGCGTCGGTCGCCCCCCAGACGTGACCGCAGCCGCCAACCAAGCGGCCACGGCAGCGCCGAGGACCGCGAGCTTCGCCGTCCGCTTGAGTTTCATGGACGTCAGGTCGGATCCTAGCATGCCTGTCGCTGTACTCACTCGACGAGTCGTCGGACGCCGCGCGGGCGCGTCCGAACTCGCCTGTGACGATTGAATCGTCGCTTCGTGACTGTGCTATTATTCGTCGTGCACCCTGCTTCGACCGGCAGGCCGGTCGATCCGACGCCGCTGCAAGTCGTAGCTATCATCCCCGCACGGTTCGCTTCTTCTCGATTCCCCGGTAAAGTCCTCGCCGACCTCGACGGCCGTCCGATGATCGAGCACGTGTACCGCCGTGCTTCGCTTTCACCGGCTGTTTCACGGGTCATTGTCGCTACCGACGACCTACGCATTGCGACGGCAGTCACCCGGTTCGGCGGCGAAGTGCGCTTGACGCGCCCGGATCATCCGACCGGCATGGATCGACTCGCCGAGGTCGTTTCGACGCTCGATTGCGATGTGGTCGTCAACGTGCAAGGCGACGAACCGCTCATCGATCCGGGCGCAATCAGCGAAGCCGTCGGTCCATTCACGTCCGATCCGGGCCTGCAGGTGACGACATTGTATCGCCGCATTTCGGACCTCGACGAACTCAGAAATCCGAACATCGTGAAGGTCGTTCTCGATCGCGCCGGATTCGCGCTGTATTTCTCGCGCGCACCGATTCCGTACATCCGTGAAGATCGGGGATGGCCCCCGCTCTACCGTCATATCGGCTTGTACGCGTATCGCCGTAGTGCTCTACTGGTCTTGGCCGCTCTGGAGCCGACTCCGCTCGAGCGGGCCGAGTCCCTCGAGCAGCTTCGCGCGCTCGAGCACGGTATTCGAATCAAGGCCGTCGAAACGTCTTACGACTCAATCGGAGTGGACACGCCCGAGGATCTGCAACACGTCCGGCGCCTCCTGACGGCACCGGCGTCTGGATAGGATGCCTATGACCCCATCGACGACCCCCAAGGACGAGCGGGCCACCAAGTACATCTTCGTCACCGGCGGCGTTGTCTCCTCACTCGGCAAAGGACTGGCTGCGGCGTCCATCGGTTGCCTGCTCGAAGGCCACGGATACACCGTCACCCTCCAGAAGTTCGACCCGTACATCAATGTAGACCCCGGCACCATGAGCCCGTATCAGCACGGAGAGGTCTACGTGACTGACGACGGCGCGGAAACCGACCTGGACCTCGGACACTACGAGCGGTTCACGAACACGACGACGAACAGGAACTCCAACTGGACGACCGGCAAGATCTACCAGAGCGTCATTCAGAAAGAACGCCGGGGTGACTATCTGGGGCGCACGGTTCAAGTCATTCCGCACATCACCAACGAGATCAAGGACGCGATCAGGGCCGCCGCTGCCGAAGCCGACATCGTCCTGGTCGAGATCGGCGGGACGGTAGGCGACATCGAGAGCTTGCCGTTCCTTGAAGCCATACGTCAGATGCGCCAGGACGTCGGGCGGGACAACTCCCTTTACATTCACCTGACGCTCGTGCCCTTCATCGGAACGGCGGGCGAACTCAAGACCAAACCGACTCAGCACAGCGTTCGAGACTTGCGTTCAATCGGTATTCAACCCGACATCCTCCTCTGCAGGACGGATCGCTTCCTCGACCCGGACATCAAGAGGAAGATCGCGCTGTTCTGCGACGTCGCGGAGGAAGCAGTCATCACCGCCAAAGACGTCTCGACCATTTACGAAGTGCCTCTGGTCCTCGCCGTAGAAGGCCTCGATCGCATCGTCCTGAAGAACCTGCATCTGCCGCAGACCGAGCGCCGCATGGCCGCGTGGGAGGATCTGGTCAAACGCATCAAGAATCCCCTCGACGAGCTGACGATCCATGTCGTCGGCAAGTACGTAGGCTACGAAGATTCGTACAAGAGCCTCAACGAAGCGCTGTATCACGGCGGCTTCGCCAATCGCGTCAAGGTCAACATCAAATGGATTGAAGCCGAAGCGCTCGAACAGCCAAATGGTCTCGCGCTGCTGGACGACGCGCACGGCATCCTGGTACCTGGCGGTTTCGGAAATCGCGGTACCCGCGGCATGATGAAGGCGGCCCAAGTCGCGCGCGAGCGTGGCATCCCGTATTTCGGGATCTGCTATGGGTTCCAATGGGCGACGGTCGAGTACGCACGAAACGTTGCCGGCCTGGCCGATGCCGACTCGACCGAGTGCAATCCGGACACGGCCACTAAGGTGATTTACAAGCTCCGCGATCTGCTCGGTGTCGACGACCTGGGTGGAACGATGCGACTGGGTAGCTACGCCTGCGAGCTCGCGCCAGGCTCTCTCGCGCAGCGGGTGTACGGAACCGATCAGACGCAGGAGCGTCATCGCCACCGTTACGAGTTCAACTGTCTCTACGAACGCACGCTCACCGAACACGGCCTTCGCATTTCTGGGCGTTCTCCGGATGGAAAATTCGTCGAGATCGCCGAATTGCCGTCACATCCTTGGTATCTTGCTGTTCAGTTTCATCCCGAGTTTCGATCGAAGCCGCTGCGCCCTCATCCACTGTTTGCCAGCTTCGTCGAAGCGTCCCATAGACATAAGCTTGGCCAGGTGCCGCAGCGCGCGGAAACCGAGTCGGTCGCGTAGTCAAGGCGGGAGGGGCGGGTTGCGCTGGAGCGGCCGGATGGTGGCACCTTATTCTGGCGCCCTCGCGTCTTGCCTTTCCCGCCTTTCCTGCCTTTCCTGCCCTCCCTATCCTTCCTGCCTCCTATAATGCCCACCGTGCCAGCTTTCACGATTGGAGACATCACGGTTGGCGGCGGTCGCCCCTTCGTGTTGATGGCAGGTCCATGTGTCATCGAAAGCGAAGCCCACGCCACCACCTTGGCAACCGAACTCGCCCGACTGACCGGGCGGCTGGGGGTGCCGTTTGTCTTCAAGGCTTCCTACGACAAAGCGAATCGAACGTCGGGCAGATCGTTCCGTGGACCAGGGCTTAGTGAGGGACTCCGCACGCTCGCAGTCATCAAAGAGCGCGTGCGCGTGCCAATTGTCACGGATATCCACGAGCCCTCACAGGCCGCCGCCGCGGCCAATGTCGCGGACGTGCTGCAGATTCCGGCGTTTCTCTGCCGGCAAACCGATCTGCTCGTCGCCGCGGCAAAAACCGGACGTGTGGTCAATATCAAGAAGGGACAGTTTCTTGCGCCAGACGACATCCGCCATGCAGTCGCCAAAGTACGGGATGCAGGCAATTCCCGTGTCATGGTGACCGAGCGCGGAACAAGCTTCGGTTACCACGACCTGGTCGTCGACATGCGATCGTTCCCGATCATGCGCGAGCAGGACCTGATAGTCGTGTTCGACGTGACCCACAGCCTCCAGCTTCCCGGCGCCGGTGACGGCGTCACCGCCGGCCTCGCACAGTACATCGACACGCTTGCCGCCGCTGGCGTTGCCGCGGGCGTCGACGGAATCTTTCTCGAAGTCCATGAAGACCCGTCGAAGGCCAAGAGCGACGCCCAAAACGCGCTGCGCCTCGATCAGCTCGAGCCTCTTCTTCGCAGGCTCATGGCCATTGACGCGATCGTGAAGGCCCGGCCCGGTCAGGAGTCAAAAACACTCGCGCCGACGGCATCAGACCGGCGGGGGACGTTAAAGACGCATGGCTGATTTGGATCTGGCCAGGAAAGTCCTCGAAACCGAAGCCGCGGCCATCCTTGCTCTGGTCGCACGGCTCGACGGAAGGTTCGAGCGCAGCGTCGAACTGCTTCGCAACTGCCGGGGCCGCGTCATTCTCACGGGAATGGGCAAGTCGGGCATTATCTGCCGGAAGATCGCGGCAACGCTATCCAGCACGGGAACGCCGGCATATTTTCTCCACCCTGCTGAAGCCAATCATGGCGATCTCGGCGTCATCCAGAGCGACGATGTCGTCGTAGCGCTGTCGTATAGCGGCGAAACACAGGAGATCCTTGGCCTGCTCGAGGCAATTCGCCGGCTGGGCAGTAAACTCATCGTCATTACCGGCGCACCCACTTCCGTGCTCGCCCGGGCTGCGGACGTGGCGCTCGACTGCAGTGTGACGGCCGAGGCCTGCCCGCTCAACCTTGTGCCAACGGCGAGCACGACAGCGGCGCTGGCAATCGGCGATGCCTTGGCGATGACGCTGCTCGTCGAAAAGGGATTCCGGCAAGAGGACTTCGCCAGTCTCCACCCAGGCGGGCGACTCGGCAAGCGACTGATGCCTGCCGAGAATCTGATGCACGCGGGCGAGCAATGTCCGGTCGTGCGAGTGGACACTCGTATGCGGGACGTCATCTACGAAATGTCGAGCAAAGGACTCGGCATGACCTGCGTCGTCGACGGCCAGGACCGGATCATTGGCATTATTACGGACGGCGATTTGCGTCGGCACATGGACGCTTCTGCCGGCATTCTCGAGCTGAGCGCCGCCGACATCATGACGCGGGATCCCGTATCGATTTCCCCGGCCACCCTCGCAGTCGAAGCCCTGAACCTGATGGAGCGGCGAAAGATCACCTCGATTGTCGTCGTCGACGACGAGAGGCGCGTGCGAGGAGTCGTGCACGTGCACGATCTCTGGTGAATTGGCTGGAACCTGACTTGTCCATTCGTAAGAAAGCCGCGGGGATCAAGCTGTTGCTCTTCGACGTCGATGGCGTGCTCACCGACGGAAAGGTCCTTCTGCACGCGGACGGTACCGAGAGCAAGCGATTCGATATCAGAGACGGTACCGGCCTCGTCTGGGCGCAGAAGGCAGGCCTTCAGGTCGGTTTCCTGTCCGCCCGCGCATCGGTCGCCACTACACAACGCGCCGCTCAGCTCGGCATCTCGCTGGTTCGGCAGGGCGACGCAAGCAAGCTACGAGCGTACGACGAGATTTTGCGGCAACACGGCTACCAGGACGGTGACGTGGCATATATGGGCGACGACGTTCTGGACGTCCCGATCATCGGACGAGCCGGGCTCTCCGCCTGCCCAGCTGATGCATCGCAGGACGTTCGCTCGCGCGTCGACTACGTCTGTCGTGCTGGAGGCGGCAACGGGGCCGCGCGCGAACTCGTCGAGCTCGTGCTCAAAACTCAGGACCGTTGGCAGGCGCTGCTCACCGGCCACGACGCCGAGCCGGGTCAAACGACACGGGTCTCGACCGGGAAACCGCGCGTTACGAAGTTCCCACGCACTGAATCGCGCAGTGCCAAGTCATGAGCGAATACGTCCCGTTTCTGTCGGCTCTCGTCGCCCTACTCGTCGGCCTGGCGGTCGGCAAGGCGTGGGAGCGCTACAAGCTGCGCGACGGAAAGCTGTTCGACCGGCGACGTGCGCGCGAGTCGCCGCACTATCTGCTCGGCCTCAACTTCCTGGTGGCAAACCAGATTGATTTGGCGATCGATGAGCTCGCCAAGGCCGCCAGTCTCAATTCAGACACTCTCGAGGTACACATGATTCTCGGCAACCTGTACCGGGAGAAGGGACAGGTTGGGAAAGCCATTACGGTTCATCAATCGCTACTGCAACGTCCCAAGCTCAGCCGACTCGAGCATGCTTACGTCCTCTTGTGCCTCGGTCTCGACTACAAACGAGGCGGGTTCGTCGATCGGGCGACCGAGGCCTTCAACGAAGTTTTGCAGTTGGATGCCAAGAACGAGTACGCGCTCGTCAATTTGCAGAAGCTGCAGGAAGAGCAGCATCAGTGGTCGGACGCTTACGATACCCGGCAGCGGCTATCGAAGCTGGCGGACGTCGAGTCCAAACCAAGGAACCAGGCGATTCTGGCGTTTCTCGAGAACGAGATTGGCCTCGAGGCGATACGACGGAAAGATTATGCGGAGGCGGTCCGTCGCTTCAATGGCGCCATCGACCTGGACGGCCGGGCCGTGCCCGCCTACCTGAATCTCGGTGATGTGCGCGTTCTGCAGGGAAACGATCGTGAAGCCGCCGCTATCTGGGAGAAGCTCGTCGACGTCGCGCCCGACCGTGCCTATCTTGCGTTCGATCGGCTCGAAGCGCTTGCTGTCCGGGCGGGCTCACCGGAACGTTTCACGCGTCTCTGCCGGGAGCTGATCGACGACAACCCACAGGACTGGCGCGCCCGATTGGCGCTGTCGCGCCACCTGGCGGCAAGCGGACGACCTCACGAGGCGCTCGACCTCTTGTTTGCCGCCCTCGTGCAGAACCCGCATGCCTTGGGCATTCACCAGGCGATCTGGCGCGCGCTCGGTCAACTCCGTCATGAACCGGCGCTGGTGGATCGATACAGCGAGTTGACCCGGCACGCCGTCTTCTATCTGGATCCCCACGTGTGCATGCGCTGCCGCTATCGAAGCACCGAGCTCCTCTGGCAGTGCCCCCACTGCCACGATTGGAATACGTTCGTTGAGGAACGGATCGCACCTGCGCAGGACACGGCGGAGGTGGAGGTCTAGTCTCAGGGCTCAGGGCTCAGGGCTCAGGGCTCAGGGCTCAGGGCTCAAGAGTGCAAATACATCGTACGGGTCTTCGAACCTCCTAAATCCTCAGATCCTCACAATTCTCAAATCCTCCAATTCTCAAATCCTCAAATTCTCAGTTTGTGAAGGATCTGTTCCACCTGTCGGTCTGTTTCTTCCAGGCTTCCGTCGGTCCGAATCACGTAGTCTGCGCGCGCTGTCTTGTCTTCGGTCGGTAGTTGGGCGCTCAGACGGCGTCTGGCCTCCAGCTCCGACATGCCGCGGGCGAGTAGGCGCTGAACCTGTTGATCGATGGAACAGGCGGTGACGATGACGCGGTCGAAATCGCGCTCGTGGGCCGTCTCGTAGAGGAGCGGAACATCGACAACCGCAAGCTGCGAGCCCATCAGCTCGAAACCTCGAAGTCCCGCCGCAATCGATCGATAGACAGCCGGATGGACGATGGCTTCGAGGGCACGCCGCGCAGTTTCGTTCTCGAAGACGATAGCTCCCAGGGCCTTGCGGTCGATCGAACCGTCCGGCTGGAGGATGGCTGGACCGAACCGTTCGGCAATGGCCGCTCGTCGCTTCAGTCCCAGCCTTGGTGACGCCGTGCGCCAGGACGTCGGCGTCGAGACATGGAACGCCGTGACCGCGAAATCGATCGAGAACGTGGCTCTTGCCGGTGGCGATCCCGCCGGTCAAGGCAACCTTCAGCATCCTGGCCCACCCGGCTTACCTGGCGGTGAAGCGTCCCTCCGCGGCCCGCAGCGTATTCCTCAGCAGCAACGCGATCGTCAGCGGACCGACGCCGCCCGGCACAGGCGAGAGCGCGCCTGCAACACTTGCAACGTCCGGATGCACGTCACCCACGACGAGCGACCCGCGGCGATCGAATGCGTCCCTGCGCTTCGAGCCCGGCGCAAACAGGCGCTCGACCACTGTCCGGTCCGTGACTTGCGTGGTGCCCACGTCAACGACGGCGGCGCCTGGCTTGACGAAATCGGGTGTCACAAATCCGGCTCGGCCCATCGCCGTCACCAGAATGTCGGCCTGGGACGTTACGCGCGGCAAGTTGGCGGTTCGCGAGTGGCAAACCGTCACCGTCGCGTTTCGATGCATCAGCAGAAGCGCCATCGGCTTGCCGACGATATCGCTTCGGCCGATCACGGCCGCGCTTGCGCCGGCAATCGTGATCTGCGATCGCTCGAGCATCTCGATGACCCCAGACGGCGTACAGGCGACGAGCTGCGCACGGTTCTGTACAAGCTTGCCGACGTTGACGGGATGAAACCCATCGACGTCTTTGTCGGGTCGCACGACATCGAACACGCGTCGTTCCGCATCCGCGCCCATGGACTCGGGCAGCGGCGACTGGACGAGAATGCCGTCATGCACCTCGCTTTGATTGAGGCGCTCGACCACCGCAAGCAATTCCGACAATGAAGCGCTCGCCGGCAACTGCGAACAATCTGCGTGCAATCCGGTTTCCGCGGCCGACTTCAGCTTGGCGTTGACGTAGAGATGGGACGCCGGGTCGTCGCCGACCAACACGATCCCAAGTCCCGGCGGCCGCCCCGCACGCGCAGTGAACGCTGCCACGTCCGCGCGAAGCTCCTCACGAATCTGATTGGCGATGGCTGCACCATCGAGAATTCTTGCCGTCGTCACACTCATTACTGGGCTGCCTCCGTTTCAAGTTGTCTGAGCGACTCGGGCCGGCCGAGCACCACCAGCGTGTCTCCCGCACGAATCGGCATGTCCGGGTCGGGATTGAACTCCATTCCCAGGTCGTGCCGCTGAATAGCGACGACAATGATCCCAAACCGCCGCCGAATGTCAGCCTCAACGAGCGTCGTCTCGGCAAGCTTCGATCTCGCCGTGATGGTAATCTCCTCCATAGCCAGATCCATGTTCTCGGAGCTCGTCGCCAACTCCACGAAGTCGACAACCGCCGGCCGCAGAGCCGTCTGAGCCATCTGGACGGCGCCGATTTGGTACGGCGAGATCACTCGATTTGCGCCGGCACGCTTTAGCTTAATGGTGGCGTCCTCGCTTTCGGCGCGACCGACTATGAAAAGGTCCGGTCGGAGGACGCGAGCTGTGAGAACCGCGTATACGTTCTCGGCGTCGGTGCCGACGGCGGCAATCAAGCCGCGGGCGCGATCGATGCCCACGTGCTTCAATACATCCTCCCGACTCGCGTCCGCTTCGACCGCCAGCATGCCGGCGTCTAATGCGGCCTGCATGCGCTCGGGATCACGCTCCACGACGACAAGCGGTACGCGTTGGCGTTGAAGCTGGCGCGAGACGATGCTGCCAATCCGTCCGTAGCCACAGATGATGAAATGATCCTTGACTGTCTCGAGCATACGCGCGCGCCGCCTACGCTGCAGGCGATTCGGGACTCCCCCTTCGACGATCATCGTCGCCAACAGCGTGAAGGTATAGAGGGCCGCTCCGACGCCGCCGAGGAGCAAAACAACCGTGAATGCCTGGCCGATGCCGGAGAGATCGTGGACCTCTTTGTAGCCAACGGTCGTCACGGTGATGATCGTCATGTAGAACGCGTCCCACGCGCCCCACCCTTCGATCACCATGTAGCCGACCGTGCCGCCGAGAATGATCGTCACGAGCAAGGCGACCGCCATGGTCAGACCTTGTGCTCTGAACCATCGGCCGCCTGGCTGCTCCGTCGCCATCCGTCAACAATTTACCGGCGCTGCGCGACACGAGCCGCGACCACAGGTTCGTCACGCTTGCGTAACTCGCTGTTCTTGTGCCCGTACAGGAAGTAGACGACGAAACCGAGCGCCATCCACGCGATCAAGCGATACCAATTCTCGACCGGAAGGGAAAACATCAGAAGCAGGCAGCTGAGAATGCCAAGAATCGGCACAAAGGGGTACAGGGGAACCCGAAAAGGCCGTTCGGCGTCAGGATTCGTGCGCCGCATGATCAGAACCGCCGCACAGACGACGACGAACGCAAAAAGCGTCCCGATATTGGTCAAGTGCAGCAACGCGTCGATTGGAAGGAAGCCAGTCAACAAGGCAACGAACACGCCGACCAGAATCGTCGAACGCCAGGGCGTGCGGAACTTCGGATGGACGTCGGCAAAGAAGTGTCGAGGAACCATGCCATCTCGCGCCATGGCGAGCATCACGCGTGGCGCCGAAAGCATGAGCACCAGCAGCACCGACGTGATGCCGGCGACGCCGGCTGCCGCGATGATGAACTCCGCCCAGCCCAAGCCCGCTTGCTTGAAGGCGTCGGAAACGCCAGCGTCGATGCTCAACTGGTTGTAGCGCACCATCCCGGTGAGTACGGCTACCACGGCAATGTAGAGAACTGTGCAGATCACAAGCGACGCAATAATGCCGATTGGCACGTCGCGTTTCGGATTTTTAGCTTCTTCGGCATGTGTTGAAACCGAGTCGAAGCCGATGTAGGCGAAGAAGATGATTGCGGCGCCGGCCAACATGCCAACCGGTTGACCTCCGGCGTTGACCTGCCCCATGAGCGTGTAACCGAAAAAGCTGACCCCGCTCATTCCATATGGCGCAAACGGCGTCCAGTTCTCAGGCTTGATGTAGAAGGCTCCGACCAGAATCACGAACAGGACGACCGTCACCTTCAGAAACACCATCGTCGCATTAAAGCCGGCGCTCTCTTGGATACCCTTCACCAGAATGAGCGTCACAATGGCCACAATTACGATCGCCGGAAGATTGATCACGCCACCGGTCCGCACAAAGTGACCCGCCGTGGTGTCGTAGATGATCGGGGGACCGGCAAGTGCTGCCGGCAAGTGCACGCCGAATTTCGCGAGCACGCTCTGGAAGTAGCCCGACCAGCCGTTCGCAACGGTCGCCGAACCGACGGCGTACTCCAGAATCAGGTCCCAACCGATCATCCAGGCGAAGAGCTCACCGAGGGTCGCGTAGGCGTAGGTATAGGCCGAGCCGGCCACGGGCACCATCGATGCGAACTCCGCGTAGCAGAGTGCCGCGAACACACACGTGATCCCCGCAACGACGTACGAGATCATCAACGCGGGTCCCGCCACGTTGTGCGCTGCAGCCCCAGTTGCCACGAAGATTCCTGCCCCGATGATCGCGCCAACCCCCAGCGATGCGAGCTGGACGGGCCCCAGCACGCGGCGCAGCCGGTTCTCCCCCGCCATTTCTTCGAGCAACTGGCTGAGCGATTTTCTAGCAAAGAGCTGACTGGCCATGGACTAAGCTCCGCGGAATTATACCTTGCCTCTCGAGGCGAACTCCGACAGATAGGCACGCGTCCGCGTCTCCGGGTCGTTGCCCTCCAGCAAGTCCGTGATCACCGCCACGCCGGTGGCGCCGGCGCGCAACACGTCGCGCGCGCGGCTCAACGTGACGCCACCAATCGCGATCACTTCCAGTCCGCGGGGCGCGGCAAGGCTCGCCGCGAGCTTCACCGCTTCGAGGCCGACTGCCGCGTAGCCAGTCGCCTTCGTTGACGTCTCAAACACCGGCCCGATTGCGACATAGGAGATCGGCTCGAGCACCGCTCGGCCAATCTGCTGTTCGGTGTGAGTCGACAATCCAACAACGGCATCCGTTCCGACGATCGCTCGGGCTGCCGCCGGCGCAAGATCATCCTGCCCGACGTGCACCCCCTCGGCACCCGCGAGCCTGGCGATGTCCGCGCGGTCGTTGACGACGAGGAGTCCACCAGCAGACGAGGTCAAGTCGTGGAGTCGGCTGGCAAGCTCCAGAAATGCCGCTCCGGCAAGCGTCTTGGCGCGAAGCTGGATGACACGAGCGCCGCCATCCAGACAGGCCTTCGCCAGATCGACTGGAGTCCAACGTGCTCGAGCGGCGACATCCACGTCGATTATCGCGTGGAGACCGTTGGTACTTGACGGCAGGAATGGCATCTACACGACGCGCGAAGATCTCGAACGATCGACTGACTTCCTAAACGGCTTCAGCGAGGCGTCCCGGGCGCGGCCGCGCCAGGAACCGTTCCATGAAGGACGTGCTCATCGTTCCGGCGACGAAGTCGGGGTCGCTGAGAATACGAAGGTGGAGCGGAATGGTGGTCTTGATCCCTTCGACGACCGTCATCTCGAGCGTGCGCTTCATGCGGGCGATCGCCTCCTGCCGATCGCGACCGTGCACGATGATCTTCGCAATCATCGAATCATAGTGAGGCGACACCGTGCACTCGGAGTGTGCGCACGTCTCGACGCGCACGCCCGGACCTCCCGGCACGCTGAACACGTGGATGGTCCCGGGCGACGGCACAAAGGTTTCCGGATCCTCGGCGTTGATTCGGCATTCGATTGAATGGCCGGTAAAGGTAATGTCGCTCTGTTTGAACGACAGACGTTCGCCGGCGGCGATCCTGATCTGTTCTTTGACGATATCGACGCCGGTCACCATTTCAGTGACAGGGTGTTCCACCTGCAACCGGGTGTTCGTTTCCATGAAGTAGAAGCGGCCGTCCGCATCCATCAAGAATTCGAACGTGCCGGCGTTGGTGTATTGCACGGCCTTGGCGGCATCGATGACGATGCCGCCAATCCGCCGCCGCATCTTTTCGCTGAGCGCCGGGGATGGCGACTCTTCGATGAGCTTCTGGTGGCGGCGTTGAATGGAGCACTCGCGCTCTCCCAGGTGGAGAACGCCCCCATGATGATCGCCGAGCACCTGGAACTCGATATGCCGCGGCGACTCGATGTACTTCTCGATGTAGACGTCACCGACACCAAATGCCGCCTCTGCCTCGCGCTGCGCGGTCTGGACGGCCTGCGTCAGCTCGGCTGCGGTGCGCACGACCCTCATGCCGCGGCCGCCTCCGCCTGCAGTCGCCTTGACGATAACCGGAAACCCAATCTCCTTGGCGGCTTTGAGCGCCTTCTCCTCGTTTTCGATCGGGCTGTCGGTGCCTGGCAAAACCGGTACACCCGCCTTTTTCATCACGCGGCGCGCGCGGGCTTTGTCGCCCATCAGGCGAATGACCTGCGGACTGGGCCCAATGAACTTGATGTGACAGGCTTCGCACACCTCCGCAAGGTAAGCACTTTCTGACAGAAACCCGTAACCTGGATGGATGGCGTCGGCACCGAATATTTCTGCGGTCGTGATAATGGCCGGTACGTTCAGATAGCTGTCTGTGCTGCGGGCCGGACCGATGCAGAAATCCTCGTCCGCGAAGCGAACGTGCAAAGAGTTCTCGTCGGCTTGCGAATAGACCGCGACCGTCTTGATGCCGAGCTCCCGACACGCATAGATGATGCGAAGGGCGACTTCACCACGGTTCGCGATCAGAATCTTTTTGAACATTTCTTGGTCTGCGGCGGGGCCCCACCCCCGGCGCCAGGTACTTTCAAGACGTCCGAATCGCGAACAGCCGCTCGCCGTACTGAACAGGCTGGCCGTTCTCGACGTAGACATTGACGACCTGCCCCTCGTACTCGGAATCGATCTCATTCATCAATTTCATTGCTTCAATGATGCACAGAACCTGCCCCTTTTTCACCGTCGCTCCTATCTCGACAAAAGGAGGCGCCTCGGGTTCCGACGAACGGAAAAAGGTGCCCACGATCGGCGACTTGACGACTGCGAGCTCGACTTCTTCGTTGGGTTCAGAGCTCGCGACGCTGACCGAAGCAGAAGGTGTCGGGCCGCCGGGTGCCGAATGCACGACCGGGGGGGGCATGGCCGGCGCGGGCGTCGCCGGAACGGAATCGACGACCGCAGCCCCAGCCGCACCTTTCCGAATCTTCAACCGCAAGCCGTCGTGTTCGATCTCCAGTTCCGACAGATCGTGGTCGCGAAGGAGATCGAGAATCTGCTTCAGGTGGTCGAGGTCAATCAATGTGCGTTCTCGAATTCATACTTCGATGAGCTCCACGTCGGCCTTCGTGAGCACCTCGACCCCGCCGGGCGTGACGACGACATCGTCTTCGATTCGAACGCCGCCCCAACCGGGCAGGTACGCTCCAGGTTCGATCGTGAAAACCATCCCAGCTTCGACCGGATCATCATCGAGATCGATGCCCGGCCGTTTTCGAGAGATTCGCGGCGCTTCGTGAACCTCGATGCCAAGGCCATGGCCAGTGCCGTGGCCGAACGCCTCCCCGAGTCCGCGATTCGTCAACTCGCCTCTAGCCGCTTCGTCGATCGCAAACCGTGACGCGCCGGGCCGGACGGCGAGAATCGCCGCATCATGCGCCGCCAGAACGTCAGCATACACTTCACGTTCTCGCGCACCAGCCCTGCCGACCGAGACTGTCCGGGTCAAGTCGACGCAGTATGAGTCGTAGACGCCGCCGAAGTCCAGCACCACGAGATCACCTTCGGTCAATATTCGCTCTCCCGGATGAGCGTGCGGCAATGCGGCGTTCGGCCCGGCCGCCACAATCGTATCAAAGGCGGCGCGCTCGAATCCCGCACGACGCATACGCCAATCAATTGCCAGTGCGATCTCACGCTCGGTCCTTCCACGGCGGACCTCTTCGATCGCTCCCGGCACTACGCCGGAGAGCATTTCAGCCGCGGTCCGGAGCGTCTTCAATTCATATGTGTCCTTTACGACTCGCGCCCGCTCAACCACGTCCTCCACACCGACCAGAACAGGCGGCGGCGACGCCTTCCTTAGCGCGGACGTCAACCACTCGTGTCGCGCCACTGACAGATGGGCCGCCTCGAATCCGACCCGTGCGGACGGCATCGTCTGCAGCAACGATACGAGCGTCGCGTCATACGAGGCGTCCACGGTCATCAATTCAAGCCCTGGGCAACCATGCTGCTGATCGCGACTAGCCTCGACCGCGGAGACGTAACGGAAGTCCGTGATGAAATGGAGACGACCCGCCGTCAACACGACGATGCCCGCGCTTCCGGTGAAATTGGTGAGATAGAGAACGTTGGGCAGCGACGTTACGACCAGCGCGTCGAGCGATTGAGCGGCGCACGCGTGTCGGACAACCTCATGGCGACGGCTAAGCGCTTCGGCGGGCGCGTGCGACATGGATGGCAAACAACCAGGACTCGAGGGCGATAATTGTCCGCCTGGCTCGGACGTACTCCCGGTCGTCAAACGGCCGGCGACGTCGTGACGCCAGAGAAGCGGTCTTTCCTTCGGGATCTCGACGCTGCTCGAGGATCTCGAGCGCTCGAGCGGCCGGGAAGCGGTCCGGTGAACTATTCAGAACTGTCTCGAGCTCGCTCTGTGCCTCGTCCAACTGATTCAGATCGATGAGGGCGCGGCCGAGGGTGACTCGGGCAGAGAGATAGGCAGGATAGGACGCGAGTCCGGCACGACAGACATCGACGGCCTCTTGATGACGGCCAGCCCGCCTCAGCTCCTCGCCAAGCTGAGCGAACGCAATCGACGCCGGATCCTCGCGGAGCCGGCGTCGCAGTTCTGCAATCCGCGAATCCTCGAACACGCTGGCCTGGATTGTAAACCTCCGGCGACCGAGCGAACAGCCGTTCACTGAACGGGAACTGATTTGGTGACAGAATTCGTACGGCCTTGAGAGTCTAAAACCGTGAGCGTAACCGTACAACTCAAACAAGCACTTGTGTACGAACGGGACAGGGTCAGACCAGTCTGTTGGGGAAAACCATCGCTGAATGTCCAAATGTAGGCAGTGATTGGGCTTCCCGATAACGGAACACTCCCGCTAGCGTCGAAAACCACAGTGACTGGATGGATTGGCGGATTCGGACTGAACGCAAATGCCGCGGTCGGCCCTGTGCCGCTACCACCAGTTCCGCCACCGGCACCGCCACCCCCCACCGTAACCTGTCCCAATGCTGTGGCTGTCTGGCCCGCATCATCTTGAACGGTCAGCAACACGTTGTATTTGCCAGCTGCAGCCCAGTCGTGATCCTCAGCCGGATCGGCGCGTGAGCCGGTCTCACCGTCGCCCCAGTTCCAGCTGTAACGGACAATCCTCCGGCCGGGCGCCGCTTGGGACTGGCCAGCATTGAATTGCACAACTTGGCCCACCGCGGGGTCCGTCGGCGAGAATACGAATTGAGCAGTCGGGGGTTGCTCCTTGACCTCAATTGACTTCGTTTCGGGGTCGGATAAGCCCCGTTCGTTTCTGACCGTCAAGGTGACCTGATACGTCGCAGGTGCGGTGAACGTATGCGTCACACTTCTTTGATTGCTGGATGCGCCATCACCAAAGTTCCACGCGTAAGACGTGATCGTGGATGCGCCGCTCCCGGGCGTACTTGCAGAGGCATCGAAGGTCAACGAAACATTCGGGGGAACCTGGCCAGGCGGTGAGACTACGAATTCCGCGTTCGGTGTTCCAGCCGGTACCACGGGCACGTTGGGATCAGAAGGTCCGGTGAGCGATGGTGGGTCGCTCTGCTGGACGGTGCATGCCGCAGTGATTGCTATGGCTCCTAATACCCGCGATAGCCGAATAACTTTCCTATACATGTCTATTGATCAGCGAAATCGCCGAAGTTGATGAGAATCGAGCCCGCAACACTGATTTCATTTCCCACCTGATCCGTCCCAAAGAAGGTTACGTCCGCGATGGTGGTGATTACCGCACCTGAATTTCGCACCAAACTCAATAGCGGCGGGGTTCCTTTGGCCGTCAGACGAACGAGTTCGAAAGGAAGCTCCAAACTGCCTACGGGCGGGACGGTCGCTGTCACGGCTCCAACAAAGCTATAAGGTACGTCCACTCCTGGGGTTGAGCGACCATCGGTACGACGGTAGGTAACCTGGTAACGGCTTATCGTCACCTGATTGTTCGATGTCGGAGCAACCGTGAAATCCTTGGGTGTCAGGAACAAGCTGACTCGACCGAGATCGTTGAACACGCAGGGGCTGTTACTGGAACAGGGAACGGGCGATATGATCGCGACATCCGACGACAGTGTTCCGGAGAACGCCTGTGGTTTGTTTCCCGGTGCCGCCTCCAGTTTATCGACCGTCAAAAAGACGGGCGACTGACCTTGTCGCACCACGTCGCCACACGAGGCCAATACAGAAATCAGCGCTGCAACAGTCACAAGCTTTAGAACCGCACGCAGGGGATGCATCATCACCTCTCTCTTATTTGATGATGCGAGGCGTGATGAAAATGAGTAGTTCGCTGCTCTTGTCATCGAATACGTCACGTTTGAACAACCACTTGAGTAGCGGAATGTTGCCCAGTCCGGGTGTCTTATCGTTTGCCGTCACTTCTTGACTGGCGTAAATGCCACCGATCACTGTCGTTTGCCCATCATCCACCTGAACCGTCGTGTTGGCGCGCTGCGTGTTGATTGAGACGCCGCCAGGCAACACTTCACCGACCGAGCCGTTATCCACCGAGATCCTCATGATGACCGTGTCGGACGCGGTGATCTGTGGCGTGACTTTCAACGTAAGCGCCGCGTCCTTGAACTGCGTCGTGACTGTGTTGTTGGAAACGGTCTGGTAGGGAATCTGTACTCCCTGCGCAATTTCAGCCTCGATGTTGTTTTGCGTCGACACCCGCGGTGTCGACAGTAATCGGCCATTGCCACTTCGCTCGAGCGCCGTGAGCGCGACATCAAGATTGAACGAACGGTTAATCGATCCAAGGGCTAGACCAACACCGCTCGTGGCAGCTTGCGCGCCGAGGTTTACCGCGCTCGGAACCGTGCCCGTCGTCGTCGCGGGATCCGTGGGCGTGGGCCCCTGGATCCCGCCCACTCGGCCACCTAGGCTGCCGTTATTCGGAAACGCGAGATTCGTGGTGTTCCCAAGAGTTGGATCGACGCGGCCCATGAAGCCCCATTGGACTCCGAGCGCCCGCGCGAACGTCTTGTTCGTTTGAACGATCCGCGCTTCGATCTCGACCTGTGGTTGGGCCTTGTCGAGCGTGATAATCAGATTCGAGGCGACCTGCAAGCGATCGCCAAGGTCGGTAATGATCAAAGTATTTGTCCGGGGGTCTACCTGAACCGTGCCTCGCGGCGACAGCGCACTCTTCGTCAACAGGTCCTTGAGCTCGTCTGCTTTGGCATAACTGAGCGTCTTAGTCAGCAGCCTCAGCTCGCCAGCCAGCGCCTGTTCTTCGGCCAGCTTGCGGCGCTGTGCCTCTTCGTCCGCCAGCACCGCGAGCGGCGCGATGCGCACAATAGTGCCGTCAACCAAGTATCCGAGCTTGTTCGCGCGCAGAATGATGTCGAGCGCCTGGTCCCACGGCACTTCGCGCAGGGCCACGTCAACCGTTCCTTGAACCGCAGGATCAATAACGATGTTCAGCGAGCTAATCTCCGAGAACGTACGGAGCACGGCTCTGAGATCGGCGCCCTGAAAATCGAGGCTGACAGGGTTTCCCGTGAACCGGCGCTCGGCCTGTGGCGCCCCAATCTGCTCGGTTGGTTGAGCTGATGGATTCTGCGATGCCGGTGCCTGTTGACCGGCGGCTTCCGAAACACTTCGGCGGGGTTCCGAGTTACCGCCAGCCCGCGCAGAATTCGGATTGGTCTGCGACTTCAACAGAGCAGTCGGGTCGGGTTTGACCGCCGACCGTTGGAGTGCTGCCATGGCATCTCCACGGCGCTCGGATGTCGGAGGCGCTGCGTAGGGACTAGCGGTCGACGGCTTTTCGAAGTCCACCAGAATGCGGTTGCGGTCGCTCCGCACCAGATAACCGACGGCCTGAGCGAGCTTGATGTTGACGCGCGAAACCGGCTCGCCCATCGATTCGGCGGTTTGGACTTCGACCGCCGCGATCGGGCTCTTCGAGTCCGCGGCAAACCGATTGGACACCGCGCCGACACCGACGTTGCGAAAGTCGACATAGACCGTAAAGGGATCGGGCCGTGTGGTGACGTACGCTGTCGGACCTGTCGCTTCAATGACGAGCGACGTGCCCGAGCCGTTCACACGCGCGCTGATGGCTTTCAGCTGGACGATTCCCGGCTCGGTCCCAGCTGGTCCCGCTGCGGCGACGAGCGTTCCGGCAAGCACCAGCGAGAAGAGCACGTAATGAGGTTTGAGGGCGACGCGCTTGCGGCTGGTCACTGCTTCGTGTCCTCCAGCGTTCGCAAGAGCTTTCGGATTTCCCGCTGCTTCACGAGCGACAATGGATCGTTAACTTCCTGAACAACAATGAGACCCTGGGCCGTGATGTTCTTGATGGCGCCATCAGCAAACTTGTCGCCCTGATGCACGACGTAGGTCTTGGAATCCGGTCCTTGCACCATTGCAATCATCTCGCCGTGGCTCTGCATGACTCCTCGAACTGAAATCTCAGCGACGGTGAGCGCGGCCGAGCCATCACCTCGCTTGGTCAAAACCTTCACGTCGTTTCCTGCGCCCAGCAGATTCACGAACGGATCGCGGCGCCCGCCCGATTCGTAGGAATACGCTTCCGCGGGCGGTGGTGGCGGAGCTGGAGCCGGAGTTCCCGCCGGAGCCTGAACCGGAGCGGCTGGCGCTGGCGCCTCTGGTCCCTTTTCCGCGGGTTTCGTGGCAGCCGGCGGCGCCTGCGAGGCGTACGCTGGCGTGGTGCTGAGCGCCCACACGACGAAGGCTACGGTGGAAGGACGCATGCTCATGCACCCTTCGTTGGGGGCTTGGGTCCCTTTGGCGCCGGCTTGTCGAGCAGCACAAAGGTCGTAGCGACGCACGTCGCCGTGATCGTCGCGTTCGGTTCCGGCCTGTCCTTACCCTTCACGTCGAGCCCGCTGATATTGACGATCCGCGTGAACTTTCCGACACGGTCGAAAAACGCCGCCAGGTTGTGATACGTCCCCTGGAGCTGCAACGTAATCGGCCACTCGGCGTGCAGTTGTTTCGTCACTGTCGCCGCGGGCTTGAAACTCATGATCGTCAGGTTCGACTGAGTGGCGACGGTCTGAAGCCGTCGAAGCAAGTCCGCGGCGTCTTTCTCGGCAGGCAACACCGATTTCAGGTTTTCGAGACGTCCTTCGAGATCTGCGACCTGCGCCTGGAACGCCGGAAGCCTTTTCGCGGTTTCGTAGCCCTTCGTAATGTCGGCTTTGAGTGCCTGCAATTGCGACTGGCGAGACGTCATGTCCGCGCGCGTCGGTTGCTCGTAGTAGTAGTAGAACGCGCCGATGCCCGCGCACGCGAGGACCGCGAAGGCGCCAATCTGCGCGTACCACGGCAACTTTGTGAGACTGATGTCCATCGCTTTACGCTACTCAGCCGTATCGGGAAATCTTTGAAGCCCTTTACGTCGCCAACTGCAATCTTCTGCCAAACGTTCCGCTTCCTTGGTTCTTCACTCTTGTCCGAGATCTATCCGCCCTGTTTTGGTGCAGGCGCCGCTGGCTGTTGAAATTGCGCTTTGATGCTGAACTTGATCAGCTCGAGCGGCGGCTGCGCCAGTGTTTCGATCTGACTGCTGACAATGTCCACTGACTTCTTGAAGTAGCCCGAGGCCTCCAGGTTCGTCACGAAATCGGTCAGGCCTGTGACCGCCATGCACCGGCCGTCGATGGTCACGGCATCGTCGGTCTGTTTCAGAGCCGTCAGCCACAACATCGGCGGGAGCGCCCGGCTGATTTCATCGAGCATGTGCACGGGACCGGTCTGGCTTTTGCGAAGCTGCTCGATGAGGACGACTCGCTGCTGGAGCTGCGCCTTCCGTTGTTCGAACTGCTGGACGTTCTGAATGATCGCGTGCAGTCGTGTCGTTTCCTGCTGTCCCTCGGAAATGTCTTTGTCGAGCTGTGCCGATTGCTGTTGGATCGACCAATACCGCCAGCCGACGAAGAGTGCAGCGATGATCAGGATCGCACTGCACCCGATCGTCAGCTTCTGGCCGGCCTGAAAGACGGCACGCTTGACCGCTTTGCGTTCGGCGGCAAGCAGGTTGATTTTGATCATCGATCGCCAGCCCTTCTAAGTGCCAGGCCCACCGCGACGGCAGCCGTCGGGACCACGCTGGCAACATCGCCCACGCCGAGCTTGCTCGAGTCGAAGGTCACTTTCTTGAACGGATCGAAGGCCTCGACAGGAGCACCGAATCGGTCGTGAAGCGACTCAGCGAAGCGATCGACGCGTGACGCTCCGCCGCTCAGAAGCACGCGATCGATTCGATCCGACGAAGCAGTCGCCTTGAAGAAGTCGAACGTCTTTTGAATCTCGAGTAGCACGTTCTCCGTCATAGCGTGCAACACGGGCGCAGCGTCGTCGAACGTCATGCCGTCGACCGGCCGGCCTTTCTTGATTTCCTCGGCGCTCTCGAACGGCAGGTTGAGCTCTTTTTGAACGGCTTCGGTGTAGGCGTTGCCACCAATCGAGATGTCCCGGGTGAAGAGCGACTGAGTACCGCTCAGGATGTTGACGTTGATCGCGCTCGCGCCGGCGTTGAGCAACACGATCACGGCGTCGGGCTGGACGTCGTAGTTGAGCTCGTACGCGTTTTGCAGCGCGAACGCATCGACGTCGACGATGATTGGCACGCGGCCCGCCTGAGCGATGACGCCGGTGTAATCGGCAATCTTGTCTTTCTTGGCCGCCACCAGCAGGACTTCCATCGTGCCGTTCGACCCCTCCGCCGTGCCTGGATTCAGAATCTGATAGTCGAGATTGACGTCCTGAATGTCGAATGGGATGTACTGTTCGGCCTCCCAGACGATCGGCTCGGCGAGCTCGGCATCGGTCATCACTGGCAGGTTGATCTTCTTGACGATCACGGCGTGACCAGAAAGAGATGCCGCGACATCCTTGGTCGTGAAACGATGTCGTTCGAACAGGCGGCGAATCGCATCAGCCACGGCGGTCCCGTCGATGATCGCGCCATCGACGATGCTGTCCGGCGGAATGGGTTCGCTGCCAAATGCCGCGACGCTATAGTCTTTACCCGCCGTCTTGAGTTCGACGGCCTTGACTGCGCTCGACCCGATGTCGAGACCGACGATCGCTTTTGCTTTAGTGAAACCAAACACGGTGTCGACAACCTTTCCGCAAAGCTAGTACCAAAGCTCACCCATTACGTTCATGGGGAAATTCAGTGCAGCAGGACGAAAACTGCGATCGAGAGCAGCGGTTTCGATTGCAATTGCTTACAGTTTCGTCGTGCGATCACGAAACAAGGATGTCGAGCGTTCATCGTGAAATGTGATTGACCGTTATGTGAGGCTCACACCCAGAGGGCTTATCGGCACTTGCAGAGCGGCGCTTAAAGCCGAGCTGGGCGTGTGTGGTGACGTGATCGGGCGAATGCAGCGATTGCTTGACACTCCCCAGAAGGCTACGTATCATTTGGGTTTACCGTTGTCGGGGCCAGCCGGACCGTGAGCGGCCGGCAACACTGGGTCCTACCTCCCCTACACTGGTTTTATTGCGGGCAGGGCTAGCACACGCGGGGCTCGAAGCCCGTGGAGTTACTGCGGGCTCGATGCCCAACGGGCTGATAACCCGTGAGTGAACTGCGGGCTAGGCGCCCGCTGGTTGTCAATGATGTCTACATTCGTCGCCAACGGGCAGGAAAGTGGTCGGTGGCATGTGATCGACGCGGACGGTCAGGTGCTCGGCCGCATTGCCACCGTTGCGGCTCGATTGCTTCAGGGCAAGCACAAGGCCATCTACACTCCCTTTGTCGACACCGGCGATCACGTGGTGGTCGTGAACGCGGCAAAAGTCAGGCTGACCGGACGCAAGGAAGATCAGAAGATCTATCGGCAGCACAGCGGGTACGAGGGCGGCCTGCGCGAAGAGCGCGCACGCCTGGTGCGGCAGCGGAAGCCTGAGCGTCTGGTCGAGGAAGCGGTGCGCGGCATGCTGCCCAAGACCACACTGGGCGACGCGATGTACCGCAAATTGAAAGTGTACGCCGGTCCGGATCATCCGCACGCGGCGCAGAAACCATCCAAGCTCGAGGTCGCGTAACGTGCCAACAGTCCAGTACTACGGAACAGGGCGTCGGAAGACTTCGACGGCCCGGGTTTTTCTTCGTCCCGGAACCGGGACCATCAGCGTCAATCACCGCACCTTCGAAGGGTTCTTCCCGACTGAAGCGCTTCGCATGCAGATCAGGCAGCCGTTCATGCTGACCGAGACCGGCGACAAGTTCGATGTCCTAGCGACGGTGGCGGGTGGAGGCGTGTCCGGCCAGGCCGGCGCCGTACGTCTCGGGATTGCTCGAGCGCTCGTGGAGTACAACACCGAGCTGCGGAAGACACTGAAGAACGAAGGGCTGCTGACGCGCGACGCGCGCGCGAAAGAGCGGAAGAAGTACGGGATGGCTGGAGCACGCAAGCGCTTCCAGTTCAGTAAGCGGTAACAGGTAGCTTCGCAATGGAGGGCATTTGACGGCGATCGCGTTGAAGGATCTGCTCGAGGCGGGCGTTCACTTCGGTCACCAGACAAAGCGCTGGAACCCGAAGATGAAACCATACATCTTCGGCGAACGGAACGGCATTTACATCATCGACCTGGGGAAGACTCTCAAGCTGTTCCACGATGCCGAAGAATTCATTACAAACCTCGCGGCCGACAACCGGACCGTGCTGTTTGTCGGGACCAAGCGGCAAGCACAAGACGTCATCGCCGAAGAAGCGCAGCGTTGCGGCATGTTCTATGTGAACGAGCGTTGGCTGGGCGGACTGCTCACGAATTTTTCGACGATTCAACGCAGCCTCGGCCGCCTTCGCGATCTCGAAGCCATGACCACCGATGGCCGTTACGACACGCTCTCCAAGAAGGAGATCGCGCGAAGTGAGAAGGAGCGCCGTAAGCTGCTGAAAAACCTCGAGGGTATCCGCGGCATGTCCCGGCTGCCCGACGCCGTGTTCGTGGTCGACACCAAGAAAGAAAAAATCGCCGTGGACGAGGCGCGTAAGCTGAAGATCCCCGTCATCGGCGTCGTAGATACCAACTGCGACCCCGACGAAGTCGATTTTGTCGTGCCGGGCAATGACGATGCCCTTCGCTCGATTCGGCTATTTGCATCGCGGATCGCCGAAGCCGTCATCGCCGGCCGCGGCATCAAGGAGTCCGCAGACGCCGAGCGTGGGCGCGAAGCGACCGACGGCCGAGGACCGGATGATGAAGGCCCTCGCCCGTCCCGGCCGGTGCGTCGTCCGCGAGAAGCCGCGCCAGCTTCCGCCTGAGTTCATAGGCGTTCGGCTGGAACCGACCCGAGAATCTCCGCTGCAAGCGGACGCTACGGCCGCTTGGCACGACAGCAGCTTCCACACGCCCTTTCGTGATCTTTGGCCGGCTCGATTGTGGGGCCGGCGTTTTTGCGTACGTTCAGGAGTTCACTCATGACAGTCACTGCCGAACAGGTGAAGAAGCTGCGCGACCAGACCGGTGCGGGCATGATGGAGTGCAAGGCCGCCCTCACCGAGGCCCACGGCGATTTCGAGGAGGCTAACGTGATCCTTCGCAAGCGAGGCCTCGCCAGTGCAGCCAAGAAGGCTGGCCGGGCCACCAGCGAAGGGCTCATCGGCCATAGCCTCTCGGCCGATCACGCGCAGGGTATCCTGGTCGAAGTGAACTGCGAGTCCGACTTCGTTGCACGCACCGACGACTTCAAGCAGCTCATCAAGGACGTACTAGCTGAGATCGACAAGGTTGGTACGAATGCCACCGACACATGGTTGAAGGATCCGGAAGGGCCCGTGCGCAAGCGAGTCGCCGCCGCCATTGGAAAGCTCGGGGAAAACATGGCCGTGCCCCGCTTCGCGCGCTATAGCGGACAGGGCTACGTCGGACAGTACCTTCATCAGGGTGGCAAGATCGGCGTCCAAGTAGAGTTCGGAGGCGTAACGGCTGACATCAGCGCGCGTGAGGAATTTGCGAACCTCGTCAAAGACGTGGCGATGCAGATCGCGGCTGCAAGTCCTGAGGTGGCGCGCTATCTATCGCGGGACAACGTGCCGGCGGATGTTCTCGACAAGGAAAGAGCCATCTACCGCGCTCAGATGGAGAACTCTGGCAAACCTGCTCAGGTCATCGACAAAATTGTCGAAGGCAAGCTCGTAAGCTTCTTTCAGCAAGTGGTGCTGCTGGATCAGCCCTTCATTCGCGCCGAGTTGAAGATGGCGGTCAAGGATGTGCTGGCTGCGGCAAACAAAGCGCTCGGCTCTTCAGTCACGATCACCCGGTTTGCTCGGCTGAAGGTCGGAGACGCAGGCGCTTAGATAGGCCATCGGCGGGCCGATCTATAATCTGCGTCCGATGCCCCTCGCCGCCGCTCCAGCTTACAAGCGCATTCTCCTCAAACTCTCGGGCGAAGCCCTCATGGGCGAGCAGAGCTATGGCATCGATCCGGCCGTTGCCACGCAAATTGCCCGCGAGATCGGTGAGATCCAGCAAATGGGCGTTCAGACGGCCGTCGTCATCGGAGGCGGCAACATCTTCCGTGGCGTCGCCGCGAGCGCGCGCGGCATGGATCGCGCCACCGCCGACTACATGGGAATGCTGGCCACGGTGATCAACGCCCTGGCGCTTCAGGATGCGCTCGAGCAGCAGAACGTCAATACTCGTGTCGTAACTGCCATCGAGATGCGGGCCGTCGCCGAACCGTTCATTAGGCGTCGGTCCATCCGGCATCTCGAGAAAGGGCGAGTGGTCCTGTTTGGCGCCGGGACCGGAAATCCTTACTTCAGCACCGACACGGCTGCTGCGCTGCGGGCGATGGAAATCAAGGCCGACGTGATCCTCAAAGCCACCAAGGTTGACGGCATTTATGACGCCGACCCCATGATCCATCCGCGGGCTTCGCGGTTCGAGCGGATATCGTATCTCCAGGTGCTCGAGCAAGGGCTCAAAGTCATGGACGCCACAGCCGTATCGCTCTGCATGGACAACCACCTGCCGATCGTCGTCTTCAATCTGCTGACGCCTGGAAACATCAAGCGTGCAATCGCTGGCGAGGCGGTCGGTTCGGTCGTAACTGCCTGAACTTGAAGCTGAGGATTTGAGGATGAGCTCCTCAAATTCGACTGAGGCACGCGGATGGACGCTAACGACCTGAAGGCCCTATACGGCGAAGTCAACAAGAAGATGAATGCCGCCATCGATCACGTCCGGCATGAGTTGAGCGGCGTGCGAACCGGTCGCGCCTCGGTGTCGATCCTCGACAGCGTACAGGTCGAGGCGTACAGGTCGAAGATGCCGCTGAACCAGCTCGCAGGACTATCGGTGCCGGAACCGACGCTGATCGTCGCCCAGCCGTTCGATCCAACGCAGCTGGGCGCCATTGAGAAGGCTGTTCGCGCCTCCGACCTCGGCCTCAATCCGTCCAACGACGGCAAAGTCGTCCGCATCCCGATCCCTTCGCTCACCGAGGAGCGTCGAAAGGAGCTTTCGCGCCACGTCCACAAGCTCTCGGAGGAAGGACGCAACAGCGTCCGGCAGGTTCGACGCGACGCGAACGAGCGGCTCAAAAAGCTGCTCAAGGATCACAAGATTTCCGAGGACGACGAGAAGAAAGGATTGGACGAGGTTCAGAAACTTACCGATCAGCACGTCAGACAGATCGACGAACTGCAATCAAGGAAAGACGCCGACCTGCTTGGGAAATAGAAGCTCATATTTCCACCACTTGGAGTGTTCCGTCCCCTGCGGAGCTCCCCCACTCGATCCCCGCGAACGCCATCATCTCTGCTCTTGCGGCGCCCCGTTATTCGCGCGCTACGACCTTGACCAGGCGCGGCAATGGTCGCGTGACAGTCTGGTTGGACGTCCGCCGACGATGTGGCGTTATCGGGAGATCATGCCGATCTTCGACGGTGAAGAGCCAGTCACTTTGGGTGAGGGGTTCACGCCGCTCGTGCACGCAAAGTCGCTCGGCTCGCGCGTCGGATTGTCGAGGCTGTTCATCAAGGACGAGTCGCTCAATCCGACGAACTCCTTCAAGGCGCGGGGACAATCCGCGGCGGTCACTCGGGCGCGGGCACTGGGCGCGACGACCGTATCGCTTCCGTCGGCCGGAAACGCTGGCAACGCAGCCGCGGCGTACGCTGCCGCCGCTGGACTTCATGCAAGAGTCTTCCTCCCCCGTGATGCCAAGTCACCCTTCGTGCGCGAGTGCAGGCTCTACGGCGCCGAAGTGACGCTCGTCGATGGGCTCATCAGCGACGCCGCGCGTGAGGCGGCGAACGTCGGCGGGCCGCAAGGATGGTACGACCTCGCCACATTGAAGGAGCCGTACCGGGTCGAAGGCAAAAAGACCATGGCCTACGAAATTGCCGAGCAGATGAACTGGAGCTGGCCGGACTGGTTCGTGTATCCGACCGGCGGCGGCACCGGCCTGATTGGAATGTGGAAAGCCTTCGAGGAGCTCGAGCGGATTGGCTGGATGAAGCCGACGACGCGCCCACGGATGGTGGCGGTCCAGGCTGAGGGTTGCGCGCCGATCGTGCGGGCGTACGAGGAAGGCCATGAGCACGCCCAGCCCTGGGAAGGAGCCCACACTGCAGCCGACGGCCTCCGCGTTCCCCGGGCCATCGGCGACTTCTTGATCTTGCGGGCCGTCCGGGAAAGCGGCGGCACCGCCGTAGCCGTGCCCGACCGCGACATGATTGACGGGATGCTTGCGATCGGCCACTCCGAAGGCATCAGCGCGGCGCCCGAAGGGGGTGCAGCCCTCGCTGCCATCAAACGGCTGGTTGCCGAGCGGATGATCAGGCGGGATCACTCAGTCGTGCTCTTCAATACCGGCGGCGCACTCAAGTATCTCGATCTTTTGGGCTAGAACAGCTGTCGGCTGTCAGCTCTCGGCTTTCGGCTCAGTCGCCAAAGGTAACGCCGAGCGCGCGCGCCGTCCGGACCAAATCGAAGTCCGGCGGAACTGTCTTCGTCTTTCCCACGACCTCGTCGAGACGCCGCGCGACGATGTTCGGCGGCTCGAGCGCGACCATCGTTCCGAACTCGCCCTGCTGGACGAGCTCGACGGCCTTTCCTCCAAAACGAGTCGCCAGAATACGATCGAAGCTCGTGGGTGCGCCACCGCGTTGGAGGTGTCCGAGCACAACCGATCGGGTTTCCTTGCTAGTCTCTCGCCCGAGCGCCGCGGCAACCTGAGCGCCGATCCCGCCAAGCCGCTCGACATACTCGCCGTGGGCCGCTTGGACAAGCGATTGTCTCCCGCCCTTCGGATAGGCGCCCTCCGCCACGACGACGATGCTGAACCTGGCGCCCCAGCGGTCTCGCGCTCGCAGCCGTTCGGCAACCAACGGAATGTCGAACGGAATCTCCGGGATGAGAATCGCGTCAGCGCCGCCGGCCACGCCTGCGTACAGCGCAATCCATCCAGCGTTCCGCCCCATGACCTCGACGACCATCAGCCGATGATGGGCTTCGGCCGTTGTATGCAGTCGGTCGATGGCATCGGTCGCGAAGTCCACTGCCGTGTCGAATCCGAAACAGTTGGTCGTACCGACGATATCGTTGTCGATGGTCTTTGGAACGCCGACGATCGGGATGCCCCTGGCACAGAACCGATGCGCGATTGCCAGCGTGCCGTCGCCGCCGATGACCACCAGGGCACCCAGACCCATCTTGTGGAACATCTCGATGACGCGGTCGGAATAGTCTTTCTTGCCTTCAGATGTCGCGATCGGGTACGCGAAGGGATTTCCTCGATTGGTCGTGCCGAGAATTGTGCCGCCGAGCCGCAAGATGCCGGTTACGTCGCGGGGGGTCAGTAAACGCGAGCGGTTCGGCTCGATCAGGCCGTCGAAGCTATCCTCGAGGCCGAGGCACTCGATGCCGCCGTTGGCGCAAGCCTTGACCACTGCGCGAATGACGGCGTTGAGACCGGGTGCGTCACCGCCGCCCGTCAGCACGCCGAGTCGCGTTATCGAGCTCACGGATTCCGACTATAGCAGGCAGTCCGCGTTGCGAGCTGTAAAAGCCGCGTGGTACAATTTCGTTCCGTCGATGGGCGGCTAGCTCAGTTGGGAGAGCGCCGCGTTCGCAACGCGGAGGTCGGGAGTTCGAGCCTCCTGCCGTCCACCAGCTTTTTTCCCATCGTCGTTTTCCGTTCTGCCCAGATTCTGCCCATCGAGGTTCTCGGAAAACGTCTCGAGGGCATCCACCTTCCGCGCATTCGTCGGATGCGTGTAGCGCTCTAGCATCTTCTTCGTGATGTGCCCCACGAGTTCCATGATGGTGTAATCGTCGATGGCCGCGGCGACCATGCGGCTGATGGCCGTATGGCGGAGCGTGTGCAGGCACGTCGCCCGTCAGAATGCCGGCCCGCACGACAGCCCGCTTGAACACGTGCGCGACGCCGTTATCCGTACCCGTCATGCCCACGGAGTGAGCACACCGGACCCCCTTCTCGGACCCAGGTGTCTTCTAGGAAATCAGTGTCCCGGAATCGTCTGATTGTCCCGACGGTGGTCAGGTCCGTTCGTCCTTCCTTGAAAAGCCCACGTAGCGGCGCCCACGCACGAAGCGTGTCGTCTTGTTCAATCGATGGCAACACGGCCACCGCGTGGTTGCACCGCACGGTAACGGGGAGGTCGTCATCTTTTACGTTTTCAAAATGTCGGCAGCCTAATATTGATCTGACAAATTCACATCTCTTTTACGC
This sequence comes from uncultured Acidobacteriota bacterium, assembly GCA_963773035.1. Taxonomy (GTDB): domain Bacteria; phylum Acidobacteriota; class Vicinamibacteria; order Vicinamibacterales; family CAVVIG01; genus CAVRXZ01. The sequence continues at coordinate 200,485 of CAVYZX010000037.1, read as the reverse complement.
CTTGGCGGGCCTTCTTGATTTAGCATCTCGCCTTTCCCGAGTCGTACCCCTGCCGGTGAAGCGATTGGCTTGAGTGCGTGCGACTGCCAGAGTGCTGGACGAGTCTGGCGCTGACCGGTTCGATGCGTGAAACAAAGGAGAACACCTTATGAAAACGAGACTGCTGGTGTTTGCATCCGTGGCCATCTGGGTGACCGCGCTCGGCTGGACGTCAGCGGCGCCTCGCGACCGTGACGACGAGCCGGATATCCCGGCGGCCGAAGCGGCGAGAGTCGTTCAGGGGTACACCATCGCGCCGGTCCCTCTGAATCTCAGAGGGCGGAATCCCGTGCTCGTAGGACTGGGCAGCTACCTCGTGAACGGCGTCGGCGGCTGCAACGATTGCCACACGAACCCGCCGTACAAATTCGGCGGCGATCCGTCGCTGGGCCAGCCGAAACGAGTCAACAGGAAGCATTACCTGGCGGGTGGGACCGCCTTCGGACCGTTCGTCTCGAGGAACCTGACGCCGGGTGGCCACCCGTTCCTGCCGGAAGGCGGTCATACATTTGCCCAGTTCCTCGACATAATCCGCAACGGGACGAACGACGACTTTGACCCGTCGATGCCTGTGGTTCCTCCGAACCTGCCACTTCTTCAAGTGATGCCCTGGCCGGTATACCAAAGCATGACGAATCGCGACCTGCAGGCCATGTACGAGTACTTGAGGGCGATTCCACACGCCGAACCGTGTGCCTCGGTCACCCTTGTCGGGCCGATGTCGCCACCGCCGGACGATCCGTACTGCGCGGTGTTCTCACCTGGCGCCCCCTAATCGGGCGTTCGGAGTTGACAGGGCTGCACGACCGCCGGTTTCACGCCAGTTGTCGCGCAGCCATCGACCTGTCTTGTCGAGGGTTGCTGCATTCTTCAAGGGCTGGCGTCCCAACCCTATCTCGGACTATGGCGTTGTCAACACGAGCCACCCCTGTTGGGGAAACCTGAAATTCGTGGCTTCGGAACACTCATTCGCCTTATCGCGTCGACTCGCCACGCAAGACAGAACCCGGACGCCGGTGCCTCACGGAAGTAAACCGATTTGTCGTCGGGCTCACCGAATCGGCCTTTGATCCAGTCGGCCACTTGAGACTTGGAGGTGTACGAGGTTCGATCTACTTGCTTGACGGTTGTTTCCCACACCAGTGCTTGAGAGGGTGTTTCATACCAGTAAACGTGGTCGCCCGGAAGCAGTTCGCGATGGATGCTGCTGGCGCGTACCCAGAGATTGAACCAGAGTGCTGCCGACATCTCAGTGTTGTTCTTCGGCAGGACGAAGCTTCTGCTGGTGATGTAGTCCATCGTCGTCGCGCCAACCCGTATGCTAGCGCAGGCCGACCGCAATGAGGCTTGAATTGCACGGGACAATCCCTAATTCCGGGCCCGTCGGTTTCGCCTCGAATCGTCGGAATAGTTCGCAGCGGATTCGGCGCCCTTCGCCTTGCACGCCTCTACGTTATCGCGGAGGCATTGGCCGGCGAGACGCCAGTCATTACGGCAATTTGGCCGTTCTTCTTTGTCACGATTCTACATGTCCCCGATTCGCGTTATCTCACGCCTTCCTCGAAGCGTTACAGGCAATTTGGTCGCGGCAAAAGTCAAAGCTGACCCCGTCGCGTGTGCCCGTAAACGTTGCCCATCGGCGATGCACCACCGCGCACGAACACGCTTAAAGACGCCGCGATCCTGCAAACGACCTACTTGACGACTATTGAGCAGACAAGTTCAGTGTGGTGAACTACTTACCACGCCGCTTGTGACGTGTTCGCAACGCGGAGGTCGGGAGTTCGAGCCTCCTGCCGTCCACCAACCTTCGCTCAGGCGAGCGGGTGCTGGAGCGTGAGCTTCGGCCAGGCGCCACGCGAGGGCTGTTCAATCACCGGCCTGATTTGCGCACTTTGAGGATCCACGGGCGCGGACCCTCATCAACAATCGTAATGTCTGGCTTTGGTTTCGCCTTCCAGCCCGCCGGCGGCAGCGAATTCACACACCACCCGACTTCGCCGACCCAGCTCGCACCGGCGTACCCAACCGTCGAATCCTCCGGCTTCCACTCCAGCGGAAAATCTTCCGAGTTGCCGGTTACGTAGCGCCCGGTCGTCGCGATCGCCGGGATGAACTGCCACATCCTGCTGGTCTCGCGGATGACCCGATCCTGCAGACTGCCCGCCGCTGGAATGTTGGCTTCACGGCCGACGTCGAAGTGAACCAGTGACGCTCCGCCGCAGATACCGGCAAAGGCGAAGTGCGAAACAAAGTCCTCAAGGCCGGGAAACGTTCGGCCTTCGTCGACGCGATACGGTTCATCATCCCATGCGGCGCGTCCTGAACCTTCCGTCTCACCCTCCCCGTCTCGCCAATTGCCCAGCGCCGGTGCATTCGTCGCGAACCCGTGGTCTCGCGGTAGATGGATGGTTCCGTAATCCAACCAATGAGCCTGCCAGAAATGCTGCATGCGCGGAATGCCGAGCACCGCCCGTGCGTCTCGATCGTTCAAGCGATACGCGACGCCGGTCGCCGACAAGACACCATGCCGCTCGATCGGATCGATGAGGTCGTGCAGGTTCTCGTGAAACGTTCCAGTCTGACCGGGCTCGTTCGTGCATTCGATCATCACGTTCCAACGAGCGCCAGCGAGCGCGAAACACTGCCGCAGGTACGGTTGGGCCACGGCAATCGGCCACGGGCTGCAGATTGGTACGAACTCGCACCGTAAGCCGTGCGATCCCAGAAGGTCGAAAAACTCGCCCAGACCTTCAGTCGTCGGTTTCGTATAGAACATCCACTCACTGCGCCAGGGCGGAACGGGCACAGATCCGAACACGCGAAGATAGCTCGCGCTAACGCCTCGGGCCCACACCAGTTGCGGACGAATATCCTCTCCGCGCAAAAACCGGGCGTATAGAAGGAACATCGTCAGCCCGCGGCCAAACCACACATCGCCTTTCCCGTCGACAACGCGCCCACCGCTTCTGATGAGATGGCCTTGCTCGGGAATCGGCTGCAGGACGTTGGTCACTTACAGTTCTCGTGGGTTCGATCTTCAGAATTGTTCAGCATTGAGGCAAACCGCACGCTTCTCGCACGCGTCGCCGCGCAGCGACTTGAACCATTTGGGCCAAAGTCGAAAGTTTTCCTCGCACCTCGCTATTGTCGTCAACTCGGCACTCTCTTTGCCATGCGGAAACACGAATCCCGAACGCGAACGAGGCTTGCATGTGGAACTGGTTTAACTGCTATTTGTCTGGACGCCACGAATATGGCGTAGGGTGCGAACCCGGCACCATCTTCTTACGCTGCCTGCATTGCGGGCGACGATCGCCCGGTTGGTCGCTCGACAAGAAGCCGCAGAAGTCGAGGCAACCGGCGACGCACGAGGAACCAGTCGAAGCGCGCATCTTACCGTTCAGCCGCGCCACGTCCAGTTGACACCTCGAGCGCGGCCCGACAACAATAATTGCCGGTGGCCGTCCCCCGGATCTCAAAGGAAGATCTCAAACAACGCATCGAGGCCGGAAACTCGCCGATCATCGTCGATGCTCGGCTGAAGTATCCGTACCGAGCACAGTACGGTTCGCCTGCCCGGAGCGGTGCGGTACGCCGGCGACACTCGTGCGCTGTCGCTGCCAAGAGAGCGCGAGATCGTCGTTTACGACTCCGACCCGAACGAGATCGCCAGCACCCACGTCGTCGCGGATTTGATCCGTCAAGGCTATCGCGCGGCGGCCCTCAAAGGCGGTATCAGTGATTGGGTGGCGGCCAATCTGCCGACTGAAGCGAAACAGGCACCAAAACAAGCGCCTCCCGAGCCGGGCGCTCTGAAAGGCTGACGTCTCGATTCCTGCCGATTCCCGCCGGTCCTCCGTTCCGCTCTCGCGAACGCTTTCGCAGCTTGCTCTATTGGCCCGCATTCGCGGCGACTCTCTGGAAGAGCGGATATTCCTGCGCGCGCGAACGCTCATTGAGGCCCAACAAATCGGTGCCGATGCAGATCTCGGGGCGTTTCTCGAAAGCCCACCGCCAGGAACCGATGCGGACGTCCTGAAACGGCTCCGCTTCATGTTCGAAGCCGGTGCATGGGTACTTTTCGAATCGGTTGTCGCCGATTTGCCGTCGGACTTGCGATGGCTGTACGAATCGGGTGCCGTCACGATGGAGCAGCTCGCAGCGTTGCACGACAGACTCGGCGTGACGGCCCTAGCGGATTTGATCGCTGCTGTCGAACAAGATCGCATCCGGGAAGTCCTGGACGAGACGGGCGAATCTGCCGTTGAGCAGGCGCTCCGACAGGTGAGGCAGTCCACTCGACGCATTCCGCTGGGGCGGGCCATCGCACTGGCGGAGCCACTTCTCACCGATCTCCGGTCGGTGACCGGCGTCGAATGGGCCGAGCCAGTCGGGTCGCTTCGGCGCGCTCAGGACACCGTCGGAGACATCGAGTTGATTGCCAGCGCCAGCCAACCCTACCGAGTCATCGAAACGATCGCCCGACGCAGTGATATCGATCGTGTCTTGCTCACGAGCTCACGGCGCATTTACGTGCTCGTCAGTCAGACACAGATTGGTGTTCGTCTCGCAGAGCCGGCCAATGCTGGCGCCGGTCTGCTCTACTTCACCGGCTCGTCTGCGCACATTGCTGAGCTTCGGAACCGCGCCGCGCGGGAGGGCTGGCAATTGACCACTGACGGCTTGCGCGACTCCAGGGGCACGTTGCGAACGGCTGCGACCGAATCAGATCTCTATGCAGACCTCGGCCTGCCTCTTATCCCGCCGGAAATTCGCGACACTGACGAAGCAATTGTCTCAGCCGAACGCGGCAGCTTGCCGTCGTTACTCACACGCCGCGACATGCGAGGCGATCTCCACATGCACTCGGATTGGAGCGACGGCCACGATTCAATGGAAAGCATGGCGTCCACCTGTCATGCGCTGGGGTACGAGTACATCGCGTTTACGGACCATTCTCCGAGTTCCGGCGCTTCCCGCAGTCTTTCAATAGCGACGGTGAAGCGTCAGGCCGAGCAGATTGCTGCCATACGTGAACGATTTTCCGGCATGACCATCCTGCACGGCTGCGAAGTGGACATCCTGCCTGAAGGGCGGCTCGACTTTCCGGATCGAATTCTCGAGCAGTTCGATATCGTGCTCGCTTCGCTCCACCAGCGTGCCGGACAGGAGCCTGGGCAATTGTTGAGTCGTTATTTGAAGGCGATGAACCATCCACTCGTTACGCTGATCACGCACCCGACGAACCGGCTGGTGCCGCACAGAGCCGGCTACGACCTGGACTACGATCGTTTGTTCGAGGCGGCGGCGGAAACGGGAACACTCCTCGAAATCGATGGCGCCCCATCGCATCTGGATTTGGACGGCGCGCTCGCGCGACGCGCGGTGGCGGCCGGGGCGACAGTAGCCGTCAACAGCGATTGCCATCGGGCGGACCGCCTCGAACGACAGATGCAGCTCGGCATCATGACGGCTCGGCGGGGATGGGTTGAGGCGCGACACGTGTTCAACACCAGACCGATCGCCGAGGTGCGCGCCCTGATAGCCCGGAAACGCGCGTCCTGACCGTAAGCCGGACGCGATGTTGCGGCGAGAGCTCCCGGCGGCCGTTGCAGTTGGCGGCCTGGCGTTCGCGATCTACCGTGCGACGCTCCTTCCGGGCCTCGATTTCGGCGATACAGCCTTCCTGCAAGTCACCACGGGTTCAAGCGTACTCACACCGCGAGATGGTTACCCGCTCTACTTCGCCCTCGGTGCGTGGTTCTCGCGGCTGATCGGAGGAGAACCGGCGCACGCGTTGAATCTCGCTTCAGCCGCGGAAGGCGCGCTGGCGTGCGGTTTGTTGTGCTTGGCCGCATGCGAGCTGTCGGGATCCATGCTGGCCGGCCTTGCAAGCGCCCTGGTTTTCGCCGGTTCGTACACGTTCTGGAGCCAGTCGATCATCGCCGAGGTTTATGCGCTACATATCCTATTCGTATCACTCTCGATGTGGTTGTTACTGAGGTGGGACGCCCGGCCCACCCATCTGCATCTCGTGGCGTTCTTCGGGGCCTATGCGCTCGGCTTTGGCAATCACCTTTCTATGATTCTCCTGGCACCCGGCTATGCCTTGTTCCTGCTGGTGTCTGCATCGGGGGGCTGGCGGTTTGTCTTGGCGCGCCGCGTGTGGGTGTCGGGATGCGCGTGCGCGTTGGCCGGAGGCATGGTCTATTCCTGGAGTCTGCATTCGCTCTGGCTCGAACCGCTTTCGCCGATTCGTCTCAGCGACGCCCTCCGCGCCTTCTGGTTCGACCTCACGAAAGCCGACTGGCGCGCGACGCTGGTGGTTGGAGTGCCTCGAACGCTCATGCGAGACCACATCTCGATGTACGCATTCGATCTTCATCAACAGTTCGGCTGGGCGGCCATTGTCGTCGCAGCGCTTGGGCTAGTTCGTACAATTTCGGCGAGCTGGCAACGTGCCGTGCTAATCATCGGCGCGTATCTCGCTAATTTCCTCTTTGCGTTGACTTACAACGTCGGAGACAAGCACGTCTTCTACCTGCCCTCACACCTCATGGTCGCGCTACTGGTCGGTCCGGGGATTGTGTTAGTCGCCGAAATCGCGGCTCGGACTGAAACGTTCGTTCAGGACGCGCAAGCCCGCGCCGTTCTGCAGCGCGTCGCAGGACCGGTGGTTGCGCTCGCACTGATCTCGTACTCTGCCGTTCGAATCCACCGAGACTATCCCGCACTGGACCGAAGCGACGATCGTCGCGCTGGTCGTCTTCTCGCGGGACTCACGGCAGGGCTCGACGATCGTCGCGCCATCTTACTGACCGACCTCGACTGGCAGGTCCATAACGGCCTGTGGTATTTCGCGAGGGAGACACGGCCTGAGGTGGCGTGGACAAACGTACGTGACGTGCTGCTCTACGCGCCCGTGTTGATCAACGACAATCTCTCGGCTGGCCGGGCCGTCGCTCTCACCACAGGCGCGCGCTCCACTTTGCTCGCTGCTTATGGCCCGCTGATTCAGGCGACTCCAGATCCCGCCGTGGAAGTGCCTACCATCACGGATCTCGTTCGGGAACTCACCCCAGGAACGCGATACGTGCTCTGTGTGCTCAAACCCACGAGGGAGTTCAACTTGGATCAGGCCGACTTGCGGTCCGCGACCGACTCCTTGAGCCACGGGCAGCTTGAAGGCCTTCCTGCTGGCGACTACGTCGTCGTCGCAGGAGTGGTCGGCCAGCGTCCCGTCTACGTCAACGGCGAAGGGATTCCCTTCAGGCGAAGTATCGATCTTGCGGGTTTACCTGTCCAAGTTCGGATGGAGTCATGGCTGGCCGCCGACACCATTCGACGGATGGGCTTTGGTCATGTCGTCGCAGGACGCCACCATGCGCTCATCGTGGAGCGCGGTGTCAGCTTCGTCGCGCTCGATCAGACCGGGGCACCACAGCGGACCGGGTATGCTTCGAGCATCTTCGCCCCTCAATCCCGGTATCTCTGCTATCGTTGACGTCGTGTCTCGACTTCCCAGGGCCATCATCGCCGTTGCGGCTCTTGCGTGGACCTTCATTTCAGTGGCGGCACAATCGACTCCGGGATCGAGTGCTCAAGACCTCGCCCAGGCGCTACAACGCCGATACGACACGATCAAAGACTTTTCTGCAGACTTCGTCCATAGCTATCGCGGTGGCGTTCTCCGGAAAGAAATCGTCGAGCGGGGGCAGCTGCTCGTCAAGAAGCCTGGAAAGATGCGCTGGGAGTATGCGGCCCCGGACGAAAAACTGTTCGTTTCCGATGGGGTGAAGCTGTATTCCTATATTCCCCGCGACAAGCAGGTGTTTGTCGGATCGGTACAGCCCGACGATCAGGTCACCACACCCACGATGTTCTTGACCGGCAAGGGCAACCTCGTACGTGATTTTTCGAGCTCATTCGTGGAACCCGCTGCCGGTATGCCGCCCGGCACCCGCGCGTTGAAGCTTGTCCCCAAGACGCCCCAGCGGGACTATGATTGGCTCATCCTGGAGATCGCACCGGAAACGCTCGAGCTGCGTGGCTTGGTTACGGTGGACGCTCAAGGAGGGCAATCGACGTTTTCCTTCACGAATCTGAAGGAAAACGCTGGACTAGCCGATAAGGATTTCACCTTCAAGATGCCCCGCGGGGTTGATGTGGTCTCTGGCGCACCGTCCCGATAGCACGACCGTGAAACAGCTTTCTGCCACAATCGCCCTCGTCCTCGTCTGCCTCACTCTGAGCGGCTGCGCTGCGTCGACTGCCCTCAATCGAGGCCGCGATGCCGAACGCCGGCAGGACTACGACCTCGCGGTCGTCGAGTACGCGAAGGCGGCTCGGCTCAAGCCCGACAGTGTTGACGCTCGTACGGCCCTCGACCGCGCCAAGCTTCGCGCCTCGCAGCATCATTACGAACGGGGCCGACGCCTGGCAGGGACCGGCAAGCTCGAAGAGGCGCTGGTCGAGTACGAGTTGGCGATCGAGATGAATCCGACGAACAGTGCCGTCGACGACGAGTTGCGATCGGTTCGAAACCAGCTACGGGCGAAGGTCGCCGTGACGCGTGACGGCAAGACCGAGATTCAAACCCTGATCGAACGCACGCAGAATATGCCGCCGCCGGGACTCGATCTCCCGACGGACGTGAAGATGCCGACGTCGCTCATCTTTCGGGATGCGAGCAGCCGCGAAGTCTATCTCGCCATTGCCAGATTCGCCAACATCAGCGTGACGTTCGATTCGACGCTTCGTGAGACCCCCGTCACCGTCGATCTCCGTAACGCGTCGCTCGACGATGCCCTGAGTGCCGTCGCGGGCGCGACGCGCACGTTCTTCCGGGTCACCGCACCCCGTACTGTTGTCGTGGTCCCCGACACTCCGGCAAAGCGCCGCGAGTACGAAGAAGAAGTCGTGCGAACGTTCTACTTGAGCAACGCGGACCTCAAGGAAGCGATGGATTTGTTGCGGCTCGTGATCGATTTGCGCCGCATCGCGCCGACCACTGGAACCAACGCCCTGACGATCAAGGACTCTCCTGAACGAATCTCCGCGGCGGCTCGCGTCCTTGCCGCCATCGACAAAGCGCGGCCCGAGGTCCTTATCGACGTCGAGCTCCTCGAGGTCGATCGGTCGCGCATGCTCGAATACGGTCTGCAGGTGGCATCCCCGGGATCCGTCGGGCCGAACGGTTCGATCTCAATCGATCAGGGCACGAGCGGGACGATTTCACTTCAAGCGCTCAAGAATCTGTCGAATGCCGACATCCTGTTTACCGGCCTGCCGGCACTCTACTATCGGCTGCTTAAAACCGACACCAACACGCGGGTTTTGGCCAATCCCCAACTCCGGACATCAGAGGGCAAGCCGGCACAGGCGAGGTTCGGTGAGCGGGTGCCCGTTCCGGTTACGACGTTCGCACCGATCGCAACTGGCGGCACGCCTCAGCAACCCATCACGTCGTTCCAGTACGAAAACATCGGCGTCAACATCGACATCACGCCGCGGACACATCACAACGACGACGTGACCCTCGATCTCAAAGTGCTGGTATCGAGCATCTCGGGAACGGGCTTCGGCAATCTGCCAACTTTCGGCAATCGCGAGATCAACACGACGATCCGCCTGCGAGACGGCGAAACCAACATGCTCGCGGGCCTCATTCGCGACGATGAACGAGTGACGCTCAGCGGCATTCCCGGCCTGTCGGACCTTCCCGTCGTCGGCCATCTGTTCGGACACACGCAAAAGCAGACCGAGCAGAGCGATATCGTGCTCACCCTGACACCGCACATCATTCGTGTGCTGGATCTCTCGGAACCGGATCTCCGCGCTTTCCGTGTGGGTCGCGATTCACTCGCTCCGATCGCCGAACTCCCGCTGCCGGGTGAACTGCCACGGCAGGAGCCGCCGCCCACTCCGGCGCCGGCTCCTCCGACTCCGCCGCCAGGTGTAGCACCGATCAGGCCCCCTACCCCTAACCCGCCACCTTCACGGTAGACGTTCCACTTTCGCGCCGAGTTGGCGAAGGCGATCGACCAATCGTCCGTACCCACGCTCGACCGTTTCAAGCGGTGATACCCGACTCTCGCCGTCGGCGGCGAGAGCGGCTGCGATCAGCGCCATCCCTGACCGAAGATCGCGCGTATCGAGTGTCCGTCCGCGCAGGCGCCGCGGTCCGGTCACGATAATCCGATGTGAATCGCACAGAAACAGATCCGCGCTCATTCCGCTCAGTTGCTCGAGCGCAAAGAGCCGGAGCTCGTACATCCAGTCGTGAACGAGCGTTCGGCCTTCCGCCTGCGTGGCAAGGACCGTGACCAGACTAACCAGATCGCTCGGGAACCCCGGCCACAACCCGGTTGTGATCTTCCCGGCCCCTTTGGGTCGCGAGCGCTCGACTCGAAAAATGCCGTCGCTGAAGCTGCACTGGACGTCCATGCGCTTGAGCACGGCCGCGACGACCTCGATATCGGTCGGGCGGACGCCGGCAATCTCGATCTCGCCGCCGGTAACACCCGCCACGACCGCCCAACTCCCAGCCTCGATGTAGTCGCCCCAGAGCCGGTGTTCGGCCCCGTCGAGCGTCGCTCCACCCTCGACACGGATCGTCGATGTGCCCGCACCAGCAATGCTGACGCCAAGCTGTTGGAGAAATTCGCACAGCTCGACGACGTGAGGCTCGCATGCCGCGTGGCGAATCTCGGAGATCCCGACGGCCGCCGCCGCCGCGAGAATCGCGGTTTCGGTTCCTGTCACCGACGCTTCGAACAGATACAGCGATGATGGCTGCAGACCTTCGGGCGCTTCCAAGTGGTGGGTGCTGCCGGGAACGACCTGCGCGCCCATTGCAACAAGCGCTTCCAAGTGCGTGGTCAAGGCACGCCGGGCTGGGAAGTCGCCGCCCGGAGGCGCCAACAGCGCCCGACCTCGGCGAGCGAGCAACGGTCCGATCAGCAGCACGGAACCACGCAGCCGGCCGACCAACAAGGCATCCGGCTCGTCTTTGACGATCTCACGGCAGCGCACGCGAAGGGTGCGCGTCCCGATGCCTTCGACTTCGGCTCCGAGATCAACGAGCAGCCGCGCCATCACGTCAACGTCGCTGATCAATGGCACGTTCGTCAGAACACAAGGCTCGGTCGTCAACAGACACGCGGCAAGCAACGGCAACGCGGCGTTCTTGTTGCCCTCAACCTCGATTCGGCCGCACAGCCGTTGGCCGCCTTCAATGTGTAAGGTCGCCATGATGAGCCGTCAGTTGCATTGCGAGAATTCTCCCAGATAGACAATCTCTTCTCTCAACTCGACGCCGAAGCGCGCCTGCACGGCCTCGCGGCAACGGACAATCAGTTCTCGAACATCGCGGGCCGTTGCGCCCCCCTCGTTTACGATGAAGTTGCCATGGGCCAGCGACACGCGCGCGCCCCCGACCCGCGCACCCTTGAGCCCGGCCCGGTCGACGAGCGCACCAGCCGAGGTCGGTACGCCGCCAGGCACGCGATCGTGGTCGGGATCAAGATTCTGAAACACGCAGCCGGCGCTTGGTGTATCCAGAGGCTGTGTCCGCTTACGAAACGCCAGCGATTGACGCGCAATTTCGCGAAGCTTAGCTGGCTCTCCACGGCTCACCGCGAACGTGGCAGACAAGACGATCTCTTTGGTGCGCTGGAGACGGCTTCGATCGTAGCCAAACGCCATCTCGGCCCTCGGTACATTCGCCACTACGCCTTCAGGCGTCACGAGCCGAACCTCGGCCACGAGATCCCCGATCAACCGGCCACCAAAATGCGCGTTTCCAAATACACCGCCGCCGACCGTGCCCGGTGTTCCGGCCCACGCTTCGAGCCCGGCGCAGCCGTGGTTAATCGTCCAGCGAACGAGGCCGTTGATCGAAATTGCTGCATCTGCCTGCACCTGGTGCTCGCCAGCTAGCCTCACCTCTCCACCACGAGGACGGATGACCAGGCCACGGATACCTGCATCCGACACGAGAACATTGGATCCGCCACCCAATACCGTCACCGGGACGCCGGCGGCGCCCGCAAGCGTGAGCGCAGCAACGATCTCCTCGCCGCGCCGCGTCTCGATGAACCAGTCCGCCGGTCCGCCCACTCGAAAGGTTGTCAACGGTCCGAGCAGGACGTCTTTTCTGACGCGGTCAGCGCCGAAAGCGCCCCGCAGCAACTCGACGAAGTCGCTCACATCCCCTCACGTGTTTCGATGGCCATCAAAGCACGTTCCTGCGCGATGAGCGCCGCCATCGCTTCCTGAGCTGAACACACCGCGAAAGAGATCGTGTCGCTAGGAGCCAGTTGACCGGCGAGGCCAAGGTCAGCCGAAATCAGGGTGGCGATCTTCGGATACCCACCCGTCGTCTGCCTTTCCGCCATCAAGACGATCGGTAAGCCGGACGATGGCACCTGGATCGAACCTATTGGCGTGGCCTCCGAAATGATGTCGGCGTCGGACGTGTGTGCCAATGGGGATCCTTCGAGACGAAATGCCATTCGATCAGACCTGAGGCCGAGCTTATAGGGCGCCGACTGAAGCACGTCGAGCGCATCCGCCCGAAAGCGTTGATGTTGCGGGCCTATCATCACACGCACGCCTGCGTGTCCGTCGGGCAACGCTCTCGCCGGCGTCATCGGTCGAGCTTTGGGGCGGCGGGAACTTCGTTCGCCGATAGGCAGGCGGTCTCCGGCTTTAAGAGCCCGCCCACCGAGTCCGCCCATCCCAACCGCGACGTGCGTCGCGCGGCTGCCAAGCACCAAGGGTGCTTCGAATCCACCTTCGACACCGATGTAAGCCCGTGCACCTCGCATTCGCTGCCCGAATGCCAACGAGGAACCGGCGGGCGCAATGCACGGCACGTTTGTCGGTACAGAGCGCCCGTTTAGGCGCAGCTCGAACTCTGCTCCGGTCACGACGATCATCCGCTCCTCCTCAAACCCAATCTCGGGTCCGAGCAGCGTGACTTCGAGCGTCGCCGCGATGGGAGGGTTACCCACAAGCGCATTCGCCGCACGATGGGAATAGGGATCCATCGGTCCGGCAACCGGCACCCCTCGAGACTGGTAGCCCCAACGGCCAATGTCTTGGATCGTTGTCAAGAGGCCAGGCCGAATGACGCGTGCTTCACTCATCGATTACTTGCTGGCCTCGTACTCGCTTCGGTCGATCGGCATGAATCGAACAGCGTCGCCCGGCTTGAACAGGAAGGGCTCCCTGCGGGACGGGTCGAACGGCCGAACCGTCGTCCGGCCGATGAGCTGCCAACCACCCGGAACATCCAACGGATACACTCCGGTTTGCGCACCGGCGATGCCGACCGAGCCACGGGGAACTCGTGAGCGGGGCGTCGCATGGCGGGGCGCCCTGATACGCTCGTCCACGATACCCATATACGCAAACCCCGGGAGGAAGCCGAGCATGAAAACACGGTAAGTCGTGGCCGCATGCAACGCCACGACCTGGTCCGATGAGAGGTTTGCCAGCGACGCAACTGACTGAAGATCCGGCCCCAAATCTTCGTCGTAGCACACCGGGACAGGTATCGGAGTGCGCGGCTCCTCGACCACATTCTCCCGAACGGTGCTGGCGGCGCGAGTGATCCATTCAACTAGGTTTTGGTAACTGGTTCGCAGCGGGTCGAAAAACACGGCAACCGAGCGGTAGGTCGGAACTACATCACGAATACCTTCAATTCCAGAGTATTGGATGCCATCGGCCAGGCGAATTGCACGAGCGTTGACTGCGGGATCGACCCGCTCGTCGAATTCGACGACAAGCGTGGAATCACCCTCACGCGAGAGGCGAAAGCCTGCCGATGTCACGCGAGAGCCTGCAACAGCTTCCGGTGAACACCGCCGAATCCACCGTTCGACATAACGATCACAATGTCGCCTCTTCGATGTTCGCGGACGATGGCATTGACGATGTCGTCGATCGAGTCCGCCTCCCGAGCGGATTGACCACGATCGCGCAGGTTTCGAACCAGCGTCGGAACCGATAATCGTTCTTCTTCAGGCAACTTCGACCGAAATACCGGCGCAATCAGCACCTCGTCTGCCGCCGCAAACGCGCGCGCAAAATCCTCCTGAAACACGCGCCGACATGATGAAGCCGAGCGTGGTTCGAAAACGGCCCAGACACGAGAATTCGGGTGCGATGCCCGCACGCCGGCCAGCGTTTCCGCGACCGCGGTTGGATGATGGGCGAAGTCGTCGTACACCGTGACGCCATCCACCGTCCCAATCACTTCGAGACGGCGCTTGACGCCGGCGAAGGATTGAAGCGCGCCGGCGATTTGCTCGGCGCTCAGGCCAACTTCCGTGGCCACAGCAATGGCAGCCAGGGCGTTCCGCACGTTGTGCGCGCCAAGCAATGGCACCTCGAATCCACCGAACGGTATCCCCCGCCGCCTGACGCGGAAACGAGTCGATTTGACGTCACTCTCGAGGTCGTGGGCCTGCCAGTCGGCGTTTTCACTCAGTCCAAACGCTTCGACACGAGAGCGTGCCGCGTCTCTCAGCAAGAGGGCTCCGGCACTATCGGCACCAAGCAGGAGGAGCCCACGCCTGGGAACGAGGTTCACGAGGCGTCGAAAAGCGAGCGTGACGGCGTCCAAGTCGGCGTAGATGTCCGCGTGATCGAACTCGATGTTGTTGACGACCGCCAGGTCCGGCAAGTACTTGAGAAACTTCGCGGTCTTGTCGAAAAACGCGCTGTCGTACTCGTCGCCCTCGATGACGAATTCTCGACCGTGGCCGATTCTGTAGCTGGATCCGTCTTCACCGAAATTGCCGGCAATCCCACCGATCAGCACACTTGGATCGACACCGCCGTGCGTCAACACCCAGCCGACCAGGGCCGTCGTCGTGGTCTTCCCGTGGGTTCCGGCGATGACGATGGATCTGGCGCCCCAGAGAAAGTTCTCGCGGATGACCTCCGGCAGTGAACAGTAGCGAATCTTGCGGTCGAGCGTCTCCTCGAGCTCCGGGTTACCGCGCGATATGGCGTTACCCACCACCACCAGATCGAGATCCGAGGTGATGTGCTCCGCTCGATAACCGCTGAGCGTCGGAATGTGCTCGGCGGCTAGAAAATCACTCATTGGCGGGTACACGTCCTGGTCCGAGCCGCGTACGTCCAGGCCCTTTTGCTTCAACATCGCCGCAGCTGTGGCCATAGCTGTGCCGCAGATTCCGATGAAATGGACGCGTTGTGGCAAGGTGCTCCGTCTTGGTCGGGTTATTCAACCGCCGCTTCTTCGATGACGATTCGAGGACGCGCGTCGGCGATGACGCGGCACGTCACGCCAAATGGAAGGGTCATTGCCGGCGCCGACGTGTGCCCGGATGGAAATCCGAAGACGACCGGGCCTGGAAAATCCCGCAGCGTGTCCCCAACAGTGGCATACGCGGTCGGCTCGCCAGCCGGTTCATCGCATTTCGGCAGCTCGCCGACGACAATCGCCGACGCTCGCGCCAGCAAGCCGGTCTGCCGCAGCTGCATCACCATCCGATCCAAACGATACGGACGCTCGCCGACCTCATCGAAGAAAAGCACGAATCCTTGCGGCGGATCGAACGCGAAAGGCGTGCCGAGTGACGCGAGCAGCTGCGTCACAGTTCCCCCCAATAAAGGACCCGTGGCCTCGCCACGGTTAACAGTTTGCAGCCCCGCCGGCGCCAGCTCTCCCATGGGTCGGGGCCGGCTCAACGCGGCCAGGAACGACGCCTCGTCATATCCGGCCTGCCCTCTTCCCAGGCGGCCGGCCAGCATCGGACCGTGAAACGCGACCAGGCCGCAGGTCCCCGTCAGAAACGTGAGGAGCGAGGTCAAGTCGCTGTAGCCGATGAACACTTTGCGCGATCGACGCGCTTCTTCCGGATCGAGCAGTGGCAGCACCTGAACGCTGCCGTACCCGCCGCGTACACCGATAAGGCCGCTAATCGTTGGATCGCGCCACGCTTTCATGATCGCGGAGGCGCGAACGTCAGCCGGGCCCGCAACATAGCCCTGCCGTTCGAAGACCGATTCCTCCCAGATTGGTTCAAAGCCAAGGCGGCGGATCTCGTCGATGCCGTGGGTGAAGTCGTCGCGGTCGAACGGGCTGGCGGGCGCAATGACGGCAAGGCGATCGCCGGAATTGAGCGCTCGAGGCTTCAACATGGTGCCGACGTTAGGCGCTGAGGCGGGCATTAAGCGAAACGGCTCATTTCGTCGGCGATGGCGAGGTGCTCGTCTCGGCCAAGCCGCTGCCGCAGGAGCCGTCCGGTGAGCGGACGCGAGACCGTAGCAGGCGTGGCCAGGAACCGCTCTTTGGCCTGCTGCTGCCGTTTGAGCGCATCCTCCACACGTGTCATCCGCAACCGCCCCTCTTCGACGGCATGGATCAGCGCCTCCAACGCGGCGACCTGAACCGTTTGATCGGCACCGCAGATCAAGACCCCGTCACATCCTGCTTCAACCGCGAGAACGGCAGCCGCCGGCACCGCATAACGCGCCGCCACAGCTTTCATTTCGAGATCATCGCTCAAGATCAGTCCGTTGAAGGCCAGCTCGTCGCGTAGGAGTCCCGACACGATCCGCTTAGACAGGGTCGCGGGACGCTCTTCATCCAGCGCGGGCAAGAAGACGTGTGCCGTCATGATTGCGGCTACCTGAGCCTCGATAGCGGCCTTGAACGGCACGAACTCGACCTCCCGCAGACGTTCGATCGGGTGTTCGACCAGAGGTAGCTCGGCATGAGAGTCCGTACTCGTGTCCCCATGTCCGGGAAAGTGCTTTCCACATGCCGCAATGCCTTCCTCTTGCAACGCGCGGACGATTGCGGCGCCCAGGCGCCCAACGACATCGGGCTTCTCTGCCAGGGCCCGATCGCCGATCACCGGATTCTTTGGATTCGTGTGAACGTCCAGAACGGGTGCGTAATCGAGTGTGATGCCAATGGCTTTCAGCTCCGCCGCCAACGCTCGCCCGAAACGTTCCGCGAGGGCCGCATCTCCACTCCGGCCGAGCGTAGCCATCGGCGGCCAGACGGTGAAGGGCGCTTTCAAGCGCGCGACGCGACCGCCTTCTTGATCTACGCTCACCCATAATGGGAGCTCTGGCACCAGCCGGGACGCTTCGTAGCACAGCTCGGCCACCTGCTCCGGCTCGGAAATGTTTCGCGCAAAGAGAATCACGCCACCCAGACCGAATTCACGGACAAGTGCGCGCAACTCGACCGGAACCGCCTGTCCATCAAAGCCGGCGATCAGCATTTGGCCGATTTGACGTCGCAATCTACTCGACATAGGCAAAATGATTGTACAGAAAGTCTGAAGTGTGAAGTCTGAAGTTTGAAGTGTTCGGCCTGAGACCTCCACCTCCACACTTCGCTCTGACTTCTGACTTCTGACTTGATAAGGCAATCTATAATCCGTCCGTGCCCATCGTATCGTCCGCGCCGACACGCATCGACCTCGCTGGTGGAACTATCGACATCTGGCCGCTCTATCTGTTCCACGACGGAGCCACGACCCTCAATGCGGCGATCAGTCTGCGCGCTCATGCACAGATTGACAACCGGACGGATGGTTGCGTCGAACTGATCTCGACCGACACCGGACGTCGTGCCCTCGCCCGCAATTGGTCCGAGCTTGGCGAATCGAGCGAAGTGCCGCTGCTGGCAGCCCTGGCGCGACACTATCGCTTCGAGAACGCGACGCTAACGACCCGCGGCGAGTCCCCCGCTGGCGCCGGTATAGCTGGATCTTCGGCCCTTACCATCGCCACGTGTGGCGCCCTCGCGCAGTGGTCGAACACGTCGCAGCTGGCAGCCGACATCCTGCAGATCGCCATGAACGTCGAATGTCAGGTCCTCAAGGTGCCGACCGGTGTCCAGGATTACCGGCCCGCTTTGTACGGCGGGATCGCCGCGGTCGAGCTCAGGGCCGACGGCGTCGGCCGCGTGCCGCTCGACGTCGATCCGGCCGAGCTGGAGCGTCGTATCGTCCTGGCCTATACCGGAGCGCCACGAAATTCCGGGACGAACAACTGGGAAATCATGAAGCGCCATATCGACGGCGACCGCCAGGTGTTCGATTGCTTCGAGCGCATCCGGGACACGGCCGTCGGGATGCGTCGCGCGCTCGAGCGAGCCGACTGGGACGAGGTCGGTCGGGAGATTGCCAACGAATGGACCAACCGAAAGCGGCTCGCGCCCGGTGTCACGACGCCGACCATCGACCAGCTGATCGAAGGCGCCACCAAGGCCGGGGCGACGGCGGCCAAGGTGTGCGGAGCTGGCGGAGGCGGCTGTTTGTTCTGCTACGGACCACCGCACGCACAATCGGCGGTCGCTGCCGCCCTCGTCGCGGGTGGCGCCCGCGTGCTCGACTGGCGCATCGAGCGGGAAGGGCTCAGGGTTGGATAATCCGGCCATTGCCCGCATCCTTCGAGAGATTGCCGATCTTTTGGAAATCAAGGACGAGAACCCATTCAAGATCCGCGCATATCGAAACGGCGCTGACATCGTCGCCAATCACCCGCATCACCTGGCCAGCCTGGAGGCTTCGGCCCTGCGTGAAATCCCCGGCATAGGCAAGGATCTCGCCGCGCGAATTCTCGAGATCGCAACGACAGGAGGGTCGACCTATCACCGCGAGCTCGTTGCCGAGTTCCCGCCGACGGTTTTGGATCTGCTTCATCTGCAGGGTGTCGGACCCAAGACTGTTGCGATGCTCTACCGGGAACTTGGCATCCGGACAATCGACGAGCTGCAAGGAGCGGCCACGGACGGCCGGATTCGCAGGCTTCGCGGCATGGGCCCCCGAAAGGAAGCCCTCATTCTCAAAGCGCTCGAGGAGCGCAGCCGTCGCGAGGGCCGCCATCTCCTGCCTAAAGCGCACGAGGCTGCTGCGACGCTCGTCGCATTTCTCCACGAGCGTTCTCCGGCGGCCACCATCGAGTCCGTCGGCAGTCTGCGGCGCGGGTGTGAAACGTGCGGCGATCTCGACATCCTCGCCTCCGGCGCGGAGCCGTCGCTCATGAACGATTTCGTGGCGTACGGCCCGGTTGAGAGGGTGCTGGGTCGAGGCGAGACCAAGTCCAGCGTCCTTCTCGCCGGAGGCTTGCAGGCGGACCTCCGACTCGTACCGGCAGAAAGCCGCGGCGCAGCGATGCAGTATTTCACCGGTTCGAAAGCGCACAATATCGCGCTTCGCGATCGTGCGATTGACCTTGGCTTCAAGCTGAACGAGTACGGTGTGTTTCGTGTCGCGGACGAGTCGCGCATCGCCGGATCACGAGAGGAAGAGGTATACGAGGCGATCGGTCTTCCCTGGATTCCGCCCGAGCTTCGCGAGGCGCGCGGCGAGATTGAAGCCGCAATCGAACGACGGCTGCCTCGACTCATCGATCGTCGCGATCTTCGCGGCGATCTCCATTCGCACACTGTCGCCACCGATGGTAAAGACGACGTGGCGGCCATGGCGGAAGCGGCCCGCCAAGCGGGACTCGACTATCTGGCCATCACCGATCACACGAAGTCGTTGACGATGGCAAATGGCTTGGACGAGCGCCGTGCACTCGAGCATGCGGCCCGCATCCGGGCGCTCGATGGCCAAATCGGCGGCGTCCGTCTGCTGGCCGGCGTCGAGTGCGACATCAAGCCGGACGGCACGCTCGACCTCGCCGACGACTGCCTCGCCGCACTGGATATCGTCGTCGCGTCCATTCATTCTGCGTTCAACCAGGACCGGCAACAGATGACGGATCGGCTTTTGCGGGCAATCGCCAACCCGCACGTCGATGTGCTCGGTCACCCGACCGGACGCAGGCTGCTCGCGCGCGAGCCTTATCCTGTGGACATGCAAGCCATCGTCGATCGCGCCGTTTCGTGCGGCGTGGCACTCGAGATCAACGCGCAGGCGCATCGCCTCGACATGAACGACACTCACGCTCGCCTGGCACACGATCGGGGCGCGCGCATCGTCATCTCGAGCGACGCTCATTCACGGCAAGGCTTTCAATCGCTGCAGTGGGGCATCGTGGTCGCTCGACGGGCGTGGCTGGAAGCGCGCGACGTGCTCAACACGCTGGCGTTTACGGAGTTTCGGGCCGCTCTTCGCCGAAACCGGCACGGTCAATGAAACTCCGATTGCTTTCGTCCGACGAGAAGCTCGCCGAGATCAAACGTCTGTACTACCAGACGACGCAGCAGACGATTCAGGTTGATCTCGCCAAAGCGCTCGAGCTGTTGAAGTCGATGGCGACCGACGAGGAGCGTGAGCGAGCGGCCGTGTATATGGACGGACTGTCCCAAATGCGATCGGACTGGGCTCGCTCGAACAAGAGGCACGCTTCGAGAGGGAGGCGCGGCAAGCGTTTTTGAAAGCAGTCCAGAAAGACTTATCTTCTGCTCGTCGCCGCCACAACTTTTCGCCGGGCTGCCGCTCGAAGCGACTCTGGAACATTTCGATCGACCGACAGCATGTTGAGATCGCGATCGCCCAATCGCTGGATCAGATTCATCGACAATGCGACTGGAGTCTTGGGGTTCTTCGCCAACGCCAGAACGACGCTGTAGTTTTTCAACCACGCCCGGTTGCTGCCAATCGTCCGCAGCACGTCCTCCGACACATTCGCCATGCGGGCGAAACTTTCGACCTCCGGCTCCGTCAGCATCGGACTGCTCAGCACCGCCGCGGCGATCATCTTGTTCGTATCGCGGATGAGAATCGCCCGGATCTCCCGCGTCCCCTTCATCGCTGCCTTCAGACGCTCGGTGAAGCTCAACGCCGCGAGCCGTTGCACCGCCGTCAGCTTGGCCTCATCGGTTTCCGGCGCCGCCGGCTCGGTTTCGACCTCGACAAGAGGTTGATCCTGGTCTTCAACGGCTTCGATCGCCGGAATCTCGTCCGGAAACACGCGGCGGGCGGCAAAGAACTCGCGGAGCTTGATCGACACGTCGGACCGCGCGAGAAACTTCTTGAGTGCGGCAACCGGAATCTGGTTCAAGGTGCTGTCGGCGGTACGGCGGATCTCGGGATCGGTGTCCTCCAGCAGCAGAACGAGAATGGCAAGCTGCTCGTGAGCGCGGGGAGCCAGCGCCCCCTGCGCGGCGAGCAGCCGCACGTCGCGGGCGACCTCGCCGCGCTTGAAGAAATCAAGAAGTGGTGTGGGACCGTTCACCGTGAAGGTACGTAGGTTTGAACGCTCCCGGCCTTGAATCTGGCCGTGATGACTTCCCCGGGTCCCCCGAGCGGCCTGGCCTGGATCCCGTTGAGCGTCAATTCCAGTGCGCCCGCATCGCCGGCTGTCAATACCAACTCCCGCTCCGCATCGAGGGTTTCGCGCGCTCCGGCCTGAAACAGCTGCCTGAGAGCGACGCGGCCATCGACAGTTGCTGAGATCCAACACGGTCGAGTCGTGAGGAAGCTCACGACCAACCGATCGCTAGTGCGATCCGCCGCAACGCGCTCACCTGAGGACGCAGCGACATTAGCGTTCGCTCCCGAGCCGGACGTCGGCTGCAGCCTGCTACCCGTCGTCGCCCCGCTGGATCCGGCGAGCGACTCAATACGTTCGATCTCACCGTGGTCGCTGGCCACAGGCGGACGGAGGACTGCCGACCGCGGCGACTCTGACGTACCGAGATAGCCGAGCATGATGGCAATTGCGGCACTCCAGCCGACCAACTGCACGACGGTCCGGGCGGCCCATCGCTGGCTCTCGAGCACTTCGTTGGACTCGATTTCATTGGCACCCTGAGATCCGACCGTCGCCGCGGCCGACGGGCACTGAAGGAGGAACTCGCGAACGGCGGCTTCGGGATCGAGGCCCACCGCAGCCGCAAAGCCCCGGACAAAAGCGCGGCCGAAAATCCCGCCCGGAAGCGCTGACCCATCGTTCCGTTCGAGCGCTTCAAGCACAGCGGTTGGAATTTTCGTGATCTTCGTGATCTGAGCCAACGACAAGCCCCGGCTCTCGCGCGCCTCACGCAGCACCCTGCCAAGATCCTCACGTTCGCCGCCATCCGCTGACATTGCCGATCGATCGTATGTTAGGAAGCGGGAATGGGACTGTCAAACCGAGCGCGAAGCTCTTCGACTACACGTACCATTGTTCTGCTTGATGAAGGCAGAAAGAGACTGATGGCCGCAAGGCCGGCCGCGCCTGTCGCGGCAACCTGATCAGCACGCTCGATGGTCATTCCTCCGATCGCGAGGACCGGAACGCGAACTGCGCGAACAACATCGGTTAGACCGTTCGTGCCGAGAAGCTGCTGCCATGTTGGCTTCGACCGAGTGGGAAATACGGTGCCTGCGATCAGATAGTTGGTTCCATCGGCGTTCCTGGCCGCTTCCGTAGGATCATGCACCGATCGACCAACGACAAATCCGGCCGGGACGATCGAACGTACCGCGCGAGGCGCAATCGAATCAGCCCGCAGATGGACGCCGCCCGCACCGCTCGCAACAGCGATATCCAGTCGATCATTGACGAAAACACGCGTTGACGAGCCATTAGCAATCTCGACGATAGTTGCCACCAGATCGACGAGCGCCGCCGACTCGAGATCGCGTTCGCGGACCTGGATGATGTCGATGCCCGCGTCTACCGCCTCCCGGCTGAGATCGATGAGCCGTTCACAACTGGTGTCGCGAGTGTCGGTTCCCATCAGACGTCGACGGTCGGTCACGAGGCAGAGCACCGGTCGCTTAGATCGGAAATCACGAGGCATCGTGACGCCCGCGGCCGGCGAAAATCACGGCGAGATCGGCGAGCCCGCCAAGGAGGTTGACGAATCCGAGGCCGGTCACGGCGCCTCGAACGAAGTTGCTGGCAATGATCGGACGCAGCGTCGGCCAGGCGCGGCCAAAGTAGTTGCTGTCCCAGAACGCCGACCATGGAAGGACGATCAGCAGGAGCCCGACCTCCAGAAAGAACGCGACGTAGATTAGGCGGCGGATCAGAAGACTACCCTCGAGCCTGTGCCTTCGTTAGACGGCTGATACGCGCCGACAGGTCGCGATAGTCGCCGCCCTCAGCCTGCAATTCGAGACAGACGGCGAGCGCGCGTTCCACTTCGCCAATGGACTCCAGCAATACGGCCAAGTCGTAAAACAGGGCGTGACCATCTTCGGCGCCAGGCGCCGGAGCCCCTGCCGCGCGTTCGAACCATTCAATCGCTTGTGACAGCGCGCCGCGATCGCGGTAGATGCGTCCGAGCGCGGCGGCCGCACGAAAACGACGAATCGGGGCACGCGACGCCGCTTCGAGCGCACGAATTCCGTCGGTGACCTGGCCGGCCTCGTACAACGCCACGCCGCGCTCGTACTCTTGCTCGGCCGCCTCGGACGCTCCACCTGATGCCTTGTCCCGGAGCTGGGCGAACACCTGATCGATATCCAGGTTTTCCCCACCCGTTTCGTCCTGCCCAGGGCGCTCGAGCTGCGGCAGACCCTGACTTGTGACAGCGTCGAGCGAGAGCGTCAGGTCCACTTCAGCCTTCTGCGGAACGTCTTCGGCGAGCCATCTTTCGATGTCACCGACGGCCTCGTCCAGACTCAAATCGACAGATGTCGCGCTCAGCTCAAAACAGTCGAATTCGGTCGCCGAAGCGCGGTCCAAGACAGGCTCTTCTTTCAACGCACGTTGCAGAGTTTCAAGCGGCTCATCGGCCATATCGACGGGGAGGCTCGCGTCTGAGCTTTCCGCCGGCGTCGACTGCTCGGCGCTGGTTGACTCAATCGGTTGTTCCGGGAAATTCGCCGCGCCACGTTGATGCTCGACGGCGGCTGCAAGAGCGCGAAACTGCTCGGCGGTCGTCGCCAGTTCCCGTGCGCCTTGAATATCGGCGCAGGAAATGAGCGTGACGAAGAGCAGTTGGCGCATCTCGAGATCGTCCGGATAAATCTTCAGGACATCAGTCAGTAACTGCGCCGCTTCCTTTTCGCGACCCTTCTCGGTGAGATCGTTGCTGATGGCTCGGAAATCGCTCACCGCACCGGCCACGTCGCCCAAGTCGATCCGCGCATAGGCGGCGGTTCGGCGCGCTTCGAAATTCTTCACGTCGAGCGAACCGAGCCGAACGCGAATTTCCGCCGCACCACGGTGATCGCCTCTGGCCGAGCGGCGCTCGGAGGCTGACTTGAGATACGCATTGGCATCAACCAGCAGACCCTGGCTGGCTGCGATTTCTCCGGCCTGGGCCAATGCGTGATCGTCGTCGGGACGGATCCTGAGGACCTTCTTGTACAGAGCAGCGGCCTTCGGCAGGAAACCCTGCCGCTGCAGATGTTCCGCAATTCTCACGAATTGTTCGACCGCTTTGTCGTTTTGTCCGGCGCGGATGTACAGGTCACCCAGGGTATTCGCCGTCGTCCAATCTTCTGGTTGCTCGTCGACGATGCGTCGGTATTCCGCGAGGGCCGATTCCAACTTGCCTTGCTGAAGCAGCTTCTCGGCACTTCGCAGGATGGCGGCACGATCTATGGGCACGGTGACGAAGCCAGCTCGGAACCAGTGGACTGTATCCGTCGGATTACTACCAGATCACGATCAGCGCGGAGACCGCAAAGCCCGCAGAGACAACATTTCATTCCAGGTTGATACTCCGCGATCTCCGCGTCCTCGGCGTTCAACGTCGTAACCGGTACTGATTCAGCCAATACACGCCACTAGTCGATGGTATCAAACAGCGTCGGCGGCCGGAACGAACGCCGGTGCGCGTCCGAGTAGCCGAACCGTGCGACAGCCTCGAGATGATCGGCCGTTGCGTACCCCTTGTGGCGGTCGAAACCGTACCGTGGATCCTGCGTATGAAGCTCCTTCATGAATCGATCGCGGGTAACCTTGGCCACGATGGAGGCCGCAGCAATGGCCGAACAGCGTCGATCGCCATGGGGCACTCCGCGCTGGGCCATTGGTATATCCGGCACGCGAAACGCGTCGACGAGTACGACATCAGGCAAGGGAGCCAGCGAAAGAATCGCGCGTTGCATCGCTCGTAGAGACGCCTGATGAATGTTGATGCGATCGATCTCGGTCGGATCGGCTGAAGCCACGGCCCAGGCGACAGAGTGGCGGACGATCTTGGCGTGCAGCTTTTCCCGCTCGCCTTCAGGAACCAGCTTCGAATCACAGATTCCCCGGATGTGTTTGTCTGGATGCAGGACCACAGCTGCCGCCACGACCGGCCCGGCCAGGCACCCGCGTCCGACCTCGTCGACACCGGCCACGTACGCGAATCCAACGCGACGCAGCGCGTTCTCGAGAGTGCGCATCGCCGGAATACGCATACGGGCCAGCCAGCGTTCGTACGGGTTAGCTCTTGCCGTCGGCGCGCCCGCCCTCTTTCATGCGCGCCGCCTTGCCTTTCAAATCGCGGAGGAAGTACAGCTTGCCCCGGCGGACTTTGGCCGATCGCACGACCTCGATCTTTTGAATGGTCGGCGAATGAAGCGGGAAAATGCGCTCGACGCCCTGGCCAAACGATACCTTGCGCACGGTAAACGACGCGCGAGTCCCTCCACGGTGGACGCCGATTACGATCCCTTCGAAGACCTGAATGCGCTCCTTGTCGCCCTCGCGCACCTTCACGTGCACCCGAACGGTGTCGCCGGCCTTCATCGCCGGCCGCTCGGTGAGCTGCGACTTTTCCACCAACTCAATTGCGCCCATATACCAACTCCTCGAGCAGGTCGCCAGACCTGCAATGTCTGAGCTATTCCCTGCTATGAATCGTCACGTTCAGAGACCAACTGCTTCAAAATCTCCCGTTCCTCTTCGTCCAACGCCGCCTGCGACAACAAATCCGGCCGCCGATGAAGCGTTCGGCTCACCGCAGCGCGTTTGCGCCAGCGGCGGATCTCTGCGTGGTTGCCCGACAGCAGGACGGCAGGGACATCCAGCCTCGTCTCGGAGCGGCCGGGGCCCCCTTCAGAACCGCCGCCCTTAACGACCAATTCAGCCGGGCGGGTGTACTGTGGAAAGTCCAACAAACCTCTGCTGAAGGAATCCTCGTCGACGGACTGCCGATCCCCAACCACGCCCGGGACCAGCCGCGCTACCGCGTCGACGATAACCAGCGCCGGCAACTCGCCACCGCTCAGGACGTAGTCTCCGATCGAAATCTCCTCGGTGACCCGTTCGCGCACGCGTTCGTCAATACCCTCGTATCGGCCGCACAACACCAGAACGTGCGGCAACGCGCTGAGCCGCCTCGCGTCGTTTTGCGTGAAGCGTGAACCCTGCGGCGATGTCAGAACGATTGCCGATTGTCGACCGTGCTCCGCCTCAATCGCGTCGATGGCCCGGAAGATCGGCTCGGCCTTGAGTACCATCCCGGGCCCGCCGCCATAAGGTACGTCATCCACCACCCGGTGCCGATCGACCGTGAAATCGCGCAGGTCGTGAACCCGCACCGTGAGCGTCCCAGACTCAATCGCGCGCCCCAGTATGCCCGCGCCGAGGGGTTGCTCAAACATCGCCGGAAAAATCGTCACGATGTCGAACGTCATGCACTCGAACCACAACGGCTACAGAGGACCGAAGAAGCCTGGCTTTCTTCGAGCTCCGTCTAACTTGTTCAGATCCAGCAACCCGTCTGGCGGTTCGATCACGATGCGCCTCGCGCCGGTGTCCACGATCGTGCAAATCTCGCGTGCGAGTGGAATCTGAATTTCATCGTCGCCCGACGAGACAACTAGTCGGCTGACGTGAGCCGGGCCTTCCACGTCCGTGACGAAGCCAACAGGCTCGCCCCGGCCGGTTTCGACGTGACATCCGACCAGCTCGTGGCGGTAGAAGGTCCCGGCGGGCAGTCGAATCAGCCACTCTCTCGGGACTCGCAACTCGAGGCCAGCCAGTGCTTCCGCAGCGTCAATCGTGTCGACGCCAGAAACGACGACGATCGGGCGCCCCTGGTGAAAACGCACCTGATCGAGCGTCAGACTCTCGATTTGCCCTCGACGGTTGACGAACAATTCGGCGCCCGGCTGGAACCGTTCTCCGGGAAAATCTGTCTCAACGTTCACGATCACCTGACCCCGAATGCCGTGCGGTCGGGCCACCCTGCCCACGACCGCCATCTCCTCCCAAAGCATCACTCAATCCCGGCGTCAGGGTTGACCGTCGCGGATTTCGAGGGTAATCGACTTGCCTTCCTTCTCGCCCGCCGTCGCCGCCAAAGTTCGAAGCGCGGCCGCAGTACGGCCTTGCTTGCCGATAACGCGTCCAAGCTGACCGGGTGCGACGAACAACTCGATCAACGTCGTTCCTTGGTGCTGCGACTCGACCACCTGAACCTGTTCGGGGCTGTCGGTGAGCACACGTGCGAGCACCTCGACGACGTCGCGGGCGACGCTCATTTCGCGAGTCCAGGCGTCGCAGTCTCTGCCTTAGGCGTCAGATGACGCGCGATGAGCGTGCGAACGGAATCCGAAGGTTGCGCCCCTTTCCCAAGCCAATGTTGAACTCGCTCGGAGTCGACCTCGACGATCGCTGGCTTCGACCGAGGATTGTAGTGCCCGAGAATTTCCACGAAGCTGCTGTCTCGCGCGGCGCGGGAATCGGTCACCACGACACGGAAAAAAGCCCGCTTCTTCGAGCCAGCCCGGCGTAAACGGATCGCTAACATTCACCTTCTCCTTCGAACGTTCGAGCGCGCAATCAGCCACGCGTTCGCAACATCTCCATCGCGCGGCGGCGCGCTTTTCGGCCGCCGCCTGCAATGCCTGTCATGCCCCCGAGCGATTTCAATACCTTCTGCATCTGGACGAATTGCTTGAGTAGTCGATTCACGTCCTCAACCGACGTCCCGCTGCCTTTGGCAATGCGTTTGCGCCGGCTGCCGTTGATGATGTGCTGCTTGCGGCGCTCCTCCGGCGTCATCGAGTTGATGATGGCTTCGACCCTGGAGATCTGTTTCTCGTCGGGCTGGTTCTCCGACAACGCCTTGATGTTTCCAAGTCCGGGCAACATTCCGATCACTTGCTCGAGCGGCCCCATCTTGCGAATGGTCTTGAGCTGATCACGAAAGTCCTCGAGCGTGAACTCATTCGACCGGATGCGCGCTTCGAGCCGCTCGGCGTCGTCTTCACTAATCGCGGCCTCCGCCTTCTCGATCAGTGACAGCACGTCACCCATGCCGAGCACACGCGAAACGATGCGATCGGGGTGGAACGGCTCGAGGTCCTCCAGCCGTTCGCCGCTTCCAACGAAGGCAATCGGAACGCCGACCACCGAAACGACCGATAACGCTGCGCCTCCGCGCGCGTCGCCGTCGATCTTGGTCAACACGACACCCGTCACGCCGATGCGGCGGTTGAACTCACCAGCGCTCTTGATCGCGTCTTGTCCCGTCATCGCGTCGGCCACGTACAGCCGATCGGATGGATCGGTCAGGTCTCTGATGGCAACGAGCTCCGCCATGAGCTCATCGTCGATGTGCAACCGGCCGGCCGAGTCGACAATGACGACGTCGAAGCCGAGATTGCCGGCCTCCTTCAACGCGCCCGCGGCCCTCTTCACCGGATCCAGTTCGTGTGGCGGGTCGTACACGCGCACGTCGGCTTTTTCCGCAACGATGGTGAGCTGTTGAATGGCTGCCGGCCGCTTGACGTCGGTGGAAACCAGCAGCGGATGACGACCTTGTTTCGTCAGCCACTTCCCCAGCTTGCCGGCGGTCGTTGTCTTACCCGCACCTTGTAACCCGAGCAAGAGAATGACACGCGGATGTTTGCTGGTCGTTTGAAGACCACCGGCGGCGTCGCCGAACAACGCCAACATCTCGTCGCGCACGATCTTGACCACGTGCTGAGATGGCGACAGGCTGCGGAGCACGTCCTGGCCCATCGCGCGATCGCGAACGCGGTCGATGAACGCCTTGACGACCTTGAAGTTGACGTCCGCTTCCAGAAGCGCAAGGCGGATCTCCCGCAGCGCCGCCTCGACGTTCTGCTCGGTGAGACGGCCCTGTCCTCGCAGCGTCTTGAAGACGTCCTGTAATCGTGTGCTAAGAGAGTCGAACACCTAGGCTAACCTGTTCTTGCGCAAACGCTTATCGTAGCACATCCACTCGACGCCCAGAAGCCGGCGGATGGGAAGGGCTAAACGGACGAAAGCTTGTGGCCCAATTTTTCCTTCTTGGCCTTCAGGTACCGCCGTGTGAACTCTGATGCCGGGATCTCGATCGGCAGCCACTCGCTCACCGACAACCCGTACCCCTCAATGCCGACCAACTTGCGCGGGTTGTTGCTGAGTAAGCGCATCGAGCGGACCCCAAGTTCCCGAAGGATCTGGACGCCCATTCCGTAGTCTCGTTGATCGGCTTTGAACCCGAGACGCTCGTTGGCCTCGACCGTGTCGAACCCTTCATCTTGCAGCTCGTAAGCACGGATCTTGTTCGCGAGACCGATGCCGCGACCTTCCTGATTGAGGTACAACAAAACGCCCCGTCCTTCGGTCGCGATGCGCCGCATAGCTACTTCGAGCTGCGCACCACAGTCGCATCGAATCGAGTGCAGGACGTCGCCGGTGAGACACTGCGAGTGAACGCGAACCAGAATGTCCTTTCCATCCTTGATGTCTCCACAGACCAGCGCAACGTGCGTCTGCTTGTCCACCAGGTTTTCAAAAGTATGCAGTCTGAATTCGCCGTATTCCGTCGGCAACCTCGCCGACGCGACTCGCTTGACGAGCGATTCGTTCCGCATGCGATAGTTGATCAAATCCGCGACCGTGATCATCAACAGCCCGTGGCGCCGGGCGAACTTCGCTAATTGCGGGACACGCGCCATCGTGCCGTCTTCGTTCATGATTTCGCAGATCACACCCGCCGGATAAAGCCCGGCGCTGCGCGCCAGATCGACGGCGGCTTCGGTTTGGCCGGCGCGCACGAGCACACCGCCCGACCGCGCCCGCAGCGGATATACGTGACCTGGCCGGGCAAGATCGGACGGCTTCGTCGCCGGATCGATCGCCGCGCGAACGGTCTCGGCTCGATCGTGAGCCGAGATACCCGTGGTCGTGCGCCCGACCACGTCGATTGGAGTGCAGAACGCCGTTTCGAAGCGCGATGTGTTGTCGCGAACGATCAGCGGAATCTCGAGCTCGTCGAGACGCTCCGCCGTCAAAGAAAGGCAGATCAAGCCGCGGCCGTGGCGGGCCATGAAATTGATCGCTTCCGGGGTCACCTTGTCGGCAGCGATCGTCAGGTCGCCCTCGTTCTCACGATCCTCGTCATCGACGACTATCACCATCCGGCCTTCGCGAATTGCGTCGATGGCGTCCTCCATGGGCGCGAAAGGACCTTTCCGCCTTTGCGTCCCCTTGGCTATTTCCAGCTTTCGCTTCATACGCTGTTCGCCCTCCTCGGGGGCATGCCGTTGTGAAAGGCGATCGCAAACCGATGGTCAGGCTCGCCAGCCCTCGCGCGCAAGACCCGCAAGCTCCGCCGCTCTTGCCACGTACTTCCCGACCAAGTCACATTCGAGATTGACGCGATCGTCTGGCCGCAAGCTTCGAAGATTCGTGTGCTCCAACGTGAACGGGACGATCTGCACCTCGAAGCGGTCGACGTGCAAGGTCGCCACAGTGAGGCTTATTCCATCAACGGCGATCGAACCCTTGTGGACGATATACGGCGCGAGCTCGGACGGAAAACTGAACGTCAACCACTCAAAGTCCGCCTCAGGCCGCCGCCGCTGCAGCACTCCAACTGCATCGACGTGACCCTGGACGAAATGACCACCAAACCGGCCGTCGGCACGAAGCGGGCGCTCGAG
The DNA here is from genome assembly GCA_963773035.1 of uncultured Acidobacteriota bacterium. Classification (GTDB taxonomy): domain Bacteria; phylum Acidobacteriota; class Vicinamibacteria; order Vicinamibacterales; family CAVVIG01; genus CAVRXZ01. The sequence goes on along the minus strand of CAVYZX010000037.1, from coordinate 169,655 downwards.
ATTCACGCACGCCCCCCGCGTCAATTTGCCAAGCGTCGTCACCCGGATCGTCTCGGGACCGACATCGGCCCGAATTCTATCGGCATCCGTGCTCACTACTGTCAGGCAGACACCGTTGACTGCCAGGCTATCACCGGCCTTCAACTCCGCAGCTAGCGCCGAATCAATCCACAGCTCCAGGCCGCCTGGGACGGCTTGCCGCTCGACGATCTCGCCAGTTGCCTCAATGAGGCCTGTGAACATAGCCCTCTATCAGCACGTCAGGATCCAGCAGTTCGGCGTGACGCTCGATAAGATCACCGGTCGCGAAGTGGCGACCTTCGAGAAATGATACGCCAGCCGGGCCAAGGACGCCTGGCGCAATATACAAGCGCACGAAATCCACGAGTCGCTCGTCCCAGGCGGCGCGGTGCAAGGCGGCGCCGCCTTCGAGCAGCAGCGAGCTGACCTGCCGAGACGCCAGACACTCCAGGGCGGCCTTGAACGTGCCATCACCGGCGACCTCTATCTCCGCGCCGCCGCGCTCGAGTGCGCCGCGAGCCTCCTGTTGCGCAGCTCCCACCGATGTCGTGACGATGACCACCGGGCCCGCGTCGATGGTCGACAGCACGCGCGCGCCCGGGGGAGTGCGCAACCGCCGATCGAATATCACTCGCGTCAGCGGCCTTTCCCGGTAGACCCCTCGTGCCGTCAGCAAGGGATCGTCAACGAGCACGGTACCGACTCCCACAGCTATGGCATCGACTTCGGCACGGAAGCGGTGTGCGTGCCGATTCGCTGCCGTGGACGTCAGACTTGTCCGCTGTCCCGGGGCACTCGCGATGTAGCCATCCAGACTCGTCGCCGCCTTCATGATGACGAACGGTCGTCGCTCCCGCATGAGCGTAAAAAACGGTTGATTGAGTCGCGTCGCTGGTGCGGCGCCAACGCCGATTTGGACGTCGATGCCATGTGCGCGAAGGTACGCGAAACCCCTTCCACGAACGGCAGGATTTGGATCTTCGGTGGCGGCGACGACGCGCGTGACCCCGGCCTCGACGATTCGGCCGACACAAGGGCCTGTCCGGCCAACGTGACAACACGGTTCCAGGTTGCAGTACAGGACGGCACCGCGTGCCCGGCGGCCAGCGATGTCGAGTGCGTGTACTTCGGCATGCGGTTCACCGGCGCGCTCGTGAAACCCCTGGCCGACCACGACGCCTTCCTGCGACACGACCACCGCGCCGACCATCGGATTGGGGCTGGTTCGGCCGCGCCCGCGCTCGGCGAGAAAGAGCGTTCGGTCGATGTAGTCGGCGTCAGTCACTTCCTATTTTCTTGCCTTGCGTGGGGCCCATCCCACCTACCATTTTTCTTCGAACAGACCGTCGACGTACTCTTCCGCTGAAAATGCCACGAGATCGTCGATTCCTTCACCTACCCCGACGTACCGAATCGGCAGCTTCAGATCGTTGGCAATCGCTACGGCAATACCGCCTTTTGCCGTGCCGTCCAACTTGGTCAAGACCACACCGTTGACGCCGGCGGCACCCATGAACGCACGCGCCTGTGTGAGCCCGTTCTGGCCGACCGTCGCATCCAAAACGAGCAGCGATTCGTGCGGCGCCCCTGGCACTTCGCGGGAGGCGACGCGCCGGATCTTTTCCAGTTCGCCCATCAGATTGAGCCGCGTATGGAGCCGCCCCGCCGTGTCGACGAGAATCGGATCACGCTTCCTGGCCTTACCCGACGAAATCGCATCAAATACGACCGCCGCCGGATCCGCACCCTCACGCGCACGGACCATATCCACTCCCGCGCGGTTAGCCCATATCTCGAGTTGTTCAACCGCCGCTGCGCGAAAAGTATCGGCCGCACAAATGAGCGGCTCCGCCCCTTCCCTCTTGAGCAAGTTGGCCAGCTTGCCGACCGTCGTCGTCTTGCCGGTGCCATTCACGCCAACGATGAGCGTCACCTTCGGATGATGTTCCACTGCGGCTGGTCGATCGACGGCGTCGAACATGGCGCGAATCTCGCGCTTGACGAGATCCCTGAGGCTGGTGCCGTTCGGTGAGCGGCCGCGGACTGCATCGACGATCCGATCGGATGCACCTACGCCAACGTCGGCCGTTATAAGCACTTCCTCGAGCGCCTCGAGCGTCTCCACGTCAACGGGACGGGAGCGACGCTCGGGAGCGTCGGCCGAGCGGACGACCTCGTCGAAGCGTTCGAGAATCTGTTGTTTGGTGCGAGAAAGGCCTTCACGGATTCGTCCAAGGAAGCTCACCGGTCGATTCTAGCGAGGCTTCGCCTTCGACCGCTAGAGCGTGGCTCGGCGGGCGCGGCGAGGCATGGCGATCAAGTGGCTTCAGCTTCGGCTCGCTGGCGGCGTAGCATCAACGCGTCGACCGCCGTGCGAACGTCCGATCGGCCAGCCAGTACTTCGGCCATCTGGGTCGCAATGGGCAATTCAACCCCATAGCGTTCGCCCAGTGCCAGCGCGGCCGACGTCGTCGGAACACCCTCGGCAACCATCTTCATGCCAGCCAGGACGTCTGCCAGGCTTCGACCTCGAGCCAGCTCAGTACCGACGTAGCGATTGCGGCTCAAGTGACCCGTACAGGTGAGCACCAGATCACCCAGGCCACTCAAGCCGGCGAGCGTTTCACGGCGTCCGCCGGCCGCGCATGCCAATCGCGTCATCTCCGCCAATCCACGGGTAATCAACGCGGCTAGCGCGTTGTGCCCTAATCCCAGACCTTCGACGACACCAGAAGCAATCGCGATGATGTTCTTCAGGGCAGCACCAATTTCGACACCGACGACATCCGAGCTGCCGTACAGCCGGAAGTAAGGGCCTCGAAATTCCTCCTGGACGAGTTCAATCGCAGTGGTGTCGTCGGACGCGGCGAGAACGGCCGTCGGTAGTTGACGGGCGACTTCCACTGCAAAGCTCGGTCCCGACAGTACGACGACGGGGCGGCCCGTTCCGAGCTCTTCACCGATCACTTCGGACATGCGAAGAAACGTTCCGGCTTCCAGTCCTTTCGTCGCGCTCACCACCGTGGCCTGACGCATGATGTGGGACGAAGCCGCGCGCGTCACGGCACGACAACCATGAGACGGGATTGCTGAAACAACCAGCTCGGCACCGCCGACACAGGCGTCGATCTCCGATGTAACGACCAACTTCTCGGGCAGCGTGATGTCGGGCAGATAGACCGCGTTCGCCCGCCTGGCCCGCATGTCGTGCACCAGTGCCGGATCCCGTGCCCAGAGCCGTACCTCGTGGCCGAGGCGACACAGGTGCACCGCGAGCGCAGTGCCCCAGCTGCCGGCCCCGAGCACACCGATCGTTCGCATCAGTCCTCGATCGGCCCGGTGGCCGGGGCGGGGCGGTCCGCGCCGAGCCGTGGCTCGAGCCCCCGCTGCCATCGAATGAGATTCGAACGATGTCTGAACAGGATTAGCGCTGATGCGGTGAACGCGGCGACGACCGTAGCAGCCGGGCTGCCGGCGAGATAAGTCAGCGGCGGCAAGGCCAATGTCGCCAGCACGGATCCGAGTGAGATGTATCTCGTCGCCTTGGCGGTGACCGCAAAAATACCCAATGCCGGAAGCGCGGCTGACGGCGTCAAGACGGAAAACACACCGCAAGCCGTTGCCACACCTTTACCGCCGTGGAATCGAAGCCACACCGGGTAAATGTGCCCGACGATCGCCGCCAGGCCCGCAGCCGCCGGCGCCGTGGCCTGATCGCTGAGATAGCGAGCCAGTGCAACACTCAAGGCGCCTTTGGCCACGTCGAGCAGTGCGACGACCACTCCAGCCTTTATCCCTGAGGCCCGCACGACGTTGGCTGCGCCAAGATTGCCACTGCCGACCACCCGCAGGTCCGGAGTCCCCCACCGGCGCGCGAGCAGCAACGCAAAGGGGATCGATCCCATCATGTACGCAAGGACCACCACGAGGGTCATGGTTGAGATTGTAGAGGCCCGGCGCCGGTCACTGCCAGTTCGGTGCGACAAAGCGCCGTATAGCTCGGACCGGCCGACGACAGCCGACTTTCAATGAGTGCTACGTGCGTGACGGCGAGCGGCGCGATGCCTTCGGGTTTGTTCAGCCCGAGCACGGTGCGCCGATCGGCACCAGTCGATGTTCGCCACCGCGCCAGGGTCAAATGCGGCCGAAAGGTTCGTTCTCGTTCCTGGGTAACGACGTCGAGACGGCCGAGCCGCTCCACAATCTGTCGCTGCACGGCCACAACGTCACGAATGCCATGCTGCAAGCCAAGCCAGAGCACACGCGGTAAACCGCGCGGCGGAAAGATGTCGAGCCCTCCGAATGCGATCGCAAATCGATCGTGTTGGATGGCCTCGCTCATGGCTTGGATCACTTTGTCTCCATCGTCTTGCTGGAGCTCACCGAGAAACACCAATGTCAGATGAATGTGTTCGGGTTTGACCCATCTCAACGAAGATCGGTCCGAGCCATCGAAAAAGCGTTTCAGTCGGTTCTGCTCCACCAGAATGGCCTGCCGGGCGGCGTCATCCAGCTCGATGGCCACAAAGAGGCGCATGACTCGAAAGCGACGCGCTCAGCCTTGGGAGGCTTTATCGGCCAGCATCAGACGCAGCAAGTTGAGCGCCGCCTGCGTTGCCTGAAACTTTATTTGCTCTCGACCGCCGATGAACTGGAAGGTCCGCACGCAGCTCTCACGCGCGGCCGAAACCGCGATCGCGACAGTTCCTACAGGCTTCTCGGGAGTGCCACCACCGGGTCCAGCAATTCCCGTGATTCCCACCGCGGCGGTGGATCCAGCTTGTCGGCGAATGGCTTCTGCCATCGCCTGAGCAACCGGTTCACTGACCGCACCGTGTTCGGCGATGAGTGTCTCCGGGATGCCGAGCGCCTCGACCTTGGACCGATTGCTGTAGCAGACGACCCCGCGATCGACGTACGCGGAGCTGCCTGCAACGTCCGTCAAACGGGACGCCAGCAGCCCGCCCGTGCACGATTCGGCAACGGCAATCGTCATCTCACGCATCTTCAGGAGCTCACCAACGATCATCTCCAAAGGCCGGCCGTCGACGCTGTATACCGAATCACCCAGCACCGCCTGCAGTTCACCGACCGCACGGTCGAGAGCAACTTCCCCTTCCGCCCGGCTGGACGCACGAGCCGTCAGATGCAGTTCGATCTGGCCAAGTACGGCGAGAATGGTCGTGCTGATCGGAACTGCTTGCGATAGCCACCCCTGGTAAACCGGTTGAGCCCGCGAGTCGACATCCGATTCCGTGCGTCCTGTAATCTTGATCACCCGGCGGAAAAGCCCCGCGCCGTCAGTGCGTGGTGCGAGACGCTCGTGAATGACGCCCTCGAGCATCGGCTTCATCTCCCGCGGCGGTCCCGGCAACAAAAGAATCGTCGCGCGACCGTGCTCGAGCCACAGGCCGGGCGCCGTCCCGTTAGGATTCGGGAGGACGATGGCGCCCTTCGGGACCATGCCCTGCCGGCGATTGATGACCGGCATGGTCATGCCCCGTCTGGCAAAGCGTTCCCGAATGCGGTCAACAATCGACTCGTCGAGCTCCAGGGGAATCTCGAGGGCGCGCGAGACGGCATCGCGGGTGATGTCATCGGCCGTGGGTCCCAGGCCTCCAGTCGAAACAACGACATCGGCCCACGCCACAATGCCGCGGATGAGTTCCGCCAGCTCGTCGACGTCATCGCCGGCGACGAACTTCACCCGGACATCGATCCCGATTTCGTTCAAACGATCGGTGATGAACAACGAGTTCGAATCGACGCGCAACGGCGTCAACATCTCGCTGCCCACCGCAATAATGCAGGCGCGCATCCTCTGCTCGATCGTACCTGTTTGGGCGGGGGTCAGGAACGCCGCCCGCTGTTCGTCACTTACGAGAGTACTCGATTCCAGACGGCTAGACCGGCCCGCAGTACCAGGTTTGCATAGACGGCGGCCATCGCATCATCGGCCATCACTCCGACGCCGCCAGGCAGCCGCTCGCACCGATCGGCTGGAAACGGCTTGAGAATATCGAAGATCCGAAACAGGAGAAATGCGGCTACGGCGCCGGCCCAGCCGACTGGATTGAGAAACAACGTGATCCACATGCCCAGCACTTCATCGATGACGACTTGAGAGGGATCCGTTCGGTCGAAGCGCCGCTCTGCGACGCCGGCGGCCCATGAACCCAACGCGAATACCGCGACGATCAACAGTCCCTGCGACGCGGGAGAGCCAGGCATCAGCCACCACAGCACAAGCCCTACCGCCGAGCCGAAGGTTCCCGAAGCAAAAGGAATGTAGCCAACGCCGAGCGCGGTCGCGAGCGGCAGCGCTAAAAAGGAACGTTTCACGCCGACGCGCGCACGACGCGCGTTCCGGCCAGGCGATCGTGGAGGCCGCGATGATCGCGAGTCAGCAGGGCGGTGAGAAATCCGAGGCCAGCTGGGAGCGCCAGAGCGAGCCAGAGGAGAGTCCGTCGGATGGAACGACCAAGATCGAGAGGCGCGGCGGCATCGGCGGCGACGACCTTGATGCCGACCGCCATCTTGCCAAGTGTTTGTCCACCAACGGTAAAGGCTACGAGGTACCCGGCGTTTTGAACGAAGAGGTAAGCGATGAGCGGACCCTTGGGAAGAACGCTCACATCTTGGAGCATCAGACCGCAGAACTGCAAAGTGAGATAGATGACAATCGCGTCAATCACACCAAGGATGACGACGTCCACGGCCATCGCGACGAACCGCGATACCAAGCTCGCGTCCTGGTCGCCCGCCGCGGCGGCTTCTCCGGCGAGCGCGTCCGCCGTCCGCCGGCCGAAGCGTAGCTGCGCCGACGCTCTCGGGTACGCGGCTTCCGGATCGGAGGCCAGATCGACTGTTGAACGCGTTTCGCTACGGACTCTTGGCACTTCGGCGGTCGCACGACGGACTGCCAGCGGAGGACGTGGAGGCGAGGCTTTTGTGATGAGTGGCTGATCCTCGCCGCCCGACCGGCCGAACAGCGGCAGGTCGGGCGTCGCACCCGACACCGGCCCTTCCGGTACGAAGCCCAATTCGTCCAGCGCTTCGACATCGCTCGTTCGCTGGTCGTGCAAAGAGAGCTCGGGCACCGACGCGGCGGGCACCAACGAAAAATCGTAGCCACAGTTGCGGCAGCGATCCACTTGTTCGAAGCCCAGATAGCCACATTTGGGGCATTTCATGGGATCACCCTACTTGTCCGGCGCGTCGGAAGCGGGTTGCGCGTTCGTCGCCCGTTTCAAGAGCTGGTGCTGGATGTCCGACCGGACACGATCGGCTTCGGGCTTTTGAGGGTCGGTGGACCGGATCACGTCCAGTGCAGTAAGGGCCTCGTGCAGGTGACCATCCGCGACGAGCGCCCGCGCGCGGTCGAGAGCCATTTCGCTGCGTCGTGGAAGCGGGAGCGCCACATCGCGCGAAGCAGGAGCCAGCGCCGCACCGACGGGCGCGTCGGGCGCATTTGCACTGCGCTGCAGGCTGATCGTTTCCCGTAACGCATAGAGCGAAAGCCCGACGAGGATCGTCAGCAGGAGACTGCCAGCAATCAACGCACCCGATTTCGAGGGAGACGGTTCGCTACGAACCACCGACGCGACCCTCGAGCGAGACGAGAACGGCGTCGAGGCAATTGACATGGCACGCTGAGGGCCGCCGGAGACCGACTGACCGGCCTCGCCGTCGCGGTAAAGGCGATCGAGGAGGGGCAGCGCCTCGTCGGCCGGCGCTCCACTGTCGATCGCGGCCTGAAGGAGCCGTTTCGCTTCATCGCGATCCCCGTCTCTGAACGCAGCGACGCCCCGTTGAAGCAGCTCCTCCGATTCGCGCTGCCGCTCGGCCAGCGCGCTGCGCGCGCGATCGATGTAGGCCCGCGCCCGCGGATGACTCCGATCGAAAAAGAGCGCGCGCGTCCAGACGTTGATCGCCTGTTCGTAGCGCGCGGCGAAGTAATGGTCGAGGCCGGCGATCAGCAGTCGTTCGATTTTGGCGTCACGCTCGGCATCTGAGGCGCCGTCGATCGTCCGTGAATCGCCGTGGCGAAGCGAGTCCGACATGAATGGTGATGAGTCGCAGAGATTATAACATTGCTAATTGCTGATTTCGGATTGCTAATTGGGATCTCATCCACGCCTGCATTCGACAATCAGCAATCGACAATTTGCAATTTGCAATCCTCTAAACTGTCTCTTCCTCCCCTTCAGGTCGTCTGGAGGGCGCGATACCGAACGTCTTCATTCGGCGGTACAAGTTGCTTCGCTCAACTCCCAGCACTTCAGCCGTCCGCGACATGTTCCCTTGCTGCTCATCGAGCGTTCGAAGAATCAAATCTCGCTCGAATCGGTCGCGCGCCTCATGAAGCGTCAGACGTTCAGCCGGCGCGCCTGGCGCCGGCGCAGGCCTCGAGGCATGCGGATCCAGAAATCCCACGTCCACGGCGGTGATGACGTCTCCAGGCACCATGATCACCAGCCTCTCGATGACATTTCGCAGCTCGCGCACATTGCCGGGCCACGCGTATCGCTCGAGGACCGACACGGCGTCCGGCTCGAAGGTCTTGATCCGCCGGCCGTACTCGCGCGCGAACTCGGCCATGAAGTGGTTGGCGAGTAACGCGGTGTCCTTGAGCCGCTGTCGCAGCGGCGGGACAGAGATAGGGATGACGTTCAGACGGAAATAGAGATCTTCGCGGAACCGTCCTGCCCGGATCTCCACCTGGAGGTCCTTGTTCGTGGCGGCGAGAACCCGGGCATCGACCTTGATTCGCGTGGTGCCGCCAACAGGCTCCATTGTTTGTTCCTGCAGCACGCGGAGTACTTTGGCCTGGGTTTTGAGGCTCATGTCGCCGATTTCGTCCAGGAAGATCGTGCCCCCGTCAGCGATTTCGAACTTGCCGCGACGGTCCGCGACGGCCCCGGTGAAGGCGCCGCGAACGTGACCGAATAACTCGCTCTCGATGAGCTCCTCGGGAATGGCCGCGCAGTTGACCTCGACAAAGGTGGCCGTCCGGCGGCGGCTGAGAGCATGGATCGTTCGTGCGACGAGTTCCTTCCCGGTTCCGTTCTCGCCGTAGATCAGGACTCGACCGTTGGTTGGCGCAGCGATCGCGACTTGCTCGCGAAGCTGTCGCATGGTTTCGCTCTCGCCGACCATCAGCTGCGTCCGGTCGACACGCGCCCTCAGCGCCTGATTCTCCGCTTCGAGTTTCCGCTGCCGCAGCGCGTTTCGTACCACCAGGACCGTCTTGTCCAGCGACAGCGGCTTTTCGACGAAGTCGAATGCCCCCATCTTGATCGCGCGAACCGCCGATTCGATGTTGCCGTGGCCCGAGATGAGCACGACCTGAGCATCGACCTGCCGTTCCCGCAGCCGAGCCAAGGTCGCGAGACCATCCATGCCGGGCAACCAGACGTCGAGGATGATGAGGTCGACGGCTTCGCGGGTTACCCGATCAAGACAGTCTTCTCCGCTGGGGACAGCGTCGACTGCGTATCCCTCGTCGCGCAATACTCCCGTCAACGCCGCCCGCACGCCAGGCTCGTCGTCAACGACCAGGATGGTTGGCTTCATTTCCTCTCATTGTGGCGGGGCCCCACCCCCGCCACCAGTGCCGGGCTAGCACGGTAATTCGATCGTGAACCGGGTGCCGTGCGGATTGTTGTCGGCAACCTCGATGTTGCCTCCGTGCTCGGCAATGATCCGGCGCACAATCGCCAGACCAAGCCCGCTGCCCCGGCGCTTCGTCGAGTAATACGGCAAGAACAGCTTGTCGCGTTCGGCGGCCGGAATTCCCGGACCATCGTCGGCGACGACGATGCGCGCCAACCCGTTGGGGCGATCGAATTGCGTCTCCACGACGATCTCACCCTTTCGGTCCATCGCTTCAACGGCGTTGTCCACCAGATTGATGATGACGCGCCGAATCTGTTCCACGTCGAGCCGGACCAGAGGTACGCCGGCGCCAAATCGTTGTTCGATCCGTACCCCGGTAAAGATGCCGTTGTAAAGCGACAAGGTCTCTGTGATGAGCTGCTCAAGGTCTGTCGGCACCGTGCGTGGCGCCGGCATTCGGGCAAACTGGGAGAATTCGTCCACCAAGCCCTTCAACGACTCGACCTCGCCGACGATCGTCGTCGTGCACTCGTCGACCAGCTCTTTCGCAGACGATGGTCCTCCGGCGAAATGGCGGCGGAGCCTTTCCGCACACAGCTGAATCGGCGTCAGAGGATTCTTGATCTCGTGCGCGAGACGACGAGCGACCTCGCGCCACGCGGCAACTTTTTGCGCCCGAATCAGCGGAGTCACGTCGTCGAGCACGAGCACCGCGCCCTCCGGTGTTCCACTCTCGCCGGCCAGCGCGGTCGCGACCACCGCCAGGTGCAGCTCCTGACCATCGCGTGGGATGGCAATTTCCTGCGCGGCCGCATCGGCGTGGCCAACACCCGAGCCCGCGAGCAGCGCCGCCAGCGGTCGAAGGTCGGGCCTCTCGAGCGCAGTTTGGACCGGCTGGCCAACGGTAGACCGATTCAAACTGAGGAGGCGCGCAGCGGCGGTGTTGATCGTGGTAATTCCTCCGGCCGCGTCAACTGAGACGACCCCAGTCGTAATCCGCTCGAGTATGGTTTCGATGTAGCGCCGTCGCCCCTCAACTTCCTGATGTTTTCGCTCGAGCTCGATGGTCGAGCGCTCGACTTTCCGCCGACTGGCGGCCAATTCTCCCGCCATCGCGTTGAACGCTTCGACCAGCGAACCGAACTCGTCGTTGCTTTGAGGCTCGATGCGCTGATCGAGCCGGCCGGCCCCGATCTCTCGAGCCGCGGCCGCGAGCATCTGCACGGGCCTCGTAATCCGTTTGGCGAGGTACAAGCCGATCCACGTCGAGCCGACGAGAATGAGGAGTGTCACCATCAGGAAGAAAGACAGGTACACTCCGGTCAGCGGCCGCTTGAGCACCCGCAGCTGGTTGTAGTTCTCGAACGCTTGAGTCATCCGACGCGACCGCGCCGCCAGATCGCCCGTCAAGTAATCGGTGGCCACCACCACACCGGTCGGCCTGCCGTCCCGCGATCGGATCACCGCTGCGGCATGCAGAAGATCGCCCGTGCCTCCGAGCGCTTCGACCGATCGTGTGTCGGCCTTTCCGCCAAGCGCCTGCTCCGCCAACCGATCAGCAGACGCTCGGCTGTAGCCGCTGGGCATTTCCGTCGCGACAACATCAACGACTGGCTCGATACGTGGCGACCCGCTCGAACCGGCTTCGACGCGGTAGACCGCGACCATCTTCACGCGCTGGAGGCTGACGTCCGGAAGAATGAGGTCGCGAATAGGACGAACATCGGCAGCCGCAAGTGAGTTGGCGGACAGCGTGCGTGCCAGGCGGACGGCGTGGTCGCTCACGAGCACCTGGCGCTCGTGGTAGTAATCACCGGCAATCTTGTTGGCCGACGACAGGATGTCGTCCATCGGCGCATTGAACCAGCGGTCGACGCTCGTGCGGATGACTTCGCTGCCGGCAATCAGGACGAGCAGGGCCGGCACCAGCGTCATGCTGAGCAGCACCGCGACGAGCTTGGCGCGAAACCTGGCAAAAGGCAGCGCATGCCGGCGCTCGACAATGAGCTTGATGACATTCCGGGCCAGCACGAACACGAGCGCGACCAGCATCGTCAGGTCGGCGGCCGACAGCGCGTAAAGCACCACCTCGCTGAGAAAGTCGGGCGACAGTCGTGGAGTCCAGTTGACAATCGCGACGATCGCCACCAGAACCGCGATCAACGCGGCGATTCCGGCAAGAATCAGCCGCGGATTGTCCCGGAAAGGGCGTCGTGCCGGCACGACCGGCTGGCCGGGCGCGCCTATCGGTCGTGGTCCAATCGACGTTGCAGTGGCGGGCATGGCTGATTCTTACTCCTTGGCGTTCAGCAACCCTCTGAGCTCATCGACGAACTCCCCGATGTCGCGGAAGTGTTTGTAGACGGACGCGAAGCGAACGTACGCCACTTTGTCGAGTTTCCGGAGCTCTTCCATCACAAACAAGCCGATGTCTGCCGTCGCGATTTCCTTCTCCGGACGATCTTGCAACGTCCCCTCGACGCGGTCGGCGATCGCTTCGACGGCCGCAACACTGACCGGGCGCTTTTCGCAAGCCTTGAGAAGCCCGTGTACCACCTTCTGGCGATCGAACCGCTCACGGGTCCCATCTTTCTTGACGACCATGTACAGAATCTCATCGATCCGTTCATAACTGGTGAACCGCTTGCCGCACTCCAGGCACTCACGCCGCCGTCGAATCACTTCGCCTTCGCGGCTTTCGCGCGAGTCAACCACTTTGTCGCCAAGATGACTGCAGTAGGGACATTTCATAGGTCAGGGCTCGGCCCGCCGGGCACCATCGGCCATGCGACGCATGCCGGCGACGTTCAGGCCGACCTGGGCCGCGAAAAAGAGGCCCATGATCAAGTTCGGACCAATCGTAAATGCGTGCAGAACCAGTGCGGCCGCGACGGCGGCGTCGTTTGGCACGCCGTAAAAGACGGTGGTGCCCAGGCGAAAGGCTTCATGAAAACCGCCGATCGCGCCGGGCGTTGGAACCGCGACGCCCAGCGTCAGCAGCGGCACGATGAGAAACGACCCCGTGAATGGGACGTCGAAGTTGAACGCAACTGCCACCGCCCAGATCCCGGCATCGATTGAGAGCCACAGCGGAAACGACCACGCGAGCGCGACGAGCAGGCGACCAGGCCGACGGATGATGCCCAATCCGCGGGCGAACTTCTCCAGCACTCTCGCCACGGTCCCGACAAATTTCGAGTGTACCGAGCGCTCCAGCCGAGTCACCGCTCGGCTCAGGCGCTCGGGATCTCCGGCCAGTACGAACAGCAGCGCCAAAGCGCCCAACGACACCACTCCAGCAACAGCGCCTGCCCACTTGACCGCGGCGAACAGCGTCGAATCGAGAGTGCCCATATCGCGGCTAAACACGAACACGAAGACTGCAAGCAAGACCAGCACGGTGACGAGATCGAGCAACCGTTCCAGAATGACGGTCGCAAATGCCCCGGTCGCGCTCATGTCCTCGTGACGCGCCAGAAAATACGGTCGAATGACCTCGCCTGCACGTGCCGGTCAGTACTGCGCTCGCCGCGAACCCGACGGCGGTGGCGCGAAACGCGTTGGCGAAGCTCGCGTCGCCCAACGGTTCCAACAGGTATTGCCAGCGCAACGCTCGAATGGCCAGGTTCAGGAACATGGTCGCAAGCGAGATGCCCAGCCATTCCGGTCTGGCGCGGACGATGTTGCTCGCGACGCGCCTCAAATCGACATTGTGAAGAAACAATGCCAGCAAGCCGACGACCAGAGCCAGCACGACGACCGTGCGGATACGTGAACTCATTGATATTGCGGCGTTCTCTACTATAACGCCCTAGGGCATTCGCAAGCGGGCGACGCTACATGTTGTTGTTGTCACCTGCGCGGCGCTCCTGTAACATGCCAAGCCTTCTCGTTCGACCGAGGACTCCGTTGACCGTCGCCGTTCCCATCACTCAAACCGCGCTCGATCGCCGCCCGCCGAACCGTCAAGGAAAAGTACGCGACCTCTACGATTTCGGCGATCGTCTTCTGATTGTCGCAACCGATCGCATCTCGGCGTTCGACTACGTCCTCGGGTCCGGAATCCCTGATAAGGGCAAAGTCCTCACGCAGATCTCCGCGTTCTGGTTCGAGCGGACCCGGCACCTCGTCGAGAATCATCTGCTTTCCATCGACCCCGCAGACTTTCCGGCTGAGGCCAAGGCAGAGGCCGACCTGCTGCGAGGACGAGCCATGCTGGTGAAGGCGACGGAACCGCTCACGATCGAATGCGTGGCGCGCGGATATCTGTCGGGATCTGGTTGGAAAGACTATTTAGCGACCGGTGAGGTCTGCGGCACACGGCTACCGGTCGGACTGCGTGAGTCCGATCGTCTGCCGAAGCCGATCTTCACGCCGGCCACCAAAGAACAGAGCGGACACGATATCAACATCACCGAAGCGCAAGCGGGCGATTTGATCGGCCACGGGCTTCTCGGCCGGGTTCGCGACCTGACGCTACAACTCTACGCCGAGGGATCGGCGTACGCCGAAACCGTCGGAATCATTGTTGCGGACACGAAATTCGAGTTCGGCCTGCTTCCCGGGCCGGGCAAGCCGGAGGATCGCGTCGTGCTCATCGATGAAGCGCTCACGCCGGATTCGTCGCGCTTCTGGCCTCGCGACGGGTACGCGCCTGGCGGACCACAACCAAGCTTCGACAAGCAGTACGTCCGCGACTATCTGGAGGCCATTCGGTGGAACAAACAACCACCGGTGCCTTCGCTGCCCGACGACGTCGCCATGAAAACCCGTGAAAAATATCTGGAAGCTTTTCGACGCCTGACTGGCCGCGAACTGGAATGATAGAAGGTTCAAGTCTGAAGTCTGAAGGCTCGAGTCGCAACGCGCCCTGAGGCCGGTGCCTTGAGGCCTTTGATAGGCTGCGATGATTGCCGAGCGGCTCGAAAAACTCGTCGAGGAGATGGTCGAAAGAGGGGTCCATTTCGAAGACGCGGTGCGCGAGTTCGAAAAGCGATTCATCGCGCGAGTTTTGAGCCGGTCGGACGGAAGCCTCACCAAAACCGCCGACACGCTCGGCATCCATCGCAACACGCTCAGCCGGAAGATGGGCGAATACAAGATCAAGCGCGAAGTCGGGTAGACTAGCAGTCGCCACTTGACACTGCCAAGCGACACAATATAATTAGCAGTCGCTTTGCCCGAGTGCTAAGTTCCCAGGGTCACCTGAAGATATCCAGGTTCATCCATAACGCTATACGGAGAGGCACAAAATGAACGTCAGACCGCTACACGACCGCATCATTGTTCAGCGCATCGAGGAGGGGGAGCAGAAGATTGGCGGCATTATCATCCCCGACACCGCCAAGGAAAAACCCCAGCAAGGCAAGGTCATCGCCGCGGGCAGCGGCAAAACCAAAGACGACGGCAAACGGCAGCCGCTCGACGTCAAGGCGGGCGACCTGATTCTGTTTGGCAAGTACTCGGGTCAAGAGATCAAGCTCGATGGTGAGGAGTACCTCATCATGCGCGAGGACGAAGTGCTGGCCGTTCTCGAAAATAGCGGCGCGAGCGCGAAAAAGAAGAAGTAATGGGTCAGCTGCCAGCTTCCAGCGACCAGCTATCCCTGGAAGCCGGAAGCTGGAAGCCGGAAGCTCAAATAAGCGACAGGAGAACTGAACATGGCAAAACAGATTGTGTACGGCGAGCAGTCACGTCAGGCCGTACTGCGCGGCGTCAACCAGTTGGCCGACGCCGTCAAGGTGACGCTCGGCCCCAAGGGACGCAACGTCGTCCTCGACAAGAAATTTGGATCGCCGACCATCACCAAGGACGGCGTGACGGTGGCGAAGGAAATCGACCTCAAGGACCCGCTGGAGAATATGGGCGCGCAGATGGTGCGCGAGGTCGCGAGCAAGACATCCGACACGGCTGGCGACGGCACCACCACCGCGACGGTTCTCGCCCAGGCGATCTATCGCGAAGGCGCCAAGAACGTCGTCGCCGGGGCGAACCCGATGGATATCAAGCGCGGCATCGAGAAGGCAGTGGACGCCATCACCGTCGAACTGAAGAAGATGAAGAAAGACGTCAAGGAGAATATGGTCGCCCAGGTCGGCACCATCTCCGCGAACAACGATGAAACGATTGGCAAGATCATCGCAGAGGCGATGGACAAGGTCGGCAAGGACGGTGTGATCACGGTCGAAGAAGCCAAGAGCATGGAGACCTCCCTGGAGGTCGTCGAAGGGATGCAGTTCGACCGCGGCTACCTGTCCCCGTACTTCGTTACCGATCCGGAGCGGATGGAAGTCGTTCTCGAAAATCCGATCATTCTGATTCACGAAAAAAAGATCAGCTCGATGAAGGACCTCCTGCCCGTGCTCGAGCAGGTGGCGCGTCTGGGCAGGCCGCTGCTCATCATTGCGGAGGACATCGAGGGAGAGGCTCTGGCGACCCTCGTCGTCAACAAGCTGCGCGGCACGCTCCACGCCGCCGCCGTCAAGGCGCCCGGTTTCGGGGATCGACGCAAGGCCATGCTCGAAGACATCGCCATTCTGACTAACGGCCGCGCGATTACCGAAGATCTCGGGATCAAGCTCGAGTCCATCAAGATCGAGGATCTCGGCAAGGCCAAGAAGGTCACGATCGACAAGGACAACACCACGATTGTCGAAGGCGCCGGTGCGTCCGCGTCCATCGAGGGCCGTGTGCGCCAGATCCGAACCCAGATCGAGGACACCACCTCGGACTACGACCGCGAGAAGCTGCAAGAGCGACTCGCGAAGCTCGTGGGAGGCGTCGCGGTCATCAAGGTGGGCGCGGCGACCGAGACCGAGATGAAAGAGAAGAAGGCGCGTGTCGAGGACGCCATGCACGCGACCAAGGCGGCGGTTGAAGAGGGCATTGTCGCCGGCGGCGGTGTCGCCCTCATTCGGGCAGCGCACGTGCTCAAGAACCTGAAGCTCGCCGGTGATCAGCAGATCGGCGTCAACATTGTCGCGCGCGCGATCGAGGAACCGATGCGATGGATTGCGACCAACGCCGGCCACGAAGGCTCCATCGTCGTTCAGAAGGTCCGCGAGATGAAGGACGACGAGGGCTTCAATGCCTTGACGGACACCTACGAGAATTTGGTCAAGGCGGGCGTCATCGATCCGGTGAAGGTCGTGCGCTCGGCGCTCCAGAACGCCGCGTCAATCGCATCGCTCCTGCTCACCACCGAAGCGCTGGTCTCCGAGATTCCTGAGGAGAAGAAGGAAATGCCGGCGGGCGCACCGGGCGGCGGCATGGGAGGAATGTACTAATTGATGATTGAGAATTGATGATTGAGCGTTGATCATCTGCTCATCGCATCCTCGAAAGAAAAGGCCCGGGAGGAGGAATCCTCACCGGGCCTTTTTTTGTTGTGCCTGCAAGTGGCGCCAGGCTTTAGCCTCGCGCTACCCAAACGCTTTACCGCAGCGTAAACGTCAATTCGATCGTAACCAGGACCGGGACCGGTTCGCCGAGGCGCATACCTGGCGCGAAGCGCCATTGTCTGGCCGCCTTGATCGCCTCCTGATCGAGGCCGAATGCCGAATCGAGCGAGCGGACCACCTGAACGTCCCCTACCGACCCGTCAGGCTTGACGACGCATTGGAGGAGGACGGTACCTTGAACTTTCGCACGCATCGCATCGGAGGTGTACTGCGGCTTGACCTCGCGCAGGACGCGCGGCAACGTCACGCCGCTGCCCGGTCGGTACACGCCGCCGCCAGTGCCACCTCCGCTTCCTGGACCGAGGCCGGCTCCGTCTCCCGGGCCAACGCCGCTTCCACGACCGGTGCCGGCGCCGCCTCCCGTGCCCGATCCTTGTGACAAGGTCGGCGGCCCCGGCGGCGCCTCGATCGCTCCGGGCAGCGAATCGGTTGCCGCGGCGAGCGGAGCCGCGGGTATCACGAGCTGTTCAACCGGATTCGGCTCGTTCTTTACCTGTTTGGGTGGTTCGATGCTCGGTGGTTTGGCCACCGGCACGGTGATCTTGTCTTTGCCAGGCAACTCGGCTTTGCGAGGCGGCTCCTTCATTTGGTTGCCGCCACCGCCACCGCCTCCGCCAGGACCGGGCTGACTCAGCCAGATGATCGAATTCGGGTTGACCGACGGAAATTCGGGGGCGACCGCGGGATGACCACCGAGCCGAATGAGAAAGTAGCCGATCAAGACCACGGCCGCATGCCCACCAAAAGACGTCAGGAAGGCAGGGCCAAGTCGCTTCTGATTCTGCTCGAGGAGAAACGGGATATCTGCAGCGCGACTGGGATCCAGATGGACCGACAAGTGGCCGGCGGAGGTGTTGTCGCTGAACGTCGGGGCGTTGGGCTCGGTCATTAAGCGAAGAACTTACCGATATTTTCGCGCACCGATCTCAGCGCGCGCAACTGCAAAAGGAATGCCTAGACATTTCGACAAAAACTAGAGTGGAATCACGCGAATCTTGCGAAGTGTCCTGTTGCGCTTACACGTGGGAAAGTGTGTCGACCCGTTTGCTGAGCTCTACAAGCGGCCCGTCCATGCGCCAATGGCCGCGTTCCCCCCGCCGTAGGAATGAAGAATAGCGAGCGCGTCCGCCGCTCGCGGCTCGCTTAGAACTGCCACCAGGATACCGCCGCGGCCGGTGAGCGTCTCGAAAATGCGGCTGTCGTGCGGTTGAAATCCCACCTTTCGCATCGTGCCCGCTAGACCGAGTTTGGCGAGGTCGCCTGCACTTCCCTGAAGGACTTCGACCAACGAGCCACGCGCGAGCACCGTGCCAACTGTCGCAAGTTCCAGACGATCTCCTGGTGAACCGAGCGTCTGCTCGATGAGCGCACCGACTTCGGCCGTTTCTTTCCCGATCACGGTCAACATGGCGGGCGTGAAGCCGCCCGCTTTCAAGGCGTTCAACCCGTTCGCGGCCCAGGTTGCATCTTGAAATACAGCGACCGTAAAGCAACCGGTCTCGACATCAACCATGAGGTCCTCGTTCCGATGCTGCGGATGTCATCTAAGATTAACTAGCCAATATGGAGATTTTCACCGAAAGTAATCTATCACGTCGGAACATCGCTGCCAGAACCCGAACAGCTTAGATGGAGAGCACTTTGCACGGGACGGACCCAGCGAAATTCGAAATAGCGATTGTCGGAGCCGGTCCCGCGGGCGCCTGGGCCGCCTACTCACTCTCCCGCCGCGGCGCTAGCGTCTTGCTCATCGATCCATCACACCCGCGCGAGAAACCCTGCGGCGGCGGCGTCACAGGTCGAGCGCTCGGGTTCGTCGCATCAACCATCGACGTCGAACGCCTACCGTCTGTCGTTGTCCGTCGCGCGCGCTTTTCCGCGTCTTCGACAACGCGCGAGGCCACGGTTCCACTCGACGAGGACGCCCTGGTCGTCGTCAGCCGCGCCGAATTCGACGGACTGCTGTTAGATGCTGCGGATCGCGCTGGCGCTCACGTCCTGGATGCGCGGGTCACCGACGTCAGGTTCGACGGCCAGCAATGGAATATCGAGACAACCGCCGGGCCTCGTCGTGCCAGATTCCTGATTGGGGCCGACGGCGCCAATAGCCTCATCCGAAGGCGCCTCGTCGGGCAATTCCGACGCGATCAGCTGTCAATCGCAACCGGATTCTTCGTTCATGGCGTCACCAGCCAAGAGATCCTCCTCGAGCTGATCGCTGATCCACCTGGCTACATCTGGTCTTTCCCAAGACCGACCCACTTGGCCATCGGCGTCTGCGCGCAAGCCGACGTCGCGAACGCCTTCAAATTGCGCCAGGGCGTGGCCGAATGGATCTCGCGCCGCCGCCTCGCTGAAGGGGCTCGCCTCCAACCGTACTCCTGGCCGATTCCGTCGCTTTCGGCGCGCGACTTCGAGGCGTTGAAACCTGCATGCGATCGCTGCTGCCTCGTGGGTGACGCCGCCGGTCTCGTCGATCCGGTAACCCGCGAGGGTATCTATTTTGCGCTGCAATCCGCGCAATTCGCTGCCGATGCGATCGCCGAGGAGGGTCCGGACGTAGCTCGTCGCTACATCGATCGCGTTCGCGATCAAATAGCTGTCGAGCTCGCGCGCGCGGCTCGACTCAAGGCGGCATTCTTTCGTCCGCAGTTCACGTCGTTGATGATCGAAGCCCTTCGTCACAGTGAAGGCATCCGCGCAACGATGCGGGACCTGGTGGCGGGACGACAAGAATATATAAGTTTGAAGTGGCGGCTTCTGAAGACCTTCGAATTCCGGCTTGCGGCGAAGCTGTTTCTCAACGGTGGTACAATACTCAAGCCGTTTTCCCGCTCACGACAAGCGATTCTGGACGGTCGGGAATTGGAGGCTCGTGATGGCTCGACTTGGATTACCTGAACTGCTCATCATCCTGTTCATCGTCGTCCTCATTTTCGGGGCGAATAAGCTGCCGCAGCTCGGTCGGGGTATCGGCAGCGCCATTCGCAATTTCAAGGACGGCATGAACGACAACGACAAGTCATAGGATCAGACGCACGTCGCCGAGCCGTCGCGTGACGCGCTCGCGATCCAGATATTCGAGCAGCGGGATTGCGAATCTTCGCGTCACCCCGAAACGCTCCTTGAACATCGGCACACTGATTTTTGCCTGGCCTGCCTGTTCAGACTTCATCTTCACCACTTCACGCTTGAGACGCTGCAACGCTTCGTCGTGAAACAGCAGCGTATCGATCTTTACCAGCACTTTCTGTCGCTGAAGAAAATGCATGACCTGGGTGGCGACCGACGCCGGCGCGCCGCTGGCTGACGCAACGACTGCAGGGTCCGGGGGCGTCAAACCTCCCTGGCGGAATGCTTGTTCGATCCGTTCGCGAGCACGCGCGGCTTCACTCGTCAGTTCGACGTGGTGGCTGGCGAGGGCGAGTCGATCTCGCCCTGTGGCACGGCCTGCTGCCGCAAGCTCCTCGAGCGTGTTATCGAAGACCGCCGGATGGCCGTGTCGAAAGAGGCGGACTCGTGCCTCTTCACGCGCCAGGCCTTCCGACATCGGCTGAGCGCCATGGTGCAGCGCGAGGGCGTCGAGGATCTTCGCTTTCAAGCCGTCAACGACCGCGCGAGAGACCAGTACATCCCCAACGTGAGCTGCCGTGCCGTCGCGCGTGAGCGCTTCGATGATCGACGCCAGCGCCCGACGTTCGATCCCCACGCGAGACATCAACGCCGGAACCGGCAGCGCCGATTCACCAGCCTCCTCGATCATGACTGCAGCGGCACGGAGTTTCGCCTCTTGTGAATCGACGACAGGATCAAAGTCGAGCCGCCTGCAACGTTCGAACGCAGACTCGCTACGAAGAGCCATTCGCGGCGGTGTCGGATCGAGGACGTAACCGCCCGCGATCGTGCGTGGTGGCGAGTAGGCCCGAATGATGAAGGTATCCCCTCGGACGAGGACAACCGTTCGCTCGAACCGCAAGCGGACGTAGCTTCTCGATCCGGGAGCCAGCGCATCGCCTTCCGCATCGAATCCAAGCCGCCGCGCGGCACCGAGCCTGATCAGCGCAATACGACCCAGGACCTCGGCAGTTCCTTGATGAAAACGAACTCGAGTGCCATGTTTGATTGGCTTGGCATCTGGTAGAACCTCCAGAACCGCATCGGTCACGCGGGTCTGAGTACAGGCGTCAGGCTCAGTCAGGCTCTGGCCGCGGTGAATGTCGTTGACCTCGACGCCACCGAGATTGATTGCCGTCCGTTGCCCGGCCTCCGCCTCACCCGATCGCAGGCCGTGGATTTGGATACTGCGAGCCTTGACCGCGCGGTCGCCCGGAACCAGCCGCAAGCTTTCGTCAACTCGCACACGGCCCGAAACAAGAGTGCCGGTGACGACCGTCCCGAAGCCCTTCACCGAAAACACTCGATCGATCGGCAATCGCGTTCCTCCGTCAGCGGAGCGGCCACGTACTCGCGACGCCGCGTGAACCAGTGCCTCGCGAAGGTGGTCGAGTCCTTGCCCCGTCCGCGAAGACACCGGAACCACCGGCGCGTTCGCCAGCGCCGATCCCGCAGTCAGCTCCCCTATCTCCATGCGTACGAGATCCAACGTTTCCTGGTCGACCAGATCAGCCTTGGTCACGGCCACGAGACCCGCCGGCACTCGTAACAAGCGGCAAATCTCGAAGTGTTCGCGCGTTTGCGGCATGACCGATTCGTTGGCCGCGACGACGAGCACGACCAGATCGATGCCGCCGACACCAGCGAGCATGTTCTTCACGAAGCGCTCGTGGCCGGGTACATCGACGAACGCGAACGCGATCTCGCCGATAGTCAGGTGGGCGAATCCGAGATCGATAGTGATGCCGCGGGCCTTCTCTTCCTTCAAGCGATCGGGATCGATGCCGGTCAGCGCCCGCACCAGCGCGCTCTTGCCGTGATCGATGTGACCGGCTGTGCCGACGACGACGGACTTCATGCCCTCTGTTAAAACACGCAGTGGCGGCGCTCCCTAACTGACACAACCGACAAGCTTTACCAGTTTCCCGTTGGAAAGTGGAACGCGGTTGGGGAAGGTCCGTAAAAAAGTCGTTTCCGAAGCGAGGCGCATGTCTATACTAGCGCCCACACGACAGGCGTTCCAACAGCAATCGAGAGTCGCGTCGCTCGTACGTGATCGAGAGATAGATCGTCGCGCGTGACCGGTCGTCGACTTCATCCCGATTATGCGGAGAGTATGAGCGAAGGGAGAGAGAGCGATGCTGAGATTGGCCAGGGGGTTCATCGTCGTTGCCTGCGTTGGAGTCCTTTCTACAACTGCCTACGCCCAGTCTTCGTCGATTACGGGCGTCGTCAGAGACGCGTCGGGGGCAGTCCTGCCCGGCGTGACCGTCGAAGCAGCGAGCCCTGAGCTGATCGAGAAAGTCCGGTCGGCCATCAGCGATGGTACCGGCCAGTACCGCATCATCGACCTGCGGCCGGGCACCTATACCGTGACGTTCACGCTGACCGGATTCGCCACGGTCAAGCGCGAAGGACTCGTTGCTGCCGGCCGACTTCGTCTCGACGGTGAACGCCGAGCTGAAGATCGGCGCGCTCGAGGAAACGATCACCGTGGCCGGCGAAAGCCCGATCGTCGACGTGCAGACCACGAAGAACGACGAAGACGCTGGATCTCAACTTGATTCAGAGCATTCCCACCGCACGCGGGTACGCGGCGGTCATGCTGCTGATTCCCTCGATGATTCAGTCGGGCGGCGGCAATCCCAACGTTCAGCTGACGCCCGGAATGATCGTCTTCGGCGGCCGCGGCGGGCGCGGCAACGAGGGGCAGAGCCAGTTGGACGGGCTCGGCACGGGCGCCGCGATCAATGGCGGCGGCGTCTCGGGCTACGGGCAACTCGAGAACGCGCAGGAAGTCGTGATGACGACTGCGCGGCGGTCTTGGGGAAGTCGAAGTCGGCGGACCGGTGGTCAACATGATTCCGAAGACCGGCGGGAATACGTTCCAGAATCACTTCTACGGCTCCGGCATGTCCGGCTGGATGCAGAGCGACAACTACGGGCAGATCTCGCAAGACTTCAGCAACGTCGCCGTGGTGTCCCCCCAAAAGACGAACTATCTGTGGGACATCAGCCATTCGATCGGAGGACCGATCAAGAAGGATCGGCTGTGGTTTTTCTTCTCGACGGCGTACATGGGAAGTGGGAGCTCGCTGCCCGGCATGTACTACAACAAGAACGCCGGCGACATCACGAAGTGGACTGTACGAGCCGGACTTCAACCGTCCGGCCAGAACGGCAATTCTCCCGGCACGATCAGGCCGACGCTGCGCCTGACGGCGCAGGTCACGCCCCGCAACAAGTTGAACATGTTCTGGGATCCGAGCACATTCCGGTTCAGCGATCGTCCGCAGATCGGCGGCATCACCGGCCCGACCGCGGGCGCGCCAGAAACGGGCACGGTGTCAGGAGGAACCGGCTGGAAGCAGGGGACCTACGGACGTCTGGAGCAGATCAGGTGGACGTCCAGACGACGACGAACCGGCTGCTGCTGGAGGCGGGCTTGGGGACGTACCAACAGAACTGGAACGGGCGCGAGCGGCCGGGAAACAATCGCGACCTGATTCCGGTGACCGAACAGTGCACGGCCGGCTGTCCCAACAACGGCAACATCCAGGGTCTGGTCTATCGCGCGCAGAACTGGAACACGGACTTCATGGAGCCGATCAGGTGGAACGTGTCGGCAACCTATGTCACCGGCGCCCACAACATGAAGGTCGGCTACATCGGGGCCTTCTACTGGGTCACAGCCGACCCTCCACCAACAACTACAACCTGGCCTACCGCTTCAACAACGGCATCCCGAACCAGATCACGCAGAACCTGCACCCGTACGAGGCCGATACGCGCGTCCGGATCGAACGCGCTCTACGCGCAGGACCAGTGGACGCGCGGGAAGATGACGCTTGCAGGGCGCGATGCGGTACGACCAGTGCCTGGAGCTACTACCCCGCGCAGCAGGTTGGCCCGACGCGCTTCCTGCCGACGGCGGCTCGTCTTCCCGGAAACGAAGGGCGTCATCGGGTACAACGACATCGATCCGCGGGTTGGGCGTCGCCTACGACCTGTTCGGGAACGGGAAGACCGCCCTCAAGTTCAACGCGGGCCGGTATCTGGAGGCGGCCGTCGGCGGCAACGGCAACTACTCGTCGCTCTTGCCCGTCCTCGCGCCTCACGACGAGCACGACCCGGACGTGGACCGATGCCAATGGGAACTTTCAGCCCGGACTGCAATCTGATCCAGCGGCGTCGGCACAGGATCTCCGGACCAGCGGCGGCGACTTCTGCGGCGCGTGGACCGATCAGAACTTCGGGAAGCCCATCACCACGCTTGTCGTACGATCCGAGCAGATCCTGCAAGGGCTGGTACAACCGGCCGAGCGACTGGATCATCGGCGCGACGGTTCAGCACGAGCTGCTTCCGCGCGTGTCGATCGACGTCGGGCTACACGCGGCGCTGGCTCCAGAACTTCACCGTCACCGACAACCGTCCTGGTCTCGCCGGCCGACTACACGCCGTTCAGCGTGACGGCGCCGCTCGATCCGCGGCTGCCTGGCGGCGGCGGCTACGTCGTCGACGGTCTGTACAACGTCGTCGCAACGAAGTTCAGCTCCGTCGACAACTACCGCACGTATTCGCCGACGGAACATCTCTCAGGTCTACAACGGCGTCGACCTCAACGTCGCCGCTCGGATGCAGGAATGGCCTGCAGCTTCAGGTCGGCGCCGACATCGGGCAGCGTGTCACGGACTACTGCGAGGTGCGAGCGCAGCTGCCGGAGCAGGACAGGGAGCTGCGTTGGGCGCAGTCTTCTCGACCGGTAGCGAAGTGCCGGGCTTACAGCCCCGTCAACCCGTACTGCCACTTTGCGCCGGGCATCGACGCGCGCTCACAGGCGTCGGCACGTATACCATCCCGAAGGTCGACGTGCTGTTGAGCGCAACGATGACGAGCAGCCCGGGCATTCCGCTTCGCGCGAACTGGACCGTCCCCAGCGCCGACGCGTCGCCCAGTGGCTCGGCCGGCCGCTCTCCGGACAACGTCGCCGAACGTGATCGTGAACCTGCTGAAGCCCGACGACCTGCGGAGCGATCGGGTCAACGCAGCTCGACTTCCGCATCGCGAAGATCCTGCGCTTTGGCGGACGCGCGCGAACGTCGCCCTCGACCTCTATCAACGCGTTGAACGTCGACACGATTCTGCTGCCGAATCAGGCCTTCATCCCCAACGGCGCCTGGCTGACGCCGACGGGCGTCCAGACGCCAGTAATGACGGCGCGAACGGCCAAGATCACCGTGCAGTACGACTTCTAGACCGCAGGGGCAGGAAGGCCAGGACGGGCGGGAGAGGCTGGAAGGCTGGGCAGGCAGGACTAGATATGCCTCCCACCCCTCCTGCCCATCCCGCCTTTCCTGCCTTAGGGTGCAAGGAGATCCCAATGGCAACCCAACTTCGATCAATCTGTGCGGCCATCGGTCTCGTAGTCGCCTGCACGATTCCGGTCGCAGCGCATCACGCCTTCGCTGCGGAATATGACGGGAGCAAACCGGTCAAGCTGCGCGGAACCGTCACTGAAATGGAGTGGATCAATCCACATTCCTGGATTCACATCGACGTCAAGAATCCAGACGGCACGGTCAGTAAATGGCTCATCGAAGCTGGCGCTCCGAATTCGTTGATCCGGCGTGGTTGGAACAAGAATTCACTGCTTCCGGGCACGGAGATCCTGGTCGAAGGATTTCAAGCCAAAGACGGCGAGCTGCGGGCGAACGGGCGCGATGTGACGTTTGCCGACGGGCGCAAGATGTTTGTCGGCTCGTCGGGCACTGGCGCGCCCGATGAAAGACCGGAAAAGTAGGGCGCGGAGGGCAAAATGCGTAAATGTCTCTTGCCTGGGATTACTGGCGTCGCGGGAGTTGCAGGCGTGGCCTGGCTCGCACTAGTAGCGCTCAACGGCCAGGGTCCATCCGGAACAACTTCGGGGCGTTCTGCCGGCTGGACGATGGAGCGGCACCAGGAATTGGTGCGAACGATCCGGGCCCAGATGGGCGTCGCCAAAAACTGGACGCCTCCGCGCACGTCTTGGGGCCAACCCGACCTTCAGGGGTCCTGGACGAGCGACAGCGTTCACGGAGTCCCAAGAGAGCGACCCGAACAATTTGCCGCCCGAGCATTCTTGACCGACGCAGAGTATGCGGAACGGGTCGCGCGCGAAGAGAAAACCCGCCAAAGCGCGCTCGCGGCGTCGAGCCCGAACACATCCGGGCGCGACAGAGCCTGGCGCGGTGATACGACATTCCGCATGACCTCACTCATCGTCGACCCGTCGGACGGGAGGATTCCGCCGCTCACGGCGGAAGCGCAAAGCAAACGCATCGTGCGGGGCACGTGGGGCAACGGCCCGCACGACAGCCCGGAAGACTTCACTTTGTACGATCGATGCATTACCCGGGGCGTTGTTGGATCGGTCCTTCCCGTATCGTACGGCAATGGCAACACGATTCTGCAGACGCCAAACCAAGTCGTGATCAGCTACGAGATGATCCACGACACGCGTGTCATCCCGACCGACGGCCGGCCGCACCCTGGACCAGGTCTGCGCCAATATCTTGGCGACTCGCGCGGTCGTTGGGAAGGCGACACGCTCGTCGTCGAGACAACCAATTTCACGGACAAGACGAGCATCGGCGGCAACGGCAACGGACTTCGGCACAGCGACGCCCTGCGCATGATCGAACGTCTCACCCGCCTCTCGCCGGAGTTTCTGTTGTACGAAGTCACGGTCGACGATCCGAAGACATACGCGAGACCGTGGACGATGGCCCTCCCGCTCGTCGCTCCGCGCGGATTCGAGAACCTCCCGTACGAGTGTCATGAAGGAAACGGCGCGGTGAAGTACACGCTCAGCGCCGCCCGGAAATACGACAAGGCAGTCAATGAGGCGCTGGCGAAGGGTTTGCCGCCACCGCCTCCGCCGCCATGCCCGGCGGGAATTTCCGGCTGCGCCGGCACAGAGGAGTAAACGTGAAGGCCGTCTATCTCGCATGCGCAGCCGCAGTCCTGCTGATTCTGCCGCTGAACGCGGGCTCGATGATGTCCGCGAAACCCGAGGACGTGGGACTGTCGGCTGAGCGTCTCAAGCGCGCGACGGAAGTGGTTCAGCGCTACATCGACTCGCGCGGTGTCGCGGGCGCAGTCACTCTGGTCGCGCGCCGGGGCAAGATCGCCTATTTCGAGGCCCAGGGCTTGGCGGACATCGAGGCGAACAGGCCGATGGCAAAGGACAGCATCTTCCGGCTCGCGTCCATGTCGAAGCCCATCACCGGCGTCGCCGTGATGATGCTGGTCGAAGAGGGTCAAGTCCGGCTGAGCGATCCGGTGTCGAAATTCATCCCGGAGTTCAAGCACCTGAACAAGGTCGCGGTAGCGAAACCGGGTGCTCTTCCTCCGGGCGGTGGCCGAGGCCGTGCGGGCGGTGCAGGGTCTGGGGCCGCGGAGGCGGTCGCTTTTGATGTGGTATCCGCGACCCGGGAAATCACGATTCGCGATCTGCTGACGCACGGCTCAGGGCTGGTCAGCGGCGGCCTCGGCGCCGCGACGGCACCAACCCGAACGCCGACCGACACGCTGGCCACGTTCATTCCAAAACTTGCTTCCGTGCCGCTCGACTTTCAGCCTGGAACGCTTTGGCGCTACAGCGGTCAAGCGGGATTCGACGTCCTGAGCAGAGTCGTTGAGATCGTGTCCGGCCAGACTTTCGACGTATTTTTGAAGCAACGCATCTTCGATCCTCTTGGCATGAAGGATACGGCCTTCGTGCTGAGTCCAGACCGCGCGCCGCGCCTGGCGTTGCAGTATCAACGAACCGAAACCGGTTTACAGCGCAACACGCAGAACCAGTCGACGACCACGCCGTACTTTTCGGGAGCCGGCGGATTGATGAGCACCGCCGAAGACTACGTTCAGTTCGGCCAAATGATGCTGAACGGCGGTGAACTGAACGGCAAGCGGTTCGTGAGTCCTCGGACAATCGAGCTGATGACATCGAATCACACGGGCGACATGGTGAACGGACAGTTCGGGCGGCCGGCTCGCGGGATGGGCTTCGGCCTGAGCATGCAGGTCGTTCAGGATCCGGTCGCGGCCGATCTGGCCGTGTCCAAGGGCGCTTATGGCTGGGCGGGAGGTACCGGAGTCAGCTTCTGGGTCGAGCCGCAGGAAAAGATCGTGTCGATTTTCTTCATTCAGGGCACCGGCGGCGGTCTCCGGCCGGATTTCGAGAATGCGGTGAGGCAGGCGATTATCGAATAGTTTCAACGTCGCCGTCGCTGCGATCGCTCACGCCGTCCCAAGCGCTTCGACCGGCCTTTGTCGTGTTTGGGCCGTGCTCTACTCCGGCGCGGTCCAATCTCTCCTTCACGCACTCGCTCCAGAATCTCCACCAACGCGAGATCGACTTGGCGCACCTCCATGTTGACGCGGATGACCTGCACCTTCACCTTGTCCCCAAGCCTGTAGACTCTTCGGGTATTCTCGCCGCGGAGCATGTGAGCTCCTTCGATGAACCGATAGTAGTCGTCCGCCATCGTCGACACGTGAACCAGGCCCTCGACGTAGTGCTCGATGAGCTGAATGAACAGGCCGAAGGCGGCCACGCCGGTCACGTAGCCTTCGAACTCGTCCCCGACCTTGTCGGCCATGAACTTTACTTTTTTCCATTGCAGGAGCTCACGCTCCGCGTCGTCGGCACGCCGCTCCATTTCCGATGTGTGACGGGCCTCTTCAGGTAGCTGGTCCGCCAGATCTTCGCGGATTTCCGCATTCAGCTCGCCCCGGCGGGCTGCTCGCAGCGCTCTGTGAACGATGAGATCCGGGTAGCGCCGAATCGGCGAAGTGAAATGCGTGTAGCTGGTTGCGGCTAGTCCGAAGTGGCCGAGATTCTCGGGTGCGTATCTCGCCTTTTGCATCGTCCGCAGCATGAGAAACGCAATGGGCTTTTCTTCGGGCTTTCCATGAATTCGCTCGAGTAACTTCTGGAAGTGGCGCGGCCCCACATCGGTCGCCGCCGCGCCGAGGCTGTAGCTGAACCCGGCAATGAACTCCTCGAACTTCTCCACTTTGAGGATGTCCGGCTCCTCGTGAACGCGATAAAGGGCCGGTGCCTGCTGCTCCTCGAGATACGAGGCCACTGTCTCGTTCGCCAGGAGCATGAACTCCTCGATCAGGCGGTGAGCGACGTTGCGTTCGAGTGCGATGATGGCCTCGATTTCACCGCCTTCGTCGATGATCACCTCCGTCTCGTTCAGGTCGAAGTCGATCGATCCTCGCCGCCGTCTTGCATCGTGCAGGATCTGGAACAGCTCGACCATCTGCTGGAACATCGGCACGAAGTCGGCGTAGCGCTTCAGCAGATCGGAATCGCGGTCGGTGAGAATGCCGTTGACGGCCGTGTACGTCATCCGCTCGTCGCTGTTGATCACCCCGTCGTGAAACTCCTTCCGCACGACATGGCCGCGCTGATCGATTTCCATCAGGCACGATTGGACCAGGCGGTCGACGTGGGGGTTCAAGCTGCACAGCCCCGTCGACAGCTCAGACGGGAACATGTGAACCGCACGTTCAGGAAAGTACACGGACGTTCCACGCTCGTACGCTTCCCGATCGAGAGCGCTTCCCTCCCGCACGTAGTGCGAGACGTCCGCAATATGCACGCCGAGCCAGTAGTGTCCATTCGGTAGTCTTTCGATGGTGATGGCGTCGTCGAAGTCTCGCGCGTGCTCCCCATCGATCGTGACGGTTCGGACACGCCGGAAATCGGTCCGGCCGCGGGTGTCGCGGTCCGAGACCGACGCGCCGAGTCGTACTGCCTCCGCGACGGCTTCGGCCGAATGAACGTCGGGAATGCCGTATTTCCGGATGATGATTTCCGTATCAACGCCGGGCGTGTCGATGTCCCCCAGCACTTCGACGACGCGCCCGATGGCGCCGCGCGACGATGTGGGCCAACGGGTGAGCTCGACGGTCACCATCTCGCCGGGTGAGGCGCCGCCTTCCTGCCCGGCGGGAATCACGACGTCCATCAACACACGCCGGTCGAACGGCACGACGAAGCCCATTCCGCCTTCCCCGCGGTCGTAGCGGCCCACGATCAGCTGGTTGGCGCGCTCGAGAATCCGGATGATGCGTCCCTCTGCTCGGCCGCCGTCCTTGATGCGCTCGATGCGCACGACGACGCGGTCGCCTTGCATGGCTTCGTTGAGATGGGTGCCGGCGATGTAGATGTCGCCGCCGGCCGGCTCGAGTACGCGCTCCGGAGTCACGAACCCGTAACCGGCGGGATGCGTCTGCAGCCGCCCGACGTACAGGTCCATCTTCTCGGGCAACCCAAACCGGTGCCCGCGGATTTGCACGAGATCGCCCGAGCTCACCATCGACTTGATGTGACGTTTGAACGACGAGCGCTCGTCCCGGGGGACCTTGAGGATTTGCAGCAGTTCGCGCATGCCGGCAGGGTGATGGACCCGATCGCGCATGAGCGTAAGAATTTGTTCGCGTGAGAGCATTTGGTCTAGCTATTGTCCTTCGAAAAATCTTCACCGCAGAGGACATGGGTTCCGCGATGATGAGTAATTAGTTAATCAGAATCGGGCGTCAGCAAATGATGAAGAACGAAGATCGGAAAGGGCCAATCACCCAATGAGCACGACTTGCAGATCCCCGACGTTCGTACCGGTAGGGCCAGTTCGAATGAGATCGTCCAGCGGTTCGAAGAAAGCGTAAGCATTGTTATCGCTGAGATAGCTGGCTGGAGCGCCCAACCCGGCGGCGCGAGCTCGGGAAACCGTCGTCGGATCGACGATCGCCCCTGCGGCGTCCGTCGGACCATCGATGCCGTCGGTCCCGGCGCTGCCGACAACGATCCTTGCCGTCTGCGCCGCCAGCGGCTCGGCCGCGGCGATGGCGAATTCCTGATTCCTTCCTCCACGCCCATGACCCGTGACATGAACCGTCGTTTCCCCGCTCGCCACGATACACGCGGGCCTCGGCAGGCCGCCTGCCTGCTCCATGATACGGTGCAAGTGCGCGAGCGACGCCGCGCGCGCTTCACCAAGGATTGGTTCATCGATACGCAGAACGTGGTAGCCGCGGGATTCTGCTTCTGCAACCGCACCGGCCATGGCGTCACCCCGGCTGCCAATGACGGTCGATATGGCGCGCGCCAGACGCGAATCTCCGGGCTTTGGCGTTTCAGGCTTTTCGCCACGTTCTCCGGCAGCGAGTCGTGCGACAACCGACGCTGGATAGTCATCGATCGGTCCGAACCGCCGCAGAACCTCGTCCGCGTCGGCAAAAGTCGTCGAGTCGCCAACCGTCGGCCCGGAGGCAATCACGCTCAAGTCATCGCCGACGACATCGGAGATGGCAAAGGTTCGCGACGGCCCTGCAGCAAGCGCAGCCAGCCATCCGCCCTTCACACCAGAGATGTGCTTTCGAACCGTATTGAGCGCGTAGATATCCGCACCGCGCTTCAGGAGTCGCGACGTGGTGTGGCGCTTGTCTTCGAGGGTGATCCCTTCGGCCGGCACGGCCATCATCGCCGAGGCGCCTCCAGACAACAAGACCAGCAGCAACTGCCCTTCAGGCAGCGACGCAGCAAATGTCAGCGCACGTCGGCCCGCCCGCTCGCTTTCCGCCGTCGGCACTGGATGGCTTCCCGAAATGGATTCGAATCCCCGCGGCATGACGGGTGGCGCATCTCCCACTACAAGTCCTGCACGGATCCGGGATCCGCACAGCCCAACGATGGTCGACGCCAGCGCTGAAGCGGCTTTGCCGGCACAGAGCACACGCAGGTCGCCATCCGGAAGCGCGCCCGGAGCACGAAGAGCCCTCTCGAGCAGACGGGGCACTGACGCACCATCAAGGCCGCCGCGGATGATGGCCAGGAGATCGTTGCGAAGCGTTGTAAGCGATGCCGTCAGTGGGATTGTTTAGGGTCGGACCAGGATGAAAGGCCGGTGACTACGTCGAACTGTTTGAGGAGAGAGCTCACGAGCTGATTCGCGTTGTCCTTGGAGCAAAGTTGCTCGAGCTCGCCCATGATCCGCGCGAGTGCTGCTTCGACGTCGGTGATGGCCCGCTCGGAATAGTAGCCCCGCTGTTGCTGGAGGCACTGGTGATGCTTGACAAATTCTTCTCTGTAGAACTCTGTAATCGGGTGGTGCGCGCTGATCGGCCTCGAGTCGGTCACGAAGCGTGCCATGCAGAATCCTCGAGTTGAATTGTGTGGACTTCAGTCCAGTGTAAGTCCGCCCGAAAATGAGTGTCAAGGACTTATAAGCCAGGCCACCGAATTAAAGCGCGTCCTCATCCGGACCTGCCTGCAACCAGGCCACCTACGAACCCTACGAGCATGCCACCGGCCACCAGCAGGAGGCAAAGCTCAAGCGGAAGAAAGCGAATGAAGGCAATATCCATCGACGACGCCAGCGGCGTTACGTACCGCGCGCGGACCGCAGTGAAACCGATGAGAAGGGCCAGCAGAGCCAGCAGTGCGCCGCATCCGCCTTGAAGGACTCCCTCCATGACGAACGGGCCCCTTATGTAGACCATCGGCGCTCCCACGAGCTGCATAATGTCGAGTTCGTCCCGTCGGGCGTGAAGCGCCAGACGAACGACGTTGGCCACGGTCAACGCGGCCGCGATGGTCAATATCGATGCCACGATAAACCCGACGCCTCGAATTACATCTATCGCCCCCAGCAAGCGATCGAGCCATTGCGCATCGTACCGGACGTCGGCCACGCCGGCCACGCGCCGGAGCCTCTGAGCCAGCGCCTCCACCGCCTGCGGTGTTCGCCCTGTCGGTTGCAGACGCACTTCATACGATGCCGGCAGCGGGTTTTCGCCAGCGCTGTCGATCGCCACCGCCAGATCCCCGAACGTCTGCTTGAACCGCGTCAGCGCTTCCGCCTTCGACACGTATTCCCGGCCCGCGATGACCGGGCCTGGGTTCAGAACGCCCTCCAAGGCGCGCTGCTCCGCGGTAGTGACTTCGTCCGTCAGATAAACGGACATCTCCGCCGCACTGCTCCACGCCGCGCCCAGGCGCCGCAAGTTCGACGTCACCAGTAGAAACGCACCGAGCACGAAGAGCGCGAGCGCAATCGTGATTGTCGAGAGCAGTCCGGACTGGCGGCCACGCCAGATACTGGCGATCGCTTCGTCAAACGCGTAGCGAAGCGCACGCATCAGCCGGTCTCCGTGACACGGCCATGACTGAGCATGATCGCCGGATGGCCGACCCGTTGAATGAGCTCGCGGTCATGAGTCGCAACGATGACGGTCGTTCCGCGAGCGTTGACGTCGCGGAAGAGATTCATGATGTCGAGTGAAAGGTCTGGATCAAGGTTGCCGGTCGGCTCGTCGGCGAGGACGAGATGCGGATCGTTGACGAGCGCCCGGGCAATTGCGACTCGCTGCTGTTCCCCGCCTGACAGCTCCTCCGGGAAGGCGTTCATCCTGTGCTGGAGTCCGACCCACTTCAGAACCTGGAACGTCTTCCGCTGCTGAACGCCCAGAGCGACGCCAAGCACCTTCATGACGAACGAGACGTTCTGAAAGACCGTGAAGCGTGGAACGAGCCGGAAATCCTGGAAGACGAACCCGATGGTTCGACGATAGGCCTGGATTTGTGACCCGCGCAGCTCCTGCACCTCACGGCCGCCGACCTTGAGTGAGCCGCTCGTGGGAAGATCTTCCCGCAGCAGGAGGCGCAGCAGCGTCGATTTCCCGGAACCGCTTGGCCCGGTAATGAACAAGAACTCGCCCTTGCCGATGGAAAGCGTGAAGTCGCGGAGCGCATAAACGCCGCGACTGTAGACCTTCGAGAGCTGATACGCTTCAATCACGCTGGGTGTGAACTGGCCAGATGTGGTCAGCCTAACCGACCTCGAGCGCTCTCTTCAAGAGCTCGTTCACACGTTTTGGGTTGGCCTTTCCAGACGCGGCCTTCATCACCTGGCCCACCAGAAAACCAAACGTCGCCGTCTTTCCCGCACGATATTGCAGCGCGGCATCGGCGTTCGCCGTCAGCACGCCCTCGATTAGTGCCACAATCGCCGATTCGTCGTCGATTTGAGCCAGTCCTTCGGCTTTGACGATGTCCTCGGCGTTGCGTCCGGATGTGAACATCTTTTCAAAGACGTCCTTGGCCATCGAGCCGCTGATCCTGCCGCGTTCCACCAGGACGAGGAGGCCGGCCAGCCTCTCCGCCGACAAGGGGATGGCGGAGACGTCGATGGCCGGCCCCTTGAGCTTGCGGGCGAGCTCGCCCATGATCCAGTTGCTGGCAAGCTTCGGCTGGGCTCCGGCCTGAATCGCGGCTTCGAAATAGTCAGCGAGCGCGCGGTTCTGCGTGAGATGAGCAGCGTCATATTGAGGCAACGCGTACTCGGTGGCGAAGCGTTGCCGGCGCGCGTCGGGGAGCTCCGGCATTCGTTCGCGAATCGTCTGAACACGGGCGGTGTCGACGATCAGCGGCGGCAAATCAGGTTCCGGGAAGTATCGATAATCGTGGGCTTCCTCCTTGCTCCGCATTCCCACCGTCCTGCCTGTGGTCGAATCCCACAGCCTGGTCTCCTGAACGATCCGTCCGCCGTCTCCGATGACGTCGACCTGCCGCTCGATCTCGTACTCCAGCGCTCTCTGCAAGAAGCGAAACGAATTGAGGTTCTTGACCTCCACCTTGGTGCCGAGCGTTGTCCCACTTGCTGGCCGCACCGACACGTTGGCATCGCAACGAAGGCTCCCTTCCTCCATGTTGCCGTCATTCACACCCAACCAGACGAGAGTGGCGCGCAGCCGTTCAAAGAACTCCGCGGCGGCCGCGGCTGAGCGCAGGTCGGGTTCAGTCACAATCTCGATGAGCGGCACGCCGCTGCGGTTGAAGTCGACGTAGGTCTTTCGGTCGGAGTCGGGAAAGCCCTCGTGGATCGATTTCCCGGCGTCCTCTTCAAGGTGCACCCTGGTTATGCCAACGCGTCGACCGTCGGCTGCCTCGCCGAACTCGACGACGCCGTGCGTCGCCAGCGGCCGCTCGTACTGCGAGATCTGATAGCCCTTGGGAAGGTCCGGATAGAAGTAATTCTTGCGCGCGAACACAGAGATCTCCTGGATCGTGCACCCGAGTGCGAGCGCCGCACAGATCGCGTGATCGACCGCCGTGTGGTTGAGGACCGGCAGCGCGCCCGGCAGGCCCAGACAGACGGGACACACGTGCGTGTTGGGTGGGGCGCCAAACGCCGTGCTGCAGCCGCAGAAGATCTTCGAGGCGGTCAGCAAGTGCGCGTGGATCTCGAGGCCGATGACTGGTTCGTAGGAGGACATACTCGGGGCTGGGGGCTGGGGGCTGGGGGCTGGGGGCTGGGGGATGAAAAGTAGGGCCTTAGCCTCCAGTCCCGAGCCCCCAGGCCCCGCAATTCAGACCCGAGGTCCGGCAACCTTGACAGCCGCCGTCACCTCGCTGTCGAAAGTCTTGAAGTTGTCGGCGAACATTCGCGCTAGTTTGAGCGCCTGAGCATCGTAATCAGCTGGATTCGCCCAGGTGCTCCTTGGCTTCAAGACTTCCGACGGAATGTCCGGGCAGGAGGTCGGGACATCGAGGTTCAGGACACCGTCCCTCTCGTACTTCACCGAGTCGAGCGCGCCGGATAACGCGGCGCCGATCATCGCCCGGGTATGCGCGATCCTCATCCTCGATCCAACACCGTGCGGCCCCCCGGTCCAGCCAGTGTTGACCAGCCACACGCGCGCTTGATGCTTGGCGATCTTCTCACCGAGCATCCGGGCATAGTGACCCGGGGGCAACGGCAGGAACGGCGCGCCGAAGCACGTGCTGAACGTCGCCGTCGGATCCTTGACCCCCTTCTCTGTCCCGGCGACCTTGGCGGTGTAGCCGGACAAGAAGTGATACATCGCGCCTTCGGCTGTCAGTCGCGACAACGGCGGCAGCACGCCGAACGCATCCGCCGCCAGCATGACGATGTTCTTGGGATGACCGGCCTGTCCGGTGGGCACCGCGTTGTCGATGAACTCGATCGGATATGCGGCGCGCGTGTTTTCGGTCAATTGGTCGTCGTCGAGGTCCAGCCGTCGCGTTTCCGAGTCGACGATCACATTCTCCAGGACCGTTCCGAATCGTCGCGTGGTCGAATAAATCTGCGGTTCGGCCTCGGCCGAGAGCCGGATGGTCTTCGCGTAGCATCCGCCCTCGAAGTTGAACACCCCGCGATCGCTCCATCCGTGCTCATCGTCGCCGATGAGCCGGCGCTCGTGATCGCTCGAGAGCGTGGTTTTACCAGTGCCCGACAGCCCGAAAAAGAGAGCCACGTCGCCCGATCGACCGACGTTGGCCGAGCAGTGCATCGAAAGGACTCCCCGCATCGGCAGCACGTAGTTGAGCACGCTGAAAATCGACTTCTTCATCTCGCCGGCATAGCTGGTTCCACCAATCAACACCAGTTTCTTCGCGAAATTGACCGCGATGACGACTTCGCCGTTCGTCCCGTGGCGCTGCGGGCTCGCGCGAAACGTGGGCGCGGCGATGACCGTAAACTCTGGCGCGTGCGCAGAAGCGACCGCGGCATCGGTGATGAAGAGGTTGCGTGCGAAAAGGTTGTGCCAGGCGTACTCGTTGATCACGCGGATAGGCAGCCGGTACTCGGGATCGGCGCCGGCACAGCAATCAAGGACGTACAGCTCTTTACCCGTCAGCGAGCTCAGCACGTCGCGGTGCAGGAGGTCGAAGTGCGCGGGGTCCATGGGTCTGTTCACCTTGCCCCACGCGATGTGAGCCTCGGTCGACGGCTCCCGAACGACAAATTTATCGTTCGGCGAGCGACCTGTGTGTTGGCCGGTGCGACAAGCCAAGGGGCCACCGTCCGCGAGCACACCTTCCTGCCGGCGCAACGCTTCTTCGTAAAGAGCGGCCGGCGACAGGTTCCACTTCACGGAATTGGTCTGGATTCCCTCGCGCTCGAGGCCGAGACCTCGCTCAACTTCCGTACTCATCCAAGGCTCCAAAGTCTGGAAGAACGGCTAGATACGCAGAATCACGAATCGTACCGTCTGGATGATCCCAAGTCAACAATGGGGATTTAATGAGGTAAACTGTAAACACCCTGTTCGCCGCATCGTAATGCCCTATGAGCAGTGATTCGCGCCGTTCCGTCGACCCATCGTTGGTCGGACCCTCTCAGCCGGCTCCCAAGGCCCCTTCCGGGAGTCGTCGGGCGGCACCGCCCGTCTCGAACGATACGAAGCTGGCGATCGATATCCGGCAACTCGTCGAGCGCGGCGATCTCGACGAAGCACGCGAGCTGTTTGCAGGACTCGTCGAAGCGCATCAGCGACGAGCGCTGCGGATTGCCTATCAGTACTTGCGGGACGCTTCCGAAGCAGACGAGGCCGTTCAAGACGCGTTCGTCAAAGTGTTCACGCATATCGGATCGTATCGGGAGGCGTGGCCGTTCGAGGTCTGGTTCACAAGAATTCTCATCAATGGCTGCCTCGACCGGCGCAAGGCGCGCGCGCGGCGGGAACGTTGGCTCGTTCCCTCCGGCGAGGTCGGCGCCGCTCAGGACCTGCAGTCGACGGTGGCCGGGCCCGCGGACGCAAGCCCCGAGGCGAGGGTGCTTTCACGTGAGAGACTGGCACGCATTGCGGCCGCGGTGGATCGCCTCGACGGCCGTCAACGGACCGTCTTCATGTTGTGCCACTACGGCGACTGTTCGCCTCGGGAAGTGAGTGCCATCACGGGGTTGAATGAGTCGACCGTGCGCGTCCATCTGTTCCGAGCCGCGCGGAAGCTGCGCAGTTTGCTAGGAGGAAGGCCGTGATGAGTCGCCGGCAACACCTCCGGGAAGAGATCCTCTTCGAAAGCTATCTCGCCTCGCGGGGCGGCGATCCCCTCGATCCTCCCGTGGCTGAGCACCTGACAGATTGCAGCGAGTGCGGCCTGCGGTACGCTGAACTCACACAGTTCATGGACGCGCTGAGCGAAGGTGCGATTGCAGCTGCCGACGCCGTCTTCACACCAGATCGTCTTCACGCGCAGCAGCAGCAGATCGCGCGCCGGCTCGAGCATCTCGGGCACCCGGCCCGCGTGATTACGTTCCCGGGTCAGACGTCGAGTCCGCGCAGCGGACGCACCGTGCCGCGCCTGGCGCGACGCTGGGTAGCCGCCTCCCTCGCAGCCGGCCTCTTCATCGGCGTGAGCACGGGCCTGTTCTTGAATTGGGGAGCGTCGCGCGGCGTTCCGCTCCGGCGCGCTGGCACAGTTGCGCGCCAGGCCGTGCAGATTGCACCATCGGCGAGAACCGAGCTTTCACGACCGGATGTCTTCGAGGCCGACGACGTGTTCCTGTCGGAGCTGGAGTTGGCAGGGGATCGGCCGCGGATCCGTGAGCTTTCGGCCGTCGATGCGTTGACACCGCACGTGCGGGAAGTCACGCTTCGGTGAATGGCCTCCCTCATCTTCCGCAAAGGCCTCGACCTCAAGAACGTCGTCGCTGGTACGCTGAACGAGAGCTACCATAGCGCCCTCGTCGAGCGGATCAAAACCGAGGATTTCACCTATCACGCCGGGCGCCTGACAATCCATCTAGCGCGCGAGTTCGGCTTCTGTTACGGCGTGGATCGGGCCGTCGACTACGCGTATCAGACGCGGGAACGATTTCCCGATCGACGCGTCTTCCTCACCGGAGAAATCATTCACAATCCGCACGTGAACGCCAAGCTCCGCTCCATGGACATAGGCTTCTTGTCTGACGAAGAGGTGTCGATTGAGTCCCTCGGTTCGAACGACGTGGTGATCCTGCCGGCATTCGGCGTGACGATCGCCATGCTGCAGCGGCTCGAGCGCCGCAGTTGTACGCTCGTCGACACGACCTGCGGTTCGGTGCTCAACGTGTGGAAGAACGTGCGGCGCTACTGCGAAGGAGGCTACACGTCGATCATCCACGGCAAGGCCTGGCATGAAGAGACGCAGGCGACCGCATCACAAGCGCTCGAGTATGGCGGGCGATATCTGGTATTGCTCGACCGGCGTGAAGCGGAAATCGTCTGCGACTACATCCGCGACGGCGGCAACCGCAACGCCTTCCTGGCTCGATTCGGCTCTACGGCATCAGCGGGCTTCGACCCCGATCAGGATTTGCAGCGCGTCGGCCTTGCCAATCAGACGACCATGCTCATGTCCGAGTCGCTGGAGATCGCCGAGATGTTGAAGGCCGCGGTCTCCGATCGGTACGGCTCCGAGTCCTTGATCGAGCACTTCGAAGCCTTCGACACGATTTGCAGCGCGACCCAGGACCGTCAGGACGCGGTGGTGGCGCTCCTGGAACAGAAGGCGGTCGACCTCATGATCGTCATCGGCGGCTACAATAGCAGCAACACGTGCAACCTGGCCCGCATCTGCGCTGCCTCGAAGCCGACGTTCCACATTGCCGACCCGGAGTGTCTGGTCTCGCCTGAAGAAATTCGTCACCGTCCGGCGGGCGGCGCGGGGGAAGTGACCGCCGGGGGCTGGCTCCCGGTATCGGGAGCCGTGGCCGTCGGCCTGACGTCCGGCGCCTCGACACCGGACAATCTGGTCGGCCTTGCCATCGCCAAGATTACGGAGTTCACGCAGCCGCTCTGAGCTATAAATATTTTCACCAGTTTTGTCGTATTCCTGGAAGTAGCTGTTTCTTTAGAGGTTTACACATGAGGCCGAATTTCCTCAGCTGGGCCCTGGCCGCCCTCGTGACGGCCTCGGCCGCCCAGGTCGCTGCGCAGTCTGGTTTTCCATGGTGGAACGACGAACGAGTGGTCCGGGAACTCGGGCTTACCCCCGACCAGTCGGCCCGGATCGACATGGTTTACCGCAGTTCCCTGCCTCAACTGCGCCAAAGCAAGGAGGAACTCGACCGACAGGAGGCGGAGCTGTCGCGGCTGATTGAGCTGAGGGCGGAGGAAGCGCTGGTGGCGCGCCAGGTCGAGAAGGTCGAAAGCGTCCGGGCCAGCCTGAACAAGATACGCACGCTGATGCTGCTGCACATGGTGCAGGTCCTGACGCCCAAGCAGAACGCCAAGTTCAAGGAAGTGCACGAGCAATGGAAGCGGGACAACCCACGCCCGCCCCGTCCCGCTGACCCCAAAGGACGAACGGAAACTCGCTAGCAGTCTTTAGTTTAAGAGGACACATGCAATGACACGTAGTGGATCGATCTGGATATTCGCGACTGCTCTCGCGCTGGCTGCAGGCATCGGAACGGTGCGCGCGCAGGAGCCCTCAGAAGCACGGATTCAGGAGCTCATTCGGCAAGCGGCTGAGCGCATGGCCGCCGCCGGTCAGGCCAGCACGACAAATCAGCAGCCCGCGGCTCAAGCCCCGGCTGCACCATCGGACACA
The DNA here is from genome assembly GCA_963773035.1 of uncultured Acidobacteriota bacterium. GTDB lineage: Bacteria > Acidobacteriota > Vicinamibacteria > Vicinamibacterales > CAVVIG01 > CAVRXZ01. Next base: position 129,046 of record CAVYZX010000037.1, on the reverse strand, counting down.
CGTCCCACCGTGCAGATATCGCTCGACGATGCCGTAAAACTCGCACTCGAACGAAATCTCGACATCGCGGTTCAGCGCCTGAACCCTCAGATCAACGACATCGCGATTGCCAGTATCCGATCCATATATCACCCCTCGCTCACGTCGACCGTGTTCACGCAGTCGCAGACGACCCCGGCGCAGACCACAATTGCTGGAGCCAACGTGGCAGGCGCGGGCGTGGTCAACGACACGGCAACGTACAACGCGGGAATCGCGCAGAGCATCCCCTGGGGCGGCGGCAACGTTGCCATCCAGTTCAATAACAGCCGGGTGTCGACGAACAGCCTGAACAATCTCTTCAATCCTTCGTACAGCTCGTTCTGGACCGGGCAGTACACGCAACCCTTGCTCCGCGGGTTTCGGACGGACAACACACGGCAGCAGCTCGCGGTGACGAGTATCAACCGCGACATTTCCGACGTCCAGCTTCGCGCCACGGTTACCAACACGGTCTCGAACGTCCGCAACGCCTACTGGAACTATGTGACAGCGTTGCAGGCCGTCGAAGTCGCACGCCAGTCGCTCGACCTGGCCGAAAACCTCGTACGCGACAACCAGACGCGTGTTCAGGTCGGCACGATGGCGCCGATCGACGTCGTGCAGGCGCAATCTGAAGCCGCCACCCGCCGCCAGAATCTCGTCGCCGCCGTATCAACGCAGCGTCAAGCCGAGCTCGCATTGAAGCGACTGATCGTCGACGGCACCCAGGACCCAAACTGGAATGCCACGCTCGATCCGACAGACCGGCCCGAATTTCGTCCGGAGCCGATCGACCTCGACGCGGCGATCCGGCGGGCTCTTAGCGAGCGCACGGACATCGCCATCGCGAAGAAGAACGTCGAGGCGAATAGCGTCACGCTGAAGTATCTGAACGACCAGACGATGCCGCAGGCAGATCTCTTGGCTGTTTACGGATTGCAGGGGTTGGGCGGCACCCAGCTCATCACCTCGGGCTCAGGAGTCAACCGGGACGTAATCGACAGAATCCCAGGGGGCTACGGGAACGCCCTCTCCTCGCTTTTCGGGTCGGACTATCCGCGCTGGACCGTGCAATTGAATTTCAGCTATCCGCTCGGCAAGAGCTCACAGGAAGCGTCGGTGGCCCGTGCCCGCGTTCAACTGAATCAGGTTGAAGCACAGCTGAAACAAATGGAATTGCAGGTGGCCAACGACGTCACCAGCGCGGCCATCGATGCGCAGAACTCGGCTGAAGTCGTTCAGGCGGCTCAGTCCGCGCGGGAGCTGGCGCAGCGGCGACTCGAAGCCGAGCAGAGCAAGTTCGAAGTCGGGATGTCTACGAACTACTTCGTGGTCCAGGCACAGCGAGATTTGGCCGATGCGCGAAACAGCGAGCTTCGCGCCGTCCTCAACTATCGCAAGGCGCTCGTCGAGCTCGACCGTTCGCAGCAGACAACGCTTCAAAGCTCGAACATCACGCTGCTCAGTCCGAGTGGCGTCGGCGGCGGCACGACGGGTAGCGCAGGCACTAACAACTCTACGGCCGGTGGCGGTGGCGCATTTGGCGCTGGTGGAGGCGGATTCGGCCGCTAGGCCGGTCGGCGTCGCTTAAGAACGGAAGCCATCGCAGGATTTCAGAAGTCAATGAAGCGAGTCCTCAGTCTTCTCCTCGTCATCGCGGCCGTGGGTGCCGGCGCCGGGGCGTACTACATGCGTCGCAACGGCACCGAGCCCACGGTGAACACCGCGCCCGTGACGCGAGGGGACATCATCGACACCGTTGGTGCAACAGGAACGCTTCAGGCCGTCACGACTGTCCAGGTCGGCAGTCAGGTCTCGGGCACGATTTCGGAGCTCAACGCCGACTTCAACTCGATCGTCCGGAAGGGTCAAGTGATTGCGAGGCTCGATCCTTCCCTGCTCCAGGCACAAGTCGAGCAAGCGAAAGCGAACCTCACGAGGTCGAAAGCGGATCTCGAACGAAATCGGGTGGGGCTGGTCGACGTGCAAACCAAGTACACGCGCGCCAAAGAGCTGGCCGAAAGACAGCTGCTTCCGCTGAGCGATCTGGATGCGGCGAAGGTGGCGGTCGATGCGGCCCAGGCGCAGCTGGTGTCGTCGCAGGCACAAGTGACACAGGCCGAAGCGTCACTGAATCAGAACCAGGTCAATGTCGCGCACACCATCATCGCGGCTCCAATCGACGGCATCGTCATCCAGCGGAGCGTCGATGTCGGGCAGACCGTGGCCGCCAGCCTCCAGTCGCCGACGCTCTTCATAATTGCCGCCGATCTGACGAAGATGCAGGTCAACGCCAGCATTGACGAAGCCGACGTCGGGCGAATTCGACCGGGACAAGTAGTCACCTTCCGCGTGGATGCCTATCCGGGGCAACAATTCGAGGGTTCAGTCGCGCAGATTCGGTTGCAGCCGGTCGTCGTTCAGAACGTGACGACGTACGGCACGATTATCAACGTCCCGAATCCCGAGCTCAAGCTGAAACCCGGCATGACGGCGAACCTCCGCGTGCAAATCGCGACTCGGTCGGACGCCCTGCGAGTGCCGAATGCGGCTATCCGGTTCCGGCCGACGAACGACATTTTCGCGGCTCTGAATCAAACGCCGCCCGCGGAAGGGCAATCTTCACGCGGCGGCCGCGGCCAGGGAGGGCGCGGTCGAGGTGACGTTTCCGCTGATGCCGACCTCCCGACCATGAGCAAGCCGGCTGGATCGTCGGCTCCTAGCCAGCCACCAGCAGGTGCCGGCAAGCCAACACCGCCAGGGCCATCGGCGTCAGCACAGCAGGTCCCCTCGGTCAGCGGCGGCCGCGAGAGTCGCGGCTCGTTTGGCGATCGTTCAGGCGGATTCGAAGGCAGGTCCGGCGGTCGCGACGGAAGCGGCTTCGGCGGACGAAGCGCGGATGCCGGCACCTCGGACGGAGACAGGCGCGCGCGCATGATGGATCGGTTCAAGGACATGTCGCCCGACGAACAGAAGCAGTTTCTCGCGCGGATGAAAGAGCGCGGCGTCGACGTCAGTACGTTCGAGGCGGCGGCTACCAAGAAACCGGAGAAGCCCGGCGCATCGAAGGAACGCACGGCTCGGCCGGCCGAGACCATCGATGCGTTGTTTGCGCCGTTGCCGCCGGTCGAATCCCGGGGTCGAGTCTGGGTCTTCATGAACAAGGAATTGAAGCCCGTGAATCTGCGCCTCGGCATCACCGACGGTACCAACACGGAGCTCTTGAGCGGCGAACTGCAGCCAGGGATGGAAGTGGTGACCGGCGTGTTGACCGGTGGCGGTACGCGGCCCGGCCAGCCTGCCGGCGCAGGCAATCCGCTGTTGCCACAAGGCGGCCGCGGCCGTGACGGCTTTGGTGGATTCCCAGGCGGCGGAGGCGGCGGTCGAGGCCGGTAGCACGATGCCTCCTGTTATCTCGGTCAAGAGTCTCGTCAAGACCTACGTGGTCGGCGAAGTCGAAGTCAAAGCGCTCCGCGGAGTGAATCTCGACGTCGAGCGGGGTGAGTTCTTGTCGGTAACGGGGCCATCAGGATCGGGCAAGTCAACATTCATGCATATCGCCGGTTGTCTGGACAAGCCGACTGGCGGCCAGTACTTCCTGGACGGGCAGGACGTTTCTCGCATGTCGAAGGATCAACTCGCAGCCGTGCGCAACAAGAAGATTGGCTTTGTTTTCCAAGGCTTCAACCTCTTGTCGCGGACCTCGGCACTCGACAACGTCGAGTTGCCGCTCTTGTATGGCAGCGCTGGGCTGAAGGCAGTAGACCGTCACAAGCGCGCGATGGAGGTCTTGAAGGCGGTTAGCCTCGAAGATCGCGCGGACCATCACCCAAATCAGCTTTCTGGTGGTCAGCAGCAGCGCGTCGCAATCGCGCGCGCGTTGATCAACAACCCCTCGATTCTGCTGGCCGACGAGCCGACGGGGAACCTCGACACGCGAACAAGCATCGAAGTAATGGACATCTTTCAGCACCTGAACAGCGAACGGGGCATAACAGTCCTGCTCATTACGCACGAGCTCGACATCGCGGAATACGGGACACGAATCGTGCAATTTCGCGACGGGCATGTGGTGGCGGATCGGGCTGTAACCCGCCGTCGTCACGCGCGAGAGGAGCTGGCGGCGCTGCCGGTGGAAGCGGCGGCCGGATAGTCGTTGGTCGTTAGTCGTTGGTCGTTGGTCGTTGGGTAGAAATCGTTAGAAGTTGGTCGTCGCCTAGTCGCGAACTACCTGGAATCCGGTACAGGCGACGGTTGGTCTCGGGAGTCAGACTATGTCGGTCTTGATGGTGTTTCGGATCGCCCTGAAGGCGCTTGCGCGCAATAAGATGCGGACGGCGCTGACCATGCTGGGAATGATTATCGGCGTGGCAGCTGTGATTACCATGGTCGCGCTCGGCTCGGGCGCCCAATCCCAGATCGATTCGGCCGTTCAGTCCGTCGGCACCAACACCATCATCGTCAACGCTGGCAACTGGACGCAGGGTGGCGTGCGGCAAGGACAAGGGAACGCCAGTACGCTCACGCCCGACGATGCGGCCGCGATCACCCAAGTGCCGGGCGTTCTCTACGCAGCGGCCGGATCGAACATGCGAGCCCAAATGGTGGCGGGCAACCTGAACTGGAACACGCAACTCCAGGGCACCGATATCGACTACCCACTCATCAATGCATGGCCGACCCAGCTCGGCGCGTTCTTCACGTCGCAGGACGTTCAGACCGCAGCCAAGGTGGTGGTCCTCGGCTCCGTGACGCGCGAGCAGCTCTTTGGAGCAGACGTGAATCCGGTCGGCGAGGTCATCCGCATCTCCAACCAGCCGTTCACGGTCGTGGGCGTGATGGCCGCGAAGGGCCAATCGCAGATCGGCCAGGACCGCGACGACGTCGCGTTTGCGCCCTACACGACCGTGATGAAGAAACTGCGAGGCGTGACGTTCATCAATAACGTGAACGTCATGGGTGCCGATTCGAGTCAGGTTTCAGCGACAGCCGATCGGATCGCCGCACTGCTTCGAACACGCCACAAGGTTCAACCGGGCGACCCCGACGACTTCATGGTTCGGACGATCGAAGAAATGGCGAGCGTGCGAAAAGAAGCGACGCAAACCATGACCGCCTTGCTGGCGAGCATCGCGGGTGTGTCCCTGCTCGTTGGCGGCATCGGAATCATGAACATCATGCTCGTGTCGGTGACCGAGCGAACGCGCGAGATCGGCCTTCGCATGGCGATTGGCGCCCGCGGGCGGGACGTGCTGTTGCAATTCCTCGTCGAGGCCGTCGTGCTCAGCCTGTTCGGCGGCGGGATCGGTATCGCACTTGGATTCGGGCTCGCTGAAGGGGTCACCTTGTGGCAGGGCTGGCCCACCACGGTATCGCCGAACTCCGTAGCGATCGCGTTTGGGTTCGCGGCAGCGACAGGCGTGTTCTTCGGGTTCTATCCGGCGCGGAAGGCGGCTGCGCTCGATCCGATCGAAGCGCTTCGATTCGAGTAGTTAACCGGCCGCCCGGGGCGGCCTTAGGACCATAGAAGCCGGCATGCGTCTGTCTTACACATTCGTTGTTCTGAGCATAGGGATCGCGTCAGCAGCCGCGGTCGGCTGCTCTCGTGGCGCGGCATCGAGTTCAACCACGCCTGCAGGGGGTGGCCGGGGAGGAGCGGCCGCACCCGTTCCCGTGACGGTCGGGATGGTGGTCCAGAAGCCGATGCCGATCGAGGTCAAGGTCATCGGCTCAGCCGAGCCGCACTCCACAGTCGCAGTGCGCGCGCAGGTGACCGGCCAGCTCATCTCCGTCAATTTCAAGGAGGGCGACGACGTCAAGAAGGACCAGGTCCTGTTCGAGCTGGATCGGCGTCCGCTCGAATCGGCGCTGCAGCAGGCGCAAGCCAACCTTGCCCGAGACACCGCGCAGCTGACAAACGCGGATGCGCAGGCCAGGCGTTTTCAGGACCTCGCCGAGCGCGGCATTGCCACAAAGGAGCAGCTCGACACAAGTCGAACTGGCGTTGCGGCCCTCACCGCCACCGTCGAGGCCGATCGTGCGGCCGTCGAAAACGCGCAGGTGCAGTTGCAGTACGCGACCATCACTGCCCCCCTGTCCGGTCGAACCGGCACGCTGATGGTGCACGAAGGGAACCTTGTACGCGCCAACGATACGACGTCGCTCGTAGTGATCAACGAGGTATCGCCGATCTACGTATCGTTCGCGATCCCTGAAGCGCGTCTTTCGGATCTGAAGCGCTACATGGCGCTGGGCTCGCTGCGCGTCGAAGCCAGCCCGCCCGAGGAGGGCTCGGTAACGAGCAACGGGCGCATCACGTTCGTCGACAATGCCGTCGACCCGACGACTGGGACAATCAAGATCAAGGCTGAGTTCTCCAACGGCGATCGTCGCCTCTGGCCCGGCCAGTTCGTCAACGTGTCGGTGCTGTTGGCTACCGATATGGCGGCAATCGTTGCGCCCTCACCGGCGATTCAGACTTCGCAGCAAGGTCCATACGCGTTCGTCGTCAAGCCAGACAAGACAGTCGAGTTTCGTGTCGTCGAGGTCGCTCGATCGGGTGCCACCGAGACGGTGATCAAGAATGGGCTGCAGGCCGGCGAGACGGTCGTAACGGATGGACATCTGCGCCTCGTGCCAGGCGCCCACATCAGTGTCAAGGGCGACGAAACCCAGAAGGTAACGCCATGAACCTCTCGGCTGTCTTCATCCGGCGACCGGTCACGACCACGCTCTTGATGCTGGGGATTCTCGTCTTCGGCGCCATGGCCTATCAGGTGCTGCCGGTCAGCGACCTGCCCACCATCGACTTTCCGACCATCCAGGTGAATGCAAGCCTACCTGGCGCGAGCCCGGAAACGATGGCTTCGTCCGTGGCGTTGCCCCTCGAAAAGCAGTTCGCATCGATTGCGGGGCTCACCAACATCAACTCGACGAGCTCGCAAGGCAGTACGAACATCACGCTGCAGTTCGACTTGAGCCGGAACATCGATGCGGCGGCCCAGGACGTTCAATCGATGATCGGGCGCGCGTCTCGCCAGCTCCCACCTCAGATGCCTGCGCCGCCTTCCTATCAGAAGGCGAACCCGAGCGACCAGTCGGTCATCATTCTTGTTCTCTCATCCAACACGGTGCCGCTTTCAGTCCTGGACGAGTACGGGCAACAGACCATTGCCCAGCGTATTTCGATGGTGACCGGGGTTGCACAAGTGGACGTGTTCGGCTCGCAGAAGTACGCGGTGCGCATCGATGTCGACCCGCGCCAGCTCGCCGCCCGCTCCATCGGCATCGATGAAGTCGCCAACTCGATATCGAACGCCAACGTCAACCTCCCCACCGGCAACATCTATGGTGAGAAGACGTTCGTCGTGCAATCCAACGGGCAGCTTCTCCGGGCGGCGGCGTATGGGCCGACCATCATCGCGTACCGCAACGGGAATCCCGTGCGCCTCGAGGAAGTCGCGCACGTGTACGACGGCGTGGAAAACGACAAGTCCGCCAGCTGGCGGCAGGGTCAGCGCGCCATCATGCTGGCCGTCAAGAAGCAGCCGGGCACCAACGTCGTCGAAGTGGTGGACAGAATCAACGCACTGTTGCCGACGTTCCGTGAGCAGATCCCGGCCTCCATCAACATCGATACGCGGATGGATCGCTCGATCTCCATTCGCCAGTCGGTTCACGACGTCAAAGTGACGCTCCTCATCACGATCGGCCTCGTTGTCCTCGTGATCTTCATGTTCTTGCGCAACCTGTCGGCGACGCTGATTCCCAGCCTTGCGCTCCCAGGCTCGCTGGTCGGGACGTTTTCTGTCATGTACCTCCTTGGGTACAGCCTCGACAATCTCTCTCTGATGGCCCTCACGCTCTCGGTAGGCTTCGTGGTCGACGACGCGATCGTCATGCTGGAAAACGTCGTCCGTCACATGGAGATGGGTAAGCCTCCGATGGAGGCGGCCTTCGACGGCTCGAAGGAGATTGCCTTCACCATCGTGTCGATGACCGCTTCACTCGCCGCAGTGTTCATCCCGGTGTTGTTCATGGGCGGCGTGGTGGGCCGGTTACTGCACGAATTCGCCGTGACCATCGGCGTGGCCATTCTTGTGTCGGGCTTCGTGTCGATCAGTCTCACGCCGATGCTGTGCAGCCGGTTCCTGAGACCGCCGCATGCGCAGCGTCACGGATGGCTCTACAACGCGTTCGAGCGGATGTTCCAGGGGTGGCTGTGGGTGTACGACCGCACGCTGAGATTGAGCCTCCGCTTCAAGGGAGTCACGGCGATCGCCTCAGTGGCTCTGCTGTTCGCTACCGGCTATCTGTTTGGACTGGTGCCGAAGGGGTTCTTACCCAGCGAAGATCAGGGCCGGTTTCAAATCAACACCGAAGCGATGCAAGGCATCAGCTATCCGGAGATGGTGCGCCACCAGACACAGGTTGCCGACATCGTGGCGAAAGACCCTGACGTCGCATCCACGATGGTCAACGTAGGGGCGATCGGTAATTTCGGCGGTGCCTTGAACAGCGGCCGCATCTGGGCCGAGCTCAAGCCGCGCTCAGAGCGGCAAATGTCGGTCGATCAGAAGATCGCTGAACTGCGGCCGACAATGGCGCAGATTCCCGGCATCCGCGTCTTCATGACCAATCAGCCGCCCATCAACCTCGGCGGAACGGGCGGCGGCTCACGAGGACTCTACCAGTTCACGCTTCAGGATACCGACACCGACGAGCTCTACAAGTGGGCGCCCATCCTCGAGGAAAAAATCCGTCAGTACCCCGGGCTCGAGGATGTCAGCAGCGACCTGCTGCTCAGGAATCCGCAAGTGACGGTCGAGATGGACCGCGACAGGGTCTCGACGCTCGGCCTGACCGCGAACCAGGTCGAGACCGCGCTCTATAACGCCTATGGGACGCGCCAGGTCTCGCAAATTTTTGCGCCGAACAATCAGTACCAGGTGATTCTCCAGGTGGCGCCCGAATTTCAAACCGATCCAGCTGCCATGTCGCAGCTGTACGTGCGCTCCAACACCGGCCGTCTGATCCCACTCGAGTCGGTCGCTCGATTGAAGATGGAGGTCGGCCCCTACTCGGTCAGCCACACCGGCCAGCTACCGTCCGTCACCATCTCTTTCAACTTGAAGCCGGGCCTCGCCTTGGGCGACGCCGTGTCGGCAGTGCAATCGCTGGCCGCGCAAACACTGCCCTCGACCATCAGCACGAGTTTCCAGGGAACAGCGCAGGCGTTCCAAGATTCGCTGCAGGGCCTCGGTCTGATCCTGTTGATGGCCATCGTCGTCATCTACATCGTGCTTGGGGTGCTGTATGAGAGCTTCACCCACCCGCTCACGATTCTTTCCGGACTTCCCTCTGCCGGCCTCGGCGCGTTGCTCACGCTGCTGCTCTTCAAGACCGAGTTGAACCTGTACGCGTTCGTCGGCGTGATCATGCTGGTCGGCCTCGTGAAGAAGAACGGAATCATGATGGTCGATTTCGCGGTCGAGGCGCAGCGGCAGCATGGCAAATCGCCCATGGAAGCGATTCACGAAGCGTGTCTCGTGCGTTTCCGGCCGATCATGATGACGACCATGGCGGCGCTCGTTGGCACCCTGCCGATCGCATTGGGATGGGGAGCTGGTGCCGAGTCGCGGCAACCGCTCGGCCTGGCGGTGGTGGGCGGCTTGCTCGTCTCGCAATTGCTGACGCTCTACATCACACCGGTCTATTACGTGTACATCGAAGGTGCGCGGATGTGGCTGGCCAGGCGGCGGTCGTCGGAAGCGGCGCATGGCGCGTACGGAGCCTCCGAGGAACCGCTGGCGCTGCGGTAAGCAAGGTGAGGCGACTTCAGTCAGGGATGGGAATGTCCAACTACGTGAAGAAGATTGGCCCGGGCCGACAGCGGATTCGAGTGCGGCTGACGCACTCGGTTCCTGCCCTGCTTGCCTCGAGCATCCTTCTGGCAGCTTGTAACGGTTCCGGCGAGGCGAACGGTCTTGGAGGACGGGGGGGACGCGGCGGCCGCGGCGGTGGCCCTGCGGTCCGCGTTGAATCAACGACACTCCAGCACATCAGCCTGGAACGACGCGTCGAACTTTCCGGGACGCTCGTATCCCCCGATCAGGCTCGTGTAAGCAGTGAGGTCGCCGGGATCGTCCGCGACGTGCCTGTGCAGTTGGGCACCGAAGTGCGTGTGGGAGACCCCCTCGTGCGTATCGAGCCTCGCGAGCTGACTCTCGCCTTGGAGCGGGCAGAAAGTGCGCTTCGCCAGGTCGAAGCACAACTTGGCATCGATCGCACGCAGGACAAGCAGCCTCCGTCGGACGAGCAGATCGCCTCTGTGCAGCAAGCAATTGCCAACCGAGATGACGCCCGTGCCGCTTTCGCCCGCGCCCAACAACTGAGCGGGCGAGGCCTGCTGTCGCAGGTCGATCGTGAGACCGCCGAAACGCGCCTCAAGGTCGCGGAGGCGAACTACCAGGCGGCTATCGACAATGTCCGCAGCCTCAAAGCCAGCCTTCAAGATCGTCGAGCCTCTTATGAGCTCGCGCAAAAGAAGCTCAACGACGCAAACGTTCGCGCTCCGGTTTCCGGATCGGTCGCTGAACGCCTGGTACAGCCGGGGGAATTCATCCGCGAGAATACGCCGGTCGCGACCATCGTGCAGATGAATCCGCTGAAGTTGAAAACCGCGATTCAGGAAAAGAACGCTGGCGTCATCAAAGCCGGCCAGTCGGTGGACTTCGTCGTCGAAGCGTTCGGCGAAAAGCCATTTCACGGGAAAGTGGCGTATGTCAGCCCCGCAGTCGATCAGGCGACCCGTACGTTTCCCCGTTGAAGTCCTGGTGGACAATGCCGATCGGACGCTGAAGCCCGGATTTTTCGCCAAAGGCACGGTGCTCACACGCGTGGACGAGAATGTGTTGGCTGCGCCAGACGACGCCATATCGACGATGGCCGGCGTGTCCACGGTTTACGTGATCGAGAATGGCAAGGCGCGTCAGCAGCAGGTCACGCTCGGAGCGCGCAAGGGCACGGTCGTTGAAATCGTAGAAGGCTTGAAAGGCGACGAGATCGTGGCGACGAGCAACGTCAATCAGCTCGCGACGGGAACGAGCGTGCAGACCGGCCAGGGCGGTGACGAGCCCGAGGGACGCGGCAATGGCGCAAACGGCCGTCGTGGCGGCCAGGGCCGTGGTCGTGAAGGAGCCAGCCAATGAAGCTAGCGGAAGTCAGCGTCAAGCGGCCCGTCTTCGCCATCATGATGACGACGGCGCTCATCGTACTGGGTTCGTTCTCCTACAAGGATCTCGGCCTGGACTTGATGCCGAAGACCGACCAGCCGGTGGTGAACGTGCAGGTCCAGCTCCCGGGCGCCAGTGCCGAGGAAGTCGAGACCCAGATCACCAAGCGCGTCGAGGAAGTCGTCAACACCATCAGCGGCATCGACGAACTGCGGGCGAACTCCCAGCAGAACGGTTCGAGTGTCAACATCACCTTCACGCTCGAGCGTGAAATCGAGGCTGCGACCCAAGACGTTCGCGACAAGGTCGCCACGATCGTCGCCCAATTTCCACGTGACGCTCGGCCGCCGCAGATTCAGAAACAGGATCCGGACGCGGCGCCGATTCTGCAGTTCAACGTGTACGGGCCCCGCTCTCAGAAAGAGATTACCGACATCGCCGACAAGCAGATCAAGCAGGTGCTCGAAACACTGAAGGATGTCGGCGCCATCAGTCTCCAAGGCGAGCGGCGCCGCGAGGTCCAACTACTTCTCAACGCCGACCGCCTCAACGCCTACGGCTTGACCGTCGAGCAGGTGCGGACAGCGATCGAGCGACAGAACGTGGAAGTGCCCGGCGGCAATTTCGTATCCGGGCCGTCCGAGGTCGCGCTTCGCACCTTGGGCCGAATCAAGAATGTCGAGGACTTCAATCGCATCGTCCTTGCTTATCGCGAGGGGTCGGTGATCACGTTTGGCGACATCGGTCGCGTGGTGGACGGCATCCAGGAGGTGCGCGGCGCGAACAAGCTGAATGGCGTGGCCTCGGTCGGTCTCCAGGTTCGCAAGCAATCGGGGACCAATACCGTCGAGGTGGTCGACCGCGTCGTGAACAAGCTGCAGCAGATTCAGGCTTCGCTGCCGCAGGATCTTCAGATCAGCATCGGCAACGACCAGTCCCGCTTCATCCGCCGATCGTTCGAGGAGATCCGGCTCCACCTGATTCTCGGCGGCCTGCTCGCCAGCGTGGTGGTCTTTTTCTTCATTCGCAACCTGCGCGTGACTTTCATTGCCGCATTGGCCGTGCCGACCTCGATCATCGGTACTTTCACGATCATGAGAATGTTCGGCTTCACGCTGAACAACATGACCATGCTGGCCTTGTCTCTCGCCACCGGCATCGTCATCGACGATGCCATCGTCGTCCTCGAGAACATCTTCAGGTATGTCGAAGAAAAGGGCCTGACGCCGAAGGAAGCGGCAGCTGACGCGACCGCAGAAATCGGACTCGCGGTCATGGCGACCACCCTTTCCCTGGTCGTCATCTTCGTGCCGGTGGCGTTCATGACCGGCCAGATTGGGCGCTACTTCTATAGCTTCGGAATTACCTCGGCGGCGGCGATTCTGATTTCGATGTTCATCTCCTTCACACTCACACCAGCACTCTGTGCGATCTGGCTGAAGAAAGAGGACACCAAATCGGATCACTCCACGACCAAATCGAGTGGCTTCTACGCCAAGTTGGACGCCGTTTACGGCAGGATGCTGACCTGGTCGCTTCACCACCGCGCTTTGATGCTGGGCATTGCTGGCGCCGTCGTCGTGTCGGCCGCTTTTCTCTACCCCTACGTCGGCAAGGAACTGGTGCCGGACGACGATCAGGGCGAGTTCACGGTAAACGTCCGCTTGCCGAGAGGCACAAGCTACCCGCGCACAGAAGAATTCGCCAAGCCGATCGAACAGGAGATCCTGGCGCTTCCGCATTTGAGTCGCGTACAACAGTTCGTCGGCACTGGCAACGCCAACTTCAACATCACGATGACGCCGCTCGAAGAGCGCGATATCTCGCAGCAGGAGATGATGCGGCGTGTTCGCGCGATGCTCCGGAAGTATCAGGGCGCCAGAATCCGAGTGAACGGCGGAACGGATATTTCGGGCGCCTCGACTGGCGGATGGGGCGGCGGTGGAGGCGGCAACTATCAGGGCGGCGGCGGCGGCGGCGGTTCAAACCGGCTGCAGATCCTCATTCAGGGGCCTGATATCGAACAACTCCAGGTATACACGACCCAGCTGATCGACAAGATTCGCACGATCAATGGCGTCGTGGACGTCGATTCGAATTTCGAGCCGACCCAGCCTGAACTGCAGGTCACGGTCGATCGCGCCCGTGCGGCCGATCTGGGTGTGAACATCGACTCGTTGGCCACGAATCTGCGCACGTTGATTGGCGGCGAGGAGATTTCCGAGTTCAAGGATGGCGACGATCAGATCGTCGTACGGCTGCGCCTCGACGAGGCGTACCGGAACAATCCAGCCCTGATGGGGGATTTGCTGATCCCCGCGGGGCCAAACAAGATCGTCAAGGTCAGCGACGTCGCGGTCCTCCGCGGCGAGCGGGGGCCTGCTGAGATTCAACGGTATAACCGCCAGCGTCAAATATCGATCTTTGCCAACATCGATCGAGTGCCTCTGGGCGAAGTGCTGTCGGCCGCTCGCGTGAAGGTTGACGAACTGCACCTCAAGGCGGGCTATCAAGCGGTGTTTGGCGGCAGCGCCCGAGCGCTGAACGAAGCGTCGAGTAACTTCATGATCGCAATCGTGCTCGCCGTGGCGTTCATCTACATGGTGCTGGCCTCGCAATTCAACAGCTTCGTCCATCCATTGACGATCATGACTTCCCTGCCGCTCAGCCTGCCAGCGGGCCTGCTCGCCTTGATGGCGTTTGGCATGACGATCAACGTGTACAGCGCCATCGGATTGATGATGTTGTTCGGCATCGTGAAGAAGAACTCGATTCTCCAGGTCGACTACACGAACACGCTGCGCGCTCAGGGCATGGAACGGCACGAAGCCCTGATTGTCGCCAACCATGTCCGACTGCGGCCGATCCTGATGACGACCATCGCGATCATTGCGGGCATGATTCCGATCGCCCTGGGTCGCGGCGCCGGCGCCGGATCGCGTGCCTCGATGGCCATCACGATCCTCGGAGGTCAGGTGCTCTGCCTCCTGCTGACCCTCCTCGTCACGCCCGTCGTCTATTCCTATTTCGACGACCTGCGCGAGTGGAGTCCCATCGCCACTCTGCGCCGTCTCTGGCATCAGCGAACGGGTCGTGGGGAAAAGCCTGCAGAGGTCTGAAACTGCAGAGAAGCAGTCGGCAGGGTGGAGTTAGTTGAGTGCCTTCAGCAACTTCGCCACCGTCTCTCCCGTGACAGGATCGATCATTTCAGGAGCGATCCCAGCGAGCGGTTCCAGGACGAACACTCGCTCGCGAAAACGCGGATGCGGAACAATCAATCCGGTTTCCTCGATAACCTGGTTCCCAAAGAGCACCAGATCGAGGTCGAGCGTCCGGGCAGCGCCGGCAAACGGCCGCTCGCGCCCGCGATCGGCTTCGATTGCCAGTAATTGCGTCAACAACGCTCGAGCTGGCAGGACCGTGTCCCCGACGACCGCTGCGTTCAGGAACGGCCCTTGATGTCCGGGAACGCCAACAGGAGCGGTTTCGATGTACGAAGAAACCTGGATGCCGTCGAGGAGCCCGTCCAGCCGGGAAACAGCATAGTCGAGATGCGCGCGGCGATCGCCGAGGTTGCTGCCCAGGGCGATGGCGACCCGTGTTGCCATCGGAGAAAGGCCTGAAACGTTATCGGAGCGCTATTCAATCCACCTGTTCGGTAACACCTCGCCCCTCGCCGCCTCGGGCTGATCGGCCCGCCGGCCGAGGAGGTCGGTCCGCCCCGCCAATGCCTGCTCGAAGAAGCGTTTCTGTTCGAGGGTCTCGCCCAGAATGACGCGCAACATTCCGCGATGACGAGCGTTGCTCATTGCATCAACGCGTGGACTCCACCGGTCGACGAAAGCGTGCGCGTCGCTGGCATCGCCTTCGATCACCGCCCGCGCAGCGTCTTGCCCTTTGCCCGTTATGGTCCTCCCCGAGTCGGCTGTATCGAGGGCGTTGCCATTCAACTCCCGGATTGCCTGCGCCAGCCATGAAAGCTGCGCCTCCTCTCGGGCGACGATGTACTGGTAGGTGTTGTTGAAGTCGTATTGACTGACGAGCCTCGCCGACGCCTGATGTCGCAGCAGCATCGCCAGCTTCTCGCGGTGAAATTCCTGCAGCAACAGGAGCAGGCCACTCACGAGTTCTGCTTTTCCTTGCAGGCGATGCAGACCCTCGTCCAGGGAATCGCTGCCAAACGCGCCTCGGCAATGGGTTCGCCGCAGTCGCGGCACACACCGTAGGTACCTTTTTCAATGCGTCGAAGCGCCTCCTCGATGGCTTGCAGAATCTTCGCATCGGTCTGTTTCAACCTGAGCTGAATATGAACTTCGTTGTTCCCGCTCGCTTGATCCGCCATGTCGCCCTGGCGCGTGTTAGTCTCCATCGAAGCCTGCAACGGCTTGATGCCTCCGGTGCCGACGATCTCGCCGCGCTTTCTAAGCAACGCGTCTTTGTACTGCTGAACGTCCATGTCGCTTGACACTCCTGCCCCTCCTGGGTCCATTCTGGTCGAGACAACATTGCATCATAGCATTCTTCCCGACAGGTCTCACGCACGCGACCACTACTGACCACCATGACCGGCATGACTACCAGCACAGGGGCGCCCTCTGACCCGACGCGCGCGGATGATTGCTAACGAAGAAACAGGTAACGGGCGAGAAACAGCGCGGCGAAAATGTAGATCAGCGGTTGAACCTCACGCCCCCTGCCGACGGAAAGCTTCAGCATGGCGTAAGCGATGAGGCCGAATGCGATGCCGTCTGTGATGCTGACAGCAAGCGGCATCATGATGACGGTGAGAAACGCAGGAATCGCCTCGGTTGGATCGTTCCACTCGATCTCTCTCAGCCCCTTCATCATCATCGTCCCGACCAGGATGAGCGGCGGAGCGATGACCGGGTAGAGCGTCGAGCCGCCGACGGCATGGCCGCCGCCAATCATTCGGACGAGCGGATAGAAGAAGAGGGAGAGCAGGAACATCGTAGCGGTCACGAGGCTGGTGAGCCCCGTCCGGCCTCCAGCAGCCACGCCGGCCCCGCTCTCGATGTACGCGGTGACGGTCGAGGTGCCAAGCGCAGCCCCCACCACGGTCCCAATCGCGTCCGCCAGCAGTGCCTGACGGGCGCGCGGAAGCGTCCCGTCGCGCATCAACCCTGCCTGTCCACCAACCCCGACCAGGGTGCCGACCGAATCGAACAGCGCAAGAAGGAAAAACACGGACACGACGGCGAGCATCCCGGGAGCAACGACCCCGGCAAGGTCGAGCTGCAGGAGCGTCGGGGTGAGTGATGGCGGTCGGCTTGCCAACCCCTGATACCGCACGATTCCCAACGGCAAGCCCATGCCCGCGCTGATGACGATGCCCCAGAGCAGGGCGCCCGGAACCCGGCGCGCCATCATCACCGCTGTGGCTGCGAGCCCTGTGAGAGCCAGCAGCGTCGACCGATTGTGCAAATCCCCAAGCGTCACGAGGGTGCCCGGTGCGGCAACGACAAGACCCGCCCATTGGAGGCCCACCATCGCAATGAGCAAGCCGATGCCGGCTGCGATCGCGTGTTTGATAGAAGAAGGAATTGCGGTGATGAGACGCTCGCGGAAGCCAAAGCCGGCCGCGAGAATGAAGGTCAGCCCTGCCAGCGCCACGGCGCCGAGCGCTATCTGCCACGGCACCTTCATGCCGACGACAACGGAGTAGGCAAAAAAGAAGTTATGGCCCATCGCCGGGGCAACGGCGATCGGATAGTTTGCCAGGAACGCCATCAGCGCGGTCGCGAACGCAGTCGACAGACATGTCGCCGCCAGAACCGCTCCGAAGTCCATGCCGGCGGCGCCGAGCACGGCCGGTTGGACGAAGATGATGTAGGCCATGGTCAGGAATGTCGTCAGGCCCGCGACCATCTCAGTTCGTACAGTCGTGCCGTGAGCGGTCAGTTGGAAACGCTTCTCGAGGAAAGCTCGCAAGATGGAAGTTGTGCTATTCAGCTCGAAGCGTGGCCAATGGCTTGTGCCGCAGGACGTCCAGACTCGCAAGAACGCCGATCACCGCCACTAAGACGGCGGTCAGGAAAACGCCACCGACGTGCTCGCCCGCGAAGACGCGCCATGGGATATCGAGGGCATATCGGCTAACGCCCCATGTCAGCCCGACCGCGCCCAACGATCCGATGATGCCCGCCAGCGAACCCAGCACCCCGTATTCGAACAGCAACATCTTGGTGATCGTCCGCGTGTTGGCGCCCAACGTCTTCAGCACAGCGGCCTCATAGATACGCTGGAACTTCGTCATCGCCACGGCGCCGATCAGAATCAGGACGCCGCTGAAGAGAACCAAGCCGCCCACGACCGTCACGCCCAGCGTCACTTTCGACATGATGTCGCGCACGGTTAGGAGGATTTCGTGAAAATCGATGACCGACACGTTCGGAAACCGCTCGACCAGATCGTGTTGAAATTTCGCCCGAGCGGCGGCCTCGTCCGGCCCTTTCACCGGACTGATGAACGTCTGAGGCGCTTCGTCGAGCGAGCCTGGGCGGAACACGAACATGAAGCCGCCGCTGCGCGAGTCCCTCCAATCGACTTCTCGGATACTGGTGACCCGGGCGCTGACCTGGCGGCCCAGAATATCGAACCGCATGACGTCGCCGACGCCGATGTCGAAACGTTCGTTGATCCCTTTTTCGATCGAAACCTCCGCATCGGTCGCAGGACCAGTCCAGAATTCACCCCTGACAATTCGTTCGTTGGCTTCAAGATGATCCCGGTAGGTAATGGTGTACTCGCGCGCGAGCGAGCCACGGGCACGGACATCCTCGAAGCTCTCCAGGTTCGTCTCCCGCCCAGTCACGCCGGTCACCCGGGCGCGCAATACAGGAATCAATTGAGCATGCTTGGAGCCATTCACAGGATCCGCGAGGAACGCACGTACGCGCTCGACCTGATCGCGTTGAATATCGATCAGAAACATGTCTGGCGAGTCCGTCGACACCTGCAGGCTGAATTCCTGCAACAAGCTGGCCTGAAGGGACCGCACGCCGACGACGAAAAAGGCGCCCAGGCCTACCGCAAACAGAATGACGCGGGTCTGGTTGCCGGGTCGGGACAGGTGCAGAACCGCATGACGAAGCGGAAACGAGGGCGAACGGCCGAGCGGCGCAATCATCCTGATTAACAGACGGCCAGCGGCCTGCAGGACGACCGCGAGTAACGCAAAGCCGCCACAGACCACGAGTCCCACGCGGAGAGACGATGCCTGCCACGCGGTGACGGCGACGAGCGCCAGCGAGACGAGAACCATCACGCCGATTCGGGTCCAGTCGATACGACGGGGCGACGCTTCGTCCCGGAGAAGCAGCGACGGTTTCACGTATCGCACCTGCATGAGCGGCACGACGGAGAAGAGCAGCGACACGAGAATGCCGACGGCCACGCCTTGTGCCGCCGCGCTCAAAGAGACGCCGTACTGTGCGTCGGCAAGAATCGATGTCGAAGAAGCGAGCGCCCAGGGTATGGCCGCGATCACCGCACGGGCGAGCAGTACGCCCAGCAGACTCCCAGCGAATCCGAGAGCCACGACCTGCAGTACGTAAACAGTCATGATTTGCCGGTTGCGGGCGCCGACGCACTTGAGCACGGCGATGCTGCGGATTTTCTGCATGACGAAGACGCGAGTGACGCTGGACACGGCAATGCCGCCGAGAATGACGATGACCAGGCCGACGAGGCTCAGGTAGTTTTCGGCGCGATCAAAATCCCGCCCGATTTCGTCGTCTTCGGAGCGGTAGGAGCGAGCCCCAACGAACTCTTCTTTGAAGTCGGCGCGCAGCGTCCGAACCAACGGCTGAATCTTCTCCTCCGGCACCTTGACGAGCAGGACCCGCCGCGCGCGACTGCCGACCGCCAGCAGGCCGGTCGACGGCAGGTCCTCGCTGGCGATCAGCACGCGCGGTCCGAGGCTGAATCCACCGACGCGGCGTCCTGGCTCGTTTGCAATCACCCCGCGAATCGTGAAGAGAGCCTGTCCCAGGGCCACCTGGTCGCCAACGGAAATGCCCAGCGCCGTGAGCAGCTCGGGGCGAACCAGCGCTCCGTGGTTCTGCAACAAGGCATAGGAATAAGCCTCCCCCCCACGGAGGACGACCGATCCATAGAGCGGAAAACCCGGTTGAACGGCGCGCAGCTCGACCATGCGGGCTACTGCTCTGCCGTCACCGGGGCGCGACATGGTCGGCGTTTCGATGGATTCCGTTCGTTCGAGCGCCCCGTACTGCGTCAGCCGGCTGATCGATGGTCTGCCGGACCTCCGGAGTCCAATCGGTGTTCGTGGAGATCAGCACGTCCGCCGCGATAAGGGTCTTTGCCTCGCGCCCGAACACTTCGCGGATATCCTGAATGACGCTACGCAACGTGACGATCGAGGCGACGCCGACGGCAATGCACAGGAAGAAAAACAGCAGGCGCTTCCACGACGCTCGCATCTCGCGCACGGCCATTCGAAATACGAAGAGCATCTTTCAATCTCCGACGGTCTCAACGACACGACCGTCCCTCAGTCCCAAGCGAGCATCAGCCATCGAGGCCAACTCGGCATCGTGGGTCACGAGCACGATGGTGGTGCCGCGAGCCGCATGAATCCCGCGCAGAAGCTCCATGATGTGCCGGCCGTTGGTGGTATCGAGATTGCCGGTTGGCTCATCCGCGAGAACGATCGGGGGATCGTTGGCGAGCGCGCGGGCAAGCGCCACCCGCTGCTGCTCACCACCCGACAACTGCGAAGGATAGTGATGCGCCCGGCCCGTCAGGCCGACTTCTTCGAGCAGCGATTCTGCCCGGCTTCGGGCGTTTCTGGCGCCGACAATCTCCATCGGCACCGACACGTTTTCGAGCGCCGTGAGCGACGGAATCAGGTGAAAGAACTGAAAGACGAACCCAATCTTCTCGCCACGCAACTTCGCCAGACGGTCCTCGTCGAGTCGGGTGATGTCGATGCCATCGATGACCACGGATCCCGAAGTCGGGGCGTCCAATCCCGCGATCAGTCCCAGCAACGTCGATTTGCCGCTGCCCGATGGACCGACGATCGCCAGGAAGCGGCTGGGGGGAATTTGGAGTGACAGCGGATGCAAGATGGTGAGCGGCGCCGATCCGCTCATGACCGTCTTGGAGACTTCGTGCAGCTCGATCATGGACCGGGGACCCTTCCCCGGCCGACACGTCGCGATTCTGCCTCCAGAACCGGCTTGAGGACGTTCCAGACGTTTTTGGCGACGATCTCAGCGCCTTCGGCTGTTGGGTGAATCCCATCCGGTTGATTGAGATCGGCAACGCCTCCCACGCCTTCCAGGAGAAACGGGACGAGCGCCACGCCGTATTTCTTGGCAAGCGCCGGGTACACGCGATGAAATTCGGCAACGTATTGAAAACCGTAGTTGGGCGGTGCTTCCATCCCGGCCAGGACCACGGTGATACCGCGCCCTTGCGCGCGCTCGATGATCGTCGACAGGTTGCGGGTCAGTTCGGCAGGTGGCAGACCTCGCAGGCCGTCATTGCCACCCAGTGCGACAATCAGAACCCGCACGTCGCCGTCGAGCGCCCAATCGAGTCGGGACAGGCCGCCGGCCGATGTATCCCCCGACACCCCGGCATTGACGATCGTGTACTGAAGGCCCTCGTCGTTGATGCGCTCCTGAAGCCGCGTCGGGTATGCGTCTTTGAGCGACAAACCCAGTCCAGCGGTCAAGCTGTCACCCAGCACAACCACACGAGGATGCGCCTCGGAAACTGCAACGGCGCGGCCGACGTCGTTCGTCTTAGGCGACGCCGAAGAGCTCCGATCGTCAGAGCTGTCGCTGCGTGTTCCGCAGGCGATGGTGCAAAGGACGAGAAGAAGCGCAGTAACTGACCCGACCCGACAGCGGCGACGCATCACCTCATTATTGACGATTTACGCGGACGGAGGGTTTCCGTCGGTAGATAGTATGCTAGGGAAATGCGCGGCGCGGACGATCTCGTCTCGATGTGGCCGGCTCTAGAGATTGCCGACAAGCGCTCTCGCCTTCGAGGCTCGCTTCGTCTTTTCTCTGGCCCGCTTGCCGGCGCGACCGACGCCAATACGCGTACCGCCCAAGCTGCCGCCGAGGCGCTCTGGCGCCGCGACGCGTCTGCATGGAGCTCCGATCCCGCGACGCAGCAGAAGATCGCCAATCGCCTGGGCTGGCTGAGCGCGCCCGCGCGGATGGCCGACGAGATCGATCGCTTGCACGCGTTTGCTGACGCCGTGAAGCGCGATGGCTTTGCCCATGTCGTGCTCCTTGGCATGGGCGGATCGAGCCTCGCTCCCGAAGTCCTCCGAGCCATCCTGCATGTGTCCCCCGGGTATCCCCAGCTTCACATGTTGGATTCCACAGACCCGGCAGCGATTCGTGCAGCCGAAACGCCGCCCGAGCGGACGCTGTACCTGCTCGCCAGTAAGTCCGGTACGACAATCGAGCCGAATACGCTTGCGGCGTACTTCCGCCGTCGGCTGGAGAGCGCCGGTCTTCATTGGGCCAATCATTTCGTCGCAATTACGGACGAAGGCACCGAGCTCGCGCGTCGTGCACGGACCGAGCGGTTTCGGGAACTGTTCATCAATCCGGGCGACATTGGCGGCCGCTATTCGGCGATTTCTTACTTCGGACTCGTGCCGGCAGCCCTGATGGGCCAGAACCTCGAGAGCCTCATCGGATGGAGCATGGCCATGCTGGCGGCGGCCGAGCCTGGATCAATCCCCACAGCGAGCAATCCCGCAGTCGCGCTCGGCCTGGCGATCGGCATTGCCGCCCGAGCTGGTAGAGACAAGTTGACGCTGCTCCTGCCAAAGGCGCTCGAGCCGTTTGGCTTGTGGGTCGAACAACTCCTGGCTGAAAGCACCGGCAAGCAGGGCTCCGGAATTGTGCCAATCGCCGGTGAAGCTCCGTCCCTCGCCGCCGAGTACGGCGACGACAGGTTTTTCGTCCGGCTGACGTCGCCGGGGACGGCTCAGGACGAGCACCAGTTACTCGTCAACGACCTACGAGCCGCCGGAGTGCCTGTGGCGGACATCGAACTGCCGGAGCCTTCCGCGTTGGGAGCGGAGTTCGTCCGCTGGGAAATCGCCACGGCTATTGCGGGAGCCATGCTCGACGTCAACCCGTTCGACGAACCAAACGTGCAGCAGGCCAAGGACGCCACGCGGAGACTATTGGATCAACGGCAAGTGACGGGGCAGCTTCCAATCGGTGCTCCTGAAGGCACCCTCTCGGATGGCGTGACGCTCACACTGACTGAAGCATCGCGTGAAGGGCTCGGAAGCAGCAGCCCGGAGTCGATTCTCACCCTTCTTGCCCGTGGCGACTATTTTGCCCTGCTCGCGTACCTCGGTCCCGATCCGGAGCTCGCCGCCGACCTGCAGGAGCTTCGGAATGCGGTCAGCCGACGAACGCCGGCGTCGACCATGCTCGGCTACGGGCCGCGGTATCTTCACTCGACTGGACAGCTTCACAAGGGCGGCCCCAACAGCGGCGTTTTCGTCCTGGTGACCGCCACACCTCATGAGGATCTCCCGATTCCCGGGGAATCATTTACATTTGGGACTCTGGAACTCGCCCAGGCCCTAGGCGATTTCGCCTCACTGGACACGACAGGCCGCCGCGCGCTTCACGTTCACCTTCCCCGTCCTGACCGTGGTTTGCTTCGCCAGGTGTCAACTGCGATGCTCGCATGGCTTCCCTCTTAACCGCTCTCGGAGCGCGAAGGCTTCAGCCGAGCGCCTCGTGACGATCCCAACAAAATCGGCGACAATTGAGCCATGCGTTATCTGGTCACGGCCCACGTCAAGGCAGGGAAAGACGTCGCCCTGCGCTGCGCGATCGACGACGAAACGCTGGGCCTGGGATCGGTGGCCGGCGACGAGTATCTCCGCAATATGGCCGAGGCGCGGGAATGCGAGGACGGCCGTATCCAATGGGTGGAAGTCTGCTATTGCCCGACGCCCCTGGCAGAAGAACGTGAATATTGGACCGAATTCTTCCATCTCGACAAGGTCCAGGATGCCCACGCCCGAAGCCGATGCCGGGACCAGAACGGCACTGAGCCCTGGGCCTGCGGCGACTGCGATTGTTCGGCCCGCCTGGAAGCCCGGCTTGCCTCTCGCGGCCGGTCCTTTCTGGAGAGCCTCAAAGGCCGGACCTGATCCAGGTTTGAGCTTTTCCCTTTTTCCGTCGAACTCTATACTGCGCGCGTGGCGTCGACTTCTCTGAACGCGTTGCTCGGGCGCACCGCGGGACTGCTCGAACGCGGCCGCGGAGCCGAAGCGGCGCAGGTGCTGGCGCCGGTCTTTCGCTCGTCAACCCTGACGCGCGACGAGGATATCGCGGTCCGGTGCATGCTCGCCGAGGCGTGGCTGCTTCAGGACGACCTCGATCAGGCGGCGAGCGTCCTGGGGCGCACACCGGACACCCTGCGCGAGACGGTGTCGCCTGGACGGCTCTCGGGGCTATGGCGGTTGCACGGCCGTCTCGCATCGGCCCGAGGCGACCAGTCTCGAGCCATCGCCCTTCACGGTCGCGCGCTCAAGCAGGCGGAGTTGGCGCACGACTCGCGGGCCATTGGCCTCGCTCACTACGAGCTCGGTCAGTGTTATCGCCAGGTCGGCGACGTCGCGATCGTGCGGGAGCACATCAGCAAGGCGGCGTCCGCGTTGCACGCCGCCGGCGACCGCCGACATCTCGCGCTGGTCCATTCTCTCAGCAGCATCTCACTCGCGCAGCTCGGCCGCTACGACGAAGCCATGACGGCGCTGCGTCATGCCGAACGCCTGGCTTCTATCGCAGAAGCCAACGACGTGTTGGCCACTGTGTGCGGTAATCAAGCAGGCGTGATGATGTTGCAACACCGCTACGACCAGGGGCTCGCGCTAGCGGAGCGCAGCGTGGCGCTCCACGAGGCGCACGGCTCGAGTCATGGTCTCGCGGTCTCCCTGGCTACGCTTGGCCAGATCCACGTTCGTCTCGGCGACCTGACCCAGGCAGCCGATGCGCTCCATCGCGCGCTCGACGTGCGAAGCCCCATTCAATTCCACGAAACCACGGGCGCCGTCTTCGATACGCTGGCACAGATCGAGCTGATGCGCGGCGGCTACGAGATGGCCAGCGACTACCTCACCAGGGCCAGCGAGGCGTACGGCGCCTACGGCCGGCAAACCAGCCAGTGGTACGAATGGTCGGTCCGAATCCTGGGCGCACGAATCGCCTTGAAGCAGGGGCTCCTCGACCAGGCCGTGTCGCGCGCCGACGAGATCGTGCACGCCGGGGCCCCGCCGCTCGACAGCCTTCAGGCCACCCTGATCGCCGCCGAGGCGCTCATTGCGGCGAACAAGACGACCGAAGCCGAACAGCGACTGGCAAAGGTCGCTGACGATCTGGATCCGAAGACGGCGCCCGCGGCGTGGGGAGAATACCTGCGCTTGCGCGGCGCCCTCGACGCCAAGAACGGGAGCCCCGCCGATGCGTATCATGCCATCGCGCAAAGCTCCACGCTCCTGGACCTCCTCGGCGAGCGATATCAAGCCGGCCTGAGCCACCTGGCGCTCGGTCGTCTCATCGCGCAGCGGGGCGAGCGGTCGAGCGCCGAGCGGCATCTGGCCGAAGCGCGCAGCATCTTTCAGCAACTCGGCGCGGAACGCGATCAAACGGACACGCAGGACGCCGAGCGGCTTCTGGCCAGTACTTCCCCGGTCATCGACGTCATGTCGCCCGGCGACGCCGACGAGGCCATCGTCCGAAGAATCGTCGACGCCGCCGCGCTGCCTGAATTGCTCGATCGGGAGATCGCCGCCGCGCTCTGCGAGGCGGCGACGGCGGACCGGACGGCCGTCTTCATTCAACTGCCCAATGGCGACACGCGAATTGTCGGATCGGTCGGATGCGATGTCGATGGCGCACGCAAACTGGCGGGCCTTGCCAGGCACCAGGCGCCCTCGGCACCAGGACGCCTCCGACTCGAGCCGCTCGGTCAGAGTGTCGACGGTCCGCGGTTCGCCGCCATTGAGTCTTCACAACCGTTGAGCGACTTCGTGGCTCGGCGCTTGCGGATGATTGCCACGGTGGCTCGACAAGGTTACGCCCTGTGTGCGGCGCGCGGCCGCTCGAGCGAGCCTCAGGGTGCGCCAGCCGATCACTCGCTGGAGCCACTCTTGCCGGGCTTTCTCTGCGCGAGCGCAGCGATGTCGCGCGTGGTCGAACAAATTCACCGCCTGCAGGGCAACGATTTGACCGTCCTGATCACGGGCGAAAGCGGAACCGGCAAGGAGCTCATCGCGAGATCGATCCACGTCGGTTCTCATCGCAGCGGCGCGACGTTTCTGCCGTACAACTGCACGACGACTGGCCGGGAACTGGCCGACAGCCAGCTTTTCGGACACCGACGCGGCAGCTTCACCGGAGCGGTCGCCGATCAGCCCGGACTCGTACGGTCCGCGGCAGGCGGGACGCTGTTCCTGGATGAAATCGGCGATCTTCCCCTTGACGTGCAACCAAAGCTTTTGCGGTTCCTCGAGCAGCACGAGATCATCCCTGTGGGCGAGAGCCGTCCCCAGCGGGTGGATGTCCGAGTCCTGGCGGCGACCAACGCTGACCTCGAACAACGCGTCGCGGAAAGCAAGTTTCGAGAGGATCTCTACTATCGCCTCAGCGTGATTCGCATCCACGTTCCCCCGCTCCGCGAGCGCCGGGAGGAGATTCCCCATCTGAGCACCTTCTTCCTCCGCGATGCGTCCGAACGTCTGAGCAAGCCCGATGTCCAGCTCAGCTCCGGCGCCCTCGATGCGTTTTCGCAGTACTGGTGGCCCGGAAACGTGCGGCAACTGAAGAACGAAATCCAGCGGGCGGTGGCGATGAGCGCCCCGGGAGGTACCGTCGAGCCCGGGCACCTGTCACCCGAGATCGGCTCCACCAAGCTGCCCGCCGCCGCCGGAATGCCCCGCACACCTTCTCGAGGCGTCGTGACGACGTTGGCGTCAGCGGTGGAGCAAATCGAGCGGGATCTGATTCAGGCGGCACTGGACCGGACACGCGGCAACATCTCCGAGACCGCGCGCACCCTCGGACTCACGCGGCGCGGCTTGTACCTCAAATTGCGGCGTCTCGGGTTGGAATCCGCAGACGTCTAGCAGTGCACCAATTCATTAATTGGATACAAAGTAAACGGTCCGAAGGATGTACGGATACTTTATATCCATGCACTCATCTATATTTCTTCAGAAATATGCTCAATAAACTGCTAACAGCATGACACTTCTGGCGTAAGACCAAGACGCAGCATCGCGATTTCTACCTGGGCCTGGAGATTGATACAGCACCTGGCATTTCCAACATCTCAAGGGGGGCCCAATGGACTGCACCTGGCACTACGACACGCCCAGACCCGTCCTGTCCAACAAGCGGGCGAGTTCTCGAACAGCCGTCAACTTGCCCGCTCGACTTGCCTGGAAGGACAGCCGCGGGATCAACCGGTTCGCCAGTGTCGTCGCTCGGGATGTCAGCGACTGCGGTGTCTACGTCGAATGCCAGTCGACGCTTTCCATTCCGCTCTACCGCTTGGTGCACTTCCAACTCGAGCCATCTGTTCGTGATCTTCACGACGTGCCCGAAACTCTCCGCCAAGGGCGGGTGCTGTCGGCGGTCTATCGCGTGTCTCATGCGACCAAACAGACGCCCCAGGGCTTCGCGCTCCGTCTGATGGTCGATCCGCGGCGCAACGCCGTGGCGTGCGACGAACGGGCTCGCGCTTCGGCCTAGCACCTCATCCCGCACGCTTTCGCCAGTAGCGTGCAAGACCACGCCAACTGAGATCGAAGCGGCCCGCCGCTTCGTAGAGCCGAGCGTTGTTCTCGTTCATGGTGTGTTGCAGCGCTCGACGACACTCATCGACGAACCACGCTTCGCGCTCCTCGTCCGTCCCGTCGCGCGCCAGCGATTCCTTGGCCAGCCGGCTCGCATTCGTCAGATTCTCCCGCAACGCGCTCACGTGCGAGCCGACCGGAGATACTGGCCCGAAGTGCGTGAGAAAGATCGTCTCGGCGCCAAACCCTTCGATCCTGGACAGGCTTTCGGACCATGCTTCGAGATCGATGTCCGGTGGCGGGGTCGGCGGCCACACGGCGCCCTCCGGCACGACTTTGACTCCCGCTGTATCCCCAACGAACGCAATGCGCGCATCCTGGCAGAAGTAGCTCACGTGGTGCGAGGCATGACCGGGGGTGTACTCCACGCGCAGCGAGCGTCCACCTGCCTCTATCCGCTCGCCTCCCTGAAGGATCGTCAAAGCGCCTTCCGGAACCGGAAGGACATCCCCCCAAAGGCGGTCCATCGCATCGCCGTACAGCCGGCTGGCACTGGCCAGCAGCTTCTCGGGGTTGGTCATGTGCGGCGCTCCCTTCATGTGAACGAAGACCTTCAACTTGGGGTTCTCTCGCAGCAGGACGCCGCACCCACCGGCGTGATCGAGGTGAATGTGCGTCAGTAACAGGGCCGTCACGTCCGCCACGCCGATCCCGGCACGCTTCAGTGTCTCTCGCAGGACCGGGAGCGAGCTTGCCGGGCCCGGGTCGATGAGTGCGATACCCGCGGGTCCTTGCAAAACCGCAGTCGCGATCACGCGAGGCGCGCCTTGGAATTGAAGGTCGACGTAGGAGATGCCGGTGGTCAGAGTGATCATGGCGCAATGCTAGCAGAGGACAGAACGTCCGATTCACCGACGGGGTTCTATAATGAAGCGGTGATCCTGAAACAGTTCTATCTCAATTGCCTGGCGCATGCGTCCTATGTGATCGGCGACGATCACGCACACGTTGCTGCGGTCGTCGATCCGCAGCGCGACATCGACCAGTACATGGCCTTCGCCGCCGAGAACGGTCTCACAATCAAGCACGTGGTTCTGACGCACTTTCACGCGGACTTTCTGGCCGGCCACCTCGAGCTGCGCGATCGCACAGGAGCGACCATCTACCTGGGCGCAGCCGCGAAAGCCGAATACGCCTTCACTCCGCTGCACGACGGAGCTGCCATTGAACTGGGGCACGTCAGACTCAAGGCGCTCGAAACACCCGGACACACGCCCGAATCGATCTCGCTGGTGGTCTACGATCTCGACTCCAGCACGACGGATCCGCAAAGCGTCCTGACCGGCGACACGTTGTTCATCGGCGACGTCGGGCGTCCCGATCTGCGGGTGGCCTTGGGGTGGTCGGCAGGCGAGCTTGGAGGGCTGCTGTACGACTCACTGCGTCGGAAGCTGCTGGCGCTGCCCGACTCCAGCCTGGTCTACCCTGCCCATGGCGCCGGTTCGCTCTGCGGCAAGGCGCTGAGCAAGGAAACGGTCTCGACAATCGGCGAGCAGAGGCGATCCAACTACGCGCTCCAGCCGATGACCAAAGAGGCTTTCGTGGACCTGGTGACCGCCGACCAGCCGGACGCGCCGGCCTATTTCACCTTCGATGCCGTTCTGAACAGCAAGGAGCGGCCCACGCTCGACGAGACGCTGACTCGCGAAGTGAACCCTCTGACGCTCGATCACGCCCTGGCCCTGAAGGAGGTCGGGGCCCAATTGCTGGACACTCGGGACCCGGCCGAGTTCGCGGCAGCGCATCTCGCCGGAAGCATCAACGTCGGACTGGCAGGCCAGTACGCGACCTGGGCGGGAAGCGTGCTGAGCCGCGACCGGCCGATTGTGATCATCGCCGATCCCGGTCGCGAGCGCGAAGCAGCCCTCCGCCTGGGCCGCATCGGCTTCGATCACGTCGTCGGATACCTCGATGGTGGATTGGCGAGTCTTGCGGCCCGATCGGATTTGATGGCCACGACCGAGCGAGTGAGCCCTGCCCTCGCCGCGGAGCTGCTGGCCGGACCATATCCGCCGCTCGTCGTCGATGTGCGAACGGCGAAAGAGCACCAGCAGAAACACATCGACGGCAGCGTCAGCCTGCCCCTCACGCATTTGACCGAACGTCTCGGCGAATTACCGAAGAACCGGCCTCTGCTGGTCCACTGTGCGGGCGGGTATCGCTCCTCGGTCGCAGCCAGCATTCTGCAGGAGAAAGGCTTCAGTCAGTTACAGGAGCTCGCCGGAGGTATCGCGGCGTGGGAGAGCGCGGGGCTGCCGTTGCAGAAGGGCTGAGGGCTAAGGGCTCAGGGCTCAGGGCTAAAAAAGCTCCGGGCTAACTCAGCCCTCAGCCCTCAGCCCTACTGAGCAGTACACGGCGTAGCCCGCCACTTCGCCGCGTCGCGTTCCTTCTTGAACGACGAGCTCGTGATGAACGGCATGTTCAGATACTTCGCATCGTCTACGGTCGTCGTGACCGTGAACCATTCGTCGCCGTTCGCCTCCGAGTGGCGATCGAAATACTCCGTCACGACCGCCGTCTCGCTGTAAGGCACCCCGTTTTTCCTCAGATAGCCCGGCTTCATATTGGTTGTGACGACCTTGAGCGAACCGAACCTCGGTCCTGGGGGCGGATTGGCCGGAGCCCCTCCACGACCGCCACCACCGCCTCCTCGACCGCCGCCCGTGCCTCCTGCGATCTCCCATGTTGCCTTCGAAAAGCCCTGCCACCCTTGGTCGCCTGTCGGGATCTGCACGTCCCCAAACCGCAAGAGTCGCGTCTGTGTCCCCGCATCGGTCTCGATCTTCAACGTGTTCTCGCTCTCCCACGTGATGTGCACACGGCCGGGGACGCGCATGATGCCGGCTGCTCCGTAGGCTCTGCAGGCATTGCCTTCCCGCTCGTCCTTCGCCGGATCCCACGTGTCGGCAACGCGACGACCTTCGGCGCTGAGCGGCACGCTCGAGTAGTCCCCCTTAGGGGGCGTGACCATGCGCCAACGCCAGTCTTCAGTGACGATCGAAACCCAATAGCCGGTCAGATCGATCGGCGCAGCCGCCTGAGCCGATTGAGGCGCAGCCTGACCGCGACCCTGCGCTTGTGCCTGGGCGGAGGTATCTCTGCCGGACACGCCAATCGCGAAAGCCAACGCGATCGCCAACGCAATTAGCGGCGACCTATCCCTCATCAGCACGTCTCTGTCTCGCATGCTTGTTCCTAGGTCCTACTTCCCTTTCAGCTCCTTATAAACCGCCTCGACGAACATGTCAGTCGTCCAGCCTTCGCTCGAAGACTCGCAACGAGCTTCGGCTGGCAAGCCAGCAGCGAAGGCTGTCCACCGTAGCTTGAGGATGTTCTGAAGCGAAGGTGGACACTCACTTCTTGCTCAGCTCTTTGTATACCGCCTCAATGAACATGTCAGTCGTCCACGGTCCCGATGTCGCCCCGTAGCGGGCGTCGTAGTCCAACGTCGGCTTGGCCGCCTTCACCTGATCGAGCGTCCGGCCCTTCTTGACCAGGTCCTCGATGCGGTCCCGAATGATCGTGACCATGTCGCGGTATTCGAGCAGGTCGGCCTCGTCGCACAAGCGGCCGTGGCCCGGAATGATGTAGGTACCACCTTCCTGCTTGTCCTTGGGGATCACCAGGTCCAGGAGATAGTTCAGCGACTTGAGGATACCGGTGATGCTGCCGCCATGTGCCTGGTCGACGATCGGATAGCTCGTCGTGAGGAACACGTCGCCTGCGCTCACGACATCCGAGCGCCGGAAGTACACGATGCTGTCGCCATCGGTATGTGCGGCCGGCTGGTGCATGATGACGACGGCCTCGTTGTTGAAATAAATCTCCTTCTGCTTGGTGAAGTACGTATCGGTGGGCCATGCGGCCACTGGAAATGGCGCCTGCGTCCCGGTCGGCGCGCTCATTCTGTTGAGTACGTTTTCGTGGGCGATCACGGTGGCGCCAGTGGGCGCATCTGCGCCGACGTTGCCGCCGGAAATCGTCCGGCCGATCTTGGCGAGGTTCTCGTTGCCGCCGACGTGATCGAGATGGGCGTGGGTGTTGATGATGTAGCGGATCGGCTTGTTCGAGAGCTTCCTGACCTCCGCCAGAATCTTGTCGCTCATCTGCGCCAAGGACGTATCGACCAGCAGCACCCCGTCGTCTCCCACCTGAACGGTGACGTTGCCGCCGGCGCCGACGAGCATGTAGATGTTCCCCTGAACCGGCAACGCGTGCACCTCGACGTTGTCGAGGTTTTGCGGCTGGCTGCCGCGACCCGACGCCGCGCGATCGCCAGCAGCCTGCCCTCGGCCCTGAGCTTGCGCGAAGCCTTCAGGCGAGCGAGCAAGAACCACTGCCGCAGTCAGAATCACCAGCACCGTCGCGAACCTGCCGACGTTCCCGCTCATTCCGGCCCCCTGAGAACTGCTGATACTGCTGCGCACTACTTCGCCGCCGGCTTGGCCATTGTCTGGAGCTTCAGCATGTACTCCGGATACATCGTCTCCGCCCCGCCTCGCGCAGCCTCTGCTGGAACGTGAACCTTGGTCGGAAATTCATTCAGAAACGTGTTGGTCCCTGGCAGATGATGGGGCACGGTTCCTTGCGGCCGGTCGACCTCCACGACAACACCGCAGGGGTACGGAGCGATGCTCTGATGAGGATCGAGCACCCAGTTCGTGGTCCGGACGAACGGCTCTTCGAGATACACCGGATCGTTGATCCACGAGATCAAGGTCAGCGTGTCGCCGTGACGGACAAATCGCTCGACGAGCGTTGCCGTATCGCTCCGCGGCACACCGTTGCGGCGAATCCATCCCATCTTGAGATGCGTCGTCGTGACGACGAGCGCATCGCCTTCCCAATTTCCTGTAGAGAATCCCTGCCACGTGTGGGCCGCGTAGTCCGGTGGATGAGGCCGTCCATCCATGTAAATCGTCCGCTCCGGCGCCTGCCAGGAGATGTGGGTGTGCCAGGCGATCACCTGTTGGGACGCGGTATCAATCTCTTTCCACAACCTCAGGTTCGCCGGTCCGCGAGGAGAATAGTCCGCCGGATGTGGCTTGCACTGATGTTCGGGCAGCGTCAATATGGAGGCGTCCCAGCTGTCCGCGTGCAGTCTGGCAGCCGCGTTGATCGGGAGACCCAGGTAATCGCCAATGTCTGGACCGGGGATCCGTTCTGGTTGGTCTTCGTGAAAACGCGGCGCCCACTCTCCTGAGAGATCGATTCCACGAGCATTCGGCTGTAGTGCCTGCGCCGAGGCTGGAGGGCTCGCAAGCCTGCCCGTCAACAGTAAGAGGCTGCACGCAAGCGTGGCTCGAAACACGATACGCATGTCGATCTCCTAGAAAGTGTTGTCGAACGCACTCGACAACGCGGCATAGCGCGTGGGCTGTGCTCGATGAAGGCCGTGGATATTATAGTCGGCCAGCTGACTGATCGCGTGGTACTTACGTCTTGATCACGACCTTATACCTGCTCCGCATAGTCGTATGCTCCGCATCTATGGCTCGCCTCAGCGGCGTGCTTCATTGGCGCGATCGAATGCCAAGGCAAGATTGCGTCGAGCCTCGGCGAAGTCAGGATCCAGATTCACGGCCTGTTTGAATTGCTCGATCGCCTGAGTCATCTCGCCGAGACTCGCGAGCGCGATCCCGAAGCTGTTGTGCCCGGCGGCGAAGTCGGGCATTGCGCGTACTGCCGCTCGGAGACAGTTCGCCGCCTGCGCGAACTCGCGCCGCGCGAGTAGCAGATTCCCGAGCTCGTATTGTGCGCCGCCGTTGTCCGGCGCGAGCTGCACGGCGCGGCGGAGGTATGCGATTGCCTCTGAGGCGTGTCCTGTCGCGGCCAGCGCCGTTCCGAGATTGCGGTTGGCGTCGGCAGAATCAGGGCGCCGTTTGAGTGCGACCCGGAAGGCATCGGCCGCTTCGAGGTAGCGTGCTTCGCGCAGCAGCGTCACGCCGATGATGTTGTAGACAGCGTCGTTGTCCGGAAGGACCGCACCAAGGTACGCACTATCAAGAATTCGCCGCGCTCCGGCGCGGCCCGCCGCGGCAGTCCGTGCGTCCGCCGGCGCACGGTACGCTTCGTCGAGCAACGCCAGGTACGTGTCGAGTCCGGCAACTGCCGGCGCCGGTCGGTCTCCGTCGAAACATCGAGGACACCACCTGGCCGCCGCGGACAGATCGAACAACGCGGCCGGCACACCGCTCGTTCCCGAGCTGAGGACGGAGCGGACGCCGTACTCCTGAAGAGGACGGTCGTCTGACACCGGCAGCGAGTCACGCGTCGCCCGGGCGAGCGTGTCTGCCGATCCGACGAACGTGCCGACGATTTCTGTGACGGTTCCCAGATCGAGCCGGCGCAGATCGTCTGCGACCCTCGGTGACTGCTCGAGCCCACGCGCGAGCCGGTCCGGATCGACTTCAATGGAGGCGCCGCTCGTCCCGACGAGCAGGAGTTCCCCCTGCATGCCCGACAGAAGCACCGACACCGGGAACACGTCGATGAACGCGCGCACCATCGCAAGGCTCGTCTCGGCGGGCACCTGATACGCAGGCAGCCACTGACTGAGATACCCACCCGGCTTCAACCGCGTGCGCGCCAGCTCGTAGAACTCGCGCGAGTACAGCGCGGCCGCGCCGGCGTGAGCGATCGGCGGCGGTTCGAGAGTAATGAGATCGTAAGAAGCCGCAGGCTGCATCAGTAGATGCTGCCGGCCATCGTTGACATAGACTCGGACGCGCGGATCGCGCAGGACGTCTTCGTTCGCCTCATGGAAATAGCCGGCGTGCTCGAAGATCGCGCGGGAAAGGTCAGCGACCTCCACGCGTTCCATGCTCGGGTGAAGTGTGGCGGCATGGGTGGTGTTGCCGACGCCGAAGCCGATCACCAGAACCCGCGATGGATGCGTCGCCGACGACAACAAAAGGGGGATATGCGCGAGGGCACGCATGTACCGCTGGTCGAGAAGGGCCGTAGACGACATGGCATGGCCGTTCGTCATGAGGCTTCGGCCGCGGCCCGGTACTTCCGTGACGGCGACGACCTCCGTGACGCCTTCGTGAAGCGTGACCAGCCGCTGGCCCGCAGACAGCGGCGCCAGGGAGCGGCGCAGGACGTAATCAGAAGGGAGACGAAGCCACCAACCGACGGCGACGGCCGCGATGACCGCCGGTGTGAGAACGGCTCCGAGTGCCGCACGACGGTCGATAGTCAATGCCAGCGGAAGAATCGGCAGCGCTGCCACGAGCGCGAGAATCGTGGCGCTTGCCTGCATGCCAAACAGGGGCAACAGGACATAACCCGCAACGAGCGATCCGCAGACAGCGCCTGCGGTGTTTGTGAGATAGAGCGCCCCGGCCCGCGTGCCGACGGCGCGCTCAGCGTGTTGAATCACGCCATTGGCGAGGGGAAACGCGCTGCCCATCAAGAGCGACGGGACACCCAGCTCGACGAGCATCGGGCGCGCGTTATACCAGAGCTCCGTGAGGCGACGGCCGAAGGGAGACAGCCCGGCCAGTGTCGCTTCAATCGCATGCCGCTCGACATCGAGGTCTGCGAAACCATTCGACGCCAGCCCGAGCAGCATCGTCGCCGTCAGCAGCCCCTGCACCAGCATCAGACGTTGAACCGGTTTCGCCGACCACCGATTGATCACGCCGCCGATCAGCGCGCCAGTGCCGATGCCAGCCAACATGATCGTCAGCACGAGCGAAAACACCGCGCGAAAGCCACCGAGGAGCAGGTTAAAGTGGCGCAGCCAGACAATCTCCATGCCCATCGCGGCAAACCCCGAGAGCATCAGCGCCACGCACGTCCCGGTGACAACATGTAGATACCGGCCGCGTAATTCCGTCGGCGCCGGCTCGGGAATGGTGGCGACCTGCGGGCGCCGGCGGGCTGACGCTCTCGCGGGCGAACGCGACAGAAGCAATGCTCCAGCGCCGGCAACGAGGTTGAGCGCGACTGCAGAAAACTGCGTTGCGCGGAGCCCTGCGGCCGGAATCAAGGCGAAATCGGTCAGGAACGCGCCTGCCGCCGCGCCGGCCGTGTTGACGGCATACAGGACGGCAATCTTCCACCCGCCGGCGCGTTCGACGTCAGCCCGGACGCGATGACGAATCAGCAATGTGAGTGTGCCGCCCATCAGCAGCGTGATTGGACCGAGCAGACCGAGCGCGATAGCTGCCTGCGCGGCAGAGGACAGCCGGGACGGAGCGAACCACCCGGCCTTGTCCACCGCGTACGATGAAGAGAGCGCCGCCAGCGCGTGAAGGTGCGGCAACGCGAGCGAAATCGCAAGCCCTAGACCCGCGATAAGGAATTCGACGAGCCCATAGGCGCGCAGCAGCGATTCGGGAGCGTGGAGGTACCGTCGGTCGGCCCAGCGGCCGACCAGATAGCCTCCGGAGCCGAGACCCAGCATGAATACGGCGACGACCAGCGATGTGGAATATACGGTGGCGCCGAAAACGTTTCCGAACTGACGGACCCAGACGACCTGGTAGACGAGACTGCTGACGCCGGAACAGAAGAAAAGGAAGTACAGAACAGCCGACGGCATGAGGCAGTTGGGCCTGGAACGGGCGGATCAAACGCTGAAGGATCGAGACCTCCTGATAAGGTCCGATCCCTCAGCGTCGAGTGTATCGTATCCGCGACTACCTGACGTCGAACGTGAAGCTGATTTTGAACAGTCGCGGATTAGCGATCGCCGTGGGATTCTGCCAAGGGTTGTTTGTGAGCGAGTACGTCTGGTTCGCTGTCAATATAGTGTTGCGGTTCAGTAGGTTGTACATGTCGAGGTTGACCGTCGTTCTGGTGCCGGACCACCGGAACACTTTGCCGACCCGGAAATCAAGCTGCTGGTCGCGATCCAAATAGACTGTGTCCGGATTGACGATCTGCAGGACGGTGTTTTGATTTGGCTGCGTCGTGCCGGAAAGCAACCGTCCGAGGTTTGAGTTCGCGGCGAGGTACGTGTTGGTCGCTGCGAAATTCGCCTGCAGACCGGACGGCTGCGCGCCACCGGCGCCGGCGCCGAAGGCGTTCGCGATGCCAGGCGTGCTGCGGAACGTCGCCGCTACCTGCACATCCACTTTTGGAATCGTGTAGAAAACCAGCCCTTTGAAGCCCGTCATCCACGGTTCTTGGAGGTGGCAGAACTCCTTTGCCAGTTGTGGCTGAGCCCCGTTGGCCGCGACAGCGGCCGCGTTTGTGGCACCCCAGCTCAACATTTCGGGCAGCTGCGCGATGATCTCGCAGTTGTCGGCCACCGTTCTCCCAGTTCCGGTCCCGGCTTGGAACCGAAGACCGTTGGCAAGGCGGCCGTTGACGCTGATGTCGAAGCCGTTCCAATGTTCGTATTCGTTGCCGAACTTGTCCGACAGTGTGTAGTTGTTCTGGGTAAATCCGAACCTGTTCGGGTTGACGTTGTAATAGTTCAACGAGTAACCGCCGCCGTCAGTCAGCTGTGCGTTTGCCGGCACGGTCATGGTGAACTGCTGAAAGTCACTGGCTGATGCCAGCACGTTGTCGACGACCGGGAAGTTCTGCCAGATACGCCGGTAGAACGCGAAGTCCAGCGAAATGCGCGGATGAAGCTGCTGCTGGATGCCCGCCGAGAATTCCCAGTTGCTCGCCCGGTGTCCCCAACCGGTCAGCAAATCCGGATCGAACGTCGCGCCGGGAATGGTAGAGCCAAAGTCGAGATTGGCGATCTGGCCGCAGTTGTCGCCGCCGCCCGCCGAGAGGTTTTGCGCAAGCGGATTCCCCAGGTTGCAATCCACTGCGAAGTTGCCGTTGGAGTCGCCCCAGCTGCGGGTCGTGAACGTTCGCATGGCGTTGACAGGATTTGTCGTGGCAGCTCCCAAAGCGTTGAGCGTCTGCCCGAGTAGATACTTGTTCGCTGCCACCTTCACCGCCGACTTGCCGTTGCCGAACAGGTCGAAGACGGCACCCGATCGATACGTGATGTCCTTCCAGTTGGTGTTGTCCTTCGCGGGGAAGGTGAGGTTTCGGTTCTGAAGGCCGACCAAGGCGGAGCCTGGTCCGATCGTCTGCTCCGGAAACGATGTTTTGAACAAGTCGTACCTGATTGCCCCCGTGACCGTCGCCCGACTCAGTTTCCAGCTGTCCTGTGCAAACGCACCGAAGTCGTGGTTTTCTTCGCTGCGCGCGGTGGTTGGAGCCGCCCATTGAGTCACGAAGGTCGGGGTCCCGTTGTTGAACGTGTAGCTGATCGGCTGGTAGGCGTAGTTGTATGTCTCCTGGTACCCCCACGTGTCGTTCCAGCCGGTTTTGAAGGTGTGGGTGCCGGTGACGTAAGACGCCGCGACGCGATAGGTGTAGTTGGGGACGACCGTGTTGTTCAGCCCGCCGAATCCAGTTGCGGCGTAGCTGCGGTACATCAGGCCGCTCGCCTGATCGGCCACCGAGATCATGTTCTGAATCGCTGCCGCCTCAGCATCGGTGAGCGACCCGCCGTTATCGCTCCCGCGCAGATCCATGTTGCCCCAACGCTCGAACAAGTGCATACCCACGAATTCGAGCAGCAGCTTGCTGGTGACGGGCGAAGTGAATTCCACATGCTCTTGCCGGAGGCGCGGGAAGCGCCGATCGCGGGCGGCTTCGGGAGCGGCCAGCACGGCATTAAACTGACCGTTACTAGTAGGAGCAATTGCGCCGGCTTGATACGGACAGTTACAGAATGAATCGATCTTCTGCTCGAACGCGACCTTGACCTTAGATGCCGCCTGCCAGGTGATGCGTAGGTTGTTCTGCTGCACCTCTCCGTGATTTTCCGCTGGGGTGCCCTGGTCGGGCACGTACGTCCACGCGTTCGGGTTGAACGCGTTCTGGTTCTCAAAGATGCCAGCGAACGAGTTCACGCGATTGAAGCGGGTCGAGAACCAGAACCACGCTTTGTCTTTCACGATGGGGCCGCCAACCGATTCGTTCAAATCCCAAACGTTGTGGATCTTGGTCGGCGTCGCCAACCCTCTGGCCTTGAGCTCGTCGGTGTAGTTGGTCCCCTGCATCGACTCGTTCGCAAATGTGTAGAACAGCGAATTGCCGAATTTGTTGCCACCGTCCTTCGGGATGAAATTGATGCGGACTCCACCCGTTGGCCCCTCGGCAGAAAGCGACGACGTGTCAATGGCGATTTCGGATGCGGATCCCACGTCGGGCTGCTGGCCGCCGATGTTGCCGCCGGCCTGCAGCGTCATGATGCTGACGCCGTTCAGCATCACCCGCTGATCGACGGCCTTGCTGCCGTGTGCCGTGAGGCTTTGGCCGACGTCCGCGATGCCGGCGCTCCCGCCGACGTCAGCGCCTCCGCCGGAAGTACCGGCCGCCATTCGCGCAAGCGTGTAGTATTGTCGCGAGCTCGGCAGGTTCTGGACGGCATCGTGATCGAGCACGACCTGTTTTCTCGTGTTGGACGTGTCGACGATCGGTGATTCGCCAGTAACCGTGATGGTTTCCGTCACCGCGCCGACGCGCAACGCCGCATCAGCCGTGGTCACGGCCGTTCCAGAGACGATGAGCTCGTCGCGTTTCACGGTGCTGAAACCAGCCAACGTGAACGTGACCGTATAAGTGCCAGGCCGCAAGTCCT
Organism: uncultured Acidobacteriota bacterium; assembly: GCA_963773035.1. GTDB lineage: Bacteria > Acidobacteriota > Vicinamibacteria > Vicinamibacterales > CAVVIG01 > CAVRXZ01. The sequence goes on along the minus strand of CAVYZX010000037.1, from coordinate 90,279 downwards.
CAATGCGATAGTTGCCCGAGCCATCGGATACGACGCTGCGGGTCTTCTCAATCAGCACCGGGCTCGCCGCTTCAATGGTGACCCCAGGCAAGACTGCGCCGGAGGCGTCTTTCACCGTACCGGCGATGGCTCCCTGAGCGTACGCCGCCGATGGAATCAAGAGCAGACACGAGAGCGCGAATACAGCCTTCACTAATCCACGCATGCTTCGCCTCCTTGATCGACCACTTCTCGGAATCTGACCGCCGTCACGGCATCGGGCTGCCGTCCACCAACCGACACGAAATGCCTCGATGTAACGGGTTGCGCCGAATCTTAGGGACATGAACCATCAGAGTCAACGAGCAATCGCTTGAAAACAGGTTGCTCGACGCATTTCGGCGAGATGGATACGAAAACTTGGCTTAAAACACGCGCTCGATACCGGCACGGCAAGGCCCTATACCGGCAAAGTAACGCTCAGCATGGCGCTTTCAGCTAGCAGAGCCTGCGAAGTCTTCTCGTGTGGCTTCCGCCTTTAGGCGGAAGGAGGCGCTGGCATTGATCTTCCGGCTGAAGCCGGAAGCCACACTCACCGAGGCTGGGGCTCCGGCGCTCCGAAGACGACGCGGGCGGAACGGAGAAATTCCTGGATCGGTGGTGAAACGGCGCCCCGGCGCCACGCGACTTGAACCTGGAGCACTGCATCCGGCTCATCGAGTGCAACCGCAGCGACGTCGTTGACTTGAACGTAGCTGCGACTGAGCGGACTTCGAAGGGCCAGCGCAATGCCTTGTCCCGAGGCGACGGCCAGCATCGACGCCTGTTCGCCCGGCTCGGCGTGCAGCGTGGTCGCGTGTGGCATGACGCCGGCGGCGGCGTACAGCGCAAGGATCTTGTCGTGCGACAACGCCGCCCACGCGCGATCGTGCAGCAGCAGCGGTTGGTTGGCGACCTGTTTCAACGTGAGCGACTTATGCTTGGCCAGTGGCGATTGTTCGCTGACAACGACGACGAAATGCTCCTCGAAGAGCGTTTCGGAGTCGACGGCGGCATCATCAGCAACGTGACGGCAGACACCGACGTCGATCGATTTTTCGCGAAGCGCGTCGTACTGCAGCGACGAAGCCATGTCGATGCCTTCGATCGCCATCTCGGGGTGGCGGCTTGCGAGATCCAGCCTGATCCGATTCACCACTTCACACAGTCCCCTCGCCATCCCGACCTTCAACGGATTCGCGGCGCCGACTTTGGCGCGGCCAGCCAGCTCGAGAAATGCATTCGCTTCGGCCAGCACCGTCCGGGCGCGTTCGAGGAGAAGGGTCCCCTCGCGCGTCAGCGTGACGCCGCTCGGCGTTCGCTCGAAGACAGTCACGCCAAGCTCTTCCTCCAGTTGGCGGATGTGGCGACTCAGTGGAGGCTGTGAGACGTAAAGATGACGGGCGGCTTTGGAAAAGCTCCGCGATTCGGCAACCGTGACAAAAGCACGAAGATGGCGCAACTCCATGAGTGGGACCGTCGGGACTCTATACTCTAACGGTATCGGCGAAACGTTTCAAAGTATTGGACATAGGGCCACGGGCTCCTCAACACTGCACGCCAAACCGTCTGAAGTGTGTGAAGGAGAGAGCCATGAGCATTAAGAAGATGTTGTTGATGACGGCATCCGTCTCGACGATGTTCCTTGCCGCATCGGTCACCGCGCAGCAACCCCCGCCGGCGCAACAAGCTAATCCATCTCCAGGCTGTTCTGCCACGCCCGCTCAACTCGAGGCGAATAAGAAAGTGGCGATGGAATTCTTCCGCACGACCGGGGAGGCACGCGTCGCCCTGGCGGATCCGAGCTACAAACAGCACAACCCAGCGTTCAAGAAGCGCGCCGAAGACAACAAAGTAAGCGACTACGAGGAATTCAAGAACGCATTTCTCGCGCAGGCCGCTCGCGGACAGGGTCCGGGCGCAGGGCGCGGAGGCGCCTCCGGCCCGCCGCCACCGCAAGGCAATCCTTTCGAAGTCGTCACCGCCGAATGCGACATCGTCTCGGTGATCCACAAGGTCTACAGGCAGGACCCGACCGCAGAGCCAGGCAAATTCTACGAGGCTTTTACTTTCGACAGCTTCCGGGTGAGAAATGGGAAGCTCGTCGAGCACTGGGACGGTGCCGTCATCAACCCGCCGGCCGCTGCCCCCGCTGGCGGTCGCGGTCAATAACCGAACTGCGAATTCGTGCTCTTCGTTCTTCGTGGTTCACAACCGCCGCAATCCCAGCTTCGACGAAGGCTACGGAGCGATCACGGTTCGTACGAGATCGACGAGCTGGGCGGATGTGAACTGATTGCCTTCGATGTTCGCCACCAACATCCCTTGGCGGTCGATCAGAGCGGTCCGGAGCAAATGGTCGAACGACCCTTCGTTCGGAAAGAAATCCAAACCGAACATCTGACAGACGTGCTTGACGTCGGAGGCTTCTCCCGTCAGGAAGGCCCACGTGCGGGGGTCCGCTTTCCATTGGCTTGCGTACTGCGCGAGCACTTCAGGCCGATCGCGCAACGGATCGAAGCTGACTGTGAGGAGGATGAGGTCCTGGCCGAGCTCCTGTGGAAAGCGCCGTTGAAGGACGCCGAAGTTGTTGGCGCTGCGCAAACAGAATTGGGGCAAAGGACAACTGGTGTAGATGAACGTCAGCGCGACGACTTTCCCGCGGAACTGTGATAGCGAGACCTTCTGGTTCGCCTGGTTTACCAATGTGAAGTCAGGTACCGGCTGGCCGACATTCACAGCGGAAGGTGTATCGCCGCGGTTGATGCGGTTCAGCAGCCCCAGCCGTCTGGCGTTCAGTGGGTCCTGTTCCAGGCTTTCGTAACGCCGGACCCGAAGGCTCTTTGCGTACGACGTCTCTTTGGTGACTACCAGCGTGAACTCGACGATGGCGCCAGGCACCACGCCGCTCAAATCCTTCACGTCTCGCACGGTGAACGGCATCGTCATCCCTTCCATGAGGTCGGGAATCCGCTCGTGCGATACGACGACGCGCTTTTCTGCGCGATCCAGGCTCAGCACCATACCGCTGACCGGGTACTCTCGTGCGACCGCCTGACTGCTGGTCGAAGACTCGAGACCGAAGAGCGACGCCAGCACCACAAGCGGCGCAGCGATCGCGGTACGAGTCCTCAAAGCCTATGCCCAGTTGAAGCCGCTCTTCGAGAGCGGCAGCTGACGAAGACGCTTACCTGTCGCCGTGAAGATTGCGTTCGTCACCGCGGGCAGAATCGGCGGCAGCGCCGGCTCGCCGAGTCCCGTCGGCGGATTGTCCGTCTTGTGCCAGTGGATCTCGATCGACGGCGGCGCCTGCGCCATTCGCACCATCTGATGCTGGTGGAAGTTCGACTGTTGCACGCGCCCGTTGAGAAGGGTGATCTCCTGGGCCATCAACTCGCTCAACCCGTCGATCACCGCACCTTGAACGATGTTCTCGGCAGCCGCCGGATTGATGACCTGGCTGCCAATGTCGGCGGCGACCCAGACCTTGTTGACCTTCACCTTGCTCTGATCGCTGACGGTCACGTCGGCAACTTCAGCGAAGTATCCGAAGTGGCTGAAATGAAACGCGACGCCGAGTGCTCTGCCCTTCGGCAGCGAGCCGCGCTGGCTCCAGTTCGATTTCTCGGCGACGAGCTTCAACACCGGGACCATGCGCGCGGGGTTGAACGGCATCGCGAACGGTCCTTTGTCGGTCGCAGCGATCTGCATCTGATTGAGAATCTGAAGCCTGAACTCGACGGGATCCTTCCCTGCCGCGTTGGCCACTTCGTCCAGAAAGCTCTGGAACACAAAGGCGTACACGTTCGAACCGGGCGCACGCAGCGCTCCCGTCTTCATCCAGAGGGGCATCAGCGTGTACTCGAGCGTGAAATCAGAAATGAGACGCGCTGGAAATTCGTCGGAGCTGATGTTCCCTGCCGACGCGAACTCCTCGCCCGATCCGTACCCGACGAAATGATCGCGCCAGCCAATAATCTTGCCAGATGCATCGAGGCCAGCCTTCAGATACTGAAAGCCTCCCGGTCGATAGAAGTCGTGGCGCATGTCGTCTTCACGCGTCCAGAGAAGCTTGACCGGGGCATTGACCTGCTTCGAGATCCACGCCGCTTCGACCATGTAATCGTTGGTGAGACGACGGCCGAAACCGCCGCCGCCGCGCTGTAGATGAATGGTGATCGCCGTTTCCGGAATGCCAAGTGTTTTGGCGACGAGGCCGCGGCCGCTGGCCGGGATCTGCGTATTGGACCAGATCTCGACCTTGCCGCCCTGCCAGTGCGCGAGACAGTTCTGCGGTTCGAGCGGCGCGTGCGAGATGAATGGATACGAATACGAGGCCTCGACGACTTTCGCCGCCTTCGAAAACTGAGCCTCGGCATCGCCGTCCTTGCGCAAGACCTTGGCGCCTGGCTGTTTGGCCAGTTCGTCCGCCCGCCGGGCGAACTCGGCGCTGGATTGGCTCGCGCCCTTGCCTTCGTCCCAGGCGACCTTGAGCTCCTTTCGGGCGTTCTGTGCCTGCCACCAGGAATCGGCGACAATCGCGACACCGGGCTCGATGTCGACTTCGAAGCCGAGCACCGGGACGTCCTTCACCTGCCCCTCGACGAGGAAGGCGTGCTTCACGCCCGGCAGCGCTTTGATCACGTCCAGGTTCGCGCTCATCGGCTTCCCACCGAACACCGGGCACTTCTCGAACACCGCAAACAACATGTTCGGGACGGTGAAATCGATCGCGTACGTCGGCTTGCCCGTCACGATGTTCTGGACGTCGTAGCCACGCTGACTTCGGCCGATGATCGTGAAGTCCTTGGCATCTTTGAGCTTCACAGACTTCAAATCCGGCACCGGCAGCGTTGCCGCCTTCGCGGCGAGCTCGCCATAGCTGGCCGATCGATTCGATGCGCGATGCATGACGCGGCCTGCCTGCGTCGTCAGTTCCGACGCCGGCACGCTCCAGTTTTGCGCTGCCGCGCCCACGAGCATCGCTCGTCCGGCTGCACCCACCTGTCGCATTGGCAGCCAGTTCATCGGCGTCGCCATGCTGCCACCGGCGAACTGCCCGAAGTACTTCTTGTCGTCGAAGTCGGCCTGCTCGATCTTGACGCTCTTCCAATCCGCGTCCAGCTCCTCTGCGATGAGCATCGGAAGCATCGTCTTGACGCCCTGGCCGACCTCGGGGTCCTTGGCCATGATCGTCACTGTGCCGTCCGCAGCGATGCGGAAGTAGGCGCTCGGCACGGGAGCGGGGTCCAGACCGAATTGGGCCGAGACGCGCGCCGGCTTCCAGTAAAGACTCACTAGCATTCCGCCGCCAGCCAGCGCGGTGACTTTCAAAAACGATCGGCGACCGATCGTCTGCGATTTCGTTTTCATGTCTCGTGTCCTTTATCTGGCGATGTTCTGCGCCGATTCACGTGCTCCGCCGCCAAGTTCCGCGGCGCGATGGATGGCCTGGCGAATGCGAAGGTATGTCCCGCACCGGCACAGATTGCCAGTCATCGCCGTGTTGATGTCCTGGTCTGTTGGTTTGGGCGTCTTGTCGAGCAGCGCCACCGCCGCCATGATCTGGCCAGCCTGGCAGTAGCCGCATTGCGGGACGTCGAGTTCCATCCAGGCCCGTTGCACCGGATGCGACCCGTCCTCCGACAGCCCTTCAATCGTGGCGACCCGCTTGGCGCCGACAGTCCGAACCGGCGTCTGACAGGAGCGAACGGGTTTGCCGTCCAGGAGCACCGTGCACGCCCCACAGAGGCCCGCGCCGCAGCCGAACTTGGTGCCTTTCAGGTTCAGCACGTCCCGGAGCGCCCAGAGAAGCGGCATGTCTGGCGATACGTCCGCCGTCATCGATCTTCCGTTCACCGTCAGTGTGTAAGCCATACGCTCAACATAACTCCAAATGATGCAAATAGTAAACGCTCGACTACTGCCGAATCGCGAAGGCGAAGATCGAGTTACCCGCCGCCACGGCCACGTATTGGCGGCCGCCAACCGAGTAGGTCATCGGCCCGGACTGGACCTGTCCGCCGACAATAAACTTCCACAACAAGGCGCCGGTCCGCGCGTCGAGCGCGTAGAAGAAGCCCTCGCGCCCGCCGCTGAACAGCAGGTCGGAAGCTGTCGTCAGGATACCGGCATCCGTGAAGTCGGCCATCTTGTATTCCCACTTCCGCTCGCCCGTCAGCGGATCGATCGCCCTGATAGCGCCGTAGCCTTCTTCTTCCTTCCGAAGGTTGTTGGTTGCGGTGCGGAGTCCGGCCGGAACGGTGTTGCGAGCCCCGCCACCGCCGAAGCTCCGCCCTTCAACGAAGTCCTGAGGCCGCTTGACGTAGGTTGATGAGTAATTGACCCACGAGGGGATGTAGAAGAGCCCGGTACGTGGACTGTAGGACGGATTGTACCAATTCGTCCCACCCTGGTTACCTGGAAAAATAAGCGTGCCTTCTGGAGTGGGAACCATCCCGGGGACTCGATTGGGTCGGCCGTCCTTGTCGAAGCCTTCAGCCCAGTTCACGCGGACGAACGGCTTGCCCGACAGGAACTGTCCTGTCGTGCGGTCGAGCACGTAGAAGAAGCCATTCCGGTTCGCAAACATCATGACCTTGCGCGGTGAGCCCTGCCAACGGACATCGGCCAGCACGGGAACCTGCACGGCGTCGTAATCGAACTCGTCGTGCGGCGAGAACTGGTAGTGCCATTTCAGCTTGCCGGTGTCGGCATCGAGCGCAACCACCGACGAGGTGTACAGGTTATCGCCCGGGCGCGTGTCGCCATTCCAATCAGGACCGGCGTTGCCGATGCCCCAATAGGTCAAGTTCGACTCGGGATCGTACGAACCGGTCACCCAGATCGAACCGCCGCCCGTCTTCCAGGAATCGCCGCCCCAAGTCTCACGCCCTGGCTCACCGGGACCGGCAATCGTGTAGAAACGCCAGGCTTCCTTTCCGGTCTTGGCGTCGTACGCGGCGAGGAAGCCGCGGATTCCATACTCGCCGCCGGCGGTGCCGACGATGACCTTGTCTTTGACAACGAGCGGCGCGACCGTCAAGGCATAGCCGGCTTCCGGCCGTTCGAGCTTCACGTCCCACAGAGGACGCCCTGTTTTGGCATCGACTGCCACGAGATGGCCGTCGATGGTTCCCATGAACAAGGTGTCTCCAAGGATCGCGACGCCCCGGTTCACGCGTCCACAACAAGGACGTGCATCCGCGGACGGCCGATACGAATACATCCAGAACGTTCGCCCTGACGTGGCGTCGAGCGCCAAGAGGTCGTTCGGTGGCTGGACCGTGTACATGATGCCGTCCACGACGAGGGCGGTTGCTTCGTATTTCTCGAGCGACCGCGACTGGAACACCCATTGGGGCTCCAGGTTCTTCACGTTCTCCGGTGTGATTTGCGTCAGCAGGCTGTACCGCTGACTGCGGAGGCTGCCGGAATAGGTCAGCCAGTTGTGCGATTCGCCGTCGGAGCGCAGAAGACGATCGAACGTCACCTGCTGCGCCTCGAGAGAGACCACGGAGACGCCTGCAACCGTCAACAGCAGCAACGTGCGTTTCAGTCTTTTCGTCATGGTGTCGTCGCTTTCACACCTTGGAGTGAGACGAGATAACGGACCAGATCCGTCATCTCCTCACTGCTCAACCTGTCCCGATACGAAGGCATCGGCGCGGGCTCGATGAGCGTGAATTCGCGCAAGTTCGTTTTGGGCAGCGACCGCAGCTGCTCGGTCGAGTCGATCAAGAGAACAGTGAAGCTGTCGTGATGCAGCAATTTGCCAGTGATTGTCGCCCCGTCTCGCGTCACCACGCGCACGCTGCGGTTCTGCGGCCGCACCTCACCGCTCGGATTGACGAGCGCGCGTTGAATGTCGCCTGCGCGGCGGAACTGACCGATCTCGCTCAGGTCCGGACCGAGACGAGAGCCGCTCCCGTTAACCCTGTGGCAACTGACGCACTGGCCCTTTCCTTCGAAAACAGTTTTGCCACGGTCGGCATTCCCGGTCACCCGTGAGTTTTCGTTCGATATCGCCAGGGAACGCAAGTAGGCCGTGATCTGGTTTGCCTGCGGATTCGAAAAATTCGTCGGAGGCATCGCCGTGCCCTGGATGCCGCGCCTGATGATCTCGACGAGATCATCGTCTGTCGTCGCACGGCGAAATTGTCCGTGCCCTAAATCGACGCCGGGAACGGCTTCGCCATCCGCACCGTGACAGGAAGCACAATTGGAGAGAAACAGCTGTCGCCCGTCTTCAACGTCGCCGGCGGTGAATGCGCCCTGCTGTGCGACGACTGGCGTCGCCAGGACGCAAATGGCCGCCGTCAACGTCGCGACGGATCGAACCGACCACATGTGTCTGCCGCCTTTCCTACGTTGATCAGTGGGAGCGAAATGCCGGCATCCTACCATTTTTCTCGAAACCCATACCCGATCCAATGACGGCGATTCATATCGAGTATGACGGTCGTTTCAGAACCCCGGTTAAACTTCTATGTCACATAGACACTTCTCGACAAAAGGAGCGGCAGATGAAACGTTTCGCAATGAGCGGACTTGTCGTCGTATGTGGACTGCTGACGATGGGCGGTGCAGCGCTGGTCGCACAGTCGAGCACGATGACGGCCGCCGAGCAGGCGAACCTGAAGTTCGTGCTCGATTGGTGGCGCGAAGTTCTTCAGGGCCGACATCTCGATCTGGCGCCAAAGTATCAGGCCGAGAACTACATCCAGCACAACATCAACGTGCCGACGGGCCGTGACGGATTCGTCCAGTTCTTCAGTCGGCTCGGACCGCCCGTCAACCCGATTCCAGACAAGATAACACCGCCGCCGGCGGTTCAATTCGCGAAGGGCGACTTCGTCGCCTTGATTTGGGAACGTGAAGGCAAGGATCCGGCCGATCAATCGAAGACCTACAAATACAACACCTACGATCTGCTGAGGATGCAGAACGGCAAAGTCCAGGAGCACTGGGATTACGCCATCAAGACCAAAGGCACGCCGACGGGTGGGGCGCCTGACGGCATCGACTACGACGCTGTGAAATTCAATCTGTCGGCGCAAGAGCAGAAGAACCTCGAGATCGCAATCGTCGAGTTCAAGGACATCCTGCAGTACGGCCACGTGGAACTGGCGGAACAAGTGATGGCGCCTGGTTACATCCAGCACAATCCGAATGTGCCGACCGGCCGCGCAGCGTTCGTCGAGTTCTTCAGCAAGATTCGCAAGCCCGAACCGATCAAGCCGGAATGGAAGAACAAGCCGACGCTGACGATCGTGAGCGGCCCGCATGTGTTCTTCATGTTCAAGCGCGCGGAAAAGGACCCGGACGATCCAAACAAGACCTACCCGGCCTATTGGTTCGACATGGTGCGCGTCGAGAACGGCCTGATTCAGGAGCACTGGGACGCGGCGATGAAAACTCCTCCGGCGGCTGGACGTGGGGGCAATTGATGCGTGAAGTGACGATCGGCGTCCTTCTGCTCGGTGCAGTGGTTCTAGTGGGCCGCGCCGAGCAGACCGGATCTGTCAACGCCGACCAGCGGATGGTCTTCGACACGTTCAGCCCCGGTCCCTGTTCGCCCAACGGGCAGCGCCACGGAGGGTGCCCGCAGGGTTCTCTCGTGCGAATCCGCGTCGTTCCGGTAGCGACCGGACTCGTGCATCCCTGGCACATCGCGTTCTTGCCTGACGGGCTCACGATACTGGTGAGCGAGTCGCCAGGGCGCCTGCGGATGATCCGCAATGGCACGCTCCACCCTCAACCGATCTCCGGTTGGCCTCCCGAGAACTTGCAGGCGAGAGGTCTCAATTCCGTTCTGGTTCACCCGCAGTTTGCGCAGAACCACTACGTCTATCTGTCGTATCCCAAGGCGCGCGAGCCCGGCACGGGCACGCCTACGACGCTGGCCCTGGCCCGTGGGCGCCTGGAGGGCACGACGCTCACCGACGTCCGCGACATCTTCGTGGCCGACAGCTGGCAGGTCGGAGGCGCGTTGGCGGGACGTGCCGCGTTCGGCCCCGATGGCATGATCTATCTGGCGGCGGGTGACCGCGATAACCGCGTCCTTACAGACGACGGCAGCGCGCGCATGTCGGCGCAGGACCTCAACAGCCATGTCGGGAAGGTGCTCAGGCTTCGCGACGATGGCGGCGTTCCGGCAGACAACCCGTTTGTCGATCGGCCTGGCGTCAAGCCAGAGATCTACACCTACGGACATCGCAACGTGTACGGATTCGCGTGGCATCCAGATACTGGCGCCCTCTGGGCGTGTGAGATCGGACCCATGGGTGGTGACGAGCTTAACGTCCTCGTGCCCGGTCGGAACTACGGCTGGCCGCTCGTGTCGCTCGGCAAAATCTACACGGGTAAGCTGTCGAACGACCAGTCGTGGTATCGGCCCGGCATGGAAATGCCCGTGCTGTACTGGATGCCGGCGATCAGTCCCTCCAGCCTGATCATCTACACCGGCGATCGGTTTCCTCTCTGGAAGGGCCACTTTTTCATTGGTGCGCTGAGCGGACAGCAACTTCAACGCGTCGCCTTCAACCAGCCGCCGCCGCAGTCCGAGCGGCGCGAGTCGCTGCTCACACAACTCGACCTGCGTATCCGCGATGTGCGTCAGGGTCCTGATGGCTTGATCTACATCGCTACAGAGCAACCCGGCGAGACAACAGCACAAGTGCCTATTGGCGGGACCGACAATCCCACGGGGTCGATTCTGCGAATCGAGCCGGCTGACTGATCTACCGTCGTCGCGAACAACTCAAATCGCAAGGGACGAACAACGATCAACGCAGAGACCGCTGAAACCGCAGAGAAATTCCCAAGAAGAACTCTCGGCGTGCTCAGCGTGCTCCGCGTTTGTTGTCGTTTCAGAACCCTGCTAGCGGCTTGGTTTACCCGGCAGGTGCTCGAGATCGCGATTGTTCTCGTTGCAGATGAATTCGATGGGCTCGGTGTCTGGCAACAAGTAGAGCTGTTGGGTGACCGTCCACGGCCTCGTGAAAGCCTTCCTGTCGTCGATCGTGATCTGGACTTCCATGTGTCCGAAGTCCTTGCGGCGGAATCGTTCGATGACACGAAGCGCATCCGTCGTCGGCTTCCCTGACTGATCCAGCCAGGCCTTCCCATTGAACCCCTTGGTTTCGACCACGAAGGTCTCGCCGTCCCACTTCCCTGTCGAATAACCAAGCCAGGTGGGATTGGGATCGGCCATCAGCTCACGGCCGTCGGTAAAGATCTGACGCCAGAGATTGAAGGCCTCGAAGATCACGACGATCGATTCTGGAGTCCGGATGAACTTCTGGGGGTAGGCGACCGAGTGAATCTTCGGCACACCTTGCGGTAGGCAGTTCGCGTCCGGGTCCTCTCGTGAGTGCGAACCGTCCTTGCGTTCGTCGAAGAGCGCCTTAGCCCAAGGCTGGAACGGTACGTCTTCCGGTTTGGAGTCGGCCGAGATATCACGGGCGTACTTGTTGTCCTTCGGTGACCACACGCCGGTCAGATCCGGCGTGCCGTCGGGGGACCGCGGCGCGGGCGCGGACAAGTCGGGCTTGCCGTCGGCCGTGCGCGGAATCTTGGCAGCGGGAACTTTCGTCCACTGTGCCGATGCCGGCGCCGCCGCTAGCACGATCGCGGGAAGCACAGCCAGGCAGCAGCCGACTCGGCACATCGATTTCGCCAGCGCCTTCATGCGGTCATTACCTCTTGAATTCCACTCCCTCTTTCAGCATCTTTTCGTAGCGTCCGGGATCGAGGTTGTTCTCGACGCACACATACTCCTGCACGCGCGTACCCTCGCGCAGCATCATGGTCGTCCGAATCGTCCAGGGTCTCGTCAGCACCTTCGGATCGTCCATCGTCGCCTCGTAGTTGATCTGATCCTTGTCCACGCGTGTGTAGCGTTCCGTGACGTGCAACGACTCCGAGTGGAACGTTCCTGTGCCGGTCAACCAGGTCTTGTCGTTGAAGCCAATGGCATCCACGACCAGAGTATCTCCCTCCCATCGTCCGACCGAATCGCCCATGTAAGTCGGAACTACGTCATCCGGATGCTTCGCGTTCAGAGGGATCACGCGGAAGGTGTTCATGTACTCGTAGAGGATCACGACCTGCTGCGGGGTTTGAATGATCTGGATCGGAAACAGGCCCACCAGCGTCGCCCGCGGGACTCCCGACGGCAGGCAGAGGCCGTTCGGGTCATCAATGCCACGCCGGTTGTACGACTCGAGGACCTTCGTCGCGGCCCACGGCTGGTACGGCGCCGGCTCGGTGATGACCGCCTGCGAGGCGGGATTGGCCGGCGCCGTGGGATCGCGCCCGGTACCTCCCACGCCCAAGCCGGAATTCGCCTCCTCCCAGGAACCGCGCCGATTGCTCGCGCCCTGCCACACCCCAGTCAGATCCGGTTTCCCATCCGACATGCGAGGAGCGGCGGATGCCTGCGGCGGTTTCGCCGCATCCTGTGCTGATGCGACGACAGACGACGCAGCCATCGCGACGACTGCTGCCGTGAGGAGCCGACGCATCACGGCACCTTGACGGCGGGCGCGCTGCCGCCGTCGCCAGTCCCAGCCGGCGGTCCGAAGAACATCTTCTTGCCGTCAGCAAAGGTGACCTCGCGTGAATGGCCCCAATTCGTGCCGTCTCGCGCCCGCCAGCCGAAGATCGTCACGGTATCCCCCGGCTTGATCGTGACGTCTTTCTTCCAACCGGTCCTATAAAGCGCATTCGGTGGATAGCCCTCGAACTTCCAATTCGCCACCTGCCCCTTTTCATCCTTCACGTCGAGGTGAATGTAACAGTGCGGATTCATCCACTCGACTTGGGTAATCACACCGGTCACTGTCACGGGCTTGTTGGCGTCGTATTCGGCGCCGAACGAGTGATGTGCCCACAACGGCTGGCGCGAGACCACCAACATCAGCGCCAGCCAACACGCACGGATCATTTGTCTTGTCATCTGTCTTGTCATCGTTCACGTCACCTGTTCCCGGCCCTCTGGAGCGAGTGAACGAATATCACCTGCCAGCGAACGATATGCCTGCGCGATTCGGTCGTCAAGCACGGGCAAAGCGCGAGGGAGGACGCGCCTGAGGCAGACATGTTTTTTCTCGGCCGTGTGAGGCGCAGCCTCGATAGAATTCCGGCGAAGGAGCTCGCTATGCCGTCGCCTTTTCGTGTCGCGTTTGCCGTCCCGTGCGCTGCGTCGGGTCTGGCCATTCTCGGGGCCGCCATGATTGCGTTCGCGCAATCTGGCCGAGGGGTTGCGTCGCCGCCGAGCGGCTCACCCGCCGGCCCGACTGCCTACTCGTGCGGTGTGCCGGCGACTCAGCCGGAAGGCGCACGCGGTCAGCAGCCAATCTTTCCATCGGATCAGTATCCAGTGAAGCTGCCGATGGTCTCTCTGCTCGGCGCTCGAAACGATCTGCCCAACCCGTACGGACCCGGCGCGGATTTCGGCCAGCTGCCGGAGGGCCGGAAATGGGGATCGACGGCGAGCGTGACGACGGCGCCGGACGGCACGATCTGGGTGACCGATCGATGCGGCAACTCCGGAGCCGGTGGCACGACTTGCGGTGGCGCCAGCGCGAACGTCAATCCGATTTTCCAGTTCGATCCGTCGGGCAAGATGCTCAAGTCGTTGGGGGCCGGCATGTTCGTCAGCCCGCACAAGCTGACCGTCGATAAAGACGGCAACCTGTGGATGGCGGATAACGGCGCCCATCAGGTCTTCAAGCTCAGTCAAGACGGCAAGGTTCTGTTGACCCTCGGTAAGAAGGGTGTTGCGGGATCCGGTCTGGATGAGTTCGACGCACCAACCGAGGTCGCGATTGCGCCGAACGGCGACATCTTCGTCGGCGACGGCCACACGGGCGGCGGCACAGCCGCCGGCAACGCGCGCATCATGAAATTCGACAAGGACGGCAAGTTCATCAAGGCCTGGGGCCGGAAGGGTATGGGGCCGAGCGAGTTCGACGTCGTCCACACGCTGGCGTTCGATTCGAGGGGACGCCTGTTCGTCGGTGATCGACAGAACAACCGCATTCAGATCTTCGACCAGGACGGCAAGTTCATCGCTCAATGGTTTCAGTTCGGCCGGCCCAGCGGCCTTTATATCGACAAACGCACCGACACTCTCTACGTAGCCGACTCTGAATCGAGGGATGGGCGGACGAACACGGGACAGTTCGGCCTTCCAGGAACTGGATACGCACACAACCCTGGCGCCAGGCGCGGTATTCGGATTGGCAGTGCGAAAGACGGCTCGGTCAAGTTTTTCGTTCCCGATCCGTGCCCTTATCCGTATGCCGGCGGCTCGAGTTTTGCGGAAGGCGTCACCGTCGACTCGCAAGGCAACATGTACGGGGCCGACTTTTTGATGGATGTAAGAAAGTTCGTGAAACGTTGAGCGAGCTTCAACACACTTGTGGCGCAGGCCTCAGGCCTTCGGACGCGGGGCTAAAGCGCCGCGCCACAATTTTGAAACCAGTTTTAGGGACTTTACTGAACCAAGCCTGACACGGGCGGGGTCGCTTCGCAGGCCCTGGGCTTGAACTTCGTGCCGTCGGGTTCGCGCTTGTAGTGAGTCGTGACGATGAACGGCGTGAACAGGTAGACGGGATCGTCGACGATGGACGTCAGAATCAGCCACGAATCGCCATTCGGCTCCATCGTGCGATCGAAGAACTCGGTCAGCGCGGCGTTCGCACTGTAAGGCACGCCATTGCGGCGCAGGTAACCCGGCTTCATCATTGACGTCTGCACCTTCAGCGATCCACTCAATTGCGGCATCGCTGGGCGATCGACGCGGTCGCTCGTCACAATCGCCTGTCCCTGCTGAACCGTTTCCCATTCGGCAACCGAGAAGCCTTGCAGCTCGGGCTGCGCCGGCGGCTCCTGCTTGGAAAACCGAAAGAGCCGCACCTGATTGCCGTTGTCGATTTCGAATTTCAGCGTCGCGTCGTCCTGCCAGCTGACGTGAAGACGGATGGGCATCCGCATGATGCCGGCCGCGCCAAAGACTTTGCATTGCTCGTCTGCGGCAAGGTCCTTTGCAAAGTCCCAGGAGTTGGCGACCTTCGCACCCTCTGCGTTGAGCGGCACCCCAGGGAAGTCGCCCTTCGGCGGCGTGGCCATCCGATAACGCCAGTCTTCGGTAATCGCGGCAACCCAGTACCCGGTGAGATCGACAGGGGCAGACGCACGGGGAGTTCGGGCCGGCTGCCCCGCATTGGCGCCCCGTCCTTGTTGCGCAGCAGTCGGCAGGGGAAATCCCGCAACGAGAAGCGTCGCGATTCTAATCGCATGCAAACACGCGCGGCAGCTCGTCATCTGACTGTTCTCACTTCCTCGCGCTCAGATCCTTATAGATGGCCTCGATGAACATGTCGCCGGTCCATTCTTTTCGTGTGCCGTACAAGCCGTCGTACTCGAGCGTGGGACGCGCCGCCTTCACCTGCTGCAGCGTCATGCCCTTCTTCATCAGGTCGCGCACCCGGTCGCGAATGATGGTGACCATGTCGCGGTACTCGACGACGTCGGCCTCGTTACAGATGTGACCGTGACCCGGGACGACGCGGGTACCGCCCATCTGGTTGCGCTCCGGGATCGTGATGTCCAGGATGCTGTTCAGAGCATCGAGCTCGCCCTGGATGCTTCCACCCTGCGCCGAGTCGATCACTGGATAGCCGTCGGTCCTGAATACATCGCCGGTGCTGACGACGTCGGAGCCGCGAAAAAACACCATGACGTCGCCGTCGCTATGGGCTTTGGGTTGAAAGAACAGCTGCACGCCCTCGCCGTTCGAATAGAAGTCCTTCTGCGGCGTGAAAAACGTCGACTCCGGCAATGCGTCGCCGGTGATCGGTGGCAGTCCTTTGATGCCGGCCGTCAGCCGATTGAACGCATTCTCGTGCGCGATCGTGAGAACGCCGACGTTTTGCGGACGCCCGCCAGCACCAGCGGGAGCGGCGTCGGCAGTCGGACCTCGCGTCCCGCCTGACGCCGTCACGATCGGCCCGTTTCCAGCCACGTGGTCGGGATCGGCATTCGTGTTGATCAAGAACCGAACCGGCTTCCGAGTAACTTGACCGACCGCGGCCAGAATCTTTTCCGCCATGCCTGGCGAGCCCGAGTCCACCATCGCCACGCCTTCGTCTCCGACTTGAATCGTGACGTTGCCGCCAGCGCCGGCCAGCATGTAGATGTTCTTCTGGACCTGAAGGATTTCGATGCCCTCGACCTTCCATGTCCTGGGCCACTCGGCGCGAAGTGCGGCGGGGCCGGCCGACTGCTGCGCGCGCACCCCTACGACGGCCGACGCAGCCAACATCGAAACGATAAACAGTCGATATGTCATTGAGGTGCCTGGTTCCTGGCGAGTTCGGCCTTACCTATCGCGATCCCGATTTCGGACCCGTCTCAGTCAGAAGTTTACGAAGCTTGAGCTCGTACTCTGGATAGATGGTCTCCTTTCCACCCTGGGTGGCTTCGAACGGCAACCCGGACTTCTTCGACCATTCCTCCTGTTTCGTACCCAACGGGTAGTGCGGAACGTACCCGCGTGGATGGCCCGCGACTTCGTCTACGACTTCGAACGCCCAACGCTGATCCGGCACCACATTGGAGGTTTGCACCCACTGCGAAGTGCGGATGAACGGCTCGTCCAGGTAGACCGGATCGTCGATGAGCGACACCAGCGTCAGATAGTTGCCGTGGCGGATGAAATGTTCGGTCATGACAGCGTCAGGGCTGCTCGGAACGCCGTTGCGTTGAATGACGCCGTACTTCATGTGTGTCGTCGTGACCGTCAGTTGATTGCCTTCCAGCTTGCCGGTCGAGAAACCGTCCCAGGTATGCTCGGCGTTCTCGGATGGTCGGGGCCGGCCGTCCATCCAGATGATGCGGTCGTTCCGGCCGAAGACGCCCTCAATCGTGTAGGCCATCACGGTCTGCGTCACCGGATCCGTGACCTTCGTGATCCGCATGTTCGGGCCCGGGCCACGCATGAAGTACTGCGCGGCGTGCGGCTTGGCCATGTGTTCGGGCAGAGAGAGAATCGACGCGTCCCAGCTCGACGCCTTCTGACGGGCCGCCTCGTTGATCGGCAGACCTGTGTAGTCGCCCAACTCGGCTCCCGGGCCGCGATGCGGCTGATCCTCCATGATTCGCGAGGCCCACTCGCCCGAGATGTCGACTTGCTGTTGGGCCCATACCGGACCAGCCGCAAGCAACATCACGACCGGGAGGACCGAGGACAGATGCGATCTCATGACTCACCTATCTCGCCGAACACGGAGACGGCGCCCAGCGCGAACCGTCCGGTTCCTTCTTGAAGTCAGTCGTCGTCACAAAAGGAATGTAGAGGTACACGGGATCGTTCACGATCGTCATCACGGTGAACCATTCCTCGCCGTTCGGTTCCGTGAACCGATCGAAGTATTCCGTCACCGTTGTGCGGTCGCTGTATGGAACGCCGTTCTTCCGCAGGTACCCCGAGCGCAGCTGCGTCGTCACGACCTCCAACGATCGTGACCGCGCGCCGACGCGTGGACTCAGTCCGAAGCCCAGGCCTCCTGGATTTGACTGGCCGGACTCCCACTTGGCCGCCGAAAATCCTTGCCAGCTCGGCTCACCGTCCTTCGGTGGGTGCGCGTCAAAATGCATGAGCCGTGTCTGCGTTCCGGCGTCGGTTTCGATCTTCAGGGTCGCTTCGTCTTGCCACGAGATTCGCAGACGTCCAGGCACGCGCATGACGGCTGGAGCGCCGTACGCCTTACATTGCAACCCATCGGCTTCGTCTTTCACCGGATCCCAGGCGTCCACTATCTTCCGCGCCTCGGCGTTGATCGGGACACTCGCGGCATCGCCTTTGAGCGGCGTCACCATCCGCCAGCGCCAATCCTCCGTGACGACAGATACCCAGTTCCCAGTCAGATCGATTGGAGCAGCCTGCCTCGCAGATCGTGGCGACGCGGGGGTCGGGGCCGGCGCCTGTGCCCCCAAGGGGGCCGTCAGGATCAACGCCGACGTCAAGATTCCAATCGCGCTCCCGAAGCCTGCCATGTCGCGCTCTACTTCTTTGCCGTGAGGCTCTGATAGATCGATTCGACGAATCGCTCGGTCGTGACGAAGCTGTTGGCGGACACGTACGCCGGATCGTAGTCACGCGAAGGCCTGGCCGCCTTCACCTGTTCGAGTGTCATCCCCTTCGCAATCATGTCGCGCACGCGGTCGCGAACGATTACGACCATGTCCCGAAACTCGACCACGTCGGCTTCGTCGCAGAGCCGCCCGTGGCCAGGGATCACATACGTTCCACCCTCCTGGGTATGTCCGGGCACGGTGAGTTCGAGAACGTGATTCAGCCCGTCAATCAATCCCTGGACGCTTCCGCCCCGTTCGATGTCGATCAAGGGATAGCGGCCCGGCGTGAAGATGTCGCCGGTACTGACGACATCGGAGCTTCGGAAAAACACGATGCTGTCGCCGTCGGTGTGCGCTTTCGGCTCGTGGTAAACGACAATCGCTTCGCCGTTTGCTCTCAGGTCTTTGAACGGCGTGAAGAATTCATCCACCGGCAAACCCTTTGGTGCGCTCTTCCCCGCCGCCGATGACATCCGATTGAGCACGTTCTCGTGCGCGATAACGCGGACGGCAGCATCACCGGCCGCCCGTCCTCCCAACTGGTCGATCGTGCGCTCCGGTGACGTCGTCGTCAAAGCTTCGTTGCCGCCGACATGATCCGGATGGACGTGGGTGTTGATGATGTAGAGCAGCGGCCCGTTCGTGAGCTTCTTGATCTCCGCGAGGATGGCGGGCGCGAGTGGCGCGAGAGTCGTGTCAACCAGCACCGCGCCTTCTTTTCCCACCTGCAAGGTGACGTTGCCGCCGGCGCTGGTCACCATGTAGACGTTGCCCTGAACCGGCATCACCTCGATCTGAGCGTTGGCGGGATTTTGCGTCTGGGCGTGCACCCACACCCCGCCACTACACAGGACTAACAGCACGACGGACGCGGACGGCCAGGTTCTCATTCGGGATGTTTCTCTACCTGCGTGGCTGGATGTAATCGCAAGGGGCTCGCTCGTTGAGACACGTGCAATAGTGTTCGCACACGAGCTTCACCTTATCGGGCTTGGGCATTCTCAACCGGTACTCCGGATACAGCGTTTCCGCACCCCCTCGGACCGGCTCGTACGGAAGTCCATAGCCATCGGCGAATTCGTGGAGGAACGGATTCGTTCCAGGCAGATGGTTGGGAACCTGATCGGCGGACTTCTTGGGCACTTCCTGACGATACTCGCAGGCATCGCGGCCCATCCGCTGGCCGGGATCGAACACCCAGGTCTGACTTCGCACGAGCGATTCCGTGAGAAAGACCGGATCGGTAATCACCGTGACCACGGTCAGATAGTTCCCGTGTCGGACCCAATGCTCGCGGAACGTCGCCTGGTCGCTCCGGGCCAGGCCGTTTCGCTTCATGTAGTTCTCCTTCAAGTGCGTCGTGTAGACGTTCATCATGTTGGCGTCCCACGTCGCCGTCGAGAAGCCCTGCCAGGTGTGAGGCGCATTCGGACCAGGATGCGCACGCCCATCCAGCCAGATGGTCCGCTCCATTTCCTGAAAGTTCATTCTCGTGCGCCAGGCCAGCTGTTGTTGCGTGGCCGGATCGATGACCGCCTCGATCCGCATGTTCGACAGGCCGCGCATCGAGTAGTCCGCCCCATGCGGCCGGCATTGGTATTCCGACACGACCGAAATTCGATCCGCGTCCCAGCTGTCGGCCCGGAGGCGTGCGGCGTCGTTGATCGGCAGCCCGGTATAGTCCCCGAGCTCAGGACCCGGAAGGCGATCGGGGTAGTCCTCGTGGAACAACGGGACCCACTGTCCGGCGAAATCGAATTGCGCGAAGGCCGGCCTGCTGCAAAGCAGCGCGCCAACCAGCAGCAGTATCCTGCACGACGTGAGCCTGTTCATCCGAACCAGTCTCCCCTCGCGCGAATCCTAGCACTCTCGCCGTCGGCGCAAGGTCACACTTTGCGAATAGGGCGATGCGTGATGGGTATGACCTCTGTGCTTATCGAGCGGGCCTCGCTGGCCTCTGCAGGTACGCCTTCGACGCCGCCTCATCGCGCAGCGGGGTGACTTTATCGGGGTCGATACGAACCATCAGGTAGCTGATGTGATCGTCGATCTTGGTGAACCAATGGCCGGTTCCCGCTGGTATGACGACCACGTCGCCGGCTTTGATCTGATAGCTCACGCCGTTGCGAATCGACGCGGAATTGTTGCCCGGGCCATTGAACAGACGAACCGTCTCGAGGTCCGCCGGCCGGCGCTTCGTGTCAACGAGGTCGGGGCCGAGAACCAGTGTCGCCGACCCGTCGATGATGTGGTAGACCTCGCTCACCAGATCGTGCTCGGCGACCGATTCGGGCGCGGGAGCATCGAGCTTGCCGCGATAGACCATCCCGATCCCGATATGAGCCTTCCCGATGTCGAGGTCGCGGACCTGCTGGTCGGTCAGCTTCTCGGCGATCGCTTTCTTGGTGTAGGCCTGCAGTTCGTCCACGGGAATGTAGGTTCCCGGGCACATGTTGCACGTCGGCCGCGGGTCGGTGGACACCTGCCCCATGAGCGCGGCCACCGAGAACGTCAAGACGGTGAATCGGATGAAGGTCTTTTTCATAAGTGGACTCCAGTAGAACTCGAGTTACGTTCGTGGCCAGGGCACGCCTTGTTCGGTCTTCGTCACCGGCCCGACGCCCTTGTAGAGGAACCGTTGAACGCGTGCGCCCGTGTACGTTTCGGTTGTGTAGATGTTGCCTTTGGAATCCGTGGTGATGTTGTGAACGCCGAAGAATTGTCCCGGCTGTCGCCCACCGTCGCCGAAGCTGGTCAGGACCTCGAGCGTGCTCCGAAGCACGATGCGCACCTTCTCGTTCACGCCGTCGACGATATAGATGTAGGTCTCCTGCGGGTCGCGCGAAAGAGTCATGTCCCATACCGACCCGGACCGCAGCGTCTTGGTGTCGAAGAATGCTTCCTTCACGAACGTGCCGTCCTTGCGGAACACCTGCACTCGATCGTTCACGCGATCGCAGACGTACACGAAGCCGTCCTTGGAGACGTTTGCGCAGTGGACCGTGTTGAAGTGCTTCGATGGCGCCGTTGCAGGATCGTAGGCGCCAACCGGCGCGTCATCCGGCTTGTTGCCGTACGCGCCCCAGTGCCGCTTGTACTTCCCTGTGTCCGCATCGAAGACGATCACCCGGCGGTTGCCGTAGCCGTCCGCGATATACGCTTCATTCGCCGATGGATCGATGAAGATCTTGGCGGCTCGCCACAGGTTCTCCGTGTCGTTGCTGCCGTTGTGCTGTCCCTGGTGACCGATCTGGAGCAGGAACTTGCCGGTCTTGGTGAATTTCAGGACCTGCGTATCCTTATCGCCGTTTCCGCCAATCCAAACGTTGCCTTTGTGATCGATCGTGATGCCGTGGTTGCTCTGTGGCCAATCGAATCCCTCCCCAGGACCACCCCAATGCCCCACGAGATTCCCGGCTTGATCGAATTCCAGCACGGGAGGCGCAGGGGTGCAGCAGACGCCGACCGGCGGCGTAAACGTGGCGGCTTTGAAATTGTCGTCGACGGTCTGCGGCCGGTGAATGATCCACACATGATCGTTTTCATCGGTGGCCAAGCCGATCGTCGAGCCGAGCACCCAGTGGTTCGGTAGCGGCTTGGGCCACAGCGGATCCACCTCGAACATAGGCGCTTGAGCCGTGGCGCGGCTTTGGGCGGCGACAGAAGGCTCTGGAGAGAGTCCTGGTGCGAGAAGTGGCGGCGCTTCAGGGAGCGCACGGGTGACAAGGGCTCCAACGAACGCGGCCAGCGACAGACCGAGGTATACCGCGGTTCGGTGTCTCATCGTTTCCTCCAGTTGATGTGGAACCTACTTCGCGCGATCGAGTCCCTCCGCACAGGCGAATTCTCTGAGCTCGTCGTTTCCAGGCATTGCCTTTCGATACGTTCGGACGGTCTCCCACGACATCGTCAGCGCCTTCGGATCGCTGACCGTGATTCGATCCTCGAGCAGCCCGGAGCCGACGAATCGTATGCGCTCCTTCACAGTCATCGCGTCACTGTGCGGTGTGAAGCCCTCGATGAAGGTGTTCGAGCGCAGGGCGACGGTCTCGACGACGAGCGTGTCGCCTTCCCAGTGTCCGGTCGAGTATCCGGCGTAGGTTGGATCTTCCAGAACCGTCGCGGTTGGCTTGCGCCCATCGATGTACACACGCCGGATCGCGTCGTTCAGCTCGCTGAAAAACGTGATCCTGTCCTTGCCCTGCATGACCTCCATGCCATAGGCCATGTTCATCATCGCCGGCATGCCGGGCGGAAGGCACTTTGCCGTGTTGTCGAACTCGTATGAGCCCTCTATCCGGGTCTTACGCATCATTTCCCACTTCGCCATGTACTCCGGCGTGAGCGACGGCGCTTCCGGCGCGCGACCCTGCGATCCGTCCGATAGCGGCGCCGACTGAGTGGGGCGAGGCGGCGGACCTCCCCGCTGCGCGTTAGCGGGAGGCGCGCCCGCCCGACCGGCGCCGCCGCCCCGGCCTTGTTGGACCGGATAGTAGACGCCCGAAAAATCCGGCGTCCCGGTGCTGGTCACCGGACTTGCCGACTGACTTTGAGCACCAAGGCTGGCAGACGTGAACATGGTCGAACCCGAAAGGATCGCCGCACCCATCAGCAAAACGATTACGTTGCGCATCCGACCAGCTCCTTTCGTCTATTGCGGCGCCGGCTGATTGCCGAGGATGGTGCCATCTGATTTCGTCACTCGAGCGATCAGACCGGTTCGCGTACCGTCCTTCGCCGGGCTCATATCAATCGTGATGGTCTCGCCCTCTTTAATAGAGCTGGGCGACCAGCCAGCTCGGCGCAGCACGCCAGGAGCGCGACCCTCGGCGACCCACTCCACCCTGCCGCCTTTGCCATCGTCTGCCATCACATACACGAAGGTATGCGGGTTGACCCACTGGAATTCCTTGACCACACCGGTGATCGTGATGATCTTCGTCACCTCGAACGCAACATTGCTGTGGTGCGACAGTGCCGGTACTGCGGT
Source organism: uncultured Acidobacteriota bacterium (assembly GCA_963773035.1). Lineage (GTDB taxonomy): Bacteria > Acidobacteriota > Vicinamibacteria > Vicinamibacterales > CAVVIG01 > CAVRXZ01. The sequence continues at coordinate 67,124 of CAVYZX010000037.1, read as the reverse complement.
AAAAAGGACTGCGGCGAACGTGACCGACGCAATGGCACTTCGGATCATCGATGCCTCCTTCACTTCCCCACCATGTGCGGCAGGTCCTTGTTGTTCTCTTCGCAGATGCTCTCGATCAGTTCGGCATCGGGAAGCAGGGTCCAGCTCAGCTTGATGGACCACGGCTTGGTGTAGGCCATCGGATCGTCGATCGTCACGTCGATGTCGATGTGCCCGATGTTGGGCCTGGTAAAACGCTCGGTGACGCGCAACGCTTCGGTCGCCGGCAGTCCACGCATGTCGAGCCACGTCTTGCCGTTCTGGCCGATGGTCTCGACGACAAACGTATCCCCTTCCCATCGACCGATTGAATAGCCCATCCACGTTGGCTGAGCTTCCTTCGGAAGCGGCCGGCCGTCGGTAAAGATCTGCCGATAGATGGTGCGCGACTCGTGGAGGAACAACGTCAGGTCCGGCGTCTGCACGACCTTGAGCCCGTCAGGAATATTGTTCTTCTCGGGAATGCCGGACGGCCAGCAACGCGCGCCCGGGTGATCCTTGCCGTTCGTTTCGATGCGCTCCTTGTAGACCTCCGCCGCCCATGGCTTCAGAGGAACTTCCTCTGGTTTCAGGTCGGCCGCCAGGTTGAGCAGGTGTTTCACCGCAACCGTCGGTACCCAGAAGCCAGAGAGGTCCGGCTTGCCGTCAGCTGTGCGCTTCGTCGGCGCATTCATGTCGATCTTGCCGTCGGGCGTTCGCGGCATGTTCTTCCATGGATATGACTCCCACTGCGCCCATGCGGGAGAACTGACACTCCACACAATGACAAACGCCGCCAGCGCCCGGCTGGCGGATTGTGCAACTGCTGCGGTCATGGCGATCCTCTGGCGGGATTTTATGCCGGTTTTTGGGTCGAAAGATCGCAGAACCTCTTCCTCGCTCAGGTCTGCCTCGTCTCCGTGTTGGAAGTGATCCATCGCAGGCTCGAGGGCTCTATAATCGGCCGATCAGCCAAACATGTGGAGGCATGAAATGGCAAGAACCTCCGTGTGGCTCCCCGCCATCTTCGCAACCGTGGCATCGATTCCGCTGCTCGCGCAGTCCGGATCGTCGCAGCTCGTCACAGTCCGGCATGCGTCGGGCCAAAGCGTTGCGCCGGTTTACGAAGGCTTCGACGTCAACGAAGACGGCTCCTTCAATATGTGGTTCGGTTACATGAACCGGAACTACGAAGAAGAGGTCGACCTGCCAATCGGGCCGGCCAACACCTTCGAACCAGGGAGCGACCGCGGACAGCCTACCCATTTCATACCCCGCCGTCACAAAGACGTCTTCAGCGTGACCGTGCCAAAAGACTTTGGCGAGCGCACGCTCGTTTGGACGCTCTCGACCAACGGGCAATCTCAGAGTGTCGCCGCAACCCTGAAGCCGGTCTGGCAGATCGACCGGCGCCGGACCACACGAGGCGGGAACAGCGAGAGAATCAGCTCGAATCTTCCGCCGGTGGTCGACGTTCAACCTTCCACCAAGACTCTCGATGCCGCAGGTTTGCTGACCCTGACGACTTCTGCGACCGATGACGGATTGCCTAAGCGACGCGGCGAGCCAATCGGGATGACGGTCATGTGGCAGAAGTACCGTGGACCGGGTGCCGTAACGTTCAGGGATCCCCAGTCGGCACTCGCCGCGGGGAAGTCGTCCACCGTCGTCACCTTCAGCGAGCCAGGTGAATACGTACTACAGGTGGTGGTCGATGATGGATCGGGTCGGGCGTCCGGCAATTTCGGCTATCACTGCTGCTGGACGAACGTTCAAATACCAATCACGGTCAAAGGCCCGGCACGCGCGGACGCTGCCGCCCCATCGGCGACGCCGGTTACATTCGCCAGAGACGTCGCACCGATCTTTCAGGCCAAGTGTCAGACCTGCCATCATCCGGGTACGTCCGCCCCGATGTCGCTCGTCACCTACGAGGACGTGCGGCCGTGGGCACGCGCGATTCAGCAGCGCGTGGCAAGCCGGGACATGCCGCCGTGGCACCTCGATAAGACGGTCGGCATTCGTCGATACAAGAATGATCGGTCACTGACCGACGCCGAGATCTCGACGGTCGTTCGTTGGGTGGAAGGTGGCGCTTCCTTGGGCGATCCGGGGGAGATGCCAAAACCGCTGACCTTCCGCCCGGAGGCGGAGTGGTTCATCGGTGAGCCCGACCTCACGGCTACGACGACCAACGATTTCGTCATGTACCCCAAGGGACCCGACTGGTGGATCGATCAGTTCGGCGAGGTGACGCTGACCGAGGATCGCTGGATCAAGGCGATGGAGATCAAGCCGAGCAACCCGAAGATCGTGCATCACGCGGTCGTTTATGCGATCGAGCCCGACGCACCGGAAGGCACGCCGGAAACCGGCGTTCTCCTCCACGAGTACGCGGTCGGGAAGTACGGCGACATCTTCGGCGAGAACACCGGGCGGCTGCTGAAGGCGGGCACGCGCCTGCGGTTCGACATGCACTACTTCGCTGTCGGCTCGGAACAGCACAACAAGACGACCATTGCGTTCACGTTCTATCCCAAAGGCGTGACGCCGAAATATCGCGTCCTGTCGCTCGCGATCCGCAATGCTCCCAACGATGAGCTCGAGATTCCGCCCAACACTGTGGTGCGAACCGACGGCTATTACCGCCTCCCGAGGAACGCCCGCATCGACGCCTTTCAACCGCATATGCACATGCGCGGGCGTGGCATGACGCTCGAGGCGATCGATCCCGCCACCAACCGGACCCGGATCCTGAGTTCGGTCGATCACTTCGACTTCAACTGGCACATCAACTATGTCTACGCAGACGATGCAGCACCGCTGTTGCCGGCGGGAACCGTGTTGCACATGATCGGGATCCACGACAACACCGCGGCCAATCGGCGCAATCCCGATCCAAAGATGTGGGTGGGCTTCGGCGAGCGCAGCGTCGACGACATGCTGCAGGTCTGGATCAACGTCGTGTACCTGGACGATGCGGAGTTCCAGCGACTGGTTGAGGCGAGAACCAAGGCGTCATCGGGGAGCGCGAACTGAATGAGCCTCGCTATTTCCGCGCGACGCCGCGATAGACCGCTTCGACGAACATGTCTGTTGTCCATGGCCCGCTCGTGGCGCCGTAGCGGGAGTCGTAGTCGCGCGTCGGGCGCGCGGCCTTGACCTGGTCGAGCGTCATCCCCTTCTTGACCATTGCCTGAACGCGGTCGCGGATGATCGTGACCATGTCGCGATATTCGAGCACGTCGAACTCGTCGCAGATGCGGCCGTGGCCTGGAACGATGTAAGTGCCGCCTTCCTCGTGATGCTCGGGAATGGCGAGGTCGAGAACGAGATTCAGACCGTCGATTACGCCCTGGATGCTTCCGCCCATTTCCAGGTTGATGACCGGATAGCTATCCGTTCTGAAAATGTCGCCGGTTGCGACGACATCCGAGCGCCGGAACATGACGATGCTGTCGCCGTCGGTGTGCGCGGCAGGAACGTGGTACATCGTGACCGGCTCGCCGTTGAAGAAGAACTCCTTCTCGCGGCCGATGAAGGTCTCGGTTGGCCATGCCGTGCTCGGAAGCTTGGTCATCCGGTTGAGCACCTTGTCGTGTGCGACGATCTGGACGGCGGTCTGGGTCGCGCCCGGCGTGTTGATGATCTCCCAGCTCGTTGACGAGCCCAACGCCTTGGCCAGGCTTTCGTTGCCGCCGATATGGTCTACGTCAACGCTCGTATTCAGCACGTATCGAACCGGCTTGTTCGCAACTGAGAGCCTCTTCACTTCAGAAAGAATCCTGTCGGTCAGGGTTCCAGACTTGCTGTCCACCAGAAGTGCGCCCGACGGCCCCACCTGTGCGATTACATTGCCGCCGCCACCTGCGAGCAAATAAACCTTCCCCTGTACGGGCAGAACCTGGAGCGTCCCGTCGTCTGGATTCTTCGCCTGACTGACCCTCGGGGCCTCAACCGTGCTGACGGCGGAGGCCGGACTCCTCTTCAGGGTTGACTGGTACTCGGGATAGATGGTCTCCGGTCCACCTTTCGCGGCCGCAGCAGGTGCACCCGTGCGATCCAGGAACTCCTGAACGAAGTGGTTCTCGCCCGGCAAGTAGTGCGGCACCTCACCCTTGCGCCGGCCGGAGATTTCGTCGACGTATTCGCAGGGCCACAGCCAGGTCGCATTGTCTTCGGTCGCGATCGCGAAGTCCGTGGACCGGACGAGCGGCTCGGCCAGGTAGACCGGATCGGAAATGATGGCGACGTGCGTCAGGATCCGGTCGTGCCGGACGAAATGCTCGATCATCGTCGTCTGATCGCTCTCGGGAACGCCGTTGCGCCGCAACCAACCCTGCTTCAGGTGCGTCGTCGTCACGGTGAGGCCTTCGCGACCCCAACGGCCGGTCGAAAACCCCATGAACGTATGCGGCGCGTAGGCGGATGGGTGCGGGCGGCCGTCCATCCAGATGGTGCGCGTCTGTTCGTAGGTACTGATGTAGTTCTTGATCGCGATGAGTTGCTGCGTGTCCGGATCCTTTTCCTCCCAGATCCGGAGGTTCAATGGCCCGTGGTAGATATAGGGCGCCACGTGCACCCGGCACTGGTGTTCCTGGAGTGTGAGGCGTGAAGCATCCCAGCTGTCCGCAAACAACCGTGCGGCGTCGTTGATCGGGAGCCCGAGATAATCCCCGAGATCGGGACCAGGGCCACGATCCTGCTCGTCCTCGTGGGTCCGGTACGGAATCCAGTTCCCCGACAGAAGAACCTGCGCCGACGCAGGCAGGTCGAGCAATAGCATCGCCAGAACGAACAGGACGACCGCAGATCGTCGAGTCAGACTCATGGTGGAGCCGATGCTAAAGTAAAAAGTGGAAAGTGGAAAGTGGAAAGTAAGTGAAAAAGTAGGTGAAAAGTGACGGTCAGATGCCGGCGGCATTCGGCCGGAGAGCGCGCGACGGCTGCACGGCTGATTCCGATGCGACGTCACAGAACTCCTCGTACGGGAAATCAGACCCGAGCCGCTTGAGTTCGGTCATGAAGTAGTCGTCCACCTGGCATTGTTGCGCTCGGCTGAGCAGCTCGGACGAACCACCCTGCGCGCCCCGACGGACCATCGTTACTTCGTGGCCCCACGGCACCATCTTCCACACACGAAACTTCTCGTCTATCTGTTTCATATATTCGAACGACGCCTTCTCGCAGACGCGGTCGATGACCTCGTCGGTGACGTGCATGTTCATAAGCTCTGCGACCCTGCGCACGGTGCCGCGCAGATCGCGTTTCATCGACTTGAACGACACCACCAGGACGTTCGGTCGATGCCGTTGAGCCCAGTACGATGCTGTGCTCTTCGCCCACGAACCCCACATCGGGAATCGCTCCGACAGAAACAGCTTGAGCCACGTCTCGACCGACAATGCGAGCCCCATTTGACCGTGTTTGACGAAGAAGAAGTAACTCGAAACGAAAACATCCTTCGGGTCTCGGATCACCGAGATGTAGCGTGCGGCCTCAGAATAGGGCATCAGCTCCCAGTCGAAGTGCGTCTTGATCACCCGTTTTTGCTCCGGTGACGCTTGCCATATCGATGGATCGTTCACAGGGATCGCGTAAGTGCGCATCGGGCCGCCATTCGCCATATCCGGCCATGGCACCACGCAGTGAATATGGTCGTACGCCGCGTTGCCGTGGAAGGCGAGCTCATGAGCGATCTGCATCATCCAATTGGTGCCGCTCTTGACGTATGTCCCGACGAAGACGTCGTGTTCGGTCGGCACGTAGCCACTGAAGGGGTTTTTCGCGGCCTGTCTCTTGTGCAACCGCGCGGCAAACGCGCCAACAACACGATCGGCAATGCCAAGCTGTTCGAGACCCCACATGCCTGGCCGGACGATGCCGCCTGTCACGAGGCCCATCGCGCACCGCGCCGCCAGCGGCGGCATCTTGCGGATGTATGGAGCGGAGCCCGTCATGAAAAAGTGGAAGAAGTATAAAGTGGAAAGTGGAAAGTCAGTGTAAAAAGTGGGTTCATGAAGCGTAGGATTTAGCGAAAACCCTCGCAACTCAATGAGGATGTCTACATGAGCACGAACCGGTTCGGCATGTCTGCATGTACTTTGAACTTACTTCTCCACTTTCCACTTTCCACTTTCCACTTAGTAGGGGTGTCGTGCCTGTCTCTCGCGACGTCGTCTGCCGCCGCCCAGACCGTGGAACGCGCCGCCGAAGTACCGACCCTGACCGAGGGCCCGACCGTCGATCGCGAGGGCAACCTGTACTTCACGGAACTGCGGTTCCGGCGAATCTTCAAGGTGGACACCAAAGGCGAGTTGACAGTCTTCCGCGAGAACAGCCACAGTGCGAACGGTCTAGTGATCGATCTGGAGAACCGTCTGATTGCGTGTGAAGGCGCCGCGGACGGTCAGCCGCCACGGATCACGCGCACCGACTTGCGCACTGGCGCGCTCGAAGTGCTCGTCGACAGCTACCAGGGCATGCCGCTCAAGGGCACGAACGACGTGACGATCGACAACAAGGGCCGGTTGTACTTCACCGAACCGGCGGGTCCGGCGGTCTATCGCATCGACGGGCCGGGACAGGTCGCGCGCATCCTCGCTGCGCCCGACATCCAGCGCCCCAACGGCCTTCAGATCTCGCCAGACGACAAGAGTCTTGTACGTGATCGAGTCCGGCGACCCGCCGTCGAGTCCGCGAATGATCCGCGCCTTCGATCTGGCACCCGATGGAACGGCAAGCAAAGGACGGACATTTTTCGACTTCGCCGGGCGAGGCGGCGACGGCGCGAGCGTCGACGTCCAGGGAAACCTATACGTCGCGGCCGGCCTCAACTACCAGCCGCCACCTGGCGCGCTGGCAGGCGCGCGTGCCTGGCCGGTCGAGGCGCGCAAGACCAAAACCGGCGTCTACGTGATTTCGCCGGCGGGCAAGCTGCTCAAGGTGATTCCAATCCCGGAAGACATCATCAGCAACACCGCCTTCGGGGGACCGGACATGAAGACGCTTTATGTCACATCCGGGAAGACAGTGTTCAAGGTACGGACGGATATTGCCGGGCTGGCGCGATGAATCAAGTCGAAAGTGGAAAGTGGAAGGTGGAAAGTAAGTGCAAAAAGTGCATTCCTCGGAGGCGTTCAACAGAGTCCGCGTCGTTGGGCTGACGCTTCCAGACGTCGAAGCCACGACGAGATACGACGGCTCGCCCGTGCTGAAGCTGGGCGGCTGCTTCATGGCAGGCCTGGCGACGCATCACTCAGCGGAAGCGGACACGCTCGTCGTCAGGGTCGGTTTCGAGGAGCGCGAGTGGCTCCTCGAGGACGCCCCCGAAACCTACTACCTGACCGACTACTATCGAAACCATCCCGTCGTGCTGGTGCGTCTTTCGCGCGTCGATCGAGACGCCCTGCGCGACTTGCTGTCCGTCTCGTGGCGGCTCACCGCTCTCAAAGTGAAAAATAGAAGGGTGAAGTGCCTCCTCACTTAACAGCCGTCTGGGCGACCTCGCGCCCCAGCAGGATGCCTCGATACGCGAACTCCTGGAGTCGAAGAGCCTGGACGTAGGCGGGTAACGCGTCTCGCGTCAACGTCCCGCCGTGCATGGCGTGAATCCACTCGAGATCGATTCCGCCGATGCGGTCGACGACCTGCCGCACCGGCTCCTCGTGCGCGAAGATACCGGTCCGACGATAGACCTCGCACATCGGGTCCGACAGGTTCTCGGTGACGACCGGCGGCTGATCGCCGGGCTGCAGGAACAGGTCGGATGGGAACAGGCTCTTGGTTGTCTCGTCCACCACCATCATCGAGTCCCAGTGATGGACGTGGGGCGTCTCGAGAAATCTGAGGGTGTGCTTGCCGAGTGAAAGTGTCTCGCCGTCCTTGAATCCTCGGACCCGCTCGGTGATGCCAAACGGGCGGGCGTTGAGTTGGATCGACAGGAACGATCCGATCAGTTCGGCCCCCGGCGCCTCGCGCATGAAACGATCCATTCCGCCATTCTCGTCGCCCTCCCAATGGAGCAAGGCGATGTAGGCCAGGCGAGCCGGGTCCAGCACCTTGCCGATCGCACGGTGAATCTGTTCGTACAACCCGTAGTCGCCCGTGTGGATCAACGCCGGTCGCTCGTCGTCGATCAGAAACTGGTTGAAGGTGAGGCGGTACTGCGGCGTCCAGGTGGAAATCCGGTAGATGCCCCCCGCGATGTGGTCGATGCGTGTTTCCTCCACGGCGTCCTCCTATTTGACTGCACAGATGAGTGCAATAAAATAATCCTACATTCAATACACACTTGTGTGCAACAATAATTTTATGGGACGGAAATACGAACTCAAACGGCGGGCGACCACCCAGGCGCGTACGCGGCAGCGGATCGTCCAGGCGGCGGTGGCGCTCCACACGACGATCGGGCCGGTTCGGACGACAGTAAGCGCGATCGCCGAACGTGCCGGCGTTCAACGTCATACCGTCTATAACCATTTCCCGGACGAGCGATCGCTCGGCCTCGCCTGCTCGGGACTGTTCGTGGAGCAGTATCCGCTGCCCGACCCCACGCGGTGGCTTCGGATTGCCGACGGCGAGCAGCGGCTGCGCCGTGGACTCGCGGAGCTCTATGCGTATTTCGAGGCCAATGCGGCTCGGCTTGCGCCGATCCTGCGGGATTCGGAAGAGGATGCGCTGGTTCGCGAGCTGCTGAATCTGAGAGTCACGCCACAGCTGACGAAAATCCGCGATGTGCTCGCCGCCGGTTTCACTGCACGTCGAGCCGTGAAAGCTCGCCGCCTCGCCGTGCTCGACCTTTTCGTCAGCCTACAGACGTGGCGACTGCTGTCGTCCTGCCTGTGCCGCGACGACGTGATCGAGACGGCCGTCCGAGCCGTTCGTTGTCAGCAGTAAGCTGAAAGTGGCGTTCAGTGCACGCCCGGCGATGTTGGATTCGACGGCGACGCGAGGTTCTTCGAAAAGAAAACCAGCACGTTCCGCTCGATTCGCTCACCAACTTTGTTGGTGTGGTCGCCCTCGTACTCCTCGTAACTGTGCGGAATCCGCAGTCGGGTCATCGCGTCGTGCAGCTGCCGATTCGACGCCAGCAATGGGTCCATGGTGCCGATCTCGATGCCAATCGAATAATACTTGGCCAGACTCGCCACGTACTGATCGACCATCGTCAGCGGTGCATTGGCCGCCCATTTTGCGGCGACCTCGGGCCGCGGCTTGCCGGCCCTGAACGGGAGATCGAGGTAGAGCGGCGGGTTGGACGGGTTCGGCGACCATGCCGCGGCTGACGCCAAGCTCGTGGAAGGCCCGAATCCGCGGCCGCTGGCCGCTTCCTCAGCCTGCTCCCGCGTCTTGATCGCTTCCGCCGCGGCCATCGCCTCCGGTCTCGGGTTGGAATTGGCTGTCAGGCAGCACGCGCTCATGATGTAGAGGCTCGCGAACACATCGGGCCGCTTCATGCCGATTCGAAGCGTGCCATACCCTCCCATGGAGTGGCCCGCCAGACCGCGACTCATGCGTTCGGAGATCGTGCGGTAGTGCCCATCGATATAGCTGACGAGATCCTGCGCGACGAAGCTCTCCCAATCACCCACGGTTACCGAGTTCGAGTACATGCTGCCTTTGTGCAGGGTGAAGGCGTTGGGTGTGACGACGATCAACTCGCTGAAGCCCTGAGCGGTCGCAAGTCTGTCGGCGCTTTCAAGAAGATTGGCGAGGCGTTCGGTAAAGGTGTTATCGCGGCCGCCGTAGCCATGAAGCAAATAGACGACGGGATACCGGCGGGTCGGGTTGCCGGCATAGCTCGGCGGCAGATAAACGGTCACTTCGCGATCGGGTGAATCCCCCTCGAGATTGCCCTCGAGCGTCTCACCGTGCACAACGATGTGTTCGACAGTCCCGGCGCTCGCGACTGAAGGAGGCGGAGCCCCGCGTCTTCCCTGAGCGTCCAGCATCGCCGGAGCGACGTAAAGAACGGCGGCGAGTGCGAGAGACGCGAGACACTTCACGGAGGCGATTCTAGCAAAGTGAAAAAAATTGAGAGGTGGAAAGTGGAAAGTAAGTGGAAAAAGTGAAACCTTTGAGACTCAGCTATCGAATTCTGTGGCCAATCAACAGTTCTTGAGCGGCATTTGTTCTGCAAGAACCATTGAGATTGGCCCCACAGGACCTGCACGTTCGGACACGTCTATTCGCGGTAGCCGTCGCAAGATTCTGCCGGACATTGCCGGCGACCAAAGAAGCTCAAGAGGCGGCGTCGCAACTTCGCCGTGCGGCGAACGCAGTTAGATCCAACTATCGAGCGGCGCGCAAAGGACGCTCTCGAGCCGAATTCGAAGTCAAGTTGGGAACACTGGAATTGGCGAGAATCTTCGCCAAGTCTGTGAAGACGGCTGGAGAAAACACAAGCCGATCGAAGCGTGCTTAAGTTCTACTCAGCGTGTCTGAGCTGTTACTTTCCTACTTACTTTTCCACTTTCCACTTTCCACTTTACTTGAGTTCGAACGTCCACACCGCCGCTCCCCGGTCCGGCGGGTTCTTGATCTCCGGCACGAGAGCGGGAAACGTCGCGGCCTGTGCACCGCCGTTGCCGACTGTCACCGCGACGTACTGCTTGCCATTCACCATGTAGGTAATCGGAGCAGAATTCGGCACGTCGTTCAGCCGAATCTTCCACAGCTCCTTGCCCGTTTCGTCGTCGTACGCCGAAAACATGCGATCCAACGCGCCGGCGAAGACGACGCCACCGGCGGTGGCGAGGACGCCGGTCGATTGCGGCGCGCGTTGACGATTCGTCCAGACCACTTTTCTGGTTTCCAGGTTGACGGCTTGCACGCGGCCGTATTTGCCGTCGCTATCCGCTCGTGGACGCAGCGACCAGCGCACGCCGGTCGATAGGCTCCCCCGTCCGCCCGGCGCCACGGGCGTGAGGTCCATGCACGACTCCACGAGCGGGACGAACATCGTTTGGGTCTCGGCGTTGTACGACTCGGGAAGCCATGATTTGGCGCCGCCAGCGTGTGGACAGACCGTGATAGTGTCGCCTTTCCCGGGAATCAGGCGCGGGTTCACGTTCTTCGCACCGGTTTTCGGATCGATGCTGGTCACGATGTCCTGCAGGCCAAGATCGATCGAGAATACGTATTTGCCGGTGTCCGCTTCGACAACGTCGTAGATGGCTTGCTTGCCCGACGTGGCGACGAGCATCTTCGAGGAGCTGGGCAACTTCAACAACACCTGCTCGAAGGCCCAGTCGAGATCCCACTGGTCGTTTGGTTGATGCTGGTAGTGCCATGCCAACTTGCCTGTGTCGGGATTGATCGCAACCGTTGAATCCGTGTAGAGCAGATCGTTGGTGACATCGCCTTCCTTGACGAGATCGCGATAAGGGCCTGTGTCGTAGGTCTGCGCCACGCCGAAGAGCGCCAGGCCAGTCGCCGGATCGAAGCTGCCGGCCACCCAGACCGACGCGCCGTGACGTTTCTCGACGGGGACCCCGTTCCAACTGTTGCCGAATGGGGTGTTCGGCTGAGCGATCGCGTTGAAGCGCCAGGCTTCCTGGCCCGTCTCCGCGTCGAGAGCAACGATCAGATTGCCGCCAGCGGCTCGGCCGGTCGTGCCGACCATCACCTTTCCTTTGGCGACAAGCGGCCCTCCGGTCATGCCATATCCGGATGCGCGGCTCGCTACTTCGCGATCCCAAACCACGCGTCCCGTCTTGGCGTCGAGCGCAACGACATGGACATCAGACGTCGGAACGTAGACCTTGTCGCCATAGAGCGCGATCGTGCGCTTGACGCTTGGAGGCACGTCCTTCCCAAGCCGTCGAGAGTACTGCCACAGAAGATCGCCGGTGACTGCGTCGAGCGCTTGCACTTTGTCGCCATACGCGTGCACGAACAATACGCCGTCGTGAAAAACCGGCGTGCCCTCGTTCGGTCCATTCGGCAGCGACCACGACCATGCCACCCGCAGATCGCCGACGTTGGCCTTCGTAATCTGCTTGAGTGGGCTGAATCCCTGCGAGTCCCACGTGCGGCGCCACGTCAGCCACTCGCTGGCGGGCGGGTTCGCCAGCATCGCGTCCGTCACCGATGTGTATCGAGCCAACGGTGTTGATGTCGGCGGGGCCGGTGGCACTGCCACGCCGCCGACGAGGCCGCCACTCGGACCGCCGGTGAATCCCGGGAGCAACATCGTTTTCAGCGCAGCCGGATCGGATGGAAGTGGTGTCGTGCCGCCGACGAGGCCGTTCTGCTGCAGCATGTAGGCCAGGATCTGCAGGTATTTCTCGTCACCGAGCGAACCGGGCCCGGCTGGCGGCATCTTCTCGCTCATGTAGTCGAAAAGAGGCCCGGCAGACTGACCGAACCACGCCTGACGAAATTCGACGCCCTTGAGGGGCGGCGCAAACGGGCCATCATCGAGATCCGCGCCATGGCAGGACTCGCAGCTTTGCGCGTACGCAGTCTTGCCGCCCTCGGCCTGCGCCGTCGTGAACGAGGGGCTGACGAGCGACTGCGCGCCCAGGCGAGTCCCAATCGAAGCCGCGCTTAGGAAAAGCGTCCACGCCGCAAGGCCGGCAAGCGCAAGTACTTTCCACTTACTTTTCCACTTTCCACTTTCCACTTTTAACTTCCTTTGCAAGGTTTGGGATTCCACTTCGACCCGTCGGCCTCACGTCGGAAATGCGAGCTCGTCGTGAACGGAGCCACCAGGTACATCGGATCCTCCACCGACGTGGTGACGACGAACCATTCTCCTCCCTCGGGAACTGGAAACCGATCGAAATGCTCGGTGACGACGGCCTTTTCGCTATACGGCACGCCATTCTTTCGCAGCCATCCAGGCTTGAGATTCGTGGTGACGACCTTCAGCGAGCCACCAGGCGCCGGCGGACCGGGCGGTCCGATGCCGAAAAAACCGGGAGCCGGCAACGTTCGCTGCCACGACGCGATCGAGATGCCTTGCCGGCTTCTCGGCGCGGTCGATCTAGCCGCGTCGAACAAGAGCAGACGTGTCTGGCGGCCGGCGTCACTCTCGACCTTCAGGACCTTATCGGTTTCCCACGTGATGTGCAGGCGGGTCGGCATGCGCATCAGCGCCGCTGCGCCGTAGGCTTCGCACGCACCGTCAGTTGCTGGATCCCACGCCATGGCGACGTCTTGACCGGCTCTGTTCAACGGCACACCCGGATAGTCGCCCTTCTCGGGCGTCAGCATCCGCCACCGCCAATCTTCGTTGACGATGGAGACCCAGTAACCCGTCAGATCGATTGGAGCCGATTCCCGTGGTGATCGAGGCGTTTCGGGACCCGGCGCGGGCGGCAACTGCGCCGCTACGCGACCAAATATCAGCACGACGATGCTCAACATGATCATCGCGCGGCGGCCGGCTCGGCTTGCAGCCTTGTCGTTCATGTTCAGATTTTCTAACGTCGGCGAATTCAGCGCTTCGGCGCAGGACTCGCAGGCTGACTCAAGCTCCGATAGACCGCTTCAACAAACATCTCTGTTGTCCACGAGCCCGTGGTCGCCCCATAACGCCCGTCGTAGTCCCGTGTCGGTCTTGCGGCTTTCACAGCCTCGAGGGTCATGCCGTCCTTGAACATCTTTTGAACACGGTCGCGAATGATCGTGACCATGTCCCGATATTCGACCACGTCCGCTTCGTCGCAAATCCGGCCATGACCTGGAACGACCATCGTGCCGCCCTCCTGCTTGTCCCGAGGCACCGTAATGTCGATGATGTGATTCAACGCGGCGACGATGCCGTTGATGCTCCCGCCCCGCTGCAAATCGATGACCGGATAGCTCGTGGTCACAAACACGTCGCCGGTGGCCACGACGTCCGACGCCCGAAAGAACGCCATGATGTCGCCGTCGGTATGAGCCGACGGCTGCGAAAACAGTTGCACGGCTTCGTTATTGAAGAAGATGTCGTCCTCGTCGGTGAAAAAGGTGTCAGTAGGCCATGCGCTCGAGGGCATCGGCGCCTGGCTGCCCGTGGGCGCGCTCATCCGATTCAGCACGTTCTCATGAGCCACGAGTATGGCGCCCGTCGCACGATCGCCGCCGACATCCAGGCTGACGTTTCCTGAAATGATGGCCTGCCCTGCGGCCTTGACCTTGGCGTTGCCGCCCGTGTGGTCGGCGTGCACGTGAGTGTTGATGACGTAGCGAATCGGTTTCTCACGGGCGATGCTCTTGATGGCGGCGAGCACTTTATCAACGTTGGCTTCGAGGCCCGTGTCGATCACGAGCACGCCTTCGTCGCCGACCTGAACGACGACGTTCCCACCAGCGTTGGCAATCATGGAGACGTTCCCCTGAACATTGAGAATCTCCAGATCCCGGGGAGTCTGCTGAGCCAGCGCCGACACTCCTGCTGCCGCCAGCACCGACGCCAACAACAGGACCCGTGATGACTGGAACTGTGCAGTAGTCATTTCATCATTACCGCTGAGTGGCGGCGCTTGTAGATGGTTTGAGCTTGTCCATGTACTCCGGCAACGCCGTCTCGGCACCGCCGCGAGTCGCCTCGAATGGAACGTGGTGACGATCGGCGTATTCGTGTAGGAACGGATTGTCACCCATGAAGTGGTGAGGCACGTCACCTTTGGCTCTTGGCACTTCGACTGCGGGTCGACACGGATACGGCTGCAGGTCGCCATTCTCGATCCACACGAATCCGTTGCTCTTCACGAGCGGCTCGCTCAGGTAGGTGGGATCGGTGATCATCACGACATGCGTCAACAGATTGCCGTGGCGAAAGACCCGCTCCGTCATCGTGGCTTGATCGGTTAGCGGCAAACCGTTTCGCCGCATCCAGCCGGCTTTCAAGTGTGTGGTCCGAACGACGAGCACGTCTCCTTCGAAGTGCCCGGTTGAAAAGCCTTGCCACGTGTGCGGGGCGTTCTCCGACGGATGCGGCCGGCCGTCCAGCCAGATCTCGCGGTGTTGAGCCTGCCAGACGATGTGCGTCTCGAGCTTCACGAGTTGCTGGGTCGCCGAATCGCGGGTTTCCCAGATCCGCAGCTGCCCCACTCCCCGGAATCCATAGGTCGATGGGTGGGGTTTGCACTGGTGCTCCGGAAGCGTCAGCAGACCGGCGTCCCAGGTGTCGGCTCTGAGTCGTGCCGCGTCCGTAATGGGCAGGCCGGCGTAGTCGCCGACATCCGGACCTGGAATCCGCTCCAGCCAATCCTCGTCGTAAATGGGATTCCAGTAGCCGGCGAGATTCACGTGCTGGGCGCGCGCGGGGCGAGCCACCAGCGTGACGGCCAACAGGAATCCAAACCCCGCCCACGTCGTTCGATTGAACGTCCTCACCATGACCCCCAAGGCAACCGCCCGGCTCCCCACGCTACGATGACCGAACTAGTGCGACGTGTCCAATACCGAAATGATACGAACGCGATATCAGCATTGGTTGGATTCAGATCCCTGCAAGCCGTTGTACACTGAACCGACCAGCGGCACCCATGGACCTTCATCAGCTGCGTGAGTTTGCGACAATCGCTGAATCACGGAGCTTTTCCCGGGCGGCCCGGCAGCTTCACCTCTCCCAACCGCCCCTCAGCCGCCATATCCGCCAACTCGAAGACGAACTGGGTGTGAAGCTTTTCGAGCGTACCTCCAGTGGCGTGGAATTGACTGCTGCAGGCCATGTGCTCCTCGATCAGGCCCGACTCGTTCTGGCCGACACGGCGGCGTTCATCGACATGGCCCGGCGCGCCAAGGACGGTCTCGCGAACACGCTGCGCATCGCGATGGCGCCGGGATTGTGCGAAGTGGTCAACCGGATTCGCGAGTACATGGTTCACCAAGCGCCCCACGTCTCGATCGAGGGCATCGATACGTCATCATCGGGCCAGCACGCGGCGCTTCGGCAACGCACCGCCGACATCGGGCTGCTCCGGCATGTGCCTGACGATCCCGACATCACGTCCGAACCGTTGTTCTGCGAACGGTTTGTCGTCATGATCAGCGAAACGAGTCGGCTTGCGCAGCTTCGTTCCATCCGCCTCGAGCAACTGACTGGAGAACGACTGCTGCTTCAGGATCGCGACTGGGCTTCGCTGACCGAAGAAAAGATTCTGTCCCTCTACGCAGCCGCGGGCGTCCGTCCGGACATCGCGACCTTCGAGGCTTCGCCAGGTAACCAGGCGTCGATGCTGGTCGTGGCCTCCGGGCAAGCGTTCTGTCTGGGACTGCGGGGGCCGATCAGTCGCAGTTACCTGCCTGTCAACGGCGTCGTTGTCATCCCACTCGACGAGCCGGATGCGGAGTTCAAGGTGCAGCTCGCCTGGCGAAAGAGCGAAACTTCCCGCGCGGTTCATGAGTTCCTGAAGGCGGCGCGCCAGCTGTTCTCACAGTCCTGACCCCATAACCACGCTCCGCGATACCAGGGCGGCAAGACCTTATACCGAGACGGAAACGATAGCCCGACTCTGAGTTCCCGCCAAAAAGGTAGAATGCGCGACGGAGGAAGCGCTGATGACCCTCGGAAGCACCGCGCCACCCGATACGTCGAGCACTGCGCCCCGGACACGTCCGTTCACTGGAGCCGAGTACCTCGAAAGCCTGCGGGACGGCCGCGAGATCTGGATCTACGGCGAGCGCGTCAAGGACGTCACGACGCATCCGGCATTCCGAAACACGGTTCGGATGATTGCGCGCCTCTACGACGCCTTGCACGATCCCGCGCGCAAGGCAACGCTGACGATGGAAACCGACACCGGCAGCGGCGGCTTTACCCACAAGTTCTTCCGGCCGTCGAGAAACGTCGAGGAGATGGTCGCCGCCCGTGATGCGATCGCCGAATGGGCGCGAATCACCTATGGCTGGATCGGCCGGAGTCCCGATTACAAGGCCGCGTTCCTGGCAACGCTTGGGGCCAACTCGGGTTTCTACGAGCCGTTCGAAGCAAACGCGAAGGCCTGGTACAAGAAGGTTCAGGAGGAAGTCGCGTTCGTCAATCACGCCATCGTCAATCCCCCTGTCGATCGGGACAAGCCGCTCGACGAAGTGAAAGACGTCTACATGCACGTCACCAAGGAAACCGACGCCGGCCTCGTCGTCAGTGGTGCGAAGGTCGTCGCCACCACCTCGAGCCTCACACACCTGAACTTCATCGCTAACAACGGCGCGCTGCCGATCAAGACCAAGCCCTTTGCTTTTGTGTGCATCGTGCCAACGGACTCGCCTGGGGTGAAGCTCTTCTGTCGGCCGTCTTACGAG
The DNA here is from genome assembly GCA_963773035.1 of uncultured Acidobacteriota bacterium. Classification (GTDB taxonomy): domain Bacteria; phylum Acidobacteriota; class Vicinamibacteria; order Vicinamibacterales; family CAVVIG01; genus CAVRXZ01. The sequence continues at coordinate 49,865 of CAVYZX010000037.1, read as the reverse complement.
ATGACGGCGGCTGCCATGGGAACTCCGTTCGACTATCCGCTGTCGAGCCGCATGGACGAGAACGACTCGATCCTCGTCTTCGACAACGTCTTTGTTCCTTGGGAGAACGTGTTTGCCTACGGGGACATCGAGAAGGTGAACAACTTCTTCCCGCGGTCGGGGTTCCTTCCGCGCTTCATGTTTCAAGGATGCACGCGTCTGGCCGTCAAACTCGACTTCATCGCCGGGTTGTTGCTGAAAGCGGTGGAGGCGACCGGCGCCAAGGAATTTCGTGGAGTTCAAGCACAAGTCGGCGAGGTGCTCGCCTGGCGCAATCTGTTCTGGGGGCTCACCGACGCGATGGCTCGTACGACGAACCCGTGGACACCCGGCTACGTGCTTCCCAACTTGGATTATGGCCTCGCCTATCGCGTGATGGCGAGCTTGGCCTACCCGAAGATCAAGGAAATCATCGAGAACACGCTCGCCAGTGCCCTCATCTATCTCCCGTCGAGCGCATTGGACTTCAAGGTACCGGAACTACGGCCATACCTCGATCAGTTCGTGCGCGGCTCGAACGGCTATAGCGCCGAGCAGCGCGTGAAGCTGATGAAGCTGATGTGGGATGCGATCGGGAGCGAGTTCGGCGGCCGCCACGAATTATACGAACGCAATTACTTCGGCAACCACGAGAGCATCCGTTTCGAGACACTTCTCGTCGCCGACGTGACCGGCGCATCCAAACGCTACAAGGGCTTTGCTGAGCAATGCATGGCCGAGTACGATCTGGACGGCTGGACGTCTCCCGACCTCATCAAGCCGATCGACATCAGCGTCATTATGAAGAAGCCGGGAGTCAGCTGACGGATATGTCCGTTGACCCTCGTGCGTTTCGACAGACCGTCGGTCACTTCGTGACCGGCGTCACGGTCATCGCCACTGAAATAGAGGGCACGATCAGAGCGATGACGGCAAACGCGTTCACCTCGCTCTCGCTGGACCCCCCGCTCGTGCTCTTCTGTGTGGGTAAGAACGCCCACCTGGGCCGGTTGATGCACACGGCGCAGGGATTCTCGGTCAACATTCTTGGACACGCGCAGCAGGAGCTCTCGACGTACTTCGCAGGAGCATGGAAGCAGGCAGCGCCTCCGCCGTTTTCATTTCAAACCTGGGAGGGCGGGCCCCGGCTCGACGGGTGCGCGGCTGCGATCGGATGTGCCATCGAGGCGATTCACGAGGGAGGCGATCACTGGATCGTCATCGGGCGAGTCCTGACGCTCTATCGAAGCGACCCGGCCGCTCCGCCGCTCGTTTTCAGCGCCGGCCGATACACCACGCTTGGAGAGCCGGCTGACGTTCCTTCGGAAGGGCTGAGGGCTAAGGGCTGAGAGCTTAGTGCTCAAAGCTCGCCGACCTCAGCCCTAAGCCCTTAGCCTTCAGCCCTAAACGGCCTTGGCCTGCTTCGGCTGTACTTCTGCCACTTTCTGAAGCGGCCAGAACTGAAAGTACTCGGCATAGAAAATCAGAAACGGGAACGTGACGCTGAGCAGCGCCGACGCCAGCCAGATCTCGAACTGGTATGGCGGCGGGCCTGGCGCCAGCCGTCCGGTGACGCTCGGCGCCAGAGCTCCATACAATTGCGCGAGCACCTGACCGATCACGACCACGGCCACGACGTTCAGCACGCCCTTGATCGGCTGCTTCTGCGCCGCGAACAGCGATCCCTTCAGCATGTTCAAAACCACGATCGTGCCGAAGATGAAGGGTACCGGCACACGGACCATGAACGCCACCGGATCCATGCCCATCGCGACGACCCCAATCCAGAATGCGATGCCGCCGATCACGAGGGCCACGACGGTCCAGACGATCCCGAGGACCGGCTGGCGCATCACGCCAGGGAAGGTGGTGAGCGGCCACAAATCGAAGTTCAACACCAGGAACATCGCTGACAGGCACGAGAGATAGAAAACCAGGGCATTCCAGGCCATGAACAATCCGTGCGGATCCTGCGCGGCCACATAGACTGGGGCGCCCTGCATGAAGCCGTAGTCGAAGAACAGCCGGAACAGCGCGTAGTTGATCACGTAGCAGGCGACGAGCAGCGTCAATCCGGCGACAACGAGGTTCTTGAACATCACCGTGAACGGCCAGCCGCCCCACATGATCGCGAGCCAGAACGTGATGACGACCGAGACGATCGCGCACATCGCCAGCATCGGTGTAGGCGGATCGATACCGCCTCCAATGGTGGCGTGGGTGAGTCCGGCCACGACCGTTCCGATGATGAATGTCGACACCATCAGCACCAGCCCCTTCATCGGCTGCGTCTGCCGCGCCGCGAACGCCGGATTGCCCCCCCACGTCACGACGGTGACGATTTGCATGGGGATCAGGCAGAGAAGGAAGAATGCGACCCAACCGGTGAACGTGGCGAAGCTGAAGAGAGAAACGAAACCTAACGAAATCGCAATGATCAACGCCGTCGCGACGATCCCGAGCCAAGGCTGCTTGAGGCCTGACATGCCGCGTCCCCCCTCGCGCTTGCGCGCTAAACGTGCTCTGCGTGCGTTTCGACCTGGTTCGACGGAAACACTTCTCGGGCCGCCTCCAGAAACTGGTGAACTGTTCGTGAGGTCTCGCCGTTTCGCCAGGCGACCTGCACTTGAAGTTGAGCGTCAGGATCTTCGAGCGGAACTGCTGCGACGCCCTTCACCGGCAGGTAGCTTCGGCTGACCGGGCTTTGAAGGGCCAGCGAAATTCCCTTTCCCGACGCCACCGCCAGCATCGACGCCTGATCGCCAGGTTCAGCCTGCAACGTCACGATGTTCGGCGTCACGTCGGCGCTGGCGTACAGCTGAAGAATCTTGTCGTACGAGAGAGCCGCCCATTCGCGTTTGTGCAGCAACAGCGGTTCGTCGGCCAGTTGCTTCAGCTGGAGCGACTTCCGCTTCGACAGCGGATTGTTCTCGCTGACCACCACCACGAATCGTTCGCGAAACAGCGCCTCGCACCGAACGGCCGGATCTTCCTCCACGTGGCGCGACACGCCGATGTCGATCGTCCGTTCCCCCAACGCACGATACTGGCTCGACGAGGCGATGTCCGACCCCTCGATCGTGATTTCGGGAACGCGACTCATGAGATGAAGCCGAATTCGATTGACGACCTCACAGAGCCCTCTAGCCATGCCGACTCTCAACCGGTTCGTCACGCCGGTCTTTGCCCGGCCGGCCAGTTCGACGAACCCGTCGGCTTCGGCCAGCACCGTTCGAGCTTTCTCGAGCAGCATGAGGCCTTCTCTCGTCAGCTCGACACCGCTCGTGCTGCGCACGAACAGCTTCACGCCAAGCTCTTCCTCTAGCTGATGAATGTGGCGGCTGAGCGGCGGCTGGGAGACGTGTAACTGTCGGGCGGCCTTCGAAAAGCTGCGCGACTCCGCAATGATGGTAAATGCCCGCAGGTGGTGCAATTCCATGCGTACGGGCAAAGCTTATACTGGATTGGTATCGAGAAGAGGCCGTATGTCGCTGGATCAGTTCAAGATAGCCTGATGCTGTTTCGGTATTGCTTCACTCAGCCCTCAGCCCCGAGCCCTTCGCCCTAAGCCCGCGTCAACCCAACCCGAGGCAGCGTGATGCGAAACGTGCTTCCGGCGCCAGTGGTCTTCTCGAGGCTGAGACGGCCGCCGCTGGCTTCAACTGCCCATTTGGCAATCGCCAGGCCGAGCCCGGATCCGCCGATGTCCGTCGACTGCGTCTTCCCCGCTCTGTAGTACCGGTCGAAGATACGTGACTGGACCTCGGGAGCAATTCCTGGCCCGGTGTCGCTGACGTCCACCGACGGACCTGCCGGCGTGTCGGTCAAGCGAAGATGGATTCGCCCACCGGCCGGCGTGTACTTGATTGCATTGTCGACAAGATTGATCAAAGACTGCCGGAGCACCATGCGGTCGCCCATGCCCTTGGGAGCACCCACACATTCGACGGTAAGCGTCTGACCTTTTTCTTCGGCAAGAACGCCCAGGTAACCCACGACGTCGTCGGTCAACTCGCGGAGATCGACGACATCGACGGAAAGCTTGGCTTGTCCGCTCTCGGCTCGCGAGAGCGTCAACAGCCGGTCGACGAGTCCGGACAGCCGATCCGCCTCTTCCAGCATGCTGCCGATGATCGTTCGGTATGCGTTTTCGTCCCGGTGTTCGCGGAGGCCCACTTCTCCAACGCTGCGGATTGCCGTCAACGGCGTGCGCAGCTCGTGGGACACGTCAGCGGTGAATCGGCGCATCTGGTCGAACGAGGCTTCGAGACGCCCGAGCGTCTCGTTGAAGACGGTGGCGAGCCGGCCCATTTCGTCGTCCGGATGGTGAACGGGCAGACGGTCGCTCAAACGTTCGGCGGTAATGGTCCGTGCGCGTTCGGTCATTCGTTCGATAGGCGCCAGCGCGCGTTTGGCAAGCGAGTACCCGCCCAGGCCGGCAAGTGCGACGCCGACCGGAAGTCCCAACATCAGGACGAGCACGAGCTCCGAGCGTTCCTTCTCCATCGGGGCTTCGGACCTGGCAACCTGGATGACGACGGGTTGTCCCGACACCTTGCCGTGCCGGCTGAGAATCCGATACGGCATGTTTCCGGTCGGTACCGAGACGATACGGTCCTGGGGCTGTGAAGCAATGGAGCGGCTTGCGGGAAGCGGCAATTGCTCGGCGACGAAGTTGCGGTACAGAAGCTCGCCTACGGGACTCCAAACCTGCAGCCAAGGAGTGTCCTCATCAACCGTCCAGCCATCGTCGCCACCCCAGGTGATCTGGCCGTCGGGCGCACGATCGACCATCGCGGCGGCCACCTGGAAATCACCGCGCAGGCGCTGGTCGAATAGATTGGAGACACTGCGGCTCACGAACGTGTAGACCGCCGCGGCATACACACCTAGTACGACGACCATGGCGCACACGTACCAGAGCGTCAATTGGACGCGCAGGCTGTGCGAGCGCCACCAGCGCGTCATCATTCCCCGGGCTCCCCTTCCCGCAGCGAGAAGCCCACACCCCGCACCGTATGAATCAGCTTCACTCCCTGATCGAGGTCGACTTTGCGCCGGAGGCGGGCGATGTGCACGTCGATGACGTTATCGAGCGACGTCGTGCGGGCCGTTTCTTTCCAGACATCTCGCGCGAGTGTGCCTCGCGAGACCGTCTGACCCTGGTGACGCATCAAATACTCGACCAGCTCGAATTCACGAACGGTGAGCTCGACCGGCTTGCCGCCGCGCATCACTTTTCGAGTGACGAGGTCGAGCTCCAGATCGCCCACGCGAAGACGCAGAGGCTCGGTCACACGGCCGCGACGCAACAGCGCCCGAATGCGCGCCAGGACCTCTTCGAAGGCGAACGGCTTGACCAGATAATCATCGGCGCCGCTATCGAGACCGGTGACCCGATCCTCGAGCGTGTCGCGAGCCGTCAGAATCAGCACCGGAGTCTTGTCGCCACGGGTACGAAGCGTCTTGAGAATGTGAAGGCCATCGCGCCCGGGGAGCATCAGGTCCAGGAGGATCACGTCGAAAGCCTCGGTATTCAGCCGGAAAAACGCGCCCTCGCCGGTGCGCTCGACCACCACCTCGTATCGTTCGCCCTCCAAGCCTTCCTGTAAGGCGCTGGCGACCTTCTGCTCGTCTTCGACAACGAGAACCCGGGTGGGGGGTTGTGGAGTGGACATTCTGTAAGAGCCGCTCGATGTACCTCCAGATAATCGTAATACGCATCGGATCACCGGCGTGAGGGGCGTTAGCGCCTCAGAGCCGACTCAATTCGAGGATCTGGGATGAGCCACAGGAGGGCGACCACGATGTAGATCGCTTCGGCGAACCCGCGATGCACGAAGGCGATGGGAATCGCCAAGGCGTACATCAGTGCCGAGGCCTTCGCTTTGACGTCCTTTCCTACCGCTGCCGCCAACTTCGATCCTGCACCCTGGCTTCTGATAATCGTTCTCTCGAGTATCAAATACGCTGTTCCCGCCAGCATCAGGACGGCGCCGTAGACGGCTGTCGGTACGGACGCGAAATGGTTCTCCCCCATCCAACCAGTAGCGAATGGCACGAGCGACAGCCAGAACAGCAGATGAAGATTCGCCCACAGGATCGACCCGTTGATGCGATCCGTCGTGTGGAACAGGTGGTGGTGATTGGTCCAATAAATTCCCAGGTAGACGAAGCTGAGGAGATACGTCAGCAGGGACGGCACCAAGGGTGCGATCGCGTCCCAGTTGTCGCCGTGAGGGACCTTGAGCTCGAGCACCATGATCGTAATGAGAATGGCCATCACCCCATCGCTGAACGCCTCGAGCCGGGCCTTTGTCATGACGTGGATTTTACGTGAGCAGATTGGCGCCCTTCAGCTTGGCTTTTTACAGATTAGCCATCGAGCGCGACAAAAAGTCTGCCGATTGCCCAATTTCGGGCTGAGTGGCTGAGGTTGGATGGTAGGGCCGTTGCAAGGCGTCAAGTAGGATGTCCTACGGACCAATGCGCAGGGGAACCGCCCTTCTCGTTTTGACTCTCGTTATCGCGGCGCAGGCCTGCTCCAGCTCGCCGACGGTACCTTCGCCGGCTGCTACGCCCGTCGTTCACGCCGCTCAGGCCGTGGCGCTCACCGTACGTGTCCAGGCACGCAACACCGCGCTTCCGATCGCTCGTGCCCTGGTGCTGCACGATGGGATCTCGTTCTACGCGGACACTACCGGTGAGGCAACTCTCAGCGTACCGGCCGGTCAGGAAACGACCATCGACGTTCATGCGGACGGGTACGAACCGATGACCGCCTCCGCCGTTCTGTCGAACGACGAGCGGTGGACTTTCTATCTGGCCCCTGAAGAGCACCAACCGTAGCCCGCCGGACAACTATTTCACTCCGGTATCCGTCAAACGAAGCGCCCCGGCCCTGCGCTAACGGGCTCTGACAAAGGTGGTTGCTGGTGACGCTTCTTCAAGATCTGCGATACGGCTGGCGGAGCCTCGTCAAGAACCCCGGCTTTTCAGCCGTCGCACTCCTGACGCTTGCGCTGGGAATCGGCGCCAACACAGCGATCTTCACGTTCGTCGACGCCATCCTGCTCAAGCCGCTGCCGTACCAGGACGCCGATCGGATCGTTCGCGTACTCGAAAAGCCTCCGATGTTCGAGCGCAACGGCATCTCGACCCTGAACTTCCTGGACTGGCAGAAAGACAACACGGTCTTCGACAACATGGCCGCCCAGACCGGCGGGTCGGTTACGCTCACCGGCACGAGCGAGCCGGTACAGCTCCGCGGCGCGCGGGTCTCCGCGCACTTCTTCGACATCTTCAAAATCCGCCCGGCGCTTGGCCGGACGTTTCTTTCCGACGAAGACCAACCCGGCAAGGAGCAGGTCGTCGTCCTGAGTCATGTGCTGTGGGTGAACCAGTTCGGCGCAGACCCCTCGATCGTCAACCGCACGATTCTGCTCGATAACCTCCCGCACACGGTGGTCGGCGTGCTGCCAGCGGGCAGCGCGTTCGATCGCGCCTTCAACCAGCTGTGGCGTCCTCTCGCCTTCGAACCCTCCAACATGACGCGCAATTTTCATTGGCTGACATCGTTCGCGCGCTTGAAGGACGGTGTATCGCTCCAGCAAGCGAAGGCCAACATGGATGCGATTGGCAAGCGAATCGAGCAGGAGTACCCCGATTCGAACAAAGGGTGGGGCGTCATCGTCGAGCGTTACGCCGAGACGCTGATTAATCCGGATCTGCGAACTGCCTTGTTCGTGCTGATTGGCGCCACCGGTATGGTCCTGTTGATCGGCTGCGCGAACCTGGCGAACATTTCACTCGCCCGCGGCATCGCGCGCGAGCGCGAGGTGACGCTCAGAGCGTCGCTCGGCGCCGGACGCTGGCGCCTCGTTCGCCAGTTTCTCACCGAGAACGTGCTGCGACGTGCGCACCGTGGATCAGATCAAGGAGCAGGCGCTCGCTCCCAATCGCGTGCAGTCCACCTTGATGGGCATTTTCGGAACGGTCGCGCTGCTTCTCTCGGGCATCGGGATCTATGGAGTGATTTCGTACTCTGTGGCTCAGCGTACACACGAGATCGGAATTCGGGCGGCGCTTGGCGCGTCGGCTGGAAGCCTGCTTCGCCTGATCGTAAGCCGGGGATTGGTCCTCGCCCTGATCGGCCTCGTCATCGGCGTGGGTGGCGCTCTGGGCCTGACTCGGGTGATGGAGCGCCTTCTGTACGGCGTCGGAGCGCGCGACCCGATGACAATGTCGTCAGTCGCGGTGGTCCTCGCCGCCGTCGCGGTCAGCGCATGCTACATCCCGGCTCGACGCGCGACCAGAGTCGATCCGCTCGTCGCTCTGCGGTATGAGTAGGGTGGACACAGGCAGGTCATAGCAACACAACAGTTACGCTTTCGTTGCTTCTCGTACATCTCGAACGCCACCAGCCCGCAGATCGACGACAACTCTGTCAAAATTGCCAGTTGCTAGATGCCTGACGTGACGGCAGAGTGGCTTTCTTGCTCGCCGGGCGTGTTGTGCTCGGCCCGCTTCGTCGTTTCAATCAGGTTCGAAATGACTCGAATTGTGTTTGCGCTGTGGCTTACCTCGTTAGCAGCGCCGTCGTCTGCGCTGGCGATGTCTTCTCTGCCGGTCGAATCTCACGGAATTCCACGGCTCGACTCGATCCAGCCGTCGCTCAATCAGTCGCAGGTTCCGGGCGCGCAGTCGCAAGCTTCGAACGCGGGCAACGTCCTTCCGTTGCGCGGAGTAGAACTCTGGGAGCGTCATCCGGGTTACGTAATCGCAGCGGTGTCGCTGATTGCGGCGCAGGCTGCGCTCATCGGCATGCTTCTCGTGCAGCGAGCGCGACGTCGGCGTGCCGAGAAAGGCCTACGCGAGAGCGAGGAACGTTATCGGAACGTCGTCGAGACGCAGACCGAGCTCATCTGCCGCTATCTGCCTGACACGACGCTCACGTTCGTCAACGACGCGTACTGCCGATTCTTCAAGAGGACACGTGAGGCGTTGATCGGCACGCAATTCCTCAGCCTGGTCCCGGAGCGCTCTCGGCTCGCGGTTCGGCGCCATGTGGAATCCCTGCTGGAGGACCCCAGAATCGACGTCTACGAGCACGAAGTTCTCTTGCGCGATGGACGAATCGCATGGCAGCAGTGGGTGGATCACGTCCTCGTCGATGGGCATGGCCGGGTTGTCGAGATACAGGGCATTGGACGGGACGTCACCGAGCGAAGGCAAGCGGAAGACGCATTGCGTCGAAACGAGGCCGCCTTACGTGGCAGCTATCTAGAGATTCAGGATCTCGCCGGCAGGCTGATTGCGGCTCAGGAAGCCGAGCGGCGCCGCATCGCGCGCGAGTTGCACGACGACCTCAGCCAGAAGCTCGCCCTGTTGAACATCGACATCGAGCTGCTCGAGCGCGCATCCGGAACTTCACCTGGTGAGATGTCCGCCCGCATCCGCGATCTCTCCGACCGCGCCGGCGAGATCGCCTCCAGCGTCCATCTGCTGTCTCACGAACTGCATCCCTCGAAGCTCGAAGCGCTCGGGCTCGTCGCCGCGATCGAGAGCCATTGCCGGGATATTCGGAATCAGCACGACGTCGCCGTCGAGTTCCTGTGCAGCGGCGTCACCACGTCGATCGCGCCCGATCTGGCGCTGTGCCTTTATCGGATCGTCCAGGAGGGGTTGCACAACGTGGTCAAGCACAGCGGAGCCGACAAGGCGTCGGTGCAGTTGACGCGCGATCGCGATTCCCTGGTGCTCCATATCGCCGATCCCGGGGCGGGATTTGCGCCGGAGGAGCACGACCGAACCGGACTCGGTCTCGTCAGCATGCGAGAGCGCGTCCACCATCTGGGGGGCAAGCTCGTCATCCACTCGGCGCCGGGAAGCGGAACACGCATCGGCGTGCGCGTACCGCTCGAGCCCACGCGTAGCATGGCTGACTCACAGTCGAACCAGTTTCCAACATCAGTACCGGCTGCGTGAGCCGCTGAAGCATCACGCCATTCTGGGTCGGCGCAGGCGTTTTCTGATCGCGCGCACGAGGACCGACGTAAACGCGAGGATGATGGCCAGAACGACGGCGGCAATCACAAATGCGGCGACTGGATGACGCATCGCCAGGTACGTCACCCCCACTGCCAACAGATCTTCGGCGAAACTGAGCACCCAATTACTGAACGGCTCGGGACTCGCGTTGGCAACGGCACGAGTTCCTGCCTTGCCCAGGTGTCCGGTCATGGCAACCGAGCCGCCCACGATCGCGGCGAGTGCTTCCACCGACGCTGGCGCCTGACCGAGAGCGGTCACAGCGACGAACGCCCCACCCAGCGGCCGGATGATGGTGTGAATCGCGTCCCAGGCGGAATCCACCCAGGGGATCTTGTCCGCAACGAATTCGACGGCGTAGAGCACCAGCGCTACGGTGATGACTGCAGGGTGCTCGAAACCGCGAAACTGCGACGGCAGCGCCACGAGATCGTACCGGGAACACAATCCGAGGAGTGCAACCGTCGCGTACAGGTTCAGACCGGACGCGAGCGCGAACGGCACCGTGCGTCCGACGGCGAGGAGCACTTCCACGGCCCCAGTCTAACAGCGAGTATTGCCTATGGCTGCGCCACATTACATTTCAGGTCCAACCGGATACCTTGAAGTAGGATGTCGGCATGAAGACGTGGAATGACCTGATCCGTCGTATGTGCGCCCAACTCCTGCTCGCCGCGGCAGTCCTGGTCTTCGCGGCCCCTCCGGCCGGCGCTCAGGATCAACGTGTACGGTCAGATCAGGAGATCCTGATGCAGCTCGAGCGGGACTGGGATGCCGCGTTCCTGACACGGGACGTTCGCGTCATCGATAGCATTCTGGCCGAGGAATTCATCGCCACTTACGACGATGGGAGCCGGGGCGATCGGGCGAAAGAGCTGAGCCTGGCGGCGGACTTCAACCAGAACATCGAGTCGTCCGTGCTGAAAGAATTCACCGTGAAAATCTACGGCGACACCGCCGTCGTCTGGTTCACCCGGCAGGTGGCCGGCCTCAGCAAGGGAAAGCGCCTCGAGCTGTCGTTCCAGTACGTCGATGTGTTCGTCTTCCGGGCTGGCAAGTGGCAATGCGTCGCCAGTCAGAGCACGCGAGTGGCATCATGACTATCGCTCTTATCGTCGGCCTGGTTCTGGCGTTGTCCAACGCCGCAACGCAGGTAGTTGACACGCCAGCCGACACGGCCTCTTACGCCGTTTCTTACGTCGAGGTAAATGCCTCGTCCCGGTCGGCCGTACTCGCGGCCTTCAAGCAATACCGTAACGCCAACCAGCGGCTGACGGGCACCGCAGGTTTCGTACGCCTCGATACCTTCGAGCAGATCGGCCGCCCCGGACACTTTGCGCTGATCGAGACGTGGCGCGATCAGAAGTCGTTCGACGCCCGCGACCAGGGCATTCAGGCCCAGTTGCTGGACGCGCTCAAGGGCATCCGGATCAGCGGGTACGACCAGAGACCTTACAAGACACTGACCGTTGGTGCGGCGCCGGCGCCGTCGGGAAGCCGGGCGGTTATCGTGGTGGTATCGCACGTCGACGTCACGCCGAATCCTCAAGTGCCCATCATGCTCAAGCGGCTGGCCGAGGCGAGCCGATCGGAACAGGGCAATCTTCGATTCGACGTCCTTCAGCACACGATGCGGGCGAATCATTTCACGGTGATCGAGGCCTGGCGCGATCAGAAGGCCTTCGATGCGCACGTCGGTGCCTCACACACCAAGCAGTATCGCGACGAGCTGCAGCCCATGACCGGCAGCCCCCTCGACGAGCGCGTGTACCAAGTCGTCGACTGAAACGTGAATTGACGGGAAGGAACGATGAGGCGTCCGCTCAACGCGGCGCCGGCACTGTCACGTGGCGCCTCACGCCCTGAGCATCCTCTTCGCACTCGTCCTCGACGATGCGAAAGCCCGGCTCCTTGTGACGGAATAGGTTCACCCGCAGCGTCCACGGCCTCGTGAACACCTTCGGATCCTCCATCGTGGCTTCGTATTGGAGAGTGTCCGGCCCGGTGAGCGTATAGCGCTCGAGGACGTGCATCTCCTCGCTGTGAAAGTTTCCCGCCTTGTCGAACCAGGTCTGGTCGTTCAAGTCCTTGACGCTGACGACGAGCGTGTTCCCCTCCCATCGTCCGCGCGAATCGCCCATCCACCAGTCGACCCGATCGTAGTGAGGCCGCCCGTCCAGGTAGATCACGCGATAAGTGTGCGCGTCCTCGTAGACGATGGCCAGACGGCCTGGACTCTGCACGATCTGCAGCGGCGACGGCAGATACGTGGCGCGCGGCACGCCGGCCTGAAAGCATTTCGTTTGCGGATCCTCGGTCTTCCGGCTCTTGAAATTCTCCTGGCTTTTCGCGAGCGCCGAGGGTTGGTACGGAATTCGTCCGCTTGGCGGGTCGACGATGATGCTCTTCGAGGCCGCCACTCCTTTTTCGGCGGGATGACCCTCGACTCCCCAATCCACTGTCGTCCGGACCTGCCAGATGCCTCTGAAATCCGGCTCGCCATTCCTTAGGCGAGGCGGATCGTAGGGCTGCCCGCCCGCTTTGGAGGTCTGAGCGGCGCCGTGGACGGCCAACGAGAGCACGGCGACGAGGCCCACGATGGAAATCGAGCGACGTGGATCGCGAGTCACTTGGCCTTCCCGCCCACCTGCGTCGTGTAGTGCTGCAGGTCCCGCTCTCCTTCGATGCAGCCGTATTCGAGGAGCTGCTCAGCCTCCGGAAGGCGTTTCAGCGTCAGCTTCATGGTCCACGGCTTCGTGAACACCGTCGGGTCGGTCACTGTGGCCTCGTACGCGATGGTGTCGGGATCGACGAGCGAGTAGCGCTCGACCACATGCTCGTTCTCGTCCACGAAATTCCCTTCCATGTCGAGCCAGGTCTTGCCGTTGAAGTTGCTCACGTCGACGACGAAGGTGTCGCCTTCCCAATGGCCGCGGGAGTCTCCGTCCCAGGCCTTGTAGTTCTTCGGGTGCGCGCTGCCGTCGGTTGGGATGATCCGGACGTCGTGCACGTATTCGTAGAGAATCGTCACGTATTTCTCGTCCTGAATGATCATGAAGGGATACGGCGGCTGCTCGGTGCCGCGCGGTACTCCGGGCACGTGACAGTGCGCTTCGGGATCGTCATAGAGATGATTTTCGAAGCGGTTCTTCTTTTCGGCGGCGGCCGCATCTGTGTAAGGCAGGATCGGGACACCGGGCCGTAGGAATTCCGGGTTACCGTTGCCGCCAGGAGGGCCACCAGCTCGTCCCCGGCCTCCGCCTCCTCGCCCGACTGCCCCACCATCCAGTGTTCCGACACGCAGCGGATCGAAGCCGGAGGACTCCTTCTTGACCCAGAGGCCCTGCAGGTCTGGGTGCCCGTCGGGAAGGCGCGGAGGCTCGAAGACCGGCGGTTTCTCGGCAGGAGCCTGGGCGGCAACCGGCGTGACGACACACGACACAACGGCCAGAACACACGCGGAGATGACGCGAACGTTTCCAGGGCTCATGTGGCGCTCCTCCCCAGAGGTTGCTCAGCGGCCATTGGTCACCGAGGAGGCGGCCAGCACTTTTCGCCCATCCGCCAGCATCACCTGCACGCCGTTGACCGTCGGCGTGCCGTCCTTCGCTAGGTAGCCCTCGATCGTGACCTCATCGCCGGGCTTGAGCGAATCCTTTCGCCAACCGGCTCTGAGCAGCGCGTTCGGGTTGCCCGTTTCGACCGCCCAGCGAACCACTTTGCCGTTGGCGTCTTTCACGTCCACCGTGATCCATCCATGCGGGTTGATGAGTTCCCACTTCACCACCGTGCCCTGAAGCGTGATCGGCTTGGCGAAGTCGTACTCGGCGCTGAACGAGTGATGGGCGAGGACCGGCCTGGCGGTCGCAAGCATTCCCATCATCATCGTCGCGATGGCAAGCTTCGTTCGCAGCATAGGTCCTCCACGATTACAGCTTGCGCCGTGCGATGTTCACGCGAGTGCAGCCTTCCATGACGCCCAGGAACTTCTGGTACTCGGCCGCTCCCACCACGAACGGATTCGGCTCGCCTCGCTTTCTGGCCGCAAGCTTGTCGAGCTTCTCCTGAATGGGGTCCATCAACATGTGATTCTGAAGCAGCACGTCGACATTGACCTTCTTCGTCTCGTCTCTGAAGTGCAAGACCGACCCGAGATAGGTCTGGAGCGCCTCGTCGCTCAGAAGTCCCGGCGTGAGCCAGACGCCGCCGAACAGGGCCGCCATGTGGGCCGTGCCGTTGTCCTTGACCGGAAAGATGAAGCCCATCGCGCCAGGCGTGTGGCCGGGAACGGCGACCGGAGTCACCTTCAAGTCTCCCAGAGTGATCGCCTCGCCTTCTTTGATTTCGCCGTCGTGCTTGGGGATTGGCGCCGCTGGACCGGCCGGTCCACGCCCCCGCGCTGGAGGATTCTCCATCAGGCTCCAATCGGGGGCAGACACATACACCTTCGAGCCGAAATGCTCCTGGAAGTACGCCGACCCGCCGAAGTGATCCGCGTGGCCATGCGCCACGAGGATCATCTTCACTTGTGACGGATTCAAACCGGCCTTCTCGAATCCCGGCAGAAGTTGGCTATCGACCTGATTCGCGCCAAGCGCGTCGATCATCAGAAGGCCGGCGGACGTCTGGATCACATAGACCGTCGTTCCACTGTTCCCGATCGCGTAAACATTGTCGAACAGCTTCGTGGGTTGAATCACCGGGTCGTCTGCCCTGTTAGCTCGAGGTTCCTCGCACCAGAAGTGCACGGCATACGCCCACCTCGGACCGGCAGCACTTCTTGTCTGCTCGATCAGAGCCTTGATCTCAGGAGTGTCCGGTTTGGCAGGAGGCTGTTGCGGCGGCTGCTGTGCCGCGCCAGACACCGCGAACGCGACGACCAACGCAAGGACGAATCGGTAGCTCTTCATCGCTCCTGCCCTCCTTGTCACCTTCCACCAAGCTGCCTCGCATGCCGCTGGGCGCCGTGTGAGCGGTTAACGCCCAATGGATTGTAGACCACGGGCTGATTGGGCGGGAGCGGCAGGAAGGGCGGGATGGCCGGAAGGGCTGTACGGGCGGGAAAGGCTGGACGAGCAGTCGCGCACTTAAGGCCTGCAGCGCCGCGTCGACGTGGTGGCGCAACTACTCAGTCAAGAGGACGTCGACGTCGATGACGCAGGGTGATCGTCCCGGACATATGTCGGAATCCATTCTAACCCTCGCTGCGAGGGTCATGCCGAGCGGAATCTACGAGTGAATCTCAGAATCGTTGCGCGGCCGTCTCAGTTTCGTCGGGGTTGATCGTGGGTGTCGAGCGCAGAAATTGCGAATGGCGTGCGCGCGACGGTCGTGGGCCACCGCGCGGGACTTACGTCGTCAACGGTGGTTTAGGCAGGTAGACGATGCGATTGAGCCAGTCCCAGGCGTGACCTTCACGAGTCCAGAAGTCCGTCAAGAGCCTGGCCTGGTGACCGTAGTTGGTGCTGCGAACCGTACGGCGAAAGAGCACGAGACCGCCGTGATTCCCGCCGGCGCGGAGCACCTGGCCGGCATGCCAGGGAAGCGTCGCCCGATCGAAGGCTACGAGCACCAACCCCGTGTCGGCGCACGCCATTAGTAGCGCGGCATCGTCGAGACCCAGCCAGGAGGCGTCCTGCCAGTTAGCGATGTGGACGATCGGAAACCCTTTGACGAGCCGCCCGCAGGCAGCGACGAACCGATGCGAGGTGTTTTCGTCAGCCAGCAGTTGCGGCGGTATCGGCCTCTCCTTCACGCGATTTGCGGATCTCCTCGGGGAAGGCTTTGGCGTAGGCAAGTGCGCGCGTTACGAGCACCCGCGGCCATCGGAAATGGTCAGCTGTCTTTTCCACGGACTTCGTCTCTTCGCGCACGGCGAGGACCTCCCACACCGCGACGCGGTGTCCAGCCAGATAGGCTTCTCGGCCTGAAACTGAATCGCGAAACGAGATGCCCGGAAACTCGGTCTCGAGGCTCTTTTCGATCACATACCGCGCGACGAGGTGGCTCTTGGACGTTCTGGCCGCACGCGCCTGTCGAGCCACGAGGCGCTCGTAACGGGCGGGAACGCGTCCGGACACATAAGCGTACTCATCGACTCCAGTCTTGTGCACAGTGTGCACATTGTCAAGGCGTCGGGGACGGTCGTTGCTCCCAGTTTTCTTTGAAACAGCCTCCTCTTCGGCGATAATCACGGCGCGTCGAATCGGTCAGGCGAACTCTCGAGGCCGTCAACCATGCCGCTAAACGTCGGTGACCGGCTCGGGCCTTACGAGATCGTTACGCCCATCGGCCGCGGTGGGATGGGCGAGGTGTATCGCGCGCGCGACACGCGCATCCACCGCGAAGTCGCCGTCAAGACATCCGCCGCGCATTTCAGCGAACGGTTCGAGCGTGAAGCGCAGGCCATCGCCGCCCTGAACCACCCCAACATCTGCACGCTGTACGACGTCGGCCCAGACTATCTGGTGATGGAGCTCGTTGAGGGACCGACGCTCGCTGACCGGATTGCGGCAAGCCCCATCCCTCTCGACGAGTCGTTGAAGCTGGCGGCGCAAATCGCCGACGCCCTGTCGGCCGCGCATCGCAAGGGCGTGATCCATCGCGATCTCAAGCCGGGGAACATCAAGGTCAAACCCGATGGCACGGTGAAAGTGCTGGACTTCGGCCTGGCAAAGGTGGGTGTTGCTGCTACGGCATCGGACAACACGCCGACGGTCCTGGCGCACGACACGCTGGCCGGCGTGATCCTGGGCACGGCTGCGTACATGAGCCCCGAGCAGGCGAAGGGAAAGCCGGTCGACAAGAACACCGACATCTGGGCTTTCGGCGTCGTGCTGTACGAGATGCTCACCGGCAAGCAACTGCATCAGGGCGAAACGGTCTCGGAAACGATTGCCTCCGTCCTCAAGGAGGCGCCGGATCTCAATCGCGTGCCGTCAAGAGTGCGACGACTCCTCCGGAGCTGTCTGCAGAAAGATCCCGAACAGCGCCTGCACGACATCGCAGACTGGCGATTGTTGCTCGATGACGATGTGGTGGAGGCGCCAGGTCGCGACGCATCCGGCACGCGTTGGCTGTGGCCGGCGGTCGCGGCGCTGCTGCTCGCCGTCGTGGCCGCATTGGCCATCACGCAACTCCGCAAAACACAGCAGCCGGCGCAAGAAGTGCGATCGCAGATCCCGCAGCCCGAGGGCCTCACGTTCAATCCAGGCACGCAGGCCACGATCTCGCCGGACGGAAAGTGGCTCGCCTTCCCTGCCCTGGGCCCCGACAACGTGACCCGGATGTACGTCCGCTCCCTCGACTCGCTCGACGTTCGGCCTCTGCCGGGCTCGGAAGGCATTCCCGGCTTGTCACCTCCTCCGCTCTGGTCGTACGACAGCCGCTTCATCTTTTACGGCGCGTTGGGCAAGCTGAAGAAGTCCGAGATCATCGGCACGCCCGCCCAGACGATCACCGACACGGGCCGTCCGTTCGTGCAGGGGGGCACGTGGAATCGCGATGGCGTGATCCTGTACGCCAGGCCCGCCGACATTCTGCAGCAGGTCCCATCGAGCGGAGGGACTCCGGCGGCGGTGACCGTGCTGGCTCCTGGTGAAACCGCCCACCGATGGCCGCAGTTCCTGCCCGACGGTCGTCGGTTTCTGTACTTGCGCGTGTCGCCGGCCTCGCCGGAGAAGACGGGGATATACGTCGGCTCGCTCGACGTCAAGCCCGAAGAGCAGAGCCAGCAATTGCTGCTCGCGACCGCCCGGCAGGCCTGGTGGGTCACATCAGAGACGAGCGGCCGGAGCTATCTGTTGATACAGCGTGAGGAGACACTCCTCGCGCAGCCATTCGACACGGACAAGGCGGTACTCAGCGGATCACCCGCGCCGGTCGCGACCGGCGTCGGGTCTTTCGCTCAAGCGAATTCTGGGCTCTGGTCCGTCGCGCGCAACGGAGCCCTTGTGTATCGCGCAGGAGGAACCGCGCTGCCACAACCCACCTGGCTGGACCCGACTGGCCGCGCTCTTGGAACCGCTGGCGACTCCGCCGTCTACACTGGTCTCGCCGTATCTCCTGACGGGGAGCGCCTGGCCGTTGGGATCGCCGATCCGATGGGCAACCAGGATATCTGGGTCAGGGATCTGGTTCGTGGCAGCGTGACGAGGCTGACCTTCGACCCGCGGCAAGACACGGCGCCGGTCTGGTCTCCGGACAGCAAGAGGATTGCGTACGCTGCCAACCGAGGCGGCCGATTGGACATTTACGAGAAGAACGCGGACGGAAGCGGCGAGGAGCGCCTCCTGCTGCAGTCCGATCAGGACAAGGCTCCCACCAGCTGGTCGCGCGACGGTGGTTTCTCATGTATCAGTCGATCGATCCCAAGACCCGTGAAGACCTGTGGATCCTGCCGCTCGAAGGGGATCGGAAACCGTTCGTCTTCCTGAATACCGACGCACAGGAACTGCTGGCGCAGTTTTCTCCGGATCACCGGTGGATCGCTTATACCGCCGCCCAGTCCGGAAGAGCGGAGGTGTTCGTCAGACCGTTTGACGCCGCCTCCCGTTCGGCAGCCACGGCTTCAGGGCCAGTGTGGATGATCTCAACCAACGGCGGAACGGCCCCTCGATGGAGCGCCGACGGCAAGCGGCTGTTCTTCGTCTCCCCGCTCAGCAGTGAGCTGTGGGCTGCCGACGTTCACGCGGGGGTCAGCTTTCAGAGCGAAGCACCGCAGCGGCTCTTCATCACCGGATCGACAGCACTGACAATGTGGAGCATGAACCCGGCCGGCGATCGCTTCCTTTTCCAGCGACCACCCGTCAGTTCGGGTCCACCTCCGCCCTTCACCATGGTGCTGAACTGGATGGCGAAGCTGGAACAGTAGCATTCCAGACTGACCAGAA
The DNA here is from genome assembly GCA_963773035.1 of uncultured Acidobacteriota bacterium. Classification (GTDB taxonomy): domain Bacteria; phylum Acidobacteriota; class Vicinamibacteria; order Vicinamibacterales; family CAVVIG01; genus CAVRXZ01. The sequence goes on along the minus strand of CAVYZX010000037.1, from coordinate 30,906 downwards.
CGCAATAAGGAAATTGAGCAAGACACATTCGCGGGTCTAATACGCACCCAAGGAGGGACCAATGGCAAACATTACCTGGCAAGTTACCGGTGATTACTTCGAATCGTGCAGCTGCGACTATCTGTGTCCGTGCGTGACGAGCAACTTGACCGTTCCCGGCACCAAAGGTCACTGCGACTTCGCCCTCGTCTTCCATGTGGATCGCGGCCGGCATGGCACGTTGTCCCTCGACGATCTCAGTTTCGTCATCGTAGGACACGCCCCGGAGAGGATGGACAAAGGCAACTGGAAGGTCGCCCTCATCGCCGACGAGCGCGCGACACCCCAGCAACGAGAGGCGCTCGTCGCGATTGGGAGCGGTCAGGCGGGCGGCCCGATGGCAGGCCTGGCGCCTCTCATCGGCACCTTCCTCGGCGTCGAGGCGAAGCCGATCCGGTTCGAGAAAAAGGGAATGAGCACGCTCGGTCGTCGTTCCGGGCGTGCTCGACGAGGCTATCGAGGGCGTCGCCAGCGTCGCCAATCCGGACGAGCCGCTCTACATCGACAACACCCTCCATCCCGCCAATGCCCGCCTCGCGTTAGCGAAGGCAGTGCGCAGCCATCTGCATCTGTTCGGCATCAACTGGGACGATGACAGCGGCCGGAACAACGGACACTTCGCGCGATTCGATTGGAAAGGCGAGTAAGACGCCCTGAACGGCGCTATATACTGTGCCGATTTCACTCGACAACATGACGACGTTGGAATACGCGGACATGGCGGGCCTAAAGACGGCCTGACGAAATGAGCGCGCCATGATCGACAAGGTCCTCGTCAACTACCGCATCGTCGAACAACTCGGCGCCGGCGGAATGGGCGTGGTCTACAAGGCCGAAGACACCAGGCTCGGCCGCAACGTGGCCATCAAGTTCCTGCCCGACGAGTACTTCAAAGATCGCCAGGCGCTTGAGCGGTTTCAGCGTGAGGCCCGCGCGGCGTCCGCCCTGAACCATCCAAACATCTGCACGATTCACGACGTCGGCGAGGACGACGGCCGGCCCTATCTCGTCATGGAGTTGCTGGAGGGCCAGACGCTGAAAGATCACATCGGTGGCAAATCGCTGAAAGCGCGAGAACTGCTCGGGTTGGGAATTCAGATTGCCGACGCACTGGACGCTGCGCACTCGAAAGGCATCATCCATCGGGATATCAAGCCGGCCAACATCTTCGTCACCGAGCGCGGCCAGGCAAAAATCCTGGATTTCGGTCTGGCGAAGTTGATGGCGGAGCGGCGGAACTCGCCGGAGGCAGCGACGCGGTCTGAGGAATTGATCACGAGTCCAGGCGCCGCCATGGGAACGGTGGCCTACATGTCGCCGGAACAGACGCGGGGAGAAATCTTGGACGCGCGCACCGACCTGTTCTCCTTCGGCGTCGTCTTGTACGAGATGGCGACCGGTACGTTGCCCTTCAAAGGCAACACGACCGCGATGGTGTTCGATGCGATCTTGCACGAGCCGCCGACGCCGCCTCTTCGCTTGAATGCGCAGTTGCCAGTGGGGATGGAAGGGATCATCTCGAAAGCGTTGGAGAAAGATCGCGCACTACGCTATCAGACTGCGTTGGACTTCCAGGCCGATCTGAAGCGTTTGCAGCGCCAGATCGATACGGGACAGTCGGCCGCCGCAGTCGCCGTTTCGGCGCCATCCCGCCGTACGTGGACTTATGCGTCAATCGCCGCTGGTGTACTGGTCGCGGCGATCGCTAGCCTGCTGTGGCTGCGGTCCGGCAGCAATCCCGTCACCCGCGCCGAGTGGGTGCAGTTGACGAACTTCCCCGATTCGGTGAGCCAGCCGACGCTCTCCCCGGACGGGCGGATGGTGACCTTCATTCGAGGACCCCGCTCGTTCACCACGCCCGGCCAGATCTACGTCAAGATCCTGCCCGACGGCGAGCCCAAGCAGCTCACGCGGGATAGCCTGACGAAAATGAGCCCGGTGTTTTCTCCGGACGGGTCGCGGATCGCATACACCACCATGGACGCGCAGAACGAATGGGATACCTGGGTAGTTCCGGTCTTGGGAGGAGAGCCGAGGCGGTGGCTGCCGAACGCTTCGGGCCTGGTGTGGGTTGCGAAACAGAAGTTGTTGTTCTCCGAGAAAATTCGCGGCAGCGAGGGCAACCACATGAAAGTCGTCACGGCAGAGGAGAGCCGTGCTGACACGCGCGATCTGTATGTGCCGATGCCGAAGGGGGCGATGGCTCACCGGTCTTATCCATCCCCTGACGGCAAGTGGGCGCTGATTGCAGAGATGACCGACCGGGGCGTGTGGACCCCGTGCCGGCTGGTCCCGATCGATGGCAAATCGACCGGTCGGCAGGTTGGTCCGCCAGGCGCCGCCTGCTGGTTTGCGGCATGGGCCCCCGATGGGAAGTGGATGTATCTCAGCTCCAGTGCTGGTGGGGCTTTTCATACCTGGCGCCAACGCTTCCCCGAAGGCGAGGCGCTTGCGGAACCCGAACAGATCACGTCTGGACCGACGGAAGAAGAAGGTATCGCGATGGCGCCGGATGGACGATCCTTCATCACAGCCGTCGGGCTGAAGCAGCGTTCGGTCTGGCTGCACGACTCGAAGGGTGACCGGGCCGTCTCCCTCGAAGGCTACGCCTACGAGCCGAGATTCACTCCCGACGGCAAGAAGTTGCTGTACACGGTTCTCAAGAGCGCTTCGCTTGGGAGGGAGTTATGGGTCGCAGAGTTGGATTCCGGCCTCAACGAGCCATTGCTGCCGGGCTTTCCTATTGGCACTGAATCGGGCCTCTCGGAGGCGCCCTTCGATATTTCTCCGGACGGGCGGCAGGCTGTCGTGGAAGCTGCCGACCGGGAGGGCAAGAGCAGGCTCTGGCTGGCATCCCTCGACCGGAAGTCGCCGCCGCGGCAAATCCCCAATGTGCAGGGCGACGGCCCTCTGTTCGTCGCGAGCGGTGAAATCCTGTTCCGTGCCAGGGAGGGAGACTACGGCTTCGCTTACCGCGTCCGCGAGGACGGAACCGGGCTGAGAAAGGCGAACGAGCATCCCGTCATCGGAACAGGCGCGGTCTCCCCGGACGGACAATGGCTCGCCGTCTATGCCCGTCCCGGCAAAGAAGAAGCGGGGGCGACGCTGGCACTCCCGGTGGGAGGTGGGCCCCCAGTTGAGGTCTATGGCACGGGCATCGGAGTGAAGTGGTCTCGCGACGGCAGGCTTCTATTCCTGATGGTGGGAGGGAACACCTACGTTCTGCCGCTGCCGCCCGGCCGGGCGTTGCCCGAGATTCCGAATGGCGGCTTCCGATCCGAAGCGGAGATTGCCGCTCTGCCTGGCGCCCGGCTCATTGACGTTTCGGATGCGGAGCCCAGCCCGACACCTGGCGTGTACGCGTTCTCGCGCGAGACGGTGCAGCGAAATCTCTATCGCATTCCGGTGCCGTAAGCTGTCCTGTGCGCCTCATGGCGAAGCCGGAACAGTAAGGACGAGAAGGGCCGGGGCTATGGGCTTCAGGGCTCATCCGGAGGTTATTCCCGTGCAACTCGAAACGATGTACTCGGAGTTCGGCGATGGTGTCGCAACCGTCGTTTTGAACCGCCCTCAGGTACTGAATTGCGCGAACGAGCAGTGGGCGCGCGACTTGAACGTCCTCCTCGACGATCTCGCCGCCAACCAGAGCATCCGCGTCATTGTCTTGCGCGGGGCCGGGCGCGCATTCTGCAGCGGTATCGACCTGACGGCGCTCTCCCAGGGCGACACCGGGATGAGCTTCTTTCGGAACTGGGAAGCTGCGTTGCACAAGCTCGAGGAGATCGATCCGATTGTCGTGGCTGCAATTCAGTCGCACTGCATTGGTGGCGGGCTCCAGGTCGCGCTGGCGTGCGACCTTCGCGTGGCCCGGACCGATGCGCGATTCGGGATTACCGCAGTCAAAGAGGGAATCATTCCTGGGATCGGGATGTGGCGAGTCGCCAGATACGCCGGTCTGGGCCGCGCGAAACGTCTCGCTCTTACTGCCGACATGGTGGACGCCGCCCAGGCGCTTGAATGGGGACTCGTGGACTGGGTTGTCGAGGCGGATGCCTTCGAAGCCAGGGTAGCTGAAGTGGCCGACAGGGTCCGATCGATGGCCTGGACGTCGACGCGGCTCACGAAAAAGCTGACCAACATGGCGTTCGACGCGACCTTCGAACAGTTCGTCGAACAGTACTTCGAATACCAGCAGCTATCGCTTGCATCCATCGAGCATCAGCAGGCAATGGCCGAGCACCGTTCGCTCCGCTCGCGACGCTGACTCGAACAGCAGTCCGTCGCTGACCGAGACGAGGAACTTCCCCGCCATGCCAATCCGACATCCGCCAGCCGCCGAACTCGAGCCCATCGAAAAGGCCAGCCGTGACGAGCTCGCGGATCTGCAACTGAAGCGGCTCGAATGGTCCGTGCGCCACGCGTACGATCATGTGCCGCACCATCGCGCCAAGTTCGACGCAGTTGACGTCCACCCCGACGATCTGAAGACGTTTGCCGACCTCGCCCGTTTCCCGTTCATGACCAAACAGGACCTCAGGGACGGCTACCCCTTCGGCCTCTTCGCCGTCCCACGGGAGCGAATCGCCCGCGTGCACGCGTCGAGCGGCACAACCGGCAAGCCGACCGTCGTCGGCTACACGGCGGCAGATATCGACACGTGGGCTTCACTGATGGCCCGATCGATCCGCGCCGCAGGCGGACGGCCGGGCGACATCGTGCACGTCGCCTACGGCTACGGCTTGTTCACCGGAGGTCTCGGCGCACACTACGGCGCGGAGAAGCTTGGCTGCACCGTCGTGCCGATGTCGGGTGGACAGACCGAAAAGCAGGTTCAGCTGATCGTGGACTTCAAGCCCGACGTCATCATGGTGACGCCGTCCTACATGCTGAACGTCATCGACGAATTCGTCCGCCAGGGACTCGACCCGCGGACGTCCTCACTGAAGATCGGAATCTTCGGCGCCGAGCCGTGGACCGAGGCGATGCGCGCCGACATCGAGCGACGCGTAAACATCGACGCGGTCGATATCTACGGATTGTCCGAGGTGATGGGTCCCGGTGTGGCCTGCGAATGCATTGAAAGCAAGGACGGCCCGGCAATCTGGGAGGACCACTTCTACCCTGAGGTGATCGATCCGGAGACCGGTGCGGTTCTACCGGACGGGGAACTTGGGGAGCTCGTCTTCACGTCGCTGACCAAGGAGGCCTTGCCGGTGATTAGGTACCGCACCCGCGACCTGACCAGGCTGCTGCCTCCGACTTCACGTTCGATGCGGCGCATCGCCAAAATCACCGGTCGCAGTGACGACATGCTCATCATTCGCGGCGTGAACGTCTTCCCAAGCCAGATCGAAGAGCTCATCGTCGGCCACGTGCACCTGGCGCCGCATTACGTCCTGGAAGTGGACCGCGACGGCCATCTCGATCGCCTCACGGTCAAGGTCGAGTCCGATCCGAGTGTGGCCGGCCAGCAGACGATCTGCGGCCAGGCCGGCAAAGACCTGCAGCAGCGGATCAAGTCTTACATCGGAGTGACGGCTTCCGTGATGATCTGCGAGCCCGGCACAGTCGCCAGATCGGTGGGAAAGGCGAAACGCGTCATCGACGCGAGGTAGAGCCTGCGAGTTTTCTCGGGTGGCTTCCGCCTTCAGGCGGAAGAGAGCGGCCGGCATTGATCTTCCGGCTGAAGCCGGAAGCCACAGATATCGACACATTGATCTTCCGGCCAAGCCGGAAGCTACTCATGTCAAAAGCGAGCTAATGAGTGAGACCGTAGATCAGGTAATTCACACCGAGCTTGTAGGACTCGTTCGTATCGGAGATCGATCGTAGACCCGTGCCCGACCATTCCCAGAACTGGGAAATGTCGGTATTGAAGTTCACGATGATCTGAAGCCGCTTCGTGGGATCGTTGTCCTCGAACAATCCACGAAATATGGCGTGGCCGTAGACGTAGGCCTGAGGAACGTCCAGCGATTGGATCTCGAAGAACGAGTGGAATATCGGATGAGAGAGATCGAGGTCGACGAACCTGCCCTCGGGTAACGCGCGCTTCATGTTGGCTTCGAAAGCCTCCCATCCGCCTCCCCCGCGGAAGTTTCGCCCCTTGAAGTCGTCGACGATGAGGAATCCGCCCTTGTGCAGGTAGTCGCGAAGGGCGCGCGCCTCACTGTCGGTCATCTCCCACCAGTCGGGCTCGATGACGTAGGCGACCGGATATTTGCACAGCTCTGGATCATCGAGCCGAAGACTGTTGATTTCCTGCACGTGCGGTCCGAGAAAACTGACCTCGTTCATGATTGCCATGAGGTTCTGCTCGGCCAGCGGATATCCATGCGCCCAGGCCGGCTCACCTCGATAGAAGTATCCGCCGGGCGCGGTCGTGTAGTTCAGGCGAACGAATGTGAAACGGCCGTCATAGCTGATGTTCTTGCGGAGCCCAATCGTGCCTCGACGAAACTGTGCCTGCGCGGCGCCGGCGATGCACACAACGACGCCAGCGGCCACCAGGGCCCGCATCCACCATTCCGGAGCCTTCAAGGGCACATCCAGCAAACCGAGTCGACGAGGACGTGACCGCCGATTACAAGGGCTGCTCGACTGTGATGCCCTGCATGACGCCCGTGGGACCGATGTAGTCGATCTGCGCCGACACGGCCTGCGGAGGCGTTGCGCCGCAGACGAATCTCGGGTTGAACGTAAACGTCCTGGTGGACCCAGCCAGGATGCGCCTCGAGTTGAACTGAGACGAAAGGAGTGGGCTGGGGAACGTCACCATCGGTCCGCCCAGATGCGACCCGTCGATCATCTGGATCGACACTTGATTCAGATCGACGGTCTGCGAGGCCGAGATGACGATCTGAAAGTTCGAGGCGATCAGACCGCCGGGACAGACAAAGCCCCCGGGGCCCGGGACAATCCCGGGATTGATTGAGGCCGCGATTGCCGGCAGCGTGGACGATGAAGTTGGGACGAAGACCATGGCGGCACTCGGGCCTTCGCCATCGCACGCAGCAAGAGCGAACGTGGCAACGAGCACGAAGACAGCGACGCCAATTTTCGTGAGGTAACTCGAACTTGCCAGCAGTCGATCGACTCGCATAAGCGCCTCCCGCGCAGACGTGCCCTAACTGCACTCAGAAACCCCCAACCTCATCAGTTGAGGGTTCACACGACTGCACTGCTTTAGTCGTTCTTGCTCAGGTTGTCAAGGATTGAAGGAGGGACTCACAGCGACCACAGAATGACACCGAAGTAGTGCAGGACGGCGTCCACGGCGATTCCGGCGAGCGCCAGGCAAAGCAGGCCGGCCATCAGGTGCCGCGGCCACGCCACTGACTTGTCGCGCTGTTCAGTCTTATCTGCCGATCCCAGAGCGATTCGGAAATTTGAATCGGGGATCTGGTTGACCGCCTGCCGCACCTTGGCTGCTATTACGTGTCAATCGCGCTGTTCATTTACGGCCAATCAGCAGAATCAATTTCATGTCACCTGCGCGGACTCAAAACTCATCAGGCGAGAACTGCCGCGGCACAGATTTCTGACGGCGCCTTCTGTTATGCTGCGAGCCTAGAGACCGGCTGGGACTCGATCTTCGAATGGAACGCACGGCCTCCCGCGTCGACTGAGGTGACAGGCTTACCTCATGTATGCGCGCAGCTGCGGGTTGTCACGCATCGACTCCAAACCATCACAGAAAACATCAGGTCAAAATGCTTCAGGCGTCATTTGACGTTGCCGGTCGGGCATTGCTGGTCTGTGCGCTCGTCGGCCTTGCCTCGAGCACGGTGTTTCTGATGCTGGTCTCGTTTGCGACCTTACGTTTCCGGCTCCGGGTCGCGAAACTCTCGCGCGATCGCTCTCCCAGCCCGCAACCGCCGGTGAGCGTACTCAAGCCGGTGCATGGACTCGAGCCGGGCCTGGCCCAGTGCCTCGAGACGTTCTTTCGACAGGAGTACCAAGAATACGAGCTCGTGTTCGGCGCTCGATATCGTGACGATGGTGCCTGGAGTGTGGTGAATGGACTGCGGAGAAAGTTTCCCAACGTCCGAAGTAGAAGTATTGAGACCGGCACGCCGGTGTACCCCAACGCCAAAGTGAGCGTCCTCGAACCGATGGTTGCGAGCGCCGCCTTTCAATATCTTGTGATCGCAGACAGCGACGCCAGTGTTCCCTCCGATTGTCTGGCGGAAGTCGTGCGACCCCTACTCGACCCTGGCGTTGGCCTGGTGACGTGCTTGTATCGCGGCGTCTCGACGGGCGGCCTCTCTTCCCGCCTCGAAGCGCTTGGAATGTCGGTGGAGATGTCGTCGGGCGTGCTGGTTGCAGACATGCTGGAAGGCCTGAGGTTCGCCCTCGGCCCGACGCTTGCCGTCCGTCAGGAGACGCTTCAAATGATCGGCGGCGTCGCAGTGCTGGGTCCGTACTGCGCCGACGACTATGTGTTGGGCCAGCGGATTCACGCCGCCGGCAAGACGGTCGTTTTGTCACACAAGATCATCGACCATCTGGCGGTCAATCGATCCCTCAAGGCGTCCCTGGCGCATCAAATCCGCTGGATGCGGAGCACACGCTTTTCGAGACCATGGGGACACGTCGGCGCCGGACTGACGTTTGCCATGCCGTTCGGCGTTCTGGGCCTGGCCACTGCCCTCATTTCTGGGCACGGGGCTCTCGGCATCACTCTCTTGGCTTTGGCCGTCGCCAATCGCGTCGTGCAGTGCGTGGTGGTCGGTTGGATGGGGCTTCGCGACCGTCAAGCCCTGTGGTGGAGCTGGCTGTACCCCGTCCGCGATCTCCTTGGCTTCTGTGTATGGTGTGCGAGTTTTGCCGGCCGCGAAGTCGTGTGGCGAGGCGAACACTACGTGCTCAGCGAGGGCGGACGGATGCGGGCGATACGACGAGCTCCTGGCGATGCCGTTCGGCGCTCCCAAGTCGACCGCACTGCCGTCTAAATCATGAGGATGTAGGGGTGTGAAGCCGCGGACAGTTCGATGGCTCGTCCTCGGAGGCGCAGTGATAGCCACGTCCTTCGCGGCCATGCGACTCCTGCGCTCATCGGCTCCCGAAGTCGCTGTTGCGCGGGTGCAGTTCGGAGAATTGGAGTCGTGGATCACGACCAACGGCCTGGTCGAGCCGAGCGAGCCCTACGTGATACGAGCGCCGGTCGGCGCATTTGTTAGCGCCGTTCAGAACGTGGAGGGGCGAAAGGTACGACGCGGTGATTCGTTGCTGGCGCTCGACGTCGCCGCCCAGCGTGCAGATCTCGCCCGCGCCCGCGAAGAGCTCGTCAAGGCGCAGAACGCGGCTCTCGTGCTCCAAGTGGGCCCGGCAGGCGGCGAGTGGGCGCAAGTGACTAGCGACTTCCGCAAGGCCGATGCGGAAGTCCTGCAGTTGCAACGCGCCAAAGACGCGACCGAGCGGCTCGTGGCGAAACAGGCGGCGAACCGCGACGAACTGGATCGCGCCGAGCTTGCGTTGACTCGCGCGCTGGTCACGCGTGACGCGCTCGCCCGGAGGCAGCAGGAGCTGGAACGCATGGGACCTGCAAATGCCGACGCGGCCCGCCTCGCCATCGAGCGGGCGCGCGAGACTGTGAGCCTGCTCGACGCGCAGGTCCGGTCGGCCGACGTCCGCGCGCCAATCGAGGGGACCGTGTACTCCCTGCCCGTGCGTGTCGGCAACCGAGTCGAGACAGGCACCACACTGGCACAGGTTGCCGACCTGCGCGCCGTGCAGATCCGCGTGTTCGTCGACGAACCCGAGCTGGCGGCAATTCGGGAAGGTCTGCCGGTCGAGGTGTCGTGGAGCGCCGAGTCGAACCGAGTCTGGATGGGGCGCACCGAGCGCGTACCGAAGAACGTCGTACCGCGCGGCGATCGAATGGTCGGCGAGGTCATCTGTACCGTCAAGAACGACGACGAGCAGCTCGTGCCAAACCTCGGTGTTGACGTTCGTATCCGACTGCAAGCACGGCCGCGGGCGCTGCTCGTACCTCGGCAGGCAGTACGAAGCGACCAAGGCGGCCGCTACGTGTTCGTGGTGAAGGACCGGACCACCGCGCGGCGGCCCATCGTCGTGGACGGCGCGAGCGCGACTAGCTACGCCGTCGCTCGAGGGCTCGAAGAAGGCGATCTCGTGGTTCTGGCCTGGCGACGTCGAACTTCGCGATGCGATGCGTGTTCGAACGCGATCGGAGGTCGAGTGACGAGCCACGTCCGCAGGCCTCGAGAGGCGATCTCGGCGCTGTCTGTCTGCGCCGCGCTCATCCTCTGTTTGGTCGAGGCGCGTCAAAGCCCATACGCCGCTTCTCACGAAACTTCGCAATCCGTCGTGGACGCGACGATCGAGCAAGCCCGCCACTTGTTCGCGGAAGGCCGTTACGACGAATCGGCTAAGGCGTTAGGGGCGGTAGGGACGCCGAGCGCACCGGCCCTTTTCTGGCTCGGTCGTGCACAGTTCGAGCTTCATGATTACCCGGCAGCGATTCAGACGCTCGAGCGCGGCGTTGCCTTGGCCCCCGACGACGCCGAGATGCATCGCTGGCTTGGTCGAGCGTACGGCGAAGAGGCGAATCGCAAAAGCAGCTTTTCGCTGGCCATTCGAGTACGGCGCCAGTTCGAGGAGGCGGTTCGCCTCGATCCGATGAATTTGGATGCGCGGCGTGATCTTCTCGAGTTCTATCTCGAAGCGCCTCGCCTTCTTGGTGGTGGCGACGACAAGGCCCGACGGCAAGTGGCTGCCATCACCGCAGTCGACCCGGTTGCCGGTCACCTTGCCAGCGCTCGGCTGGCACGGCAAAACGGCGACGCCGCACGAGTGAATGCGGAGTACCGAGCGGTATTCGACGCAAGGCCCGCAGACGTCGAGCCGTACTTCGAAGCTGCGGAATACTACGAAGCGCGCAACGACGCCGACGGGTTGCGTGCAGCAGCCGACGGCGTGGCCCGACTCGCACCGAATGATCCCAGGCTTTCCTACATCCTGGGAGTGCTCCGGGTGATCGAGGGCGGGGCGTTCGCCAGCGCGGAAACGTCGCTGAAGGCTTATCTGATGGTTCCGCCGAGGAGCGATCGTCCGCGGCCAGCCTCGACGCATGAATGGCTTGGACGGTTGTACGAAGAAAGCGGCGCCTTGGTGCGCGCCGTTGCTGAGTATCGCGCGGCGCTTGCGTTGGAGCCAGGTCGCAAGTTCGCCAAGGAAGGCCTGCGCCGGCTCGGACGACTGCCCCCAAAATGACATCCGACACACGCGGCGCGCGGGATCTCCTTCGTGGAGACACTCTGAAGACGGCTGTGAGTGCGCTTCTCGCGTACAAGGTCCGGGCGCTTCTCAGCATGATCGGGGTCGTCATCGGCAGTGCCTCGATTGTCCTGGTCGTCACGGCAGGGCTGACGGGTGGGCGCTACGTGACCGCCCAAATCGAGGGAGTCGGATCGAATATCGCCTACGCTCAGCATGTCCGGGGGCGGCAGTCCACGAGCGCGTTGAGCGACGAGCTGACCTTGGCCGACCTGCAGGCGGTGAAAACCGGCGTTCCCGAAGTCGTCGACGTGGCCGGCTCTCGCGATGTGTCCGTCACCGTTGTGGCCGGTGGACGCGAGCGCGCCGTTGCGTTGATTGGCGTAACCGATGGATTCCAGAGAATTCGCCAAATGGTGGTCGTTCGCGGCCGCTATTTCGACGGTGACGAGACGGCCTCGAGTGACAAGGTGTGCCTGCTCACCGACGAGCTGGCGGCGGCGATGTTCCCCGACTCTGATCCGATTGGATCGATCGCGCGCATCGGTGAGCTCCGACTCACCGTCATCGGGGTAATCCGCGAACGTGTATCAACCTTTGGCACATCTGAGCTGCAGCGTGAGTCGGTCCTCGTTCCGTTCCACCTGATGCGATATATCACCGGTACGGAGTATCTCAAGGTGTTGTACGTGCAGGCCTCGAGCCCGAGCACTGTCTCCGTCGTCACACAAGAGCTTGGCGCTGCGCTCCGAGCGCGGCATCGCAGCGGCGCAAGATATCAGGTGGAAAATCTGACAGGGCTGCTCGCTGCTGCCGACAGAATCTCTACCGCCCTCGGCGTCACACTGTTGGTGGTCGCGTTCATCGCTTTGCTCGTCAGTGGCATTGGTATCATGAACGTCATGCTCGTAAGCGTGACCGAGAGGACACGCGAGATCGGCGTCCGAAAGACGGTCGGTGCACCGCCACGGAGCATCATGAGTCAGTTCCTGATCGAGGCTGCGATCGTCAGCGGTCTCGGAGCCATTGGCGGCGTCGCGCTCGCGATCGGCATCGTCGTCTTGATACGGTCGTTCCTGCCGGCCGGTGTGAGCTTGCCGATATCGACCGTGTCCGTTCTCCTCGCGCTCGCCGCGTCGGCTGGAGTCGGGTTGACGTTCGGATACCTACCTGCCAGACGAGCAGCAAACCTGCTTACAGTGGATGCGCTGCGCCATGAATGAGAAGTGGGCCGTCGTTCTGATCGGTCTCGCGTGCACTCTGGTCCCCGAGGCGGCTCGAGCCCAGACGATTCTGACGCTTCGGCAGGCGGTTTCACTTGCGATGCAGAACGATACCCGAATCGGCGAAGCCGAAACGAGGGAGCGGTCGGCGATCCGTGAGGCCGAGCTGTCGCGCGCTCGATCAGGGCCGAATCTCGTCACAGGAGGCGGTGCGGTCTACACGTATGGATTTCCGCAGACTCCGGGCGGCGCGCCGCCATCGATCTTCAACCTTGGATTCACGCAGACGCTGTTCGACCTCCCCGCACGAGGACGGCAGCGCATCGCCGAAGAGACGACGGGTGCACGGAAAGTCGTGACGGCCGGCATTCGGGATCGCGTGGCTCTCGAGACCGCATCGGCGTACCTCGAGCTGGTCAGCGTTCGGCACTCGCTGGATCGTTTGAGAAGCGCGGGCGACAGCGCAGGAGCGATCATCTCATTGACGATCGAGCGGCTGCAGGAAGGACGCGCGCTACCTATCGACGTACTTCGCGTTCGTCTGGCGGCGGGGCAATTGAAGAAACGCATCGTATCGCTGGAAAGCCGCGAGTCCACCTTGGACGGTCAACTTCATTTGTGGACCGGTCTGCAGTCCAATCAAACACTGCAACTCGCGTCCGAGGATCTCCCAGCGTCCCCGGAGCGGTCCATTCCCGAACTCGTTGCCATGGCCGCCGCGAGCAATGTGGATCTCAAAGCGGCCGAATTCGAAGAGCGCCAGCGCGTCGAAAACGTCGCCAGCCAGCGGGGGGCCTACTGGCCAACGATCGACTTCATCGGCAACTACGCGCTGTTCGGCCGGTTCAACAACTTCGACCCGTTCTTCGCCCAATTTCAACGGAATAGCGTCAACGTCGGCGTCCAAGCGAAAGTGCCCATCTTCACTTCCCAGACCGGCGCCGCGGTCGCGCTGGCCCAAAGCCAACTGCTCGAGACGAGGGCAGCAATCCAGCGACAGCGCGACCAGCTCGAGATGGAGGTCCGGCAGTTGGCGCAGCAGCTGCGGGAAGCCGAAGCTGAGCGTGAGGTTGCGGAGCTCGATCTGGCGGTCGCGCAGGAAGCCGTGCGTCTGGCCGATGCGCGCGCCGCCGAAGGGCGAGCCGATCGTCTCGATCGCGAGCGAGCTGTCGTCGAAGAAGCCCGTGCGTGGGACGGCTTCTTTCAGGCTGGCTGGACACACCAGAAAGCCCAGCTGGAGTTGCGACGCGCCACAGGCGAGCTCAGTCGATCGTTTCCTTGAAGAAGGAGTTCTTTGTGCCTGACGTGAGGAAGACGCTGTTCCTCAATCCACCCAGTTTCGAGGGATATGACGGCGGAGCCAGCTCGCGATGGCCGGCGACCCGAGAGATCGAGTCGTACTGGTACCCGGTGTGGCTCGCGTACCCGGCGGGCATGCTCGAAGGCAGCCGCCTGCTTGACGCCTCGCCTCATAAGATCACGCCGGCGCAGACGGTCGAGATCGCGCGGCAATACGAGTTCGTCGTTCTGTTTACCTCCACCGCGGGGTTTCGTAGTGACGTGCGTCTCGCCGAGACGCTGAAGCAATCGAACAGCGACCTCACAATCGCCTTCGTCGGCCCCCACGTGCAAGTGCAGCCCGACACGTGCCTGAATGCCAGCGATGCGATCGATTTCGTCGTCCGCGGCGAGTTCGACCACGCTGTTGTCGAGTTCGCGCGTGGCCACGCGCCCGCCGATATCGCGGGCGTCAGCTACCGACGCGACGGCCAGGTGATCCACAACCCGTCACGCCCGCTGCTGCACACCGAGGATCTCGACGCGTTGCCGTTTGCGACGGAGGTCTACAAACGCGACCTTACCATCGAGAACTATAACGTCCCATTTCTTCTTCACCCGTACGTGGCCTTCTACACGTCTCGGGGTTGTCCGGCGCTCTGCACGTTCTGCCTCTGGCCGCAGACCCTCTCGGGCCATGCGTGGCGTGTTCGATCGAGCGAGAACGTTGCACGAGAAGTGCGTCTGGCGCTGGAGCTCTTTCCGCAGGCGCAAGAATTCTTCTTCGACGACGATACCTTCAACATCCGCAAGGATCGCGTGCTGGAGCTTTGCCGGCTCTTCAAGCCATTGGGCTTTCGCTGGTCGTGCACAGCCCGCGTGCACAGCGATTACGAGACGCTGGCGGCAATGGCCGACGCGGGCGCGCGTCTCCTCATTGTCGGCTTCGAGTCCGGCGACGATCAGATTCTGAAGAACATCAAGAAGGGAGCGACCGTCGAAATGGCGCGGCGGTTTGCCAAGGACTGCAAGAAACTCGGGATCCGCATTCACGGCGATTTCATCATCGGCCTGCCGGGCGAGACGAAAGAGACCATCGAGCGGACGATCGATTTCGCCAAGGAACTGGATTCAGAGACCATCCAGGTGTCGATAGCCCACGCCTATCCTGGGACGGAGTTGCACGACCAGCTGTCGCGCAAGCAAATTCCGATCGTCGAGGCGATGACCGACGATCACGGACATCAGTTGCCGCACATCGATTACCCGCAGCTCGGTCGTCAGGAGATGATGTCCGCGGTGAACCGCTTCTACGACGAGTATTATTTCCGTCCGCGCGTGGTCTGGCGAATCGTCCGCGAAGCGCTCTGGAGCGCCCCGGAACGCAAACGACTCACTCGGGAAGCGCTCGAGTTCCTGCGGGTGCGGGCCGATCGCAAGAAGTACGCCAGAGGCCGCGCGGACGCGGAGACTCCGGCATGACCGACACCGGATTCCAAACGGGACTCCACCTGCGGACCGCCGTGCTCATCTTGCTGATCGTCGTGTTCAATGCAGCAGGCAACGTGTTCTTGAGCATGGGCATGCGCCGGGGAGGTGAACTTCAGGCCTGGTCGTGGCCGGATCTCGTGGCAACAGCGCGGCTCGCTGCGGCGAACGGCAGCGTTTGGATCGGTGTCACCCTGCTGGCTCTCTTCCTCGTGACGTTTCTTGTGGTCTTGTCGTGGGCCGATTACAGCTACGTCCAACCGGCTTCGGCGGCCGGCTATGTGCTCGTACCGCTGCTGGCGTACACAATCGCTGGGGAAAATGTGTCCGCGCTGCGCTGGGGCGGCGTCGCCTTGATCTCAGTCGGTGTGCTTCTGGTCGGTCAGACACCGATCCGGACATCGGGTCAGGGATGATCGTTGAAGACGGCCGCCTGCCTCACGCTCGTTGTGCTTGGTGGAACTGGCGGTGACCTCTGCTTCTCGTACGCGATGAAACACGTGGGCGAGTTGGCCAGCTTCCGTTGGACCGACCTATCGCGCACGTTCGGGCGGGCTGCACGGATGCCGTCGATGTGGATGGGGATAGCCTTGCATGTCGTCGCGTTCCTGTCGTTCGTCGCACTCCTGACATGGGCCGACGTCAGCTTCGTTGTCCCCGCCACGGCGCTGAGCTACGCGGTCGGCGCCGCCGGAGCGGCCGCGATCCTCGGCGAGCGCGTCACGTCGAAGCGGTGGGCCGGCATCGTGCTGATTTCGTCAGGTGTACTGCTCGTGTTGTTGGGGTGAAGCGATCGCCGTGCCTCACGACCTGCTCGCGTTGTTCGTCTTCACGCTGGCTTCCCTGCCGCTTCTCTACTATCTGTTCGCGCTCGATACGGTGTGGCGATTCTTTCCGGCTCGACGTCCGGACGATTCCCTGAGTGAGCCGCTCCCGATCAGCGTCCTCAAGCCAGTCAGGGGTCTCGACCACGACGCGTACGATCATTTCAAAAGCTTTTGCCGTCAGAGCTATCCCCAATTCGAGATCCTGTTCGCCGTTGCCGACGCCGACGATCCGGCAATTCCTGTCATCAATCGACTGATCGAGGAGTTTCCTGGCCGGGCCATACGTTTAGTCATTGGTGGGCCGGTCATTGGTCCCAACAGCAAGGTCAACAAGCTCTGCTGGCTCGCGCGCGAATCGCACTACGAATTGCTGGTCGTGAGCGACAGCGATGTCACTGCGCCGCCGGACTGTCTGCGCGCGATCGCAGAACCATTTCGGGATTCGCGGGTTGGCTTGGTGACCTGTCTCTATCGCGGCGCCTCGGACGGCTCTCTGACGTCGAATCTGGAAGCCATCGGCATTTCAACGGACTTCATCCCCGGAGTCCTGATGGCTCGGCGATTCGAGGGAACGCGGTTTGCGCTCGGCGCTACCATGGCGGTCAGACGGTCAACACTGGCTGCGATCGGCGGCTTCGAGGCGCTCGTTGACTATTGTGCTGACGATTACGAACTGGGCCGGCGGGTTGCCGCGACGGGCCATCGTGTCGAGTTGAGCGCGTGCACCGTTTCGACCTCATGTGCCGCAAGGACTACGAGCGCGTTTCTCAAGCATCAGCTGCGATGGGCCGTGACCATCCGCCACGCGCGGCCGTGGGGCTACCTGGGGAGACTCCTGACCACCCAGGGCCTGCCGGCATCACTGGCCGCCGCATTCATCGCTCAATCTGTCCCGGTCGCCGTCGCTTACCTCTCGGCATATGTCGTTCTTAGGCTGGCTCTTTCCTGGGCGACCGCGAGGCGGCTGAAGGACGAGGTCGTTCGACGTCGATGGTGGCTCGTGCCCGTGTGGGATGCGGTCGCGTTTGGCGTCGGGCTTGCCGCCCTCGTCACGAATCGCATCGACTGGCGGGGTCGTTTCTACATGCTGCAACGAGGGAAGCTTGTCGTCCTCCATCGCTCCTGAGCCCCAACCACGGACTCGTCTTGGATCTGTTCTGCTTCTCCTGGCCATCACCCTGGCCATTTACGTCGGGAGTGCCGGCCGTCCGGCGCTGCTGGACGACGCGGACGGATGCCATGCGCTCGCCGCACACGAGATTCTTCAGCGTCAGGATTGGACGGTGCTGCACATCAACGGCATTCGATGGCTGGAAAAGCCGCCGCTGCACTATTGGCTCGTCGCCCTGTCTTATCTAGTGGTCGGCGAAAGCGCGTTCGCCACGCGACTGCCGATCGCGCTGGCGATGGTCGGCCTCGTGTTGCTGCTATACGAGTTCGGAAGGCGCTTTTTCAGCGAGCGTGCCGGGTTCTACGCGGGACTGGTGATGAGTACGTCGGCGGGGCCCTTCCTCTTCACACGCATCATGATCCCTGAAGCGCTGTACGCGCTGGAGTTCACCGCCGCTTTCTACCTGTTCTTGCGCGCCTGGACCGGCTCGCTGTCGCCGCGCGTCGGATACTGGGGAACGGCGGGCGTCATCGGTTTGGCTACCTTGACGCGAGCGGGCATCGGTGTGCTGTTTCCCCTCGGCATCGTCGCGATGTTCGTCGTGGCTGCCGGCGCGTGGTCTCGATCGTCCGAGGCGCGAAGTCGGCTTGCTGCCATTCCGATTTGGTCGGCCGGTGCGATTGCGCTCCTGGTCGCGCTTCCCTGGCACGTGGCCGCCTCCCTGCGCACGCCCGGCTTCCTTTGGTTCTATTTCGTCAACGAGCAGGTCCTGCGCGCGATCGGCAAACGCTATCCGGCCGACTACACGGCCGTGCCGCTTGGGATCTGGTGGGCCGCCCACGCAGTCTGGTTCTTTCCCTGGATTGTCTTTGCCGGTTACGCGTGGCGCGAAAGGCCGCCGTTCAACGTTTGGAAGAACACATCGAGCGCGTCCGCACAAGCGCTGCTCCTCTTGTTCATCTGGGCGGCCGCGATCTTTCTCTTCTTCTCGCTCGTTTCCGGATCGCGGATGGAGTACTACAGTTTTGGCGCGTGGCCGGCGGTTGCGCTGCTGATCGGGGTCGGGCTGGATCGCGCGGAAGCGCGCAGCGACCGATCGCTGCCTTGGCTGCTAGGCGTCGTTGCAGTGGTCGGTGTTTTGTGCGCTGGTGTCCTGTTCGGCCTTTTGTGGATGTCGCGCGAGATCAGCAATGTTGCGGACATCACGCAGCTCATGACGCGACACGACACAGACTTCTACCGTGTTTCGATGGCCACGCTCTTCGACCTCACGCCGCAGACATTTGCCGCCCTGCGGCTCCCTGCCGTCATCGCCGCTTCGGCGCTGGCCATCGGTCCGGCGATTGTCTGGTGGCTGGCATATCGAGGTCGTTCCTCGGAGTCGATGGTGGGCCTGGGCGTGACCATGATGGTCTTTTTCTACGCCGCCAATCTGGCGTTTCAGACGTTCGAACCTCGCCTGTCTTCCAGACCGTTGGCCGCGAACGCGATGAAGATCGTCACGCCCGACGACCAGCTGATCGTCTACGGCGAGTTCGAACAGGCGTGCAGCTTCAGCTTCTACCTCGGCCGCCCAGCGTGGATCTACAACGGCCGCTATAACGGCTTGGAGTTTGGCTCGCATTTTGCTGACGCCCCGCAGATTTTTCTCGACGATGAGCAGTTTGACGCCCTGTGGACGAGCAATGAACGCACATTTTTGTTCGTCCCGCCGGAACAGCGCGGCGCGGCGCTAGCCCAACTGTCTCGCACGCATAAATTTTTCGTTGCGGAAAGCGGATCGAAAACGATCTACGCGAATCAACCAATTGGTCGTACTCAAGCCGGCGCTCGGCTGGAACCCCATTGACCTTCTTCACGCGGAACCGTTAGCCTCCAGTGTTGACTGACCCTATGAACTCCGAATCGCTCGGTTTCGTCGTAGGTGGTGGATCGGACGATGGCCTGCTCATTGTTCCGCGTCCACGAGGTTTCTGCGCCGGAGTCGTAAGAGCGATCGACATCGTTCGATTAGCGTTGCAGAAGGTCGGCCCGCCGGTCTATGTTCGGAAAGAGATCGTCCACAATCGACACGTCGTGGCCGAGCTGGCCGAAGCCGGCGCGATTTTCGTCGACGAGCTCGCTCAGGTACCTGAAGGAGCCGTCGTGGTGTTCAGCGCGCACGGAGTCGCGCCGACTGTTCGTGCGGATGCGGAGATGCGTCGGTTACACGTGATCGACGCAACGTGCCCGCTCGTCACAAAAGTCCATCTCGAAGCCGTGCGCTTTGCGCGCGCGGGCTACACCGTCGTGCTCGTCGGCCATCACGACCACGACGAGGTCATTGGCACGGTTGGTGAAGCGCCTGACGCGATTCAAGTGATATCAACCGTCGAGGAAGTCGATGCGCTCAGAGTCGCCGATCCCGAGCGCGTGGCCTACCTCACGCAAACGACTTTGAGCGTGGACGACACGCGGGCCGTGGTCGAGCGGCTGAAGCGGCGCTTCCAGGCGCTTGTCGGACCACCTGAACAGGACATCTGCTACGCCACGCAGAACCGCCAAACTGCGGTCAAGTTGATTGCCCGCCGCGCAGAAGTGATTTTGGTAGTGGGCGCCAGAAACAGCTCCAACTCCAACCGGCTCGTCGAGGTAGCCAAGCGGGCGGGTACGAAAGCGTATCTTGTCGAGTCGGTCGGCGATATCCGTCAGGAATGGCTCGATGGGTGCGTGCGCATCGGTGTCACCGCTGGTGCGTCGACCCCCGACCGTCTGCTCAACGAAGTGATCGAGGGCGTTCGCGCATGGGGCAAATTCCTGGTCGAAGAAGTGACTGCTGTCGTCGAAGACGTGCGCTTCACCTTACCTCGGGAGCTCAGGGACGGCCTGTTCCGCGAACCGGCTGAGACCTTGGGAGCGTAGGTGAAATCTGGTGGGTCGCGACACGATGGTCAACGAGACGAGTGGCTCCGACCGGATGTTCGCTGAACGCCTGTCACATGCCATCGAGCGCAGCGTCTCGTGGCTCCTGGACTGCGAAGACGACGAAGGCTACTGGTGCGGTGAGCTGGAAGCCGACACGACCCTCGAGTCCGATTACATCTTGTACCTGCACGTCCTCGGGAGCACGGCGCGGGTCTGGAAGCTTGCCAATTACATCCGCGCACACCAGCTGCCCGACGGCGGATGGAACATTTACGGGGGAGGTCCCTCGGAGCTGAACGCGACGATCAAGGCGTATGTCGCGTTGAAGCTCGCTGGCGATTCCACGGATGCGCCGCATCTGGTCAATGCGCGGCGTCGCGTACACCTTCTCGGCGGTCTCGAGCGCGCCAATTCGTTCACGCGCTTTTACCTCGCGATGGTGGGGGCCCTGGAATGGAGTCTTGTCCCGGCCGTACCGCCAGAATTGGCGATTCTCCCCTCCTGGTTCGCGTTGAACATCTACAAGATGTCCGCCTGGACGCGAGCCATCGTCGTGCCGCTGACAATCTTGTACGCGCGTCGTTCCCGTAGATTGCTGCTGCCACAACTAAACGTCGAGGAGTTGTTTCGGGATCCGTCGGCACGATTTGTGGCATTCGGGTGGGGACCCAAGATTGCCAGCTGGCACAACGTTTTTCTGGTGCTCGACCGATTGGCGAAGCTGTACGAGTGGTCGCCGTGGAAACCGTTTCGCCAGCGGGCCCTCGAAACGGCGTCCAAGTGGATGCTGGAGCACTTCGAGCGGAGCGATGGGCTCGGTGCGATTTACCCGGCCATGATGAACGCCGTGTTCGCCCTGCTGGCCCTGGGGCGTACTCCGGAGGACCCGGTCACAGCTCGGGCCATTGATGCGCTTGCAGCACTGGAAATCGAGGAAGCCGACACGATCCGTGTGCAGCCGTGCGTATCGCCCGTCTGGGACACGGCGATCGCCATGGTCGCGCTTGAAGAGGCTGGAGTTCCGCCGGATCATCCAGCCCTCGTCAGAGCGGCCGACTGGCTGCTCGACCGTCAGATCTTCGCGCCGGGTGACTGGCAGCAGAACAATTCCAGTATTCAAGCTGGCGGCTGGGCTTTCGAGTTCAGAAACGATTTCTACCCGGATCTCGACGATACAGCGTTTGTCCTGTTAGCGCTCGCCGGCGTCGCGTTTCCCGATCGGGACCGGATGACGCACGCGATCGACCGAGCCCTCACCTGGCTCATTGCGATGCAGAGTCGTGACGGCGGCTGGGGGGCATTCGATCGGGACAACGATCTTCGGGCGCTGACACAAGTGCCCTTTGCCGATCACAACGCGATGATCGATCCCTCGACTGCGGACGTGACGGCCCGCGTGCTCGAGTGCCTCGCGCGCTTCGGCCGCCCGGTTGACGATCCGGTCGTCGCGCGTGGCCTGGAATACCTGCGGAGTCAGCAGACGGCGGACGGTGCATGGTACGGGCGTTGGGGCGTCAACTACATCTACGGCACGAGTGGTGTCTTGCGCGCCGCGGACGCCTTGGAGGCGGCGAGTTCCGACTATTGCCAGCGCGGCGCTGCCTGGCTCGCAAGCGTGCAGAATTCGGACGGCGGCTTCGGCGAGACGTGCGCTTCTTACAGCGATTCTGCTCAGAAAGGTCGCGGCCCGAGCACGCCGTCGCAGACCGCCTGGGCGCTGATCGGGCTGCTCGCCGCCGGCCGCTGTAGTGACAGCGTCACCGAGCAAGCCGCCCGCTACCTGCTCGACGCACAGAACTCGGCCGGGTCCTGGGACGAGGACGCTACCACGGGCACCGGGTTTCCGTGCGTCTTCTACCTGAAGTACGGTTTGTATCGTCATTCGTTTTCTTTGTCGGCGCTGGCTCGATATCGCGCGCTGATCCAACGGTCGGAAGACATTCCGGGACTGGTCGATCAGGAGGCGTTGGCATGAGGGGGACGCGGTGAGATTTCCACTGAGTCTAACCACCAGGATGACCGGCTACATCGCCGGCAACCGCATTCGCGGCGTCGAGCGATTCCCGCTCGTGATGATGCTCGAGCCGCTGCACGCATGCAACCTGACCTGCACCGGCTGCGGACGCATTCGCGAATACCGGCCGACGATCACGCAGAAGTTGACCGTCAATCAGTGCCTCGCTGCGGCGGAGGAATGCGGCGCGCCGATTGTCTCGATTTGCGGCGGAGAGCCGACCATCTATCCGGAGCTCGACGTCCTCGTGCGCGAGCTCCTGAACCGGAAACGCCACATCTATCTCTGCACCCACGGCATGTTCATCCGGCGGCGCCTGCACGAATTCCGGCCCTCGTCTCGCTTCTTCTTCAACGTCCATCTCGACGGCTTGGAACAGACCCACGACATGGCCGTCGAGCGTCCCGGCGTGTTCCGCGAAGCGATCGAAGGGATCAAGGCGGCAAAAGCCGCCGGCTTCCTCGTCTGCTCGAATACGACCATTTACAAGCAAACAGACTTGCGCGAAATCAGCGATCTCTTCGACTACTTGCAGTCGCTCCACGTCGACGGCTTCATGATTTCGCCGGCCTACTCGTATGCAGCCGTTCAAGACAAAGAAATCTTCATGACCCGCGCCGAAATCCAGGCGAAATTCCGCGACGCCAGCCGCTTGCTCGAGCGGTTCAATCTGATGACGTCCCCGATTTACATGGAGTTCCTTCGCGGCGAACGCAGCGACATGATGTGTACGGCGTGGGGAAACCCTACCTACAACACACGCGGCTGGAAGGGACCCTGCTATCTCATTACAGACGAGCATCACGAAACCTTCAAAGACTTCCTCGAGAAGACGCCGTGGGACAAATATGGACGCGGTCGCGATCCGCGGTGTGAAGACTGCATGGTGCATGTCGGTTACGAGCCGTCCGCTGTCCTTGGCGCGAATCGCCGGCTCGGTGACAGTTGGAAGCTGCTCAAATGGCAGCTGACCACCGGCGGTTAACCGGGCCGCGGAGCGCCTCCCATCCTGCTCGATGACGACGCTCGTCACAGGCGCCAGCGGATTCATCGGCAGCCACCTGACGCGGTTACTCGTTCAACACGGCCATCGGGTTCGGGCTCTCGTGCGTTCGACGAGCCGCGTGGACGCGCTTCAGGGTCTGTCGGTCGACGTCGTTCGCGCGGACCTTCGCGATCGGGCGGCGCTCGACGCCGCCATTCGCGGCGCCGAGTGGGTGTTCCACGTGGCGGCCGACTATCGCTTATGGGCCCGGAATCCCCGCGAGATTTACGATAACAACGTAGAAGGTACTCGGGGCCTCCTCGACGCGTGTCGCGAAGCCAATGTCGAACGACTCATCTATACCAGCAGCGTCGCGACGTTGGCCGCGCCTCGATTGGGCTCGGTGGCCGATGAGCGTTCGGTGGGGCGACTCGACGAGATGGCCGGCGCGTACAAGCGATCCAAGCTGCTGGCCGAACAGCTGGTGCTTGAGGCGGCGTCGAACGCGGTGCCGGCCGTGGTGGTGAACCCAACCACCCCGGTTGGACCAGGTGACTGGAAGCCCACGCCGACGGGCCGGATCATCGTCGACTTCCTACGCGGGCGGATGCCGGCCTACGTCGAGACGGGCCTGAATCTCGTTCCGGTCGAGGATGTCGCGACGGGTCACCTGCTCGCCGGGCAGCGCGGGCGGGTTGGCGAGCGGTACATTCTCGGCGCACGCAACATGACGCTGAAAGAGATTTTCGATGCGCTCGCAGCCGTTTCAGGACGACCCGCGCCAAGGGTCCGTATCCCGCTTGCGCTGGCCTTCGCGATAGGATCAGCGAGCGAAGCACTCGCGCGCTTCACGGATCGCGAACCGAGGGTGCCGCTCGATGGCGTCCGGATGGCTCGTCGTCCGATGTTCGTCGACAGCTCGAAAGCTTGCCGAGAGCTGGAGTTCACACCTGGATCGGTCGAGAGCGCGCTCGAACGAGCCGTCACGTGGTACATCGATCGGGGCTACGCGCCCCCTTTCAAGCGAGCCGATCGGTGATCGCCGCCGTGGTGTTCGCCATGCCTGCCGAATTCGCGCCGTGGCGCCGACGCCACGCTTTTCAACCGATCGTTGCGACCGGGCTGTCAGTATTCGAAGCGCAAGTCGGGCCGACGCGTGCCCGCGTGATGACGATCGGCATCGGCGCACCCAATGCCGCCACTCTCGTGAAGGCCATTCACGCCGGCGGCGCCGATGTCATCGTTGTCGCCGGTGTGGGCGGAGGCCTGAAGCCACAGCATGCAGCCGGCGAGATCCTTGCCGCGCGACGGGTCCGGTCCGAGCACGGTGGCCGCGACACAGTCGTGAATGACCGGCTGTTGTCGGTGGCGGCAGATGCAGGTGCAACTATCGTCGAGGCATTCGTGTCTGTCGATCGGATCGTTGCCCGCGCCGAGGAGAAGGCCCGGCTGGGGCGCCAGGGAGATGCCGTGGATATGGAGAGCCTCGCCGTGCTCGGAGAAGCCGAATCCCTCAGGCTGCCGGCCGTTGCGATCCGGGTGGTCGGCGACACGGCAAGCGAGGACCTGCCGATGGACTTCATGCGTGCGATCGGCCCCGACGGCGCGATCCACGTGCGCACGGTGCTACTCGAAATCGCCTCGCATCCAGCTCGCTGGCCGGCGATCGTTCGGTTCGGGCTGTCGAACCGGCGCGCGCTGACTCGCCTCGCCGTGTTCCTCGATCGGTTCGTGGCGGCGATTGGCGCCCCGAGCTCCTAATCCCAAAGGGCACTTGAATTGACGAACGTCGCGCCGGCCTTTGGCGCCTGTGAATTGCTGTCGTGTGGCTTCCGCATTTAGGCGGAAGAAAGCCGCCGGCATTGAACTTCCGGCTGAAGCCGGAAGCCACACACGCGATTGATTCACAAGCTCTGAAGCCCTGCGGTACACGAGCGAAGCGACGTCAATCCAAGTGCTCATCGGTTAGGATAGGGCGAAAATCATCGATCATTCGTTCATTCGATCATCGATGATTCCGTCGAGCGCCACGCACTGCAGGCCGGCGTCCCGCCATCTGGGCAGCCAGTGCTCGAGGGCCCGAACGGTCTCGGACCGGTCGGCTCTGAGCGCTCGGTGATATCCGTCGTGGAGGACCACAATGTCACCGCCGCGCGCGCGGCCGAGCCGATCCACGAGGTTGCGTTTTCCGCTCCGCGTCCAATCCCGACCCATGAGGTTCCACATGACCACCCGTTTCAGCCCGCTCCGTTTGACCGCCGCGTACAGGTGTGGCCCGCGGAACCCGAACGGAGGTCGCATCAGCATCGGGCGTTTGCCGGTTATCTCATCGATGGCGTCTTGGCACGAAACGAGCTCGGTTACAAGCTGTCGAGTGGAGAGCCACAACGTGTTGCGGTGGCTGTCGGTGTGATTGCCGATCGAATGTCCACGTTCGGCGATCGCTTTCACGAGCGACGGGCAGGCGCGCGCGAAACCTCCGATCAGGAAGAATGTCGCGGACGCCCGGTAGCGCTCGAGCACGTCGAGGATTGCAGCAGTGGCCGACGGATTGGGTCCATCGTCGAAAGTCAGCGCGAGGATCGATTCGGAATGCAGTCGGCTGAGCGTTGGGCCGAACAGCTGCGATCGCGGGTGACATGCCGCCCAGGATGCGGTACCCGCCAGCACCGCGGCCCCGCCGGAAATAATCGGCCAGACAGCCACTTATTCGAGCCGGGTCAGCGCAATGTCGACGAAACGTTGACGTCGCTCCGACTTGCTCCACTGCACCAGAATCGGTGATTGATAGGTGCCGTCCGCGACTGCCCCGTGACCTTGGACCTCGCGATCGGTCACGAGCAGGCTGACCCGCCGTTTCATCCGCAAGAAGCGCTGCGCCGGCAACCTGATCAACCCGGCGACGAAGTCTTCCACCCGCGACTCGTTCATGTGCAGCAGCTCGACGGCTTCATTGAACACGCGGACTAGATCGTATTTGGCGTATCCGATCGTCTTGTTGGGAATCGCCCATGGATCAGCGAGCAGGCTGCGGCCTTTTTCGGCGACGAAACGGAGCGGGTCCCTGAGCACGTCGACCAAGTCGTGCCGCATGAGCAGCGTCTCGTACTCGTTGATGGTCAGACCCGCGTGACGTTCGCCGGGAGCCAGGCTGAGATGCAGACGTCCTTTCGTGACCCCATGGCGGCGGCTCAAAGCCTCGACCCGCTCATAAATGCCCAGACGCGAGTCTTTGAGGTTGACCGAATCAAGCGGATGGGCCGAGACCGGGACGGAAACGCGATCACGGGCGACGACCTGCTCGTTATTGAACGCCAGAACGCTGGTAAGCCGCCGTCGTGGCGCGTCGCCGTGGACGCCGTCGAGATCGACGAAGTAGACCGGCTCGTCCGGACGGTTGACGTACTTGACGCAGTTCCGAAGGCCGGACGCGATGAACGCCAAGTGTGCGTGGGCGTTTCTCGGTTCGACGGTCCGCTGCTCGAAGGACAAGTCGGCCCGCGCGGCAAGGTCGTCGTGCCGATAGCCGGCGTCCGCCGGGAACATCGTCTGAAACAGGTGGATGTACGACTTGATGCCCAACTCGCGTTGTGACAGTCGCGACACCAGCGCCTGATCGAGATACCCGGCCGTGGTGTGAAACGAGCAATAGAGAGCCTGAGGGTACTGCGCCAGGTGTTGTTGGGAATCTCCCAGGTACTCGCGCACGTCGATCACGTCGAACCGCGCGCCTGGCTGAAACTCGAAGGTCAGCTCGATCGGGTCTTGGAGCATCGGGAAGCGTTCGGCACCCACTCCGCAGCCGCTCTTAGCCTACTTCAGAGCGGATTTCCGCTCCAAAGGTGGGCGGCAGCTCATGCACACACTTACGGATAATTTAGGCAGCGAAGATAGACCGAATCGGTGGCGCTGACCATTGCGCGCCACGTATCTACCCCGCGCCCCCTCGGACCCGTCGCGCAAAATGAGTAGAAGCGCCGAAGCTCGAACTAGAATCGATGAACGAGGGTTCGGGTTCTTCGGTTCCGTTGCCATGCGTGCACTCGTTGTCAATGGCGATGATTTCGGTCTCACGCCGGGAATCAATGCCGGCGTGCTCCACGCGCACACGCGCGGCATTCTGACCAGCGCGAGTCTGTTTGCGAACGCTCCAGCCACGAACGATGCCATTACAATCGCGCGGCGCACTTCGACGCTGTCCGTGGGATGTCACCTGACGCTCGTCGATGGGTTGCCGCTATCGGCGGCATCCGAACTGCCAACGCTCGCACCGGGAGGACGCTTTCGCCGCACGTGGTCTGCGTTCATTCGCGATGCCGTGTTTGGACGGATTCGCCTGCATGAGATAGAACGCGAAGTGACTGCGCAGGTGCAGCGGCTTGCCGAGGCTGGCGTGCGCGTGACCCATCTCGATTCGCACAAGCACGTGCACGCGTATCCACCGGTATTTGGGATCGTCGCCCGCGTCGCCCGGCTGTTCGGCATTCGAACCGTCCGCGTGCCCTACGAGACGCCGGGCTTTGCCATCTTACGACGCTACGCCCGGCACGGCGTGGCACGGAGACAGGCCTTAGCGAATCTCGCTCTTGGGCCCTGGGCTGCCCGGGACCGCAGATTGCTGGAATTACATGGATTGCCTCCACCGCCACGGTTCTTCGGACGAGTGCTGACCGGCGTGTTCACGCGGGCGGCACTCCACGCATTACTCAAATCGGTTCCGGACGGGACCAGCGAGCTGATGATGCATCCCGGATATCCGGACGCAGCGCTGAACGAGGTGCCCACTCGGCTTCGGGGGCAACGGGAAACAGAGGTCGAATTGCTCACGGACCCTGCCACGCAGGCGGTAATTGCGCGAGCCGGGTTGACGTTGACGCGCCACGATTCTTCGGTATTGGTTCGCGAGCCGCTCGGGTATGCCTAATACATTCACGCGAGAAGCTTCGCTACGTCCTCAATTGTCTGTCGTCATTCCACTCTTCAACGAGCAGAGCACACTCGACGAGCTTCATCGTCGCCTCACCGCCACTCTCGGCAAGCTGGATCTGACCTATGAAATCGTGTTCGTCGACGACGGCAGCACCGACGGAACCCATTTCGGACTGCGCGCCATCGGTGCGAGCGATCGGAGCATCCGGGTGGTGAAACTTGCGCGCAACTACGGTCAGACGGCGGCCCTGGCTGCCGGCTTCGACAACGCACGAGGCGAGATTATCGTCGCCATGGACGGCGACCTGCAGCACGCGCCCGAGGACCTGCCGCGGCTTCTCGACAAGCTCGACGAAGGGTACGACGTGGTCAGCGGTTGGCGTGAGCGGCGCCTCGACAACTACTGGACGAGGCGTCTGCCATCACAAGTGGCCAACTGGTTGATAGCCAAGTGTTCGGGGGTGAAGCTTCGCGATTTCGGTACGACATTCAAGGCGTACCGCAGATCCGTGATCAAACAAATCAGGCTGTACGGCGATCTGCACCGCTTCATCCCCGCCCTAGCGAGCGCGCAAGGGGCGCGCATTGCGGAAGTGCCAATCACCGATGCGAAGCGCTCGCAGAACAGGTCCCACTACGGGTTGTCGCGAACCTGGCGTGTGATGGCGGATCTCATTACGGTTCGGTTTCTGCTTCGATACTCGACCCGGCCGCTCCACATCTTCGCACCGATTGGCCTGACGAGTCTTGCGTTCGGACTCGCCGGCGGTCTTTACGTTTTGATGGCGAAGATCATCACAGGCGATCCGGTATTTCTTGCTCACGGCCCGCTGCTTCTCCTCAGCGCAGTCCTCATTCAGTCCGGAATCGTGCTCCTCGGCCTCGGAGTATTGGCGGAGCTCCTGACCCGGATCTATTTCGACGGCAGACGACGACGAACGTATACGGTGGAGCGGGTGGCGGAGCCGTTTCGCATGTCGGTCGACGGTCGCGTGCGCGAAAGGCCACGCCCCAAAGCGAGGCCGAGCTGATGGAGGCCCGGCGGGGTTCTCGCCGGTTTCGACTCACTGGCCCGCTTGTCGCCCTCGGCGGCATCGCACTTCTTGTCTGGTCCGTCCGACAAGGTGGCGCAACAGCAGTCATCGACGGGGTCCAACGCGTGGGCGCCGCGGGCATCACGATCGTATGCCTGCTGGGCGGCTTGCGCGGTTTGATTCGCGCCGCCGCGTGGCGTCTGTGCCTCGACCGGGAACATCGCGCCACTCTCGGATCCGTCTTTACCGCCTACCTGTCAGGTGACGCGATCGGCAACGTCACCCCGTTCGGCCTGTTCATCAGTGAGCCATCGAAGATCGCGCTCCTTCGACCACGGATCGACGTCGAAGCGTCCATTGCGGCCCTGGCGGTCGAGAACCTTTTCTACGGCGCCACAGTTGTTATCGTCCTCATCGCCGGCACGGCGGCTCTGTTGATGTCGTTCGAGGTGTCGCAACCGGCCAAGGTCGCTAGTCTTGGCACCGCTGCGCTGGGAGTCGCGTTGGCCTTCGTCGCAGCGTGGATCGTCTCAACGAGGCGTCGAGTGGTCAGCGGCGCCGTCGAGTGGATGATTCGGAGGGGAATCGGCACGCCGTACTGGTCCGAGCATCTACCGAGTATTCGGCGGACGGGCGATCTGATCTTCGGTTTCGTATCACGACGTCGGCGCGCGGTTTTGCCACTGTTGGCTCTCGAGTTGTGCTACCACACGGTCGCCGTCCTGGAAACCTGGTACGCCATCGACTTGATAACTGGCGCACGACCCGGCCTGCTCACGGCGTTTGTCCTCGAATACGTCAACCGGAGCATCACCGTCGCGTTTCAATTCGTCCCGATGTCGCTTGGCGTGGACGAAGCGGGTACAAGCCTGGCGACCAACGCGTTGGGCCTCGGCTCGGCGGCGGGCGTCAGCCTTGCGCTCGTCAGGAAGGCCAGGATCGTCATCTGGACGGCAATCGGGCTGGGCTTGCTCGCCACCAGCGGGCGTCGCGGCCAACACATGCGCCCAACCGTCTACTCCCGATAGAACATCAACAGAATTCCCAGCGCCGTCATCAATAAGGGCCACACTCTCTGAAAGACTCCCTGCCAGGGTGTCTCCAGATCGGACAACCCCCTTGTCAGCCCCACACCGATCCCTGCAAGTGAATAGCTCAAATGCTCCGATTGGATTCGCGCCATCAACTCGGTGTGGTGTGGCCCGTGCATCCCGGCTTCGTGCTGATGAAACAACAGCAGCACCGACCCTCCGATCGCCAGGACCGGAAATGCCCATCCGCTCCACGCGGCTTTCAAGACGCCGCGCGCTCGCTGCCATTCGATCGCTCCCAGGACGAGCAACAGTACCGCGTACGTTTTGTGTTGCAAGACTTCCGGATTGTGGCTCAACGCTTCGAGCCACGCGCGGCGTCCGAACGGCCAGAGCTCGGTATCGCTCCAGACCAGGAGAAAGACTCCAGACAGCAGGAAGCACGCCGGCCACGCGTATTTCACTGCCGGCCACTTAGTCGCGAGTCTCCCTTGAAAGAAAATGAACACGCCCGCCAGCGCTACCAGGAATCCCGCCAGGTGGTGATTGAACTCACTCTCTTTCTTGTCGGCCAGGAGCTTGGCCTCCATTGCCGGTGTCATCGAGTGGTCATCTGCTGGCGCGGACATGCCGGGGTGCCCCTTATGCCCTTCGTGCCCTTCAGGGCCTGAAGGTGTTTGCGCCTCAGCCAATCCCGCGACTACGAAAATCAGCAAGGCCACCGGTAGGATTCTGTTGAGGTGCCGCATGAACGCGTCCGCCCAGTGTAGCAGTCCGAATAATCGCCTGCGACCCTCGTCAG
>CAVYZX010000036.1:0-62237 GCA_963773035.1 uncultured Acidobacteriota bacterium | reverse complement strand
CAACAACACGCCGGTTGCGGGCCGCATGACTTTGTGCGCCATCGTCGCCATCGTTCCAGATGTTCGACGACCAGTCCCTCACTTCTTCGTCTTGAACGCCTCCTTGACCTGCTTCTCGATGCTCTTGTAGTTCTTCGAGAGGAGCTTCTCTTCGTCCTCAGTCAGGATCCGGAAGGGCACGCGCACGAGGCTGTTCTGGAACTTCACGTTGAGCCAATGCTGGCCATATGCGATACCGCCCGGGATCTTGAAATAGAGACGGCCGATACAGGCGCGGTCGCTGCTGAGATCCACCACGTCCTGCGGGAGCGCACGAGCTCCGAGGTCGGGAAAGAAGGCGATGCCGCACGCGCGGTGCGCGTCCGGCGGAAAGTAGTTGATGGAATCGCGTTGGACCTTCGCCCGCTGCTCGATCGCCTGCGTCTTCCCCCGCTGCTCGGTGATCGGCGGCAGCGGAAGCGTCTTGCCGTCGGGCGTGTCGAGCGTCAGCGCGTCCCGGGTCAACCGGTAACCGGCGTCTTCTCGCGCACCGTCATGCCGACCTCGAGGAGCATCCAGTCTTCCCCGATGGAACGGTTGGAGGCCTGGTATCCGAGGATCACGTAACCTTCGTTGTTGTACGCGGCCCGGACGAACTTGCCCTCCAACGTCAAGATCTGCGGTACCCCGGCCTGGGGTATCTGCACGACGGGCTTCTCCTGCGTCTGGGCATCGCCCTTCGCCTGAACGTGCCACAAGGACATCAGGCCGACGAAGGCCACTGAGACTGCACGCTTGCTGTTCATACGTCCTCCTGCTCTCAACTTCACGTTGTCTCGGGGATCTATCAAAGGCGCACCCTGACATAGACTGTGCGGCCCTGATAAAACTCCGCTCGATAGTGAACGCCGCCCACGTAGTAGTAGCGAGCGCCCCCTACCACGACGATGGTGTAACCCGAGGGAATCACGGCGACGTAGCCGGCGGGAAGGCCGACGACCGCAGGCGCGGGAGCCACCACGGCCACAGGCGCGGGAGCCACGACCACGGTTCGCGGCGGAGGCGCAACCACGACGGCGCGTGGCGGCGTCGCGACCACGACGGTCGACCTCGTGGAGACTCCGTAGACCGTCTTCGCACTCGCTGTCACAGCGCCTGCGTTCACGATCACGCTCACGACGGCAAGAATCCCGATAACTCGGAGATTGGCTCTCGCGTTCATGTCGTTACTCCTGGCCCGACACCGCAAGCATCCTGATTTTCTCGGCGCCTGATGGTGGGTTGAATGCGAAGAGTGAGTCATCCAGCTTCGCCGCCAGGTTCCATTCGGAAAAATCGATCTTCAACTGGGGGCTTCCTTCGCGGTCCTTGAACGTGGCGATAAACCTTGGGGCAGGTGATCCGTGGTCGAGATCCACAGGTCGGCGTCCGCGATCGCTCCGGTCATCGTGACGTGATCACACTGCACACCGCTGACTGTTTCTCTGGCCTGGTGGACGCTGCCTTGCATCTGATCGTTGAATCTCCGGAACGGGTCATTGGCGGCGAAGTCGGCGAGTGGCGGAACGAACCCGTAGGTGCCATCGAGCTTGTCGAGCATGTCGTCGATGGTTCCCTCCAACGGCACGGTGGCGTAGAGCCGCATCGTTTCATCGAGCATGGTGATGTTCTGCCCGTCGGCGTAGAAGCGCCGGACTGAGGTGTTCGCGCTCGATGTCGCCTGCAGCTTGTTGGGCCTCGAAATGGCCACGTCAATCGCCGCGTGTTCCGGTACGTCGCCGCCGCCCGACAACGCAAGGTCGATCTGGCGCGCGGCTTTGAACGTCAACTGGCGCGACTGAGCCAGCGTGTCGGACATCTGCCGAAGAATCTGGACAGGGTCCGCTGGTGCAACGGCCACCGGTTCGGGCGCGCGACCACATCCCCAGGACATCCCGGTCGTGAGCACCGCCATCAGCGCAAAGGCAGCGTGTCTTTCCATGTCGCCTTTTTGTGTTTTCACTGTTCTTTCCAATGAAACGTCAGCGAGAATGCGGGACCGTACTGGGTCACGGCGTACTCCACGTCGTTGACCTGCCCGCTCCCGCTCTTGGGCACGTTGCCGGTGTCGATGTGGAGCGCGTTGTAGCCCACCGCTAGCCCGATCCAGGGCTTGAGCAGGAACTCGACGCCGCCCAGCGCGCTCCAGGTGAACGCCGACCCGCCGCCGATGTCGGCTTGCATGAGCAGCACCACTTTGTCGCCGAGCCTGGGCCGGTAGC
The DNA here is from genome assembly GCA_963773035.1 of uncultured Acidobacteriota bacterium. Lineage (GTDB taxonomy): Bacteria > Acidobacteriota > Vicinamibacteria > Vicinamibacterales > CAVVIG01 > CAVRXZ01. The sequence continues at coordinate 59,997 of CAVYZX010000036.1, read as the reverse complement.
TGAATCCGGCGACGCCGGCCACATGCGTCGCGCTGATGTCGATGTCAGCCAACTGTCCGCCGACCGGGCCGGTGAAGTGCGCGTTCGGCGACATCGTCAACGTGCGAATGCCGCCGACGAGCAGGAATCGGGTGCCGGGCTTCACCTCGAAGGTGGCTTTCCCGTTGAAGATGATCTGGTCGAACTGGAACGTGCCGGCGACCGGCACGTTGAGATCGGTGTCGTGTAGCTGGTGTCGGTCGACAGACGAATGAAGTTGATGTCGCCCAGGACGCCCCACTGACCGCGGTGGGCTTCGCCGTGAAACGAGAAGGCGCCCGCCAGCTTCGACTTCGCGTCGGAGAAATCCATGTACACGGGGATGTCCCGGGTGCCGTTGACGGCGAGGTTGCCGTCGGTCGTCGCGACCCAGAAATACAGCGGCGCAATGTCCACGTCCCACTTGTCGGTCTGCGCGAACGCGCGAGCCGGCGTCCCTAACACACCGCAGGCGGCAATGACCAGCGCGCAGACGCGCGGGAGATGTTTGATTGATATTTGTCGATGTGTGTGCGCGATCGTTCTCACAATTCCTCTCTGACTTGCGTCTTCGCGGCCGACCTGACCACGGCGGCGACTTCGAATTCGCTCAGTCCGCCTCTCACTCTGTCCGTCATGTCTCTCGAAGGCATTGGGGAACAGCCGGAGCCTGACCACGATGCGTGTCCCCCGACCCGCCACCGATCGGATGGCGATCCGGCCCCCAGCAAAACGTGTGCGCTCGCGCATGCTTAGAAGGCCGAGACCCATGCCGTCCTTGGACGCCACGTCGAACCCCTGGCCGCTGTCCGCAATCTGCAGGCGGATGTCGCGCCCTGTCAGGGCAAGGCGCACGGTCGCGGCCTTGGCGTCGCTGTGATTCACGATGTTCTGCAGGGCCTCCTGCGTGATGCGGAAGAGGCAGAGCGCCACTTCAGCCGGCACGCATCGAGCCATCGCCCTGTGTCGAAACGCAATCCGCACGCTGCGTCGGCACGACACGTCGCGGCACAGGTGTTCGATCGCCTGCGCAAGGCCGAGGATTTCCAGGCTCGGCGGGTGGAGGTCGTGCGACAGCCGGTGGACGTCCGACGCAATGTCGTGAGCGCGCTCTGAAAGATGTGACGCCGCCTCCACGATCGCCGCCGCCCCAGCTCCGCCCACGCCGAGGCGGTCGATGTCGATGCAGAGGAGCGACAACTTCTGGCCGAGGTTGTCGTGGAGGTCGCGCGCAATGCGAGCGCGCTCCGATTCCTGGCTGACAATCAAGCGCCCGGCGAGCGTCTGGGCCTCGCCAATACTTGAACGGAGCGCCGCTTCGCACGTGCGAAGCGCATGTTCCGCTCGCCGTCGTCTTGACCGCTGAGCGATGAGCGCGGACACGACGGCCGCCTGCAGCACGCACAGTGCCATCACGGTGATCATGGCAAGTCACCCATCCGAAACGTGCGCTGCGGGCTTCGCAGCGCCTGCACCAGTTCGAGACCACCGAGGTGCCCGAGATCGTCGAAGCTGATGTCCGGACGCGTCACCGACAGATCGATCACGGCCAGAAGGAGGCGGTACTCGGCCGATCGGACATGCTCGTCGAGGTCCTCCCGCGTCGCCCATTGGTCGCAAATCGTCAATATGTCCGGGTTGGTCAGGTCCTGAGAAATCGAAAAACCCGCGCAGCCGGCTTTGGCGGTGGCGTGCCCCATGAGCACGCGCAGCGTTCGAAGGACCTCGGACCTGTGCTGCTCCGAGATCGCGAGACGTGCACGGTCGACATGATCATCTGTGGTGACTGCTGGAATGCATGCGCCTGGGCTTCATCCAGGAGGTTCTTCGCCATCGCGGCCGTTTCGATCGTGGCCGGCACTTGTGCAGGAACGGTGCCTCAGGTGAGCGGGGATCGGGCTTTCACTGCAACTGCGCGTGCGCTAGCGGGTTGCCGGCTCACATCTGTCGGCGCCGAGTCGGTCGGAGCGCCCGCCGCGCCCCAGAATACTGGGAGTTTCCCAATTGGCCGTGAAGTAGAATGGGGTTCACCGCCAGACATTCATGCCGAACTCTTCTTCTGGCGTCGATCTCAGCGCCTTCGAGCGGCTGCTGACCGACATCTCCACCAGGTTCGTCAACGCCCCGCCGGTCAAAGTGGATGCCGAAATCACGGGTGCGCTTCGATTGCTCGTCGAGTTCCTCGGCATCGATCGCAGCACCCTGTTCCAACGGTCTGTCGACGACATGAATCTGGAGACCACGCACCACTGGGTCGCGGAAGGAGGCGAACCTGTCCCTCAATTCGTCCCCAGGGACGCGGTGCCGTATGCCTTTCGCAGGCTCTTCGACGGCCACTCCTTCTCGTACTCAAGCCTCAATGACCTTCCGCCAGACGCCGCGCGTGATCGCGTGTTCCTCGAGAAGCACGGAATACGTTCCAATCTGACGTTCCCGCTGGTCGTGGGCGGCTCCGTCATTGGTGCCCTCGGCTTCGGTACGCTCTGGCGAGAGTGCGCCTGGCCTGATGTGCTGCAGGAACGGCTCTCGGTCGTGGCCCAGGTCTTCGCGAACGCCCTCGAGCGAAAGCGGTCCGATCTCGCACTGCAGCACGCATACGCAGAGATTACGCAGCTCAAAGATCGGCTGGAGCTCGACAATCAGTACCTGCGCCAGGAGCTCGCCGCCGACGTCGACGACGACGCGATCGTCGCGCAGAGCGCGTCGATGAAAACCGTGCTGCGCGAGGTCCGGCGCGTGGGGGCCACCGATTCCACGGTGCTGTTGTCTGGCGAGACGGGCACGGGCAAAGAGCTGCTCGCCGAAGCCGTGCATCAGGCCAGCAAACGGAAGCACCGTTTGCTGGTCCGGGTCAATTGCGCGGCGTTGCCCGGCCCCTTGATCGAAAGCGAGCTATTCGGTCGCGAGAAAGGGGCGTATACCGGTGCGTTGACTCGAGAGAGCGGACGGTTCGAGGTCGCCGACGGGGGCACGCTCTTTCTCGACGAGGTCGGCGAGCTCCCGCTCGAATTGCAGGCCAAACTGCTGCGGGTTCTGGAGAACGGCACCTTCGAGCGACTCGGCAGCAGCCGGACCCTGAAGGTCAATGTCCGCCTGATTGCGGCCACCAATCGCGACCTCAGCCAGGCCGTGCGCGAGGATCGGTTCCGCCAGGACCTGTTCTTCCGCCTGCAGGTGTTTCCCATCCGCATTCCGCCGCTGCGCGACCGCCGCGAAGACATTCCGCCGCTCGTCTGGGCCTTTATCAAGGAGTTTGGTCGGCATCTTGGCAAGGTCATCGAGAACGTCCCGCGTCGATCGATGGAGGCGCTCCGAAACTACTCGTGGCCGGGCAACGTCCGGGAGCTCCGCAATGTGATCGAGCGGTCGATGATCCTGACCGACGGCCCCACACTTCGCGTGGCCCTGCCGGATGGCCTGGAAGCGGCGCCAGCCGTGAACCCAGCGGTAACGCTCGAGGAAGTCGAGCGCCAGCATATTCTCGACGTGCTCGAACAAACAGGATGGCGCATCAGTGGTGACAGCGGGGCGGCTCGCGTTCTCGCTGTCAAGCCCACCACGCTCGAGTACCGGATGAAGAAGCTCGGTATCGAGCGAAAGCGTCTCGCGGTCGTCCATCCTTCCTGACCCCCGCCGACGTGAAGGCCCTTCTGGATCTGGCGGTTACTTCACTGACGAACTCCGCAGGACTGCAACTGCGGGTTAACGAACCCAAGAATCCCGGCGACGAAAAACGCCATCGACGGTGCCTTCAATCGCGGCCGCCCTTCGGCACCGTCACGTGCCCGAGCCATTCGGATCGCTGCACGGTCAGCCGACGCGAAGCCAGGTCGATGTCGCGCCACTCGAGCGCGATGACCTCACCGAGCCGCAACCCTGCATCACCGCCAAACAGCACCATCACGTACGCCTGTCGATCACGCTTGCGTGCGACGCCCAGCAAGCGCTCGTACTGATCGAAGTCATGAAACCCCATCGTCTTCTTGGGATTGGGCAACACTTGAGTGGTTAAGGTCCGCCTTCGCGCTAAGGCGCTACAGCGGACAACCTTCGTGTGGCTTGCCAACCGTAGCTCACGGTTCGTTGGCAGGCGGGAGCGAAGGTTGGAGCGGACTACAGGGATCGAACTCGATTAACTGTGTTTTTTTAAGCTGGTGATGGTGCGTGACTTCTGGTCTAAACGGTGCGGTTTTCAGCAGGTTAGCCTTTCGATTACTATCCACCGGCGTTCACCGAGATCTCCTGAAATCTACCTGCGTCGTGGAGACATTCTGGACACGGTGTCCGAGCTGGCTGCGGCCGCTGGAGCGATTGGGGTTCGCGCAAGGAGAATCAATTTCCAAGCGTGATCCTTTAATAAAGGCAGCGGTTCAGGAGACCGTTGTACAAATCGTAGATCCTCGCTGGGCGGTGGGACCTGTAACTCCCAAGTACCCCAAGATCCGCGAAAAGCGACCTGTGCGCAGTTCTCCGAACCACGACACCCTGCGCGTGGAGAAGGGGGCACAAATGCCTGATCGCCGGCTGTTACCCCGGTGCAACCCGAGCACGAACGAACGGATCCAAGCGGCGCGCTTTGCGACAAGGACTCCCTGCCCGCGAAACATCGAGAGGTGCAAAAACCGGTGGCCACCGTTGCCCTGACCGTCCGTTACCTCGACCTGCGCAAGCCGCAGCGAAAGCGGTATGAGATGTTCGACACGATCGTGCCGGGCCTCGCGATTCGCGTGAGGCCGTCCATTTACGCTCTACTACCGCCACACGGCCGTCTCCGGCGCGTGGGGCATCAAGCCTGCTCACGGAAGGCAATAGGGGATGTCGTGAGCTGTTGAATGCTTCGCCGCGACGAGTTCTTGGCTACACTGTGGTCCGTGGCCCGCGAGCTCAGCTCCGCTGACATCCTTGCGAATGTGCGCGCCCTCGCGCCGGAGATTCAGTCGCGCGGCGACGAAATTGCGACGTTGCGCCGGCTGCCGGCCGATCTCGTTCTGAAGCTGAAGGCGGCCGGCGCCTTCCGGATGGCGATGCCGAAGGCGTGGGGCGGCCCCGAGATGACGCCGCGCGACCAGTGTGCCGTGTACGAGACGCTCGGCGCCGCCGACGCGTCGGTGGCCTGGTGCGTGAAGATCGGATCGGACGGCGGCTTCTTCGTCGGGTTTCTCGAAGACACGGCGGCCCGCGCCCTTTACACGAGCCTTGACGCGGTGACGGCCGGCCAGGTGCCTCCGAACGGCACGGCCGAGCGCGTGGCGGGCGGCTACCGCGTCTCCGGGCGCTGGACGTTCGGAAGCGGCTCGACCCACGCCGACGTGATTATCGGCGGATGTATCGTGACCGAGGGCGGTCAGCCCGTCGTCGAGCGCGGCGCCCCGGTGCAACGCATCATGCTGGCGCCCGCCTCGAAGTTCGAGAGCATCGACACCTGGCACAGCACGGGACTCGCTGGCAGCGGCAGCCACGACTACGCGACCAGAGATCTGTTCGTGCCCGAGGCGCACATGCTGGCGTCCGACCCCACGCCGACGCGCTCGGCACCGCTCTACTGCTATTTCGGCATGTTCCTGGCGAGCTGGCACGGCGTCGCGCTGGGCCTTGCGCGCCGTGCCATTGACGCCGCGCTCGACGTGGCCGAGAAGAAGATCCACATATTCCCCCCGCCGCCCATCCTGCTGCGCAATCGTCCTCACGCTCGTGTCGCGCTCGCGAAGGCCGAGATGGAGCTGGGCGCCGCGCGCGCGTTCACCTACGGGACGATCGACCGTATCTGGGACGATGCGCAGGCACGGGGGCGCGTGTCGGAAGAGAATCGGCGGGCGATGGCGTTGTCGTTGTCGCACGCGTTCCGAAGCGCGCGCCGGATTGCGCAGTCGATGTACGACCTCGTCGGCCCGACGGCCGTGTACGCGACCAAGACGCCCCTCGATCGGCTGCTCCGAGACGCAATCACGATGAGCCAGCACCTGCTGCTCGCCGACAGCTTCCTCGAGATCGTCGGCGGGACGATGCTTGGCGACGCTTCGCCGATCAGCTGGCTCTGAAGAGTGCCAAGGATCCTTGCAGTCCTACTTGGACTCTTTGGTGTGGCAGGTAGCCACGCCGCAGGAAGCCGCGAACACGCGCACGCGTTCCCTTCGGGCCCTACAAGGCTGCGTTACTTGGCAGACTTGAGACCCTCCGCACACGAGAACTCGCGCAGTTCGTCGTTCGGCGGCGATGCCTTCCGATACGTACGAACCTGGGTGAAGGGTTCGAGCAACGCTTTCGGATCCGTGGCCGTCGTCCGATCCTCGAGGACGCCAGGCGACGTAAATCTGATGCTCTCGTGCACGGTCAACTGATCGCTGTGCGGCGAGAACAAGTCGAGCAGCGTGTCCTCGCGCAGGGCCACGGTGTCCACGACGAGCGTGTCCCCTTCCCAATGCCCCACGGAATACCCGGCGAACGTCGGATCGTCGAGCGTTCTCTGTGACGGCTTGCGGCCGTCCAGATAAATCCGGCGATACACGTCGTTCAGCTCGCCGTAGATGGTGACCTTGTCTTTCGTGTGCTGAATTTCCATCCCATAGGCCATCCCCATCATCGAGGGCATGCCGGCAGAGAGGCAGTTGGCGTTCGGATCGGTGTCAGACGATCCGGCCATGCGCGACTTCCGCATGACCTCCCATTTGGCCAGGTACTCGGCCGTGAGCTTCGGCGCGGTCGCCGGCCGGCCATCGCGCCCATCGATAACGGCCGCCGGTCGCGGCGCTGCCGGCGCCCCGCCGCGCGCCCCGGCGCCGCCGCGTGCGGCCGCATTGGGATTGAACGGGAAGTACACACCGGTAAAATCCGGATGCGCCGGCGTGTCCTGCGCGCGAATCGATGCCGTCGATCCAGGCAGCAGGCACACGAGCGCCGCGGACAGCCAAGCGATGGTCCTCGACATGATGTCCTCCTCCGTGACTACGGAAGCGCGGGCGGCGCGTTCGAGAGCACGGTCCCATCGGCGAGCGTGACGCGCGTGGCGAGGCCGGTGCGGCTGCCGTCCCTCGCCGGGCTGAAATCCACGGTGATCGTGTCGCCGACTTTGAAGATGGTCTTCGACCAGCCCGCACGGGCCAACACGCCCGGGGGACGGCCCTCGATCTCCCACGCCGTCTTGCCGCCCTTGCCGTCGTCGACCGACAGAAAGATCCACACGTGCGGGTTGGTCCACTTCCACTGCGTGACCGTGCCTTTGAGCACGACCACCTTGTCGGGGTCGAACGCCGAGTTGCTGTGGTGCGCCCCGGCGGATGTCGCCGCCAGCAGCGCCGCGATGACAAACAAGCCGATTCTCATAGGCGATCCTCCGCGATAGCGCGATGACATTAGCATCGGATACTTGCAGCGATCTATTTCTTCTCCAGCACAAACTTCCTCACGTCGTTGAGAAAGTCGGCGCCGTACACGTTTCCCCGGTAGATCGTGACCCCTTCCGCCAGGCTCGACCCGCTGGCGTAGGGATAGGGGCATGAATCCGGAATCCGATACCTGACCGATCCATCGCGCGCGCTGCCGATGCGTATCCCGCGGCCGTGCCCATGGATTGAATCCATAGCCGGTCTGCGGAAGCCTAACATGATCAGTGAACAAAGCTCACTTTTTCGTTGACACTGAGATAAATCGCCGCGTAGAGTCCAAACTAGCTCAAGCGGCGTGAGTCGCGTCTCGCCAAGGAGAAGGAGAAAAGCATGCGTGATGTCGTCAGGCAGCTCGTGGCAGGCGCATCCACGGTGTCGGCGAAACGACTTCTCGTGATCGCGTGCGCGGCCGCAATCGCCTCGATCTATGTTGCCTGGCCCCACCCTGTCGTGCGTCTCGGCGCGCAAGCGCCGCAGAACGCCAACGTGCCGAAGATTCCCTTCGACACCTCCGCAGACTTCCTCAAGTACTCGCCCGACATGAACCTCGGCGAGGTGCTCGGGGTCGCCGTCAATTCCAAAGGGCAGATTGTCGTGCTGAACCATCCGGGCAGCGCGACGTCTGGCCCGATCTACGGCAACGCGTCGACGCAGCTGCTCCAGTTCGATCAAAACGGAAAGTTCGTCCGCGAGATCGGCAGGGGCGTGTACGGCCTCGGCTATGCCCATAGCGTGCGCTTCGACAAGTACGACAACCTCTGGGTCGTCGACAAAGGCGTCAATACGGTCGTCAAGTTCAACCCGGCCGGGTACGTGACGCTCAACCTTGGCCGGCGTCCCGAAGGGCCTGACGACCCCGAGGAGTTTTGGTTCCGCCCCGGCCGCGGCGCCACTGCGGCGCCACCCCTACACATCGATGGCCAATTCCGGGCGCCGACCGACGTCGCATGGGACTCAGACGACAACATCTACATCAGCGACGGCTATACGAATTCGCGGGTCGCCAAGTTCGACAAGCACGGGAATTGGGTGACGTCGTGGGGCTCGCGGGGAAGAGGGGGCGTGCATGCGGACGAGAATCCCGGCCAATTCAACACCCCGCACAACATCGGCATCGATCGCCAGAACAACGTCTACGTCGCCGACCGCGGCAACCGCCGCATCCAGGTGTTCGACGTCAACGGCACGTTTCTGCGGATGATTCACCTCAACGCGCCCTACGACAAGACGCGGCACCCGGTGCTCGGCAACCTCCCGATGAATCCGCCCGATGAGACGCAGCCGTGGACGATCTGCATCACGAACACGCCGACCCAGTACCTGTACGCGTCCGACTCGGAGCCCGGGCGCATCTACAAGATCGCGCTCGACGGTCGCATCGTCGGCGTGTTCGGCGAATCGGGTCATGAACTCGGCCAGTTCAACTGGATTCACGGCATCGCGTGCCCGTCCGAGGATCTGCTCTACGTGGCCGACATGAACAACTGGCGCGTGCAGCGGGTGCAGTTGCATCCCGACCGGATCAAGTCGACGGTTTCCTCCAGGTAGCAGCCGGGTTACGCCGATCAGAACCATCTTCTTCGTCGGCATGCCTGAGCAGGACATCGTGAACCTGGCGATCTACGTGAAGCTGCTGTGCATCATGTGTATCTCGGCAACGCGTTTTGAGCGCACGCCGCGGCCTCGGATTTCGGCTAACGTGTCAGGGCTGCGCGACTTCAGCGTAACGTAGGAGACGCCATGAGACGATCCGCATCGCCGCTTCGCCTGCGAACGGAGCTCTTCGTACTGGCTGTTGCTCTGGTCGCCGTCGGCGCGGTGCGGCCAGGCGCCCAGTCACACGCATCGGCCTTCTGGAAGGTCCCTCGCACACCTTGGGGTGCGCCTGATCTCCAGGGCGTCTGGACGAGCGCCGATCTCAGCGCTCCGAGCGCCGAGGCGCCGCGGGCTCCTGTGGCCGGCGCCGGCGCGGGCGGGGGAGACGTCAACCCGCCGAATCACTGGGGAGAGCGAGCTCAGCGTGTGACGTTCGATGCCCCGCCGATGACACCGCTGGGGCAGGAGCGTGCCGCGACGCCGAGGCTCGGGTTCGGCAGTTTCATGAGCCGGCAACTTCGCCGGCCCCGAAGAGCTTGGCACGTGGGTGCGGTGTCTGTCGCGCGGCATGCCGGGCGTCATGACGCCGACGGCGTACAACAACAACTATCAAATCGTGCAGTCGCAGGATCATGTGGTTGTCACAGCGGAAATGATTCATGACGCGCGCCTGATTCCGCTGCGTGATCAGCCGCACATCGGTCCGTCGATTCGCCAGTGGCTCGGCGATTCACGAGGACACTGGGACGCCGACACGCTGGTCGTCGAGATCACGAATCTCTCGGACAAAGTGAGCTTCCGCGGTTCCACCGCGAATCTTCGCGTCACGGAGCGGTACACGCGGACGGGGCCCGATACGCTGCACTACGAGGTGACGCTCGAGGATTCCGCGGCGTGGACGGCCCCGTGGAAGTTCTTCATCGACCTTGCGCTCGATCACGGTCAAGGCCGTGTGTTCGAGTACGCGTGCCACGAGGGCAACTACGGAATGCGCAACATCTTGAGCGCTTCGCGCGCGATGGACGCGGAAGCCGCCGCCGAGGTGCACCGATGACGACAAAAACCGCTCTCCGCCTCGGCGTCCTGCTGATCGCTGTCGCGGCAGTCGCCGCGTTCGTCATCCCGAGGCTTCGGGCGCAGAACACGCCTCCCTGGATCAATCAGGACGCCAATTGGGCCGCGAACAAGGAAAAGCTCCAGGCGTTCGGCGAGCGCTTCGCCACGTCCGATGCGATGTACGAAGCGCTCAAACAGCAGGCCCATGGCGGCAAGCCGCTAACGTGGCCGCAGATGGCTGAGCCGGCGTACGAGTGGTCCGGCGTCTACACGCGCAGCAAACTGTCATTGCATTTCGACCCGGATTTGCCGATGACCGGCGGCCCTGTCTCCGCGAAGCTCACACCGGCCGGAGAAGCCGTCGTGAAAGCCAAAGCGGACCAACTCGCCCGCACAGGCGGCGAGTACGACCCGATCAGCGATTGCCGTCCGCCTGGCGTGCCGCGCTGGTTCACCGAACCATTCCTCCACGAATTCATCGTCACCCCGAATCAGACGTGGTTGATCAACGAAATGGTCAACGACATTCGTCGCGTCTATACCGACGGCCGCAGCCACACGCCGGAAGACGACGCGTACCCGAGCTGGAATGGGGACACCGTGGGCTTCTGGGATGGCGACGTGCTAGTCGCGCACACGAAATACATGATGAAGGGGCAGTATCAGCGGGGCGTGCAGCCGAATTACTCGGAGATGACGGAGACCGTTGAGCGCTGGCACAAGGTCGACGCGAAGACGCTTCAAGCCGACGTGTGGGTGTTCGATCCGGTGAATCTCGCCAAGCCGTGGTACACGCGCCAGAGCCAGACGCAGCTCACCAACGACGACAAGCAGCTGCGCATCAGGTACTGGGACTGCCGCGAGAACTCGAACAACGACATCGTCCGTCAGGACGACGGCACGAGTCAGTTTAAGGATTTCACCTTTGTTCCGAAGGATGCGCCCGCGGGCGGCAAGCCCGAGGCCGTGAAGACTAAATGAGGACTCTTTCCATGGCGATTTCACAACCGAAGACGCTGGTCGTCGCGATGCTGTTGAGCATCGCGGCGGTGCCGGCAATGGCCCATCACTCGGCGAATATGTTCGACGACAAGAAAGAGGTGACGGTGACCGGGGTGGTCAAGGAATTCCAGTACACGAACCCGCACTCGTGGCTGATTGTGGACGTGACCGGGAAGGACGGCAAAGTGACGACGTGGGGCTTCGAAGCCGAAGGTCCGAGCAGCCTCACGCGCGCCGGCATCCGTCTGAAGGACTTCATGCCGGGCACGGTCGTCACGATCACAGGACATCCGATGAAAGATGGCCGGCCAGCGGCGACGTGGATGCGGGCAACACGGGACAAAGACAAGAAGGTGTTCGTGCCCGCGTCGGGTTTCGCGGTCCGTTAATCCAGATGTTAAGGAGTCGCGCGAGTGTCGATGCGATGAAGGATTGGAGCAACTGCGGCGGCCGCGAGTCGCTCAAATATGGGGAGCATGTGATGAGGCTGCGCGAAACCATACTAGTCGCGTTGCTGCTCTGCGCGGGCCCAGTGTCGGCTCACCACAGCAACTCCGCGTTCTACGTTGAGAAGATCATCGAGCTGAAGGGCATCGTCAGTAAATTTGAGTGGACTAACCCTCACACGTTTATCTCCATGACCGTGGACGATGGCAAAGGCGCCAAGGTGGATTGGACGGTGGAAGGCCGTGCGCCAGGCGTGTTGCGTCGCGCCGGCTGGGAGCCGGACACGCTGAAGGTCGGCGAGACGATCACCGTCTACTGCAGTCCAGCCAAAGACAACAGCTACGTGTGTCTGACGGCGCGCGTCGTCAAAGCCGACGGCACGATCCTGAGCAACGGCGGATGAGGCAACCGTATTTCTTTCGCCCGTCATTTGACCTTCCCGAGACCCTCCGCGCAGGCGAACTCGCGAAGCTCGTCGTTCGGCAGTGACGCCTTGCGATACGTGCGGACCATCTCGAAGGGCTCGAGGAACGCTTCAGCGTCAGTGACGGTCATGCGATCTTCGAGCACTCCTGGCTCGATCAGCCGGATCCGTTCGTGGACCGTCATCTTCGCGCTGTGCGGCGAGAAAGCGACGAAGTCCTCGATGAGCGAGTCGTCTCGCAGTGCCACTATATCGACCACGAGCGTGTTGCCCTCCCAATGGCCCGTCGAATAGCCCGCGTATGTCGGATCGTTGAGTACCTTCCGGGATGGTTGACGCCCGTCGAGGAAGATCCGCCGGTACATGTCGTTCATCTCGCCGTACATCGTGATCTTGTCTTTCGATTGCATGATCTCCATGCCATAGAACATGTTCATCATGCTCGGCATCCCGGATGGGATGCACCGGACGCGTGGATCGAATTCTGATGATCCGGACATACGTGATTTCCGGATCGCCTCCCATCGCGCCAGGTACGCAGGAGTGAGCTTCGGTGCACCCGGCGCCCGTCCAGCCGAACCATCCTCGAGTGGCGCCGACCTCGTGGGCGGCGGCGGCGCGGCTTGTCGTCCCGCCGGCGGCGGCGCGCCGGCCCCGGGCGCCTGGACCGGGTAGTAGACGCCCGAAAAATCGGGAGGCGTCGCCGGCGCCTGGGCGCGAATGGCCGGTTCGCCAATCGCCAGGAGGCCAACCAGCGACGTTATGCCCGCCAATCTGAAGAGAATCCTCATCATGTGTCCTCCCCCTCGGGCCCTCCCCACAGGCCTTTGGGCCTGCCGCAATTACCGGCCGCCGCGTGCGGGCGCCGGCGGCAGGGTTCCACCTTCGGCGAGGGTCTTCATGTTCTGCAGTGCGCGCATGAACTGCGTGCGCCGCCGATCCTTGTCGGCCTGCTTCGCTGCGTCATCGGGGAGATTCGAGTTGTCGAAGAACAACGTGTACACAATCTTCGACGTCGTCGCCGTCACGGGTCGCGCTTCGAGCGTACCGTGATACATGTTGTACCGCTGCCCGTCGCGAACGGGCTGCGTGTACGTGTACGACAGCTCGGTCTTTCCGACGAGGATTTCGTTCGCCACCGACCTGACGGCGCCGAACTCGCCGTCCTTGCCCAACGTGATGGTGCACGGGATCTGGAACCACTCGCCGATGTCGCAATACTTGCCGATGCGTTTCCAGACGTCAGCGGCGGGTCGGTTGACGTCGATTTCCATGTCAACAGTCGTATAGGTCGGGTTCGGCGTTTGAAACGGGGCTGGCGGTGGCGCCTGCGCGGCGGCCATGCCGGTCAGACAGACGAATACGATCGTCGCAGTTAACAGATTGCGCATGGTCGTCATCCCTTCTGGGTTGAGGCGTTCTCGCGAGCGCCGTTATCTTTCCCCAAAACCCGGCAGCAAAGCAGCTGCTCATTGAGACGCCGCCGTAGAGAGTCGCGCCGCCGTGGAGTTGCAAGACGGTCGCGGGAGTCTATACTTGATCGGCGAGCTAACAAAGTTCACTTTGTCGTTGACAGTGATGTGACGCATGCGTAGAGTCCAGCCGTTATGGCCGCTCGGGGTCGCGGTCTTAAGAGCAACATGATCAGGTCGACATCGAGGTAGCAGCCCGGTTACGGATCAGCAAGGCGAGGAATCATGTGATACGACAAGTCACTGCCGCGGTCGTTGCGAGCGCGTTCGCGCTCACCCTCGGTGCCGTCGCCAGCTCGCAGTCGGGTGCGATTCAGATTCCGAAGCCGCCAGTGGCGCCGAAGCCGGGATGGGTTCCGCCGAAGACGGCGTGGGGTGATCCCGACATCTCCGGCAATTTCACGAACAAGTACGAGCAGGGGACGCCGATGGAGCGTCCGGCCGGCTTCGAAGGCCGGAGCGTGGACGACGTCCGCGGCGCCGAGCTCAAAAAGCTGCTCGAAGACCGGCAGCGGCAGTCCGACGCGCGCCAGCAGTTCCTGGCCGGCGACCCGACCGGCCGCATTGCCGTCGTCCCGGAATTCGGCGACCGCGCCGAGATCGTGAAGGGACACCGCGCGTGGATGATCATCGATCCGGCCGATGGCAAGATACCGCCGCTGACCGAGGAAGCGCAGCGTCGCACGCCCTGGCGCGATCCGCGCCGCACGGGCCGGGCGGCGAGCAGCTTCTCGAACACCGGATTCGACAGCTACGTCGACTTCAGCCTGACCGATCGGTGCATCACGCGCGGTTATCCCGGTTCCATGCTGCCCGCCATCTACGGCGACTCGTATCAGATCGTCCAGGCGCCCGGATATGTGGCTATTCGTTACGAGATGGTCCACGAGACTCGTATCATCCCGCTGGACCGTCGGCCGCACGTTTCGAGGGGCGTGCGTCTCGACATGGGCGACGCGCGCGGCCACTGGGTCGGCAACTCGCTCGTCGTGGAGACGACGAACTTCCGCGATCGCAGCGTCTATCGGAACGCGAACCCGAACGCGCTGACGATCACCGAACGCTTCACGCGCACGGCGCCTGACACGGTCGAGTGGACGGTCACGCTCGATGATCCGACGACGTGGGTGCGCCCGTGGACGTTCTCGTTGCCTTTGACGATGAACGATCGCGAGCCGGTGCTGGAATACGCCTGCCACGAGGGCAACTACGCGGTCCGCAATATGCTCAGCGGCGAGCGGGCGACGGAACGCGAAGCAGGCGGGAAATGAGAGACGGAAGTCGCTTTTTGCGTTGAAACTCATATGGGAGGAAACGGCCTCGGCTACGAGAGCGCCCCTTTCATTTTCAAGGGCAGGGCCTACCGCCTTCAGCATTTCATTCGGCTGATCTCGACGGGGCATTACAGAATCGACGCGAAGGTGGCCACCGAGCGCAACCGGTGGCCGAACTGCGGAATCTGGTGGTTCCGGCTCGATATTCCCGAAACGCGGCGATAGGCACATGCGGACGCTGCGCGAAAAAGGCACGTAGTGCTCAAGACAGTGGGAGTGCTCAACGTCGTCGGCGCGCTCGGCATTCTCTCCATGATCATGGCGTTCGCCGCCCTCATTGTGTTGGGCGTGCTCACGTTGATCGGTGTCGTGACGGTGCCAGAGGTGCTTCAAACGCTCTCGACGGCCGTGAGTGGCGCCTGATTTCTGCGCGTGCCCAACGATCACCAAGTGGAAAGGGTGGACGGTCACGATCGATGATCCGAGGACGTGGGTGCGGCCGTGGACGTTCTCGCTACCGTTGACGATGAACGATCAGGAGCCGATGCACGCCTGCCACGAGGGCAACTAGGCGCTCCGCAACATGCTCAGCGGCGAGCGGGCGACGGACGCGATGCACGTGGGAAGTAGGCGAAGGAGACCGTGCGGTCGCGTGAGCCCGTGCACCTCATGTGAAGGAGAGTTCAGTTTTTTGGATCGCGGGAGTATTGCACGTTTCCGAGTGAACAAAGCTTATTTCTCAAGTGAACAAAGCTCATTTTTCCGTTGACACCGATATGACGCCCGCTTAGAGTCCAGTCCGATCCAGTGAACAAAGCTCACTATTAGTGTATGGGGGCGTGAGTCGCGTCTCAGGAGGAGACTGTATGCGCAAGGTCCTCAGCCATCTCGTCGCAGGCGCGTCAACAGTGGTCATCTTTCCGGCGCTGTGCTTTGCCCAGTTCGGCGCGGTGGCCGGCGTCGTGAAGGACAGCAGTGGAGCCGTCCTCCCGGGCGTCACCGTTGAAGCCGCGAGCCCGGCGCTGATTGAGAAGAGCCGCACGGCGGTCAGCGATAGCGCGGGCCAATACAAGGTGGAACAACTGCGGGCCGGCGTGTACGCCGTCACCTTTACGCTGGCGGGCTTTAGTACCGTCCGTCGCGAAGGCGTCGAGATTTCCGCGGGCTTCACCGCGCCGGTCAACGTGTCCCTCAAAGTCGGATCCGTCTCAGAGACGCTCACGGTTTCGGCGGAAGCGCCAGTGGTGGACGTGCAGGGCATCTCCCAACAGAAGACGCTCCCCAAGGAGGCGCTGGATGCGCTGCCGACGGCCCGGTCGTTCGCGACGCTCGGGACCACGTTGCCGGGCGTGACGGCCAACCAGCGCGATGTCGGCGGCACGCAAGGTGAGCGCGGAAACATCTTGTCGGCCCACGGTGGCGCTGCGTTTGACATGACGATCCAAGTCGACGCGATACCGATGGGCACGATCGGCGCGTCAGGGGGCGGCGCGTGGTCGACGTTTTCGCTCAACGATGCGGCCGCCCAGGAGATCTCCTTCGAAACGGGTGCCATTTCCGCCGAGACGTCGAGTGGCGGGGTCAGGGTGAACGTCATTCCGCGGGAAGGCGGCAACGTGTTCCGCGGAGACTTGTTCGGCAATTTTGCGACCAGCGGGATGTCGATGGACAATTACACCGATGACTTGAAGGCGCGAGGGTTGCAGGCCCCGACGGGGTACGACCACCTCTGGGATGAGAGCGCGAGCGTCGGTGGCCCGATTCGCCGCGACCGCGTGTGGTTTTTCTTCGCGCACCGGTACCGCGGCAACGACCTCATCGGCACGGCTTATTACTCGAAGGACCCGCTCGCCGTCGTCCCTAACCCGGACCTGTCGCGGCCGCTGCACTCGGGCGGCTGGGACCTGGACAACCAGGTGCGGGTGACGGCCCAGGTGACGCCGCGCAACAAAGTGTCCGGCTTCTTCGACAATGTCAACAAGTGCAATTGTCCGACCGTCCTGGCCGCTACCCCCCTGACAGGCGAGTCGGCCACCAGGTTGACGTATCCCAGCGTTTATGCGACGTCCGTGAGCTGGCAGGCCACAATCGGTCTCGAGGCTGCTCTGGGACTCGGCGTTCTCCTACAACGTCCAGAACAACATCTGGAAGCCGCTCGCTGATGGCATTACGGCGACGTCGCCCCTCGCGGTCCTCAACCTGGCGACCTTCCAGCTTCTTCGGGCGCCGTATCCCGGCGATATCTTCGGCTTCCCCGGTAGTGTGTTCTCCGGCGGCGAAGATCAACAACAGAAGTACGCGCGCGGGAGTCTTTCCTATGTGACCGGGTCGCATGCCGCCAAGTTCGGGTTCTCGCTGCATACCGGTACCCGCGCCCAGACAATCTACCAGTACAGCGATGACACGCTGCTTGTGAAGAATATTCCAGGGGCGCCTCCCATCGTCGGGCTCGCCCTTTTGACTACCGCTCCGTACACGATGCTGACCGACCTGAACGCCGACCTGGGCATGTTTGCCCAGGACAAGTGGACGCTGCGCCGTCTCACGGTGAATGCCGGGGTCCGATTCGATTACTTCAATACCGGGATTCCCGCTCAGTCAGCGCCCGCGTCGACGTGGGTTGGGGCGCGCTCGTTCGATCCGTTGCCCGATGTCCCGAACTGGAAGGACATCAGCCCACGGGTGGGCGCGTCGTACGACCTGTTTGGGAACGGGAAGACGGCGATCAAGGCGAGCGCCAGCCGCTACGTGACCGCACAGGTCTATGCGTTTGCAAGCAACATCAATCCATTGGTGACGAGCCGCAACAACATGACGCGCACCTGGCTCGACTTCAATGGCGATAACATTCCCCAAGGCGACCCGCTGAGCACGAACCCCTTCCTTTCGTTCGAGTTCACGGGCCCGGTCGACCCGAACTTCGGCCAATCGATCATTACGACGAGATACGACCCGGACGTGAGCCAGGGGTGGGGCAAGCGGCCGTACAACTGGGAGTACTCGGCGAGCGTGCAGCACGAGTTGATGGCTCGCGTCTCGCTCGAGGTCGGGTACTACCGGCGGACGTTTGCCAACCAAACCGTCACCGACAATCTGGACGTGACGCCCGCCGACTTCGACCCGTTCAGCTTCACCGCCCCGACAGACCCTCGACTGGGCGATGTCAGTGGCAGTCAGATTAGCGGCGTCTACGACATCAAGCCGCGAAAAGGCCGGCCTCGCGAGCAACCAGATCATCACGTTCGCAAAGAACTATTCCGGTGACACCAGTCAGACCTACGACGGCATCGACGTCAACGTGAACGCCCGACCGACCGGGCGATTGTTCCTCCAGGCCGGCTTCCTCACCGGCCGCACCGAGCTCAAGAACTGCGCTCTGGTCGACAATCCGCAGAGGCTCATGTTCTGTGAGGCCCGGCAGCCGTTCCTCGGGAATTACCGTATCTCTGGCGGCTACACCTTCCCCTGGCAGATTCAGGTCAGCGGGGTGTTCCAAAGCCTCCCGCCCGATCCGCAGACTGCGGTTGGCGCCGCGCCGGGCGCCGCCCCCGCCGTGGCCAATTACACCGTGACAAATTTCACCCCGGGCAACACGCTGGGCCGCCCGATCGCGACGCCGGGAGGCACGATCATCGTGCCCTTGGTTGACCCGTCCACGTACACAGACTATGGCGACCGCGTCAATCAGGTGGACCTCCGCGTGAGCAAGGGTCTGCATTTCGGACGGTACCGCGTGGACATCATGGCCGACTTCTACAACATCTTTAACGTGGCTCCGGTTCTGACCTACACGACGACGTATGGGGACGGGTCCACGTGGTTGGTGCCGCAGTCGATCCTGCAGGCCGGGTTCGTGAAGATCGGTGGGCGATTCACGTTCTAGTCGACGCGTCCGTGCGCTTATCACCAGGAGGAAGACAAAATGATGCGAGCTCAAGTCCCGGTTGGCTGGATCATCGCTGCGGCGTTGTTCCCGGCCACGGTGTTCGCCCAGACCTCGAAGCCTACATTCGCGAAGGACATTGCTCCGATCTTCTACGCAAAGTGCGCCATGTGCCACAGGCCTGGCGAGGTGGCGCCGATGTCGCTCATGTCGTACGACGAAGTGCGGCCCTGGGCTCGGGCCATCAAGAACAAAGTCGTCGCCCGCCAGATGCCCCCGTGGTACGCCGAGGGCGAGCACGGCAAATGGCGTAACGATCGTCGCCTGAGTCAGGCAGAGATCGACAAGATTGTGGCGTGGGCCGATGCCGGCGCTCCGCGCGGCAATGACAGCGACATGCCCGCGCCGCCCCAGCTTGCACAGGGCTGGAACCATCCAAGTGGGAAGCCACCCGATCTGATCATCGAAGCGCCTGAGATGAAAGTGCCAGCTGAAGGCGAGAGTCCGTGGCAGTATCGCGTATGTGAAGCTGCCGTTCCAAGGTGACGTCTGGGTGGCAGCGTTCGCAGGTCGTGCCCGGCAACCGCGCGGTCGTCCATCACGTGCTCGTGACGTCCATGACGCTGCCGCCGAACGCACGAATCGATGCCGAAGGGCGCCTGAAGTTGGAGCGGGCTCGTCGGATCCCGCAGAGCGCCACGGCGCCGCCGCGCCGCCCTCAGCCCCACCGGCGGGCGACGCCGCTGCCGCGGAGCGGGCTTGGTGGGTTCTCCGGTGGGTGGGAGCCCGGGGTTGATACCGCCGTCACCTACGGGCCGGGCGTGGCGGAGCGCCTCTTCGGCACGCATCTTATGTTCAACCTGCACTACCAGGCGAACGGACAGGCGACCACGGACAGAACCCGTGTCGGCCTCTGGCTTCCGAAGGGTCCCATCACGCACTCATCGCAGGGCCCTGGTGGTCGACTTCGGCAACGAAACATTCATCGTCAACGGCAAGGAGCTCACGGGACGATTTTCCGCCCAGGTGACGCAGGACATTCTGCCGCCGGGCATCAAAACCGTGCCGAACATCCCTGCAGGCGCAGACAACTACCGCTTGACCAATCTCCTGCCGATTCGACAGGAGATGGTGGTGTACAGCATCCAACCGCACATGCACCTGCGCGGCAAGTCGATGAAGTACACGGCCGTCTATCCGGATGGCCGGGAAGAAGAGCTGCTGAACGTGCCGCACTACGACTTCAATTGGCAAATCGTCTACGAGTTTGCAAAGCCAGTCACGCTGCCCGCGGGAACCACGGTTCGCGTCGAAGCGGCGTGGGACAACTCGACCAAGAACAAGTACAACCCGCGGCCGGACCAGGAGGTGTTCTGGGGCGAGCAGAGCTGGGACGAAATGCTCAGCCCGATCATCCGCGGCGTGGTGAAGCTGAAGAGCCCGATCATCCCAACGCCGCCCGTGCAAGCGTCACAGCGGTAGTTTTTTTCTGGTGTCCTGGGGACACGTCACGCGTGTCTCCAGGACAGCCGGAGGTCTTCCATGAATCAGTCGACCCGTATTGTCTGGCTCCTCGTGGCCGCAGCGGTCGGCAGCGTGCAGGCGCAGGGCCGCCAGTCGCAGCCGAATCCGGATCTACTGCCGATTGTCGAGGTTGTCGGATGCCTCTCGCAGACGGGGGCCGACTGGAATCTCGTGAACGCAACCGAGCCTGCCACTTCGCCGACGTCATTCACGACGCCAGAAACGGTCAAGGCAGCCGCGGAGAAACCGCTCGGCAATCAGCAATATCGGCTGCTCGGCACGAGCCCGTTCACTCCCGAGCGCCACAAAGGGCACAAGATGGCTGTCAAAGGCATTTTGATCAAGAGCGGCACCGACAGCCGCATCAACGTGACGTCATTTCAGATGGTGGCAGAGACATGCGCGAAATAGCCGCAAGCGCCGGTGTTTTCGTCGTGGCACTGTTGATAGCCGCGCCCATACCTACAGTCCTCGCTCAGGGCCCGCCGCAAGTCCCGCTGCCACCGGACGTGAAGCTCCTTGCGCGGGCGCCCGGTGAAACGCCTGTCCCCGGGAAGTGCCTGTTCAAAGAAGATCTCGATCTGATCGCAGCCAGGGGTGCGATCAAGCGCACGACCCTGAACAACGACGCGGAGGCCCCCTTCGACCCGGACTATCTCGTCGGCCGCTGGACATTCGAGTACGACACGCCAGAGTCCGCTCTCGGGCCGGGAGGTCAAGTCACGGGCACCGAGACGGTTCAGCACGTGGATGGATGTCTCTACGAAAGCACGACGCAGGCCAAGGGACCGACCGGCGCGTTCACGATCAAGTCAACGATCGTCTACGACCCGTCCGCCCACTACATGATCGTCCTGGAGCGCGACAGTCGCGGGCTCGAGCTGCTCAAGTCGGGACGGGTCGGCGGAGACTCAGGTGGATATTACACGCATCATTGGCAGGCGGCGCCGCTGACCGTCAAACGCACGAAGGTCAGATTGAAAGGGACGACGTTCATGGCGTCGCCCGTCGAACTATCGCGTGCGCACCGAGATCGCGGAAGACGACGGCCCGTTCGTCAATCTGGGCACCGTCTGGATGCAGCGGCAATCAGCGCCCGGGGGAAAGTAAGCACGTCGATAGTTAGCGGAGAAACGCAATATGCGCGTTCGAACTGTGTTGGCGTTAGCTGTCGCCCTTGCTACCCCCTCCCTCGGGTACGCACAAGGCCCGGGCATGACGCTCTTTCAGGAACGATGCGTAACCTGCCACATGCCCACGCCGCTGCCGGACAACCGCGCGCCGAGCCTGACCGATCTGCGTAACCTCTCACCAGAGGCCATCCTGGTCGCGATCACGACCGGGCCGATGGCGCCGAACGCGACGGGGCTCGACGGACCCACAGCGGCGGGCGATCGCCGAGTATCTCGGCGGGCGCGCGATTGGCGCCAGCGAGACGTCGTCGGCATCGGCGATGACGAACCCGTGCCGTCCGAGCGCAATGGGAGACATCGCGAAAATGCCGCGCTGGAACGGGTGGGGCGCGGACACCGACAATTCTCGGTTCCAACCCGGGAAGGTTGCGGGGCTCAAGAAGGACGATGTACCCAAGCTGAAGCTGAAATGGGCGTTTGGCGTCCCGAATGCCACGGCCATGTATGGACAGCCCGCGATCGCCGGCGGTCGGCTGTTCGTCGGGAGCGATAACGCGGTCGTGTATGCGCTCAACGCCGAGACCGGCTGCGTCTACTGGTCATTCCAGGCTGGGGCGGCCATCCGCACCGCGATCAACGTCGGGGTGATCACGGGCCAACCGGGCGCGCGTTACGCCGTGTACTTCGGCGACCTCAACGGCGCCGTGTACGCGGTGAACGCAGAGACCGGAACGCTCCTCTGGAAACAGCAAGCCGATCTGCATCCGCTGGCGCGCATCACTGGAGCTCCGACGCTGCATCGGGGTCGCCTGTACGTGCCCGTCACCGCGCTCGAGGAGGGCGTGGCATCCAATCCCAAATATGAATGTTGCACCTCCCGGGGCGCGGTGGTCGCGTACGACGCCAACACCGGCGCTCAGCTTTGGAAAGCGTCGACGATTTCGGCGCCGCTGGCCCGAACAACAACGACGTCGGTGGGCACTCAACTCTGGGGTCCGGCAGGTGCGGGCGTCTGGTCGGCTCCGACCGTCGATGAACGCACGAACAGCCTGTATGTGGCGACGGGCAACGCATTCACCGCGCCGGCGGCTGCAACGAGCAACGCGATCATCGCCTTCGATCTCGACACGGGCCGGATGCGGTGGGCGAAGCAATTAACCCCTGACGATGCCTACATCTACGGATGCGGCGGAGCCAGACAATCCGAGACGTGTCCGAGCCCCATGGGCCCTGACTTCGATTTTGGAGCGTCACCGATCTTGCGGTCGCTGCCGAATGGGCGTCGCGTGCTGACGGCGGGACAGAAGTCCGGTGTCGCGTGGGGCCTCGATCCGGATAAGGAAGGTGGCGTGCTGTGGGAGCACCGGGTTGGCAAGGGGAGCGTCACGGGCGGGATCGAGTGGGGAGGCGCGGCTGACGAGCAGACCGTGTCCTACACGAATAACGACAGCCGCTTCGGGCCGACGACGGAGGCGGGCGGATTGGCCGCGATTCGCCTCTCGACGGGAGAACGCCTCTGGTTGACGAAGCCACCGCTTACGCCCTGCCGTGGCTTTGGAGCTCGTGGAGCGAATCCCTCTGGCCCGGGTCCCGCTCCAGAGACTGGCGGACCGGGTCGTGGTGGTCCCGCTGGTCCCGGGGGATGCACGTCCGGGCAACCCGCGGCGCCGACCGTCATTCCTGGCGTCGTGTTCTCCGGTTCGATGGACGGGGTCATGCGTGCGTACGACACACGGGACGGGCGCGTCATCTGGGAATTCAACACGCTGCGGCCCTTTCCCACCATCAATGGGGTCGAGGGCAAAGGCGGAGGGATCAACGGACCAGGGCCCGTGATCGCCGGTGGCATCCTCTACGTGAACTCAGGCTACGGAGCGATTGGCGGGATTCCCGGAAATGTGCTTCTCGCGTTTGCGCCGGAGTAAGTGACCAAGGGTTCTGTGGTGGTTCTTTCATTGTTTGACTAATCCGCGGGAGACATTGCGATGACAACGACGACTGCGACACGCACATACAAGATTGACAAAGCCCACTCTGAGGCGACATTCCAGGTGCGATATCTGCTCACGAAAGTGCGGGGACGTTTCTCCGACTTCGACGGCACGATTCAGTTCGATGAGGCGAATCCCGAGAAGTCGACGATCGACGTCACGATCCAGGCGTCTAGCATCGACACCAACGAGGCCGATCGTGACAAGCATCTGCGATCAGGTGATTTCTTCGCCGTCGACGAGTTCAACACCATCACGTTCAAGAGCAAGCGCATCGCAAAGCGAGGCGCCGACACGTACAACATGGTTGGCGACCTGGCGATGCACGGCGTCACCAAAGAGATGACTTTGCCAGTGACCCATCTCGGCGCGGGGAAGGATCCCTGGGGCCGCGACAAGATCGGCTTCGAGACCGAGGTCACTCTCAACCGCAAGGATTTCGGATTGAGCTGGAACACGGCGCTTGAAACCGGCGGCTTCCTCATCGGCGATGACGTCAAGATCAGCGTGTCGGTCCAGGGAGTCGCGTCGTGACCTCACCGGCGCTGTGAGCCTCGAGAAGAAACGAAAGCGTTTGTCGAGAATGCCTCGAGAGCCAAACAGGATGCTCAGAAACCCGGCACTGGTCCATACAACCGGATCATTTCGTATGACGACTTCTGGCTGGATCGCGGATCGATGCTGCTGACTCGCATCAACGGCGAGTATCGAACCGGCATGGTTGTCGATCCCCCGACGGTAAGGTGCCGCAGATTACGCAGGTGCTGACCAATTTGCGCACGCTGGACCCGGTGACGATCGATGGCAGGACCTGTGACGTCGTCCAAGGCGATAGCCAGAGGCGCACGTTTGCCACGCTGTTCTTCGAAAAGAGCACGGGACTGCTCGCTCGTGCGATTCGGTTTGGTCGGTCGCCGATCGGTCGCATCCCGACGCAGATTGACTACGGTGATTACCGAGACGTCAACGGCATCCAGATGCCGTTCCGGTTCACGTTGTCGTGGCTCGATCGCTGCGACGAGGTGCAGCTGAATCTAATCCAGTTGAACGTACGACCCGGTCGAGTTCGGCAGACCGACGGCACTCGAATCGGCCCGTAAACAGCCAACTACAGTTTCTTGGATCGGCGCGAACAAAGCTAACTTAGTCAGTGAACAAAGCTCACTTTTTTGTTGACACTGAAATGGCAGGCGCCTAGAGTCCAGTCCGTACTGCGGCTAGCCGGGCGCGATTT
Organism: uncultured Acidobacteriota bacterium; assembly: GCA_963773035.1. Lineage (GTDB taxonomy): Bacteria > Acidobacteriota > Vicinamibacteria > Vicinamibacterales > CAVVIG01 > CAVRXZ01. The sequence continues at coordinate 35,561 of CAVYZX010000036.1, read as the reverse complement.
CGCCATCTAGGACACAAAGGAGAGCGTATGCGTGAGGTCATCAGGCACCTCGTGGCGGGCGCATTGGCCGTACCTCGTCTTTCCGGCATTGTGTTTTGCCCAGTTCGGCACGATTGCCGGCGTCGTGAAGGACAGCAGTGGCGCCGTCCTCCCGGGCGTCACGGTCGAAGCCGCGAGCCCGGCGCTGATTGAGAAGACGCGCACGGCGGTCAGCGACAGCGCCGGCCAGTTCTCGGTGCAACAGCTCCGTCCGGGCGTGTACACCGTCACCTTTACGCTGACGGGCTTCACTTCGGTGCGCCGCGAAGGCGTCGAGATCTCCGCGGGGTTCGTGGCGCCGGTCAACGCGTCCCTAAGCGTCGGCGCGGTCTCCGAAACGATCACCGTATCCGGACAGTCGCCGGTCGTAGACGTGCAGAGCAGCTCTGAACGGAAGCAGCTCGCAAAGGAAGCGCTGGACGCGCTGCCGACGGCGCGGTCGTTCGCGACGGTCGGCACGACGATTCCCGGCGTGACGGCGAACCAGCGCGACGTGGGCGGCACGCAGGGTGAGCGCGGGAACGTGCTGGCAGCCCATGGCGGCTCGGGGACCGACATGACGGTTCAAGTCGACGGGATCTTGGTCGGCAATATCGAGCCAATTTGCCGGCTCGGCGTGGTCGAACTTCTCGCTCAACGACGCGGGCGCCCAGGAGATGGTCTTCGAAACCGGGGCGGTTTCCGTCGAGGCGGCGACAGGCGGCGTCCGCGTGAACGTGGTGCCGCGCGAGGGCGGCAACCGGTTCAGCGGGTCGGCCTTCGGCAATTTTTCGAACCGCAGCATGGAGCGGGACAATCTCACCCCCGAGCTGAAAGTGCGCAACCCGCAGCTGCGGAGCCCCGGGTTCGACGGCCTCGTGGATGAAAGCGCGGCGTTCGGCGGCCCGATTCGGCGCGATCAGCTGTGGTTTTTCGTTGCGCACCGGTACCGCAGCAACAACCTGACCGGCTCGAATCAGTTTTTCTCGATCGACCCGCTGGCCTACGTCTACAACCCGGATTTCAACCGTCCGCTGAATGCGGGCGGCTGGGACATGGACAACCAAGTGCGAGTGACGGCGCAGGTGTCGCAGCGCAACAAGCTGTCCGGCTTCTACGACAGAATCAACAAGTGCAATTGTCCGACGATTACGGACTCCGCAACACAAACCGGCGAGTCCGGGACGCGGTTGACGTATCCGCCCAGCTATTTGATGTCGCTCAGCTGGCAGTCCACCATCAGTTCCAAGCTGCTGTTCGACGGCGCCATCTCGTACAACCGTCAGCCGACCGACAATGAACCGCAGCCCGAGGCGAACATCACCTTTGCGACCGCGTCAGTCCTCGAGCTGTCAACCAACCGGCGGCTCCGGGCGCCCTTTCACGGGGGGTCCGAAGGCAACAGCGATCAGGCCTCGCGCGTGGGGCGCGCGGTGGTTTCCTACGTGACGGGGTCGCATTCGGCCAAGGTCGGGCTGACCTGGCGCGACGGCTGGACCTCGGCCAGCACCTATCCGTTCAGCTCGAACCTGGGCCTCCAGCTGTTGAGCGGCGTGCCGGCGTCGGTCGTGTTGCGCACCGATCCGTTCACGACCCGGCTCAACGTGAACGCCGATATGGGCATCTATGCCCAGGACCGGTGGACGATCCGCCGGGTGACGCTCACGGGTGGCGTCCGGTTCGATTACTTTAACAGCAGTCTCCCCGCGCTGTCCGCGGACGCAACGCGGTTTGTCGGGGCGCGCTCGTTCGCGCCCATTGAGAACGTCCCCAACTGGAAGGACGTCAGCCCGCGGCTGGGTGTGTCGTACAGACCTGTTTGGGACCGGGAAGACCGCGATCAAGGCCACCGCCAGCCGCTACGTGACCGGCTTTGTCTTTGCCTTTACGAACCCGATCAATCCCTTGTCGAACAGCGTCAATTCTGCGACGCGCGGCTGGAGCGACGGCGCGAACGGCAACCCGAAGGATTTCATTCCGCAGGGCGATCCGCTGAACCCGCAGCCGAACGGCGAGTTCACGGGGACGATCAACCCGCTCTTCGGCACGTCGGTCGTCACGACGCGGTCCGATCCGGCCGTCAGCGAGGGCTGGGGCAAGCGGCCGTACAACTGGGAGTACTCGGTCAGCGTGCAGCACGAGCTGCATGCCGCGCGTCTCGTTGGACGTCGGGTACTGCCGACGGGTGTTCGGCAATTTTACCGTCACTGACAATCTGGACATCACGCCGGCCGACTACACCTCGTTCTGCATTACCGCCCCGAACGATCCGCGCCTGGGAAGCGTCAGCGCGAGTCAGGTGTGCGGCCTCGCCGACATCTCGCAGGCGAAGGCCGGCGTCGCGGGCACGCCGAGCAACCAGATCATCCGGTTCGCGTCGGAGTATGGAGGCGAACGGAGCCAGGTTTACGACGGCGTCGACTTCACCGTCAACGCCCGGCCGAACGGGCGCCTGTTCCTCCAGGCTGGGGTCAGCACCGGGCGGACGGTCAACAGGACCTGCTCGGTCGTCGACAATCCGCAGACGCTCCGGTTCTGCGAGGTCCAGGAGCCGTTCCTGCCGAATTACCGCGTGTCTGGCGGCTATACCTTCCCCTACCAGATTCAGGTGAGCGGTGTGTTCCAGAGCATTGGCCCGCCGCTGCCGCCGTCACCAGCAGGCACGCCCCCCGGTAGCCCTGGCGTCATCGCCTCGCTGCCTGTGAACAACGCCACCACGGGTAACACGCTGGGCCGGCCGATCGCGACGGCGGGCGGCGTGATCAACGCGTCCTTGATCGACCCGGCCCAGAACAAGGACTTTGCCGATCGCGTCAACCAGGTGGACCTGCGCCTGACCAAGGGCTTCCGCGTCGGCCGGTACCGGCTTGACGCACTCGTCGACTATTACAATGCCTTCAACGTGTCTCCGGTCCAGACCTACATCACGACGTATTCGACGGCCAACCCGGCCAGCTGGCTGTCGCCTACGGGGATCCTGCAGTCCGGGTACGTGAAGCTCGGTGGGCGATTCACGTTCTAGTCCGTTCCGCCCGCAGGGCGATTGGGACACGGCTAACCTGGGGACACGCGTGACGTGTCCCCAGGTCCAGAAAAACTACTGCTGCGATATTTGCACAGACGGGATTGGCGTTACGGGACTCGGTAGCTTCACCGCGGTGCGGATGATCGGGCTGAGCATCTCGTCCCAGCTCTGCTCGCCCCAGAAGACCTCCTGATCCGGCCTCGGGTTGTACTTGTTCTTGCCCGAGTTGTCCCACACCGCTTCGACGCGAACCGCGGCTCCCACAGGCAGCGTCACTGGCTGTGCGAACGCGTAGACGATTTGCCAGTTGAAGTCGTAGTGCGGCACGTTGAGCAGCACTTCTTCCCGGCCATCCGGATAAACGGCCGTGTACTTCATCGATTTGCCGCGGAGGTGCATGTGCGGCTGGATGGTGTACACCGACCTGCCTCTTGTCGAATCGGCTGGATGGTGGTCAAGCGGTAATTTCCTTCACCCGCAGGGATGTTCGGCACGGTCCTCGTGCCCGTCGGCAGAACGTCCTGCGTTACCATCGGCCGTAGTATCGTCCCAGGAGTTCCTCGTCGTTGACGATGGACACGTCGCCACCCGAAGCCGCCGCCGCCGCCGCCGATCGCGTGCGTCACCGGACCCTTTTGAAGCCAGATGCCGACGCGGGTCTTGTCGGTGGTGGCGCGCCCATTCGCCTGGTAGTGCACGTTGAAGCTGAAAGATGCGTGCCAGAGAGACGCTCAGCCACGCCCGGCCCGTAGGACCACGGCCGTATCAACGCCCTGGCTCCCAGTCAGCGGAGAATCCCCGCCAATGCGTGCCCCGCGCTGGAAGGCTGGCCGCCGCCTGGGGCTGCGCGAGGGTTCGACCCGCCCGCACCCGGACCGGGTGACCCGCCCTGTGGCAACTTCACGCGCCCTTCAGCATCAAGGACTGTACCCGGCGCCAACGTCGCGGGCATCGCTTTGCACATGATGGACGACCGCGCGGTTGCCGGGTACGACTTGCGAACGCTTCCACCCACACGTCACCTTCGAACGGCAGCTTCGCATAAACATACTGCCACGGACTCTCGCCCTCCGCCGGCACTTTCAACTCGGGCGCTTCGATGACGAAATCGGGCGGTCTGCCGCTGGGATGATTCCAGCCGTGTGCAAGCGGAGGCGGAGGAGGCACGGCATCACTGCCGCGCGGGGCGCCCGCATCCGCCCACGCCACAATCTTGTCGATCTCTACCTGAGTCAGACGACGATCGTTACGCCCATTTCCCATGCTCTCCCTCGGCGTACCACGGGGGCATCGTGCGAGAGACGACCTTCGTCTTGATCGCGCGGGCCCACGGCCGTACTTCGTCGTACGACATGAGCGACATCGGCGCCACCTCGCCAGCGCGATGACACATGGCGCACTTTGCGTAAAGGATCGGAGCAATGTCCTTTCCGAACGAAGGCTTCGACGCCTGCGCAGAAACCGACGCTGGGAACACCGTCACAGCGAAAATCCAGACGACAGCGACACAAGATCGCATCATTGCAGGTTCTCCTCGTTCAAAACCTTATTTGAGTCCGCTTGCCGGGTAGCGCGTGAGCCGATCGCCGAGAAATGAACCCACCCACAACTCGTCGCCGACTTGGACCGCGACCGACGCGGCCATCAGGCCCGGTGCGGGGGCCTGCTGGAGAATTTCCTCGGTAGGTCATCGTCTGCGGATTGACGCGGACGACGACAGTGGCTTGCGCCGCCTGGCCGCGGCCGCGCTGCGCGCCGCAGGCTGGGCGGCCACGGTGCCTTGTCCCGCCACGAGCAGCGTCTTGCCGTCGGGCGCCCAGCGAATGTTGTCCGTGCGGAAGCCCAGCGGGATCTCCTGCCGCTCCACGGGCGTCTTGCCGCGTGAGAGACGCACGAACGACTGTTTGCCCCACTGTGCGACGTAGAGCCACTTGCCGTCGCGCGAGACTTCGATGCCGTTCGCGCCCGCCGCGTCGCTGCCCGGCACCTTCGCCCAGCCGCTCTTCGCGTGCCACTCCCAGACCTCGCCGTTCTGTTCTCCCGCCATCAGCTTCGGCGAGAGCCCGCCGCCCCTGCCGCCAGGGGGCGGAGGCTGACGCGGATCGAAATTCGTCAGCACGAAGCCGCCATCGGGGAGGGCTGCGACAGAATTGATCCCGACTGGGTCTGGCACGACCACGCAGCCGATCCATGTGACGGCTGGCGGCGTCGATTTCGCGTTCACCTCGAAGACCTCGATCGACTCACGGTCGCCGTGATGTACCGCGTAGAGAGTGTGAATCGAGCGCCGGCCCGGTTTGAGGTAGAGCCCGTGCGTCACCGCCTGAGTGGCGGCCAGAGGTCCTGGGCACGCGCCGTACTCCTTGCGATCGAAACGCTCGGCGCCCGCAGCGGGGAAGATCCGCGCCGCCGTCGCCTGCGTCGTGTCGATCAGATAGAGGCCGCCTTCACCCGACATCGCCGAGGCGATCAGCCACTTGGTTTGCGGCACGGCCGCCAGATCCTCAGGGCCGGCGAGGCCGCAGACATATCGAAGGGCTCCGGACGCGTTGCAGTCCGGCGGGGTCGGCGCTTGAGCCGAGACGCTCGAGAGAAGAAGAGGAAACGAGGCGACGATCAGAATCGCCCTTTTCTTCAGGGCATCGTATGTGCACGGCATCATGTTTGTTAGGAATGCTCGCACGCGGCCTCCTGGTGACGCAGGGTGAACTAAGTACACTATTATAAGGGATCACTCTGACAGTGCAGCATCGATTACCGAGCCGACTATGCCCTCGCACACCGACGCTCCCTTCAACTGGCGCGACCCGCTGCTGCTCGAACAGCAGCTTACCCACGACGAACGCATGGTCCGCGACACGGCGCGCGCGTACTGTCAGGATCACCTCGCGCCGCGCGTGCTCGACGCGTTTCGCAGCGAGCGCGACGACGTGGCGGCGATCTACCGCGAGCTCGGCGAGCTCGACATGCTCGCCATCACCATTCCCGAGCAGTACGGCGGGGCCGGCCTCGGCTACGTGAGCTACGGCCTCGTCGCGCGCGAGGTCGAGCGTGTCGATTCCGGCTATCGCTCGATGATGAGCGTGCAGGGCTCGCTCGTCATGACGCCGATCGACGAGTTCGGTACCCCCGCGCAGAAGCAGAAATTCATTCCGAAGCTCGCGACCGGCGAGTGGATCGGCTGCTTCGGCCTGACGGAGCCGAATCACGGCTCCGACCCCGGCGGCATGACGACGCGTGCGAAGAAAGTCGCCGGCGGATACGCGTTGACCGGAACGAAGTCGTGGATCACGAACAGTCCCATTGCCGACGTCTTCATCGTCTGGGCGAAAGACGAGGCGGGCGACATTCGCGGGTTCGTTCTCGAGAAAGGCTGGAAGGGGTTGAGCGCTCCGCCGATTCACGGCAAGGTCGGCCTGCGCACGAGCATCACCGGCGAGATCGTGATGGATGACGTCTTCTGCCCAGAGGAGAACATGTTTCCGGAGGTGCGCGGCCTGAAGGGTCCGTTCACCTGTTTGAACAGCGCGCGCTACGGCATCGCGTGGGGCGCGCTCGGCGCGGCGGAAGACTGCTGGCATCGCGCCCACGCCTATGTGATGGAGCGCACGCAGTTCGGACGGCCGCTCGCCGCGAATCAGCTGATTCAGAAGAAGCTGGCCGACATGCAGACCGAGATCGCCCTCGGCCTTCAGGCATGCCTTCGCCTCGGACGGATGAAAGACGAAGGGATCGCGGCGCCGGAGATCACGTCGATGCTGAAACGCAATTCAGCGGGAAAGGCACTCGACATCGCGCGCGTCGCCCGCGACATGCTCGGCGGCAACGGCATCGTCGACGAGTTCGGCGTTATCCGGCATCTCGTCAACCTCGAGGTCGTGAACACTTACGAAGGAACCCACGATGTTCACGCACTGATCCTCGGCCGGGCGCAGACGGGCATCGCTGCATTTTCGAATTGAGCCGGCTTGAGAGGGCGAATGGATTTCTTGATATGGCTCCAGCACACTAGCTTCCCGACTTGGGTGCGCGAATCGACCTCGGTGTTCTCGTTTCCGAGCATTCTGCTCCTGCACACGATCGGAATGGCGCTTGTCGTCGGCATTGCCGCCGCGATCGACTTCCGCATTTTGGGTTTCGCCCCGGCGCTGCCGCTCGCGCCGATGGAACGATTCCTCCCGGTGCTGTGGGTGGGCTTCTGGGTCAATGCGGTTACTGGCGCGGTGCTGTTTGCCGTCGACGCGCCGGCGAAGGCCACGAACCCCGACTTCTGGGTCAAGATGGTGTTCATCGCGCTGGCCGTGATCAATCTGCGCCTGATTCAGAAGCGGGTGCTCCGCGACCCCAACCTCGACATGGGACCGCTGTCGAGCCAGGCCAAGGTGCTCGCCGGAACGTCGCTGTTCTTCTGGATGGGCGCGATCGCCGCGGGCCGTCTGCTGGCCTACGTGGGGACGGTCGGGTAGGAGTTGCTGTGAATCTGGCCCACGTGCACCTGCTGTTGAACCATGTGCCGACCGTCGGCTTCGGCGTCGGCTTGGGACTGCTCGTGCTCTCGCTGCTGGGGAGCAGCCACGACGACCTGAAGCGCGCGAGCCTGATGGTGCTGTTCGTGGTGGCGATCCTGACGATTCCTACGTTTCTGAGCGGCACGGCCGCCGAGGCGGTGCTGCGCGGCACGACCGCCGCCGCCGCGTTTCCGCCAGGCGTCCTGCCGAGCGCGATCCGGCGGCACGAAGATGCGGCGCTCCTCGCGTTCGCGTTCATGGAGGTCACCGGCGGCTTCGCGTGGCTGGCGCTCTGGCAGTGGCGCGGACGCGGACGACTGCCGCGGTGGAACCAGTCGGTGGTCGTGCTGCTGTCCATTCTGACGTTCGGCCTCATGGCCCGGACCGCGACGCTGGGCGGCGACATTCACCATCCCGAGATTCGCGCCGTTCAGGAAGCGGCCGGCGCGCCGGAGACGGCCGCGGAAGCGGGCGCCGACGCCGCCGGCCCATCGGGAACGGCGCGCGCGATTGGCTCATGGGTCTCCGATAACACCTGGGTCTGGCCCGCGGCGGAGACACTTCATTTCATCGGCCTCTGTCTGCTGTTTACCGTCGTCCTGATGGTCGACCTGCGGCTGTTGGGAATCGGGAAGCGGATTCCGTTTATCGCCGTCTCGCAACTGCTACCGCTCGGGATGCTGGGCTTTGGCGTCAATCTCATCACCGGGATGCTGTTCTTCCTGGCCATGCCCGGCCAATACACCGCCAACATCATGTTTCTGTGGAAATTCATTCTGGTCGTTCTCGCCGGCTTCAACGATCTCTACTTGATGTTGTGCCCGGCATCGTGGGCCGTGGGGGCCGGAGACGACGCGCCGCCGAACGCCAAGATTTTCGCGGCGTCGGGCATCCTCCTGTGGATGGGCGTGCTGTTCAGCGGCCATATGCTGCCGTTCATCGGCAACGCCTTCTGATGACGCCCATTCCGTTGGCGCGATGATATGCCTGTCTGGCTCAGCGTGTGCCTCGCCGTGCTCGCCGTGGTGATCGTCACTGGCGCCGTCGCATATCTCATCGATCGGATCAATCACGTCTGACGGTCTGGGCCCGGAGATGCATGCCCAGACCGAGGACGCGCCAGTCGAGTCCGGCCACCATTTAGAGGGCGTTCGTCTGTTGTCGCGCACGCGCCTTTCGGCGCAAAAAGAGATCAGGGGCAGAGCGTATGAATCCGAACGCGGAATTCGACATCATCGTCTTTGGCGCAAGCGGCTACACGGGCCGCCTTGTCGCCGAGCACCTGGCAAAGCGATACGGCCATGGCGGCGAACTGAAATGGGCTATGGCCGGCCGATCGGCGGCGAAGCTCGCGGAGGTGCGGGACGAGATCGGCGCGCCCGCGGAGACGCCCCTGGTGATCGCCGACGCCGCCGTTCCGGCTTCGCTGCGGGACATGGTGCGCCGGGCCAAGGCCGTGGTGACCACCGTCGGCCCCTACCAGCTCTATGGCTCTGAACTCGTCGCCGCGTGCGTCGATGCTGGGACCGACTACCTCGACCTCTCCGGCGAGCCCAACTGGATGCGCCGGATGATCGATGCACACGAGGCCCAGGCCACGGCGCGCGGCGCGCGGGTGCTGTTCTCCTGCGGGTTCGATTCGATCCCCTTCGAGCTCGGCGTCTGGTTCTGCCAGGAGACTGCGCGGAAGGTGCTGGGCGCGCCTGTTCCGCGGGTAAAGGGGCGCGTCCGCGCGTTCGAGGGCGGACCTTCCGGTGGATCGTTGGCCAGCGGCAAGGCCATCATGGAGGCCCTGCGAGAGGACCCGTCCCAGATGGCTGTGATGATGAGCCCCTTCGGCCTCACGCCCGGTTTCGAGGGCGCGGCGCAGCCGTCGGGAACCACGCCGGAGACCGACCCCGACGTGGGGGAGGTTGCGCCCTTCATGATGGCGGTGATCAACACCAAGAACGTCCACCGCTCGAACCTGCTCATGGGTCACCCGTACGGGCGCGACTTCGTCTACGACGAGATGATCGTAGGACCGGGCGCGCCCTCAGGCTTCACCGACTTCAACTCCCTGCCCGGCGGCGCCCGCAAGCCGGGCGAGGGGCCGACCAAGGAAGAGCGCGAAGCGGGTTGCTTCGACCTGCTCTTCATCGGCATCGCGGCGGACGGCCGGAAGGTGAAGGTCTCGGTCAAAAGCGACCAGGATCCCGGCTACGGCTCCACGTCCAAGATGATCGCCGAGACCGCCATCTGCCTCGTTCGCGCGCCGGACGTTCCCGGCGGAGTCTGGACGCCCGGTGCAGCGCTTCAGGGCCGGCTCCTGGCTCGGCTGCAGCAGCATGCAGGACTGCGGTTCGCGGAAGAGTCGTGACCCCGCTCCGGATCAACGTCGCTCCGGTTGCGCGGCCGTCGGCGGCGGTGCGGACGGCTGGCCCGCGGGCTGTAGCGTGATTCCCTCGATCAACGGCTTGTATGCGTCGGGCGATTGCTCGCAGATGTACTCTTCAATCCGGCTGAACTCGGAACGAAGGGGGTGTCGCGAGACCGACCGCCACGGCGAGACGAAGAGATCGGGGTCCTCGATCATCACATCGAGTTCGAGCGTGCCGTAGTTAATCCGCGTGAATCGCTCGACCATGTGCAGCTTCGGGGAATGTTTGAAGCCGCCGGTGAACGACCCGTTATTGGTGCCGACGTACACCTTGTCATTGAACCCTCGAGTGTCGACGACAAGGGTGTCTCCCTCCCAGCGCGCGACCGAGTAGCCGAGATACGAGAGGCGTTCACCATTCAACACGTCGGCAGAATGTTCCGCGCCGATCTGGATGATCCGATGCAGGTGCATCCGCTCGACGAGCATCACGATTGTCTGCGGGTTCTGCACGATCTGGAAGTGGTAGGCAGGTCCGAAATACACCGGAACCGATTCCACGAAGCAGCCGGCGCCCAGTCCGTCTCGTGTCTCCTGACGCCGCAGGTTGTCGAGACCGGGTTTTGGTGTGGGCCGGTTGGGCGATCCGTCGGGGGCGGGGAGCACGGTGAGCGCACCGAAGCCACGCCCAGCCGTGAACCCACCGGCGAAGTCACCGCCGAACCAGACCCCTTGCAGGTCCGGTTTGCCATCGGGTAATCGCGGCGTCGGCAGCGGCTGGGTGGCGTTTTCTTCCACCTTCACCGGTTGCGTGCCCCGCACGACCACCGTGACCGACCGGGTGACGACCTGCCGGTCCGGCCCGCCCTCCGTCCGCAGCGTGTAGGTCGTCGTCGCCGACGGCGTGACGCGCACCGTGCCGCGTGCGAACACGCGACCGATCCCCGGTGTCAAGGTCATGTTCGACGGGTTTTCGGCCGCCCATGTGATGCGTGCGGCCTCGCCCGGATTGATAGTGGCGGGCTCCGCCGTCAGCTCCACGAGTCGCGCGACGGGACACGGAAACGGTTCCGGCAAATTGCAGGCCCGCGTTGCCGGGGCGCCTTGGCCGCGGGCCTGCGCCTGTACGAGATGGAGGCGCCACGGCAACGGCGACAACGCACGCGGTCACCGCCACCAGGCCTATGCGGAGTGTCGCCACGTTGACCTGTCTCGTCATCGCCACCCTCCGTTACCGTCCCAGACTGAAATCGGTCGACATCGTGCGGCCGTCCGGCAACTGAAACGCGCGCACGAGCATGAAGGGCTTGCCATTGCGCGCCGGGCTCCCGGCGGCGGTCACCTTATCGCCAACTTTCATCGTCGTTGCCGACCATCCGTTGGCCGCCAGCGTGCTGAGTGCGGCTGGGCCTCGAGCACCCACTCCACCTGCTTGCCTTGGGCGTCGGTCACGGTGATGTAGAAGAGGCTGTGCGGATTCCTGAGGTCGACGCGCTTGACGATGCCGCTGATAGTGATGTTCTTCTGTTCGTACATCGCCATCGAGTGGTGGGCCCGAAGCGGCGCGAGTCCCAGCAGCGCCATGCACACGCCCGTTGCGACAAGCACGGTCGCTCGCTCTCTTGAGGTCATGTTCCGATTTGCCTCCGTTGACAGCCGAGCTTCACCAAGACTTCACGGCCGCTCTTGATCGCGACCTCGGCGCCGTCAGGACCGGTTGACGTGCCGCTCAGGGTCGCGCCGTCGGCCTTGAAAGTGAACCCCATCTGAACGGGGCCATTGGGCGAGTCGAGCGAACCGCTCCACTTGCCGTCCACGTCGGCGGCGCCCGCGGGGCGCCCCACGAAGACGAGCGCCAACATCACGACGAATAGAAGCCACGAGCGTCTGAGAGCCTTCATCGAATCCTCCTGTGCGCCGGTTAAATCGGCGCGGTGCAATAGATGCAAGTTCGAAACGTTAAAGGTCTAGCGAACCGTAACGGCCGCGGGTCATGCGTCGGCAGGGGGGACCACGCCAGCGTTCCGAGAATTCCACGGTCGCGGCGCGTGATGTTCGGAATGCTGACCATTCTTCTTTCCTCGTTGACGGAGCCCGCCAGCTGCGCCTCTTCCGGGAGCGTAGGCGCGCGTGGAAACGTCTCTGTTTCGTTCGCTCAGTTTGTCTTCGCGCCTGGCTGGTGAGGCCGGTAGTCGAACATGCCGTCACAATTCCATTCCGTGAATTCGATCGTCGGATCCTTCTTGAAGTAGAACGTCCCATGCAGGGGCTGCGCATAGGCGACGGGATCTTCGAGGGCGATGTCGATCTCGAGCAAATTACCGTCGCGTACCCGTCGTACACGTTCGATCATGTGGTACTGGTCGCTATGTGGCACCCTGAACGGTGCGCTTTCGTTGAAGTTGACCGTATCGACGACGAGCGTCGCGCCTTCCCACCGGCCAATCGAATGGCCCATCACCGTCGGATTGGGGTTGTCGGGAGGGTGCCCGCGGCCGTCCATATAGATGCGTCGAACCTCATGGAAGTACTCGGCAATGAGCGTAATGCGCTTCGGCGAATTCAGCACCTCGAACGGATACGGCGCGTTGTAGGCCATCGGTCCGGGTGAATAGCATCGCAACAGCGGATCGTTGTAGATGGTCCAGTCCTTGGATTTCTCCTTCGCCCACGCCGTCAGCCCATCGAAGTCGGTCAGTTTCTGATTGTCGATGGCGCGAAAGCCGCGGCCAGACGGCAAACCGGCGCCCGGCCCCATGTTCAACATCGTGTACCAAGACGTCGTCATCCACGATCCCGACAGGTCACGCGCCACCGACAGCGGAAGCCTGGCGTCCGGCTCACGCAGCGGGTCGGTCGTCTTCGCCTCGTCTGGTGATTCCGGACGGACGAGATTCCGCTGCAGGTAGTCGACCACCTGTGCGACATCAGCCGGCGTGGGGTCGTTGTGCATGCGCGACGCCATCAGCTCCGCCAGCGCCTTCCATTGCCGCGCGGTTCGCTTGGTATTCACGATCTGCTCGACCGAGTGACATTGCGTACACAGGCGCGTCAAGGTGTCCTTGCCGGCGCCTTCCGGCAACCGCTCGATCCCGGCTTTCAGATTGCCGGGAAAGACACCAGGCTGCGCGCGAGCGGGAACGCTGGAGAGGACCCCGGCGACGAGGCCCGTGGCAACGACGCTGCGCATACGCCCGCTCATCTCACTTGCTCGACGGCAGATTGTTGCCCGTCGCCTCCGGCCGGAAGTCGTCGCCATAGAACTTCGTGCCATCTGCCTTGACCCCGTTGACCAGCCGAATCATCTTCGTACCGTCAAGCATGCGGCCGCCTGTCACGGTGATGTTTTCACCGGATTTGAAAAAGGTGCGCGTCCATCCGCGCCGCAACATGATCCCCGTGCTGTGGAGCTCGACGTACCACTCCTCAGGCGTGGTGTTCTCCACCTGCCCTTTGTCGTTCCGGCGTTCCTTGACATCGATGACGAGATGGCCGTGTGGATTGGCCCAAATGAACTCCTTCACCGTACCGGTCAACGTCGTTGGATTTTGATTATCGAACATCGCGATCGAGTGATGTGCCGCCGCCGTCGCCGTGAAGACGGCAAGCATGATCGCGAGCAAGGCGAGAGATCGCCGCATCGAGTACTCCTCCAGAAATCAGAAATCACACTGGAAGTCTTCAGCGTGGGGGACCGGCGGGCGCTGATGGTGCGCCGGCCCGCGGACGCGTCAAATACGCGGCGATCGCATCCAGATCGGCGTCGCTCACTTCCGTCTTGCGAAAGAACGGCATGATCGAGACGCCGCGCCGGACAAAGAAACGAACGGTTGCCGCAGTCAGGTCGGTTCGGTCTTCGAGCAGGGCCGGGGACTTCCCTCCGTATTTTGCCTGAAGCGCAATCGTTCCTGGATTTCCGGAGCCTCGTCCATGGCAGCTCGCGCACCAGGTACTGGTACAGCTCACGGCCCGTGTCCGCCGCGGTGCGATTCTGCGCGTTCGCCGTTCCGGCTGCGCGCCAGGAGGAGGAAAGTCAGCGTTGCGCTCGCGAGCGTCTTCATCCGCGTGTCCTTCGGAGATGCTTTGGCCAGATCCCCGCCCGGCCGGCGGCGAGTATGCCGTTCGGATCGAGCGCGTCTTTGATCGTTTCGTGGACGCGCAGCAGCGCGTGATTGTTGAAGTTGTACGTCGACATCACGGCGTCCTGGAAGGCGGGAGGTGTCCGGTATTCTCCCCACCCGTGCTCGGCAGCCACCTTGATGAGGCGCTCGAATACGTCACGCGTGCGTTTGTTCTGGGCAGGGTTGTTGCGGTACACGGGAAATCCCATGATGAAGACAAAGGCGCGATACATCCACGTGGCCGGCGTGCTGAAGGGAGTCGTCGAGAGACGGCATGCCCATCTGCCGAAACACGTCCATGAAGACGCGTTGCGCCTCGAGAATGGCCTCACCACTCTTGGGGATGATGGGGGAGAACCACAGGTGCCCGTCAGACGGCGACGGATTGAGCGGAGATCTGGCGCCGATGGAGAAAATCGCCATGTTCGGTACGCCGATCGCCACTTTGTGCACGCGGTCCAGCTGCTCGGCCGTGAGCGGAAACTGCAGCAGCGGGCCGTCGGTGAATGTCGCACCCGGAATCGTCCGCAACCGCGCCTTCGCGTACTCCATCTGCGTGGCGATCACGCTCGCTGGCCCATACCACTGGAGCTCGCAACGCCAATAGGGGCGGTTCTGCTGCGCGGCGAATCGATCGAGTTCTTCATCCGACGGAGTCGATGGCCTGGTTCAGCAGCGCGGCGAGCGCTGGACTTGGCGCTCCGAATCCACCGAGGGGGCTTCCGTACTGCGGCATCCCGATGGCGCCTGCGTACTCCAGCTCGTTGACAATTTTCACGAGCGGAATGAGGTCGCGTCGCTTGGGCACGCTCACCGTGCTCGTCTGATAGGCCTCTGGAGCGGGGAGGAGGTGGAAGCCCATCTTCGTGACGATCCCGACGTTGCCCTGCGCGAACAGCCCGTCCAGCGTCGGACCGAAGCCGTAGCGGTATTCGCCCCATGTCTTCGCGCCGGGAAGCGCGCCCATGCCCGTGCGCACGATCTCACCGTCCGGCATCACCACCTCCATGCCGCTATGGGAGTGAAAGTGATCCCGGTACGCGCCGTATGTGTAGCCGACACCGTGGTCGAGCGAGTTCCCGACGACGCTTCCCCAGCCAGGATCGGGGCAGTCAATCCAGACCTTCAACTGCCGGTCCTGAATGTGTCGATACAGATCGAAGTAGGAGACACCGGGCTCGACGATGGCGAAGTACCGCTCGTCATCCACCTCGATGACTCGGTTCATGCGCTTCAAATCGACGATGACCGTCCCGGAGATATTGCCGGCCGAGCCGCCGTATCCGAGGTTCTTGCCTGTCGAGATGGCAAAGAGCGGGACGCGATAGCGGTTCGCGATCTTGACGATCTGTGACACCTGTTCGACGCGTGTCGGGCGCGACCGCCGCCGACACGAGTCGTTCTTCGGGTTCGCCCCAGAACGGCGAGTACGCATCACGGTAGAGGGCGACGTCCTCGTCGGAGGTGAACACCCACTGCGATCCAACGACGTCAGTGAACTGCTTGAGGGCGTTCGTCCAGTCGGCGGCGCTGACTCCAGGAGGAATGGGCACGTTAAACCCTCACATTGGGCGGCATGGCCGCGATCACCCAGCCAATCAACGCCTCGTGCCCACCTGCAACGAGGACGTCCTCTCGCTGCGCAACCCGCAGCCCGTGGTCCCAGCCCCAACGCTCGAGACAAAAGAGCGGGCCATGGGTGGTGACACCTGCAATGGCGACGGGGTCGACTTTCCACCGCGGCGACAGGTCCCGGTACCAAAACTCAGTGATGTCGCCGCGAAACCGCGTAACCAGCGTGCCGCGCTTCGACATGTCCCCGGCGAACGTCACACTTTCTCCAAACCGCTCGTCGCACAACACGGCATAGAGGGACCGGATGTGCGCGCGCATAAAGAAATTGTTAGTGCCGCCAGGCGATGCGGGCAGGCGCAGCGACGCCGGCAGGAGCGGCGCGGTGAATGCCAGTTGCAGAAAATCGCGTCGCGTGGTCATGACCGGAGTGAACTAAGTTCATACTAGAGAAGTCATTCACTGTCAATCGGTTTCGTCGGCGCCGCGCCCAAGCAGCTAGGTCGGAGACAGCGCAGGAGGTGACGTGATATAACCGCTCGGGGTGTAGTCATCAAAAAAAAGCGCAAATATCTCAAAGACCGCAAAGAGTGTGTCCGTCAGGCGATTCTCGACGCAGCACGCCATCTGTTCATCAAAGGGGGTTACGCGAACGTCCCGATACGCCAAATCTCGTCACACATTGGATACTCAGCGGCCGCGCTGTACCGCTACTTTCCGACCAAGGACGACATCTTCAATGCACTCGCCGAAGAGGGGCTTCAATTGCTGATGCGCAGCGAGACATCACCAAGTCCCCCCGGAGCATCCCCCCTTAAGCGTCTACGACACGTCATTTCTGGGGCCTTCGATTTCGCGAAGCGATACCCGGAGTACTACTATTTGCTCTTTCTCGATCGTTCGACGCCGCGGTTGAAACTTGAAGCCCTCGACGCGTTCCGCCGCCCCATGCGACCGCACCTACGCGAGATATTGGACGAGTGCGCCGAAGCGGGAGAACTGGCACGCGGACTCGACACGTGGACGGTGTACAACGTGATTTGGACGTCGATGCATGGCATCGCTTCGCAATATGTCTGTGATCGATTTCCGCCCTTCGATCCTGACGACTACGCGCGGATCATGGTCGATCTCGTCACCGCCGGGTTGAAGGCGGGTACCCTAAATGGGGTTCAGCTGTTCGACAAGGATGGCGACATGTCGCCGACTGCCCGTAAGAAGTGGTTGGCGGCCGGCCGCAAGAAGCGCTGACGCCCTAATTCAGCGCGAGCGCTACGAATTCGCCGGGATGCCCCGGCCAACCGATCGGGACTACGACGTACTGTTTTCCCTGCCAGAAGTACGTCATCGGTACACCAGTCGACGCGCCGTCGAGTTCAGTTTCCCAAACCACTTCGCCAGTCGCTTTATCAAAAGCGCGAAATTTCTTGCCACCGGAGCCTGGCGGAGCCTGCCGTATTCCCTCGCCCATCAACACAAGACTCTTGGTGACCAGCGGCCCGACGCGGCCCGGTTGACCGAGCGGCGGGACATTCAGATTCTTCAGGGCCGGATGGTCGCGGGGACCATCACCGTTGGCGACGGTCCACTTCAGCTCGCCCTTATTGAGGTCAATCGCAACAAGCCGACCGTACGGCGGCCTGAACAAAGGCAATCCCTGTGGTCCCGCCGGCCACTGATACCGTTCACGGACCAGGGTGGTGTCGGAACCTGGTGGCGGCGGAACGAGCTTGGCGGCGACCGGTGTGTGCGCAGACGGCACGTACAGGATGTTGGTCTCCGGATCGAGGGCCGCCCCTGGCCAGTTCGTCCCACCGTAGGTACCGGGCATGTGGAGCGACGCCTTCTTACCCGTGCCGTGCCCCTGACCGGCGATCACGATAGGGAAGAACATTGGGCCGTACGCGTAGTCCTCGAGAATCTTGAGCGCCTCGGCGCGGAGCTCCGGCGTGAAGTCGATGAGATCGTCGACGTTCACGCCCTGCGTGTCGTAAGCGAATGGCTTGCCATGCGAATCGAGCGGTATGGGTTGAGTCGGCGAGTACCACTCCCCGGGCACATCGCCTGGCGGCACCGGCCGCTCTTCAATCGGCCAGACAGGCCTTCCATTTGTCCGATCGAGCACGTAGAGGAATGCTTGTTTTGACGGCTGGGCGATCGCTTTGATTCGGCGTCCTCGCACAGTGATGTCGGCGAGGATCGGCGCGCACGGGAAATCGTAGTCCCAGAGACCGTGGTGAACCGCCTGGAAGTGCCACACTCGCTTGCCCGTGCGCGCATCCAGCGCCACGAGGCTCTCAGCAAACAGATTGGCGCCTTTGCGCTTCCCGCCGTACCAGTCGTTGGTCGGCGTCGTCTCCGGTAGGTAGACATATCCCAGCTCTTCGTCGCCGCTCATCGCGCCCCAGACGTTCGTGTTGCCGCTATATGACGCGGAGTCCTCGAGCCACGTCTCGTTGCCTGCTTCTCCCAGACCTGGGATCGAGTGCCAGAGCCACAGTTGTTTGCCCGTTCTGACGTCAATTCCCCGGACGTCGCCAGGCGGCATGGTCTTGTGCGATACCGACGCGGCGCTATTGATGTCTGTGACGTTCGATCCCACGATGATGACCCCCCGAACGATCACCGTCGGCCCGGTACGCCAGGAGAATGTCGTCACCCCTCGCTCCTGACCCTTGCGCAGATCGACCTCGCCGCCTTCGCCGAAATCGGGATAGCGCTTTCCGTTCTTTGCGTTCAGCGCGGTGAGATACCTGCTTCCGACGAGCGCGATGATGCGTTCGTCACTGCCGTCAGTCCAGTACGCGACGCTCCGGGTCGCGCTTCCAGCAAGAGGCTCCCCATTGTCAGGGCCAGGGACGTCGGCAGCCGGCGCATTCGAGACAGACGAATCAACATGCCACACCACCTTGCCGGTTGCGGCGTCAACAGCGGCGACACCACCGATGCCAGTACTGAAGTACACCAGTCCACCGACCATCAGGGGCGTGGTTTGGTTATTGATCGGCGGCGGAGGTACGCCCTCGCGGCCTTCCTTGACAGCATCCGGTGTCAGTGACTGCCGCCAGACGACCTTCAAGTTCTTGACGGTATCCTTGTTGATTTGGTCAAGAGGCGAGTAACGCGTGCTCGCGTAACTACCGTTGTAGGCGCGCCACTCTCCGACCACCGGCGCTGATCGCAACCGTACGCTCGTCAGCGCAACCAAGGCGGCGACTGAAACGAGAGCGAGCGCCGACCATTTCAGTCGAACAGGCGACATAAGATACCTGCAGGCAGTCAAATCATCGCCCTCCACAACCGTCCAATTCGCGTTTCACGACAATCGCGTCCACTGAACATCGACGCCGGCGGGCGGTCGACACACTACTTCCTTTCCGCGAGCCTCGATGTCTGCAGCATATTCAACAGCGCGTAGTTGCCTTCCTGGCAGGCGTACTCGAACATCCCACCGGGCTGGCGGCGCATGTCGAGCGCCGCGGTCCAGGGCGTCGGCCACGTGGCTGGGTCGTCCACGGTGACTTCGTAACGGATGACGTCCTTTTCGATGCGGCGGAAGCGTTCAATGAGATGCAACGCCTGGCTCGATCCTCGGAACGTGACCTTGCCGTTGAAGTTCGTGACGTCCACGACGAGGGTGTCGCCGTCCCAGCGACCGGTTGAATCGCCGAAGTATTGGCGCAGCGCCGGGCCGGCGTGCTGGCGGCCGTCTGTCGGGATGACGCGCGTGTCGTGGATCATCTCGTATGTAATCGCCACGTACCCGGGTCCTTGCAAGATGCGCGCGTTGGCGTTGTACACGGTGGGGAACATGACGCCCGGCAGGCCGCCGCGCGTGATGCAGCGCACCCACTGCGACGCATCTTCGGGTCCATCGAACGGCCCGTTGCCGAATGGCGCGGGGCCAGCGAAAGCACGCTGCCGTCCCTCGGCTGATATCGGCGGCAGGTGGCCGTCAGGCGGGTCGATGACGACCGAGGTGTTCCGCGTGACATCGCTGCGCTCGATCCAGTGCGACGGCGGGTCCGTCGCCGCGCCGGCGAATATCCCGGGGGTGGCGATCTGCTTCAATCGCTGTTCGAACTCCGCATCCGTCAGCTTCTGTCGAGTGCCGAAGCTCGCCGGCCGTTCGAACGGAGTGCTCATCTCGGCGGCGGTCGACCACACGCCCTGCAGGTCGGGATCGCCCCACGGCGTTCGCGGCGACTTCCAATCCGCTGCCGACATCGTCAGCGGCACGATGCTGGCAACCGCGATCGCTGCGAAGAGAAGGAGACGCTGTCGAAGCATGGCCGTTACCTCCTGGGCCACCGCCGCGCGGTGGCGGCGACCGTGCATGTCAACATGTGAACAATGTTCACGACAGGCCACAGTATACCCTGCTATGTCCGTACTCTGTTCTGCCGATTCCTAAAATGGTCTTTGTAGCGCGGAGGTCACGAACGATTCCTTACCGAATGCTGGGGGTTGTCGTCTTCTCCGTTGCGCGAGCCCCGCTGAGGATGCTGCTGACGCCCCGATTGCCTTCGTGGCACTCGTACTGCTCGATCGTCTCGGCGTTGTTCATCGTCAGTGGGATGGCGAACGTCCACGGCCGCGCCCATGTTGACGGATCCTCCACCGTGACCGACCACTCGAGCGTGCCCGGCGCCTTCGGCGTAAAACGCTCGACGAGGCGCAGCGTCGCGGCGTTCGCGTTGCGATACGCGCTTCGCTGCTTGAAGTTCGTCGTTTCGACAACGAGCGTGTTGCCTTCCCAGTGGCCTCTCGCGTCGCCCATGTCGAGTTGGATGTGCGGGCCTGGATGCGGAGCGCCGTCGAGTCGGATGATCCGCGTGTCGTGAACCATCTCGTACCGGATCGCGACGAGTCCCGGTGCTTGCACGATCTGATAGGAGTTGCCGTACACGCCAGGAATCATCGATCCCGGAAATCCGCGCGTGATGCAGCGTGTCCAGAGGCTGAAATCTTCGGGTCCGTTCAACCCGTTGGCGCCGGGCTGCCGGGCGAATCGCGCGCGGGCGTCGGGCTTCATCGGCGGAATCTTGCCGTCCGGCGGATCGACAACCAACCACGCACGGCTGCCGCGGCTCACTTCGTAGATGTCGCGGAACTCGGCGGAGTTGCCGATCTTCCCTTCCGGATCGCCGCCGAAGAATTTCGCGCTCTCGAGCGTGTTCTCCTGACGCTTCTTCACTGCGTCGGCAAGCTCCGTGGCCGTGACGTCTTCGAGTCGACGGCCTTCAAACTCCTGCGGCCGCTCGAACGGCGTGCCGTACTCGTACTTGTTCGAGTAGTTCCCCTGCAAATCCGGGTCGCCCCACGGCGTTTTCGCGGGCGCGAACGCGCGCGCCGGGGGGCGTGGTGCTGATGCCGCCGCTTGTGGCGCGGTGTCAGGTGCGACACACTGGAAGTTCTCCGCCTGATCCACGCTGCCGCGTCCAAGGTACTTCGCGACTTTCGGATACGGACAGAGCGGCCTCGTGCGATCGACGATCCCATTCGAGGTATGTGAGGCGATGACGCGCGACGGCGCCGCGCCGTGTTCGACCCATTCGTCAAGCGCGGTCAACATGTCGAACGTGTTCGGTCCCGGCCCGGTCCCTTGGCAATGGTGCATGCCCGGCACCATGAACAGTTCGACGAAGCGATCGCTTTGGCCGCGGCCGCCGGCTTTCTTGACGACGTCGTCGTCGTACGCGATCGTCCGGAGCGCGCTCAATGCCGGGTCCGCCCAGCCGTGGTACAGAATCAGCTTGCCGCCGCGCGCGCGCATCTTCGCCAGATCCGGATTGGTCGGGCTGAACTCGTCCATGAACGGCTGGAGTTTCGAACCGTCGCGATCGGGGTTGAAGGTACGCCAATCGAAGGTCCCGTCCGCGCCGTCGAACGCGAGATATTTCAGATACGAATCCTGGAAGGCATAGCCGGCCGGCATTCTGCCGGTCAGCGCGAGTGTGCCGTCGGCGCGCCGCTCCGGCGTCGACGCGCCGGTCACCCATGCCTGCCATCCCGTCGCGCCGTCCTCGTGCCCGAGCGGAAATCGCACCAGCGTGCGGCCGAACGGGCTTTTGAGATCGCCGTGAATCGCCCCGACCGTCTCGAGCTCGGCGCTCGTCAGGCAATCGGGACCGCCAGGACCTGCGCATTTCAGCGATTCGGGTGTGAAGCTGCACGCACGCGGGTCCGTGATGAGTCCGTCAGCGAGGCCGTCCTGCGCATCGCAGCTCTTCATCACGGCGTTCGCGACCAGCGCGATCTTCGCGGACGAGAGGAAATGCTCCGGCGAGGACAACATCGTTTGATAGACAAACGTGCGTCTCAGCTGTCCCAACGTGCCGAAGGACGGATCGCCGGCAATGATCCCGTCGAAGTCCTCCGGATAGCGCTGCGCTTCCATCAGCCCCTGCCGTCCGCCGTTCGAACACCCGTCGAAGTACGCGTGCCGTGGGGCACGGCCATAGTACGCTTGGCTCAGCGCTTTGGCCGCGACGGTGGTGACGTGCGTGCCTCGATGCGCGTAGTCGATTCGCTTCGCCGGGTTGTTGAGCGCCCAGCTCGCGTCGATCACTGAGCCCTGATGCCCCGTATCGGTTGACGCAGAAGCATAGCCTTTCTCGAGTCCGGCGTTCAGCGCGCCAATCGTCCCGCCGAAGCCGCCGACGCCTCCGAAGAAGAACTTGCCATTCCAGGCTGCAGGCAGTCCGAGCCTGAAGTTCACCGTGTTGCCCGGAGTTGCCACGTTCCCGTCGGCGCGGCAGTACTCGGGCGTCGTGCCCTCGGCTGGAACGACGGCTGCCGCGGTGATCGTTGTTCCTGGCGGTGCCTTCTGCTGCAACGCCGCAACGGTGCATTCCGCCGGCGACGACGCCGTTCTCGCGTCGACCGCCATCACTCCAACCAGCAGGAGAATGAGACTGAGTTGTTTCATGGCGTCACATTCCGACAACTATCACTTCGGCGCGTTGCGGCGGGCTTATCGGGCGGCACACGGCGCCGGTCGCCACTTCGATCCATCCGGTTCCTTCTTGAAATGAGAGCTCGTGGTGAAGGGTTGGTTTAAATACTTGAGATCCTCGACGAGCGTGGTCACGGTCAGCCACTGATCGCCGTTCGATTCTTTGTGCCGATCGAAGTATTCGGTGACCGTGGCGTTTTCGGTGTAGGGCACGCCGTTTTTCCGAAGATATCCCGGCTTCATCTTCGTCGTGATGACCTTGAGCGATCCGTAGCGCGGCACCGGCGGCCCGGCCGGGGCTGTTCCGGCGAATCCGAAAACCGCGTTCCCGCGCGCAGGGGGATTGAGTATTTCCCACGTGGCGACCGAGTAGCCTTGCCAATTGAGTTCGCCCGTCGAACTTTGTTCACTCTTGACCGGCACGGACTCACCTGGCGGGGCAAAGTGCAACAGACGCGTTTGCGTTCCCACATCGGTCTCGATCTTCAACGTGTCTTGATCGTGCCACGTGATGTGCAGGCGGCCGGGGAGGCGCATGATGCCGCCAACGCCATAGGCCTTGCACGCGTTACCTTCGCGCTCGTCTTTGGCCGGATCCCACGTATCCGCGACGCGGCGAGCTTCGTCGTTGATCGGTACGCTCGCGTAGTCACCCTTCGGCGGCGTCACCATCCGCCAGCGCCAGTCTTCGGTGACCACCGACACCCACCAGCCCGTCAGATCGATCGGCGCCTGCGCCTGCGGGGTTTGCGGGGGCTGTGGCGCTTGGCCACGTCCACCGCGCCCTTGCGCGGGTTGGGCTGGTGCGGCCGGCGCCTGGCCTGTAGGGGCTTGACCGCTCGCCGGCAATGTCGAAACGAAAGTCGAGATCGAGCACGCGATCAGTGCACCGCGGATTGCCAATACGTTCGTTCGAATCATTTCCAGCTCTCGCCGCCGGCCTCAAAGAAGCCGGCCTCTCGACGTTACACGCTGACGTTCGGGCCTCAATGGTGCCGGCACAGGGTCGGCGGCGCCTGTGTCTAATGACGTGGATCATAGAGACTGAGAATTCGGTAGTCAACATTGTTCACTATACAATCCAGACTGGATGGCCCGGACCCCGCGGACTGTCGAGCCGCAGGTGACGCCGTGGAATCCCGCGCGCGGGCCTTCCGTTTCTGCTTCGTGTACTTCGCGCTGTATTCCTTCGCCACGCAAATCGTCGGTGGACTGCTGCTCGTTCCCGATGCTTCGTTCCCAAACCTGGGGACGCGCTGGCCGATGCGCGAGATCACGTTCTGGTTTGCGACGCATCTGTTCCATGTCACCGAGCCCCTCATCTACTCGGGCAATAGCGGGGACACGACGTTCCATTGGATTCAGATTGGCTGGTTGCTGGTCGTCGCCGTCGTCCTTTCGACGATCTGGACGGTCGTAGACGGCGAGCGACCTCACGACGGCCTCGAGAAATGGATTCGTCTGTTCGTGCGGTTCGCGCTCGCCGCTCAGATGTTCTATTTCGGAATGGCCAAAGTCATTCCGACACAGTTTCCCGCTCCATCGCTGGTCACGCTAGTGGAACCGGTCGGCAATCTCTCTCGAACCGACATGCTCTGGACCGCTATCGGGTCGTCGGTCGGCTATCAAATGTTCACCGGCTGGGCGGAGGTCGTGGCCGGAGGTCTTCTCATCGTGCCGCAGACGGCGATCCTGGGGGCCACGATCGCCCTGGCCGACATGGTTCAGGTGTTCGTGCTGAACATGACCTACGACATTGGCCTCAAGATCATCTCGCTGCATTTGATCGCGTTCGCTGTGTTCCTGCTGGCGCCGGATCTCGGTCGGCTCGCGCGGATGTTCGTGCTGAACCGTCCAGTCGCTGAAGCGTCGCACGCGCCGTTGTTCCGCACGGCTCAGGCGAACCGCCGCGCGGTTATGGCGCAGATCGTGTTTGGAGTCTATTTGGCCTCGATGTTCACGCGGCTCGCCGTAGTTTCTTGGTCCTCGCCGGGTGGCGGCGGCAGCCCGAAATCGGCGCTCTACGGCATCTGGGACGTCGATCGGCTCTCCGTCGACGACGAGCTGCGCCCACCGAGCCTGAACGATTACGATCTTCGCTGGCGGCGTGTGATCTTCGACGCGCCGGACCGACTGGTGTTTCAGCGCACCGACGACTCGTTCGCCCACTACGGCGCAGTGCTCGACGTCGGCCGACACACAATCGCGCTCACGAAGGGCAAGAGCCGGACGTGGAAAGCGAGCTTCACGTTTCACCAACCGAAACCGGAGCAGATGATCCTCGACGGCGAGATGGACGGCCGTCGCATACACCTCGACCTCCAGCTCGTGCCGCTTGATACCTTCCGGCTCCTCAACAGCGGTTTTCGGTGGATTCGACCCCCGGATCCGTACGGAGGCTGACGCCTGCTGCCTTTCGTAAACAGTGCTGAAACTCGCGGGCTGGCCGGCGGCAACGGTCGTCAGCACCTTGCCATCGGGCGAAATCGACAGCCGAGCGGTGAGCACAACGTCTCCGTCGAGTTTCTGAACGAGCTCGCAGGTGCGATCGCCCTCGCAGCGATACGCATTCGTGAGGACCACCTCGGCGCCTTGAACAGGGTAATCGAGCCCGTCGAACCTTCCTATCCACTCGAGGTGCACGACGCCGCCGCGAGGGCGCACGAGATCGTCGACGATCCTGACGCCGCGTTCCGAGGCCTCGATTCTGCGCATTGCCCTCTTGTACGGAGGCGATCCCGAAAAGGACGACGCGGCAACGTTCAGCTTCCAGACGCCGAGCCAGAGCCGAATCGATTGCGCGCGCACCAACGTGGGAAGCAGCAGCGTGACGAGCGTAAACACGCCGACGCGCCGGACCAGCCCAGACAACACACGACGGCTCCCGGCCTTACCGAGCGGGCGTCGAGGTCACTTCTTTGTATACCTCTTCGATGAACATATCCGTGGTCCACGGGCCCGTCGTCGATCCGTAAATGCCATCGTAGTCGAGCGTCGGGTGCATGGCCTTGACCTGCGCGAGAGTCTTCCCATCCTTCGCCAGTTGCGCGATACGGTCGCGGATGATGGTGGCCATATCACGGTACTCAACCACGTCGCTCTGGTTCAGGACGCGTCCGTGGCCAGGAATGATGCGAGTGCCGCCCTGCTGGTTGTACTCCGGTACGGCCGTCGCCACGATCTGGTTCAGCCCGGCGATAATCCCTTGAATCGAACCGCCGTTCTTGGCGTCGATGTACGGATAGCGATCGGCGGCGATGACATCCCCGGCGACGATCACGTCCGATTTGCGGAAGAACACCAGGATGTCGCTGTCGCTGTGCGCGGCCGGCACGTGCCACATCTCGATCGGCTCGCCGCCGAACCAGAAGTTCTTCCGCGCGGTGAAGAAGGTGTCCGTCGGCCACTCGGCGACTTCGCGCGGCGAGCGTTGACCCGTCGGAGCGCTCATCCGGTTCAACACGTTCTGAAAGGCCATCAGGCGTGCCCCCTCGCCGAAGATCGCTCCGCCACCGCCTCCTGGTGCGGCGACACCTCCCGGCGCGATCGAAGCGACGCCGGCCTTCGCGATGGTTCCATTTCCTCCCGTGTGATCCAGATCGGCATCGGTGTTGATGATCCAGCGCACCGGGCGGATCTGAAGCTTCTTGACTTCGGCGATCACCTTGGTGCTCGACGCTGAATCGCCAGTATCGACGAGGAGAGTGCCCTCGTCGCTCACCTGCACCGCGATGTTCGACCCGGCCCCGCCAATCAGGTGAATCCGGCCCTGCACTGGAACGACCACCAGCTGATCGCGAAGCCGGGTGTAATCTGGACGGCCACCGGCTTTGATGTCGTCAGGCTTGACGCCGGTCTTCCGTGTGTCCTCTGGCGCTCGAAACATCGGCTGTGGAATCTGGGGAGTGGGCGGCGCCTGCTGCGCGCCGACACCCGCGATCAACGCCGCACCAGCGATCGTCGTGAGCCACCGCGTGGGCTTCGCCATATGCTATTTCTTTGGAGCGGCAGTGTTCTGCGAGGGTTCCACGGCGTCGTCCGCCTTGCGAGCCGCGCCCTCCTTCATCATTTCCTGGATCTTCAACTGGTATTCGGGATAGAGCGATTCCTTTCCGCCTCGCGTCGCGGCAAATGGGAGCCCCACCTTTTGTGCGAGGTCGGGATGGGTGACGCCGAGTGGATAAAACGGCACCCACCCGAGCGGCTTGTCGCCGAGCTCGTCGACCGTTTCGAACGCGTTGCCGAGTGCCATGTTGCCATTCGGGTTCCATCGCCATGTTTGCGTGCGCGACATCGGTTCCTCGAAGTAGATCGGGTCGTCGATGCTCGAGAACATCACCAGCAGGTCACCGTGTCGAAAGTAGTGTTCGACCATCTTGCCGTACGGACTGGCCGCTGACCCGTTCCGTTGGATCACGCCCATTTTCATGTGCGTCGTGGTCACCACGAGCTGGCCGTTTTCCCACACGCCCGTGGAGAAACCGTCCCACGTGTGCTCCGAAAAATCGGACGGGTGGGGGCGGCCGTCCATCCAGATGACCCGATCGGCGCGTCCAAAGCCGCCGGCCATCGCGTAGGCCACGAGCTCCTGTGTGATTGGATCGAGAATCTTGACGATCCGTAGCGCCGGTCCGGGTCCCCGCATGAAGTACTGGGCCGGATGCGGTTGCGCCTGGCGCTCTGGCTGCGACAGGATCGTCGCGTCCCACGCGTCGGCCTTCTGTCGATCGGCATCATTCAACGGCAGGCCGGTGTAGTCGCCAAGCTCCGGGCCCGGTACGCGATGCGGCTGGTCCTCGCTATTCGAATAGGTCCAGTCGCCGGAGATATCGGTGCGCACGACGGGCGGCGGCGGGGCGTTGCCCGGGGGTTGCCCGGGCTGTTGCGCAACGAGCCGCACGCCGATCACCCCCGCTGCAAGGATCAACGTCCAGGCGGTTGTCTTGCGGTTAAGGAGACGCTGTCCCTGCATGCCCGTTACCTCGTGCACCACGGCCGCTGTGGTCCCGGCCGTGCGCACGAAAGTGTGATCAAAGTTCACTTCGGCCGGAGTATACCCTGCGATACCCGCACCCAGCAATGTCGGTTTCTAAATGCCCTTTGCGCGGCGGTTATCCTTGACGCATTGCCAAGCTTCGGTCCATTGGGCCAGGGAGGGGGGAAGCTTGCCAGGCCAGGACCGAAGTAGGTAGGCGATCTGCGCTTGAGCCACGGCCCAGCGTCCATCTTGCAAGGCGAGACGGACGAGGACCTAGACCCGTCGCTGTCGCGACGCTCCTGGACCGAGGCGCTTGCGCTGGCCCAGATACTCGGGGAGGTAGCCAGCGTGTCAAGGTGTCGAGGCCGACAGGGGGGCGGTCGTCTGGCGGGCCGGTCGAGTCCAGACAGCGGGGCCCGCCCCTGCCCGCCCGCCGGGCCGAGCTGCCAGAGGCCGAGACCCACGACGTGTCGAGTCGGTCGAAGTGATGTTCGAACATTCATCGCGCTGAACTTTTGGTTCGTTTCGCCGGCGTCGCGACGGCCGGGGGGGAGCCGAAATGTTGAGCGGCAATCGCAAAAGATACTGCCGCCTCGGGACTTAGGCACGGCCGCAGAATTACGAGGGGGTCTAATCCGGCCCGGGCCGTTTCGGGGGTCGCGTCCGGGTCGCCGGGGGGTCCGCTGCGGGTCGTCATCGCACCGCTCGCCGTTCTGACAAGGCCACGTTCAACGCGTGCCGGGCTTCGCTCGCACCGGCGGTCACGCGCGCCTGGCGGGCGATATGGAAAAAAGCTTCGACCAGTTCGTCGAGCGGGAGATGAGGGCTGACGACCTTCAACGTCTCCGTGGCGACCGCGTGCAGCTTCGCCTCTCGGCCCTCTTCTCTGCTGTGTTGTTCCGGGTCCGTCGTCTCCCGCAGGGGGTGGGGGGTCTGGGTGCCGTCTTCTCGGCTTCTCTTCTCAGCTGTCTTTTCTGCGGGACGCGCGAGCGCCGTGACGCGAGCCGCTCGCGCGGCTACCTGTTTCTGTTTCTGATCCTGATACTGATACTGATCTGGCGGACCTTTGGGTAGACGTTTGGTGCAACCTTCGATGAAGGTTCCATGGAACCTTGGGTCAAGGTCCCCAGTGTTCGTCACAAACCGTTCCATCAACTCGCATCGCGGTACATCGTTGAGGTCCTTGAGGTTGCCCCGTAAAACGTTCTCGTTCTCGGGGTGGTTCCAGCGCCACCAGGACGGAATAAACAAGACGTGGTTAGATGCATCGAAACCCCACCCGAACGTCGAGGCAACGTCAGGCCAAGCTTTCCTTAAGCTTTCGTTGGTTGTCCCCAAGTCCTCGGCGGCGGTCTGCAGCGAGAAGTAGAACAGGCCGATCCGGTTCGACTGCGGACCAAACAGGACGTAGACGGTCAGTCGTTGGCCGAGCGGCGGCAGCTGCTTGAACCCCGGATGGCGGAACAGCCGAGGGTACGCACGTCGATAGCGGCCGAGGTAGCTCATCGCGCCTCCGATCGGAACGGGGCCGGTAGATGAATCTCGCAACGCTCGAGACAGCGTAGCTGGCGGACGAGGTCGGCGGCCGTCAGGTTCATGGGCATCTATTCGGACCCTAGGGGCGGGATAGCCGGGGCCTGCCACGCGTCCACGTACGATTCCCAGCTCTCACGCACCACGTGACTCGCGGCTAGTGTCGTGTCTCAGAAAAAGTCTTGTACTTCGGCTGTCGCGCGGGTACGCTGCGCGGCATGCCGAGAAAACGCCACCACAAACCCTTGTTGCTGACTGAAGACGAACGCCGCACGCTGGAGCAGTGGACCCGCCGACCGACCACGGCGCAACGGCTGGCGCTGCGGTCGCGGATGGTGCTGGCCTGCGCGGAGGGTCTCACCAATCGAGCGGTGGCCAAACGGCTCCACGTGTCGAGTAACAGCGTGTGCAAATGGCGCGAGCGGTTTCGGGTCCGGCGTCTCCCGGGCCTGACGGACGAGCCGCGGCCCGGGGCGCCGCGCAAAGCGACCGACGATCGAATCGTCGACGTGATTACCCGGACGCTCGAGGGCCCGCCGGCTCACGCGACGCAATGGACCACGCGCAGCATGGCCGACGTGGCCGGCCTCTCCAAGGCCACGATCGCGCGCATCTGGCAGACGTTTGGGTTGCAGTCGCATCGCCTCGACACGTTCAAGCTGTCGGCGGACCCGCAGTTTGTCGAGAAAGTGCGCGACATCGTCGGCCTGTATTTCTTTCCGCCGGATCGCGCCATCGTCTTGTCGATGGACGAAAAAAGCCAAGTGCAGGCCCTGGACCGCACCCGGCCGCTCTTGCCGATGCGCCCCGGCATCCCGGCCCGCCAAACCCATGACTACATCCGCCACGGCACGACCTCGCTGTTCGCGGCCTTGGACGTCGCGACCGGGAAAGTGATCGGGCAGTGTCATCGGCGCCATCGCCATCAGGAGTTTCTGAAATTTCTCGAGCGCGTCGATGCCCAGTTGCCGCCAGACCGAGACGTGCACGTGATCATGGACAACTACGGGACGCACAAAGCGCCGAAGGTCATCCGCTGGTTTGTGCGCCACCCGCGCTATCACTTGCATTTCACGCCGACGAGTGCCAGTTGGCTCAACCAAGTGGAACGCTTCTTCTCGACGATCACGACCCGACGGATTCGCCGTGGCACCTTCGAGAGCGTGCCGGCCCTTGAAGCGGCCATTCACGAGTATCTGGCGCACTACAACGAACACTGCACGCCGTTCGTCTGGACCGCGACCGCCGATGCCATCTTGGACAAGGTCAGCCGATTCTGCGAACGAACTTCAGGGACACGACACTAGCGTGCGATTCCACGCGTCCGGGTCGGTGATCTGTTCGCGGATGGCCGCTTCGACACGGTCGCGCAGGATGTTCGAGGACAGCGCCTCGACTTCGACGCCGTAGGTCAATTCGGTGCGGAGGTAATACCAGGTGATGTCTTTGTCGTTCGTCTTGAATCGGTCGCGGTCGGTCTTCGCCACGGCCTTCGCATCAGACCGCAGCATAGCGACCCGATGACATTCCCAGTTGATCGCGCCGCGATCAGCCAGGCGCTTCGGGATGTCGTCTTCGGAGATGCGGAGACCTTTCGGATCATGGTCGCCGACGTAGAGGATGATCAGGCGCAGGTGCGGATGCGCTTCGTCCATTGCGCATACTTGTGGAATTCCGTCCACGACGAGTTGCCGTGATGCACTTGGAATTCCGCCAGGTACGCCTCAAGAATCGGCTTCAGCGTTCCGCCCAGACTCTTCTCGGACCAGATGACGACCCGCTTCCCTTGACTCGGCCACGGGTCGTAACTCGGACACGCCGCATTGATGTCGCGAAGGGCGTTCATGTTTTCGACGACAAAGGGCGTGATGGACGGTCGGGTGTCGTCGGAAATCCAGTCCCACGGAATCAGCCCACGCCGCCGCGCATTCGCCAACTGCTTTCCGAGCTTCTTGACGAACGCATCCGCTTGGTTGCCGAAGACCGCATAGGCGATACGGCGGACGCCGCTCGGATGCTCAACCTCGAGCACGTCGTAGGCGCGTTGGATCAATTGGCGACTGTCAGAAGAGAGGCCGCGGCCCACTAGGTTCCTCCGCCGCGGTGATCGATGTGGTGCGCCGTGTTATGGTGGTCATGACATTGGGTCCTCCCCCAAGGTCGTCATCGACGTTCCCGGCAGGCCTCAGTCCCCCTCCAAAGTTCGCGCTGAGGCCTGTCGCGTCTTCAGCACAAAAAATTCAGACTTAGACGTGCGGCTCCTGGTGTTGTCCGGTTCCACGTGCGGGCGCCGCCTTCGTTTTTCCGAAGTACGCGCGTGCGGCAATCGGGTGCTGCTCGCGTTCAGCAATCCAGCGGAGAATCGCCGACAGTCGCCACGCGTTGCGATTGGCGGCGATCCGAATCGGCGCCGGGAACGTCCCGTTCTGCACCTTGCGATAGATGGTCGACCGATGGAGGGGCACGCGCTCTTGGACCTCGGATTCGAGGATGAGCCGATCGTCTTCCGTGATGGGGCGTGTTGCGAAATGCTTTTTCATGACGCTCAATGAGCATCGCACGCAAAACGATCCCTGCTACTCCGGGAGTTAGAGGGTGGGCGTGTGTTTTTGGTGGCGACTGACGATGTTGCGGACCGTGCGGGGTGCGAGGTGAAAGTGTTTCGCTGTGGCGATGATGGCGCAGTCGAACGAGAGGGGCGGGTCTGGTGTCACGCCTTCCACGTCGCCCGTCGAGGGTGTCTGCAGCCAGATCACGCGGTCCACGATTGCGGCGTCCCGTAAGGCCGTTTTCGCCCGCACCCGCACCGCGCGCCCGCCGTGCTCGGTCTTCAACTCAAAGACCCGCGCGATCGCCTCGGCGTCGGCGGTTCCCTGTGGAGTCGTCAGCCGGGCGGCGCACGCGTCGAGATAGGTGAAGAACTCCTCCGGGATCGGCAGTCGGTATTTGCGGGCGACCTGATACGCGAGCCACAGCATCAGCGGATTCTTCGTCCGAGCATAGATCCGTCGAAGGGGCTCGAGCGCGATGTGTGCGACGAGCGCCTTCGCCTCCGCCGGCGTCACGGGCGGCCTCGCATCGAGAGCACGCGCGCTTTTTTCTGCGGCTTGTTGGCGAGAATGCGCTGGAGCTCGGCGTCCCAGGCGGTGAGCGCGCGTCGAATCTCCTCGACGTAGACGTGCTGGTTGTAATGCTTGCCGGTCACACCGTACTTGGCGTGATTGAGCACGCGCCCGATCACAGTCTCGTCGAACCCGAGACCGGCTAGGCGCGTCGCCATGGTGCGCCGCAGGTCGGTCCATTCGTACGTGTCGCCGTGAATCACGCTCAGCGCGCTGTGTGCGTCAGACGTCAGCGTCAGCGCCGGGAAGACGTGCGGCTCGTCGGGCGGGATTGCCTTACGACGGGCCTTCAGCAGCGCGAGCGCGGTCGCCGGTAACGGCAGCACATGCGGGCGTTTGTTCTTCGTGCGGCTGCTGGGGAGACTCCACGTGGTCGCGTCTAGATCGACTTCGTGCCACTGCATGCCGGCCGTTTCGCCGCCGCGTTGCCCGAGTAGCAGGCGCAGCCGAATCGCATCCGCCGCGGCGCCTGGCTGTTGATCGAGGCCTCGCCACAGGGTGCGGAGCTCGTCATCGGTGAGGGTCTTTTCTCGAGGGGGCTCCTTGAAGCGCTTGATCATCCGTGCGGCCGGATGCGCGTCGATCAGCTCGCGATCGAGCGCGACGGTGAAGAGGCGACTGACGACCGCCTGGAGGCGGTTGACGCCAATCGTCCGCCCACGGCCAGCGACCGTGTCGAGCAGCTCGTGGACGTGCTGACGCGTGACGGCTCGCAGCGGGAGCGGCCCCCAGGCCGGGAGCACGTAGCGCGCCAGCTTCCTGTCGTCGTCGCGCCAGGTCTTGATGCGGCCTTTCTGAAACGCGACGAAGGTCGGGACGAAATCGGCGACAGTGAAGGCCTTCGGAGTCGGTTCAGGTTCCGGGGGCGGCGTGCGTCGTTCGGCCGCGGGGTCTTTCCCCTCGACGTCGATGCTGTGACGCTGGGCGAGCGCCAGGGTGCGCGCTTCGGCGAGCTTGGTCGCGGGATAGTCGCCGAGTTTCACCCACTGCGACGGGCCGCCGTTGCGGTACGTGAAGTACCAGACCTTCGACTTCGCACTCACGCGTAGCACCAGGCCGCGCGCCTTCTTGTCGAAGACGTTCTCGCGCTGAGCGCTCCGAATCCCGGCGCAGAATTTGTCAGTGAGAGTTTTGGTCATAAACGGTTAGGCTCGCAAGAAAATCAAGGCAGTGGGCGATAGCCTGCGCAGTAAGGCGTTGCAGAGTCGACTCGTCGTCCGTAGATTGAGTTCTTCCATGGCCAAGATATCGCCGCGTCGCATTGACTTTCTCTTTCGGGCTCCGACAGTCGACCCGGTCGAGCCGGGTCTGAATAGCACTGTTCACCTGATTCGACGTGAGTGCCAGGAAACGCTCTGCCACATCAGGCGCATTGTGCCGGAGCACTTGTTCCCGGGCTCCCGCAACCCGCACCGCATGTTCGCTTCGACAATCTTGATGTGCACCGCCTTTAACCTGCTGGCGAAGCTGCGGTTTGGCGACGAACAAGGAGTTGGCCCGCCATTCAAGCGAGTGCTCATCAAGTACGGCGGTCTCTCTGTCGTCCAGGCAAGCCGCATCTACGATGCGCGGAATGCGTTCACGCATGCGTTTGGCGTTCGCGTCGTTCGACCGCCGCATAAGAGGAAGAAGAAGCCGAAGACGAAGCCGTTCGTCTCCAGCGTCCGAATTGAATTGACCTGGGACGTCGAGAGCGATTCGTTGCTGCGCGTGGGAGCGCGCCGATGGCGCGTGAACGTCCCGGGTCTTTACCGGGTGCTGACGCGCGTTGTCGCGGAGATCGAGCACGACCTGCGTGGCCAGCAATCCAGGGATCAGGTGGATCTCTTCAATCGAATGTTCATTCGATATGGCCGCATCCGCATGCGCCCCTGATTGGCCCACGATCGATAGTCGCGCTCGCGGTCTGGTCATGGCGTTGTCCGGTTACTTAGTTGCCTGGCTAGCGCGGGCTAGCGGTGAAAACTCGCCAGTGGGCTAGCGGATCGGGCTAGCGTTGGGCTAGCGGTGTGCCGCAGCAGTCCGCAACACCGGACAACATGATACATCAGAAGATTGAGGAAAACGAGCAGTAGGGCGTGCGGCGTGTTGCGGGGCGTTGCGGCCTGGCGGACTTAAAATCCTGTGACCCGAGAGGGTCGTGCGGGTTCGATCCCCGCCCCCGGCACCAATGTTTTAGGAAATTTGCGAGTTCTTCGGTCGAAGGATGTTCACCGCAGCGCCCGAAACGGCCAACTGATCCCGTTCTGAGCCTGTTGCGCCTTGTGCTGCGACTTTGCCCCGGCGACCCCATCGATTAGCACTGGACGACTTTTCGTTTCCAATCCGTGCCACTGACGGACGGCACCGGTCAATTGGCGCTCGCGGGCTAATCTCGGTACCCGTGCTTATGTCACCGACACCAATCTGCGGGGCTCGATTCAATGGCGTCTCGCAAGCCATCCTGCCGAAAAGAGTTGACGACCGACCGGGCGCCCAGGACAATTGCGGCCGGCGGAATCCAGAGAGAAGGAGAAACCCAATGCCGGGAGATGCAGTAACAGTCGCACCCCATCTTTACAAGGTGTTGCTGGACAATGACCGTGTCCGGGTGTTGGAGGTGCGTGCGCAGCCTGGGGCCAAATCGGCCCTACACACGCATCCAAGTTATGTCGCTGTCGCCATCAGCGATGGCCAATACAGGTTCACGTCACCTGATGGCAAAAGTATCGAAATGAAGTTGAAGGCAGGACAGGCAGGGTTTTTTGCCCCGGTAGAGCACGCGACCGAGATCATCGGGACAAGTGAGGGGCATATTGTCCTGATCGAACTCAAGTAGCCTCGGTCACTGGCCGCACGAAGAAGCGCCAGATCGTGTGATCAGCGAGATGTGGGACTTTCTGTCTCGCAAAAAATCAATCACCTGCGGGGCTTGACGTTACTAACGATCAACGTCGCAGTGAGCATCAATCCACCGCGCCGCAGGTGTCGGATGGCTCAAACTCACCCCGTGCTGCGGCTTCCCGCTGCATCGCTTCATCCACGATGGCATAGCGGCGATAGATCGACTCCGTCTTGTGGCCGACGATTGACATCGCCACCGATCGTGGCACACCGGCGCGCTCGAAGGTGCGAACCGCAGAGCGGCGCATGTCGTGAATCAGCTTGCCGGGACAGCCGGCCGCTTTGCAAGCGTTCTTCCATGCTGTGCGGAAGGTCATGATCCGTTCGCCATTGCGATGAAATACGAACCGACAGATCGTGCCGGCCGTCTTCAGCCGTTCGTGCTCGGCAAGCTGGTCCCTGAGGATCCCCTGCAGACATCAACCACTTAGACGTCGTATGTAGTGGGTTGGCTCTCATCTAAGAAAAAGACGGGTGATCCTCG
>CAVYZX010000035.1:0-29314 GCA_963773035.1 uncultured Acidobacteriota bacterium | reverse complement strand
AACGGCCGATAAGAGGAAAGAGGGTGTCGCCCTAGCGCCACCCAACAAACAGAATGGCTTTGGGCCGTCCAAGAAATACTCGATTCATTTTCGCCGCAACGATTTCGGCGTTCGCCACTCTGCATCCGTGCAATGACGTTGAGGCACAAGGTAGGACGACCACTACAGCTCAACCAAGGGCAGTGTCGAGCGGCACCGCCGCGGTGTTCACGGCGGCGCCACGAGCTGCGACTCAAGAACTTGAGGTCATTAGCGGTAGAGCGGCCATTTCAATTAATCCAAGCCTCTGGAAGGAAACAAAATCGACCCAGGGAAACCAACGGATATTTCAGCATATCGGTGGTGACGCTTACGCCATGGTCATTACAGAACGGATCCCTACCACTCTCAACGAGTTGCGGGAACGAGCGTTGAATGATGCACGAGAGACGGACCCGGATCTGAAAATCGTTGAGGAAAAGCTGCGTCGGGTGAACGGAACCGATCTGCTGATGCTACGCATCGAAGGGAAGGTCGACGGAATCCCGATGGCGGTTCTTGGCTACTACTACAGTGGCTTATCGGGAACCGTGCAGGTCCTCACATGCACCCGTCCGAGGCTGTTTCGGAAATATCATCGCGATTTTGAGGACTTCCTAGAACGGGTTTCATCTCACGCTCAAGTAGGGGCCGTGGACGACCGCGGATCACATTGCCTTTTCACGAAATGCGTATCCGGTGATGAGACCGCCGTCTCGTGACCTTCCACATAAACCCTAACGCGTCAAGTCGCGCTTTGCGTTTCACGAGTACAGACTTGGCGGAGTGATCAGGGTCGCACCCTACAGGCCTGACGTCACCTGGCGGGTCGGTGATGACTGTTCGTCGACAAGCTTACTGGCGTGGCTATTTCCGCGTCCCGCTGAAGGTCCCGTCGCCAAAGCTGCCGGCTGAGAGCTTTCCCTTCATCGAGTCCTTGCTCTCGACGGTGCCGGTGAACTTCATGTCCACATTCGCGTCCTGGCCCTGGACAGGAACGGTAAACTCGATGGCGCGGTCGTCGATGCTACCGGTCAGTTCGGCCTCGCCAAAGAACATCGACGAGTAGTGTCCCCCTCAGCTTGCCGCCTTCCTGTTTGAAGGTGACGGTCGGCATGCCGGTTCCCGCCGCAGATTCAATCGTGAACGCCCAGGTGCCGGTGACGTCGACTTTGGCCGATTGCTGCGCAAGGCCCATCACGCCCAGCGAAAGCACGACTGCCACCGTCCCGACTATGCGGATAGCGTTTCGGAACATCATCTCTCGTTCTCCAATGAAAAACGCTCTATCGGGCGATCTACTCATGGCCAGATACGCTCTCGCCGACGGAGAGTTCCCAGCCACGCCAGGAGGCCTCCCTTGGGTGACCAGGCGATCATCGTGCCAGGACCTGCGGTTACGAGCGCCCACGATTCGTCGACGACAACAGCAACGTGAAACCGCAGGATGCAGTGCCCGGCAAATACCCGATGAGAAGCGGTGCCGCCCATACGACCTCCGCCATCATGCAGGTTGCAAGTCGGCTATGACGAGCACATCGACGTGACCGGAATATTCGTCGTCAAAGTTCCTGTCGGTGGTACTGGCAGTTCACCCGAAAATGGACGATCTCGCCTTCAATGACGCCGAGATTCGTGCTCACTTCCACGACATTGATGTGATGATCGCTGTTGACGTAGTCCAGGAGGAATCCGCGCAGGGCGATGTTGGCCACTCTGACCTTGTTCTGGAAGGGTACCGAGTCAAAGATCTGTCGGCGTCCCGTGCCGCGCGGAACCTCGATCCTCTTGGTGATGAATTCGACGGCCATTTCGGCCTCCCTTTGTGAATGGCTGCGCTTCCGCAGCAAGACCGCAACGTAGATTATGCGGCTTTCTTCAGCACTTCCAGCGGTCCTAACCAGTACAACAGCGTTCCAACTGGCGAAATCTGGGCCACCAACTCTCATCGGTTCGAGCCGACACGTCTCAATCGGGCTCGCCCGCACGGGCAACCCGAACAGGCCTGAAGCCTCCTGCATGGACGAGGTACAATGGCGCCGATTGTCCACCGATGGGGTTCAGGACGATCCCACCGGGGATCAGCGGCTCGCCATTTTCCAGGTGGTGTCATGAAACATCCGCTCACTCTGCTTCTGATTGTGACCGTCGCGGCGATCGTGTCTGCGCAGAACGGGTCCTTCTACGACCTGAAGACGAAAACGCTGCTCGGCAAGGACGGCGACCTCGCGCAGTACAAAGGCAAGGTCAGCCTCGTGGTGAATGTCGCCAGCAAGTGCGGCTTCACGCCGCAGTACGAAGGCCTCGAGCGCCTGCAGCGTGAGATGAAGGGCAAGCCGTTCAACGTGCTCGGATTCCCGAGCAACGACTTCGGCCAGCAGGAGCCGGGCTCGTCGGAAGAGATTGCGCAGTTCTGCAAGCTCACCTACGACGTGACGTTCCCGATGTTCGAGAAGGTCGTGACGAAGAAAGAGGCCGGCCAGTCGCCGATCTACGCGTTCCTTGGCCAGTCCGGGAACCTGCCGGCCTGGAACTTCTCGAAGTACGTCGTCGACAAGCAAGGAGACGTGACGGCGTTTTTCCCCAGTAACGTGACGCCGGACGATCCAAAGCTGCGCGACGCGATCGCAA
Source organism: uncultured Acidobacteriota bacterium (assembly GCA_963773035.1). GTDB lineage: Bacteria > Acidobacteriota > Vicinamibacteria > Vicinamibacterales > CAVVIG01 > CAVRXZ01. Next base: position 26,665 of record CAVYZX010000035.1, on the reverse strand, counting down.
AGGCTCTCGCGAACTAGTTGTCTGCTGGCCTGAAACGAGCACGTCGGTCGCAAGACGATGCTCATCAGTCAAGGAGCTCGTATCCGTCAGTCCTCTTGCAAATCCACGACAGGAGTATACTGACGTGTCCTGCTTTCCTGAGCCCTGCGGCCATCTCGGTCTCCAGCCCTCACCAAAGCCAATTCGACAGCCGACGCTCACGTCAGAGGAGCGCGTGAGCTTGGTTCGGCGCGTCACAAGAGCCCTCGTCAACTTGACTGATTTGGAGGCACTATGCACAAGTACACGACTCACCTCGTCTTCGCGGCCATCGCGGTGCTAGCAGTCGCGTTCACCGTCTCAGGCCAAACGTCGGATCCATGGGCCGGGACGTGGAAAGTCAACCTCGCCAAGTCCAAATACATGCCGGGTCCTGCGCCGACGCAAGCCGCGACGGTCAAGATGGAGGCCTCGGAAAACGGCCTGAAAACCGCCATCGATGGGGTGAACGCACAGGGTCAAGCCACTCATACCGTGACGACCGGAAAGTTTGATGGCAAGGACTATCCCACTGAAGGTGCTTTAGCGCCCAAAAGCACCCAATCGTTGAAGCGGATTGATGACCACACATTCCAGACCGTTGGGAAGGTCGATGGCAAAGTCACCGTCACGACGATGGTCGCGATCTCATCTGACGGCAAAACGCTCACAGCGACCCAAACTGGCACGGATGCTCAGGGGCAAACCGTCGCCAACGTGATCGTCGCCGACAAGCAGTAGGTATGACAACAGGCCGCGGGCCACGAAAGGGTCCGCGGCATCGGTGCCGGACGCGCACACGCTGACGAGCAACGCACATGACGCAGCCACTCCAGACGCGATGTGTCAAAGAAGCGCTCGCGCGGATCCGGAATCTGTTCATGGACCCCGGCGCAAAGCTCACCAACGCTGAAGCCGCGCAGATGGCAGGCCTCGACAGGCAGGTGTGCCGAGCATTGCTGCAGCACCTCGTTGAAGCGGGCTTTCTTGAGCAGCGCCTGCGGGGCGTGTTCGTCCGGAGTCCTTCGGCTTCGCACCAAGCGTAACGGTGGAGGAGGATGATGATTGACAAGCAGCCGATTCCGCCGACCACAGTCACGAATATCGTTTAGAAGGAGAGTCATCATGAGTGGAAGTCTGCACCCCACGGAAATCCATCGGCGTCGGCACCGCAAAGAGAAGCGCAACAAGCTGCGGGCGCAGCTTGCGGCGGCGCCGGCGGTCGGGCGCGCCGCGATCGAAGCGAAGCTGCAGAAAACATACGCAGTCGGCTCCGGGCCGCAGGCGTCCAAGTCAAGTGCCAGCGACGCGGCGTCGGTTCCGGCGACAACTAATCCGAGCCCTCGCTGAGGAGGCCTTCATGCCGGATTTCAAGGTCATCGTCCGGAACAGCGGCCCCTATCGTCTCGAAGGTGAAGGCATCGCGATCTGTGACCAGGAAGGGCGCGTGTACGGTCTCGCCGGGCGCACGGTCGTTTCCCTGTGCCGTTGTGGACACTCGGCCAATAAGCCCTTCTGCGACGGGACGCACAATAAGGTCGGCTTCCAATCAGAATGCGAGGCCCACGACCTGCCGCCGCCCAAACCGAAGGCGTAATGACCGGCGTCTGTCGCCACGAATGGATATACTGAGATCATGATTAACGTATCTGAAACGGCGGCGTCGAAAATCAACGAACTGCTGGTCGAAGAACAGAAGGCTGGCGGCGGCTTGCGGGTGTTCGTGCAGGGCGGCGGTTGCTCTGGATTCCAGTACGGCATGATGATCGAAGAGAACGGGCAGGGCGCGGGCGATCAGGTCTTCGAGTCCCACGGTGTGAAGTTGTTCGTGGACCCGATCAGCATCCAGTATCTGAAGAACGCCGAGGTCGACTTCGTCGACACGATTACCGGCGGCGGGTTCACGATCAAGAACCCCAACGCCAAGTCGACCTGCGGCTGCGGGTCGTCCTTCTCGACCGAGTAGGGCATGATGCCCCGTTGTGTTTCGCCTCGACGATCTGCGTCACCGGCGATTGAGGACGGCAACGCGTGATCACGCTCGACACAGAGGATCTGAACGACCATCAATCGCGATTACTCGATGTGCTCTGTGAGGAATTTGAAGAGGCGCCACTTCTTGACGCCACGAACGGCCCAGGCCTCTATCGCAGACTGCGAACGCACCTCACCGCCGCAGGGGCTACCGACGCCGATTTCGAGTTCCTGACAGGGCAGCTGGCTCGCCTCATCATTGAATCGGCCAACCCGTTTGCACCCAGGCAAAAGGCCGCGCAATTGAAGTTGATTTCAGAGATGTTTGCCCTGCGAGATTTTCATCTTGTCGTCGACCGTGGCGCTCTTGTGAGCTTCGCCTTTGCCGACCCGCCGACCAAGCATTGATGCCGTCACACGAGACCGGCAATCCGACGGGCTGATTGGCGAGCCCTAAAGATTCGCGGGTCACTTCTCTGGCTGCCGCGAGTACCGCCAATCACCCGACACGTGCCGTTCCACCATGAACGCCGCCGGATCCCCCTGCGGGTCGAAGTCGAAGGAGTAGCCGTCAGTTCCGAGGAACGAGGTGTCGGATTGTGGGATGAGCCGCACTCTCTCTCCGAGTATGCCGTTCGAGTACAGCGTCCCGCCTTCAAGCTGAACCCGCACGGTCCGCGGTCGCTCCCCCCACAGGCCGCTATACACCCCCACGTACTTCTTCAATGTTTGTGGTGGAACGGTGACTGCGCCGCGCTCAGCGTCGGACAAACGGCCGATCCAGTGAGTTTTGTCTTCGCACACGGCTTCGACCATCTCTGAGTCTGGCTGGAACTGCAGATCGTACGTGACCGTCCACGACTTGGCGAAGGCGCCGGGATCGGTGACGGTGAGTTCGATCTGTAACTGTCCAAAGGTGCGACGCCAGTAGCGTTCGGTTGTCCGGAGTCCTTCCGTGTGGGGTAGGCCGCGAGCGTCCAACCACGTGCGATCATTGAATCCGAAGCTGTCAACGACCAGCGTGTCGCCTTCCCAACGTCCGACGGAATATCCCATCCACGTGCGTTCCGGATCGGCTTCGAGCGGCCGGCCATCCATGAAGATGAGGCGGTACCTGAGGGTCTCGTAGGCGAAGGCGATGATTGAGGGCGTCTGGATGATGCGCCTCCAGCCGGCAACCGTCTCCGGGCCGGTGGGCTGACACTGGAAAGCGGGACGATCCTTGAAGTAGTTCCCTTCCCGCTCGCGGACCAGGGCCTTTGATTGTTCGGTGAGCGCCTCCTCGGGTATGCGAACGACGGCCGATCGCCCCGTCCAAGTACCAGAGAGATCAGGATGGCCGTCCGTGCCGCGTGGAGCCGGCGCCGAGAGGTTCGGCTTTCCGTCTGGTGTGCGAGGAATATTCGGGGTCGGATGATCGAGCCACTGCGCACCGGCCGGACGGCCGTGCAGCGCGAAGACGGACGCCGCCAGCACGAGGATGACCGCTCGAGAAACCGGACGATGCGACGCGCGCATACAGCCTCCTCATTTGCGAGACGTAGTGACCGCGGATGCCTGGGTCCAGCACCTCGATGATTTCATAGTGTGAGACGCGATCGCCGATCTTCATGAGCTGAGCGGCTCAAGTATATCCGCTGGAACCGAGGCGAGATGAGCGACTACGCTAGCCTCGACAGATGATCCGAGACACACTCTTGGCGCGGCTCGCTGAAATGGCTGAAATGGATGACACGCCGGATTACCCACGCCTTGCGTCCGAAGTCCTGGGCATCCGCGGGGCGCGGGGCGAGCTGGCGCGTCGCCTTGTCGAACAGGCACTCGTCGTTGAAGACCGGCGGGAAATCTGGCGTCGAACGGGCGACGCAATCTGCCGGAGAGCCCCGACCTCTCCCGGCGTGTACACGCTGTTCGACCAGAGCGGATGCGTTTTGTATGTGGGCAAAGCGACGAATCTCCGCCGACGGCTCCGCGCCCATTTTGCCAATCGGAACTGGCCGGGCATGAAGCCTGGTATGTCTCGCGTCGAACGGGCGGAGTGGGAGGAAGTTGGCTCCGAGCTGGAAGCGCTCCTCCGAGAGGCATCGGCGATTTGCAAGCTGCGACCGAGACTGAACACGCAAGTAGGTCCACCCAGAGCTCAAAGGATGGCCACCCCGCGATCGCTCGTCCGAGATGTCCTTCTGATACTGCCATCTATCGAACCCGACTCAGCGGAGCTGATAGCCGCACGCGCCGATGGTCCTGTGTTGACCGAACGCACAGGCAGACATGACCGGAAGCTTGCCTCACACACGCGTCGGCTGTGGCAGTTCTTCAACAGAACGATCGCGGTTTCCGCGCCGGCCGTGTCGCTCGCGCCCATCGTGTTCTCGTGGCTCGCCGGACGTGGCGCTGCGACGACGAGGGTGGATCCCGATGACGCTGCGTCAGATTCAGAGCTTCGATCGAACCTTGAAACGTTGTTACAGGATTCCCGATTGTTCGCAGAGCGACTCGTTCTCGCTCATCGAAACAGTTGACGCTAAGAAACCTCGGCTTGTTAGATAATCAGTCCGGTTCAACGTTTGGTGACAGGGCGCCGCCGCATCGCGCTCCACACCACTCAAGGCCGGGGGGAGATTCGCAATGCCACAACCTATGACCACTGATGAAGTCCGCACATCGCAGCCTTTGACCACGGCGGATCGGCTGGGGATCCTGGATCTGTTCGCCCGTTACGCCTGGGCTTACGACGGCGGGGACGCGCAAGCCTATGCCGAGACCTTTGCCACCGATGGCGTGCTCGCCGACGAGAACGACCTGCGCGCCGTGGGCCGTCCCGCCATCGCGGAAGCCATCAAGACGTTCTTCGACATGCGCGGACTCAATGTCTGGCAGCACCACAACGACCACCTTCGCATTGATGGCGACAGCGAGCGCTGCACGGTGTACAGCTACTGGGCCGTGCTCGAGCATCGCCCCGACGGCGGCTTCGGCGTCAGCAGTCTGGGCTGGTACATCAGTCGCTTGCGCAAGGTTGATGGCGAGTGGCTGTTCGCCGAGCGCACCTTCTACATGGGCATGCCCAAGGGCTTGCCGTGGAAACGCTGAGTGCCTCGATCGTCACTCTGGCAGCGCGAACGCGAACACGGCGTTGCCGGCGGCAACCGAGACATACTGACGGCCGCCAACCGCATACGTGATCGGTCCTGACGCGACCGCTCCTCCGACCGTGACTTTCCAGAGCGGCGCGCCGGTACGCGCGTCCAGCGCGAAAAAGTACCCTTCTCGTCCGCCGGAGAACAACAGATCCGACGCCGTCGTCAAGATGCCGGCGTCGGTGAGATCGGTCATCTTATATTCCCACTTTCGTTCGCCCGTCTTCGGATCGATGGCTCGGACGGCGCCGTAGCCCTCTTCCTCGGTGTGATAGTCGTTGGTGGCGGTCCGGGTTCCCCGCGGAACGGACGATCGTGGGATCCCGCCGCCGAAGAGGCGGCCTTCGACGAAGTCCACGTGTTGCTTGAAATAAACGCTTGAGTAGTTCACCCAGGTCGGCACGTACAACAGACCCGTGCGAGGACTGAACGACGGGTTGTACCAATTTGTCCCGCCTTGGTTGCCGGGATAGATGAGGGTTCCCTTGTCGGTCGGCACCATGCCGGGGACGCGCTGGGGGCGCCCCTTGTCATCGAACCCTTCAGCCCAGTTCACGCGCACAAACGGTTTGCCAAGCAGGAACTGACCCGTTAAGCGATCCAGAACGTAGAAGAAGCCGTTTCGATTGGCAAAGAGCATGACCTTGCGCGGACTGCCTTGCCACGTCATGTCCGCGAGAACCGGGACCTGCACCGCGTCGTAGTCGAACTCGTCGTGCGGTGAGAACTGGTAGTGCCATTTCAATGCACCCGTATCCGCATCGAGAGCAACCACCGAACTCGTGTAGAGATTGTCGCCGGGACGAGAGTCGCCGTTCCAATCTGGTCCGGCGTTGCCGGTGCCCCAGTAGACGAGGTTCAGATCGGGGTCGTAAGAACCAGTGACCCAGATGGAGCCGCCGCCGTGCTTCCAGGAATCGCCACCCCACGTGTCGTGGCCTGGCTCGCCGGGGCCGGGGATCGTGTAGAAGCGCCAATCTTCCTTTCCGGTCTTGGCGTCATACGCCGCGATGAATCCGCGAATGCCGTACTCGCCGCCGGCCGTTCCGATAATGACCTTGTCCTTGACAACGAGCGGAGCGACAGTCACGGAATAGCCCGCTTCCGGTTTGGCGATTGCGGCATCCCAGACCAGTCGACCGCTCGTCGCGTCGACTGCGACAAGGTGGGCATCGATCGTCCCCATGAACAACGTGTCGCCAAGGATCGCGACCCCGCGATTGATCCGGCCGCAACATGGCCGCGACTCCGGTGCGGGGCGATACGAGTACACCCAGAATGTGCGGCCGGTCGTGGCGTCGAGGGCAACGAGATCGTTCGGCGCCTGGACCGTGTACATGACGCCGTCCACGACGAGCGGCGTGGTCTCGAATTTCTCGAGCGATCGCGCCTGAAAGATCCACTGCAGTTCGAGGCGTTTGACGTTCCTCGGATTGATCTGCGTCAGCGAACTGTGCCGTTGGCTGGAGAATCCGCCCGAGTATGTGAGCCAGTTGTGGGGCTCACGATCCGTCTGCAACAGCCGATCGAAGGACACTTGAGCCTGCAGCGATGCGGACGCCAATGCGAGCAGGAAGAGTGTGCGTTTCATCATGGCTTGGCTTTCGACGGTCTCAGCGTCACGAGATACTTGACGACGTCGGTCAGTTCGTCAGGCGTCAGTTTGCCTCGATACGACGGCATCGGCGTTTGCTCGACGAAACCGGACTCCCGCAGGCTCGCGATCAAGAACGACCTCAGTTTTTGCTGCGAATCGATCATCTGGACCGTGTAGCTGTCGCGGTTGAGGAGCCGACCGACGACAATCGCGCCGTCGCGTGTGACGACGCGGAACGACCGATTCTGGGGTTGGATCTCGGCTCCCGGATCCAGAAGAGAACGCTCCAATTCCTCGGCGCGGCGGAACTGGCCGATGTCGCTCAGGTCGGGGCCCGTCTTCGAACCGTTCGTGTGGACGCGATGGCACGTGAGACACGCCCCTTTGCCTTCGAATACCGCCTTTCCGAGGTCCGGATCTCCAGGAACGGCAGCAACGGACGTGGACGCGAGCGATCGCAGGTAGGCGACGATGATGCCCGCCTGCTCGTCGCTGAAGTTACTTGGAGGCATGTCGGTGCCGACGATACCGTTCCGAATAATTCGAATGAGATCCGCGTCCGTGGACGCTTGTCGAAATTCACCGTGCGCGAGGTCCACGCCAAACACGGCGTCCCCCTCAGGACCGTGACACGTGGCGCAGTTTGCGAGGAACAGCCGCTCGCCTTGCACGATGTCGGCGGGCGTGGGTTCGTGCTGGGCGACGAGCGGCGCGACGATCAGGATCAATCCGGTCAGCCGCATCAGGGCCAACGGACGAGCCACGTGTCTGCTCATAGCTCACCTCGATCGGAGGATTGCGTCTGACGGGGTGGCGGCCATGATAACAGACTGCCGAATGTTCGATCTGACGCGTGAGATGGTCGCTCTGCAAGCCGCGTGAAGTGTGCATAATGTCGGCGAGGAGAATTCACAATGCCGACCGGCTTGCGGATCGTGTCGCTGCCACTGGCCATCGGGCTGTTCCTCGCGCTCGAGCCGAGCGCGGCAGGTGCGCAGAAGCCTCCACTCCCGCCGTCGACGATGCGCTACCCGCTCGAGTGGGCGTTCAAAGTTCCCCCTCCCCGTGGAACCGTCACGCCGAATTCAGCGTGTGAGGTTGCTGAAGAGTACGTCCGGCAAATCAACGCCAAACGACCCGCAACCGGCGTCGCCGAGCTCTTTGCCGAGGACGGCGTCGTGCTTCAGGGGCGAGGGAAGGTGCTGCGCGGCCGGAAAGAAATCCACGGATACTACGATGTGACCGACGGCGGCCGCGGCGTGATCCCCCTGAGCTTTCTGGACAATGGCGCCGAGTGCGTGATGGAGATCGCGATTCAGCGGTACGGTCCCGACGAAACATGGCGGCTAGCGGGCGCTCGCCACTTTACGATTGGGCCAAACCGAGAGATTACCCGGCTGATCTTCTTCGACTATCAGGGCAACGCCGATCTGCCAGCTCGAGGGAAGTAACTGCAGCGAGTTACTTGTTCACGTTGTACGCCGGAACGATGCCCGGGGTCTTCAGCTGGATCGTGTAGACGGAATCGCAGGCTGCGATGAACAGCGTCTTGCCATCTGGCCCGCCGAACGCCTCGTTCGTCGCGCAGATTTGCCGCTTGGGCTCGCCGCCGTAGATTGGCAAGTTGATCGTGCCGAGCAGCTTGCCTTCAGGTGACGTGATGCGGACGATGCCGGGGCCTGCGCCGCTGGTGGAGTAGACATTGCCCGCCTTGTCCGTTTTCTGGCCGTCACCGATGCCGACGCCCTCGGTAAACACCGTAAACGCGCCGAGCGTGCCGTCGGAATTGACGGCATACCGCCTCATCTGACGGTTGGCCGTGGACAGATACATCCACTTCCCGTCGGGCGAGAGCGCGATACCGTTCGGCACGCCGCCGAGATCGGTGCCGCTCAGCACGAGCGTCGTCTTGCCGTCCTTGATGCGGTAGATGCCGTTCTGCAGCTGCTTGTCGGGATTCTTGCCTCCGTCGCGCAGACCGAAATCGTTTTCCGTCACGTAGACCGCATCGTCTGCTGCGATGGCGATGTCGTTCGGGCCGCTGAATTTCTGGCCATTCATGCCGCTGGAAAGCACCGTGTGCGTGCCGTCCTTTTCCAGACGCATCACTTGCCGATCATTATCGGCGCACCAGATCAGACGGCCTTGGTGATCCATTCCGGTGCAGGACGGACCAATGAGCAGCACGTGACTGCGACCCGAGCGGGTCTGGGTGCCGACATGCTCGGGATCGTTGCCTGTATACCCGGCCTTCTCCATGAAGACGGAAACCTGCTTTTGCGGTGTCACCTTGTAGAGGACGTTGTCGAGCAGGCCCGTGAAGATCCAATAGCCGCTCTGGCCGTCCACGACCCAGAGACCGCCTTCCGTGAGACCGAAGCCACGGGCCAGCTCTACCAGCTTCGCGTCGGGCGCGATGATCTGGTCGAGCGCCGGATCGGAGCGGGTAATCGAGAAGGGTTTGGCCTCGGGCGGAGGGCCATCGCCGCGCATCTGCGGAGCGACCGGGCCACGTTGCGCCTGTGCGTTCGCAGCCGAGACGCCGACCACGGTGATCGCAAGGACCTTGAACCAAAGACACCTGTTCATTGTGGAATCTCTTTCAATGGCGGTGTGTCGAGGTCGGGCACCGCGACTCAGTTGGCGTGTATCATAAGCGCCAATCGCGGCGCAGGACAACACAGGTGCTTGGTAGCGACTTGTTGCGAGCGACGTGTCATGAAGCGTGACTCTGCCAGATGGTTCGTCGCGGCTCTGATGTCGACCGTTGTGGCCGTTGTCGATCACTCCGCCCGGCCGGCAGCCCAGACGCCAGCCTCTGGTGGTTCGAACCCCTCCATGGTGTTCGAAACCGTCACCAAGCAGAAAATTCGAGTCGTCGCTGTGGCGAGCGGCCTCATGCACCCGTGGAGCATCGCCTTTCTACCGGACGGACACACGATGCTCGTCGCCGACCGGAGTGGACAACTGCGCGTGGTGCGCGATGGCGTGCTCGATCCCACGCCGATCTCAGGCCTCCCCGTATCCGAGCCCTTCAAGTCGGTTCCGACGCGGCCAGGGATGCAGGGGATCCTTCCGGGACCGGACCGCCTCAACGAAGTCACGCTGCACCCGCAGTTCGCTCAGAATCACCTCGTCTACCTCTCATACCCGAAGCATGGAGAGCTCGGCAACACGATCGCCGTGGCGCGCGGGCGTCTCGAAGGGATGACGCTGATAAACGTCCGCGACATTTTGGTGGCCGATGCGTGGGAGACCTCGGGCAACCTCGGGGGCAAGATGCTGTTCGGGCCCGACGGCATGCTGTATGTGACCGTCGGCGACCGTGACCGGTTGTGTTGTATCGATTACGACGACAACAGCCTTCGGATGAAGGCGCAAGATCTCAGCAACCATATCGGGAAGACCCTGCGCATCCAGGACGATGGCAGCGTGCCTCGGGACAATCCGTTCGTGGGCCGCGCGGGCGCGAAACCAGAGATCTTCACGTACGGACACCGCAACGGTTACGGTCTCGCGTTTCATCCCGAGACGGGCGAACTCTGGCAGGCCGAGATCGGCCCGATGGGCGGCGACGAGCTCAACATCCTCCGACCAGGCCAGAACTATGGATGGCCGCTCGTCTCGATGGGCCGGAACTACACCGGCTCGCTCGTCTCCGATCAGCCGTGGAGCCGGCCCGGCATGGAGAACCCTCGAGTGTTCTGGGTGCCGTCGATCAGTCCGTCGGGCCTTGCGTTCTACACCGGGGACAAGTTCCCGACGTGGAAGGGAAGCCTGTTTGTGGGATCCCTGAACGCAAAACAGTTGCAGCGCCTCTCGTTTGGTCAGCCGGGCCAGGCCGAGCGCCGTGAGTCGCTGCTCACGCAGCTCGACGTGCGAATTCGCGACGTCCGTCAGGGCCCCGACGGCAATCTGTACGTCGCGACTGAGAAACAGGCGTCGGGGGAAGACCTCGACGGAACCGTCCTGCGCATTGAACCTGCCCAATAAGATCCGGTGGCTTCTGGCTCAAGCCGGAAGCTACTTTCTACGTAAGATCCGGTGGCTTCTGGCTTAAGCCGGAAGCTAACCTTGTACCAGGGGTTTGGCGATGACTGTGCGTGCCGTCGCAAGACCGGTTGTAAGCGGTGGATTGATCACGGCTGCATGGGTGTTCTTTGCGACGCAGAGTGCCACTCTGCAGAGCCCGTCGGTGGCACTAAGGCCGATCGAAATCGTCGAGCAAGGCAGCTTCATGGTTGGCGGGAGGGTGGTGACCAATCCCGGAACCTTCGATCCGCGAGACCCGAACCCTACGCCGGCCGGCCAGACCGTGCACGGCGATCATGCCTACGTGCGGTACCAGATTCCGGTCAACCGGCGGGTGCTGCCGCTCGTCATGTGGCACGGTGGCGCGCAGTTCTCGAAAAGCTGGGAAACCACGCCGGATGGACGGGAGGGCTTCCAGACGATCCTTCTTCGCCGTGGGTTCGCGACATACCTCATCGACCAGCCGCGGAGCGGCGGAGCGAGCCGCACGCTGGAGCTTGCCGCGCGTCAGCCCCCACAGGGGCGCTTCGGCGAGCAAGCCATCTTCACCGGCTTCCGTCTCGGTCTGTGGCCTGACTTATTTCCTGACGTGCAGTTCTCTCGCGATCCGGCAGCCCTCGACCAATTCTGGCGGCAACAGGTGCCTAACACGGCCGAATTGGATGAACAGGTGTTTGTCGATGGCACTGTGGCGCTCTTCGAGAAGATCGGCCCCGCCGTGCTGGTGACGCACTCGGCGAGCGGGATCATGGGGTGGCGAACGGCCCTGCGATCCGACCACGTCAAGGGTATCGTCGCCTACGAACCCGTCGGCTTCCTGTTTCCTGAAAGCGAGATCCCTGCTCCAGTGCCGAACGAGCGGCGGTGAAACTGTCGGAACAGCGGTGCCCCTGTCCGAATTTCGGAAACTCACGCGAATCCCGATTCAACTCGTGTACGGTGACAACATCCCTTCAGCGCCTTCGCCGATTGCGGCGCTGGACGGCTGGAGAGGCCGCATGGAGATGGCCCGCCGGTTCGTCGCGGCGATCAAGGTCCACGGCGGCGACGCGGAGCTGCTGCATCTGCCGTCGATTGGTGTTCGAGGCAACACTCATTTTCCATTTTCGGACCTGAACAACGTTCGGGTCGCCGATCTGCTCTCCGACTATCTCAAACGAAAGCACCTCGACGCGCGCTGATGTGCCAGGCGAGCGTCACGTCAGTCTGGCAACGTGGCCGGTGATAGGAGAGGTGGAGGTAACGTGCGGTCCCACCAGCGCACCATTCTGCTGACACTCGCAATCGTTATTGCGGCCGCGTTATCGCGGCCGGCGGGGCAGCGACCGGACGCGCGGGGACCTGCGGAAAGAGGATGGACACACCCCAGAACACCGTGGGGCGATCCCGACCTCGAAGGAGTCTGGACCACCGACGACAATTTCGCTATTCCTCTTGAACGCCCGGTCGAAGTTGCTGACAAAGTCTTCCTTGATGGGAAGGAGCTGGAGGAGGCTCTCGGGGCACGCGCCAGGACCATCGATACTGTGGCGACCGGGGGCGCGGTGGGCGCCGGTCCTCCGCATTGGTACGAAAACCTGACAGCGCGCTCGCGACGCAGCTCGCTGATCATCGACCCACCAGACGGCCGGCTGCCCGGATTTACGCCCGGAGCACGTCAGCGAGCCGCGGCCGCCGAGGCGGCGCGCAGCGGACGCGGTCCCGCCGACTCGTCGGAGGACCGCAGCCTGTGGGATCGGTGCATCGCCGTCGGGCTGCCGTTCGTGATGTTTCCCACGGGCTACAACAACAATGTGAGAATCCTCCAGACGCAGGGCTACGTGACGATCACGCACGAGATGATCCACGACACGCGCATCGTTCCCTTGGCCGGCCGGCCGCATCTGTCGCCTGCCATTCACCAGTACATGGGCGACTCACGGGGCCGCTGGAACGGCAACACGCTGGTGATCGACGTCACCAACTTCCACCCGAACATCACGGCTTTCCACCCGACCGCGAGCTTCCGCGGGTCCGGCGCGACGCTGCACCTGATCGAGCGCTACACTCGAACCGGCCGCGATCAGATGCGCTACGAAGTGACCATCGACGACCCCGGCACCTTCGAACGACCTGTACACGGCGGTGCTCGACCTGAAACCGCAGGGAAGCATCTATCGAGTATGCGTGCCACGAAGGAAACCGAGGCCTCGAGAACATCCTCAACGCCGCGAGAGCAGAGGAACGTGCGGCGGAGTCTCCACGCGACAGTCGGTGATCACAAGATCAGCGTTTATCGGCGGCCGGTGGCGTCGGGGCACTCTGGGGCTGTGCGCCGGTCCCCCCTGGAGCCGGTGTGGGCGCTGCCAAGTCATTGAACGCCTGTCGCGATTTGATCTTCCAGATACCATCCTCGCGGATGAACATGTCCTCGTATCGGCCAGCTACCTGGATGCCAGGGCCGCGCGCCGCAGTGACGAACGCCCATCGCGAAGAAGCCGTCGCGTTATCGCCCTTCACGTCGATCTTGAAGCTCGACATGATGTGGTAAGTGGGACCGAAGCCTACGCTGTTACCTTGCCGGCCGCCGCCGATTCGGCTGGTCATGAAGTCATAGATCGCCGGCGGGCCTCCCGAGACAGTGCCCATGCCACCCGACCAAGACCCGTCTTTGGCGAACAACGCAGAGTAGGCTTTGAAGTCTCGAGAATCGAGGGCACGACCGTAGTCGATCAGCACATTCGAAATCTCCTGGATATCCTCCAGACTCTTGACCTTGACGCTGAGCGCTTCGATCGTGGTGGCCGCCTGCCGTCGTTGCTGCGCCTGTATAGTGACGAGGGGCAGCGTGATACACGCCATGAGCATGAGTCCGACGATCGCGCCGATAAGATGACGGCGCTTGAACGCGAGTTGCTTCTCCATTCTCCGCGTCTCCTTTAAAGGCCTATGTTCGCCGCAGCATGTTCAGGCATCCCTCAGCTGTGCAGCAGAGTCTGATCGGCGTATTATGCAGCACTTGACGCGCACAGGGGGATCGGTGCAAGCGAGAAAACATGGAACGGGAGCCGGAAGCAGCGGCCTGCGGTTCGTCATGGTGCTGACGGTGGCGACGATCGCCTGTCTGGCGTTCGCGTCGCGGCTGCTGGTCGCACAAGGCGCCTCCGGCCGTACGGTATGGGACGGCGTGTTCACCGAGGTCCAGGCGTCGCGCGGCGAAGCGGCGTACGGCCGCTCCTGTGCGGCATGCCACAAGGAGGACCTGCTCGGCAGCGGTACTGCACCAGCGGTGGCCGGCGAAGAGTTCTTTCGGCGCTGGAACGAGAGCACGCTGGACGATCTGGTGCAAACGATGAAAAGCTCGATGCCGCAGGACGCGCCGGACAGCCTTACTGCGCAGGTCTACGTCGACATCGTGACGTATCTACTCAAAGCGAGCGGAAGTCCCACAGGATCAGAAGAGTTGACGGCGAACCGCGATCGGCTGAAGCTGGTCCGCGTCACGACGCCTTCATCCAGGTAGACATGACCGCCAAGACAGCCGCGCCAGGTGCGGCGTACCGGCACCGCGACGTGGCGCGAGAAGGATTGCCGCGCATGGTACGAAGACTGATTCTCATAGGGCTCGTGGTGAGCACGGTGGCGACACTCCCCGCGCAGCAGAACACTGGCGCGCCGGTCGTACCTGAGCCGGCCACTGCACCGCCGCCGCCGCTGCCGCTGGTGACCGCGAAGGATCTGCTCGACGGCCTGAAGAACCCCAGCCGATGGCTGACCTACTCGGGCGACTACACCGGGCAGCGGTACAGCCCGCTCACGCAGATCACACCCACGAACGTGTCGCGCCTTTTGTCGCGGTGGACGTTCCAGGCCGAGGGCATGCCGGTGGGGCGCGGCTTCGAGGGGACGCCGCTGATGATGGACGGTGTGCTCTACATCACCGGCAACAATAACTATGCCTGGGCGATCGATGCGAGGACAGGCCGCCAGATCTGGCGCTATCGCCGGCTGCTGCCGCCGGCATTGACGTATGGCGGCGTCAACCCGTCCAACCGAGGATTCGCGGCGCTCGGCGACAAGCTGTTCATGGGCACCCTCGATGCGCACCTACTGGCGTTCAACCGCGACACCGGCAAGATCCTGTGGGACACCGTCGTCGACGACTACAAGGTGGGCCACGCGATCATTGCCGCGCCGCTCGTGATCAAGGACAAGGTGGTTGTGGGCAACTCGGGTGGTGACATCCCGACGCGTGGCTTCGTCGACGCCTACAATGCCGAGACCGGCAAGCTCGCGTGGCGCTTCTACACGATCCCTGGGGAGGGCGAGCCGGGCAGCGAGACGTGGTCCAGGAAAGAAGAGCTGCCGCGCGGTGGCGGCGCGACGTGGGTGACCGGCAGCTACGACCCGGAGTCGAATCTGATTTACTGGGGGGTCGGCAACCCGACGCCCAGCTATTTCGGCGACGACCGCGAGGGTGACAATCTCTACACCGCCTCGATCGTCGCAATCGACGCCGACACAGGGAAGCTCCGATGGCATTACCAGTTCACGCCTCACGACCTGCACGACTGGGACTCCAATCATGTGCCTGTCCTTGGTGAAGTGACGATCGGCGGCCGCCAGCGGAAGGTCGTGATGATGGCCAACCGCAATGGTTTCTTCTACACGCTCGATCGTCTGACCGGCGAGCTGCTGGTGGGCAAGCCGTACACGGCCACCAAGTGGGCGCGCGAGATCGGCAAGGACGGCAAGCCGATCGTGCTCAGCCAGGGCGTTGTGCCGCCGGGCGGTTCCGAGGCGACCACGCCGTGCGTGCCCGACCTGCGTGGCGGCACGGTCTTTAACCCGCCGTCGTTCGATCCGTCACAGCAGCTGTTCTTCGTGATGGCCCGCGAGACGTGCGCCTACTACACGCCGTTCCGTCCGGAGCTCCAGACCGGAAGGGTCGTCACCGGCGGCGGCATGAAAAAACTGGCGGATCCGGACTTCGGCGCGCTGCGGGCACTCGATGCGCGCACCGGCGAAATGAAGTGGGAATTCCGGTTTCCGACCCCGTCGCTTGCCGGCGTGATGTCGACGGCGTCGGGCCTGGTGTTTGCGGGGAACCAGGAAGGGGACTTCAACGCCTTCGACGCGCGCAGCGGTAAACGGCTGTGGTCCTATCGCACCGGCTCGCCGATTTGGGGGGCCGCGGCGATGACCTACATGCTGGATGGGCAGCAATACGTGCTCATCGCGTCGGGGAGCACGATCATGGCATTCGCACTGCCGGAGAAGTAAACACGCCCAGCTCATCCACGATCACAGATGCTGCCGTTGATTCAATGAGACCGGCAATATCCCACAGCCTTGGAAAGTCTCGCACTCATTTTCCGCGATCTGCAGTTACAATCCGTAATCACGGATTCAAAATCAACATTTGATTGTGACCTGAGTGACCTCGATACCTGCAGTTCGACCATGACCACCGAAACGCCGCGCCTCGACGAAGTCGACCGGCAGTCGCGCTCGGCGACGTGCGGCACCGCTCAACCACAAGACGAAGTCGAGGAGAGCAAGCCATGGCACACAACCGCGCAGCAGCGTCCCTTCAGGACTTCGAACCAGGAAGACTGACTCGTCGGCAGCTCATTCAGAGCCTCGCCTGTACAACGGCGGCGGCCGCCGTGGCGGGTGCTCCCGCGGAAGCCCAGGTTCAGAAATCTGACGCCAACGAGAAGGTCCGGGCCACGCTCGAGGGACTGGTGAAAAGCGGACCGGAGATCGGCCTCCAAGTCGCTGCGTATGTCGACGGCAAGCTGGTCGTCGACGCCTGGGCTGGTCTCGCCGACGAAGCGAAGAAAACCCCGGTCAACGGCGACACCCTGTTCATGTTGTCGTCGACGACCAAAGGCGTGACGGCGACGTGCATGCACGTTCTCGTCGAAAAGCACAAGCTCGATTACGACATGCCGATCGTCAAGGTCTGGCCGGAATTCGGCGCTCACGGCAAGGACAAGGCGACATTGCGGCACGCGCTGGCGCATCAGACCGGCGTCCCTCAGACACCGGTCGGCTACACGCCCGACTGGCTCGCCGACTGGGACAAGATGTGCCGCGGCATCGCCGACTTGACGCCGATGTTCCCAATTGGCCAGCGGACGGCGTACCACTCCCTGAACTACGGCTATATCAACGGCGAGATTCTGCGCCGCGTCGACGGACGCACGATCGGCCAGTTCCTGCAGGACGAGATCTGCAAGCCGCTCAAGATCAACGGCCTCTACCTCGGGGTACCCGACGGCGAGATGCACCGCGTGGCGGTTCTCAAGGACGGGCCTCCGGCGTCGGCCGCCTACGATGCCTCCATGGTTGGCGAGCCAGCGGGCTCGTATGTAGCCAAGGCTTTCAATCGACCCGAGGTCATCAAAGCCGCCATCCCCGGATCGGGTGGCATCATGAGTGCGCGCGGAGTGGCTCGTCACTACGCGATGCTGGCCAACTGGGGCGAGCTCGACGGCGTGCGGATCCTGCCCGAAGCGAGAATCCGCGCAGGAATCGAGTTGCAGACGTTCGAGTGGGATGAAATCTACAAGATCCGCGTGCGTCGCTCGCTTGGCTATCGCCGGGGCAGGGATTGCGGGCCGTTGGCGTCACCAGAAGCGTTTGGGCATGTCGGCGGCGGCGGCTCGTTCGCCTACGGCGATCCGGCCAGGCGGCTTGGCATCGGCTTCGCGAAGAACTATTTCACTTACAACACGGGCGGTGCCGTGAACCAGGGCCGCCCTCCGCGGGCTGCCTCGAACGTCGTGGCTGACGCGATCTTCGACGCGCTCGGCCTTTCCCGCTCGAACACTTAAGGGTGACGCCGAGCGCGTTCTCCCACAGCCTGGTGTTCGAGAGGCCTCGGGTCCGTTCGACTGGAGGATCTGGTCATGAGACGGAGCTTGCTTATCGCGGTCGCCCTCGGCGTTGGTGTCCTGGCCGTCGTCGTTGGCGCGCAAATACGCGGCGGTACAGCGTCGGGCAAGATCACGACCCTCACACCGCTCGACTACATAGAAATCCGGCAGCTGGCGGCCCGATATGGACATGCAGTCGATCAGGGCGCCGACAACGGTTATGCGTACGCCGACCTCTTCGCCGCCGATGGCACGTTCGGTCAAACGCGAGGGCGGGACGAGCTCGCAAAGCTGGCCAAACAAACTGCGAAAGGTCCCCAAACCGCATGGCACTACATCGTCAACCACGTGATCGAGCCGACAGAAGACGGAGCGAAGGGCCAGGAGTACCTAGTTCATTTGAGATACGGCGAACCGGGCCAGCCGAACATCGTGTGGGGCGGGGGCCACTATGAAGACACGTACGTAAAGACGCCCGACGGTTGGCGTTTCAAGACCCGCCGATTCATTCGCTCCGAAGGAACACCGGAATCACTGAAGCCGCAGCCGGCTACACGCTAAGAGGGACGTCATGCTGAAACCAATTTTGCTCATCAGTTTGATCCTTGGCGTGATCGTGGCAACAAATCCCGCCGCGCAAAGTGGACGACCTTCAGCAACACCATCATCGAACGAACCAGCTCTGACTGCGCTCGACTACATCGAGATCGAGCAGCTTGTCTACAGGTACGGCTGGGCGCTCGATAGCGGTGAGAACAATGGCTACGTCTACGCCGACCTTTACGCGCCGGACGGAACGTTCACCGGCACGAATCAGGCACCGAGCGGCCGTACCTATCAGGGCCGCGACAATCTCGCCGCGCTCGCCCGCGGCGGCCGAAGGGGTCCGTTCTACATCAGCCATCTCGTCACGAACGTCGTCATCACGCCGACGTCCGAGGGAGCTGTAGGAAGGGCGTACGTTGGGATTTTCGATCTCGGTGAACCAGGTAGCAAGTCGCCGTCGGCGGGACACGGCGGTTTCTACGACGATGTGTATGTGAAAACCAGTGACGGATGGCGATTCAAGAAACGGTCGTACTACGAGTCCAGATGGGGTGAGCCGAACGTTGAGATTCCTTCGCCAATCCCGGCTGTGCGCGCATTGAAAGAAGCGAAGGCTCCACCGGCCGCGACCGCGAAGGGTCCGACCCTGACGGCTCAGGATTACGTCGAACTCCAGCAATTGGTCGCCAAGTATCCCTACGGGCTCGACGTGAACGGCGACAACGGCCGGTCCTACGCGAATCTTTTCACGCCGGAGGGGTCGTTTGGCTGCGTCACGTCGAATGCAGGGACTGGCGCGCAACAGCGATGCGTGACGGACTCAGGTCAGCTGACGCCACAGGCCCGACCACGGGCGCAGGGGCACGACGCACTGGCGAAGATGGTCGACACGGAAGAGCCTCACGGGCCCAACTATGCCCGCCATTTCATCTTCAACCACGTCATCGAGCCTACCGCGGCTGGAGCGAGGGGCAAGGAGTACGCAGCCGTCATCGATATCGTGCCGGGGCAGCAAGGGCAGCCGCATTCAATCTATCTGGTTGGCCGTTATGACGACGAGTACGTGAAGACGCCGCAGGGTTGGAGATTCAAGACCCGTGTGTTTACGGCGGCGGCCCGTCGTGAGCCGATAGCCGCAAGCAGATAGGCCACGGACAAAGACCTGCGAGTGCCGGCTCCCGAGGAGGACACATGGACCGAGCCCCTTTGCCCCGCTCCGCTCCCGCCTTCGCTGAAGCTCCGGCGGGGCGCGCCTTTGGCGCGCTAGCGAAACGCGCTGCAGCGAGTCTGGCTGTGACGGTCGTGTGGATCGCGTGCACCATGTTCGCGCCGCTCGGACCAGCTGTCGTGGTTTCGGCGCAGGTGAGCGGCGAGGTGGTGGGCGCGTCCGGCGCAGTGAGCCCGATTGTGGTCAGCCTCGACAAATCTCTGGCGTTCTATAACGGGCTTCTGGGGCTGAAATCTGACGCGCCGCGTACGGCTTCAGCCAAAGACACACCACCCCCTCCAATCCTTAGGCTGGAAGGCACCCCCGACGGATCGATGCGATGGTCCCATGTCACATTTCCCGGAACGCAGTGGTGGGCGGAACCACTGGAGTTTGGAGATGTCGACCGCAAACCGGTTCAGCCTCGCCTGCAGGATCCCGGTGCCCTGACAATCATCTTTTACGTGCGCGACATCGACAGCCTGCTAGCTCGGTTGAAGGGAGCTGGAACGCCAGTCGTGACGCCGGGCGGGGCGCCGCTGCTCTTGAATCCAGGCGTCGACAAGAGCCGCGCCATTATCGTGAAGGATCCCGATGACCACTACGTTCAACTGGTGCAGCCCGATCCGATCCCCCCAAACGCGCCGACGTCCGATGTGATTGGCGGCAGTGTCCGCGTCACCATCGCCGACACGGACAAGACGATGCACCTCTATCGAGACCTGTTGGGCTTCCAACCGAGCGTCGGCCAGTTCACCGCCAACAAGGCTTATGCCGCGTTGACCGGGTTGGAGACTGCCCAGTTCCGAATAACCAGCGCGCCCATTCCGGGAGAGCCGCGTCTGACGTTGGAGTTCATCGAGTTCAAAGGCGTCGATCGCAAGCCGCTCGGCACGCGCATCTACGACCCGGGCGCGACGCGGCTCATGTTCATGGTCCGCAACATGGATTCGGCCGTGGACAAGTTCAAGAGTGCCGGAGGAACCGTGGTGTCGACGGGCGGCACTCCGGTCAATTTGGGTCCGGGTGGTCCGTACCTCATCGTGCGCGACTTGAACAACTTCTTCATCATCCTGCGAGAGCGGCCGCCGCAGTAGTCTGACAGTGGGGGGTCAGATCTGAGGATTGTGGCTTCCGGCTTAAGCCGGAAGCTACTGAGGATTTGAGCCGGAAGATCTGACCCTATTGAGAGAGTGAGAGTGCACGAGGATCGGCATCCGGATAGGCCCAGCGCCCACGCAGCCTTTGCGGTGGCAAGGGCGTTGCGCGTCCTACCTGTGATCATGCTTGCGCTTGCGGCGATGGACTGGCAGGCACGGAGTGCGCTCGCCCAGGACGCCGGGAAGATTTGGGAAGGCGTGTATTCACAGGAGCAGGCGGAGCGCGCCAAGGTTCGCTTCACGGCGGTGTGTCGCCGGTGCCACAACGACGACCTCGGCGGCAGCGATCGAGGTCCCTCCCTTCGTGGTGAGCGCTTCATGGCGAATTGGGAGACTCAAGGACTCAACCTCCTGTTCGCCAAGATCCGCAACACCATGCCGCCGGACGCTCCGTCGAGTCTTCCCGACGATGAATACCTCGACCTGGTGACGCTTATTCTTCAAGCCAACGGCTTCCCGGCCGGTGCCGCGCAGCTCAGCGCCGCGAAACTCGAGGATGTGTTGATCATGAAGAAGCCAGGCGACGGTCCGATTGAGGTGCCGAACTTTCGCATGGTGCAGGTCGTCGGCTGCCTGGCGCAGGGCCCCGGAGACGTATGGATGTTGACGAGTTCGAGCACGCCGGCGCTGGCCAACGATCAGCCTCCGACCGCTGCCACGCTCGAGACCGCAGCCGCTCAGCTTCTAGGATCCAAGACAGTCCGCTTGGTCAGTGCGAACCCGTTCAACCCGGATGCGCACAAAGGCCACAAGATGCACGCGAAGGGTCTGATCTATCACGGGCCGGACAGAGACCGTATTAATCTGATCTCCTTGGAGATGCTGAGTCAAAGCTGTGGCTCGTAATATCTTCGCCGGCGCCGCGGCGATCTGGCTGGCAGCTGCCTGGCTCGCGGTGCCTGAAGCAGTCAGCCCCAGAGTTCAATCGGCCGCGGCTGGTCCATCCTCGCCGGCAGACGCTCGCGCGATCGTCAATCGATACTGCGTCACCTGTCACAACAGCCGCCTCAAGACTGCCGGTCTGGCGCTCGACACGCTCGATCTCGAGCAGGTCCCGGCCGACGCGGAGATTTGGGAGAAGGCAGTACGGAAGCTGCGTGTGGGCGCGATGCCCCCGGTCGGTGCGCTGCACCCCGATCAGGGAACGGTGGACGGCCTGGTGTCCTGGCTCGAGTCGACGATCGACCGCGCTGCGACCGACTCACCGAATCCAGGCAGCCCGGCACTTCACCGGTTGAATCGCGCCGAATACGCCAACGCGATCCGCGACCTCCTTGCCCTCGATGTCGACGCGGCGTCGTTGCTGCCACCTGACGACTCGAGCGGCGGCTTCGACAACAACGCGGACGTGCTCGGGGCGTCTCCAGCATTGCTCGAACACTACCTGACGGCGGCGCGCAAGATCAGCGCGCTCGCCGTCGGGGATCCCACCATCGGCGCGGGCACAGAGACGTACCGGGTTCGGGGCGACACGTCGCAAGACGTTCACGTGGAAGGCTTGCCGCTGGGCACCCGCGGCGGCCTTCTTGTCCGGCACACCTTTCCGCTGAACGGCGAATACGTCATCAAGGTCAAACTGCTCGAAACGGCGCTGGGATCGATCCGCGGCCTCGAGTACTCGCACCAGGTCGAGGTGCTGCTGGACGGCGTGCGGATTCACGCCACGACGGTTGGCGGCGATGCCGACTTTTCGGCCGCTCCCGTCAACGCGACCGACGTCGTCAACGACGTCGAGGCCAGGCTCACGCTGCGGGCTCCGGTCAAGGCCGGACCACGGACCGTGGTGGCGACGTTCGTTCAGAAGACGTCGGCGGAAAACGCCGGCCGGTTGCAGCAGTTCCTGCGCACGACGGTTGATACGACAGACCACACAGGGCTGCCGCACATCGAGAGCGTGACAATCGCCGGGCCCTTCAAACCGACAGGACCAGGAGACACGCCGAGCCGCCGGCGGATCTTCGTCTGTCGTCCGACCAGCGCGTCGGCTGAAGCGCCGTGCGCGAACACGGATCATTTCGACCCTGGCACGTCGTGCCTACCGCCGGCCAGCCAGCCCCAGCGAGCTGGCACGGCTCGAAGCCTTTTATAAGGCGGGCCGCGCCGAAGCTGGCTTCGACGCCGGCATCGAGCGGGCGCTTCGCGCGATTCTGGCCAGCTCCAAGTTCGTCTTCAGAATCGAGAGGGAGCCAAAGAATGCCGCACCTGGCGCGCCCTACCAGTTGAGTGATCTGGATTTGGCATCTCGCTTGTCGTTCTTCCTCTGGAGCAGCATTCCCGACGATGAACTGCTCGATGTGGCGGTGCGAGGTCAGTTGAAGAACCCGGCCGTGCTGGAACGTCAGGTGCGCCGCATGCTCGCGGACGAGCGGTCCCGCGCGCTGGTCGAGAACTTCGCAGGGCAGTGGCTGCAATTGCGGAACCTTCGGTCGTCAGTTCCGGACCAGAACGAGTTCCCCGACTTCGACGACAACCTGCGTCAGGCGTTCCGGCGCGAGGTCGAGCTCCTGTTCGAGAGCATCGTTCATGAGGACCGGAATCCGACCGACCTGCTGACGGCGGATTACACCTTTCTGAATGAGCGGCTGGCCAACCACTACGGCATGACGAATATCTACGGGAGTCAATTCCGTCGGGTCACGATTATTGATGAAGCGCGGAAAGGTCTGCTCGGCAAGGGCGCCATCCTGATGGTCACGTCGCAGCCCGACCGGACCTCGCCCGTCGTGCGGGGCAAATGGATTCTCGACAACCTGCTGGGTACTCCCCCACCGCCTCCGCCGGCGGCCGTGCCGCCGCTCGAGGAGAGCCGGGGGAAAACGCCTCGCACGTTGCGCGAGCAGATGGAAACGCACCGCGCCAGCCCGGCGTGCGCCGTTTGCCACAAGCTCATGGACCCGCTGGGCTTCGCCTTGGAGAACTTCGACGCGGTCGGCGCTTGGCGCACTCGCGATGCCGGCGCTACCATTGACGCATCAGGTCAGCTCATGGACGGCTCGCAGGTGGAGGGAGTCGTCACGCTGAGGCGGGCCTTGCTCAAACGCTCCGAGGTTTTCATCTCGACGTTCACCGAGAAGTTGCTGACGTACGCCGTGGGCCGGGGTCTCGACTACCACGACCAACCGGCGATTCGTCGGATGGTTCGCGAAGCCGGCCGTGATGACTATCGATTTTCAGCGCTGGTCATGGCGCTGGTGAGGAGCGCGCCCTTTCAGATGCGGATGAAGCCGCTGGAGTCAAACTGATGATCATCTCGAAGCTGTCCCTGCCCCGGCGGACGTTTCTGCGCGGCATGGGTGCGACCGTCGCGCTCCCGCTGCTCGAGGCGATGGTGCCGGCCCTCACGGCCACCGTCCGCACGGCGGCCAACCCTCACGCCGTCTCGGCTGTGTCTACGTGCCGCACGGCGAGATCATGGAGCAATGGACCCCAGCGACCGAAGGCGCCGGCTTCGAGCTGATGCCGATCATGAAGCCGCTCGAGCCGTTTCGAAGACGTCTGGTCGTCGTCAGCAACCTCGCCAGGCCGGAGGCCGGATTCGATACGAACCACGCCGGCGCGCCCGCCTCGTTCCTTTCCGGCCTGCCTCCGAAGCGGACCGACGGCCCGAACTTCCGGCTCGGCGCCACGCTCGATCAGGTCGTCGCCAAACACATCGGTCAGGACACGACGTTTCCTTCTCTCGAAGTCGCGACCGAGGATTTCTCCGCGCTCGTTGGCTCGTGCGCTCCCGGCTACAGCTGCGCCTACGCCAACACGCTTGAGCTGGCAGGGTCCGACCACCCCGCTGCCGATGGAGATCAATCCGCGGGTGCTCTTCGAGCGGATGTTCGGCAGCGGCGACACGGCCGAGGAGCGGCGGGCGCGGATGCGCGAAGACAAGAGCATCCTCGATTTCGTCACCGAGGATCTCGCCGATCTTGGCGGGCGGATCGGGCCGGGCGATCGCGCCCGCCTGAACGAGTACACGGAGCACATCCGCGAAGTCGAACGGCGCATCCAGCGGGCCGAGCAGCAGGTGACACGGAGCTCGAAGGTCCCGACGGCGCCGGTCGGTGTGCCCGACTCATTCGAGGACCACGTCGATCTGCTGTTCGATCTGCTGGCGCTGTCGTACGAAGCGGACCTGACGCGTGTCTTCACGTTCATGATGGCCCGCGAGCTGAGCCAGCGCACGTATCCGAACATCGGCGTGATATGGCCGCATCACGCGATTTCGCACCACGCCAACAACCCGGAGCGCGTGGCCGCCCATGCCACGGTCAACACGCATCACGTCGCGCTGTTCGCGAAATTCCTGGAACGGCTGCGCTCGACGCCGGACGGCGACGGCTCGCTGCTCGATCACTCGATGATCCTCTACGGCAGCGGCATGGGCAATGGCAACGTCCACGCCGCCGATCCGCTCCCGCTCGTCATCGTCGGCGGCGCGGCCGGTGATCAAGGGAGACCGCCACGTCGTGGCGAAGCAGCACACGCCGAACGCGAATCTGCTGCTGAGCGTCGCCGACAAGTTCGGCGTCGCGATCGACACCTTCGGCGTCAGCACGGCGCGAGTCGAACTGTGAGCGCGCCGAGAGCAGGCCGATTCCGAGCATACCGGCCGGAGCCGTTTCTCCGCTGATCTCGGTCTCGTCGGTTGATGCGCAACGATCGGCGGTGCCGCCGCCGAGGCGGACCCAGCGCTGGTGGACGCGATCAAGAGCGACAACCGCGAGACCGTCCGGCAACTGGTGAAGGCGCGAGTCGATCCGAACACCGCGGAAGTGGACGGCACGACCGCGCTCCATTGGGCGGTCCGGGCAGGCGACGTCGAAACGGTGCAGCTCCTGCTGAAGGCGGGCGCGAAAGCGAACCGCGAATCGCTACGGCGTCACGCCGCTCTCGCTGGCGGCCACCAACGGCCGCGCCGCGATGATCGAGATGCTCCTCGCCGCCGGCGCCGATGCCAACGCCACGTCTCCGGACGGTGAGACCACGCTGATGACCGCGGCGCGCACGGGCAACGCGGCTGCCGTGAAGGTCCTGCTCGCCGACGGCGCCAAGGTCAACGCGACGGAGAAATGGCAGGGGCAGACGGCGTTGATGTGGGCGGCGGCCCAGAACCACCGGGAGGTCATCGCACTGCTGATCGAGGATGGCGCGGAGATCAACGGCCGCTCGAAGCCTCTGGAGTTCGGGAAGATCAGTTTCAACGGCAGCACGATGGTGTCGACGCCGATGCCCCGCGGAGGCATGACGGCGCTGATGTTCGCCGCCCGGCAGGGTGCGCTGGAGGGCGTGCGCGCGCTGGCCGAGGGCGGCGCCGATCTGAATCTGACGGACCCCGACGGCACCAGCGCGCTGGTGATGGCGATCGTCAACGCCACAACGAGGTCGCGGCGCTCCTGCTCGAGAAGGGCGCGGATCCCAACGTCGCCGATACCAGCGGCATGGCCGCGTTGTATGCCGCCGTGGACATGCACACGCCTGGTCCGTTCATCAATCGGCCCTCGCGCAAGCCCACCGGCGACCTCGACGCCGTGGATCTCGTGAAGATGATCCTCGACCGGGGCGGGAACCCGAATGCGCGCCTGCAACGCCGACCCTGCAGCGGTATCACAACGGCGGCGATGCGCAGTGCTGACCGACGGCGCGACGCCGCTGATGCGGGCGGCCAAATCCACTGACGTGGCGGTGATGCGGCTGCTGCTGGACAAGGGCGCCAATCCGAATCTCGCACCAGGAACCTCACGACGCCGATGATGTTCGCCGCGGGGTTGGGGGGCGGCCGCGGCCGGACCGACGACGCCGCGATCGAGGCGCTCGCGCTCTGCCTGAAGCATGGCGCCGATGTCAACGCCTTCAACAACGCGGGACAGACGGCGTTGCACATCGCCGTCGAACGCTCGAATCGGCTCGTCGAGTTCCTCGCCTCGCAGGGGGCCGAACTGGATCTCAAGGACAAGGACGGCCGAACGCCTCTTGACGTGGCGCTCGGCGTATCCGCGTCCGGCTTCCAGGGGCGAAGAGGCGCCGCACCGAGCGTCGTTCGCGAGAGCACGGCAGCGCTGCTGCGTCAGTTGATGGCCCGTGATGCTGCGGCTGATCCGCCGAAGAATGGCAAGAACGAATAGCGATCGGAGAGAGAT
>CAVYZX010000034.1:0-24737 GCA_963773035.1 uncultured Acidobacteriota bacterium | reverse complement strand
CCGATGGCTGAAACGATCGATTGGCCACCCGCGCGTCCGCGACGCCGGCGTGGCCGTCTGCTTCTCCTCGTCATCCTGGCCGCCATCGTGCTCGGCGGCGGGACGGCGCTGTCGTATTACGTCGAAGCGCTCTGGTTCGAATCGCTCGGGTACCTCGACGTGTTCTGGAAGACGCTGAATCTTCAGGCGGCCATCTTCACATTTTTCGCGGTCGTGACCTTCCTGGCGCTGTACGGCGCATTTCTGGCGTTCAAGCCGGCGCGTCTCGGAGAACTGGCCAGCACGCCGATTCTGATCAATGGTCAACCGCTGAACTTGCCGGTAGAGCCGCTGCTGCGGCTCATCGCGCTGGGGCTGTCGCTCGTCATTGCCGCGATTACCGGCGCTGGCATGAGGGCCGAGTGGCCGGCGCTCGCCCTCTATTGGTATGCGCCAATCGCGGCTTCTACGGTCGACCCCATTTTCGGCCGCTCGCTGACCTTCTATTTCTTCACGCTGCCGGCCTGGCGGCTCCTCACCGGTTGGCTGTTGGCGCTCGCCGTCATGGCTTGCGGGATCGCTCTCGCCTTCATCGCGATCGTCGGCGGCGGACGGATCCTCGTTGGCAGCGACTCGATCCGCGCGGCCGGTGCCCGGCGCGGGCTGTCGATCAGTTTCGCGGTGGTGCTGCTGATGCTCGCCGCGCGCGTGTACCTCGGCCGGTTCGAGCGGTTGTTCGCGGATCACACGATTTTTTCCGGCGTCGGCTATACAGATGCGCACGTCACGCTCACGGGGATGCTCGTGGTCGTGGGGGCACTCGTCGTCGGCGCGGCGATAGCCCTCGTGAACGCCGTGTCGGCGCCGCGGGTACGCTGGCTCGTCCTCGCGATCGCGCCTGCGCTCGTGTGTTACGTCGCGGTCGGTCTCGTGGGCGCCTACGTCGACAGCTTCATCGTGAGACCGAACCAGCTCGTGCGCGAGCAGCCCTACATCACGAACAACATCCAGTTGACGCGGCAGGCGTACGGGCTCGACCGCATCGCGCAGCATTCGTTTCCCGCCGAGAGTGGTGTCGAAGCGGTTGATTTCGCCAACAACCAGGAGACGCTGCAGAACATCCGGTTGTGGGACTGGCGCGCCTTGCAGGACACGCTCCGCCAAATCCAGGAGATCCGCACGTACTACGACTTCCCCGACATCGACATCGATCGGTACGAGATCAATGGCTCGGTGCGGCAAATGATGCTCGCCTCGCGCGAGCTCAACATCAACCGCCTGCCCGAGAGCAGCCGGAACTGGATCAACGAGAAGCTGATCTACACGCACGGGTACGGCGTGACCATGAACCCGGTGAACGGCTTCACGCCCGAAGGCCTGCCGGCGCTCATCCTGAAGGACATGCCGGTTCAAACGAGCGTGCCGTCCATTAGAGTGACGCGGCCGGAAATCTATTTCGGCGAGCTGACCAACACCGACGTCTACGTGCGCACGCGTCAGCAGGAATTCAACTACCCGCAGGGCGAGACCAACAGCGTCACGTCGTACGACGGTACCGGAGGCATCGTACTCGGCGGGTTTCTGCGCCGCATCCTCATCGCGTTCGACCGAGGGGACCTGACCAGGCTCCCTTTCAGTGACGATATCACTGCAGACAGCCGCCTGCTGATGCGGCGCGCTGTCGGCGAGCGCGTGAGGACGCTCGCGCCCTTCCTCACCTTCGATCCCGACCCGTACGTCATCGTCGGAGATGACGGGCGGCTCTCGTTCATGCTCGATGCCTTCACGACATCCGCGACGTTTCCGTACGCGAAGCACTACCGCCTGGACCGCGCGTCCATCAATTACATCCGCAACAGCGTGAAAGCGGTCGTCGACGCGTACGACGGTACGACGACGCTCTACGTGTTCGACAGTTCGGATCCGATCATCGCGGCGTACCGAGACCTGTTCCCGAGCCTCTTCAGGGACGCCTCCGAGATGCCGCCATCGCTCAGGAAGCACGTCCGATACCCAGAGCTGATGCTGCAGGTCCAGGCGACGGTCTACGGTCTGTACCATATGACCGATCCGGGGATGTTCTACAACCGCGAGGACCTCTGGAGCGTCGCCACCGAGGTCGGGATGGACGCCCAAAGTCAGCAGGCCACGCAGATCATGGAGCCCAACTTCGTGTTAATGACGCTGCCGGGCGAGAAGAAGGTCGAGTTCATCGAGATCCTGCCATTCACGCCGGCCAACCGGAACAACCTCATTGGCTGGATCGCGGGGCGAAGCGACGAGCCGAACTACGGTACGGCGGTCGTGTACAATTTTCCGAAAACGAGGCTTGTTGACGGACCGCTGCAGGTCGAAGCACGCATCGATCAGAACCCGCAGCTCTCGGGACAGTTGACACTGTGGAACCAGCAGGGATCGCGCGTGCGCCGCGGCAGCCTGATTGTGATTCCCGTCGGCCGCGGGTTGCTCTACGCCGAGCCGATCTATCTCCAGGCCGAGCGCAGTCCGATGCCGGAGCTCCGCATCGTGGTGCTCGCCCTGCAAGATCGGCTGGCGTATGGCCCCACCTTTGAGGCCGCTATAGCCGGCCTGTTTGGAGCAGCAGCTTCCACCCTTGCGGCCGAGCCCCCGGGGAGCGCCCCGGCCGCCTCGGCGGCCTCGACCCGAGTGCCAGCGGCGACCGCCCAGGAAGCCGCTGGAAACACCGATGACTTGATTGCCGCAGCCGCACGAGACCTGGCAGACTACCAGCGGCTGACCGCCGAGGGGAAACTCGGGGAGGCCGGACA
Source organism: uncultured Acidobacteriota bacterium (assembly GCA_963773035.1). Taxonomy (GTDB): domain Bacteria; phylum Acidobacteriota; class Vicinamibacteria; order Vicinamibacterales; family CAVVIG01; genus CAVRXZ01. The sequence continues at coordinate 21,969 of CAVYZX010000034.1, read as the reverse complement.
GAGGCTCGAAGCGCTGAAGTCGAAGCTGGAAGAACTGAACAGACGCCGCCGTTAAGCACTGGGCGGAAATACGCGGTGGAGGCGCAGCGGTTTCGAACTTGACGTGGGCGGGAACGGCAGGAGGGGCGGGAACGGCGGGAGGGTAGAACTCCTACCCAACCATCCTGCCCATCCAGCCCCTCCAGCCCCTCCAGCCCCTCCAGCCCTCAGTACGTGAACCCGATGCCGAACGAGAAGAGACCCTTCGTCGACTCGTCGTTGTTGAAGTACTTCGTCGTGTCCCCGAACCAGAGGACGTCGCCGCCGATATGGAAATTCCAGCTTCCGTACGAGCTCGACACCTTGCTGATGGGAATGGTGACCAGCATGCCGATATCGAAGAAGCCAAAGGCGTGGTCTTCACGAGTGATCGGGTGCTCGTAGTAGTCGTTCAAGCTCAAACCCAGCTTCACAGGAACCGCCACCGAGAACTTTCCCGCACGCAGTCCCCAGCTCGGACCTGCGAGACCGAGCTCGAGATACGTTCCTTCGTTCGGTCCAGAGTCGGCGCCGCCGGATAATTCCTGCGCCAGCAGGACGTACGGCCCGTATCTGTAGGCCGGGGAGATCTTGAACGCGATCTCGTGGGTCGTGCCGAACCCGGCGTTCGGGCTCGTGTACGCCGTGTAGGTTGTGGCGAAGCTGGCTTTACTGAAGGCCAGCGTCAGCGTCGCGTAGTAGTCCTCCTCGTAATGAAGTTTCCCAGACGCACTGTCCAGCCCTGAGGATCCGGTGTGCAAGCTGTTCCAAACGCCGGTGTTTACGCTGACCGTCCTGAGGACTCCCGTGTCGGAGGAGTGCAGCGCGAACCCCACATCACCCGACGGCCACATCGTGATCTCGGGATCGGACTCTTGGGTGATGCCGCGGAAAACGTAGGCCGTGCCGGGCAGGAGTTCGAAGTTACTGGTCAAGGTGATCTTGCCGCTGTTAGGTTTCGCGGGCGCTGCGGGCGCCGCCTGCGCTTCCGCGATCGCCGACGCGGTCTCGGCCAACCTGCTCTGGACGGCCTGCCGCAGGCCCGACTGAATAGGACTGTTCTCTTCGGCCGCCACCGGTACAGCCGCCATCACTATGAGACAGGCGCCAGCTAGGCAGATGCTGGCTCGTGAACCTACCGATCGAATCGTCATCACGCAGACCTCCTCCGAGCGAAGTGACGCGCGTCACCGTCACTCGCAAACTACGTGCATCAGCATTAGGAAGTCCTTGGCAGGGCATCAGGATTTCTTGGAACGCTGACTTGCAGGAGGGATGATAGGACCCAACGAGCCCTCCTCTCTGGCAACGAGCACGCAGAAATTGACCAACGGGCTTGCGTTGGGTAGCCTCACTGGGTGCACAACATCATCGTGGTCGCGCGTATCGCTGCCTCGATTGGCGCAGTCGCGCTCGTCACAGTCCTGTATTCCGCCGTGCTCCACGTCAATCCGACAACGGTCGCGCTGTCCTATCTAATTGCGATTCTGCTGCTCGCCACGGCGTGGGGCATCGTCGAAGCGACCACCGCATCGATCGTTGCCGTCCTGTGCTTCAACTTCTTCTTTCTGCCCCCGGTAGGAACCCTCACGATCGCCGATCCGCAGAACTGGGTGGCGTTTGTCGCGTTCCTGGCGACCGCTGTCATCGCCAGTCAGCTCTCGGGCCGGGCCCGTCAGCGGGAAATCGACGCGGCCGGGAGGCAGCGCGATCTCGAGCGTCTGTACGCGCTCAGCCGGGCCCTGCTGCTGTCCGAGGGCGGCGTGTCGGTGTCCGGATCGATTGCACGCCATATCGCCGAAACATTCGAGCTGAAGGCGGTCGGTCTGTTTGATCAGCGCTCCGACACTGTGTCATGGGGCGGATCGATGGAGTTGCCGGCGATTGAAACACAGCTCCGTGACGTCGCGCGGCGTGCAACCATGCTGCGCGAGCCGCCCGGATGGGTTGTGGTTGCGATTCAGCTCGGCGGGGCACCCATTGGCAGCCTTGCGCTCATGGATACCGGCCTCAGCGATACGGTGTTGCATTCGATTGCGAACCTGGCGGCCATCGGGCTCGAACGGGCGCGTTCACAAGAAGCCACGGCGCGCGCCGAAGCGGCGCAGCAGAGCAGCGAGTTGCGGGCGACCGTGTTGGACGCCCTGGCCCACGAGTTCAAGACGCCTCTCACGTCGATGAAGGCCGCCGCGAGTGATCTGCTGGAAAGCGCGTCCACCAGCGCCCGCGATCGCGAGCTGGTGACCATCATCGACGAAGATGTGGATCGGTTCCAGGCGCTCGTCACCGACGCCGTTCAGATGCTGCGGATCGATGCCGGCAACTTTACTCTGCATCTCGACCGCCACAAGCTCGCGGATATCGTCGCCACCACCTTGCGGAAGTTCGAGACGCGTCTCGATGGTCACCAGCTTTCCAAGCAGGTTCCTGAGAGCCTGACGGTCGATGCCGATCGCGAGTTGCTCGGACTGGCTCTTCGACAGTTGCTCGATAACGCGCTGAAATACTCCCCCCCAACATCGACGATCGAGATTCGAGCACAGGGCAATGGAGCCGTGGAGGTCGTCATCCACAATTCTGGTTCAACGATCACAGAACGCGAGCAAGCGCGGGTAGTCGAGCGCTTCTATCGCGGCGCACAGGCGCGCCACATTCCCGGAACGGGCATGGGCCTTGCCATTGTCCAACAGATCGCCCGGGCCCACGGTGGGACGTTGACGATCTCGAGCTCTCCTGATGCAGGAACCGCATTCACACTGTCGCTTCCCCGTGAGGGCCGGGCATTGTGAGCGCCGGCCGGATCCTCGTCGTCGACGATGATCCCCAGATTCGGCGGGTCATGCGCGTCACGCTGACGGGCCAGGGCTACGAGGTGGACGACGCCAAGAGCGGCGAGGCGGCGCTGGAGAAGCTCCGCGACGAGCGGTTCGATCTCGTCCTGCTCGACATGAACATGGCCGGCATGGGTGGGTTGGAGACATGCCGAGCGATTCGCGATCAATCCGAGATCGCCATCATCATGCTGACGGTTCGCGACAGCGAGTCCGATAAGGTCGAAGCGCTCGACGCCGGTGCGGACGACTACGTCACCAAGCCGTACAACGCGCCCGAGCTGCTGGCGCGGATACGGGCCGGGTTGCGGCGGACGCCGTGGACGCACGGCCCGAGCGGACGCCTGACGCTCGGCTCGGTCGAAGTGGATTTCGACACCCGGCACGTGATCGCCCGCGGTCGCAATGTGCGTCTGACCCCGAAGGAGTTCGACCTTCTCCGCTACCTCGTGGCACACGCGAACAAGGTGCTCCCGCATCGTGAGCTCCTGCAGGCGGTCTGGGGCCCCGACTACGGCGATCAGGTCGATTACCTCCGCGTCTTCGTGAACCAACTGCGAAAAAAGATCGAGGCGAAGCCTTCCAACCCGGTGTATCTCCTGACCGAACCGTGGGTCGGCTATCGGCTGTATTTGCCGACCCAGTCCGGCTAGCATTCAACGCATGCACTGGAAGTCACGCGCCGGATGGACCATCCGCCGAGTCGCGGCCATCATCGTGTTCGCCAGTTCGATCGCCGGCTGCGACGTGAACACTGCGTTGAAGGAATTGGCAGAAGCGCGCCAGCTGGCAGCGGACCTCCTGGTTCAGTTCACCAAAGCTTCCAATGCCGCCAACCTGGCGGTGATGGCGGACACCGACGAAACCTCCATCGCGTTTGCGCGCGAAGCCGAGCAGGCGACCGAGGCGATTCAAAAGGACGCCGATCGGCTGTCTCCGATCCTCCGTCAACTCGGGTTTTGGAAAGAATTAGAGCTGCTCGAGGAGTTTGGGACCCGCTTTGCGGAGTATCGAGCGCTCGACCGCAACATCCTCGACCTGGCCGTCGAGAACACCAACCTCAAGGCGCAGCGACTCTCCTTCAGCGCCGCTCAAGAGGCAGCCGACGCGTTCCGCGATTCCCTCGAGTCCGTGGCACCGTTGGACGCCGCCAAGGACACGTGGCGAGTCAGAGCGCTCGCTGCGACGGCGGTGGCGAGCGCGCGCGAGATCCAGGCCTTGCAGGCGCCGCACATCGCGGAAGCCGACGACGCGACGATGACGAGCCTCGAAAAGCGGATGGCCACGTCTGAGAAAGCCGCTCGAAGTGCGCTGCAGGCGCTGGCCGGTCTGATCCAACCTGCGTCCCGACCGCAGCTTGCCGCTGCGACTGCGGCCCTCGATCGGCTCATGCAGATCAACACGCAAATCATCAGTTTGTCACGTCGCAACAGCAATGTCCGTTCCCTGGCGCTGTCGCTGAACCAGAAGCGCAAGGTCACAGCGTCGTGCGAGGAAAGCCTTCGTGCGCTCAGGGACGCGCTGTCCAAACGTGGGTTCACTGGTATCCGCTGAAAGCCTGCCCAAGCCGCTCTGTCCGCCGGCAGCGCGGACATCCTAATGGCCGTCTAATGACTTCTTAAGGCCCTGCCTTCTACAGTGGGACGGTTGTTGAAGTCGCGATGTGCGCCGTAGGGCACGCGACCACCGAAAGGGAGGAAGGAGCCATCCCATGCTTGACCTGTTTTACATCGTGATCGGGGTGGTCGGATTCCTCGCACTCTGGGCGATCACGAAGGCCTGCGAGCGAGTGTAGGAGACCGACCATGTTCGATTACATCATTTCCGGCATCGTGTCCGTATTTCTGCTCGTGTACCTCGGGTGGGCGATGTTCAAGCCCGAGAAGTTTTGAGGCCTGCGGCCCCACGAGCGGTGAGGAAACAATGACAACCATTGGCATTCTGCAGATTCTCGTGTTCTTCGGCCTGATCCTGCTCGTCACGAAGCCGGTCGGGCTGTTCATGTCGCGGCTGTTCCAGGGCCAGCGCACCTTCCTCCATCCAATCCTCCGGCCGGTCGAGGTGCTGGTCTACAAGCTGTGCGGCGTTCGAGAGGATCAGGAGCAGCGGTGGACGCAGTACACCGCGTCGCTGCTGGCGTTCAGCCTGTTCGCCTTTCTGTTCCCGTACGCGCTGATGCGGCTCCAGGGCCTTCTGCCGCTCAATCCTCAGGGATTCGGCGCCAGCCAGGTGAGCCCCGACCAGTCGTTCAACACCGCGATGAGCTTCATGACGAACACGAACTGGCAGTGGTACAGCGGCGAGTCGACGATGAGCTATCTCGTACAGATGGCCGCGCTCGCCGTGCAGAACTTCGTGTCGGCCGCCGCCGGGATCGCGGTGGCGATTGCGTTGATCCGCGGCTTCGCCCGACACCAGACGGACAAGATCGGAAACTTCTGGGTCGATCTGACTCGCGGCACGTTGTACGTCCTGATTCCCATCTCCGTCGTTGCGGCGCTCGTGCTGTGCTCGCAGGGCTCCATCCAGAATTTCCGCCCCTATACGGTCGCGAAGACAGTCGAAGGCGCGACCCAGACGATCGCGCAGGGTCCAGTCGCGTCGCAGGTGGCCATCAAGCAGCTCGGCACGAACGGCGGCGGCTTCTTCAACGCCAACTCGTCCCACTCCTTTGAGAGCCCGAATGGGTTCACCAACCTGGTGCACATATTCCTGATCTTCATCCTGGGCGCCGGCCTCACGTACACCTTCGGCCACATGGTCAAGGACACCCGGCAAGGATGGGCGCTCTTCTGGGCGATGGCGGTGATGTTCCTGATAGGCGTGTTCGTCGCTTATCCGGCGGAACAGGCGGGTAATCCGATCCTGGCGAAGCTGGGCGTGGAAAGCGCCGCGACAGACACTCAATCGGGTGGGAACATGGAGGGCAAGGAGACGCGGTTCGGGATTGCCGCATCGGCGCTGTTTGCCACGGTCACCACCGACGCCAGCTGCGGCGCCGTCAACAGCATGCACGACAGCTACACACCACTTGGCGGTCTGGTGCCGCTGTTCAACATGCAGACCGACGAGGTGATCTTCGGCGGCGTCGGCGCCGGCCTCTACGGCATGCTGCTCTACGCCATCGTCGGCGTGTTCATTGCCGGCCTCATGGTCGGACGCACGCCGGAGTACATCGGCAAGAAGATCCAGCAAAAAGAGGTCAAGATGGCGCTCTTCGCCATCCTGGCGACGGCCTTCTTCATCCTCGTGGCCGCCGGCATCAGCTACCGTCATTCCGTTCGAAAAGGGCAGCTACTGGAACCCTGCAGGCGCTGCGACCGCAAACCTGAACAATGCGGGTCCGCACGGATTGAGTGAGATCCTGTACGCGTTTACGAGCCAGACAGAGAACAACGGCAGTGCGTTTGCCGGAATCACAGTGAACACGCCCTGGTACGACCTTGTGGGCGGACTCTGCATGCTGTTTGGACGGTTCCTCTTCATCATCCCGTCTCTTGCGATTGCGGGCAGCCTCGCCAGCAAGAAGGTCGTCCCGACGTCAGCAGGCACCTTGCCGACACACGGGCCGCTTTTCGTCGGGCTCCTCGTGTCGACGGTGATCGTGGTTGGCGCGCTGACGTTCTTCCCAGCGTTGTCGCTCGGCCCGATTGTCGAGCACTTCCTGATGCACGAGGGCCGGCTCTTCTCGACAATCCTGGTGTCGTTCCCGGTCTGGAGCTAAGTCATGGCCACTTCAACCGCTACTCTGCCTCCGCCTCCGGCCCCGGTTGGCCGCTCGACCGTAGACGAGACGAGCCTGATTCCGAAGAAGCTCGTTCGGGCGCGGCCGCTGCTCGACCCGGAGATTCTTCGACGCGCGTTGAAGGACTCGGTCTTGAAGCTGAATCCAGTGACGCTGATGAAGAACCCCGTGATCTTCGTCGTCGAAGTCGGTGCCGCGTTGGTGCTGTTGTTCCTCGTTCGCGACATCGCGACCGGCGCTGGCGGGATTGGATTCGAGCTGCAAATCGATCTGTGGCTCTGGTTCACGGTCCTGTTCGCGACGTTTGCCGAGGCGATGGCCGAAGCCCGTGGGAAGGCCCAGGCCGAATCGCTGCGCAAGACGAGGACGGACACGATTGCGAACCGCGTACTGGAAGGGACGACTCGAGAAGGTCTCCTCGTCGAAGCTCCGGGCCGGCGACATCGTGGCCTGCAGCGCGGGCGAAGTCATTCCAGGAGACGGCGAAGTCATCGACGGAATCGCCACGGTCGATGAATCAGTGATCACGGGGGAAAGCGCGCCGGTGATCCGCGAGTCCGGCGGCGATCGCAGCGCCGTGACCGGGGGCACCCGGGTCCTCTCCGACCACATCAAGATCAAGATCACGTCGAATCCTGGCGAAACGTTCCTGGATCGGATGATTGCGCTCGTCGAAGGCGCGGAGCGGCAGAAGACGCCGAACGAAATCGCCTTGAACATCATGATCGCCGGATTGACGATTATCTTCCTCCTGGCCGTCGTCACGCTCGTGCCGTACGCGATCTACAGCGTCAATTCCGCCGGCGCCGGCACGGCGCCGACGATCGCAGTCTACACGGCCTTGCTGGTCTGTTTGATTCCGACGACGATCGGCGGCCTGCTCTCCGCGATTGGCATCGCCGGCATGGACCGTGTGATGCAGCACAACGTCCTGGCTATGAGCGGCAAGGCCGTCGAAGCCGCCGGCGACGTGAACACGTTGCTCCTGGACAAGACCGGAACCATCACGCTCGGCAGCCGCCAGGCCGTCGCGTTCCTGCCGGCAAGCGGGGTCACCGAAGGCCAGCTTGCGGATGCCGCTCAGTTGTCCAGTCTGGCCGATGAGACCCCGGAAGGGCGGTCAATCGTCGTCCTCGCCAAAGAGAAATATGCCCTACGCGGCCGTGACGTCGCGGCACACCACGCGCAGTTCATTCCATTCTCGGCCTACACGAAGATGAGCGGCGTGGACATCGAGGGTCGGCAGCTCAGAAAGGGCGCAACCGACTCAATCGTGAATTTCGTCAAGGAACAAGGCGGGCGAGTCCCTTCGGAGGTGACGGAGCTCTCCGACAAGATCTCGCGGACTGGCGGCACGCCGCTCGCGGTTGCCGACGGATCGGCGCTGCTCGGAATCATTCACCTCAAGGACATCGTCAAGGTGGGCATGAAGGAGCGCATCGCGCAACTCCGTGCCATGGGCATTCGGTCCGTCATGGTCACGGGCGACAACCCGCTGACCGCGGCGGCCATTGCCTCCGAGGCTGGCGTGGACGATTTCCTCGCCCAGGCGACGCCCAAGGACAAGCTCGAGTACATCAAGAAAGAGCAGGCGGGCGGCCGCATGATCGCGATGACCGGCGATGGCACCAACGACGCGCCGGCGCTCGCGCAGGCCGACGTCGGTCTGGCCATGAACACAGGGACGACGGCCGCCCGTGAGGCCGGCAACATGGTGGATCTCGACAGCAACCCGACGAAACTGATCGAAGTCGTCGCCATCGGCAAGCAGCTGCTCATTACGCGTGGCGCCTTGACGACGTTCTCGATCATGAACGACGTCTCCAAGTACTTCGCGATTATTCCGGCGATGTTCATGGCCACGTATCCGGCGCTGAACAAGCTGAACATCATGTACCTGCGCACGCCCGAGAGCGCGGTGCTCGCTGCCGTAATCTTCAACGCGCTGATCATCGTGGCGCTGGTGCCGCTTGCGCTGCGTGGCGTGCGATACAGGCCGCAGAGCGCGGCGCAGATGCTCCGTCGCAATCTGTTGATTTATGGGATTGGCGGCCTCGTGGCTCCCTTCCCGTGCATTTGGGCCATCGACCGGATTCTAGGCTGGCTCCACTTGGCCTGACCCGGTAGTGTCCGGCTTAGCCGGGCAGTGAATAAAGAGGACGCACATGTTCAAAGAACTCAAAGCTGGATTCATGATGATGGTAGTGATGACCGTCTTGACCGGCTTGCTGTATCCAGCGGTCATCACCGGGATTGCTCAAGTGATCTTTCGGGATCAAGCCAATGGCAGCTTGATCGTTCAGAACGGCCAGGTGATTGGCTCCCGCCTGATCGGGCAGAATTTCAGCAAGCCCGAGTACTTTCAACCGCGACCGTCTTCGGCCGGCAGCGGCTACGATCCAACTGCGAGCGCGGGATCGAACCTGGGCCCGACGAGCGCCAAGTTCATCAACGGCACCACCAAGAAGGACGAAAAGAGCAACGAGGTAGCCGATTTCCTCGGCATCAAAGCCCGGATCGTGCACTACTGCCTCGACAACGATATCGCGTATGAATCCTCGGTGTCCCTCGACAACTTCAAGGACGCCCAGGGGAATCTCGACGACGTGAAACTGATCAACGCCTTCAACGACGAGAAGACACCGTTCGTGTTCACGCCGAAGACGCCAATCCCGGCCGATGCGGTGATGGCGTCCGCGTCGGGCCTGGACCCACACATCAGCCCAGCCAACGCCCAGGCGCAGGCGGCCCGCGTCGCGAAGGCGCGCGGGGTTTCAGTGGATCAGGTGCAAGGGTTGATTGCGCAGCACACCGAGGGGCGGGACCTCGGCTTCCTCGGCGAGCCGCACGTGAACGTTCTGGAGCTCAATCTGGCCATGGACGAACGGTTGTCCCGCAAGTAAGCGAACCTCTCCAACGGCAGTCGAACGGGTGCGAGGGCAAGGGCATGAGCTGACAGGCTCCCCGCATCCGATTTAGACTGACTCGCGGGTGCGGCGCCATTTGCCGCAGGATTGTGCTGGTCGGGCCGTCAGCACCTGCGAGATTCTGCCGTGCTCCTATTCGCGCTGTTCGTCCTTGGGTACCTGGCCGTCGTCTTCGAGCATCCCCTCAGACTGAACAAGGCCGCGTCGGCGCTGTTGATGGGCGTCGCGTGCTGGACCGCGTACATCGTCGCGGGCGATCAACACGGGATCAACGAGCAGCTCTCCCACCACATGGGCGAGCTGTCGCAAATCTTGTTCTTCCTGCTCGGCGCGATGGCCATCGTCGAGCTGATCGACGCCCACGATGGGTTCGAAATCATCACGTCGCGGATCCGGACTCGCAGCCGACGGAAGCTGCTGGTGTTGGTCGCCTTGCTGTCGTTCGTGTTGTCGGCGGTGCTCGACAACCTGACGACGTCGATCGTGATGATGTCGCTGATCCGCAAGCTGGTGCCCGACGAGTCCGATCGAATGTACTACGGCGGCATCGTGATCATCGCCGCCAATTCGGGTGGTGCATGGTCGCCGATCGGCGACGTGACGACCACGATGCTGTGGATCGGGGAGCAGATCACGGCGGCCAGCGTCGTCAGGAAGGTGATCCTGCCGTCGCTGGTGAGCGTCGTCGTGCCCGTCCTTTGGGTCGGGTTTCGGATGCAGGGCGAGATCACACGCCGCGGATTGCGCGAGAACGGCCCGATCGTGGCCAGCGCGCCGTCACCAACGTCCGGACTGACGTCGTTCACGCTGCCCGACGATGCGGCGGCCATTGGTCGGAGCTTGTCACAGATCAACCTCCGGACTCACACCGGGGCAACGGTCGTCACGGTGGCCCGCGGCGGCGTCACGACCCGCGTGTCGCCGGGCGAGATGTTGCGCGGTGGTGACGTGCTCGAGCTGTCGGGCACGACCGAGACCGTGGCGCTGGCGCTGAACCTCCTGATCAACGGCCTGGTGCCGATGCGAACCACCCTGCTCGAGCGCCGAGTCGTGTTCGTCGGCGGGGTTGGAGCGCTGCTGTTCGTGCCGATGTTCAAGACCATCACGCACCTGCCGCCGTTCATGGGAATCCTGCTCGGGCTCGGCCTGTTGTGGACGTTGACCGAGGTGATTCATAAGAAGAAGACCGACGAAGGCAAAGGGGCGCTGTCGGTGGCGAGCGCCCTGCAGCGAGTCGACGCCCAGAGCATCCTGTTCTTTCTCGGCATCCTGCTGGCAATCACCGCGCTGCAGAGCGAGGGGATCCTTGCCGCCTTCGCGCGGCGGTTGGACGAAACAATCAGCGACGTCAACCTGATCACCCTGGCGATCGGTCTGACGTCGGCGGTCGTCGACAACGTCCCGCTCGTCGCGGCCGCTCAGGGGATGTATCCCCTGTCGAAGTTTCCGACCGATCATCATTTCTGGCTGTTCCTCAGTTACTGCGCCGGAACCGGCGGCAGCATCCTCATCATCGGCTCGGCCGCTGGCGTCGCGGTGATGGGAATCCAGCGGATCACTTTCGGTTGGTACGTGCGGCATCTGTCGCTACCAGCCCTGCTAGGCTACGCTGCCGGAGCAGTGACCTACCTCGCGATGACTGCAGCGCGAGCATGAGTGGTCACGATGACAACCGACATGGACACTGATAACAACGATCGCACGCACCATCGCGACCCAGAGGTGTTGCTTCGACAGATCGAGGCGGCCGAGCAAGCGGAACACCGGGGACAGCTGAAGGTCTTTCTTGGCTATGCCTCGGGAGTCGGCAAATCCTTCAAGTTGTTCGACGAGGGTCGGCGTCGACGCGAACGAGGTGAGGACATCGTCGTCGCCGCTGCCCAAGCCGAGTCGGCGCCCGAAGTCGCGCAAGTGATTCGAACGTTCGAGAATATTCCGACCCGAGACGTTGGAGGTGTGCCCGTCATCGACGTGCCCGCGGTCATCGCACGTCACCCGCAGGTCTGCCTCGTCGATGGCCTGGCGTACGACAACCCGCCGGGGTGTCGGCATCGAAAGCGTTATGAAGATGTCGAGGAACTGCTCGAGGCGGGGATCTCGGTTCTCACCTCGATCAATCTCGAGTACATCGCCGAGCAACAGGAATTCGTGCGTGGCATCCTGGGTACGACGAAAGCCGAGACCGTGCCGCAGGAGTTCATCGACCGCGCTGATGAAGTGGTCATTGTCGATGCTCCGCCTGAGGCGGACGAAGCGATCGGCGCGAACAAGCTCTCGCAGCTTCGGCAGCGCGCGCTGTTACTCACGGCCGATGTCGTGGACCGTCAGCTCGAAGCGTATCTCCGGCTGCACGGGCTCCAATCGTCGTGGGGCACGCAGGAACGGATTCTCGTGTGCATGACACCGCGAGCGAACGCGTCGAAGATGTTGGCCAGCGGACGAAGGAACGTCGACCGCTTTCACGGCGAGCTCTTTGCCATCTACGTGACTCAAGAAAATCTCACGGCCGAAGATCGAATGGCGCTCGAGCGGAATGTCACGCTCGCACGCGCACAGCAGGCGCACGTCGAAACCCTCGAAGGCAAGGATCCCATCAAGACCATTCTGGATTACGCGCGGGATCACGGCATCACACAGATCTTCGTCGGCCACAACCTCCGTCGCACCTGGCGGACCGCTTGGGTGGCACGCCACTCGACCGGTTGATTCGCGATGCCGAAGGCATCGACGTTCGCGTGTTTCCGCGGTGATGACGATCCAGCGAAGCACGGAAACGGGGCCGGCTCAAGGTGTTCTTGGGTTACGCCGCAGGTGTCGGCAAGACCTACCAGATGTTGACAGAGGCCCACGAGCTGAAGCGCCGTGGCGTCGACATCGTCATCGGGTATTTCGAACCCCACGGCCGGAAGGAGACGATTGCGCTGAGCCAGGATTTGGAAACCATTCCACGAAAGGTTGTGGAGTACCGCGGGTCGCGCTTCGAAGAAATGGACACCGACGCGTTGCTCCGTCGTCATCCGGAGGTTGCGGTCGTCGACGAATTCCCGCACACGAATGTGCCGGGATCGGCGCGGCTCAAACGCTGGGAAGACGTGCACGTCCTGCTCGACGCAGGAATCGACGTCCTGACGACGATGAACGTGCAGCACCTGGAGAGCCTGAACGACCAGATCTGGCAGAGCACCGGCGTCCGCGTGCGCGAGACGATCCCCGACTGGGTGCTGAAGCAAGCCGACGAAGTCGTGATGGTCGATGTCACGCCACGGGCGCTGCTCAACAGGCTTGCGCGCGGGGTGATCTATATGCCAGAACGGGCCGAAGGCCGCCCTGCAGGGTTTCTTCAAGGAGTCGACGCTCGTGGCGCTGCGCGAGTTGGCGATGCGTCAGGCGGCATATGCGATCGAATGCCGTCTGCCGGGTGACGAGGATCCATCGACCGCTGGGCGGCTCATCGGTGGCTGAATCGCAGGCGCGCGAACGCCTGCTGCTGCTCATCGGGCCGGATCCTTCCACTGCGGCGCTGATCCGCCGGGGGCGGCGCGTTGCCGACTACCTCCAGGCCGACTGCTTCGCCGTGTACGTGACCGGGACGCCGGATTTTCGAGACTTGACCGACACCGATCGGGAGAGCCTGGAGCGTCACCTCAACTTCGCGCGCGGTCTACAGATCGAGACCCGGATCCTTCAAGGAACCGATATCGCCGAAACGATGGTGAATTTCGCTCGCATGCATGGCGTCACTCAGATATTCGTCGCGCGCGAGAAGCCGACGGCGTTGCGCTCTTGGTTCGCCTCGGCATCGGTCCAGCGGATCGTGAATCTTGCGCGGGACATGCAAGTCACCGTGGTCGCCGATCGCTCGACTCGGCACGCCTCAGCGCGAACGATCCTTAACGAACCCCTTAAGGTTCCCTAATGCCTCGCGATCTACGATGAACTCCGACATTTCGGTCCGGTGAAGGCGGGCGGTCAGTTTGGGGCTTGAAGCCACAAGATGTCGCCGCTGACCCTGTTTGGGTTGTTCGCCGTCACCTCGATGCTGGTCTGCTACGCCTTCGAGCATCGGAGTCCCTGGTGGATCTTGGGTTTTGCGGTTGCGTGTGCGCTCGGGTCGGCGTATGGCTTCCTGCAAGGCGCCTGGCCGTTCGGCCTGGTCGAAGCGGTCTGGGCGCTGGTCGCGCTGCGCCGGTGGCTGACGTTCCGGGCGCACGGACCAGCGTCGTGAACCGACGGCCGACAAGAGCCTCGGCGGCCTGCCACGCCAGCACATCCTGGTATTTGGGAGGTCTGCGTCGCAGTGCTCGCATGACATGAAGCTGCGGACCAAACTGCTGCTCGGTTATGCCGGGTTCATCCTGGCGCTCGGCGGTCTGGGCATCTGGAGCGCCCGGACGCTCAACCGGATGAGCGCCGTCTCCGGCCGAATCATCTCTGAGAACTACGACTCCGTGGTCGCCGCGCAGGACATGAAGGAAAGTCTGGAGCGCCAGGACTCGGCCGCCGTGTTCGAACTGCTGGGCCAGCACGAACGGGCCCTGCGGCAGGCGGCGGAGCACCGCGCCCGCTTTGACGCGGCCTTCAAGAAGGCGGCCGCGAATATCACCGAGCCCGGCGAACCGGACGTCATCGAAGCGATCAGGCGCCTTCGCGACGACTACTACCGCCGCTACGACGAGTTCCTGCGGGATTCAGGCGATCGCACGGCCGAGTACTTCCGGGAGCTGGAGCCTCGCTTCAACGCGGTGCGTGCCGAGTGTGATCGACTCCTCCACCTGAACCAGGAAGCGATGCGCCACAAGGCCGACGCGGCGTCTGCGACGGCGCGTCGCTGGTTCCTGATCACGCTCGGACTGGCGGCAGCGCTCGTGGTCGCAGGCATGGCGGCCGCGCTGAGCCTCTCGAAAGGCATTGTGGGCCCCGTTCGGCTCGTGACGGAGGCGACGACGAGGATCGCAGCCGGTGATCTCGATGCCTCCGTGCCGGTGCGCTCGTCCGGCGAGATCGGCGCGCTGGCGATCGGCTTCAACCGAATGGCCGAGCGGATCCGCGAGCTGCGTCGCTCCGACCTGGGTCAGCTGGTGCTCGCCCAACAGACGACGGAAGCGGCGATCGACTCGCTCTACGATCCAGTCATTGTCACCGACAGCGAAGGACGCGTCACTCGCATCAACCCCGCGGCCGAGCGCTTGTTCGGCGCGCGCGCCGAGACTCTGGGGAAGCCCATTGATCAGGTCGCACGTGATGCGCGCATTGCGCAGGCCGTGACTGACGTCCTGCGATCGCGGCGCGCCGTCGCCTCAGAGAGCCCCACCGCCGTGCTCCCGTGGGCGGTCGACGGCGCGCGGCGCGCGTTTCGCATCCGATCGACGCCGATGCGCGATGCCGACGATCGGCTCGTCGGAGCGGTCACGCTACTCGAGGACGTGACCCATCTCAGCGAGATCAGCCGGCTCAAATCCGAGTTCATCGCCGCTGCATCGCACGAGCTGCGGACGCCGCTCACCAGCGTGCAAATGGGCATCCACCTGCTGCTCGAAGGAGCTGCGGGCATGCTGGACAAACGGCAGCAGGAAGTTCTAGAGGTGTGTCGCGAGGATACGGACAGGCTCGATCGTCTCATGCGTCAGTTGCTCGATGTGTCGAAGATCGAATCGGGGGCCTCGACGCCCGTCCGAACGCCGGTACGACCGGAGGACGTCGTGCAGGAGGCAGCCGATGCCGTGCGGGTGCAGGTCGAGGCGAAAGGGCTCCACCTCGTCGTGGAAGCGGCCGGGGATTTGCCGATCGATCCTGGCGGACCGCGATCAAATCGAGCGCGTGATCGTGAACCTGGTCACGAACGCCACCCGCGCGACGCCGGCTGGTGGGACGATCACGATAGCTGCGGTCCGACGTGACGGCGATGTCGCCTTCTCGGTTGGCGACACGGGCGCGGGAATTCCGCGAGAGTACCTCCCGAGAATCTTCGAGCCCTTTGTTCAGGTACCGAACGCACCGGTGGGTGGCGCCGGGCTCGGCCTGACGATTTCACGCCGGATCGTCGATGCGCACGGTGGCCAGTTGACGGTGCAGTCCGAGTCGGGTCGAGGATCCACGTTCACCTTTACCGTGCCGATTGGCAAAGAACAGCCCGCGGAGACACGCGCATGAAGCTCTTGATCGTCGACGACGAACCGCATATCCGGCAGATGATGCGGCTGACGTTGGAAACCGCCGGGTACGAGGTTGACGAAGCGGCCAGTGGCGAAGACGGCTTGGAGCAGTTTGGGGATGGGAGCACGTACGCTGCCGTGCTGCTCGATCAGAAGATGCCTGGCCTCGACGGACTGCAGACACTGAAGCGACTCAAGGAGCGTGTGCCTGAGGTCTGCGTGATCATGGTCACCGCATTCGCATCAATCGAGCTTGCCGTCGATGCGATGAAGCTCGGAGCGAGCGATTTCTTGAGAAAGCCGATGACGCCGGAGACACTCCGCGGCGCCGTCGCGGCGGCGGTCGCGAGCTTGCCGCGCACGGCCACCAAGCGAGCCGCCGTTCCAGGTGACCGTCAGCGGCCGCAGATCGAGTCGCTCACGCTCAATGGTTTCCGAATTGTCCGCGCGCCCGGCCCGACCAATCCCACCTCGGCTGAACACGTCTTTCGGGTCACGCATTTCCCCCACGGCGTCGAGTCGACGGTGACGGTTCTGATCGATCCCGAGGCAGTCGCCCGCGTGACCCGACTCACCCGTCGCGAGCTTCGGCCTGGCGGCGCGTTCTGGCGCGAGCAGGCCCATCGGCTGCTGTCCTCGGTCTTGTGGAGTGAAGGCACACCTCCGGAAAACGGCCGATTGACGCTGCGCGACGTCTCGCGCGATGACATCGACGTCGCCGCAGCGTGGACAGCGGACTGAGGAAGCAAGGCCGCTGGTCGTGAAGATACGACGGCGATTCCTCGTTCTTGTCGGCCTGCTCGGGCTTGTCGCCTTCTATGCCGGCACGCGTCTGATCACGACGCAGAGGCCGCCGGTTCATCCGCTGACCGGACGGCAGATCGCAGGCGTCGCCACCGACACGAGCTGGCTCGACCGCGCGACGCGTGAGCACGAGGAAGCGCCAGAGCAGGCACTCGCACTGATTGGCCTTCGCCCCGGAATGGTCGTCGCGGACGTTGGCGCCGGCACCGGGTATATGACAACACGCCTTGCGCGGCTCGTGGGGCCAGGCGGCAAGGTGTTCGCTAACGACATTCAACCTGCCATGCTTCGCATCATCCAGGACAAAGTACAGACCGAACATTTATCGAACGTGGTCGTCGTTCAGGGCAGTGAAATCGACGCGCATCTTCCGGAGGACACAATCGACCTGGCGCTGCTCGTCGACGTGTATCACGAGCTGTGGCATCCGCAGGAGATGCTTCGAAGCCTCCGCCGCGCACTGAGACCCGACGGAGAATTGGTGTTGGTGGAGTATCGCCAAGAAGATCCGAGCATTCCGATCGCTCCTACGCACAGGATGAGCGTCGCGGATGTGCGAACGGAAGTTGAGGCGGAAGGATTCAGGTTCGATCGCCTCGTTCCCGGACTGCCTCGGCAGCACATCATCATCTTTCGCAAGTAAATATATGTTCCAGCACCTCATTACAACCGTTTCAGACTGCTCTCTCGTGCCGGTTGCAGTGTAGACTCCCTCACGTACCGTCCGAATGTGGCCTCGGCTCCCCTCTCAGCCTAAGACACCCGTCCGCGTCGTTCTCGCGACGACCACCCTTCTTTCCTTTATCTCCTCGGGACGGGGTGCAGCTCTCGCGCTCGTCGAGCTGGGGGTCGTCGCCTTCTATGCGAGTGGGGTCGCAGAGCGGGCACTCGGCCCGTCTGCGCCGTGGTTCGTGCTTGCCGCGGTGCTGCTGGGGCTCGTACTCCGAGCTGTCGACCTCGAAAGCTGCGCGCTCTTCATACCCGGAGGTCCTTACGGCATGGCCAAGGCGGCGCTCGGTCAGCGAGCGGGCAACCTGGCCGCGTCCGCCCACCTCCTTGAGTACCTGCTGCTCGGATCGATCGCGGCGAGTATCGCCGGCCATTACGTGGGCGCGGCGGGAACCGCGCTCCTGGGCATCTCACGGATCCGCAGCGACGTGGCGACCGAAGATCTGGCGACGTTGTTCGCGGTGTGCCTGTTGGGCTTCGTCTGGTGGTGGCAGCGGCAAGGACGTGCCCTTTCGAACGATGCCGTGACGCGCGCGGTTGCTGCCGTTGCGGCGCTGCTTGGTGCAGTCGTCTGTCTGGGGCGCCATTGGCGCCATCGTTCGCGGCGGGCTGAGTCCGGACACGTGGCCGCTTCATGTCCCTGAGCTTCAACGCCTAACCCCCGGTGCGGTTGGGGCCTTCCCGTTCGCAGTTCGGGCGCCTGTCGTGCTTCTGACCGCCCTCGGTTACTGCCTCTTTGCGATGGGTGGCGCCGAGGCACTCGCGCACGTCGCGCCCGAGTTGCAGCAACCTCGGATTCTTCATTTACGCCGCACCGCGCGGCTTGTCGGCGCCTTCGCTCTGTACGCAACGGCAGGCGTGGCGCTTCTCCTTTCGGCGCTGGTGTCCGCCGGCGTCCGGGAAGTGTGGTTCGATGCGCCGCTTGCCGCACTGCTCCCCAACCTGCCGGGTCCAACCTGGACCAAGGTCCTGGTGGCGCTTGCGGGACTCGCCGGCGGCTGCGTCATGCTGGCAGCCGCGGTGCTCCGGTCGGCCGTCAGTGTCCAGAGCCTGCTGTCGCGGTTATCAGAAGAGGGATTGCTCGCCGGAGGGATTCAATCGCTGCACTCCCGCTTCGGAACGCGATCGAGACTGATCGATCTCGTCGCCATCATTCAGGCTGGGATCGTAGTCATGAGCGCCGGTCAAGTTTCATGGCTGACCCGCATCTACGCGATTGGCCTGGCCTGCAGCGTCCTGCTGAAAATCGCAGCGTTGATTCGGTTCCGCACGCTGCGATCCGAGCCGCGAGCGTTTCGAGTGCCGTTGAATATCAGGACGGCCGGGGGCGAATGGCCCATCGGACTACTGACACTCGGAGCCTTGATCGGTATCCCGGCAACGCTCGTGCTGGTGAGCGGTGACGCGGCGGCTATCGCAGGCGCCACGATTCTTGCCGTGTTGACGACGTTATCGACCGTCTCAGCACGCGCCGCCAACGCGGAACAGAAAGCCCTGGCACAAGCAGCCGACGAATTTCAGCTGCTGCCCCTCGTCCGAAGCTGGCTTGAACTCGGTCGAGGCCAAGCCGGGTAACCTGCTGGTCGCGGTGCGGCGACCGCACTTTCTCGCACATTTGACCGCGGCGCTTCAGGCAGCCGGCGATCGCGACGTCGTCGCGATGACGGTTCGCCTCGTGGAACCCGACGCCTCCACCGCATTGCAAGCTCCCCCTCAAGTCACCGACGATGAGCGCCGGCTGCTGACAGCGGTGGTCACTCTGGCCGAGCGATACGGCCGGCCGGTTCGACTCCTGATTGTTCCCGCCTCCAACGTGTTCGACGCCGTCGCTCAGACGGTTGTGCGGCTGCGCTCATCCGAGGTTTACACCGGTGAATCCGAGACACTTTCCGCCGACGATCAGGCCCTTCTTCTCGGTGAAGCCTGGGAACGCGTTTCGAAAACGGAGCCCCTCGACGTTCGGCTCGCTGATCTATCACAGCAGCGGCCGTACAGCCCTGTATCACCTGGGCGCGCATGCGCCCGACCTCAGCACCGACGATCTCAACCGCATCCACTCGCTTTGGCTCGACGCAGTCAAGGCCATCGGTCCGCACGTCCATCACCACGACGTCGTGCGCGCCGCTCTCACGCATATGGAACAAGAACTCTCACGGCCCCAATCGGGAGGCAGCCCTCGATCTTGTTCGGCAGGTCGCCGAACCTGCCGACGAGCTCGCGGCTGTTGTCCATCAGCGCGATTTCGCGCAGGTTGCGCGACATGGTGCGCAATCGCAGCGAGAGCGACCTCGCCCGGGTCCTCACCGACCTCACGGTCGAGGATCAGGCGGTCGTGTTTCGCGTGCTGCCGCGGAAGGTCGCCGCCGCGACCTTCGAATACCTGTCGCAAGACGATCAAGAGACGCTCCTCAAAGCCTTGGCGAAGGAAGACGTCGCGGCCATCTTGAACAACATGGCGCCTGACGACCGGACCATGTTCCTCGAGGAACTGCCGGCCGTCGTCACGCAGCAGCTGCTCAACCTGCTGACTCCCGACGAGCGCACGACCGCGCTCACGCTTCTCGGATATCCAGAAGGCTCGATCGGCCGGTTGATGACGCCGGACTACATCGCGATCCGCGAGCACTGGACGGTTCAGGAGGTCCTCGACTACGTTCGCACTCACGGCCACGACAGCGAAACACTCAACGTCCTCTACGTCGTGGACGACCATGGCGTCCTGGTCGACGACATCCGGATACGCGAGTTCCTGCTGACGTCTCCTGCCAACACGGTTGCCGACCTGATGGACCGTCGTTTCGTCGGCTTGAAGGCCGGCGACGACCAGGAGACCGCCGTCGCCGTCTTCCGAAGTGAGGACCGCCCGGCGCTGCCGGTGACCGACTCGGCCGGAGTTCTGATCGGCATCGTCACCATCGACGACGTCGCTCGACGTGGCGGAGTCGGCGGCGACTGAGGACATCCAGAAGATCGGCGGATCGGAAGCGCTCGACGAGCCGTACATGGAGATCGCCTTCCGCAGATGATCCGGAAGCGCGCCGGGTGGCTGCGGCGCTTGTTCCTCGGCGAGATGCTGACGGCGACCGCGATGGGATTCTTCGAGGAGGAAATCGCGCGCGCCGTCGTGCTGGCGCTGTTCGTGCCGCTGATCATCTCCAGCGGCGGCAATTCCGGATCGCAGGCGGCGACGCTCGTGATCCGCGCGCTCGCGCTCGGCGAGGTCGAGCTTGCGCGACTGGTGGCGGGTCATGCGGCGCGAGATCTTCTCGGGGCTCGCGCTGGGCGGCATCCTCGGCACGATCGGCTTCCTGCGCATCGCGGTCTGGTCGGCGTTCTCGACGCTTCTACGGTCCGCACTGGCTGCTCGTCGCGCTGACCGTCGCTTCGCGCTGGTCGGCGTCGTCCTCTGGGGCACGCTCATCGGGTCGATGTTGCCGTTCCTGCTGCGCCGGCTCGGATTCGATCCGGCCACGTCGTCGGCGCCGTTCGTCGCCACGCTGGTCGACGTCACCGGACTCATGATCTACTTCAGCGTCGGCCTCGTCATCCTGCGCGGAACGGTGTTGTAACCTCGTGCAACGCTGAGAAGCGTTACCCTTCCTTCCGCCGCCGATAAAGGGGTCAGCGGCGTTAGCTGCAAGGAGCAACACAATGGACCGGACGTTTGACCCGAAGGAAGTCTTTCCCGCCGTCAGCCCCGTCGTCTCGCCGGTCTTATAGGCCTGATCGGTCTGCTCCTGCTGTTTCTCTTCTTCGGCCCTCTGCGCACGGTCCCCGCCGGCCACGTCGGCGTGAAGGACTTCTTTGGGCAGGTTTCCTCCGACACGCTGTCGCCGGGGATTCGCTTTGTCTTTCCGCTCACGCGGGTGGTGAAGATGTCGGTGCAGACTCAGGAAATCGAAGGAAGTCGCGGAGGTCCCCTCGCAGGAAGGGCTCATTTTGAATCTCGAGACTTCCCTGCTGTTTCAGCTTGAAGCCGCGAAGGCCGCCGACATCTACCGGACCGTCGGCAGTGATTACGTCGGCACGATCGTCGAACCGCAGTTCCGGTCAGCCATCCGCGAGATCACGGCCTCCTACGAGGCCAAGGCGCTCTACTCCGCCGAGCGTGAAAAGATCGCGGGTGAAATCTTCGGGCTGTTCGGGCGTCTCGCCGGCGGCCGCGGCATCATCGTCCAGCAGGTGCTGCTGCGGAAGATCGGGCTGCCGAGGGTCGTCGCGGACGCCATTCAGGAGAAGAGCTGAAGCGCGAGCAGGAAGCCGAGCAGATGAAGTTCGTTCTCCAGAAGGAACAGCAGGAGGCGGAACGCAAACGCATCGAGGCCCAGGGTATCGCCGACTTCCAGCGGATCGTGGCTCAGGGTATCAGCGCACAGCTGCTCGAATGGAAGGGGATCGAAGCGACCGAGAAGCTGGCGTAACGCCCAATACGAAGATCGTCGTGATCGGCAACACCAAGAGCGGTCTGCCGATCATCCTGGGCGAAAAGTAGACGCTCCTACTTCCACGCGCCACTCAAGAAGGCCAGCGCCGTTTCCGCAAAGAGCGTTTTCGCCGGACCAAAGACCGGTCCGTGCCCTCCGTTCGGAATCACCCACAGATATGAGTGTGGGATCGCCGTTCGAAGCTCCGTGGCCAGTGTCACCGGATATAGAGGATCGCGGTCGCCAAAGACGATCAGACACTCGGCGGTGATCGTGGACAACAGTGGCGTGGTGAAGTTCACGTCGTCGTAGCTGTCGGCGAACGCCCGAGCAATGGCG
>CAVYZX010000033.1:0-118367 GCA_963773035.1 uncultured Acidobacteriota bacterium | reverse complement strand
CGGCAACTCCTGATCGTGTTCACGGGGCGAATGGAGCGCCGGAAGGGATCCATCTCTGTACGGAGATCGCTGCGTCGATCCTCAAGCGATTCGACGTGACATTCGTGCTGGCGGGGGACGACCTGTTTGGATACGTAACCGGCACGCTGCTGCCGACTCTTGCCGCGCGGCGCTTGAAAGGGTCGATTCATTGGTTGGGCGCGCTCCGTCTCGCGGAGATGCGGCAGCTCGTGCGCGGCGCGGATATCTTTCTGTTACCGAGTCTCTGGGAGAATTGCCCGTACTCCGGCCTGGAGGCGATGGCCCCCGCTCGTGCCATCGTCAGCGCGGACCAGGGTGGCATGCCTGAGATGATTCAGAATGGCGTGAACGGTTTGCTGGCTCATTCAGGTCGCACCCCATCGTTTATTCACCAAATCGAGCAATTAATCCAGGACTCGGCGCTACGGGTGCGCCTGGGATGTGCCGCGCGCGAGACCGTCACACGCCAGCACTTAGACACACATGTGGCACGGCAGGCGTTGGACATTTATCAGGACCGTCACCGCTCGTCCCTCGGACGCAGGAAGGCCAGCATGACGCGGCGCGTCGAGGATCTCGCTGTTTCAACCGCGCACGAATTGAAATGGTGCGCTTGCCACTCCAAAGATGTCCACCAAGATATCGGCCGGCGTGAGCAGTAGCGCCCGCTTCGTTGCAGGTGCGCTTTTGCTCGCGGGTATTTTCGGGCCCAGCCTCGCGACCCACGTGCGACAGGCTATGAACCCCGGCGTGTTCAACGACGACGTGCGCCAGCAGATATATCCACTCTTCCGATTCACCGACGACACTGTCGCCCGCGATATGTCCGACGACTACCAGATCGCCCTCATGCCTCTGGGGTTCCGGCTGCTCTATCGAAGCTTCGCGCCGATTGTGGACCCGGAGCTGTTGAGTAAAGGGCTGCCGTACGTCCTTCTCGGGGCGATGCTGTTTGGTGTCGCGATGGCTGCCAGGCGTCTCGGAGGGTCTCTGGTTGCTTTCATGGCGCTCGCTCTCGCACTGCAGAGCTCAGTCTTTCTTCACAGGATGACAGGAGGGATGCCCAGGGCCTTCGCTTTCGTCTTCGTGTCCTGGGGACTGTGGGCACTTGTCGCTGGCAGACCTCGGGCGCTTGCCTTGCTCGTCGTCGCGGCGCAGACCTTCTATTCGGTCGCAGCAGCCTTGCTTGGATTGATGCTCGGTGCCCTGCTGTTCGTGGTCCCGCAAGCGGATCGAGGCGAAGCTGCAGCTTGGACCGTGCGCCGACGTATTGCCCTTCTTCTCGTCGTCGGTGCGCTCACGGGCGCTCAGGCGGTGCCCATATCCCTGGCTATGAGCCCCTGGGGGCGCCTACTGGGACCGGGTGACGCGATGTTGTATCCGGAGATCGGTCCTGGCGGGCGGTTTGACGCGCCTGACATGATGGCATTGGACCGGTTTTCGTTTCCTTACTTTTTCGGCGAGGCTCGGCGCCAAGCCGCCCTCACGCTGCAGAGCGGGAGTACCAGGTACGCCTCTGATTCCGCGGCTGCGAAATGCAGTCCAGGGCCGAGAGACGATGATCACGAGCGTCCTCCTGATCATCCTTGGCCTTGGCCTCGTCCCGCTCGGGAGGCAGGATGGCGCTGCTCGACGTGCGCTCGTGCTCCCATTCGCCGGAGTGACAGGTTACGTTCTGGCCACGGTGTTTTCACCTTACTTATTGGTGCCCCAGCGGTACCTCGCGTATACGCTGCCGCTGTTCATCGTCGTGTTCCTTCCGGCGAGCGGTGCTGCGCTGGCGGGATCTTTGTTGTCAGCGCCCAGCGCCCCCTGGATACGGGTTGTCGGTGTATTGCTCACAGCTGGCGCATCACTCGTGCTGCTGGGAGGACGTGGAGACCCGGCCGTTGGCTATGCCATCGTGGTCAAGTCGGAGAGCAAGATCTACGATTTTGTCAGGAGCCTTCCCAAGGAGGCGCTTATCGCTGGATGGCCTGCTGGAGTGATCGATAACGTGCCGTACGTATGCCGACGGCGGGCATTCATAACACGTGAGAACCATTTGGTCTTCCACGAGGGATACGTCCTCGAGATGCGGCGGCGTATGCATGCTCTGGTGGCTGCTCTTTTCAGCGACGACGCACGAGCACTTCTTGAATTGCGCGACACCTTTGGCGTGACTCATGTGATCGTCGAGGCGGAATACTTCTCTGAGCCACCGCGGTACTTCGCCCCTTTCGATATCGAGGTCGCGCGGGTCTGGCAGACGGGGCACGGGCGGGGATTTGCCGCAGAGACCGCGGTGGCAACCGCTGCAGTGTTCAGCGACGGGACACTGACCGTGGTCGATCTCTCCAAGCTGTAAGCGGACTTCAGAGCGTGGAACGGTATGCTGTGGCATGGCCAACGTTCTGCGGACCCCGCGGCAACAGAGTCGAGCCGTGAGAGCACTCGAGAAACTGATAGTGCGAGCGCGCGAGTTCGGTTCGCTTCCGCCTGCTGTTCTGTACGTCGTGGGTGGAATCGCACTGAACATCCCATTCGTACTTTTTCATCCCGGCCATCTGATCATTGGGGCGCCCCTGCTTCGATCGCTGGTCATCAACCTGATTCTATTTGCAGTACCTGGGCTTCCACTCCTCGCTGTCTTGATCAGGATAGGTTGGCTGCAACGATTCGAGCTGATTTGGCTAATCGTGCTGTCGTTCCTGAGCTTCGCTTTCGTACTCGTGAGTCTGCACGCAGTCGGCGTACCGCTCAGCGCCGGCGTCATGTGGAACGGCGAATGGCTCGTCACAAATCTCGGGCTCCTGGCGAACGTGCTGGGTGGCGGACCACCAACACTGGTTGGCGTGATAAAAGGCAAAGCCCTTGGCCGCTTCATGGTCTTTTTTGTCGTTGCTTATCTCATGCTCTTCTACGGAGCGACACGTGTCGTTCCAGTTTTGGGCGATCAGGACGACGAGGTGCAAGGCACGGCCTATGGGCTGATGACGCGGCTAAAGCCCAGTTTGGCGACCGGTCGCGGCACTCAGTACATGTTCGCTCATCCGCCCCTGTTGCATGTTTATGTCGCTGGCTCCCTCCTGTACTTCAACCTCTTAGATCGTCTCGTGGTCTATGATTCCCAGTCACCCTATCATCTGGACCCGCCTGCGGCGTACCGGCACTACACGGAGCATCCTTATCTCCTAGAGACTCGGACGCCCAACTTGTTCTTCGCGGCGCTGACAGTGGCTGTACTGGGGTGCTGGGTCGCGCGAATGAGCAGCCGCTGGTGGCTCGGGGCGTTGGTCGGGTTCGTGTATGTGAGCTGTCCGGAAGTGTTCGTGCGATCGTCGTACGCTGGCTACTTTGGCGTTGATAACTTCTTTCTATTGCAAATGCTGCTGGCGGTCGAAGGCCGGTTGTCGAATCCTGGGCGGTTCAGTTGGAACACTTGCCTTCTGGCAGGGACCGTGGCCGCGCTCGCCGATCACAAGATGGTGTTACTGCCGGCCTCCTTGGTCATGTGGGAAGTTCTCCGAGCAACCGGCCGATCGCTCCGGAAAGTGGCCACGGCAGCGATAGGGCATCCAATCGTGCTGGGCTTCGCCCTTGGCACGGCGGTATTTTGGGCGTACGGCCTCTCTGTCAGCCCCGCCGATTTCTGGACGGATCACGTTCGACACCATCTGGTAGACCGAGTGATCCATCGAAACGCGCGGGGGCTTGACATGAGTAAGTACCCCGGCGTCGTAGCGCTATGGGTCGAATTCTTTCGACACACAGGCTACGTCCTCGTACCGCTCGGAGGCGCGGCTCTTGGACTGCTCTGTAGCACCCGGGCGCCAAATGATGATCGAGACGGCGAGAAACCGGTTGCGGGCTGGCGGACGACGTCTGGTCTTTGGACGATCTGGGCGGTGGCGACGGCGATCGCATTTAGCAGCATCGACTGGCGGCAAACCAAGCACCTGGCGTCACTGACTCTTCCTCTCTTCTTGGCCGTGGGCCGAGTGGGCCTTACCCCTGCGCTTCGTCTGGCGATACTGGTGCTGCTGTTCGGACTCCTGATCTGGAATCTAAGCATGTTGTACGCGTTGGCGGGAGACTTTGGCGTCCTCAAGACAGTGCCTGAGTGGTGACGTGACACACTCTTATCCGCACCCTTGAACCGCCATGGGTCCCTGCAGCCCATTCCGGCCAGAGTGGTGGAGTTGGTCGGTACGCTCGCGGGTCGGCAGGAAACGCAGCGCGTCATCACGACTGAAGGGTATCTCGCAGTCGGAGGCGGACGACGCCTCGGCTTCGCTGTCGTACAGTTCTCTTCCGGCCTCCACAGGGGCCGACCTCGATGGCCCGATGTCTTTGATGAGTCGTTGCATGGCGACCGGCTCGACCGACGCCGCCTGGTCACTGCCCCACATCGCCGGTCGAGTGTGATGCGCCGCTCGACAAGACATGTTGGGGATCATTCGGAGGTTCAGGTCCGAGTTGACGCATGGATCCGTTTCCCGACCAGCCGATCGGGCACGAATACATCTCCCGCCGCCGCCGAGCGAGACCGGGGCCAGCGTGGTTCTGCACGATCAAAGACATTCGGGTTGACAGCATCATCCCGTCGCCGGTCTCTCGGCAATACTCCAGCAGCTCACGGTCGGTGAGACAGGCCGATGGGATCTTGACACACGGAAGCGCATTTGCTCACCCACCACCACTGCTGAACGTGCTCGTCGCCGGGTCTCTCCTGTGTTTCAGCATCGTTGACGAACTTGCGAACTGCGACTCTCAGGGCTCCAGTCATCTGAATCGGGACGATCTTTGGACCGTACGTGTAGGAGCCGTACACCTTAGAAACGACCGCCAAACATCCTACTGTCACAGTCTGGGATGGGTGAAAGCCCTCGCCTTTAGGCGAAGCCTTCAGGAGGCTTGCGATACGCTGTTGGCCCATGGAAGGGTATCGCCGAGCCGCCCATACCGTTCATCAACTGCACTACCACTTCGTGTTCAGCACCAAGTATCGCAAGCCGGCCCTCCGCGGTGACATCGCGGTCGAGTTCGCGATTTGATCCGCGAGATTTGCCGCGCGAACGAGATCGAGATCCTGCGAGGCCACGTCCGGCCGGATCATGTGCACCTGCTCCTCGATGTGCCGCCGCACTTGGCTCCGAGCCGCGTGATGCAGGCGATCAAGGGCAAGACCTCCCATCACCTCCTGCAGGATCGACGGAAGCTGCGCGAGGCGTTCTGGGGTCGGCACCTGTGGGCTCGTGGCTACTTCGTCGCGACCAGCGGCAACGTGACGGACGAGGTCGTCGCCGAATATATTCGGCTCCAAGGGGCCGAGCCCCAGGACGAGGAGCGCTTTCGCATTACCGAGTAGCCCAGTCTGCGTCATGCGGCGCAGGACCTTCAGTCGACTTTAGTCGACGCTAAGCCCTCGCCTTCAGGCGAGGGGCTTCTATCACTTGCGCCTCTGACAGTGGCTCTCCTGTGGCGTTGGCTCGTGCGGCTAGCCGAGGGCTGCCTGTCGGATCGAGGAGAAGGCTCAACGCAAGGAACTGTCTCTTGGCCGGGGCGCTTTGCGGCCGTTGCCGATCACAAAATGTCGTTGCCGGCAGCCGTCGTCATGTGGGAGGTCCGCGGACACAATTGAACCGGGGCGCAGTGCAATGGCGATGGCTTTCAGACACCCCCTTGGTTGTGGGATTTGTTCTGAGCCTCGCTCAAGACATTATCTCTTGCCTGAGTTCAGCTCTTCGCGTAAAACTGCTCATAACTGCGACCGGAGACAGTTGTCGAACTTCCTCGTGCGATTCATGACCATGAATATGGTGCCCTCGCAGTGCACCGTGACATGCAAGTTTGGTTTGGACCCGGTGCACGCACGTCAGGAGAAGGGTACCGCTGCGTAGATGGCTGGCGCGATCGCACAAGTACGGTCACGCCTCGCAACCGCGGAGGCGGTCGGGATCGCAGTTCTCGCTACCGCGATGTTCGCGGCTGTGCTGGTTGGCTTCAGTCGAGTCAGTCCCTCCATTCTCCACTACAGCACGTGGGATTTCTGGTTTGAAAGCGATCCTCCCGCCGTTGCAGACGAACTCTTGAACCGCTTAAGCCGGAATCATCTCAGGACGAGTCATCATCCCCTGTTTTCGATCCTCCTTTTTCCTCTCGTTCAACTTCTGTCCCGATTGCCAGGAGCCACTCCGGAGGTCATCTTCGGTTTGCTCTTGTCCACCGTCGGCGCTACGTGGATTGCCTTGGCGTTCGTCACCTTGCGATTTGTCGGACTGCGACGAGTCGACGCCGGAGTGTTCTCGGTCCTTGCGGCAACTAGTGCATCGGTGGTTTTCTGGTTTCCCGTCCTCGAAGCATCCGCCTTCGGGGCGCTGAGCATCATGCTAGCCATAGCGCTCGTCGCCCTCACGGAACGCGGTCGGACGGTACCGCTCTGGGCATGCTTGCTCGCCAGCGTGGCGACCATCGCGTTTACCTCGACGAACTGGATGGTTGGCCTGCTCATGCTGGCCGCGGTTCTCCCTTGGAGAAAGGCGTGTGTAACGGCCGCAGCCAGCTTGGGAGTGACGGGGGCACTCTGGGGACTCCAAAGAGTGGTGTTTCCGACATCGGGATTCCCCTTGGAGCTCAACACGCAGCAAGAGACTGGCTACCTGTTTAATAGTGAAGGACTCGGCCTTCTGCAAAAGTCTTTCGCGTTCTTTTTTCATTCCATCGTATTGCCAGAGATCGGTACCGTCTACGGCTTCCGCCTCTCCGTTCAGGGCATGCGGCCTGGCGCCGGTAGCCTGCTGGCGACTGCCGCGGTGGCCGTCTGGTTCTCGCTGCTCGTTCTGGGCGCCTGGAGTATCTGGCAGCGGCGCTGGTCGAAGACGGCAGCCGTTCTGCTGCTCGCCATGGCTGGACAATGGGCGCTGGCCCTGGTTTTCGGAATCGAAACCTTTTTTTATAGCGCTCACTTCGGACCGATCTTGGTGCTACTGAGCGCGATGAGCGCGTTGACGCGAGGACGAGGACTCGCAGTCGCGCTGGCGACCGCCCTCGTGTTCCTTGGGGGGGCCAACAACATTTCAAGATTCAATGGCGCTGCGGAACGGGTGAAGGAGCGCTACGAGGACGAGCGACGGTTCTCCGCCGCGCTCGTGAAACTAACCGACCCGTCGTCTCTCTTTCTCTGCGGCCGGCACGCTCTCGCTGCGGTCGGTGAACCTGCGGAGCCGCTGGCTGAGATTCTGGGTGCGCCGCCACGCAATGTTCTCCTCACGGACGACCCTGATACCTGCTACTACCGGTTCGACGGTTCGGAGAGTGCCCGGAACGGATGGATCCTGCCGTACGAGCGTTGGTCGATCGAGGCCATCGAAGGGTTTCGCCAAGCCGGTGCGCGTTACTTTGTGACGCCGTACACATTTGGAATCGAGACGAGCCCGAACCTCTTTCTCTGGCTCGACCAGCGGTTCCGCAGGCTGGGGGACGGGCTGGCGTCGCGACTCTACGATTTGTCAGAGCCAGCACTACAGAAGAGGGCTTTGTACGACCGCAACGTTCCGAGCGGCGGAGTTGTCAACACCGAACCGGACGCAACCCAGGCCCCACAGCGCGACTCAAGGTAGCTCGATGTTATCGTTTCGCGCTTCAACGACCAGAACACTACCCAGGCTCTGATGGCCGCAAGGAGCGAGAAGACGCTGGCGTCGACCCTCTGCAGTCCAATGGACCGCAAGCTAACAAACATCAGTTCAATCCACGCGCCCGCGACCGCGGACGAGAGCAGGCCGAAGGTAATATCGCGTCACTCCAGGCAAACGATGGAGAAGTTGAACGCGAGAGATATGAGGAGTGAGGAGAGTAGTTGATGATTCGTCCCGAGAAGATTCGGCGACAGACGGTTCCGGAGTTGGTTCGCGACGGCCGGAGCGTCGCTTTCGAACCAAAAGTCCCAGGTGCCGTGCTGTAGAATGGAGGGGCTCACGCGGCTGAAGGCCACCACCCCCCCCGGACGACTATCGCAGAACCGAGAACGACTACGCAGACGACGTCAGTTGTCAGGGGACGCCAGCGCCCTACCTTCGCGGTCACATCGGTCATATGCTCGACGAACTACCCTGGTTGCCTGCAGTCGGAACATTTTCGTGCCACAGGCCCGCTCGGCAAGGGATACTGCCGTTGGCGAGGCGATCTATCCTAATGCGTCTGGCCGGAAGGAGCGTATTGGTCGAGCACCGCAAAGAACTTGAGGCCCGGGCAAGGAAGTGGCTCCTGGTCGGGATATTGTGCGTTCTTGCTCTCGCCATTCGTGTCAGCGTCCGCGACTTCATGACTGGTGACGTTCAATTTTGGGTCACGCCTTGGTACGACCACCTGCAGAGATACGGATTCGCAGCCCTGGGGACCGAGTTCCCCAATGACGGCGGATTGAATGAGACGGGCGGAAACTACCCTCCTTCCTACTACTACCTCCTTTACATCGCATCGCTGTTCAACGGGATCGCTCCCAAGCTGTACCTGATCAAAGCCGTGTCGGTCACCTTCGATCTAGTCGGCGCATGTTTCATGTTCAAGATTGTTAGGCGATTTCGCTCAGAGGCTCGTGCCTGGGCGGGTTTTTTTGCCGTCTTGTTCATGCCAACGCTGATCTCCAATGGCGCGCTTTGGGGGCAGTGCGACTCGATCCATTCGAGCCTGATGCTGGGATCGGTCTACTTCTCCATTGTCGGCCGACCCCTCGCGACGGTGATCTTTCTTGGAGCGGCATTTTCGTTCAAAGCGCAGGCAGTCTTTTTGTTCCCATACCTGTTGATGTTGAGTCTGCGCTCCCGTGTGCCCTATAGGTACCTGCCGGCGCTGCCGCTCACCTACCTTGGGATGATGATGCCTGCGGTCATGCTCGGCCGACCGCTCGTCGACGTCCTGCGGGTTTATCTCAACCAGGGCCTCTTCTTCCACAAGCTTTCGATGAACTCAGCCAATCTCTACTACTTCATTCCGGATACCTACTATGAGACGGGAGTGGTTGCCGGGACCCTGGCGACGATCGTTGCCTCGCTTCTGTTCGCTGGCTTTCCTCGCTGGAAGCGCACCTCGCTGAGCCCAGAATTCCTCCTTCTCGCCGCGACGGTGTCGGTCGCCATGGCTCCGTTCCTGCTGCCCAAGATGCACGACCGCTACTTTCTCCCGGCCGACCTGATCTCGATCGCGCTCGCACTGTACGTTCCGCGCCTCTGGTTCGTCCCTGTTGTGTTCCAGGTGAGCTCAATGCTCTCGTACGTGCCGATCATCTCGGACGCGCTGTTCAATGGTGAGTACGTGGCCCTGATGCCACACGCCGCAGTCATCAACACCGCCCTCGTCGGATTCTTGGCGGCGGCCTACGGATACTCGATTCTTCGATGCCCCGTTGAGACATGGAGTTCGGCCTCCACGCGCCGAAACGGTGCCATCGCTCCTCTTCCACGCAGCTTTTCAGGAGAATGCTAAACGTGAGCCGCGAGGGCAGCGCAAACGCCCTGGGGCAGAACAGCCTCAGCCGAGAATCGATGATCGCCCTGTGGTTGGTGGTGGGAACATTCTTTTGCTATTTTGCGACTGCTCCCGTGGTCGCTCAAATCACTGGACAGGCCATGTGGGTAACGCCGGTCTGGAGCGCTCAGGCCGACTACCCGATCGGCTTGCGGCTCGTCGTGCTTCTCTTCGGACTTGCAGGCGTGGCCATCGCATCGTTCGTGCCGGCGGTGGCCTGGGCTCTGACATTGGCAGGTGGACGACTGCGCGCCGCCAGCCTGTTTCACCGGGCGTTTATCCTCAACCTGGTTCAGGCCACCGCATTCATAAGTCTGTGGAAGGCGTTCGAAGATGGAGTCCCGTCGCGGCCAATTTTCATTGCCTGGCAAGCTCTTGTCGCAGGGAGTGGCCTCCTTGTCATGTTTCGCGCCAGTCGTAGAGATGGGGGCCGACCTGTTGACATCTCGCGCCCGCTACTCATCGGCGGGATTGTTCTCTTGCTGCTGCTGCCTGGATTCCTCTGGGGCAAGACCTTTGTTGAGGATGCCTCCGGCGACGGAATGGAGGCGTTTGAGTTTTCGCGCAGTCTCGCGACCTATCAATTGCCTCATTGGGACCTCGAGAACGGCTACTACGGTTTCTATCCTTCTTTCATGCTCTTTGCCTATCCGGCTCAGCTCTCCTTCATTTCGATTGGCGAGACAGAAGCGGGCCAGCGTCTCCTGGTCTTCTTCTATCTCTTCGGGATCTATCTGGTCCTGTCGGAACTTGTTCGGAGTCGTCGGAGACGCCTTTCCACAACTGAGATTCTCCTACTAGTTGGGGCGGTAGTGTACTTCCTCGTCTACCATGCCTATCACTCGACGTACGAATTGGTTGGGGATCTCGCGGAGCCGCCTGGCGTCGACATCTTCCTCACCTTCCTTGCCACATCGGCCTTCTATGAACTGGTCCTAGGGCACCGAGTCTGGTGGGGGCTGCTCGCACTCTTCGCTTCAATGGCAACGGCGGCGGGATTGCCGTTCGCACTGCTCTTTCTCCTCGGTCGCCTGTTCACCAGGCGGTTCCGCTTCCTCAGGGCCGCTCTCCAAGGGTGGGCTCTGGACGCTCTGGCCTTCTTGATCCCGTGGACCGGTTACCAGTTGCTCGTCAGTTGGTACTCGAAGTTTCATCCTCTGGGAATCACGAAGTGGGCATTTGAGAATCTGTTCCATCGATATGCGTTTCAGTTGCAACCGATGATTGCGGTTGTGCTGGCGGCCAAGTTCGCGTTTGTCGTTGCAGTCGTGCCTTTAGTAGCTCTCGCGTTTGTTGCTCGCCGCGACAAGATCGTCCGGATGCTCGGCGTGGCGGTGACCGGCTACTTCGTTCTACTTGTAGTGTTTGGCCGAACCCATCCGCACTATTTGATCCCTCTCAGCCTGTTCCCGGCTGCCATCCTTCTGCGGACTCTCGCGAAATTGCGCGTCGGCCCTCGCGCCAGGAAGATCGGCCACCTCGCTTATGGCGCCGTACCTCTTGGTACTGACGATCCTCGTACTGCCTCCGGACCGAACGGCGCATGCCACATACCGAGAGTTCGGCGGCCATACTCTCATGCTGTATGACTCGTACCTGGCCGTTGCCGCCACAGCCAGCGGACTCCTTCCCCTGGAGCACGGAATCTATGTTTTCTACCCGAACGGGAAGCCGGCGTTTCCAGCGCCGTGGCGTCGGATCGTCCTTCCCGGTCAGGGTCCGACGCCCGACAACCCAGTCGTTGGAGGATTATTCGGTGATCTTTTCGGAAGCACATTTGCTGGAGGCACCGACACCACTCCGTGGGGGATTTCATCTCACGCTTGGATCCGCTATTCGGACAGGACGCCGGTCAAGGGTCGCGACTACCACCAGGTTCTGGCCGCCCCGCATCTCGCGCCAGGCCAGATGGCGGGGTACTTCGGCGAGATCTCCCAAACGGGTGGGTGCTCTTCTACCGGCCAGAGCGGTCGATATTCGCCTCGCTGCATTCTATCAACCGCTGAAGGCCCTTTGCTCTAACGAGTGAAAGGCGCTCCGACAGTCCACTCAGGCGTTCCCTCGGTGAATGTGACAGTGGGGAAACAGCCTCAATCCTGCCGTACGAGCGTTGGTCTCTCGAGACGATCGAAGCGTTTCGCCGAGCCGGTGGCCGCTACTTTATGTCGCGTGAATCTCGCTTGCCAGGCTCGCGTCCAGCGAAGTGGTAATTCAATGGCTGGCAGCCATTCCAAAGGAGTGCAGCATGACGCGGCGTGCCTCCAAGTCCTCGGACTGACGTGCGAGGTCAGCGCCGTCTGCGCGGTGATAGGAGACTGTGGCTCTCCCCCGCAAATCGGTGACGTCCGCGCCCGCAGCTTCAGGTGTGCCCGCGGGACCGGCCATCAGCAAGCAGGTGGTCGTCAGGGGGATTGTCGATCCATGGGACATCGCCTTCCTGCCCGACGGAACGATGCTCTACACTGAGCGGCCGGGGAGGATCGGCATCTATGTTCCCACAGCGCAGACCCAGCAGACCCTTCGGGAGCTTCCGTCGGACTTCTTCTACGACGGATTTCAGGCCGGGATGCTGGGCATCGCCGTCGACCCAGAGTTTGGGGCCAACCGGTACGTCTACACGTTTATGACCTCACGTACCGAAGCGTCCGCCGCGGTGCCACGCGAGATCAAGAATGCGGGCGACTGAGCCTCACGGTCGACACGCCGGGTCGCCATGTGTGCGCAGTACATTCTCCAGGAGGATTCCAATTTTGTCTTCCTCTCGATAGAAGAAAGTCAGCCTCCTGCAGGGGGCTGGTGTCCGGTACTCCCGATCGGCCCAGCCAGGACCGGTTTTCCGCACATATCAATCCCTGGCACTATGATTGCGGCTCTTGCGGACCCATAAGGTCCTTGTCCTGGCTCCAGACGATGAATCCCTCGCGACGATCTTTGACACGGTCGCTGACCGAGAGAGACAGCATTTTGATGACACGCTGTCCGTGGCCGTTCTCCGCAATTACACCATCGAAGGAATCGTCCCACTGCTGAAGCACTACACCTATCAGGCCGGCCTCGCTCCGGCTGTGAGCCTTGGCGGGTTCGACACGATTCGCCAGGACATCCTGGATCCCACACACCGCCTCTATTCCCCGCCGCCGGACGTGGTCGTGCTCAGCATCGTGCTCGAATACCTCGACGCGAACTCGCTCTCAAGCAATTGGGACGAGGCGCAGGCCCGCGACTACGTTCTGGGGTGCCTGTCGGATCTGGTCGCCCGGACGAGCGCCACGATCGTTGTCAACACGCTGCTGCCGCCGCTCTACACTGAGGATGGCCTCGGCGCTGGGGCGAATGTCGGGCATCGCGTCATGCGTGTCGCGGTCCTCAATGACGCCATTCGCGTTCGGGCCCGTCACGATGCGAGGCGGATCGTTGTGGTTGATTGGCAGCGAATCCTCCAGCAGCTTGGCGAGGCCAGGGCCTTCGACTACCGCTTTGGATTCATGTACCGCGCGCCGTTTACCAAGGCGTTCCTCTCCGCTTACGCCTGGGAGATCGTCAAGGTCGGACGGGCGATGAAAGGCCGGATCAAGAAGTGTCTCGTGCTCGACTGCGACAACACATTGTGGGGAGGGGTCGTCGGTGAGGACGGCCTCACGGGCATCAAGCTTGATCCGCACGATTTTCCCGGCCGCTGCTTCTACGAGTTTCAACGGTCCGTGCTCAACCTCGCCTCACACGGCGTCGCAGTGGCCCTCTGCAGCAAGAATGAAGAGTCCGACGTGTGGGACGTGCTCGACCACCATCCACACTGTCTCGTCAAGCGCGAGCACATCTCGGTATGGCGTATCAACTGGAACGCCAAGGCTGAGAACGTCGCCGCCATTGCGCAGGAGCTGAACCTTGGCCTTGACAGCCTGGTCTTCGTTGACGACAGCGCGCTCGAGTGCGAGCTGGTGCGAACGACGTTGCCCGAGGTCGCGGTGCTGCCGGTCCCGCCACAAGCCTACAACCTGCCACGCCTCCTCTACAGTTACGGTTGTTTCGACACGCTTGGAGTGAGCGCCGAAGACCGGCAGCGTACACAGATGTACCGCGAGGCCCGCGAGCGCGACCTAGCGCGCCCGGACTTCAGTGACCTCGACGGCTACCTGCGGTCGCTCACACTCACGGCTGAGATCCACCGAGCGTCGCCCGACACGCTGGGCCGAATTGCGCAACTTGTTGCCAAGACCAATCAGTTCAACCTGACAACCCATCGGTATTCAGAGGCGGAGGTAGCCCGCTTTGCCGCGGACCCGGATTGGGCGGTCTTCGGCATGTCGGCCGCAGATCGGTTCGGCGACCTGGGGCTTATCGCCGCGCTGATCGCGCAGCGAAGGGGATCCTGGGCCGTCGTGGACACTCTCCTGATGAGCTGCCGCGCCCTTGGCCGGCGGCTCGAGGTGGCCTTTGTCGATCGCTGTTTGGCGGCGCTCGACGCGGCCTGGCGACCGACGGAGTGGACGGCCGAGTACATCCGCACGCCCAAGAATAGCCAGGTCGAGCGGTTCTGGGACGGAATGGGATTCGAAGTTGCCAGCCGCACGATCGACCACGCGTCGTACCGAATAGCTGCGGCGGACCGGCCGCGCCCGGACCTCAGCTTCATCAGCATCACGGCATCCCTGTGACCACCGAAGCACGCGTTATCGCGCTCATGGCCCGCGTTCTTCAGACGCCCGCCGGTGCCATCCGCGCCGATTCGACCAAGGACTCGGTGGAGGCCTGGGATTCGCTCGGCCACATGAGTCTGTGCCTGGCCCTCGAGGAGGAGTTCGGCCTGTCGTTCACCGACCAGCATGTGACGTCCATGACCAGCGTCGGCGACATCGTACGGGTGCTCGATCACCTTATGGCTTCGGGGGCCAGGAGCTGAGCGGTGGCGTTCAACTCCTTCCACTTCATCCTGTTCCTGCCGGTGGTGCTGTTCGGGTATTTCGCCCTGCCGTCGCGGATGCGCCTCGGCTGGCTCTTTGCCGCTGGTCTGTATTTTTACATGGCCTGGCGCACCGCCTACATCGTGCTCCTGCTTGGGGCTACCGGCGTGGCTTACGGGGCCGGCCTGGCACTCGATCGCACGACGGCCGAGCGGCATCGACGCGCGATTCTTGCCGCCAGTCTCGCGATGCTCCTTGGAGCGCTCTTCGTCTTCAAGTACTTCAATTTCTTCGCCGCCAGCATCGCACAGGGGTTGCAGTTCCTGGGGGCCGGAAGCCGAGCACCGCATCTTGAACTCCTGCTTCCACTAGGCATCTCGTTCTACACGTTCCAGAAGGCCGGCTATCTCATCGATGTCTATCGAGGCACAACGGCCGCGGAACGGAACGTCGGCCGTTTTCTGTTGTTCGCAACGTTCTTCCCCCAGCTGGTGGCCGGTCCTATCGAACGGGCCAAAAATCTGCTCCCTCAGCTGGCCCGTCCGGTGGACTTTGACTACGCGCGCGTGGTCGGCGGTCTACGGTTGGTTGCCTGGGGGTTCTTCAAGAAGGTCGTTGTGGCCGATCGCCTTGCACCCTTCGTGCAGCTTGTGTACGCAAACCCGACCGAATACAGCGGGGCCTCGCTGCTCGTGGCCACCGTCAGCTTTGCGTTCCAGGTCTACTGTGACTTCAGCGGCTACACCGACATCGCCTTAGGTACGGCCCAGGTCTTCGGGGTGACGCTGACCCAGAACTTCAGACAGCCGTACTTCGCGACGTCGATTGCCGACTTCTGGAAGCGGTGGCACGTAACCCTTACAACGTGGCTGACGGACTTCGTCTACACGCCCCTGACACGCTCGCGAGCCCTTCGCCTGCCGTGGTACCCGAAACTGCTGCTTTGTCTGATCCTCACGTTTCTCATCAGTGGGCTGTGGCATGGCGCGGCATGGCATTTCGTTCTGTGGGGCGGCCTGCATGGCAGCTTCCTCGTGGCCTCGTTCTTGACTCAGCGGCAGCGAAGGACCGTGGTGCGGCTGGCCCGGCTAGACCACATGCCTGCGTTCCACACCGGTCTCCGCATCGTGTTCACGTTCTCGCTGGTGTGCCTGTCGTACGTCTTCTTTCGGGCCGAACAGGTCACCGACGCCGTCTATATCGTTACGCACATGTTCACGGGCCTTTCCGCGTTCGCGGCGGACGTGGTCAATGGACAGTGGAGCGCGGTCTCCAGTCAGCTGCTTATCAAAGATCGGATCCCGGAGTTCACGCTCAGCGTGTTTGGCGTGGCAGTCGTGCTCGTGGCCGACGCGGTGAAACGATGGGAGCTCATAACAGTCCCCTTCGCCGCACGGCCCTTCGTCGTCAGGTGGGCAACCTACGTGGCAGCCGGTTTCGTCATGGCCGTCTGCGGTGCGTTCTTCGGCTCCAGCCATACGTTCATCTATTTCCAGTTCTGACCCATGACGATGGTGTCCTTCGTGGTCAAAGCATCGTCACTCGCGATTCTCACGGCGACGGCGGTCCTAACGTTTCTCTTCGGCGTGCGGGGAGACGCGCCGAGCGACCTGACCGCGTATCAGCGCAGGGTTCTCGGCCCGGGTATGGGTCCGAGGCTGGTGTTCGTCGGCGGCTCCAACTTGGCGTTCGGACTCGACAGCGAAGCGGTCGAGCGCGAGACGGGACTTCCCACTCTCAATTTTGGTCACAACGCGCACCTGGGAATGGCGCTCATGCTCGAAGAAGTGATTCCCGCGCTCGAGCCCGGGGACACGATCGTGACGGCCTTCGAGTACCCGCTGTACTACTTCGACCAACACTACGTCCCGTGGGAGGAGTACGGTCCCTTCGACGGCGTCAACGGTGCAGGGCCGGATCTCCTTTCGAGGATAATCGAGCGCCCGAGCTCCCGCGCGGCGGTGACAACCTGGGAACAGGTGGCAGCTATGGCATCTGCCGTGCCGCTGGCGGCCCAAGAAAAGGCGATGCGGCTCCTTAACGAAAGCGCGCTCAGGCTCGCCGGCACGGCACCTCCCAAACCGCTGTTTGTGACGCTCCTCGAGGGCCCCGACGGATCGAATCAGTGGGGCGATATCGTCGCCCACCGTCACCTCGCCGCAAGTTTTGT
This sequence comes from uncultured Acidobacteriota bacterium, assembly GCA_963773035.1. Lineage (GTDB taxonomy): Bacteria > Acidobacteriota > Vicinamibacteria > Vicinamibacterales > CAVVIG01 > CAVRXZ01. The sequence goes on along the minus strand of CAVYZX010000033.1, from coordinate 101,768 downwards.
CGTGGAGGACACCCCGGCGCCGGATCGGTCGATCAACGTGAAGGCCGTCGCGTTTCTGCTCAGGACGAGTAGCCGGCTTCGCGAGCGAGGCATCCGCCTCGTGTTGCTCCCTCCACCGAGGGCTGAGACGATTTACGAACGTGAGCGGACCGACCTCGACCGGCTTGCCGCGGTGCTCACTCGTGACCTGCCGGCCGAAGCGGGAATGTTCCGGCCGGAGTCCTACGTGTATCCCGATTCGTGCTTCTTCGATTCAGAGAACCACCTGACGTGGGAGTGTCGGTCGCTACGAACTGCCCAGATCCTGGGGGCCTTGAGAACACTGGGCATCGGGGAGTAACGCAAGCGCACGTGGCCATGGCACTCCACCAGTCAACCCCTGAGTGCCCTTGCTCATCGGCGTTGTCGCAGCGGGCAAGCGGGTTCTGAGAAGGCGCCTTAGGCTGACGAGGGGCTGCCAAATAGGTCCCGCGAGCTGGCCTCGCTGTGCTGTGGGCGACTCACGTGATCACGAACGCGAACTGGACACCCACTTTGTGCGCGCCACCCTTTAGGTGGTCAGACAGTGCCTGATTGTGAAGGCGTCCTTCAGGACACTTGTCGACATGATGAATCGAACGCTGTACCGCGCGAAGGCTCTAAGAGGCGCGATCCCTCGTGGATTGGATCGCCGCGTACGGGCCTCGCCCTAGCTGGTTGACGGCAGTGTTCAGCGTAGCGATTTGAACCCTGTTCCTCGCCCTACCGTCGGTCCCGTCGTAGCCGACGCGCTCTTTTAACAGATCAGGCCACCTGGAATTCAGAGCAGTCTGCAATGGGTTGAAAGCGACACGGTCGCAAAGAAGCGTGATATGGGTGTGATCGTGAGATGTTTGACGAGATGGGCCTTCGCCGTGGTGCTTGGCCTGCACCTTCCGGGAAGCGCTGCCTGCCGCAGGGTCGGCCGGCTCGTTATTCTTCGCGCCGAAGTGCCGATCACCTGCCCCGACATTCGCACAGGTCAGGCGGACAATAATCTGCGCTCCCACAGAAACAAGGCTCTCTGGATAATATTCATCAGGCCTCACGCGCGAGCGGGGAGACCTCAGTCTTGCTCGGCGTGACCTCCCACGTCGGACCCTTCAGGTACTGGTCGACGACCACGTCAGGAGAACCCGTCGCCGCGACGTGTCCCTTGTGGAGCCAGATCGCTCCATCACACATTTGACGAATCTGATCCAGCTGATGGCTGATGAACACAATCGTGCAGCCTTCGCCTCTCAATCGCCGGATCCGATCGAGGCACTTGCGTTCGAACGCTGCGTCACCTACCGACAGAATTTCGTCAATCAGCAGGATGTCCGATTCAATATGAGCCGTGACCGCGAATCCCAGCCGCATGGCCATACCAGTGCTGTAGATGCGCAGGGGACTATCGACGAATTCTTCCAGCTCTGCAAAGGCAACGATCGAATCGAACCGACGGCGAACTTCCGCCCGTGTCAATCCATGGACCACGCCACTTACAAAGACATTCTCACGGCCCGTCAGGTCTGGATGAAACCCAGCCCCGAGAGACAACAGTGCGTCAAGCCGGCCGTGTGTCCGGATGGAGCCCTCATCGGGTTTGTCGATGTCGGCCAGCAACCGCAACAAGGTTGACTTGCCGGCACCGTTGCTCCCGATCACGCCCAGCATCGTGCCTGGCTGTACCTCGAAGCTCACGTGCCGCAGTCCCCAGAAGGCTTCGGTCTTTCCTCTCCGCACTCCCCTCAAGAGGGCCTCGTGAAAACTGGTCGGCCTCTGCGAATTGCGCCGGTAGTACCGCTTGCCTACGTTGTCAACGACGATGCTGATTCTCACCCTACAGCTCCTGAGCGAAACGATAGTGCAAGAGCAGATAGAACCGGTAGCCGCACATCAGCAGGCCAATCGAGAGAATCGCCAAAATCAACAGCGGCATCGGCGACGGCCATGCACCCTGGAGCAGGATCAATCGATAAGCCCTGAGCAGATGTGTGAACGGATTGAGCGCAAAGATTTGCTGGGTGCGAAGCGGCATGACGTCCAGGTTGTAGAACACTGGCGTCAAATAAAAGGTCAGCGTCAACAGGATGCCGAGAAGATGCTCGGTGTCGTGAAAGAGCGCCTGCAGTGGTGCCACGAAATACGCGACGCTGAGCGTCAGGACAAACTGCACGCCGAACACCAGGGGAAGTGCAAGAAGCGAGCTTGACAGCGGGCTCCGATCGAACCACGAAAAGAAGAGCAACAACGGCAGGGCCAACAACAGATGGATGAATTGAGAAGTCACGGTGATGATTGGAAGGATCCACACGGGAAAGCGAACTAGCCGAACGAGCTCCCGGTTGTCCAGAGTGGCTCCGGTGGCGAGCAACAGTGAGGTTTGAAACCAGGTCCACGGCAGCAAGCCGGCAAACAGAAACGTCGTGTAATGGGGAATGTTCAAAGGTACGACCCGGCTAAAAACCAGTTGAAGGATCGACAGCTGCGCCAGTGCGGCAAGCAGCGACCAGCCGACGCCGAGCACGGATCGTTTATACCGCAGCTTGACGTCGCGCATGACGAGCTCGTAGAGCAGGTCGCGCAGGTAGGCGAGCCGACGGGCGGGGGCAACGTCCTTTGCCGAATTCTGCCTTGCCATTGTGAGTTCATTATCACCCTGCTTAGGCATTCAGCGGGGTTCCCAGCAAGTCTTGTTCCGCCCGCGGATGCTCCCCTTACCGGATCCACCGCTAACGAACGCACTGCTCGAACGACTCGCCTGCGGCTTGCCCAGTCCTATCCGAGCCTGCCCGCGGTGGAGACATACGCAACCGCAGCAGCTGAGTGGCTCGTGGATCTGAACGATCCCGAAGTGCTGTTGGAAGGACTAGGCAGTCGGGTTGATCAACTGCTCCGAAAATGATGGCGCGAGCGGCCGACAGCGGGCCGGTGGGGGCGAATCGCTGAATGCGATGCGACGCTCTACGACGAGGAGCTCGAAAAGTAAGAGCTTCGATGCGGAATGTTCAGCCTAGGGAGCGACTTTTGGCTGCTGTCGTTCATTCGCCACTGGCATCTTTCGATAACATGTTGGTCCATCACGACTTTCGTGAGTCCGTTCGAGTGGCGGGCAGAGGTAAGCTTTTTGGATAGCAAAATGGAATCGGGTGCACCACCCATAGGGAACATCACCATGCCAGACGTCGTGAAAAGCTTGTGGATCGGCGCGTACCTTCCTTTGATACAGCGTTTAAGCATTCAGTCGTTCCTCCAACAGGGGCATGCCTACCAGTTGTACGCGTACGGCGAAATCGATGACGTACCGACGGGTACGAAGATCTGTGATGCCTCTGACGTCCTGTCTCGAGACAGCATATTTCGTTACCAGGAAGGATTTGGGAAGGGTAGCTATTCCGCGTTCTCAAATCTCTTTCGCTACAAATTGTTGTTTGAGCAAGGCGGTTGGTGGGTCGACACCGATGTCGTCTGTCTCAAACCGTTCGACTTTGAAGACGCCTTCGTCTTTGCCACCGAGCACACGGCTGATCACACGGCAACCGCGGCAAGCTGTGTGATCAAATCGCCCGCCGGATCCGATTATCTCCGCTACTGCCTCGATGTGTGTAATGCCAAGGACAAAGCAAAGCTTGTCTGGAGAGAAATCGGACCCTCTTTGATGGATGACGCAATCAACCGCTTCAATCTTCACCAGTATCGCGCTCCGGCACATGTGTTCAATCCGATCGACTACTTCCAGTTCACCGACATCCTCGCGCCTGATTTTGATCCGACACGCTTGACGGGATCCTACGCGGTTCATCTCTGGAACCAGAAGTGGAGGAGCCATCACCTAGATCCCGAGGATGACGGTCCTCCTCAGAGCCTATACGCGTTGCTGAGAAAGCGGTACCTGGGTTCGGTAGCTACGGATCCCGATCCTGAGAAACGTCTCAGGCGCAAGGTGGGATTTCTGAGCGCTTGTGTTGAGGATTTACGCCAAAGCCTAGCTGACGCGGAAAAAGTGAGAGACGATGCGTTGAGAAACGCACAACAAGAGATCGCCCGAGTCAATAAGTCGTTATTGGATGCCCAGCAAGAGATTATCGAGTTGCGAAAGTCGTTGGAAGATCGTCAGCATGAGATTTCGGGCCTTCGGAACTCGATAAGCTGGAGAATGACCGCCCCACTGAGGGCTGCCTACGACCGAGTAGCTCCCCGAAAACGCCACGTATCAAGCGAATGACACCACTGAGGCAGTGAATGGCGATAGGATGACTGGCATCCACGCTGCCCATGTCCGCTGCTACGACTCCGCTCGTCTCCGTGATCATCTGCACCCATAATCGCGCGGAGCACCTCGGCGGTCGATCGCAAGTGTGCTCGAACAGACCTGTGAGTATCCATTCGAGTTGATCGTCGTCGACAATGCCTCGTCGGACTCCACACGGGCGGTCACTCGCAGTTTCGAGGGTTCGCCCCTGATTCGGTATGCACACGAACAGGTCATCGGTCTGTCGCACGCGCGGAACACGGGTCGCAAGCTCGCGCGCGGTCGTTACCTACCGTACCTGGACGATGACGCGATTGCGATGCCGGGATGGGTTCGTGCAATTGTGGTGGCGTTCAACGTGACATCGAGAGTTGCTGCGGTCGGCGGCAGGGTCGAGCCGATTTGGGAGGCTCCGCGACCTGAATGGCTGTCCGATACGCTGGCGCTGGGGCTCGCCGTGGCGAACTGGTCCGATCAGCCCAGTCTGCTGCGCGACGTCAGCAAGCAGTGGAGATGCGGCACGGCGCCGATCAGCCGGGTGAAAGCTCCCGGAGCCGGGCCTCTCTCTGCCGTCGTCGTCACGACGACCGGGGCGTCGTGTGCGGTGTGCGCCCCGACGGCCTCGAGGCACCGGACGACGTCGTCGTACGCCTCGTGCACCGGGATCGCGACGACCGGCTCGCGCCGCCAGCGAGAACGGCGGCAGCGTCGTGCGACGAGTGGGCGGGCTCAGCGCACAGTCGGGAGAGCGGGATCACCCTCTTCCGCCACGACTGCGTCGCGCATCGCCTCGAGGAACGCGCGCCCCCAGCGCCGATCCGGCTCGAGGTAGTTTCCCTCGGCCCACTCGTTCCACGACTTGATGAGCACGATCCGGCGCTCGGTATCGTGCGTGGCGACCTGCTGCACCGCCTCGCGCACGTGCCCCGCGAAGAGGACCGGCGTGGCGCCGGCCAGCACCAGGCCGCGGATCCCGCTGCGCGGCGTGTTGTCCCAGCCGGGGATCACGCACGGATAGCGCGTCACCCCCGGCGGCTCCGGGACGAGGAAGTGCCGGAGCGCATCCTCGTAGCGGTACACGCGCGGCCGGCGGAGGAGGCGGGCGCGGATGGCGTTCGCGCGCTTCTTGATCGCCTCGCCGTAGTGCGCCGACGGCGGACCCGCGATGCGAGTCTGGTTCGACACCGCGACGGCGTCGAAGCCGAGCGGCGAGGGATCCCACGCGTCGTCCTGCTGGGCCACCGCCACCAGGTGGAGGCCGGGGAGGCCCGCCCGGAGCGCCAGCTCCCGCCAGAGGTCGGTTACCTCGCGGGCGTTCGGCACGTCACGCGGCTGGAAGACCAGGAGCAACGGCGCGCCATCCACAGTGATGTAACGCGGGTCCTCGAAGGCTCTCAGCAGGACGCGAAAGTGCGCCTCGTGATCGGCGCGGCCCGGGTACCGCTGCTCGATGAGGATGCGTTCCGGCGCCCCGTGCCAGATGCCCGACCACGTCTGATTCGCCCAGCCCAGGCAGAACGGGAAGGCGGGCTCGCCGGAGGCGAGCACCTCCTCGAAGGGACGTTCGAGAAGCCGCGTGCCGCCGAACCAGTAGTGCCAGTAGCAGAAGCCCTCCACACCGTGATCGCGTGCGAGCGCGGCCTGTGCCGCGCGTGCCTCCGGGAGGCGGAGGTCGTAGAACCCGAGCTCACCCGGCAGCCTCGGCTGCTCGTGGCCCGGAAACAGCGGTCGCGCTTGCGCGACGTTGGTCCACTCCGTGAACCCAGGGCCCCACCAGCGATCGTTCTCCGGGATCGGATGGAACTGCGGCAGGTAGAGCGCGATCAACCGCGTCCGGGGACGGGTCCGAAGGAGGTCGTTCATCTGCCCGCGTCGCGTTCTCGGCCGGGGGCACGAGGTTCCAGATCCGTCGAGCGCGCGCCGAGCACGCGCCCCAGGCGTAACGCCCTGGCGCCGAGAGGAGGTTGCGCACGCGCCCGAGTGTCCGGCCGAGGCATGGGAAGACGATAGGAAACATTAGGGCCGTTTGGTGGTTATCATAACGTCCGTTCTCGGTCCCCTCAGCCCATTCCCTCTTCGACAGACCAAATTCATGGCGACTTCTTCCCGCAAAAAGGCCGCCGATGCGACTTTCTCCGCCGTCAGGCGCTTCTATTCGTCCTCGCGCTCACGCGTATCGAGCGTCTTCCCGCGATCGAAACGCCTCACTGCGGCCGGCCCTATCGCAGGCTGCGGTTCGACGGTAGAGGCTTCGACAGCCCGGCCGCCGTGTATCCGTGGACCTTCATCTCGGTCTGCTTTGATCCTTGATCTTGGCGCACCCACCTCATCAGAATCTGTGCGTGTTCCCCCGCCGTCCTGACCCCCGAACAGATGGGGCCGCGCGCTCGACCCTGATTGCCGTCCTGCTCTTGGTGGTGACCGTCGTCGGCTCCGCCCAGCGTGCTTCGACGTCCGCCGTCTCACAATCCGCGAAATCCAGTCCACCGGGCGCAGACGGCGGCTTCGACTCGACAGTTCGACCGTTCGTCACAAGACACTGCATTGCCTGCCACGGCAACCAGAGGCGGGAGAACGGACTGAACCTCGAGTCGCTGCAGACGTCGGCTTCGCTTGTCGAACATGGCGACCGGTGGCAGAAGGTGATCCGCAAGCTCCGAGAAAGAGAGATGCCTCCAGCAGGGAGGGAACAGCCCGCAGAGAGCGATCGTCAGGCAGTGGCCGCGTGGCTGGCGAACGAACTCGAGCGAATCGAGCAGAGAACGCCGCCCGACCCCGGCCGCGTCACAGCTCGCCGGCTCAATCGCACCGAATACAACAATACGATCAGGGACCTGCTCGCTGTCGATGTCCGTCCGGCGGATGATTTTCCGCAAGACGATGCGGGCTATGGTTTCGACAACATCGCTGACGTGCTATCACTCTCGCCAGTGCTGTTGGAGAAATACGTAGTCGCTGCCGAGCGGGTCACGAGGCTTGCGTTGTTCGGCGCGCCAACGCTGCAGCCGACTTTGGTGCGGCTGCGCTCAAGGGGACGTCGTGTCAGAGAGCAGCTCACCGTTCCGCCCAGCTACGACGTCACCGGCCTCAGCATGCCGAACGCCTTTCACGCGATTCATCGTGTGCCGGTGGACGGCGAGTACGTCGTCAAAGCCGTTCTCGACGGCCTGCGGCCCAAGACGTCGATGCCGATCACGATCACGTTGTGGGTCGACGAGAAGGAAGTGCAGACGCGGACGCACGATCAGGAGACCGCAACCTCTTTCGCGAATGATCCTCAGGACTTCGATGGTCAGGCCGTCGAGTTTCGCGTCCGGATGAAGGCAGGCGAACGCTGGATCGCCGTTGCGATTCCCCGCATCTACGAAGGCCTTCCCCCGCGCTACAACGGACACCAACCGTCGACGCGTGTGGAGGTTCCACGCGAGTTCACACCGCCGACCAACGCGACACCCGAGCGAATCGCCGCCGCCAGGAAGCAGTTCGACGAAGCGACAGCCCGGCTCGCCCGGATTCCGCTGAATAGCGTGCGCGTCAGCACGGTTGACGTCGGCGGTCCCTACTCCTACACCCCGGGACCTTCACTGGAAAGCCGTGAGAAGATTTACACCTGCGGCCATCTGAACGGCGGTCACGACGGGATGTGCTTACCGCGCATCCTCACGGATTTCGCGCGCCGGGCATTCCGTCGCCCGATTGCGTCCGGAGAACTTGACCCATATCTCAGCCTGGCAAGCAGAGCAGAGCACGAAGAAGACTCGTTCGAGGAAGGGCTCGCGGTTGGTCTGCAGGCGATTCTCGTCTCGCCGGACTTTCTGTTCCGTACCGAGCGCGACCGTCCCTCGCTGTCAAAGGCTGCGGACGGTCAGGTGTCCTCGTCCCGGATTTCCCCGCACGAGCTTGCCTCGAGACTCTCGTACTTCTTGTGGGCCAGCCTGCCCGACGGGGACCTGCGTCAGGCGGCGGACGCCGGCGCGCTGATGGATCCACAGGTCCTTGCGTACCAGGTGCGGCGCATGCTTCGGGACGCGAAGTCCCGCGCGCTCGCCGAGGAGTTCGGCGGCCAGTGGCTGCAGATTCGCGCGCTCGAAAGCATGACTCGCCATTCGGATCGCTTCCCGGATTTCGACGACTACCTCAAGTTTTCGATGCGGCGCGAGACCGAGCTCTTTGTCGATGGGATCATCCGCGAGGATCGCAGCGTGCTGGACTTCATCGACGGCCGCTACTCGTATCTCAACGAGCGTCTGGCGAAGCACTACGGGATCCTCGATGTTGCCGGCCCGGCATTCCGCCGCGTCGACCTGACCGGCACGCCGCGAGGCGGCGTGCTGACGCACGGGAGCGTGCTGACCGTCTCGTCGTACGCCACACGGACGTCGCCAGTGCTGCGTGGCAAGTGGGTGCTCGAGAACCTGTTGAACGCGCCGCCGCCGGAACCGCCCGCCGACGTGCCGAACCTGGACGACGCGAAGATCGGCACGTCCGTTTCGATGCGCGCACAGCTCGAAGCGCATCGCCGGAACCCGAGCTGCGCGGCGTGCCATCGACGCATGGATCCACTCGGGTTCGGGCTCGAAAACTTCGACGCGGTCGGGGCCTGGCGGGTTGTCGACGGAAAGCTCCCGATCGATGCGTCGGGCGAGCTGCCTGACGGCCGCACCTTCACGGGTCCGGAAGAGCTACGACGGATTATCTCTGCCGAACGTGAGGCGTTCGTTCGCGCACTCACGTCGAAGCTGCTGACCTACGCGCTCGGCCGCGGCCTCGAGCCGTACGACATGAGAACGGTCGACCGGATCGCCGGGCAGATGCCGGACCACGATTACCGGTTCTCGGGTCTCGTGCTCGAAATCGTCAGCAGTCCGCCGTTCTCTTTCCGGCGGTCCGGGCCCGACCCCCGGGTCGAAGCCGGCTCGCGCGGCTCAGAGAGATGAGGAGCGCCTAACCACATGTTCGTGACGCGAAAACATCTGAACCGTCGAAGCCTTCCTGAAAGGCCTGGGAGCGACGATTGCGCTTCCGATGCTCGATGCGATGACGCCCGCGTTCGCCGCGCCGACGCTGCGGAAGCAGCCGCTGCGGATGGCCTTCACTTATGTACCCAACGGCATTTCGATGGCCGACTGGACACCCAAGGAAGCGGGTGACGCCTTCGAGTACACGCGTGTGCTCAAACCCCTCGAGAAATTCCGCGGAGACACCGTCGTTCTGTCGGGCCTGGCGCACCGGAACGGAAACGCGCTCGACGACGGTCCTGGTGATCACGCGCGCGCCGCGGCATCCTATCTGACCGGTACGCACCCGCGCAAGACGGCGGGCGCCGACATCCAGAACGGCATTTCGGTCGATCAGGTCGCGGCGCTTCATGTCGGCTCGGAAACGCGCTTTGCTTCGCTCGAACTCGGCTGCGACGATGCCCGGACGGTGGGCAACTGCGATTCCGGCTATTCGTGCGCGTACACGAACAGCCTGGCGTGGCGCAGCCCCACCAACCCTATGCCGCCGGAAACCAATCCGCGTCTGGTGTTCGAGCGCCTGTTCGGCGACGTCGATCCCGGCATGCCGCCGGAAGTGCGAGCACGGCGTCTTCGGCAGCGCCACAGCGTCCTCGATCTCGTCGCCGAGCGTGCCACTCGGCTCGCCACCGACCTGGGTCCGGCGGATAAGCGCAAGCTCGACGAGTATCTGTCCTCCATCCGTCAGATCGAACGGGGAATCGCTCGGGCTGAAAAGGACCCTACCGGTCTGACGCCGGGTATCGACAAGCCGACCGGAATCCCATTCGCCTATGCCGACTATGTCAGCCTGATGTTCGACCTGCAGCTCGTGGCGTTCCAGACCGATTCGACACGGATTGCGACGATGATGATGGGCCGCGAGGGGAGCATGCGGACGTATCCGGAGATTGGCGTCCCTGATCCGCATCACCCCCTCACCCACCACCGCAACAATACGGAGTGGATCGAAAAGGTGGCTACCATCAACACACGCCACGTGGAGCTCTTCGCGGGCTTCGTGCAAAAGCTGAAGGACACACCCGACGGTGACGGGACGCTCCTCGATCATTCGATGATCGTCTACGGCAGCGGCCTGAGCGACGGCAACAAGCACTCGCACGACGATCTGCCGGTCCTGCTTGTCGGACGCGGCGGCAACTTCCGGACCGGTACACACATCGCGTACGCGGGGGGGACGCCGATGACGAACCTGTTCATCACGATGCTCGATCAGATGGGCGTTCACCCGGAGAATCTTGGCGACAGCACCGGACAGATCGAGCACCTGGCGGAGCTGTGATGGACGGTCCCTCTTCGACAGCACTCCTGATCTCCATGCAGGAAGACCAATGGCTCTGACGACAGGCACTCACCTGGGTCCTTATGAAGTCCAGGCCCTGCTGGGATCCGGGGGCATGGGCGAGGTGCACAAAGCCCGCAACACGCGGCTCGATAGGACGGTAGCGAACAAAGTACTGCCCGCGGGCCTCGCATCGGAGCCTGGGCTGCGCCAGCGGTTCGAGCGCGAAAGCCAAAGCCATCGCCGCGCCCAATCATCCCCACATCTGCGTGCTCCACGACGTCGGTCACTACGAAGGAACCGACTTCCTCATCATGGAGCACCTGGCGTGGCGAGACGCTGGCTGATCGGCTCAAGAAGGGCCCGCCTCCGATCGATCAAGTGTTGCGCTACGGCGTCCAGATTGCGGACGCCTTGGACAAATGACGATGGGGAACATTAGCGCCGTCCCGGAGTGAACATAACGTCTAAATGGCCGGCGAAGAGATCGTTTTGCGGCCTCGTGCCTGGCTATGGGTTGCAGGGATTCACCCGACTTCGATGACCGCAAGAGTTCAACTGCTCCACACGGTATATCCGCACATGGGGAATCACACCGCCGTCATGCCGTTCGTTCGCCAACTTCGGCAACAGGGTTGCCAGGTTGCTGTAATGGCCGTCCACGACGGCGACGACGATTTCCCGATCCGGAATATCGTGATCAGAGGCATCTTACGGAACCGGCTCAGCCAACGCATGCCATGGTACAAGTTGAGCGACATTGTTGCGGAATTCCGAGCAGCCGTGCAGTGCCTCCGCGGAGCCTGTGACATCGTCCACTACTTCGACGGTGAGCATTCGGCTCGTTACCTGTCGCTCTGGTTGAAGACGAGCCGCCTCTCGGGCCGGACGGTCGCGACGTTTCATCAGCCTCCGGAAATCCTTGCACAACTCGTCGATCGGCGAGTCGTTGCACGCCTTGATCGTGTGGTCGTCGTGTCCCCAACGCAGCGCGGGTTCTTCGAGGAATGCATTCCAGCCGACCGCGTGCGAGTGATTCTGCTGGGCGTGGACGCCGAGTACTTCCGGCCTCGCGATCGACCGTCAACGCCCGGCCCACTCCGTTGCATTACAGTCGGGCACTGGCTCCGTGACTGGGCGGCTCTGCGCGCGCTCGCGGAGCTGCTGATCCAGCGCCGTGCGGATATCGAGTTGCATGTGGTCACGAACCGTGAGACAGGCCTCGAAGGACTGGCGAATGTCCGCCGATATCAGGGACTGTCCGACCAGCGCCTACTGGCGGCGTATCAACAAAGCGATGTCCTTCTGCTTCCTCTGACGGGCTCGACTGCGAACAACGCTCTTCTCGAGGGGCTTGCTTGCGGCTTGCCTATTATTTCGACACGCTTGGCATCCGTCGAGGCATATGTTCCGGCTTCAGCAGGACTGTTGGTAGAGGTCAACGATCCTGAACTGTTGTTCCGCAGCCTGGAAACGATCCGCGCCGACGAGGGCCGTCGCGCAGCGATGGCCAAAGCTGCACGCGCGCGAGCCGAGGAACTTTCATGGGAACGGGTTGCCGCGTGTTACGCTGCGCTCTACTCTGAGCTTTAGTGTTAAGGCCGCTCGAGGTATGCGCCTCGCCGCTCAGGCTCTTGAATTGAAGCCTGCGGAGAGGTTCTGCGGGATATCGTACCATTGGCGGGACGTGACGGACCGCGGGCGGCGATCAGCTCCAGACCCGCCGTTCCAAGGTACATCACCACGATGAAACCGTCGGTCATTGTCTGCACTTTCAACCGGGCGGACCTGCTGCGCGAGACGCTTCTCGCCCTCAGGAATCAGGAACCGTGTCCAGACGGCTATGAGATCGTCGTCGTCGACAACAACTCGACCGATGCGACACGTGCCGTCACGGAACAGCTGGCCGCCGAGCCGGGTGTTCCAATCCGATACGTCTTCGAAGGCGTCCAGGGACTGTCCTTCGCCAGAAATGCCGGCATTCGTGCGTCCACAGGTGATGTCATTGCGTTCGTTGACGACGACGTAGATGTGGTACGCGGCTGGGTACACGCGATCTCATCGCCCCTGAGCGATGCCGGTGTGGCGTGCACGGGCGGACCGATACGGCCGATGTGGCCCCTCGAGCGCCCCACCTGGCTGACCAAGGATTGGGAAGGCTACATCGGCATCACCGAGTTCGAGTCCGCGCGGGCGTCTGGAGAATTTCAGTATCCCACTTATCCGTGGGGATTGAATATCGCCTTTCGCCGCGGCATATTCGACGAAGTCGGGCTGTTTCCTACCGACCTCGGCCGGATCGGTAAGGGCCTCCTGTCGAACGAAGAAGTGAGCGTCTGCCGCAAGATCGACGAAGCAGGCTATCGAATCCTCTTCGTCGCGGATGCGATCATCTTCCACAAGATTCACATCGAGCGCCTCACCAAACAATCCTTCTACCATCGCGCCTACTACCAGGGGCGATCGGATGCGATTCTCGATCAACGCTCGCGGGCCGGTCCGTACTCACGCGCGAAAGGGTTCGCGAATGCGTTGTTCTGGGGCCGGATGGAACCCAGTTCGAGTGTCTTCGATGCGCGGTGCAAACACCGGCTCATCATCGGCTACGTCTCCCAGGTGACTGGCTTGCATGACAGCACCGCAGGCCCCATCGCGCACCGAAAGCTTCGTGCGCTGAAAACGTTCGTGTCGGCAATGCTCGATACCTCCACAAGACAGGTCAAGGATCGGCAGCACCACCTGGAAGTGTTCGAATCCCTCGTTAAGGACCGGCAGCACCAGCTGGAAGTGTTGGAATCCCTCGTTCATGAGTACGACACCCTCAAGGGAAACGTCTGGGTTCGTCTCCTCAAGCGACTGGGCCTGCTCTGACACGCCGATTCGCAAAAACTGTGAACCGGTGAGCCGTTGCAGGCACCGCCGTTTGCGTCCCGGTTTTTGACGGGGTACGCTTACCTGCTGGCGTCGAAGCCGGGAACTTGCGCGATTCGATGTTTGACCGAGTAAAAGCCGCGTTGCGCGGCAAAAGCGGTGACGGTTCCGGGCCTCGCGCGCGGCTGATTGCCCACTACCTCCCTCAGTTCCATCCGATTCCAGAGAACGACGCATGGTGGGGTAAGGGCTTTACTGAGTGGACGAACGTCACAAAAGCACGTCCGATGTTCGAAGGGCACTATCAACCAATCCTGCCCGCAGACCTCGGCTTCTACGATCTTCGCGTGCCTGAAGTGCGCATGCAGCAAGCCGATCTGGCCAGAGCGCATGGTATTGAGGCGTTTTGCTACTGGCACTACTGGTTCGCGGGACGACGTCTCCTTGAACGTCCCTTCAACGAGGTGCTGAAGTCCGGCGAGCCTGATTTTCCGTTCTGCCTTGGCTGGGCTAACGACTCGTGGACGGGCATTTGGCACGGCAGCCCGAACAAACTGCTGATTGAACAAACGTATCCAGGCCCGAAAGACGAGGAAGCTCACTTCTATGCTTTGCTTCCTGCTTTTTCGGACAAGCGGTACCTCCGTATCGATGACAAACCCCTCTTCCTCATCTACAAGCCGTATCAACTTCCTGAACCGAAGCGGGTGCTGGATCATTGGCGGGAGCTGGCGCTGAAGGAAGGGCTCCCCGGTATCTACTTCGTTGGAAACGCGAGAACAATGGAATGGGTGCCAGAGAAGCATGGATTCGACGCGCTGACGCCGCACAATCCAGGGCTGTCGGTTTATCACGTGTTTCTTCCAGACGCGGGCTTCGACAAACACATCTGGAGCAAGCGGTTTCCTGGCAGAACATTCAAGAGTCCTTACCTCAGACATTTCCCCGGACCTGGGGTCATGCACTATGAGGACTACATCAAGATCGGACTGCCGACCCTCCGAAGGAACTTCGATGAGTTTCCCTGTGTTCTGCCGAATTGGGACAGCACGGCGCGTTCAGGCCATCAGGGATGGGTGTTCCTTGATTCGACTCCGGAACTCTTCAGACAGCATTTGCGGGAGGCGATTGAGCAGGTCGCTCATAAGCCGGCTGAGAAGCGCCTGATTTTCGTGCGCTCCTGGAACGAATGGGCCGAGGGCAACTACCTCGAACCCGACCGGAAGTTCGGGACGGGCTATCTCGAAGCCTGTCGGGCCGAGGTGTTCAGTCACGCCTGACCAGGTCATTCTCGTGGTGGGACATGTCCTCCCATATCCGCCCACGGCGGGCAACGAGATTCGTATTCTCAAGATGGTCCATTGGCTGCGGAGCCGCGGCTTCCGGGTCGTCATGCTCTTCAATCACGAGGCCGTTTCAGTGGAACGGCGACGTGAGCTCGAACAGATGTTGGGCACAGTGCACTTCGTCGGCGATGACCGCTTCTCGTCGCCTGATCGGGAAGGGCGCCCTTGGCGGCACACGCTGGCGCGGCTGATTCCTGACTCGCTCTTGTACAAGTGGATTTTTGGTCAGATTAAGCGGCGAAAGGTCGCGTCGGACGACATCAAGGCGTCCCTGGCGCCTCCACGCATGGTTCGAGCAACGAGGGAGCTTTGTGAGACCTACCGTCCGCAAGCCGTTATCGCGGAATACATCTTCGCCTCGCCCTGTCTAGACGGCGTCCCTGACCATATTCTCAGGGTGATCGACACGCACGACATGTTCTCGCGCAAGCAAAGCACGGTTGTGACGTTCGGTGTTGAGGATCCCCTCGTCTGTTCGAGACGAGAAGAACGACGTTACCTGTTGAAAGGAGACGTCGTCCTCGCGGTCCAACCGAATGAAGGACGACTGCTTCGCGAGCTCGTGCCGTCGCGCGATGTCATCGACGTCGGGATCGATTTCGACGTCGTCCAGGACTCTGAGGTGTCATTCGTGACTCCCGGAAGGGTGCTCGTCGTCGGATCTGACAATCCTCTGAATGCGCACGGACTGGCTGCGTTCCATCGCCATGCGTGGCCCGCTATCCGTGCCAGTCGACCCGACGCAATCCTGAGAGTGGTGGGGACACTGTCTCGCCATCTTGACACTGACGATGAAAGAATCCAACGTTGTGGCTGGGTGGCCGATCTCGATGACGAATACCGACAAGCGGCAGTTGTTATCAACCCGGTACAGGCCGGGACAGGACTGAAGATCAAGAGCGTCGAGGCGTTGTGTCGTGGGAAGGCGTTCGTCGGTACTCCGAACAGCGTTGACGGCATCGAGTCAGACGGACCGGCTCCATACCGTGTCTGCGCGGACTGGCCGGCCTTTGCGAACGCCGTAAACTCGCTTCTCAGCTCCGACGACGAGCGGCGGCGCCTCGAGCGGGCGGCGGTGTCCTTTTCACGGGAGCAGTTTTCGACGGAGCGGACCTACGCCGCGCTGGCCGAGAGGCTGGCGGTACACGCCTGTCGGGCCGACAAGTGAAGGCAGACGTCGGCGCTCACAGATTCCACTCCATGAAACCGCTACGAATCGCGATCTGGCACAACCTGCCCAGCGGAGGCGGCAAGAGACAACTCTACACGCACGTCCAGGGACTGTTGCAGCGCGGCCACTACATCGAGTCGTGGTGTCCGGATTCGGCCGACCAAAAGTATTTGCCCCTGTCCTCGCTGGTCAAAGAACACGTCATCCCACTCAGTGATCGATCTGATCTCTTTTATCGTTCCCTGCGGCCGCTTCGCGTGACACGGCGACTCATCGCAAGCCTCGAGGACCACTGTCGAACCTGCGCCAATCCGATCAACAGCGGCGGTTTCGACGTGCTGTTCGCCGGTGCTTGCATGTACCTTCGAACGACGGCGATCGGCGGTTTCGTCAATCTGCCGTCGGCCATTTACCTCGGCGAACCGTATCGATGGTTCTACGAAGCCATGCCGGAGTTGCCATGGATTGCCCCCCCACCTCAAGCGCGACTCTCGCTGCGGTCGGCATTGAACGCCGCGCAAGACAAATTCAAACTGGACGGCATTCGCATCCAGGCGCGCGCAGAGCTCGAATACCTCCGCCAATTCAATCTCGTCCTGGCGAATTCGATCTTTAGCCGCGAAACGATCTTGCGCACGTACAACATCGAGTCTCGCGTGTGCTTGCTCGGCGTTGATTCCGACTACTACAAGCCCACCGGTGAAGCCAAAGAGCCCTTTGTGGTCGGGCTCGGTACCCTTTATCACGGCAAAGGCGTGGACAGGGCCATCCGCGCCGTCGGAGCCATCCCCGCTGCGAAGCGACCACCGCTGGTCTGGGTTGGTAACGGCGCGTCGAAGGAGGACTTGGAGGGATATCGAACGCTCAGCAAGAAGCTCGGTGTCAACTTCGTGCCCAAGATCCACGTGCCTGACTCCGAAGTGATCAGCCTTCTCAGCCGGGCCACCGCCATGCTCTTTACGTCGCGGCTCGAGCCGTTCGGCCTGGCGCCCCTTGAAGCCAATGCGTGCGGGACTGCGGTCGTCGGTATTGCCGAGGGCGGCGTCCGGGAATCAATTGCCGATGGCGTGAATGGTTTCCTCTCACCCGACGATGACCCGGACACGCTTGGAAGCCTCGTTCAGCGATTTGTCGACAGTCCGGATCTGGCGATGCGGATGGGCATGGCGGCGCGAGAACACGTGCAGACGCACTGGAGCATGGCGTCGGGGACGGACCGAGTCGAGTCGATGCTCGCCACGCTGGCGGCCAGAAGATAATCCATAATAAGCGGACGTCCAGATTGGTCAGCCGAGCGGTGGCGCGTTTAGGCAGGCCACGCACCGCAACCGACAGTCGTCGCTTCGGTGCGATGACAACGCTCCAACCATCTACATCACGCGGCTCGTCAGGATGACAGCGATGTCGGACACCAGGCACCGCGCGAACTGTTATCTGAATCGCTGTCAGTGCGCTAGTGGTGTACACGCACGCGAATAGACCGATGTGATGGAAGCGGACATCATCGGACGAGCGAGCGCTTTGGCGACGACACTTCGAGGTATGGTGCATCTGGTCGGCAGTCGCCGGGGTGTTGAAAATAGGTCGGGAATCGCGGGACTCTCTCTCTCATGGCGGACACGGCGCAGACTAGCGCTACCAGGAAGACATTCCGGTTCAATAACCTACAATCTTTAAAACAGCGGCACGTGTCGGATCGATTCTTGCCTAGGCTCACGTCGGAATACGCCTCTGGAGCGATTCGTGAATATAATGCCATCCTTCAGTGTACTCGCACGCCGTGGATGAAGCCTCCGTTTTCCGCACGCTTGCCGCGTTTCTACTGATTCTCAGTATTGGGTGCAGGTCCACTGCTCGGGCGCCTCTGAACGCCGAGCTGAGTCGGGCCGACCAACTTATCGAAGCCGAGCAGTACGTCCAGGCCGTCGAGCTCTATCAGAGGGTGGTCAACGACAGCCCCCAGAACGGCATGGCGCGAATGAAGCTTGCGAACGCCTACCAACGGGTTGGAAAGTGGCTGGAAGCTTCGCGCGAGGCAGTGCGCGCGGCCCTTCTGATGCCCGACAACCTCGACGCGCAGTTGCTGGCGGCAAGGCTCGTGCTCTTGCAAGCAGGTTTCGAGCAAGCCGCAAGCATCATGTCGAGACTTCTCCGCGATCATCCTGAAAATGTCGAGGCCCTCATTCTTTTGGGAAACGCGTCGGCGCGGCTGTTCGAATCGAACTATGCGCTCAATAAGCTCGCGGACAAGATCGAGCGGCCGGACGCAGTCGACGTGGCGCGGCGAGAGCTTCGATCGGCGTTACTCAGGAAACGGATCGCGCGGCCGAGGCTGCGTTTCGAAAGGCGCTCGAACTTGCGCCGGAGCTGCAGGAGGCGCAATTCGCACTGGTCAATTTCCTGTGGGCAGCCGGCCGTCCCGACGGAGGGAGAGACCCTCCTGAAACGTTTGGCTGACGAGAGCCCTGGTTATACCACTCTCAATCATGCTCTCGGTTCGTTCTATCTCTCACGCAAACAAGTCTCGGAGGCGGAACGGTATCTGAAGATTGCCGCGGCCACCGGGACGTACGGTGCGCGCTGCCCGCCTGACGCTGGCCAACTACTACGAAGCGGCCCACCGCGATCGTGATGCGCTGTCGCTTCTCACTACGATAATGATCGTCGATGGCACGTTGAGCGACCTGTCGTTGCGTATGGCCAACATCGAATTCCGATCTGGGCAGCCGCGACCGAGCCATGCGCCGGCTTGATGCCTTGTTGGCACGTGAGCCGCACAATCTGCGCGTCGTGCTGCTGAAGGCCCGCTTCCTGTTGACTATGGGCGACGCGGCTCGAGCGTTGCCGCTCGCCAGCGCGGCGGTTGCCGGCGACGCGAAGTCGGCGGAGGCGAGAGCGACGCTGGGCGAGGCGCTGGCTGCGACCGGCGACCTGGAGGGCGCCTTCGACGAGTACATCGAAGCGCTGCGCCTGGATCCCGAGGCAGCCCGACCAGCCTTGGACGTCACGCGTGTCGCATTGGCCTTGGGACGTCACAAAGAGGCCGAGCAGCTCGCGCGCCAGGCGATACGAAAGAATCCCGATAACAAGGACGCCGCGATCGCCCTTGTCAACGCACTGGTCGGCCTTCAAGACTACTCGGCCGCCGAGCGGGAATTGAAGCCCCTCCTGGCGCGCTATCCCGACTCTCCGGAGGTGCTCGTCCCGTATGGAAGGGTGCGCATGGCGCGTGGCGAAGACGAAGCTGCCCTTTCTGCCTTCATGCGCGCACTGCGTTCCGCTCCTGATTCGCAAGAGGCGCTGTCCAGCCTGGTCTCGCTCAAGCTCAAGCAACGAAACGTCGAGGCTGCGCGCCAGTTCGCCGAAGCCGCCTTGCGCGCACATCCCCAGAGCCCTGCGTGTCTCCTGCTGGCGGCCCAGGTCTATGACGAACAGAACGACCTCGTGCGCGCCGAATCGACGTTGCGACAGGTGCTGGAAATCGAAGGAGAGAACGTCCGGGCTTCTACGGCGCTGGCCGACTTGCTCATGCGTCAGGGTCGAAGCGCCGAGGCTCGGCGGCTCCTCGATCAGCTCGTCGAGCGTAAGCCGCGCTCCCTCGAGGCCCAGACCTCGCTGGCGAAGCTGCTGGAGCAGATGGGCCGCACGACTGAAGCGCGAGCGCGGTACGAAAGAATCCTGGCCCAGGACCCGCGCGCAGCTTCTGCGGCATACCAACTCGCGAAGCTCCATGTCGATCATGACGGGAACCTCGACGCTGCGCTCGGTCTCGCCATCAGGGCCAAACAGCAACTGCCCAACGATCCCGCTGTGAGCGACGTGTTGGGCTGGATCTACGCGAAGAAGAATCTCCCGACGCTCGCGCTACCCCATCTCCGGGACGCCGTCCGGGCCTCTCCAGACAATGCGACCTACCGATATCACCTCGGCTCCGCGTACTTGAGCAATGGCGATCAGCAAAAGGCGCAGGCTGAGCTCGCGCGTGCCTTGCAAATCGATCAACATTTCCCCGACGCGGCGCGGGCGCGGGTCGCGCTTGCCGCGATCCCCAAGTGAGCCTTCTCCGGCGTGATGGGTACATCGTTGAGCCGTTCCGCGCGGCGCGTCACCAGTGCGGGAATCCGGCTGATGCGGATTGAGTGCCGTCTGTATACTCATCGCCCGCGTTCGCGGTCGCCCTGGTTACAATATGGCGGAGGCGTTCGATGCGGAAGATGCTCGTAATCGGGCTCGATGGATTTGATATCGGCTTGGCCGAGCGGCTGATGGCGAACGGTCGCATGCCTCATTTGGCCCGCTTGCGCGAATCGAGCGCGCAGTTCTCGCTCGATCACGGACTGGCGAAATACACCGGACTTGCCTGGGATCATTTCAGCAGCGGCAAGACGCCGGAAGCGCTCGACCGGTTTTCCGCGGTCAGTTTCGATCCCCAAACCTATCATGTTGAGCAGCAGCCGACCCATGTGCCACCGGTGTTTGCGAAGTTCAAGTCGCGCTGCGTCTTGTTCGACGTGCCCTATTGCGATCTTCGCAAAGCGCCGAACGCGCTTGGCATCGCCCATTGGGGCGCGCATGATCCAGGCGCACCTGTGTCGTGCCGTCCCGCGTCGCTGCTCGAAGAGTTGATGGAGCGGTTCGGTGCGTATCCGGCAAGCGACTTTATCTACGGCATGCTTTGGCAATCAGAAGCGCAGACGCGTCAGGCGGGAGAAGCCCTTGCCGAGGCCGTGCGCGTCCGAGCGCGTGCCGCACACTGGATGATGACGGAGCGCCTTCCCCAATGGGATCTCGCCGTCATGGTCGTGAGCGAGCCGCATTCGGCGATCGAACCACTGTGGCACGGCGTCGATCCCAGTCATCCGCTGCATGCGCTGCCCTCTGCGGCGCCGGCGTGCCGGGGACTCCACGCCGTCTACGAGGAAACCGACGCGTTGATCGGCACCATGATCGCAGCCTTCCCGGATGCTGTCGTGATGGTCTTCGCGATGCACGGCATGGGCCCGAATAACGCGGACGTTCCTGCTATGGCGCTACTGCCGGAGCTTCTCTACCGCCGTCAGTTCGGCACGCCGTACATGCGTGATGTGCCCTGGCCCGCATATCTCGAAAACGGCGTGCCGTTACTCGCCGAAAGCGACAACTGGCACTGGGTCATGGAAGAGCGCGTGCTCAAGCTCCAGTCCGAAAGGGTTCACAAGCTCGTCGCGGATCGGATTGGCCGTGACGAGGCGCCGATCAAACCGGTCGAGATCGATTATCAGCCGGCGTCGCGCTACCGTCCCTTCTGGCCCGACATGGACGCCTTTGCGCTGCCATCGTTCTATGACGGGCGCGTGCGCATCAACCTGATGGGGCGGGAGCGATATGGCAGGGTCTCGCTAAACCAACTGCACCATGTTGTTTCCGAAATCAAGGCACTGCTCAGCGAGTGTGTGGATCTGCATACGGGTTCATCGGTCGTTGACGGATTCCACGAGCCGGCGCATCCCCCGCTCATGCGCGGCCGAACGGAGCCGGATCTGCACGTTTTTTGGCGAGGCCTGTCGACCGGCTTCGTTCACCGAGCGCTCGGCACGATCGGTCCCGTTCCCTACCGTCGGACGGGCGGCCATTCGGGCCCGCGAGGATTTCTGTATTGTGCGGGCCGCGACATCGTGCCTGGAAGCTACGGCCTGGTGTCGTCCTTCGACGTGCTGCCAACCATCGCTGCCGCCCTCGAAGAAAACAGCGACGACCTCGAGACGAGCGGCCGGCCAATAGCGGCCATCATGAACGGTCTCGGCGTCGGCGGCACGGGCGCTCAACTTGCCTAACGAGGGCCGAATACACTCACCTAGCCGCTTTAGACACAGCGCCCGATCGGGACAATGTCGTCATTGAGCCGTCAGTACGCTCATTAGCACGTGACCGCGTCAACTGACCGAGCCCGCAGCCTGCCCATGGAATCGCGATTGTGGACTTCCTTGTGGGTGAGATTCACCTGTTCACCGGGCGCACCACGGCCTCGCCAGCCGTCGTCGCCCACGCGTCAGACTTGGCGAGCTGGCGCTGGGAGGAATCCTCTTCCTTACCGCTTACGCCTTCTTCTACTGGGGAGCGACGCGTGTCGTGCCCCCCAAGAGGATCAGGGCCTGGGGGTTCCACGTCGGCAACACGTGATCGCGAAGGAGGGCCACGCGCGGCGTCTCGTACCGGAATGTGAACTGATCCCAATCTTCTCGGCCCCAATTCTCGAGGCTCGCGAACAGCGGCGCGCAGTAGATGACGCTTGCGACGAACAGAAACGAGGCAGTCCGCCAAAATGGTGGGTCCGCTTTGTTAATCGAGGTGACGCTTCCCTCCTTACCACTCATGGGAAATGGTTTCTTACTGCCGTGGCGGTGGCTCTGGAGCCATTCGCGCTTCCGTCCAGAGAAGGTAACTTCAGCGATCGGTACGCACGAAGCATGTCATTATCGCCGGTGATGAAGTCTGGCGGGACCCCCAGGCACATCTCAGGAAGCTTGAAACGGGTGGCGGTATGCATCGCCGCAGTGTGGACAACGAGCTGCAGCCACGCTCGCGTGAGTGTTACAGCTCCGCCCCCGCCGCCATCAGCTTCGCCGACCACCTCTGAGGGCTGTCGGGCCGTAGACTGTCTGTCGGCGGACGTTCGCGTAGAGCCACCGCCAGACGGTTCCAGCTATTTTGGGATGACGTATCGCACCTGGGACAGTCCCGACGCTCTCCATGGCGATGTGCGATTGTTTGCCGAAAGGTATGGCGATGCGATTGCCGTCGAACTGGGCGGCAAGGCGCCGAGCGTCTTCGGCGTGCCGACCGTCTGGCAACGCGTGGACGGCACGATGGTGCCCTTCAGCGAGGCCCGTGAAGCAATCGACCGACATTATTCCGTCAGTGACGCAGGAGTGCCGGTGGTGACATGGAATGCGCAGACCGGCTGGGACAACCTCAGCCATGCCTACTCCGGTATCACGACGAAGACGATTGTCAGTGGAAGCCTCGACGCGTACATCCGTCAGTACGCGAGAGACGTACGCGAATACGGACGGCCGATGTTTATAAGGTTGATCTGTGGGGAGACCAATGGATCTTGGTCGATGAACTGCAGCCCTAACGCCAACCGCACCTTGAAGGCATCCACCTTTGTCCAAGCGTGGCGGCGCGTCGTCGACATCTTTAGTGCGGAGGGTGTCACGAACGTCTCGTGGGTGTGGAACATGAACACCTTTCCGGCTCGCCTCTCGAACTGGGGCGTCGATACTGATATCTCCAGCTATTATCCTGGCGACGGCTATGTCACCTGGGTGGGCGCAGACCACTACGACTACGGCGATCCCGCGTTGCTCAATCCACATGTGCGTTTCGCACTCGCACGCAAGAAACCATTCTTCCTGGCTGAATGGGCCATCCGACATCCGGTGTCGAGGTTAACGCCCGAACAAGAACAGGAGTGGCTCGAGGCGATGTTCGACTACATCGAAGCACACACGGTCATCAAGGCGCCGCTGTATTTCAACTATGCCGCGAATGCGCCGTTCGAATCGACGGACGGAAATGTGTTCGTGTACCAGAGGCTGGTAAACTACACGCCAAATGTGAATGACGGCGATTCCCGATTGATTGCTGAGAGCGGCGCCTCTTTCAGAGCGACCTTTGCGCGTCGTATTAGCGATCAGCGATACCGGAGTGAAGTGTTCATACGCCACTAACGGTCGATCCTCACGACCAGATGAGCGGTCGGAGAAAGAAATGGCTCCTGCACGAAGGTGGATCGCCGGCTCACGGCGCAGCACGGCGAGCGAAACCTGGTTGAGGACGTCGGGTAGCTGCTCCATGGCGGCTTCGTCCAGGGTGATGAAGTAGGGAGCGTTCATGTTGCTCAACCGCCTCCAGGCGATCTCGGGATCTTTGTCTGCGATGCCGAGGTGGCAGTACAGACACCGCCCATGGCTGGACGACTGCGTTTTTGCGGAATAGAACTGCAAGGTATAAAAATTCACCCAGTCCAGATTGATCCCGACTGCGATATACCGCCAGGCGCTGGCAGAAGTACAGGTGCGGGCGACGAGCCTCTCGAGTTCATCGCGCCTCGGATCGTGCGGCCGCGGCGGCTGGCCCCAGTACGACTCGTCCTCCCATCCAAAAGTGCCAAGTTTAGCGCACCTGGACGATCGTTCACTGCAACGACAGCGCGACGATGCACGCGACCGTAAGCGGCATGACATTGATCCGGCGGAGAATCCACGCGAACATGACGGCAAGCGATGGCCCAAGAACGATGACAAAACGCCCCTCTTCGCGGCTTTGGGCGGCAACGTGATCGGTTCCCCGGGCTGGCAGTCGTCTTCTGAGTCCTTCCAGGCTAGGACCAATACACGTGTTCCTTCGGGTGATACGGACGTGCACTTCTCGCTCGCTGGCAACCGACTGGCGGCTGACGCGTCGGCGGCCATCCTGCGGACCTTGGAGTCTGGTCCGGTAGCGGCGGATCGAGCGCCAGGCCACGTCGGTTGGAGGACTCCGAAGACTGTCTCATCACGCGCTCGCCCACGACAAACACCGTTGTCAAAGCGTGGAGCGCCGGATACGTCAGTTCGGAGCGGGAAACCCAGGCCATGGACGAATCGCGCGAATGATGGCGTCCGCCATCACGCGGTGGCCCTCGGCGTTGGTGTGACCGTCCAGGCGATAGAAGTCCTTCGGTCTCAAGAGTGTGCCCGTATCCAACA
The DNA here is from genome assembly GCA_963773035.1 of uncultured Acidobacteriota bacterium. Lineage (GTDB taxonomy): Bacteria > Acidobacteriota > Vicinamibacteria > Vicinamibacterales > CAVVIG01 > CAVRXZ01. The sequence goes on along the minus strand of CAVYZX010000033.1, from coordinate 77,093 downwards.
CGGTCAACGCCAGCGAGTCGAGTCGTGGATCGTGGGCGGTGACCATGATCTGAAGCTGGACCGTAAGGTCCGTTCGCCCGCCCCAGTTGCTGAGTTCAAAGACGATGATCTGTACGCCGTCCAGGGGCACGTCGGAGTGGAGAAGAACACTCAGGAACAGCTCTGCCAGCTCATCGCGCCGAGTGTTGGCCGGTGACGCGTCGCCGTTGCCGGCGTGCGGCGCGAACCATTGTGCGGCGGCCTCGGTGAGAAGGGAGAAGAGATATTCGAAATGCTCGCTGAAGGTATAGCGGTAGCCAGTGGACCGGTTCTCTTCGGCCTCGTGCTCGTAGGCCTCCCGACTCGCGATGGAAAGTTGATTACCGCCATCGCGGAAGCTGCGGTTTTCGCCATCGTCATTGTCGCAGTACTGAATGACGAGCACCTTCAGGCGTGATCGATCGAGCCTGTGGAGGTTCGTCATCTCGCGTGCCGTTCCATACGAGGAGATTGCAGCATTCAATACCTTCAGATTTGTGCGGGTTTCGATTCGCTGGGCGAAGGTCTCCTGTTGATTGACTCCCCAGCCCATGGCGTGGGAATCGCCAATCACGATGATCTCCGGAGCGTCCAATGAGGCCTCGTCGTCGCGCAGACCCAGGCTGTTGATCTGGTAGCTGTTTGAGAATTCAGGCTGGCCGAATGCGCACACGCCAGGCTTCAGCGTGTAGGTCAGCCGCTCGTCGTACCGTGCGCATTCTTCGGAGAACTGGATCATGGCCCTTGGGTTCCAGTACATATGGCGCGCGACGGGCAACAGCGCGCTGGGAATCAGTCCGGGATGGTCGAGTGCTTCGTGCAATGCCCCCTCGCAGATCCCCAGGAGCAAAATCAGCACGAGGAGATTGACCGCCACTATCTTGAGGGCCCACTGGAAGCGACTAGGTTGCATCAACCACCGGCCGGCCATTGGTGTCCTCGCACGTCAGGAACATTCAAACTCGTTCGAGGCGCAGGGCGAAGTCCATGCGCCGCGAACCGACGTGAGGCCGGGGCGCGTGACGAGTATCGAACCCGCAGCCTCCGCAGTCGCAGTCGAACATGGAAGAAGCGATAGTGTCTGATTGTACCTGACTCGGTGGGTCTTCTGGCCCGACCGTCTGACCGTGATGGGTCAGATCAGGCCAGGCCCAGTCCATGAGATCTGCCGGTCCATGTTGACGAGCCAGGCAGTCGCGCGCAGTTCCGATCGATACACGGACAACCCTCGGACAAGCCGCGGTTTCAACGTAGCCCAGGCGTTGGCTTCTGTCGGAGAGGGCGAGTGCGAGGTCCGATAACGGAACTTCCGTTAATCGTGAGGATGGCTTCCAGCAAAGGCCGCTTATACGGGCTATCCTCTTGGAGCGCCGAGGAAAAGTACGAGGAAGTACCACAGCGACAAGACCGGCGAGTCCTACGCGAAGAAAAACCTCCCGACGCTGGCGCTACCCCATCTCCGGGACGCCGTTCGGGCTCTCCAGACAATCCGACCTACCGATATCACCTCGGCTCCGCGTACTTGAGCGATGGCGATCGGCAAAAGGCGCAGGCTGAGCTTGCTCGCGCCTTGCAGATCGATCGACATTTCCCGGATGCGGCGCGGGCCGCACTTGCCTCGATCCCAAAGTGATCCCGTACGTCAGCGGGAAGAGATCCGCGGAAACTCGTCGGCGCCAATGTCCGCTGCGGCGCCAACCGGCCGGGCCAGGCCATTCCAGTCGGTCGTGACGTCCGTCAATGGTGCGGCGTGATCGATTGCGGCCGTCGCGCTCGCAGTCAGGCGCATATTCCCATCGGCGGCGTTGACGAACATCCCGAGCGTGGCTTCCAGGTAATTACCCACCACGCTCGCCGTCGCGCCATCGCGCGGCGCAATGGCCCTGTTGGTCAGGTTGTTGGCGATCAAGACCCCGGTCGTGTCCGGAAACCGATACTCAATCGCATTGGGATACGTGCCGGCCACATAGATCGAATTGTGGACCACTCTCGTTCCAGGTGAATCGAACACACCAATGGCCACATCACCGTGGACCGCCGCGTCGCGATAGATGAAATTGTTCCTCACGATCCCGCCGGTGTGGTCGTTCGGCGTACGATTGATCAATCCGATGCCGATCTCACGCTGACAGTTGAGAAACGTGTTTCCTTCGATGATGGTTCCCGATGCGCTGAACCACGCGAGCACAGCGGGGCCGGCGAGCTGGCCTGCTGGCGCCCGAATATTTCGAATCAGATTGTTCCTGATGATCCAATTGGCGCCGGCAAGGACCTGAATGGCATTGGCGTAATCATCTCGGCTGGCGGGCGAGTATTCAAAAACGGAATACTCGATGATCCCGTTGTCGATTCCCCGGCGAGACCCCGTGGGATTCGTTTTGAGCAGCTGCTGGCCACCATTGACCAGGTGAACGTTGTAAATGTGCGGCGACTGCACCTCGCCGTTCAGAACGATTGGATGGAAGTAGACCTCGCGAATGGTCAGGTTGGCAATCGTCAGTCCCGACACCACCCCACCGGCCCAGATTCCGTGTTCGACCCGTCCGTAGTCCGGGTTCCTCATCCCTGGTCCTGATAGAACGACGTCGTCACGGGACGTCGTGGCACCGCGGATCGTCACGTTGGAAAGAGGCCCATGCACCGCGATTGTGCGCGTCAGTCGATATGTCCCAGGCGCGATGACGATGGTGGTGTTCGACTCGAGAGCGGCGACGGCTTTCTGCAGTTGATCCTCGGTGGCGACGTTGATCACCGTTCCCGCGGCTGATGGTAGTGCCGGCGGCACATCCAGCCAGGCGGCTCGGGACGTGCACGGTTGCAAGAGAAGGACGGCAATGACGGACGCGGCGGCCCAAGCACAAGCCGAAAGATGGCTCGGAGAGCGCGTCATCGCGCTCGCTCAGCGCATGCTCGCCGTGAGGCGGTTGTAGATGGTGACGACGGTGCGGCCAATCCCGTAACCGATCACGAAAGCATAGACGAAGCCGACCAGGCTGCCCAGGAAGGTCACGCTGTAGCCCGGGAAATACACCCGCAACATGCCGAGATGCCAGCCGACGCGATCCCCTCCCTTCAACACGAGGAAATTCGTGGCGATCAGAAGGCCGACACCCAACATGAGGCCCGCAGCGATCCCCCAGCCTTGCTCGTTCGCCTGGAGAATCGTCTTCTTCAATACCTGTTGTTCTTCGAGCGTCAGTCGCTCGCTCATGGCGCTATCCCTTAGATCGGAAAGCACTTGACTTGACGTGGTAACCGACCATTTTACTCTCGTTGAGGTGCTTTCCTACCACGTCAAGTCAAGTGCTTTCCGGATTAGATATGGTCCAGGAAGTCGGTCGTACGGACCAAATCAGCTTTGGCTTTGAGTGTGAAGATGCGCGTGGCGATCACGAAGTTTCGTACGAAGGCGACGAACCACCCCATGACGAATCCGGTGGCGAAACCCCAAAACAGCCCAATGAACGCACCCGGCCACGACACGTCGTACCCGTAAAAGTATTGAGCGAGAAGTCGAATATCCGGTGCCTCCGCCGGACGCAAGACGATATGAAAAACCGTGATGGCAAAGATCAGCAGCCCGAAAACGGTCCCGACCGCCACGCCCAGCGCCATCTTATGTACAGGGGCGAAAGCGAGGGTCAGCGAAACCGGTCGAACGGCCTCAGGCCTTGGCTGCATATCGTCAGTGCGAATCATCATCGATTCTAACGCCGATTGTCAGGCCAGCACCCGCCGAACTTGCCGCATATGGTGGCGCATCTTGACGAAGCGGCGAAACTCGGCTGAACCCCACCCTTCGAGGCGGCCGCTCTGCCTCAAGTAGTACATGTCGAGACGCGGTAGACGAACACTCGTCGTGATGCCGTCGAGCGTTTTGAACTCCGTCGTGCACGCGTAGCGGAACGTGCCGGCGACAATTCCGGCAATCGCGTCGTTGACCCGTCCGTACGGATAGGCGAACACCGTAGGGCGTGCACCTGTCTCTTGCTCGACGACGTCTCACGACCCACGCACCTCATCTTCAACGGCGGTCGGATCCAGGCGCGTCAAGTCCGCGTGGCTTCGGCTGTGCGCACCCAGCGCCACGCCCATCTCGTGCAGGCGTGCCAGGGCCGTCCAGTCAAGGAGCGGCAGATGCGGAATGTCGTGCGCGGGCCGGCCGTCCCAGGCGTTGGTCGTCCCGACCCGGTCCCCGACCACGAACAGAGTGACCGGAAGACCCGAGGCGAGCAATCGTGGTGCGGCGACGTCTCGGAAGTTGACGAAGCCATCGTCGAACGTGATCGCGACCGCGTCGGTCGTTGCGGGCAGCCTGACCAGATCCTCGATCGTCGTCACCGCGACTCGTCCGGATGTCAGCCACGCGATGTGCCGTTCGAATGCATCCGGGTGCACCGAAATCGCGGAGCCCGATGAGTCGATCGAGTGATAGGTCAAGATTGCGCGCATGTCAGTGATGTCGCTGCGCACGCCGCTCGGCTGCCCGTCCGACAATCTCGAGGTACTCGGGAATCACAACGCTCTCGCTCCACCGCGTGCGATACGCTTCGTAGCCGGCCAGCCCCATCCGGTCTCGGCGCTCGGGAGATTGCTGCAGCGCTCGCATGGCTGCCAACAGGTCCTCCGGGGTTTCGAACAGCTCGCCGCCGCCCGACTGCTGCACGATCTCGGGGAATGGGCCCAGCCGGCGCGCAATGACCGGCGTTTGATGGCTGAAGGCTTCGATCAGCGTGATTCCAAAGGTTTCGAAGCAGACCGACGGCACGAGCACGGCGATGGCATGCCGGTAGTAGGGGCCTAACTTTTCGACCGGCACGCGTCCCATGAACCGAACACGCGGGTTGCCGGCGGCCAGCTTCCGCAGCTTTGGCTCGTACTCGCCATCGCCGACGACGACGAGGTCGGCTTCGCTATATTTTTCGAAAACCGGGATCACGTCGTCCAGACCTTTGATGCGTTCGAGCCGTCCGACAAACAGAAAATACGGGCGAGTCAATAAACGGGGCTCGACGACGGAAGGCCCTGGCTCGGGGTCCGGCAGGAAGTATGGAAGGACTGTCATATCGCAAGGAAAGCCGAACTCCCGGTGTTTCTGCCGACTGAACTCGCTCATGGCGATGAACGCGTCGACGTTAGGGAGGTGGCGCTCCAGCAGTCCCGAATATCTCCACAGCTGCGGCGGCCGCCAGTAGCGCAGCTGGCATTCAAAGCAGCGGGGCTGTTCGCAAAGCTGGCGCTTGTTGCGCCACAGAACGTGGGTCGGGCACACGAGCCAGTGCTCGTGAGCGAAGTACAGTTTCACGGCATTGCTGCCGAACGAGAGTAGTCCCGGGCCCCCAATCAGCGAGACGTTGTGGAAGTTGATCACGTCGAAGCTGCCCTCAGCGAGCAGTTGCTCCAAGCGTCGTCCGTTGACCACGGGCCAACCGAACTGATGGGTCAGTAAAGCACTCACGAGCGGGAGCCGGGTGCGAAGCGTGAAGACACGCACGCCGAAGGGGTCGGGAGGTGGCGGCGCAGGCATCGGGCCGTCGTGCAATATGCTGTAGGCATCGGCGTCGTGAATGACCGTCACCTGGTGGCCCCGCTTCGCCAGGCCGCGCGCGAGGCGTTGTATGCCGACGCCATCGCCCCCGAAGTTGTACGGCGGATAGAATGTCGTGAGGAAGCAGAAGCGTTGCGCGGTCACGCGGCGGCCTCTCTGAGGGCCCCGAGAGCGGCGCTGTGCTGTCCGTTCCCAGGTGAGCTCCAGCGCGCGCTCGCGCGCCCGGCAGGCCATGGCGTGCCGTCCGTTCTCGTCGTCGAGGGCGGTGCGCAATTCGTCAACGAGTCCGTTCAGGTCTCCCGGCGTCACGAACCGGGCTCCCCCCTCCAACAGTTGCGGCAGTGGACTCTCCGTGGTGGCGATGACGAAAGCTCCAGCCGCGGCAGCCTCAATTGCCGGGAGCCCGAACCCTTCGCAAGCGGACGGCAGGACCGCTGCCACGGCCCCGGCATAAATGAGTCTCAGCTCTTCATCGGGCATGAAGCCGGTCCAATGAACAAGGTTGCCGCTGCCTTCCTGCTCGATCGTGCGTCGAATACGCGGCAGATCTCCGTAGAACACATCACCCTCAAGCGCACCGACCAGAAGCAGGTGCGGTGCCTCGACGCCCCTTTCCCTGGCGATCACGGCGTGAGCGCTCACGAGCACGTCGACGTTCTTGTGCGGATTGAAGCCTCCAACGTACACGAACCATCGCGCGCCAGCAGGCAGGCCGATTCGGGCTCCAGCGGCTGCGACGTCGCGCAACGAGGACGATTGCCGGTACGCGTCCGCCGGCGCTTCGGGCGCAACGCGGATCCGGTTGCGCCGTACTTTCAGGACTCGGGCAATCTCCGTGGCGGCGAACTCCGAGACTGTCAGCACGAGCGTGGTCTGCCAAAGCGCCAGCGCCACTTTGCAGCGCCAGAACATTCGAGCTCGTCGGCTGGGCAGCGTGAGCGCTGGAAACCGTTCGGCGATGGCGTCGTGAACGGTGACCACGGCGCGAAGCCCGATCGGCAACGGGAAGTAGGTGTACACCGATGGCGAGAAGAAGACGTCGAGCTGCGCCTTTCCGACCACTCGGCTGAGCCGCAACATGTCTCGTACGGCCCGATGTCCGGAGGCGGAGGCCGCCTTGACCGGCGGCGCTCCGAGCGACACTGCCTGGATCGAGACGTTGGGCATCTCGAGACCCAGCTGCGCGACGTCGCGCTCGTCCACAAAGCACGTGAAGGAGTCTCGTGGCGCGAGCGTGGCCATGACGGGAATCAGCTCTCGCGTGAAGCGGCCGTAGCCGCGGCCGTTCCTCCAGCACGTTGCATCGATGCCGATGTGCATGGCTACGTACCCACAGCCTGGGCCGGCGCCCGTGTTTCCGAGGCTGAGGTCCGCTGCTCTTCGTGATAGTCGAAATCGGTGTTGATCGCCCACAGATCGTGCGACGCGCCCTGCATGTTCCACACAGCCATCATGGCGGTCAGCATCGAGTGGTCCTGATTGTTGTATTTGTGCATGCCATTGCGGCCGACGGTGTGCAGGTTCGAGATCGGGTCGATGAAGTCCCGGATGACTCCGAGATGCCCACGATAGAACGAATCGTAAATCGGATACGCCTTCGGCATGCGAATGACTGCTCCATCTTCGACGTCGTCGGCGCGCGCCAGTCCAAGCTGCTCCAGCTCCCTCACCGCCTGGGCGATGAGCGTCGAATCCGGGCTATCCCACAACCCGTCGCCCTCGAAGCAAAAGTACTCGAGGCCCAGACACGTCTTGCCCGCGACGGGGACGAGGTCCTTACTCCAGTTGTTGAAGTTCTGGATGCGCCCAACTTTCACGTTGGGGCTGTGTATGTAGATCCAATTGTCCGGGAAGAGCGACTCACGGCCCAGAATCAGCGCAACCGCGACGAAATCTCGGTACCTCAAGCCAGTCGCTGCCGCCTTGGTCGCCTCTGGCGGGGCTGGGTTGAATGCATGTACGAGCGAGCGCAGCGACGTCGTCGAGATCACATGGTCGGCCTGGAAGTACCGATCGCCGCCAGGTGTATTGACCCTCACGCCGACGACGCGTCCATCCAGCAGATCGAGGCTCGACATCCTATGGCGCAGGAGCACCTTGTTGCCAAGGGCGTCGATGCGGTCCGCGCAGAGCTCCCACATCTGACCTGGTCCAAGCCGCGGATAGCTAAACTCATTGATGAGGCTCTTGATATGGGTCGAGCGCTTGTTGAGCGACACCGCCGCGATGATGGCTTTTTCCAGCGAAAGATTCTGGATACGCTGGGCGGCCCACTCGGCGCGAATCTCGGTACAAGGAACTCCCCACACTTTTTCGGTGTAGGTCTTGAAGAAGATTTCGAACAAGCGCTTGCCAAACCGGTTCGTCACCCACTGCTCGAAGTTCTCCTCCACCGGGTACGGCCGGTACCGCCACTTGATAAAGCTCAGCATGATCATCGACGCAGTGATGACGCCCAACCCTCTCAATGCATTTGCGGCTTTCAGAGGGTAATCGAAGAACTTGCCGTTGTAGTAGATTCGCGAGAGCCGCGGAACGCGGATGAATTCGTCGCCAAGGATCTCTTCCCAGAGTGCCTGCACCGGCTCGATCTTCGTAAAGAAGCGATGGCCGCCGATATCGAACCGAAACCCTTTGTATTGTGCCGTTCGCGACAGGCCGCCCACCAGATCGTCGGCTTCGAGCACGGTGGTACGCACGCCCTGACGCGAGAGAAGATAGGCCGCCGTCAAACCAGCGGGACCGGCGCCGATAATGACAACGTGCTGGCCAGGCCGAAGCGGCGAGACAATGCGCGGCGATGTCATCGGCACCCTGGGAGGTTCACAGCTCTCCGGTGGATGTCTCGGGTGCGCCAGGATCGACAACGATATGGGATAGGACTCCTCTGAGCCGCACGACAAGACACGTCGAAATCGTCGGGTCAACATCCGTACGCGACGTCGATCACGGTTGCAGCCCCGCCTCTGATTGAGTGAGAGTCGGTGAGGTTATAGGTCATTCGAATGTGCAAAGTCCAAGCCAGAGACGAACTTGGCGCATCGCCATTAGATACCGCGCTGGGCGGCAAATCCTCCAAAGGGTTTCAAGTGCTGGCAGCGACCAATCAGAACAAAAACCGATGGCAGGAAGACTTGTCACGCGAATTGCCCTGTTTTCCCTGCCCTTTTGTCGTTGAAGCTTGGCGCTGTTCTTGCGCGATATGGGAGGCTTTACGTGCTCGAGCCGAGGAGGAGATGCAGCTTTCGGTCGTCGTTCCATTTCATCGAAACCTCGACCAGCTGCGCCGCTGCTTGAGGGCGTTGTCGGCGGCGCGCGACGCACTCCCTCGCGGCACGGCTCTCCACGAATTGGTCGTCGTCGCCGACGGAGCTCAGGACGATCCGATCGATCTCGTCACGGCGCATCGCGCGACGCTGTTGGCGATTGATGGTCCTTGCGGCCCTGCCGTCGCCCGCAACCGTGGTGCCGCCATCGCTACTGGCGATGTTCTTGTTTTTGTCGACAGCGATGTCGTTGTGGCCGAGCAGTCGTTGGCGCGTCTTGCCGCGTGGCTGACATCCAACCAGGATTTGGCGGCGGTCTTCGGCGCGTATGACGAAGATCCCGCCGACGTGGGATTCCTCTCACAAGGCAAGAATCTGGCACACTCCTTCGTGCACCATCGATCAGCCGGTGACGCGCGGACATTCTGGGCGGGCTTGGGCGCGGTGCGTGCGCATGTCTTCGCGCGCGTCGGAGGCTTCGACGAGAGATTTGCGAGGCCGTCAGTGGAAGACATCGATCTCGGCTACAGAATCTCTGCCGCCGGGGGACGGATCCGGCTCGACCCCACGATTCAAGGTCAGCATCTGAAGCGTTGGAGCCTTGGCCACGTCCTGGTGACGGACATCAGAAGCCGAGGCATTCCTTGGACGCAGCTGCTCCATCGTTACGGGGGCTTGCACGATGATCTCAACGTGACCGTTGCGTACAGAGCGTGCGTCGTCATCGCGTATCTCATGACGGCATGCCTTCTTGCGGCAGCGTGGTGGCCAGCTTTGCTCGTGCCGGTTCCCCTCGCGATTCTTTCGCTGTGGCTGCTCGATCGGTCCTACTACCAGTACTTCGCACGTCGCCGCGGGCTCGCCTATGTCCTCGCGTGGTTTCCCTTCCACGTCCTGCATCACCTTTGCAATGGACTTTCGTTCATCGTCGGTACGGTCCTTTATGCGAGCAAACGCTGGCTCAGAATCTCACTGCCCGAGGCCCTGCCGTTGAACCCATGGGGTGGGAACGCGGCTCTTTCAACCAATCCGAAACGGATAGAGCATCTTGTCCGGTCGTAATCGCGATGGCAACGGTGAAGGCTACTTCGCCGCAGAGCCAGACGCCGGCACTTCATCGTCGCGCGGCCTCTTCACGCCTTAGGCCGCAACTTCCCCGACTCGCGTGGTTGTTCGGCAAGACGAGATGGTCCGCTCTAGCGGGCGTTCTCGCCGCAAGCGCGCTCGCGATCAGTATCGGCGCCATCGGGATCACCGACGAAGCGTACGTCTCGCTGCAGGGCGATATGCCTCGATATCTCATGAACGGCGTGTACTTTCACGACCTGGCTGTCGACCGCCCATTCGGGAGCGTGTCGCAGCTGATTGAGTACACCCAGCTTTACTACGCTCGGTACCCCGCGCTGTCACTGGGCCATCATCCGCCCCTGCTCTCCATCGTCGAGGCACCGATCTTCGGCCTGCTCGGCATCTCGACAGCCTCTGCCCGCCTCGTGATTCTTTTCTTCTTCGTCGTCGCCGTTGCATTCCTCTATCTGCTGGTCTCTGACATCTGCGGACCGCTCGCAGGCTTGTTCGCAGCCGCGTTCTTCGCGACGAGCCCGTCAGTTGTCATTGCGGCTCGCTCGGTCCTTTCCGAGACGCCAGCGGTGGCCCTGGTGATTGTCAGCGCCTATAGCCTGCACAGGTTTTGCGCGACAGGTCGCCGGAGTCTTCTGGTTGCCTTTGTCCTGGCGTCGACAATGAGTCTGTACGCGAAGCAGTTGGCGATTTTCGTGTTTCCGGCCTATCTGGGAACGGCCTGGGCATCGCTGGGTCTGAGGCGCCTCTTCAAGAGGGACATTCTCGCGGCGTGCGTGGCTATCGCGGTGCTCACGCTGCCGATCGTGCCGATGACCCTCGCGCTTTCACAGACCAACGTCTCATGGGTCGTGCGAAGCGCCGGACGTGCGACGCGCGCTCCAAGCAGGATTCTGCTCACGGCGATTGAGGGCCAGTTCGAGCTGCCGGTCTTGTTTCTGGCATTCGCAGGCGCTGTCTTGGCGCTCTGGAGGAAGGACCAGCGATTGCTGCTGTTCTTGTTGTGGGTGGCCGGCGTGCTCGTCGGCCTGCTGCTGTTCGGCCGGATCGATCCCGCGCGGTACAGCGTGTATTGGGTGCCAGCTCTCTGCGCACTGGCGGCGTCACTCACGACCGCTTGGCGCCATCGGCTGATTTCTGTATCCGTACTTGTCGCGGCGCTGCTTGCTCTGAGCGTTCAAGGTTCAGCCAGCGTGCGCAAGGATCTTGTGCGCGCAGAAGGGTACGAAGAAGCGGCCCAGTTCGTGCTCCAGATGAACCCCGGCCCGACCGTCCTATTCAGTGGGGATGTCGACACGGGATTCTTCGCGTTTTTCGTCAGGAAGCACGACCCCGAGCGTCGCCTCGTCGTGTTGCGCTCGGACAAGATCTTGACGACGTCGTTCCTGGGGCGGATGAGCATCGGTGACCGTATCACCGAGCCTGGCGAGATCTACGATCTTCTGAATCGGTTCGGCGTCAAATTTGTCGTGATCGAGGATCGGCCAAGCCAGTCAATGGTCCTCGAGTGGCTGAGGCAAGAGCTCCGGTCGACGGAATTCGTCGAACGGAAGAGAATCCCGTTCGAGACGTCCGATCGAAGGCTTCGCGGGACGAGCCTCGTCATCTACGAATACACGAACGCCTCGGCGCCGGCAGAGAATGCGATTCTCTCAATGAATCTTCCTCTGGTCGGGCGGACAGTGACCGTCCCGCTGACCGACCTGATCGATCGAAAGTATCTCCGCTGACTTCGGCGGGGCGGCAAGAAGGCGTTACCAGTAGTCAGAACAAATGCTTCAACTGGGCAACCTTCGGTTTGCGCACTGAGCGCACTTGGCAGCCGCTGCGACGTCTAACTGTAATGGATACAGGTATTTAGGATAAGATTGCGAAACGCCGGCGCTTGCGGAGGCTCCTTTGCCTTGTGATTGCATCACTGCGTGACGTGGTAACAGGTCACCAACAGCCCGTGAAACAGTTGAGACTCGACGTGCGAGAGATGCTGGCCGAGCAGCTCCAATATCGGGAGTTGCTGTTCCAGATGACGAAACGCGACCTGCTGCTGCGGTACAAGCAGACGGTGATGGGCGTCGGATGGGCGATCTTCATGCCGCTCGTCAACACCGCCGTGTTTTCGGTCATCTTTACGCGGGTCGCCCCTATCGACACGGGTGTGCCGTATCCGGTGTTTGCGTATTGCGGGCTGTTCACCTGGAACTTTTTTGCTTCGTCGCTGCGATTCTCGGTGAATTCGCTCACCAGCAATCCGAATCTCGTCACGAAGGTGTACTTCCCACGTGAAATCTTTCCGTTTTCGGCGACGCTCGTCTCACTTGTCGATTTCCTGGTGGCGAGCGTCGTGCTCGTTGGCTTGATGGTGTACTACGGCATCGGTCCGACCTCCGCCATCCTCTTTCTACCAATCGTGCTCGCGGTCCATGTCGTCTTCACACTTGGAGTGGCGCTACTCCTGGCGATGAGCAACCTCTTCTTTCGCGACGTGAAGTACCTCTTCGAAATCGTCCTGACCGTGTGGATGTTCGTCACTTCGGTCCTCTACCCGGTCGGGCTCGTCGGAGGAAAACTCGGATTGCTCATGAGCGTGAACCCGATGACGGCGATTATCGACGCGTACCGGTCCGTGCTGCTGTTTGGCCGAACTCCATTGTCGCCCGCGTTCGCTGGTGCAGCGGGCCTCTCGCTCGTTCTGCTGTTCGTGTCGTGGCTCTTGTTCCATCGAACCGAATTTCAGTTTGCGGAGAACATCTAGGTGGCCGAGGCCGTCGTATTCGACCGAGTCTGGAAGAAGTTCCGCCGTGGCGAGCGTCACGACAGCTTGCGCGACCTCGTTCCGGCACTCGCCCGGCGAGTGTTTTCGCGGGACGTTTCACAAGGCCTCGACAACAAGGAGGACTTCTGGGCGCTCAAGGACGTCTCCTTCGCGGTCGCGCCAGGAGAAGCGCTGGGAATCATCGGTCCGAACGGGGCGGGAAAATCAACGGCGCTGAAGCTGCTCACGAGAATCCTGAAGCCGACGCGTGGGGCCTGCCGGGTTCACGGGCATGTGGGTGCCCTTATCGAGGTTGCAGCGGGCTTCCACCCCGATCTCACCGGGCGGGAGAACATCTTCCTGCAGGGCGCCATCATGGGCATGAAGCGCGCTGAGATCGCCCGCAAACTGGACAGCATCATCGAGTTCGCGGGTGTGTCGGCCTTCATCGACACGCCGGTGAAGCGATATTCGTCGGGAATGAACGCCCGTCTGGGATTCTCGATCGCGGCTCATCTCGATCCAGAGGTGCTGATCATCGACGAGGTACTGAGCGTCGGAGACATGGAATTTCAGGAGCGTTGCATTAAGCGCATGCTCGAGTTCAAGCGGGAAGGCGTCGCGATTGTCTTCGTGTCGCACAATCTCCAGGCTATCGAATTGCTCTGCGAACGTGCGTTGTTCATCCGCAACGAAGTTATAGCGCTGGCGGACACCCGAAGTGTGCTCGAACACTACGTCCAGCATGTGCAGCAGGCCGTCCCGAGTCAAGCTGACGGCGACTTCATCATCAAAGAGGCGTCGCTCCGATCGGCACTGGGACGAAGCCATCACGTTCCGCCCGGCACACCGATGGTGCTGTCCGTCACGGTCGAGCCTCGCCGTGACGCTCGTGACGTCACATTTGCGTTCATCGTGCACCGGTCGACCGACATGCTAGCCGTCTACAACGGTAACTTCACGGCCCGGGAACTGGGAATTCAAGACCTCCACGCCGGCGAGCAAATCCTCCTCGAGTTCCGTTTCAACGCCAACCTGGTTCGCGGGTTGTACCACGCGGAGTGTGCGGTGGTCGACGCCCCGACTCAGATCATGATCAATTCCACTCTCCCTCCTGCATCGTTCTCCGTTCTCGAATCGAGAACGTGGGCGGGGGTGGCTGACCTCTCGGTGACGGCTGTTACGCTCAACGAGGATTCGATCGAAGTCGGGTCGGCCGGCCGGAAGACCTTCCCGGTGCCATGAACCTGTCACGGGTCGGCGATCCTTCGCCTCTCCGTGCGACGCGCTGCCGTGCAACATCCCTTCGCCGCGAGATTCATCCATTGAAGCTATTGTTCGCCAAACACTCGCTCGCTTGGCCGCGCTCCAGCGGCCACGACGTCCATACCTATTACATGATGAAAGCGTGTGCAGAGCTGGGCCACGGCGTGGCCCTTGCGACCGTCACGGAGCCTTCCGCTGCTGCCATACACGGCCTGCCGCTCGGCGCTCGATTTTGTCTTGATAGCACGCGAGTCGAACAGCAGACGCGACCGCCAGGCAGCTGGCTTCAGAGGCGATATCGGGCGTTCTATGGCATTCCGGAGTCTCGGATCATGGCCCTCGCCGACGCGGCAAAGACGTGGGGCGCACAGGCGGTCGTGGTCGCGGGCCTCGATGCACTGCCATATTTCCCTGCCCTGTCGGGTGTCGTTCGTGTCTGGTACGCGGCCGACGAATGGGCCTGGCATCACCTTTCCCAGCTCAAGGTCGGCGATCCGGAGTTCGCGACCAATTTGCGAGATGCACTCGTCAAGGGTCTTTACGAACGGGCCCACAGAAACACCGTCGATCGCATCTGGGTGGTCACAGAAGCCGATCGGCGAGCGTTCCGCCTGGTCGCGGGAATTCGCGACATCGACCTCGTGCCCAATGGAGTGGACAGCGATCACTTCACGCCTGGCACCGAGGTCCCTGACGAACGCACTGCGGTTTTTTGGGGCCGTCTCGACTTCGGCCCGAACCTTCAGGCTCTGGAATGGTTCTGCACTCGCATCTGGCCGCTCGTTCGACGTGAAGTGCCCGACGCACGCTTCACCGTCCTGGGATTCAAGCCGACCGACCTCGCGCGTCGATTGACGTCAGCACCAGGCATCTCGCTCGTGCCCGATCTCCCCGACGTGCGCGAGCCGATCCGCCGTCACGCGTTGGCCGTCTTCCCGTTCGTGTCGGGTGGAGGCATCAAGAACAAGTTGCTCGAAGCTGCCGCGCTCGGCAAGGCGATCGTCTGCACGCCGGCAGCCGCTCAGGGCGTTCGCACGCCCGATCCGCCGGTGGTTTTCACTTCGTCGGCTGCCCACATGAGCCGGGCCATGATTGAGCTGTGGAAGGATCCCGATCGGCAGCGGCGGCTCGGCAGCGCCGCCCGAAGCTGGGTCGTGGAACATCACACATGGACCGCAACCGCGCGGGAAGCCATGGCTGGAATTCAGCAATCGGCTTTAGTTCCTGCCCGAACGTCCACCGAACGCCGCGAGTGACCACAACATCGACCGCACAAGAACCACATAGTCGAAGGGCCAGCGCGCCAGGGATTGCAGGTATAGTCGCCAGGCCTCGCGTGCGTCGCGTTCCCGCGCCTCGTCGCCAGCCGCCTTGTAGTACAGACCCAGACGCTTTCGAGCGATCACGAACGCTCTTGGATCCGTCCACCTCGCAGCACGCGCGTGTTTTTCGAGCACTTTCATGTGCTGGGCAGCCTGTCCCGGCACAAGGCTCATGTGGTCCTTCCCCGATTCGACGAAATGGTTCGCGATCACGCGATCGGTGACGGCAAGCGGCACGCGATCGGCAACTCGAATATAGATTTCCCAGTCCTCGCACAAGCGGATGCCGGGATCGAATCCGCCCAGCTCGGTGAAGACCTCGCGGTAAATCGCCCAAGGCTGTTGCAGGAGGTTGCCGTGGAGGAGCGCGTAGAACATGGCGCGACTGTAGACTCGGTCCTCGCCGTCGCTTTCCCGGATCGGAACGGCATGCATCCGAGCGAAGGATGGCAAGTGTGCGTGGTGGTTGGGCCAGTAGGTCCCGTCAACCAGGTTTCGAAACGTATGATCGGCGAACGCGGCGCGCGCGCGCGGGAAACGTTGCAAGAGTTCGACGAGCGTTTGCAGCGCGTGCGGGAGCATCTCATCGTCGCTGTCCAGAAACACGATTACTTCGCTGCTCGCCTGGGCCGCGCCTCGATTGCGGGCGACAGAGGCACCTCCATTCTCGAAACGTGAGACGATGGCTTGCGGATAGTGTGTTCGCACCCATTCGGCTGTGTTATCGCTCGACCCATCGTCAACGACGATGATCTCTGAGGCACGATATGTTTGGGCTAGCACGGAATCGAGAGTTTTCTTGATCGTTCGAGCGCGATTGTAGGCGGCGATGACCACGCTCACGCTTGGAGGAGTCGTCGGGGTTCAGTTTGTCGCCCACTCGCCTGTCTCCGTTGCACCGCCGCAATTCCAGGACGATCTCATACGGCTCCTATTATCAAATGCGGACGATTTCGGATGGTCTGGTGACCGAGCGCTTCACGTACGACGCCAGCCGGCCGAGACCGAACGCGGCCTGGACGACAGCGTAGTGTCGACGTCGGTGCCTCGAATAGGGTCCCGTGGCACCGGCCAGCGCATCGCTGAGACCCTCGATGATCGCTCGTGCGGCGTGAGGGTTCCCGGTTTCGAGCTCGATGCTGTATCGGTAGTAAGCGTATCTGAGATACTGCATGAAAGAAGGCAGCCACCGTCGAGACGACACCGAACCAGCGTGGCGGCGCAGCAAGTAGTAGAGGTTGCGGGTATCGAAGTAACGCTGAACCTGGCGTCCGGACCGATCGAAGGCGCTCGACCCCTTGTGCCAAACCAGTGTCCGTGGCAGGACCGCACAGCCGAACCCTCGGGCGCTTGCGCGCAGGCAGAAATCGGACTCTTCGTGAACGATGAACAGCTCTTCGTCGAATAGCCCAATGGCGCGGAACACTTCGGCCTTGACCATCATGCAGCATCCGTTCACGATGTCGACGCTGACAGGCGCCGGCTCCGGCCCGGAGTTCGAGGAGACATGTACAGAGCTGAAGAATTCCGTGCCCGGCCCACGATTGAACCGGACGCCTTCGGTCATGACGCGTTGAGGATCGTCGAGATAGTTGATCACAGGACCGACGATCCCGAGCGAACGGTTCGCATCGAAGGCGGCCAGCAAATCACCCACAATCGTTGGTGCCACGACGGTGTCGTTGTTGAGCACGATGACATATTCGGTTCCGGTCTCCAACGCACGTGCAATTCCGCGATTGTTTCCGCCGGCGTAGCCAAGATTGGCAGCGTTTCTGACCGTCACGATACCGGGCAGGATTCGACGGGCTTCGGGCCCAGGGTCGACCTCTGACGCATTGTCCACGAGGATGACCGAGAGGCGCGGGTATGGACTCCTCTGCAGCGACTCGAGGCAGCGACGCGTGTCCTCGAGGCCGTTGTAATTGAGGACGACAATTGCGACAGTCGCGTCAGACATATTCACGGGCGAACCGCGTTCTGATCACCTGGTCAGTGCCTGTCTGGCGCGACGCAGTGCCTTCACCACACGCAGAGGTAGATACGTCGAGGCAAGATAGACCGCTTCGCGGGGGCCCATCTGACGAAGCTCATTCGCCCATTGTAGTCGCTCGCGCGCGACGCCAAGGTCGCCGTGATCGTACGCGGTATACGCCCAGCCGAACACATGTGCGCGGAGCTGGCGCTCGATGTGTGCCCGATCGTCAGCGTCCAGTGCACAGCGGCGACGGATCGCGTCGAGCGCCAGGATGAAGTCCTTCTCCATATGGTCGGCGTCGGTTGCCATCCCTCCTTCGTGCTTCAAATATTTCGAGACCGGGTCGCCCTCTAAGAACCCGATGCGGCTTCCGGCTGCCGCGCGCATGAAGAATTCCCAGTCGGCGGCTCCCCGTAAAGCGGGATCGAACTGGCCGAGGGATTCGAAGAAATCCCGGCGCATGAGGAGACTACCCAGGAACATGACGTTGCGCGTCGACTCGCGCTGAAAGAACGTGCGCCGTTCGAGCACTCGCAAGCCGCCTGGGCGGGCTTGGTGCGGCAAGGCCCAGAATCGGTCCCCGCCGTACGTCTTGACGAAGCTGGCGAAACCGTCCGCCGGATTTCCCACCAGCGTATCGGCGAACACCAGAGGGATATCCGAGTTCGCGTCCAATTGTTCGACCAGCCGTCCCGGCCCGCCGGCGATCCACTCGTCATCTGAATCGAGAAATGCGATGTAGCGGCCATGACTCGTCGCGAAACCGAGATTGCGTGCAGCCGCCGGGCCCTTGTTTGCTTGACGGACGTACTATCACGCCACCGAAGCGTCGAGTGATTTCGGCAGTCTCGTCCGTCGAGCCGTCGTCCACCACAATGATCTCGAGTTCGGTCAGCTCGCTATCGAGGAGCGACTGCAGGCAGACGGCGAGCAACTGAGCCCGGTTATACGTCGGGATGATGACGCTGACGGCGATCGTCATCGCATTGCTTCTCTCACGCGATCGAAGTCCTTGGAGGATGCTGCCAATGAGGCCTCGGGCCCGAGGGCGCTGTTCATGATACTCTCGCCGTCTGATGACAGTATCGGTCGTGGTACCAAACGTCCGCGTTGTCCAGCTGTCCGCTTTGCCGACATAGAGACGTGCCCGGCTGGACGCGGTCCGCTACGTCGCGCGCGCTGGCGATTTTCCTCGTCGCACTCGCGATCCGTATTGGCACGACGGCCAGATTTCAAGGCTTGAGCTCACCTCCGGACGTTGCGGCCAATCCCGACTCGCGGGAATACGAGCTGATTGCTTACAACCTCTCGGCTGGCGGCGGCTACTCGTTTCAGCCCAGCATCCCCACGGCAGCGCGGCCTCCAGGTACGTCGCTGACCCTGCTCCTTCCATACAGTGTTTTCGGACGTTCGTTTCTGGCTGCTCACACCTGGATCATCTTCTTATCGTCCGCGACGTGCTTGATCGCCGTATGGCTGGGCAGCCAATTGGCAGGGCGCTCGGTCGGATGGATGGCTGGCGCGTGGCTGGCGCTCTATCCTGGTCATTTTTACTACGCGATGCATTTCTTGAGCGAGCCAATATACGGTTTCTGGCTCGCCCTCGCGGTCGCGCTGTCGGTGTTTGCCATTCGTGGCGGTCGGCGTCTGTCAGAGGTGTGCGCGGGGATCGCGTGGGCGATGGCCATCCTGACGCGTGTCGAGATGGTACTCGCGCTACCGGTTGCGTTGGGCATGCTCGTCTTCGCTGAACCGTCGACGCGACGGGCCCTCGTCCGATCGATGGCGGTGCAGACGGGAGTCGCCGCGATCCTGCTCTCGGCCTGGGTCGTTCGTAATGCAGTAGCCGTAGGCGTTCCGACCCTGTCGTTGCAGCGTGGCTTTGCATTTTGGGGCGCGCACAACGAAGTGACGTTTACGGAACCGCGCTACGAAGGATCGTGGCTGGACATCTACAACCGCGAGGCGGTGAGGGCCAGTCAGCCGCTGGGCGCAACCGAAGTCGAACGCGATCGACAAGCTCTCGAGTACGGGACCGCAGCTGTCCGCGCCCACGCTTCGCGACTACCTCGGTTGGTCGCCATGAAGATGTGGCGGTTGGTCTCGCCATTTTTCGAGACGCCAAATCGCGTCGCACTGTGGGTCCTCGCCGGAGGTTGGATGATGACCGCCCCTTTCGTGGGGCTGGGACTGTATCGAGTCTTCAGCGGGCCGCCGCCTCGATGGCACTGGGGCGTGCTGTTGATCCCGATCATCACGACAATCGGAGCGTGCGCACTCTTCTACGGCTCCCCGCGGTTTCGAGACGGGTTGGCGCCGCTCTTCGTGGTGCTTGCCGCCAACGGCGCGCTGCGACGCCGAGAGCAAGGCGCGTAGGGCCGGTCTTCCAATTTGGCTGACGTGCGCGGTCTCAGCGGTTTTACGCGTCCACCTTGTACGCGTACACGACATGTCCGTTGCCTGGCCGTAATCCGGGCCCGCCATAAGCGAAGCGAACCGCGATAAACAGTTCTTGCGTCCTGGCGTCGTACACGGATCCCGTGACGAGGAACGTCGGCTCGTCCTGCCAGGTCGGCAAGGGATAGCTGAACGCGGCCGATGGGTATTCCACGCGCCAGCGCTGGCTCGGTTGAATCTCGTAGGTTCGCTTCTTGCCGCGAGCGACGGCCGCTAGCGACATTGGGTCGTAGATGTACCACCAGTGAGAGCCGCGCTCGGCATGCCCGGTCGATTTCTCGTACCAGAGTCGGCCGTTTCCTTCGATGAGGCAAAACACGACGCCGTGCTTGTCGGGCAGGTCGATCCACACGCCCCCCTGCCAGATCGTATCAACCCAGGCGTTGTAGCCCACGCCGTCCCGAGGATTCCAACCGTCGAACTCGGTGCGGTAGTCGGGGTCTCGATGGACGCGATCGGGATTCGTATAGGGCCTGCCATTGAAGGGATACGCGACCAAGGGTGTTGACGGCAGCATCGACTGCAGACGCTGATTCGTTGGTGGCGCGAAGGCAAACAAGGCCGGACCCATCGACGCCGGACCGGTCGCTACCACGGACTGGTAGCCACCGAAGCCCGCGCCAAGGCGACGGCCCTCCGTGTATTGCTGCGCAAACCATTCTGGGATCGGCAATGTGCCACCCATCGTCATCTTCGAATTGTGACCAACCTGCCACGAACCGACACTGGTCGCTACGCCGGCGGAATCGTCGAGCGTCGCATATCCAATCGACGAGTCAGGATTGGTGTTGGCTTTGTACGTGTCGCCGTAATTGAAGTACAAGCGCTTGTCGCTGTCGTCCCAGTACAGACCGTAGACGAACCCACTGGGAGTGCCGTGCTGTACGGTATGCCTCGCCATGAAGGCGTTTCTCCCCCAGAACCTCGTCACGCTGGCCATCGGGGCGGTGTTTGGATTGCCCTCGTTGCTCAGACCCGGATCGTCCATTTCATACAGTGCATGACTGACCGTCATCGACAGAAACTTCCGTTTGCCATCGACGTATCGAATCGCCAGACACCTGCCCCAGCCGGCATCATGACCGTTCACTCCTGAAGGGACCCGAAAGGCACCCCGGTAGCTAAAATCGGCGCCGGTCAAGACCGATTTCGCAAGCACGGCTCCGTCAAGAATCTGCGGCGACGGCTTCTGCTGCGCCAACACGGATCCGGCAGTCATGAATGCCGGGGCCGCAGCCCCCGTTCGGGCGAGTTCCGTCAGAAATCGGCGACGCGTCCACGAACGCGCTGCGATCGTGAGATCTCCTCGTTTCCCCATCGGCTTCTCCTGTGTTGGCGCGGGGCCGCAATCGAGCACACACCGAGCAAAATAGTGCGCCTTATTCTTGCGATAAGCACACTATTGTAATGGTTCTGTTCTTGCCGGAAGGGGTCTAGGTGGGTACGATCGAAGTAGCGCTACAGCGGACTCGATCTCGTGAAACAGACGCTCTTGATGATCGCTCTGACGCTCGCCGGAACTGTCGGCGTGCTGTTCAACGGTCCTTTTATCGCCGTCGCGGTCTACTACTTGTACGGCGTCCTGCGGCCTCAGTGGTTGTGGAGGTGGGCGCTTCCACGAGGCACAAGTTGGTCCGAATTTGTCGCTTGGGCCGCAATTCTTGGCATGCTTGGGCACCTCATGAACAGTTCGCAAAACGCTGGGGCGAGCCACACCCGCCGATTTGCCTTTGGTCACGCGGCGTACCTGGTGTTCGGTGCCTGGCTCTTGATTACGTATTTCTTTGCCCTGGATCGAGATCAGGCCTACGAGTGGATGATTGACTACGTGAAGATTTTCGTGATGTTTGGTGTGGCGGCGGTTGTGGTGGCCAACCTCCGCCAAGTCTGGACGCTGTATCTCATCGCCACCGGTGCGCTGATCTATATCGCGTACGAGCTCAACTTCCTCTACTTCACGGCCTCTCGCGTGGACATCTATCGAAACGGCTACGGCGGACTCGACAACAACGGCGCGGGCTTGATGCTGGCGATGGGCCTGCCGCTTGCGATTTATGCCTGGGAAGCAACGCGCCAGTGGTGGCGCTGGATCTTCGCAGCAGCCGTCCCCTTGCTCATTCACGCCGTCCTCATGTCGTATTCACGCGGAGCGATGGTCTCGCTGCTTGCGACTGCGCCGCTGCTCATGCTGCGAAGCCGCCGCCGATGGCAGTTCCTCGCGATGTTTATTGCGATTGCGCTGGTAGTGCCCCCGTTGGCCGGCAGAGAAATCCGGGAACGGTTCTTCACTATTCAAGACTATGAGAACGACAGGGATGCCAATCTTCGGTTCAGCAGTTGGACGGCCGCTGTTCGCATCGCGAACGACTACCCAGTATTTGGTGTCGGCATCAGAAACGCCAATCTGATCTCGTACCAGTACGGCGCCGACATGGAGGGGCGAACGATTCACAGTCAGTACTTGCAGACGTTGGCAGACAACGGATACGTCGGTCTTGCTCTGTATTTGCTGGCACTCGGTAGCGCGTGGGTGGCGGTTGTTCGCTCGAGGCGAGCGCTCAAGAACCGGACGGACCCGGACGCCTTGCTCCACCGAAGCATGATGTCTGGCATCGAAGGCTCCCTGGCCGTCTTTTGCGTGGGTGCTGTTTTTCTCTCGCTCGAAGTGTTCGAGTTGCCATACCTGTTGGGTCTGCTCAGCATCCAATCGTGGGTGATCGCACGGGCGGCGGTGCCATCCGAAACGGCCGTGACCGAGGCACGAATGTTGACCGGCCTCGGGTCGGCGCCAGGACGGCTCCAAGAAGCCAAGCTGTGACGCCGGCGTTACGTACACCGCTTCGCATCGGCTTCGTCCTGCACGTCATGCAGGTTGCCGGGGCCGAGGTGCTCGTAGCCGAGACCATCAGACGACTCGGCACGGCAATCGATCCGGTCGTCTTGTGTCTCGACGGCGTGGGTGAGCTTGGTGAGCGGCTCGTGTCGGAAGGTATTCCCGTCTTAGCTCTTCGACGGCGGCCCGGTCTCGATTTTCGGGTCGCGCTGCGCTTGGCCCATGAAATCGACAGGCGCGGCCTCGAAGTGATCCACGCCCACCAGTACACACCGTTCTTCTACACGGCGCTCGCGCGACTGATTAGCCGACGGAGCGTACACGTCATGTTTACCGAGCACGGACGCCATTATCCGGATGTGGTTTCCTGGCCCAGACGCCTCGCGAACCGGCTCCTTCTTTCGCGGCTGGCGGACGAAATCAACGGCGTGTGTCAGTTTAGCGCGAGGAGCCTGGCAGAGGTCGACGGCTTCGGCGCTCGTCAGATCGAAGTCATCACCAATGGCATCGACGTCGCTCGGTACTCGAAGCCGGCCGATCGTCTCGGAATCCGTTCTCAACTTGGAATTGATCCGCGGCGCCGCATCGTCATGTGCATCGCGCGATTTCATCCCGTCAAGGATCACGCCACACTGCTGAGGGCTTTCGCTGGCGCCGCCGCGACCAGGCCGGACATCGATCTCGTGCTCGCCGGTGACGGAGCGCTTCGGTCCGATCTGGAATCGCTGGCCGTCAACCTCGGGATCGCGAGCCGTACGCGGTTCCTCGGCGTCCGTCGCGACGTCCCCGAACTGCTACAGGCGGCCGACGTGTTTGCGTTGACCTCATTGAGCGAAGCGGCCTCGCTCACGCTTCTCGAAGCGATGGCGGCGGCCCTGCCGGTCGTTGTGACGGATGTCGGTGGCAATGCCGAAATCGTAGAACATGGAGTGCAGGGGTATCTGGTTGGTCGGAGTGATGCTGCCGCCGCTTCTACTGCGCTTGCGTGGCTGCTCGATAATCCTGAGGCCGCTTGCTCGATGGGCCGTGCCGGTCAACGTCGGGTGCATGACTGTTTTCGACTCGAGCATACGCTCGATCGATACCACGAGCGCTATTGTGCCGCCGTTCGTCGATTGCGTGGGCTCGCTGGTGAGGCCGCCGTCGCATGAATGAGCCGACGCTGAAACTCCGGGTCACATTCGTGATCCCGGTGCGCGATGAGGAGGAGAAACTGCGACGATGCCTGTCGTCAATCCGCGCCAACCGCTATGAAGGTCCTGTCGACATCGTCGTCGTCGACAACGGTTCGCAGGATGATTCTGCTGCAGTGGCCCGTGAGGCGGGCGCGACCGTATTGGTGAGAGAAGCAGCGCCGGTCGCGGCCTTGAGAAACGCCGGCGCCACACGCGGCAACGGGGACGTGCTGGCATTTGTGGACGCCGATCACATCATCGACAACTCATGGATCGAGGCCGCGGTTCAGATGATGGTCGATCCGACGGTCGGCGCCGTTGGTGCGCCCTATCTTCCACCACCTGAAGTCAATTGGGTCCAGCGCGCCTATGATCGGTTTCGATCACATCGGCGCGGGGGGCGCGACGTCGAGTGGCTCGAGAGTGGGAATCTCGCGGTCCGCCGGAGGCTGTTTTGGGACCTGGGGGGGTTCGACGCAACGCTCGAGACCTGCGAGGACGTCGACTTGTGTAACCGGCTGCGAGCGCAGGGCTATCGGATCTTCTGCGATGAACGTATGCGCAGTGTGCACTACGGGGATCCGTCAACGTTGCGGGCCCTGTTCTTCGGGGAGTTGTGGCGCGGGCGCGACAACCTGCGCGCGGCACTACGCAGCCCAGTGACGGTCCGATCCCTGCCGAGTGTCGTGATTCCGATGATGAATGTCGTGTTTTTGACGGCCGTCGTCGTTGGTGTGGTGACGGCTCCATGGCTGAGCGTCTGGCCCGTGCTTGCTGGAGGATTTGGTTTTCTGCTGCTGGCCGGCTTGCGCGCCGTGCGCATGACGTTGACCGCAGAACGGTCGGCGCTGTGGGAGCTCGCTCCGAACCTAGCGGTCGCCTGCACCTACGACCTGGCGCGTGCCCTCGCGCTAGTGTCAGGCGTTTCGCATCGGCGGCGGCGCGAGACAGCCGCGGCCTCATGACCGCAACCGCCGCGCCGATTCGCGTACTCGAGCTGCGGACCGTGCGTGGCACCGGAGGGGGGCCGGAAAAGACCATTCTGTCTGGCGCCGAACGGTCGGACCCGGCCAAGTACGCGATCACGGTCTGCTACATCAGAGACAGGCGGGACCTGACCTTTCACATCGACGCCCGTGCTCGGGCTCTTGGAATCGACTATATCGAAGTGGGTGAACGACACTCGTTCGACCATCGCATCTGGCCTCAACTCAGAACGATCGTTCGTGAGCGCCACATCGACATCGTCCACGCTCACGAGTACAAGACTGACCTTCTGGCGCTGCTGCTCGCCAGATACGAAGCCGTCATCCCCTTGGCAACGGCGCACGGCTGGACCGGGCATTCCTGGCGTGAGCGCTCGATCTACTACCCGGCCGACCGCTGCCTGCTCGTCCGCTTTCCCCGAGTCATCGCTGTGTCTTCCGAGATCCGAGCGGCATTGGTGGATGCCGGTGCGAAACCTGACCGTGTCATGGTTGTGCTGAACGGAATCGATCCCGTCGCGTTTACTCGCAATCGCAGCCAACGAGATTCGGCGAGAACACGATTTGGCCTCGGATCCCATGACGTTGCCATCGGCGCAGTTGGTCGTCTGGAACCACAGAAGGGGTTCGCCACGCTGATCCGCGCTTTCGCCCGCATTTCCCGGGAGATTCGCGAGGCGAAGCTCGTCATTGCAGGGGAAGGCAGTCTGAGAATGGCACTGGAACAGGAAATCGCGGCGTTGAAGCTGGCGGATCGGTGCCAGCTGGTCGGGCATGTTGACGATGTGCGCCCTATACACCTCGCTTTGGACCTGTTCGTTCAAGCCTCCACATACGAGGGCACTCCAAACGCCGTGTTGGAAGCGATGGCGCTCGAAACGCCAATCGTGGCGACGAACGTCGGTGGAACGACAGAGCTTGCCAGAGACGGTGTCGATGCGCTGATTGTGCCCCCCAACGACGAGCAGGCTCTGACCGACGCCATGAGAGTTGCGCTGACCGACAAGGCGGCCGGAGCTCGCCGCGTGGCGGCAGCCCGGAAGCGGGTCGAGGCGGATTTGTCGTTCGATGCCCGCACACGTAAGGTGGAGCGCATCTACGATGAACTTGCCGCTGAATTTTCACGATCCGGTGATGCCCGGGCCATGAGGGGCCCTGAGGTATGCGCGACGCGCTGAAGCAGATCGCGCGCAGCGTCGCTGCGGCAGCCGTACTTCCGCGAGTTCTGCTGTTTCGGCTGTCGTCGGTGTTCGTCGGAAAAGATCGCGCCCTCGAGGCTGCGACGCAGGGACTGGCCTCAACTCCCGGCTTGCGCGGCGAGTATCTGCGGCGCGCATTTCTTGCTCGCGCAATTCGCCGCTGCGACCCGACTTCCACGATCTGCTTCGGAACGGTGTTGTCGAAGGCGGACGCTGTCATCGACGAACGGGTTTACGTCGGTCCCGGGTGTTGCCTCGGTCTCGTCCATCTTGAAGCGGATGTTCTCCTCGCCGCCGGCGTCCACGTGCCGAGTGGAGGCCACATTCATGGTACGGCCGACGTGGACCTGCCAATCCGCGAACAAACCGGCGAGATCAGCCTCGTGCGAATTGGAGCCGGCACCTGGGTTGGCAGCGCCTCGGTGATCCTCGCCGACGTCGGGCGCAACTGTGTGATCGGTGCGGGATCGGTGGTCACCAAGCCGATTCCGGACAGCGTCGTGGCGGCAGGTGTTCCAGCCCGCGTGATCAAGCTACGGGTAGGCGAACCCCAGGGCACCGTGACCGCGCGTGGCGTCCTCTAAACAGCGTGTCGAGAGTGCCTTCGTGTTGTACCGCCGAATCGCAGAGCGGGCGCGTGTGAGTCGCCGGACACAGACCCGGACACGCGCCCGACCACAATCAGGAGACTTGGAATACGTAGACTGCTGTCCTATTGCTCGACGTGAGCTGATTCACGCCAGGCCCTACCGCAAATCGGACGGCCACATAGAGTTTCTGCGTTGTCGAGTCGTAGACCACTCCCGTCACCATATAGGTCGGCTCGTCTTGCCAGCCGGGCAAAGGATAGGTGAACTGGGCCGGGAACTGGACCGGCCAGTTCAGCCTCGGCTGGATTTCCCACGGCTGCTTGACGCCATGGACGACGTCTGCGAGATCGTCGGGATGATAGACGCGCATCCAATGCGATCCGCGTTCCGCATGCCCTGTGGAGGTCTGATACCAGAGTCGCCCGTTGCCCTCGATGTGCACAACCAGGATGCCCGTCTTGGTTGGCGTGTCAATCCAGGTCGCACTCTGCGGCATGTTATCGACCCACGTGTGAAATCCGATTCCATTTACAGGATTACAGTTATCAAACTCGGTGTTGTAGTTCGTGTCGCGTTGCATCCGCGCCGAGCAGCCCTGTGAGTAGGGGTACATCACCATCGTGGACGAGGGCACTTTGCCGTGCGAGGGCGTCGAGGCGAGGTCACTCGGATTGAAGGCGAAGAGCGCGAGGCCCATCGAGGCCGGCCCCTGCGCGACAATCGACTGATAGCCGCCAAACCCCGCCGCCAGGCGTCGGCCCGGCGCATGCTGCGCGCTCCACCAATCGGGAATCGCAAAGACGCCGCCCATCGTCATTTTCGAGTTATCGCCCACTTGCCAGGCATCGACCGAGGTCGTCTGTCCGGTCGTGTCATTCATTGTCTCGTAGCCGATCGAGGGATCGGGATTCGTGTTGGCTTTGTAGGTGTCGCCGTATCCGTAATACAGCCGCTGATCAATCGAATCCCAGTAGATCCCCTGGACAAAACCAGACCCCATGCCATATTGCACGGTGTAGCGTCGGGCGAACGTCGCTCCGCCCCAGCAGCGCACCGCAATAGCATTAGGAAACGTCGAATTCGTCTGACCGAACGTCGTCGGGATCGTCCACTCGGAGATGTCCATCCCGACGCTGTTGATCAGGATCTTGCCATTCCGGATCGTCATGCCGCGTCCCCACGACGTATCCCCACCGCACGGATCGGGACTGGGAATCTGGAATCCGCCCAGGAAGGTCAGGTCGTTCTGAGAGAGCAACGTCTTGCCGCTCGAGACCGGCGGCCCCGGTGCAGGAGTTGTTGACGCTGCTGTGACGGTGACGCTCTGTGAGGCCGTCATGCCACTGTAGACAGAAGTGATTGTTGCCGTGCCTGCCGCAACACCCTGCAGCTGTCCGGGCGCCGCCCACCTGGCGATCCCGGGATTCGACGAATTCCACGTCGCCTGGCTCGGATCGATCGTGCGACTCGAGCCATCCGAAAACGTCGCGTTGCCCGCATAGGGCGAGCTGGCGCCGACGAGCGGAGCCGTTCCACTGATGCGATATTGCGAAAGAGTCGGAGCTTGATTGGTTGAACCAAGCACCGTCATCGTGAATTGACAGGCAGCCGTTCTCTTGAGGCTATCGGTTGCGCTGCAGGCGACTGGGGTCGTCCCCACGGAGAACGTGGAGCCGGAGGCCGGGCTGCAGCTGGTCGATACCGGAGCGACTCCGCCTGTCACGTTCGGCGCCGGGTAGCTCGCGGAAACACCGCCACCGTTCGGCGACGAGGCGGTCTGGTTGAACGGACAGCTGATCGTCGGCGGCGGTACGGGCGAAGTTTCAGAAGTCGGCGCAAGAACCGTTACGGGAAAGGAACACGTGGCGGTTCGGTTCAATGCGTCAGTTGCCGTGCACGAGACCGTCGTTTGACCGATTGGGAAGAGTGAGCCAGAGGCTGGGACACACGTCGTACTTACCGGCTGGGCGCCGCCCGACACCACGGGCGCCGGATACCTGACCGTGTCCGAGGCTCCATCGGGCGTAGTCCACTGAACCGGCGCAGGGCATGCCAATGTCGGTGGTGCCACTGTCTGGACTTCCGTGCTGGGGGCAACCACGATTGGAAAAGGATCTGAAGTCTCGCCATCGGGGTTGCTGACGCTTAGCTGCGAGGTGCCTGGACTCGCGAGCGTGACTGTCCAAGTAAAGGCTGTGTTCGTCACCGAGGACGCCGAACCGGTTGAGGGTCGGAGTCCGGCCTTGAATCCCCGCCCGCTCACCCGGAGCTGTTGCGGCCCACTGCGCGCGACGGGCGCGGGTCGCACGCCGGAAACCCGTGGATTGGAGCCGCGCCTCGCCAAGGCGGATACCGGCAACGCGAGTACAAGGGCACACCACAACACGAACAGGCCTCGGCGCATGTTGTCTCCCTATCCGCTGGGGAAGCGTTTGGGGTCGTTGATAGATGCGCAACGTCGGTGGCAAAAGCCAACACGACGACGCAGTATCGCTATGCTGATTGTTTCGGCGCGGCGTGGTTCAGCAATTCAAGTGCCGTCGTGTTGGAGGTCGATAAATTCACGAATCCTCCCGAAACTGCCTTGAATCGAAGTCGCTGATCAGTGAAAGGGTTACTCCAAACTGTACGTTCACCCTACAAACTTGTGTCGAAGCGAGAATGCGTGACGGTATCGCAATACGGTCGCGACGATATCGCAATACTGTCGAGTCAACTCAGTCATCCAAGTGCAACCCAGGTGAGTACGAGCAGCGCGAACGCGACACCCGCGGCAGCGATGATCATCGCGCGACGCTTTGCACGCAGCTTCTGTGGCAGAAACGGTTGAGCGACCAGCCAGCGTTCCCAGCCTTCGCGTGGCGACGGGGCTTCGATGACGCCATAATGCCTGACAAAGTTGCGCATGAAGCCGAGTCCGAGCAACAAGACCACGGGACGGCACAGCCTGCGTGTCGGCATTGCTTGGAGAGTAGCAATCGAATGATCGAAAAAAAACTCGGCTCGTTCGAGAAAACGCGGCCGCTCTTCACCCTCCGCAAAAGCCGCGGCCCGGTCGAAGACTTCACTCTTTCGCAGATCCTGCGCGGCCCATGTCTCGGTCGGGAACTCGAGGATCTCCGGCTTGTCCAGATATGGGTACTCGTGCGCCGCCATCCAGCGCGCGTAATGAAGAAGAACCGCGCGGGCGTAACCGTAGAATGCGTCCAGCTCGCCCAATCCGATCTTATGGTCGAGGTATTTCCCGAGGGCTTGCAGGAACATCGTATAGAACCAGCGGTTTTCGGCGTCCAGCAGTGTCAGCGCATTCAGTTCCTGCCGTGGATGAGTGCATCGCCGAATGATCTGCTCGGCTTTATCTAGAAACCGCCGCTCGCCTGTGACGCGATGACCGTCGACCAGCGCGTTCAACGAATTTCCTGAGCCGCGGCCGGGCCCATGATAGCTCGGGGTGCGCGATGCGCTCGCCAGCCCCGTGTATCCCTTATCGAGCCATGAAAAGGGGGTTTTGCTTCCGTCATCAATGTCGATGACGAACTGCGAAAGACCGAGCACGGCCTCGCGGGATGCGCTGCTTCCGGTCAGGAGGTAATGCAGCATGAGACCCGTGGTGTAGTTGTGTTCCGATGAGGGGCCGCCACCAACCGTCCCGCTCGGATAGCTGCGATGTGTCGATTTGCCGGCATCGACATAGTGGATGGTGTGCCAGAACATCCCCTGGTTGTAGGCCGCTTTGTCTGCCTGGGTGTGGTAGATATCGATGTCGATGACGTGCGTGGCGAGTTCCTGAAACAGGGTCCACCAGCGTAAGTCGCCGGTCCTCATGAATTGGTAAGCGAGGCCGGCAACGGCATCGTACTGGTTGTTGTAGTGGGATACGAGCGGGGCTGGCCCCTCCCGGAAAACCGCTTCATGGTCGCCGTAGATGTCGCCGAAATGACGCCAGCCGTACTCGTCGATAGTCTCGCGCTTCCTTTCAAAACTGTCCGGTCCCTCGACGGCGGTAGCGACCAGAATCCGGTAGCCGTCGCCCGTGTCCAACGCAGCCGGTGCAAGATAAGGGACCGCACCTGCAAACGCATACCACGCGGGAGCAGGATGCACCACGACTCGGGACCGGGACCAAGTCAGTGGCGCCTCCGTCACGGTGTCCGAGCCGAACAGCAACCAGCACTCATGCGTCTTTTGCTCACCGCCCTGCAGCTCATGTGCGTCGGGATACTGACCGGGAAAGAACGAGACGGTCAATGACTGAAGGTCTGCCGCGACCGCCCGAGGACAGTTCTGCCAGAAATATGGCAGAGCGACACCCAGGCTGAACTGCCTGCCGTCGAGAACGACGATTGGTGATGCACGGCCACCCTCGAACCGCACACCGTCCGCGGTTCCTCGGTAGCCACGGAACCGAACAGGTACGACCCCTTGCCGGTTGACGTGATTCGAGCTTGCCCAGTGCTCTCCCCCGCTCGACTCTTGGTAGACCTCGAGATCACTGGCACAGACGGCTTGGGAGGCTCCCGGTTCGAGCCAGAATTTGATCCGTTCGGAAGAGTTCGCAGCCGGCAGCCGCCAGACCAGTGACAGCTCTTTGATCAGAGCCGATCCGGCGTCACCAAGCTCCCAGATCCCGCCGCGATGTTCCGCGCGCGATGGATTCCTCACCGCGAGCAGAAGGCGGGCGACCGAGAGGCCGGCAAAAAAATGCCATCGTGCAGTGAGCTGCAGTGGCGGACCGGTTGGACCTTGTGCTTCGCCATCGGCCACGACCACAGCTCGCAGACTTCCCTTTTCCTCGACACGCAGCGCACGCCACTCAATGGTCCGTGGATGTCCGTTCGCGTCGATCAGCCGAAACTCGGAGGCAGCGCTGTCGAGGACCGGCTGATCGTGAAAGCTGGCTTGCTGGAGCAGGACGGGGGTGCTGCGTGATACCACGAAAGAGCCGGTTCCCGTTGCGACTCTTACGCAGCCGCCTTCCTCGATAGTCAGCAACTGCTGGCCGCGCGGCGGACCCGGGACGGCGGCGCGATCGAAACGCAGCAGCAAACGGTCGCTCGTCTCGTCCCCGAGCCGCGTCACGCAGGAATCGACCAGCGCCCATCGGATCGAGCGGTCGCTCCATCGTTCCAGCACCCGGATCTGCACTGGGGAGGGCGCGCCTTGAGCGTCTTCGATCACCCAATTTGATGCTTCCGTTACAAGGCCTTTTGGAAAGGGGATTCCCACCGTAAAGGGCTCGTTGTTTCTCGAAGAAGAATCGCCGCCTAAACGGCTGACGTGAAGAACGAGCGAAGGAACGCCGTTGCCCTGGGGCTGTTGGCTTATGGGAGACACGGACGGCCGGCTGGAAACGCGGCTGGCATCGAGTCGTTCAGGGTATGGCCCGGACAATTCTGGGGCCAAGGTGTGTTGCAACGGCGAGCGGAAGCTTCTTCCAGAGCGCGACCGCGAGCCGAAACTTTGGGTTTGAAGGACTTACGTCCGGCGGAGCGTCTCCAGCGATCAGGGGATACTCCCAATACAAGGGCAGCGGTTTCGCGCCCCATTGTTTCTTGAAGTTGTAGGTGCCTTCGTAGGGCGTGGAGCGTCCGAAGTCCATCACCAGGCAATCGCTTGCTGCCGACTCAATCACATTCCAATAAAGCAAATGATTTGGACAGAGAGAGTTGTGCTCACGAATCGACGAAGCCCACGGTACCTCCACCGTCGTGTCGGTCCGATACACGAGTCCTCCCGCGACAGGTTTGCCGCGCAGCCTGACGATATGGAGGCGCGTGCGATTCGGGAATACGTCCAGTATCTGTTCGAAGAAACGCGCGGAATAGACCGGTGTTCCCAGATCTCGCATGTTACGCGCGAAGACGCCATAGAAGTCGTTCAGCAGCTCCCTGCCTCCCGATGCGACGACCAACCCGGACTTCTGGGCTTTCCGAACCTGGTTTCGGACCTTGCGGTCCAAACGCTCCCACAGATCGCGCTCAATCCTCAGTCGCATCGCGACCTTGTGCTGCCGGCACGGAAGGTGGGCGAAGCGTTGGCTGTTATGACGAAGCTCGACATGACAACAGCGTCGCTCACGAGCGATCGTCACCGCCGCGTCGATGAGATCGCGGGCGACGGAATCTGAATCGGAGACGACGCCACCGTAGTTCAGGAAAGGAAGCGATGTGAGTGTCCGACCGAACAACAGGCTGTTGATTTGAACGAGGGGAAGAATACCCTCAATCCCTCGAGCGCCGCGCGCGATGAGATAAATGGATTCATGCCCAAACGCCCGCTGGAACACCCGCCGCCAGGCCCAAACATGATACCCAGTCGCGTCAGGATGCCGAGCGGCAAAGCTATCCCACCCGCAGCTGTCGTCTTCTGATGCAATCTGAACCTCGCTCGTCGCCGCGCGACCTGCGCTGGGCAACTCCGGAACGAAGCCGGCTGACGTCATGTCTGTGCGGCGACCGGTGTCGGTCGGCGATGGGCGAACGGCCGCGCAACTGGGGTTGGTATGACGTTCAAAACCTCTGCGACCGGAGCAAATCGAAACTCGCTGAGCAAGGTCGCCAGCCGTCGAAACGTGGCCTTCAAGCCCGTGTAATGGCGGAGGCGTGTCGCAAATCCAACGGGAATGCGCGGTTGATCCGGATCGATCTCCCAGGGGTGGACGTAGAACAATGCCGGCTGTCGGTCGACGAGGTTCATGTGCCGTATCCCCCACCTCGTCCACGCGTATGGCAAGAGGCGAAAGTATCCGCCGCCTGAAACGGGAAAGTTCATCCGACCTATGCGGACCGTTGCCAGCGGCATTTCGAGCAGGGTTCCGGCGGTTCGTTCGATGCTATGGATATGACGAGGCGCGTCCGGATTACCGTATCGACCGTGCCGGATCGGAAATACGCTTGCGTCGTACAGGTGACCTTCCTCAATCAGGATATCGATTGCCCACAGAGCGGATGGCACCAAGGAAAAGCTTGGCGCCCGAAAGCCGACCACCGATGATCCTGTCGCGCTCTCGAGCGCAGCCTTTGCGGATCGGACGTCCTCACGAAACTGTCGTGGCGTCAGAGCGTACACGAGTTGGTGATGGTAGCCGTGGGACGCTACTTCATGACCTGCTGACGCGATCCTGTTCACAAGTGCGGGATGCCGGTCGGCTACCCATCCGAGGATGAAAAAGGTGGCTTTAACGTCCGCTTGGTCGAACAGTTCGAGCAAGCGCTCGGTGTTGCCGACGACACGGCTCTGCAAGGTATCCCACGAGGCGCGTGAGACCGCTTTCTCGAACGCCGATACCTGGAAGTAGTCCTCGACGTCGACGCTCATCGCGTTGACGATGACACTCGAGGGGCGCGCGGTCGCGCTGGATCGGAGCGTGCGACCCGTGCCAGGCTGGCTCATCGGGCCCCTCGTGCCAACAGGACCGTCTTGATCGTTTCGAGGACGATCACCAAATCCAAGCCGAACGATAAGTTCTTGATGTAGTACAGGTCGTACTGCAGCTTTTCGATCGCATCTTCGACGCTAGCCGCATAGGTGTATCGAATCTGCGCCCAGCCCGTCAGGCCCGGCTTCAGTACGTGGCGCTGCCCGTAGTACGGAATCTGCGCTGTCAGGTACTCGACAAACTCGGGACGCTCGGGCCGCGGCCCGACCAGGCTCATCTCGCCTTTCAAGACATTCCAAAGCTGTGGCAACTCGTCCAAGCGCATTCGCCGAAGGAAACTTCCGACAGCGGTGATGCGGTGGTCATTGAGCCGGCTCCACACCGGTCCCGTTTCGGCTTCGGCATTCTGCTGCATCGTGCGAAACTTGTGGACCGTGAACACACGACCATTGAGTCCCACGCGTTTCTGGTGGTAGAGCACCGGACCGCGCGGTCCGGCCTTGATGACCACGGCAATCACAAGCATGAGAGGCAGCGACGACACCAGGACGACGCCGGCCACAATGAAATCGAACACTCGCTTGAGAGCGAGAAGCGCACGTGTCTTGCGAAAGCCAGCCGAAAAGATCAACCAGCTGGGTCGCAAGTTCTCCACGGCGATTTTCCCCGTGTATTCCTCGTAAACTGACGCCAGGTGGTCGAACCGCACCGTACTGCGCATGCGGATATCGAGCAGGTGTTCCATCGGAAGGCGTCCGCGTGCGTCCGATAAGCTCACCACTACGCGATCGACGACAAGCTTCGGGACCAGCGCCGGAATGTCATCGATCGTTCCTACCACGCCCGGATTGATGACGGGTGCTCCGACACGAGCTGGGTCGTGATCGACAAAACCGACGATCTCGACTCCAAGCTCGTCGCGGCGAGCGAACAACTCTTTCGCCAGGTCGATTGCCGCCTGACTGGTTCCCACCAGCAACAGCCGTTCACGGGGCCCCGCGCGCCTCGTCAGCCACGCGAAGGCAAGGCGCCACATGAAGATCAACGAAATCGCCAGGGCGGCCCAGAACAGAAACACTCCGCGTCCGATGATCGATTGGGGAAACCAGAAATAGATGCCCGCCAACACGACCGACGTGGCACCCAACGCCTGTAGGAGCCGGACGAGCAGATCCCGGACATTCACGACTGTCCGCAAGTCGTACAAGTCCAGGTAGTGCAAACTGATCTGGCACACGGTCATGATAAGGAGCACTCGGAAGATGCCCGAAGGCGTCGACAGCATGGTCCAGGTGGCATCGCCGATGCGCAGGTAACTGCTGATCGTGACTGCGACGACGATCAGGCATGCCTCACCGGCAATCAGCACCAGCGGTCGCCACGTGCTCGGAAACATCTGATCCTTGAGCTCAGTCGCGGTCCGGGGGCGGTGTTCGTCGAAAGATGTTGTACGTGACGGCTCGTGCTGGTGGTGACGCGTTCCTGCGCCGAGCGTAGTAAGAGTGATACGAGCCGTACGGGTCCCCGGGACTCGGGTTCTCGGTGCCGTTGAGCACGACGCCGAGTACTTTGGACGGGCCGATCGCCTCTATGGCGCGTTGCACGAGGGGATAGGGTGTGCGGTTCGCACGAATGACCAGCAACGCCGTGTCGACCATAGCGGCCAGCAAGCTGGCGTCCGGCAATAAGACGATCGGCGGCGTGTCGATGATGACCCAGTCGA
Organism: uncultured Acidobacteriota bacterium; assembly: GCA_963773035.1. Classification (GTDB taxonomy): domain Bacteria; phylum Acidobacteriota; class Vicinamibacteria; order Vicinamibacterales; family CAVVIG01; genus CAVRXZ01. The sequence goes on along the minus strand of CAVYZX010000033.1, from coordinate 41,522 downwards.
ACTGTTCGACCGCTTCTGCCAAGAGCTGCTTCATCCCTTCGGATACCAGGGCGCTCATCGGGTCGGAGTCGGGACGGCCTGCCGGCTGGATCCACAACGTTGGCGACACCTGCCGCAGCGTTAGATGCCCGCGATCAGGCTGTTTGAGGAGGTCTCCCAAGCCGAGGTCATTCGGCTCCTGGAAGATCTCGTGAATCGTCGGGTTGCGAAGATCGGCATCGATGAGCAACACGCGACGCTCGTACGAATGACTGAGGGTCAGCGCCACATTTGTCGACGTGAGCGATTTGCCTTCGGCAGTCACGCCGCTTGTGACCATCACGCTCCGAACGTTGTTCTGGGCCTGCGCCTGATGGAGCGCAGCCGCGATGTGGTTGTAGCGCTCGCGCACCGCAGGGTCGATAAGAGTGCCCACGACTACCTTGTCCCGCGCGTCATCGCTGAAGTGGTAACCAGACCACGTCGTCGCCGGCGGGCCGGCCTGTGGGGCCACCGTGCTTCGCAGTGTCAGCGCCCGCTCATGACGCATGGCAGGCGGGGTCCGTTCCTGCCGCGTCGGCGGAGCCGGCTCTCGACGGTTCAGCGGCTCCTCGCCGATGTCCCACACCTGCGTCGCCTCATCGGGCGTGTTCCAGGAACGGCCGACGAGCAGTTCCGATTCCTGAACGTCGTTCGCGCGTGCTCGGTCGAAGGCGTCACTCAGTCGAGTCATCGTTGGGATCTGGCCTCAGGAGGGCGAAAGCGTCGTGTAAACGTGCTGAACATCGACTCCGACCGAGGCTCCGGCCTTTCGGCTGCGTTCTCGGCGAGCCGCACCTGACGGCTATCACCTTTCGGACCTGCAAAATCGTAATCCCGGCCTACTTCACCGATGACAGACGCGCCGATCGGCTTGATGCTGGCTGCAAAGCCCGACATCAGGGCGTTGTCGCAAATCACATTGATCGCTCGTGGGATGCCCCTTGAATGCTCGTAAATCGCAACAACCGCATCGCGGCTGAACATGCTCTCGGCCTTTCCACCGGCGATTCCCACTCGCGTTGCAACGTACGCGGCCGTATCGCGTCGGCCAAAGGCGGGAAGCTCACAGCGGAGAGACACCCGCTGCTTGAGCTGAAGAAGCCTTTCCTGATTCAGGCGACCGCCGAGGTCGGGCTGGCCGACCAGCACAACTGCTATGGACCGGCCACCTCGTTGCGTGTTCGTGAGCAACCGGACTTCTTCCAGAAGTTCGTCTGACGAGCTCTGCGCCTCGTCCACGATCAGGGCTTGCACTGATTGCTCTGCAGATCGGGCCGCGAGCGCGCCCTCGAGCTCCTGCAAGAAGCAACTCTTCGAGGTCGCGGCGCTCGGCGAGAAGCCAAACCCGGTGGCGACGTAGTGGTAGAACTCGGCCCGGGTCAGTGTGGGGTTCGAGAGATGGACGATCGTCGACGAGCGACCGTTCGCCCCATGGAGGGCCGCATGAACGAGAGTCGTCTTGCCCGTGCCGGCCTGTCCCAAGAGCAGGGTCAGACCCGGCCGGCCCGTGAGCCCGTAACGCAGGTGCATCAGCGCTTCCCGGTGTGCCGTCGAGAGAAACAAGAAACGAGGATCCGGCGAGACGTCAAACGGCCGCTCGCGCAGCCCGTAGTACTGTAGGTACATGGTTACTTCAGCAGCCTCCAGGCCACGGCGGCTGCGAACACGAGAGCTGCGAAGCCAGCCGCCGATACCGCAATCTCCTGACGGCGCCGAGCCGCGCGGGCGCTTCCCAACAGTGGAATCGTGGCGAGCACCGGCACGTGCAGCGTCGCGGTGACGTCCGTGTCGGAGGCCAAGCTACGATCGAGATACTCCAATAGCACGACGAGCCCCAGACCGCACAGCAAACCGCCTATCAAGCCGGCCAGATTGAGACGCAAGCGATCGGGGCTGACCGGAGTCTGCGGCAGCGACGCAGGCTCGAGGATTTTGAACTGCTCGCCAATCTGACGGCGCTCGACGTTGGTGGCGATTCGCGAATCTTCTTTCTTCGACAAGAGTCCCTTGTAGAGTGTCTGCAGAGTGTCGTAATCGCGCGTCAACTCCTTCATTTCCGCTTCGCGCTTCGGCGTCGCGTCAATCCGGCGTTGGAAGTCGGCGACGGCCTGCCGCAGGAGGTCCTGTTCATTGAGCTTCGAATCGATGTCCTTCTCGAGCTTTTCAATCTCCGCAGCCTGCTCGTTCTGCCGGTTTCGCCTTAGCGCTTCCGCCGGATTCTGGACAGGTAAGTCGTCAGCGGACGCCAAACCCGCCGCCTCCGCCGCGGCCCGCTCCTGCAGTTCGGCGACCGTTCGTTTCATGCGGACGACGTTCGGATGTTCCGGCTTGAGGCGCAGCTCCATTGCCCGCAACTCTTCCTGGGCAGCACGCAGCCGAACAGCCGTCGGCCCCAGTTTTTGGCCTTCATCACGCGACGGGGTCGGTGAAAAAGCGACGTCCTCGATGGCCGCGTCCGCCATCTGTCGCTCGACGAACAACTTTCGATCGCGATCCCGATTGATCGAATCGTTCAGCGCTTGAATTCGCTGTTCGGCCGCCCGCAAACCTTGGGAATTTGCTTCGAACTGGGCCGGCAGTTCCCCGCCGTACCGACGGATGAACTCACCCAGTTTCGCCTCTCTCTCAACGAGACGGCGCCGCGCGTCTTCGAGCTGGGCCTCGACGAACTCGCTGGTTCCCTCGGTGAGAACTTCGCGGTCCCGCAAACTTTGATCGATGACCATCGAAGTCAGTCGTTCCGCGACCTGCAGAACCTTGCGTGGGTCATCGCCGGTGTAGCTGACGCGAATCGTATCCCTGCTGACGACTTTCATGATGATGCTCTTGCGCATCTGGGCGATCAGGCCGTCCATCTTCTCCGTCGTTCGATCCTCGGGAAACAACTCCAGCTCTTGGATAATCTGCTCGAGCGGGGGCCGGGTTGTTACCTGTTGATAGATAGCCTGCAGCCGCTCTCCGACCCTTTCCGTGGGGCGCGCGAAGCCTTGAGTAATGCGCGGTGGCTCGACCTGAATCACCACATCAGACTGATAGACGTTGGGCAAACGATGCACCCATACGGCGACCCCGCACCCGACAAAGACGGTCGGCAGCAGGACCAGCCACTTGCGCCGCCAGACGAGCGCAAGCAGGACCTCAGGCGTGTACTTCCGTCCCGGAATCAACTTGAAACCCTCACTTGATCGATGAGTGGCGTCCAAAGCGTGAATCCGATGTTGATGCCATGGCGCGAGAACATCGGCTGTAACGGAAAGACCGATGCCCCTGGCGGCATGTCGTATCGGTAGTAGCCGTACTGACCGTACAGCCCGAGCCGCCGCGTCATCCCGAACGTCAGCCGCGACCCGGCGGAGTACGACGTGTAAGCCGAACCGCCGAAACCGACCGCACCACGCGAATAGCCGGCAGCTGTCGACCATTGGACCTTGGGCGCCAAGAGGCCGTGTAGTCCGACCATCACCGAATCGTCCAAGATAGGTTGCACGAAACCAGGCTGAAAAGCCGACGAACGGATGTAGCCCACCGAAGCATTCCACGTCCGGGTGAAGCCCCGCGAGAGCGTCACAGAACCGTTCAGTCGATAGTGTGTGTCACCGGCGTAATGGAAAGCCGATGTTGACGTGCTGAAGGAGAGCGCCGTCTGTCTGCCGAACTGCAACGCGTCGCCGTAGCTGACGCCCACATCGATTGTCTCGTTCACCGCTGACGATGCTCCTGGCGTGTCATATCGATTGAACTCGCGACCGTAGCCGAGATGGAGGGCAAGTGCCTTTGTCAGCTTGTGCTCAAAGGTCGCACTACCACCGAGTCTCGAGACACCACCTGGTGAGAGGTCGAAGTAGTACCAATCGCTCCAGTTCGCGTTGACCGAAATGCTGGATCGCTTGGAGAATTGATCGGTAAGTCCCACAGCGGCGTTCACCCCCAGGCTCTGCTGCGGAAATGCGGCGAATCCGTAGCCCGGATTCATCAGACCCGTATTCACCCCAGCGCCAAGAAATGGGGCGAACTGATAATAGGGCGCGTACGTCAAGGTGCCCGACGCATTCAACGTAGTCTTGCGGCCGATGTTCGCGCTGAAGGTGGTGGTTCCGTCGAGGCTTGGTGACCAGGAGGCCGGCAAATCCCGATACTGGCGATACGCCACGCCCCCGCCCGTGGAGAACTTGCCCCGCGAGTAGGCCAGACTTACGTCGGCCCCAGCTCCCGCGCCGCTTTGTTCTATCGTTTGGAAGAAAGGAGACGCTGTGTTGGAGCCCTGGGATTCGGTCTTGTCGTAGGTGCCGTACACGGTGCCGCGCAGGTCGAGCGTTTCGGATCGCTCAGCGCCCCGATCACCACCAAAGAGCCCGGCAAATGGTCCTGTCTCGCGCTGTGCCGCAGCTGGTGCTGCGCTTACGCACGATAAAGCGACCACGAAAAGAACACGCCTACCGAAAGGATCTCGCACCACTGTCGTCTGGGGTCCTTGATTGGTCAAGTGATTCAGGGGACGATCACCGTATCGCCTGGCTTCAGCTCGATGTTTTGTCGAAGGTTCTTGCTCGAGACGACCTCTTTGTAATTGAAGGGAAATGTCGTCGTCTGGCCGTTCGAGTTGCGAACGATGACGATGTTCTTGCTTCGGGCGTAGTCTTTCAGCCCACCAGCCGTGGCTATCAACTGAAGCACCGTTGTCGGCGAGATGAGAGGATAGGGCCCCGGCCGGTTCACCTCTCCGGTAATGAACGCCTTCCGGCTGTTGATCTGCTTGACGACGACAGACACGTTCGGGTCCTGAATAAATCGTTTCGACTCTTCGAAAAGGTACTGGCGGAGCTGCGAGGGTGTGAGCCCAGCGGCCTGAATGTCGTTGAGCAATGGCATCGAGATTTTCCCGTCTGGTCTGACGGAGACATCAGTGGACAAGTCCTTCTCGAACCAGTACACGACCGACAGGACGTCCTCAGGACCGATGATGTAGTCGGCCGGCACGTCCACTGGCACAGGCGACGACTTGGCGGTCGAAGGACTCTGAGCGGCTGCCGGCGCGCAGAGCAACACCACCAAGACCAGGGCCCCTCCGGCCAAGGCAACCTTCTCTATTCTCATAGTCATGATTACTTGGCGATGCCTAAACCTCTGCGAATCGGGCGCCTGGGTCGAACACTCGATCGCACATGAACTCTCTCTGCGCCTGATTATGTCTAGTAGTCGTCCGAAAACTTGACTTTCACATAGCCAGCCAAACCCGGTTTCTTCTGTAATTAGGCGAATGGAGCAGCCTGCAAGTCAGTCGCCATACGACCTTTGGAATCTTGCCCGTATCTGCATTTAACTTGGAGTTGTGCAACATCCCAGCAGTGGGTTGGCCCAAGAACAAGCGACAAAAGTCCATCATTGGGTAGTTTTCTCCAGTGGAGGGGCGAAGCCCTAGTTCAACGGGGCGTATGGGATTGTGGAGAGAGGCACGGCGGCCATCGCCGCGGCACGCCGGAATTCGTTGCGTTTATTGTGATTGTGTTGCAGCTTCTCGAAGCGCTCGAAGCGTGAACTCGAGCGACTCCTTCGGAACGCTCGTGACAAACGGCCCGATCAGCCAGCCGAGCCCAAACGGCACATCGCGGCTGAGCGAAATCGTTTCGCATTGCACGAACGTGCCCTCGACGCGATCCTCAAGGGCGCAATAGTTGTTGAAGCGCCACAGAAAGCCACTGTCGTGGCCAACGGGTTTTTCGCGTTCCTCGCCGTCGCCCGAACCGTAAAGCTCGGCTATTCGAGTACTGACGCTTCGAACCTGCATGCGACTTGACGACACGGGCACGTAGTTGACGACGGATTCGGTGTTGAGCAACGCGGTCAACACTTTCTTTTGAAAGAGTTGCAGATAAACGCGGAAGGAGTTGCCGTCGTGCGCCAGGGTTTTGGCCCGCCGAATGGCCGGGGAATAGATCTCGGCGTATTGGTCGTATCTCTGCATCACGCGAATGATTCGTCCGATCGGTGCGCGCGGGACGAGAACGGTTCCGATCCAATGGTGGCAAAGAGCATCTGGAAATTGCCCCTCATCCGCAGTCTGCTGGCGACGGATGACGATTTCGCCGCGTTGCAGTCGCGCTTCCGCCTCGCGGCGCTCACCTTCCGGCAGTGCATCGATCGACAAGAACGGCAGCTCTCCCCGTTTCTCTCGATCCATTCGTGATTCGGCAAGCCGGGCGTAGCGATCGAACGCCTGAGCTGCCTGCGGACGGAGCTCTGCCGCTTCGATGGAAGTTCCGAGTGTCATCAGCAGAGTGACGAAGACAAAAAGATCCGAAACAAGGAAATTCGCCACCGCACAAGCTGCTACGCTGATGGTGTTGGCAAGCATGTAGTGAACGTGCCAGTTCTCGACAAGCGCAAGGGTGATGAGCGTGTTGGCAACGATCGAGATGACGCCGTTCGTGAGGTTGAACCAGGTGAAGCGGCTCAGCGTCGCTCCAAGCGTGGCGGATCGATCCATCCACGTCCAACGGGCGTGCCAGGCGAAGTTGTGAAGGATCGTCACCTCGACGGCCACCGCCGTTGCAAGCAGGTAGTGGATCTTCAACAGATGCGTGAGCGCCCAGAGGCATCCGAGCTGGACGATGAATCCCATGACTCCAACGGCGTTGAATCTCGCCCAGCGTTGCGCATTGAACCGATTGTTGTGTGCAATGACAGCCACTTGCAGCCTCCAGCTCCCAGCTTCCAGCCCCCAGTCTCGAGTCCGCTAGCCTCTCGCAGGTGGCAGTGGCTCCGCGCGGTAGAGCGCTCCTGTGTTTCTGGCAACCGAAACGACGACAGTGATCACCATGGATGCGATGGCTACCACTCCGCCCACGTCAAAGAGGGGTACCTGTTGCCCCATCACGGATACCTTTGGGTCGGACAGAAGGGCGAGCGTGCCGATCGCAAGCAGGACGCGCAACTCCGTCGGGCCGATTCCCCAGAACGACATCCGGAACACAGTCAAACAGTACGTCGCCAGGTAGACCTCGATCGAGAGCAGGAAGTACGCGACCAGTACGCCCAGTGCAATCAGCGGGCTCATGTAGCCCGATACCGCGAGGCCGCTCACAAGAAACAGCACGCCGAAGCAGTCGACGACGTGATCGACGTAGAACCCGTACCGGGGGCGCTGCTGCTGCCTCACCCGCGCGATCGTTCCGTCGAGGCTGTCGCAAAGCCAGTGGATGGCGAGCCACGCAATCGCCAGGAGCAGAGCCAGGCGGTGTCCTCTCGCCAGATAATACGAGAGGCCGACCATCATCATTGAAAACAGCGCGGCGGCAGTCAGGTGGTCCGCGGTGATCCAGCGTGGAACTCGGGAAGCCAGCCACAAGAGGCACCGGCGCTCGATCGACGTCAGAATGCTTCCCATCTCGCGATGCGCCTCGCCGAAACCGTTCGCGTTCATCGTCAGCCCTCCTCGCCGCATTGAAGCGACGCTACTTCTGCATGCGAGATTCAGCTCGGTTTCGGCTCAGGGCACTTACAACGCAGCGCGGGTCTAGTTTCGCTCGATCTTTGCTGTGTGTACTTATTGCTTGGGCCGAGAAAGCGACTTGTGGTAAGTTTCTTCGTCCTCGGACGCGCCCAGCGTCTAACTCCTTTCTTCGTTACGGGATAGACCGAACGTCTCTACAGGTTCGGCGGCTTTGTAGGATTACATGCGAGCACGGCGTTACACGGTACTAATCGCAGACCGCTCGAGTGGCGTTGTTCGGAGCGCCACGATCAGTTTGCGTCCCGCTGTTTTGATCGTCGTCGGCGTCTTCACGCTTCCCATCCTGATCGGTCTCGGCGCCCGTTGGAGCTCCCGAACAGAGATCAAGCACGTTTTGACGGCCAATGTGCGGCTCGAGGAAGAGAACAGCAGTTACCGCGCTGCGACTGGTGCGCTGACGACGCAGATTCAATCGCTGGAGAGTGTGATCGACGACTTAGGGTCGCGCGCAACTCTCGATCCGGCTCAGGCACGCGCAATGCAGAAATTGCCCGCCGTCGTCAAGGCACGCGCCGCGGGTGGATCTCAAACGAGCAGCGCGGCAGTGGCAGCCGTCCTTCCGACCGCTCTGACGTCACCTGAAGACACCTTCGGGGTGCTGCGAGATCTCCTCGGCGGTCTTGAAAGTCGCCTTCGCAACGTGCGTGCCGATGTCGAGCGGCGTCAGGCGCTGGCCGCCGCGACGCCATCGATTTGGCCCGCTCTCGGGTGGGTCACCGGATGGTTTGGCAACCGAAGCGATCCCTTTACCGGAGAAGCCGGGTTCCATCAAGGCATCGACATCTCGCTCGACAAGGGCCAGCCCGTGTACGCCACGGCCGACGGAGTCGTTGAGGCGGCGTCTTATACCGGCGACTATGGAAACCTGATCATCCTTCAGCATGACTTCGGTTTGACCACGCGCTATGGCCATCTGAGTCGCTATGCCGTGAAGTTGGGTCAGGAGGTCACGCGTGGACAGGTGATCGGATACGTCGGGGCAACGGGTCGCGCGACCGGTGCACACCTGCACTACGAAATCCTGGCCAACGGCAAGCTGCTCAACCCCCTCCAGCTTCTGACCCGGCCGACAAACCGCTAGCCACGAACGGCGTCGAACAAGGTAAGGCCGGCCACGCCCGGCGCGGCGTCTGCCGTGCGCGTGACCGACGCTGCTCTGCTACAATCACGAGATACCCTTCGTTTAGTCTCGCTGCAGATGATCCAGACACTCCTCGCCAAGGTCGTCGGCACTCAAAACGAACGCGAGCTCAAACGTCTGCGGCCAATCGTGGGCGCGGTGAACGTGCTCGAGCCGTCGATTCAGGCACTTACCGACGAACAGCTTCGAGGCAAGACCGCCGAATTCCGGGAACGCCTCGCTCAGGGCGCGACTCTCGACGAACTCCTGCCGGAGGCGTTTGCTGTTGTCCGGGAGGCTGGACGCCGCGTGCTCACCATGCGGCACTTCGACGTTCAGCTCATCGGTGGCGCCGTTCTTCACAAAGGCAAGATCGCCGAAATGAAGACCGGCGAAGGCAAGACGCTGGTGGCCACGCTTCCAGCGTATCTGAACGCACTGGCCGGTCAGGGCGTCCACATCGTGACGGTCAACGATTACCTCGCCCGCCGCGACTCGGAGTGGATGGGCAAAATTTATCGGTTTCTCGGCATGACAGTTGGGGTCATTCAGCACGAACTGAACGATCTGGAACGGCAGGTCGCCTACGGCAGCGACATCACCTACGGGACGAACAACGAATTCGGGTTCGACTACCTCCGCGACAACATGAAGTTCGAGCTGGCACATTACGTCCAGCGGGGACATCACTTTGCGATCGTAGACGAGGTCGACAGCATCCTGATCGATGAGGCGCGGACGCCACTGATCATTTCAGGTCCGGCGGAAGAATCGACGGACCTGTACTACGAAGTCGATCGCATCATCCCGCGGCTCAAGAAGGGTGCGGTGACACGCGGCGACACCAAGGCGGAAGAACGGGAGGCGCTCGAAGCCACCGGCGATTACCTGGTGGACGAGAAGCACAAGACCGTCACGTTGACCGAAAGCGGGATGGCGAAAGCCGAACAGATGCTGTCGCATCGGCTGCAGGCGGGCGGCCTGTACGATCCTGCGAACATGCCCCTTCTCCACCACATCAATCAGGCCCTGCGGGCTCACGTCCTGTTCAACCTAGACGTGGACTACATGATCAAAGACGGCGAGGTCGTCATCGTCGACGAGTTCACCGGTCGCTTGATGCCTGGCCGCCGATGGAGCGATGGCTTGCACCAGGCGGTGGAAGCCAAGGAGAAGGTGAAAATCGAGCGCGAGAACCAGACGCTCGCCACGGTCACTTTTCAGAACTACTTCCGCAAGTACAAGAAGCTGGCCGGCATGACCGGCACGGCCGACACGGAAGCCGAAGAATTCGCAAAGATCTACAACCTGGATGTCGTCGTCATCCCGCCGAATCGTACCCTTCTACGAATCGAGAATCCGGATCTCGTGTACCGGACGGAAAAAGAAAAGTGGGATGCCATTGTCTCGGAAATCATCGATGAGCATGCCAAGGGGCGTCCGGTACTGGTCGGCACAGTCTCGATCGAGAAATCTGAAAAACTCTCGTCGATGCTGGACCGTCGGGGGCTGAAACGCGGTACCACGACCGGCGGCGGCGTGGACAAGCACGTCGTCCTCAACGCGAAGTACCACGCCCAGGAAGCTGAGTTCGTGGCCCAGGCCGGACGCAAGGGTGCCGTGACGATTGCGACCAACATGGCCGGTCGTGGAACCGACATTCTGCTCGGCGGCAACGCCGAGTTCATGGCCCGTCAGCAGTGCCTGTCCGAGGAGATTGCGGAGCGTCTTCCCAAAGGCGAAGAACGATTCATCGAGGACGAGGAGTACGTCTACTTCTACCACCTCGATGCGTTCTATCGAGTCCCGAAAGCGGCTTATCAACGGATTTTCGAACACTTCAAGAGCCAGACCGACGAGGAACACGACGCGGTCGTCGGGCTGAGCGGTTTGCACATTCTCGGCACCGAGCGTCACGAAGCCAGGCGCATCGACAACCAGCTCCGAGGGCGCGCCGGCCGCCAGGGCGATCCCGGTTCCTCCCGCTTCTATCTCTCACTTGAAGACGATCTGATGCGCATTTTCGGCTCGGATCGAATCTCCGGGTTGATGCAGAAACTCGGCATGGAAGAGGGCGTGCCGATCGAGCACGGCATGGTGAGCCGTGCGATCGAGCGCGCACAGAAGCAGGTCGAGGCGCAGAACTTCTCCGTCCGCAAACACCTTCTCGAGTACGACGATGTGATGAACAAGCAGCGCGAGAACGTCTACGCGCTGCGCCGGCAGATCCTCGAAGGAACGATTCGGCTCCAGGACGAGGACGGCGAAGAGGAAGCGTTCGATACGCGCGCCTACCTCATGACTCTGGCCGAGGACATCCTCGACTCGCTCGTCGAGACCTACGCGGCTCGCGAGGCGGACTTCGAGCAATGGGATCTCGACGGCTTGAAACGCGAGGTCGGCCGCGTGTACGGGGTCGACCCGTCGTCTCTGGACTTCACCGACCGTACGTCGGACGAGATACGCGAGCTGCTCTGGGAGCGGATCAAAGAGTCGTACGACGAAAAAGAGAAGCTGGTCGGCCGGGACGTCTTGCAGCGTGTCGAGCGGGACATCATGCTGCAGATCGTCGACACCCAGTGGAAGGATCACCTCTACAGCCTCGATCACCTGAAGGAAGGGATCGGCTTGCGCGGCTACGGTCAGCGCGACCCGCTCGTCGAATACAAGAAGGAAAGCTTCGAGCTGTTCCAGGCGATGAAGGACCGCGTGGACGAGGAGAACGTTCGCTACCTGTGGTGGCTGCGGCCGGTTCTGAATGAAGAGGCGGCGGTCGCTCGGCCGGTCAAGCGAACGCGCTCGCCGCTGATCCTGAGCGGAAGCGAAGCGGCTCCTCCGTCGCCTTTTGGGCCCTCTCGACGTGCGGCGCCGGCGCAGGCGGCCGCGGCCGGGCGCGCCCCCGTTCCCGAGCGCGTCGGTGGAGACGACGCCGCCGTGAAGACCATTCGGCGAGACGAGCCGAAGGTTGGCAGAAACGACCCGTGTCCGTGCGGAAGTGGCAAGAAGTACAAGAAATGCCACGGCGCAATGTAGACGACTGAGGGTGTCCATGGAACTGAAAACTGAAGCTCCAACGCTGCTCTCGATCGAAACGGGCCTGGCCACCGCCCTCACGTTCGACGATGTCTTGCTGGTACCCAGGCATTCCGAGATCGTTCCCACCCAAGTGGACGTCAGTACGTGGCTCACACGAAACATCCGGCTGAACGTTCCGCTCGTGAGCGCCGCCATGGACACCGTCACCGAGTCCCGCCTGGCGATTGCGATGGCGCAGCACGGCGGCCTCGGCGTGATTCACAAGAACTTGTCGATCGAAGAGCAAGCCTCGGAGGTCGATCGTGTGAAGCGATCGGAAAGCGGGATGATCGTCAACCCCATCACGCTCTCACCGACGCACCGGATCTATGAAGCGCTGGAGTTGATGAAGAAGTACCGGATCTCCGGCGTGCCGATCACCGACGACGGCAGCAAGGAAGGGCGCCTGGTTGGGATCCTGACCAACCGGGACCTCCGGTTCGAGACGAACGTGAATCGTCCAATCTCGGAAGTGATGACCCACGAGAAGTTGATCACAGTGCCCGTGGGGACCACGCTGGATGCGGCGCGGGAAATCCTCCACGAGCACAAAGTCGAAAAACTGCTGGTCGTCGATCGCGATTTCCGGCTCAAGGGCCTGATTACCGTCAAGGACATTCAGAAGGCCGTCAAGTATCCGGCTGCTTCAAAAGACACGCTTGGCCGCCTGCGATGCGGCGCCGCGGTCGGGGTGGCTCGCGACACCGTCGAGCGCGCGGAGGCACTCGTCGGCGCCCACGTCGACGTTCTGGTCGTCGACACGGCACACGGTCATTCGCAGAACGTGCTGGACATGGTGCGCCACTTGCGCCGCCGCTTTCCGGAGGTGGATCTCATTGCGGGTAATGTGGCCACGGCCGAAGGCACGGAGGCGCTCATCGCTCTTGGCGTGGACGCCGTGAAAGTGGGCATCGGCGCCGGCTCAATCTGCACGACGCGCGTGATCGCGGGCATCGGGGTTCCGATGATCACGTCGATCATGGAGTGTGCCCGGGCGGCCGCCTCCCACGGCATACCGGTGGTGGCCGACGGCGGGATCCGTTTCTCGGGCGACATCACCAAGGCGATCGCGGTGGGCGCTTCCAGCACGATGATTGGAAACCTGTTCGCGGGCACCGACGAGAGCCCGGGCGAATTGATTCTGTATCAGGGTCGCAGCTTCAAGGAATACCGCGGGATGGGATCGATTGGCGCCATGCGCCGTGGCAGCAAGGACCGCTATTTCCAGGACGAGTTCGACCTCGAGGCGCCGGGCGGAACCGATAAGCTGGTTCCGGAAGGGATCGAGGGGCGTGTGGCCCACAAGGGCAGCGTCGCCGGGCTCGTCTATCAGCTGGTCGGGGGATTGCGGGCCGGCATGGGCTACTCCGGCTGCCGAAACATTCCTTCATTACACCGGGAAGCGAAGTTGATTCGCATCACACCAGCCGGTGTGCGCGAAAGTCACGTGCACGACGTCGCGATCACGAAGGAAGCACCTAACTACAGATCCGAGTAATGCAGCAATGCAGAATGCAGAATGCACAGAATGGAGCAACGATCATTTTGCATTCGTCATTCTGCATTAGGCATTTCGCATTTCGATAGTCACCCGCCGTTCGTCCTCTCCCAGATGGTCGATTGACACGCGGATTGCGTCGGGTGGGGCGTGAGGTAACTTTTCGGCCCACTCGATCGCGACCACTGCTCTACTCCCAAGCTCCTCGAGACCAAGGTCCTCGACTTCCTGGGGATTGTTCAAACGATAGAGATCGACGTGCAGCAGAGGTATTCGCCCGCTGCGGTACTCCTGAATCAGGGTGAAAGTCGGGCTGCTGACGTCGGCCGGCGAAGCGCCAAGGCCTTCCGCGAGACCGCGCACGAAGGCGGTTTTGCCGGCCCCGAGATCGCCGAGTAGAAGGACGACAGAATCGGCGCCCACGGACGGGGCGAGCTGACGCCCGGCTTCGACGGTTTCGTCTTCAGACTTTGTGACGAATGTGCGGATCACGGGGTCTGCGTGCGATCGACCACTTTGCGCCGGGCGGTGAGCTCGAGAATGGCGTCGCCGATGTGGCCGGCGACGTCGCCGGCGGTCATGGAGACTTCACCTTCGTCGGCTTCAGCGAGGTCGCCCGCCATGCCGTGCAGGTAGACGGCCAGCTTGCACGCCGCCTCCGCATCGAGCAATTGGGCCAGCCATGCGGCAATCATTCCCGTCAGCACGTCGCCTGTGCCGCCAGTCGCCATCCCCGGGTTCCCCGTGGGATTGATGAAGATCTTGCCGTCGGGCGTAGCGATGAGCGTCCGATGACCTTTCAAGACGACATAGACGTGATGGGCGAGCGCGAAATTCTGCGCGATCTCGAGCCGGCTGCTCTGTACTTCATTGGCCGACATCCCCACGAGCCTAGCCATCTCACCGCCGTGAGGCGTGATGATGACGTCACGGCCTTCCCGGCCGGCCAGCCGGTCGGGCTCGGCGCTGAACGCGTTCAAACCATCAGCGTCGATGACCAGCGGCATAGTCGCCCGGTCGACGAGCCGAATGACGAAATCGCGCGTTGCCGGCGCCTGCCCGAGTCCGGGCCCTATGGCGACGACGTCGCGTGCGAGCTCGAGCACCCGCTCCACCGCGTCGGCGTCGAGTCCTTCGTCGGTTTCCGGAAGCCCCTCCGTCATGTATTCCGGCCCCATCGCACCGACGATGGCCTGGCAGCTGAGGGGCGTGGCCACGGTGACCAGTCCAGCCCCGGACCGCAGCGCCCCCTGCGCGGCCAGATGAGCGGCGCCGGTCTTTCCGGGCGAACCGGCGACCACCAGCACCCGCCCGTAATCACCCTTGTGAGTGTCGGCCGTCCGCGGACTGATCAAGTCGCGCATCGCCGCCTTGGTCAGCAAGGCCACTCGCGGGCCGTCGAGCGACTCGAGGATGGCTGCCGGAATCCCGATGTCGGCAATCACGACGTCGCCCGCGCGCGTTTCGGCAGGAGGTAGAACGAGGGGCAATTTGGGTGCCGCGATAGTCACGGTCACGCCCGCTTCGATGGAATCGCCGATTGGCTCGGCCGAGTCGGCCGACAGCCCCGACGGAAGATCGACCGATACGACTGGAATACCCGAAGCGTTCACGTCGGCAACGACGGTTTGAATCAATCCGGCGATGGGAGCGTTGAGCCCGGTTCCAAAGATGGCATCGACAATCAGGTTGCAGTCGCTCAGCTCGGAGAAGTGCAGCTCCCAAGCCTGACCGTCGGCCACTTCGATCACGGTCAACCCGAGGCGACCGAGAATCTCGAGGTTCGTTCGCGCGTCGCCGCGCACGTCGGCGACACGGCCCAACAAGAAGACCGAGACGTCGATCCCACGCTGCAGCAGCGTTCGGGCGATGACAAACCCGTCGCCTCCGTTGTTGCCGCGTCCACAGAGCACGGCCACCTGGCGTTCGAGCAGGTCGCCGTGGACGGTCTCCATGGCGGCCACGACCTGCCGGCCCGCATTCTCCATCAGCACGAGCGACGGAATGCCGATGTCTTCGATCGTGCGCCGATCGGCCTCACGCATCTGTGCGGAGTTCAGTACGCGCATGTGAAGATCCTCGTCTCCCAGCGGTCCTTTATTCCGGAAATCACTTGACTTGACGTGGTAGGCGAGCCTTTCCACGACCTTGACCGACAGTTACCACGTCAAGTCAAGTGATTTCCGATCTTGAGGTGGATCGAGGTCGCAATCTGATGGTACTCTCGATTGAATGGCGACGTACGTCAATGTGAACGGGCGAATCGTCGATCGCGAACACGCGGTCGTTTCTGTGTTCGATCACGGCTTCTTGTACGGGGAAGGCGTATACGAAACCCTTCGCACTTACAACGGCCAGCCCTTTCTGTTCGATCGACACATGCGGCGGCTGCGCAATTCGGCCGGCATGATCGCCCTGCCCATCCCGCTTGCCGACCCCGAGATTGAAGCGCGATTCCTCGAGACGCTGAATGCCGCAGAACTGCGCGGCGGTCCGGGACAGGAAGCGTACATCCGCCTGATGGTCACGCGCGGTGTCGGCGACCTTTCGTACGATCCAAGCGTCTGTCCGACCTCATCGCTTGTTGTCATCGTCAAGCCACAGGTCGATCCGCAGCCCGAGACGTTCGAGCGCGGTGTTCGCGTGGCGCTGGTCTCCACGGTGAGGAACCACCCTGGGTCAGTCAATCCGATGATTAAGTCGAACAACCTGCTCAACAACGCGATCGCGATGCAGGAAGCATTTCGCCGCGGTTGCTACGAAGGAGTCATGCGGAACTACCGCGGTGAACTTGCCGAGTGCACCACGGCCAATATTTTCGTGGTGAAAGGCCGGACGGCGCTCACGCCTCCGCTCGACGCTGGCCTTCTGCCCGGAATCACGCGCGAATTCCTGTTCGAGATTGGCGCCGAACGGAACGTGCCGGTGCGCGAGGCCGTGCTCAAGGACGAAGACTTGTTCGGCGCGGATGAAGCCTTCCTCACGAGCACGACGCGCGAGATCGTTCCCATCGTGCAGGTCGACGACCGGAAGATCGGCTCTGGAACGCCCGGGCCTGTCACCCGGACCTTGCTCGAGCGCTTTCGCCAGAAGGCGCAGGAGCTTACACACGTTCAAAACCTTGAACTCAAGAGTCAGAAGGGCTGAGGCGGCTGTCCTTCAGAATTCTCACGTCTGACTTTTGACATCCGCCGCGTACGCGGCGGTTGGTGGGCACGAGCACATGAGATTGCGATCGCCATGGACGTCGTCGACGCGCGCGACGCTGGGCCAGAACTTGTTTTCGCGGACGAACGGAAGCGGAAACGCCGCGTGCTCACGTGAGTACGAATGTGGCCACGCGTCGGCTGCCACGGCGGTCGCCGTGTGCGGAGCGTTCTTCAGCGGATTGTCGACGCGGTCGGCCCTTCCCTCGGCAACGGCCTGAATCTCCTGGCGAATTGCCGTCATCGCGTCGCAAAACCTGTCGAGCTCGGCCTTCGACTCGCTCTCGGTCGGTTCGACCATGAGAGTGCCGGACACTGGAAACGACACTGTCGGCGCATGAAATCCAAAGTCCATGAGTCGCTTGGCGACGTCGGTCTCGTCGATCCCGGTGGCCCGTTCAGTCGGCCTGAGGTCGAAGATCAGTTCGTGGGCGACGCGGCCGTTCGCGCGTGCGTACAGCACTGGGTAGTGTGGCTCGAGCCGCGCCTTGAGATAGTTCGCGTTCAGAATCGCGAATTTCGTGGCATCCGTCAGTCCGTCCCGTCCCAGCAACTGGATGTAGCCGTACGAGATCAGCAGAATGCTTGCACTGCCCCAGGGGGCGGCCGAAACCGCGTGAATCGCGCGATCGCCGCCCGTTTTGACGAGCCGGTGGCCCGGGAGATACGGGGCCAGGTGCGCGGCGACGCCAATCGGGCCCATTCCAGGGCCGCCGCCACCATGAGGAATGCTGAAGGTCTTGTGCAGGTTGAGGTGACAGACATCGGCGCCCACGGCCGCGGGGTTCGTGAGGCCTACCTGGGCGTTCATGTTTGCGCCGTCTAGATAGACCTGGCCTCCGTGCTGATGTACAACGGCGCAGACTTCCTGAATCTGTTCTTCGAACACGCCGTGGGTCGAAGGGTAGGTAATCATCAGCGCCGCGAGCCGGCCTGCGTGCTCGGCGGCTTTCGCGCGCAGGTCGTTCAGGTCGACGTTGCCGTGCTTGTCGCTCGCAACGACAACGACACGCATGCCGGCCATGACGGCGCTGGCCGGGTTGGTGCCGTGCGCCGACGCTGGGATCAGGACGACGTCGCGCCTTACCTCCCCGCGTTGACGATGGTAGGCACGGATCACCATCAAGCCGGCAAACTCGCCCTGCGCGCCGGAGTTCGGTTGGAGCGACACGGCCGCGAACCCCGTGATCCGACAGAGCGCCGCTTCGAGCTCTCGAAAGAGTGTCTGATATCCATGGCTCTGCTCTACCGGGGCGAACGGATGGAGCTTCGAAAACTCCGGCCACGTGAGTGGGAGCATTTCGGTCGCTGCATTCAGCTTCATCGTGCAGGAGCCGAGCGGAATCATGGACGTGTCGAGGCCGACGTCCTTGCGCTCGAGCCTCCGCAGATACCGCATCATCTCGGTTTCAGAGTGGTGTGTATTGAAAACTGGATGTGTGAGGAACGCCGATGTGCGGGCGAGGTCCGGAGGAAACTCGGATTCGAGCTCCGGCAGTGACGAATCGACAGCGTGCCCTTTTGCGCCCCGAGCCGTTGCCAACGCTCGGACGATCGCGTGGATGTCTTGGACCTCTGTCGTTTCGTCAAGCGCGATGTTGATCCCGCCGTCCGCCCGATACCTGAAGTTCAGGTGTTGAGCGAGGGCCGACTCGCGCAGCCGCTCGACCTCGTCGAACTCGAATCGAAGCGTGTCGAAATAGGCGTCGTTGAGTTGGCGGATGCCCAGGCGTCCCAGCTCACGCTCGAGCAGCCTGGCGTGCTGATGGACGCGGCGTGCGATCGAGGTCAACCCCAGCGGACCGTGATAAACCGCATAAAACCCTGCGATGTTCGCCAGCAACGCCTGAGCGGTGCAGATGTTGGAAGTCGCCTTGTCGCGCCGAATGTGCTGCTCGCGGGTCTGGAGTGCCATTCGATAGGCAACGTGCCCGCCAACGTCACGGGAGACGCCAATGATGCGGCCCGGCATCTGGCGGGCGTGCTTTTCGCGAGTCGCAAAGAACGCTGCGTGAGGGCCGCCGTAGCCAAGCGGGACACCGAACCGCTGAGAGTTGCCAAAGACAACGTCAGCGCCAAGCTCCCCCGGCGGCTGAAGCAGGGTGAGGCTGAGGAGATCGGTAGCGACTGCGACCAGTGCTCCCCGACCCTTCGCGGCCTCCATGAAGGCGCGCAGATTGTGAATGCGGCCCGCTTCGTCAGGGCTCTGCACGACGGCGCCGAACACTCGCTCCCCGGCAAACGCGGACGACAGTTCGCCGACGACGAGTTCGATACCCAGAGGTTCGGCACGTCCCCGTAAGACGTCAATTGTTTGCGGGAAGCACGAATCCGCCACGAACAGCTGCGGAGATCCTTCCGCTTTGGCCATGCGCCTGGCTTGGGCTCGGTACATCAGCGTCATGGCTTCGGCGGCCGCCGTCGGTTCGTCGAGCAACGAAGCATTGGCGATGTCCATGCCCGTCAGGTCGCGTACCATCGTCTGAAAATTCAGAAGACCTTCGAGGCGTCCCTGTGAAACCTCGGCTTGGTAAGGGGTATATGGTGTGTACCATCCAGGGTTCTCGAGAACGTTCCGGATGATGACGCTCGGCGTGATGCAATCGTAGTAGCCGAGGCCGATGAACGATCTGAAGATCTGGTTTTGCGCCGCCAGTTGACGAAGGTTCCGCAGGTATTCCGATTCGGTCTGGCCAGCGGGCAGATCCAGCGGCGCAGCGAGACGGATGCTCGCCGGAATCACTTCATCCATCAACGCGTCGAGCGAGGGTGCGCCAACGACCTTCAGCATCTCGTCGCGTTCCAGCGTGTCGGGGCCGATGTGCCGGGACTGGAAGCTGTCGTGCTTCATTAGGTGAGTCTGACGCCTTGAGGGGCAAGCCCTCTCATTTGACCAGGTCGCCGTATTGAGCGGCGTCGAGCAGTGTCGCCGTTTCGTCGGGACGCGTCAGCTTCAAGACGACAATCCAGGTTTCGTGTGGAAGCGTGTTCACGGTCTCCGGGTGGTCCCTCAGAGCCTTGTTGATTTCCACCACTTCACCGGAAACCGGCGAGTAGAGCTCCGATACAGCTTTCACGGACTCTATTGTCCCGAACGACTCCCCCTGTTTCAGGTTGGCACCGATGTCCGGCAATTCGACGTAGACGACGTCGCCGAGCTGCTTTTGTGCGTAGTCGGTCACGCCCACCCGGCCCCGCTCGCCGGAGATTTCGATCCACTCGTGGTCCTTTGTGTATTTGAAGCCAGCCGGATACGAAGCCATGATTGTCCCACTCGTTTGAGCGCGCCAGGAGCGCACGCCGGTTCAGCTGCGTCGTTTGTAGAACGGCATGGGAACCACGCGCGCAGGTGTCCTGCGTCCGCGGATGTCCACCTCGATCTCGGTATTCGGAGCTGCGCGCTCGAACGGCAGATAGGCCATTCCGATAGCTTTCTTCAGGAATGGCGTTTGTGTTCCGCTCGTGACCGTGCCGACCTTGTCCTGTCCGATCCAGACGTCGTATCCGGCACGGGCGATGCCGCGTTCGACCATTTCAAAGCCAGCCAGCTTGCGCGAGATACCCAGGCTTTTCTGCTCCCGGAGAGCAGCTGCACCCGTGAAATCGTCCTTCTTCCAGCCAACAATCCAACCCAGATCGGCTTCGAGTGGAGTCGTCGTGCC
Source organism: uncultured Acidobacteriota bacterium (assembly GCA_963773035.1). Lineage (GTDB taxonomy): Bacteria > Acidobacteriota > Vicinamibacteria > Vicinamibacterales > CAVVIG01 > CAVRXZ01. Next base: position 21,430 of record CAVYZX010000033.1, on the reverse strand, counting down.
GTCGATATCGCTGCCAAACAGCCGCATCGACGCTTCCAGCCGGAGTGTGTCGCGCGCGCCCAGGCCAGCCGGCACGAGGTCCACTTCCCGCCCGGCGTTCAGGATGGCCAGCCACACGCGATCGGCAGCCTGCGGCGCGACGAACATCTCGAATCCATCCTCGCCCGTATAGCCCGTTCGAGAGATCGTGGCGCGCACGCTGGCGACTTCGCCATGAGTGAAGGAGTAGTACGCCAGGCCTTCGAGGTCGGCTCCGGTCAAGGGTTGAAGCACCTGGCGAGCGGCCGGGCCTTGTAACGCCAGAAGCGCGTAGCGCGAGCTCGCGTTTACGGCGACGACGTCGCCAAGCGGCGCGATTTGCCCGGCTATCCAGCTGTAGTCTTTCTCGATGTTGGCGGCGTTGACGACCAGCAAGAAATGTTCGGGCGCGAGACGATACACGAGCACATCGTCGATGAACGTACCCTGCGGAGTCAGCAACGCCGAATATTGCGCCTGTCCGGTCCGTAGCTTCGACGCATCGTTGCAGGCGATTCGCTGAAGCGCCGCCAGCGCGTCCTTTCCAGCGATTTCAATCTCGCCCATGTGGCTGACGTCGAACAGGCCGGCGCGCGTCCGGACGGCCATGTGCTCGTCCACGACACTCGAGTATTCGATCGGCATGTCCCAGCCGCCGAACGGCACCATCTTCGCTCCCGATGCGCGATGCCTGGCGTTGAGAGGCGTTTTCTTGAGGGGAACGTCGACGGCGTGTTCCATGACGGAGCGGACTGAACGCGTGAAACGGTACTATGCCCATCGATACCGGTCAAGGAACGACCTACCGCGAGCATTCGATCCGTGAAATCGACCCTCGACGGCCGCTCAATCACCCGAGCTTGGGCTTGCGGCACTCGATGAAAAGACGGGCTTGAAAGTATCGCCCGACGCCTGGCAGAACGCTCAATCCGTGAAGCGCAGCACCCAGACGCAGATAGTGAGCGATGTATCGGATCGTCACATCGACGAATCCGCATTCGACGAGAAGCGCCTGATGGCTTCCGGCGGTCCGCACCCCGACATGACCTTCGATCTGCTTCAGCAGCCCCCGTTGCCTGAAGTGCTCTACGAAGTACTCGGCGTTGGGTGTGTGGAGATAGAGAGACCCCGACGGCTTCAGCGCGCCATGAATGGCGCGGAAGATCCGCAAGAACTGGTCGTCGTAGAGATGCTCCGAAAAGTCCAGTGCGAACGCGGCATCGAAGTGGTTGGGGTGGCCCTCGGCGAATTCGACGAGGTCGGCACACCTGAACGTGCCCTTTCCGATGGCGCGGGCGTCGCGCCGCTGCTCGGCCGCCCGGATGAATTCCTCGGAGAAGTCGATGCCGACATATTCTCGAACTCGGGATGCAATCAATTCGAGCAGGACGCCGTTGCCGCAGCCAAAATCAGCCACGACTTCCTGACCGGACAGGTTGAAGAACGGCAGCATCCGGCGCATCCGCTGGGATGCGTGCGGATCGTACCGATCCACATAGGTCTGATCGTAGATCTTGCGCAGTTGATCGTCTGAAAGGCGGTTGGATTGGGGTGCGACCTCCATACTGATTGAATCTGCCAGATAGGCGAATCTCGAGTTCGTTCAGGAAGCTGACCTACTGGGGCTCTCGACGCACGGCCCGAGCGCTCTTGTCGTCCCTCATGCCGACGAACTTCGGGTGTCGCAGCAATCCGTCTCTCGTCCATTCCACGAACGCCACCTCGACGACTTGCGAGGGTTTCACCCATCGTAACGCCGCCATGTCGTCGGCGGTTACGCCTGCCCCCCAACGACTGCGACCGGTACTGTTCGGCAGGTTGACGAACGGACAGCTGCCGGTGTTCGTTCCAGCAAGGCGCCGGTAGACTTCGGCCCGAAGGTGGGGTGTAAATCCTGCGCGGACCTTCGCGGCGAAGTACAACTGCTTTCCTTCGTAGTAGCCAACGAGGATCGAATCGAAATTCGGGCCGCCCGGTTTGAATCCTCCCACGACGAACTCTTGCTGTGCGCTGAATTTCACCTTGATCCAGGCATCGGTTCGCTGACCGGGGCGATACGAAGAGTCGCGCCGTTTCGCGACGATGCCTTCGAGGCCGTGACGCCTGATCGCCCGCTCGAGCTGCTGCACTGTGCCCTCGAGGGGTTCGGACAACAACACATCTGATTGCTTGACCGCTTTTGCGAGCGCTCGGCGTCTTTGCTCGAGCGGCTGAGACAACAGCTCTCGACCGTTGAGCGACAAGAGGTCGAATGCATAGAACGCGATGGCGCCGGCTCCCCTCGCTTGGTGTTGTAATGCCTGGAACGACGGCCGGCCGTCCTGGTCGAGGGCCACAATCTCACCGTCGAGAACCAGGTCTTCGGCGCCGAGCGCGGCAACTGCTGCCACGACCCTCGGATAGTCGCGAGTGAGTTCTTTCTCGTTGCGCGAGATGAGGCGCACACGCGTACCGGTCTTCACTGCGAGCGCCCGATAGCCGTCCCACTTCACTTCGTAGGTCCAATCGGGACCCACCGGCAGCGTTGCTGCTGGCGTCGCCAGCATAGGGCGAAGAATCATCGCGTCGCCAGGCTATCACTCATCCGATCCAGAGACGAACAAAAGGCGAACATGCTATCCTGCGCGGCCGTGCCTGCCAAGACCTGTTTGGTCACCGTCGTTGATATTCGCGGCGTCCGTCACACGGCCGAGGTGATGAGCGAGACGTTGTTCGAGGCAGCGGTTCTCGGGTTGAGGGCGCTCAAGCGCGACGGTTGGATGGGCGAGGTCGGCCCGGCCACAAGGCTCGAAGTGGAAGTGAAGGAGCCGACGGTAACCCACGTGCTGTCTGTTCAACAGATCCAGAGATGGCTCGAGAGCACGGGTAAGCCAAGCGAGCAGATGAAGAAAGCCAAGTTGCGAGACTTGATGCGATGAGCTTGCGAGCGGGTGCGCATAGTTCGAGTGTCCAGTTCCAAGACGGAAAGGCTGTCGCTTACTTACCCGAAAAGCAGAGCGCCCGTTGGAAGTGAGGTTCATACGGCGACAATCATGTCGTACACGCTTCAAGTGCCACGGTTTTGTCGGAAATCGCAGTGTGGACGGGGTTTGGACGAAGTGCACGGAAGGGCACGAGCCTTGCGGATAGCACTGCGTGCTCTCTGGTTGCCACTACGCCGTCAATGGACGGCGCGATCTCCGAATCGACTGGTTGCGCGGTCTCGCGATGACCTGCGTCATCATCAACCACTCGAGAATGTCCTCGCTGTTGAGCTGGTTCTCCTACGAGCGCTTCTGGGTCGTCACGGCAGCTGAAGTGTTCGTGTTGCTGTCGGGTATCGTGCTTGGCACGGTGTACGGTCGCAAGCTGGCTCGCGCTGGTTGGTCGGCCGTGGTGCGAGGCTTGGGCAGTCGCGCGCTCACGCTGTACGCGGCCTTCGTGGGAGTCACCCTGTCCGTCTTCGTTCTTTCCGCGGCTGGGTTCGACGTTACGTCACTCACGACCTGGGACCACTCACCGGGTCAGGCTGTCTGTTCCCTGGATGCCGGGACCATTAGCGCCGCTTTGTTGCGCGATGTTGCGCTCATGCGGTGCGGGCCGTGGACGTTTCAGATCGTTGGCCTGTATGTGTGGCTCGTCGCGGCGGCTGTGCCATGCCTCGTTGTGCTCTATTACTTCGGCTGGCTGCCGCTGCTGGGGTTCAGCTGGTGCGCGTACTTCTGGTACCACGTGTCGCCGATCACGTTGACGGGCGCGCAGTTCGAGTCGAGCTTCCCGATACTCGCCTGGCAACTGCTGTTCGTGCATGGCATCGTGATCGGGTATCACCGCGAGCAGCTTGCGAGCGCCCTTGCACGACTGCCACGAATTGTTCCGGTTTTCATTGGTGGCGCCGCAGCGGCCTTTACCGTATTTGCGTTCTGCAATCCGTGGACGCAAGGGCCGAGCTGGCTCCAATTGAGCGTCGTGTCGCCGGAACGCTTCACGTATCTGTATTTCAAGTTTTTCGATCTGACGGATCTCAGCATCGGCCGCCTGCTGAATCTGGCGGTGGCGCTGCCTGTCGGCTATGCCCTGCTGACGTGGGGCTGGACGTTGGTCCGTCCGCTTGGAATCGTTTTCGTGAGTCTCGGTGAGCAGTCGCTTGGCGCGTTCATCCTGCACGTCTATGGCGTCTTGCTGCTCGCCAATCTGCCGATCGCAAACAACGAAGATCTCGGCATCAATACGCTGATTCTGCTGCTGCTCATCGTGGCCATTGCCGGGCTGCTTGACTGCACACAGCGCCTTCGAAACCTCCATCGCCGCCCGATCATCTCGACCGTGCCTGCCCACTCAGTCGGTCACCTCAGCGACCAGTCCCTGGCGGCATAGCCGCGCCACATTAGTGCTCGTTTTCCGACGTCCTTGGATATGATCGACCGGCGTTTGTAGTCGTTGGTCGTTGGTCGTTTTTCCTTCAGGGTCCAGGGGGCACTATGAGATCCGAGCGTCTATTCGGCGCAGGCATCGCAGCCGTCTTGGCGTCGCTTCTGTCGGCGACAGCCTCGGCTCAGTGGTTCAACCACCCGACCCCGGGTGTCCCGCGACTGCCTGACGGGAAGGTCAACATGACGGCCCCGACGCCTCGGACGGCAGACGGGAAGCCGGATCTCTCGGGCGTCTGGAGGGGGGCTGGTCCGCTCTATCGCTTCAACATCGCCCAGGATTTGAAGCCTGAGGACATCCAGCCTTGGGCCGAGGAGCTGTTCCTCCAACGCGTCCGAGACTCCAGGAAGGACAGTCCGCTGGCGAAATGTTTGCCGGTCAGCGTTCCCTTTCACAACTTCTTCAACCTGACGAGGATCGTCCAGACTCCGGGGTTGATGGTCATCCTGTACGAGTCTCCCAATAGTCCCCACCGGACCGTGTTCACCGATGGCCGGGAACTGCCGAAGGATCCCAATCCGAGCTGGTTGGGGTACTCGATCGGACGATGGGAAGGCGACACGATGGTTGTGACGACCGCCGGATTCAACGACAAAGCCTGGCTCGACAGTGCCGGGCACCCGCAAACTGAATCTCTTCGCATCACCGAACGCCTCCGCCGCCGCGACTTCGGCCACATGGATTTCGAAATCACCATCGACGATCCGAAGGCGTTCACCAAGCCGTTCACTATAAAGACGGAACGTCTGCTGGCGCCCGATACCGACCTTTTGGAGGATGTCTGCGAAAACGAGAGCGACCGCTCTCATATGTCCGGGGACAGCGGAATCAGGCTCAGCCCGGAAGTTCTGGCGACGTACGCCGGCGTTTACGAACTCGCGCCGGGTCGCGAAGCGGTCGTCACCGTGACTGGCGACTTGTTGTTCGTGCAGGGTCTGAACGAGCCGAAGCTCCCGCTCTTCGTGCAGTCGGAGACCCAATTCATGTCGACCGCCACTCCGACCGGCTTTGAGTTCATCAAGGACGCCCGCGGGCAGGTCACGCATCTCATGGTGCGCGGCGGTGCCGGAGACATCAAAGCAGTCCGCAAGAGCGGTGTCCCGCGTCAGTGAAGCGGATCGGTTTGGTGCGGGTCTGACGGGATTGGCGTTTCAAACCAGCCGGTAGCCCAGGTCGAACCCTGGCGTTTGTCCCTCCTGAAGCACGAGTAGTTCGTGCACGTCATGCGGATGCGTGCCACCGGTAATCTTGTGCTTGAAGAGATCCAGGAAGTGGCCGAGCAGGTCGCCATGCTCGTCGATGTCGGAGTCGAGGAGCACTTCGTCTGGATTTGACAGGTGCGTCAACGTGAGTTGGAAGTTGCCTTTGCTCTGTGTGGATTTGATGCTGACCATGTTCGCGATGCGGTTTTGCAGCACCGCCGGCACGTTGCTGCGGTGGTTTTCGGCTGGGGTGCGTTCGTAGTCGGCGCTGAACTGGTCGATGTGCGTGTGAATCTGACGGACGAGCGTTTCCATCTCCGGATCGACGAACGCCAGGAACCGCTCGCGGCCGATGGCGACGAAGCGCGACACGAATGAAAACCAGCTCCGGTTCGCTGACACCGGCTCCGGTGTGCGGTTCAATCTGAAGTAAGTGTTGAGCAGCGCCGTCTTGGCGAGGACGACGTTCTCACCAGACATGCCGTCGTAGGCAGCTTCCACGAGAAGTTCGGCAATAGGGTCGGCCTCCTTGAACAGCGTGATCCTTGGTGACACGCCAAGCACGCGCTTCAGGCCGTCGAACGCGGCCGGAAGGTCGGTCCAGCGGGTAAACCTCGGCGTCCACTCCTTCGGCTCGCGAAAAAGCTGGCTGCGCCTCGTGATCGGCGGACCTGGAGATCTGAAGAAGGCGGGCGACTGGACGAAGCGGAAACGCTTCGGGTCGATCTCGCAGACAACGACCTCGCCCGTCGCGACCGGAAGGTTGAAGACCGCCGACGTCCCCACGAGCTCGAGCTGCAGCTGATCGCCGATTTGCCGACGGTCCGACAGCCGCCGGAACGTGAAGAAGGTCTCGGGATCCCGGATCAACCGGTCGGAGACATCGCGCAGCTCGAGCGTGATTTCGAGTGCTTCGAGAGCGGCGTCCACTCTCGGGAACGCGCGCGCGGCCGTTGTTTTGCGGCTCGAGCGTTTCCTGCGCACTGGCGCCAGCCTACGAGTCGAGACGCGGCGCGCAGACTTCGTTTGTCGCCGGCCCTTGGCTTTCCGCGTTTTTCGTGCCGTCTTCGCCATATCAGCCTCAGGATGCTGCGGGTTCAGGCAGCCGGGTGAAAGCGGCGCTTTACCGAGAGTCAGAGCCGCAGTTCGAACTTCTTCAGCAGGACCGGGGTCGCTCCCGGTGAGGGAACGCCTTCACCGAATCCAAGAATCGACACATCGGCTGCGGTTGGACTGACGAGAGTGATCTTCGTGACGCAGTAGTTGTCCGCGTCTTTCCAGTCTGGCGACGACCCGAAGAACGGCTCGTCGTGTCCCGATCCGCCGGCGCCGTTGATGTGAACGAAGATGCCCTTTGCAAGTGGCACTTCGCCCCCACCTGGATTGTTCTTGGGCCTTGGGCGATACCAGCTCACGTTGTGATCGTGGCCGGAGACGGTCAGCGCGACGAGCGGCGCCGATGTCGCCGGGTCGAACAGGTCCCGCCAGAGCGGATCGACCTGGTCGACGTCGCCGTGCTTGCCTTTGCTCAACCGGCTGTGGTGCGCGAACAGGATCTTCGCGCGCCCAGGCGTCTCGGTCAGCCTGGCCCGCAACCACGTGCGCCGCGTTTCGTCGTTCATCGGCCATGCCTTCTTCTGGCAGGGACCGGTGTCGATGAAAATCAGACGCCAGCCGCCGATGTCTTTCACGTGATCATATCTGGCGCCCCCTCGGGCGGCCTGGTTGATGGGCTGCTTCGAGAGCGGCGGAGGAAAGCGGCTCCAGAATGCCTCGTAGTTTGTCGGTACTCTGTCCGGTAGATCGGCGCCGGAATGGGTATTCCAATCGTGATTGCCGGCGACTTCGCAGAGATCCGCGACGTTGCGGTCCATCTGATCGAAGAAACGGTCGAATTCGTCAGGCTTGCCGTCGTTGTAGACGTCGCCGCCGTAAACCACCAACTCGGGCGCCTGCGAGCGAATCCAACGAATCAGAGCCGTGGACGTCGCCTCAACTCTCCCGACGCCGTCGGCGAACCAGAAAATTCCAGCCACTACTTCAATGCCCTCTGCGGCGCGGGCTTCTTATAGGGCTTTTGAACGTCGCGCGCTGCAACGTCCTGCGGTTCAGGCGGAGCGATGATGATGACGCCTCCAGGGACTTTGCCGTCCGCGACCAGCTCGCGCGCATCCTCGATCAAATGATCGGGCGATGGAAATTGGTGCGACAGCAGCGAGAGCTTGCCGTCATCGTCTTCAAGGCTCAGTTGCCAGTAGCCGGTTTCGTCCTGGCTGATGTGCAGCTTTGGCATGCGATGCGATCTCGGCGGGCGTGTAAAGTCTGGTCAGTCTAACAGACTGTAAGCGCTTCCACGGATCAGGTTGGATCGTCCGCCGGTTTGATACCGTAGTATCGATAGCTAATCCAGTCGTCTCCGCAACTGCGGTCGTCGTCCACCGCGATCACCTTCATCGAACACGCCGCCAGCAGTTTCAGTACTTCCTCACGCGGAATGCCGAACATGGGGAAATCCTTGACGTCCGATCGCATGACTGTCGACAGCTCGAGTGACGGGATCCCGGTGTGCTCCACAGAAACTCGCACGGCCGGACTCTCGATGGCTTCTGGCTGTCCGACTCGAGGCGTCTCGACGCTCACTTCGGTCTCGGGGCGGACGCGGACGAGGAAGCGGACGGCAGTCGAGCCCCGTTCGCGAAACCATACGACGCCCTCGTGAGCGAGGTCGATCTCGCACCAGTAGTCGCCGCATTCGGGTGGAGTGGTGATCGAAAGTCGCGTCGTGCACCGATCCCCAGGGCCGAGCGCCTGCGGCAGGCTTGCCCGACCGTCGTCGGCGATCAACATCGCATAGCCGGAGCCGTCGAACCAGTGATTGCCGGCGCGGATAGGTCCAAACCGTGGTGGCGACCACACGAACCTGCTCGAGTTGACGACATCAACGTGCAATTGAAGTTCGGCATGGGGTCGAACGGCCGTTGCTGGTATGCCTGTGACCGAGAGTGAAGCTCGGTAGGCTTCGGACGGTGGATCGGAAATCTGGGGCCCGGAAGTTCGCTGCGGCTCGCTCGCTTCTCGCTGACGCGCCGGTACCTGAAAGACGAGTGCGCCGGCTGGCGCGAGCACGCGACACATTTCGGTCACGTAGCCTAGGGCGATCGACGGCTCCATGTGCTGCAGCACGATGCTCGAGACGATGAAGTCGAATGTACTGTCGGCGAAGAGATGAAGATCCGGCCGATCGTTGGCGTGATAAGCGACCTGCTCGCCGTGGCTGTTCAACGATCGAGCCAGTTCGATCATGGCAAACGAGAGGTCGACTCCATCGATGCGCGCGAAGTGCGCCGCAAGGGCCTGCGACAATCGGCCAACACCGCAGCCGAAGTCGAGGGCCCGCCGGCGCTGGACGTTGATGCCTCGTGAGCGCAGTTGGTGGAGGATCAGAAAGATTTCGTCGACACCGGATTGAAAGAAACGTTCGAGGTCCCAGCGACGCCCTTTTCGCGCCGGGTCGGAGAGAATTGCCCACAGCGGGTCTCTCTGCGCGTGTGAATCCCAGAACTGCCGACTCTGGTTGAGCGTGTCGCTCATGGCAGTGATATGCGCGTGGTGTCCGGCCGATGCGCGGCAAGCCATTCTTCGCGCGTCTGTCCCCAGATATCGACCCGGTCGCCCTGATACGGAGGCGGCAGTCGTCCGGGCCCTCGGTTATGGGAGCCAAGCTTGCGCGCTACCTTCTGTGAAGCGTGATTGTCGGGCGAGATCGAGTGGATGACGTCGGTCCAGCCAAGGTGCGCGAACGCCCACTCCATCGTGGCGGTGGCCGCTTCGGTCGCAAACCCCTGTCCCCAGCAGTCGCGCACGATTGCCCAGCCGATTTCGCTTCCCGGCCAGCCTTCGGGCATCCAAGGCCCGACTCGGCCGAGCCAACGGCCGCTGGCCTTCTCGAGCACTGAGAACATCGCAAAGCCTTGTGAATGCCAGGCGCCGATCACGGTCATCATGGCTCGCCAGGTCATCGCCCGCGGCATGGTGCCCCCGATGTAGCGACAGGCCTCCTGATCGGTCATGAACTCACTCCAGGGATCCAGGTCGGTCGCGCGAGGGACACGCAAAATCAAGCGTGTGGTCTCCAAGCGGAGGTCGTCGAGTGATGTCGTCAGCGCCATGAAAAACCAATCAACGAGACAGGTATTTTGGTGAGAAACGGCGGCGATTACAAACCGCAAGCGGTGGTATCTTGTTGACGTCTATGCGTCTGATTGTCATCGCGTTTGTGCTGGCTTTCCAAGTCTCCGCAGCAAACCCTGCCGGTGTCGCCATGGGACATCTGCACTATCACGTGCAGGACGTGGATGCGCATCTACGCTTCTGGGCAACGCTTGGTGGTGTCCCGATGAAGCTGGGCGCGCTGGACGTTGTGAAGTTTCCAGAAGTGCTGGTGGTGCTGACGAAGGGTGCCTCATCCGGGGGCACGGAAGGCTCCGTCGTGAATCACGTCGCCTTCCGAGTTCAATCCCTCGCGGAAATCGAACGGGCAGGCCTCGAGGTCGAACGATTGGCGCAATTCACGGGGATCGGATCGGTTCGAACGCCAGAAGGCGAGCGCATCGAGCTGTTCGATAACACAGCCACGAACCTCACGTTTACGTCCGATTCCGGCCAGGCGGATGACGGTGCGGCCCGTCACAACCGCCCCCTGCAGGCACCGATTGCATTCCATCACATCCATCTCTATCTGCCAGAAGGGACCGAGACCGCGGCCAAAGACTGGTACGCGGACACATTCGGCGGCATTCCCGGCAAACGCTGGAACTACCACGCCGTGGATCTACCGGGCGTGAATCTCAATTTTTCCGGCAACCGATCGATGCAAGCCCCTACGAAGGGCCGGATGCTCGATCACATCGGATTCGCGGTCCGAAATCTCGAAGCTTTCTGCCGGCGGCTCGAGGCACGTGGACTGAAGCTCGACGTGCCGTTGTCAAAAAGTCCGGACGGCGTGGCAACTGCCTGGTTGACCGATCCTTGGGGAACCTCAATCGAATTGACGGAAGCGCTGGCTCAATAAGCCTTACCGCTTCGTCGTACCAGAGTCACTCCGGTCTTTACTTCGAATGCGAGGGCGAGGACTGACTTGAGCGTCACAATTTGTTTCCAGCCTTTGCAAATCGGCGTGAAGACTGTCGACAGCACGATGGCGTTCTTCGACACCCTGAAACGAGTCGCTGGACACGCTGGCTTCGCGAATGAGTTCATCGTCGGCCCGCCTCATCTCGACCGTCTTCGAATGTTCCGTGATGCCCTCGAACACGACAGCGTCGACTACAAGAGTACGGCCGACATCGTCGAAGCGATTGAAGCGCACGGCGATGTCCGAGTGTGGGGATCTTTCAGCGGCTGATGAGCGGCGAGGCCGCAGCGTGCCGCTGGCGACGCAGGAACAATTCCCTGCCGATGCTGCCAGGATTCGCCAGTTCAGGCAGAATGCCGGCATCTTCCGTCGCAATCTGGTGAGCTATTTCCCGCAGAGATGCGAACCGACTCGTGCTCGAACCGACGGCTAGCCGCCGGGGCCGTCGTTGGCCATGTACTGTTCCAGCGAACTGACTTCGCGGCTCAGGTCGTCGAATTTGGCCTCCAGGAGAGCACGGATGGAGAGCAAGCCCAGGACTCTGCCGTCGCTGCCGAGAATGGGAAGATGGCGCAAGTGTCCAACCAGCATCACGTTGATGGCTTCATCTGGCGTGCAATCATCGGTGACGGTCTTCACCTCGGACGTCATGACATCGCGCACCAACGTCGCCTCGGGGTTGCGCTTCGGCTGGACCACGCGCAACATTAAGTCGCGCTCGGTGAAGATCCCCAGCAAGGCCCCCTCCTCCACTACGGCCACAGCGCCGACCCGATCCTGAGCCATCACACCCACGGCGTTCATAACGCTAACCCCCGGCTCTACGAGCGGTGGAGGAACGCGCGCCATTCGAAGCAGTGACATTTAGGCCCCCTTTCTTTACGCAACTTGCACAGATTGCATGCGGAGACCGCCGCTCGGCCGTCCCGGAGTCTCGAAATACTCGCATACTTTACCCGACCGATGTGACGAGAAAATTACTGGCCGACAATGCCTTCGGAACATCTTGCCGGCGGCTCGAGGCACGAGGCATTGGGCATTGAGATTCGTCGTGTATGCTGGACGTGGTGTGAGGGTTATCATCACTCTCTCGCTCGTTCTCAGCCTGACGGTTGCCGGTCTCGGGTTCGTCGCCCCGATTAACGTCAGCACGGGCCGTCGCAGCTTAGTGCCGTACGACCTCGCGGCGATGGCTATCGGGGCAAGCCGATCGGCTCCCGATGCGTCGAAACTCCGCGACAAGGCCCGGGCCCGACACGCGATCAGCTCTACCCTGTCCACGGTCGGCATTCTCGGGACTTCCCGGACTCGTCAAGCGCTCGACCCTTCACGCGACGTCAGTCAATCACAGGGCGAACTCGGTTCCTGCCTCGTCTTCGCTGTCGCACTGGTGCGCGGTCCTCCGCACGCCGCCTGACCTTTCCGTCATCTAAAGACTCGGCGCGGAGACGTGCGGTCGCACGCCTCGTCAGGTTGCCGATATTCGTGTGGAGGTGAGGGTGTGGCTGCGGATGAAATGATGTTGGGACATCACCGGCAGAATCGCCGGTCCCGGACGCCGCGCCCGCGACCGAACCACGCCGCATGGGGCGAAAACGCTGAACCGAAAGGAGGGTGCGCCCATGAGGATCGGTCAGCGGCTCACTTTGGACTGCTCCTGTGAGGCCGATGTCGTGGTGCTCTTGATCCTGAGGATGCCACGACATTCGGTCGTGCGGATTTACGCACGCGGTGAGAAATGCAATCTCGATCACGTGCGCGGCCGTCGAGTGGTGGTTCGATGGCAGCTCAAGGGCAGGAGTTATCGCGCCTTCAAGGACATCCGAACCTCATGAGCCACTCTTCACGACGTTGATTTAGGCGCGCCGAACACGTATGTGCCGGACATCTGGGCCCACAGGCCGCACGGGTAGCGTCCCTCGCGGTACTCGTCGAACGTGGGTCTCATGCGATGGCGCCAGACATCAATCGTGACGGACGATTCACACCGGCAGACGACAGCACCGGCACGACCAAGCTCTTGTGGGGCATCCGGGACCGCGGCACGACATGGGGCCGATACCGTGCGTCGTACATGGATCTGCGAGGAGCGTCCTCGGTGCGGCTCTGTGGGCCTGCCACACCCCTGCCCGAACGCGAGGCCTGCCAACCTTACGCGCTGTCGCCGGCCGCCGAGCTGCAGGACTGGTTCCGCCAGGTCCCGCTCTCCCCCACCGATAGACGCAACATCCTTGGTGATACGCCCTGGCTGACGCGCGCGTTCGGAGACGTCCGCGTCGAGCAGTTGATGTTTCCCACCGATCCGCCCGACGGCCGGATGCTGGACTCGATGCTGCGCCGGCGCTCCAGGACGCATGCGGGATACGTGCTCGGTTGGACCACCACCGGATCACACGTGCCGACTTTCCTGGTTGGACGACGCTACTTCTGGGAAGTCCCGTCGCGATATGCGCCGGACATCATTGGTGAAGCGATGGCGCTCTTCCCGGTCGGAGGCCGGCGTATTGGCGAGGCGACAGTGTTTGGCTCCTACAGTCTCGACGCAGTTACCAGCGTTTTGGTTGGAACCAGCTGGATGTCGAACGGGACGCCGGCGCCGGACGTCCTGGCGGGTGTCGACTTGCGAATCGGGTTATTCCGCGTTCGGCCAACATGGGGGTTCCTCGGCGGCGGATTCGACTCGCGCCTCACCGTCAGGTTTTGAGCCTGAATCGCGTTCTCCAGTCAACGAAGTCCGTGCACGACTCGGACTTGCTCTGGCCTACGGGAGTAGAGCCCGGCTCCCTCATTTCGTAACGGCAAGGGCGATCACGCTCGACACTCCGGACACGTTCGAGAAGTCGAGCATGCCTTTCTGCAAGTCTGCTTCGCTGTTCGCCGCCACGTGGAGGATCGTGCCGCTTGCGCCGAAGCGGCCGTACACGAGTTGCTTGGCATTCGCCAGCGACAGAGTCCTCAACTTTTCCTCGATGCCGGCTTTTGCCTGTACTAACAGCACGCTCTCGACCATGACTGCTTCTCCTGTTTTGTCGTGGCAACACTCTGGACGGTCAGGACGTGTTACGCGCCTCCCGTACCAGCGTCCGGATCCGCTCGATGTTGGTCTCGCGAACGGGACAGGTCGAGTCGGTCGCCACGCACTGCGCGAGCGTCATCCCACACCCGCAGTTGCATCGGGCTCGATTCGCCGCCTGGAGAGCGCCGCGACGGCTGCTCGGCGGGAGATCGGAAAAATCCACGACGGCGATATCGTCGGCGTCGTAGACGACGCCAGCCCTGTCCCAGGCTGCATAGATCATGAGCGCCACGACCGACAGGCCCGCCACCCATTTGAGAGCCGTGATGTAGGCTGGTGTCTTCTTCCGGCGATCGCGTTTTCGAGAAGCCTTTCCCAAGTCGGCATGAGTATACGTCAGCGGTGCTTGGGCGCCACGCTGTCGCAGTGGACTCTTCGCACCCGCCAAGCCCGATTGGGTCATCCCACGAGGAAGCTGGCGGGTCTCAATTGAACTGGCATCACGGGTCCCACGTAGTGAAGTTATGGAGGCATTCATCGATGCAGATCGTGACCACCCCAACCGTCCCGGGGCACCGCGCCGTGCGCTCCTATGGACTCGTGAGCGGCGAGGCCATTCTCGGCGCCAACATCTTCAGGGATCTCTTTGCTGGTGTCCGCGACATCATTGGCGGCCGCTCGGCCGCCTACGAGAAGGAGCTTCGACGCGCCAAGGGCATCGCCACTGAGGAGATGTCGCAGCAGGCCGCCGAGTTCGGCGCCAACGCGATCGTCGGCGTGGATCTCGATTACGAGACGATTGATGTGGGAGGCGGCATGCTGATGGTGAGCGCCAGCGGCACGGCCGTCCAGATCGCGCCCGAGTAGCTCAGGTTCGTTCGAACTGACTCCGTTCACGCCTCCGCGTCGATTGAAGGCTCAGGCCCTGCATTCAATTCAGCGGTTGGCGCTGCTTCGGTGTCCAGATCGTCGGCTGCCCTGTCACGGTCGATCGAATACCGAAGATAGGACTGCAGGGTGTGATAGCTGATGTCGAGAATGCGGCAGGCCTCCCGCTTGTTCCCCTGAGATCGTTCGAGCACGAGCCGAGCGTAGCGGCTTCCCCACGCGCGAAGCGTGTCGTCCTTTTCAAGGGATGGCAGCACGGCCACCGCGTAGTCGCCGCGCACGGTGGCGGGGAGATCGTCCAACTCGATGACCGCGCTGCTGGCCAGGGCGACCGCCCGCTCCATGAGCCGCTCCAACTCGCGGACGTTGCCCGGCCAGTCGTAGCTCACCAGCGCATCGGACGCGGCGGTCGAGAGGCGCAGCTGGCGCGTCGCGCGATGGCGATCCAGAAAGTAGTTGGCCAGCTCGAGCACGTCGGCGCGCCGCTCGCGCAGCGTCGGCACGCGAAGATCCACGCCGCTCAATCGATAGTAGAGGTCCGGCCGAAAGAGCTGCCGTTCCACCAGCGAGCTCAAACTGCGATTCGTGGCGGCGACAATGCGGATGTCGATCCGATGGGTGCCGTTGCCGCCGACGCGTTCGACGGCGAGGTCTTGGATGGCGCGCAGCAGCTTGGCTTGGGCCGACAGCGAGAGGTCGGACACCTCGTCGAGAAACAGGGTGCCGCCGTCGGCATGCTCGAACTTGCCGCGGCGCCCGCGGACACCGGTCGCGGTTCGTTCCTCGATGCCGAACAGTTCGGCTTCGAGCAGCGTTTCAACCAGGGCGGCGCAGTTGACCGCGACGAACGGCCCCTGCCGCCGGCGACTGAGTTCGTGGATTTGACGAGCGACCAGCTCCTTGCCGACCCCGCTTTCCCCTTCCAGGAGCACGGTGAAATCTGTGCCCGCTACACGTTCAATCTTCGAACGCAATGCATGAATGGCCGGAGTCGAGCCGATCAGAGGTGCCGCACCATCCCGCTTCGACTTCACGACTATCTGCGACGAAGTCCGCGAAAGGCGGTTCCGGCCACGCTCGATCTCGAGGACGAGGGCTCCAACTTGGGCCGCGAGCCCGAGCACTTGAAAGTCCCACTCACCGAGGCGGCAGCCGGGATCGAACGTCGCTTCGAGCACGCCTTGCGAGGAAAGATCGGCGCCCGGCACGTCGAGCGCGATTGATTCCGCGCCAATCGGACCATCCGATCGTCCGAGCCATCGACTCGTCGACTCGCGGAGCTGAATCGAGCGGACCGGGACGGCCCGGCGCAGATACTCCTCAAACGCACCACGCATGAGGCAAGGGTCGCTGCGATTGTTGAGTGCGCGCGTGAGCGCGGACAACAACTCACCGAACACCTGTCGACGATCCCGCTGGCGGGGTTCACGCTGTTCCGATTGCGGAATGACCACGGTCATTGTGACTCCTGAGGTGAATGAGCGCGATTAAACCAAATCCAGTGCCATCCGCGGACTGATTGAAAACTTGTTTAAATCAGGCGATCTGAACGTTGGCGGTCTTTCTTCAACGCCAGTTGGGGTAACGTGTGCCCCCGCACGTCAGCGGTCGGTGCCCGAAACGGGAACGTTTTACCCACCGGGGCGGTCGTCCGCGAACCACAGAAGCTGTCGGTCGAAGACAATCGCGCCGCGGTAAGCTACAGAGTCGCGTCGTACTCGCGCGACGGCGCAGCGGTCGATGCGGCCGCGAACGGATTCATCTTCCTGCTGCTCGTTGCGAAGCTGGAGTTCGACCGAGGCGCCCGGCCGCATTCGGTAGGCGCCCTCCACGAGTGCCCCTCCCGCGGAGACATCGACTATCGCCACGTCGTGTCCAGGGCGGATCCGTGCCGACACGATCCGATGTTCCGCTGAGTCCCGACGCCGACGGCAGCGCCTTCGTTCAGGAGAAGGATTCGTCGTCATGGTTTACGAGCCGTCAGGGCGTCCACAGGCGGCGCCGCGAGTCGAATCTGAGCACACGCGTCTTTCCTGTTTCGCCGAGGATCCGAATCACATATTGGGAGTTGCCGTTGCTTCGAACGTACAAACTTCCTGAAGAGGAAGTGCCGAGCGGCGTGAACGTCAGGATGTTGCTCGATCCAAGCTTGATCGGATTCGCGCCGGGTGCCGCACTACTTCCGTCGGGTGACGGCAGTTCAGGCAGCGCGCCAAAATCAACGCCGCTGAAATGATCGGGCAACCGTTCCGGACGGGTGAGCTGAGGATCGGTGCCGTTCTGAATGTCGTGAGTACGGACGCCGTCGCCATTGCCATCCAGGTAGGTGGCAAAACTATATCCTTCTGATGTTTGCGTAATCTGGAGAGCGACGTCCTTCGAACGAACGACCGCCTCCGTTCGCACCTGGTGCAGCCTGGTGGTCAAGTATCGGACGGCTCCAGCCGCGCGCACATGGTCCGCGGTCGCCAGCAACTGCGGTACGGCGATCCCACCCAAGGTGGCCAGAAGAGTGAGCGCGAACAGTACTTCGACGAGCGAATACCCTTGGCTGCCGTCGCAGGTTGCGCGATTGAGGACGGGAGGCTCGGCATGGTGGGCGTCGAGCCGAGCCTCACCGACCTGCTTCACGGCTGTGGATTCGGGCGCTCCGCTTTCGGAGCACCGACGCTGATCTGATTTTTGAGTTTCAAGAAGTTCTTTTCGCCAATGCCCGGGACGTTCATCAGCTCTTCAATCTTTTTGCGGGGATAGTTGGCTTAATGTTTATGCGGGTGAACTCGAAGTGCGCCCACCAGCTGCGCCCACCACTTGGCCCTGTTGACCGTGGACGCGTTGATCCCTCCGCGAGCGGTTGTCGTTGTTCATGGCCGCAAGGAGGGGCAATGTGGTGTGACGAGCGGTTCTCGGCGTGGAGCGTCGGCTCTAGCGACGTGGTGAGTAATGCGGGTTCAAGTCGGGGGCGGGATTTGAACCCTTTGAACGCGTGTTTCTAACTGGCTGATGGCGCGCGACTTTTGGCACTAAGGGTTTGACAGACTGCAACTTCCTCTGTCCACACCCGTCTTCTCTAGTCCTCCCGAATCATCCCCGGTCGTGGAGACGTCTCTAACGACGTCGGCAGTGTCAAGAGACACCTTCTCCGTGCAGGCCGCCGGAGCCGGCTCTCACAAGCTAAGAGGCGGCGGAGGCGGCCGTGTCGTAGGCGGTGAGCGTTATCGGATGTCCACACCTCAACGCTCGAAATTCTCACAGCATCACGGACGGTGTTGCCCACCAAACATCTCTTCGGTCACGACGGACCATGATGACTCGTGCGAACTCCCGTGCGCGGGAGGCGGGTCGCCTATTCATTTTGCCGGTCACAGATTCGCTGGACCATATCTCCACACAGGCATCCCCGCATACAGGCCTCACCGCACCGTCGCGTGTGCTGGCGCGCGACGGCAGAATTCCTGATAGTCGATTCGATCGCGTATGAGAATCCAGAGCCTGATGCCCAGCTTCCGCGCCACGGCGACGCGGGCTTTGCCGAGCCCTTTCTGTTGCAGTTTGCGTCGATAGAAGCGGCCCAATGCGGCGTCGCGCCGCACGGCATGAATGGCCGCCTCGCACCAGAGAAAACGCCGCATGGGATTGCCTTGTTTGGTGAGTTTGCCGAGTCGCTGCCGAGCGCCGCTCGAGTATTCGCTCGGAATCAACCCGACGTAACTGGCCAACGCCTTCGCATCGACAAATCGTGACGGATCGCCAAGGAATACTTCCGTGGCGAGCGCCGTGACCGGGCCTACGCCGGGATGCGTCATGAGACGACACGCCTGCGGACGCTCGCGTGCCTGTGCGCTCACCTGCTGATCGAGTTCGTCGATGTGCGTTGTCAGATGCTCGTTGAGCGCCTGTAACTCCGAGCGGCGCTGGCTGGCGTGGGGCGAAAGCGGCAAGGCGGCCAGCGTCGCCTGACCCGTAGATAGGATGAAGCGGCTGGTCTCCTTAGTGACGTGGTAGCTTGCGCTCCACATTACTGAAACGCGCTCGTGGCGCACAGGAGAAGACCAGCCATGGAGTATGGTGCCATCGACCTGCACAAAAAAGAAAGCCAGGTTCGGATTGTCACGGAGGGTGGCGAGGTGGTCGACCGACGGATCGCGACGACCCGCGACCGCTTCACGGCCGTGTTCGAGGGACGGCGGCCGATGCGAATTCTGCTGGAAGCGTCCACGGAGAGCGAGTGGGTCGCACAGCACCTCGAGACCCTCGGCCACGAGGTGATTGTGGCCGATCCGACATTCGCGCCCATGTATAGCGAGCGCAGCCGACGCATCAAAACCGATCGGCGCGATGTCGCCGCGTTGGCCGACGCGTGTCATCGGGGATGTTATCGTGCGGCGCATCGGCGATCAGCCGCGCAGCGCACGGTGCGGGCGCAGCTCAATGTCCGTCGCGCACTGACGGACAGTCGAACCCGGGTGATCGCTCTAGTGCGGGCGATTACGCGCGGAGCCGGGCTCCGGATTCGGAGCGGCAGTACCGAGAGCTTCCTCGTCCGGATGGCGGCGATGGACCTTCCGCCGTCGATCGCCGAGACGCTCGCGCCGTTGCAGCGCGTGATCGCGGTCCTGAACGAGGAGCTCGCCACGGCGGATCACCGGTGTGCGACGATCGCGGTGCAGGACCCCGTCGTCGCCCGATTGACCACCGTGCCGGGCATTGGACCCATCACGGCGACCGCGTATGTCGCCGCACTGGATGATGTCGCGCGCTTCGGTCGTGCGGCGCACGTGGCGAGCTACCTAGGCCTCGTGCCCCGCGAGTACAGCTCGGGGGAACAGCAGCGACGGGGGCGAGTGCTGCGCAGTGCCCATCCCTACGTCCAATCCTTGCTCGTTCAAGCGGCCTGGTCCGTGTGGCGCTCACGGGATCCCCGGACGGCCGGTCTTCGCCGCTGGGCACAGGGCATTGCCCACCGACGCGGGCGGAGCATTGCGGTGGTGGCGTTAGCCCGCCGCCTCGCGCGCATCCTATTCGCGATGTGGCGAGATGGCGTGCCCTATGACGCGGTCCGCACCGAACCGACGCGAGCCCACGGCGGCGTCGCGATCACGGAGACGGCGGCGGTGCCGTCGGCTGGCCCGTCGTAATCAGTCGCGGTCGTCAAGCTGGAGGCGTCAGCGCGATGAGGACATGTGGCCGCAATTGAGAGCCGTCCCGTAGAGTGCGCGACGCCTCCCTCGGATCGTATCGTGCGCCGGCACACTCTCGTGCCATACAGAGCGCGCATAAAAGTGTGAAGGACCTCGCGAGGTCATTGGCTTGACGATGAGGCAAGACGGCGAATCCGTTCGCGCGCACATCCCCTGGCTGGTTGAGGGGCCGTGCGCGCTCACTGGAGGTCTGTCTGCGATCACCGAAAAATGTCACCAACAACCGGGTAACTTGACGGGCCGCTTCATAAAAATGTCTCAGATTTGGGCCGAACGGATGCGCCCGACTGACGCCGGTGTGTCACGCCGCTCGCTCGTAGTAATTGAGCAAGCCACCGAGCCGTGGACGACGACGAATCCGCTGGCGCGTCGACCCGGCGCGCACTCCTCGATAAGCCCGTTGTCGAGCCCTTGATGATTTCGCTCGCGGTGGTAATCCTCGACGTACTCGGCGATCGTCCGGCGGAGATGGCGCTCGCCGAAGGGAATCACGCGGCTGAGACACTCCTGTTTAATGGAGCGCACAAACCGCTCTGCATAAGCATTGGCGTTGGGTGCCTGATACGGCGTCTGCACCACGCGGATGCCCGCCTCGGCCAGTCGGGCGCGCACCGACGCGCTCCACTTCGTGTCGCGGTCACAGATCAGCACGTGATGCTGGACGAGCGGCCCGTCATCCGCAGCCGTCAGCGTGCGCACCAGGTGTTGCATGAACCGCTCGTCGGGATACGGCGTCGAACCCACGATGTGGACACGGCGTGACGCGACCTTGATCACGAACACAGTGTAGAACGTCACGAGGCCGCGCCATGTCCAGACCTCAGTCGTGAAGAAATCCGCGCCGGCAATCACGTCCCAGTGCGCCCGGAGAAACGTCTGCCACGAGGTCGGCCGCTCGGGCACCGGCGGAATCCCGCGCGCTTTCAGGATCCGGGCAATTGTCGACCGGCTGACCCGATGACCGACATTCTTCAACGCGCCGACGATCCGGGTGTAGCCCCACGTGGGATTCTCCTCGGCCATCCGCACCACCAGGCGTCGGATCTCCAAGAGCACACCCGGACGACCGCCGCGCCGTTTCGCGTACGTCCACTTGCGGGCGATCAGCTGCCGGTGCCACCGAAGAATCGTGTCGGGTGTGACGATCGTCGAGACCTGACGGAGCCGACGACGGCCCAGCCGCTGTCCGTGCCTCGCCAACCGCCGGCGTTCTTCATCGGTCAAGCGGATCCGGCCGCGAACGTGCTCACGAAGGATGCGGTTCTCTTCGATCAGGTAGGCCACGGCGGCCTGCTGCCGCTGGTCGAGCCAGCCAGCCAGCGCCGCCACGAACATTCGGAGGGACCATATGTTGAGCACGGCGGGAGAGTCTATATCACCGACCAGGTCTCACGGCCTCGAAGATTTTCGGCCGAGCAATGAGACAATACGGGGTGGACACCGCACAGTCTACGCGGGCCGTCGCGAGGCCGACGTCGTTATTGCATCACTACGGGCGGCAACCAGATACTGGACGCGGATATCTGCGACTACTTTGGCCGAATCGACCAGCAGGGGTTGC
>CAVYZX010000032.1:0-16017 GCA_963773035.1 uncultured Acidobacteriota bacterium | reverse complement strand
GCGTCACCCGGACCTCCGTCGACACCGCCGCCCTCATCCCAACCGGCGGGCAACGCCATTCCCGCGGGGCCTGGGATTGGTGGGTTCAATGCCGGGTGGGAGCCAGGGGTTGATGCAGCCGTGACCTACGGGCCGGGCGCGGCGGAGCGTATCTCCGGCACGCATCTCATGTTCAACCTGCACTACCAGCCGAACGGCCACGCGACCACGGACAGAACCCGCGTCGGCATCTGGCTTCAAAAGGGTCCCGTCACGCACGCCACGGCGGGCGCGGGTGTCGGCTTGGGCAGCGAAACATTCATCGTCAACGGCAAGGAGCTCGCAGGACGATATACGGCTCAAGTGACGACGGACATTCTGCCGCCGGGCATGAAGACGGTACCGAACATCCCTGCGGGCGCAGACGATTATCGCTTGACCGCCCTTCTGCCGATTCGACGAGAGATGGTGTTGTACAGCATCCAACCACACATGCACCTCCGCGGGAAGTCGATGAAATACACCGCCGTCTATCCGGATGGCCGGGAAGAAGAACTGCTCAACGTGCCCCACTACGACTTCAATTGGCAGATCGTCTACGAGTTCGCAAAGCCAGTCACGCTGCCTGCGGGCACCACGGTGCGTGTCGAGTCGGCGTGGGACAACTCGAGCAAGAACAAGTTCAACCCGCGGCCGGACCAAGAAGTGTTCTGGGGCGAGCAGAGCTGGGACGAGATGTTCAGCCCGATCTTGCGCGGCGTGATGCAGCTCAAGGATCCGATAATCCCAATCCCGCCCGTGCAAGTGTCGCAGCGGTAGTCTTTTTAGTCCTGGGGATACGTGAACGCGTGTGCCCAGAGGTCGTCGCAGTGGTCGGCAGCGCGTCAACGAGGAGAGTTGCAATGATACGAACCCACGTCCCCGTCGGCTGGATCATCGCTGCGGCGTTGCTCCCGGCCACGGTGTTCGCCCAGAGCTCGAAGCCTACATTCGCGAAGGACATTGCTCCGATCTTCTACGCCAAGTGCGCCATGTGCCATCGGCCTGGCGAGGTGGCGCCGATGTCGCTGATGTCGTACGACGAAGTGCGGCCGTGGGCTCGCGCCATCAAGAACAAAGTGGTCGCCCGCCAGATGCCCCCGTGGTATGCGGAGGGGGATCACGGCAAATGGCGTAACGATCGTCGCCTGAGTCAGGCAGAGATCGACAGGATTGTCGCGTGGGCGGATGCCGGCGCTCCACGCGGCAGTGACAGCGAGCTGCCGGCTCCGCCGCCGCTCGCACACGGTTGGAACGGTCCGAATGGGACGCCGCCCGATCTGATCATCGAAGCGCCCGAGATGAAAGTGCCAGCGGAGGGCGAGAGTCCCTGGCAGTACGCATTTGTGAAGCTGCCGTTCGAGGGCGACGTCTGGGTGGCGGCGTCGCAGGTCGTGCCCGGCAACCGCGCGGCCGTGCATCACGTGCTCGTGACAGCCATGAAGCTGCCGCCGAACGCACAAATCGATGCCGAAGGGCGCATGAAGTTGGAGCAGGGCTCGTCAGTTGATCCCGGAGGACGAGTGTCCACTGCGAGCGCGGCGGCCCCACCGGCGGGCGGCGCTGGTGGCGGGGGCCTTGGAGGATTCTCCGGTGGTTGGGAGCCCGGGGTTGATACCGCGGTCACTTATGGGCCGGGCGTCGCTGAGCACCTGGTGGGTACGCATCTGATGTTCAATCTGCACTACCAGGCTAACGGAAAGGCGACCACGGATCGGACCCGCATCGGCCTCTGGCTCGCGAAGGGTCCAATCACGCACTCATCGCAGGGCCCTGGTGGTGGTGACTTCGGTAACGAAACATTCATCGTCAACGGCAAGGAGCTCACAGGACGATTTTCTGCCCAGGTGACGCAGGACATTCTGCCGCCGGGCATCAAAACCGTGCCGAACATCCCTGCCGGCGAAGCCAACTACCGCTTGATCAACCTCCTACCGATTCGACAAGAGACTGTCGTGTACAGCATCCAACCACACATGCACCTCCGCGGGAAATCGATGAAGTACACGGCCATCTATCCGGATGGCCGGGAAGAAGAGCTGCTGAACGTGCCCCACTACGACTTCAATTGGCAAATCGTGTACGAGTTCGCAAAGCCAGTCTCACTGCCCGCGGGAACTACGGTTCGCGTCGAAGCGGCGTGGGACAACTCGACCAAGAACAAGTACAACCCGAGGCCGGACCAGGAGGTCTTCTGGGGCGAGCAGAGCTGGGATGAAATGCTCAGCCCGATCATCCGCGGAGTGGTGAAGCTGAAGAGCCCGATCACCCCAACGCCGCCCGTGCAAGCGTCACAGCGGTAGTTTTTTTCTGGTCCTGGGGACACGTCACGCGTGTCCCCAGACAGGCGGAGGTATTCCGTGAATCAGTCGATCCGTATTGTCTGGCTTCTCGTGGCCGCAGCGGTCGGCAGCGTGCAGGCGCAGGGCCGCCAGTCGCAGCCGAATCCGGATCTACTGCCGATTGTCGAGGTTGTCGGATGCCTCTCGCAGACGGGGGCCGACTGGAATCTCGTGAACGCAACCGAGCCGGCCACTTCGCCGACGTCATTCACGACGCCAGAAGCGGTCAAGGCAGCAGCGGAGAAACCGCTCGGGAATCAGCAATATCGGCTGCTCGGTACTAGCCCGTTCAGTCCCGAGCGCCACAAAGGGCACAAGATGGCGGTCAAAGGCATTTTGATCAAGAGCGGCACCGACAGCCGCATCAACGTCACGTCATTTCAGATGGTGGCAGAGACATGCGCGAAATAGCCGCAAGCGCCGGTGTTTTCGTCGTGGCACTGTTGATAGCCGCGCACATACCAACGGTCCTCGCTCAGGGCCCGCCGCAGGTCCCCCTGCCCCCGGACGTGAAGCTCCTTGTGCGGGCGCCCGGTGAAACGCCTGTCCCCGGGAAGTGCCTGTTCAAAGAAGATCTCGATCTGATCGCAGCCAGGGGTGCGATCAAGCGCACGACCCTGAACAACGACGCGGAGGCCCCCTTCGACCCGGACTATCTTGTCGGCCGCTGGACATTCGAGTACGACACGCCAGAGTCCGCTCTCGGGCCGGGAGGTCAAGTCACGGGCACCGAGACGATTCAGCGCGTGGATGGATGTCTCTACGAAAGCACGACCCAGGCTAAAGGACCGACCGGCGCGTTCACGATCAAGTCGACGATCGTCTACGACCCGTCCGCCCACTACATGATCGTCCTGGAGCGCGACAGTCGCGGGCTTGAAGTGCTCAAGTCTGGACGGGTGGGTGGAGACTCAGGTGGGTACTACACGCATCATTGGCAGGCGGCGCCGCTCATTGTCAAACGCACGAAGGTCAGATTGAAAGGGACGACGTTCATGGCGTCGCCAGTGAATTTTCGCGTGCGCACCGACATCTCGGAAGGCGAGGGCCCGTTCGTCAATCTGGGCACCGTCTGGATGCAGCGGCAAACACCCCTCGGGGGAAAGTAAGCACGTCGACAGTTAGCGGAGAAACGCAAGATGCGCGTTCGAACTGTGTTGGCGTTAGCTGTCGCCCTTGCTACCCCCTCCTTCGGGTACGCACAAGGCCCGGGCATGACGCTCTTTCAGGAACGATGTGCAACCTGCCACATGCCCACGCCGCCGCCGGACAACCGCGCGCCGAGCCTGGCCGAACTGCGTAACCTCTCGCCAGAGGCCGTTCTAGTCGCGATCACGACCGGGCCGATGGCACCGAACGCGACGGATCTCACCGACGCACAGCGGCGGGCGCTCGCCGAGTATCTCGGCGGGCGCGCGATTGGCGCCAGCGAGACCTCGGCGGCATCGGCGATGACGAACCAGTGCCGTCCGGGCGCAATGGGAGACATCGCGAGAATGCCGCGCTGGAACGGGTGGGGCGCGGACGTCGAGAATTCCAGGTTCCAACCCGGCAAGGTGGCGGGCCTCAAGAAGGACGATGTGCCCAAGTTGAAGCTGAAATGGGCGTTTGCCGTCCCGAATGCCACGTCCATGTATGCGCAGCCCGCGATCGCAGGCGGCCGGCTGTTCGTCGGGAGCGATAACGCGGTCGTGTATGGGCTCAACGCCGAGACCGGCTGCGTCTACTGGTCATTCCAGGCTGGGGCGGCCATCCGCACCGCGATCAACGTCGGGGCGATCACGGGCCAACCGGGCGCGCGTTACGCGGTGTACTTCGGCGACCTCAACGGCGCCGTGTACGCGGTGAACGCAGAGACCGGAACGCTCCTCTGGAAACAGCAGGCCGATCCGCATCCGCTGGCGCGCATCACTGGAGCCCCGACGCTGCATAAGGGTCGGCTGTACGTGCCAGTCACCGCGCTCGAGGAGGGCGTGGCATCCAATCCTAAATATGAATGTTGCACCTCCCGGGGCGCGGTCGTCGCGTACGACTCCAATACCGGCGCTCAGCTTTGGAAAGCGTCGACGATTTCGGCGCCGCTGGCCCGAACAACAACGACGTCGGTGGGCACTCAACTCTGGGGTCCGGCAGGTGCGGGCGTCTGGTCGGCTCCGACCGTCGATGAACGCACGAACAGCCTGTATGTGGCGACGGGCAACGCATTCACCGCTCCGGCGGCTGCAACGAGCAACGCGATCATCGCCTTCGATCTCGACACGGGCCGGATGCGGTGGGCGAAGCAATTAACCCCTGACGATGCCTACATTTTCGGATGCGGCGGAGCCAGACAATCCGAGACGTGTCCGAACCCCATGGGCCCTGATTTCGATTTTGGAGCGTCACCGATCCTGCGCATGCTGCCGAATGGGCGTCGTGTGCTGACGGCGGGACAGAAGTCCGGTGTCGCGTGGGGCCTGGATCCGGATAAGGAAGGTGCCGTCCTGTGGGAGCACCGAGTTGGCAAGGGGAGCGTCACGGGCGGGATCGAGTGGGGGGGCGCGGCTGACGAGCAGACCGTGTACTACACGAATAACGACAGCCGCTTCGGACCGACGACGGAGGCGGGCGGATTGGCCGCGATTCGCCTCGCGACGGGAGAGCGCCTCTGGTTGACAAAGCCACCGCTCACGCCCTGCCGTGGCTTTGCCGCTCGTGGAGCGAATCCCTCTGGCCCGGGTCCCGCCCCAGAGACTGGCGGACCGGGTCGTGGTGGTCCCGCTGGCCCCGGGGGATGCACGTCCGGACAACCCGCGGCGCCGACCGTCATTCCTGGCGTCGTGTTCTCCGGTTCGATGGACGGGGTCATGCGTGCGTACGACACACGGGACGGGCGCGTCATCTGGGAATTCAACACGCTGCGGCCCTTTCCCACCATCAATGGGATCGAGGGTAAAGGCGGAGGGATTAACGGACCTGGGCCCGTGATCGCCGACGGCATCCTTTACGTGAACTCAGGCTACGGAGCGATTGGTGGCATTCCCGGTAACGTGCTACTCGCGTTCGCGCCGGAGTAAGCGCGACCGCAGTGGCGTCCCAAAGGGAGGCTGTATGCGCGCGATCGTCAGGCATCTCGCGGCAGTCGCATTAGCGGTAATCACGTTTCCGGCGTTGTGCTTTGCCCAGTTCGGTGCGATTGGGGGCGTCGTGAAGGACGGCACTGGCGCCGTCCTTCCGGGCGTCATGGTCGAAGCCGCGGGCCCGGCGCTGATTGAGAAGACCCGCACGGCGGTCAGCGACAGGGAGGGTCAATACAAGGTGGAACTGCTCCGTCCGGGCGTGTACACCGTCACCTTCACGCTGACAGGCTTCAGTGCCATCCGCCGCGAAGGCATCGAGGTTTCCGCAGGCTTCACGGCGCCGGTGAACGGATCGCTCAAAGTGGGAGCGGTCGCCGAAACGATCACGGTGACGGGATCGACGCCGGTCGTGGACGTGCAGACCAGCTCCGAACGGAAGACGCTCCCGAAGGAGGCGCTGGACGCGCTGCCGACGGCGCGGTCGTTCGCGACGCTCGGAACGACGTTGCCTGGTGTGACGGCGAACCAGCGCGATGTCGGCGGCACGCAGGGCGAACGTGGGAACGTCCTCTCGGCCCACGGCGGTTCGGTGTTCGACATGACGGTCCAGGTGGACGGGATGACGATCGGCAATATCGGTCCCTTTTCGGGCTCGGCGTGGTCGAACTTCTCGCTCAACGACGCGGCCGCCCATGAGATGGCCTTCGAAACCGGGGCGATTTCAACCGAAGCAGCGACTGGCGGGGTCAGGGTGAACGTGGTCCCGCGCGAGGGCGGCAACAGGTTCAGCGGGTCGGCCTTTGGCAATTTTTCGAAGCGCAGCATGGAGAGGAACAATCTCACCGCCGACCTGCAGGCGCGCAATCCTCTGCTGAGGAGCCCCGGGTTCGACAGCCTCGTGGATGAAAGCGCGGCGGTCGGCGGCCCGATTCGGCGCGATCGTCTGTGGTTTTTCGTCGCGCACCGGTACCGCAGCAACGACCTGACCGGCTCGAATCAGTTCTTTTCGATCAACCCGCTCGCCTACGTGTACAACCCGGACTTCACGCGGCCCCTGAATGCCGGCGGCTGGGACCTGGACAACCAGGTGCGAGTGACGGCGCAGGTGTCGGCGCGCAACAAAGTGTCTGGCTTCTACGACAAAATCAACAAGTGTAATTGTCCGACGATCGCGGACTCCGCGTTTTCAACCGGCGAGTCAGGGACGCGGTTGACGTATCCGCTCAGCTATCTGACGTCGGCCAGCTGGCAGTCCACGATCAGCTCGAAGCTGCTGTTCGACGGCGCCATCTCGTACAACACCCAACCGACCGACAATGGACCGCAGCCCGAGGCGGGCATTACCTTTTCGACCGCTTCGGCACTCGAGCAGTCGACCAACCGTCGGCTCCGGGCGCCGTTTGTCGTCGGCAGCGCCGATCAAGCCCAGCGCCAGGCGCGCGCGGCCCTGTCCTACGTGACCGGGTCGCATTTGGCCAAGGTCGGGCTGACGTGGCACGAAGGGTGGACCAGTGCCTCCACCTACCCGTTCAGCTCTGACATGGGCCTTCAACTGTTGAGCGGCATTCCGGCGTCGGTCGTGTTGAGAACCGATCCGTACACGACCCTGCTCCACCTGAACGCCGACGTGGGCATTTTTGCCCAGGATCGGTGGACGGTGCGCCGTCTGACGCTCACGGGCGGCGTCCGGTTCGATTACTTCAATATGAGTATCCCCGCGCAGTCCGCCGCCGCGTCGCGGTGGGTCGGCGCGCGCTCGGTACGCAGCCATTGACAACGTCCCGAACTGGAAGGACGTCGACCCGCGAGTGGGCGTGTCGTACGACCTGTTTGGGAACGGGAAGACGGCCATTAAGGCGTCCGTCAGCCGCTACGTGACCGGCTCGGTCTATGCCTTTACGGGCCCGATCAATCCCCTAGGGCAAAGCGTCAACAGCGTCACGCGCGGCTGGAGCGACGGCGCGAACGGCAACCCGAAGGATTTCATTCCGCAGGGCGACCCGCTGAACCCGCTGCCGAACGGCGAGTTCACGGGGACGATCAACCCGCTCTTCGGCTCGCCGGTCGTCACGACCCATTACGACCCGTCCGTGAGCGAGGGCTGGGGAAAGCGGCCGTACAACTGGGAATACTCGGTGAGCGTGCAGCACGAGCTGCTACCCCGCGTCTCGATGGACCTGGGGTACTACCGTCGGGTGTTCGGCAACTTTACCGTCACCGACAACCAGGACATCACGCCGGCCGACTACACGCCGTTCTCCATCACAGCCCCGACAGATGCTCGCCTGGGCAGTGTCAGCGGCAGTCAGGTGACCGGCCTCTACGACATCTCGGCCGTGAAGGCCGGCGTCGCGGCCCTCCCGAGCAACA
Source organism: uncultured Acidobacteriota bacterium (assembly GCA_963773035.1). GTDB lineage: Bacteria > Acidobacteriota > Vicinamibacteria > Vicinamibacterales > CAVVIG01 > CAVRXZ01. The sequence goes on along the minus strand of CAVYZX010000032.1, from coordinate 8,228 downwards.
ACATCATCAAGTTTGCGTCGGAGTTTACCGGCGAGACCAGCCAGACCTACAACGGCGTCGACCTCAACGTGAACGCACGGCCGACGGGGCGCTTGTTCCTGCAGGCCGGCGTGAGCACCGGGCGGACGGTCACTAGGAACTGCGCGCTCGTCGACAATCCACAGACGCAACGGTTCTGTGCGGTCACGCCGCCGTTCCTGCCGAATTACCGCGTTTCGGGCGGCTACACGTTCCCCTGGCAGCTGCAAGTGAGCGGGGTGTTTCAAAGCATCCCGACCACGCCGGTTACCAGCGGCACGACGGTCACCGGCAGCGCGGCGATCGCCGTGGCCACATTGCCGGTGAACAATGCCACCCCAGGCCTCACGCTGGGCCGGCCGATCGCGACGGCGGGCGGCGTGATCAATGCGCCCTTGATCGACCCGTCCACGTACCCCGACTTTTCCGACCGCGTCAACCAGGTGGACCTGCGCCTGACCAAGGGCTTCCTCTTCGGACGGTACCGTCTGGACGCCCTCGTTGACTTCTACAATACGTTCAACGTGTCTCCGGTCCTGACCTACACCACGACGTACTCGGCGGCCTCCTGGCTGGCGCCTACGGGGATCCTGCAGTCCGCGTACCTGAAGCTCGGCGGGCGATTCACGTTCTAGTTCGGACGGCGATCACCGGCCTCTCAGGGAGAGACCGGTCTTTTCATAGTGTTCGACTCTTTCCAGGGGGACAATACGATGGCAACGGCGACGACGACGCGCATCTACAAGATAGACAAAGCCCACTCCGAGGCGACATTCCAGGTCCGATATCTGCTCACGAAAGTGCGTGGGCGCTTCTCCGATTTCGAAGGCACGATTCAGTTCGATGAGGCGAATCCCGAAAAATCGTCGATCGACTTCACGATCCACGCGGCGAGCATCGACACGAACGAGCCCGATCGCGATAAGCACCTGCGATCGGCAGACTTCTTCGCGGTCGAGCAGTTCAACAGTATCGCGTTCAAGAGCAAGCGCATCGCCAAGCGAAGCGCCGATACGTACGACGTGGTTGGCGACCTGACGATGCACGGTGTCACCAAAGAGATCACGCTCCCAGTAGCGCACCTCGGCGCGGGGAAGGATCCCTGGGGCAAGGAAAAGATTGGCTTCGAGAGCGAGAGCACTCTCAACCGCAAGGATTTCGGGTTGCAGTGGAACGCTCCGCTCGAAGCGGGCGGCTTCCTCATCGGCGACGAGGTCAAGGTCAGCGTGTCCATCCAGGGAGTCGGCCAGTAAGGAGTACGCCGATGAAGCGACATCTTCTGATGTTACCGGCCGTTCTCTCGTTATTGGCGGTTGTATCGCTGGCCGTGGTTTCCGTTGCGGGCCAAACTCCCGCCGTGCAGACCAGTGCTTCTAGGGCTTCGAAGACACCGACCTCCTCGAAGAGCGGGACTGTGCCGCGGGCACCTGACGGTCACCCCGATCTTCAGGGCGTCTGGTACATCGCCACGCTGACCCCCATGGAGCGGCCGGCGACGTTTGCGGGAAAGGCCGCGCTGACGGAGGCCGAGGCCAAAGCGTTTGTGGCAAATGCCTCGTCCAGAGCGAGCCAGGACGCACAAAGACCTGGGACCGGTCCATACAACCGGATCGTTTCGTACAACGACTTCTGGCTTGATCGAGGATCGATGCTGACACGCATCAATGGTGAGTATCGGACCTCCATGGTCATCGATCCCCCGGACGGCAAGCTGCCACCGTTGACGGAAGAAGCGAAGGCGCGACTCTCCGGCCCCCGTGTCGGACCTGGGGCAGCGGACATCGGCTGCTACCCGGGCTTGCCGTGCGCCGACAACCCGGAGGATCGTCCCGTATCGGAGCGCTGCCTCATGGGAGTTCACCCGGCAGGGCCACCGAGGCTTCCAGGCGTCTACGGCAATTTCAACCAAGTCGTTCAGACAAATGGGTACGTGACGATCCTGAACGAGATGAACCACGATGCGCGCATCATCCCGTTCAATCGCCCGCACCTCCCGAGCGAGATGAAGCCATGGATGGGCGATTCGGTCGCGCGGTGGGAAGGCGATGCGCTGGTCATCGAAACCACGAATATCAGGAGCGAGTCACGATTCAGAGGTGCGTCCGAGTCGCTGCGTGTCACCGAACGCTTGACGCGCACCGACGCTGACACACTCGTGTATCGGTTCACCGTCGACGATCAGAAGACCTGGGCGCGGCCCTGGACTGCCGAGTATGCCTGGGTCAAGAGCGACCAGCCGGTGCTCGAGTACGCGTGTCACGAAGCGAACTATGCGCTTGGCGGGATCCTTCGGGGCGAACGGACGCGCGAGAAGGAAGAAGCCGAACGCGCACAGGTGAAACCCACGCAGGTGAAATGAGCGCGGACGCCGTACGGATTTTGCGGCCGCTGTCGTACGGCAATCATCCACGTTCATGTTTCAAATTTCCCAGTAGGTGCGTCTTCCGATGCGAAACCGAAGGCGGGGCATACTCATCGCCGGTTGTCTGGCATTAGCGCTTGTCCCGGCGGCAGTTGTCGCGCCACTCCGCGTTCGGGCTCAAGGTCAAACGCAGGTTTACCGGGCGCCGCGGCTGGCCGATGGCCGCCCCGACTTGAACGGGATCTGGGAGGCGGTGAATACGGCCAACTACGACCTCGAGCGGCACATGGCGCGTCACGCGATGGCGCTGCGGCCCGGGCCCTACGGACCGCTGCCGGCCAAGGAGGTCCTGCACCTTGGCGCGGTCGGTGCGGTGCCGGGTGGCATGGGGGTGGTCGAGGGCGGCGAGATCCCGTACAAGCCCGAGGCGTTGAAGATCAGGAACGAGAACCGGGAAAAATGGCTGGAGGGCGATCCGGAGATCAAGTGCTACCTGCCGGGCGTGCCGCGCGCGACCTACATGCCCTACCCTTTCCAGATCATGCAGAGCCAGAGCGCGTTCTTCATCGCCTACGAGTACGCGGGCGCGGTGCGGAACGTCTACCTGAAAGATCCCGGTCCGGCCCTCGCCGATTCGTGGATGGGACAGTCGGTCGGCCGATGGGAAGGTGAGACGTTCGCGGTCGAGGTGACCGCTTTGAACGGCATGGCCTGGCTGGATCGGTCGGGCAACTTCACCAGCGCGAAGGTGAAGGTCACCGAGCGCTACACGCGTATCGCGCCAGACCACCTGAGGTACGAGGCGACGATCGCGGACCCGGACACCTTCACACGGCCGTGGAAGATCAGCATGCCGCTGTATCGGCGCATCGAGCGGGACGCCCGTTTGATGGAGTTCAAGTGCGTCGAGTTCGTCGAGGAACTGCTGTACGGGCAGTGGCGAAAGAATCCACTGCCGAGATAGATGGATTCCGGAGTTGTCGAGCGAAAAAGGGAGACGGCAATGAAACGGAAACTGATGGTGGCGGCTGCCGGCGTAGTGTTCGTCTTCGCAGCGGCAGGGCCGGCCGTGGCGCATCACGCCTTCAGTGCGGAGTTCGACGCGGACCGGCCGGTGAAGCTCCAGGGGAAGATCGTCAAGGTGGAGCTGGTGAATCCCCACGCGTGGATCCACATCGAAGTCCCGAAGGCAGGCGGCGGCACCGAGGTGTGGATGATCGAGGGGGGCACACCGAACACGCTGCTCCGCCGCGGGCTCTCGAAGGACGCGCTGGCGATCGGCACCGAAGTGATCGTCGACGGATATCAGGCCAAGGATCGGTCGACGCGGGCGAACGGCCGCGACATTGCATTCGCCGACGGCCGCAAGCTATTCCTGGGCTCTGAGGGCACCGGCGCGCCGCCGCGCCCAGAGAGCACCGCTGCGCCGGCGAAGTGACCGTCCTTCGTCGTCCCCCTGCGCGTCGTGGGGCGTGACGCATGTCCAGCAAGAGTAGCTTCCTCGCGTTCGTACTCGCTGCGTCGCTCACCGTTCCCATGTACGCCGAGCGATCCCAGGCCCAGGCACAACAACCCCTACCGCCGGCAGCCGGGTCGAGCACCAGCCAATCGGGCAGCAAGAAGCAGTTCGTGTTTCGAGGTACCGTCGAAAAGGCGAACGCCGCCGGCGGCACAGTGGACGTCAAGAACGACAACATTCCCGGCTGGATGGCGCCGATGTCGATGACGTATCGCGTGGACAACCTGGCGGTCCTCAAGACGCTCAAACGCGGCGACCGCATCATGGCCACAGTGTACGAGGGCGACACATCGAGGCTCTATCAGGTCCGTGTCGCCGCGCCGCGGAAGAAACAGACGGAGGACGCGCTGCCGCCGATTTCCTACGTTTGCCCGTCGCCCGGCGAAGAGAACTTCATCGACGACAAGCTTGGCAAGTGTCCGAAATCTGGCGCGGAGCTCCAGGCGGTCCGGCTGGACATTGCGTACAAGTGCCTGAAAACCTCATATGTCAGAGAGAAACCCGGCACCTGCCCGATGGATCACACCGATCTTGTCCCGGTGACGGCGTCGATCTTCTGGGTCTGCATGAACGATCCGGAGCGAGAGAGGCATTACCTCGAGCCGGGCACGTGCCGTGACGGATCGCCGGGCGAGAAAGCGTTCGAGGTTCGGCCGCACGGCGACCACAACCCGCGGCACGGCGGGCCGACCGTGTTCATGTCCGAGGACCTGTACCATCACGTCGAAGCGACGCTCGTTGCGCCGACGAACACCCAGCCGGCAATCTTCCGCGTGTACTTCTACGACGAATACACGCGGCCGATACACGCGACCGGCGTGTCGGCCCATGTGGCGCCCGCGGACAAGAACGGCAAGGAGACCGGCAGCCCTGTCCCGCTCGTCTTGTCGCGCATCAAAGACGGCAACGCGATGGAGGTGCGCTTGCCGAACGCCGCGGTGCCGATCGAGCGCGCGTCGGCGTTCTTCGCTCTCCGTGTGAAGTTCAAGCCGAGCGACAAGGACTGGGTAACCGATCACACATTCACGTCTTACTCAAGGGAGTCCGCGCCCATCCGCTCGGCCGTCGCCGCCGCCCGGAACACACCGCAGGCACTGCCCGCGCAGACACCGGCATCGCCTGAGACTCCTTCGGAATCGGGCGGCCGCGGTCCGTCGACGACAGTCCTGGACCTGCTGCCCGACACCAAACAGGATCTGCTCGCCGAGCTGCAGAAGAACATGGATTCGGTCACAAAGGAGTGGCAGGAAGGCAGTCTCAGCGGCCTCTGGTATCCAGCGCTGCGCGCCAAGGACGTCGTGCTGAAGCTGCAGCTGAATCACGGCAACGACATCCCGGACGGCAAGCAGCCGGAGCTGACGAGCGCCGTTCAGCGGGTGACGCTGTCCGCGTGGCAGATCGATTCGGCCGGCGATCTCGGGAACAAGGAGAAGATCGCGGTGCTCTACGACGTCTTCCGCACGGCAGTCGGGGAGATTGTGGGACTCTATGCCGCCACGAATTAGACCCACGTCCCACACTCTGGGATGGTCGATCGCGCTCGCGGCGGCCCTCCTCGTCACGCTCCGCGTCCGCACAGTGGATGCCCACAAACCGGTGACGTCGAAGTACGACTACAACCGCGACGTCTTCCCGCTGCTCCGTGACAACTGCGGGCGCTGCCATGTCGAAGGTGGCGCCGCGCCGATGTCGCTCATGACGTACAAGGAAGCGGTCCCTTGGGCGGAATCGATTCGCGAGGAGCTGACGTCCGGCCGCATGCCGCCGTGGCCGCTCGACCCGCGAAGCCCTGCCGTCAAAGGGATGCACCCGATGAGCGCACACGAGGTCGACGTGATCGTCACGTGGGCGGCCGGCGGGACGCCGCACGACTGGTCCGGCGACTTGAACAAGCAGCTCCCGCCAGTGAGGCTGCAGAAGCAGTGGAAGCTCGGACAGCCGGATCTCGTCGTGTCGATGGAGCGTGAGTACACGCTCGCCGCGAACGCCGTTGAAGAGACGAAAGACTTCTCGATTCCGTCGGGCATCACCGAGGTGAAGTGGGTGCGCGCCGCCGATCTGCTACCGGAGACGCCCACGATGGTGCGCGACGCGATCATCAGTGTCGAGAACGGGTCGACGCTCGCGCTGTGGCAGCCGGGGAAGGATCCGCTCGCCGCCCCGAGCGGCGCCGCGTTCAGCCTCCAGCCCGCCGCGAAGCTGCACCTCCAGATCCACTACAAGAAGCATTACGACCAGGAGCAGCACGCGCTCTCGGATAGGAGCAACATCGGCCTCTACTTTACCGATCCGCCGGCGTCGGGCCGCGAGCTGCAGTCGGTTTCGACGAACGGGAAAGAGGCCAACGCCGATTCGGGCGGCGTCCGGATTCTCAAGACGAGCCTTCCGAGCGCAGGACGCGTCTACGCCCTGCGTCCCATGCTCGACAAGGCGTACGACAGCGTCGACGTTGCGGCCATCACGCCGAGCGGCAAGCAGATTTCGCTGCTGAAGCTGCGCGGCCCGCGCCCGCAGTGGTTTAGCCGGTACTGGCTGCAGGAGGCGACCGAGCTCGCAAGCGGGAGCGTCATCGAGGCGCGAGTCACACCTCTTGCCGATGACTCGGACGAGATGAAGGCATCGGACGGACGGTTTCCGCTGCAGGTAGCGGTCGAGTACGTGCCGCAGTAGACGCTGACCCATATGCTGCCGGTGCAGCAGTATCGAAAGAGAGGAAGACGATGAAGGTCGGATCGAAACGAGCAATGTCGTCTGACTTGGCCTTTGCCAGCGTGTCGCTGCGCGAAGGCGCCTAATCAGCGGAGCACACTCATCCAGTTCCCTGACGCGCCTGACCGCAAACGCGGATCCTGGGGACACGATGACGTGTCCCCAGGGCAAGAAAACTACCGCTCAGATACTTGCAGCACAGGCGGGACTGGCGTGACGGGGCTGGGCAACTTCACCACGGTGCGCATGATCGGGGCGAACATCTCGTCCCAGCTCTGCTCGCCCCAGAAGACCTCCTGATCCGGCCTCGGGTTGTACTTGTTCTTGCCCGAGTTGTCCCACACCGCTTCGACGCGAACTACGGCTCCCACAGGCAGGGTCACTGGCTGTGCGAACTCGTAGACGATTTGCCAGTTGAAGTCGTAGTGGGGCACGTTGAGCAGCTCTTCTTCGCGGCCATCCGGATAAACGGCCGTGTACTTCATCGATTTGCCCCGCAGGTGCATGTGCGGCTGAAGGCTGTACAACACCTGCTCTTGTCGAATCGGCTGGATGGAGGTCAAGCGGTAATTTCCTTCACCCGCAGGGATGTTCGGCACGGTCCTCAAGCCCGTCGTAATATCCTGCGTTACCATCGCCGTATATCGTCCCGTGAGTTCTTCGCCGTTGATGAGGAACGTGCCACCCAAGCCGCCGCCGCCGCCGCTGGCGTGCGTCACCGGACCCTTTTGAAGCCATATGCCGACGCGGGTCTTGTCGGTGGTGGCGCGCCCATTCGCCTGGTAGTGCACGTTGAAGCTGAGATGGGTGCCAGAGATACGCTCGGCCGCGCCCGGCCCATAGATCACGGCCGTATCAAGCCCTGGCTCCCAGTCAGCGGAGAATCCCCCCACCCCCGGTGGAAGGGTGGCCGCCGCTGGGGCTGGGCGAGGGTTCGACCCGCCCGCACCCGGACCGGGTGACCCGCCCTGCGGCAACTTCACGCGCCCTTCAGCATCAAGTACTGTACCCGGCGCCAACGTCGCGGGCATCGCTTTGACATGATGGACGACCGCGCGGTTGCCGGGTACGACTTGCGAAGCTTCCACCCACACGTCACCTTCGAACGGCAGCTTCGCATAAACATACTGCCACGGACTCTCGCCCTCCGCCGGCACTTTCAACTCGGGCGCTTCGATGACGAAATCGGGCGGTCTGCCGCTGGGATGATTCCAGCCGTGTGCAAGCGGAGGCGGAGGAGGCACGGCATCACTGCCGCGCGGGGCGCCCGCATCCGCCCACGCCACAATCTTGTCGATCTCTACCTGAGTCAGACGACGATCGTTACGCCATTTCCCATGCTCTCCCTCGGCGTACCACGGGGGCATCGTGCGAGAGACGACCTTCGTCTTGATCGCGCGGGCCCACGGCCGTACTTCGTCGTACGACATGAGCGACATCGGCGCCACCTCGCCAGCGCGATGACACATGGCGCACTTTGCGTAAAGGATCGGAGCAATGTCCTTTCCGAACGAAGGCTTCGACGCCTGCGCAGAAACCGACGCTGGGAACACCGTCACAGCGAAAATCCAGACGACAGCGACACAAGATCGCATCATTGCAGGTTCTCCTCGTTCAAAA
>CAVYZX010000031.1:0-38944 GCA_963773035.1 uncultured Acidobacteriota bacterium | reverse complement strand
ACTTGCCGTCTGGCCCGGTGCGCACCGGCCGAACCTCCCTGGCCCTCCAAGACGATCAGCGCATTGGGCACGACGTCTCCAGACAAGCTATTCGTCAGCGTGCCCGAGACGGCTCCCGTTCGTTGTGCGCGCAGTGGCGACATCAACCCCCCAAAAAGTAAGCAGTATCAACAAAGATGCTTTCGGCCGCATGTACACTCCTGCGAAGGCTCAATCAGAGCCGTATCGCAGCACCGTACGAGCGGTCACGGTCCATGACGACGGGAACTCAACCGATGGCCGGTTTGTGCCGCTGAACGTTGGTCCAGGACCAACGGATGGAGCCGTCCATCGGCGCTCACAACGTCGACCGCGTGCATATTGCTGACGGTCTCGGCCCCGTTGTCGCTGACGTGCGCCGAGCGCATACTCCATTCATTGCCCATAGAACGCCGGTCGTCGGTTCAAACCGCCCGGTCACGGGCTTTTTGTTTCGGGAAGCTGTCGGTTCAACTTACCGCGGCGAATTCAGGATGGCGGCATTAGGCAGATGAGCGAAATGCTCAACCTCGTCGGACTGAGCACTGGCGTTGTGCTCTACTCGATGCTGCTCGCGATGGTTGTCCGGTCGCGCCGCGCGACTGGCGTGGCGCCAAACGATCGGCTGCTCGTGGCGACTGCCATCCTGGGACTCCTCTGGAACCTGTGCGCGTTGGCGACCTACGAATTACCGAAGCTGGGTGTTGAGACGACCGCACCGTGGCTCCCTGTGGCCGGGTTTGCTGCACTCGGTCTCTTGCCGTCAGTGGTTGTCCATTCGGTCCTGCGCGGGGAGCGGCAACGGCTCAATCGGGTGTCACAGGTCGTCGCCGGCGCGGCGTATACCGTCAGCGCGATCGCGGCGTTGCTGCATGTCTACAACGGTTGGTCCGGGCTGCCGGTGCCTTCAGTGCTGGGCATGCGTGTCTTGACCTATACGTTCGTGGCATCTGTGTGAGCGACTGGCGGCGCTGACCCGCGGACAGCCACACGGTCGGCGCGCGTTGTGGATCGCAGCACTGGCGGCATTCACGGTGTCCGCGCTTCACCTCAGCCAAATGCACCGTGGCGATGCGTCGTGGCCTGTCGAATTACTTGGGCATCACGCGTCCATCCCTCTCGCCCTCGCCATCCTGTATCAGGACTATCCGTTCGCCCTGGCGGATCTCTTTCTCGAAGCGAGCGCTCACGCTGCTCATCCTCATCGCTACCGCGTTCGCCGGAATCGCCACGTTCGGTCTGCACGCGGCGTCGTCGCATTCCCTCGTTCAGCTCGATCCTGGCGAACTCGGCATCCTCGTCAGCCTGTGGGTCGTCACAGCGCTGGCCGCGCCGGCGATTCGTCGCGGCTCATCGTGGTTCGTCGATACCGTCGTCCTCCGCAGGCCGGACTTCGGGCAACTCGCGCGGCCATCGCTCGCCAAGCACAGGAGCGGGACTCGATACCCGATCTGCTCGCCGACGCGTGCGATTTGCTCGCGCCTGCCATGAGCGCCCGATCAGTCACGTGGCTGGAACTCTCGACTCCAGCACACGAGCCGATCGTGCATGAACCGTCTTCACTGGCGACGACGCCCGACGTGTCCTACTCTCATTGAATAATCAGGATCCGCGTTCGCAACGGCCGACCGCTGTCGTGGTTATTCAGGTCGCTGAACCTCCGAGATATGCGCTCGTCATCGCGGCTCTCACAGCGGGCGCCGATTCCTGTCAGACGACGTTGCAGCCCTCGAATCTATCGGCGTGCTGCTTGGGCGGCGAATCGACGCGATTCGAATGACGCACGAACGTTACGAACGAGAATTGCGCGAGCAGCACGTCGCCAAGCTCGCTACCGAGGCTGAGCTCCGTGCGTTGCGCGCCCAACTGAACCCTCATTTCCTCTTCAACGCGCTGACAACGATCGCGCAACTCGTCCAGGAGGCGCCGACGCGAGCGTTAGAGACCATCATGCGTCTGACAGTTCTGCTTCGTGGCGTATTGCGTTCTGAGGGGGAGTTCACGACGCTGAGTCGCGAAATCGAGATGATCGGTCCTACCTGGAAATCGAGCACGCTCGCTTCGAACAGAGACTAAGGGTGAGGGTCGCCGTTTCATCAGAACTGGGCCAGATTCGAATTCCGCCCCTCTTGCTCCAGCCGATTGTTGAGAATGCTGTCAAGCACGGCGTGGCGCCGCGCCTTGACGGTGGCGAAGTACTGGTCGCGGCACATCTCGAGCGGGCACGATCCGGTATGAGCGAGTTGGTGCTAACCGTGACCGATTCGGGCAAGGGGGCGACGCCTTTGGAAATGGCGCACGGGCGAGCGCTTGGAGTCGGCCTCCAGAATGTCGAGCGACGGCTCACGCACCAGTATGGGGCTGCAGCCTCGTTGACCGTTGATTCCATTCCGGATCGAGGCACCACGGTCACAATCAAGGTGCCGGTTCGTGTCGGTAGCTCGAAAGAACCTGTGTCGGGGGGCAGGTGACCACTCCGCTACGCGTGATCATCGCCGATGACGAACGGCCGGCCCGAGCCTTCCTCGCCTCGCTGCTGCGCTCCTTCGATGACGTGACGATCGTTGGTGAAGCCAAATCAGGGAAGGAAGCCGTTGGGCTGATCGAGCGCGAACGTCCGGATCTCGCACTCCTGGACCTACAGATGCCCGAGCTTGATGGCATCGGTGTCGTTCGCATGCTCAAAAAAGGTCACGTGCCCTTGATTGCCTTCGTCACTGCGTACGACGAGTATGCGATCAAGGCATTCGACATGAATGCGGTGGATTATCTGCTCAAGCCCGTGGAAAAGAAGCGGCTGCGAGAAACCATGAATCGAGCGCATGAACGCGTCGAGCATGCAGAGATCGTGTCGGAGCAAGCGCACCATGTGGAGACCGCGATCGCGGCCTACGAGTCAGCGGTCAAGCCTCCGTTCGTCGAGCGTATTCCTGTGCGCCGCAAGGATGAAGTGTTGATCGTTCCAGTGCATCAGATCGCGTCGATTGTCGCCGAAGGCGAATTGCTCCACCTGACGACGGCCACGGGCGACCGGCACACGATCAATCACCGCCTGAAGGACCTCGAGGCGCGTCTCGACCCTGCAAAATTCATTCGGCTCGGTCGCGGGACGATGGCCAACGTGGATTTGATTACCAAGGTCGGCATGATGCCCGGCGGTGGGCATGTCGCCGTGCTCTCGACTGGGCAAAAACTCACCGTCAGTCGCATCCAGTCGCGCACGATCCGTGAGCGACTATTGAAGCTCTGAACCAGTCGACCGCGCGGACCGGTCGCCAACGTCCTGTTTTCGACCGCTCATTGAAAACCAAATGAACGGGTGTGTGGATGTGCCTATGGTCGCCCGAGCAAAACGCCAACCATGGGTCACACCTCTGCATCTGGTCCACAGTCGATCCGCCCCGGAGCGCAAAAGGTCTATCGGGGTTCTCGGTCGCGCATCCGAAAGATCAGACTGCGCGACAACACGCCGCCAGGACTGCTGCTGCTTGGGATCGTGTTGCTGATCGTGGTTATCGCGATGGTCGTCTGGCAGCTTCAGCACCCGGACATGCACCATCATTAATCGCTTCTCTCGCGCCGGGAACGTGCGCCTGACACGCCCTACCAGCGGCATCCATCGCCTTCCGTTTCAGCGCATCGCTTATGGTCCTGCAAGTTCGTACGCAGCACGCAACCATGCGGTCAGCTGTCGGTCCACTTCTGAGGGAGCAGTGAGCCGGACTTCCACGTGCCAGCGATTCGCGGATGTCTGCTCACGTTTCTCGACTCGTGGGCTACGGATGTCGCCTGCTGATTTCAGCGTGAGGACCAGAGATGAGCGTCGGGTCGCGACGCCGGCAAATGCCGTCTGTCGCACCAAATGGATTGAGGTGTTCTTCGCTTCCTCGGCCACGGGGCCAAGTGTCCGGACCACCTCGAGAATGCGGCGGTACGTTGCGAGCACCGACGGATCTTTCTTCGCGAAGTGCGACTCAACGCTCATGCAGGCAGATTGTAGCTGAGGCGGCGAGGGCAGCATCAGAAGTACAAGCGCCGCGACCATCAAAGGAGCTGCTAGAACGGCTCCTGGGAGGTCAACCAAACAGCCGTTTCATCATGTGCTACGGATTTGCAGCCGGCGACGAACCCCGTGCGACGGTGATCTCCTCCAGCCAATACGACCCGTTGCCTCCGACGACCTTGGCGGTGATCTGATCGCCCGGAGAGAGGGCATCAAGGGCGCGTTCGTCCTTGACGGGATAAGCCATGGTCATTGCGCTCATGAACCCGGGAATTTCTTGGTGGTCGACGGTCAGCTGCTTCGCAGACTTGTCGACCGACACAATCTTTCCTTTCAACTCATAGCGCGCGGCCGGAGGCGCGGCCGTGCTTTGCCGTGCCGGTTCCTGACTGCATCCGACCATGCCGAATGCGAGACAACAAGCGACGAGACCCACTCGCGTCACCAATCGCCGGCACATGCTTTCCTGAGGGGGTGTCCGGTCCATCGCGTCACCTCGCGATCCGATGACGCTCGACACGCAGAGCAGTGTTCCCTGTCGTGCCGCTCGTCCACGCAACAATCGCCGCATCGGCCAGCGACGCAACGACGGGATACGTTCCCGGTTCGTCACTGACGGATTGCCGTACAAATCGAGCGGAGTTGTCGTCGCTGGCTCGGCTCGCGACGACGATCCGCCGCGCGCCCTTCAGCTGCTCGTCCCACGCAATCGTGATCGTCCCGCCAGGGCCGAGAGCGAGCTGCGGATGCCGTGGCACGCCCTCCGTGGGAATCTGTTGGCGCTTCGTGAAGTGTTGGCCATCCTTTGACGTCGAATAGAACAACGCGAGGTTCTCTTCGGCGCCTCCCGAGCCTCCCACCAACGTTGGCCAGACGACGTGAATCGCATTCGTGCCATCGATGGCCACAGTGGGCCCGTTCTCGGGGCATCCATCAAGCACCCAGTTGTCTTCGCTGACGCGCACCGGCGGCGCAAACGTTCGTCCGCCGTCAGAGGACTTTGCCAACGCGATGTCGCGCATGTTCCCAGGGTAGACGTGACGCCACGCGGCGACGACCGTCCCCGCAGCGCCCGTCGCCACCGACGTCTTGCAGCAGTAACAGACGCCGGGAGCGATGGGCCGGGCACTCGTAGGGTCGCCCAGCCTGGCGAAGAAGATTTGCGAGAGCTGCGCACGTGCGACGCCCTCTGCTGGTGATCGTTGACTCGCCGCTCCGTGCTGGTGGGCCGCTCCCGTCGCTGCGCCCGGTGTCCGGGCCGGCACCTCGCGATGATCCAGCCACACGGCTACGACATCGCCCTGTGCCGTCACGGCCGCAGATTCCCAACCACGATTTCCGGTCGCGTCGCTGCCGGGAACCGATGCAGCGGCTCCGAATGACTTCCCGCCATCGTTGGACCGTGCGGAGACCAGGCGAGTCCCTGATGCAGACTTCGCAGTCCAGATGACCACGACGGCGGGCGTGGTCGGGCCGCGAGCACTCAACACGATCCGCGGCGGTTGCTCGCCGGACACACTGGCATCGCCAGGCACCTGATTCACCCGCACAGGTGCACCGAACGTGCGCCCACCGTCGCGACTCGTCGCCGTGTAGACGTCCGTCAGGCCATCTGTGGTGCGAGCGGTCCACGCGACACCGACGAAGGACCCGCTCGACGCGATGGAGGCGTTCGAGTTCGCGCGGCCGACGACGCCAATGTCTATGGCGCTCCCGGTCCGAGTCTCGACGAGACTCACCGCGACGAGCCAGGTCAGCAGAATAACGAAGGCCCTTCTAAACAACGTGACAGCTGCCTTCACAGACGTCTCCTCGCGGCAAGTTTAGAAGATGAATCGCACGCCGAACTGAAGCGTTCGTGGATCACCAACTGCCGTCACCGTGTTGAATGACGACACGGGATTCGACGGATACGAGCCCGGACCGAACGCGGTGTTGCGCGTGATTGGATTCACTCGATCGGTCAGATTGAACGCTTCGACCAGCCCCTCGATACGGCTGCCACCACTGAGCCGGAACGAACGGCTGACGCGTAGGCCCAGCGTAAAGAAGTCGCTGCCTGTGCCTGCGTTCCGCGGAATGAACTCGACCTGGCCGACGTCGAAGTTCGGTGTCGACACCGAACCATCGGCGAATGGCCGCCCTGCCGTTCCCTGCAGGCTGTTGACGCCTGACACGATGTTGAATGGGAGGGATGAGTAGTACTGAACCATCGTGCTGGCCTGAAAGCCATGGCTGATGTGCTCCCACGTCGTCGTGCCGGGCGTCATCGGCGAGTTGACAGACGCGCTGACGACGAGACGGTGACGCTGGTCGTTATCGGACCGCCCCCAGTCCTTCATCACGTTGGTGGGATCGGTCGGCGAGCTGAAAAATGCCTCGCCGAGGTCGTTCATGGACTTCGACAGTGCATAGCTGATGCGAACGGACGACCAATTCTTCGGACGTTGCAAGTACGTGACGTGCAGGCCGTGATAGTTCGAATCGCCAGCGCCTCGATATTGGCTATTGTTCATGTAGCCGGTCACCGGCCGACACCCGTTGTTCGTGCCCGCTGCCACGCACGTGGGAACATTCTGGTTGATTGACATCAGCAAATTCTCAGCGCGGAAATACTGATACCCGACGGTGATGGTGCGACTGCCTCCTAGCGTTCGCTCGACCTCGATATTCGCCTGCTTCGAGTACGCATTCTGCAGACCCTTGTCCATCGTCGTGATCGATACAAGGGCCGTCGACGGTAGACGGTCTGGCAAAATATTGGGAAACACTGGCGCGCCGGCTTGCGTCGGGAGAATGCCCGACACCTGCGGCTGCCGTAGCTGCGTGACATCCGTCGTGTTACCGGCTGACAAGAGAGCATTCGCCACAGCGCGCAGCGGCACCCGGTCGAAAAAGACACCCGCGCCGCCGCGTACGAGGAAGTCCTGCGATGCTGTCGGTGCCCACACGAACCCCGCACGGGGAGACACGTTGTTGGTGTCGGTGGTGATGGTCTCGAGAAACTGCAGATCGTACCGAAGCCCCACGTTGAGCGTCAGGCGCGAGCTGGCGCGCCACTCGTCCTGCGCATAGAACCCAACGTTCGGATTCTTCTGGTTCACGACGGGATCGCCAAACGTCTGGGCGTATCCGTTGTAGTTGGAGGTCAGGAAGTTGGCCATCGAGGAAAACGAATAACTGCCACGGAAATTGCGCAGGAACGTAATGGTGTCGTCGTTCAGGAGAAAATCGACACCCGCACGCATTGCATGCGCTCCGGCACGGTGTGACAGATTGCTGACCGCCTGGTACAACGTGTTCTCGCGTCTCGTGGGGCTGCTCCCAAAGGTGCCGAACGTCGCGACCCCTGAAATCGTGACCTGCGGTCCGATCTGGTCCGTCGAGTACGCCTTCAGGTCGCCGTGGGCGATCTGCACTCGTGTTTCGCTCACCGTGTTGGAGGAGATCATCCACACGTTGCTGATCGCGATTGACTGATCACGGTTGTCGAGCCCGGTCGATCCCGATGGCGCGTTCAGGTTGCCGACGCCGCGCGCATTGTCCGAAATGACATCGTAGAGCGCGTAGCGCACGCTCAACTGATCGGCCCCGCTGAACTGATGATCGATCTTGCCCAGCACGTTCGAGCTGTGCACGGGGTTGGGGTAGATGCCAGTTTCCACCGGGAGTCCTTGGTAACCGACCTGGGCGAGTCTTGGGTTGATCGTGGCGACGTTTTCGTTTGTGATGCTGACGACGCCGGTCTGGTCGAGCACCTTGCGCTCGACATTGGTGAAGTAGAACGTGCGGTCCCGGCGCAACGGCCCACCGAGACTGACGCCAAACTGCTGCTGGTCCATCGGGAGTGTCGTACCAGTCAGGGCGTTCTTGCCGTTAAAGGCATCGTCGCGAAAGAAGCCGTACAGCGACCCGTGCAGGGCGTTGGTGCCGCTCTTCGTGACGACGTTGACATAGCCGCCGAGTGCGCGACCGAGCTCCGCTTGGCCGCCCCCGGTGACGACCTGAAACTGCTCAACGGCGTCGACGCCAAATGTGATCCCACTGAGTCCGGCAGCGTCGTCGTTCGCCGATACGCCATCGACGATGAAGCTGTTCGAGAGGTTGCGCTGACTGGCGATCGAGAGTCCTTGTCCAGGAACCGCGGATGTTTCGGCAAAGAGCTGCGTGCTATTCGTATTCGTCGGTGACACCCCCGGCACCAGCAGTGCCAGGTCGAGAAAATTGCGGCCGTTCATCGGCAGGTTCTGGACCTCCGCCTGTGCGACTGTGCCCGCGATCTGGCTGCGCGCCGTCTCGAGCACCTGGCTGTCAGCGACGACCGTCACGGCCGTGTCAATCCCTGCGACTTCCAGGATGATCGGAATGTCGAACGCGGAGCCGGCGCTCACCACCAAGGTGCGTGCGTTCTCTTTGAATCCCTGGAGCTTCGCCCGCAGCTCGTACGGGCCAATCTTCAGGTAGGGAAACCGGAATCGTCCGTCAGTCTCGGTGATCGCCTGGACCGTGACGTTCGTCTCGGTCTGGCGCACGCTGACCGTCGCACCAGGAACGGCGGCAGCTTGCGAGTCGATCACGCGCCCGCTAATCGTTGCCTGATTAATGGTTTCCTGGGCATACACGATCGTCTCAGGTGCCAACGCGTAGCACGCCAGGGCAATCAGGCCCGTACAAATCCTTCTCACGGTTGTCCTCCCACTAAATCCACCCAATGACCCACAGACGCGACGAGAGACGAGACGTCGCACTCTGGCAATGACAGGTACCCGCACACGCGGGATGGTCGGGCGTCAGCAAGCGATAGGCGTGGCCCTCAGGCACGCCGAATCGCTGCCAAACATGCGGAGCCTCGTCGCAGCACGCAACGAGTCATCCCACGCGCAGCCGTAACGGCCGCACGCGGCTACTCCGCAAGAGGGGTGGGGACTAGACTCGAGGAGGAGGCGGATCTGGCGGAACGGGACGTTCACCTCGGACGTCAACGTCGGTCGGAAAGACGTGCATCGAGGGCACTGGAGCAACGAGTGACGGTGTCGATTCGGGTATGAGGCCAGCGGCGCCGACGATCGTCGTCAGTACGGCGGTGCTGGTCTCATGCGACGCTTGCATCGAGCAGTCGCTTGTCGGGGCACCCGCGGGTTTATGGCGGTGCATCGGACACATAGCGTCTGCACCGTGTCCGCAGGTGCATTCGGCCGCGTGCGGGTCCGCGGCGCTGACCCACAACGCAACCGGCGCGAACGCAACCGTCCCGATCTGGCACGACAGCCAGAGGGCAGCCAACGGAACGAGCGCGCGACGCAGGCGCGTCATGAAGCGACCACCTTAGCGCTCAAAAGCTCAGCATGTCAAACGTGAAGCATCCATCTGGGCCGTCTGAGAAAGGGCGTCGACCGGACGTCCGTCTCGTGGCACTGACCCCTCAACTGGCGCCATTCTCCAGTAACGAATGGTCCGAAGAAAGCAGGCAGCTCATCTTAGCAGCGGAACCTTCAAAACTTGAATCGCGTGCCGATCCACATCCTCACCGGTGCACCTGGTGCGTAGAACGTCGCCTGCCGAACCGGGAACTGTCCGTTGATCGCGGGGAGGGGTCGCGCGATGAAGGACCCGGTGTCTGTGAAACCAAACGGTCCGAGCTGTCCCGCCGTGTAGTACTTGCGGTCGAACAAGTTCGTGACCTGCGCGACCAGCTGCATCCACGGCGTCAGCCGATACCCGGCCCCCAGGTTCACAATCGCGTATCCGGGCACTGAACCCGAGCCGAGGTAGTACGTGCCATCCGGCTCGTGCACATTGTTCTCGTTGCCACGGGCAAACGAACCGGACACCGCCAGGAGATCAACGTCAAACGAGAGCCTCGATCCGAGTGGGATGTCGGCGTACGCCTTGAACATGTGACGCGGAATGAGCGGGATTCGATCTCCAGGCACGATTTCGATGGAGCCCTCGAGACCCGGTTCTCCGTCTTCCGCCGCGTCGTTGGTGCTGTTGCTTTCGCCGTTGACCGTCTCTTCGCTCTCGTAGGTCGCGGACAGGAACGTGTACCCGGCGCCAATCGTGACGCGTCCGATCTGGCTGTGCGCACCCAGCTCGAGACCCTTGCGACGGGTCTCGCCAAAGTTCCTGAAGTAGCCGAAACCGGTCTGGTCGGACAGGACGAACAGGATGTCGTCATGGTTGTCCGAACGGAACACACCCGCGCTCCAGTTGACTGCCGCGATAGGTGCCACGCGCGCCGGCCTCCCACGTGCGGGTCACGACCTGGTCGAGCGGCGGATCGCCCGCCATGGCGTTCGGCAGCTTGCAGGGCTCGTCGGGGTTGGCGCAGCCCAGCTCGATGGACGTCGCGGCCCGGCTGCCTTCGCTGTAGCCGCCATAGAAATTGAGCGTGCGCGAGGGGCTGAACGTGACGCCTGCCGCCGGGTTGAACCGGCTGAACGCGTGGTCGCCGTCGAGAGACGTCGGGCCGCCGCCTGGCTCGATCGCGTCCCGATTGCTGACCGTCGTGCGGTTGTAGCGTCCCGACAGCGTGACATTCCATTTCTGGGAGAGCGTCACGGTGTTCGTCGCATAGAGACTGAAGGTCTGGGTCAGCCCATCGAGGTCCACGCGCGTGTCGAAAGGCTCCCCATCGACGTCGCCACCTGTCTCGCCGTCTCCGAAGGCGTTGATGCCCGTGACACTGCGATCCGGATTGAGATACCCGAGCTCGGTTGACTGGACAAAGCCGGCGCGGCTGCGGTCGTATCCGCCGCCGGCCGTGAAGTGATTGTCGCCGCCGCTGAACGAATGGCGCATCGTCAGCTGCCCGAAGCCACCGCCGTTGTGCTGTGACGTCTCGCTTCGATTGATCAGGCCGTTGCACTTCTCGCCGGGCTCGTCCTGGAGGAGGCCATTCGCGATGCAGCGCCATGACGGGAATGGCGTGTTCGAGGCGTTTTCGCCGCTCGTCGGAAATCCCGTGTATCCGGCCGCCCCGAGAGCCGCCTGTTCAGCGGCGTTCGGCTGGTAGACCGCCTGGTCCAGCGAATCCTCGTTGATGTCGCCGTTGAAGGTGTCGGTGTGGATGTCGCGGTAGTAGACATTGCCGGACACCGATATCCGTGCGTTCAGACTGCGGCGTCCGGTCACGTTGAGGAACGTCGAGCGGTTCTCTGTCGTGTCAGGCTTCGTGTACACGCTCGCGTAGTCGCGGTCGAGAAAGCCGACTTCCTGAAGCCCGTTGCCGTTGAGTGAGTTGTTCGCGTGTCCGACGGAGACAAAGAACTCGTTCGTCGACCGCTGCCAGCCGACTTTCCCGAAGACCTGGCGGACATCCGATGGCGAGTCGTCACGCCAGCCGTCTTCCTTGAACAGGTTCCCCGCGACATACCAGTTCAGTCCGCTCGCCTTGCTTCCGCCATGCTCGAACTCGATCGATCGGCGCACATCGCTGCCGTAAATCGCCTGGACGGACGTGCCCGGCGCGGTGGCTCCGTTCTTCGTCTGAATCGCCAGCGCCCCGCCCAACGTGTTGAGGCCGAACAGCGGATTCGACCCGGGCATGACGGTCGTCGTCGAGATCGCGAGCCGCGGAATCAAATCCCAGCTGACGACGTCACCAAAGGGTTGGTTGAGGCGCACGCCGTCCATGTACACCGACAGACCTTGCGGCGTCCCCAGCAGTGGCGAGGCGGTGTATCCCCGGTAGTTGATGTCCGGCTGAAACGGGTTGTTCTGGATCTCGTTGGCAAACACGGCGTTGAACCGCCGCGTCAGAAAGGACGAGAGATCGAGGGCTTTGCTGCGCTCGATTTCGTCAGACGTTGCCGTCTGCACTGGCGCTGGAACCTTCTCGATCGGCAGATCGACGCCGGGCAGCGGTGCCGCCTCGATCACGGTCACCGTGGTCGCGAACGTCGGTGGCTGCGGGGGCGGCGATTGGGTCGACCCCTGGGAAGTGCCAGTTCCCGTCTGCGCGTGGACTTCTGGGGCAAAGGCAAAAAGGACAGCGGACAGAAAAAGACCGACGCAACGTGAATGCACCACGAATCCTCCGAAGGGCTCAAGTCCTCAGGGACGAGCGACGACGATGACTCCCCAAGGCCCTTGACCGACGCCGACCTTGGCGCTGATTTGTTTGGTCGCGAGATCGATGATCGAGACGTCATTCGACGGTCCGTTCGCCGTGTAGAGCGTCTTGCCGTCGGGGCTCAGAGCAATGCCCCAGGGGCGTGGACCCGCTTCGATCGACGATGTGACCGCATTGGTTTTGGTGTCGATGGTGAGCACCATCTTGCTCCGACCGGTGCTGACGTACAAGGAACCGCCGTCAGGCGCCGTGACCGTGCCCATGGGCCGCATCTCCGCTCCAAGCTTGATCGTGTTGACGACGGTCAGGCGTTGGGTGTCGATCACCGTCAGCGTCCCACCCGTTTCAGAGGGCACGTAGGCACGGGACCCATCCGGCAGGAAGGCGACCGAGCGCGGGCGTGGGCCGACCTTCACGGGTTTCACGACCTTGTGCGCGGCAAAGTCGATGACGAACACCGCACCGTCCTCTTCTGACGTCACCCACACGCGATCACGAACCGGTTCGACCGAGACACCTTCCGGCTCACCACCGGTCTTGAAGGTCTCGACGACCTTGCCGGTGGCGACGTCGATGACGCTTGCCATCGCCGCGTCTTCGTTCGCGACGAAGAGGAGCTTGCCATCGTGACTGACGGCGACCTGCTCAGGATCCGTCCCGCTGGGGAGGACCTTGATCAGCTTTTGCTGTCTCACATCGACCACGCCGATGCCGTCGGCCGTGCGGTCAGGAGGCGGCAACTTCGATTCATCGACACCAGGACCTGCGTTTGGTGATCCGCTCAGCGCGACATAGAGCGTGCTCCGATCCGGACTGACAGCGATTCCGCGAGGACGCTTGCCCAGCGGCACAGTGGCAACGACGGCGCGGGTGTCGGCATCGATGATGGAGAGATCGCCCGAGGATTCGTTCGTCACGTAGATGCCGACTGCCGGCGGCACGACCGGCTTCGGGGCCGGTGCTGGCGCCTCGGCGGGCGCCGGCTTCGATGGCTCGGGGCTATTGCACGCGGTCAGCGCAGCGACCACCGCAACCGCCAGGACCTTAGATGGCCTCACTGTCCACACCTCCACTGACAAGGCCACGGATGCGGCCTCTATTTCGTATATTCCCGGAAGGCTCCGTTTGTTCACGCTGAAAGATCGCGCGTCTTCGGGTAGACGCGGCGGCAGCCGCATGTAGAATCCTGGAGCGCGCGAAATGGCGAGTCAGAACCTTCAAGACGTCATCGAGCTGACGTTCCCTGCGACCCTCGTTGCGGACGCACCTGCGGCCCCTGTGCCCGTCCAAGACGAGGTCCTCGCGTTGTTCGACGAGTGTGGGCCGGGAATCCGGCGCTACGTCGGGTCGTTCAATCTTGGCGGAGCCGCCACAGAAGACATCGTCCAGGACGTGTTCCTGGCGCTGTTTCGCCATCTCTCGCTGGGCCGTCCCACGACGAATCTCCAGGGCTGGCTCTTTCAGGTGGCGCACAACCTCGCGCTCAAACAGCGGCAGCGAACAGTGAAGAGAGGTCTGATCGAAGGTGCCTGGGATGCCGCCTTCGCGGATCACGTTCTGGATAACGGGCTGAATCCGGAAGAGCGCCTTGCGGAGCGGCAGCGACAGCGGCACCTCGTAGGCGTCCTGCGGCGGCTGCCCGAACGCGACCAACGATGCATCTCTCTGCGCGCTGAAGGTCTGTGCTATCGGGACATCGCGAAGACCTTGGGAGTCTCGCTGGGCTCCGTGGCGAAGTCGGTCGTGCGAGCGATCGGCCGCCTCGCAGCTGCGGACATGGAGTAATCGATGCGCCACCATCACCTGAGCGATCACGATCTCGTGTTGGCCCTCGACGGAGAACTGCCCGTCCGCCGTCAAGCTGCCGTAGACGCTCACCTGACTGAATGCACCTCGTGCAGGACCCGGCGGGCCCAGCTTGGTCAGGGCGCAGAACTGGCCACGGCTGTCTATCGGTCCACGCTGCTGAATGCTGAGGCCATTGCAGGGTCTCGTGAGACGCTGCGGTCGAAGCTCGCGGATATCGCACGTCAGCAGGACGTCACGTTTATTGAGCGCTTCGTGCCACCGTTCGCGCGACCCTCGCGGTGGGCAATCGTCGGCGTGGCAGCGCTTGCGGTCGTTCTGCTTGTCCGCGTGACGCAGCAGTCTGAGAGTCGGCACCACCGTGGGACTGGAGCTCCGATTGAGAACGGTGCCTTGCCTGTTGCCTCGCTGACTCCGGGTGCAACGTGGAACCTGACGGTCAATGAGTTGTGCGCGCCGGCTGGTCATGAACAGCGCCAGGTCTCCAGCGCAATTCGAGTTGAAGTGCTGCGCGGGTACGGAATGGAGCGCGTGCCGGCAGATGAATACGAGCTGGACTACCTGATCACGCCTGAACTGGGTGGCGCGCCGAGCGTCCAGAACCTGTGGCCACAACGCTATGCCTCCCGGACGTGGAACGCGCACGTGAAGGATCAACTGGAGCGGCTGCTGCCGAAGTTGGTCTGCGACGGCGCGATCTCCCTGCAGACAGCCCAACAGGACATCGCGGTCGATTGGATTGCCGCCTACAAGAAGTACTTCCAAACGGATGCACCGCTGCAGGTGCACGCGTTTCTCGGTTACGGCGCGACAGCGGATTCCCGGGATGACGATCTCGCTTATCCGATCTGGCGCTCAGGGAGTGCGCCCGCGCTCAGACTTGTTTCGTTTTCTTCCGCGAGGTGAGTACGGCAGCGCCAGTATTGAGAGGTCGACTTCGTGGCTCAATTGCCTTCGATCATGTTCGAAGGAAGGCTGGTATTTGCCAACTGAATTGCGCCCGGCTTTCCCAGTGGACCGCGCGACACGACCTGAACAATCGCGACTTCTGCCTCGCCGTCCATGGCTACGGCGCGCGGCTGAAGGTGAAATCGCCGTAACTGATCGAACGACATTACGAGGTCTTACACAATTTCAGCGCCGAGCGGTTGCGAGATATCCGCAACCAGTTGAATACAAATGGAATGGCGGGTCGTTAGGATTTGAAGGAGGGTTTTGCGCTACACTGTTCGAGGCCGCCCGCAAACCGTTGATTCTAAACGGAGAGATGTCAGAGTGGTCGATTGAGCACGCTTGGAAAGCGATTTCGGCGAGGCTCACCGAGCGACATCAAAACACTTCGTCGCGCAGTCAATTCAACGCCTTGCCTCGTTGAAATGCTCCTCGATGTGACGCCGTAAACGTCGGTATTCGTCGGCGGTTTCGAGCCCACCTTACACAGTTTCTACACAATTCCGCGCTTCATTTGACCGCGTACGTCGGGATGTTCTTTCGTACGCGTCGAATCGCCGCGTCAAGCGATTCGGGATCGAACACGTAGGTCCAGCACGGTTCGATTGTCCTGGCAGTTCGCGCGTATATACTGATCGTAATTCGGGAGATCGAAGGGTGCAGCGGAACTCCGCTGCAGGCAACTGGATGGTCGGGCCGCCATCCTCGTGGTCGCGAGATCAAGAGGAGTCGATTTGGGCAGGCCCGGTCAGTGGACCGCTCGCACGTCGCTCGTGTGTCGTCCCGACGCCGCAACTTCCCGTCCTCCCAAAGCTGCGGTCACGGCGCGGATTTGCGCCGATTGCCCGCGATAACTGACGCGCGGTATCCGCGCTCACGACACTATACCCGACAGTCGATTCTTCACACGACCGGCGAGACGAGGGATCGCTGACCGCAATCGTCGCTCTCACTGGCGCTCAGCATGTTCGACGTCACCGCGTGGGCGATCTCGGCATGTCGTCGAGCGTTGGACTCATGGCTGTGCTCGCGGTGCTAACGCGCGGGACGCTACCATGCGTCGCCCCGAGTCCCGGAACAACGACTGATGGCCCACACTCGTTCCAAGCTCGCCAACTTCGTCTTCGACAACTCACTGTTGCTCCTCGCCGGGACCATCGCGGCGGTGACATGGGCGAATCTCGACGTCGCCAGCTACGAGCGTGTCGCACACTCGTTGCGTTTCTGGGTCAACGAGGTGGGCATGGTGTTCTTTTTCGCGCTCGCGGCCAAGGAAGTCTTCGAGGCGACCTTACCGGGCGGAGCGCTGGCATCGCCTCGTCACGCGCTGTCGCCGCTCAGCGCAGCGGTCGGTGGCATGGTCGCGCCCGCTGTGATCTACCTGGCGCTGTCTTCAACGGTCGGCCCCGCGGAGTTGAGTCGCGGCTGGGCGATTCCCTGCGCAACCGATATCGCGTTCTCCGCGATGATCGCCCGCGTCATCTTCCGCCGTGGGCATCCGGCCATCCCGTTCCTGTTGCTGCTCGCGATTGCTGATGATGCACTGGGCTTGATGATCCTGGCCGTGTTCTATCCATCGGGGCCACTTTCCGTCATCGCACTCGCGACGCTGATGACGGCGGCCGTGTTGGCCGCGCTCTGGCTGCGGCGCCGCCGCGTCCGCAGCTTCTGGCCCTACATCATCGGTCCGGGCGTGCTGTCGTGGGCCGCGCTCCATTTTGGCGGCTTTCATCCGGCCCTCGCGTTGGTGCCGATCGTTCCCTTCATGCCACACAGCGCCCGAGACCTTGGGCTGTTCGATCCGCGAGAAGCGGGCCAAATCGACACGCTCAATCAATTCGAGCATTGGTGGGCGGTGCCCGTGCAGTTCGTCCTGCTGCTCTTTGGCTTGGCGACTGCCGGCGTCCCGTTCGAACAGATTGGGCCGGGCACCTACTTCGTGCTGGCCGGACTGCTGTTCGGCAAGCCGATCGGGATCCTGCTGTTCTCGGGTGCTCGCTCGGTTGGCAGGAGCGAGCCTGCCGCAAGGACTGCGTCTCGCCGACTTGGTGGTCGTCGGCATCACCGCGGCCATCGGCTTCACGGTGTCCCTGTTCTTCGCCACGGCCGCATTCCCAGCGGGAGCGGCACTGGCCGAAACGAAGATGGGGGCGCTCCTCAGCTTCGGTGCCGCGCCCCTTGCGCTCGTTGCGTCGCGACTGTTGAGGGCGCGTGCAACGTGATCTCGTTGCGGCTATGGCATGCGGTGGCACCGCGCAGCATAGCTGTTAGAGTCTCTGCGACGTGGCCGTCATCGACGTTCATTCGTTCGGCTTCACCTATCCGGGGGCCCAACGCCCCGCAGTTCGCGGTCTGTCCTTCGCCGTCGAATCGCACGAGATCTTTGGATTTCTTGGCCCAAGCGGCGCAGGCAAGAGCACGACCCAGAATGTCCTCATCCGACTCCTCGACGGCTATCAGGGCAATATCCGTGTGTTCGGCCGAGACCTCCGCACGTGGGATCGAAGCTACTACCGCCGGATCGGTGTCGCGTTCGAAGCTCCTAACCACTACTTGAAGCTCTCCGCGGTGGAGAACCTCCGCCTGTTCGCCGGCCTTCATGGCGGCCAGACGGAGACGCCGGAGTCTCTGCTACGCCGTGTGGGCCTGCACGAAGATGGCGACAAACGCGTTGCCGAGTTCTCGAAGGGCATGCGCGGCAGACTCACGCTTGCGCGAGCGCTGTTGCATCGCCCCGAACTCCTGTTTCTCGACGAGCCGACCGCCGGCCTCGATCCGGTCACTGCGCGCTTGGTTCGACACGTCATTCGCGAAGTCCGCGAGGCTGGCGCGACGATCTTCCTCACGACACACGACATGGTCACCGCCGATGAACTCTGCGACCGAGTGGCATTTCTCGTCGACGGTACGATCACGGCCCTCGACAGTCCGCGTGCACTCCGGCTCGCGCGCGGCCGTCGTGTTGTTCGACTCGAGATGACTCAGCCCGGGACGCGCGATGCACGAGAGTTTCCGCTTGACGGTCTGGCCGACAACCCTGAGTTCCTTGCGGCGCTTCGGTCTGGCGACGTCGAGACCATGCACACGCAGGAAACGACGCTGGAAGACGTCTTCGTTCAAGTCACCGGAAGGACGCTCGTGTGAGGGCACTCGTCGCCGCACTCCGCTGGGACGTCGTGCTGCAAGCGCGAAACGGCTTCTATTGGGCGAGCGCCTTTGTTGTGCTGATTGTCGGGGGTCTGCTGCTCGCGGTGCCTCAAGCGGCACGAGCGAACGACGCGGTCTGGGTACCCGCGATCCTCGCCGTCAACCTCCAGATCACCACATTCTTCTTCGTGGCTGGCCTGATGCTGCTCGAGCGCGATGAAGGCACCCTCACGGCGCTCTCCGTATCCCCGTTGACGCCGGCTGGCTACTTGGCCACGCGTACGGTCTCGCTGACGATTCTCGCGGCGGTCGAAACGATCGCGCTTGTCCTGATCGCGTTCCACCCGGGTCGATCGTGGTTGCTCGTCCTCGCCGGGACGATGGCGCTCGGCGTGATCTATACGGGCCTGGGCGCCGCGATCGCGACGCGCTACGCGTCCATTAATGCCTTCCTGCTCCCAGCGTCTCTTGTGGTGACGTTGCTGCTCTTACCGCTGCTCGCGCACGTTGGGTTCGCGCCACGCAGCCTCTTCGTCCTGCATCCAATCGAACCTCCCCTGACCTTGATCCGTGCGGCATACGCTCCTGCGAGCCTTGGAGAGATCATCCTTGGGTGCGGAGGATCCCTTGTGTGGAGTGTCGTCGCGTTCTTGTGGGGACGACGTTGCGTGGGCCGCCTGATGCGGGACACGCAGGCCAGCGGGGGACGATGAACGGATCCAGTTTCGGGGCGCTGGCCTATGCCGATACGCGGGTCGTCTGGCGAGATCCGCTGCTCAAGTGGGTCCTTCTCCTTCCGATAGGACTCGCGCTCCTGCTGCGTGTCCTGATTCCCAAGGCGCATGCCTCTTCTTTTCCCATTCTAGCCGCCTGATGCGGGACACGCGGGCCAGCGGTGGACGATGAACGGATCCAGTTTCGGGGCGCTGGCCTATGCCGATACGCGGGTCGTCTGGCGAGATCCCCTGCTCAAGTGGGTCCTTCTCCTTCCGATAGGACTTGCGCTCCTCCTCCGTGTCTTGATTCCCAAGGCTCACGCGGCTCTTCTTGTGTCCGCCGGATTCGAAGCGGCACCGTACTACCCGCTCGTGATGGGTGGGTACCTCATGACCGCACCGGGCATCGTCGGGATGGTGGTCGGCTTTCTGTTGCTCGACGAGCAAGATGCCCACACCCTGACGGCGCTGCGGGTGACGCCGCTGTCGATGCGGCGATATCTCGTGTACCGCGTGACAGTGCCCTTGCTGCTCGCGACGGCATCGACGCTGGCGGGCTATCAGCTGATCGGAGTCACGCCGCTGCCGCTCGTCTCGTTGGTCGCGATCTCGGTCGTAGGCGCCTTGTCAGCGCCGCTCCTTGCACTCGTGTTGGCGACCGCGGCACCCAACAAGGTCGCCGGATTCGCCATCGTGAAGGTGCTCAACGGTCTGAATCTGCTGCCCGTTGCTGCGTTCTTTGTTCCGCGGCCGCTTCAGTACGTGGCGGGCATCATCCCGGCGTACTGGCCGATGCGTGCCTTCTGGTCAGCGGCCGAGGGCGAGCATTACTTCGGTTACCTCGTGCTCGGCGCGATCAGCTGCGCCGTTGCAGTTGCTCTGGCCGCATTCGTATTCGACCGGAAGCTAATGCGGCGAGTGTAGATGCCTAGATTGAGGACGGTGAAGCGAGCCTCAGTTTGGGGCCGGCTTCACCTCCTCGACTTTGTGCAACCAGAGGCGGGGCCACCGTCGCCAACCTCGTCGCTCAGTGGGTGCACTCGATACATCGCTTGGACGGACAACATCGATACGCGTCGTGCGCTCGTTTATAGCTGACGCAGGGCTGGTCGCACCAACGTACGCCTCAGACGAGCCACAATTTCTTCGTCTTCGGTTTGGGCGTTTACCAGGCCTTCGTACCGAAGTCATGACGGATTGCTCGCCGGAGTGTCTAAAGCGGCGTCGACCGGATGCTTTCTTGGCATATCGACCGATCAGGTAATCGACAGAGAACACTCCTGGGCCGCGCGTGAGCAGCAGCACGAGAATCGCGCCCCAGACCAGATGCTCGTTGTACGCGTTGGGGTACACGAACGTTTGAATGACGGCGATCATTCCGAGGAGCGGAAGCGTCGCGATGCGGGTCGCGAGACCCAGGAAGAGGAGAATCGGGATCGTCAGCTCCTGCACCATGGCGATGCGTGCCGCGACCGCCGGATCCAGCAACGGCACGCGATACTCCTCCTGAAACAGTCGCACCGTGAATTCCCACGACTGGTATTTCAGCAAGCCTGCCTTGAAAAACGTGGCTCCGACGCCAATGCGTCCGGCGAGTTGAATGATCGACAGCGGGAAGCGCGCGAGCCACACCCGCGTGGCATCGAGCCATGCGATGCCCGTCGTGTCAAATGCCGACGTGGCCGGTTGGTGGCTCACGAGTGAGCCCCTGTTGGTTGCGCCGCCACTCGACGGGCGAACTCCTCGCCACTGAGGCGATTCATCTGCAGCTCTCCTCGAAGGCCTCGAATCTCCAGCCAGACGTCTTCTTGCCGGAGCGCATACTGCGTCGGGCGCCGTGTCAGTCAGGTAGAAGCCGATCAGCTCGTCGAGTGCCCAGTCCAAGTGGATGTACTGCACGTTCGCCGACTCCTCGGTGGCCAGTGCCAAACGTCCGAGATGCCATTCCAGTTCGGCGAACTGCGCCAGGTACGGCAACGACTCAGCAGCGGGATGCGCACCGAGGTACCGAGGGAACCCGTCGCCGTACTCCGCGATACAGGGTCTCGACGGCGGCTGCTCGCGAATAAAGGAGGTCGCGGCGTGCGTCACCAGCTCGGAACCGACCAGCCATACGGTGGCGGGGAACCGTTCAACCAGCGCGCGTGTCAAGCTCGCCATGTAGTGGCGCCGATGAATGGCCAGTCGCTGTTCGGGATGAGTCCCTCCCACCAGTACGGGCGCCACCGCCGCACCGTTCCCGTTGACGACAGCATCGCGAATGCCCGCCTGGATGTCAGCCAGCGTGAGCATGGCGATCCTCTCTCACCGTCTCTCGGACGCGGTCGGCCTTGGCGGCCTCTTCGATCAGAACCGCGAGCGTCGGCAGATCGTTGTCCCACTCGACGATCGTGGGCTGCTGGCCGAAGCGGCGTATGGCGTGCGCATAGAGCTCCCACGCGGGGTCGGCCACGGCGTGGGCGTGTGTATCGACGAGCACTGTCCCGCCTGGCGTCGCTTCATCGTCTTCGGGCGTAAATCCCCCCAAGTGGAGTTCGGCGACCGCCGCGGCCGGGAACTCGTCGATGTAGCGATGCGGGTCGTATCCCATGTTGTGGCCGCTGAGATGAACGTTGCTGACGTCGCACAGCAGGCGACAGCCGGTCTCGTTCACCAATGCGTGCAGAAACTCGAGCTCGGTCATCGTCGACGTTGCCAGCGAGACGTACGACGAGGGATTCTCGATGACGTACGCGCGTCCCAGGACGTCCTGAACCTCAGCGAGATGCGCGACCACCACGCGAAGCGTCTCCGCTGTGTACGGTAACGGCAAGAGATCGTTCAGATACGCGCCACCCACTGTCGACCACGCGAGATGTCCAGAGACGAGGACCGGATTCAGTCGATCCACCAATGCGCGCAGGCGCGTCAGATGGACACGATCAATGCCGTCGGCGCTGCCGATGGAGATGCCGACGGTGTGCACCGAGATCGGGTAATCGCGAGCGAGATCCGTCAGCAACTCGAGTCCGTGCGGATTGGCGAGAAAATTCTCCGGATGAATCTCGAGCCATCCGACGGGCGGGCGAGTGGCCACCACCTCCGCAATGTGCGGAAGCCGAAGGCCGATACCGGTCCGTTCAGCTGTGTGTGATCGGGCGTCACTGGTGATGGCCACGTTCCCTCTCCTCGTTACTTCGGTTGAAGGCTGCCACCGACGATGCGCTCGCAGTAGCCCGCCGGCACGTAGATCCAGGCTTTCGGATCGCTATTGAGCTTCGAGGATCCCCCACACGAGTTGTTGCCGGTCGATGCGCAGTCGTTCTTGCCGGCCTTCGCGATGCCGTAGCACTTTTCCGTCTTGAACGCGGTGGGCGGCGGGACCGGCTTCTGCGCGGACAGCACGACGGGTGCGACGACGGCCGCGGCCAGAGCGGATGCGATCAGATAGCGAGTGTTCATGCGTACCTCCCCAATGAGTTGCGGCGTCGAGTATCGACGACCGGGCTGCCGACATCGGCGGCCAATGGTGTATTCGGGGAGGGCGGGCGAAAGGTTACGATGGCAGGTTGATGGATGAGTCCCCAGCGCCGGACGAGCATCTGAGCCGTCTCATGGCGCGTGCCCAGCAGGGCGACAGCAACGCCTACGTCACGCTGTTACGAGCGATCACGCCGCGGATCCGGCAGCTCGTGCGGGCAAGGCGACGGTTCCTCGGCGAAAGTGATGTTGAGGACGTCGTGCAGGAGGTCTTGCTGTCGGTCCATGCCGTGCGAGCGACCTACGATCCGGCGCGCCCTCTGATGCCGTGGCTCTCGGCCATCGTGCGGCATCGGCTGGCGGATGCGGGTCGGCGGCACGTTCGCCAAGGGGCGCACGAGATTGGTGTCGACAACCTCGACGTAACCTTCCAGGCTCCTGGAGCGAATACCCGTGAGGAGACGTTCGGCGATCCGGATGCCTTGGCGCAGGCCATTCAGGCGTTGCCGCCGGGACAACGCCAGGCGGTGGAGTTGCTCAAGCTGCGCGAACTCTCGCTGAAGGAGGCATCGGCGCTGACGGGGATGAGCATTGGGGCATTGAAAATCGCGACGCACCGGGCCATCGCGTCGCTGCGACGCGCGCTTCGAGGGATGGACGAAGAATGAAGACCGACGATCTGATTGACCGGCTCGGTCGCGACGTGACCGTGGCGAGACCCTTGCCGGCGCCAGGGATGCGAACCGCCGCGTGGATGGTCTGGGCGGTGAGCTACCTCGTTGTGGTCGCCGTGATGATGTTCGCGGTCATGTCGTCGGCCGGAGTCACGTCCACCCCGCTCTATCTCGTGCAGCAAGGTGCGGCGTTGGTCACTGGGATCATGGCCGCACGCGCCGCGTTTGCGTCGGTGATCCCTGGCTCGAACAACCGCGTGTGGGTGCTGCCGGCGATAGGGGCAGCGGTGTGGGGCGTGTCGCTGTTGTGGGCAGGCGTGCGTGATCTACACGCGTCTGGGACGCTGGGCGTGACCAGTCAGAGCGACTGGCCCTGCGTCGTCTCAATGACAGTGGGCGGTCTCGTCGTCGGGTCGCCTCTCGTCTGGATGTTGCGGCGCGGCGCTCCGTTGACGCCCGGCCTCACGGCCTTCCTCGCCGCGTTGGCCGCGTTGAGCGTCGCCAACATCGAAGCGTGCCTGACGCGCCCTCATGCGTTCGCACTGACCGTCCTCCTGTGGCATGGAGGCACTCTCGCGGTGGTCGCAGTGCTGTGCGCTCTGACAGGCCGTCGGTGGTTGCGCTGGCCTGATATGACGACGCGGTGAGAACGAGGCTCGCCGCGGTCGCGTGCTGACAACGAGAAGAAGAAGGAAAGGTGTGCTCGTGAGCCCTACGCCAAACCGAATGTCTCGCATCGTCGGCGGTGCAGTCGTCTGCGCGCTCTTCAGTCTGGTCGTTCAAGCGACGGCACAGCAGTCGGCGCCCCAGCCCGTGCTCCCTGACGTCCAGAAGCTTGGGCCACAAGTCGGATCACGGGTGCCCGATTTCACGCTGCTCGATCAGAACGGACAGTCGCGGACGCTGGCATCGCTGATGGGGCCAAAAGGACTCATGCTGGTGTTCTTCCGATCGGCGGACTGGTGACCCTATTGCAAAACGCAGCTCGTGGAGCTGCAAGGCCGTGTGCTCGAATTGAACCGGCAGGGTCTCCGCTTGGCTGCCGTCAGCTACGACGCCGTGCCCATCCTCGCCGACTTTTCGAAGCGCCGTGGCATTACGTTTCCGCTCTTGTCGGATCCGGGCTCAGCCACCATCAAGCGGTACGGGATTCTCAACACGACCGTGCCGGAAACGAATCAACAGAGCTACGGCATTCCGTTTCCCGGGACGTTCATGCTGAACACCCAACGCGTGGTCACCTCGCGTTTCTTCGAGCAGGCCTATCAGGAGCGGAGCACGGTCGGCAGCATCATGGCCAGGTTGGGCAACAAGGTCGATGTGCAGGCGACCACGCTGTCATCTCCGCAGCTCGAGTTGACCTCGTTTGCGACCGACAGCACGGTTGCCCCAGGGACGCAATTCTCTCTGGTCCTCGATCTGCGGCCAGCGCGGGGGGTTCACGTGTACGCGCCAGGCGTGACCGGGTACAAGCCAATTGCTCTCTCGGTAGAGCCACAACCCGGACTTCTCACCCGGGACGCGCTGTACCCACCATCCGAGGACTATCATTTCAAGCCGCTGAACGAGCACGTTCAGGTCTATCAACAACCGTTTCGCATCGTGCAAGACGTCCTGATCGACGCGTCACCGCAGGCGCAGACCTCGCTGAAGGAGATGACCACGATGACGATCAAAGGCGTCCTCAACTACCAGGCGTGCGACGACAAGGTGTGCTTCACGCCCCAGACGGTGCCGCTCACGTGGACGGTGAGCCTTCGACAATTGGACCGCGAGCGCGCCAAGCCGTGACCGGCCGGCGCGCGTTCCTCCATGCCGCGCTCGCAGGCGGCGCGTACACCTTCGGAGTCGCTCGCGGCGTCGCCAACACTCAAGGAGACCGCCGCATGCCTCGCGTCATCGTCTGTAACATCAACGAGACCCTGTTGGACGTCGGCACACTGCAGCCGCACTTCAAACAGGCGTTCGGAGACGGTCGCGTGTTGCAAGACCTTCGAGCGGTTCGCCGAGGACCTTGCCGACGGCCTATCGTCGGAAGGCCCCTCGGATGCCGAGCGGTCGCTGTTGATCGAGGAAGTGAAGATTGGCTGCACGCTCGGCATGCTCCAGTGCCTGGATCGGCCACACCGGCTGGCGTACGTGTTCGGCGAGATTCTCGAGTTGTCCGGACCTGAGGCGGGAGATGTATTGGGGATCACTCCAGCGCTCGTTTGTAAGCGTCTGCAACAGGCGCGAACGGCCATCGTGTCGTTCACGCGCACGCATTGTGGCCTGGCATCTGATACGGCCGCGTGCGCGTGTCACCGACGAGTGCCAGCGGCGCTGCGCCTCGGACGGATTCGCGAGGGAGGCGCTGACTTTGCCCGCGACGCGTCATCGTACCGAGAAACACAAGCGTATGTTCGGCGGGTCGAGGAGGCGCGGTGGGCGCTCGAAGTCCATCGAACCAGTCATCCTCGCGCCTCGTCGATTGACTTCGCGCGTCGTCTGGTCCAAGCACTCGACTCCCAGTCTGACTGAGAGGCCGCACGACCAGAGCGGCTATCCTGAGACGTTGGTTCACACTTAGCGCCGTCAGTTGACGCCGTTCTGGGCCCCGCGCGAGAATCCGGGATTCATTTCATACGCTCGGGAGAGGCCCAATGTCTACGCAGCACCCAATGCCCGTCGGCGCCGTGATTTTCGGTCTCCTGGCCGACCTCTCAGCGCAGGACGTCAGATGAGTGGCTCCGTTCTTTCGGTGGATGTTTGATGAGCCAGGGAACGCAGAGGAAAAGACCGAGCAGGATCACGACCACAACCAGCCAAAACTCGATTGGCGTATTGTCTCGCCACCTGATTCGCTGGACACGTTTACGAGAGCCGCGATAAAACCTGCCTGAGCTCGGTCGGCTTGTGTGAGGACCAGCGCCATTTGAATAGCGATGTACTGCAGCCACGCCAGTGCGCGGCACGATACACGCCGAAGGTCTCACTAGCCTGAGGTTTTCAACGAACTGTTGCAGTCGTCGTGTCGGTGGTGCGTCTCGACCAACAAGCGGAACCCACTCAGAGTTTCAACAGGCGGTCACGAATAAGGCGCGATTGCAGTCGACTGACGGGCAATTCGTGGCCAGTGCTCAGGATGGCGACGTGGGTGCCTCCAGGCATGACGCTCACCTTGGTGATGAGGTCGACGTTGGCCAGCGTCCCGCGACCCAGCCGAATGAAGCGGGTCGGGTCAAGGCGTTGCTCGAGGTCCTTCAACCGATAGTTGATCGTGTGGCGGTCGTTCCGGATGGTGGTGATGTTCAAGAGCTCTCCCTCAGCCACGATCGACGCGATCTGCTGGACCGGCACAATCAGCACTTCTTCCCGGTGGCGAACTGGAATTCGCTCAAGAAATGGAGGTCGCGTGGCGGCTTCGTACGCTTCAATGGCCGCACCAACCCTCCCGGCCTGCTCCGCCACGATCTCCGCGTGCTCGATGCGCTCTTGGGCGCGGTTTAGCGTCTCGCGAAGACGCGCTTTTTCAACCGGCTTGAGCAGATAGTCGACCGCATTGACCTCAAACGCCTTGACCGCAAATTCATCGTATGCCGTCACGAAGGCGACCAGCGGTATGGCGTCTTTCTTCAACAACCGCACGACACCCATGCCATCGAGCTCCGGCATTTGCCAGTCAAGCAACACGAGATCGGGACGTTCCCGTTCGATGACAGCGACCGCTTCTTTGCCAGATTTCGCTTCCCCGATCACGACGACGTCATCGAACGAGCGGAGGAGCGAGACGAGAAACGACCGGGCCGGCCGCTCGTCGTCAGCGACCACGACGCGAAGGCGGGCACTCACATGGCGACCTGATTTATGCGGCGTTCGGACTGGACCTTAGCGTCGATTGGCATCCGAATTTCGGCAGTCGTCCCCTCGTCGAGTGCAGTTCTAATGACGAGTGACGCAGCGGGACCAAACTGAAATGCGAGCCGGCGCTCGATATTTCGCAGCCCGACACCGGCCTCCCGTCCGCGCTCCAGTTCCGCCGATGTTGCCCCTGCTCCGGAGTCCTGCACTACGAGTAATAGCCGCGCTTCGTCGTGCGCCTCGTCAATCCTGCCGCGTATGTTGACTTCGCCGCCGAGCTGCTTGCGCGCGATCCCGTGTTTGACGGCGTTTTCAACAAGCGGTTGAAGCAGAAGAGGAGGAACACGAACCTCGCGCAGGTTCGGGGGGACCTCAATGCTGACTCGCAAACGTTCCTCAAACCGAGCCCGTTCAATGTCGAGATACGCTTCCACGAGCTCGAGTTCCCGGCCGAGTGTCGTGAACTCACCCTCCGACCGGAGCACGGCGCGAAGGAGCGCGGTCAAACGCATCAAGGTTTGCAGCGCGCGCGGAGGGGCCGTCTGTATGAGGTAGCCGATGGTCGTCAGCGCATTGAACAAGAAGTGTGGATTGATCTGGGCTCGCAAGGCCCGGAGCTCTGCCTCGGTGGCAAGTTTTTCAACCTCGCGCTCTCGGAGCTCTCGTTCATATCGTTCGGCTGTGATCCGGATGGCATCGATACGCCGTGCAACTGCGATCGCGGTCGACTCCAGCGCTGCAAGGTCATCGGACAACAGTCGCCGTCCCCCAGTCAGGTGCGCCACCACCAGCACGTACTGTGGAGACTCACTGGTGGGCACCGTGACTGCCGCAGCGGTCGCCGCATCGTCGATTCGGACGGACGCCAAAGGGTTCACGGGCGAGGTCACCCTGACCAGAGCCGTCGCGTCAGCGCCTGTCACCACGTGGGGGCCGAGCGGCTCATCATCGCCGCGCTGGCGCCATTCACGCCATGTGACGGACTGAGCGTTCAAGGCTGGCGCCAGCAGGCGGCAGAGTTCCGACAGCAGCGCAGACACGTCATGCTCCGCCTGAATCTTTCGCGCAATGGTGGTTCGCAAGGCTGAATAGTTTGGACGCCGCAAGACCACCGTATCGACGAACCAGACCGTGAGTTGACGCAAGCGTGGATAGAGCAGGGCCGTCGCCACCCAAGCCGTCACCAGCACGCCGACTCGCGTGGGTTCGAACTGGACGAACTCCGCAAATCGCGCGGATTGGAAGCCGAACGTCGCGATGGCCCCGAACACGACGATGACGATGGTCAGCAATGAGAGAGCGCGTTTGAGAAAGAGATCGGCGAGAGCGAACGGATAGTCCTGATACAGAATCGCGAACGCCAACGGCAACGAGGCGTGGTGCCCCATCAGTTCTATTGGCCATGAGGCGTCGCCTTGGTGCAGTTGGCTCAAGTGCAATGCCGACACGGCGAAGATGGCCAGCGCTGCCGCCCAGAGTGCCCGACGCGACCCCGGTTGGCCACCCGTCACGGCCGCCAGCGGGACGACGAGCGCGACAAAGCTATACGTCAGCAGCCGCATCCCCAGCGCCGCCGGCACAGGTCCACCGCTTGCGGCGTGCCCGACGTGAAGGACGAGTGCGATCGCGCTGGCGGCATAGGCGACTGTGAGGATGGAGCGTTTGGTCAGGCCTCGAAGTCCGTGCCGTTCACCTCGTAGCACCGAGTGCACCACGACCGCCGGTAGAAATCCAAGGGCCGCGAATCCGGTTGCCGACAAATACGGAAACGGACCTGCGACCCCGACCTTCGGCAGCACGTACGCGGGCAACGCACACACGTTCCACACAAGGCCCAGGACGGCCGTGACCAGAAGCAAGGGGTCGACATGGGCGCGCGGTCCCGAGGACCGGCCCGAACGAAGAACCATGACGAGCAACATCGCGTAGAGCGCGACGCCCATGCTCAATCCGACGAGGTTCAGCAGCTCGCCAACGTTCACAGTGGTCGACACGGTACGTCCACCTGGTCAGGCCGGGAATCAGAAGTCAGTGAATGGTTGGTTTTGGCCAACGACCGGTCATCACACGCCACGAGTGGCGACGCGGGGTTCAACCGCCGATCATCCGCGAAATAACCGCTCATTCGAGTCTCGCCACCACTCGTCGCCATAGCAAGCCGCTTGTTCAATTCTTCTTGGTCATTCAGACGAAGCTGCCCACGATCGCTAGATTATGTCTACCCCAGCGATCTCTCCGGTCTTGCGCCTCCGCGTTCTTATCTTAGGCCTGCACGTCATCTGTTTCAGCATGCTCGGCACCACGACAGTCCGCGGGCAAGGGCTCGGCGCGGGCACCCTGCAAGGGACTGTCAAAGACCCCAGCGGCGGCGTCATGCAAGCCGTGGAGGTGCGGCTCAGCAACCCGGTTTCCGGTTTCGTGCGGGCGGTCACGACCGATGCGACAGGTCGGTTCGTGTTCAGCAACCTCCCGCCGAATCCGTACCATCTCGCCGTCGAAGCGCAAGGATTCCAGAAGTTCGAGCGAGATTTCGAGGTCCGCGCCGGCGTGCCAATCACGGCGGACTTGACACTCATGCTGGCTGGCGCGACGTCGTCGGTCGAGGTGGTCGGCCACGCAGAGGATCTCCTCGAGCGGGATCCCACCGCCCACACCGACGTCGATCAAAGCTTGATCCAGAAACTGCCGATCGAATCGGCTGCCGGGCTCAATCAGGTGATCATGCTGGCTTCGCCCGGGGTCGTGGCCGATTCCAATAGCTTCTTCCATCCGATCGGTGATCACGCCCAGACGCAGTTCTCGATCGATAACCAGCCGATTGCTGACCAGCAGAGCCGCGTGTACTCGAATCAGATTTCGCCCGAGGCCGTGCAGTCCATGGAGCTGATCACAGGGGTGGCACCCGCCGAGTACGGCGACAAGAGCAGCCTGATCGTGCACATCGTGACGAAGTCGGGCTTGGACCAGCCCAAGCCAACTGGCAGTGCGTCGTTCGGTTTCGGTTCGTTCAAGACTCCGACCTATGAGGCGAACGTCGGCGCCGGCTCGTCCACGATCGGGAACTTCCTATCAATCAGCGGGCTACTGACCGATCGATACCTCGACCCGCCGGAGTTCGACGTACTGCACGGTGACGGCCACAACGTGTCGTTCTTCGACCGCGTGGACGCCCGCACGGGTGCCGGTACGTTCCACTTGAACGTACAGGCCGCGCAGTCGTCCTTCAACATCCCGAACACGTTCGACCAGAACGACTTCGGACAGGCCCAGCACCAGGACATCAATACGTTCAACATCGCGCCCGGCTATTCACAGGTCTTCGGCTCGAAAACGCTGTTTACGGTCAACGGCTTCGTCCGACGGGACCATTTGACGTATGACCCGAGCCCGGATCCCTTTTCCGACCAGCCAGGAAGCGTCTCACAGGATCGGACGTTGACGAACTTCGGGGTGAAGGCGGATGTGAGCTACGCGACCGGCGCCCACAACGTGAAGGTGGGCGGGACCATCAGCGCGACGAAATTGGACGAGGCGTTGACGATTGGCTTCACCGATCCAACCTTTAACTCACCCTGTCTCGATGCGAACGGCGAACCGTCTGACGACGTCGGACTCAGCAACGTGGGCCAGTGCCTGGGCAACTTCACGGCGAATCCGGATTTCAACCCCGATCTCGTGCCGTACGACTTGACTCGCGCGGGCTCTCCGCTCGCATACAACCAAGCTGCAACGATCAAGGGCCAAGCCGTCTACATTCAGGATGACATCAAGGCCGGAAACGCCAGCTTTAAGCTTGGCCTTCGTGTCGACCACTACGATGGTCTCAGTTCGGCCACGCTGTTGGAGCCGCGTCTCGGAGCGTCGTACGCCGTCCCGGGGAGCGGAACAGTCCTTCGCGCCTCGTATGGGCGCACGCAGGAGACGCCGTACAATGAGAACCTGCTGCTGTCGAGCGGGCTCGGGCTGAACGGAATTTTCGGCGAGGGACAGATCCTACAACCGGGAAAACGCAATCAGGCCGAGTTCGGTGTTCAACAGGGACTCGGCCGATGGGTTCTGGCCGACTTCGGCTATTTCCTCAAGCGCACCGATAACGCGTACGACTTTGGGGTGCTGTTCGATACCCCGATCGCGTTTCCCATCTCATGGGATCACTCGAAGATCGACGGCTTCACGGGGCGCGTCAACCTGGTGGAGCACCATGGATTCAGCGCGTTCGTGGTCATGGCACACACCAGCGCCATCTTTTCTCCTCCCGCTAACGGTGGCATCCTCGACCGAGGAAGCGGCAGGCGAGTTCCGCATCGACCACGACCAGAAGTTCAACGCGACCACCAATCTCCAGTACGTGTTCCACAGACCCACGGGCGCCTGGGCCTCGCTGAGCTGGCGGTACGATTCGGGCTTGGTTGCGGGCGCCGTGGGGAGCGTCGCTGACGCCCTCGCGTTGACGGGCGATCAGCAGGCGGCCATCGGCTTCTTCTGCGGCAGCGCAGTAGCAACCCGGGAAGCGCCGATCACGACCTGCGATTCGGGTGGCGGCGCGACCCGCCTCAGGATTCCAGCCGAAGGGACCGCCGACGACGTGGAGAATCCGCCGCGCATTGCCCCGCGTCACCTGTTCGACCTCGGCTTGGGCGCGGATAACCTGCTCGGCGGGACCAAGGCCAAACTGCGCGTTCGGTTCAGCATCATCAACTTGACCAACAAAGAGGCGTTGTACAACTTCCTATCCACGTTCAGCGGCACGCATTTCGTCACGCCGAGAACGTACCAGGTGCAGGTGGGCGTGACGTTCTGAACGCCGTGTCCCGGCCTGACGAGGTCGCGGTGGGCCATGCCAAGTGTCGGAAGTGACAGCCCGTCTTGAGCGCCCCGTAACGGGCGCGCTATCCAACTCAGAATGTTGTAGAAAGAAACCGGTTCACACCGCTAGTGGCGTTCGTGACCGCCTAAGACGAGTACGCCAGGGAGCCATGAGGCACATTTCCGGGCCACCCGCAACGGGAGTCGTCCGGGGCTGACATTCCGCGGCTCTCGTCGTCGACTCAAATGCACTACGGTTTAGTGATAACTGGCCGCGCGGAATGTGGTTCTTGGTCATCGTGATGGGCCTGGCCCTTCTGGTCCTGGTGCCTTGGCTCATCATTCATCAATGACACTGCGTCTGATATTGTCGCTGAAAGGCGCAACCCGATCCTGGCAATGAAGTGTAATCGGCACCGCGAGGCATGAGGGCATCGTTCCCTGTTCTCTTGACCCTGATCTGTTTCGCCTGCCGATCAAACGAGGTGGGGCTGACGGAGGCGAGTTCGTCCACTGCCAACACGCCGCTGAGTCAACGTATCGCGATCGCCGTCACCTCAGTGCTGCTCAATCCACGAGACTCGACCCAAACGGCAATTGGCGCCTTCAGTTATGCCGGCGGCGTCGAGTTACGAGGCATCAACACCACACGCCTGCATGGCCTGTCCGATCTCCGAGTGGCAGCCGACAACCGCCTCCTGGCCATCGGTGATGAAGGCGAACTGCTGGAAGCTCAGATTATCTTGGATGCCGCCGGCCACCTCATCGGCGTTACCGACGGCAGGCTGACACGCTTGCTGGATCTGAGGGGCCATCCGTTGGAGAACAAGAGCGAGGCGGACGCTGAAGGCCTCACGGTGTTTCCGAACGGTGATCGACTCGTGAGTTTTGAACGCCATCACCGAATTTGGCTCTATTCTCCTGGTGGCGGTCCTGCTCGCCGTGAGGTCCCCAAACCTGACGGCCCGTTCCCATCCGACCAAGGCATGGAGGCGCTGACCAACTATCCGTCTAGCAGTTCGGAGGCGTATCTCGTCGGAAGCGAAGGCGGTCGGCTGTGGCTTTGCCAGCTCTCCGGCGCGTGCGGAGACGCTCCCGTTCGAGCTTTGCCTGGAGACGGCTTCGCATTGTCCGGCGCGGCGTCCTTCGGCGACAATGCGGTCGCACTCCTCTATCGCGCCTACGATCCGAACCGGGGCAGTCGAATCTCGCTAAGACTTGTCGATCACCCCGACATGGCGAATAGCTCATTGATCGACGAACTCAAGATGATGGCACCTCTGACGGTGGATAACTTCGAGGGCGTGTCGGTCGTGGCCAGACCTGATGGCGTCTACCGGTTCTATCTCATCTCCGACGACAACTTCAACAGAACGCAGCACACCTACCTTTTTGCGTTCGATTGGAAGCAGTAGGTGATCACGTGTAACCAAGGGCAATTGGTTGGGAGGTGCCTCAGCTACATGTACATCGATACGACCTAATGCATAGTGCTGAGCTGTGAGCAGCCACCAAGACTGGAGTGGAGCGCCCTTTTCCAACGCACGACAAGCGTCCAGATTTTCTGACGAAGCGAGGCTTCGTGGCACTCGGTGGACTCTCCGGACGCTCAGTCGCCTGTCGGCGTCGGCGTCCCCCGACGAAGTCCGCCAAAGTTGACCAGCAGGTGCTACTCTGCTTCAAGGCGGAGGCGACAGAGCGCTGGACCTGCGCCGTCGCGAAGTGGGCTGCTGAGGGGCGTTCCTCATCACCGCATATCCGAGACGCGATCAAGGTAGGCGTCCGAATACGGCTGAAGTGAAGGTATTTCACGACCGGGAAGGTCAGACGCTGGGGTCTGGTTCACAACGGCGCCCTTTTGAGCGCATCGACCCAGTGGCCGTCTCCAAAATGTCTCCACGACTCTGGTCGAATGCGGAGGACTGGCGAGGACCGAGGCGGACGACGAGAAGCTCGTAAACGGTTGGAACTCGAACCCTTAGAACCAGAAGTCGCGCGTCATCACCAAGTTAGAAAGACGCGATTATAGGGTTCGAATCCCTGCCTCACCGCCAACCCAGTCCTTGGTTGTCGGTTCGCCAGGGCTTCAGGCGCTTCGCGGCTCGCGCCGCTCCGGGCACGAATCCCTGCCTCACCGCCAGAATCTCTGAAGTATCCCTAGCATTTTCTAACCTCTCAGCTCTTGCTGGCTGCCGTTGCCATGAGGTTGCCACGGCCATCGAGCAATCGAATCTCTGCGTCGAGTGTTGCCGGACTCAGTGCATGTGCCGCTGCGTCATGCTTAACTCGGCATGTCCGGCGAGTTCCTGAATCGCCCTTGCTGGCGCTGCACGCATAGCGAAATGCGAACAGAACGTGTGGCGCTTATGCCGCCGCGGCATTAGCGGCATTCGTTTCGCAACGGAGCGGGCTACGACATCAGGACCATCCAGGAACTGCTCGGCCACCGCGATGTCAGCACGACGATGATCTAGACGCTCGTGCTAAACCGGAGTGGGCGCGGCGTGCGGAGTCCTCTCGATCAGCTCGCCCGCCCCCACTTGGTCGCTCAGTCAGATAGGCCGCGGGCGTCGCCAGTCGCTACCGTTTTATCGAGATCGGCCTATTCCGACATCTTCTCGTGGTAAAGCCGGCGCGCTACACTGCGACTGCCGCAGGCGTATCGAATTATCAAGTTCGAGCGACTGATGGTTAGCCAGACAGACTGGAATGTGACTCGATCACTCCGCATTGAAGAGGAGACGTCCAGATGGTATCGATTACGAGTGTCGCCGAAGCCTTCTTCGCAGCCTGCGAGACGGGTAAGGGATGGGAGGTCTGCCGCGCCTATTGCGTGCCCAACGCCACATTTCGCGCCCAGGCTGAGCCGCTGCTCGACGTCAAGACACTTGCTCAGTACACCGACTGGATGAAGGGCATCTTGACAGTCCTGCCCGACGGTCGCTACGAGGTGAAGTCGTTCGCGACTGATGCAGCGCGGAACAACGTTGCCGCCTACGGAGTGTTCCATGGCACCCATACTGGCGAAGGCGGCCCGGTTCCGCCGACAGGACGTCACACCAGCACCGACTATGTCTATGTCATGCAGTTCGATGGGGACAAGATCGTCCACATGACAAAGATATGGCATGCCGGCCTGGCGATGAAGGAACTCGGCTGGTCCTAACCGCCTTCGCGGCCGACGCCCGGAGACTGGACACTCGCGAAGGCGCGCCTGGGGAGCACGCGCATATGAAGTCGTTCTTCCACTCACTCAAGGCCGACGTGATCCACGGACGGTCGTTTCTGATGGTGGCTGATCTCCGCCGGCAGCTCCGTCGGTACGTGCGGTACTCCAACGACCAGCGGCTGCATTCGTCGCTGGATTATCAGTCGCCCGTTGACTATGAACGTCGAGCCGCGTAGAACTTCACGTGTCTGCGGAACCGAGGGAAGATCCCGCGCAACGGTCTCTGCCATCATGTCGCCCTTGGCGCGCGGCTCATTTGGACCGTTAGCCGGACCGCAACATGACGTTCAAACATCTCTGTAATCCACTCGGAGGAGCGCCGAATGAGCAGGATCCTTGCGAGCGTCTTCTTCGCGTTTGGCATCGCATACGGGGCCGAGCCGGCTGATGCTGTGACGTGCGAGGGCCTGCGTGCGTTGAAATTGACGAACACCATCATCACCCTGGCTGAAGCCGTCGGTGCCGGGAAGTTCGTCCCGCCGGACGTCAAGCAAGGTGATTCCGGTGCGCTGGTATACCGGGATTTGCCGGCCTTTTGTCGAGTGACAGGGCGTATCCGTCCTACTCGCAGTTCGAACATCGAGTTTGAGGTGTGGTTGCCAAGTGCGGGGTGGAATCACAACTTCATGGCCGTGGGAAACGGCGGCGCGGGCGGCTCGATCGTCTACGACGGAACCACTGTCGGGACCAATGCTCCCGGATTGGCGCAAGCCCTGAAGGACGGTTTCGCCACTGCATCGACGGACACCGGGCATAAGGGGGCAGTCACGGACTACTCGTTTGCCGTCGACATACAGAAGCGCATTGACTACGAGCACCGAGCCGTTCATGAAACCGTCGTGACAGGAAAGGCGATCATCCGCGCGTTTTACGGTGTGGGTCCAACGTATTCGTATTTCAGCAGCTGTTCACAGGGCGGAAGGCAGGCGCTTATCGAGGTGCAGCGATACCCGGCGGATTTTGACGGGGTTTTGGCGGGCAGTCCGGGGATTTCCCGAACAGCTTTTCTCAGTGCGTTCGTGTGGGTGGCGCACGCGTTCTCGGCGGAGGCTGGCAGCCGGATCCCGGAAACCAAGTTACCCGCTATCGAATCAGCGGCTGTCGCAGCCTGTGACGCTTTCGACGGCGTGAAGGACGGAGTCATCGGCGATCCGACACAGTGCCGTTTCGATCCCGCTGTGCTGCTCTGTAAGGGTTCAGAATCAGAACGCTGCCTGACGCCGGCCCAGGTCGCAGCGCTCGGCAAGTTCTACTCTGGCCCTCGAAGCTCGAACGGCGAGCAGATTGCGCCCGGGTTTCTCCCGGGCGCTGAAACCTGTGTGTGGGGTTCAAGTACGTGCGACGGATCCGCAGCTCGCCGCGCGTCGAGTTTTTTCCAGGGCGTGCTGAATTCGCGCTTCGACGTGCAGACCTTCGATTTCGACCGTGATATGGAAGCTCTTGATCGGGCGCTCAGCGGGAACAATGCGACAGAAGCGAATCTGACGTCGTTCAAGAGTCGTGACGGAAAACTGATCATCGAACACGGTTGGAGCGATGGAACCACGTCACCGCT
This sequence comes from uncultured Acidobacteriota bacterium, assembly GCA_963773035.1. Taxonomy (GTDB): domain Bacteria; phylum Acidobacteriota; class Vicinamibacteria; order Vicinamibacterales; family CAVVIG01; genus CAVRXZ01. The sequence continues at coordinate 2,666 of CAVYZX010000031.1, read as the reverse complement.
CGCGACGGCGAACTACTACAAGCGCGTTGTTTCTGCGATGGGGGAGAAGGCGACGGGGGATTTCCTGCGGCTGTACATGGTGCCTGGCGTACATCATTGCGGGGGAGGCCCTGGTCCGAACGGTCCGGCTCCGAACAGCTTCGGTGGGCCCATGACACGGGCATTGCAACATTGGGTGGAAACCGGCACTGCACCAGGTCCAATCGTCGCGACCAAGTACAGGATCGAGGGCGATCCGAGGAGTGGAGTCGCACGCACACGTCCGCTGTGTCCGTACCCACAGGTGCCTGTCTACAAGGGCACTGGCAGCATTGATGAGGCTTCGAACTTCTTCTGCGGAACGCGGTAGGTCTGAAATGGCCGGCTAACCTTGCAAAGCGGGCACTGCATGCGTTTTGTTCGTCGAGCAGGACGACTCGAACGACACTACGCCGATTCAGCAAAGGTGAATGCACTCGATGGAGCCGACGCCCTTGGCCCGCTCGCGCGGGCCTGCGGGTCCCGTGTGGCGGTTGCGTTCACGACGCCACGCGGCGCGGCTCATCGCCAATCCGTTAGGCTGCCGTGACACGGCCCAGCAAGTGTCAGAGATAAGATGCCTGAACGACGCACGTCTCAACGGCTGCTCTGGTGCGGCGTCGCCGGCCCGGTTCTGTTTGTCGTGGCGCTCCTCGTCGAGGGAGCGATTCGCCAGAACTATGATTCGGCTCGCATGTTTGGCAGCCTGCTGAGCATTGGCGATCAGGGTTGGCAGCAGGTCACCAACTTCGTGATCTCCGGACTGTTGATCGTCCTCTTCGCGTTCGGCCTCCGACCCGTTCGATCAACGAAGTAGAACGTCACCGAAACCGGAAGGAAGGCTGCAATGGCCACGTTCGTTCTCGTCCACGGTGCCTGGCACGGCAGCTGGTGTTGGAAGCGTGTTCGAAGAGCGCTCCAGGCGCAGGGCCATGACGTGTTCACCCCTACTCTGACAGGTGTCGCCGAGCGCTCACACCTGTTGTCCCGGCAGGTGAATCTCGAGACACACATTCTCGATGTCGAGAATCTCATGCGCTGGGAGGACCTTTCAGATGTCGTCTTGTGCGGTCATTCCTACGGCGGCTGTGTGATTAGCAGTGTTGCCGACCGGCTGCCGGATCGCATCCGCGCGCTTGTGTACTTGGATGCATTCGTCCTCGAAGCCGGAGAACAACTCGCGCAGCACGTTCCGGACGCCCAATACAAACAGCTCCTCGAGGGCGTGAACGCGGTAGGAGAAGGTTGGAAGGTTCCGCCGATTCCGGCTGAGGTCTTCAACGTGAACGCTGCCGACCGTGAGTGGGTGAATCGGCAATGTACGATGCAGCCCTTAGAAACGTTTCAACAGCGCATCAACCTCTCCGGGGGCCATCACAAGGTCAAGAATGTCGCGTTCATCCATGCCACAGGGTTCGTCGAAGGCTCTCCCTTTCCGCCGTTCTACGAGAAAGCACGGGCGAAGGGTTGGAAGACGTTCACCGTGCCGTGTGGCCACGACGTCATGTTGGATCTGCCGGAGGAACTGACGAGACTGCTTCTTGAGGTGTGCGAGGCTCAGCCAAGCGCGGCGTGATACAACGACCGTCTAACACCGATGCAGCCGTCGGCGCACACGAGACTTTGGCGCCGCGGCTCAGCGCGGATCATTAGGACGCCGCAGATTGAATCGACGCGAGACCAGCAGAGGGCGTGACGTGGAACCCGTCAAGCAATTGAATCCAGCGGCCATGGAACGGGCGGTCATCACGCTCGAGCGTGCGTTCGCGAGTGACCCGATGTTCACGTGGATGTTTCCGGATCCACGCCAGCGCTCACGCTCCCTTCGACTGTTTCTTCGGGTGCCGCTCGAGTACGGTCTTCGTTACGGACATGTGACGGAATCGAACGGCGGGATGGCGGTCGCGATTTGGCTTCCTCCGGGCCGGGAGATCACGGCCGGTGGGATGATCCGTTGCGGGATGCTCACCATGCCGTTCAGCGTCGGCTTTCGACCATTCGGCAGATTCGCGGGCGCCAATGACGTCATGGGAAAGTTCCATAAGAGGTTCGTGCCTGAACCGCACTGGTATCTTCTGATCGTGGGCGTCGATCCTGAACTGCAGGGGCTAGGCCTCGGCTCGGCGCTCGTCAAGGAGGGGCTGGCCAGGGCCGACGAGTCGAACTGCCCCTGCTATCTGGACACAAGCGAGGAACGCAACCTCACTTTTTATCAACGCGAGGATTTTGCGGTCGTCGGAACCGCTCCACTGGGCAAGGGCGGACCACCTGGATGGGCGATGCGACGCAACGCACGGGGCTCAAAGGCAACAGCGTCCTAACACGCGTTGCACCAGGCGGCAGCTGATGCGCTCGGCAGCGGCCGCTGGTGAACGCTGACGTTAGACCGCTGTTCAGGCAACAAGCTTCCGATGTTTCGTCAATATTTCCCGTGCTCGGATCGGCTGGCGCTTGCACAGTAGTAGGGCAAGGAGCACCTAAGATCCCATTGCGAGCGACACCAAACACATCTCGCTTGAGCTCGACAACAATAGAGTTCGTATCTTTCGGGCTCGCGTCGGTCCGCACGAGAGCGTCCCGATGCACGATCATGTTCAGGATGCCGTCTCCGTATATCTGACCGATCTCCAAGTGAAAGTCTCAATTCA
>CAVYZX010000030.1:0-14179 GCA_963773035.1 uncultured Acidobacteriota bacterium | reverse complement strand
ACCAGCCTCGACGCAGACAGTAAGCAAGTCAAGTGCATCCGGCAAACCGTTCTGAATGCCTTTTTGCCTGTGCGTTCGCTCGTGGTCGGCGTAAAACCCTGGCAGTGAATACCCGACGATGGCCGCGAACAGGGCGGCCAGCCATCCCGTGCCACCACCGACCATCAGGAGGGTTGCACCGCCAAGGAGGAGCGGCAGCAGCAGTTCGGCTGCTGCGAAATAGATCACGGCTTCGGATTGGAGAAATCCCGCCTGCGCAAGTCGCCGTTGCAAGCGCGACATGTCCTTGGGGTTTTTGAGCAACCGGGCCAGGCGACTCACCGCCGGCCCGGAAGCCTCGGCGAGGGGCCCGCCCTCAACCACCAGCCCAAAGCTGTCGGGGTGGGCGACACGCGCGAGGCGCCTCTGGCTTGATGACGTCTTCGTGAGCAACAAGGACAACGTCGCACCAACAATGAGGGCAACTGCAATGAAAACTCCCGACGAAGCGAGCAGAATCGCGGACGACACGTTAGTACTCCACCTGCACAATTCGCCGGATCGCCAGGACGCCTACTACTTGCAGCACGACCCCCACGACCACCATCTGAACGCCCAGCGGATCCTCGATCAGCAGCCGTAGCTGAGAGGGCGAGATGATGAATAGAACCACAGCCAGAGCCGGAGGCATGCAAGCCAGGACGATACCGGTGATACGGCCTTGGGCACTCACCACGCGGACCTGTCGCTTCACACGAAAACGCTCGCGAATGACGGACGCAAGATTGTCGAGGACTTCCGACAGGTTGCCGCCCATCTCGCGCTGCGTCAACAAGGCGGTGACGAAAAAGCGGGCGTCGATGATCGGAACACGCTGGGCGAATGCTCTCAACGCATCCGCGAGGGACATGCCGTAGTTCTGCTGTTCGAAAAGCAATCGGAATTCGGCACCGACGGGCTCGGGGATCTCATCTCCGACAAGTTGAAGCGTCGTTGTCAGGGCATGACCCGCTCTCAGACCTCTGGCTATGAGATCGATCGCTTCGGGAAACTGTTCTTCGAAGACGGAAAGGCGTTTTTGTCGAGCCCGCTCAACGTACAACGCCGGCAACGACGCAGCTAACAAGGCAGCTACAACGGCCAATAATGCCGTCGCGGTGAAACTGAATACCACCACAAGCACGACGGCCGCCGCAACCACTGAAGCCAGCAGGACGCCGCCGACCGTCACCTTCAACTGGGACTGTATAACCAGCTGTTCGAGCCCGATAGCCGCTCCCGCGCGCCTGAGAAACGTGTCCACATGGCCCAGGGCACCAAGCCCGGCTTGCGCTTTGACAATGGCTGCACGCGCCGCGGCGCGTCGGACCCGAAGTCGCTTCCTGAGCGCGCGTTCGGCCCGCTCTTCTGTGCGATCGACGATCATCCAATAGGGCACAAAGATGATCAGGAAGACCACGACGAAAATGACACCGGCTGTCAACATCAAGCACCTATCTCACGCCACGACCTTGACGTACTCGAACATTTCGGCCGGCAGGCGCATCCCCGACGCCGTCAGGCGCTCCGCACACCGGGGCCGAATGCCCGTCGATCGAAAACGCCCGCACACCATGCCGTCGGGACGCACACTCGTCTTGTCGAACACGAACAGGTCCTGCATCGTCACCATCTCACCTTCCATACCGGTGATCTCGCTGATCGCCGTCACCTTTCGCGTTCCATCCGACATCCGGGCTATCTGAACGACAATCTCGATTGCCGACGAAATCTGCTGGCGGACTGCCTTCTCCGGAATATTGAGGTTGGCCATCGCCACCATCGTGTCGAGACGGTAGAGCGCGTCTCGAGGACTGTTCGCGTGAATCGTGGACAAGCTGCCGTCGTGGCCCGTATTCATCGCCTGGAGCATGTCGAGCGCCTCCTCACCTCGCACCTCGCCGACGATGATGCGATCAGGACGCATCCGCAGCGCATTGACGACCAGCTCTCGCTGGCGCACGCTGCCTTTGCCCTCGATGTTCGAAGGACGAGTCTCCAGCCGCACGACATGGCGCTGCCGAAGCATCAGCTCGGCGGCATCCTCGATGGTGATGATGCGTTCCGCGTGGCCGATATACCCTGACAGCACGTTCAAAAGGGTCGTCTTGCCGGCGCCGGTGCCACCCGCCACGATGAGATTCAACCTGCAGGCAACGGCCGCCTTGAGAAATTCGAGCATCGGCTTCGTCAAGGAGTCGCGCATGACGAGATCGTCCGCGCCCAATCGATCCGTTCGAAATCGCCGGATCGAGAGCACCGGCCCTTCAAGAGCGAGCGGCGGGATAATCGCATTCACGCGCGAGCCATCCTTCAACCGTGCGTCTACCATCGGACTCGATTCATCGATGCGACGTCCGACTGCACTGACGATTCGCTCGATGATCTGAAGGAGGTGTGCGTCGTCGCGAAAAACGACCTCTGTTTCCTCGAGACGCCCTTCCCGCTCGACATAGACCTGGTTGTGACGATTGACCAGGATGTCAGATATGGAGGGATCGCTCAGTAGCTCTTCGAGCGGACCGAGGCCGAACAGCTCGTGCAGAACGTCGGTGATGAGGTTGTCGCGCTCGGCGAGGCTCAAAGGGGTTTCACGCTCGCGCTCGAGCATCTCGATGATGAGGCCGCGGAGCTCCGGCTCGGCTTCTCCGCGCTTCACCTTCGACAGACGATCAAGATTGAGCCGATTGAGAAGTTCCTGATGGACGCGCCCCTTCAGAGCCTGGTATTGAGGATGTCGTGTATCGGCGCCTACAGGCAGATTCGAAAGCGTTCTTAGCACGTCGTTGTCTACTCCTGAGCCTTTATGGTTGTCGGTTACTCGGCCTCTGTCTGTGGCACAGTCCTGGACTCGTTTCGATCGGCCCTTTCGATCGAGCTATGTACTGCGCTGTGTGATGCGGCCGAGCAACCCAGGACGGCCAGTCTGTTCCCGATCGGAGTGAATGCCCGCCAACTGCAGCGCAAACCGCCTGAAGGACGACGACAGTTCGTTGTGATTGTCGAGTGCGATCGGGCGCCCTTTGTTGAGAGCCTGGAGCGCCGTGCGATAGTCGCTCGGGAATGTATGAACAATTGGCACGCCGAGAACACGCTCGACGTCCGCATGCCCAATATCCGCGCGGCGATCCGACCGGCTCAAGACCACCGAGACCTTATCACGTCCATATCGCTGACGGAGACTCGCCGTTAGACGACTCGTGCTCTTGATCGTCGCCAGCTCCTGATTTGCCACGATGACGATCGTGTGGACGCGGTCCAGGGCATCCAGCACCGTGCTGTCGGCACGCGGCACATCCAGAACCGTAAACCTGTAGACCGACGCCACAGCATCAATGACAGTACCGATCGTCGATGCATCGACATTCCCCGAAACGGATCGCTCGGAAGAGGCGAGCAAATCCACATGCGGGGCCACCTGAGTCACGAGACTCTTGAGAAACACCAGGTCGAGCCGGTGAAGGTTTTCAAGTGCATCGAGGATCGAGAACCTCGGCTCCACGCCAAGGAAGACTGAGGCATCGCCGCCGGCTTGGTGCAAATCCATCAACAGCGCGCGGTCGGGCTTCGCAGCGGATCCGAGAGCGCTCGCGGTGTTGACCGCAACTGTCGTGGCACCGACTCCGCCTTTGGCGCCGATGATGGCAAAAACCCTCCCAGCACTGACCGTGCGCTGCCGGACCACTCGATGAATGGCCTTTTCCAGGTCGGCCTGTGTGACGGGGTCGCAGACCAGTTCGTTGACCCCGGCACGCATCGCTTCCAGCAGCAACGCCGGCTCGAGTGATGTCGTGACGATCACGAGTCCAGTTTCAGGATGTTGACGGCGCAGCACTTGAATGACCGGTGGCAGCTCGTTCGTATCGCGAACGTCCAGAACCACGACATCCGGCTGTCGAGCGGACGGAGCGGCCAATGAGGTGAGGGCTGCCGCTTCCACGTGCACGACCTGCATCGCGGATTTGCGGATCAGGGCCTCGAGCTCGCCGTCCTGCGGCGCCACGAGCGTGACGGCTATCACCTGTTCAACCCTCTACTCCGCCCCGCAGGACTGCTCTGACTCAAAGGCATACCTCACTGGATGAGTCTCGGGGCTACGTTCAGAGCCGCCGATGACACAACCGGTTTTCTGGCCAGAACTCCGGGAAACGCGACCAAATATCCGCAAACCGCGGCGGTCGTTGGGCACAATGGATCGCTGGGGCTCAAGACGAAAAGGCCGGCAAAGTCCAGAATTGGAAAAGTCGAACCCGCCGCGCTGGCAGGAGGGACAGGAAGCTCGAACAGCCCGATTGGCACCACGCGAGGACTGATCCGGCCGTTCAGTCCGTTAGCGCACGCCAAGCCAGTGCCGCCGCGACAGCCGCAGCTCCCGGGCGCACAGCTGCCGACGATCCTGCTGCCATTCCAGGAAGCGCCCGGGTCTTGATCCACAATCGCGGTCACGACAGCCGGGTCAATCGTAAAAGCTGCGTTTCCGGTAAGAGTGTCACCACTTCCATCGGAAGCGCTTGTCGTGACCGCGGTGACCCCGCAATCCGACGTCGCTGGAAAGTCAGCCACCCAGAACCCCATCAGCGGATCGACAATGAGAAGCGTGGGACCGATGTCAAGTGCAGTGTACATATTCGGGGCCATCCACGGCTTCAGGCAACGGGCCCCGTTGACGGCACTCGCCTGCGCGACGGCCATCGCCTGAACGTCCTGACCGGTCAACCCGAACACGTTTGCGAAATACGTTGGGAGGGCGTTGCCGTGACCGGAATCGCGAAAGACACGAACGTCGACACATGGTCCAAGCGTGGTAACCCAACCAGGACACGGATAGTCGTTAACAACGACTGTGCCTGGGGCACCGACAATCAGGGCGTTCGCGGTCGCCGCGTCCATGGCGCCAGCGAGCATCGAACCAGATGTGTTTTGCTCGTCGAAGACCCTGGCAATTGCGCCGGCCAGCGCACCCGCATCGGCAGCATTCTGCGCCTGTCGGCGAGCCAGCCAGAACGACCCGTAATCGGCCACGAAGGCGCTGAAGCCAACCAGCACCATCAAAGCAATTCCGACTTGAATCAGGATCGCTCCACGCTCCGATCTGGCGCGCTGCCTGAGGTCTTCTGCGAGGGACATGATCTACTGCGAGTCCTTCTGACGTTGCTCGGACTTCTTCGGGTTCTTCACTTCCGGGGCGTCAACGAGACCGCCGCCGCCTTCGAGCTTCCCGCCAATCGACTCGTCCACCGGCAAAAACCGATTCTGCAGCGTCGGCAACGGCGGAACTTCGTCTGGATTCAACGGCCGAACGAGACGGGGCGTAATCAAAACCATCAATTCGTTGCGTTCGGCGCGGACGGAGGTGCTGCGAAACAAATGACCGATGATCGGCAGTCTCGCCAGGCCAGGTACTTCGTTGACAGCATCCTGCGACAGGTTGTTCAGCAGGCCGGCCACCGCGAAAGATTGCCCATCTCGAAGCTCGACGTCCGTCTCCGCCCGCCGTGTCGAGAGCGCCGGAATGCGGAAGCCTGAGAGCGTGATGCCGTTCGTAAAGTCGAGCGTGCTCACTTCCGGCCTGACCCTGAGACGTATCGTGTCGCCGGCAATCGTCGGGGTGAAATTCAGCCGAATGCCATACTCTTTCCACTGAATCGAAACCGCGTTGGAGATTCCCTGCACGATAGGAACCGGAATCTCGCCGCCGGCCAGGAAACTGGCGTCCTGACCGTTGTAGGCGATCAGGTTTGGTTCTGCAAGGCTCTGGAACAGGCCCTTGTTCTGAAGCGCCCGGATCGTGGCGCCGATGTCGAACCTTTCGCTGAAAAGGAAGATGTTCAGTAAATCGCTAAACGTGAATTCGCCTTCAGCGCTCGTCACCTCGCCGCCGAAATCGCCGTTCGCCTTGGTCCATTTCAGGTTCTGAAAGCCGGGCGCCTGGAACTGCCCTGTCGTCACGCGCCCCACCGTATTTCCGAGACCCATCGGGCTCGTGAACAGATTCACGCCGAGCTCTCTCAACGCCTGACGACTGACTTCGGCAAATCTGACCTGAAGCAGCACCTGCTGGCTCTCCGTGCCGCCCGGGAGCTGCAGGAGGTTGATCACTTTCGCCTTCGAAGAAGTGGCTCCCGCAATTTCAGCGGCACGCAGCGAGACCGGGTTACTCGAGACACGTCCGGACAAGATGATGGCTTCCTCGTTGGCGGTGACGTGGATGTCTTCGCCCGGGAACAACGCCTGCAGCCGCTGTTCGAGCGTCGAGATCGCGGGCTCGACGACGATGTCGTACTGTCGGCGCTCAATCGAACCCCAGACGATCAGGCTGACGGTGCCCGGCGCCTTGCCGTCGATCAGCACCTCGCGCGGCTGCACGACGACTGCGTCGGCGACGGTGGGGTTGGTTACTGCAATGCGAACGATCTCGAAGTCCGTCAAGAGGACTGTCGACCGGCCGGCCGTGAGCGGAATCCGCTGAGCGGTCACAGCGGGCGCTGCCTGTGGCTGCGCCTGCGCGTGTGCCGATGGTTGGCCTTCAACCAGCCAAAGAACGCCTAGCACAACCAACAAAGCGGTTCGACCGATTCTCACGTGAAATCCTTCCTCATTCCGGCGAGGGATGCTGGACCGCGCCGCCAAAGACCTTCAAGAGTTCAGCGTGATGAGACAACTACGGCACATTCTCTTCCTTGACGACTTCTTCAGTCTTCTTTGCCGCGCGAATCGCTTCGACCGTGTAGGCCTTCGGTGGCGGCGGCGGTGCGGGTGCAGGCTCGGCGACCGCCCGGGGCCTCGGCCTGGACTCGCGAGGTACCTCAGCCGGCGCCGGACTGTTTCCCGAAAACAGGGCAGCGGTCCGAGCACCAGACGTTGACGTCGGCTCGGTGTCGAGCGGGTTCCGGAGCGAGAGCATGAGCTGCCCCTCGGACTGCGCCAACGCGATCCGCTCTGCGTCGTTGGGCAACACCATCAGCGTGACCACGCTCGAGGGAATGGGCTTTCCATCCTTCCGAACGTTTTCCTGGTCGTACCGCGTGCCCGCCGTCAAGACCTGGACGTTACTGGCGACGACCCTCGCGAGACCATCGGTCTTCTGCCCCTTCAAAACGACCATCACGTCTACGTGCGTGCCCGGAACCACAAAACCTGCGACGCCAATCACCTCGTTGACTCTCACAGACATGGCCCGCATGCCGGCCGGGATAGAGGGTGGCAGACCCGCGCCGGCTTCCTTCGGGGCAAGCTTGCTCTCGCTTAGGGGCTCGTTCTCCACGACTGCGGAAATCAGCCCCCGGTCGATCACCTCATCGATGCTCGAAAACCCGCCGGCGAGTGGCGTGCGTTCCGGCCAGGCAACGACCTTGACGTTGTCTGACGTGATCCGCGAGCCCATTGGAAGCGACTTCGCCGCCACGACGGCAAATTTCGTCGCGATCTCAACGCGACGTTCGGGGATGCTCGAAATGGCTCGGTACACGGCGAAGCTGGCGACGGCGGCCACCCCGAGTGCGACCAGAAGCACGACAAGAGTTCGAGACTGCCGATTCATCCCTTACCTCATTCCAACGAGAACATCCGACGCTCAATTCCAGCTCACGGACACGCTCCGGCGGCCGCTTCCACACGCATGGTCGACGTAGCGCTGATCTGTGTGGGCGCGAAGCTGCCGCCGAAATACAGGACGATCCAGCGAACGAAGCTGTAGTCGTGCGGATAGGTGACGGTGACCTTATAGCCGGCGCCTCCAACACCCAAGGCGTCGCAAGAAACCGATACCGACCGCCTGGCGTCCGTCAAGCCTGCCGCATCGAGATACTCCAATGCCCGCGCTTGACCGTTCGCAACAAATGAATTCTGGTAGTCAGGTAGTGTTGCGAGACGGGCACCCTCGCGAGCCGCATTGGTCACGACTTCGTACCGCTGAAACAGGAAGCCGAAATCGATGATGCCTAGAACAACGAGCAACAGGAGCGGGAACGCGAGCGCAAACTCGACGAGCTCAGCGCCCGAATCCGATTGCCATCGCCGTAGAAGGCTTACGACCGAAACCATAGGTTCACCAGCGTTCCAGCGAAGATCGGTATGGCATAAACCAGACGCGGGCCCGTACTACCTTCGAGGCTGATCTCGTGGAGCGGGCGAATGCCCGCGACGCTCCAGTGCGAGAGCAGGAGCCACACATTCGAGAGCGCCTGACGAAGGTAGCCTGTTGAGGCCGCTACGACTAAGGCCAGAACTCCTCCGGCGATTCCGGTATAGAGCGAAATCCACAGTGCGTCCCACGGACCAACCCAGGCGCCCAGCGTCGCCAGTAGCTTGACGTCGCCTGCCCCAAGGCCTCCGAGAGCAAACGGGAGAAAGAAAATCGCCGCGCCCACCAGCCAGCCTTCGACGGACCCGACCAGACCAGACCACTGCCCGTTGATCGTGTGAAACACGACAGCGGCTGCTGTCGCACCGAACGTCAAGACGTTGGGGATCCGGCGGCTCTTCAAGTCCGTGATGCACGCCGCAAAGGCCACTAGCAACCCCAGAATGTGCGTGAAGTGCATGGCTATAACAAACCCACTATGGCATTGGTGCCGGCGGAGTCCAAGCGCCATTGACGTTGGCATTCCAGCCACTAAACGCGTTACGCATGCCCGCGATGATCAGAGGAAATCCGGCCACACCCAGCGCTGCCACGAGGCCCACCAGAAGCGCATACTCAACGAGGTCCTGACCGCCATCGTCATGAAGGAGTTGGCAGAGCAACTCCTTCATCCGGTACTTGCGCGGCCTGTCGTACCTCACCTGCAGGTCCCGTGATGTTTACGGCAGTAAGCCCGCCAAGTCGTCGTATAACTTCTTTGTCTTCGTCCCAATTGTTTGGATCACTGCGACCGTGACGGCCGTAATGATCCCCAGAAGCAATCCATATTCGATTAGATCCTGACCGGCCTCTTCTCGTACGAGCCGACTCAGCAAAGCCCTCATCACTCCTCCTATGGCGAGTTAGCCCCGCCCTTATCTCGCTGGGACGCGCAGATACGGTGAACTGCTAACCCAGCAATGACACTGCCACAACGTTGCCAAGTTTGTTACTCGTGAATATCTTATTTCCTATCTATCACTTATGATCGAAGAATTCTCATGAAAGTGCGGGACTCCCGGCCAATAAGTCACTCCGCAGGAGAACTTCTTTCTGATTCGGTACTCCGCACAGCACCACTTTGCGTCCCTCCCTTGACGAGCTTAGTCTCCGCCTGCTGTGGCCACCACATTGAACGGTGGTCGGGCCCAACGGCAACTCAGCAACGGCAGGTGGCCTACAGCCGGGCAACCTAACGTTGAGCCACCAAGCTCTCACGGTCGCGTCCTGATCGATCGGACGGGAGCGGAGGGAGAACGGAGCGCGGACGTTGGTGAACGTCAGCCGTTCCGTTGCGAAATTCGCGAAAATCCGCCCGGCAATCGTGCGCCGCCAAGAAGTTCAAGAATCGCTTGTAGTCCCGAGGCAACATTCCAAATAACTTGAGCATCGTCCGATAGTTGCCACGCGTCGCGGCCAGGCCTCGACGAACCAGCTCCCGCATGTCGTGACGAGTGACATCGCGCGAAAGGAAGAGCGGGTAAATGTGCTCCCAGAACGAGTAACCCGATACCACCAGCGCCTGGTACAGCTCGTCCGCGACCTGAGTACGGCGTTCCCGTACCGGAAGGATCGTCTGGGTGGCTGTCTGAAGCTGTCCAGGAAGATGCTCTGGCTTGACGAAGTCACCAGGCGCAAGCCAGACCGTCTGCTCGATGACATTCTGGAGTTCTCGCACGTTCCCCGGCCATCGATAGCGCTCAAGTAGCCGGAGGACCTCGTCCGACAGGTCGACCCGGCGGCCCGTTTGTGAAACGAAATGGGCCGCCAGCGGGCGAATATCCTCGATGCGCTCACGGAGGGGCGGAACGTGAAGATGAATGACGCGAAGGCGATACCAGAGGTCCTCGCGGAATTGACCGGCCGCAATCAGCTCAGGCAGGTTCCGGTTCGTTGCGGCCACGACTCGCACGTCGACGCGCGCTAACGAAGTATCGGAGCCGACGGCCTGGATTTCGCCGTTCTCGAGGAACCGCAAGAGAAGTGCCTGCATGCGCAGGCTCATTTCTCCAATCTCGTCCAGAAAGAGTGTGCCTCGATGAGCTTGCTGAAGCTTCCCGACCTTGTCCCGGTAAGCGCCGGTAAAGCTTCCCTTGACGTGGCCAAAGAGCTCGGATTCGAGCAGTGACTCGGTCAATCCAGCGCAATTAACCGCCACGAACGGATGAGCTCGCCGTGGTGATCGATCGTGAATGAGGGTCGCGATGCGATCCTTTCCAACTCCACTCTCACCGGTGATCAACACCTTCGCATCGCTCGCGCCAGCTCGTTCCGCGAAGCCAAGAATCGCGCGCATTGACGGACTCGACACGATAAGCGCCGACGCGGGTTCACTCCGGGGACGGTCTTTGACGTGATCAATCGACATAGGACTCTCAGCTGTTGCCAGAGACTTGGCGGATATTCGTTCAGGCGAGTTTCGAAATGCAGCAAGTTTCTGTCCACGACGCCGCGCAGAGAGTCCTAGAAAATGGGGCTAAAGACAACGGAAGAATCGTCGAGTCGAAAACGAACTCTACCTTAGAGGAATTTTGTCGCTCTCCAGGCAGAACTTGCATCTACCCTAATCAGGCAAGATCTTCGGCAAACCCAACGGTCTGGAGGTCGTTGGAAGCGTGAGCCGAGCGATCGCCCGCCGCATGACTTGGCGCAGTGACCTTGGGCTGGGGGTGCCGGTCCAGAGAAATTGTGCGCCGACATGAAATATGGGGCCCGCTCCCTCGATCGCCTGGCACCTGACAACTTGCACGTCGTCCACGAATTCTTCGCCCTGTAACGTCATGCGTAGCGACGCGACTGTCCCCACGTCGAGACGGCTATGAGTCTCGATGAGGCAGCCTGACGGGCTGCAGTTCAAGACACGGATCGGTAGCTCTTTGCCGAGAACGGCCAGCGCATTCTGGCCAACCGCCGACGCTCCATACCGGCTACTCGCGATCACTGGACGACCTTTCCGATGAAGCCGGCTCGTCAGTTGACGATGGGGCGGCGTTTGCAACGCGACGAAGCCGCAACGAGTGCCGAACCGTTCCATCGACGATAACGGGAAGGCTTTCGACGACCTGAACCTCGCCACCAATCGTACCGGGCTCAGCGATTTCGAGACTCATCACGTCCCCAACAACGCCCGCCTCGCGTCCGATGACAAGCAAGTCCTCGTCATGGGCACGTTGGACCACGACATCGCGCAGGACGCGCAGCACACCCTCCGAGGATGGCGTGATGTCGAACCTTGGATAGCTTCGGCGACCGGACATCTTGGCCTCAAATCTGCGAGTTCGGTCGCTTGAGGGCAAACAAAGTGCCTAGTCGATCGAATGACGACAAGTTGTTGCACCTGCAGCAAATTCCGAGTAAACGGACGCAGGTCGAGGGCACAAGGGTTTTGTCAATTGTCTGGTTCTGGGTAGATCAAAAACCTGGACCAACAGACCTTGACGGCGTCGGTACAATTCCTCACCACCTCAGCGTTTATTAACGCATGAACCAGCTGACGAGCCAAGAATCCATCGGGGAAAAGGAGTCCTCCCTCTTCCGTGTGCTGGCTACGACTCTCTTCCTCAGTTCGGCTTTGATGTTCTCGGTCGAGCCGCTCATTGCCAAGGTCCTGCTCCCGATCTTCGGCGGGACACCAATGATTTGGAACAGCTGTGTCGTCTTCTTCCAAGCGGTGTTGCTGCTCGGTTACGCGTACGCTTGGGGACTCTCGCGTTGGTTCAGGATTCGGCAACAGGTCCTGGTTCAAACGCTGGTGCTGGCCCTTCCATTGACGGTCATGCCGCCGACTGTACCCACGCGTTGGGCCGTGCCGGACGGAAATCCGGTGTCGTCGGTCATCCTCACGGTCGCTGCCGCGGTGGGTCTACCATTCTTTGCGCTCTCGACCAGCGCATCGGTCTTGCAAAACTGGTTTGCCGCCCGGGCCCGAGGCACAGTCCGGCACGACCCGTACTCTTGTACGCCGCCAGCAATCTTGGAAGCTTCCTCGCGCTGATCGCCTACCCAGTTGTCGTGGAGCCGCTATTGAGTCTTCGAGCGCAGCGAGGCGCGTGGGCGCTTGGTTATCTCATATTCCTGACCGCCTCACTGGTATCCGCAGGGTTCGTGTGGAAGCGAGGATCCACTCCGCGACAGAGCAGCACGGTTGATGAACGGGACCGCATTCGATCCGTGAACTGGCGCCATCGATTGAGATGGATCGCGCTGTCGGTTGTTCCGTCAAGCTTGATGTTGTCGGTGACGACATACCTGTCCACCGACCTGGCTCCGATGCCGCTTCTCTGGGTCGTCCCACTCGCCCTCTATCTGCTCACGTTCGCCGTGGCGTTTAGTGCGGGCGGAGAACACTTTCGAGTACCCGAGCAACCGGGCACTTCCACTCTTCGCGATCCCTATTGTGTTGTTGAGCGCGACGCAGCTGAGTGTGCCGCTTCCCTTTCTCATCCCTTTGCACCTGGCCGGATTCCTCGCCGCCGCTCTCTCGTGCCACTGCGAGCTCGCACGCCACAGGCCGAACACTTCGCACCTGACGGAGTTCTACTTCTGGGTTGCATGCGGCGGCGTCCTCGGCGGTCTGTTCAATACTTTGATTGCTCCGCTCGTGTTCACAGATGTGATCGAGTATCCAATAGGAATTGCGGCCGCTTGCGCACTTCGGCCGTCAATCGGGCCGCGAACTGAACTGACCCGGTGTTCGCTTCTGGATTTGGCGACACCGGTCATCGTGGGGGCGCTTTCCGCGGTCATGTGCTTTGTTGCAATCCGACCCAGTGACCCTGGGATCTGGCTTCTGCCTGCGTTCGCGGGACCTGCTCTGTTGGCGTTTCACAAGTCATCGAAGCAACCGCACCGCTTCGCTTTGAGTCTTGCAGTGATAGTGACCGTTGGTCTGGGATCGGAGTACTTCCTTAGTCGAAACGTCTATGCTGACCGAACCTTTTTCGGAATATATCGCGTGAGAGCGGACGCCGACCGGGCCCACCTTATGCTCCTGAACGGAACGACATTGCACGGCATGCAGGCGACAAGCGGTTCGGACCGGAACGCGCCTTTGACCTACTTTCATCGCACCGGACCGTTTGGTCAGGCGTTTGCCAGCCTGCCTGCGATTGCCCAGGCACGTGACGTCGCTGTCGTTGGTCTTGGCGTCGGGTCCCTGGCCAGCTACGCAGCAGTTGGTCAGCGCTGGACGTTTTACGAGATCGACCGTACTGTTGAAAGTATCGCCAGGAATACAGAACTCTTCACCTACCTCCGTGAATGTGGCGATCGATGTCGGATCGTCATTGGAGATGCGCGCCGATCGCTCATACGTGCCACGCCCGGACAGTACGGACTTATCGCTCTGGATGCTTTCAGCTCCGATGCCATTCCGACGCACCTGCTCACGAAGGAGGCATTGGAACTGTATCTAAGCCGCCTCGACGAACACGGAATACTTGCGATTCACGTCTCGAATCGCCATCTCTCGCTTGGTCCCGTTTTGGCGCGGCTCTGTGACGATCTTCAGCTCGTGGCCGTCGAACAGCTTGAAAGAGTGCAACGGCAGGAGATCAAAACCGGAAAGGCTTCGTCAGACTGGGTGTTCATCGCTCGCTCCCGGGACGATCTCGGCCCATTGATTGCGGATCCGCGCTGGAGCAAGCCATCGCTGTCTCAGTCCACTCCCCTTTGGACTGACGACTACTCGAATATCTTGAGCGTCATCAGGTTCCGCCGCGACTGACCGCCGCCACGGCCTCACCGATGATCCCGCTCCCGACTTCAGACTGTCTGCTGCGCAGGTAGAGCTGCAACTCATGGCGGCCACGCAGTTGCAGCTTGTCGTAGATGTGATGGAGATGAATCTTGACGGTGCCGACGGTAATCGAGAGCCGCTCGGCAATCTCCTGATTGTCCAGATGGGCGGCCACTAGGCGGACGATCTCCAACTCGCGCGGCGTGAGAGACGTTCCGAGCTCCGTTTCGACGGTTTGCCGCTCGACCAGGCGCTTGGACAGGTCGACGCCATCGACATTCAATAGCTGACCACCCGCGTGG
>CAVYZX010000029.1:0-10159 GCA_963773035.1 uncultured Acidobacteriota bacterium | reverse complement strand
ATGGCGGTAGTACAACGTGAAGGATTTGTGGCCGGACGGTGAAACGCGGCTCGCCAGGCCCCGCACAAGCGTGTCGAACACCTCGAAGCGGGTGCGTTGCGGCTTGAGCTGATCGAGATACCGAGCGGTCAAGGAAACAGTCGCTCTGGTGCTCCGCCCTCCCCGGTGTCTCGCGTGCAGGGAGTCCTGGCCGGAAAAGCAGCGTGTTTGGATCGTCTGTTCGTGCTCGGGTTGCCACCAACGACGATCGATGAGCGCTTCAAGCGTGCACCGATAGACCCCCTCCTGCAGCCAGCGTTCCTGTCGTCGGTGGCGCCCTGAACTGACCCGCTCGCTCAAACGTTCCGCGAGGAGGAATCGCGAACGCTCCGGCGAAATCCCCGCCAGCTGCTGTCAAGCTGTGCTCGTCATCCTGCGGCATGACCGTCCTCACCCACTGCGCAATCGGCACCGTGACGCGCCGCCCATCCTGCTGAACAATCAGACGGATGTTGGAGACGATCGGGTGTTTGGCGCCCGTACAACAGAAGAAGAGGTACATCCGCCAGATATGCGTCCAGCCGAGCGGCGCTAGTTGCCCGGCCGATATTAGAGGCCCCTGCCTGAGCCTGACGCCCAGCGGGGGCCCGAGCACGACACGGCCGCGCGTCATGTACGCATTCCAGAAACTGGCGATCGATAACACGATCGCGAGGCAGGGCAGAAGATTGCTCCAGGTGAATAGGTCAGTGGGCATCGGCTGTTTCGCCACGACTGAAGTCCGTTTGGGTGGCTCTGGTCGCGCTCGCTGGAATTGTTCCACTCTTCGGACGGTACATGCCCACACAATCACGCGGCTCAAAGTGTGTGGAGTCGCCGAGCCTTTGCCAATTGCAAATATCCAGGCCCCATATACAGATCCACTGACCGTCATCGTCCTTATTCCAGACGCACTCGTAGCGACACTGGTTGTTCCGACAAACCACTGAGTCGATAGTTCCGGCGGCTCGATTCCGGTTCAGCTCCTCGACAAAGTGCTGCACGACCTCCGGCACCGGAACAGGGGCGACGTCAGTCCCTTCTATTCGGCGCTCAGGAATTGGGGGGGACACTATCCGCCTGACAGGTTCCAAAGGTTCGTTGTACAACGCCGCATGGAACCCGCGGACCCAGCGGAAGATGATGCCCTTTATGTCGTCGCTCGAGCCCCACCCGAGCGTGCCGTCCGGAAACGTAACACCAGCGAATGCTGGCGAGTATCCTTTTGGCAAGACGTGCCGATCGTGAAGCAGGCCGATGATCTTCCCAGTGATCTGATCCTCGGCTGACCGAGTGTTGTTACACACGATATGCGTCGGAAGAATCAAGGGCGGCTGGCGATCTCCCGGCAGGAACATCGCACTCGGAGGGACATGATCTTTGTCTTGCTCGTCATGCTCGCCAAAAGTCCGAGCGCACAAATAACAGAACGCGCGCTTCTGAACAGCTTGCAGCTCCGACTGTGCCGTTAAGGAAATCGCCATCTCAGGGACTTTCCTGCGGCCTGAGCGAGCGCTTCGCGAGGCGCGAACGCCGCGGCGGTTTCGGCCGCCCAGCTCGCGTGCCGCCGCGCCGAATCGCGCGCGACGATCAGCGCCACGTTCCTCTCCATCCGGGTCGCCTCCAAGGCGCGCGCTGCAGGGCCTCCAGGAGCTCTCCGCCTCCGCGCGGCGTTGTCCCATGGCGCGCGCCGGAACGGGGCTCTCAAGGCCACCCAGGCGCCTCCGCGGGGGCCTCGACGCCGACCTCCGGTGCCACGCTAGCCAAACGCTAGCCAGACGGTCGCGAGCCGCCCTGCATCGCGGCTCCGTGTTTCCCTGTAAATGACTCAGTCTAATGGTGCCGGGGGCGGGTCTTGAACCCACACGCCCCTTGCGGGACACAGGATTTTAAGTCCTGTGCGTCTGCCAGTTCCGCCACCCCGGCATGTGATTCAATGGGTGGAACTTAGAGATTCTACAGGAGTGACTTGATCGGGAGATGTTGAAAGATTCTTGAAAGGCTGTCCGTCGTCTAACCTCCCCACTGCTTCTCTAAGGTTGTCTAACACCTGGCGATCATGTCGCTCCGTTACGACGATGGAACTGTGGCCTAAGAGATCGCGCACCTGCAAGGGTTACGCTGGACGCACCCGCCTACAACTCTTGTTTCTAGAGAGACGGAGTAACGTCAATGAGAGTCACTGCGTTGATCGTCGTCTTGGGCGGTGCGGTTGCGGCCGCGCAGTCACCGCGAGCGGACCACCTCTTGGACATTCTGGCCTCCCGCGTAACACCTCAAATTGCAGTGCCAGCGAATTCGGGTAGGCTTCCGGCGGGAGCTGTTTCGGGGACCGAAGGGGATCAGCACCGGGAGTCCCGTCGCCTCAAAGTCACGCTCCTGTCGCTCGATCGAGTTGACTACGAAACCGGGGACTCCGTGATCTACGAGTTGTTGATCGAAAACATTGGCAATAGTCCAGTTGTCCTCCCATGGTCTCCAGACCACACGCTATTTACAGCCGGATCGGTCCCTGCCCCTTTGGCCAGGGCGGCAATTTTCCTTGAGGTCCTCGACCATGCGGGATCAAAGCAGATCGCATGGTTGGAACCGAGCGTGCTCTTCGGATCGGAGGCAGTCTCTGGGAGCCTAGAGACACTCCTTCCTGGCGAAACTGCTTGGATGAGAGTTCCCGGCTTCTGGCGTACTAGCGAACGAGAAATGCGTGCGGTACTAAGCGAAACAAATGGCGATGTCAAACTTGCAGCGGTATTCGACATATTGCAGGCGCCTCTCCGCGTTCGTTCGACCAATCGAATCGACGTTGTTGTACGCATTGGTCGCCTGCCCTGATGCGAAGCCTGGCGACAGAACTGGAAGGCCAGCGTGTCGAACTTTACTAACGCATTTCCTCTCAGCTGCGAGCGGCGGGGTACATCGCTACGGAAGTTTGCGCCCAATCCTACTCGGGGGCTTCCAGAGCCAGGAACCCGGATTACTAAACCCCACGGCGATCGTTAGCTGCGCGGACGCGATTACCCAGAAACTGGCGACGGGCGTCGGAGAAATTTGGGCTCAAACAAGTGAGGCTGGAAAGGCTTTCGTCGCAACTGAACAACGGCGGTCTGGCGCGACGCATCCAAGGGACTGCTCGATGCCGACTCCATCCCGGTTGACGTGTATGCGCTCGGCCTGACGCTTACAGAGTCGATCAGTGGGCGTCATCCGTTCGAGGACTTGACGGAAGATGATGCCATCCAGGCACGAATTAGGCACGAGGTCATTCCGGCGGGACTGACCGGCTGGGCGGAGGAAGTCTTATTGAAGGCGACCCATCCCACTCCGGAGTTGCGATTCCAAAGCGTTGGAGACTTTGCCGACGCGATCCGGAAGCGCCTCGTTCCGACGAGTGATCGTTCCCAGCCGAATCGCTATCAATGATCGCGAGGCCCAAACGGGTACGCTTCTCCGACCTGCAGCCGCGCGAAGATTGTCTGCGCTGCAGTGGCGACGGCTGGCTCTGCGAGGAGCATCCCGGCATGCCCCTCACGATGAGTGCGCGGGCCCGGGCATTCCGTGCGATGCACCTGGCTGTCTTGCGGATTGGTTCGCAGGTGCAGCCAAACCGGTTCGAAGGATCAGAGCACCCCCTTAGCGTTCCACAGAGATGGCGTACGACCCCTTCAAGCGCACTGTTCCAGAAGCGAAGCCCCGAGAGGAGATTTTCGTATGGGCGTTTGTGAGGGACGTTACGAACATTCACGGGCTCGCTGCGAGTCGTTGACGACGAGCGATGGGAAGTTGTCTATTGAGCAGATAACAACTTGTATAAGACCCAGGTGTTCGCCACACGCGCACTCGCTGAGTGCGACGTGGCGCGGACCAGAAATGCCTTGGAGGCAGCGAGATGGCAACTGTCACGGCTCGCCGAAGAACGAGAAGGCAGAAACTGATGGCATGTCCTTGCTGCAATCCCGGGCTGGAGCTGCCAAGCGCATCCAGATCATTACTGGCTGTTCGTGAATCAGTTGTTCGAGCAGATTTGGCAGCGGTCTATACAACGGCGTCACTGGAGAGTAGCGCCTGCGCGTCGCCGAGCCCAGCCGATATAATCGGCCTTTCTTTGCATCTGAAGGAGCACCGATGAAAATCATGGTCGTTTGGAAGACCGTTCCCGGGAACTACAAGACTGCGATTGACCAATTTCTCAAAGCGGGCGGTCCAGTCCCAGCTGGCGCGAAAACTGTGGGGCGTTGGCACACGCCGGGTTCAACTCTCGGCTGGCATCTCATCGAGGCGGGTGACCTGACGCTCGTCGCCGAGCACGTGGCCGACTGGGCTGACCTTCTGGAGATCGACGTCTATCCGGTGATTGAGGATGCCGAGGCGGGAGCCGCCGCGAAGAAGGCATTCGGAAAATAGTCGTGGCATTGCGCTAAGCGAACTCCGGAGAAATCGGGCGGTAGGGGATGCCCTGCCGCTCGCGCGGAGGATTAGTCCTCACTGGTCGGCAAGGGTATTTCGATCAGACCGACCCGAGGTCGGAAGTCCCTTCGCCGTCACTCAGGACCTATCGCGTAGAATTGCTCCGGCGATGGCACTAGCCCCCGGTTCGCGGATCGGTCCATTCGAGATCACTAACCAGATCGGCGTGGGCGGCATGGGCGAGGTGTATCGAGCGACGGACACCAAACTGAAACGGGCTGTCGCAATTAAGGTGCTTCCGGACACTTTCGCGTTCGACCGCGAGCGTCTCGCCCGCTTTCAGCGCGAAGCCGAAATCCTCGCATCGCTAAACCACCCCAACATCGCGCAGGTCTACGGATTGGAGGGCGTTGACGGCGGCAAGGCCCTCGTCATGGAGCTGGTCGAAGGGCCAACGCTCGCTGATCGCATCGCACAGGGTCCAATCCCGCTCGATGATGCGTTGCCGATTGCTCGACAAGTCGCTGAGGCGCTTGAGGCCGCGCACGACCAAGGGGTCATCCATCGTGACCTGAAGCCCGCCAACATCAAGGTGCGAGCCGACGGCACCGTGAAGGTATTGGACTTCGGTCTGGCGAAGGCGATGGAGCCGCCAAGTGCGGTGGCCTCAAGTGTCTCGATGTCACCGACGATTACCACGCCAGCGATGACACAGGCCGGGATCATCCTCGGCACAGCCGCGTACATGAGCCCGGAGCAGGCGAAGGGTAAGGCCGCCGACAAGCGCAGCGACATCTGGGCATTCGGCTGCGTGCTCTTCGAGATGCTGACCGGGCGGCGCGCGTTCGAGGGCGAGGATGTCGGTGACACATTGGCCGCGGTGATCCGGGGCGAGCCCGATTGGAGCGCGCTTCCAGCATCGACTCCGGCTGCGATTCGTCTTCTGTTCCGGCGATGTCTCGAGAAGGACCTGAAGCGGCGTGTGGCCGACGTGTCGGCGGCGCTCTTCGTGCTGAACGAGCCGGAGTTGGCGGGATCGGTCGACCGAGCGCCCATCGCCTCCGCGCCAAGCTCTGTGCGTTGGCGGCGTGCCCTCTCAAACGTCGGTACGGCAGTCGCAGTCGCCCTGCTCACAAGCCTGATCTGGTGACGTCTCTGGCCGTCGATCCCGGGGCTGCAAATCACACGATTCACGCTAACGCTGCCCGAGGGCGAGCGACTCACTCCGTTCTTTCGCTCGGTCGCGTTTTCACCCGATGGCTCGCAGATCGTGTATGCGACGGGTCGGCGGCTGAATCTGCATTCAATGTCAGACGGAACGACGGTTCCGATTCCGGGAAGCGAAGCGGACCAGAGTGTTGAACAAAATGTTGGCGGACCGATGTTCTCCCCCGACGGCAAGTCGATCGCGTTCTGGTCCGGCGGTCCTGGCGGCGGCACCCTCAAACGCCTAGCGCTCTCGGGCGGAGCCGCCGTCGCGCTCTTTGAGAGCAAGTCGACTTGGATGGGCGGAACATGGAGCCGAGAAGGAATCCTGTTTCCCGAGTTCAACGTCGGCATCATGCGAGTGAATGCCAACGGTGGGGAACCGGCGATCCTTGTGAAGCTCGCAGGTGATGAGATCGCGCAGCGTCCCTCAATGCTCCCCGGGGGCGAGGCTGTGCTGTTCACGCTTGCGCGGTATCGAGGAACGACGCTTACAACCGGCTCGGACATGTGGGCGCAGGCAGCCGTTGTCGCGCAGTCGCTCATCTCTGGACAGCGAAAGGTGCTCGTGAAAGGCGGCAGTGACGCCCGCTACGTGCCCAGCGGTCACCTAATCTACTCCATGGGTGGCGTGCTGCTCGCGGTTCCATTCGATGTGCAGCGCCTCGAGGTAATCGGGGATCCGGTTCCGGTTGTGGAGGGTGTGTCGAAGACGGGTATTACGGCAATCGACACAGGGTCAGCGCACGTCGATGTGTCGGCTAACGGCTCGCTCGTCTACATTCCGGGGCCTGTTTCGACGGTGCTCCAGACCATGCTCGTGTCGATCGATCGGGCTGGGCACACCGAGTCGCTGAAACTCCCGCCGGGGGTATACATCCGCCCGCGCGTCTCTCTGAAGGGAACGCAGATCGCGTACGGCACCGACGACGGCAGGAGTGCCAACGTGTGGGTCTACGATCTGTCGGGCGCGAGTGCGCCGCGTCAGCTCACGTTTGAAGGAAGGAATCGCTCCCCCATCTGGTCTGCCGATGGTCAGTACATCGCCTTTCAATCCGATCGGGAAGGGACCGAGTCGATCTACCGTCAACGAAGCGACGGCAGCACGAAAGCCGAAAGGCTGACGGAAGCAGAGATGGGCGCGAGCCACAACCCGGAATCGTGGTCGCCGGACGGCACACGGTTCCTGTTCACGGTCGTCAAGGGCCTGGAGAACACGGTCTGGACCTTTTCGCTTAACGATCGCAAGGCCGCTCCCTTCGGTGATGTGAAAACCACCAGGCTCATCAGTCCCGTCTTCTCGCCAGACGGCAGCTGGGTGGCTTACAGCGAAGCATCCGGTACGGGCAACCAGTCTTTCGTGCAGCCGTTTCCCAGTACAGGTGCCAAGTACTCCATTGGCCGCGGCAATCGCGTGCAGTGGTCGCCGGACGGCAACGAGGTGTTCTTCCTGACGGACACGGGCACGATGGTCGCGAATGTGACGACCGAATCGGGCTTCAAGATCGGCAACCCGTCCCCTCTGCCCGTCGACATCTATCGAGGTCTCGGCGCCGGCTTTGGGCGCAACGCGGACGTGATGCCCGACGGGAAACGATTCATCGCGGCAGTTCCCACCGCGGAGGCCGCAACCGCCGTGGCGTCAACCGGCGCTCGTGAAATCAGAGTGGTGCTCAACTGGCTGGAAGAGCTTAAGCGCCTCGTGCCGACGAACTTATCGTTCCCACCCGACTCTCGCGATCTACAGAAATGACGTACGACCCATTTCATCGCGCTACTCCAGAACCGAAGCCGCGTGAGGAAATCTTCGCGTGGGTGGAGTTCCCAGGATTCAGTGGAGAGTCGTTTTAGCATCCGTAGCAACGGAGGCCGAAGCCAATGTCCACGAAGCCGAGCACCGGGCGAGTTCGTTCAGCGTACGAATTCATCAAAGCGTATCGGGACCAGTACAGCGCGCAGACGATGTGCCGTGTCCTCGAGGTGGCCCCGAGCGGCTACTACGCGTGGCTTCAGCAGCCGGTCTCAAACCGCGCGCGCGAGGACGCTCGGCTGCTTCGTCTGATTCGGGGTCCTTCGTTGCGAGCCACGGCATCTACGGTGCCCCTCGCGTCTTCCTCGATCTGCGTGAAGCCGGCGAGACCTGCAGCAAGCATCGTGTCGCGCGGCTCATGCGCGAAGCCAATCTTCGCGCACTCCACGGGTATCGCACCCGGCGATGGTCCGTCGGGAAGCCGTCGGTCCTGATTCCGAATCTTCTGAAACGACAATTCACTGCTACCCGGCCAAACGCCGCCTGGGTGACCGACATCACCTACATTCGGACGTGGCAGGGCTGGCTCTACCTGGCCGTCGTCATGGATCTGTTCTCACGCATGATCGTCGGCTGGGCGGCCGGCCCCATCATTCACCGGGAGCTCGTGCTCAATGCCGTACTCATCGCGGTACGGCGTCGACGGCCGCACCGGACGTTGATTCATTCCGATCAGGGAACGCAGTACGGCAGCGACGCGTGGCGCCGATTCTGCCGATCGAATCACCTCGAGCCGAGTATGAGCCGGAAGGGCAACTGTTGGGACAATGCGGTCGCCGAATCGTTCTTCAGCAGCCTAAAGAAAGAGCGCATCAAGAAACAGATCTACAAGAACCGCGAGCTGGCGATCGCCGACTTGGCCGACTACATCGATACCTTCTACAATCGGACGCGCCACCACAGTCATCTCGGGGGGCTGAGTCCGGACCAATTCGAGGCGACTCACAAACCGCGCCGACAGCGTCCGTCTCCACTGAATCCTGGGAACTCCAGCCTGTCATTTTAAGTCCTGTGCGTCTGCCAGTTCCGCCACCCCGGCGAAGTAAGAGTTGCCAGACGTTTGCGAGTTAACTCTGAAGGACGCTCGACTTGAGTATTTATCCAGAAGTGACGGAATGCTCTTACCCGGTGCGCTCGCCAGGATGGGCCGCTGATGCAAAGGATTCGGGGTGCTGCGCGTCCGGGCCGCGTCTGAACGCGTACACGTCTTGAAGCTCGTGCCAGCCGCGCTCCAGATAGTAGATGGGTTCCCACGGTCCGACGCTTCGAGCCATATCGAGCATGTGCGCCGGCGACGTCAGCGAGACACCCTGGGAAGCAGGCGATTGCTCATCGGCCCATGCATAGTTGGTGTAACCATAGCCCATCTCTTGATACTCGCGGACCGCCTTCCGGACACCTTCCTCGGTAAAGTGTGAGTGCTGGCTCTTGCTATCGGCCATTTCATCGGCCACCTTTGCGCCGAGAGTCGTGAACACACATACGCCTCCATCGGCAAGGTGGCCGCAGAAAAAGGTGAGCAGATCCAGCGCCGCCTGCTCATCGATATGGGTGATCAACGAGCCGCACCAGATCAAGTCGAACTTGTGCGGCAGGCACAGGCCCGTGAAAGACCGAACCGGACTCGATTCGTATGCTTCAACAGAGAACGTCCGCCGGCAGAACTTCAGCGCTTCCGTGTCGATCTCCACGCCCACGACTCGTGAATCGGGAAACATTTCCGTGAGGAACCTCAGAATTCGCCCGTAGCCGCACGGAAAGTCGAGCACGACGCCTTTCGAAACGACCTTGCCAGCGGCGTCGAGTGACGCTCGAATGACGCGGCCAGCCGACAGTCCAGCGGTGAGATAACTCGTGGACCACCCATCGACGTACATGTAATCCGATGCACTCACTTTCAGCGAGATCCTGCTCACGAGGCGCTTTTCGGCTTGGTCGAGCGGCCTGGTGAGGGCAAACGCCTTGAGTTGATCGCACGTGAGATCTCGCGAATCGCACAGGATTCGTCTCGCACGTCTGAGTGTCCTTGTTCGGAGTGCGCCGGTAACCATCCTTCGCAGAGGCCGAAGGGACTTCCGAAGGAAGCTTGCCCGGACCGGTGTACCGATGGTCTTTTTTCCCGGATTGAGGTGAGACCAAGCATAGGAGAGATCAGAAATCGAGCCGCACAAAAGTCCGAACTCTCCATCAAGAATTCGTAAGCGATTCGTGAAATTGGATTCACACCGCAGCCGACCGCCTCGACGTATTCACGCGCTGCGGAGCGCATCGACAGGAATTTCGGGTACGCCCCGGAAGAATTTGTGGCCGAAGTCTGGTGAAACTACCAGATCAGAATCCGGGCTTCAGCGTGCCCTTTTGACGGGCAACCTCCAATAGCGTGGGATAGAACTGCACGAACGTCCGTTCGACCGCGGTGTGCTTGGTGTGGCAGTCGACGCATCTCGCCACCTGATCACCGGCCAGGGGTGGTGCGTCCGATCCGGCTCCGAAGTTGAAGTACGCCCAGCCATCCGGAAACCGCGAGTCCTTCACCTCGGCCTCCACAGCCACGACCCCAGTTTGAAACCTTCCGGACTTGTTGATCGAGCCTTCGCTCTCGGACCTCCGAATCTCGAGCACGAAGATGGTGCGATCCGGCCACTTTCCCGTCTGCAGGAAACTGCGATAGGAGGATGGATTCACGAAGACGTTGCCGAACGAGGGCGGCGTTGACGAACC
>CAVYZX010000028.1:0-36930 GCA_963773035.1 uncultured Acidobacteriota bacterium | reverse complement strand
CGGAACCATCGACCGCCTCGATGGGATCTGTGGAACGCCTCGACCGATAGCGTAACCAGTGCCCAGATTGGTTTGTGCGCTGGCGAGCCCCTGTTTGGCTGCCTTCCGATACCAGTCAATGGCCTGCTCGTCATCTCTTTCGACGCCAGTGCCGTTGGCATAGAGCACACCAACAGTGAATTGCGCGATGGCATCTCCCTGCTCCGCTGCTTTGCGGAGCCAGCTGGCGGCCTGTGTTGCATCTCGAGGCACACCGGTGCCGTTCCCGTACATTCAGTCCCAGGTTGTACTGTGCCTCGCATGCCCCTGTTCGCCCGCTTTCCGAAACCATAAAGCGGCCTGCGTCGGATCCTGGGAGACACTGTTGCCGTTGGCATACATCAAGCCCGAGGCTGAACTGTGCGCTGACCTCTCCCTGATCCGCGGCTTTGCGGTACCACTGAGCGGCTTGCGCACCGTCCCGTGTGACGCCAGTGCCGTTCGCGTACATCAAGCCCAGATTGGATTGCGCCCGAGAGTCCCCTCGGTCCGCGGCTTTGCGAAGCCACACCACGGCTTGCGCATCGTCCTGCGGCACGCCGTTGCCATCGGCGTACATCAAGCCCAGGTTGAATTGGGCGTCCAAGTTGCCTTGGTCCGCCGCCTTGCGGATCCAATGCGCCGCTTGTGCGTCGTCGTGCGCGACGCCCTTTCCCGTGGCATACCTGACCCCGAGCTGGAACTGCGCGTCGTGATCTCCCTCCTCGGCCGCCCGACGAAGTCGTTCAACCTCCTCGTCTTCCTGGCCGGTCGCTCCGTTTCGCGTCGCCGCCGTGGGTTGTCCAGCCGTCTGCGGTAAAGAGCCTTGACCGCCTTGCGATCGAAATTCCGCACTCGCAGTTCCCGTACCGCTGAGTATCCACACAAGCACCGAAGCGGCGACGAAATTGCCCTTGGGAATTTCGCGGCTCATCTCCGACTGTCAACCTACCGGCGACATCCGTGCGGCGCGGACTGTGCCAGGGATGTGCCGCCTAATCAGGGCCAATGACAGGAATACCGCCAGCATCGCCGCCGCGACGAGCGTGAAGAACGACTGATTTCCTGAGAGCAGCACCCACGTTGCCGCGTATGGGCTCAGGATCGCTCCGACGCGTCCAACCGATGTGGCGACGCCGACCCCGGTTGCCCGCACAGTGCTGGGATAAATGTGCGCCGCCAGCGCGTACATCGTCACCTGCGCCGCGTTGACGAATCCGCCGATGATGGCCAGCAATCCGATGATCGGCAACGTCGGGCTCGTCGCGCTGATGGGCATGGAGCGCATGACGAGGGCTCCGACAATCGCCCCGGCGCTCATCGTCAGCATCGAAGGCTTCGACCCGAAGCGAGCGATGGCCAGGCCGCCCGTGATGGCACCCACGACGCCGCCAAGATTCCACGCCGTGATTCCTGCGCTGGCCACCGTCGAAGCGAGGCCCGCACCACGTCAGCAGGGAGGGTATCCAGTTGAAGCCGGAGTACACAGCTAGGAGGCAGAAGAAAAAGGCGCTCCACAGCGCAACGGTGTCCACCGGCGAATTGAAGATGGCTCTCATGGGGGCGCGCGTGGCCGGGCTCTCGGCGAGATCGACGAATCCGGCGCTCTGATGCCGGCTTGTGACCCATGCGCTGGAGTACGCGGACCAGTTCGGGCCAGCGCGCGGGGCGCCGCGCGAGGTAGCGAGGCGATTCCGGAAGGAAGCGCATCAAACTGAAAGAGATGGCGATCGACAGCAAACCACCGATCACGAACAGCGCGCGCCAGCCGAGAGTCGGCAGGACAGGAATGGCGATGAGGCCGGCGACCGTCGCACCGAGGGGGATGCACACGATGGTCGCCGTGATCGCGAAGAGCTCTGTGGCGCAGCGGAACGTATTCCGCGACGAGAGCGGCAGCGTTGGGAGACGCTCCCTGTAGACCGATGCCGATGAAGAAGCGCATGACCCCCAGCGCGAGGAGGCCGTCGACTCTCGACGCGGCCACCGTGCTCACTCCGAACAGGAGCACGCTGGCAATCAAGGCCAGTCGGCGTCCAAGGCGATCGCCCGCGACGCCCGCGATCGCTCCTCCAACCATCATGCCCACGAATCCCGCGGCGACCACCGAAGCAAACGCAGTTCGTGGGACGGCCCATTCCGTCGCCATGACCGGGATGACGATGCCGAGCAGTTGACTGTCGATGCCGTCGATGATGATGCTGAGTGCGATCAGCGCGACAACGCGCGCCTGATAGGGACTCAACCGGCCTTCGTCGAGCATCCGGCCGACGTCCACCGGTTTCGACTGCTCGCTGGGGTGTGCACGCCGTGCGATTTCAGGGTTCATCTGACATCCTCGATGTCAGCGCCGGTCCCAGTCACCGAGCGGGCTGATTCGGAGTCTGTGACGGCGCCGCCTGTCCACGACCGCTGCCGGGGCCGAACTGGACGGATTCCCGAATGTTCGGAAAGACGTGCACGCGGGACTTGAATCGCCATCCCGCCGGAGTCTTCACGTAGACGTCCTCGTAACCGCCCTGGCGCTCAATCTTGGTAGGGTCGCCGCCAACCCCGATCGCAAGCACGTAGGATTTTCCCACGGCTCCTTCAGGCGTCGGCGTGATGACGTGGTTGACAATGACGTGGCTGATCCCGTAGCCCAGCATCGTCTTCGGATCCTTGCAGCCGCCTTTTCCGTCTCCGCCAGCGAGGCTGGCCAGTGCATCGCGACCCTTGGTTCTGGCACGGTTGCCCGGCACGCCCCACTGTTCCGAAAGGCTCCATTCGCCGTCCGGAGAGAAGAGGTCGGCGAAATCGTAACCGCCATTCGTGCAGGCATCGATGGCCCACCCATAACGGTTTGAAAGCTGTTGAATCTCGGCGTAGTCCTGAGCCGTCAGCGTGGAGGCCGCGGGCGCCGAGCCCACTCTTCGCTGCTGCGCCGGCGCTGATGAAACGAACATCGTAAGACTAGTCAGAACAGCTGCCGTGAGATTGCGGCCGCCAATCATAAAGGCTCCTCTGCGTTTCCTTTCATCCCCCAGCGCAAGTCGATCGGCGCACTCCAGGTTTCGGTTCCCTTCACTAGCCGACGTGCTGCTTGTTGAAGCGCGCATGAACGTTGTTGTGCTTGTAGGTTCCACGTTCGCTGTATTCGTACAACTCCATCGACAGTGCCAAGTAGCGGGTGGCGAAGATAGGCGCGAAATGAGCTCTCATGACTTCGAACAGGTCGTCGCACACTTTCTTCTTCTGCTCCTCGGTCCGACCGGTGCCGATCTTGAACGTGGCATGAACGAACGCATAGTCTTCGACGCCATCAGCCATGCGGTAGTCCTTCAGCTCAATCGCCCGGGACCGCGTCCCACCGGGCGGAAAGATGCCGCCTTCCTGGCCGATGATGGTGTCATTCACCTTCTTCAAGAGATTCGGAATGTCGGCATCGGCCTTGATGTTGTCGGTGTACTCCACGATGAACTGCGGCATGTGGCACTCCAGAGCTGGCTTGGCGAACTTCTGCCGTCATGGTGGCCCGGGGCGAACGCCGGCCACCTTGAGGCGAATTCGATAGACGTCCATGCAGGCCGTGACGAATAGTGTCTTGCCATCGGCATCGCCAAAGGCCAGGTTCGTTGCGCAGACCTGCTGTCTGGGCTCGCCGCCTCGTTGCGGAAGCTGCAGGGTTCCGAGGCGCTTTCCTTGGGGCGACCAGATTCGCACCTCGCCGGGACCAGCACCCGACGTGGAATACAGATTTCCGGCCATGTCGGTCTTCATCCCGTCGTTGCCCATCACGTCCGCGAACTCGATCGGGTTGGTAACAGTGTCGTCGGCCCTGACGTCGTACCGTATGATCTTCCGGCCAAGCGTCACGTACAGATTTTTTTCATCAGGAGAAAGCGCAATGCCGTTCGGGAATGCACCAGTGGCTTGCGGGTCCCGAAGCCTCTCATCAAGGAGCGTGACCTTGCCATCTTTCACGAGGTAGAACCCACTGAAAGGCAGCTCTCTCTGAGGACTCGCGGCGGCGCCGCGCAGGCCCGAGATACTGTCCGTGAAATAGATCGCGCCGTTGGATTTGATAACCAAGTCGTTCGGTCCGCTGAAACGCTTGCCCTCGAAACGGTCGGCCAGCACAGTGCGAGTCCCATCCTTCTCTATTCGCGCGACATTGCGGTCGGGCATCGCACAGATGACCATTCGCCCCTGCGGGTCACGCGTCAACCCGTTCGGGCCGATGAGAAGGGCGGCTGACCGGCCGCGGCGCGTCTGTTGACCGACATTCGGAAAGTCGGTGCCCGTGTACCCGGCATTTTCCAGGAAAACCGAAATGGGCCTGTTCGGCTCCCACCTGTAGATGACGTTGTCCAACATGTCGCTGAACAGCAGATAGCCGTTCGGTCCCTCCTGAATCCAGACAGCTCCTTCGGTTAGCCCGAATCGGTCGCCCAGCAGCTCGGCCTTCGCTCCGGAGTCGATGATGTTGTCGAGGGCTGGATCGAGCTTGACGATGGAGAAGGGTCGATCCATCGGCGTCTGGCCGCCAGTCAACAGCTGAGCGTCGGCGAGACCAGGCCCGATCGCGATGGACAACAAGACGCATACGAATCCGGTCTTCATGTTACAGCCTCATACGACCTCGTCGCCTGATTCGTCGACAACGGTATTGGCCAGGGTGCCGACGCCAGGAACGTCGACCTCCACCCGATCTCCGGCCGCCAAAAACCGCGGGGGATCGAATCGCACACCTGCGCCGGTCGGCGTACCCGTGACGATGATGTCTCCTGGATCGAGGGTGCAGAACGTCGAGATGTACGCAAGAAGCATCGGGTACTGAAAAGATCAGCCGATCCGTGGTTTCATCCTGTCGCACCTCTCCATTGACCCGCGTAATCACCCGGAGTGGGCGGTCGCCGATTTCATCCCTGGTCACGAAGAAGGGGCCGATCGCCCCCGAGTGCGCGAAGTTCTTGCCGGCGGTGACGTTGAATCTTCCGTGACGACACCAGTCGCGCACGGTCCCCTCATTGCACACCGTATACCCAGCGACGTGTTCGAGCGCAGTCTCCGGTGCGATGCGTCGACCGCGACGCCCGACAATGACGGCAAGCTCGCCTTCATAGTCGAATTGGACTGACTCGGGCGGTCGCATCAGCGGCTGCTCGTGCGCAACAAAGGATTCAGGAAGCCTGAGGAACAGGCTTGGATACTTCTGTTGGTCCGCCGCGTCCTTGTATTCGGCGTTGCGGCCGGCATAGTTGATGCCCACGCACACAGTCTTACCAGGACACTCAATCGGCTTCAGGAGCGTGACGTCACCAAGCTGAAAATCTGGCGGCGACCCAGCCATCCTTTCCAATCGATCCAGGGCGCCTGCCTCCAGGACGCTCAGTAAGGTTGGACGGCTCGGTCCGAGTCGCGCGCCGGCGTCGACGATGCCGGCGGCGGTGACGATTCCGTATGATGCACGCGGTCCGACCGCGAAGCTGGCGAGTCTCACACGGTGGCCTCGGCGATCGGCTGAAGAAGGCCAGTCCGCACTAACACTTCATCGAGACGTTTCTCGAGCTCCGGCAGTGCAGGGGCCATCGGCAACCGGTGTTCGTTGTCCTTCAACAGGCCGAGCCGCTTCATCATGTACTTCACGGGAATCGGATTGGTGTCGAACTGAACGGACCGGTTGAGATCGAAGAGCTTGTGGTGCAGCGCCTGCGCGACCGGCATGTTGCCGCTCCAGATGGCTTCGCACATGTCGGCCAGTGCGCGCGGATAGACGTTGGCGGCGGCGTTCATGATGCCGCACGCGCCGACGGCCATCATCGGAAACGACAGCTCCTCGAGCCCGACGAAGAGCTTGAAGTCGCGACCCAGGGCCCCAAAGCATTCCGACGCGAAATCCAGGTCGTTGACCGCGTGTTTCATGCCGACGAACGTTCGCGATCGATCCTGCAGCTCCTTCAGCGTCTCAATGGTGACGGTCACCGCCGTCCTGCGGGGGATGTGGTAGACCATCCAGGGCAGATCGCTGATTTTCGCCAGCTCGAGATAGTACTGGACGAGGCCGCGCTGCGGCGGGCGCGTGTAGTAGGGCGTGACGATGAGCAGCGCGTCGGCTCCTGCCCTGGCGGCGTGCTCGGTCAGCGCCTGCGTCTCGAACAGCGACTGCGAGCCGGTTCCCGCCACAACTACCACGCGCTTTTGCGCCACCTGCACGGCGAGGTCAACGAGACGATTCCGCTCGTCAACGCTCAGCGTTGCCGGCTCGGCCGACGTGCCGTTCACGAGAAGCCCGTGCGAGCCGTTCTCGACATGGAACTCGATGATCCGTGCGTAAGCGTCGTAGTCTACCTGGCCTTTTCGAAACGGAGTGACGAGAGGTGGAAAGGATCCCTTCAACCGATCGACATCAGACATCGTGAGCTCCTGTCTTCGTGAGGCAACTTCCGATTATCCCCATACTTCGCGTGCGGTCTCCACGACCAGCCGCAGCTTGGCAATCTCCTGCTCGAGCGTGAGCGCGTTGCCGTCGACCGTCGAGGCGAAACCGCACTGAGGGCTCAAGCAGATCTGGTCGAGCGGGAGGAACCTGGAAGCCTCGTCCAGCCGCCGCTTCAAATCGTCCTTTTTCTCGAGCGTCGGCCTTTTCGAGGTGACCAGACCGAGTACGACCATCTTACCTTTTGGTACGAAGCGAAGAGGCTCGAAGGTCCCCGACCTGTCGTCGTCGTACTCGAGAAAGAAGCCGTCGACCTGGAGCTCGTTGAAGACCGCGTCAGCGACGTAGTCGTATCCCCCGGATGCAACCCACGACGATCGGAAGTTGCCGCGGCACATATGTGCGCAGACCGTCATCCCGCTGGGTTTCTTCGCCAGAGCCGCATTGCACACCTGGATGTAGATCAGGTGCTGCCGGTCGCCGTCGCTGCCGAGCCGCGTGATGTACTCGCGCTGGCTGGGATCGTTCAGGTAGGCCAGGCTGGTGTCGTCGAGCTGGAGATATGTGCAGCCCAGTTTTCCGAGTGCTTCGACCTCTGCCGCATAGACGCGCCCGACATCGCACCAGAATTCCTCCATGTTGGGATACACACTCCGGTCGATTGAGGCGCGGCCGCCGCGATAGTGGATCAGGCTCGGTGCCGGAATCGTGAGCTTCGGTGTCCTCGTCGTCGTGGACTTCAGAAACTGGAAGTCTTCACCAAAGATACAGCTCGGGAGCGCGAGCTTGCCCGTGATGTGCAACGCGGTAGGCGTGAACTCGAAGTCCCCCTTTTCGTTGTGAAAGCGTGCCTGCTGCCTGTCCTGGCCGGTGCTGACGCCGCCGATCTGATACAGAAAATCCATGTGCCAGGAACCACGTCGAAGCTCGCCGTCGGTCACGCCTTGCAGGCCGATGTCCTCCTGCATTTTCACGACCTGGCGGAATGGCCTGATCTTCGACGCGCCGACGCTCTTCCGCGCTGATACGCCCTTGCGCGTGGTCGTCTCTTGCCTGGAGGAGCTCCTTCGTTCGAAGAAGACTTCCGACGTGCTCTGCATGGAACGGCGGCGTGTCTCTCATCGATCCTGATCCGGGGGGCTTCGCCCCCGCGGCCCCCCACGCCGTCGCTCGCGGGGCCCCACGATCCCCGCTCCGCTCCGGCGGGCGCGCCCGTGGCGCGCCTGGTTTGACTCAGAAGTCGACCTGCACGCTGATCTTGAAGAGCCTGGCATCGAGAATGGCCAGAGGCACCTGCCAGGCGGCGTAGTTGTTGTTCTGCGAGAGGACCGCGTTGCCGTTCAACGAGTTGTACAAATCGAAGTTCAGAGCCGTCCGGGATCGGCCGAACCGAAGAATCTTGGCGAACCGCAGGTCGAGCTGGTTCAGCCGCTCGCCGTACATCGTGCCGGGCGAGACGATGTTGATGGTGGCGTTCTGCGCCCCGCCCGCGAGCGGATGGCCGAGCGACGGCTGGATCTCCGAGTTCGCCGTCACGCGGCTCGCCGTCACCTGTGGTCCGGGAAGGCTCTGGAACGTCGCCGAAAACTGAACGTCGATCTTGGGCACGTGTATAGGTGCCGAGGAGCTTGACCTGCGTGAGGAAGTTCGAATCGATCTGGCAGTACGGGGTCGTCGTGTTGACGGCGAATGGAGTCGTGATGTTGAGCTCCGGCAGCACGGCCCGGAGCTCGCACACGTCCATCGACGTCCGACCTGTACTGACGCCGCCCTGAAGGAGCACATCTTGTCGCAGCCGCGCATTCACGGTGACGTCGACTCCGTTCCAGTGCTCGACGAACTTGCCGTAGTTGTCCGCGAATGTGACGAAATTGTCGACCTGGCCGAGCTTGTTGAGATCGTAGAGCCCGCTGACCGGGTAGTTGCCGCCATCCGGCAGGCGGGGATCGCTCGGCGCCGTCACGCTGTATGTGCTGAAGTCGGAGCCTGACGACCGCCCGATTGTCGGTGACCAGGAAGTTGCCGTACCAACGCCGGAAAAATCCCACGTCCAACGCGACGCGAGGCGTCAGCTCGTGCTGGACGGCGGCCGAGAACTCCCAGTTGTAGGGCCGCTTGCCCCATCCCACGAGCACGTCGGAGTCGTAGGCGATGCTGGGGATGGCCTGGCCAAACCTGAGGTCTGACACCACGCTGCAGAAGTCGCCGCCGCTCGCAAGACTATCCTGCTGCTGTAGGTTCAGCATGTTGCAGTCGGGAATGTAGTTGCGGTTGCCGTCGGTCCAGTTTCGGGTGACCGTGTTGGCCAGCCTCCCGAATACGTTGCCTACGGTTGGGTCGCCGGCGAGCACGTATCGACCGATGTTCGCCTTGAGCGCGGTCTTGCCGTTCCCCGTGAGGTCGTACACCGCCGCAACACGCGGTGAGAGATCCTTCCAGTTGTACCATTTGTATTCGGGGATCGTGAAGTTCCTGGTCGGGACGAGCGGTCCGGGGCCGAGAGTGACGTCCGGAAAGTACGTATTGAAGTAGTCGAAGCGGAGCCCTCCGCTCAGGGTCAGACGATTCAACGTCCATTTGTCCTGCACGAAGATACCCAGCTCGGCTTTCAGGTCGTCGGAGCGGGTCACTGGGGACGCGCGCATCGTGATCTGGTTCGGAACGCCGTTGTTGAACCGGTAGCTCGTCGCCGAATCGACGTCCCGTTCGAGAAGCTCCTGACGGCCCCACGAGTTGACGAACCCGACCTTGAGGGCGTGAGCGCCGGTGACGTAGGTGGCCGACGTCCTGAGTTCCCAGATGTTCGGCGCGGACATCGCGGCGAAGATGAAGGTCGGCCCGGCGGCCTGTCCCGCCCCTCGATAGAGCAGGTTGGGGATCCGTCCTCCTTGCTCGGTCACGGCGATCAACCTGCGCCAGACGCTGTTGGGATCGTCCTGCCAGGCGGCGTTGTGCAGGACTTCCCCATGGCTCGCGAGACGCGCCTCGAGCAACAGGCGGCCCGTCACCGGCGAGGTCCAGCCGACCGTCGTGAGGCGGCCCGTGTCGAGAATGAACTCGTTGGCCGACTCGGGCGACACCGACACGCGATCGCCGTAGACATCCCTCGGTTGATGAGTGTGGAAGAAGCTCACCTTGTTCTTGGCATCGACCTGCCACGTCACTCGACCGTTGATGTCCGGTTGAATCTGAAAGACGTTCGCCTGGCGGCTGAAGTCGGGATCGTAGGTCCACTTCGTCTCGTCGCCGGAGTTCTTGTTGAAATAGAGATCGGCGAAGTACGAGTCGTTCACCTGCCGCCGGGCCGACACGAAGAACCAGAGCTTGTCCCTGACGATCGGGCCTCCAACCGAGCCGTTGACGTCGTACGCCTTGTTGAGTGAATTCGGCGTGGTCAGGCCGCGGTCCTTCAAATCTTGGGAATAGTTGTTGCCCTGGAACGACGAGTTCACGCCAGTGCCGAAGAACGAGTACCTGAACGTGTTGCCGCCTTCCTTCGGGATATAGTTGATTCTGACGCCGGCTGTCGGCGTCTCTGCCGCGCCAGCCGCGTAGTCAATCGTCATTTCCGCCGTCGCGCCCATATCGGGGAAGAGGTTGGTGAGGTTGGCGAACGACCCGATGTTCCGCACCTGAAGACCATCGCTCATGATGTTGGCGTCGGTCGTCCGCCCGCCGTGGATCGTGAACGCGTTCGCGAGGCGCAAGTTGTTCGTCCCTCCGACATCCTGCGTCACCGGGTTGATGCCCGCCGACGTCGAGAGTCCGGGAATCAGGATCGCGATACTCTGATGAGTCCTCCCCACCGGGATGGCATCGATCACGTCCTTCTGCATGACGCGTTGCTGAGTTGCGCTCTGGACGTCGACGATTGGAGACTGCCCCGACACGCTGATGGTCTCCGACACGCTGCCGACCGCCATGTCCGCGTTGACTGTGGCCGTGAACGATCCGGTCAGCACAATGCCTTCTCGCTGCACCGTGGAGAAGCCCTCGAGCGTGAACGTGACGGTATACGTCCCCGGCCGCAAGTCGATAATTCGATACTGGCCAGTTCCGTCGGTGACCACTGAGCGGGTCTTTTCAATCAAGGCCGAACTGGAGGCTTCGACGGTGACACCTGGCAGGACGGCACCGGACGAATCTCTGGCCGTCCCGGTGATGGAAGCTTGAGCCGACGCCGCCGCCGGCAGGGCAACCACACAGGCAATTCCACACAGCATGCGAGTCAACCCACGCATAACCCCATCACCATTCCTTTCCCTTCATGGGCTTGTTGATTTTTGATTCAGATCGAGTACGCGGATTATGAACGGCACCAAGAAATTGTCAAGTCCGTGGCATCGAAGAATCCGCGTATGCGAGTACGGCAAACGTGGCTGTTCGTATCGGACGGTCATTGAAATCGTCCGAGATGAAACTCGCACCGATCGAAGCGCCGCGCCAGGCTCATCAGTCGAGGAAAACCGCCCTCCAGGATGGTGGACGGCTGAGCAGCGAATGCTGCATACTATCGCGCTACCTGCTTCGCAGCGTTCCCGACCCTGCTTCGAGTACAGTGAATCAAGAATCAGGTATGCTCGACCCAGCCCAAATCGGAGTGCTCCTCGATGCTCAGCAATCGGACCACTGTTCCTAACCCCGTCGGCGACAATTTGGAAGCAGCCGGGCGACTTCTCGCCCGTTTTCGCTCGGAGAGCGTCCGACACTTCATCGCCGGCCGTCCCGACTCAGGAGACGGCCAAACGTTCGACAATCTGAACCCGGCCGACAACACGGTGATCTGTCAGGTCGCGGCGGGCTCGGCCGGAGACATCGATCGGGCGGTCCAGGCAGCAACCGATGCCTTCCCCGCTTGGCAGGCGATCGACGGCCTCCGACGCCGCGACATTCTGCACACCATCGCCGATCGCATCGAGGCCCGCGCACAAGATATCGCAGTGATTGAGAGCGTGGACACCGGCCAGCCGATTCGGTTTTTGGGAAAGACCGCCCTCCGGGCGGCCGATAATTTCCGGTTCTTTGCCGACCGTGCTCCGGGTGCGCGCGATGGTTTGTCGCTGCCGACGACGACTCACGTCAACTACACGATGCGTGTGCCGATCGGCCCTGTGGGCATCATCACGCCTTGGAACGCCCCCTTCATGTTGTCGACCTGGAAAATCGCGCCGGCGCTGGCTGCGGGTTGCACCGTCGTCCATAAGCCGGCGGAGTGGAGTCCGTTGACGGCGACGGTGCTTGTCGAGATTATGCACGACGTGTTGACGGCTGCCGGCCTGCCGCCCGGCATCGTGAACCTCGTGCACGGGTTTGGGGAACAGGCCGGGAAAGCTCTCACCGAGCACCCCTCTGTCAAGGCCATCGGTTTCGTCGGTGACGCCGTTACGGGGCGTCACATCATTGCTCAGGGTGCCCCGACTCTGAAGCGCGTCCATCTGGAGCTTGGAGGCAAAAACCCCGTCGTGGTCTTCGACGATGCCGATCTCGAGCGAGCGCTCGATGCGACGCTGTTCATGATCTACAGCCTGAACGGCGAGCGCTGCACGTCATCCAGCCGGGCGTTGGTGCAGCAAACGATCTACGAGCGATTTGCCGACGCCCTCGCGGCACGCGCGCGGCGTATCAAGGTCGGCCACCCCCTCGATCCGGACACCGAGATCGGACCGCTGATCCATCAACGGCACGCTGAAAAGGTCCTGAGCTACTGTGCGATCGCGCGGAGTGAGGGGGCATCCGTCCGCTGCGGTGGTACCCGCGGGGAAGGTACTGGCAACTACGTCCTCCCGACGTTGTTCGCGGATGCGACCTCGCGGATGCGGATCGCTCAGGAAGAGATATTCGGGCCGGTGCTCACCGTGATTCCATTCGCCGATGAGGCCGAAGCGATCAAGATTGCCAACGACATTCATTTCGGTCTCACGGCGTACATCTGGACGCGCGATGTCGGACGCGCCCACCGAGTCGCCCAAGCGATCGACGCGGGGATGGTTTGGGTGAATTCCGAGAACGTCAGGCATCTGCCCACGCCTTTCGGTGGCATGAAGGGATCCGGCATCGGCCGTGACGGCGGCGATTACTCGTTCGATTTCTACATGGAAACGAAGAACATTTGCGTGGCGCTCGACGCGCACCACGTGCCGCGGATCGGCACGTAGAAGGAGCGGCGGTGCCCATTCGGCCACCCAACTTCCATCCGCCGTTCAACGTCGTCCGGGTCGCGTATGTGCACACTCATGTGACTGACCTTGCGCTCGCCAAGGCGTTCTGGGTCGATGCGCTGGGATTCGTTGTCACCGAAGAAGCAGACGACACCCTGTACCTGCGTGGCCTCGAAGAGCGGAACCATCACTCGGTCGTTCTGCGCAAAGGGCCGCAGCCAGACGTGACTGCCATTGGCTTCAAGGTGTTCAGCGAAGAGGACCTCGATCGGGCGAGCCGGTTTTGTGCCGCCAGGGGCCTTTCGCATCAGTTCGTCGAACGGCCGGCACAGGAACGCACGCTGCTCTTCAGGGATCCCGTTGGCACACCGATCGAGCTGTTCTTCAAGATGCAATCGGTGCCTTCGATGCTCCGCCAGTACGGCGCCTATCGTGGCGCCCACATCCAGCGGATCGATCACGTCAACTGCTTTTCGCCGGACGTGCAAGCGTCGTACGACTTCTTCACTGAAATCGGGTTCCGCACGACGGAGTACGCGGCCGTCGACGGCAGCGATCAAATCTGGTCGGTATGGCTGCATCGCAAAGGCGGCGTTCACGACATCGCGTTCACCAACGGGCGCGGACCGCGTTTCCATCACGTCGGGATGTGGGTGAGCTCCGTCACCGACATCATCCACATGTGCGACGTACTGGCGACGACCGGTTGGCTGGCGAGCATGGAGCGTGGCCCGGGCCGTCACGGGCTTTCCAATGCTTTTTTTCTGTATCTCCGGGATCCCGACGGGCATCGCGTCGAGTTGTTCACCAGCGACTATCTGACCGTCGATCCGGATCTGGAGCCGACTCGGTGGGACCTGCGCGATCCGCAGCGACAAACTTTATGGGGGATGCCGGCGCCGCGCAGTTGGTTCGAAGAGGGTGCGCTCTTTCCCGATCAACCCGTCCGCGAGTCGGTACTGGATGCGCAGCCCATCGTCGCGCCCTGGTAGTCGATGCTCTAAAGGAGCGCGCGGTGCAGCCCGCCTATTTGATGCGACCGGAATCGAAAGTGACCGGCATCTCCGAGTCTACGATGCGCGAGACATCTCGGGCACGGCGGCGGTCGCCAGCCGATGCCTTGTGGCGCGACGGCGGCGCGGCGGACACCAGATATGGGATCGCCACTTGTTTCACCTTCTCGACATGCACCCGGGCCAAGGCGCGCGCCCGGCCGACGCGACGCTGGGTAATCGCTTCGACGATCTCGGCATGTTCATTCCACGTGTCCATTTGAGATCGAAGGCCCGGCTGCCCCTTGCCGGCCACCGTCTTGCGCCGCCCGCTGCTCTTGGAGGTGGAGTCCTGCACGAAGATCACCACGCGTTGAACATGGTCAAGCATGGGCTTCATGATTCGAATCAGGACCTGGTTGCCCACGGCTTCGTATTGTGCCATGTGGAATTCCGCCACCAGGTCGCGCCGCGATTCACCGCGGCGTGCCGCCTCTCGTCCTTCTCTTACGATCCGGTTCAGCGTGGTCGCATCGAAGTTCTCGCGAGCGGCCAGGATGCCCGCGACGTACCCGTCGACAATCGCACGACAATCGAACAGGTCTGAGATGAACTTGATGTCGAGCGGCGCCACCACCGCGCCACGGCCGTGATCGAGAAACACCAGTCCTTCGCGCTGCAACACCAGCAGCGCCTGACGGATCGGGAGACGGGAGACGCCAAGCTCCGCCGCGAGGTCGTCCTGCGCGATCTTGCTCCCGGGCACCAGTCCACCATCCAGGATGGCGGCGCGGATCTGGTTCGCCACGTCGAGAACCACCGGCTTCCGTTTAATCGCTTTCATCGGTCTAATGGCCACAGAGATTGAGACAAAGATTCACAAGCGCTCTAGCATAGTAGCATCTCTGCCCGGTCATCCGCCGAACTTATGCCCGGCTGAATCAAAAATCAACCTCTCAGGTGAGTTCTCCGAACATGGTCTCCACATTCGCTTTGAGCTCTTGAATCTCGGATGACTTGGTCTGGGGGGGTTGCGTTCCCTCTTGATGTTCCGTTGCGGCCAACGACACAATGCCGCCAGCGGGCAACGTGGCGAACATGAGCACTCGGCTCATCCGACCGTCCT
This sequence comes from uncultured Acidobacteriota bacterium, assembly GCA_963773035.1. Classification (GTDB taxonomy): domain Bacteria; phylum Acidobacteriota; class Vicinamibacteria; order Vicinamibacterales; family CAVVIG01; genus CAVRXZ01. The sequence goes on along the minus strand of CAVYZX010000028.1, from coordinate 22,218 downwards.
TCGATGCCTTTATTGATTTTTGATTAACCTCCAGCCAAGTACAGAATCATGGGGAGGGGAGCTCAATTGTCAAGGGTTCGGGGAACCAGTCGGCTGTTCCTGCTCCTCTTGTCGTGTGTGGCGGGCGCCGCAATTCTCCACGGGCGCCAACGCAGCGGCCCCGGTGCCACGCCCCCATCTCAGAGGCCGCCCGTTGTTTTCGAGAACGTGACACAACAAGCGGGCCTCGATTTTGTGCACACGAACGGCGCTAGCGCAGAGAAGCACATGGTCGAGACCATGGGCTCCGGTGGCTTGTTCTTCGACTACGACAACGATGGATGGCTCGATATTTTTCTCGTCGACGGCGGCTCACTCGAGGATCGCCAGGTTGCCGCACGGGCGCGCCATCGTCTGTTCCATAACCGGGGCAACGGTACGTTCGAAGACGTCACCGCCGGGTCAGGCATCAGGCATTCGGGATACGGCATGGGCGCGTGCGCAGCCGACTACGACAACGACGGAAACATCGATCTCTACGTGACGAACGCCGGCTCCGACGTGCTGTACCGCAATCGCGGAGATGGCACGTTCGTCGATGTGACGCGGGCGGCGGGAGTGGGCTCGCCGCTGTTGGGCACGAGTTGCGCGTTCGCCGATGTCGACAATGATGGCGATGTCGACCTGTTCGTCGTCCATTACGTCGACTTGACGGTTGAACGGCGCTGTGGCGATAGCCGGGTGCGGGCGTACTGCCGTCCTGAGCTGTACCAAGGGCTGCCGTACGTGCTGTATCGCAACAACGGCAACGGAACCTTCAGCGACGTGACGCGAGAGTCGGGTGTCTACACGACTGCCGGCAAGGGTCTCGGCCTCGTCTTCAGCGACTACGACGATGACGGCTGGATCGACGTGTTCGTGGCCAACGATCTCGCGCCGAACTTCTTGTTCCACAACACCGGTCGAGGGTTATTCAAAGAGGTCGCGCTGCCTTCTGGAGTGGCCGTCGCGACGGACGCCAGGGCCAGGGCCGGGATGGGCACCGATTTCGGCGACTACGATGGGGATGGGCGGCCCGATCTGGTTGTGACCAACTTCATGCTGGAGGCTCACAATATCTTCCGCAACCTCGGTGGCGGTCTGTTCGCGGACGCGACTTTCGAAACGGGCTTCGGCGCAGCCACCCTTCCGTTTGTTGGCTTTGGCGCGGTGTTTCTCGACTACGACAACGACGGCCGCTTGGACCTGGCGATCGCAAACGGCCACGTGCTCGACAACGCCGACTATTTCAGCCCGAACGCCAAATATGCGCAGCGAAATCTTCTCTTCCACAACGAAGGATCCGGGCGCCTCAAGGAAGTGGGCCGCACGTCAGGGCCCGGCTTTGCCCTGGAGAGGGTTCATCGGGGCCTCGCCGCCGGCGATTTCGACAATGACGGCGATCTCGATCTCCTGGTGACGAGCAACGGTCAAACTGTCGATCTGCTCCGGAACGACGGCGGCAACCGAGACAACGCGCTGCTTGTGCGGCTAGTAGGAAAGAAGAGCAATCGAGACGGCATCGGGGCTCGGCTGCGTGTCACAGCGGGAGGGAAAACTCAGGTACGTGAGGTGAAAGCGGGTTCCAGCTATCTATCGCAGAACGATCTGCGAGCACACGTCGGCGTCGGCCGGGAAACGATCATCGATCGCCTCGAGATCCGTTGGCCCGGGGGAGGAACCGAGGTACTCCGAAATCTGCCGGTCAATAACATTCTGACAATCGTCGAGGGGGAGGGCACGACGGCACGCACTCCGTTGATGAGGGGGAACCCGCGTTAGTTCGAGCAGTTCGAACCGAGCGGTTGGAGAGCCGTGAGGTTCAGTCGCTTATCGTCAAGGGCCCGATAAAGGAGCCCTTTGACCAGCACCTTGTTGCCCTTGTGGATTTCGGGCTGGTGAGCATTCGCACTCACGAGCCGGAACGTGTCCTCGCCCAGCGGGCTGGCCGCGGCGTCCGTCAACTCAGCCTCGGTCGCCGGCCGCTCCTCGGTGATGACAGGCTCGCTCGTGTGAATCAGGAGCCACCGACTATCCGCTCGAGCGAGGCACCCGACCATTGCCACCATCGCGAAGTTCGGGACCACTTTCGTACCGGTGCCGTCCCTTTTCAAGAAGTAGATACCCCCGAGAACCGCCGTGCTCAACTCCGTGGTGCCCTCGGGATAGCCGTTCGTCTGAAGGATGTACGCGAGCAAATTGAGGTAGCTCTCTTCGGTCAGAGTGCCCGGGTTATTTCGGGGCATCGCGGTCTTCATTTTGGTGTAAAGCGCGTTCAAGTTCTCCGTCTCCCAATTCTCCATGAACGGGTCACCGACGAGCGCGGGTCCGCGACCGCTGTTGCCCGTCAGATCGAAGTTGTGACACGTCGTGCAGGTGTCCTGGAACAACGCTTTGCCACGCTCGGCTTGGGCGGCGAAATAAACGCCGCCCCATATTTTCGGAACATTTCCCTGGGTCGCTCCGGTTTGCGCAACCGCCCCAACGACCGGTAACGCGGAAAGAATCGCGGCAACGATCGAGAAGGGCAGTCGGCAATACGGCATGTCGCTCTCCGTCGCTGCTGTCAGATCACGGCGTTTTCTCGATAACGATCCGATCGAGTCGTTCAGAATCGAGCTCGTCGCCTCCGGAAGGGAACTGATTCATCTGGAAGATGTAAGCGAGGACATCGAGATAGCTCGAGGCGCGCAGGCTTGCCGGGCTGTCTGCCGGCATTGTCTTGGCGGTCACGTCGAACAACTCCTTGACGGAGCGCCCGTTCCAATACTTGAGAAAACCCTCGTCGTTGAGCGGTGGTATATCCCGCGAGGAGTCCCCCTGGAGTTCCGGCTGATGACAGCGCCCGCAGGAATACTCGTACTGCATTTGGCCGCGCGCGGCCTGTTGCGCCGTATAAACGCCGTCCCAAACAGAGCGTCGATCGACTACCCGTTGTGCCTGTGCAACGGGCTTCACAGCGCTCCCAACAGCGTGATCGAACCCGAGGAGTACTCCGATCCCCACCAGGATGAGCGCCGCAGCGCGAGGCTCCCGCGAACGATAGCGTTCTGTCGTCAGTGGAATCGCCGGCCTCCTTGCGCGGCTAATAATACTTGATTCTTGATTCAAAGCCGTCGTTCTTCGATTACCATGACCTCGCAGCCGCTCTGGTTTCAGGGTCGGCAATAACTGCGGAGGATCTCCATGAAGGCGATGTTGGCCCTGACTCTGACCGTCACCATGGCACCGCTGGCTTCACCGCAGACCAAGCAAGCCACAACAGGTGCAGCGACCCTCACGACTCAGGACCGTGCCGAGATCGAGGTGTTGAGCGCGCGCTACTCGCTCGCACTGGGAAGCTGCGACGCGAAAACCTGGCCAGCCCTGTTCGTCGCCCCGGACGGGTTTTTCGCGGCAGGCCCACGTGGCAAGGTTCAAGGACCACATCGGTTGGGTGAGATGATCCGATCGTACGACTGCAACTACACCAATGGGGTGGCGCCGCCTCATGCACCCGCAGTCCTTGTCCCGTACAAGATAGTGATCGAGCCGTCTCGCGGCGGCGCGACTGGAACTGCGTACTACAACGGCGGTCACTACGAGGACGTCTATGTGAAGACGCCGCAAGGGTGGCGCTTCGGGTCACGAACCGTGGTGACCAACCGCGAGCAGGCGGCGAAGTTGACGGCCGCGGATTTCGATGCCATCCAACTTCTAGCGGCGGCGAATGGCGGGCCATACGCCGACGTTTACGAGCCAATCCCCGGCGGCACGCGCTTCAAATCAGCCGGCGTCGCGATGGAGGTGAAACCCGAGGGGATTGCCGGGAAGGCTTATCTCCCGAACAACGGCGGGCATTACGAGGACGTCTATGAAAAGACGCCCTCAGGATGGCGGTTCAAGTCGCGCGCGTACGTCTCCTCGGAACAGGAGGCGGCCACCACGACGCGAGCATCGACCGCGCCGAGCGGCAGCGCCAGATAGAAATGACCAGCGGATCGGTTCGACTCGTCCCTTGAAGAGTTTGCGGAGGAAATCATGGACAGCGCGAAACCGACGGTTGAATCTCGACCGGTCGAGTCCCGTGTGTCGCGTCGTGCCTTTCTGAAGGCTGCAGGCTCCGGAACGCTGCTGACCGCGACGACGGCGGCCAGTGTCACCTTTCAGGAGTCGACGGCGTACGCCCAGCGCCGCTGGGATCGTGAAGTCGACGTGGTCGTCGTCGGCAGCGGCGCGGCGGCGTCAACGGCGGCGCTGTTCGCGCACGCCGGGCGGGCCAGCGTGCTCATGGTCGAGAAGGCAGCCATCTACGGCGGCACCACCCGCAAGTCGGGCGCGGGCTACTGGATCCCTAACAACTACTTGATGCGTGAAAAAGGACTGACCGATCCGCGCGAAGACTGTATCCGGTACATGGCGCGTACGGCATACCCGACGCTCTTTAACCCGAATGACAGGCACCTTGGCCTTCCCGAAAACGAATTCGGATTGTTGAGCGCGTTCTACGACAACGCCGCGCCGACTGTCGAGACACTCCGCACCATCGGTGTGCTGGACAGACACGTGTTGTGGATCAATGACGCTGGTGAGTTGTGGCCCGACTACTATGCGCATCTCCCGGAAAACAAGGCGCCCCGTGGACGCACGATGTTCCCGGCACATCCCGACGGCACGCGCGGCAACGGCATTCTCTTCACCGACCTTCTCCGGGCGGCGGTCGACAGCCGAAAGATTCCGGTACTCCTCGAACATCGTGCGTCGCGCTTGGTCGTCAACGCCCGAGGCGAAACCATCGGTCTCGAAGCCACCTCGCGCGACGGCAGGCCGGTCACGATCCGGGCGAGAAAAGCGGTCGTGTTCGGCAGTGGCGGTTTTACGGCCAATCCCGAGCTGTGCTTGAACTTTTTGCGCGGCCCGATCTTCGGCGGCTGCACGGTACCGACTGGTGAAGGGGACTTCGTTCAGATTGGCAGCGCCGCAGGCGCCAAACTCGCGAACATGGGCCACGCTTGGTGGTGGCCCGTCATTCTGGAACAGGCGCTGCAGTTCCGCAGCACTCCCAGCGGCATCTCACAGCCTCCAGGCGACAGCATGATCATGGTGAATCGCCTGGGGCGACGCGTGGTCAACGAGAAGATTCAATACAACGAGCGCACACAGGCTCACTTTGCATGGGACCCACACACCTGCAGCTATCCAAACCTGATCCTGTTCATGATTTACGATCAGTTCACGCGCGAACGGTTCGGCGAGACGAGCGGGGTGGTCGTGCGGCCGGGTCTTTCGGCCCCCTACGTGCTCTCCGGACAGACGTTGGATGAGCTCGCCGTCGCAATTGACAAGAGGCTCGAGGAAATCGCCGACCGAACCGGCAACTGCCGTCTCGGTCAGGACTTCGTCGTCAATCTCAAGGAATCGATCGCGCGGTTCAACAAGTTGGCCGAATCCGGTGCCGACCTCGACTTCCATCGCGGCGAGACCCCCATCGAGATCGCGAATTTCGGGCCGCGGCGCGCCGGGAACGACAAACCGAACATGATGATGTATCCCATCCGCGCGACGGGGCCGTACTATGCGGTGATGACCGCAGCCGGCACACTCGACACCAAGGGCGGGCCGAAGATCAACGCAAAGGCCCAGGTGCTCGACATGAAAGACCAACCGATTCCCGGCTTGTACGGAGCCGGCAATTGCATCGCGTCGCCGGCGGGTCAGACCTACTGGGCGGGTGGAGGCACGCTGGGTCCCGCCATAACCTTCGGAGGGCTTGCCGGGAAGCACGCAGCCCTGGAGCCTCAGAAGGAACAAGCTTAGGACATCGTGACATGCCTCGAAGCATGTTGGTCTATCAGGAAGTCCCGGAGAATGCGGCGCATCCCGCCACGCTCATTGGACTTCACGGAAGCGGCGGCGATTTGGACCAGCTCGTAACCCTGGGTCGGGAAGTCGGTCCCTTCCAATTCATCGCGCCTCAGGCCGCCAGACCCGTCAGTCCCGCCACTCAGGGATACTCGGCTACGTCTGACGGCTATACCTGGTACTTCATTCAAGAGGTTGGTCGTCCCGAACCAGCAACTTTCGGCGAAGGCCTTTGGCTGGTCGAGCAATTCATCCACGACGTCAACGAACGCAAGCCCACCGGCCAACCGACGTTCTTACTGGGATACGAGCAAGGTGCCGTGCTGAGCACGACGCTGGCGGGCGTCGTGCCGGAGTCGCTCTCCGGGGTGGTGTCGATTTGCGGCTATCTTCCCGAGATACCTGGATGGTCGCTTCCGGTCGAGCACCTTGACGGTTTTCCCGTGCTGCTGGTGCATGATCCCGACGCCCTGGACATTCCTCACACCCTTCGCGACAAGACCGTCGATGAACTCAGCCGCCGCGGCGCAGCCGTTCACATGCTGCAGGTCGCCGGCGCACAACAGAACCCTCTGTCAGCTGTGCCGGTCGTCAGAGACTGGCTCAAGTCGCAGATGACACTCCTGCCGCAGCTCGCCGACAAGTCCGGCCACTTGGCTTGAAAGGGAGAAAGTGGGCCTGGTCGCCGCGCTGGCGTTGGTCATCTCGCTTCTCGGGCTCGCAGCCGAACCGCCGTCGAAATGCCGCAACGGCGTCTACGCAATAGGAGGCCAGCACAACTGTCCACGCGCCACGCCCCAGGCAACCTCGGTTGCAAGACCCGCGGAGCCGAAAGACAGGTTCGTAGAGGCGCTCAGACAATTTCTACAGGCAATCGCCGGTCAGTATGGCGACGAGGGCAGTTCGGTGTGGGCGGCCATCGATGCGATGGGTATGGCGATCGCCGATTGGGATCGAGCAGTCGAAGCCGACGAAGTGGCGGCCGCATCTCAACCACGAACCGCGGATCTGCACGGCGCGCTCGGGCTGATTTACCTCGATCGGCGACGACTCGACGAGGCGCTGAGAGAATTCACGACTGCCTCCCGGCTCGATTCGAAACGCGCAGACATACACACGTTTCGAGGCCTCGCTCTCAGCCTCGCGGGCCAGCCTGCGGCCGTGACAGAAGCGTTCGCAGCAGCTGCGGCACTGGATCCCGACGATCCGGCGACGTCCTACCGGCTTGCGCAACAGCTCGCGAAAACCGGGCAACCTGATCAAGCGGCGAAAGCGCGGCAGCAGTTTCGCGTGGCGCAGCAAAAACGTCTCGCGCAGTCACGCGGTGGAACGATGCCGTCTCGCTTCGCCAGCGTGGATTTGGTACGGCAGGCGGCCAACGTCGCGCCGATCTTCCCCCCGGCCCTCTACGCCAACGGTTTCGTCGCGCTGAAACAAGGGCGGTACGTCGATGCCGTAACTCGCTTCAAGGAGGCCGCTGCAGTTGATCCTCTGACAGCCTCCGGCGGGGCAATCGAGCGCACGCGACAAGGTGCATCGGAACTGAGGCAGGGACAGCTGCCTGAAGCACTGGAACACCTCACGGCCTCGGCACAATCGGCGCCCGACATTTCTGAAACACACCGTGTGCTTGGCATGGCGTACTGGGCGGACGAACGCTTCGACGGCGCCATCGAGCAATTCCGAGCCGCGATAGGTCTGCGGTCCGACGATGAACGAGCGCATGTGGCGCTGGCTGATGTACTCGTCGCAGCCGGGAAACTTTCCGACGCGGAACAAGCACTGAAAGACGCAATCCGGACCGTTCCGCGCTCGGGACAGGCGCGCTACAACCTGGGCCGACTGTACGACCTTCAGCAGAAGTGGTCCGATGCCGCGCAAATGTTCGAAGCGGCCGGGGACTTCAATCCGGTGGTCGGCCTCGACTATCTCTACCAGACCACCGCGCGCTGCGTACCTGTCGCTGCCTGATTTCGACGCGGCCATCGCTGCCGCAACGAAGCGGACCGATGTGAATCCGAATAACGCCGAAGCACATCGAGTTCTCGGCGATCTCTACCTGCAGCAGGGTCGGGATGAAGAAGCGCTGACCGAACTGCTCGCTGCTCTCCTCATCAATCCTCAAAGCGCCCAGTCGTACGGCGGTATTGCCCAGGCTCACTTGAGAGCCGGTCGATATCCCGACGCTGAAGAAGCCTCGCGGCGGGCGCTGGAGATCGATCCGGCACACACGGCCAGTCGCTATGCCTTGGCCATGACGCTGATCCGTTCTGGTCGCGCTGATGAGGGCGCCAAAGAGCTCGAGCGATATCGGCAGCTGAAAGCCGAAGTCGAACAACGGGAGCAGCGCGACCTGGAATTGAAGATGCTGCACCAGGAGGCGTCCGCAAGTCTGGCGAAGGAAGACTACGCCACAGCGATTGCGGCACTGCAAAAGGCTGTTCCGTACGAGGCCACCACTCCTTCCGCCTATCTCAATCTCGGCGTCGTCATGAAGAAGGCCGGACGGCACCAGGAAGCGATTCAGTACCTCGTCCGGGCGGCGGAGCTGAAGGCAGGCCCAGATGCGTACAGACTGCTGGCCGAGGTCTATGAAGCCTTAGGCGAGACGCAAGAAAGCCAGAGATATCGAGACGCCTACACTCGCGCGAAGGGAGAGCGACTTCAGCAAACGGGTTGGATTCGTTGACGCACCCGGAAGCGAAAGCCCATCTGGTTTCGTTTAGCGTCCCACACCGTCATCGACCATCATGCGACGTCGATGTCTGCTGGGATGACCCGGACTTCGAGCGGAACTCGGTCCGCGATTTGAAGCGCCAGCCGTTCGGCGTCTTCGCGTAGACGTCCTGATACTGGCCCCCCAGAAAAATCGAACTCGCCTTCCCGTCTTTCCCGATGTCTATCACCACGACGTACTGCTTCCCGATCGCTCCATCCGGTGTAGGCTCGATCAAGTGGTTCATGCCGTAATGACGGACGTATTTCGGGCCGTGTGGATTCCACCGAGGAATCTCGGCGATCTTCTCGCGACCGATCCATGCGTCGAACGCGGCGCCGTCAGGGGTGAAGAGATCGGCGTACGCGTATCCGTTGTCTGCTCCGGTATCCAGTGCATGAGAGTAACGGGCCGCTAGTTGCTGGATGTCAACGTAGTCCTGAGCTGTCAGGGTTCGGGCCGCCGGACCCTTCGGGCGCACGAGTTGAACGGGAATCGTTTCCTTCGCAATCGGCGGGCGCGGCAGTTGTGGCGGCGCCGGGCCGTCTTCCGAGGCAATGAACTCGCGCTTCTTGATTCGCCAGCCGTCGGGAGTTCGAACGTAGGCGTCCTCGTAGTGGCCTCCGTTCAGAATCGTGCTCGGCTTTCCGCCCTCGCCAATATCCAGCACGACCGCGAAGATCTTTCCGCTGGCCCCTTCGACCGACGCCTCGATGCTGACGTTCGCGCTGAAGTTCCGGACGTACAGCGGGCCCTGGCCAGGCCGATGTTGCCAGGCGAACGCCTTCAGCTGCTCGCGCCCTTCGAGCCTCGTGGTCCCGGCGATGAACATGCCATCCGGCGTGAAAAGCCCGGCCCACATCTGACCGCTGCCTGCGCCGGTGTCCAGGCCGTATGGATAGCGCGCAACGAGCTGCTGGATCTCCACGTAGTCGGCCGGGGTCAGCGTCGTCGAGGCTTTCGTCGTGTCGCGGGTGTTATCCGACACGCGAACTGGACTGCTGAACGACGATGATTGATATGACGGCTGCGGGCCGGACTGGGACGGAAGGAACTGGCGTCGCTTGAACCGCCAACCCTCCGCGTCCTTGACGTACACATCGTCATAGCGGCCGCCACCGCTGACTTCGCTCGGTTGTCCGTCCTCCCCGATCTTGAGCTGCGCCAGGTATTGCTTTCCGATCGCGCCGCCCGGGGCCGCCTCGATCACGTGGTTCATGATGAAGTGAAAGACAGCCAGTGGACCTTTCTGGTTGCGCACGGCGAGCGCCGCAAGAGCATCGCGTCCCGAGACGGCTTCGCCGCTTCTCTGCACGAACTCGCCATCAGGCGCGAACAGGCCGGCGTACAACTGGCCGCTGTCCGCGCCGCTGTCGAGCGCATAGGCGTAGCGCGTCACGAGTTGCTGGATCTCGAGATAGTCGAGCGCAGTCAGTGTGGACGGGTTGGACGAGTGATCGGCGCGCTGCTGTGCGCCCGCACGGCCGGCGAGCGTCAAAACAGCCGCGCTGAAAGCCACCGGGAATCACGGCCTTCCACTTACGCATAGGATCTCACTTTCGTTTGTTGGGAGAGGTGGAAGGGTCTTCGGTGGGGCCCTGACAGAAAGGCCCCACCCGGAACGGTGTTCCCAGACCTCAGAAGTCGATATTGGTGCTGAGCTTGAAGAGACGAGCCTCCATGATTCCCTGAGGCGTCTGCCACGACGCGAAGTTGTCGTTCTGCAGCAGCACCGGGCTCAGATTCAGCAGGTTATGGATGTCGAGGTTCACGCTGATGCGTCGCGGCCCGAAGTGGAAGACCTTGCCGAGGCGCACATCAAGCAGGTTCGCTCGAGGCACGAAATACTTGCCTGCTTCGAGGACGTTGACCGTCACGTTCGCGACGCCGCCTGACAGCGGGCGGCCCAGCGACGGGAAGGTTGCGGCGTTGTTCGCGACGTACAGCGCGCCAATCTGCGGCCCCGGCAGACTTTGGAATGTCGCGCCGAACAGGACGTCCACCCTGGGGATGGTGTACGTCCCCAGCAGCTTGACCTGCGTCAAGAAGTTCGTGTCCACCTTGCAATACGGATACGTGGGACCGATGAAGGGAAACGCCGACCATCCCGGCGTGTAGGCCAACTCGGGTATCTGGTCTCGGACATCGCAGAAGTCAGTCGACGTCCGCCCGGTGCTTACCCCGCCCTGCAGCACCACGCCGGCGGCGGGCCGCGCATTGACGGTGAAGTCGATCCCGTTCCAGTGCTCGATGATCTTGCCGTAGTTGTCGGAGAAGGTGACCAGGTTCGAGACCGACGAGAACTTGTCCGGATTGACGTTGTAGAGCCCGCCCACGACGTAGCCGCCGCCACCAGGCAGCCGCGGGTCGAGGGGCGCCGTGATGCTGTACTGCGTGTAGTCGGCCGCGGTCGTCAACGTATTGTCCTGCACCGTGAAGTTGCCGAAAATGCGGCGGAAGTACCCGACCTCCACGCTCACGCGCGGCGCCACCTGCTGCTGAACGCTGGTCGAGAACTCCCAGTTATAGGCGCGCGTGCCCCACCCGTTGTACGTCGCTGGATCGTCCCTCCGCGTGGGTACCTGTCCACCGAAATTCAGGTTGTCGACGACTCCGCACTCGCCGTTCAGCTGAAGGTTCGTCAGGACGCAGTCGGGAACGTAGTTGAAGTTGGTGTCGTTCCAAGCCCGGCTCGTCGTAACAGATAGGCCCGTGATCGGGTTCGCTGGGGCCGTGGCTGCTCCAGAGTCGGCGTTGATCACATACCGGCCGATGCTCGCCTTCAACGCCGTCTTGCCGTTGCCGAACAGATCGTATGCCGCGCCGATGCGAGGCGTGATGTCCTTCCAGTTCACCGACTCCGTCAACGGCGTCGTGAAGTCTCGGTTGGGAGCCAATGTGGCGGGCCCGATGTGTTGTGCCGGGTAGTAGTAACTGAGCCAGTCGAACCGAACGCCGCCCGTTAGGGTCAGGTTGTTGACGGTCCACTTGTCCTGGGCGAAGAGACCAAACTCGGCCCGCATTTTCGTCGTGCTCTGGTACGGCGTCGCACGCATCTGGATCAGGTTAGGAACCCCGTTGTTGAACTGGTAGGCGACGGCCTCCGGAATATCCTTGATCTCGCCAACCTGATACCCCCATGTGTCGGTGACCCCGAACTTGAGGGCGTGGGAGCCGGTCACGTACGAGGTGTTGAACAGAAGCGTGTTCAGGTTCGGCATGGAGTTCCAGGTGAAGGGCCCTGTCGTGGAGCCCGCACCCGCGTGACCGCGATAGATGAGTCCCGGGATGCTGCCCCCTTGTTCGCGCACGGCAATCAGATTTCGGGCGGGGTCTGTCCCTTCAAAGACGTCCTGGAAGATCTCGCCGCGGTTCGACCAGCGTGCTTCCAACAGCAGCCGGCTCGTGATGGGAGATGTCCATCCAGCCTGGGTTGTACGAAGGCGCGGGAACCGCCACCAGGACACCGCTTCCAACGTGGCCCCCGGGCGAAGGTCGTTCCACGGCCGCCGCTGCTGATCGTAGAAGCCCGTGACCTTGTGTTTGGGAGCGACCTGCCACGTGACGCGGCCGTTTCCGCTGTCCTGGTCCAGCGAGAAGATTCCCTGGTCGTTCAGGTCTGGATTGTAGGTCCACTTCGTCTGATCGCCCGCGTTCAGGTTCGTATACACGCCGGCGATGTACCTCTTGTTTTCCTGAAAGCGCGCCGACGCATAGAACCACAACTTGTCCTGGATGATCGGGCCGCCGAAGCTCGGATTGATGTCGTACATGCGCCGCAACGAGTTGGGCGCGCCAAGGCCCCGAGCAATCAGATCATCGGTGACATTGCTGCCCTGCCACTTGTCGTCTGCGTAGGTGGCGTAGAGGTACCCTCGGAAACTATTGCCCCCTTCCTTGGGCACGTGATTGATCTTCAGGCCGCCCGAGATCTGTTCGGCCGACACCGCCCCGTAGTCGATCACCACTTCCTGGGTGGAGCCCTGGTCGGGCACGAAGTTGTGCCATTGACCGGCGCCCGACATGTTGCCGATGCGCACGCCATCGATCATCACGCGCGTGTCTTCCACCCGGCCGCCATGAATCGACACCAAGGTATTCTGCAGGTTCTGCGTGCCGCCGACATCGACCAGGTTCCCACGAGCCGACCCTTGCGTCGAGGTGAGGCCCGGAATGAGGACCGCCTGCGTGAGATGACTGCGCCCTGCTGGTATCGAGTCGAGGACGTCCTTGGTCAGTGCTCGTTGGGCGTTCGCGTTCTGAACGTCCACGGTCGGAGATTCTCCGCTCACGGTGATGGTCTCCGCGAGATTGCCGACACTCAGGTCGACGTTCACCGACGCCGTGAACGATCCCCTCAGTTCGATGCCTTCCCGTTTGACGGTACTGAACCCGGTCAAGGTAAAGGTCACCGAATAGACTCCCGGCCTCAGATCGACGATTCGATACAGGCCGGCCCCGTCGGTCGCCACGGACCGGACTTTTTCAATCAACACCGGGCTCGCGGCTTCAACGGTCACACCTGGCAGGACCGCACCGGAGGCGTCTTTGACCACGCCTGAAATGGAGGCTTGGGCAAAGGCCGACACCGGCAGGATCACCAAGCTGGTGAGCACGAACAGGACCCTCTTCACGGCACGCATACGGATCCTCCTTCTGGAAACCTGAGGCTTATGACGCGGCGCGTCGACCACGCGCGGGGCCGCCGAGTTATCTGATTTTTGATTCAGATTCTTGATTCGTAGGGCGATTATGAGTCCCTGCCGCGAATTGTCAAGGAGTATCGACGCCTGTCGACGGGCGTCGACGTGAATCAGGCCGTCGCCTTCTACCGTTGCGGCGACGCCGTCGTAGCCGTCAGGGCGGCCGTCAACTCTCGTAGAGCGGCGACTGCTCCGGGGTAGCGAATCGCCCCGTTGCGATCCTTGCGCTCGAGCGCCACGTCGAGGGGCGTTTTTCGCTGTTTGTTGTGCACGTCCAGGTCTGCGCCGTTTGCGACCAGGAAGCGAATGATGCGTTCGCCCGAGGCGCGGTGGACGGCTGTGTCGCCGTTGTCATTGAACGCATTGATGTCGAGGCCCTGCTCGAGACACAGCTCAATCGCCTCGATCGCGTCGGCCTCGGTCCCTTTGTCCTGGAAGAATTCATCGGTCGCCCGATCGCTTCCCAGTCCTGCCGCAATCATGAGCGCCGTCGTGTGATTCTTTTGCATGAGGTGCGGATTGGCGCCATGCTCCAGCAACAGACGCATCACGGCAACATCCCCGAACCTGGCGGCACGGATGAAAGGCGTCGTCCCTTCGTTCAGCACCGGATCGCCAACCGTGTGCTGCCGCTGCAGCAACGGCTTCGTCAACGGCGCGTTCGGATTTGCGCCGACGGCCAGCAGCTTCTTGATCACATCCAGCGGCTCGAGCCGGCCGGACGGCTTTGGCGGCGGCCGTCCCTGCATCCAGGGAAGTGTGCGCATGTCGATCGCGGCGTACAGCGCCGTCATGCCGACCGCGTCAGGCGTATCCGGATCCGCCCCTTTGTCCAACAACAGGTCGGCCAGGTCGTAGTGACCGTTGACGATCGCCAGCGTCGTAGCGGTCGCGCCGTCGCGAGTGGTTGCGTTGAGATCGGCCCCCGCCTCGGCCAACACCCGGGCGGCCGCCAGCGCGCCCTGACGTGCCGCATACATGAGCGGCGTCCAAGCCCCCTGCGGGAACGTCATCGTGATCAGGTTCTCTGCTGCCGGACTGGCCCGCGGGAAGGTCGACGGCTGGGAACGCGCATTGAGATCGGCGCCAAGCTCGATCAACGCCTGCACGGCAGCCGGATGGTTTTCCGCCGCCGCCCACATCAGCGCCGTCTCCCCAAGCCAGCGCTCCGTCGCGTTCACGTCGGCCCCGCGGGCGGCCAGGATCTTCAGCGCCTCCACGCGGCCGGTGCGTGCCGCGGTCATCAGAACCGTTTCGCCGTCGGGCAACGCCGTGTTGGCATCTCCGCCGGCGTCGAGAAGTGTCTGGAGCATCGCGGAGTTGCCATTGGTCGCCGCGAGCGAGAGCGCCGTCACGCCGTAACGATTCGCCGCGTTGACCTCGGCGCGAGCACGAAGCAGCAATCGAACCGTCTCGAGATCGTCCGCGCGGACAGCCCAGTGGAGGGCGGTCGTGCCGTCCACGTCTGGCGTGTTGACCTGGACCGACCGTTTGAGCAACGCTCGCACGGTTTCGCGGTCGCCCGCTTTGACGGCGTCAACGAGCCGAGGTTCAGTGCCGGCCGCGGTCAGGTTCACGACCAGAACCACCGCCGCGAGCCCCCCACCCCATTTCCAGTCAGAAAAGCGTCGCGGCGATGCAGAATGATTAATGCACAATGCAGGAACATTGAGTGTTTTTAGCATTCTGCATTCCGCATTTTGCATTGACGGACTCGTCCGTAGCCCTAGAACAGATCAATCGTCCCCGTGCTTTCGCCAAAACGCTCGAGCGGAATGTCGAAGTGATGGGCGGCGCTCAACCAGACGTTGCCCACCGGCGTTCGCTCGGCAGTCCGAATGTGGCGATGACCCTTGGACAGACCGCCACCAACGATCACCAGCGGCAGCCGGTCGGGAGCATGAATGTTTCCGTTGCCCATCCCGCTGCCGTAGGCGATGACCGCATGGTCGAGCAGCGAGCCGTCGCCGTCGGGCGTCGCACGCAGCTTTTCGATGAACTTCGCAAAGAGCTGGATGTGAAACAGGTTGATCTTCGCGTGCGCGGCTATCTGTTCCGGATTGCCTCCGTGATGCGATACGTCGTGATGGCCAGCGGTGACGCCAAGCTGCGGATACGTCTTGGTGCTGAGGTCGCGCGCCATCATGAAGGAAAAGACACGGGTCAGATCCGTTTGGTACGCCACTGCTGCGAGATCGAACATCAACGACGCGTGGTCGCCGTACGCCTCCGGAATGCCGATCGGCGCGTCGAACCCGGCGATTTCCGTGCTGTTTTGCGCCTCCATGCGTTCGATTCGTCGTTCGATCTCGCGGACGTTCTCGAGATATTCGGTCAGGCGTACGCGGTCGCGGGCTCCAAGCCAGCTCTGTAGCCGATCGACGTCTTCTGTGATCGAATCGAGAATGCTCTTGTCCTTCCGGATGCGCGCCCGGCGCTGCGCGGCGGTGCCGGCCCTCCCGAACAGTCGCTCGAACACCACCCGTGGATTAATCTCCATCGGCAGCGGCGTCGTCGGCGTCGCCCAGGAAATGGTGTTCATGTACGCGCAGCTGTAGCCGGTGCTGCATCCGCCGACGAATCCGGTGAAGTCCTCGGTGGCCAGCTCGAGCGAGGGGAACGGCGTCCCCTGTCCGATCTGTTTCGCAATCATCTGATCGATGGTCGTTCCGAGCAGCACGTCTTCCGCTTCGGTCGGCTTTGCGACCACTCCGCTGAGCCACGACGAGCAGGCGACAGCGTGATTGTTCCCGCCGCCTCTGGCGATATTGGTCAGGACCACGAGTGAATCCTTGGCCGGCTCCAGCGGCTTCAGGATCGCGGTGAATTCGAAGCCGGTGCCTTCCCGGACCGGGTCCCACTGCTCCTGAATGACGCCGTGCGGCACATAGACCGCGCCGAAACGAACCTGCGGGTTCGCGGCAGTGTTGGCCGTTGCCGTCAACGCCGGGACCATGGCCTCGAGAAACGGGAGCGCGACGGTCGCGCCCATTCCGCGCAGGAACGTCCGCCGGGGCAGCGACATCTTGGTAATGAACATCTCGTGGCTCCTTGTAGCTTCCAGCTTCCAGCGCCCAGTGATTTCAAAAAGTTCAAAAGCTGGCAGCTCGGAGCTGATAGCTGGCGGCTATGATTTCACCCTCATCTGAAATGGCACGCTCCTGACGATGCCGAGCACGAGCGACGAGAATCGGGAGTCATGAGCCGATGCCTCGCGGACGATGGCTCGGACCGCCGGCATATCGTAATAGTCGAGTCCACGGCCGAGCGCGTAAGTCAGCAGCTTCTCGGTCAGCGTGCCGATAAACACATCGGGCCGCTTCAAAAGCGCCTGACGAAGCGAAGCCACGCCGTCGACGCGGGTGCCGTCGGTCAGCTGGCCAGAGGCGTCGATCGCGTGTCCCTCGTCGCGCATTCGCCATTTGCCAACCGCATCGAAATTCTCGAGAGCAAACCCGAGCGGGTCCATGATCTTGTGGCAGCTCGCACACGCCGGATTGTCGCGGTGCTGTTCCATCCGCTCGCGAACGGAGAGCGGCTTCTGGCCTGCGGCGTTGTCCGGGAATGGCGGCACGTCCGGAGGCGGCGGAGGCGGAGGGGAGCCGATCAGGTTTTCGAGGATCCACTTGCCGCGGACGACCGGCGAAGTGCGGTCGGCGTGCGACGTCACCATGAGAATGCTGCCTTTCCCAAGAAGCCCTTTTCGAGCATCGTCGGTGAGCGTCACCCTCCGGAACTGACTGCCGTACACATTCGCGATGCCGTAGTGTTTGGCCAAACGCTCGTTGACAAACGTATGGTCCGCGGTCAGCAGATCGACCACGGTACGGTCTTCGCGCATGATGCTGTCGAAGAACAACTCGGTCTCGCCCAGGAATGCCTGTCGCAAGTTATCGTCGAAGTCGGAGAACGTTTCGGAGTTGGGGACGATGCTCCAAAGATTGCGGAGCTGCAGCCATTGGCCGGCGAAATTGGTGACGAGGGCTTTCGACTTGGGATCCGCCAGCATCCGCCGGACCTGACGCTCGAGCACCGGCGCCGTGTGCAACCTGCCCTCCCCTGCCACAGTCAACAACTCATCGTCCGGAATACTGCTCCAGAGGAAGAACGACAACTGCGAAGCCAACTCGAAGTCGTTGACGCGATACACGGCCCCGGGCGCCACGTCGGTAGGCTCGCGTTCGAACCGAAACACGAACATCGGGCTTGCCAGCAGGCGTCGGAGTGCGAACTGGATACCGGTCTCGAACGTCCCCTCGCCGCGGCCGGCCTCGTAGAAGTCCATCAGTGGCTGCAGGTCGAGCTCGGTGACCGATCGACGAAACGCGCGCCGTGCCAATGTCGTGATGATCTCTCTTGCGCACTGAAGGTCAGCAGTCGGCCCGACCGCGGTCGTCAAGCTCCGTCGGCGTTCGCCGACAGCGGGCGAATGCGGACGACACGTGAAGATCCGACTGCGACTGGGCGTGTCGCCTGAACCTTTGCCGTCGAACGGCCCGGTGATCGTGAACGTGTCGACATGGGGACGACCTGTGAAGTCGTAGGTATCGATCGAGCTGCGCAGAAACGGCTGCAGCGTCCTGGTGTCAGCCACTGCCGACCTGTAAATGAAGGCGACGCCAACGTTTCGCGGACCCGCTTTCACTGGGACGCGAACTTTCAAGCGGGCATCCACTGCGTCTCCAGCCGCCGTCACGTTCTTGAGCAATGTCGCGAAATCGTCGCCGCCCCCGACGGTGGCGAGAAAAACCCGCTCGCCGTCGACGGTGATCTCCAGCTGTTGTGGATACTCGAGACCGCGCATGACCGAGGAATTGGTTCGAAACAGTTTGACTTGGAACTCGTATTCCCCGTCGAGCGGGAAGGTATGGTGGACCAGGGCTCCGCCAACGGTCCCGAGCGGCAGCCCCTCGATGTGCTGGTCCTGCGAGAGATCCTGTCGGACGCGATACGTCTCGGAGCCAGGGCTGACCTCCGTATCTCCAATCGCCAACGCGCTCACCCGGTCGGCCGCAACCAGGTACCGCTCCAGCAACACAGGCGAGACCCCCAACGCATCCGCGATGTTGTCGAATCCATAGGCGGAATCGTCCGGTGGAAGCAGCGAAGCGACGTTGACCTCGAGCGCGAGCAGATCGCGGATGGCGTTGGCATATTCGGCGCGATTGAGCCGATGGAGCAAAATTGGCCGACCCGGACGCGGGTGCGTCAACGCATCACGATCGAGCTCCGTCTCCAGCCACGCGATCAAGCGGTCGTACGTCGCCTGGTCCGGTCGACGCGCCCCCTGAGGCGGCATCGCGCCTGTTCGCAGTTTGCGGAGGACCTTCTCCCATACCTCGGCACTCTCGGATACCTTTTCGAGATCCAGGGTGTCGAGAGCCAAACCCGCAGTTTTGATGCGCTGGTTGTGGCAGTTGCCGCAGAATTGATTGAAAGTCGCGTGTGGCGAAAGAGGTGGAGCTGGCGAATTCTGCGCACGCTCGAGAGCCAGGGCGCCGTTCCAGCCGGCCAGTACGAGCGACAGACAAGCGGCGATCAGAACCCGAGCTCGTGTCACGGCGCCCTCTTGGCCTCATCAGAGCTCCGAAAACAGGCCTGAAAACGCAGTGCCCAGAGGCCTTTCTCGGTGTTCGCTACTCTAGCATGATTCAGGATTTTTGATTCAAACGGCGGAAACGACTAGCGCATCAGCTCGTGCTTCTCAATCCAGCCTTGAATGAGCGCGGCCACCTGGTCCGAATTGCGGTCCATCATGACCATGTGCGAGTTGCCCTTCACACCGGCCGCGGGGAGATCGATGCGATCGGCCGTCCCACCCTGCCGCCGCAATGCGTCTTCGTATCTTTCGACGAGACGCCGGATTTCGTTCCATCGGTCGTATCCGTCAAAGTAATCGCCCCAGACCACCAGATGCGGGACGGCTTTCAGGCGTGCCATATCGACGCGATCAGGATCTGGCGCGCCCGCCGGCTCGATCGCAATGACAGCTTTCACCTTATCTGAAGCGTTCAGTGCCGCTGCGTACCCGAAATTACCGCCTTGGCTGTGAACGATCATCACGCAGGGACATATCTTTTGCACTAACGCGTCATAGGCCGCCTGTATCGCTGCACCGTTGGTCCTGAAGGCGGGAACGAACTGCTTGGCGAACTGATCGAAGGAGGCGATCGGAAACTGTGTGGCAGAAAAGGCGGTGCGTTGGGCCGGATCGCTACGATACGAGCCGAGTTGACCAATTCGGAACGTCTCCCAGGCAATCTTCTTGGTCGTGGTCGACGGTTCGCTTTTGAAGATCTCGGGGTAACGGGCCCATGACGCTCGACCGCGCTCCACGCCGTCACCGATATAGACGTCGTGACCGGCCCGCAGGAAAAACATCTGCCACCCAGGCTGGCCGTCCGGCTTGGTTTCCCAAGTGACCCCGGTCAGGCCACCGCCGTGCACCATCAACAATGGGTACTTCGCACGCGGCGCTGCGAGCCTCACGTACTGAACATACATTTGTTCGACTTCGAAATCGCCGTTCGGGTCGAGTGTGGAGGGCTGTGCGCCGGAGGGAGAGGAAACTGGTTTTTCGGGCAGGCCCTCGAGCGTCACGGCGCGACCGCCGACGTGCATACTGCCGATCTCGCGAATGCTCAAGCCAGCAGATGGTTCGCCCTGTTTCGATTGTTTGGACTGTTCGGGTGCTGACAACGGCGGCATGAAGACGGTTCGCGACTTGAACCGCCAGCCTTCGGACGTTTTCACGTAAACGTCTTCGTAATGCCCGCCGTTCCCAAGCGATGCCGTGCCGCGAGCTCCCTCAGGAGAAAGCTCGATCGTCACTGTTGGCGCCGGCCGAGCAGCACTTCCGCCCGCCGGCCGGGCCGGCGCGTTCGCCTTCGGACTGAGACAGAACTCCTCGGTTTCTACCAGCTCCATCAGCTTGGCTCGTCCCACGAGCCTGCCGCTCTTGCCGTAGAGCTCCCGATGCCTGGCGCCTCTGAAATCGTCGGTGACGAACACGCCGTCGGGCGTAAAGAGTTCGGCATATTCCTTCGCGGCGCACGTGCTGAGCGCGCGCGCATAGCGGGCGACGAGCTCCTGGATTTCAACTCGATCCCGCTCGGTCAGCGTCGACGCTGGCGCGGTGCTCTGCCGCGTCTGAACCGCGGCAAGCAACGTCACGCTCAGGATCGCTATTTGCGCGACGTTCATCATAGACGCACCCGATCGCCTTTCGGGGTCGCGCAGGACCAGGCGGCCGGATCGTCCGCGCTCCCCGTGCCTTTGTATTGCGCGACTTGCGGAAACGCACAGACGAGGTGCTTGCGATCGGGTTTCCCCTTCGCCGAATAGGTGACGACAATCTCATTCGGAGCTTTCCCATTCGTTTTCCACTGCTTGAGGAGCACGGGAACGTCGAAATTGACGGTTGGCGCGGTCGCATATTCCGCGCCGAG
Organism: uncultured Acidobacteriota bacterium; assembly: GCA_963773035.1. Taxonomy (GTDB): domain Bacteria; phylum Acidobacteriota; class Vicinamibacteria; order Vicinamibacterales; family CAVVIG01; genus CAVRXZ01. The sequence continues at coordinate 1,492 of CAVYZX010000028.1, read as the reverse complement.
GCAATGGTCCATACCAGGCACCATGAAGAGACGTACCGAATCCTTCACCTTTTCGGGACCGAGCTTCTTCACGACGCTCTCGTAGTAGTACACGTTGTTCCCCGGACCCAGCGTGTGCTCGCCCCATCCGCCCAGCATGAAGAGCTTGCCGCCCCGATCGATGAACGCCCCGATGTCCGGGTTGGTCGCGTTGATCCCCACGTTCTGAGGCGAGTCCACCCGCTCCATGTCGCTACCAAAGTTCACAGGACGCGTCTTGTAGTCCCAGTTTGGATCCTTGAACACGAGGAACCTGTAGAACGGCACTGAAAAGGGATACGGCATCGGACCGGCCATCGCCTCCCATCCGAGCTCGCCGCCGGGCGGCATCGATCCGTAGATGTACTCCTTCGAGCGTTCGTGTGTTGGCGTTGAATAGATCGCCCGAACGGCTTCCACTTGTGGAGCGGTGAGGCAGTTGGGGCCGTCGCCGCCTTTACACAGCATCACGGCCGGGTCGTACTGACACCGCAGCGGATCTTCGATCAGCCCGTCTTTGACGCCATCCTTCCCGTCGCAGGCCGCGAGCGCTGTCTGGTTGATCAACGGATACTTGCTCGGCGGGATGTAGCTCGCCGGCGTCTTGTGGGTCGCCTGATAGACCCACATTTGCGCCACACCATGATGCGTCCCGTAGTTCGTGAATCCAATAGACGAAGCGGCGTCGAGATCGGCGGGCCATCGCTGAACGGAGGCGAGAGCGTCTCGAGAACCTCCGCCGCCGCACTCGTCCATAAAGGTAAAAGCCGGTGGCTTGCCGGAGAAGGCTCGAACGACGGCTTTGGCCTGATCCACCATCGCGTGGAACGGCTCGTTGGCGAGATTGGCCAGCTTCTCGGGATGCTCGATGGCGAAGCTCGGGCCGGCGGCTCCCTCAACTCCGAGGTTGGTTCCAGCGGTCGCCGCGCCGGTGCGAAGAATTTCGCGCATCCGTGCAAACGGAATCGAGCCTCCCCAGAAGCCAGCGCCGGCCGGTTGAAAGTCGCCGTTCCAACCCTGGGCCGGGATCCAGACTTCAGCCTTGACATCCGAGCCCGCACTCTTGATCGTGGCGGTCACACGGCAGAAGGCCGGCAGATCAACGAACGGCGTCGGCGGGTTCGTCGCGTTCGCCGGAGCGGGCGGCGTGAACGCTCCCGCAGCCACGGTCTGTGCCGCGGTGATCGTGGTATTCGGAAGCGAAAGCGACGTGAGGTTTTCACACGATCCGCTTGCGGTCGCAGGATTCTGACGGCATCCGACCAGGACGAGCACAACAGTAGAGACGGCGAAGCGCAGCAGACACGACCAGGGCTGCGAGAAGAATCGAAACATGAGCCCTCCAGGCCGCCCGTGATAGACCGCTTGAGGCGCAAAGTCAAGGGCCACCCGGCTTCTAATTCACACAGCGCTCGAAAAACGGCGCAACGATTGCACCTCCAGCGACCCAACCATTTGGAGCGCGTCGAGACAC
>CAVYZX010000027.1:0-19274 GCA_963773035.1 uncultured Acidobacteriota bacterium | reverse complement strand
CGGCGGAAACGACTAGCGCATCAGCTCGTGCTTCTCAATCCAGCCTTGAATGAGCGCGGCCACCTGGTCCGAATTACGGTCCATCATGACCATGTGCGAGTTGCCCTTCACACCGGCCGCGGGGAGATCGATGCGATCGGCCGTCCCACCCTGCCGCCGCAATGCGTCTTCGTATCTTTCGACGAGACGCCGGATTTCGTTCCATCGGTCGTATCCGTCAAAGTAATCGCCCCAGACCACCAGATGCGGGACGGCTTTCAGGCGTGCCATATCGACGCGATCAGGATCTGGCGCGCCCGCCGGCTCGATCGCAATGACAGCTTTCACCTTATCTGAAGCGTTCAGTGCCGCTGCGTACCCGAAATTACCGCCTTGGCTGTGAACGATCATCACGCAGGGACATATCTTTTGCACTAACGCGTCATAGGCCGCCTGTATCGCTGCACCGTTGGTCCTGAAGGCGGGAACGAACTGCTTGGCGAACTGATCGAAGGAGGCGATCGGAAACTGTGTGGCAGAAAAGGCGGTGCGTTGGGCCGGATCGCTACGATACGAGCCGAGTTGACCAATTCGGAACGTCTCCCAGGCAATCTTCTTGGTCGTGGTCGACGGTTCGCTTTTGAAGATCTCGGGGTAACGGGCCCATGACGCTCGACCGCGCTCCACGCCGTCACCGATATAGACGTCGTGACCGGCCCGCATGAAAAACATCTGCCACCCAGGCTGGCCGTCCGGCTTGGTTTCCCAAGTGACCCCGGTCAGGCCACCGCCGTGCACCATCAACAATGGGTACTTCGCACGCGGCGCTGCGAGCCTCACGTACTGAACATACATTTGTTCGACTTCGAAATCGCCGTTCGGGTCGAGTGTGGAGGGCTGTGCGCCGGAGGGAGAAAAAACTGGTTTTTCGGGCAGGCCCTCGAGCGTCACGGCGCGACCGCCGACGTGCATACTGCCGATCTCGCGAATGCTCAAGCCAGCAGATGGTTCGCCCTGTTTCGATTGTTTGGACTGTTCGGGTGCTGACAACGGCGGCATGAAGACGGTTCGCGACTTGAACCGCCAGCCTTCGGACGTTTTCACGTAAACGTCTTCGTAATGCCCGCCGTTCCCAAGCGATGCCGTGCCGCGAGCTCCCTCAGGAGAAAGCTCGATCGTCACTGTTGGGGCCGGCCGAGCGGCACTTCCGCCCGCCGGCCGGGCCGGCGCGTTCGCCTTCGGACTGAGACAGAACTCCTCGGTTTCTACCAGCTCCATCAGCTTGGCTCGTCCCACGAGCCTGCCGCTCTTGCCGTAGAGCTCCCGATGCCTGGCGCCTCTGAAATCGTCGGTGACGAACACGCCGTCGGGCGTAAAGAGTTCGGCATATTCCTTCGCGGCGCACGTGCTGAGCGCGCGCGCATAGCGGGCGACGAGCTCCTGGATTTCAACTCGATCCCGCTCGGTCAGCGTCGACGCTGGCGCGGTGCTCTGCCGCGTCTGAACCGCGGCAAGCAACGTCACGCTCAGGATCGCTATTTGCGCGACGTTCATCATAGACGCACCCGATCGCCTTTCGGGGTCGCGCAGGACCAGGCGGCCGGATCGTCCGCGCTCCCCGTGCCTTTGTATTGCGCGACTTGCGGAAACGCACAGACGAGGTGCTTGCGATCGGGTTTCCCCTTCGCCGAATAGGTGACGACAATCTCATTCGGAGCTTTCCCATTCGTTTTCCACTGCTTGAGGAGCACGGGAACGTCGAAATTGACGGTTGGCGCGGTCGCATATTCCGCGCCGAGGCAATGGTCCATACCAGGCACCATGAAGAGACGTACCGAATCCTTCACCTTTTCGGGACCGAGCTTCTTCACGACGCTCTCGTAGTAGTACACGTTGTTCCCCGGACCCAGCGTGTGCTCGCCCCATCCGCCCAGCATGAAGAGCTTGCCGCCCCGATCGATGAACGCCCCGATGTCCGGGTTGGTCGCGTTGATCCCCACGTTCTGAGGCGAGTCCACCCGCTCCATGTCGCTACCAAAGTTCACAGGACGCGTCTTGTAGTCCCAGTTTGGATCCTTGAACACGAGGAACCTGTAGAACGGCACTGAAAAGGGATACGGCATCGGACCGGCCATCGCCTCCCATCCGAGCTCGCCGCCGGGCGGCATCGATCCGTAGATGTACTCCTTCGAGCGTTCGTGTGTTGGCGTTGAATAGATCGCCCGAACGGCTTCCACTTGTGGAGCGGTGAGGCAGTTGGGGCCGTCGCCGCCTTTACACAGCATCACGGCCGGGTCGTACTGACACCGCAGCGGATCTTCGATCAGCCCGTCTTTGACGCCATCCTTCCCGTCGCAGGCCGCGAGCGCTGTCTGGTTGATCAACGGATACTTGCTCGGCGGGATGTAGCTCGCCGGCGTCTTGTGGGTCGCCTGATAGACCCACATTTGCGCCACACCATGATGCGTCCCGTAGTTCGTGAATCCAATAGACGAAGCGGCGTCGAGATCGGCGGGCCATCGCTGAACGGAGGCGAGAGCGTCTCGAGAACCTCCGCCGCCGCACTCGTCCATAAAGGTAAAAGCCGGTGGCTTGCCGGAGAAGGCTCGAACGACGGCTTTGGCCTGATCCACCATCGCGTGGAACGGCTCGTTGGCGAGATTGGCCAGCTTCTCGGGATGCTCAATGGCGAAGCTCGGGCCGGCGGCTCCCTCAACTCCGAGGTTGGTTCCAGCGGTCGCCGCGCCGGTGCGAAGAATTTCGCGCATCCGTGCAAACGGAATCGAGCCTCCCCAGAAGCCAGCGCCGGCCGGTTGAAAGTCGCCGTTCCAACCCTGGGCCGGGATCCAGACTTCAGCCTTGACATCCGAGCCCGCACTCCTGATCGTGGCGGTCACACGGCAGAAGGCCGGCAGATCAACGAACGGCGTCGGCGGGTTCGTCGCGTTCGCCGGAGCGGGCGGCGTGAACGCTCCTGCAGCCACGGTCTGTGCCGCAGTGATCGTGGTATTCGGAAGCGAAAGCGACGTGAGGTTTTCACACGATCCGCTTGCGGTCGCAGGATTCTGACGGCATCCGACCAGGACGAGCACAACAGTAGAGACGGCGAAGCGCAGCAGACACGACCAGGGCTGCGAGAAGAATCGAAACATGAGCCCTCCAGGCCGCCCGTGATAGACCGCTTGAGGCGCAAAGTCAAGGGCCACCGGCTTCTAATTCACACAGCGCTCGAAAAACGGCGCAATTACGCACAAAACTCGGGCATTCGGCCCTTTAAATCAAGAATCTGAATCAACAATCAAAGCGTGCTATTGTTTCGCCTGCGGAGGGTGTCGCGCATGCAGGGGTTCGCCTGGATCGTCGCCGCATTCTTCATCGCTTCGATGACCGCAGGAGTGCGCGCCTCGAACCAGACGCCTACCGCCGCCGCAACGCCACCGCCCTTCAACGCTCGCACCTTCCTCAATACGTATTGCGTCACTTGCCACAATCAGCGCGCGAAGACGGCCGGCGTGATGTTCGACACGCTCGATCTCGCCAACGTGCCCGCGGACGCTCAGGTCTGGGAAAAAGCCGTCCGGAAGGTACGCGTCGGCATGATGCCGCCACAGGGGGCCCCCCGGCCGGATCCGGCCGCCAGCCACGCGCTCCTGTCCTGGCTGGAAACACGCCTCGACGCGGCAGCTGCCGCCAACCCGAATCCTGGCCGCCCGCTCGTTCATCGACTGAATCGTGTCGAATACAGCAACGCTATCCGGGATTTGCTGGCGCTGGACGTTGATGCCGCTTCCCTTCTGCCACCGGATGATTCCGGTTACGGGTTCGACAACATCGCGGACGTCCTGGGCGTCTCGCCCGTATTGCTCGAGCGCTACCTGGCGGCAGCCGACAGGATCAGCGCGCTTGCCGTCGGCGATCCGGAGATCACGCCAGGCAGCGAGACCTTCATCATCCGTCAGGATGCTTCTCAAGATCGTCACATCGAAGGGCTGCCGGTCGGCACCGTCGGCGGCGGGCTCTTGCGAACGACGCTCCCGCTCGACGGCGAGTACGTCATTCAGGCCAAGCTATTCCGCACCAATCTTGGCGCCGTGCGTGGCATGGAGTCGGCGCTCCAGCTCGAGATCACCGTCGACGGCGAGCGTGTCCACCTCGTGCCATTCGGCGGAGGCGCGGACTTCCTTGCGGCCATCAAGAATCCGACCGAAGCGGGCAATGAGATCGATGCCCGCTTCACGGTGCGAGTTCCGCTGAAGGCTGGCCCGCATACCATTGGCGTTGCGTTCGTTCAGAAAACCGCCCACCTGCCGTGGAAGCTTCAGCCGTTCGTGCGAAGCTCGAACGACACGCTCGACGCGACGGGCTGGGCGCATATCGACCGATTCTGGATTTCAGGTCCGTTCAATCCGACCGGCCCCGGCGATACGCCGAGCCGCCGCCGAATCTTCGTCTGCCGCCCTCTCACCCGCGCCGAAGAGGATCCTTGCGCCCGGAGGATCATCTCGACGCTGGCCCGGCGCGCCTATCGCGGCCAGGTGACGGCCGGCGACCTGCAGCGGCTGCTTGCGTTCTACCGAACCGCGCGTGAGGAACAGAGCTTCGAGGCGGGCATCCAATACGCACTGCAGCGCCTGCTCGCCAGCCCGAAGTTTGCGTTTCGAGCCGAGCGCGATCCGGCCAACGCCGCGCCAGGCAGCGTCTACCGAATCGGCGACCTCGAGCTCGCGTCCCGGTTGTCGTTCTTCCTGTGGAGCTCCATCCCCGACGATCGGCTGCTCGAGGCCGCCACTGCGGGCAAGCTGCGAGTGAAGGCCGGTCTCGAGCAGCAGGTCAGGCGGATGCTGGAGGACCCGCATTCGCAGGCGCTCGTGACAAATTTTGCGGGTCAGTGGCTGTACCTGCGCAATCTCAAGAACCAGATCCCCAACTCGCTGGAGTTTCCTGATTTCGACGACAACCTCCGGCAGGCGTTTCAGCGCGAGACCGAGCTGTTCTTCGACAGCATCATGCGCGAGGACCGGAACGTGCTCGACCTCATGACCGCCGATTACACGTTCATCAACGAGCGGCTGGCCAGGCACTATGGGTTCCCGAACGTGTACGGCAGTCAGTTCCGACGCATGACACACATCGACGAGGCGCGTCATGGGCTACTCGGGCAAGGCAGCGTGCTGATGGTGAGCTCCCACACCGATCGGACCTCGCCAGTCGTGCGCGGCAAGTGGATTCTGGACAATCTGCTCGGCGCGCCGCCGCCCGAGCCGCCGGCGAACGTGCCGCCTCTCAAAGAAAAGGGCCGGAACGACAAGGTTCAATCGATGCGGGAGCGCATGGAGGAGCATCGGACGAATCCCGCGTGCGCCAGTTGCCACAAGATCATGGATCCGATCGGTTTTGCGCTCGAGAACTTCGATGCGGTCGGCGCGTGGCGCACTCGCGACGGCGGTCTGCTCGGAACGCCGATCGATGCGTCGGGTCAGCTCATGGACGGTACGAAGGTGGACGGCGTGGTGACGCTCAGACAGGCACTCCTAAAGCAGCCCGAGATTTTCGTCGGAACGCTGACCGAGAAGCTGCTGACCTATGCGCTCGGCCGGGGTCTGACCTCCGACGACATGCCAGTCGTTCGCGAGATTGTCCGCGACTCGGCGCGTCAGAGCTATCGCTTCTCGTCGCTCATCATGGGTATCGTCAACAGCGCGCCGTTTCAGATGCGAAAAGCACAGGACCGCGACGCCCCGCGTGTCCAGACTGCGGCGAGCCGCTAGGCGGCATCGGGATGCAGCAGGGTTCTGATCGGATGCTGGATGTAAAACCGTAAAGCGCGAGGCTTGAGGGAGACAGATGATGTTCATTACGAAGCAGTCGGTGTCTCGTCGGACGGTCTTGCGAGGCATGGGCGCGACGATCGCGCTGCCGTTCCTCGATTCGATGGTGCCCGCCCTGAGCGCCGCGGCCAGGACGGCCGCTGCGCCGGTGCGCCGCTTTGGCGCAGTGTTCGTGCCGCTAGGCGAACGACCCGGATACTGGGCGCCGACGACGGTCGGAAGCAACTTCGAGTTCTCACCGATCCTGAAGCCGCTCGAGTCGTTCAGAGATTCATTGACCATCGTCTCCGAGCTCTGCACACCCATCGACGGCCATGCTCCGACCGTCGCAGCGTGGCTCACCGGCAGCCTGGCCAAGAAGACCATCGCGGAGGATGTCTTCCTCGGGACGTCGATCGACCAGACGCTCGCGAAGCAGATCGGACGGGAGACCGTACTACCCTCGATAGAGGTCGCGACCGAGGATTTCACGGGCTATATCGGGGGATGCGACACCCAGTACGCCTGCGCGTACATGAACACGATCTCCTGGCTCTCGCCGACCACGCCGCAGCCGATGGAAATCAATCCGCGCATTCTGTTCGAACGGATGTTTGGCAGGGCCGGAACGAGTGCCCAGCGTGTCGGGCGCATGCGGAAGAGCCGGAGCATTCTCGACTCGGTGAGGGACGACGTCACCGAGCTCGAAGGCGGCCTGGGAGCTCGCGACCGGACGCGTCTCAACGACTATCTGCAGAACGTCCGTGAAATCGAGCAGCGAATCGAGCGGGCCGAGCGACAAGCTACGACCGTGAAGACGGTGCCCGACGCACCGGTCGGAGTTCCCGACTCGTTCGAGGAACACGTGGCGTTGATGTTCGACCTGCTCGCAGTGGCTTACGAAGCCGACATTACGCGCGTCTTCACCTTCATGATGAATCGCGACGCGAGCCAGCGCGTCTACCCCAATCTCGACATCACCGAGCCCCATCACGCCATGTCGCACCATTCGAAGGACCCCCAGAAGATTGCCAATCTCGTCAAGCTGAACACGTGGCAGGTCAGCCTGTTCGGAAAGTTTCTGGACAAGATGCGAAGCACTCCCGACGGCGACGGCTCGCTGCTCGATCACTCGGTGATCCTGTACGGTAGCGCCATGAGCGAAAGCGACCTGCACCTTCGCCTCGACATTCCGACGCTACTCGCAGGAACAGGAGCAGGCTTGCTCAAAGGGAACCGGCACATCAAGGCGCCGAAGGAAACACCTGTCGGCAATTTCCTCCTCGATATCGCCAACAAGTTCGGCTGCGAGATCGACAGCTTCGGCCTGAGCACCGGCCGGTTCGAGGTCTAAGGACGCATGCCTTTGAGCAGCATTCGCTACGCGATCCTGCTGGTCATGGTGCCGGTTGCCGCGCTCGGCGCCGGCAACAACCTTTCATTGATGGACGCGGTCAAGAGCGTCAACCGCGAGGCCGTCCGGGCATTGTTGAAGCAGCACGCGGACGTGAATCAGCGGGAATCGGACGGGATGACGGCGCTCCACTGGGCGGTGCGCGCGAACGATGGGGAAACGACGCAACTGCTGATTCGCGCCGGCGCCAACGTCAAGGCCGTGAACCGCTACGAGATCACGCCGCTGTCACTCGCGGCCACTAACGGGAATCCAGCCCTGGTCGAGTTGCTCCTCAAAGCCGGCGCCGACGCCAATGACGCTCTCTCCGACGGCGAGACGGTGCTGATGACGGCAGCCCGCACCGGGAATGTTCCCACCCTCAAGCTGCTGCTGGCCTACGGCGCGGACCCGAATGCCAAGGAATCGACACAGGGCCAGACGGCCCTGATGTGGACAGCCACCGAAAACCACGCGGCTGCGGCGCAAACCCTGATCCAGGCGGGCGCGGACGTGAACGCCCGCTCGGTCGAGCTGAACTTGCCGCCATTCAAGTGGGGCGTGGGCGGCATGGTTTCGACCAGCTTACCAAAGGGCGGCTGGACGACCGTGATGTACGCGGCGCGAGAAAACGCGAGGGAAACTGTCCGCGTGCTGGCAGATGCCGGCGCCAACCTGAATCTGACCGATCCCGAGGGCACGACCGCTCTGATCGTAGCGATTATCAACGCTCACTATGATCTGGCGGGCATCCTGCTCGAAAAAGGCGCGGATCCAAACATCGCCGACCTGACCGGAATGGCGGCGCTGTACGCCGCGGTCGACATGCACACGCTGTGGCCGTTGGTCAGTCGTCCGTCTCCCAAGGTCACCGGAGACCTTGACGCTCCAAGTCTCATCAAACAACTGCTCGCCTATGGAGCGAATCCGAACGCGACGCTCAAGAGGCCGGTGCTCGGAAAGCATCACGACAGCGGCGACGCCTCCCTGGGCGATGGGGCGACGCCCTTCATGCGCGCCGCCAAGGCCGGCGACCTGATCGTCATGCGACTGCTTCGAGACGGGGGCGCCGACCCGACGCTACGGCAGAAAAACTATACGACCGCGTTGTTCATGGCGGCCGCTGGCCGAACGACCGAGGCATACCCGACGGGCCCGACCACGGTGCCCGGGGCCAGCACGATTGGAGCAATTGAGCTGTGTCTCGAGGCGGGCCTCGACATCAATGCATTCAACGCCAACGGACAGACCGCGCTCCATGCGGCTGCGGCCCGCGGTGACGATGCAACCGTAAAATTCCTGGCGGAACGGGGCGCCAAGCTGGACACCAAAGACAAGCGCGGGAACACGCCGCTCGACACGGCTCTTGGCATCGGCCGGCAACAGCGGAACAACCAGGCTCCGGTCGTCTACGAGAGCACCGCGAAGCTGCTTCGCCAGTTGATGAGCGAGGCGTCTGCAAGCAGCGGCTCGCTCCCGCGATAGGCCTGCTCGTATCGAGAGTGGAGAACGGACATGGTGGCGCGAAGTTCGGGTGTGACTGGCATCGGCATCCTGGTCACTGCGGTTTCGCTGCTGTCAGCGCGTCATGCCGGCGCGCAAGCGAGTGAAACGAAGATCTGGAAGGGCGTCTATTCCGCCGCTCAAGCCGAGCGCGGAAAGGCAAACTTCGAGGCGGCATGTGCGAGGTGCCATCACGTCGAGCTGAGCGGCACGGACAGGGCTCCCGCGCTCAAGGGCGACAATTTTTGGTCGCACTGGGAGAACGAGACGGTGAACACGCTGTTCACCAAAGTCCGAGATCAGATGCCGCCCAATTTCGGCACGGTGCTGGAGCCCGAAGCCAAGCTCGATATCGTCGCCTACCTTCTGCGGACGAACGGTCTCCCCGATGGTTCCGATGAACTCAAGATGAACGCTGACCTGCTGGACGGCATCGACATCGTGAAGAAGGGGGCCGGGACGCGGGCAGCGAACTTCGCACTGGTTCAGGTCGTCGGTTGTCTCGCCCAGGCGCCAGGTCGAGCGTGGATGCTGACCAATTCGAGCGAGCCGATCGTCACGAGAGATCAGACGCCGGCGCCGGAGAGCCTGACTGACGGCAGACCCAAGCCGCTGGGCGACCAGACCTATCTGCTCCTCAGCGTGATTCCTTTCGAGCCGGCGTCCCAAGCCGGTCACAAGGTGGAGGCTCGGGGCCTTCTGTACCGCGCCCCGAACGACAACCGGCTCGACCTCACGTCGTTGCGAACGGTGGATCGGAGCTGCGCGAACTAGCGGAACTCACAGCTCCTCTTCTTTCAGCAGTGGCGAAACTGCCTTCCGGCGACTGCTCGTCTTCGTGATATTTCGCGCCTTCGTGGTGTACCAAGTGCCTCGACACTACTCCGAAGTGAAAACAGGTCTAGGAGCCTGCGCGGCAGAAACGCGCGAGGTGCGGCGTACGTATAGATGGTATGCCGACGACGTTTCGCCCGTGCGCGCCCGACCAATCACTCCTGTTCCCGCCCTCGCCGCGCGACTGGCTGCCCGAAGGGCACCTCGCGTTCTTCATCGCTGACACGGTCGCCGCGCTGGATCTCCAGATGTTCGATGCGGCCTATGAGGGGGATGGTCGGCGCAATCAACCCTTCGATCCGCAGATGATGGTGACGGTGCTGGTCTACGCATATGCCACCGGGACGTTTTCGTCGCGTCGGATCGCGCGGAAGCTGGAAGACGATGTAGCCTATCGCGTGTTGGCGGCGGGTAGCTTTCCCGCACACCGCACGATCGCGGAGTTTCGGCAGCAGCACCTGGCCGCATTTGAGCGGCTGTTCGTCCAGGTCGTGGCGATCGCCCGCGAAGCCGGTGTGGTCCAGCTCGGAGCGGTGGCGGTGGATGGGTCGAAGGTGAAGGCGTCGGCCAGTAAACACAAGGCGATGAGTTACGGACGCATGCGCGACGAAGAACGGCGGCTTCGGGAGCAGATTGCGGCGCTGACGATCCGGCGGAGCGACCGATGCCGCCGAGGATCCGCACACGGGCCGGATCGGGGTCGATGGGGCCGAGCTTCATGCGGCGCAGGACTCGCGATCGCGGCGGCGAAGAGGTGATCGTGCCGCGTCCATGTCTCGACGACCTTTCCGGCCAGAGTCGACGACCACGAAGCCATTGCGCAGCTCGGCGCACCGGCACGATCGCCTGCGACCAGGGATCCCCGCCTCCCGTTGAACCCCGCCAGCCGCCGCAACCCCACGTCCCGTTGAACCCCGCAGGCAGCGTCGCGGGGAGCTTCAGCTCGCCGCGCCCCAGAAGGAAGATGCGATCGGGAGATTCCGCGAACGCACCGGACTGCGAGCCCCGGACGTATCCGGGAGCGGCGACAGCCTTCGGCCAGCGTTCGACCAGCTCGTAGGCGCCCGTCTCCTTCACGCGCTCTGATTCCTGGAGCCGCGCGGGTGCTGAGAGCAGACCGACTCCAGCAAGCGCCACGAGACCCAGGACGAACGCGCTCCGATCGCTATTCGTTCTTGCCATTCTTCGGCGGATCAGCCGCAGCATCACGGGCCATCAGCTGACGCAGCAGCGCTGCAGTGCTCTCTCGAACCACGGTAGGCTGAGCGCCCCGACGCCCCTGGAATGTCGAAGCGGCCTTGCCAAGCGCGACGTCGAGCGGCGTCCGTCCGTCCCGGTCGGTGAGGTTCAGCTCGGCGCCGTTTTCGGCCAGAAACATCACGAGCCGATCCGAGCGTTCCACGGCAATGTGAAGCGCCGTCTGTCCCGCCGTGTTATAGGCGTTGACGTCCGCGCCGTACTTCAGGCACAGGGCCATCGCTTTGATGGCGTCCTCGTCGGTCCGGCCGCGCCCGCCGCCGAGGCCGGCGGCGAACATTAGTGGCGTCGAGAGGTTCCTGGTCATCATGCTCGGATCGGCGCCGTGGTCGAGCAGCAACTGCATAACGGCCACATCCGTGGATTTCGCAGCCCGCATCAGAGGCGTCGCTCCGTCCGTCAGCAATGCGTCGCCACCGTTGTGATATCGCTGAAGGGTCGGCGTCTTGAGACGTGCGTTCGGGTTCCCCCCTCGTTTGAGGATCAGCTTGACGAGCTCCACCGCGTCGAGGTCGCCTGTCGGCTTGCGCGATGGTCGATTGATGAGCGGCCCCGTCGTGTGCATGTCCACTGCTGCGTACAAGGCGGCCATTCCACTCGCGTCCGCCACGTTTGGATCGGCGCCTTTTTCAAGCAGGAGCGCCGCTACGTCGTAGTGCACGTTGACAGTGGCCATGACCAACGCGCTGGTGCCGTCTGGATCGGTGAGGTTCACGTCCGCTCCGCCCTCGATCAGCGCGCGCACCCCTTCCATGGCGCCCTGTCGCGCCGCGAGCATCAGCGCCGTCGTGGCTCCGCGCGGCATCGGCGTCGACACCATCGTGCTGCCGTTGAAGCTGAACTTGGGAAACTCGAGGACCTTCGATCGGGCGTCGACCTCCGCACCGCGAGCGATCAGCAACCTTGTCACCTCGGCGTGATTCTGGGCCGCGGCCCACATCAGCGCCGTCTGACCTTGCCACCGCTCCCGAGCGTTCACATCGGCGCCTCGATCGAGTAGGACCTTGACGGATGCGGCGTCACCCGTGCGGGCGGCCGTCATCAGGACCGTTTCACCCTCTGGAAGCGTGGTATTCGCACTGGCGTCCGCTTCGAGGAGCGCCTCGATCATGGTGGCCCGGCCGTTCGTGGCGGCGAGCGAAAGGGGCGTGACGCCATAACGGTTGGCGGCATTCGCCCTGGCGCCGGCGCGCAGCAGCAGCTGCACGGTCTCGAGATCGTCGGCGCGCACGGCCCAGTGGAGCGCGGTGGTGCCGTCGACCTCCGTGCCGTTGACATCTGCCCGCGCCTTCAGCAACCGCAGGACGACCTCCCGGTTGCCGTTCTTGACTGCGCCAATCAGCGCTGGGTCCGCCTCGGCGGCGGCTACCGTCGTCGTTGCGATCAACGAACGCAAGGTAGGCGGCGAACAGCCCGGCCGGAATCCAGAATCGCATGCTTCGACCCTACAGCTCGACTCGTGCCGTACTCACCCCGAATGTGTCCATCGCCACGCCGAACTTGTCCGCCACGCTGAGCAGCAGATTCGCGTTCGGCGAATGCGGCTTCGCCACCACGTGCCGATCCCCCTTGATCGTGCCGGCCGCCCCACCGACGATGACGAGCGGCAGCGGATCGGCGGCGTGGACGTTTCCGTTGCCCATGCCGCTGCCGTACAGAATCATCGAATGGTCCAGTAGCGACCCATCGCCGTCCGGTGTCTCGCGCAGCCGTTCCAAGAACTTGGCGAACAACTCGACGTGGTGCGTGTTGACCGTGGCGTGCGCGGCTACACGTTCCGGGTTGTTGGCGTGGTGCGAGATGACGTGATGTGGCCACGTCACGCCGATGTTCGGATACGTTCGCTGACTGAGCTCCCGGGCCATCATGAACGTGAAGACCCGCGTCAGATCAGCTTCGTACGCCAGCGCCAGCAGGTCGAAGAGCACCCCGACGTGGTCTTCGAACTTGTCCGGCACGCCCACTGGCGCATCGGGGACCTTCAGCGCCGTGTCGGACTGCCGCTCCGCCCGCTGAATCCGACGTTCGACTTCGCGGATGTGGTCGACGTACTCACCGAGGCGCGCACGATCTCCCGGTCCAATGCGTCCCCCGAGGTCGGCCAGATCCTCGCTGACGAAGTCGAGAATGCTCCGATCTTCGCGCATACGTGCGGCCCGCTGGGCTGCCGTGTCGCCGCCGCCGAACATGCGCTCGAACAGGACGCGCGGATTGATCTCCATCGGCAGCGGCGCCGTCGACCCCTGCCAGCTCAACGTGTTTGCATACGCGCAGCTGTAGCCGGGCGCGCACGATCCGACGAGCGCGGAGAAGTCCTCGGTGGCCACCTCGAGCGAAGGGAACACCGTGTCCTGGCCAATGTGTTTGGCGACGACCTGATCGAGCGTGACGCCCAGCTTGAAGTTCGGGCCGTCCGTGCGCTTCGGAGGCAGGCCGGAAAGGAAGCAGGCGGGCGCACCGGCGTGGTTCGTATCGAATCCGGCTTCCGGCCTGGCGAGATTGCTGACGACGACCAGATGTCTTCGAAACGGCTCGAGCGGCTTCATGATCGGCATCAGCTCGAACGCCGGCGCCTTCGGTCGCTGGGGTCCATTGCTCCATGATCTCGCCGTGCGGCACGTAGACACACCCGAGACGGCGTTGAGGGTTGGCCGCCGTGCGCACGGTGGGCGTGAAGGCCGGCACCATGGCCTCGAGCAGCGGGAGCGCGACGGTCGCACCCATGCCGCGCAGAAACGTCCGGCGGGGCAGGGACAGCTTGGAGATGATCATCAGTTTGACTCCAACGGCTTCATCCGCATCTGAAACGGCGCGCTCCGCACCAGCGCCATGACCAGCGCTGAAAATCGATAGTCATCACGGCCGGCTTCGCGAACCATCCGACGAATTGCCGGCTGGTCGTGGTATTCGAGACCCCGGCCCACGGCGTACGTCAGCAACTTCTCGGTGAACGTCGAGATGAAAACCTCGGAGCGTTTGAGCAAGGCCCGCCTCAACGTGACGACTCCCTCCACCTGCGAGCCGTCCATGAGCTGACCTGATGCGTCAATGGTAGCGCCGGCATCGCGAGTGCGCCAAGCGCCGACCGCGTCGAAGTTCTCCAAGGCGAAGCCCAGCGGGTCCATGAGCTTGTGGCAAACGGCGCACGCCGGGCTGGCACGGTGCGTTTCCATCTGCTCGCGCAACGTGCGAGGCGTTTTCCCCCGGCTCTCCTCGAGCGGCGGCACGGCCGCCGGCGGAGGCGGTGGGGGAGTACCCAGCAGGTTGTCGAGAATCCATTTGCCCCGCACGACGGGCGAGGTCCGGTCGGGCTGCGACGTGACCATCAGGATGGCGCCCTTGCCGAGCAGACCTTTCCGCGCTTCATCAATAATCGTGACCCGACGGAATTGACTCCCGTAGATATTCGTCATGCCGTAGTGGTTGGCCAGCCGCTCATTCAGAAAGGTGTAATCCGCCGTCAGCAGGTCGGTCGGATTCCGGTCCTCATGAACGATGCTCTCGAACAGGAGCTCGACCTCGCGCCGGAACGCCTGACGCAGGTTGTCGTCGAAGTCGGGGAACTCGTTCTGGTCCGGAACTGACGACCGAAGGTTCCGCAATTGCAGCCACTGCCCTGCGAAGTTCTCGACCAGCGCGCGGGACCGCTCATCCGCGAGCATGCGGCGCACCTGACGTTCCAGCACGGCCGGGTTCTTCAACTGACCTCGCACCGCCACATCGAGCAGTTCATCGTCGGGAATGCTGCTCCAGAGGAAGAACGACAAGCGAGATGCCAAATCCAGATCACTCAACTGGTAGGGCGCGCCAGGTGCGGCATTCTTTGGCTCCCTCTCGATTCTGAAGACGAACTTGGAGCTGGCCAGAATCGCGCGAAGCGCCCGCTCGATGCCGGCGTCGAAGCCAGCTTCGGCGCGGCCCGCCTTATAAAAGGCTTCGAGCCGTGCCAGCTCGCTGGGGCTGGCGGGCCGGCGGTAGGCACGACGTGCCAGGGTCGAAATGATCCTGTTCGCGCACGGCGCTTCAGCCGACGCGCTGGTCGGACGACAGACGAAGATCCGCCGGCGGCTCGGCGTGTCTCCTGGTCCTGTCGGTTTGAAGGGCCCGGCGATTGTCACGCTCTCGATGTGCGGCAGCCCTGTGTGGTCTGTCGTATCAACCGTCGTGCGCAGGAACTGCTGCAACCGGCCGGCGTTTTCCGCCGACGTCTTCTGAACGAACGTCGCCACCACGGTCCGTGGTCCGGCCCTGACCGGAGCCCGCAGCGTGAGCCTGGCCTCGACGTCGTTGACGACGTCGGTCGCGTTGACGGGAGCGGCCGAAAAGTCGGCATCGCCGCCAACCGTCGTGGCGTGAATCCGCACGCCGTCCAGCAGCACCTCGACCTGGTGCGAGTACCGAGGCCGCGGATCGATCCCAGCGCCGTTTCGAGCAGTTTGACCTTGATGACGTATTCGCCGTTCAGCGGAAAGGTGTGCCGGACAAGAAGGCCGCCGCGGGTGCCCAGCGGCAAGCCTTCCACGTGAACGTCTTGCGACGTGTCGCCCCGAACCCGGTACGTCTCTGTGCCCGCGCCGATGGTGGGATCCCCGACGGCGAGCGCGCTGATCTTGCGCGCCGCCGTCAGGTAGTGTTCGAGCAATGCTGGAGACGCCCCGAGCACGTCCGCGTTGTTGTCGAAGCCGCCGCTCGAGTCGTCAGGTGGCAGCAACGACGCCGCGTCGACATCGAGGGCAAGGAGGTCGCGGATCGCGTTGGCGTATTCGGCGCGATTCAACCGGTGAAGTGCCGGGCTGCCTGGATTCGGTGAGTCGGTCGCAGCGCGGTCGATCGTCGACTCGAGCCAGGACACCAGGCCGTCCACCGTTCCCTGATCGGGGTGCAGCGCACCGACCGGGGGCATCGCGCCCACACGCAGCTTCCGTACTGCCTTCTCCCAAATCTCCGCGTCGGCCGGGACCTGCTCGAGATCGAGCGTGTCGAGCGCCAGACCGGCAGTCTTGAGGCGGCTGTTGTGACAGGTGACGCAGTATCGATTGACGATCGCGCGAGCGTCTGCCGGCGAGGATGGACCAGCCGCGGCCGATTGAACTCTGGGGCTGACTGCTTCAGGCACCGCGAGCCAGGCAGCTGCCAGCCAGATCGCCGCGGCGCCGGCGAAGATATTACGAGCCACAGCTTTGACTCAGCATCTCCAAGGAGATCAGATTAATACGGTCTCTGTCCGGCCCGTGATAGATGAGACCCTTCGCGTGCATCTTGTGGCCTTTGTGCGCATCCGGGTTGAACGGGTTCGCACTGACCAAGCGGACTGTCTTGGATCCTAGAAGCTGAGCGGCTGCGGTCTCGAGCGTGGCAGCGGTCGGAGGCTGATCGTTGGCCAGCGCCGGCGTGCTCGAACTCGTCAACATCCATACGTCTCCGGGGCCCTGCGCCAGGCAGCCGACGACCTGCACCATGCGAAAGTTCGGCACCTCAATCGGACCGTCGCCTGGCTTCTTCATGATCAACACATCCTCGAGTTTCGCGGCGCTGAGCTGCGCGGCACCGGCCGGGAAGCCGTTGGCTTGAAGAATAAGCGTCACCAGGTCGAGGTATTCATCGTCGGGAAGACTCGACGGAGCGTCCGGCGGCATGGTGTTGCGGATCTTGGCGAACAGGAGGTTGAGTCCTTGAGTCTCCCAATTCGCCATGAAGCGCTCACCACGAAGGGAGGGACCTCGATCGCTTCCGCCGAGGTCGTCGTTGTGGCACCGGCGACACACCGCCGTGAAGCGAACCTTGGCGCGCTCCGCCTGCTCCTGTGAATACACGCCTTCCCAAATCTTCCCGGCGTCCTGGGCGAGCGCACTCCGTGCCTGCCAGTCCATCGCCGCAAGCGCAAGCATGATCACAGGTAGGACGCGCAACGCCCTTGCCACCGCAAAGGCTGCGTGGGCGCTGGGCCTATCCGGATGCCGATCCTCGTGCACTCTCACTCTCTCAATAGGGTCAGATCTTCCGGCTCAAATCCTCAGTAGCTTCCGGCTTAAGCCGGAAGCCACAATCCTCAGACCTGACCCCCCACTGTCAGACTACTGCGGCGGCCGCTCTCGCAGGATGATGAAGAAGTTGTTCAAGTCGCGCACGATGAGGTACGGACCACCCGGACCCAAATTGACCGGAGTGCCGCCCGTCGACACCACGGTTCCTCCGGCACTCTTGAACTTGTCCACGGCCGAATCCATGTTGCGGACCATGAACATGAGCCGCGTCGCGCCCGGGTCGTAGATGCGCGTGCCGAGCGGCTTGCGATCGACGCCTTTGAACTCGATGAACTCCAACGTCAGACGCGGCTCTCCCGGAATGGGCGCGCTGGTTATTCGGAACTGGGCAGTCTCCAACCCGGTCAACGCGGCATAAGCCTTGTTGGCGGTGAACTGGCCGACGCTCGGTTGGAAGCCCAACAGGTCTCGATAGAGGTGCATCGTCTTGTCCGTGTCGGCGATGGTGACGCGGACACTGCCGCCAATCACATCGGACGTCGGCGCGTTTGGGGGGATCGGATCGGGCTGCACCAGTTGAACGTAGTGGTCATCGGGATCCTTCACGATAATGGCGCGGCTCTTGTCGACGCCTGGATTCAAGAGCAGCGGCGCCCCGCCCGGCGTCACGACTGGCGTTCCAGCTCCCTTCAACCGAGCTAGCAGGCTGTCGATGTCGCGCACGTAAAAGATGATTGTCAGGGCACCGGGATCCTGCAGGCGAGGCTGAACCGGTTTGCGGTCGACATCTCCAAACTCCAGTGGTTCCGCCCACCACTGCGTTCCGGGAAATGTGACATGGGACCATCGCATCGATCCGTCGGGGGTGCCTTCCAGCCTAAGGATTGGAGGGGGTGGTGTGTCTTTGGCTGAAGCCGTACGCGGCGCGTCAGATTTCAGCCCCAGAAGCCCGTTATAGAACGCCAGAGATTTGTCGAGGCTGACCACAATCGGGCTCACTGCGCCGGACGCGCCCACCACCTCGCCGCTCACCTGCGCCGAAACCACGACAGCTGGTCCGAGCGGCGCGAACATGGTGCACGCGATCCACACGACCGTCACAGCCAGACTCGCTGCAGCGCGTTTCGCTAGCGCGCCAAAGGCGCGCCCCGCCGGAGCTTCAGCGAAGGCGGGAGCGGAGCGGGGCAAAGGGGCTCGGTCCATGTGTCCTCCTCGGGAGCCGGCACTCGCAGGTCTTTGTCCGTGGCCTATCTGCTTGCGGCTATCGGCTCACGACGGGCCGCCGCCGTAAACACACGGGTCTTGAATCTCCAACCCTGCGGCGTCTTCACGTACTCGTCGTCATAACGGCCAACCAGATAGATTGAATGCGGCTGCCCTTGCTGCCCCGGCACGATATCGATGACGGCTGCGTACTCCTTGCCCCTCGCTCCAGCCGCGGTAGGCTCGATGACGTGGTTGAAGATGAAATGGCGGGCATAGTTGGGCCCGTGAGGCTCTTCCGTGTCGACCATCTTCGCCAGTGCGTCGTGCCCCTGCGCCCGTGGTCGGGCCTGTGGCGTCAGCTGACCTGAGTCCGTCACGCATCGCTGTTGCGCGCCAGTCCCTGCATTCGACGTGACGCAGCCAAACGACCCCTCCGGCGTGAAAAGATTCGCGTAGGACCGGCCGTTGTCGCCGTTCACGTCGAGCCCGTAGGGATACTTGGCGACCAATTGCTGGAGTTCGACGTAATCCTGAGCCGTCAGGGTCGGACCCTTCGCGGTCGCGGCCGGTGGAGCCTTCGCTTCTTTCAATGCGCGCACAGCCGGGATTGGCGAAGGAATCTCAACGTTCGGCTCACCCCATCTGGACTCGTAGTACGACCGTTTCTTGAATCGCCATCCGTCACTGGTTTTCACATACACATCGTCGTAGAAACCGCCGTGTCCCGCCGACGGCGACTTGCTACCTGGTTCACCGAGATCGAAAATCCCAACGTACGCCCTTCCTACAGCTCCCTCGGACGTCGGCGTGATGACGACGTTCGTGACGAGATGGCTGATGTAGAACGGACCCCTCGGCCGCCGCGGGCGAGCGCGGCGAGATTGTCGCGGCCCTGATAGGTACGGCCGCTCGGTGCCTGATTCGTGCCGGTGAACGTTCCGTCCGGCGCGTAAAGGTCGGCGTAAACGTAGCCATTGTTCTCACCGCTATCGAGCGCCCAGCCGTACCTGTAGACAAGCTGCTCGATCTCGATGTAGTCGAGCGCAGTCAGAGCTGGTTCGTTCGATGATGGTGTTGCTGAAGGTCGTCCACTTTGCGCGGCGGGATTTGTTGCCACGATCACGCCAAGGATCAAACTGATGAGCAAAATTGGTTTCAGCATGACGTCCCTCTTAGCGTGTAGCCGGCTGCGGCTTCAGTGATTCCGGTGTTCCTTCGGAGCGAATGAATCGGCGGGTCTTGAAACGCCAACCGTCGGGCGTCTTTACGTACGTGTCTTCATAGTGGCCCCCGCCCCACACGATGTTCGGC
>CAVYZX010000026.1:0-237942 GCA_963773035.1 uncultured Acidobacteriota bacterium | reverse complement strand
GCTAGACGGCGTGCTCAGCGAGCTCTGCGGTTTCGTCGCTTTTCAGGAATCTTGCTAGGCGATCCGCTTCGAATACTGACGGATCGCGAGCGTCAGCGTCACGACGGCAAAGACCGCCAGGATCACCAGGGGTTCCGCGATTTCCGCAAGGCCTGCGCCTTTCACCAGCAGCGCACGCGAGATGGTCACGAAGTGCCGGACGGGATTCAGCAGCGACACCGTCTGCACCCATGGGGCCATGCTGTCGATCGGGGTGAACAGGCCGCTCATGAGCAGATAGATGTTCAGGATGAAGAACGTCACGAACATGGCCTGCTGCTGGGTATCGACCATCGTCGAGATCCAGAGCCCGATGGCGAGCGCGACGACGAGATAGACGGCCGCCGAGCCAAAGAGCAGCAGCAGACTTCCTCGCACGGGAATGTCGAAAACCAGCCATCCGACCGTGAGGCCGATTCCGAGATCCAGCATGCCGAGCACCCAGAAGGGGAGCAGCTTCGCCGCGATGAATTGGCCACGCGTGAGCGGCGTCACGTTCAGCTGCTCGAGCGTGCCCAGTTCTTTTTCGCGTGCGATGTTCTGAGCGCTCACGAGCGTGGCGATCAGCGTGACGAGCGCGACCAGCAGACCGGGCACCATGTAGTGCTTGTAGTTCAACGTCTGGTTGTAGCGGCTGCGCAGGGAAACTTCGATACGGGCACTGCCTCGCACGGGCGGTTGATCGCCAATCGTGGCATGCACGTTCGCCGTCGCCGGCCGCAGGGTCTTGCCGATCTCCGCCGAATAGGCCGATAGGATCCTGACGGCGTACGACTGGACGATGCCCGCGGCCGAGCCCTTTTCGGCGTTGACCGCGAGCTGGACCGGGGCAGTGCCCTCGCGAACGAGCGACGATTCGAAGTCGTGTGGAATAGTGAGGAGCAGCGTCACTCGGCCGCGCAACAACTCGTCGTTCGCCCGATCCAGCGACGCGGAGCGTTCAACGATCCTGAAGTTGCCGGACGCCACGAATCGATCGACCAGGCCGCGCGAAGTCGTGGTTCGATCGAAGTCCACCACGTAGGTTGGAATGTCCCGGATTTCGAACGTCGCAGCATTCGACAGGAGAAGCAGCTGCAGAATCGGCAGGACCAGCACCTGCGCCAGCGTCGCATGGTCGCGAACGACGTGCAGCACCTCGGCTCGCGCGAGAAACAGGATGCGGCGCACGGTCTACTCCAGCCGCTCCCGGAACGACCGCGTGCTGAGGGTGAGAAGCCCCAGAGCCATAACCGCCAGGACTATCGTTTCGCGCCACAGATATTCGAGACCGACTCCTTTCAGCATGATGCCCCGCGCGACGGTCACGAACCAACGCGCCGGCACGACGAGCGACACGGCTCGCAGCGGCCACGGCATGCTTTCCAGTGGAAAGATGAAACCGGACAGCAGCATCGTCGGCAGCATCGTGCCGACCAGGGCGCCGAACATGGCCACCCGCTGTGAAGACGTTCGTGCGGAGATCAAGATGCCGAGCGACAGCGAGACGAGGATGAACAGCAGTCCTTCGGCGAGGAGCAGCGGCAGACTCCCGAGCAGCGGCACCTTGAACACGAGGCGCGCCTCCACGATGACACCGATCACCGAAACGAACCCGATGAGCAGATAGGGCAGGACCTTGCCGAGGACGATCTGCCAGGGGCGCAGCGGCGACACGAGGAGGGTCTCGAGTGTGCCGGTCTCCTTTTCACGAGTCAGCGAAATGGCGGTCATGAGCGACGAGATGATGGTCAACACGAACGCCATCAATCCCGGCACGAAGAGGTTGGAGCTTTCACGCGTCGGATTGAAGCGGGTGCGAACCTGCGGCACGATGCGAACGCCGCCCGACGCCGCACGAAGCTCTCGCTCGTAAGCCTGAATCACCTGGAGCGCGTATGCCTGCACCGAGCTGCCCGTGTTTGGTTCGGTTGCGTCGGAGATGATCTGGACGCGCGCCGGAAGTCCCTGTCCGAGCCGGGCGGCAAACCCAGACTCGAAGACGAGGGCCTCCTGCGCGTCACCGCGCTGGAACAACCGGTCGACCTCGGTTGGACTGTGCACGACGGCGACGATGCGAAAGGTGTCGGTCGCGCTGAAGCGGCCGCGCAACGCGAGTGTGACGTAGTCCGGCGCCGGATCCACGATCGCAAGACGGACGTGCTGCACGTCGGTGCGGATCGCGTATCCGAAGATGATCACCTGCAGGATCGGTATCAGCGTGATGACGATGAGCGTTCGGCGATCGCGCAGAATGTGATAGGTCTCTTTCCTCAGAAGCCCGACAAGGGCGCTGGACTGTCCGCTGGATGCCGTCATGCTCCGGGCCTCTGGTCCGAAGGCGCTGCGGTCGGGCGGGCGAGGCGTACGAACACCTCGTCTACGGACTCGGTTCCGAACCGCGTTTTCAACTCGGAGGGCGTACCGATCGCGCCGATCTTTCCCGCGACCATGATCGAAATGCGATCGCAGTATTCGGCCTCGTCCATGTAGTGAGTGGTCACGAACACGGTCGTTCCGGAAGACGCAGCCTCGTAGATCATTTCCCAGAACTGCCGCCGCGTAATCGGATCGACGCCGCTCGTCGGCTCGTCCAGAAACACGATGCGCGGCTGGTGAAGAAGCGCCACCGAGAACGCGAGCTTCTGACGCCAGCCCAATGGAATCGCTCGCACCAGTTCGCCGGCGGCGTGACGAAAGCCGAGGCGAGCCAGCATGGCGTCCCTTCGATCGCGAATCTGACGATCCGTCAAATCGTAGATGCCGCCGTAGAGCTGGATGTTTTCGGCAACCGTCAGATCCTCGTAGAGTGAAAAACGCTGGCTCATGTAACCGATGTGCCGTTTGATGGATTCGCTGGCGGTGTAGACGTCGTAGCCCGCAACGGTCGCCTGGCCGCTGGAGGGTGAAAGCAGGCCCGTCAGCATCCGGATCGCCGTCGTCTTTCCGGCGCCGTTCGCCCCGAGAAACCCGAACACCTCTCCCGCTCGGACCTCGAAGGTAATGCGGTCGCATGCGATGAAGCTTCCGAACTTCCTGGTCAGATCCTTCGCCACGATGGCTGCGTCGCCGCTCATGCCGCGTCCTCCGCGTCGTTGCCGCCCATGCGTGCCATGAACGTGTCCTCGACCGTCGGTACCGTTGCCTCGACAACGAGGTGGTCTATTCCTCGGTTGGTCAGGAACGCCCGAACCTCCCGTTGCTGTGCTTCGGCCGGCACCTCGGTGCGCTTGTCGGTGAAATGAATCGATTCGCCGAAGGGATAGGCCGTATTGGTGTGGGGGTATTCGCGGAGCGCCCGTAACGTTTCGTAACGCTTGTCCGAGCGAATCCCAATCAGGGGACGGTCGAACGAGCGCGCAACGGCTTCAGGCGTGTCGATCGCGAGCAATCGACCTCGTTGAATGAGCGCAACGCGATCGCAGCGGTTGGCCTCGTCCATATAAGGTGTCGAGACCACGGCAGTCAGACCGCCCGCCTTCAGGTTGGCAAGCAGATTCCAGAACTCCCGGCGCGAGACGGCGTCGACGCCGGTGGTCGGCTCATCGAGGAAGAGGATTTCTGGCCTGTGCACGAGCGCACAGCAGAGTGCGAGCTTCTGCTTCATACCTCCCGAGAGCGCGCCGGCGCGTCGTTCCTTGAACGGCTCGAGCTGACTGTAGATGGGCGAAATGCGCTCGTGCTCGGCCTCGATTGTCGTGCCGAACACCGAAGCAAAGAACCGCAGATTCTCTTGAACGCTCAAGTCGGGATAGAGAGAAAAGCGGCCAGGCATGTAGCCGATTCTGTTGCGAAGCGTCCACAGACTGGTGACGACGTCTTCTCCGAGAACCCGTGCGCTGCCCGTGTCCGGCACGAGCAGCGTTGTCAGGATGCGGAACAGAGTGGTCTTGCCGGCCCCGTCCGGTCCGATGAACCCGAAGAGCTCGCCCGAGCGAATCGCACACGACACGCCCGAGAGCGCCGGCGTCGTGCCGAATCGCTTGCCAATGTCCTGGACCACGACGGCGTCAGTCATTGCGCGTCCCTCCAGGAAAACGAACGTCCGCCGGCATTCCCACTTTGAGAAGGCTCTCGTTGTTGGCGACGCGAATCTTGATGGCGTAGACGAGATCTGCCCGTTCTTCTCGTGTCTGAATCGGCGTTGGCGTGAATTCCGCCTGAGACGAAATCCACGTCACTTTGCCTGGCAGCGTCCGCAAGGTTCCAGTTCCAGCGTCGACGGCGACCTCGGCGTCCGATCCCAGGTGGATTTGTGCCAGCTGCGTTTCGGCGACGTAGGCGCGAACGTCGACGGAAGCGAGATTGGCAATCTTGTACAACGGTTGACCGGCTTGAACGACTTCACCGGCTCTGACATATGTCGCCAGCACGGTGCCGGCGCTGGGATTTCTGACCTGGCTCTTGCGGATCCGTTCATTGACTCGGGCCACCTGTGCGTCGATCGACGTCACCTGTTCGGTCGCCGTCTGTCGCTGGGCTCGTGTGGCGCCGATCTGCTCGCGGTGCGCCGCGACCTGATGCTCCTGCGCCGCGATCTGTTGGTCCTGCGCCTTCAACTGCTGTTCGAGCATGCGATAGTCGCGCTCCGCCTGGTCGAGCTGTTGCGCCGTTGCCGCCTGCTGATCGAACAATCGCCGCATGCGCTCGTAGGCGCGTTTGGCCACGTCGTACTGCGCCTCGAGCACGGCCTTCTGAGCCTTTGCCGCATCGCGCTGAGCGGCCGCCGATTCGCGTTGTGCGGCCAGGACATCAATCTGCCTGGCGACTTCGTTCACCCGTGAAGCATTCGCTCCCCGCTGTGCCACCAACTGATCCCGCTCGAGCGAGAGCTCCGTCGAGTCGATCGATCCGACGATGGCATCGGCCGCGAGCTGCTGGCCCTCGGTTACATCGAACGACACCAAACGTCCCACGGCTTCGGCGCCCACGACTACTTCAATCGCCTCGACGTTGCCGTAGGCGTCCGGTTTGGCCTCGCGAGTACAGCCTGCGATCGTGGTCATGATTGCAACAGCGAGCGGCAGCACCTTCGACGCGTGGCGATGCATCAACGCACCTCCAGTCCGAGTGTCGTGAGGAATCTCGCGCTGGCCTCGGCGAGCTCGACGCGATGACCCGCCCGCGCGAACCGAGCCTCCAAAAGGTCGGTGCTTCGATCGACGTATTCCGATGCCGTGAGCGCACCTTCGCGGAAGCGAACCTCTGATGTGCGGACGATCTGCTCCCGTAGTTCGACGATGCGGTCGTCGATCGTGATGGCGCGTTGCAGGCGATCGATGCTGGTGCTGTCCGTGTCGGTTGCGCGGGCAAGCCCCTTCGCGAAAGCCGCCTCGTCGGCGGCAGCGATCTGCAGTTGCAGGCCGAGCGCCTCGCGTTCGCGTCCCGACGTGCCCCACGACCATGCGCTCCAACGTAACTGCAGTCCGACCACGCCGTACGCCTGGACTTCGTCTTCGATGAAGTTCAGCCCCGGGCGGCCGACACCGCCTTTGGCGAAGGCCGACAACCGTGGCCGGTCCTGGTTTGCGGCTGCGTCCTGCTCTCGAGCCAGCCGCTCCTGGGTGCGCGCGAACTCGACGAACTCTGGCCGGCTGCGGCGGGTGTTCTCACGCCGAGCGTTTGCCACGGCGTCATTCAGATCCGGAGACGCCAGCTCGATATCCTCGCCGATATCGCGCCCCGTCAGGTTCGATAGCCGCTTCAACGCCGATTGCCGGTTCGCACGGAGCGTGTCGTCGTCTTGACGACGTTGGAGCAATGCCGCTTCGACGGCCGCGGCATCGGCCGGGAGCGCGGCGCCCTCGCGCACGCGCACGTTGGTCTCGCGGAGACGAGCTTCGAGTTCGGCGACGGTGGCGGCTAGCGCCTGCGTGCGCTGCTGGAGAAGCGCAGCAGCGAAGAACGCGTCGTTCACGTCCTGCCGTAACGCGAAGAGCGCCGTCCGGACACGCGCTTGCGACTCTGCCAGCCGCGCTTTTTCCACCGCAGCACGGGCATTGACCGTGGGATCGATCAGGCGCTGGTCGAGCCGCACCGACGCGTCGAGCGTGAGTTTCGGCGGGATGAACAACGGCTGCCCGTTCGGCACGAACGGCGGCGGTGTGGGCACGTCAGATTGGTACTGCGCCAAGCCGTCCACCGAAATGGCCGGCTTCTTTTCGGCGTCGATATTCGCGAGTCGCAGTTCAGCCTGGGTTTCGTAGAGCCGCAGCTCGCGAAACCGCGGGTCCGCTTCGACTGCCGCCTGCTGGAGCTCACCGAGCTGAATCACGCCGGCCTGACTGTTCGCGGCGAGAGGCGCAGATTGTGCGCCAGCCATGGCGGGAGCCGAAAGCACACCGACGATCGCTGGAACGAGGATGTGTCGTGTCATGCGCCGAGGGCCCTCAGAAAGAAATCTGCAAGGTGGTGGCGGCGTTCTTCAATGAAGCGATCGAATTGCTGCAGGTCGAGGCCGAGCAGGACCATCAGTATCGGCCGCGCCGCGAACGGGAAGACGCACAGGGAGAGCAGGTTGACGAGAAATTGTTCGGGGGCAATCGGACGAAGCCTGCCGGTCCGGACTGCGGTATCGATCTGCTGTCCAAGCTTGAGCAACACTCTGGGCCGGACGTCTTCCGGTGATGCGCCGGTAAGAGCCGTAATCAACTGACGCGCTCTCTCGGGATGGTGATGCAGTTCGCTGATGATGTAGCCGGGCAGCTCGGACGTTCGCGACAGATGGTCGATCTCGATGTCCACGACCTTGGCAATCTTCTCCTCGAGTGGTGCGTCGGACGCCATCACCTGAACGACTCGAGGAAAGAGCTGACCCGCCGTTCGCCTGAAAACCGCTTCGGCAAGACGGTCCTTGGTGCGGAAGTAGTAGTGCAGCAACGCCTGGTTGACGCCTGCCTCTTTGGCGATGTCCTGCATGCGGGCGCCCGCCGTTCCATGCCGGACGAACACGGCGTGCGCGGCGTCGAGAATCCTGCCTTCCGTATCGCCGTCGCTGGCCGTCGGCCGCCCGCGGTGTCCGGCGGATGTGCCGCGGCTGGATGGTCTCCTGGCGTCGTTCGGTCGACGTTTCGCGTGTTTCAAACGCAGGGTCATGATTTCTGATTAACTGTACAGTTAAATCAGACAGTTAATATGAAAGGATGCCCAAAATGCTCTGAAAGCGCAAGTCCCCGACTGAAGGGCCGGGCTGGCAGCCACGGGTGCTCGGTCTGGCAGTACCGACGCTGAGCAGAATTTTGAGTGCGCGGTCAGGTCCCGGTCTACAACGTCACCGCGGTGAGCGGGATCAAGGACGCGTCATCGATGAAGATGCGCCCGCCGCGAGTTACGTCGGACGCGGCGACGCTGATGCAGGCCTGAACGTTTCTGAAAGCTCTGTCCGATCCGATGAGAACGTAGGCGGAATGGGGTCGTCCGGATCGGGCCAGTACCGCCGGCTCAAGTAGTGCAGAGCGACGACAAACCCCAGGCGCTGTGGGACCGTGACGATCATCAGAATCGCCATCACACCGAAGAAAGACGCTCCCTGTATCCAGGTGTGGGGGCCAAGGCCGAAGTAGACGGCAGCGATCGCGATGGCAACGGGAATCCGATCCCCGATGATCCAGAACCCCCACGTGTCGCCGGGATTTCGTTGATAGACGAGTCCGCATTCCGGGCATCGATCCCGACACGACAGCCATCCATCGAGCATAGGCCCCAGCCCACAGTGGGGGCATGTCTTCCGCAGCCCGTTCTTGAGCGCGATCCACGGATGGATGGTTTCTGCTGATTGGGACATGTCTGGGGTAGAGCGAGAGACATGCCGTCTGGATTAACGCGTCAACTTATTAAAAATAAACAGCTTACATTAAATATCGCATCAACGATATTTCGATGTAGCAACGAAATATCGTTGAGTAACAACGACATGTAGATTATCGTGCCGTCGTGCGGACGGCCTCGTTTCAGCGACTCCTATTAGAGGTTGCCGAGGAGCGATCCCTCGACACGATTCTCGAGCGCCTCGTCAGCGGCCTCGTCAATGAAGGACTCGCGCTTGCGCGCGTGTGGCTCTTCGATGCTGGCGATATCTGCGCGAGTTGCCCGCTCCGTCAGGAGTGTTCGGATCGAACCCGGTGTCTTCACCTCGTCGCGAGTGCCGGTCGATCGTTGGACGGCACGGAAGACTGGTCGCGACTCACCGGCGATTTCAGGCGCATTCCGCTGAACGCGCGGAAGGTCGGTCACGTCGGCGCAACGGGGTCCTCCGTTCTCCTCCGCGAGATCGGAAGCGATGGACGATGGCAACCGGATGCGGGCTGGGTCGCGCGCGAATCGATCCGCAGCTTTGCCGGTCACCCGCTCGTCTTCCGCGGCGAGATTCTCGGCGTACTGGGTGTCTTTTCGCGAACCACCCTGGAAGACGAGGAGTTCGAGTGGCTCCACATGTTTGCCAATCACGCCGCGGTCTCGATCGCGAATGCGCGCGCCTTCTGCAGAGATCGAGCGATTGAAGACGCAGCTCGAGCTCGAGAACTCGTACCTGCGGGAAGAAGTGAGAGTCGCGCTCTCCACCGGAGACATCGTTGGCAGCGGCCCCGCGTTTCAGCGGCTGCTGCAGCAGGTCGAGCTCGTCGCGCCGACGGGTGCGAATGTGCTGATCCTCGGTGAATCCGGTACCGGCAAGGAATTGATTGCCCGGCGCGTTCACGAACGCAGCCTTCGGCGCGATCGGCCGCTCATCATCGTGAATTGTGCGTCGATCCCTCAGGAGCTGTTCGAAAGCGAGTTCTTCGGGCACGTGAAAGGTGCATTTACCGGCGCCGTGCGCGATCGGGCCGGACGGTTTCAGGCGGCTGACGGCGGAACGTTGTTCCTCGATGAGATTGCGGAAATCCCGTTGGCGCTCCAAAGCAAGCTGCTCCGGGTGATTCAGGACGGCCAATTCGAGCGGGTCGGCGAAGAGAGGACGCGACGTGTGGACGTCCGCTTGATCGCCGCCACCAATCGCGACCTGCCGCACGAGGTGTCTCGGCATCGTTTCCGGCAGGACTTGTATTACCGGCTCAGTGTCTTTCCCATTCATCTCCCGCCCTTGCGCGAACGGGTCGAAGATATTCCCGAGCTCACCGCGCATTTCGTCAAGGCATCCTCGGTGCGCCTCGGGGTTCCTCCTGCGGTCATCAGCCGGCAGCATCTTGACGCCCTGCGCCGGTACTCGTGGCCGGGGAATATCCGCGAGCTTCAGAATGTCATCGAACGGGCCGTGATTCTTTCGCGCGGCGGGCCTCTCCGGCTCGACCTGGCATTGCCGCCGGATCAGCCGGACCTGGCGCCGAGCCGCCTTGCCGAACGGGATCTCGCCAGTCCGACGGACTTTGTCACCGTTCGCGAATTCCGGCAGCGCGAGCGCCAGAATCTGTTCGCCGCACTCGTCAAGGCAGGCTGGAAAATATACGGCCCCGATGGCGCCGCTGCGCTACTTGGGATGAAGCCGACGACTTTGATCTCGCGCATGAAGGCGCTGACCATCGAACGTCCACGCGGCTAGCAGTAAACTTGAAGGTCTGCTTCATCATGACGTCGGTTGGGGTCGAAGCTATCGCCTTCTGGTGATCGATGAAGAAATACAAGTTCGACGCTGAAATTCAAGCAGGCAGGGGCGGCGGTGCGTACGTGGTGTTTCCGTACGACACGGAGAAGGAGTTCGGCACGAAGGGGAAAGTGCCGGTCAACGCGACGATCGACGGCATTGCTGACCGGGGCGGGCTGTTCACGATGGGCAAGCCGTACCACATGCTGGGCGTGCCCAAGGCGATCCGTGAGCAGATTGGAAAGGGTCCCGGAGAGGTCGTCACGATCGAGTTGTGGAAAGACGATGAGCCGCGCGAAGTCGTCGTACCACCCGCATTCAAGGCACTCATGAAGAAGGCGGGAGTCCTGCCGTTCTTCCAGAGTCTGAGCTTCACCAACCGGAAGGAATACTGCCGATGGATCACCGAAGCCAAGAAGGAAGAAACGCGGACGCGGCGGCTGGAGAAGGCCCTTGAAATGCTGAAGAAGGGAGTGCGTACCCCGGGTTAAGGAGGGAATCGCAATGGCAAGAAAAATTCTCACGGGCGCGTTGTTGTTCATCAGCGGCCTGGCGATCGGCCTCAGCATCACGGCCCTCTCGGCCCAGCAGCGCGAGGGACGCGGCCGCGCCGCTCGATTGCCAACTATCGAGGAAGTGCCCCAAGAAATCGCGACGCTGCGCCAGCTGGTTCCGACCAACTCGACCATCATGATGGACGTGCAGTGGCACTGGACCAACCTCTGGTGGGCCGGCAAGCGGAGGAACTGGCCTCTTGCGCAGTACTATTTCAACGAGGGGCGCAACCACATCCAGCAGCTCGTGCGCAAGAACCCGACGATCCGGAACGCGCAGGACGGCACGGACGTCGAGTTGCAGGGAATCTTCGACGGCATCGACACGAGCAGCCTGGCGATGGTGAAGTCCTCGATTGAAAAGAAGGACGGCGCGGAGTTCGAGAAGAACTACAAGATCATGCTCGAGAGCTGCTACGCGTGCCACAAGAGCGTCGGCCGGCCGTACCTCCGCCCGCAGCTTCCGACCGGGCAGGTGCAGGCGATGGTCAACATGGATCCGAACGCAACCTGGCCACAGTGATGTCTGCACCCTCGACGCAACCCACACCAACATTGGCCTTGACCTCGGCCCTCCCGGGACGCCATGCTCAACCGAAAATGGGCGGCCGGGGCAGTCGTTCGCCTTGGATTGGACAAGAGGGAGGACCACCATGGATTTGCGTGGAAGGATGAGTTGGACAGGAGTCGCGCTGGGGGTCGCCCTCGCGATCGGCGCGCCGCTGGCAGTAACAACGGCCGGTGCGCAGACTCCACCCGGGGCGGCGACGACTGAACCCTACACACCCGCAAAGGACGCCAAAGACCTGAAGGCCGTCCTCTTCAACTGGATGTGGGGCATGGGCATGCTCAAGGGCCATGATGAGCGCGACATGGTCGCCACGCTCGAATATCAGGGCAAGGGCACGATTCAAGTGGACGGACAACCGTGCACGCTGACGACGTTTCGTGCGAGCACCAACTACCAGACCTTCAGTCAGCGGATTCAGTACCGAGTGTACGCGGCCGAACGGACAAAAATACTCGAACGTTGAGGTGGTGAGCGGCCTGTACGCATGGAACGAAGACACGCCCGGTGCGGAGATCGGTCCAACGAAGGGGAAGACCGCTCCGATGCCGGCGACTGTGCAGGAGCGGCTGATCCGCATTTGGGCGAGTCCTCAGGGCGCGGCCAAGGCCGCGGTTGCCGGGACAACGGAGACATTCTTGTTGGGCGCCAATCCAGGCACGCTTTTCGACGCAGGTGTCGCGAAGGTGCGCCAGACGTCCGTGTCGTGGGAAGCGGGCAAGCCGGTCGTGACGTTTCCGATCCCGGGCGTTCAAGGGGCGACGGCGACAGCCACCCTTGACGCGAAGTATATGACCGAGCGCGTCGTGGTCACACAGGGCTCGACGACTACGGAGTTCAACTACGGCGACTATAAAGACTGGAACAACCCGCTGAACCCGATCGAAGTGTTCTATGCCGGCAAGTTGGTCGAGCGCCGGAACGGCGCGGTCGTTCGCGACCTGACGACGGATGTGACGGAGACGGGCAACGTGTATGTGGTTGTGCCCGTGCCGGCAAGTGTGCAGAAGGCGATCACGGTCACGGGGCAGCTTCCGAAAGGCGTGTTCGCGAAACCGGACGCTCCGGTCAACACGTCGGCGCCCACGCCGCGGCTGGGTGCGCACCCTGACCTGACGGGTGTCTGGGCTCATACCGACTGGATTGGAAACTACATGACGGGCGGTGGGCGCCGATGCGGTCCGACGCAGGAGGCCGGCTGCAACCGGAGCGTCAATCAGACCGAAGATTTCGAGCTCTACTCGCCCTCCCGGTTCGGCCAATTGAATCGTCCGCTGTACAAGCCGGAGCACTGGGACAAGGTTCAGCAGCTCGACATGTGGACGAACAAGTACGACCCGGTCATGACCTGCCAGCCTCTGGGAGTTCCGCGGCAGGGCCCACCCCGACGCATCTACCAATCGGAGAACGACGTCACATTTCTCTATTTTGGCGGCGATGCCGGGGGCGGTTACGGCGAGTATCGTGTGATCCCGACCGATGGCCGAAAGCGCACGAAAGAGGCGGAGTTCGATATCACGTACATGGGGAATACGGTGGGACGGTGGGAGGGCGACACGCTCGTCCTCGACGCCATCTCATTCATCGATACGACATGGCTGGGGCGCGGCGGGTTCTTCCACTCCGATCGGATGCATGTCGTGGAGCGATTCACGCGTCAGGGCGAGGCTATCCTGTACGACGTCACGGTCGAAGACCCCGAGGTGCTCCTGGAGCCGTGGGTGCTGCCGACACGCACGCTGCGGCGGAACATGAATCCCAATGCGGGCCTTCTGCGAGAGCGGGGCAACTGCGAGACGAGTTTCGAGACCGAAGCGGCCGCCACGCAGATTCGGCATTAGCAGAACGTTGAAAATCAGATCGTCGCTTTCACCATTCACGGAGGCCCAAATGATGGGGCGAATTTTGGCAGGTGTTGTCGTATCCGCGTGGCTGATAGCCGGCGCTTCGTTGTCCGCTCACCATTCTCTCGCGGGCGTGTACTCGCTGGGCAAGGAAGCGAAGGTAACCGGGGCGTTCAAGGCATTTCGGCTCGTCAATCCTCACTCGTCGTTGAAACTCGACGTCAAGAACCCGGATGGCACGACCACCGAGTGGTCGATCGTTGGCGGTAGCGTCCAGGCCCTGGCGCGGCTCGGGATCGGCAAAGACGGACCGAATGCCATCAAGGTCGGGGATGAAATCACCGTCACGCTCATGCCGGCGGCGGACGGCAAGAGTCCGATTGGTCTTCTGGTCGCGATCACCTACCCGGACGGACACACGGTCCGTTTCCGATCGCCCGATGAGTAGACGCGGTCTAGGAGCCTGCGCGGCAGAAACGCGCGAGGTGCGGCGTACGTATAGATGGTATGCCGACGACGTTTCGCCCGTGCGCGCCCGACCAATCACTCCTGTTCCCGCCCTCGCCGCGCGACTGGCTGCCCGAAGGGCACCTCGCGTTCTTCATCGCTGACACGGTCGCCGCGCTGGATCTCCAGATGTTCGATGCGGCCTATGAGGGGGATGGTCGGCGCAATCAACCCTTCGATCCGCAGATGATGGTGACGGTGCTGGTCTACGCATATGCCACCGGGACGTTTTCGTCGCGTCGGATCGCGCGGAAGCTGGAAGACGATGTAGCCTATCGCGTGTTGGCGGCGGGTAGCTTTCCCGCACACCGCACGATCGCGGAGTTTCGGCAGCAGCACCTGGCCGCATTTGAGCGGCTGTTCGTCCAGGTCGTGGCGATCGCCCGCGAAGCCGGTGTGGTCCAGCTCGGAGCGGTGGCGGTGGATGGGTCGAAGGTGAAGGCGTCGGCCAGTAAACACAAGGCGATGAGTTACGGACGCATGCGCGACGAAGAACGGCGGCTTCGGGAGCAGATTGCGGCGCTGACGACCCAGGCGGAGGCGACCGATGCCGCCGAGGATGCCGCACACGGGCCGGATGTGCGAGGGGATGAGCTGCCGGCCGAGCTGCAGCGGCGCGAAGATCGACTCGCGAAGATCGCGGCGGCGAAGGCACGGCTCGAAGCTCGGCAAGCGGCCGAGGATCGGCAGAAGGGTCGGACGCCGGAGGATGGCCGCAAGAGTCGCGGCCACAAACCGTTCGCCCGCGATTTCGGCGTACCGCCCGACGACGCGCAGGATAACTTCACGGATCCCGAGAGTCGGATCATGAAGGCCGCGCACGGATTCGACCAGTGTTACAACGGCCAGATCGCCGTCGACGAAACCACGCAGCTGATCGTCGCCACCGGCCTGACCAACTGCGCGGCGGACAATGCCGAACTCCTCCCGCTGATCACTCGCGCCCAGGGGCCGCTGGGCGGCGTGCCGCCCGAAGTCCTGGCGGACGCGGGCTATCGCGGCGAGGCGACGTTTCAGGCCTTAGAGGCGCGGGGCATCACGGCCTACATCTCGCTCGGCCATGAAGTGCGGCCCGCCAAGCCGCCGAACGTCGCCCACGTCGCCACCCAGCGCATGGCCGACCGACTCCAGAGCGTCGCGGGACGCGCGCGCTATCGTCGACGAAAAGCGATCGTCGAGCCCGTGATCGGCTGGATCAAAGAAGTCCTCGGCTTCCGCCGCTTCAGTCTCCGCGGCGTGGTCAAGGCGCGCGGCGAGTGGAACGTCGTGTGCCTCGCGGTCAACCTGAAGCGCTTACATCGAATCAGAATGGCCTGAGGAGCGACCCAGGACGCACGTTCGTCTGTCCCATCCGACTGGACCGATTGGATGGATGCGGAACCTGCTACCCGTCGGTCACAGCGTTTCTGCCGCGCAGACTCCTAGCCTGATTTTCACCGCGGCCACGTCACACCCTCAACGGCGCATTGGCAAGCCACGCCGTTGCAAGCGGATCGTTGTCCCTTTGCGATGGCGGGCTTGCCTAATGGCATTTTTCAGATCGATATAGAAACGGAACCACGAAGCCACGAAGACGCGAAGCGTCACGAAGGTTGTGCCACGGAGTCACCGGGCCACAGAGGCGCTCGACGCGGACGGCCTGCGAAGCAGGCCGGGTCTCTGGCACGACAACCCGCCAGATGAACGATGTGTTCGCTGGTGGTTTATCGTTCATCTGACGGGTTTCGTGCTGGAGCCGCCGCTGCGCGGCACCGCATCGAGCGCTCTCAGGCCCACGGTTTCTCGGTGACTCGGTGACTCAGTGGCGGAACTGCCTTCCGGCGACTGCTCGTCTTCGTGATATTTCGCGCCTTCGTGGTGGACAAGTGCCTCGATGCTACACCGAAGTGTAAACAGCTCTAAGCTCGTTCGCGTTTTGCGCGAGTATTACCCATGAAGCGTTGCCACCGGCTCGGTCGAGCATGGGTCTGACCGCAGCTCGCGATCAGACCCGATGTATCAGTTCGTCCGGTTCGCCGAAAGGCTTCCGATTTCGACCAGCGCGATCTTGTTCACGCCGCTGTTTGCGGTGACGATGTTGCCCTGAGCCGTGGACTCGAAGTGGCGGAGCACGCCGCCGCCGGATGGAATCGCGAATGTTTGAAATTTTTCAGTCTGCGTGTCGAACCTCACCATCGTGTTTGGCCGCACGCCGGACTCGCTGTACCAAATCACGTTACCGATTGCGGTAATAGCGTACGGCTCGGAGTCCTTCCCCCCGGGTGATGGCCATTCCTTGACTTGGCCGGTCTTCGGATCAAAACGCCCCAAAGTGCCACGCGGAAAGTCGGTGTACCAGATCACATCATCCGCCGTGATGGTCAGCCGGCGCGGGCGCGCATCCGCGTTCGGCAGCGGGTACTCCTTGATCTCCATGGTTTTCGGATCGACGCTGCCGATGCGGGGGCCTCGGAAGTCCACGTACCAGGGCACGCCTTTCGAGTTGAGGCGGATGCCGTACGGATAGGTATTGTCGCTCGGCGTCTTCTTGATCATCATTTCGCCGGTCGCCATGTTGATGCGGCCGACATGTCCGGACTGCAGCGTGAAGAAGAGGTTGCCGCTGCGTGCGTCGATGATCGGCGTGTGCGGCCCACGTGCACCTGGGTCGTTGAGCGGATACTCCTTCACTTGCCCCGTGCGGGGATCGAGCCGACCGATCACGCCCTTCTGAATCCCGGTGTACCAGATATTCCCCTGGGGATCCTCGCCCAGACCGTGCGGTTGGGTGTTTGCGGGCAGCTCGAACTCGCGGATCTGCCCCGTGCGCGGATCGAGACGTCCGAGCTTGCTGGCGAATTGGCCGGTCCACCAGATTGAACCGTCCGCCGCGGCGTGCGAGTCGTGCGGCCGCGACCCGAGCGTAGGAGCCAGCCACTCCTTGATCGAAACGGTCGCCGGGCCGGAGATTAGCACTGCGCCCGGGACATCCTTGATTGGGTAGTGGGCCGCCAAATACGACGAGATGGATTCGAGCTCAGCCGCCGGCAGCTTCACCATCGTGGCAATGCGGTCCTGCCAGCCATCTTTGGTGTAGCCCCATGAGTTGGCAATCATGTTGAGACCGTGGCAGCGTGTGCATGTGGCTTGCACATGTTCACGGCCCGCACCTTCCGGCAGCTGTACGGGTGGCGGTCCCCCCTGACGCCCGCCCGGTCCGCCCGCGCCACCCTGCCGGCCGGCTGGAGGCTGTTGCGCCACTGAATGGGAGGAGAACGCCGAGGCCAGGAACGCCACCAACGCCAGGGAGAAGAAAGCGCGCTCTCTCATATTTCCTCCACGAGCAGATTCAGGGTTTCAAGCATCTGTGGATATTACGCCTGCTGGCGTCTATGCGGTTTACCTAGGTTCCTTCTCATCGCGAGGGGGTTCCCTCACCGGCACTCCGTGCTAGCATCGCCTTCTGCACGACGTCAACAGGAGCAGGCAACCCATGTCAACAAAGCGATTCCTCGGCTCGATCGCCGGACTCACCGGAGCAACTGTGCTGTGCTCGTTCCTGTTCACCACCTCGCACGCCCAGCAGCCGGCGACCGATGTGGCCATCGATAACGACGACATCGGCGGCGTCGTGATCGGGCCAAAGGGGCCTGAGGCCGGCGTCTGGGTCATCGCGGAAACACGCGATTTGCCAGTTCGTTACATCAAAAGCGTCGTCACCGACGATCGGGGCCGCTTCGTCGTGCCCGACCTGCCGCCGGCGAGCTACACCGTCTGGGCGCGCGGGTACGGTCTAGTCGACAGCGCCAAGGCCACCACACGGCCGGGGCAACACCTGAGCATCACCGCGACCCCCGCTCCGAATGAAACAGCGGCTGCGCATTACTATCCGGCGATCTACTGGTATTCGATGCTGAAGATGCCGGCGGCCGACCAGTTCGGTGGTGCCGGCAGCATTCCGGCCCGGTTGTCGCAGCCCGCGTGGATCAGCGCAATGAAGAACACCGGCTGCATCGGCTGCCATCAGCTCGGCCAACTCTCGACCCGTACCATCCCTCTGGCACTCGGCACGTTTGCGTCGCCTGCGGATGCCTGGCGCCGACGCGTGCAAGCTGGTCAGGCTGGGCAGCTGATGATCGGCCAGGTGACCGGCCTCGGCGATGTCGCGTTCGCGAACTTCGGCGACTGGACCGATCGAGTTGCGAAAGGCGAGCTCCCGTTTGCCAAGCCACCGAGACCTCAGGGCGTCGAACGGAACATCGTCGTCACACTACGCGACTGGATGAACGACAAGCAGTACCTGCACGATCTGATCGCGAGCGACCGGCGCAACCCCACCGTCAACGCATACGGACGACTGTACGGCTCGCCCGAATACAGCTCGGACGTCATCCCGATTCTCGACCCAGTGAAGAACGTCGCCACCACGTTCAAGGCGCCGGTGCGCGATCCCGAGATGCCACTCAGCCTCGGTCCTGGTCATGCCGCGATGCTCGATGCGTTGCAGCCGTCGCCCTACTGGGGCAGCGAGCGGATTTGGGAAACCCGGGTGAACAACCACAACTCGATGCTCGGCCGTGACGGCCGAGTGTGGCTGGCCGCCTCGGTTCGCGCAGCCGAGAATCCCGCCTTCTGCAAACAGGGCTCCGATCATCCGTCGGCCAAGGCGCTTCCGATGGAGCGTGCGATTCGTCATCTGGCCGTTCTCGATCCCAAGACCGAGAAGTACACGTTCGTCGACACCTGCTTCTCGACGCACCATCTGCAGTTCGGATACGACGCCAACGACACGCTGTGGACGAGCGGCGGTGGCCCCGTGGTTGGCTGGCTGAATACGAAGATGTTCGACCAGACCGGCGACGCGGCGAAGTCACAAGGCTGGACGGCGCTCGTGCTGGACACCAACGGAAACGGCAAACGGGACGCGTACGTCGAGCCGAACGATCCGCCGGACCCGACGAAGGACACACGCATCAACGCCCCGTTTTATGCGGTGATGCCCAGCCCGGTGGATGGTTCGGTGTGGGGCTCCGTGCTCGGAGTGCCCGGAGCTGTCGTGAGGATCGCGCCCGGCGCGAATCCGCCGAGCACAGCGCTTGCCGAAATCTACAACGTGCCGATGCCGGGGTTTGGGGCGCGTGGTGCCGACATCGACAAGCAGGGCGTGGTGTGGGTGTCACTCGGGAGCGGTCACATCGGCAGCTTCGATCGGCGCAAGTGCAAGGGGCCTCTCAACGGATCGAAAGCCACCGGCAATCACTGTCCCGAGGGCTGGTCGTTCCATCAGTACCCGGGCCCGGGCTTCAGGGGCATCGGCGAGAACAGCGCCGAATCGAGCTACTACTCGTGGGTGGACCAGCACAATACTTTCGGGCTCGGCAACGATGTGCCGATGTCGACGGGCAATTTGAACGACGGCCTGATCGCGTACGCGAACGGACGGATGATTGTGCTTCGCGTGCCTTATCCGATTGGCTTCTACGCGAAGGGTTTCGACGGCCGTATCGACGATCCAAATGCCGGTTGGAAAGGCCGAGGGTTGTGGGCTGCCAATGGAGACCGTGCGCCTTGGCTAATCGAGGGTGGCAAGGGAACGCGCCCTCTCGCGGCGCACTTCCAGCTGCGCCCCGATCCGCTGGCAAAATAAGACACGTCATGGCAGACGGTTGGGCGGGTCGCGGTCGACCGTTCTGATTTCGCGGCTGCCGTCGCACCTCAATGCGCGGCAGCTCGCGTCCCAAAGTGACCGGACCAGAATGGCACAGAGTGCGATGCGGGCTGATTATGGCGATGTCGATCCTCGTTGCGACGTCGTGTGTCCGGCAGCCAGCGCCTCCGCCAATCGGGCGCGGCGTCTTTGCGCTGGACGGGGCCCTGATATTCGAGGAATTCGCCAAAAGCTGCCAGGACGCGGAATCGCCGTGGCACGCCGAGTTTGCCATTCGCGGATCAATCCACGGTCACGGCATCATCGAGCATGCGCGCGCCGGTTTTGCCGGGGCTTCCGCCAGGATTGAGCTGGGCTCACCCAATACCGAACCTCATGTCGTGTTTGCCACGAGAGGCGGAGAAGGCCACTCCACGCTGCTTCTGTCCGACAGGAGTCGTGTCATCAAGGACCAGGCATTTGAGGTGGTCCTCGAGCGTGTTTTTGGCGTCAAGGTCGACGTTCGCACCTTGAGTCAGATTCTGCTCGGGTGTCATCTCCTGCAGCCGGCAGGAGACATCACGGCGTACGGAGAACATTGGCGGCGAATTTCAGGCGGCAGAAATGGAAACGCGTATCTCTACCGGGATTCGTCTTCTGAACCGTGGCGAATCGTCACTCTCTACTATCCCGGCGAAGGGCTTCAATGGAAGTTGCGGTTGGATTACGACGACTTCGATGACGGTGTCGCGCGGACGCGACGCGTCAGAGGCAGGGAAGCGAGTGGCCTCGACCTCACGCTCACGTTGCTGCGACTCGACATCAGGGCGTCGATGACGGATGACCTGTTTTCCATCGCGATTCCCCCGTCTGCCAGGGTCATAACGCTCGACGAATTGGCCGGCAGTGAGTTCTTTGGCATTCAACCTGCTCGTCAATGAGTTCAGGTGAAGTAGGCAATCTCCACGATGCCGGCTGCGTCCAGACGGGCTTTGAAACCGCAGGTTCCGACGACACGGCGCGCTAAAGTGGCGACAACTTGAGAGATAGCGGTGCGGCGGCCCTCATCGCTCGCCGGACATCGCTGTTCGCTTATCAGAAATAGACACTTTCGCGCGTCTGCCGAAGCTTGCCGACACTGGCCGTGACACCATTGCCAGGATGTTCGCGCTCACACCCTGAGTCTCCACGCACGAAGCCGCCCGAATACGGCGAATCCAAGAAGATCGACGAACGGGGGATTTTCCGTGCGGTTTGCCCATTCGGGACACTTGAGTCGCTGGAAATCGTCGGTCGTCTCGGAGAGCGAACCCTGGTCCGATGCGTGAGCTGCAACGCGTGCGCACGTGAACCGCTGCCTTACGCGCATCCGCGAGCTGCATGACAAGTTCGCGTTCGTCTACGCGCTTGTCCCTCTCGCCGCGTCCGCCGTTCGCAAGGGCGACGACGCCTGGAGGGCCCGCATTCTGGGCGCCCGCGACGTCGTGACCGAACGCACCGGCGTCATCGTCGCCGACAAATCGGTGCGCGACCTCCGCGATCAGGCGGAACGTGACGCGCGTGCACGCCTCGGCCAGGAGCGATGGGCCCCTGCGTATGCCGCAGGTCGGATCGCTTC
This sequence comes from uncultured Acidobacteriota bacterium, assembly GCA_963773035.1. GTDB lineage: Bacteria > Acidobacteriota > Vicinamibacteria > Vicinamibacterales > CAVVIG01 > CAVRXZ01. The sequence goes on along the minus strand of CAVYZX010000026.1, from coordinate 217,630 downwards.
GATCGATTCTCTGCTGAAGGATATCGACAACGCTCTCACGTAATCGGGCAGATCGACCGGTCAACGCCCAGGTACACGAAGACCGGCCGATCAACACGAGCGGTCGAATTCGATGGGACGAATCCGGCCGCTTATCGCCCGCAGTACGTCCTCAAGCCGTCCTGGAGCGTCGCCACACTGGAAAATCCCAACATCGAGGCGGCTGTATCAATGCCTCCAAATTGTCGGGCCAGAGCAGCGACAGTCTTGCCGTGGCAGTTTGCGTGCAGCGGCGTCCCAGCGTCTGGAATCGTTTCGCCTGTGAGAGAGAACGTCATGTTGAACGTGGGCGGCACGTCGCCGCCGATGATGTCCGTACCGATGCGCAACCAATCCGGCTTCAGGGCGGAATTGCGAATCCACGCCTGTAGATCGGGCAGAAACGGCGTCCCCGCCACGATGGGCCGCGCGGCCGACAGATAGAGGAAGTCGCCACCTGTCACGGAGACTTCCGGACGGAAGAAGTAATGCTCGGACGGCAGAACAATCGGAGGATCGAACGCGATCGTGATGCTGACTTCTTCACCGCTGACGGGGCCCTCACCGTGGGTCACGTTTCCGGGGGCCTTGATGATGCCGGTCACGACCGACTGCTGGACCGAAAAGCTCGAGCTGAGCAGCGCGGTTCTGAAAGCGAGCGTCCCCTGACTGCTGTCGCGTGTCGCGATGCCGATTTCGACGTCGGCCGGTGAATTATTGCGCGTCGGCACGTTGCCCGATGGCGCGGCGGAGTCGTTCGGAAACACGCGATATATCTCAATCTCCACATTCGTGATACTGGAGAGCGGCGTTCCCAGTGGAAGCAGACCCGTAATCGTCGCAGCCTTGATGCTCGTTGTTTCCCCGAGAATGAAATCGTCGGCCGTCTCCGTTTCGAGCGTCGCCGCGCCCGCCGGCTGAGACAAGGATCCGAGTCGTCCATCCGCGTTGCCCGTACTGAAGACGAAAGAGTTCGCAGAGAGGGGCGCGGCGCCCACTACGGCTGCCAGCGCCGTGACCGACAAGAGCTTTCGAAACGTCATGACTATCTCCTTATGAAAGATGTGCCTTTTCCGCGAGCGGCTCTTCCGACCTGATGAAAGGCCGCGGATGGCGTTCGAGGCGTGCGCTTCTCGGTTCCTGAGAGGCACGCTCTGTCTGCTGTAATCGTCGGCGCCCCTGAGATATTCCAGGATGTAGTGCGCTGGCCTCGGGCCGAAGATTCGCGTTCAAACGCGGCTAAATGCGGCGGCGGATGGCGTCAGGGAAGAGAATTGTTGTACGTTTAAAAAGCCGGAGGGATGGCCGAGTGGTCGATGGCGGTGGTCTTGAAAACCACTGTGGGGGCAACTCCACCGGGGGTTCGAATCCCTCTCCCTCCGCCAGCCTTCGCTCACGGGCACTGCCGAAGCATGAGCTTCGGCTGGGCAAGCCACGCGAAGGCTGTCACGCCGTAGCTGCGGAGCAGCGAGGCGGACCGCCTTACAAACTCTGATCACATTGCAAGGTTGAAGTCGTCGCGACGCCATCTGCACACTAGCGTTGCAACCATCCAAACTCTTTGCAGCGTTTCTCCCATTCCTGACTGTGTCTACGTCGGATCGCATGTTGCGTTCGGAGCCGTATGGAAATCCGAGCCAAACGATTCGTATATGTGCTTCGGAGCGAACGCAGACCCACCAGGCACTACGTGGGGCTCACGAGCAATCTCGAAAAGCAGCTGGCGTGTCATAACGCAGGGCAGAATGTGCAGACCGTCGCAGACCGGCCTTGGAGGATTCTCGTGTCGATACAGTTCAGTAACGAGCCGGCGGCGATACGATTCGAACGGCCAACATTTCGCTCTCGCTTATGTTGCCGGAGCGAGCTGTCTTCAGGCATCGGGCGGCTCTCGCCGCCCTTGGCACGAATCCCTCTCCCTAGAGTTTCTGTGCGGTGGGCCCAGGGGCGACCTCATAAGGCGGGCGGAACGAACCGAGTAAGATTTTCCGGCCAACGATTCCTGGCTCATCCGGTACCTGAAAACATGGCCGTCAAGAATCAGAACTGTACAGCTCCGTCTGGAAGAGCTTCGACGAGTTGCGCGGCGGCATGGACACGCTTCAACCGGCTCACGGTGATGAGCTTGATCACATGCGGAGGCCGAGCAAGAATGCCTTGACTGGGTCGCCGGTCACAGAAGACGTGCCCACGCGCGGTGCGTAATTCACCGGCGCAAGTGCTTGCAGACGATTGCTGCGTCGTGAATTTCCTCTGCGCAAAAAGGCATCGCTCCATTGCTCACGGCATACACGACGCCAAAGACCGCGAGCGCGCTACCTATCCGGCCGATGTGCGATCAACCAGCCAGGGACCAGGACGGACGACTTTCAATATTCTGAGCGCGTTGAACTTCTGGGTGTAGATCCCGGAGACCGTGAGATCTGGTAGGGGCACAGGTTTGGAGGCACTTCCGACAGCAGGACGACTCTTCGGAGGACTTCAGCCCATCGTCTGGCCGGCACGCCGAGGAACCGTGGCGGGTCCTTGGGTCTGGAGCGAACGAATCGACACGCTCTGGATCGCCGGCGGCGCGTCGCTTCTGTTCGGAGCGGTGGCCGTGCCCGCATCCTACCTCTGGGCAGGCTTCGGACCGGTGGTCGTCCCGACATTTCTGCATCTCGGCGTTATCGTCAACTATCCGCACTACTCAGCCACGTACGAGATCGCCGTTCGCGAGAGAAACAGGCGGCCACGAGGCTTTCGGTGGCTGGTCGCGACCAGCCCTCTGATGTCTGCCCTCGCGGCGGCAGCCGTCCGCTGGCCGGCGCTGCTCGTGATGCCTCTCGTTCGCGTCTACCTGACGTGGTCGGCCTTTCATTACGCGGCTCAGCACTTCGGCATCGCGTCGATGTCCTCGGCGAAGGTGGGGCGCCCCCTGTTGCCTCGGGAGAAACGGCCGCTGCAGGCATCGTTCGTCGGAGTGGCGGTCTACATGATGATCGCGCTCAACATGATCGATGCCCAGACGCTGGCCAGCGCGACGCCAGGCTATCAGGTGACAGGAGCCGTATTGCCGCACGCGATTTATCCGCTTGCAGTCGCTGTGCTCGCCGCCAGCGCCGCCGCGTTCGTTTTGGGCAACGCTCGTTTGCTCGCGCGGACGGGTCGCGGCTTCGATCGCAGGGTGTGGCTGCTGGCGTTGACCAATTGCGCCTGGTTCGTGGTTCCGAACATCTGGCTCCCGGATGCGAAGGAGCCGTGGCTTGGCGAGCTGTTCGCGATCTGGGTCCCGGTTGCCGTCCCGTTCTTTCACTGCGCGCAGTACCTTGCGGTCGCGGCCGACCGCGCGCGCTCAGAGCAACCGCTTCGCCCGGTGCTCTGGATGTCGTCGCTCGTGGCGCTCGGGCTCTTGCTGTTCGAAGCAACGGTATGGGGTTTGCCGCGCATCACCTCGATCGCCGCGTCGCAGGCGGCGCTCATTGTCACCTCCATTCTCAACATCCACCACTTTGTGATCGATGGCGTGATATGGAAGCGACCGCACTGTGACGACCTCGCAGAAGTTATTCCGCAAGGATAGGTCACCTTGTCTGACGCCATCGAAATGTCTAGGGCAAACCGAAGAGCCACACGGCTCCGCCCTCGGGCACTTCCGGATAGGTACCCGGAAACAGAATGTTGAGTCGCTGTTGCATGCCGCTCGCGTCGCCCCCCCATCCCGACACCACGGCGACGTATTGCTTCCCATCGAGCGTGAACGACGACGGAGGAGCGAGAATCCCGGAGTTCGTCGGAAACTCCCAGAGGAGCTCGCCCGTCGACGCGTCGAACGCGTGGAACTTCCGATCGCTCGTGCCGCCCGTAAAGACGAGGCCGCCAGCTGTGGCCAGCATCGAGCCCCAGTTCGACGACTGGTCGTACGCGTGCATCCACACACGCTGGCCGGTGTCCACGTTCCAGGCCTGCACCTCGCCGAAGTGGTCGGAGCCCGGCGCCATGAAAAAGCGCCCGAATTGGATGCCGACCAGGGTGCGCCCGGCTCCGTCCGTGGAGGACACACCGACCATCGACATACACAGGTTGTTATTCGCGGGTACGTAAATCATGCGTGTCTTGGGGCTGAAGGCGGCAGGCGGCCAGGTCTTTCCGCCATGCGCGTCGGGACAGAACCCCGCCTCCTTCCCCGTGCCCGGTTTGTGCGCAGGATCGACGTCGGGTCGCCCCGTCAACGGATCCAGCCCACGAAACACATCCTGATACACGTACGGCTTGCCTTCGACGAACCGAATCGGTCCGGCACTCCGCTCCAGAAACCACAGATAACCGTTGCGCGCGACGTCGATAAGCCCTTTGATCGTGCGCCCGTTCCGCTGATAGTCGACGAGAATCGGTGGCGAGACCTCGTCCCAATCCCACGAATCGTTCGGGTGGTATTGGAAATAGCCTTTGATGGCACCGGTCGTCGCGTCGAGCGCGAGTGTGGAGGAGGTGTACAAGTTGTCGCCCGGCCGCTGATCGCCAATGCCGGGGCTGCCGTTCCCGGTCCCCCAGAATGTCAGATTGGTCTCTGGATCGTAGTTTCCCGTCACCCAAATCGAGGCGCCTCCTTTCTTCCAGTGGTCGCCGTTCGGCCACGTGTCGCTGCCGGGTTCACCGGGCGCCGGGATTGTGTGGGTGCGCCACAGTTCCCTGCCTGTATCCGGGTCATAGGCTGCGACGAACCCTCGAATGCCGAAGTCTGCGCCTGATGTCCCGACCAGGATTTTGCCGTCTGCGACAAGCGGCGCGAGCGTGATGTAGTGCACCGCGTTGTTGTCGGCCCTGTTGTCGGCGACCTTTGTCGCCCACACCTCCTTGCCAGTCTTCGCATCGAGCGCGACCAGGGCGGCTTCACCGGCTGCGTAGAACACCTTGTCGCCAAACAGCGCCACGCCACGATTCGTGTCGTGCGGTACCAGCGTGCCCTGGGGACTCGGGCGACGGTACCGCCACAACACGTTGCCGCTTCGGGCATCGATGGCAATCACCTGTCCGCGGGGGGACGTGACGAACATGACGCCGCCATTGATTATGGGCGCGGATTCGTGGCTCCTGGACTCACCAGTGGAGAATCCCCAGATGGGACGAAGGCGGCGGACGTTGGCTGGCGTGATCTGATCGAGTGGGCTGTACCCCCAGCCGTTGTACGTGCGACGGATCATGAGCCAGTTGCCATCTTCCGGATTCTTGAGGCGGTCAGCGGTCACGGATGCGTAATTGCGGAGGACGCCCGGCATCGGCGCAGCCACTTGCGGAAATTGTCGCGCGCCAAGGCCGATCGTGGCCACCGCCAGCACACTGAGCAGGACGAACGAACCGACGCTCCTGGATCTGAGCATATGGCGTCTCCTGAACCCGATGGAGAGCACACTCTATCGGACTTTTCCGCGAATCACCCATAATGGGATTTGGCACAGGGACGCTAACCTTCCGTTGCGCCGGTCGCACATTTCAGCAGACAGGTTATGCGCAAGATCACGAATTCCGCTGGACGTATCGGTGCGACGCCGACGAGCGCGATGAGGCGGCCATTGTCGATATCATCCTGCATCATCGTCGTCCGATCGCAGCGGACGAAGTAAGCCTCGTCGGCCGTCTGCCCCATCAGCCCACCGGATTTCCATACGCCCAGCAGAAAGGCGTCGATCGCCCTTCGCACGATCTCCCACAGAGCGACGCCGTTGGGCTCGAAGACGACCCACTGCAGTCCGCGTTGAAGGGAGTGCTCGATGAATATCAGAAGGCGGCGCACGTTGACGTACTTCCAGTCCTGGTCTGAGCTCGTCGTTCTCGCAGCCCATACGACAATTCCCCGAATCGGTTCGTTTCTGAGGACGTCGATGCCGCGGTCCACGAGAAGGCCGACATCGGAAGCCGTGATGTTCTCGGACAGCGCCGTCACTCTCTCGATGCGGGCCCCGGCAGGCGCCTTCCAAACGCCCTTCTGAAGGTCAGTACGGGCGTATACGCCGGCCACGTGGCCACCCGGCGGAACCGGCATGGTGGTAGCGCGGTCAGGCGTCGGGACGATGAGCCAGGGATGGTAATAGGCGGCGTAGGAAGAGCGCACGGGCGGCTGGTGCGTCGAAATCGGCACCGTAGGCTGTGGCGATTGCAGAATGCAGAAGCGATCCTTCCGCCGCTCGCAATGCTCAGCCATGACGTTCGCAGCGTTCGAGAAGACGTTCTCATCAGGACAACACAGAATCGACACCGGCTCGCCGGAAAGGGCCTCGAGTGCGCCCTCAATCGGGTCGGTTGCGGCTATCAAAACGACAGAGCATCGCTGCCCTCCGTTGTCGAAGAAGCCACGCACCGCGCTCGACAGGTACAGGCTCGAGCCGGAAGCCGCGTGCTCGAAGTCTTTGAAGCTGGTGATTCCCGACAACTGTCGCGGACCGTCGGCAGCACCAATGAATCCCGTCGTGCTGGTCGACACACCTTCGATCGAATGAGCGCCGAATGCCACTTCCTCGATGTAGACGCCTGGAGCAAGGTATTCAGGCATGGTTGTCGGCAGGTGCTGAATCGAGCGGTATTCTCAGTCTCGCGCAGAACGTGCTGCCGCTCGGCCCGGTGGTTTCGAGAGTGAGCGTTCCGCCGTGGACCTCCGTAATCCATTTCGCAATCGGCAGTCCCAGTCCGGTACCGGCGCCGCCGCGAGCCTCGTCGAGCCGCACGAACCGGTCGAAGATTCGCGTCCGGTCGGCTTCGGGAATGCCCGATCCGCCGTCGGCGACCCGTATCTTGACGCCGTCCGCTTCGGGCTCGAGGGCAACGGCAACGGCACCACCCGCCAGCGTGTGTTGAATGGCGTTGTGCAGCAGGTTCACCACCAGCCGCCGCAGCAGGTCCTCGTCTCCGCGATATGGCACCTCTCGGCCAGCCGACAATCGAATCTGCACGCCGCGCTCCGTCGCCAATACCTTGACCGCGCGCCGGCAATCGTCGACAACCTCCGCAAGATCGAGATCCACGGCATGGACCGGATATCCTCCGGCATCGGCCCGCGCGAGCACGAGCATGTCGTCGATCAATCGACTGAGTCGACGCGTCTGGTCGCTCGCGATGGTCAGCGTTTCGCGATAGTCTTCTTCGTCCCGAGGTTTGCGGCTGAGCGCGACTTCCGCCGCCGAACGGATGATCGAGACCGGCGTTCTCAACTCGTGCGAAGCGTCGGCCATGAACTGGCGCTGCGTCTGGAGCGCCGCTCGCAGGCGCGCGACGAGGCCGTTGAACGCGCCCGTCAATTGGCCGAGCTCGTCGCGCCGCGTCGCCTCACCCAGATCTTCCGATCCGGTCAGCGGAAGGCGGACGGCTCTTGCGGCCATCCTCGTGATCGGTGCGAGGCCAATCGACGCCAGCCACCACCCGCCTGCACCCGCGAGCAGCAGCATGATCGGGATGCCGATCACCATCGCCTGCTTCACTTCGCGCTGCTCTCGTCTCACGTCGGTGAGTGGCATCGCGACGAGAACCACGAGATTCGTTCCGTCGACATGTTCCGGACGCGAGCGAACTCGCCATTCGCCCGAAGCTGTTTGTACGGTCGAGGCGATGGCGTTGAGTGTCGCCGGCAGCAGGTCGGCGAGTCCGAGGCCAGGGATCTTGGACGCCAGAGGGACGCCGCGAGCGTCGAGGATCGCAACGGCGAGGTCCTGGTCCGCGACGGTCTCGGCAGCCTCCGCAGCGGCGTCTGCGGGGGGCTCTTGTTCTTTCAGCTCGTTCCCCACGATCTTGATGACCGTGGCCTCCGCATCGGCCAGCTCGCGGTCGATGCGTTGCACGCCGAGCCCGCCCAATAGCCAGACGATATCGGCGCCGAACAAACAGAGCATCACCACGAGCACGATGGCGTACCAAAGCGTGAGACGGCTTCGGAGCGAAAGCGTGTTCATGGAAGGCCGGACTCCACCGAGAGCTGATACCCTTCGCCTCGCCGCGTTCGAATGACCGACGGCACTCCCGGGCGATCCAGCTTGCGCCGCAGGCGCTGAATGTACACGTCGACGACGTTCGAAAGCGGATCGTAATGTTCGTCCCACACGTGCTCGGCGATGTCGCCCCGGCTCACAACCGTCCCGGCGCGGCGCATGAGGAATTCAATCAGCGCAAATTCCTTGGCGGTGAGGTCGACCTGGTGGGCGCGCACCCATGCCCGCCGGCTGCGTGTATCGAGCGTCAGATCGCCGATTGAAAGCTTCTCCGAGAGCAGTGGCTGGCGACCCCTGCGGATCAACGCCCGGAGTCTCGCCAGCAACTCGCCGAAGGCGTACGGCTTGATGAGGTAATCGTCGGCCCCGCAGTCCAGTCCTTCGATGCGGGCGTCGACGCTATCGCGCGCGGTGAGCATCAGGACGGGCACTGTCGATCCGGATTCACGAATGGATCGGCAGACCGTCAATCCGTTTTTGACCGGTAGCAAGACGTCGAGAATGACCGCGTCGTATTCGGTCATTGCGACTTGGAAGAGGGCAGCGTCGCCGTCAACGGCAACGTCCACCGCGTACGACTCTTCACGGAGGCCTTTGGCCAACACACGAGCTGCGGCGGCTTCGTCTTCGACCAGCAGGATCCGCACGTCAAGACCCTTTCGGCTCAGATCATAGCGACGGGAACATGAACGCGCCATAAACCCCGTTCATGCTCGTTTCATGATCAGGGCGCTACACTCTCGCTTCAGCAACTCGGCAACCTCGTTGGCAATACCCGGCCCCAACTGGAGGTCCACATGCGAACGCTCGTTGCGACGGCTCTTGTGCCATTCCTTCTTGCGGCGGCCCCGACCGGCTATCACGTGTCCGGCGAGATCAAAATCGGTGGCGAAGGCGGCTGGGATTATCTCACCGTCGATAGCGCCGCGCGGCGGCTCTACGTGTCCCACGCAACCCATGTGGTGGTGGTCGACCTCGATTCCAATAAGGTTGTTGGCGACATCCCCGACACGCCAGGAGTACACGGGATTGCGATCGCACCTGAACTGAACCGCGGCTTTATCAGCAATGGCCGGGGCAACAACATCACGATCTTCGACCTGAAAACGCTGATGGCGACAGGAATGGCGGCAGCAGGGGAGAATCCGGATTCAATCCGCTACGACTCGGTGTCGGGTCGCGTGTTTGCCTTCAACGGCCGATCGAAGAACGCGACAGCCGTCGACGCAAAAACCGGAAACGTCGTCGCTACGATTGCGCTTCCAGGCAAGCCTGAATTTTCGGTCGCGGACGGGAAGGGCAAGGTCTACGTCAACATCGAGGACACGCACGAGATTGTCGAGATCGACGCGGCGAAGGCGACCATGATCAAGAAGTATGCTCTCAATCCGTGTGAAGAGCCCACAGGTCTTGCCATCGACGCAAAGAATCGTCGATTATTCTCGGCCTGCTCGAACCGGCTGATGGTTGTTTCCGATCCTGATGCGGGCAAAGTCGTCGCGATGGCGCCGATTGGTGCGGGTTCCGATGGGGCAGCATTCGATCCGGGAACGGGCTACGCCTTCACCTCCAACGGCGACGGTACGCTGACGATCGTTCAACAGAGGGGTGCTACTTGGGAGGTTCTCGAGAACGTTGCGACGGAGCGCGGCGCGCGCACGATTGCCGTCGACGAGAAGACGCACACGATCTACCTGCCAACCGCGATGGCTGCACCGTCACAAGGCGGCGGTCGCCCGACGTATTTGCCGGATACCTTCAAGGTTCTGGTGGTCGGCAAATGACGAGGCGTCTGTCAGTGCCCCTCCTGTTTGCCTTGGCGTTTCTGTTGTGCGCTTCATGGGCTGGAGCCCAAGAAGTCCCGGCCGGCCCGCCACTCCAGCTCGTACGCCCCGAAGGACCGGCCGGCGCTCCTATTGTCATCACTCTGGCCGACGCACTCCAACGAGCGAAGCAGAATGACGCACAGTTTCAGGCGAGCGTCGCCGACGTGGAGATTGCACGCGAGGACCGCGTGCAGGCGAAAGCGGGACTCCTGCCGGCCTTCAGCTACACGACGCAGTATCTCGGGAACCAGCCGAACGGCGTGAACCCAAACGGCCGCTTCGTTTCGCTCGACGGCGTGCATATGTACCGCGCGTGGGGAGTCGTTCGAGGGGAGCTCTCCGCCAACACGTTTACGGCGGCCCCGGTGCACAGAGCCCAGGCGCTCGCGGCGGCGGCGGAGGCAAAAATGGAAGTCGCGCAGCGCGGTCTGGTGGTCACCGTGACGCGCGCCTACTACGCACTCGTCAATGCCGAGCGCCGGTACGCGACCGCGCAGCAGGCCGTGCAGCAAGCGGCTCGTTTCCTCGAAATCACGCAGCAGCAGGAGCGCGCCGGCCAGGTGGCGCGCAGCGACGTCGTGAAGGCCGAAATTCAGTCCCGGCAGCAGCAGCAAAGTTACAGCGAAGCGACGCTGGTCATGGAAAACGCGCGGCTCCTGCTGGCGGTGCTGCTGTTTCCAACGTTCAACGAGAACTTTACTGTCGTAGACGACTTGCGCGCGGCGCCGGCGCTTCCGCCGTTCCCGGAAGTCCGCGGCATGGCGGAGCGCGGCAATCCCGACCTCCGTGCCGCTTCGGAAGCGTTGCGGGCTGCCGGCCATGACGTACATCTCGCGCGTAACGCCTTCTTTCCGACCGTGACCGTTGATGGCGTCTACGGCATCGAGGCCAACGAGTTTGCTCTGCACAGCGCGATAGCGGCTCAGCCGGAGCTGGGTATCCTGCCAAACCTGGGCTACTTTGTAACGGTCAATCTGACCGTGCCCGTGTGGGAATGGGGTGGCCTGCGAAGCAGGCTGCATCAAAGCGAGACGCGCGAGCGCCACGCCATAGTGACGCTCAGCCAGACGCAGCGGCAGTTGGTGGGCAGCTTGTATTCGATGTACAACGAGGCGCTGACGGCCAGGTCGGCAGTGGACAATCTTCAACGGGTCGCCGACCTTGCTGGCGAAAGCCTGCGCTTGACGAATCTGCGGTATCAGGCGGGGGAGTCCACCGCGCTCGAAGTTGTCGACTCCCAGAACACGCTCGTCCAGGCGCGCAATGCCGCCGACGAAGCCGAAGTGCGATATCGGCTAGCGTTGGCGGAACTGCAAACCCTGACAGGAAGTTTTTGAGTGATGGCGAGGCGTCGAACGTCTCGGTGGACACACGGCGCTGACATCTTTTGTGCCACTGCAGTCCTTGCGGCGGCGTTCCTGACGGCGTGCGGCAGAAAAGCTGAAGAAGAGGCGGCGCCTGTCGTGACGGTCGACGTCGCGCCGGTTCTGCAGTCTCCGATCCACCGCACGATTCGCGCTGAAGGGTTGTTGTATCCGCGTCAGCAGGCCGCGATCGTCCCGAAGATTTCCGCACCGGTGAAAAGATCCTACGTACAGCGTGGCGCCCGCGTCCGTGCGGGCCAGCTGCTGCTGGAGCTCGAGAATCAGGATCTCGCCGGCGCCGCGGCGGAAAGCCGCGCCGCATTCGACCTCGCCGAGGCGACGTTCGAGACGACGGCCAGGGCGACGGTTCCGGAAGAAGTCAACAAAGCCGAGCTGGATTTCCGCGCCGCCAAAGATCTTCTCGACGCTCAGCAGGCGAGCTTTGAGAACCGCCAGAATCTCCACAAGGAAGGCGCGATCGCTCAGAAAGACGTCAACGAGGCTCAGGCGAATCTCAGCCAGGCGCGCAGTCAGTACGAGACCGCGAAGAAACGTCTCGAGGACCTGCAGGGGTTCGCCCGCGACCAAGCCATGAAGGCGGCAAGAGCGCAACGCGATGTCGCCAAGGGTCGCAACGAAGCGGCGCGGGCGCAGCTCGAATATTCGCGAATCACGAGCCCGATCGACGGCGTCGTGACCGATCTCCCGCTTTATCCCGGGGAGATGGCGGCGAGCGGCGCGCCGATTGTCACGGTGATGGATATCTCGCAGGTGATTGCCCGCACGCACATCTCCCAGGCGGAGGCCGGGGAGTTGGCCGTAGGAAGCGACGCAAAACTGGTGGGCCCGGCCGGCGCGCCGCTTTCAGCAAAGGTCGTACAGATCAGCCCCGCGCTCGACGGCACGAATACAACGGTTGAAGTGTGGGTCCAGGGCGCCAATCCGGACGGCAAGCTGCGGCCTGGGACGAGCCTCCGCGTCGAGATGATCGCGAGAACGGTTCCGAGCGCGCTCGTCATTCCACAGAAGGCGGTGCTCACGAGCTCATCGGGATCGACGTACGCGATCGCGATCGACAGCGAGAACAAACCGCACCTTCGCAAGATTGCGGTCGGAATCCGCGATCGCGGAAAGGCGCAGGTGACGGACGGCCTCGAGAGCGGTCAACGCGTTGCGACAACCGGGGCCTTCGAGCTGTTCAAGCTGGATCCCGACGTGCTGTCCAAGACCACAGTTCAGATCGCTCCGGCGAAAGAAGAGGAAGAACCCGAGGAATCGTGAGCGATCAGTACTGGTTCGCCCGCCACTCGAAATCGATCATCTTTCTGATTTGCGTGCTCACAGCGGTCGGCGTTTACGAAGCGCTGACGCTGCCCGTCGCCGTTTTCCCGACGACGAACTTTCCGCGGATCATCATCGGCGTCGAGAACGGCGTGATGCCGATCGAGCAGATGGAGATCGCGATCACACGGCCCATCGAGGAAGCGGTTCGGATCGTGCCAGGCCTTGAAGACGTCCGATCGGTCAGCAGCCGCGGCTCGGCCGAGATCAACCTCTTCTTCAATTGGGACGTCGACATGCTGGAGACGCTGCAGATGGTCGATGCGGCCGTCTCGCGCGTTCAGAGCAGTCTCCCTGCGACAGCGCGCATCCGGACCAATCGTCTCGACTTTTCCAGCTTTCCCATCATCGGCTACAGCCTGACCTCCGACACGGTGCCGCAGACCGACCTCTGGGAGCTGGCGACCTACGAAATCAAACCCCGGCTCAACGGCCTTCCGGGCGTGGCGAGTGTCCTCGTTCAGGGTGGCCAGCGGCCCGAGTTCCACGTGGTCGTCGATCCGGCCCGGATGCTGCGCGCCAAGACTTCAATCGCAGACATCCTGAACGCCGCCAATCGCACGAACATCGTCGACTCGCCTGGATTGCTCAATCGGCAGCATCAGCTGTTTCTCGGCCTCGTGACGGGACAGGTGCACGGCCCCGAGGAGATTGGGGACATCGTCGTCAAACACGTGAACAATGTTCCGGTTCACATCAAGGATGTTGGCACCCCGGCGCCGGCCGTCGAGCCGGTCTACACGGTCGTCAGCGCCAATGGAAAGCCCGCACTGCTGCTCAGCGTCAATCGTCAATTGGACAGCAACACGGCGCAGGTGGCCGACGAGGTACACCAAGAAATGGCCGTCATACAACCGACGCTGCCAGCTGGCGTCGAGATGCGAGCCTTCTACGACCAGTCCAATATCGTGCACGAGTCGATTGGAAGTGTCCGCGACGCGATAGTCATCGGCCTTTTCCTTGCCGGCCTCATCATCTGGCTGTTCCTGAGAGATTGGGGCACCGCGATCATGACCGGGCTCGTCGTGCCGGTGACGATGGTCGTCACGTTCATTGCGATGAAGATTCTTGGGCAGAGCTTCAACCTGATGACGCTCGGGGGCCTCGCTGCCGCCGTCGGCCTCGTGATCGACGACAAGATCGTCGTGGTTGAAAACATCGTGTTGCATCGCGATGGCGGAGAGGGGCCCCTGGAGGCGACCGCCAGCGCGTTGAAGGAGCTCACGGTTCCGTTGATCGGGTCGACGCTCACGCCGATTGTCGTCTTCCTGCCGCTGATCACGATTACGGGCGTGACCGGGACATTCTTCCGTTCGCTTGCAATCGCCATGAGTGTCGCGCTGCTGACGTCGCTGGTACTCGCGCTGGTGTGGACGAGCAACCTGAGCGCGCGTCTGGTTCGCCGCCACCAATCAGCCGACGTGCAGCCTGGGACGCTCGGCGAAGCGCGTCACAGCATCCCAGCCGGATTGGACGACAGCGACGCGCGCGCCGCGCAGGTGCGACGCATGATGACCGCCGAAGACGCGTCGTTTGCGCACGGCGCGTTCAGTCGATTGCTTCTGATCTACGAGCACGTCCTGCGCCGCGCCGTCAGGCATCCGGGCGTCGTCGTCGCCATGTGTGTCGCGTTGGTAGGCGCGTCATATCTGTGCTACGGCGTACTCGGCCGCGACCTCTTGCCGGCGTTCGACGAAGGCGGATTCGTGCTCGACTACGTGATGCCGCCTGGCAGCTCACTCCAGGAGACCAGCCGCGTCGTCGGCCACATCGAATCGATCCTGCGCGACACGCCCGAGGTCGAGAGCACATCTCGCCGCACCGGCCTGGAGCTTGGGCTCGCCGCGGTCACCGAGCCAAATACCGGCGACATCGCGGTGAAGCTCAAAGCAAAACGCAGCCGCGGCGTCGACGACGTGATTCGGGACGTGCGGGCGAAGGTGGCATCTTCGGAGCCGGGCCTCGACGTCGAGTTCATTCAGGTGCTGCAGGACATGATCGGCGACCTGACGGGGGCGCCTGAGCCGGTCGTCGTCAAGTTGTTCTCGCCGGACGCCGATCTCCTGACGACTTGGGCACCGCAGGTGGCGGACGCGCTTGGTAAAGTGACGATCGGCGGCAAGACACCGATCGTCGACATCGCGGACGGCATCGAAAAGACGACGAGCGGCCCGGCGGTTCGCTTCACGGTCGACCCGGACGCTGCAGATCGTGCCGGGTTCACAGCAGAGGAGCTCGCGACCGTGGCATTGGCGATGGTCGATGGAGCGCCCGCGCAGACTCCGGTGCAGGTCAACGACCGCCCATACCCGCTGCGTATTCGCTTTCCTGCATCGGCCCGCTCGTCGCTCGAGTCGATGAGCAACACGTTGCTCGTCAGTGGGTCGGGCTCGACCGCCACGCTTGGGTCGTTGAGCACGATCGACGAGCTGCCTGGGCAGATGGAAGTGCGGCGCGAGAACCTTCAGCGTCTGGTCGAAGTGACGGCACGCCTCGAAGGCGTGGATATGGGAACCGGCATAGCCGCGGTTCAGAAGGCCGTCGAAGATCTGAAGCTGCCGCCGTCCATCCGTGTCGAATACGGCGGCACCTACAAGGAGCAGCAAAAATCGTTTCGCGATCTCTCGACAGTCCTGATCCTGGCGGTCGTGTTGATCTTCCTCGTTCTTCTTTTCGAGTTTCGATCGTTCACCCCGCCGGTCGCCATTCTCGCTTCGGCGATTCTGTCCACATCGGGCGTGTTTCTCGCGTTGCTGGTTACCCGGATGACGTTCAACGTGTCCTCGTTCATGGGACTGATCATGGTTGTCGGAATCGTCGCGAAGAACGGCATTCTGCTGCTCGATGCGAACGAGAAGTTTCGGTCTGTCGGATTCTCCGCCGAGGAGGCGATCGTTCAAGCCGGTCGCCGCCGGCTTCGGCCGATCGTGATGACGGCGCTGGCGGCTGTGGCGGGGATGCTGCCGCTGGCGCTCGCACTTGGCGCCGGGTCGCAGATGCTTCAGCCGCTTGCGATCGCAGTCATCGGCGGAATTCTTGTTTCGATGCTTCTCTCGCTTGTCATTACCCCCGCCATTCAGTATTTTCTGACTGCTCCAGCTCGGCGCTTTAGATGAAGAGTCGTCGTAAAGAAATCGTGGTTGATTCGGTCTCCGTGCATTCATCGCAAGTTCATCTTCAAGGTTGTACGATCCTCGGTCTGACCACTTTATTACGAACCTTCAGCACCCCTAAACGCATCGAGTTCCTGTCCATCATGTCCACATCTTTCGCGAGGTTCGTGCCTGTTGCGTCGGTGCTTCTTGCGTGCGCCTTGACGACTCCGTTCGAGCCGAGGATCCGCCGGTCACTCCGAATCGGTCGAGCCATTCACCTTTGCAGCAGGTGATCGGGCAGCCCACAGGTCCACCGCCGACACCGCGGCATACCGGCATCAAGGCGATGGCCAAGGACCTCGTGAGCGATTTCAAACATCTGCCATCGAAGGAGAACCTGTATTGGGCTGGCTTTAGCGGAGGACTAGCACTGGCCGTGCACCCCGCCGACGACAACGTGAACGAAGCCCTGGTGAACAGCGACTTTGCACAACGACTTCTTCAAGCCCGGCGCAATCATCGGACAGTTCCCGACGCTGATGGCAACATCTGTCGCGGTGTATGCCTTTGGACGCATCAAGGACGAGCCGAAGGTCTCGCACGTGGGGATGGACCTCATTGAATCGCTCGCCGTCAGCGAGGCGCTGGTGCAGTCGTTGAAGTACACGACTCGGCGGGAGAGGCCCGACGGATCCGGCAACAACTCGTTTCCGTCGGGGCACGCGGCGGACACATTCGCGTTTGCAACGGCTCTGGAGCGGCATCTGGGGTGGAGAGGGGCCGTCCCCGCCTACATCTTTTCCTCGTATGTTGCTATGTCGCGACTGCCGGCAAACAAGCATTGGCTAAGCGACGTGGTATTTGGCGCAGGAGTCGGGATCATCGCCGGGCGAACCGTCACACGGCATGGAGCCGAGTTCCCGGTCACGGTGGCTCCGGTTCCGGGCGGCGTCGTGGTGATGTACGTGAAGCCGCAGCACTGACCAGGCCCTCAAGGGGAGCTCGGAGGGTCGCTCCAATATGGCGGCAGATTCGACTTGGTATTCACGAGAATCTCCAGGATAGCCTGTCGATCTTCGTCTGAAAGATTGTCCATATTTCTCGGTCGCGTTCCTTTCCGGTCAATACGTCGTACAAGCGTCGATAGACGCGCTGGCGAACGACCGTCGGCATTCCGTCGAAGAGCTCGCTGTAGACCATGTACGACAATGGATACCGAAACAGACGTGTTCGCAAATCGAACTCTCGCAACGAGCGGCCCGTCGTGATCGCGTGGTCCGCGATCGCTGAACGTCCGGGCGAAGCTCGATGTGCCGGTGATCGGCTCTTTTAATGGCGCTTCATCCGCGAACAGCATGTAACGCACCAGATCGTCGAGGTCGTCGTCGAGACGCTTGAGAAAGGCGTCAGCTGACTCCACCCGATCGCTCGGCCCGCCGGTACTGAAAGCTGACGGCGTTGATGCGGTTGGTCATCCCGACCTGGTGCTCGAGAGTCATCAAAGCCACGATGTCACTTGAGCCAGCGAGGTGCCTCGAGACGTCGAACTTTCCGTCGAGCGATGGTCAGATTCTGCGTGCCGCTCTCCTGCAGCACGAAGGGGCGATCCGGATCGGCGCGCAATTGCGTTTCCCATGTGCTTCTGCGAACCGTGTGTGCCCGTGACGTACCAGCCGCCCCAGCGCTCCTCGAACGGCGTTCGATGATCCATCGTGGCTGAAAAACGATCCGGTAAAGGCCGGTGTGCCGTCAGCGCTTGGAAACACCGATGTGAGGGTCAGTGCCGGCGCCCCTTTGTTTCCAGGGCTGTGACAGAAAAGGCATTCGACGCCGCGACGCTGAAAACGCGGTCGGTCCGTCTGCTTTGTCGGCCAGCGTGTAGAAGGCGACGCCGTCGGTGGGATCCACGGCAAGCAGCTCGTACACCTCGCCTCCAGGCACGGTGCCGATCGAGACATTGTCGTTGAAATAAATCGCGCGCGGATTCTGCGGCGTGATGAGTGCCTGCTGAAAGCTGGTCTTCGAGAACACCAGCACCTGCGAGTCGATGGCGACGTCAAGTTGTTGGAGCAGGCTTGGAAGGTAGCCGACGTCGGGGCGATAGTCGAGCGTCACTGCTCCGGTCTCGATTTGTTTGCCGAGACGGGCGATGGCGTCGTTTTGCGGCCGGTCGTTCTGGGCCTGCAGGCTCGCAAGCAGCGCGATGATGAAGGCCGGCGCGAGAAGCGATACGCCGATTGTCCGCAGCATTGTCCAGGCGCCTGCCGTCATGTCGTTCGGCTATTTGCAAGGATCGTGTCAGTTCGATCCCCGCTAAGTTACCGATCCGGCAGCCGATCGGCCTCGAATAACCCAGAGTGCTGTGGACTATTTCGCACAGATGGGGAAATTTTCGATCTACGATCCCTGCCGACAGCCCAGCCACACTGCGGTCTCCGCGCGGAGATCAGGAGGTCGACATGAAACGCCGGTTCACCACGGCCGTGTTGGCAGCCATCATCGCAGCCATCACGCCGTCCCTCTCGGCGCAGTGGCCGTTGTATCCCCAAGCTGCAGTTCCGAAAGGGACTGACGGCAAGCCGAATCTCGGTGCGCCCGCACCGCGAACGGCCGATGGCAAGCCGGATCTCTCAGGGATCTGGGTTTTCGATCCGCAGCCGAGCGGCCCTTCGTCCGACCGGGCCCCGCAGGTGACGTTCGGCAACGCTGGGGCAGGATTCAAAGACGGGCTGCCCTTCCAGCCATGGGCCGCAGAGCTCCAGAAGAAGCGCGCCTCGGAGATTGGCCTGAACGATCCGGACGGCCTGTGCCTGCCCCAGGGTCCGCTGCAATACCACATCGATCCGCAGCCGCTGAAGATTGCCCAGATGCCCCGGCAGATTTTCATCATTTACGAGTCGAACTACGGCTTTCGGACGATTTACATGGACGGCCGTTCTCTTCCGCCACTCGGGGCGGTCCAGCCGTATTGGCACGGTTACTCCGTCGGACGGTGGGAAGGTGACACGCTCGTGGTCGAATCGAACAACTTTCACGGTGTCGATCCGAACAATCCGAACGCCGTGGGGTTACCCGACGCGTACCTTGGTGCTGGATGGCTTGACCACAGGGGAAGTCCCTATACGGAGGCGATGAAGTTGACCGAGCGATTCCGGCGTGTGAGCTACGGACGGCTGGAGATCGAGTTCACAGTCGACGACCCGAAAGCGTATACCGGGCCCTTTACCGTCAGAGTCCTCCAACAGATTGTGACGGACGGTTCGGAACCGATCGAATTCATCTGCCACGAGAACCAGACGTTTCTGAAGCTGACCGGCCGAGAAAAGAAATAGAGGTGCGCGTTCACCTCATCACCGCCGAGTCGCCCGAGTCGCGACGCCTTCGCCGTGGGCGCCTGATTCAGTTCCCGCAGCTCACCATGCCGCTGATCGCGGCGCTGACGCCGTCCGAGCACACGGTTTCGCATACTGACGAAATCGTCGAGCCGGTACGGTTCGACGTGCCGGCGGACCTCGTGGCGATCACCGCGCCGACGCCCTCGGCTCTCCATGCCTACAGCCTCGCGCGCGAGTTCCGTCGCCGCGGCGTGCGCGTGGTGATCGGCGGAGCCCACGCGACGGCTCTCCCCGAGGAGGCCGCTCGCCATGCCGACGCAGTGGTCGTGGGCGAAGCCGAAGACACGTGGCCTCGCGTCCTCGACGACGCGCGCTGCGGCAAGCTCGAGCCGGTTTACGTCTCGACTCGGCAGGCACCGCTCGCCGGCATGCCGGCCCCGCGCTGGGACCTCATCAAAGGACGCCGCTACGGGAAATCGGTGACCATCGCAACGCGAGGGTGTCCCCACCGCTGCGACTACTGTTCGATCCCGCTCCTCTACGGTCCGGGGACCATGCGCTACCGCCCGGTCGACGAAGTCGTCCGCGAGATCGCGACGAGCCCGACTCGCGCGGTCGTATTCTGGGACGACAACATTGGAGCAAATCCGCGTTACGCGAAAGAGCTCTTCCGCGCCCTTGCTCCGCTCAAGAAATGGTGGACAAGCCAGTGCACGGCCAACGCCGCGCGCGACGAGGAGCTGGTGGCACTTGCGGCGCGCAGTGGTTGCAAGGCGCTTTTCCTTGGCCTCGAGTCGATCTCGCAGGAGAGCCTCGAGGCGGCGAACAAGGCGCACAATCGGGTTGACGACTACCATCGAATCATTGCGAGCCTTCATCGTCACGGTATCGCTGTCCACCTGGGCATCATGTTCGGGTTCGACGAAGACGACGTGGGAATCTTCCGCCGGACGGCCGAGTTCCTCGACGAAGCCTTCGTTGACGTCGCGACGGTGAGCATGGTCGTGCCCATGCCCGGGACTCCGACGTTCCATCGGATGACCGCCGACAACCGGATCCTGACCACCGACTGGTCGAAATACGACGGCAAGAAACACTGCGTCTTCGAGCCCGCGCTCATGTCGCCACGGGAGCTCGAGGCGGGAACGGAATGGGTGGCGCGCCGGTTCTACTCGTCACGATCGATCGTCCACCGCCTTGCAGGCTCGCAGACGGGCGTCTGGTGGAATCTTCCCCGGAACGTGGGCTACATGCTCGCGGGACTTTGGAACGCGGGACCGTCGTGGGATCCCGCAAGAGGTGGCGCAGGGCTTTAGCCCCGCGATCGCCTAGGCACGCGCCGGGACGCGCTTCCCGCCTAGAACCGTCAAGCTTGGGAAGAGGCGCTGCCGGCCGGTTCGGTTGTTGCCGTAGTTGTCTGCAAACTCGAACGATCCTTGCCGAAGCTCCAGGATCGCGACGTCGGCAGGTGCGCCGACATTGAGCGTGCCGCGATCGCGGAATACCTCGAACACGCGCGAAGCGTGGACAGTCGCGCACGCGATCACCTGGTCGAGCGGCATGCCGAAGTCGAGGAACTTCGACATCACGTTCGGGAAGTTGATGACTTGGGCAGTTCGCCCTTCGGGCGTCCAGTCCGTGGAGAACGTATCCGGCCAGAAACCCGCTTGCATGACGCGCTCGACGATGTCCCATCGCAGATGCCCGACGCGTCCGTTCCCGACGTCGAACCACACTCCGCGGCGTCGCGCAGCCATCACGGCGGGAAGGATACGGCCGTTCTCGTCGACGATGCTGTTTGGCGGGGGCGCGAACATGTGGGTCACGACGTCGCCGGGCTTGAGGAGGTCCAGAAGTTTCGGCAACGGTGAGACCGTCTGCCCCATGTGGATCATCACGGGCAGGTTGAAGTCCTTCACGGCCTCTTGAGCGCGCCTCAGCACCTCGTAGTCGTTGGCGCCGGCAACCTCTTGCGACAATCTCGCCTTGACGCCAGCGATGATGTCGCGGTTCTTGCCGATCGCCTCGCGCGCGGCTCCGACATCGGCACGGCTCACGTCCATCGTGTCGCCGGTCGGCAGGATGCCGGCACGCGCGATGTTGATCAGCACCCGGGCCGGCTGTGGCGCCGACTTCGCCACGGCAATGATTTCGGCGATTTTGTCCGCGCCTTGTGATCCCGCATCGACGAACCCGGTCACGCCGTCGGCCAGGCAAAGCTCCGGGCCATCTTTGACGCGGGCCGCATGGGTGTGGATGTCGAGCAGGCCGGGCGCGACGATCTTGCCAGCGACGTCGAGCGTCTCTGCTGCGCCGCCCGCAATATTGGCCTCGACCGCCGCGATGCGGCCACTGGCAATCGCCACGTCTCGAGTGGCGTCGAGCCGAAGTGAAGGGTCGATCACACGCCCGCCCTTGAGAATCAAGTCGTACCTGACCGTTTGCGCGAGCAGGTCGGCGGTTCGCGTAGCGATCGCCGCGGTGGCGGCTGCAGAGATGAACTGGCGGCGGTTCAAGACAGTCACGTTGCGCTCCTTGTGCGTCGGATCCAATTCATTCATCACCGGTCAACTGATGAGGCGTGTGAGGTCGGAGACGTGTCTCAACTGATCGAACCGGTGGATCAAGGCCAGGCTCTCCTCGATGCGCTTCGCCGGCAGACTCGATTCTGGCATCAGGGCGCGGTACTTGGCGTCGACTTCGCTCCAGTCGATACCCCGCGGTCCCGATCCTCGAGGCGCGTCAACTGTGCTCGAGTACCGGGCACCGGACTTGGTGACGATTGTGACCGTTCCGCCCCAGCTCCAGCTGTAGCGAACCGCCGGTGGCGCCGGGTCCGACTCGACCAGATCCATGAGTCCAGCGACCACAGGATTGTGAATCTTTTCTGGTGTTGCATGGACCCACGAGAAGTCCTTATCGGCAACCGCAGACGCAATGAAGTAAGGCAGGCTGTGGATGGCTTCGACCATGTCTTTCGGACGTTGTCCAGAAGCGATGGTCCGGCTTTGGGCGCCCGCGACGAGAATCCTTGCGACCTGATCAGGCGCCACGCCCGACTGGCGTGCGGCGTTGACGGCCGCTTCGACGGATGGGTGAAAAGCGTGGGCGCCGGGCACCAGCTTGATCGCCAGATACGTGACGATGTCCCACTCTTTGCCAAAGTCCCGAGTCAGTGCACTGGCGTCCGCTTTTTCGTCGCTGAAGACCGCGAGAAACCCACGCGCCGCTTCCAGCATGTCTTCGTTGGCGGTGAAGCCACGGCTGGCGGCCTGCACGGCGTTCACCGCGGCCAGAGCCGCATTGCCCGCGTGATATTCCCGCGCCCAACTGTTCGTGCCGATGGCCAGCCCACCCATGCTTGTGGCGACCAGCGAGATGGCGTGGGCCATTTGATCGTCGGTCAACCTGAGAAGTCTGGCTGCGGTGACAACGCCGCCGAACGCAACGATGACCGAGGCGTGAAAGCCTTGTCTGTCGGCGCCGAGTGCCTCACCGATCCGGCCGGCTGCCTCGTAGCCGGCAACGATCGCGCACAGCAGATCCTGGCCAGTCGCGCCCGTTCGCTCCGCGACCGCCAGGCCGGTGGCAGTGACATTCGTGCCGGTATGCGCGACGTTTCGCAGGTCGCTGTCGTCGGAGGCGGCCGCGTCGCTGAGCACGGCGTTGACTCTGGCTGCGCTTCCGACGGGCAATTTCGCGCCATCGAACCAGATGGTCGCCTCTGGGCGGCCTCCGAACTCTTTTGCCAGATCGCGAACGATGCGCGCCGAGCCGATGCGCGAGCCGGACGCCGCGCTGGCGATCGTGCTGGCGATGATCATCTTGGCGTGGTCGACGGCCAGGGGAGGCAAGTTGCCGAATGTCATCGCGTTCAGCAGGCGCGCGAACCTGAGCGCGAGCCTTGGAGATCCCGCTTGCCCCGAATCGTTCTGTCCGGTCAGCATCGGAAAACCGGCGGAAGCGTCGGCTCCTGTCAGCCCATTCCGCCATCCGGCGACTGGGCCGACAGCGAGCGCGGCCAACAACTCACGGCGCGTCAGGGCTTTCATGCCTTCAACGTCAAGCGCACGAGCCGGTCGGCTTTCTCGCGCTGATCGAGCTCGCGACAGGTGGCGATGATGTTCTCGAACTGGCGCTCGGGAATCGGGATGCCGGGTACGACGCCCCGGATGCGCCGCGCCTCCTCGTCGAAGTCCCAGATGAACTCGCGCCCGGTCGCCTGCTTCGTGTAGCTCCGGCCATCCTTGGTGAAAACCGTGATCCGCGGACCGAAGAGCGTCATCTGGTGCGACGGGATGATCCGCACGCGTGTCATCAGCTCCAGAACCTCTGGCGGATCGGGAGTTCCGGCCAGCATCGGGAACCCGCGTTTGACGGCACCGTACGCCGAGTAGTACCTCGTGCCGCCGCGCCGCGGCTCGCCGATGTCTTCGCGCTGCGTGGGGAAGGCGGGGCTCGGATACTGCGTCTCCATCCAGTTCACGACGGCTTCGATGCGATCGACGTCACCATATTTGATGTTGTGCTCCTCGCAGAGCTTAGCCGTGACGTCGACGTGCGCGATGTTGTAGCCGGCGATTGAGTAGATCCGGTACAGCGTCTCGAGGAGCATCCACTCCTCGCCGAGCCTTGCCGTCAATGTGTCGAGCCTGGTTTCAATGGCACCGACGAAGCTGTAGGTGAGACGGCCCGCGTTGTTCCCGGCGTAGGCGTGGTAGAACCCCGCCGGACCTTCGAGCACCGCTTCGCCACCGCCGACTTTTCCCTGTTTCGCCAGCGCAACCGCCAGCAGCGCGTTTCGTACGGCTGCACCTTCGCGCAGCGCGCGGCTTTCGAGGTTGCTTCCCGCCAGGTTCGTGCAGAGAGAAATCGTGGCGTGTACCTGGTCGTCGGTGAAGCGCATGATCTTGGCGGCCGCGATCGCCGCGCCGAAGATACTGAACACGGGTCCTGCGTGGAATCCGCGCGCCATGACGGTTGGGATCCAGTCGGCCGCCATCCGTTCCATCACCTCGTAGCCGGCTGCCACGCCGGTGATGAAGTCCCGACCGGACGCGCCTTCCGTCTCGGCTGCAACCAAAGCGGCCGGGATGATGGCGGTCCCGGGATGCGTGAGCATGCGGAACGTGTCCCACTTGCCGCCCGCCAGCATCATTTCCGAGTTGGCAAAGGCAGCGCCTCCTCTGGTCACCGTGCTTCCATTCGCCAGAATGGTCGCGCCGCTCTTCACGCCCAATTCTTCGCCAGTGACGAACGCAACTGCCTGTTCGCCCGCGGGCAACTGCGATCCGACGAGTGCCGAGGCGAGGTTGTGGAGTGTCAGGCCCTTTACACGATCGACGACTGCTGCTGGCAGATCTTCGTAGCGCAGACCGACGACCCACTGCGCGAACTGGCGGCTGATCGATTTGCCGGACGGTCGTGATGCAGTCTGTCCGGCGGCAGCTGCGCTTGCGCCGATGGGGGATGGCGCAAGGCCGGCCGCCCCGCAAACCGCGAGACCAGACTCGAGAAAGCGCCGACGGTCGATCGTCATGGTCGCCTCGATCAACAGGAAAGCGTTCCTGTCGCTGATTCGTTCGGTTCAAGTGTTCCCAGGGAAGTAGAGTGCCCTCAAACGACGCCCCTAGTCTGCAACGGGTCGGCTCGGTGTTCAATCTCGGTCGAAGCCGATACAGAGTCCGAGTAGGGCTCGGCGATCAGGTCGAGCGTGCGCCTTCCGTGCCGGGACGCGAGGTGGAGGAGCCGCAGAAAAACCTGAGCGGTCATGAACGCGTCGCCGCAAGCCGTATGGCGGTCGTAGGGGACGATTCCGAACATGTCGCAGAGCGCGTCGAGAGTGAAACGACGAATCCTGGGCCGGCCGGCAAACGCTCCATCTCTCTCGAGGTGCAAGGTGAGATCCATCGTGTCGAGGCTCCGGTTCAGCAGGTGGAAGCCCCAATGGCGCTCGTAGCCCGCGTTGAACGTTCCAATGTCGTGACCGACGTGGTGGCCAACGATCACTCCGTCCCCGAGATACTCCAGAAACTGCTCCAATGCCTGCGGCTCCTCCAGCCCGCTCAGGCTTTCGGCCCGCGTGATGCCGTGCACGGTGACGGCCGCGGTGTTACGCTCGATTTTGAGCAGCGCTTCGAAGGAGTCTTCGATCAGAATCTCTCCGCCGTGGACGCCGACGGCGCCAATCGTGACGAGGCGATCCGTCCGCGGATTGAGCCCTGTCGTCTCCACGTCCAGGACGACGAAGCGGACGCGATCGATCGATGTATCGCCGCGCCACGTGCTCTCGAAGCGCTGCCGATATCGGCCGACGAACGCCGGTTCCGTCACAGTGCTTCGAGCCATTTCCAATCCGCCGTGAACTCCAGCAGCCGCAGGATGGATCGGAACCCGCTCTTCAACACCTGCCGGTCGTGGCGGCTGAGCAATGCGGGCGGCAATTCCGCACCGTCGGTCCCCTGGCTGATGCCGATGCGGGCCTGCTGCCAGAGCACGACGCTCAAGGTGTCGGAAGCCTCACGAAAAACCGACTCGTGCTCGGGCAACATCGCACGCGCCGTGGCGAGGCGCTCGCGCGTCGACGTCCCCAGTGCCTTTCCGGCGGCCATGCCGAACACCCGGCCGACGTCGACGAGCGGGAGGAGCGCGCTCTGCTCCAGTCGGAAGACCGTCGTACGCTCGCCCGACTCTTCCACGACGGCATCCTGGAAGAACGTCAAAGGAGGCAGACTCGAGAGGCAGTCGTTGGCCAGCAGCCGCAGGAAGTCGCGATCAACCGCATCGGTGACCGTCGCGGCTACCTCGTGCCATAGCGCCTGGCGACCGTGGATGGGGCGCAGGTCGAACAACGAGCGCATGCGATAGGTCTGTTGGAGCACCGGGTCGCGCACCCATTGGCTATACCGCTCCTTCCATTCAGGGACCGGCGCGACGTAAAAGGATCGATCGAGAGAATCACCAGACCGTGGCAGGTAGTCGCATTCTGCGAGCAAATCCAACACCCGTAAGTACGTCGATTGCGCTCGTCGCTCCTCATCCGTGTCTGCGATGAGGACCACCTGCGGCTGGAGCTGGGTCAGCGATTCACCACGGCCCGACGGACCGCAGAAGCACCAGCAAAGGTCGCTCCGTTCGTGCTCGGCCAAAGCGACGACTCGGTTGAGGATGGCGGCGTCGGCAAGATGAGAGAAGTTGGCCAGCCAGTCTACCGAGACGGCGCTCGTGAGATGCTGGAGCGCCAACGCTCGCGCCCGTTGGTTGAGCCTGCGGAGGGCGTCGGTGGACGTCGCGCGGCGAATCTCGCGCAGAAGGGCGGCGGGCTCGTCGCCGAAGACCGCCATCAGGTCACCGGCGGTGACGATCGCGTGTAGCCGGCCGTCCGGTGTGCCGTCTTCGGTAATCGCCAGCGCTGCGACATTTGCCGCGCCCATCTTCAGGGCGCCGTCAGTAACGGATGCGCTCGGGGCCAGCGTCGGAAGCGTGCTGCGAATGAGTTTTTCAACTGGTTGGTCGACGTTGCCATCGCCATCCACTATCCACTCGAGCAACGAGCGGCCGGTCAGCACCGCCCGGGCTCTGGCATCAGCATCCACCACGACGACAGCGTCCCTGCCGGCAGACTGCATCCGGCGCGCGGCCTCCCGGATGGTGTCCTGAGTTGTGCAGCGGGGCAGCGTCTTCTCGCGAACGACATCGTGTAAGAAGATCTCTTGAGGCTGCCGCCTGTCGCCCGGAGGTTGATAGTCGATGCTCACACTGCCGTGGGCGGCGACGTACCGCATCGCATGCGGATATTTTCCGAGCAGCGCTTCGAACTCCGCCGCGGGAAACGCATAGATCACGACATCGGTCGCCGATCGGGCCGAGTGCAGCGCCGACCGTGCGCCGTTGAATCGATCGATGCCCAGCATGTCGCCGGGGCCGCGAACGTCGCGCAGCTCGATGCGGT
This sequence comes from uncultured Acidobacteriota bacterium, assembly GCA_963773035.1. Classification (GTDB taxonomy): domain Bacteria; phylum Acidobacteriota; class Vicinamibacteria; order Vicinamibacterales; family CAVVIG01; genus CAVRXZ01. Next base: position 190,745 of record CAVYZX010000026.1, on the reverse strand, counting down.
CGGCCGCTTCGTCCCACAACGACACCGTCCCCTGTTGGATGACGAAGATGTACGCCTTGTGTGGTTCACCCTGCCAGAGAACGTGTTCGTTGGCTTCGTGAAATCTCACGCGGCCTTGCGATGCGAGGGCGAGCAAATCCTGCTCCTCCATGGCATGAAAGGGAGGATGTTTCTTGAGAAAATCAGCAACCCGATAGCTGATGGCCGAAGTGTCCATGAGGCGAATGGGCAGGAAGACGATAACACGACGTCAGCGAGATCGGTCCTCCCAGTCAACCCCCGAGCACGGTGTGGCATGATAGGTGCGCCTAGCCCCAGAACGTGCCGATGAGGCGAGCCCGCTGGCCGGCAAGTCGGTCGAGGAGCTCGAACGGACTCAGGCTGAGATCCTGGTGTTGCTGTCGGGGACCGACGAGACCTTCGAGCAGACCGTCCACGCGCGATCCTCGTACAGCGCCGACGAAATCGTCTGGAACGCGCGGTTTCAATCGATGTTCCGGCCGACGGACGCCAGGGCACGCGTGTCGATCGACATCAGTCGCATCCACGCTATCGAGCCGCTCTGAGGCGTTCGCGAGACGCGCGTCTGGTAATAAACAACTGCCATCAAATCTCTGCGACTATGATGGGGACTGTGACGCCGTTCGCGAAGCACACGTTAGCTCTCGCAGCGCTGTGCGCGACTGGAATCGGCTTCGCCATTTTCAGACCGGCCCAAACCGTGGCACAGTCGCCAACATCCGAGTACCTCGTGTACGTCGCCTCCGAGGCAGCGGACAGCATCAGCCTCGTGCGGTTCGGACCAAATGGGGGACGCCTCGATCACGTCGTGGCGACCGGCATCATGCCGACTGAAATCGACGGACCGCACGGTCTCGCGATGTCGCCGGACCATCGGTTCTATTATGTGTCGCTGGCGCACGGGCAGCCATTCGGCTCGGTCTGGAAGTATTCGACCACCGGCGATGCGGTTGTCGGCCGCGTGACCCTCGGCATGTTTCCGGCGACTCTCCACACGACGCCGGACGGGGAGTTTTTGTACGCGGTCAACTTCAACCTCCACGGCGACATGGTGCCTTCGTCGGTGTCGGTCGTCGCCACCGGCGAGATGGTGGAAGTCGCCCGGATCCCGACGTGCACCATGCCACACGGCTCGCGGGTGAACCCACAAGGCACCAAGCACTACTCGGTTTGCATGATGGACGACGTGCTGGTGGAAATCGACACGAGCACGCTCAAAGTGTCGCGCCATTTCTTCGTGACGAAGGGTGCAGAGAAGGGTGCCGCGGGACCGCCTCCGCCTCGGTCGCACGCTGCGTTGGGCCATGAGGTGGCGGCGCACGGGCTCGAAGCACCGAACGTTCCCGCAGATACGTGCTCTCCGACGTGGGCACAGCCGTCATACGATGGACGGTCGATATTGGTCGCGTGCAACGCCTCGAACGAGATCCTTGAGGTCGAGTCGGCCAGGTGGGCGTTGACGCGACGCATCGCGGTGCGATCGGGTGTCTACAACCTGGCGGTTACGAGCGATCGGATCGTGGCGACGAACAAGCGCGATCAATCGGTATCGATCATCGACACAGCCAGTGGCCGGGAGCTTGCTCGGATTCCCACGAAACGCCGCGTCGTCCACGGTGTGGTCGTCTCACCCGACAATCGCTCCGCGTTTGTATCGGTGGAGGGTATCGGCGCCGAGCCGGGCACCGTCGAGATGATCGATTTGCGGGCGCTCAAAACGATCGCGACCGTCGATGTCGCGCCGCAGGCCGCTGGCATCGACATCTACCAGATCGACCAGCGGCTGGCTGTGCCGCCGGCTCGCTAGTTCTGAACCTTGGCATGTGGCGGCGGGAGCCGCGTGATCCAAATGCCGCTGTTCATGTCGTTGAAGTAAATCAGTCCGTTTTGTGGCTGTGCGCCCCACGTGAACGGCAGGTTCGGACGCCACCCCTTGGGATCTCCAGTCCACAACCGGGCAATCTCGCGCCCTTGACGATAGAGGTTGCCGCGCAACTCACCCGACACATCCAGGACTCGGCCGCCTCCGTTGTAATACCCCATATACAGGGTGTCCGAGTCGACCCACATGTTGTGGGCGCCGGCTTCCGGGACGGCGTAGTCGGCGACTTCCCGCGGATGTTCGATGTCGCTCACGTCAACGACATGCAGGATGCCCTGCACCGGGATCCGATCGCGCGACATGATGTTGAACTGACCCGGGAACACCTCATCGCCCAGGAACACGTAGTTCTTGTAGCGAAACACCGTGTGAGCGCCCGCGAGCCATCCAGGGCCGTAGAGATCCAGGTAGTTGAACCGGAGCTGGCTGACCAGTTGCGGGTGAGTGGGACCGCCGCCCTTGATGCCGTTGCCGATGTCGAGGACGATGAGGCCGTCGCGCCAGTAGCCCATGTACAACAGGCCGTCCTTCGCGTACACGTCGTGCAAATAGCGCCCGGCCGTCGACTCGCCGTCTTTACTTTGGTACGTGCGCGCCAGAGGATTCTCGACCTGCCACCTCGCTACCTCCTTGGGATTCTTGACGTCCACGAAGTCAATCACCCGAAGGGACCCGGTCGCATCGTCGGTGAGATAGACGTAGTGTCCGTCGACGAACGCGCTGTGGACGCCGCCGGTGACCGTTGCCGTGTACTCGGAGACGACCTTTGGGTGGGCCGGATCGGCGTTATCGAGGAAGACGATGCCGTTCTTGCGACTCGACGCCCCTTCGCGGGTCGCGACGAGAATCTTTCCATCGGCCGTGCTACTGATGTCGTTGACGAGCCGTGCGTCGAAGGCGACAGAGTCGGTCTTGACCGGTTCCGCCGGATTTGAAATGTCGTAGACCCAGATGCGGCCGGCGAGTGACGCCACATATGCATACTTGCCGAGGATCCACTCCTCCGTCGTCTGAAATTCCTCGAGCGGAGTTCGCCCGACGACCTCGAGTTCTCGCGCCACGTCACGTGCCGAGACCACCACTGAGGCGATCGCGCTCCGGTCGCCGCTCGAAGCAGTAATCGTGTACGTGCCAGGCCGCTCGGCGACAAATCCGCCGTCCGGTTCAATCGTCGCGCCATCTCCCGCGACGCTCCACCGGATTGCCGGGGTGTTGCCGCCAGAAACGGTCGCTGCGGCCTCGAAATGAATGACATCACCAGTTCGGGCGCGCGTCGATCGCGGACTGATCGCGAGCGAACGGACAGGATTCGCGATCACGGTGACCGTGAGAACGGCCGAGGCTTGTCCGCTTCGCGCCGTCAACCGAGCCGTGCCTGGAGCGACGCCGGTGACGAGGCCAGCCGCATCGACGGTCGCGATGGCCGGCCTCTCCGACGACCATTCGAAATCAACCTCGCTGCGCGGGTCGCCGTTGGAGGTACGCGCGAGCGCCGCCAGCTTCACGCCCGCGCCGACGGCAATCGGCGTTCGGATCGGTTCGATGTCTATGCGGGCAACACTCTGCGGTCTGACGGTGATGGTGGCAAAGCCCGGCTTTCCATCCGCGATCGCGCCGACCTTCACCTCACCCGGCAGGAAGAATGTGACGTTCCCGGCTTCGTCTGTTCCAGCCGTATCGCTCGGCGCCGTCACCCACTTGAGCACCTTGGGCTCCAGCCGCTGATTGTCGTTGCCGTACGCGGACGCTTCGAACTTGAACGTTTGGCCGACCTCCACCTCCCGTCGCGCCGGCGATATCTCGACGCGGGCCGGCTTGGGGCCCGCCGGCGTTTCAGGTTCCTGCTCCGCGGCAGACGGTGAGACCGTGAGTATTGCGGCGCAGATGCAGACCAATAGATGGAATGACCGAGCGACAAGCCTGAAGGTACGCATGGGGCAAGAATGTCCCGATCGCCGCGAAAGCTCAAGCCCAAAAGCGGCGCGTCAAACAGGTCGATCCTCCCAGTCGACCCAATCGACTGGATTGGTCGCGAGATAGGCGCTCACTGCCTCGCCAACCGTCGCGAAGAACGTCTGTTCGCCGAGGCGCGTGAAGAGCCCGAAGCGCTTCAGCTTGTCCTTCACTGGGTCCTTCATCTCGGCGAAGCACAGCTCGATGCCGGCGCGTGCAGATCGTCATCGAGCTCGCCGACGACGTCCGCGGCGGTGACGTCCACGCTGGTGACCGGCTCGGCCGCGACCACGACCCAACGGACCGGCGTCGGGGAGCTCGCGACCGCGTCCAGCACCCGCTTGTGGAACAGCTCGGCGTTGGCGAAAAAGAGGGGCGCATCCCAACGGAACAGCACCAGACCTGGGATCAAACGAGCCTCGGGATATCGGGTGATATCGTGATAACCCTTGACGCGTTCAACACGTCCGAGCACCGCCGAGTGCGGACGCCAGCCGTCCCAGAGGAACTCAATTACCGCGATCACGATGGCGAGCACAATCCCGGGGATGGCGCCGAACGCCGCCACTCCGGCGAAGCAGGCGATCGAAAGCCAGAACTCCCAGCGTTGGATGTGATAGATTCGCCGAAGATCCGACACCTCGAAGAGTCCGATCGCCGCAGCAATGACGACCGCGGCCAGAGCCGCCTGTGGGAGATCCTGGAGCAGCGCCGGCGCGAACAACAAGAGCAACGCAACCGCAACAGCACCCACGACGCCCGTCAGTTGCGTCTTCGCTCCGGCCGCCTCGGCAACTGGCGTCCGCGACGAGCTGCTGCTGATGGGGAAGCCCTGAAACAGGCCGGCCGCCAGATTTGCGATGCCGAGACCCACCATCTCCTGATTCGGATCCACCGGCGTGCGCAGGCGAGCCGCGTAAGTTCGTGAGAGCACGCTCGTGTCCGCAAACGAAACAAGGGCGACCGCGATCCCGCCGGTCAAAATTGCTTGCAAGCTATCAACTTCAACGATCGGCAATCGCAGCGCGGGCAACCCAGGCGGCAGCGGACCGAGCACCTGCAGGCCAGCGCTCGATGCAAGACCGGACAACGCGACCACGAGCGTGGCGGCGACAACGGCAATCAGGAGGCCGGGCACGCGCGGCCAGCGCTTCAGCATCAGAATGACAGCGAGCGTGCCGGCGCCGATCGCAAAAGCCGCGGCATTCGTGCGGCCCGCGAGAACGCCCTGCGTGATTCCCCATGCCTGGCGGATTGGGCCGGGTTCGGAAACAGAAAAGCCGAGAAGCTTCGGAATCTGGCTCAGCATCACTGTCAGCGCGATGCCGTTCATGTAGCCATAGCGGATCGGCTTCGACAGCAACTCCGTGATGAAGCCGAGACGTGCAAATCCTGCGGCGACGCATACCACGCCGGAAACGATCGCCATTGCGCCGGCCAGCGCCACGGCGCGCTGGGGATCTCCTTGCGCGAGCGGTGCCACGACCGCGAGGATCACAGGCGCCAGTGACGAATCCGGGCTCAGGACCAGAATCCGGCTCGGGCCGAAGAGCGCGTACGCCAGCAACGGGACGATCGTCGCGTACAAGCCGTTGATGCCCGGGACGCCCGAAGCCTCGGCGTACGCGATGCCGACAGGTACGAGCATCGTGGTGATGACAAGACCCGCGACGAGATCGTCCCGTAGCCAGGACGCTTGGTATTCACGCAGAACGGTCAGGCCGGGAAGCCAACGCACGTCTTCAGAGCCACCCGCCCCGAAACCCCGCCCGGCGCAGGCCGGCCACGACGTACGGAGACTTGCGCATGATGTTCCAGATCAGTCCGGTGCGGTAGTTTTCGATCATCAGAATCACCGGACCCTGGTCGATGCCAAAGTGGAACGGTGTGATCCACCAACCAGTCGGGCTGTCCGGCACTTCGTACGTCCGGTTGAACGATGGCTTGAAGCCGTAGTTGTTCGTCATGCCAAGGTGGAGCCCAGCCATGGCACCGATGGTCGGCATGACGATCTCCGGCGCGAACGGGAGCGAGGCAACGACCGCCCACGGCGCGATGGTGCCGTCGTCGGGGCCGTATGGCACTCCGCGGGCGTAGTAGTCGAAGAACTCACGGTGGATGCCGTTCACGGTCCGCTTCACCCAGCCGGGGCCATCGGTCGCCGTGATTCCCCAGCAGAATTCACCGTAGCCGGCAAACTCGAGGGGATTGTGGATCGCGTACTCCTGATTGATGTACGTCGCCACACGGCTGTTCTGAAAGTAGTCACTTCCGCGCTCGCGCATGAAGGCGTCGCGAAGATCACGGAAGTCGATCCAGAGATGCGGGAACTGGTGCGTGAAGAGCGGTCCGGAGTAGAGCACTTCGCGCCCGTAGATCGTTTCCCACTTATAGGTTGAACAGTAGGCGGTGTAACTCTCCGGCGGCAGAGCGAATGTCGGCGAGCCGAGGCCGAGGATATAGAGCAGCAACCCCTCGTCGTAGCCCGTCCACCGGTAGGGGATGAAGCCGGATTCCGGTCTCCAGCCGTGGGAGAGCGCAGCGCCTCCGTTCAGCGCCCATTGCCAATCGGCCCGGCGGTACAACGCGTCGGCGATTCGCCGGACTTCTTTCTCTTCCTCGGTGTCTTCATCGAAGTACGCTGCGCACGTCAGCATTCCTGCCAGAAGCAAAGCTGAGTCGATTGTCGAGAGCTCGCACTCCCAGACTCGGCGCCCGCTCCTCATATCCAGGAAGTGGTAGTAGAAGCCTTTGTAGCCGGTGGCGTCGGGCTCCGGGCCGTGTGGGCTGTCGCGGAAGAAGCGCAGCCGTCGCAGGGCGATCTCAGGAGCGAACTCACGTGAGATCACGCCGCGCTCGACGAGCACGGGGATAGCCGCCAGAGCGAGGCCAACGGCGGCGATGCTGCAAGGGGCGCCCCGTTGGGTCTTATCGCGAATAAGGCCGTTGGCCGGGTTCGCTTCGCGGAGGTAGTACTGAAGTGTCGTTCTTTGCAACCGATCCAGATCTTGATCGGTCAGCGGCTGGGACGGCTCCTCCTCGTTATCCAGTCGGTTCACGTCGTCGTCAGTCAGCAGCCTGTCCCCCAGCGTGCGACCGATGCCGGCTCGCCCGGTTACCAGTCGCGACATCACCCGAAATGGCTACGCGGACTTCGTGGCGTTGCCCGTCGTTCGCCAAGTTGATGGCGCCCGTCGGCACGGGCTGACCGTCGAGCGTCACGCTGAAAACACCGCGGCCGGTCCCCACGGCGTTGTCGACCACCACATGATAGATAGCGGAACCATGACGGTACGTGATCTCGTAGCTGGGCCACTTCGGCGGGATGCACGGATCAATCTTCAGGTGGCTTCCATGCAACTGAAAGCCAAGGATTGTTTCGAGACCCACGCGATACAACCAGCTGGCGGAACCGGTGTACCAGGTCCAGCCGCCACGACCGGTGTGTGGTGGTGCGCCATAGACATCAGCCGCGACGACGTACGGCTCCACCTTGTAACGAGCGACGTCGTCTGAGGACTCCGCATGACGAATCGGATTCAGTAGCGCATACAGCTCAGTCGCCCGCTCGCCTTGCCCGAGTAGTGCCGTGGCCAGCACCACCCACGTTGCAGCATGCGTGTACTGTCCGCCGTTCTCACGAATGCCAGGAACGTATCCTTTGATGTAGCCGGGCTCCAGCACGCCACGGTCGAAGGGTGGGTCGAACAACAGGATCAGACGATTGGCATCGCTGACGAGACGCTGTTGCACCGCTTCCATGGCCAGCCGAGTCCGTACTGGATCCCCTACGCCAGAAATCACCGCCCACGACTGGGCGATCGAGTCGATTTGGCACTCGTCGTTGGAAGCCGAACCGAGAGGAGTCCCGTCGTCGAAGTAGGCCCGCCGGTACCACCGGCCGTCCCAGGCATGTTCCTCCAATGCCGCGCGTAGAGCCTCAGCACGCTCGCGACACCACGAGGCGCGGGAGGCGTCGCGGCGATCCTCAGCCAAGGCAGCGAAGTCCCGAAGCGTCGTCAACATGAACCATCCGTTCCAAACGCTTTCACCTTTACCCTCGGCCCCGACCTTATTCATACCGTCGTTCCAATCCCCTGTTCCCATCAAGGGGAGGCCGTGGGGACCGAGTTTCAGTCCGTAGTCCAGGGCCCGTCCGCAATGTTCGTACACGCTTGCGGTCTGCTCACTGATCTCGGGCAGGAGGTAGTTCTCTTCCTGGTCCGGCCGAAGGGTGGGTGCGCGTAAGAACGGCACTTGCTCGTCAAGGATGGCCGCGTCGCCTGTGACGCCGACGTAATGGGACGTGACCAACGGAAGGAAGTACAAGTCATCGGTGATGCGTGTGCGTACTCCTCGCCCGGCCGGTGGGTGCCACCAGTGTTGTACGTCACCCTCCTCGAACTGCCGCGCCGCCGCCCGGAGGATCTGCGCCCGGGCCTCCTGCGGCGCGCCGTAGACTAGCGCCATCGCGTCCTGAAGCTGGTCGCGGAACCCGAATGCTCCCCCCGACTGGTAGAAGCCCGAACGGCCCCACATCCTGCAAGCGAGCGTCTGATAGAGCAGCCAGCGGTTCATAATCAAGTCGAGCGCCGCATCGGGCGTGCGAATCTGAACGGCTCCAAGGATGCGATCCCACAAGGCGTGGACTTCGGTCAGCGCTGCCTGCGCGCGTCGCGGCTCGGAATAGGCATTGACAAGCCGTCTGGCCTCCTCCGGGCTGTCTGCCTGGCCGAGGATGAAAACGATCTCGTTTGAGCCTCCTGGTCCGAGTTCTAGGTCGGTCATGATCGCGGCGCAAGGATCGGCAAGGCCATCGGCGCGGCAGGACAGCCGCGCCCGATTGAGCGCGGCCGGGCTCGCTGCCGTTCCATAGCGACCAAGGAACTCCGCGCGGTCTGTGGCAAACCAACGGGGGCGGCGGCCGACGTCGGCGAAAGCAATGCGCCCGGCGAACTCGCCCGCCCAAGCATTGGTTGCGAAGAGCGCGCCAGACTCCTGGTCGGCAGTGCAAACGACTTGCAGAGGCGCCTGATCGCGCTGGATTCCAACGACCCACTCTGCGTAGAACGTCGCAGACAGCTGCCGTGGCAGATCGCCAAGGTTCCTGACGCGCAGGTGAAATAGCTTGACTGGCGCGCTGGGCGGGACCAGGACGAGCAAGTCCTGCTCGATGCCGTGACTGGTCCTGGTGAATCGACTGTACCCTTGGCCGTGACGAACGAACGTCATGACTTTGCCGCCGCACGGCGCAGGCGTTGGTGTCCAGAACTCCCCGGTTTCTTCATCGCGAAGATAAACGACCTCGCCCGGTGGATCGCTGACCGGATCGTTGCTCCACGGCGTGAGGCGGTTCATTTGACTGTTGCCTGCCCAGGTATAACCGCCGCCGGCCTCCGTCACGAGGCAACCGAAGTCGGGATTTGCGATCACGTTGCTCCATGGAGCCGGTGGTCGCTCGCTGCCTCGTACACGGATGACGTACTCCCGGCCGTCCGGCGTGAACCCACCCAGGCCATTGTCGAAGAGCAGATGCTCGCGGACGCTTTCCAGCTGATCGTCAGCCGACGCACTGCGTCCGGAACCGGTAGTGTGGCGAGGTACCGTTCCTAATAGATTTCGTGTTTCTCCCAGGGAGTCGTTCAGTCTGCGCGGGGCGCTCGTCTTCGACAACTGCTCGGTTAGGCTTCGGCCATCGCGGAGGACCACGCGAGCTGCGGCCTCGAGCAACGTGGCATCCTCCACTGAAAGTGCCGCCGTCTCACGCAGGAAGACGCCACCTGGCTCGTTAGCGCGTTCGCCAGTCGGATCGCTCTGAAGTAGATCCTGCAGCCGGTCCAGCAGCGCGGGCTCGCCATCGTTCAGCAGAACCAGATCTGCCGACAAACCGCAGTACCGCCAGTATCGATGGGCGTGGAGGACCTGTCGCGCGAGTTCCAATCCGCTCTCGTCGGCGATTCGCAGCAGGACGATCGGCAGATCTCCCGAGATCGCGTGCGGCCAGAGGCCCGCTTGTCCGAGATGGTTGGCCGCTACCGACGCGGGTGACCGAAACGACGGACTCGTGAATATGACGTAGGCCGCCAAGCGCTGGTAAAGGCTCGCGTCCTCGAGGGTGAGCCCCATCGCGGCCATCTGCGCGTGCCCGTGTGATACGGCCATTTCGAGTACGCGGTTCACTTCTCGGAGGTCGTGGAAGCGTGCTGCCAGCAGCTGCGCTTCCTCTAGATCCCACGACGCTGCAGTAGTGCACGCCAGTTCAGTTGACGCGTTCGGAGCGAGTTGGATTCGTCGGCGCAGACTGAAGACTGGATCGAGGACAGGGCCAACAGTTCCCGAAAGAGGCGCTGAGGACTGAAGAGCCAGTGGGTTCGCAGTAGAGCGTCCCCGTCCCAGAAAACGCGCCCGATCGGTTTCGTATTCTACGTCCCCGAGCGTACTCGAGATGTTCTTCGGATCTGCCAGAACGTGCACGGCCCAGACCGGCCGCTGATCTCGGGCGCGCGGCCTCCGCCGACATAGCAGCGCAGCAGTTTCGGGAAGCCACATGGTTTCCAGAAACAGCTTGGCGAAGGCAGGGTGCGCCTGGTCGGCGCGGCGCGGGCTGAGGGCAACTTCCAGATAGCTTGTGATTGAAAGCGTGCGCCGTCTGCTCCCATGGTTGGTCAGCGTAATTCGGCGGACGTCGGCGTTCGCGTCGGGGACGACCGCGATCTCGTAGCGGGTTTCGATCTCTCCATCGCGGCGCCAGAGTGTTGCGTGGTCTGGTCGCAAATCCGCCGCGTCCTCGTCGGTGCTTCTGCCCAGGGGCTGCCGTCCCGCGGACCAGACCTGGCCAGTCTCCAGGTCGCGAATGTAGAAGCATTCGCCGCCGCTGTCGCAAGTTGTGTCCTCGCGCCAGCGCGTCACGTCCATACCGTCAACGGAGCTGTATCCACTCCCCGCTTCGGTCAGCAGGACGGTGTACCGTCCGTTAGACAGCAAGCTGATGGCGGGCGGCGAAGAAGAAGAGTCGTCCTCGAGCGTGAATCTACTGGACACGTCGCCAGGAGGCGTCGGGGTTGTAGGCGGTCATGGCGGCGACTGTAGCCTCGGTTTGCGCTCCGAGGTCCTTCTCATGTACGACGCCATCCTGGTTGACGATGAAGGTCATGATGCCGCTGGCGTCGTATTGCGCGGGCCAGGCGACGAGTGCGAACCCCCCAGACATCTCGCCTTTGACCAAGTAGGACTTGGCTCCTCCGGTTGCGGACTTGCCCTGCCCGGTGAGGATCTTGAAGTAGTAGCCGTGAAAAGGCGATGGCCGATCGCGATCGGTTCCGAGCTGCCGTCCTTCCTGCGCCGCCTGAGCCATCAAATCGCCAAGCGGGCTCCGTGGCTCTTGTCGCGCTGCGGCCCAATACAGGCCGTTCTGCTTGCCTGCATCGCTGTTGAAAGACCTTGCGAACAAGCCCGCGGGCTTTCCATCGTGTCCTTGTTTCGCATAATCGCGCTGAGCCGTCACATACGTGTGGCACGTTCCGATGGCTGCAAGCTCGTTGCGCCCAATTCGGCGAGCGATGACCTCTTCCTTTCCGGCGGCGGTGTCGAACTTCCAGCTGTTCGCGCTCTTCACGATTGGGACCGGGAACGGCCATCCCTCGTTGCCGATGACGAGCACTTTGTGGTCGGTTCCCTGATCGATCAATCGCCAGCCCTCCGTGGCCGCCACGGTGAAGATCTCGAGGTTCTGGCGTGCGGTCGCCGCATCAGACGAGGCCACCAGCTCCCGTCCATCCGCGCCGAAAATCGCCAGAAGTTCGTCCAGCTTTCCCGGTTTGGCCGCTGCGATCAGCTCACGAACGGCGTCTTCAGGCGTGGCAAACGTTCGCTGGGGGGAGCCCTGAGCCGTGATGAGGAGCGAGTGCGCCAGGAGTGCCGCACACAGGAACCCCGCGGCAGTTGTTATGCGAGTCATCGACGCCTCCCCCCTCCGCCGCTTCTGCTCCCGCCGCTGCGCGAGCTGCTCCGGCTGCTTTGTCCGCGCGTACTCGCTGAGCGTTCCGATTTCCCGTTCGAGTAGCCCGAAAAGGCGTCCGAGCTAGTGCCGCTTCGTTGTTGGGTCGTCGCTGTGCGACTCTGGCCCTGACTGTATCCGCGAGATTCGTAACTGCCCGAGCCTCTGGACGTGGACGACGTCGAGGCGGTCTGCGCGTTGGTGCGCTGCTCCTGGCGCTGTGCCTGCGATTCTGGGCGGTTCTCCTGCCGGTTCTGTTGCCGCTCGGTCCGCTGTTCCTGCGTTTCCGGCCGGTTCTCTGTCCTGTTCTCCTGTCGGTCTGTGCGCTGCTCCGAGACATCCTCCCGGCGCTCGTTTCGATTCTCGGAGAGATCCTCCCGATGATCCATCCAGTCCTCGCGTGCGTCCTCGCGGTGGTCGTAATAGTCGTCCCAGGCGTCGTTGTACATGTAGGCGCCGCCGTGCCACCCATACGGACCGTAGTAATAGGGATTGCTGACCGCTGCGCCGATCGCGATTCCCGCTGTGAATCCAATTATCCCGGCGACGGCCGCATCCGTGCTGTTGTCCTGCACGACCACCGTCGTCGGCGCAGACTGGACGTAAACGACCTGTGGGTTGTATTGCGGGACGTAAACGACCTGTGGGTTGGCCGGCTCGATGACGATCACCTCTTGACCGGTCGACGTGGATTTCGTCTCGACCTCCTGTTGTGGTGTGGTTTTCAGATTTCCTACGTCCTTGGCTTGTTTTCTCAACCGCTGGATGCTGGCGAAGACGGCCGTCTTGTCCGTCGCGAACGCCTGACCGATTCGTGTGGTCGACTCGATCTGCGTGGCCATCGTGCTCACGACTTGAGGGAACAATGCCATCGCAACAAACTGTGGTTCGAAGTTGTCCTTGAGGGCAGCATCCTGCAGCTCGGTACCCTTGAGCGAGGAGTTGCGCTTCAGGAACTGGTCGAGCGCTTTCACGCCGGCGGGATCCGCCGCGCACAGCAGCATCTGCGCGAGAAGTTGGTCGGGATAAAGGGCGATCGGGGCGAGCAGGCGATCGAGGGCGTCCGGCGTCAGCGCGGTCGCCGACGATGCTTGACCGGTCTGCGGCCCGGGCCCGGCCTGCACAGCCAGTCGTGGCCGAAGGTACAGCCCGATCCCCAGGAGGACCACGAGCGTGCCGATGACGAAGGCGAACCTCTTCATGATTCTGTCCCCTCAGATGACTTTGCAGAGAGCGTACCGCGCGACCTGGCCGGTTGCATAGACCAGAAGCGAGACAATTCAATAGGTTACCGTCGTTGTGCGGAACGCCGTCGTGGAGCTGGCTCCATCAGGCCGGAGTTGCCCTCGAATCCCGGAGGTAGTCCAAATTCAGCCTCCCGGATTGGTCGCTTCAGTTGGCTAATCGGTTTCAGTAGCGGAAGATAGACAGCCATGGGCGACGCCGCACACAAGACCCCGGCTCCGAGGCCATCGGTGCCCGACGCCAGAGATCTGGCCGACCCGACGGCACCGAAGGATTCCCCCTTTTTGAGACGCCTCCTCCGATCCTTCAGGAGACCGCCTGCACGTTCTGGCGTCGCCGGCATCAAGGAGGCACAAAGAGCGCTGACGCTGTGCCAGGCGTTGCTGGCCGAAAAAGGCGAGGTATCGGTCGCCAGGCTTGCCGCCGAAGCGCTCGAGGCGTGCATCTCGCTCGACGATGCCGCACTCGAGGCGTTTTGGCAGGGCCTGGCCGATCAGTTCTTGCCCGACCAGGAACGAGCGCGACAAGCCGCCGAATTGTACGCCGACGATCCGTCGCCCATAAACCTGATGCAGCTGCAGATGGCAGTCGAATCACCCCGTCGGGAACTATTTCGCAGGCTCAACATGAGTCCCGGCGGAACGGCGGCACTCGTCGGCCTCCGGCGTCAGTTTCTGCCGACGTTGAAAGACCATCCGGAGCGCGCCGGCGTCGACGCCGATTTCGTCCATCTGTTCCGGTCGTGGTTCAATCGCGGCTTTCTCGTTCTTCGACGCATCGACTGGCGAACGCCGGCGCTGGTTCTCGAGCGGCTCATCCAATATGAAGCCGTCCACCAGATCCAGGGCTGGGGCGATCTGCGGCGGCGGCTGGAGAGCGACAGGCGGTGTTATGCATTCTTCCACCCCGCCCTGCCCGACGAGCCCTTGATCTTCATCGAGGTCGCGCTGACAAAAGGGATTCCTCCAAACGTCCAGCCCTTGCTCGACGTCGATGCGCCGGTCGGCGACCCGGACCAAGCCGATTGCGCCGTGTTCTATTCGATCACGAATTGCCAGAGTGGCTTGCGCGGCGTGTCGTTCGGCAACTTTCTGATCAAACAGACGGTTGAGGATTTGCGGCGGGATTTCCGCCGGCTGCGCACGTTCGCGACGTTGTCGCCCGTCCCGGGCTTCGTGGCGTGGCTCACGGCGTCAACAAGCGTTCCGCCTCGGTCGGCGCAACTGAGCGAATGGCTTTATCGGCTCGGAAAAAGGGAACTGCCTGCCGACATCAGCATCCCGGAACAACTGCGGCGCGAGATCCTGACATCGTGCGCCCACTACCTCCTGAATGCGAAGCGCGGTACCGAGCCGCTGGATTCCGTTGCCCGCTTTCATCTGACCAACGGGGCACGGTTGGAACGATTGAATTGGATGGGCGATTCGTCCGAGATGGGCATCCGTCAGTCGCTCGGGCTCACGGCGAACTATGTCTACCGGCTCGCCGAGGTCGAGCGGAACCACGAGGCCTATGCCAAGACCGGCAAGGTGGTGGCGTCTCACGACATCGAAACGCTCGCCAGAAAACTCCCGTCAGCGAGCGGTCGGACACGAATCTCTCGTGCTCTTCGATCCTGATTGCCCGCGCCACAGTCCTTACCGCGAATGATCGCGAAAGAACTTCGCAATACGGGCGGACGTGTCGGACGGATACTCGTGACCGCCGGCGTGAATCCAGGTCATCACCGGGGGCCCGCCCGGCGACCGATACGTCGTGCATCCCTTTCCACACGCGGTGCCCGCGCCAGTGGCCCCGTCCACACGCCTGGCCAGGTCTATCGCCTCTTGTTGGCTTGCGAAGGGAACCGTCTCGTCTGCGGTGCCCGCGACATGGAACACCGGTTTCGCTTCTCTGGGTTGAACCGACGGACGGAGCCGTCCGGCCACCGGAGCGAACGCGGCAAAGACAGCGGGCCGCTCGGCCCACAAGAGGTACGTAAAGCCGGCTCCGTTCGAGAAGCCGGTCGAGTAGATTCTCGCTTCGTCTACCTTGAAGCGATCGCGCAATGACGCCAGTGCGACGTCGACGAGCCGCAAGTCGCGGTCGTCATCCTGGCCCTTCTCGGTCTGCCAGCCGAAGAGGCCGCCGCGCGTCGGGAGGCCTTGGAAATAGACCACGATCGCCTCAGGCCACGCCAGGTGCATGTTCGTGAACTGGAAGTTCTGAATGTTGTCGCCACGTCCGTGAAACGACAGCACCAGCGGCGCCTTGCCGCCAGAGATCGCAGAGGGCGGGTACACGATGGCCCGGCGCGTCTGGCCGTCGACTTTCCATGTCATCATCTCGGCGTTGTCTGCAGCCAGTGCTGAGTGAACCAACACAGTCGCGGTTCCCGCGATCGCGCCGAGCTTAGCCAGACAGTTGATCATCTCGGAACTCCGGTCATCGCGCGGCGAAGCCGCCTGTGCTGGTCGTCGCTTCGGCCGAGCCATTGCGGCCCTCATCGTCGGTGAACGTCACGACGATTTTGATTTGCGTGGCATCGGCACGCGCGGCGAAGGAAGGCGCGCAGTCTCCCAAACTGGCACTTCCGGAGTCGAACAGGTCGAGCGTGGCTCCCGGCCTGACTCGAATTGGCGCCGTCCAGCATTCAGAGCCCGTGTCATGCGCCACAGCCCCGTTCACCGATGATTGAATGTGTTGAATCGTTGCCCCGCTCTTGCCGCTGGTCTCGATCAGCTTGAATCGCGGGTTGAACATGAGCCCGCCCGATCTGTCGAACCGCGTCGTCACGAAAAACCCGGATACGGTAACGACGGCAACCGTCGGAGAGACGAACACGGTGGTTGAAGGATTGAGAGGTGAGCCGCAAACGAAGACAAACGACGCGACGGGCAAAAGGGCCGCGACCGCGAAGGGGGACATAAAAGGTTCCAGAGTTCCGGGGTTCCGTGTGCCAGCATACTCATAACAGAGCGTGGCGGGTTGTTCAACAGCAAACAGCCGAGCCACGCGCAGGACGTCACACTGCTTGCGTATGATTGATTTCGAAGTCGGACGCATCGGATGCGGAAAGACGAGGAGACGGCATGGAAATCGGCATGATCGGTCTGGGGCGGATGGGCTCCAACATGGTGAGGCGCCTGATGCAGGCCGGCCACACCTGTGTGGTGCACGATCGATCGCAGACGGCGGTGGACGCGCTGACCAAAGAAGGCGCAGCACCTGCTGGAGCGTTGCCGGAGTTCGTGAAGAAGCTCTCGCAGCCTCGCACGATTTGTCTGATGGTCCCTGTCGCATTCGTGGATTCGCTCATCGAGCAGTTGGCGCCGCTGCTGGAGCGGGGAGATACCATCATCGATGGCGGCAACACGCACTATCACGACGACATCGCTCGCGCCCGGCGTCTCGCGCCGCGTGGCCTTCACTACATCGACATGGGCACGAGCGGCGGCGTGTGGGGTCTGGAACGCGGGTTCTGCCTGATGATCGGCGGCGAAGCGGAGGTTGTGAAGCGTCTCGAGCCGATGTTCGCGGCGCTCGCGCCCGGCGCCGGCAATGTTTCTCGTACAGTCGGACGAAGCGGTCCCATCAATACGGCCGAGTTGGGCTACCTACATTGCGGCCCGAGCGGAGCCGGTCATTTTGTGAAGATGATTCACAACGGCATCGAATATGGCCTCATGGCGGCCTACGCCGAGGGCCTCAACATTCTTCACCACGCCAACATCGGCAAGACCGGCAGTGCGGCTGATGCCGAGACGACTCCGCTGCGAAACCCGGAGCACTATCAGTACGACTTCGATCTCGCCGCGATCAGCGAGGTGTGGCGCCGGGGCAGCGTCGTGGCCTCCTGGCTCCTCGATCTCACCGCGGCTGCTTTGGCGCAGAATCCCACGCTCGATAGATTCGCGGGCAAGGTTGCGGACTCGGGCGAAGGACGATGGACGCTCCAGGCAGCGAATGATGAAGCGGTACCTGCCCACGTCTTGTCGGCCGCCCTGTTCGAGCGGTTCGCGTCGCGAGGCGAAGACGACTTCCAGAACCGGGTCCTGTCGGCAATGAGGTTGGGATTCGGCGGACACGTGGAGCGATCATGAGCGAGCGGCCGAAATCCGACGCGCTGGTTTTCTTCGGGATGAGCGGAGATCTCGCGTACAAGAAGATCTTTCCGGCGCTTCAAGCGTTGGTGAAACGAGGGAAAGTCGACGGCCTGATCGTCGGCGTGTCCCGCTCGCCGTGGACGACGGAGCAGCTGGTCGATCGGGCGCGGTCCAGCATCACCGAACACAGCAAGCTCGACCCCGAGACATTTCCGAAGCTCGCGTCGCTTCTTCGACACGTGTCGGGCGACTACGCGGACCCGCAGACGTACGCCCGCCTGTGCACCGCGCTGGCGGGCGCGCAGCGACCTCTTTTTTACCTGGCAATTCCGCCGAGCCTGTTCCCGGTCGTGATCGACAACCTTGCCGCATGTGGCTGCGCGGCCCAGGGACGCGTCGTCGTCGAGAAGCCTTTTGGACGGGACCTGGCGTCGGCACGCGGACTGAACGTAACCCTGCTCCGGGCGTTTCCCGAGGAATCGATCTTCCGAATCGATCACTACCTCGGCAAAGAGGCGGTGCAGAACATCCTCTATTTCCGTTTCGCCAACGCGTTTCTCGAACCGGTCTGGAATCGCCACAACGTTGAATCAGTCCAGATCACCATGGCGGAGAAATTCGGCGTCGAAGGCCGAGGCAAGTTCTACGAAGAGGTCGGCGTTGTCCGTGACGTCATTCAGAATCACCTGTTGCAGATTGTCAGCTATCTGGCGATGGAAGCCCCGTCGTCAACGTACGCGGAGGCCATCCACGACGAACAGGCTCAGATCCTGCGGAACGTGCGGCCGTTGTCGGCGGAAAACACCGTGCTCGGACAGTTCAAGGGCTATCGCAAGGAAGCCGGCGTCGTGCCGGATTCGAGAGTTCCCACCTACGCCGCCTGCCATCTCTTCATCGATTCATGGCGTTGGCATCAGGTACCGTTTCATGTCCGTGCCGGAAAGTGCCTTCAGGCCACCTGCACGGAGGTGCTGGTCAGACTCAAGGCCGCCCCCCCGGTCGTCTTCAAGGAATCACTGCCAAAGGACGGGAACTACGTCCGCTTTCGACTGTCGCCAACCGTCGCCATCGCCATTGGGGCACGCGCCAAGCGGCCGGGAGAGGGCATGACCGGTGAACCGGTCGAGCTGTCGGTTGTCGAAGGATTGGAGGAGGGGGTCGGCGGACGGCTCGATCCGTACGAGCGCCTGATCGGCGATGCGATGGTGGGCGACGCAACCCTGTTTGCCCGTCAGGACGTCGTTGAGGCCACGTGGTCGATTGTCGAGCCAATCCTTCGGCAACCGAGCCCGGTGCACGAATACGACTGCGGAAGCTGGGGGCCGCGTGAGGCCGAATCGCTGATAGCTGAAGTGACGTGATGGGCGAAAGCCCGGAAATCTTCGTGGCCGATGCGGGTGCTCTTACCCAGAGGTTTGTAAGCGACTTCACGACTGAAGGCCTACGCGCTCTCGGCAACCGTCCGGTATTTTCGGTTGCGTTGCCCGGTGGGTCGGTCGCCACAACGTTCTTCCCCAGCCTCGCTCGCGCGCGCTTCGATTGGTCCCTGACCGAAATCTTTTGGGCAGATGAACGAATCGTTCCGTTTTCGGATCCCGAATCGAACTACGGAGCCGCCTTGTCGCTGTTGCTGCGGCCGGCGGGAATTCCTGCCGAACGGATTCATCCAATGCCTGTCGAAGATGTCGACGTCCGTTCGGCGGCCGCCGCCTATTCCACCGAGTTACGGCGAGTGACCGGCGACCCGCCGTGGCTCGACTTTGTACTGTTGGGCGTCGGTCCCGACGGTCACGTCGCGTCGCTTTTCCCACACGACCGCACGTTGGACGACCGAGGTCCGGTTGCGATCGTCGACGATGCACCGAAGGCACCCAAACGCCGAATGACGTTGACGATGCCGATGCTGAGGGGCGCTGACCGAATCGTGGTCGCGGCATTTGGTGAGTCGAAGAGGCAAGCGCTCAGCGTCGCGCTTTCTCAGCCAGACTCGGCGATGCCGCTCGCGATGGTGATGCGCGAAAAGTCGCGTGTGCTGCTGCTGCTCGATCCGGAAGCGGCGAGTGGAATTCGTCTGAAGGATCGATGAGCGTCTGATTTCGATCTAAATGCGAGGCGCGCGCGCCGCGACATGCGTTATCATTAGCCCCCGAGCGTTCCGCCGCTTCGCGTCAAACCATTGGCCGACCCACTCATCGCTCTCTTGCACAAAAGGATGTCGCGCGTGTCACAGTCTCAGTACGACTTGCCCAACACCGACGTGCCGAAAAACGATTTGACGCTTCCACCGCCGCTGCTTCGTCCGAAGGAGGACGTCGACGAGTTTGCGGCTCCGGAGGCCTTGCCAGAGTCCGGCCGGGAAGGTCTGCCTCCGAGCTACCGCATGCGCGCGGATCGGCACTACATCGATCGCATGTCGGATTCTGTCGGCATGCCGGTCCGACTGGTGCCGGTGGACCAAATCGAGCAAATCGAGCCGATTGAAGACCAGACACCGCCAGGCGACGCGCTCACCAAATCCATCGCTGCGCACGGCGTGCTGCAGCCGTTGCTCGTCATCAAACAGGACAGTCGATACAAGTTGATTGCCGGCCGCCGGCGTCTGGCCGCCGCGATTGTGGCAGGTCTGACCTCTGTGCCCTGTCTTGTTCACGATCTCAGCGAGGCGGAGGCAGCCGTGCTGGCGGAAGCGGAAAACGTCCGCGGCGACCGGCCCGAATCGGCCGCCGGCAGTGCCGTTCCCGCCAATATCGCTGAAATTCTTCGAGAAATTGCGTCGGGTCTGGTCCATCTGGAGCGCTCGGCGGCGTTGCTCCGGCGCTCTTCGAGCGGGTTCGTGTTCCAGAAAACCGCTGTCGATCTGGTTGCAGCTCAGGCGTGGCGAACGGCCTGGGTGGCCAATGCGGTCACGCTCGGCCTCGGCGAGCAGCGGCCGGCTCGGCGTGCGCGGCAGCTGGACTCGATCGTCGATCGCGTGTCACAGGGCTTCGAGCCGGAGCTGCGCTTGTGTGGCGGTCAGTTACAGACAAACATCGCAGCTTCCGCAGCTATCGATGGGGCGCTCGGCGAGCTCGCGTTGACCGGCGCTATTCTGGCGACGCTCTCTCAACTCGAGGAGTTCATCGAGCCGTCGATTGAGGTGCGATCCACGACGTCCGACAAGGATTTCGTGGTCGTCGAAGTTCTGCAACCACACGTTCCAGTTGCACCCGACGTCGCTCAGGCCTTTGTCGATTCGGCCGCACCGGCAAAAGGACACGTCGTCGTCGCCCTGGCGGGCTCAGTGTTGCGCTCGGTTACGGCTCAATACCGCGGCTCAACGGAATTGATTACTGAAGGCAGTGGAAGCGTCGTTCGGTCCAGCTTCCGTGTCTGACAGGAGCGTCGCATCTCGGAATCTTAGCCACCCTCTCGCCCCGTAATAAACCAGCCCCAATGTTTCGTGAACGACTTCGTGGGTGAGGTCCAGAGCTCGCGCGTTTGGCACGAACCAGGTCTTCCAGCTCTTCGACAGCTCTGGGTCGCGCGCGATCGCTGGGATGGCTTCGACGCCAACGGCACGAAACGCCGCGAGAGCCCGCCGCATGTGTGTGTCCGAGGTCACCAGGATGACACGGTCGACGCCGAGCGACTTGACCTTCGGCGCGATACGAATGGCTTCGTCTCGTGTGGTGTACGCTCCTATTACGGTCACGATCTGGGACGCCGCCAAGCTAAGGAGTTGAGGATCTATGGATTTGAGGATCTGATCGTTCCAATTCTCAAATCCTCAAATTCGCAAATCCTCAAATTCGCAATCTAGTCAGATCGCCTGCTCGCCCGTCCGTATCCGGTAGCTCTGGCCCACCGGCATCACGAAGACGCGGCCATCGCCGATTTCCCCGGTACGCGCGGCCTGAATAATCGCCTTGATTGCATCGTCTGCGATTCCATCGTCCACGACGAGCTCGATCTCCATCTTCGGCAGCAAGCTGACGTTGTACTCCTTACCGCGATAGATCGCGGTGTGCCCTTTCTGCTTGCCGTGGCCACGGACCTCGGTCACCGTCATGCCAGAGATGTTCAGCTGTTCGAGCGCCTCGCGAACCTCGTCCACCTTGTTGGGTCGGACGATGGCTTTAATTAACTTCATCGGTTCCCTCCAGCATTCGTTGCAGGTCGTCGGTCAGCGCGGTCTGGGCTGCCTCGGACAGCTTGGCGCCGCCGGCGGTGATGTGGAAGACATCGATCGCTTTGGCGCCTTCGGTTGAAATCAG
This sequence comes from uncultured Acidobacteriota bacterium, assembly GCA_963773035.1. Lineage (GTDB taxonomy): Bacteria > Acidobacteriota > Vicinamibacteria > Vicinamibacterales > CAVVIG01 > CAVRXZ01. Next base: position 169,310 of record CAVYZX010000026.1, on the reverse strand, counting down.
GACGAGATCGACGTCACAACCGTGGCGCGACATGACACGGCTGATTCGGTGCAGCAGTCCAATCGCGTTGCTGGCGATGATATCCAGAATCGTATATCGCTGCGACGATTGATTGTCCGCATGGATCACCGGTGCCACGCGCTGAACCTTGCCATGGTTGAGCACGCTGTGTTCGCGGACCCGAAGCCGGGCCGCGATGTCGATGCGCCCCGATACGGCATCCTGCAGCACCTCGAGGAGCCGCGCCCTGCCGTCGCTGTTCTTGGCTAGATACTGATCCTCGTCGGTGAACTGGAACGTGTCGAGCACGAGCCCGTTGGGGTTCGTCATCGCATGTCCCCGCAGGATGTCCATGCCGAACGACGACAACACGCCACAGATGTTGGAAAAAAGGAACGGCTTGTCGAGGGTGACGACGGTCAACTCCCACGCGTCGCCTTTTTGCTCGAGCGACGCATGGATTTCGTCCGGCTTGATGTTGCGCGACAGCTGGACGTGCCGGTAGACCGCGTCCCGCCCGAAGAGGTGCAGATACCGGCGCGGCAGTCCTTCGAGGAAGCGGCGGATCTCGTCCTCGGACACGTCGGCCGGCCGGCCGGCCAGCAGCTTCGTCACGTCTGTCTGGTCACGCTCGATTAGCTCGTCGCCATATGCGAGCGTCAACTGGTTGTACGTGTCCACGTACAACCGCCAGAGCAGCTCCTCTCGCCACGGCGTCAACGTTTCCGGACTCACGGCCTCGACGTCGACCAGGGTCAGAAGGCACAACATCTTCAGCCGCTCTTCGATGCCGATCTGGGCGGCGAACTGCTTGACGATTTCCGGATCCTCGGTGTCGCGCCGGAACGCCACGATCGACATCTTCAGATGACTGTCGATGAGGAACTCGACCAGCGCCCGCGATTCCGACGGGAGGTCGATGCGTTCGAACATCCGCCGCGCCATCCGCACGCTCTCGACGTGGTGATCCTGGTCGCGCCACTTCCCGACGTCGTGAAAAAGCAGGGCCAGCACGAGCAGCTCCGGCGTGGACAGATCGGCGAGCAGCCCCGAGAACCGGCCGCGGCTCGGCGTCGAGGGCGGGACGAGCCGTTCGAGATTCCGTGATGGTCAGCAGGGTGTGCTCGTCGACGGTGTACTTGTGGTAGAAGTCACGCACCACGCGACAGTAGATCCGCTGAAACTCCGGAAACATCCGGCCGAGCAGGCCGCGGTCGTGCATTTCCGACAGCCGGTCGTAGAGGCCGGGCCGCGGTTTCAAGAACCTGAGCAGGGCGTCGCGTTCGACGGCGGTTGGAAAGAAGTCGTCCGCGGCAAAACGGTCGACGTGCTGCTGGATCAGCGCCAGCGCTTCATCGGCGACCTCGGTCTCGTGGTCGATCGCGGCCTGAAACGCGTGAATCCACGTGTGCGGCTCCCGCGCGGCGCGCTGCGTGTCCACGAACCGGATGCCGTCCCGCGACCGGACGAGATTCACGCCGACGGGCGTCGGCGCCGCCTGACGCGCCCAGTCGAGCGAGCGGCTCACGAATCTCGCGTGCCGGAAATAGTCGCTCATGAGGCGCTCGACGCGCTGCTGTGGCTGCGCGCCGGCGTATCCGAGGAGCTGCGCCGTCTTCTCCTGCAGCTGGTGGCTGAGGACGTTCTGGTTGCGCTTTCGTTCCAGGTGCACGATGGAGCGGACGCGCAGCAGGAAGTCTTCCGCTTCGTCCAGCCGCGCGGGATCGACCGGGCCGCGATCGAGCAGAGCGGGATCGGTGAGCCGCGCGATGGTCCGCGCTGCCAGAAGATCGCGAAGCGCTCCCGGGGCGTCCTTGATGTCGGGTTCCAGCTGGTACAGCGTGCCGTTGAAGTTGGCGTGACGCGCATCAATCAGCGCCTGCAGGGCCGCGAGGATCGACGCGTGCGTGTCCGGCCGGTGAAACGCGGTCGTGAAACGCGAGTAGATGCCAGGGTCGCCGACGACGCGCCTCGCGTCCAGCAAGGCGAGCGAGAATTCCGGATTGTCGGTCTCCAGCCGCGCAAAGTCTCCGAGCTCGCGGACCTGGTGACCGACCACGAGTTGAAGATCCCACAACGGATGGAGAAATCCGCGCAGGAAACGCTCGTCGCCGGTGTTGAGCGGCCCTTCGAAGAGGACCAGGATGTCGACGTCGGAAAACAGCGTCAAATGCCGCCGGCCGTAGCCTCCAAGGGCCAGGATGGCGACCGGTTGCGTCGCCTGCGGTGCTTCGAAGAACAGGCGTTGCAGCAGCGTGTCGATCCGGTCGGCGTAGCACTCGACCGCTGCCCGGCCGGCGGAACCCTGCGTCGTCTCGCGGATCAATTCCTGCCGCGCCCCTTCGAGCAGCGTGGTCAAACCGGCGGGTGATTGGCTATTCGTCGTGTCCACAGACCCTCATGGCGGCTGAGGTGCGATCCTAACCCGTTTTTCAGACCTGTGTACTTGACGCCAACTGGGGAAGGCGCAAGCCCGAGGGCGATGCGCGCGGCTTAGTCGACGCTCAATTCAGCCACGTCAGCAGCGCGCTTTCCGCATACAGAAGGATCGTGACCAGCACCAGGATTCGGATGATCACTGGCGTCATCTCCTTGATCCATTGGACCGGCGTAAAGTGCTTGTCCACATCGCGCTGGATGAACGCGAACGCCACGACCGACTGCGCGCACCCGATGTGCGTCCAGCATCCGCCGAGCGCGTAGCCCGCGATCTGCGCCATCGCGAAGAAATGCACGAGCCGGACGTCGAAGTCCTCCAGCGCCCGCGACGCAAAGTCGGCGACGATGTTGTTGTCGAGGATTGCCGAGAGGAAGGTGCTGCCCAGAAATTGCCCGAACGCCATGTGTCCGTGCCCGAGCATCGCGATGCCCTGCTGGACGAGCGTCTTCAGCCCTTCGAAGAATCCCGCGCTCGTCAGCAGCGTGATGGAGAGAAACAGAGGGAACAGAAAGTAGTACTCCGCGTACTCCTGGTAGGCTTCGCGCAGCGCAAGGCCGCGCATGTTCGGGATCCGCACGATGCCGAGGAACGCCACACCGAAGGCCGCGAACGACGCGAGGAAGAGCGGCACGTCGCGGTTGATTCCGTGCGTGACCAGCAAGGCGACGAAAGGTGCCAACGCAAGTGCGCCGATCACTTGCGCGCGCCGTCGAACGCGTCCCATCGACTGAAGGACGTCTTCCACTGCCAGCTCGGCCATCATCGCCTCCTCGTCGCGACCGGCGGCGTCGTAGAGATAGTGTCGATCGAGACCGTCGGCGAGCTCGTCGCTGACGAAGTGCCCCAGAAGAAGACGGCGGGTCTCGACCGAGACGTCCTCATGAACGAGGGCGAGGCCCAGCGACTCTCCGGCACGTATGCGCTGCATCACCGCCTCGGCGCGCCCTTCGAGTGCGTCTTCGTGTCCTTCGATGAGCTCGATGGGGGTCATCACCTCGCCATGTCTTGCCGCCTGGAGAAAGCGCACATCCGCGACGTTGGCGTCCACGATGTCCATGTTGTCGAGATCGATGTGCCGTCCGCGGAGCCTGCCACGAAGCTGCCAGGCAATCGCGAGGTAGCTGACGACTGCCGCCGGGAGGCAGTAGCGCAGGAAGAAGGCGTTGTCCAGGTGCGGATAGAGGTTCGCCTTCATGATGAGGTTTGGCGGCTCTCCGTAAGCGAGCCAGATCCCGCAAATGGTCGTCACGGCCGTGCAGACCATCACCGCATAGCGAACGGCGTCGAGAGGAGCAGCCGCCAGCATCATGATGATGACGAGCGTGCGGATGGTCAGGCCAATCATCGACACGCCATCGAGAATTCCCGAGGCCACGGCCACGACCGCCGTGACCGAGACGATCGTGGGAAGGATGGCACCGCCGTTACGGCGAAGGAGGAAGAAGGTGATGCCTTCGAGCAACCGCGTCTGCGCGATGACCGAGACGAACAGCGTCAGACCGAGGATGAACAGCATCGTGTCGGCATGGATCAGCTCGTCGAGGCCTTCGAAGGAAAGGAGATGATGGCGGGTCCAAGCGTTCCACCCGCCCACGGCGATCTCAGCATGCCATGTCGATGTCGACAGCTGGGAAAACGTCGCCAGGATGATCAGGAGCATCCCAAACGTCAGCGCGTTCTTGTGGACCTGGTACCTGAACGAGCCGAACGCGAACAGGCCGAAGATGGTGGCGAAGACCTCGCCAGCCACGAGCGCTAACGGCATGACGACGAATCGCCCCGCCAGCAGCACGCCCGCAGCAACGATGGCGCAGCCGAGAACGAATCGACCACCGGGGAACATGACGATGGAGGCGGTCGCGGGCTGAGAGCCGACGGGCACGTGCGGTTCGATCGAGTCCTGGATCACGATCTCCTTTGCATTTCCTTTATTGCACGCCAACAGTTTCGTGCGAGACCTGAGTACTTCCCGACATTCGTGTCGATTTCGAAACCAACGACAGCTTCGCCCGCTCCTCTGCGAGGCACACAACGAGCATCGCGCGCTGCTTTTGCAAGAACGGTGACGATCACCAGCGGCCGAACATCCTCTTCACCGACTTCCGATTCAGCTCGTTCTGGACGTATCTCGATGGCCAAGCGCACGTGCGCGGTGGGATCCCTACCAAAATGTGACCTTGTTATGCCTGTGCCGACATTTTCGTCTGAAGTACTGACGAGTGCCGCGACGCTGTCGATCGATTTATGCGAGACAAATTGCCTCCTTGCGAGATGTCTGGAATGGCGTCCGTCTTGCTACCCGGGCAGCACACGAGCGCGCGGGTGACTTGCGCGCACCACGGACCAAATAAGGAGGGTTGATGGCGATAACGGGAATTGTTGTGACGTTCGTTGGTTTTCTGATCTCGGCGGCGAGTGTCGGCGTGATGTCGGGCACCGGAGGCCGCCTCGTAGTGGTACTCGTCGGGATTGCGGTGAGTCTGTTCGGGATCATGGGCTTGATCAATCCGGCGTACCAGAAGGACGCGGTGTGGAAACGATGACAACCTATTCACCAAGGCACTCATCCTTGAGGAAGTTGAACTTGAAACGAGTCTTCTTAGCTTGCGCAACGGTCTGGTGCGTGACGTCGTTCGCGACGCTTCACGCACAGGCCCCCGCGACGGAGACTACTGCTGCGGCGTCGACCCACTCCGATCACTGACGCCGACATCAAGAACGTCGCGACGCCGAAGCCGGAAGAAAAGGCCGCCGGCGATCCCGCCGGCACTCTGACCGGCACCGCGGCCGACATTCCGATGAGCGATCCGAAAAAGGGATTGACGCTGCCGGATGTCCTAGCCGCCGTCGGCCAGAGCTTGATTGCCACCAACTTCGTCTGGACGCTCGTCGCGGGTTTTCTCGTCATGTTCATGCAGGCGGGTTTTGCGATCGTCGAGACGGGACTGGCTCGGGCGAAGAATGCCAACCACACCATGATGATGAACTTCATGGTGTATGGCGTCGGTATGCTCGCCTACTGGTTGATCGGCTTCGCGATCCAGGAAGGCGGCGTCGGCGCGGTGGCCAACCTTGGCGGCACGGCGCCGCTGGCGCAGGGGACGGAGTACGCCGTAAAGGTGTTTGGCAAAGACTGGGGCATTTTCGGCACGACCGGAATGATGCTCGGCGGTTCGACCTATGACGTGGGCGTCATGGTCATGTTCCTGTTCCAGATGGTGTTCATGGACACCGCGCTGACCATCGTCACCGGCACCGCGGCCGAGCGCTGGAAGTACTCGGCGTTCGTCATCTCGTCGTTCTTCATGGGGGCGTTCACCTATCCGCTCTTCGCCAATTGGGCGTGGGGCAACGGGTGGCTGCAGAATCTCGGTGCCAACTACGGTCTCGGTCACGGCTACGCCGACTTCGCCGGTTCCGGGTGTCGTGCATTCGGTCGGCGGCATCACCGCGCTGGCGATGGCCATCATCATCGGACCGCGCATCGGCAAGTACACGAGGGCACGGCAAACCGAACACGCATTCCTGGTCATGACATCGTGTTAGTGCTGCTCGGTTGCTTCATCCTGGCGTTCGGCTGGTTCGGGTTCAACCCCGGATCGACGTTGGGCGCTGCGGCGAACGGCAACCTGCGCATCAGCTCGATCGCGGTCAACACGATGTTGGCCGGGATGACCGGATCGTTCGGCGCGATGTACTACATGTGGCTCCGCTACGGGAAACCGGACGCCTCCATGACCGGCAACGGCCTGCTCGCAGGGCTGGTCGCGATTACGGCGCCAAGCGGCTTCGTGAACCCGATGGCGTCGGTCATCATCGGTCTCATCGCCGGGGTGCTCGTGTGCCTCTCGTGCGAGTTCATCGAGCGCAACGCTGAAGTTGGACGATGTCGTCGGTGCCATCTCGGTCCACGGCACGAACGGGCTCTGGGGCGTCATCGCCGTCGGACTGTTTGCGGACGGCAAGAGCAACTACGGAGGCGCGTGGGGCGGCGTGCCGGGCTCGGTCACCGGGCTCTTCTACGGCGACGCCTGGGCAACTCGTGGCACAGCTGATTGGCGTCGCGACGCTCGTCGGCTTCGTCTTCACGTTCAGCTTCGTTCTCAACATGATCATCGAGGCCGTGTGGGGTCACCGTGTGTCGGCGAAAGTCGAGCTCGAGGGCCTCGACATCCCCGAGATGGGTGCGCTCGGCTATCCAGAGTTCGTGCTGAAGCAAGAAACAGTGATCGCTCAGTCGGCATAAGTGGTGATTTGCGTATGGAATCCTTGTCGAACGCGCTCGTAACGACGACGGCTGCGGTGGTGCGACAACCGCAGCCGTCGCTCCTTCCGCCGGTTCCGTGGCGCGACCTTCACAATGTTCCGCCGGACGAATTGTCGGCGCACATTCTGCGACTGGAACAGGCCTGCCTGGAACATCCCGAGTCGGCGGACTTGCGGACCTGTCTGGGCATGGCGTACGCGATGAACTACGACGTGTACAAGTCGATGGACGCGCTCGAGACGGCGACGAGCGATCGCTCCGACGCACTTCTGGGCGCAATTCAAGTTCGCCGAGCTGCAGTACCGGCTTGCGGGCATTGGTCGTCGCTGAAGCCGAAACATTGAAAGCCATCGGCCTGGCAGAGAACGGATGGCAGCTTGTCGCTGCACGAAAGCAGCTTCAAGAAATCCGACGGGCTGAATCAGAAACGCACGCGCAACATTCCCTGGAACAAGCCTCTGCTCGCGCCGACATTGGTGCTCTGCGCGATGTTGGTGACCGTCTTTGTGTGATGATGTGGACATGAACAACTGGAAGTTCTTCGTCGGCGCGTGCATTCTCTCGGGCGGGCTGCTGCTGAAGGCTGGAGCGCCCGCGGTCCGCCGTGCTGCTCGGCATCGCCGGTGTTGGACTCCTCAACTGGAGACGACAGCGGGGCACGCGATGACGTAAACGCGCGTCGTTCGGCATGCCAGGAAATCCCCCGGTCAAATGCTAGATTCAAAGATTCCTGGATCCGCACCGGCCAGTTTCGACCGCGACTAAGCCACAACAACATGCCGGCACTCAGACGCCGGCCCGTGATGGCGCGATGCGTCCGGCCCTTCGGATTCGATCGTGCCCCAGCCGGAGCGCGAGTAGCTGTGAGCACGAAGAAGCGATGCACGTTCATGATCGAGCCCGACATCCTCGATCGGCTGTCCTCGATCGCGGCGCGAACCGGATTGTCGAAGTCCGAGCAGATTCGCCAGGGCATCCGCTGGTGGCTGGAATCGAGAGAGTGGCCCCGCCGGAGCATTCCACCGGCCCAGCGGGTCGAGGAGCCGGCCCGCACAGGCCGGTCCGGCTAAAGCCGGACCCTCCTCTCGCGATCCCGCCGCGTCCGCAAGCCTCGACAGGCACGCTAATGACCAGATAGTGGTATCGGACATTAATGTCTGAAGATGCGCATATACCCTACGCAAATGTCCCGCGATGCTCATCACCAGCCAGACCCGATCGCGGCGTTCCCAACAAATCAGCGCGATTCTCCACTACCGGTCGCGGGCCGAGTGGAGTCGGTTTTGCACGGGAGGCCGCACGCGGGCTTTTGTGTAAGTGCGGCGGATGAGCCCGCAAGATTTCTAGTCCAGAGAACTATCACGAATGGCGAGCGGCGTCGTGGGGCGCCGGTTTGCCCGGAGGAGGTTTGCGCGATGACGATTCGATCGGTAGGTTCACGAGCCAGCGTCTGCCTCGCTGGTGCCTGTCTCATAGTGATGGCGGCTGTACCGGTGGCGGCCGAAGAGAACAGTCCTATTCAGTCAGGCCTGAAGCTGGCCGTCAAGAATGCGCTGGCCGAGACCGCGTCGGCGATCGCGGAAGCGCAGGCGGCGCCCGCAGCGCCCACGAAACCGAACTCCGGCAACATCACCTTTACCAGTAACTTCGAACTCCTGCCCGGCACGGCCTACGTCTTCCGCGGCATCACCCAGGAGTCCGATCCCGAGGTGACGATGTGGCCGTCGGGTGATGTGGGGTTCGCGCTGCACTCCTCCGACACGGGAGCCCTCAGGACGGTCAGCGTGAACACCGGCGTCTGGAACAGCCTGCACACAGGATCCTCAGGGCTGGACAGTGCGTCTGGGAAACTTCACTACGAGGAGGACTACTACGCGACGCTGACGCTGGCCTTCAGTAAGGCCAGTTTCGCCACAACATACACGGCGTACACGAGCCCGAACGCCGGGTTCGGAACAACCCACGAGATCGCGTTCAAGATCTCCCCGACCTACAGATACGGGCCGTACGTCCTGCTGGCGCAGGAGTTATCCGGCGGCGCCGACGCTGGACCGAACGAAGGGACCTATCTCGAGCTCGGCCTCGCGGGTCCGAGCTGGGGACTGCGTGCTGGAAAGTTCTCGGTGGCGGTTCCGGTGAAGCTGGGTTTGAGCTTGAACGACTACTACGAGCACCCGATCACCGGTGAAGACCACGCCTTTGGCTTCTTCGATATCGGCGTGCTCGTCACTATTCCCATCAGCAAGGTGTCGAGCTCGTACGGAAGCTGGAATTTCCATATCGGCGGCGACATCCTCTGGTTCGGCGACACGACGAAGTACTTCAACAACGACGAGTCCACGAAGGGTCTCTTCTCGTTCGGAATCGGGTTCACGTACTGAGGGCTGGAGCCGGGCTGGAAGGGCAGGACGGGCGGGAGGGGCAGGATAGGCGGAGCGGCTGGAAAGGCAGGAGGGTAGAACTCGTCTACCCAACCTTCCTGCCCGTCCTGCCTCTCCCGCCCCTCCTGCCCCTGACCTTCCCGCCCCTCCTGCCCGGCCCGCCCTCGTCACGTTCGGAACCGCTGCGCATCCACGGCGTACTTCTTCACCTTGTAGTTGAAAACTCGCTCGGTGGTGTCGAGGAGGCGGGCGGCCTTCGCCCGATTCCCGCGCGTCGTCTTCAGCGCATCCTGAATCAGATCTTTCTCGTAGGCCGCCACGGCGTCGTCCATGGACACGCGGGTGACGGTGCCGGAGGACTCCGCCGTTTGAAGAGAAGGAGGCAGGTGGTGGCCGTGGATCACCTGGCCATCGCAGACCAGGACGGAACGCTCGAGCGCGTTTTCGAGCTCGCGGACGTTGCCCGGCCAGTGATAGCTCATGAGCATATCGATCGCCGGCGTCGAGATGCGCTTGATCATCTTGCTGTGCTCGCGCGAGAACTTCTCCACGAAATGGTCGGCCAGCAGCAGCAGGTCGGCCTTCCGATCGCGCAACGGCGGGACGAAGATCGTGAACACGTTCAACCGATAGAACAAATCCTCGCGGAACTTGCCTTCGGCGATCCCCTTCTCCATGTCCTGGTTCGTCGCGGCGATGAGTCGCACGTTCACCTTGACCGTATCGATTCCGCCCAGACGCTCGAACTCCCGCTCCTGAAGAACCCGAAGGAGCTTGACCTGCGTACCCGGGTTGACGTCGCCGATTTCGTCGAGAAACAGCGTGCCTCCCTCGGCCATCTCGAAGCGCCCCTTCTTCCGTGTCTGCGCGCCGGTGAACGCCCCTTTCTCGTAGCCGAAGAGCTCCGACTCGATCAGGCTCTCGGGCAGAGCGGCACAGCTGACTTTGATGAACGGCTTCTTGGCCCGCAGTGAGTTGTAGTGGATCGCGTGAGCGATCAGTTCCTTTCCCGTTCCGGATTCGCCGCGGATGAGGACCGTGGTGTTGGTCTTGGCGACTTGCGCCACCTGTTCGTACATCTCGCGTACGGGCCCGCTGGTCCCGATGATGTTCGAGAAGTCGTACCGCTCCCGCAGCTCCTGACGGAGATGAGTGTTCTCGGCCAGCAGCCGCCGGCGCTCGTCCTCCACCGCCCGCTGAATCTTCAGCGCCTGCGCGATCATCGAGGCGACGACTCCCATGAACTTCACGCTGCTGTCGAAATCGCGTTCGGGCTTGAAGCGCAAATCGACGCCGAGGGCGCCGACGGCTTTGCGGTTGAAGAGGACGGGCACGCACACGAAGCTGAGCTCTTCGCGGCCGAGCTCGCGCCGTGCGGCGCGATGCAGGAAATCCGGCTCACGGCTGACGCGCGGCACGACCACTGGCTTGCTGCTTTCGACAACCCGGCCGGTAATGCCTTCGCCCAGCCGGTAGCGGACGCCCTGGGGCGGCTCGTCGAGACCGTCGGCCGCTTCGACCGTCAGCTCGCCGTCCTCGGCGAGCAGCGTCACCATGCTCCGGATCGCGCCGTGGCGCTTGCCGAGAATCTCGAGGACGCGGTGGAGCGCCGATTTCAGATTCAGCGTGCCGGACAGCGCCTGGCTCACTTCGAGGAGCGTCGCCAGCCGGCGAGTTTCACGGGTATCGTTTCCGTCGGAGCTCTTCGGTTTCATATATGTTGAAATGCCGGCAGGTTCGGCCGCCGACAACAGGTGAAAGTGAAAGCCCTACAGGATGGTAGGACAGAAAGACACATCCTACAACATTGTGCGGCCCTGCTGCCAGCTGATACGTGAGCAATGCTGACTGGCGAGAACCTGCGTTTCAATCAATGGCTGGCGGCGCTTGAAGCGCGCCACCTCTGCGACCTCACGTTCTCGGAGGTCGCTCGCGCGCTGCGCGCCTTGTCCTCGATCTACGTGGAGCGCCGGCGCCAACTCGCCTGCGGCGGCGCGCTGACCGGTCGCGGCAAGCGCGCGGCGTTCGCCTTGTTCTACGGCCCGATTCATCATTTGATCGTGCGTGGCGTCGTAGAAGGACTCCCGATGGCGGCCGAGCCGAGAGCGACAATCCTGGATTTGGGCTGTGGCACGGGAGCGGCTGGTGCGGCCTGGGCCGGCGCGTGCGCCAGATCGCCAGCAGTCCTCGGCGTCGACAGACACCCCTGGGCGCTTTCCGAGGCACGTCGTACGTACGACGTGTTCGGATTGGCCGCGCGAGTTCGTCGCGTCGATCTGGGTGAATTTGCGCTTCCGCCGCAATCGCTGTCCCTGGTGGCTGCGTTCACGTTGAACGAGCTGACGGATTCGGCGCGCGATGCGCTGCTCACCCAGGCCCTCAATCGTGGTCGTGGTTATCGTGATCGCGGTAATCGGCCGCGCGAACCGAATCAGCTCCTCGTCGTCGAGCCGGTCGCGGGGTTCGTCGCGCCCTGGTGGGACCGGTGGAAGAAGGCGATCGTGTCAGCAGGAGGGCGATCGGACGAGTGGCGTTTCCGCGCCGACCTCCCACCTCTGGTCGCGAAGCTCGATCGGGCCGCCGGTCTCGATCATCGAGTGCTGACGGCCCGCTCTCTGTGGTTATAGTAGGGCCTGAAGCCTGAGGTCCAGTGAGGAATGACGTGCGCCGATTGGCGCTCATCACCGTTTCGCTCGTCTGGCTATTCACACGACACGGCGTGGCAATCGAGCCTCCGACGATGCGAGTCGACTACTATCACACCGGAAACGCGACCGAGGAACAATTCAGCCTGGATCGCATCGTCGTCGAGCCATTGCCCTGGCCCGGTAATCCTGCAAAGCTGCTCGACGACACGAATCGCGGCAAGTACCTCTTCGAAGTGACCGACGCCGCCACCGGGCAGACGATCTTCTCGCGAGGCTTCGCCTCGATCTACGGCGAGTGGGAGACGACGGCCGAAGCGAAGAAGATGAATCGGACGTTTTCCGAGTCGCTCCGGTTTCCTCTCGTCGACAAGCCGGTTCGCATCGTCGTGAAGAAACGGGATGCGCGGAACGCGTTCATTGAGGCTTGGAGTTTCTCGGTCGATCCGAACGACAAGTTCATCGAACGCGGCGCCGCGGCCGTTGCGGCCGGGCCGCTGCTCAAGTTTCACCAGAGTGGCGATCCCGCGACCAAACTCGACCTGTTGGTGCTGTGCGACGGCTACACCTCGAGCCAGCGAGGGAAGTTCGAGCGCGATGCCCGGCGGCTCATTGCGACGCTGCTCGAGACGTCGCCGTTCAAGGAGCGTCAGAGAGACATCAACGTCTGGGGACTTTGTCCGGCATCACAGCAGTCCGGGATAAGCCGTCCGTCACAGCACATCTTTCGAAGGACGCCTCTGGGCACGACCTACGATGCGTTCGACTCGGAACGTTACGTCCTCACGTTCGAAAACCGGGCGTTCCGCGACATCGCTGCCAATGCCCCCTACGATGTCGTGGAGATCCTCGTAAACAACTCGACGTACGGCGGCGGCGGAATCTACGGGCTGTACGGAACGGTTGCCGCCGACAGCGCCTGGGCGGCGTATATCTTCGTACACGAGTTTGGACATCATCTCGCCGCGTTGGCCGACGAGTACTACACGTCGGATGTGGCATATCTTCCCGCTGCGGACCGCGTGGAGCCGTGGGAGCCCAACGTGACGGCGCTCCTCGATCCGGCGCGTTTGAAGTGGAAGGACCTCGTGGCTTTTGACACGCCGCTCCCGACGCCCTGGCGGAAGGACGAGTTCGAAGAGTATGCGAAGCGGGGTCAGCAGCGGCGGCGCGAAATCCGCGCGGGGAACCGGCCGGAGGCGGAGATGGACGCGCTCTTTCGTGAGGAGCTCACTCGGGACACGGAACTTCTCGCGGGTGGCCCGTACGGTCACGAGGTGGGCGCATTCGAGGGAGCAAACTACGAAGCGCGAGGGTTTTTCCGGCCGCAAGCCGACTGCATCATGTTCACGCGGGATGAAGTTGGCTTCTGTGGAGTCTGCCGGCGCGCCATCGGCCAGACGCTCGATCTCTATACGAAGCCTTGAATCTTCCCGCCCGTCCTGCCCATCCCGCCATTCCAGCCCATCCCGCCATTCCAGCCTTTCCTGCCCATTCCACCGTTCTCGCCCAGTTGGATTGCTTGACGCCGGGCGGTTTGCTCGTCAGACTAGCGCCCTGATCAATTTTCTCCAGACAGGAAGGCGGATATGCAGGACGACTTTGATGACGGGATGGAGCTTCCCGACGACGAGCTGATGGGGGAGACGGCCCCGTCTGAGATTGCGGTTCTGGACGCTGAAGTGGAAATCGAGGAAGACGACGAAGTACTCATTCCTCCGCCAGCACGGAGCGCGGGCAAGGCGCGCCCGGCTGCGGCGTCGCCCAAGGCGAGCGCACGCCCGGCCACACCGGCTGCGAAGCGCGCCGCGAAGCCGAAAGCATCGAAAAAGACGGCCAAGAAGAAGGCGAAGCCGGCCCGCGCGAAAAAGAGCAGCAAGAAGAGCGCAAAGCCGAAACGCCGGATGGCGGCCAAGAGCTCGCGCCGCGCCAAGAAAGGCCGTCGTCGCTAGACACGGCCTTCTGGCGTTCCTCGTTGCCGGAGGCGTCCGAGGACGCTGACCGTTACCCGTTCCGGCTCCGTCCTTCCCATCGTCTTCGGACGCAGTAAAAGCGCACAGCCGGTCAAGAACCAGCCGCTCGCGTTCCTCATACTGTCGCTGATGCGGACGACAGCCGTCGTGGAGCGGCCACGATGAAATCCAATACGCGACAGGATTATCTCGACCGGATTTGTCGAGTCCTTCGTTTCGTTCAGGAAAATCTGGACGAGGATTTGTCGCCCGCGATCCTCTCCGACATCGCCAATCTGTCGGTCTTTCACTTTCATCGCGTTTTCAGCGGTCTTGTCGGCGAGTCGCTGGCCGAGCACGTTCGGCGCCTGCGGCTCGAGCGAGCTGCCGGTGAACTGTGCCGAACGAACAGGCGGGTGATCGACGTCGCGCTTGCCGCCGGCTACGGTGCGCACGAACCGTTCACGCGGGCGTTTCGTGCGCACTTTGGCATGCCACCCTCAGCGTGGCGCGAAGCCGGGGAGCCTCTCGTCTTTCCGCCCGTGTTGTGCGGCGTCCACTATGGCCCTGACGAAGCGGTCTCCCACTTCGTCGCTCTCGAGGAGGACACGAAAATGATCGAGGTTCACATCGAAACTGTTCCGGCTCGCCGGCTGCTCGCCCTGTCTCATACCGGGAGCTACCTGGACGTCGGGAAAACGTTCGAGCGGTTGATGACCGCCGCCGGCTCGCGCGGCTTGCTCGGCCCCGATTCGAAGGCCATCGGCATCTACTACGACGATCCGGAGACGAAGCCGACCGCCGAGCTGCGAAGTCACGCGTGCGTGACGGTTCCGGCTTCGGAGAACGAACCGCCTCCGGGGTTCGAGTGGCTCGATCTTCCGGGGGGCGAGATCGCATTCGGCCTTCATAAGGGACCGTACGATCAGCTGGTCCACAGCTACCGGTGGCTTTTCAGTCAGTGGTTGCCCTCGAGTGGGCGCGAAGCCGCGGACCGGCCGTGCTACGAAACGTATTTGAACGATGCGAGGACGACGCCGCCCGGGGATCTGATGACGCACATCTCGATTCCATTGGTGGCTCGGTCTTGACACGACGTTCGCGCGTGATTACCTTCGGCTGGCCTGGCGTGCATCCCGGCGGTGGGGATACCAAGGGCCGGGCCGGCTGAAGATCCTACTGACGGAATAGGAGAGTCGCTATGAAGCAGCTGACGATTGCTCTTGCATTTGCACTGGCCGCGGTCGTCTCGCGCGCGCAGGCACCCGCTCCTGCAGACGGACCCGCTCCGACCGGCCTCGTAGTCGGGTCTGGCAACTTCTTCAGCCCGATCGTGAGCGACCTCGACAAAGCCATCGCGTTCTATCGAGACGGGCTCGGCCTCGACGTGCAAGGCCCACCTTCAAACGCCGACGCCAACCCGGCGCTGCGCAACATGTTTGGTCTTCCGGATGCGCAGCTTCGATGGTCAATCGGCCGGGCGCCAGGAATCCGCGGTGGCGTCGAGATCGTCGAGATCAAGAAGGCGGAGAGCAAGCCGATCGAGCGGCGAATTCAGGATTCGGGTGCGTTTACTCTGCTGGTCCTCGTCCGAAATCTGGATGAAGTGTTCGCGAGGATCAAGCAGGCTGGCGCTCCCGTTGTCACGACCGGCGGTGCACCGGTCACGGTGTCGCTCGGCGCCGGTAAAGCTCGCGTCGTGGTCGTCAAGGATCCGGACGGACACTTCGTCGAGATCGTTCAACCCGATCCGCTTCCCGAAACAGCATCCGGCACGTCGAATGTCATCGCCGTTCGTGTTCGACTGACGGTGGACGACGTGGAGCAAGCCGGGCGTCTTTATCGAGACGTCCTGGCGCTGCAGCCGCGTACGTCAGGGGAGTTTCGGAGCGACCCAGCGGTGATGGACATGTTAGGGATGAAAGGCGGGCAGTATCGCGTCAGTACCTTCGAGGTCCCGACATCCGGTCTCACCTTCGAGCTCGTCGATTTCAAGGGCGTCGATCGGCGAACTGTTCGTGGCAGTATTCAAGATCCGGGTTCGACTCGCATTCAGCTGCAGGTTCGAGATGTGGATGCGACAATCGCAGCGCTCACGCGAGCTGGGGGAGTCGTCGTGTCGAGCGGTGGGAGCTCAGTGGGCTTGCCGGGCCGCGGGGGAGCGACAACGAAGGTCGCAATCGTCCGCGATCCGAACAACCTGTTTCTCGTGCTGCTACAAGCAGCTCCGCCGAGAAACCCTTAGGGCGCCGCGCAAACCTGGAACCACAAAGGCCACAAAGAACACAAAGGGCAGAGGAATCCGGGGTTCTCCTGAAAGAACCCCGGGGGCGGAACTAGAAATCCACCTGCGCAGTGATCTTGGCGAATCGCGCTGTGGCAATCGTCGACGGTACCAGCCACGACCCATTCGGCACGTACGAGTTGTTGTAGGTGTTCACATAGTCACTGTTTGTGACGTTGTAAACATCCACACCCACCTGTGTGCGCGTCCTACCAAAGCGGAGGAGCTTGGAGACACGGAGATCGATGTTGTTGCGGCGATCGCCGTACAACGTGCCGTTCGGAATCAGATTGACGGTGACGTTTCCCGACGAGAGGTCTCGGCCGAGCGGCTGCGGTCCTGAATTCGCGATGGCATTGGTCACCACGTAGTTCGCCTGCAGTTCAGGGCCCACGTCGCTCCGCCAGGTTCCGCTGACCTGAATATCCAGTTTGGGAACGACATACGACGCCAAGCCTCGGAATGAGGTCTGGAGCGGCTCGACGATCCGGCAATAGGGGCTCGTCAATCCCGTTGTCGAGTTGCCTCGCCCAGATTGCAGTGTTCCGATGGTCGCGGTGCCAACGATCGGGCTCGACCATGCATAGGTCTCCGGCAATATCGACCGAAGGGCGCAATTGTCCTGAAGCGTGCGCCCCGTGCTCGTACCTCCTTGTACTGTGAGGCCGTTCCGCAGTCGAGCGTTGATCGCGACATCCACGCCCTGCCAGATTTCGATCGGATCGGCGCCGACGTCGCTGGTCAACAGGGCAAGGTCCTGGACCTGCCCAACCTTGTTGCGATTGAGGTTGTAGACACCAGGTACCACGCCGCCGCCGCCACCCGGCAGCCGGGGATCGAGGGGAATCGGTACGCTGAACTGCGTGTAGTCGGACGATGTGGTCAAGGTGTTGTCCAGGGTGTAGAAGTTGCCAAACGAGCGGCGGTAGTAGCCGACCGTGACCCCGACGCGCGGCGCGACCTCCTGTTGCAGAGATACGCCGAGTTCCCAGTTATACGGGCGCTTTCCGAAACCATTTATGAAGTTCGAATCGAACGTACGCGTAAAGAATTCCTTCCCGAAGTTCTGGTTGTCCATCGGGCCGCACTCCCCGTTTGCGGCCGGGTTCAGCAGATTGCACTGCGGCACGTAGTCGCCATTGATGCCCAAGCCGCTTCGATCGCTCCACGTCCGCGTGGTGGAGAGGTTCACGCGAATCAGCGGATTCAGATCCATATCGCTGTTCGAGGCCGTGAGCGCCTGCATGTATTTCCCGAGATTCATCTTCACCGCCGTCCTGCCGTTGCCGAACACGTCGTAGGAGGCGCCGATGCGCGGCGATACATCGTGCCAGTGGACGCCTTCAGTCGAGCGCGCAGGATAGAAGATTCGCGTCGGCATGAGCGGGTACTCGGGGCCGCCGACTCCCGCGTCCGGATAGCTGCTCAGAATGTAGTCGTAGCGCACGCCGCCCTGGAGCGTCAGACGGCCGGTGGTCCACTGGTCCTGAGCATAAAGAGACGTCGGCACAAGGTTGCGGACGAATTCGACGGCCGGTTCACTGGTTGGGCCGAACACAGCCGTCTGATTCAACTGATTGGGAACGCCGCCGTTGAACCGGTATTGAATGAACGGCGTGAAGTTGTAGTACGACTGGCTCGGGTTGCTGAAGCCACCCTGATAGCCGAATCTCATGTTGTGAGCGCCGGTGACGTACGTGATCGACGCCTTGAGGTTGGCCAGCGTGCCGATCTGATGATGCTGGAACCCGCCGCCGAGCGGATTGTCGAACCGGTAGGTCAGGTTTGGAATGCCGCCGTTGTACACGGAACCCGGGATGGCGGCGGACGCGATTCCGGTCTGTTCGAGGACCGAAATCAACTCCGGATTGTGCTGGCCGTCGATGCGGGGCGCGTCGTTGGCGTAGTTCGCCATGTAACTGCCCCAGCCGGCCTCCAGCAGCATCCTGCTCGTCAACGGCGACGTCCAGGTGAATGTTCGGGTGTGCCCGGGCGTGTAGAGGTTCAGCCCCTGCGCTTCCGGCGTCCGCGTCGCGGATCCGCCACCTGTCCTATTGCTGGAGCTGTACTGCTCTGAATTCGTAAAGTTGAACTTGTTCCGCGGCGACGCCTGCCACGTGATGCGCCCGATGAAGTTCCGCACGCGTGTGTCGTTGAACGCCGGCCGGGCGGTGTCGAGATCGACGAGCCACTTCGTCGGATCGCCGCCGTTCTTGTTGAAGAACATGCCCGGGGTCGTGTTCTCGGCATAGGACTCGCGGTAGGTCAGGTAGAACCACAGCTTGTCGCGGACAATTCGGCCGCCGCCCATGGGGTTGACCTCCCAGACCTTGATCAGTTCCGACGGCGACCTGAGGCCGGCGTCTTTCAATGCCTGGGTATAGTTGCTGCCCTGCATGCCACTGTTGGCGCCCGAAAACTCGAAGGTGCCGCTGAACGTATTGCCGCCGTCGCGCGGGACGACGTTGAGGACGACGCCGGCGGTTTCCGCCTCGCCCAGACCGCCCGATGTGCTCGTCACGATTTCCTGCGAACCGGCGACGTTCACGACGGCCGCGTTCGAGTTCGCGCCGGCCCAACCCATGTTGAGGCCGTCAGACAAGAGTCCGCGAGTCGGACGGACGGCCGCCGTGCATGCTCGAGGCGCCCCCACCGGTTCCACCGGTAATGCCGCCGGAATCTCCGGTCGTGGCCATCCCCGGAATGATTCCCATGATGCCGGTCGCGTTTCTCGAGGTCGGGATGGACGCGATGACATCCCGGCTCATCGTGGTCTGCATCCTTGCGCTCTGGACGTCGACGATCGGCGTCTCCCCGGTAACCGTGACCGTTTCGTTGAGGACGCCGACTCTGAGGTCGGCGTTGACCGTCGCGACAAACGTGCCGGTCAGCTCGATGCCTTCGCGCTTCACCGTGCTGAAGCCGGTCAGCGAGAATGTGACGGAATAGGTGCCCGGCCGAAGATCGACGATTCGATACTGGCCGGTTTCGTCGCTCACGACCGAACGAATCCTCTCAATCAGGACCGGACTTGCGGCCTCGACCGTCACGCCCGGAAGCACGGCACCGGACGCGTCTTTGACTACGCCGGTGATGGCGGCTTGCGCGAAAGCTGCCGCGGGGACGAGTAGGACCAGGAACAGAACCGCCGCCGATCGCCGAGCGAATGCACACATGGGGTTCCTCCTCGCATGGGGACTGTCCACGGAAGACGGATATGTGACGGTTCGCAAACGTTGCTGGCGAGAGAAGGACGGGGCTTTCCAGACTGGGGGGCGGATAAAGAAGGCATCAAGGAGCGACCTTCGGGCGCAGTATACCTGTTTCCTGGTAGGGCGCCCGGGACTATTCTCTACTTGCGATCATGACGGCACCGAACAGACGCGCGTTCCTCTATGGACTGGCGACAACGGCCGCCACGGCCTTCACGACGCACCGCGCGTTGTCGGCGCAATCATCGCCCGCCGCGCCGCGGCGGCTGGATTTCCACCATCACTTCGCCTCGCCCCGATGGATCAAGAAGCTCACGGACTCGGGCCGCCAGGGCGCCCCGCCGTGGCGCGATTACGCGCCGGCCCGATCGATCGACGCGATGGACAAGGCTGGTGTCGAGAAAGCTTTCATCTCGTGTACGACGCCGGGAACCACGTTCTCGGATGATTTCGCCAAGGAGCGCGACGAGTCGCGGAGTCTGGCGCGTGAGCTGAACGAGTTCGGCGCCAGAATATCGGCCGATCACAAGGGGCGATTCGGCCTATTTGCGGTGTTGCCGCTTCCCGATATCGACGGCTGCCTGCGCGAGATCGAGTACGCCTTCGACACCTTGAAGGCCGACGGTGTCGGCCTGCTTACGAGCTACGGCAACGTATGGCTCGGCGACAAAGCGCTCGAGCCCGTGTTCGACGAACTGAACCGCCGTCGTGCCGTCGTCTACTCTCATCCGACTGATGCCTCCTGTTGTCACGCGGTGATGCCGAATGTCGCGCCCGGAACCATTGAATGGAATACCGACACGAGCCGCGCCATTTTCAGCATGATCAACGATGGCGCGGCCGGAGCTCCCACGCCGAGTCCAGTCTCGCGGTATCCCAACGTGCAATTCATCTGGTCCCACGCCGGAGGCACCCTGGTTGGCTTGACCGGCCGTTTTCTCGGAGCGGCGCGAAGCGCAGACATCGTCACACGACCGCCCGAGCCGAATTCCCGGTTGTACAACTTGCGGCGCTTTTATTACGACACCGCCCAGTCGACGAACCTCGTGATCATGCAGGCGCTGAAGAGTCTCGTCGGCGCATCTCAAATCGTGTTCGGTGCCGACTATCCTTACAGCACGATCGTGGACCACGTCGAAGCGCTGCGGAAGTGTGGCTTCAGCGGGGATGAGCTGCGTGGGATCGATCGCGAGAACGGTCTGCGGCTTCTGCGGCAGTGACAGGGCTAGACCCCGTTCAATGAACGCAACGGCGTCGTCTCACCAGATGGCCGGTGGTTGGCCTAGCGAGTCTGACAGCTCAGGACGAGTGACGATGCCCAACGGGACAGCGCGGGTCGCGAAACAAGTCGGCAGTCAGGGATGCATCACACTTCCGATCGGCAGGACCGAGGTGTTCTTCACTCCGTCGATCGTGAAGAGCGCGCTGCCTGACCCGAAGACGCAGCCGTGGCCGATGGGGGACGTGCTGCCGACCAGCGCTCCGCCAGCGGGCGTCGACCTGGCCAAGGTCCAGGCGGCGGTCGAAGCCGCCTTCGACCCTCCGGGGATGACCGCCGCCCTCGTCGTCACCTACAAGGGGCGCATCATCGCGGAGCGGTACGGCGATCACATCACGCCGACCACACCACTCGAGAGCTGGTCGATGGGGAAGAGCTTGAGCGGCACGCTGATGGGGATCCTCATCAAACAGGGCGCCTACACGCTGGAGCAGCCGGCGCCCATTCCCGAATGGCAGACCCCCGGCGATTCTCGCGCGAAAATCCGCATCATGGACATCCTTCACATGTCGAGCGGGCTTCGCATCATCGCGCCGCAGGATCCGGACTTTGATCAGAGTGGCCCATATCCCGATCATCTCTACCTCTACACAGGCAGCGTGGACTCCTTCAAATATGCGGCCACGCGCCCGCTGCAGTGGCCACCCAACACCGTTGGACGCTACCGCAACACCGATCCGGTGCTCACCAACTACCTGATCCGGCTCGCGCTCGACAAACGCAAAGAGGACTACCACTCGTTTCCGCAGCGGGCCCTGTTCGACAAGATCGGCATCCGCACAATGGTGCTGGACACGGATCCCTATGGGAACTTCCTGACCCATGGGTACGAACTTGGGTCGGGCCGCGACTGGGCTCGCGTCGCCAACCTCTTACTGCAGGATGGCATGTGGAACGGCGAGCGCATCTTGCCCGAAGGGTACGTGAAGTTCGTGAGCACTCTTGCACCTGCGTGGAAAGCGGATGGTCGACCGATCTACGGAGGTCTGTTCTGGCTGAACGGCGACAGCACGTTCCCGGTTCCGAAAGAAGCGTTCTACATGCTCGGTGTCGGTGGACAGACCGTGCTGATGATTCCGTCGCATCAGCTCGCCATCGTGCGTCTTGGGCACTACAAGGGCGTTACCCCGGGCAGCTTAGCGCTGAGGAAGGCCGTCGCTATTCTGATGAGCGCGATACCAACGGCGTGATGGATCCCTCGCTGGGCGTCGGGGATCTGGGGTGATCGTGTTCAGCCTGGGTCGCCCTGGCCCGCTGATGTGCGTATTCGCGTCGGGAGGAGCCCGTTCCGGTCAATCCGGCGCCTCGGGGGCAACGCGTTACTCGACCTCCGACTCGGTAATCAGTCTCTGGTAGGTCCGTCGCGCGTGCTCGTAATCGGCCTTCGCCTGCTCCAGTTCGTCACGCTTGATGAATCGCTCCTTCTGCGACCAGCACTGGTCCACGCCTTTGAGGCACCATTCGGCGCTCCGTCGCGACGCGCGCACCGGCTTGCCCGCAACCAGCACCCAGATCGGATTCGTGTGCGACGACGGCAGGAGCCGCACCGCCAGCCAGCTGCTGCGCTCGATCGTCGCCTCGAACGTCAGATCGCGGAGCGCGCCATCGGCGACAAGACTTTGTTTCGCGACGGGATACCCGTTGACGACGAGTTCCACAGCCACTTCGCGTGTGTCTCCAATGCGAGCGCGCTCGATATCCCAGAACGGCTGTTCCTGGTAGCGGCGCCTCCCGCGTTCGGGACTGGGCTTCTCATTCAGAAGCGCAGCCGCCCGGACGTGCACCTTCACAGGACCAGCAGCAGAGAGTCGTAGCTCGCTCTCAGTCTCGCCCATTCGTACGGCATTGACTGTGAAGTCGAGCAGATGACTTCGGCCGTCACCGACATAATTTCGCCCGCGGCGAATCCCTTCACACCAATCGGCATAGTCGAGCTTCCCGTCGAGTTTCACGTACGAACGCCAGAGCCCCACTTTTTCTCCATAGACACACGGGAAATCTGTCTCGCCGCTGATACGTGAACGAAAGCCCGCGTTCAGCGTGTGGTACCAGATGTTCAGCTCCCACACGTAGGGGGTATCAACGGTGGAGATGAAGTCGACCGCGCGAATCGGCTTGCCATCAGGGCCAAGCACCTCGTGCGTGACGTCCATGATGTATTCGTCTGCGCCGATGCCGTTGAATGGCGGCAAGACGTAGTTCGGCAGTTCCGAGGAGTTCACCTCGAGGCCGAATCCCGAATGCGCCGGGCCGCAGACCGCGCCCTGGCGCTTGGCCCAACGCAGCGTATTGAGGCCGAGGGTTGGCCAGTGTTCATAGGAAGTGCCACCCGGGTGGATCTGCTCCTTGAGTCGCAAGAGCACCAGATGACCGGATTGATGCGAGCCAAAGCCCGAGACCTCGACGTCGTAGTGCAGCAAATAGGGCGGACGAGAGACGAGGTCGTCTCTGCCCGTGAAGAACCGTTTCTGCGTATCGAAAGCGGGACCCCAGGTGAGGGTTGCCCCAACCTTCAAGTCCTCACCCCTGAGCCGCACCACCATTCTGGCGACTCGCGCCGCCGTCAGTCGACTCCACGACCGTGAGCTGCCGCGTCTTCGTAATCGATTCCGGACCGCGCCAGAACTCCATCTCGTACTTGCCGGCCGGGAGCTTTACGAGTTCACCATCAGCGCGGTACACCTGCGGGTGGAACGCGAAGTCGGGCGCCAGGCGCTTGGCGCGCGACGGATACACGCGGCCTTGCGCGTCGCGAATGACGAATGCCGCGACCGTCGGCGCACCCGTTTCGTCGCGCACCCGCCACTCCACCGATTCCGCAGGCCGGATCATGAAGAGAATCGGTACCTCGTTGCGATATCCGAGGTCCTGTGTCCCCTGCCCTACTTCGAACGTCAAAGTCGCCTCGCGTTGACCGGGATCCCGGCTGTACAACTGCACGATGCGGTACTCGAGTGCGAGCCCGCTCAGCGTCCTCGTGAGCGGTTGGCTATCGAACATCTGGAGATCGAGCCAAAGATTTCGGAGTTCGTCGGGCATCGCGCCGGCGAGCCGCCGCGCCTGGCTGCTGATCCCGCGAAGGACGGCCGTCGTGCCGGCCTCGTTGTGGACCTTCACGAGGAATTGACGCCAGCCGTGCTCGACGAGCTCCGGCCTGGCAGGCCCTGGCGCGACTTTCACGCGCATTTCTGGGTTGATCTCGACCCCCATGAGGCAGTGGCAGTCGAGCACGCGTTGGATCGACGTCACCGCCGACTCCTCGTTGGTCAGTTTGAACGCCACCTCGAGCTCGCGCTGGTGATCCGGAGGAAGTGGCGCGCCCAGGTATTCTGCTGCGGCGATCAACCGTGTGACCTGTGAGACGAACGGTTGCAACGGCACGTCGGCGACAATCGGCAGGCGCGATTCGCAGGGTTCGACTGTCCCCACGTCGAGGCCGGCGCGCGTTGTTGTCATGCCAGCGGGAGGTCGCATCAGCTCGGGGCTGCGAGCGCCGCGGGGATCATGCTCGTCGAGTGAAGGAAGACGCGGCGGGACACGCGTCTGTTCGGACGCCGCTGATAGCCGCTCGTATCGCTCATCTTTCTCCTCCTGCACGCCGAGGTGTTGCTTGGCACCGGGAGTAGAGCAGTAGGGAATTCTATTCGCGTCGCAGCAACGATAGGCGGAAAACTTCTGACCGAATTGCCGCAGTGGAATTGGCGATCAGGTCAAGGAGGTGCTCACGATACTCGATTCGCTTCAGGATTGACCGATTATCGACCGAGTGCAGGTGGAGTTGTGCAGCCGCATCCACAAGATCCGATCGGGATCCAGAAAAGCGTAGACACAGACTGCTCTTCGGAAGTGCATTTTCACGAGTTGGAATCGGCTGGATTTGTAGCTGAGAGGCGTTGGGGCGCTTCGTCAGGTAGCGTGAATGTGGAGAGATGTGTTGGACGGTTACTCCACGGTCGCGAGGCGGATGGAGCGCGCTCCGTTTCTACCGGCGTCTTCAGCGTGCATCCGGCATCGGCGCGCGACGACCCAGAGACATCGCGGCGGTGTCTAACATGCCGGCAATAGGAGACACTGCATGATGCTTCGCGGTCAATCGGCAACTTTGGGGCTGCTCGCTGCGATGGTAGTCGCTCTCAACGCGCCATCGAGCCACGCTCAAACAGAAAGACGACCGCCCGACGACGTACTGCTCACCCTGACTCATCACAGTGCCAGCAACGGCCCCGATGTATGGTGCAGGTTTAGCGTAGAGGTAGTTGGTAACGGTGGGGAGATGTCAGCCCAGTGCGGACCAGGGACGCCCGGGCGCGCTGTCGGCGTGAGCACCCGACGTCGGTCCCTAACCGAAGGGGAACGCGCAACTGTGCACCGGCTCTATACGTCAGCTGGTTTGTTTGATGGGCAACACGTCGGCGCCTTTCAAGCCGGAGGCGACCTGCCATTTTTCATGCTGATCGCGCGGCCAACCGGCGGGACGGGGCCTGCGGTCGCGCTTGTTGTCTCAGGAAATGCGAGTTTCGCTTCTGGTCCGCGGCAGACACTGTTTGATTGGCTGCTGCAGGAACAGGCGAAGCTGCTGAGAGCCGCACCCTCTAAAAAGTAGAACGCGGACTGTATGCACCGGGTCCTGCCCTTCGCGCACTCATGGAGAAGCTTCCGCGACGGCGTGTGCGGACGCCACCAGACTACCGAGTCTTCAGGCGGTTCGATATCCTGTTGGGGTTCGAGCGAGAAGGGGCTGTAAACCGTTGCCTGAAAACGATCGAGAAGTGGTGAGCCCGACCGGAATCGAACCGGCTCCGGCGGAGGCGTCGGATACCTGAGGATTACTCCGGTGTAGTCGCCAAGTATTTTCCGAACTGCTCCGTGTGGCGTCCGAAGCCACAACCATCGCTCGACGACCAAAACGTCCAGGTGAAAACGCGTCGTTGAGGCGCCGTCCTGAACCAACCGGTAGAGCCGTCCTGAACCAACCGGTAGAGCCGTCCTGAACCAACCGGTAGAGCCGTCCTGAACCAACCGGTAGATAGGTGGCTGCCGACGCGGGCGCAGCCAAGGCGTCTTGCGGCTGTCGGCTCAGCGCGGTCCGGTGTGCGCTATTGAACAGACACCACAGGGGCGGTCTGTCACCATCTCCTATTGCTGTGGACCCGCGTTCGGCTGCCTTGAGCCAGCGTGCGGCGACATCCACGGTTCCCCAACATTCGTGCGCTGCGTAGAACCCGGGGTGCAGCGGAAGCCTCCGCCCCTCGGTAGCCGTTACCGCGTCTTCACCAAGAAAGCGACCGACGATGAAAACTGTGAGGAGAGTCGTGTTGATCGGAGTACTGATTGCGTTGGGCACGCTGCCCGTCATCGGGCAAGTCCACAAGTTCTTCAGTCCGGGAACGGTCTGGACGGTCACGATGATCAAGATGGCGTCCGGCATGGACCAGACCTACCTGCAATATCTGGATGGTCAGTTCAAGAAATCAGAGGAGGCGCAGATCAAAGCCGGATTCCAGAAGTCGTACAAGATTCTTCGAACGATGGACGACGGCGGCGGGTGGAACCTGCTGATCCTGCGGGAATACACCAGCCTCGCGAGCATCGAAACCAACGTGGAGAAGGCCGATGCACTCTCGCAGCAGACGGAAGGCAATGACCAGGCTCAGATCCAGGGCTATCAGGACCGCAGCAAGTACCGCGAGGTCATCGGCACCAAGTACGCGCGCGAACTGGTCTTGAAATAGATCGGCGCGATCTGCCGCCGCTGCCGATCACCGGTCGCGACACGGCGCACCATTCGAGCCAGGGGGGCCTTCTAAAGGGAGGGATCGGAGGCACCTGATGCACACATATCCGCACAAGATCGAGAACGGCGAAGGCGAGGTACTCACCTTTTTCGGTGTCGTTCGTCATCGAGACGGCGATCGCATGGAGGTCGAATTCCTTGCTCCGCCCGATGTCGGTACGCCGATGCATCTGCACCATCTTCAGGAAGAGGCCATGACCGTTGTGGCGGGCAGGCTTGGGCTTCAGTTTGCCGGTGAGCAACCGCGCTACGCCGGGCCAGGCGAGACGATCGTCTTGAAGCGGGGTGTTGGGCACCGCTGGTGGAACGCTGGTACGACTGAGCTGCGTTGCACGGGGTGGGCCACACCGCCGAACAACCTTGAGTACTTCCTCACGGCTCTCTTCGATTCGATGAAGCGGAGTGGACGAAAACGCCCGGGCTTCTTCGACGCGGCGTTCTTGCTGACGCGTTATCGGTCGGAAATACGGATGCTCGACATTCCGGCGGTCGTGCAAAAGGTGGCGTTTCCAGTTCTTCTGGCCGCTGGGACTCTTCTCGGGAAGTACGACAAATTCAAAGACGCACCAGAGCCGATCCCGGAAACCCAAGCCATATAATCACGTCACCTTTGTTCCTCACTCCCGGTACCCGCCTCGGCCCATATGAAGTCCTCACCCAAATCGGCGCGGGTGGGATGGGCGAGGTCTACAAGGCCACCGACACCAACCTGAAACGTAGCGTCGCGATCAAAGTCCTACCCGCGTCGGTGGCCGGGGATGCTGAACGACTCGCACGCTTCCAACGTGAGGCGGAAGTCCTCGCCACGCTCAATCATCCGAACATCGCGGCGATTTATGGTCTGGACCGGTCAGGCAACACAACAGCGCTGGTGATGGAACTGATCGAGGGGCCGACGCTCGCGGACCGCATCGCGCAAGGGGCTATTCCGATCGACGAGGCGTTGCCGATCGCGAAGCAGATCGCCGAGGCGCTGGAAGCCGCGCACGAACAGGGGATCATCCATCGCGATCTCAAGCCCGCGAATATCAAGGTGCGGAGTGACGGCACGGTGAAGGTGTTGGACTTCGGGTTGGCGAAGGCCATGGAGCCGGCATCGGGTTCATCGGCGAGTATGTCGCTGTCACCGACGATCACGACGCCCGCGATGACGCAGGTGGGAATGCTTCTTGGCACCGCGGCCTACATGGCGCCGGAGCAGGCGCGCGGCAAGACGGTCGACAAACGCGCCGACATCTGGGCGTTCGGTTGCGTGCTGTACGAGATGCTCACCGGGAAACGGGCCTTCGACGGTGAGGACATCGTGGATGTGTTGGGAGCGGTCGCGCGCCTCGACCCGGATTGGACGGCGATACCGGATGCGACTCCTCCAGTCATTCGTAGACTCGTGCGGCGGTGTCTGGAAAAGGACCGGAAACGGCGAATGGCCGACATCTCCACCGCCGTTTTCCTGATCGACGAACTGCGGGAATTGCCCGTCGATCCCGCACGACGTCCGGTAGCCTCGAGCCCGCTCTGGATGCGCGCGCTGCTCGCGCTCGTCGCCGTGGGTGTCGTTGCCGCGATCGCTGGCGCGCTCGCGTGGGCGATCAAGCCCTCGACTCTGCCGCTGGTCACGCGATCGCGTTTGATTCTGCCGGAAGGGCAACAGTTCACAACTGGTAGCCAGTCGGTTGCGATCTCTCTTGACGGCACTCAAGTGGTCTACGTCGCGAATCAGCGGCTGTTCCTCCGGACGTTGTCCGAACTGGAAGCGAGACCCATCCAGGGAAGCGATAGCCCCGCGATTACCTTGAACGGCGTCAGCAGTCCCGTCTTCTCGCCGGATGGGCGGTCCATTGCGTATTGGGACCAGGGGACGATCAAGAGGATTGTCGTCGGAGGCGGAACGGCCGTGACGCTCTGTCAAAGTGACCGGCTGTGGGGCATGAGTTGGAGCGCGGACGAGATCGTGTACGGTGCGGGCCCTCAAGGAATCATGCGCGTCTCCGCTAACGGCGGCATGCCGGAACAGATCGTCAGCGTCGACAGCACTGAGCTGGCAGCCTCACCCCAAATGCTCCCTGGGAATCGGGCCGTGCTCTTTACCCTTGCGGCAGGGGCTGCGGTGGCGGGAATTGACGACTCGGGCACGGCACGCATCGTTGTGCAAACGCTGGGATCGGGCGAACGAAAGACCGTTGTCGAACGCGGCAGTCACGCCCGTTATCTCTCCACCGGGCACATTGTGTACGTGCTGGGCGGGGTACTGTTTGCGGCACCGTTCGACGAGCGGCGGCTTCAGGTCATCGGTCGCGCCGTGCCGGTCGTTGACGGCATCATGCGAGGAGGATTCGCGAACACATCCGCGCATTACAGTGTCTCCGGCAGCGGTTCGCTCGTTTTCGTCCGCGGCCCGGTTTCGACGACGGGTGCTCTGCGTGAAATCGTGCGGATGAATCGCAAGGGTGGCGTCGAGCAGTTGCCATTGCCACCGAACGTCTATTCTTCACTTCGCGTCTCACCGAATGGCCGAGAGCTGGCGTTCGGCACCGACGACGGGAAAGAGGCGATCGTCTGGCTCTATGACCTGTCCCGTACGGGTGTGCCTCGGCGGCTCACGTTTGGGGGAGGTAACCGCTTTCCGATCTGGTCAGGCGACGGCCAGCGAGTGGTGTTTCAGTCGGATCGAGAAGGCGATCCTGGCCTCTATTGGCAGCGAGCCGACGGCACTGCCACCGCGGAGCGCCTGACGACACCAGACAAGGGGACCGCGCACATTCCGGAATCGTGGTCGACGAGGGACCAGGGATTCTCGTTCAGTGCGGTGGCGGGCCCGAGTGTGTCGTTGTGGACGTTCTCGATCTCGGAGAAGAAGGCGGTGCCGTTTGGCGACGTGCGGTCGACGTCGCCGCTCAATTCCGAGTTTTCGCCCGACGGGCGCTGGCTGGCCTATACGCTGCGGACCGGCAATCTGGCCAACGTGTATGTCGAGCCCTACCCCGCCACGGGCGCCAAGTATCAGATCACGACCGGGAACGGACATCATCCCGTCTGGCTGTTCGACGGCAAGGGGCTTTCGTACCGAGTTGGCCCGAACCAGCAGATCGTGGTCAGCGTCAACACCAAGCCGAGTTTCTCGATCGGCAATCCTACGCCCGTGATCGCGGGAGGACTACCGACGGTCGTCAGTACAGGCTCAAGGCCCTACGACATCACGCCGGATGGTGCCGCCTTCCTGACAATAACTGCAGCGTCGGGATTTCAACCCGGATCAGTGGAGACGCGGGAGATCCAGATCGTCCTCAACTGGAGTGAAGAGCTGAAGCGCCGCGTGCCGACGCGCTGACGTCAGCTCGCGAAACTTTATGAAAATCGAGGGCGCGTTTGCAAGAATGGCCGCGGCGCGGAGCGGCGAGATCGACCAGCCAGTGGAGAAGGTGAGGCCGTTCAATTGGATGATCCGGAGCGTGTGTAGTTGAGCGAATAATTGGGCGTCGTTGTCCCCACTCGTGAGGCGGCGATAGCCTGCGACCCTGACTAACGCAACGTGGACACGCTCTCCGCTCCCGTCAGGAGAGAGCGATGGCATACCGGATCGCAGGGATTGATGTGCACAAGAAGATGCTCGCCGTCGTCGTGGCCGACGTGGAGGTCGACGGGGAGTACCGGTTTGAGCGACGGAAGGTGGGGACCAGCCCCACGCAGCCGCGATCGCTCGCCGACTGGTTCGCCGAGCGCGAGGTCGAGGAAGTCGTGATGGAATCGACCGCCCAGTACTGGCGACCCGTGTGGGAGGTGCTGGAGCGGTACTGGCAACCGAGTCGCCAGCAGCAGGAGGATGCGGGTCCAAGGTCGGGCACGCTGCACTTGGCCCAGGCGCTATCGAATCGCGGAGCCCGCGGGCGCAAGCGGGATTTCCCCGACGCCGAACGGTTAGTGAAGCGGCTCGTGGCGCAGGAGTTGACGCTGAGCTTCGTGCCAGACACGGAACAGCGACTGTGGCGCACGGTGATGCGCCGGAAGTACCAGGTCACGCGTAACCGGGTGCAACTCCAGAATCGGCTGGAGTGCCTGCTGGAGGAAGCCCACATTAAGGTGTCGAGCCTCGTGTCGGATCTGTTGGGGGCCAGTGCCCGCCGGATGCTTCAGGCGGTCGCCGATGGCGAAACCAACCCGGCGACTGTCGCGTCGCTGGCCAGTCAGCGGTTGCGGGCGACACCGGATGAATTGTGTGACGCGCTCGGCGCCTGCGCGGATCTCCATCCGGTCTACCGGCGGTTGCTCACGCTCACGCTCGAGGAATTACGCGTGATCGACGACCACATCACCCAACTCGATCAAGAGATGGCGAATCTCCTCCGCCAGCACCAGCCGGCGGTGCACCGGCTGGCCGAAGTGCCCGGGTTGGGCGTCGATTCTGCGCACCAGATCATCGCGGAAGTCGGACCCACCGCCGCGACCTTCCCCTCGCCCAAGCACCTCTCGTCCTGGGTGGGCGCCTGCCCCGGCGAGGACGAGAGCGCTGAGGTGAACTACAGCCACCGATCACCGAAGGGCAACCGCCAGATGCGCCGCGTGCTCAATCAGGCGGCCAATGCCGCGGTCAAGACGAAAGGCAGTATCTTCGAGCTGGTGTACCGCCGGTTGGTCCCGCGCCTCGGGCACGCGCAAGCGATCGGGGCCATCGCCCATCGTCTCTGTCGCCTCATCTGGAAGATCCTGCAGCAGGGCATGACGTATGAGGAACGCGGACCGGCCGTCACCAAACATCGGGCTCACCGGCGCGCGGCCAAGATGATCCGCGAACTGCGAAGCCTCGGCTACCGCGTCGAGCTCGTTCCACCTCCTGCGGGCAGTGCAGCATGAGTGGGAGAGTTTTTCGACCCTGGCAGGAGGAGCTGAAGCGCCTCGTTCCGACGAAGTGAACCAGCCCGGGCAAGGATCGGAAGCCCCTTCGGCGTTGCACAGGACCTATCCCAATAGCGGTAGAAACGCGCGCACGTTTTCGTCGCCGACACCTCCCACGAAAACTGTTGCACCTGACTGACTCTGGCATGTAGCGTCGCAACTATTGCGACAGCTAAATTTGAGATTCCTGCCATCGAAATGAAATCCTGGAGAAGGGGGAAGCTATGGTCGCAGGAAGAATCATGGCAACAGGCGGGATGCTCATCTGCGTCACGGTGACCCTGCCGGCGCAATGGAGTGTCACGACGAAGGGTGTGCCGATAACGCCGGACGGCAAGCCGAATCTTCATGCACCTGCACCGAAGATGACGGACGGGAGGACACCCGACCTTTCTGGGCTCTGGAACGTGGAGAAACGGCCGTGCATCGAGGCGACGTCTCCGTCTGGATGTAGTGATGCGCCGGATGGCGTTCCTGTGGGATTCATCAATGTCACGACGGGCGCTGCTGAGGCACCACCCTTGCAACCGTGGGCAGAGGCTTTAGTGAAACAGTACGCAGACGACGCGAGCGTCGATCCGAACCTCCGGTGTTTGCCGCACGCACCTTCACGGATGTGGGTGCATTTTGTGATGCGGAAGATCATCCACATGCCCGATAGCCTGACGATCCTGGATGAGTATATGGGGCAGTATCGGCAGATTTTTCTGGATGGGCGTCCACTGCCGAAAGACCCGGAGCCCATGTTCAAAGGCTATTCGGTTGGCAGGTGGGAGGGCGACACGCTCGTGGTTGAGACCATCGGCATCAAGGAAAATTGGTTCAACGGTGAGGGGTATCCGCTCACCGAGCAAGCTCGAATCATTGAGCGCATCCGGCGCTTGGACTACGGCAATCTTGAAGTCGAAGTCACGGTCGATGATCCAAAGGCATATACGAAACCCTGGACGAGGACCATCAAACTCACACTTGTCCTCGATATGGACCTGCTGGAATACATCTGCAACGAAAACGAAAAGGACTTGCAAGTCATCATCAACGCCGGCAAAGCGAAGAAGTAAGGGGGCGTTACTGGACGACTCTGCCTCCCGTGACGAAGCGTTTGCATTCGGAGAACGTTTGATTTCGCCGTGTTGACTCGAGGCCGCCACGGAGCACGGTGAAGGAGTCGATGGATTCCGGCAGAAGCAACACCTCCTCAGGGTCACTGAAGGCGACTGTCTTATAGCGAATCGTCACATCGTCCCGCACGATGACGACCCAGCTGGCAAGGAATTGACGTCGTTGTATCAACAAGGGGACCTTTACGTCGACCGGCCCTCTGAGACCTCTGTCCACGCGGACGACGTCATGGTTTCCGGCGTCCACCCAAATGCGTCCCGTCGATGCGATGTGCCCCGACCAGTCGAAACAGTCGTCGTGTCCGCTCGGGTCTTCGATCAGCTCGGGGTTGCTCCGACGATCCACCGACGCGAAATCGATCATGAGGGCAATCCGGCTCCTCTCTTTCGCAATTCCCGCAGTCTTGAATTGGTACTCCGAACGGTGAGCCGGTAGTAGAAACGCAAGCGGTTCGGAGGACAGGGGATTTGGATCGGTGCATCCTGCGCGGTCCTTCTTGTCCTTTTCACGCGGTATCCGGCCATTCACTTTTCGGACTTTGCGCACGATTGCTGCTGTACCAGGGGTCTGATCGTTGTCTGCTTCGAAGTGCAGCTCTGATTCGACGGTCCGCGCGAACCCGTCCGGCGAATTATTGAAGTCGACGCGCTGTACCGTGGACGTCTCGATGCAGATGACGTTCATCGCGCGCTTGTAGAACTCGGCGACCCGTTCGCCAACGCGCACCAGCACTTCGTCCGCGTTCGGCTGCGCCTGCGCACCTGCGACAGTCATCGCGCCGAGCGCGAGCGCCAGTGCCACTGCGCCCGGCAGCACAATGGTATTCAACAGTTTGCGGCCCCGCAGCCTTTACGTTCGGCAGGTTGCGCGATGGGACTCTGACGCGCGGAAATCGCGTCAAGTGCACCGAAAAGGGCCGCGACAAACGTTGCGCCGATCGTTACCCCCCTTCTGGTTCGAGCAATCATTTGACTAGGATAACTCCGCGCACCGCCGGGAGCCGGTGAAGACCGAATCCTTCGGTCGCACCTTGCCGGATGTGGAGGTTACTGCCAGATCACGATCAACGCGGAGACCGCAAATCCCCAGAGACAACATTTCATTCCAGATTGATACTCCGCGACCTCTGCGTTCAACGTCGTGACCGGTACTGATTCAGCCAATACTGAGGGACCTCATCGCTGGCGCCCACCGCTTCGTGAGCGCCAAAGTGCGTCGGAAGTCGCAGCGGGTGAGCCCTCGCTGAGCCGGTTTTTTCGCAGACTGCGCATTTCCTGGTGAACCGATACGAGGTTGCGTTCGGAGCACAGGGCTCCGGGCCGACTGTGTCGGTGCCAGGGAGGATTCCATGCGCAGATTCATCATTCGACTGGCTGCGGCGACCTGCCTGTTGACCGTCGGTGTCGGCGCGGCTGAGGCCGCAGTTTGCGTCAGCATCGACGAAGCTCGCGACACGCTGTCGCCGCAAGAGCGGGCGGCGGCGTTGATCGTTGTCAGCAAACAGTTCGAGCAGGCGGGTGAACAGGTGGTGCCCGTCGGCTGCCCGACTCAGTATTCCCTCTCGCACGTCCGTCTCGGCGACACGATCATCGTGACGCTGACGGGCCCCAACGGATCTCGCGAGGCGACGGCGACCGGACTGGACGACCTGCCTGCGCTCTACAACCAGATGGTGCGTTCGATTCTCACCAGACGCCCCATGAGTGGTTTCAACGTCGTCGATCGCACGAACGTCACCGAAACACAAGCCGAGGCGCGGCGCATTCATACTGATTCGATCTGGTATGCGCGGCTGGGTTATAGCGGCCTCTTCGGTGACCGCTCCTACGGCATGCCGGCGTTGGGATTTGGGTATCGCGCGGAGCTCGACCCGTTTGCGATCGACGTGTCCTTTCTCAACATGCAGTTCAGTCCATCAGACGGCTACTATTCGGGCATCGTCTCGTCTGCATCGACGTTCTTGAAGCTTTCGGGACTGTACTTCCTGAACCCGACCGCCAATCGCACGCCGTACCTTGGCGGCGGTCTCGGGTGGGGCAGAGGAAGCTTCGGCACGCCGGATTACCGATCGTTCGATCACTATCGTTCCGAGTGGAGGGGCGCGGGCCTTCAGGGAGAACTGACCGTCGGATACGAATTCGCGCGCGCGACGAGCCTGCGGATGTTCGTGCAGGCGGATGCGGTGCTGCCGTTTTATCAGGTCAGCTCGCAAACGTTCTCGCGGTTGGGGCCGACTGGTTCAGTCGATCGCCGTTACGCGCCGTCGTTGGTTGTGTCAATCGGGCTGGGACGTTGATGAATCGACGGGGAAGTCGCGACACCTAGGCTTTTGTGGAAGTTAGCGGGGCCGTCCCGCCGTCCCGAGCAGGTCGATCAGCGCGCGTGAGCGTAAGAGCACGCCGTCGAGCTCGAGCAGCCCCTGGCGCTGGACCGGATCGACGGGCAGATACTGCGCGAGCACGTTGACGACTTCTTCGTCGGAGATATCCGGCGGTACGTTGGAGGCCGCGCCGGGCCTGGTGATGAGTTCCTCCAGACGTAGTCGCTCTTTGTGAAGGGCATCCTTCTCTTTGTCGTCGAGCGGCTCGGGCATCGCCGCGACGCGCGCGAGCCGGTACGGGCGGCTGTCGTCCTCGCTGTTGACGCGGAACTTCACGAACCCGCGCAGCACGATGTTGAATCGTCCATCGGGCAGCTCCTCGACCTCGCTAATGACTCCGGCGCAGCCGACTGCGTAGATCGCCGGGCGGCCCTCGTAGTTGGCTTCATACCCGGGTCGCAAGGTGACCATGCCGATGATGCGGTCGCCCTTCAGCGCGTCGTTGATCATCGCGCGATATCGCGGTTCGAAGATGTGCAACGGCCGCGACGCATTCGGGAAGAGCATCGCCTCTTCGAGCGGGAAGATTGGAATCACCGACGGGAGCGTTTGCGGCTGGTCCTGCGCCGCCGATTGGGCGCCAGCGAGTCGGCATACGACCAACAGACTGACGACGATCGATATTGCGCACGCGAGTCTGGGGGCGTTCACTCGTCTTTGCATCTGCGCATAGTAGCGCCGATTTCGCCTTCGCGGCGGAATGGCTGCTCCGTTCCTTCGAACCTATTCGTCGCGGAGCACCATCATCGGCTCGACCAGCGCGCCTCGGACTGACGGAGCGAGTGACGCCAGCCCAGCAGCCGCCAACACGATCAGAGCCACGGCCTCTGAAGCCTCGAGCCGGTAGATAAGACGAGAAACACGTCGAAAGGTTAACGCCTGATGGTCACAAACACTGTATCCTGGGCCGGCACGGGGTATCGGACATGAGAGACGTCAAGGCAAGCATGTCGAGGTGCCGATTGGTGGCGTTCAAGGCCGGACTGTTCGTAGCCGTTGCGTTGGCGACGCTCGCTCCTGCGTTGATAGCCGGCCAGACTGCGACCGAAAAAGCCAAGCCTTGGACTCTGCCTCGGACTGTCGACGGGCAGCCCGACCTGCAGGGCATCTGGACCAACGCTACGCTGACGCCACTCGAGCGCCCTCGCGAGCTCGCCGGGAAAGAATTCTTCACAGAAGCGGAAGCGGCTGAATATGCCCGACAGCTGCGGGCGCGAAACAATGCCGATCGCCGCGATAGCAACGCCGAGGCCGACCTCGCTGTCGGCTACAACGACGTCTGGTGGGAGCGAGGAGCAGCGGTCGTGTCGACCAGGCGGACGTCCCTCATCGTCGATCCGCCGGACGGGAGAATTCCTCCGCTGACACCTGAAGCTCAGAAGAGAGCCACCGACGCCGCAGCCGCGAGGAGAGCACGTCCCGCCGACGGTCCGGAAGACCGTTCATTGGCGGACCGCTGTATCGTGCGGGGGAACGCGGGTCCGCCGATGATGCCGGCCGGCTACAACAACAACTATCAGATCCTGCAGGCGCCGGAATTCGTCGCGATTCTCATCGAGATGATTCACGACGTTCGCATCATTCCCTTGGATGGGCGCCCTCATCTCTCCAAGAACGTGCAGCGTCTGACGGGCGACTCCCGTGGCCGTTGGGAAGGTACGACGCTTGTCGTCGAAACGACGAATTTCACCGGTATGACCAACTTCAGAGGATCCGGCGAACACCTGCGCGTGGTCGAACGCTTCACGCGCACGGATGAGAGCACGCTGCTCTACCAATTCACGGTCGACGACCCGCAGTCGTTCACCAGGCCGTGGACTGGAGAGATCCCGATGAAACGATCCGACGGTCCGATCTTCGAGTACGCCTGCCACGAAGGAAATCTCTCGATGGAGAACATCCTGAGCACCGCGCGCGATGAGGAGGCTGCGGCCGGAGGGCACGCCGACTCCTCAGTGCGCTAACCGGCGAGGTCGCCGAGATTCGTTGCCTCAAACGAACTCCCGGCGGGCTCACGCTTCGCAGTCAAATCGAGAAAGACAAACGAGCGCCGATCGCTGCGGACCAACGAGTCGAGAACGTAGGCAATAAGCCGGCGGCACTCCTCATTGGTGTTCGGAGCCCGATCGGTACCCACGAAGATCGTGCACGTCTGCGGACCGGTTGCGATGAACCGGACGAACCAGTGCGGATTGAGGGCCCACACATCCGACAGGTGGACCTGCCAGCGTTCTCCCTTAACGCTGAGATTGACTTCTTTGATTCCCCACGGATATTCGGGGTCTTGTCCCTTGGCGATGCGGGGACCCGTCTCTCGGGTTCCTTCCATGTTCACTTGACCTCCGGCTCGGACGCTGGCTTCTCCTATCAGACTCCGGAAGTGTGTCATTCGTATGGCGCCGATAAAAAAAGGGACTGCTGAAGCTGAGCCGTAGGGGGCTGGGGCCGCTATCTGGCCATGGCGGGAAGCTAGCGGTAGCGGCGACCGTGCTTGATGACGATCTTCGGCTCACGCAGGACGTCGATATGCCGCAACGGGTCGCCGCGGACCGCGACCACGTCGGCGTACTTCCCTGCGGTCACCGTGCCGGTGTGATCGACGCCCTGAACTTTCGCGGCCTCCGACGTCATCATGCGGATGACGGTCATCGGCTCCATCCCGATCTCGCGCACCCACAGGTCTGCATCCATCCAGGTCGATTGACTGGGGATCTGTCCCATGCTGCCTTCGTCGGTACCAAACGCCAGGATGACACCCAGCGCTTGGAGCTGCGCAATCCGACGTTTCACGTTTGGCACTGTGCTGGGATTTACCGCGGGCGGTTTGAATTCGGCCCACCCTTTGCGGACATCCTCGGCCAGCGGAAGTGGCAGACCGCGAAAGCCCGCCGGATCGTCGACGAATTCCGGGTGCGTCGCGAGATATGGCAGGTTGAGCAGCCCGTTCGCGCCAATCGTCGGCGTCCAATAGAGCGGCGGGCCGGTCCGCACGCGCTCGCGGATCGCCGCGACGATGTCGGCAGGAAATTCGGGGGTGTCAGCCCCGATGTGTTGAAAGTCGTCCACGCCGAATTCGAGTCCGAGGCGGATGTCTCGGTCGGTCGTACCGTGGGCCGCCACTTTCAATCCGCGTCCGTGCGCCTCGGCGACGATCGCGCGACGCTCCTCGACCGACATCAGCTCGGGGTTGAAGATCTTGACAACGTCCACGCCATCGTCGATGAGTTTCTTGGCTTTGGCCCGTGCGTCGGCGGCGTCCTGAATGGCCAGGAACTGTGGCGTGAGAGTCGCGGTGCGGTTCCCGGTCAGCGCCGGACCAGCGACGTACATCGTCGGCCCCGGGATCTCACCGTTCGCAATGCGTTTTTTGACGGCGAGGATGGCGGCAGCCGGCGCGGCGAGATCGCGCAGGCTCGTGACGCCGGCCATCAGCATCTGCTCGGCGGCCGCAGGTATCGTGACCTTCTCGAACTCGGCGGCGTACTTGAACCAATAGCGGGCGTTCGGGTGGCCGCTATATATAAGGTGGACGTGCAGGTCCCAGAGGCCCGGCAGTACTGTCATCCCCTCGGTGGGAATTAGCTCGTAGCCTGCTGGAACCGGCAGCGATTCGACGGTTCCCACCTTCTCGATACGATCGCCTCGAATCAGCACCACGCTGTTGCGGACCGGCTGACCCGGCCCTCCGTCGATCAGCGTGCCGCCGACCAGAGCCAATGGCGCGGGCGAGCCTTGTGGGGGTTGAGCCGAGAGCGCGGCGATCGCGACGCCCGCGACGATCACGAGCGCAAGGAGCAGTCGTCTCTTCTTCATTGCTTCACCCGCCTGACGAGCGACGCGGTCGCTCATCGGTCACGCATCCTTCTGAGCCCACGCGATCACCGCATTCTGATTGGACGAGAAACGGGAACCCGCACTAAGAATCCGGCCACAGAGCCACGGGGCCACAGAGGCGCTCGACGCGGACGGCCTGCGGAGCAGGCCGGGTGTCAAGCACGAAACCGGCCAGATGAACGACAAACCAGCAGCAAGAAAGTCGTTCATCTGGCGGGTTTCGTGCCTGAACCGCCGCTGCGCGGCGCCGCGTCGAGCGCTCTCAGACCCACGTTACCTCGGTGACCCTGTGACTCAGTGGCTGAAAATTGGCTTCGAGCGACTGCTCGTCTTAGCGACGTTTCGTGGCCTTCGCGCCTTCGCCTTCTGACAGCCCGAAAGCACTGGTTCACTCTATTGCGCCGCGATCCGGAAATCCCTGACGTTAGGCGGCACGACGGATCGTTCTGCTGGCTTCGCGAGCTGCGGGATCCAGTCGTACGGCACGCGGTAGGCACGGTAGACACGATTGGTTCCTCCGTTCTGCGTGAAATACGGACTGACGTACTCCCAGACAATCTCGCCGGTCGTCGTGACTTCAAATACCCGTCCGTCGGCGCCTTCAGTGATCATCGTGTTGCCGTTGGGCAGCCTTTGCGCCCCGCTTACGTAATGGCTGAAAAAGCGATAGCTCTCCGCGCCGGCGACCGAATACTCCCAGACCTTTGCGAACGTCACCGGGTTCACTTCGACAACCCTCGAATTACCGCGCCGTACGGCATTCCGTCCGTCAGGTGCGGCCGGATTGGCAGCTCCGTACCCCGCTGCGCCGCCGTTGTCGAACACCAGCAGATTGCCCGCTCCGGCTAATCCTTTCGGAATGATGTGAGGATTGTGTTGACCGATGATCTGGCCCAGCTGGCGAAGCGCATCGGACTCGCGGTAGTCCGGGCCCATGCGCCAGACAATCTTTCCGGAGCGGCCCACGATCGCGATGATGTTCGACTCGCGGCTGCTGATGACGACATTGTCGGGTGCGAAGCGCGTGTCGCCGTCGTCGGACCAATGATTCGGGCCGACGTAAGACGCGGCGTTGACGTGCAGCCAGTCGTAGCTGTCGCGGGCGCTGCTGAAGCCGATGGCTTGGCGAATCGCCGCGCGGGCGTCGTCGGAGAATCCAAATTCGTCGGCATGATCGCTGGCCCGCCAATCCCACAGCACCTTGCCGTCCTGCGACACCTCGATCAGTCGATCGTCCTCCAGCCTGCGGTCGCTCACCTTGGGGTTGGTCAGGTTGCTGTGAGTGAGCACCAACGTACGATCGTTCGAGATGGCGGGCATGCCGGGCGCGTAGTATCCAGCGGCAAGACCTGGACGCTGCCAATCATGGTGCTGGCGCGCCGACCATACCATCTGCCCACCTTGTGATTTGACCTGCTCGGTCCGATCGAAGCGCCAAACCTCCTTGCCATCCCAATCGAGCTGCACGAGGGCGAGCGATTCCTGATTCGGCGCCCCACTGCCGGTCCCGGCAATGACGGACCCGCCAGGCAGAATACGAGCCGGTCCGCCGGCCACACCGGACAGGCCGGTCCACTGCTTCACGACGCGGCCGTTCATGTCGATCACGATGACGCCTTCGGTCTCCGGCGTGATGAAGACGGTGTATCCGCTCCAGGTCTTATCGGGGTGATAGATGGTCGTGCCGGTGGGGTACACCGACGGGGCACTCGAAAGCCCAATCGACATCAGACCCGCAACGATCGCGGACCACCCGGCGCTCACCCACAAGCCTCTTTTCGAAAAGCAATGTGTCACGGCGATCCCTCCGCGTTCACTTTTCACTTACTTTCCACTTTCCACTTTCTACTTCCTCAACTTTTCTCCAGCCGGTGTATTCTCCTCGGCACACATGTGGCAGCCCGGCCACGCGCAATGGTGGGTTCTGCTCGTGACGACCTTGCTGATTGTGGCGCTGTGGCCGCCTGCCGAGGACCGCAGCGTGGCGATCAAGTTCGTCAACTGGGCCGTCGATCCTGGCGACCGATTGCCGACACTGCCGGGGCCGCTCGCCATCGGACTCAGCGACGACCCGGCCGCCGTTGACGCTCACGACCTTCAGACACGCACGTATGACGAGCTATACGAGAAGAGAGGGTGGACTCGCACGCGACTCGAATTGAAGGTCGCGCGCGATCCGCTCAATCCGTCGACCGAACGCCAACTTGCTCGTCGCCTTGGGCGTGCTGACGGCCTTTCTAGTGTGGCGCTTCGGGCACAGAAAGAGCCCATAGAAGCACTCCGTGTCCTCCGCGTCCTCCGTGGTGGAGTGGTTAAGCGTCGTTACCGCGTAGCCGCCGTCTTTCCGCCACCCTTGATAGTGATTTTTTCCACCGTCCACGTCGAGCAGTCACCCTTGTAGATGATGCTGTCCGACTCGCAGTGGATCTCGTGGATCAAGCATCCCGCCTGGCCGTGTCCTTTGCTCGTCTGCGCCCATCCGAGCAAATTTCCGTCCAAGTCGAGCTTGTAGAGCTTTCCGTTTCCGTCACCGCTGAACAGATATTGATTGGGGGCCGGCGACGTGCACACGGTCCACGGCGCGCCGATGTTGCTGAACGACTTGACGTAGTTCAACTCCGGATCGTAGACCTGGATGCGCCGGTTGCCGCGGTCGGCCACGTAGATGTTGTTCTTCGCGTCGGACGTGATGCCGTGCACGGTATTGAACTGGTTCTGGCCATTGCCTCTCGTGCCGAGAGCCTTGCCCCAGGTGCCGTCCTTGCCCAATTTCACGACGCGTGAGTTGTTGTAGCCATCGGCCACGAAGATGTTGTC
Organism: uncultured Acidobacteriota bacterium; assembly: GCA_963773035.1. Classification (GTDB taxonomy): domain Bacteria; phylum Acidobacteriota; class Vicinamibacteria; order Vicinamibacterales; family CAVVIG01; genus CAVRXZ01. Next base: position 128,013 of record CAVYZX010000026.1, on the reverse strand, counting down.
CTGGGAATCCCAGGTCACGTCGGTCGGCCGATTGAAGGTTCCGACACCGCCGACCGGCGCGCGCACCTCGTCCTTCTCGCCGCGTTCGATGAAGCGTTCGAAGAAATCGATGGCCTCGGGCTTTCTGCCGAGCACCATCGAGACCATGCCCGCAGAAGTGAACTTGACGACCATGTTGGAGCCTTCGTCCGTCATCCACACGTTGTCGTACTTGTCCACACGAACGGTGTGCGCAAACGATGCCGCGTAGTTGTCCGGGCCCCACTGCTTCACGAATTTCAGGTTCTGATCGAATTCGAAGAGCTGCGAACCAGTCGCGCCGCGAGCGGGGCCGGCACTGCCGCTGCGGGTGAACACGAACAAATGGCCCTTGGAGTTCTTGGCAACCCCGACGGCTTCACCGATGGTGTGCCCCGGGACCGACAAGCTCAGCACCTCTTCGGTGATCTGAAGCTGCGGTGTCGCCTGTTCGAGCGCCGCCTGCTTGGCGAGCGCGACCTGCTGTTCGGGGCTTGGTCCTTGTCCCTGTGCTCCGCCTCCAAGCTGGGCGCAGACCAGTACGGCCAGCAGCAGCGCGCTCGAGACGATGAGTGAGCGGTTCATTGATGCCTCCCTTGTTGTCGTCCGTCGGCGGCGCGAGTATAACGCGAAGGGCTCGCGGCTGTTGCAGGAATAGAATCTGTGGCCGGCTGGCTATACTGGGTTTTCACTTCGGTATGGTTCGCCCCAGTTTTGCCACCGAGTCACTGAGCCACAGAGGCGTTCGACGCGGACGGCCTGCGGAGCAGGCCGGGTCTCTGGCACGACAGCCCGCCAGATGAACGATTTTCTCGTTGCTGGCGCCTTATCGTTCATCTGGCGGGCTGTCGTGCCGGAGCCGCCGCTGCGCGGCACCGCATCGAACGCTCGTTGGCCGTCATGTTCTCAGTGACTCAGTGACTCCGTGGCACAACATTCGTGTTCGTGGTTTCGTGATTCCGTATCTACGTCTATCCGAAAAATGCAATAGCGCGTCGAATCGAGGCAGGAGGTCAGCATGTGGAGTGACGTGAAAAGGGCATGTCTGTCAATCGGTCTGGTCGTCGCCGGAATGGCCGGCGGCTTCCATCTGCGGGCACAGGCGCCTCCGGGAGCCGCCCAACAGCCCGCGCCATCGGCTCCCGCCGACACCGCCGCGATGCGCGCCAATTACGAGCGATGGCGTACGGAATTCAAGACCTGGAACCGCTGGGGCGCCGACGACAACAAAGGGACGTCAAATCTGATCACGCCGCAGAAAGTCTTGAGCGCGATCAAGCTCGTGAAGCGTGGGACGGTCGTTTCCCTGGCCGCGAACGAGCCGCAGCAAGTGGCCGCCGACGTCGGCGCCAATGGCCTCTTCCGGCGGACGACGAACGCCATCACCGAAGGAGGGACGACGGACACGTATTCGGTGAGCTATCACGGGCTCACGGTCTCGCACATCGACAGCTGGTGTCACTTCATCGAGAACGGTCAGATGTACAACGGCATTCCAGCAAAGGACAACATCACGCCGGAAGCAGGCTGCATCAAAGGCGGCGTGATGAACTGGAAGGACGGGATCTTCACACGCGCCGTCCTGTACGACATCGCACAATTGAAGGGAGTCGAATGGGTCGAGCCAGGCACGCCGATCACACGGGCCGATCTCGAGGCCTGGGAGAAACGCGCCGGCGTGAAAGCCAGTCCCGGAGATGTGGTCCTGCTTTATATCGGCCGGTGGAAGCGGCGCGAAAAGGTGGGTCCGTGGGCGGGCCAGGTCTCGGGCTACTACGCCGACACGATTCCGTGGCTGCACGAGCGGCTGCCCGCGTTTGTCGGCCACGACTTCAATATCGACTGGAATCCGCGACCGGGCTGGGAAGGCGTGCGCAACCCGATCCACATCGCAGTCCTCAACTGGATGGGCATCAACATCGTCGAGAACCTCAACCTGGAGCGCGCGGTCGAAGAAGCGCGGCGCGCACGTCAGTACGAATTCCTCGTGACGTTCGCGCCGCTTCCGGTCGAGGGAGGGACAGGATCGCCGGTAAATCCTTTGGCGATCTTCTGACACGACAGCTATCGGCTTTCAGCCGTCGGCCTTCAGATGCTCGGTCTGGAACGATCTGATAGCCGACGGCTGAGAGCTGACCGCTGAGAGCTGCTCTGATCAGTCGACGGGCACCGTTACCGTCAGAGGCTCCTGGAGTACGGTGCTCACGGCCGTTCCGGCATCGAGTTTCACCTCATCACCCTTGGTGGCCGCGATGGTGCCCGCGCTGCCGGCCACCGCACCAATCGCTGCGCCCTTCCCGCCGCCGGCGATGCCGCCAACGACCGCGCCAAGGCCGCCGCCGACGGCTCCCTTCTTGGCATCCTGTTTCCGATTTGCCGCGGCCTCGCTCGTGATCCGCGCGGCGGAGATCCGATGACTCTCGCCGTTCACAGTGAGTTGGTCGAACTGAAACACGATCACGGCCTTGCCCTTCACGCGTCCCGACTCCTTCACCTCGATCACCGATCCGCTCAGGTCTGCTCCCTTGGGCAACGCAGTTGCGCCAGAGACGACGACCGACTGGGCGAGGGCTCCCTTGACCCGATCCTCGGGCTTGCTCGAATCGGAGGCGAGCGGCGTGGCCAACGTCACGCTCAGTGTGGTGCCGGTGGGAATGGTCACTTCACGAAACTTCGGCTTCGGCGGTTCGGGCGGTGGCGCTGGCGCGGCTGCTGGAGCCGAAGTGGATGCCTGGGGCGCCGCCGCCGGAGCTGCCGCTGCCGGAGGCGCTGAAGCATCACCGCCCGCTCCAGCCGTCTGTTGGGGAGCCGGGCTCGAGCAAGCAACGGTCAATGACGAAACAATCGCCAGAACGAAGATCGACCTGATCATGTCAACTCCTCCCATCTGCAATTTCTCAAGAGAGTACTCCGGCTGGGCCGCAAAGCGTACTAGCCTTTTTGGGCGGTATTATCCACCTCTTCGCCGGCCTTGGATACAATCCACGGAGCCCACTTGGTTATGAGCACGATGGTGCGGCGCAATGCACGTTGGTTTGCCGGCGCGCTGGCACCCATCGCGCTTTCCGCCTCCCTAGCAGCTCGGCAGGGCGTTTCCTCGTCGGCGACGCTGAACGCCTATGCGGCGATGGTCGACGGATACAGACAGGGTCAGATCGACACCGCGGTTGCAGAGATGGTTGCCCGCGATCGCCGATGGGTCGAGGACGCGCTTCGGCTCTTGGATCGCGCCAAATGGCCACCAGTCGACCTGGAAGCAGCGGCGCTGCTTCACACCGAGTCCGCATGGAACGCGCCCACCGGAAGTGTCGGCGCCATTCACCTCTCGGCCGCCGACTGGATCATCAATCGACGTGTTGCGGTGCCGACCGAATTCCGGCGCCGATGGTACCTGCTCGTCGCATGGCACCTGCAGTCGGAACTCCGGTTCGAGGATCTGGTTCGCCATGTGGATGCGATGGTCAAGCGCTTTCCGGCCGACGGTGACGTGCTGCTGGCGCTGGGCTCGCTTTATGAGGCGCTCGGATGGTCGCGTGAACCGCCGATCGATCTGTCGGGAGCCGTTGCTGGAGCCCGCGGCATTCCGGACGATCCTCACCCAGCCATCCTGAGATCTCTCGAAGACCGCGGCCAACGCAAAATCCAAGAGGAGGCAGCCGGAGCGTTTCGACACGCCCTTACCGTGTCGCCGTCCCTCGACGAAGCGCGCCTTCGACTCGCGCGCATGATGAACGAATTGGATCGTCCCGACGAAGCGTTGGCACTGCTGAAGCCGATCGGTGACGGTGAAGCGCCGGCACCGCTCAAGTATCTTGCCTTGCTCTTCGAAGGCGCCGCCGAGCAGCGCCGCAACGACCTCGACAAGGCGATCGCCGCTTATCGCGCCGCCGCGGTTCGGTATCCAGGATGCCAAACACCAGAGGTCGCTCTGAGCAACGCCCTTCGCAACAAGGGCGAGCGAGCAGCTGCTTTGGGCATGCTGCTTCGCGTGGCGGTGGCCGGGTCGCAATGCGACGATCCGTGGTGGTCCTACCATTTCGGACAGGCGGGGCGGTTCGATTCTGCGCTCCAAGAGATGCGAAAGGATGTTGCCCGGTGACCAGACGACTATTCGGCGTTCTGGTCCTGGCCTTGTGTGGAAGCGCGCTCGTTGTTGCACAGAACCCGACGTTTCGCGCGGTGACGAACGGAGTTCGCATCGATGTGCTCGTCACTGATCGAAATCGACCCGTCCAGAATCTGGTCGCAAACGACTTCGAGGTGTTCGACAACGGCGTCCCGCAGACGATTGAGTCGTTGGCCGGTCGGAGCGAACCGCTCGATGTGTTCTTCACGTTCGACCGCAGCGGAAGCATTCGAGGTGAAACGCTGGTCCGGCTGAAGGACGCCTCTGGCGCAGTCATCGACCAGCTGGAGCCGGCGGACCGGGCGGCGCTCATGACATTCGATCAGTCGTTTCTGCTGAAGCCTCCGCTGACTGCCGACCAATCCGCCCTTCGGGCCGCGATCGGTCGCCTCGCGGCAGGGGGTGGGACGGCGCTGCTCGATGCGTTGTATGCGTCCCTCACCCTGGCAGAAGGACGCAGCCGACGAACGTTGATTCTGCTTTTCAGCGATGGGCTCGACAATCAGAGCTGGCTGTCACAGCGCGAGGTGCAAGCCGTCGCGCGGGAATCGGAGGCCATTGTCTACGCGATCGCGCACAAGCCGATTGGCTCGGCCGGTCCCGACGAGGTACTTCTGAAGGAACTTGCCGAAGCCACCGGCGGCCGGCTGGTTCGAGTCGAGGCGCCCGAACGTCTGAGCACTGTCTTCCTGGCCATGCTGCAAGAGATGCGCTCCCGATATCTGTTGACCTACTCGCCGAGCGGCGTCGAGGCCGGCGGCTGGCACACGCTGACGGTGCGGTTGAAGAACAAGCCTGGACGTGTAACCGCCAGGCGCGGATATTTCGGTCAGCAAACGGGGTCACGATGACCTTTGCCGGCGTCCACAATGATGCCGCCGGTCGACAGGGAGCACGCACCTTGATCACCCTCGCCACAGATGGCAATAATCAGCCGGCATGGCCATGAGACTTCCTCCAGGAGTAAGCCAGCGAGATTTCTCGCGAGCGCTGACGCAATTCGAGGCGGCGGTGGGCAAGGAGTGGGTGTTTTCGTCCGACGAGGACGTCGACCTCTATCGCGACGCGTACTCACCGTTCTGGCACGAGCAAGAGGATCCAGTGCCGTCGGCAGCGGTGGCGCCCGATCGTGTCGAGCAGGTGCAGGAGATCGTCAGGATCGCCGGCCGCTACAAGATCCCGCTGTGGACCATCTCGACCGGCAAGAACCTGGGTTACGGCGGTTCTGCGCCGAAGCTGTCCGGCAGCGTCGTTGTCGACTTGAAGCGCATGAATCGCGTCCTCGAGGTCGACGACAAGAACCACTACGCGCTCGTCGAGCCGGGTGTCAGCTATTTCGATCTGTATCGCTACATTCAAGAGAAACGTCTCAAAGTGTGGATCGACCCGCCCGATCCCGGTTGGGGCAGCCTCGTCGGGAACGCGCTGGAGCGGGGCGGCGGGTACACGCCGATGCGCGATCACTTCGACGCGCATTGCGGCATGGAAGTCGTGCTGGCGAACGGCGACGTGGTCCGTACCGGCATGGGTGCGCTGCCCAACGCGAAGACCTGGCAGCAATACAAGTATGGATTCGGGCCTCACGTCGACGGCATCTTCTCGCAGTCGAACTTCGGGATTGTCACCAAGATGGGTTTCTGGTTGTACCCGGAGCCCGAGGCGTACTTTTCGGGCAACGTGATGGTGCCGAAGCACGACGACATTCACGCGCTCGTCGAGACGCTGGCTCACCTGCTGAACTCGGGCGTCGTTCAAGGCACGACGAGCGTCCTCAACACCGTCGATTTCGGACCGCCCGATCCGGAGCTCGCTCGAATCCGTGTGGGCTCGTCGACCATCGACCTCGAACGCTACGTCGCACAGAAAGGCCTCGGCTACTGGACGATCGACCTGCCGTTCTACGGACCGGCGAAGGTCATTGCCGCGCAGTGGGAGTATGCGAAGGAGAAGTTCTCGCGGATCCCCGGCGTCACCTTTCGCGACGGCGCCTCGTACCGGTTTCCGCTCGACGCGGCGGCGCTCGAGAAGATTCCCAATCCGGTTCCGATCGGCGTGCCCAGCCTCACGACCTTCGCCATCGGAGGCCCGCGCAGTCAGGGGCACATGTGGTTCTCGCCGATCATCCCGATGACCGGCGAAGCGGTCGTCGAGGCAACGCGGGTCTTCGAGCAGGTCTACAAAGATCTCGGCGCGCCGGCTGGAGCGCTTCCCGGCCTCCCGATCTGGTCGTTCTTCGCGCGAGCCTTCGTCATCATCTATTTCTTCCCGATTGAACACGACGTGGAGAAGAACCGGCGAAATCGTGAGATCTTCAAGCGGCTGGTGAAGACAGCGGCGGAGCACGGGTGGGGCGAATACCGAACGCACATCGCGTTCATGGACGACATTGCGGAAGCGTACTCCTTCAACAACCACGCCCTGTGGCGCTTGCACGAAACACTGAAGGATGCCCTCGATCCGAACGGCATCCTGGCCCCTGGAAAGAACGGCGTCTGGCCCAAGGGCATGCGAAAGGCGAGAGCATGAGAATCAGGCTCGTGGCCCTCGCCGTGTTGGCTTGGGCACTTCACTCTGGCGGCGCGACCGCGCAGGAGCCGGCGGCCGAACGCGGCCGTCAGGTGTACGACAAATGGTGCACGCCCTGCCACGGTGCAGGAGAAGGGAAGCCTGGCACGATTGCGGCGGCGGCGCTCTACAAAGGCGCCAAGCCGGCTGTGCTCGTCGAGCGCACCGACTTGACGGCTGCTGGAATCAAGACGGCAGTGCGAAACGGGGTGTTCGTGATGCCAAGGTTCCGGAAGACGGAAGTCACCGACGCCGATCTCGACGCGATCGTGTCCTACCTGACGCGCAGCTCAGCTTCGAAAAAATAGTGCACGCCGCCTCGAGGGCCCGATCATGACGCCAAAGCGAAAGAAAACCAGGAAAGCCAGCCCGAAGAATCGCAAGAAGCGAAAAAGATCCTCAACGACGAGCGGCGCGATCCAGACGCTCGAACAGTTTCTGGCATCGACCGGAACCCTGACCGCCGCGCAGCGCGGCGCCATCGTCGACCAGGCGGAGACCATGCTCCGCGAGCTGTACGTGCATCTGCCGCTCAAGCGATCGATGCATGCCACCGATCCGGTACAGCGTCTCAAGCTGCTCCGCTTCCACCTGGCGGAGCTGAGTGAGCGCCAATTCCACGACGCGATGATCGACATCTTCGTCGACCTGCGCGACCTTCACACCAACTACATTCTGCCGGCTCCGTACGCGACGAAAACCGCCTTTCTGCCGTTTCTGCTCGAGGAATTTTTCGAGAGCGGCCGGCGCCGCTATCTCGTTTCGAAGATGTTGGCGGGATTTACCCATGCCACCTTCAAGCCTGGTGTCATCGTCACCAGCTGGAGCGGGGTGCCCATCGATCGGGCCGTGGATCTGAACGCCGAGCGGCAAGCGGGCAGCAATCCGGACGCGAGCCATGCTCGCGGACTTGAAGCGCTGACCATTCGGGCGATGGCCATGTCTTCGCCGCCCGACGAGCGCTGGGTGGTGGTGGGCTACGACGACGGCGGCGTTGCGAGGGAGCTGCGACTCGACTGGCAGGTGTTCGAGCCGGATCCCACGCCGGGCGGCGACGCCGGAGGCGGCACCGGGCGCGCACGCGCGCGGCTTGGTCTCGACCTCCGCACCGAGCTCGCGCGTCGGGCAAAGAAGGTGCTGTTCAACCCAAGCGCGATGGCGACCGAGCGTGCGGCGGTGCGGACCGGGCGGGGTAAGCCGAACATCAACCTGGCCGACACGAGCACCATGCCCGACGTGTTCAGTTTTCACAGCGTGTCGACGCCGTCCGGCACGTTCGGCTACATCCGCATCTGGACGTTCATGGTCGACAACGAGAAAGCGTTTGTGGCCGAATTCGTACGCATGTCGAACTTGCTGCCGCAGAACGGTTTGATTGTCGACGTGCGTGGAAACGGCGGTGGCAACATCCTGTGCGCCGAGAACCTGCTGCAGGTGCTCACGCCGCGGACCGTCGAGCCGACGCTGCTGTCATTCATCAATTCAGCGCTCACGCTCGAAATCTGCGCGCGCAACAGCTTCGTTTCCGAGTGGAAGCCGTCTATCGCGCAGGCCGTGGAGACTGGTGAGATCTACTCGCAGGGCTTCTCGATTGCGCCAGCGGAGGAGTACAACCGGCTCGGTCAACGCTATCAGGGGCCTGTGGCGCTCATTACCGATCCGTTGTGCTATTCGGCCACGGACATCTTTTCAGCGGGTTTTCAGGACAACCAAATCGGGCCGATTCTCTCGGCGGGCGGCCGAACTGGCGCCGGCGGCGCCAATGTCTGGGACCACGAGCTGCTGCAGCAGGTGCTCCCCGCTTCCAAGAACCCGTTCTCGCCGCTGCCGAAAGGCGCGTCGTTCCGCGTTTCGGTCCGGCGCGTCATCCGCGCCGGTACGCATCAGGGCGTGCCACTCGAGGATCTCGGCGTTCAGCCCGATCAGCTGCACCGGATGACGAAGAACGACGTGCTCAACAGCAACGTCGACCTGATCGCGAAGGCTGCGCAGTTACTGGCGGCGCTCCCTAACGTGACCCTCGGCGTTCAGGTGGGTCCGGCCGTCTCGGGCAAGCGCAACGTCACCCTGACGACGAAAGGATTGGATCGCGTAGACGTGACAGTCGACGCCCGGCCGCGAGGAACTATCGACGTCGCCGACGGAACGGCCACAGTGGAGATCCCGGATCCGGGCGCCGGCAAACACGACATCGCCGCGCGCGGGTTCAAGAGCGGCGAGCTCAGGGCGGTTGCGCACATTAGTTCCCGGCAGGAAATCTCCATCACAGAGGGCAGTGTGGCTTCCGGCTTCAGCCGGAAGATCAATGCGCCTCTCTTTGATCAGTAGGCCACCTCGATCAGGCGCTCGCTTTTGCGCATGTCCTCGTCGAGGAGTTGCAAAAGCGCCTTCGCGACAGGTCCCGGCCGTCCATCGCCAATCGTCTCGGCATCCCACTGCACGATAGGCGCGACCTTGACAGAGCTGCCGAGGAGAAGCATCTCCCGCGCCGCACGTCCCTCGGCGACGGTGATGTCGCAGACGTCGATACGACGGAGCAGCCCCCGATCCTGGAGCGCGCGTGCGAGTTCCAGCAACCGCAACGACGTGCAGCCCGAGAGGATGTGATCGAACTTCGGATGCTTGAGCGCGCCATCGCTGGTAACGAACGCGACGTTCATGTTGGAGCCCTCGCCGACGTGGCCCGCTTCGTCGATGAACACCCCGTTGTCGAATCCAGCCTCCTTGGCCTCCATCTGCATCAGGACGTTCGGGAGGTAGTTCGTGGACTTCGTAATCGCGTAGAGCGGCGGCTTGATCGGGTACGTCGTGGTCATGACCCGCAGCCCTTCCGTGTACCAGCGCTCTGGATACGAGAGGCCCGCGAACACCATGACGAAGAACCCCGGCTCGGCGCCAGCTGCCGGACTCAGCTCGAGGCTGCCCGGGCCGGACGAGAGCCAATAACGAATCGCGCCATCTCGGCGTCTGCTGGCTGCCGCTGTCTTCACGATGATGTCGCGGATCTCTTCCCGGGAGGCCGGAAACCGAAGTTTCGATCGCCCGGCGGACCGTTCGAAGCGGTCGAGGTGGGCATCGAGATCGTAAATGTTTCCGTCGACGAGCGCCGCGGTGTCGAAGATGCCGTGCCCCCGGTGGACCATATGGTCGTCGAACGGAATCATCATCAGCGCCGGATCGGTGACGACTCCGCCGAGCTGGCTCGAATAAAAGGCCGAGTAGTTGACGGGCTGCCGGGCGCGGAGCGACTTCATCCCCGCGATCACGTCTTCGGCGGAGAGAACGCGTAACGTAGTATTGGTCGCAGTCATGCGCTTCACTCTAGCAGGTCTGATGGCCTGAAGCCGCGATGGCAGGTGAATCAATTGCGTGTGTGGCTTCCGGCTTCAGCCGGAAGATCACTGCCGGCGGCTCTCTTCCGCCTAACAGGGCGTTGAAAAAGTGACCCGAAAATCGATATCTTGTGTTGGCGCGCGACTCGTCGGTGGGCCGCCCGACCTCATCGTCTGTCGCCGTGAGCCATTAGCCTGCCGCATAGACGAGATTTCGAATCCGAATCAGGTTGTAGGCCGCCGCCGCGAAGCGGAAAATCCAATCGACCGTCGGGCCGCCACGATGGCGCAGCTTCCGCAACAGCCCGATCGTCTTCATCCACCCAAACACTTCTTCGACGCGTTTCCGCATCCGCTGACTGATCGCATAGCCACCGTGTCGCGTCGTTCGTGCGTCGATCGCACTCCGCCGATTCGTCACGTTTTGGGCGACGTGGGGCGTGACACGCAGGCATCGCAGGTCGGCGACGAAGTGGGGATAGTCGTAGCCCTTGTCGCCGCCGAGGGTCACTCGCCCCCCGGGCAAATCGGCCACCATCCTCAGCGCCGCATCGCGTTCCCCGTACCCGTCCGCAGGTGTCACGCGCGTGTCGACGACGAGGCCCGAGCGGTTCTCCATCAGCACGTGGCCGAGATAGGCGAGCTGCGCGGGGCGGCCGACGCCCTTCTTGTACAACCGCGCGTCGGGATCGGTCGTCGACTGATGCGTGTCGTTCTTCCGCTGCTCGCCGCGGAAATTGACGGTGGGGTTCCCTGGATCATCCGGGGGGTCGCTCGGGTCGCGGTCCTTCGGACGAACACTCTTGTGACTGGCCCACGCTTCGAGCAGCGTGCCATCCACGGTAAAGTGCTCGTCGGACAACAACCGATGCGTGCGGGCCTCGGCCAGCACCGCGTCAAACAACGCCGTCGCCACGTCGCCCGCCAGCAAGCGGTCGCGGTTTTTCGAAAACGTCGAGTGATCCCAAATCGGCTCATCCATCCCGAGGCCCACAAACCAGCGAAACAAGAGGTTGTAGTCCAGCTGCTCGATCAGCAGCCGCTCGCTTCGAATGCTATAGAGGTGCTGCAGCAGCAGCGCCCGCAGCAACTGCTCCGGTGGAATCGAGGGTCGGCCCATCTCCGAGTACATCCGCTCGAACCGCTCCGACAGCCGCTCCAATGCGGCGTCGGTCATGTTGCGGATCGGCCGCAGCGGATGGTCGGCCGGTACGCGATGTTCCGGAGACACGTAGCTAAACAGGAAATCCGATCGATCGTCAGCTCCTCGCATCGTGCAGCGGCCCTCCTGAAAGGTCGCGCGCAGTGTAGTACGACTTTGCCCGATGAGGTCACTTTTTCAACAACCTGTTAGGCGGAAGCTACAGTGACTTTTCGTGAGAGGATAGCGCGGATGATGGCAGTGGCGCGATCGCTCCTCGTTGTTTCGCTGCTTCTGGCGACGGCTGCCTTCTGGCCTGCGAGCGGTCAGGGCCGCACCACGATATTCGAGGGCGCCCGGCTCATCACCGGCGACGGCCGCGCGCCGATCGAGAACTCGGTGTTCGTCGTGCAGAACGACCAATTCACGCGCGTTGGACGCCGCGGCGAAATCGACGCACCTGACGCTGTACGAGTCGACCTCACCGGGAAGACCGTCATGCCGGCGAAGGTGGATACGCACGGACATCTCGGATACGAGAACGTGATCGAGGGCACGACTTCCAAGGCGAACTTCACTCGCGAGAACCTGATCGATCATTTGGAACGGTTCGCGTACATGGGATTCAGTGCGGTCGTCAGCATCGCGGATCTCGCCGAGCGAGAAATCATGCCGGCCGACCATCTCGATGTGTTCCAGGCTCCCAGGGATCCGCTGATGCCGAAATCGGGTCGTTTCCCCTGGGGCGACGTGCCGCTTCGCGTACGCGACGAAGTGATTCCGAATGCGGCGCTGTTTCGAACCGCAGGTCCTGGCATTTCATGGCCAGGAGCCGGCGCCGGCGGACACTCGTCACGAAACGACGTCATGTACCCGGTGACGACCGTCGACGAGGCTCGACGTGCGGTTCGAGATTACGTGAAGACCAAGCCGGAGTTCGTCAAGATCTGGGTTGACGACCGGGGTGGCACGCTCAAGACGCTGACGCCGGAGCTGTACCGCGCGATCATTCAAGAAGCATCCACCTTCAACATTCCAGTCGTGGCCCACACCGTGAAGCTGGCCGATGCCAAAGAGTTGTACCGGGCCGGACTCGAAGGCGCCACTCACATTCCAGTGCGAGGCGGCGATGTACCGGACGCCGAATTTCTCACGATTGTCAGAGAGCGAGTCGCCAGAAGCAGCCGTCCGATCTGGTTCAACGAGCCAGGCTCCTCAGTCGCTTTGGGGCCGAAGGCGTGGGACGACCCGCTGCTGTGGGAGATGCTTCCCCGCGAACAGGTTCAACAACAGCAGGGCGACGAGCTGAAGCGGATGACGCCTGAAGCGATCGAGCGAGCGCGCCGGAGCTCGAAAGCAACTGGTGACGTGGCGAAGCAGCTGATCGGCGCCGGCATGAAGCTCGTGTACGGAAGCGACAACGGAGCGGCCGGCCGAGGATTCGGCTGGTACGAGCAATTACGGTTCGAGAACTGGGTGACGATGGGCTTCACGCCGGCCGAGGCGATAGTCATGGCCACCCGCGACGCGGCGGCCGTGGCGAAGATCGACACAGGAATGGTTGCACCCGGCAAGAGCGCGGATTTCATTGTCCTCGACGCGAACCCACTCGAAGACATCGCAAACTCTCGCCGGATCAATAAGGTGTACCTGCGTGGTCAGGAAATCGACCGCGCGGGCTTGCGCGCTCGGTGGCAGGCGCGCTGGCAGCGATGATCGGATGAACGATGATCGATGATTTCATTCGAACACGTGCGCACATCGCCGCCCAGGGCTACGCTCAGGATGAACAACGTCTACCCGTACACGATCGACAATGGACACGGTGAGCTCCTCACGTTCACAGGCCTCACCCAGGGGCCGAGTGGCGTTCGTCTGGGAGCCGACGGTGTTGCGCAACCAGGTGCCGGCCCGCCGATGCACGTTCACTACCTTCAAGAAGAGGCCGCGCGAGTCGTCCGCGGACGACTCGGATATCAGATGTTTGGTGGCCAGCCACAATTCGCCGGTCCGGACGAACTCGTTGTCTGGCCCGCCGGCACGCCACACAAGTGGTGGAATGCGGGGAGCGACGAGCTGCACATGACCGGCTGGTGCAGTCCGCCTCACAATGTCGAGTTCTTTCTTACTACGCTGTTCTCGTCAACGAAAGCGAATGGCGGCCGACGGCCTGGACTCTTCGACGCAGCCTTCCTGGTGACACGGTACCGAAATGAATTCGCGCTGCTCGAGCTGCCTGCCGTCGTGCGTCGCATCGTCATTCCAATCGTGTACACAATCGGAATGGTCCTCGGAAAGTACAGGAAATTCAAGGATGCTCCTGCGCCGGTCGTTATCGCTGAAGTAGTCGAGGCCAGTTGATCGATGATTTGTCAGGAGCATTGACATGAGACGCGCAATCGCAGTCGTAGGCGTCATCGTCGCGATATGTTCGGTGTCACCGGCGGCACAGTGGCCGAAGTATCAGGCTCCTGGCGTCCCGCGCGACGCGGAGGGCGGTGTCCGGATGGACGCTCCGACGCCGCGGATGCCGGATGGGAAGCCCGACTTGACGGGCAACTGGATCCGGATCAGAGGCGAAGGGGCCTTCGCCGCCCCGGAGCTCGCCGGTCTGTTCCGCAACCGGCCGGCTGCCGCCCAGACGCCGGCGCCGCCTACGGATCCGAACTCGCCCCCGATTGCCGCCTTCTGGGAGATCGGCGCGAACGTCCCGGGGGGCTTGCCGCTCACGCCATGGGCTGAAGAGTTGAAGAAGCAGCGGATGGCCGCGGACAACAAGGAAAACCCCGATGCGAATTGCCTGCCGATGGGTCTGACGCAGTTCCACACGCATGGCCAGCCGCGCAAGATCATGCAGAACTCCGGGGTGATCGCGATCATGTACGAGGCGAACTACGGCCTTCGCTACATTTACATCGACGGGCGCACGCTGCCGCCGCAGGGCAGTGTGCAGCCGTTCTGGTACGGGTACTCGGTAGGAAGATGGGAAGGCGACACGCTCGTCGTCGAGACCAACAACTTGAGGGGAGCGGAATCGGGCCCCTACGACGGATGGCTCGACGTGCGCGGCAGCCCCTACACGGACCAGGCCAGGTTCACTGAGCGCATTCGCCGGCCGACATACGGCAGGTTGGAAATCGACGTCACGCTTGACGATTCGAAGGCCTACACGAGACCGGTTACGGTTCGCGTCAATCAGCAGATCGCGCCCGACGATGAGATTATCGAGTTCATCTGCAACGAGAATCAGCAGTTCCGGCGGCTCGTCAAGATCGATTGAACTGGTTCCGGCACGAGACTTCGATCGATCCGTGACCAATATTCGACGAGCTAGCAGCCCGCCTAGATCCTTCGTCCTATAGCGTCCTCTGTGGCAACTCCATAGTCCTGCTCACGGCAGGCTGGCGGAACCCCACTGTCGCGGTTGCAGAAGAGCCGAGCGGGACAGCCGCCGCTCTCCCGGTACATTGAATGTTGCGATCGCCGAGGACAACGCCATGGAAGACATCGTGACTCGAGAATGAGGTCACGACATGTCGTGGCGCGGCGAGTCAGACACGGCGGATTTATTGGCGTTCGTGGGCCACAGGCGGGTCCGTATGTTGCACTCGCCGGCGGAGGCTGAACCTATCACACAGGCGCGCGAATGCCACTTCACTCAGATCCCGAACACACGATGTGGGCGTAACCAAGTCGGCGACGGTAATCGTCAAGGAGGTCAGATAAACAATGGCTCTCAAAGAATACAAACCCGGAACTGCGTTCCCCGGTGTCATCGGACGGACATTCGACAAGTCGTCGCCCGCGTGGCCAGAGCCGCTCCGCTCGAAGGAGGGCGCTCCGAACGTGCTCTTCATCGTGCAGGACGACACGGGCTTCGGACAGCTCGGCTGCTTCGGCAGCCCGATCGCGACGCCGAACCTCGACGCGCTGGCCAAGGGCGGATTGCGGTTCATGAACATGCACACGACCGCGCTCTGTTCGCCGACGCGCTCGTGCATCTTGACGGGACGCAACCACCACTCGAACGCGATGTCGTGCATCACTGAGGGCTCGACCGGATATCCCGGTGGCAATGGCTACGTCCCGTTCGAGAACGGATTCCTCTCGGACATCCTCCTCGAGAATGGCTACAACACGTATTGCCTGGGGAAGTGGCACCTGGCGCCGAGCGAGCAGACGAGCGCGGCCGGGCCGTACAGCCGCTGGCCGCTCGGCCGCGGCTTCGAGCGCTACTACGGCTTCCTCGGTGGCGACACGCATCAGTACTACCCCGAGCTGGTGTACGACAACCACACCGTCGAGCCGGAGAAAACCCCTGAAGAGGGCTATCACCTCACGGTCGATCTCGTCGATCACGCGATCAGCTTCATCGCCGACGCCAAGCAGGTCGCTCCGAACAAGCCCTTCTTCATGTACTTCGCCCCCGGCGCGATGCACGCGCCACATCACGTCCCGAAGGAGTGGGCCGACAAGTACAAGGGCAAGTTCGACGAGGGCTGGGACGTCTACCGCGAGAAGACGTTCGCGCGGCAGAAGGAGCTCGGCATCATCCCGAAGGACGCCGAGTTGTCGCGTCACGATCCGGACGTCGCGGCATGGAAGGACCTGCCAGCGGACGAGCGCAAGCTCTACGCACGGATGATGGAAGTGTTCGCCGGCTTCCTGGAGCACACCGACCATCAGTACGGCCGCCTGTTCGAGTTCCTCAAGAGCATCGGCGAGTGGGAGAACACGCTCGTCATGTTCATCTCCGACAACGGCGCCAGCGCCGAGGGCGGGCCGAGCGGGTCGGTCAACGAGAACAAGTTCTTCAACAACGTCCCCGACAACCTGCAGCAGAACCTGGCGGCGATCGACGACATCGGCGGCCCGAAGTACTTCAACCACTACTCGTGGGGCTGGACCTTCGCCGGCAACACGCCGTTCCGGCGCTGGAAGCGCGAGACGTATCGCGGCGGCATCAGCGATCCGTTCATGGTCCATTGGCCGAAAGGGATCAAGGCCAAGGGAGAGATCCGGACGCAATACGCGCACGCCATCGATATGGTGCCGACGGTGCTCGACGCGCTTGGACTCGAGGCCCCGACCTCGATCAAGGGCGTCACTCAGTCGCCGATCGAAGGCCATAGCTTCGCGCACGCCTTCGACGACGCCAAGGCGCCAAGCAAGCACATCACGCAGTACTTCGAGATGTTCGGCCATCGATCGATCTACCACGACGGCTGGCGCGCGGTCTGCCCGTGGCCAGGCACGTCGTTCACGGAATCGGGCCGCCAGTTCGGCGCGCCGATGGACGCCAAGACACTGAGCGAGCAGGACGCGAAGCACTGGGAGCTCTATCACATCGAGAAGGACTTCGCCGAGAACCACAACCTCGCCGAATCGAACCGCGACAAGCTGATCGAGATGATCAGCTTGTGGTATGTCGAGGCGGGCAAGTACAACGTGCTGCCAATCGATTCACGCGGACAGCTGCGTCTCGGCGAGCCCCGTCCCCAGCTCTCTGTCGACCGAAAGAGCTATCAGTACTACCAGGGCACGCAAACCGTGCCGACCAACGCGGCGGTGAATACCTTGAACCGGCCCTACAGCATCACCGTGGATGCCGAGATCCCGGCATCCGGCGCTGAAGGCGTCCTCCTCTCGCACGGCGGAAACGACGGCGGCTTCTCGTTCTACGTCCAGGGCGGCAAGCTGCACTACGCCTACAACTACGTCGCCGATACGCAGTATCACGTCGAATCCAAGGAAGCCATACCGGCGGGACGCCGCAAGCTGCGGTACGAGTTCGAGCCGAGTGGAAAGGCGGATGTCGCCAAGGGCCTCGGCGCTCCCGGGCGAGGGCAGCTCTACATCGACGGGAAACTCGTCGGCCAAGTCGATCTGGCCAAGACGATTCCTCTCTGCGTAGGCCTCGGCGGCGGCGTCACGGCCGGTGCGGATCCCGGTTCGCCGGTCACGGAACTCTACAAGCCGCCGTACGCGTTCACCGGCACCATTCACACCGCCGTCATCGATGTCAGCGGTGACCTGATCAAAGACGACGACGCGACGATGCGGATAGCGATGGCGCGGCAGTAAGAGTCTGGCGGGGGTGCGTCACGTCGCGCGGCTACCTCACGAGGCCGATGCGCAGTGGCGTACCCCGATGTGGGAGCCAGACGTGTTAGATCAGCGGAAGGAAATGATCTCCTTCTCTGGCGGCCGCTGCATGCCTTTCTCGTGGTGTTCCTCCCAGATCTTCGCCCAGGGTCGGTCGTACATGTTGGGCACCTTGTAGGGAACGACAGTACCCGCGACCACCGGTTTGGCGCGTCCGTCGATCGGGAAGATCGTCTGAATGCACTCGATGAAAGTGTAGGGCTCGCCGGTTTCGAAGCCGCTGTTCCGCTCGAGCGTGCGGAGCATTCGGATCGGTTCCACGAGTGCTTCCGGATCGTAAAAGATGCCTTCGTGGTCCAGGCCCACAAGCTTGCCGGCCTTGTCTCGGTTCGACGTGTAGATTTCGACGGTTTGCAGCTTGCTCGAGAACTCCGGGTTTCCGTGCACTTTCCAGCCCTGGATGTTCGACGTCCAGGTGATCAGCGCGTCGCCATCCCAGAAGCCGATCGTGTCGCCGTACCAGCGCGGGACCTCAGCGCCGAGATGCGGTGCGCCGCCGTCCATGTTGAACGAGCGGCCGATGTGAACGTTGGTGATGAAGTTGTCGGCGTCACCGGCCAGGAACTGGACGAGCGTGGGTGTGACGATCACCGAATGGGGCTGGTTCGTGACCGCATGGTAGTGCCAGCGCCGCATGAAGCCTTCGGGCCAGCAGTACTGCGCCGGCCACTGCGGCGCGTTGTCGTGCGCGTCGTGATACGCCTCCTGCACCATCCGCGTCTGGTACTCGTCGGTGAGCAGCGACAGGATGGTCGGATACTGATTCCACAGCAGCTCGGCGTACCAGTTCTGTCCCCGGTGCCACACGTAGCGCCCGCTCCACTCGCCGGGCACCGTGGCGTAGGTGTGCTCTGTCGGCCCGCCGCGGCGGCGTGTCTCGTCGAGCAGCGCCTCGTAGTGAGCCTGTGCCGTCTTGAACGTATAGGGGCTGACGATCGCCTCCCGCGGGTAGTCGCGATCGCAGAAGCCCCATGAAGCCGAGGCCGGTGGCTTGTCCCCGATCATCCCGCCCCGCCACTGCGCCTCGAGACCATAGGGGCTGTTGCACCGGAAGTACCGCTTGTCGGTCCAAAGCGCGCGGTCGGCGTAGAAGTCCTTGGACGTGAAGACGTCGACCTTCAACGGTTCGATCCCTTCCGGTGTGGCGCCGTTCTGTGCGGAGCCGACGAATCCGGTCAGCCGGTTGCCGGAGGCTGCGGGATCGAACGGGCCAACGAGCCAGTGCTTCTCCGGATAGTCCTTGATCTCGGTGAAGGGAAACGCCTCGATGTCGTCGGCCTTCGCCCAGAGGTCGGCGGGGATGGCTGGCGTGAGAGGGGCGCCGCGCCCCACGCTCTTGAATCCGATTTGCGACTTGTCGCTCGTCGAGCACGTGAGCGAGGTTGCCACGATCAGCGCACCGACAACAGCGCGCGTGCTTTTCGACTGATGCATCTGCGACACTCCTCATGCATTTTTCGCTGAACATAAGACGGAACCACGAAGTCACGAAAACACGAACGGTCGCGAAATGTCGCTGCCACAGAGTCAATGAGCCGCCGCTGCGCGGCGCCGCGTCGAGCGCTCTCAGACAAGTCTCTCAGCGACTCGGTGACTCCGTGGCAGAAACTGGTTTCCACCGACTGCTCGTCTTCGTGACAATTCGAGGCCTTCGTGCCTTCGTGATTTACAAGCGCCCTGAGCCTATACCGAAGTGAAAACCTGAATAATCGTCGCCATCATAGGCCGTCGCATCGCCCGCGTCGAGACTGCCCGCCGGTCCGTCAGAAGGACGCCGGTGGTGATAAAGTCCCCGACGAAGCCCGTAACGGAAGACGAACCAGCAATTGGCCGTTCGAGGAGGCTCCCGTGACCGATCCTCGCGACGACAGAGCCACCGACAAGGATCACTCGCCCATCACGCGGCGTCGAATGTTGCAGCGCGCGAGTGGACTCATCGCGACCGCCGCGTTTTCCACGAAGACGCCGCACGTGTTGGCCCTGGGCCGGGCGGGTCAGGGCGCGGCTCCATTGGCAACGCCCGATATCACAGGCCGGCTGGCCCGCTACATGGTGGCCGCTCGGGACCGAGATCTTCCGGCCGACGTCATCCGCGAAGGCAAGCATCGGGTCCTCGATACGATTGGAGCGGTCGTCTCGGGCGCTCGTCTCAAGCCCGGCGAAGCGGCGATCCGGTTCATCCGAGGACAAGGTGGGGCCGCGGAGGCTACCGTCCTCACAACGAACATCAGAACCACGGCAATCAACGCCGCCCTGGCCAACGCGATGTTCGGCCATTCGGACGAGACCGACGATTTCGAGCCGGTCACCAAGGCGCACCCCGGCTGCGCCGTCGTGCCCGCCGCACTGGCCATGGTCGAGCGCAACGGCGGTTCGGGCCTCGACGTGCTGAAGGCTGTCGTCCTCGGCTACGACCTGTGCTGCCGTTTCCTCATGGCGCTCGGCCCGGACCACGTTCGAGCTACGCATCGCAGCGCCGAGGGAACGAGCTCCACGTTCGGGAGCGTCGGAGCTGCGGCGTGCCTCGCCCGGTTCGACGAAATGCGGATGCGCGTCGCGCTCTCCTACGCAGCCCAGCAGGTGTCCGGTCTCTGGAGCTGGGTCGGGGATGAAGAGCATATCGAGAAGGCCTTCGACTTCGCCGGCATGGGCGCCCGCAACGGTGTCACGGCCGCCGTCATGGTGGATCACGGCTTCACCGGCGTGCGCGACGTGCTCGACGGCGAGCACAACATGCTGCAGGCGCTCTCCAGAGAACCGCGGCCCGAGGAAATGGTGGCCGGCCTGGGCAGCCGGTTCTATGTGACGGAGACCGCGATCAAGACCTTCTCGGTGGGCTATCCGATTCAGGCCGCTCTGGACGCGACGCTTGTCCTGCGCCGCATGCACGGGCTGACCGCCGATAGTGTGGCGCACGTCTTGGTCAAGCTCCCGGAAGACGGCGCCCGCATCGTCAACAACAGCGCCATGCCGGACGTGAACTGCCAGCACCTCGTCGCCCTCGCGCTGGTCGACGGCCGCGTCACGTTCGCCGACAGCCACTCCCGCGAGCGCATGGCGGACCCGCGCGTGCGCGCCGTCAAGGAGCGGGTGCAACTCGTGGGCGACAAGGCATTGATGGTTCCCGACGCGCCCCGCAGCGGATTCGTGGAGATGACGCTGCACGACGGCCGGAAGGTGAATCACTTCACGAAGCACCCGCCCGGCACGAAAGAGAATCCGCTGAACACGGAGGGCGTGAACGCGAAGGCCCGCGACCTCTTGACGCCGGTTCTCGGCGCCGAGCGTGCGGAAGCCGTCATCCGGCGGGTGAACACGCTCGAAGAGTTGCGCGACGCGCGGGAGCTCGTGTCGCTGCTGGTTCTCTGAGAGCCCTCGGACTTCACAGGACCCTTCTGAAGGAGGAATCGCCATGAAGTGGATCATGCTGACGGCGTCGCTCGTCTTGGCGGCAGTCTCGCCACACGCTCAAACTGCGCCAACAACTCCGACCCAGGCCCAGCTCGAGGCGAACAAGAAGCTCCTTCTCGACTTCTTTGCGTCCCAGGGCACGCGCGAGGAGCGGTCGAAGCGGTTTCAAGCCGAAGACTACATCCAGCACAACCCGCGAGCGCTGCGGATCGACGAGATCACCAGAGCCAAGGGCCGTCACGCCTGGGTCGCCGCGTTCGAAGAAGCCGAGAAGCGCGGGATCCGGCTCGTGGAGCTGGGCGGGATTCAGCTGCGCAATCCGGTCATCATCATGGCCGAAGGCGATCTCGTCACCGCCATCTACAAAGGCACGCTGCCCGATCCGGACGACAAGACGCGAACCTACGAAGCGTTCGCTTTCGAGACCGTCCGGATCAAGGACGGAAAGTTCGTCGAGCACTGGGATCAGGTGACGCTGGCGCCGGGCTGGATGAAGTCGAAACCTTGAAGGGTCGCATCACCGGCCCGGCCTCCAGTTGAGGATGAGCGTGATTGGAGCAACGACGCTTTCCTCTGAGAGCGCATTGATCAGGAACCGTTGGCCGTCCGGGGACACGACGTATTGCTGGCGGTTTACGCCTCGCACAGCTCCTCCAACCCCACGCGTCCGGAACAGTGCGGTCGGAGCCCCTGCCTCGACGGTCTGACTGTTTGAGTCGAGACGGATCGGCACTGCCATCAACTGTCCGTCCAGCGCAACGTAGAACAGTTCCCTGGAATCCTGCCGCCAGCGGACCTGCGCGCCGCCGTTTGTCGAAATCCGCGACTTGGTCCCTGGTCCTGGAAACGCCTGTAGGTAGATCTCGAAGCGGCCCGACTCGTTCGACTGGTATGCGATCCACTTGCCGTCCGGCGAAAACTGACCGTCGCGCTCTTCAGCATTGGTTCGAGCGATCGGGATCGGTTTGTTGTCGCCGCCGATCGGCAGGGCCCACAGGTCGTAACCTGTTTCCGGGCTGGTCATGCGGAAGAGGATGAAGCGACCGTCTCGAGACCAGTCAGTGGCACTTTTGAAGTTGGGAGCGGACAGAAGCAGATCTTCGCCATCCTCTCCGTTGGTCGCCTTACGGTAGAGATCGAAGGCGCCCTTCCGGTTCGAGGTGAACACGATTTGATGGCCGTCTGGGGACCAAAGTGGAAAGTCGTCAACGGCTGCGTCGAACGTCAAGGGATTCAAGAGGCCCCGATCTGTCTCGAGCAGCCAGATATCCACGTTCCCGTTGACGCTTCGTGAGATCGCCACACGCCGGCCGTCAGAGGAGAGCTCGGGATGAAGAGGAGTTGCGGTGTCGGGGTTTCCGACCGTGCTGATCTCGTGCCCCTTGCGATCGAACCAGATCAGTTGGTGCCGCCGGCCGCCCACGGTCGGCCGAAAAGCGAGCGAGCCCGCCGCCGCCACCGAAAGAGGCGCGCCGAGGCCGACCGGATCGACTGCGATTGGTTCGGCGACCGGAAACGGGCTGCCGTTGAGCTCGAGCCGATCCACGTCGAATGGCTGCGCGAGCAGCGCGCCCTGCCTGATGAAGAGCAAATGACGCGCTGTGTAGTATGGGGTTGCTGGATCGGCATCGAGCAGTCGCCGCATCGGCGCTCCGTCCAGCGAGGCGACGTAAATGCCCTGTACTTCAGGAGCACCGCGCACGTAGAACAGGAAATGTTGCCCGTCAGGCAGGAACTGCGGGAACCGGTGATTCAGTTGTTGCGGCGTTTCCACGCGAGTCAGCGGCGTCGATTCGCCCCCCTTCTCGGACACACGACGGAGAGGGCCGTCTGTTGCGGCAAACACGATCACACCCGAGGTATTCCATGCGCCGCCGCGGCCGGGGGACGTACTGACCAGTGTCTGGGGCGGCCCACCGGCGACGTCAATCCGCTTGATCTTGTTGTCTGCGAAGAATGCGACGGCTCGTCCGTCTGGCGACCAGAACGGATAGGTGGCCCCATTAGTCCCGCTGAGGGGTCGAGCCGCGCTCGAGTCAAGCGATCGCAGCCAGAGTTGCGACTCACCGCCGGCCGCCGCCGCCGCAAACACAATCTTCTGCCCGTCCGCAGACAGGGCTAGCGACAGCTCGTCTTCGGTCGGTGGTGTGCTGATCTCAACGCGAAGTTCTGGCGCCGCGGCCGCGGGACGACGTGCGAACATCAGCGTCCCGAGGGCCGCTGAAGCAAGAAGGGCGGTCACTCCGATCCATGCCCATCGCTCGCGCGCGGGTGTCGCCAGCGGAGTGGTTCTGTCCAGGGGAACTTCAGTCAATTCCAGCAGCACGGCTCCCGCGTCGCGCAGGCGAAGACGACGATCCTTTGCGAGACACCGGCGCAACAGACGCTGGATCGAGGGTGGGACATCACTCCGCAGAGCGCCCCAGTCAGGTTCGGCTGTCACGATGGCAGCAAGAGTGTCGGTGGCCGTCTCTCCGCTGAAAGCTTTGATGCCCGTGAGCATCTCGTACAGCAGGCACGCAAAGGCCCAGACGTCCGCGGCACGGTCGGCCGGCTTGCCACGTGCCTGCTCCGGCGACATGTAGGCAGGGGTGCCCAGGATCGCCCCGGACACGGTGATGTCGAACGCTGTCGGTGTGTTAGAGAGGCCCGACGTCGTCTCCTGTGCCGGCTCCCACTTCTTGGCCAGCCCAAAATCGAGAATCTTCACCGTTCCGGCCGGAGCGACCTTGATATTGGCGGGCTTCAGGTCGCGGTGAACGATGCCTCGCTCGTGCGCGGTATCGAGCGCGTCAACGACCTGTTGCGCGATGGTCAAGGCCTCTTTGACGGGGATAGGACCGCGGACGAGGCGCTGGGCGAGATCCTCGCCCTCGACCAACTCCATGACGAGCGCGCGGGTCATGGCGCGTCCTGCAATCGGTGGGCTCTCGACCACTCCATAGATCTGCGCGATGTTTGGGTGATTGAGAGCGGCCAGCATCTGCGCCTCGCGCGTGAAGCGCGCCAGCCGATCCGGGTCGCTGGCAAACAGCTCCGGCAGAATCTTCAGCGCAACGTCGCGGTTGAGGGTGCAGTCGCGGGCGCGATACACCTCTCCCATGCCGCCAGCGCCAAGCGCGGCGACGACTTCATAGGATTCGAGGCGAGTGCCGGGCTGCAGCGCCATCTGTTGGGGCCGGGCAAAGTATAGCCAGACGGAGGGCCGCCGCGCCTACTTGGGCGGCAGGACGCTGTCGATCGACACAGGACGCGGCCTCGCCTGCAGAAACGCGTGGATGTCTGCCAGCTCTCGGTCCGATAGCACCTTTTCGGTGTACGGCGGCATCGTTCCGCGCGGCGCGCGGACGTAGCGCGTGAATGCCGCGAGCGCCGTGGGATTCGGTCCGAGCCGCGATCCGGCGGTCGGCGAGCCCTGGCCTTCGCGACCGTGGCACGCATGGCAACCTTTCTTCACATACGTGTCGCGACCTGCGTCAGCGTTGCCGGTACTTGTGGCCGCGGTGGATTGTGCTGCGCCACTTGCCTGACCCGTTGGCGCGGCTGTCTGCTGACCGGCTTCAGCACGCGGAGTGGCGATGCTGCAGACAAGCACGGAGACGACAATCGCTGAGCGCATCATTTTCGCTGAGACCGCTTGGAGCATACGACCTTCGTGTCGCTCCGGCAAGACTCGATGCTCACGTCACTTCTCAAGCTGATAGAGTAGACCGCTATGAAGACACCTCTTCTCCTGCTCGCTCTTGCCGCACTCATTCCGACGCCCGCGTTCGCCCAACTCGCGCCGCCCAACGCCGCCGGCGCAGCCATCGGACACATCCACCTCAATGCGACTGATGTGGACGTCCAGTCGCGTTTCTGGACGACCGTCGGCGGCATCATCGTGCAGCGCGAGAAGCTCACGATGGTCCAGTTTCCAGGCATCTACATCCTGCTTCGGAAACAGGATCCCACCGGAGGGACGGTTGGATCGACGATGAATCACTTCGGCTTCTACGTCAGAGACTTTGCCGGTTCGGTCGCCAAATGGAAGGCGGCCGGCTTGACGTGGGAACCAGCGAACAACCCGCAGGTCGGTCAGGGATTTCTGACGGGCCCCGACAATGTCCGGATTGAGATCTACGAAAACACATCGATTTCTGCACCGATTCAAATGCACCATATTCATCTGAGCGTTCCGGATCCGCTGGAAGCACAGAAGTGGTACGTGCAGACCTTTGGCGCCGTGGCAGGGAAGCGAGGTCCGTTCGAGACGGCCAACGTGCCGGGCACGGAAATCGCGATGGCCAAAGCGGAAACGGCCCAGGCTCCGACAAAGGGCCGCTCGGTCGATCACATCGGATTCGAGGTGAAGAACATCGATGCCTTCGTCGCTAAGTTGCAGGCAGCGGGCATCAAAACCGATGCCGCCATCCGCAACAGCGCCAACGCATCGGGTCTCCGAATCGTCTACATCACCGACCCGTGGGGCACTGAGATCGAGATCACAGAAGGCATGGCGACCACGCCCATCGCCACCCCTTGATTTGCAACCAAACCAGATGGGGCGACAAGACGAGCGCTTTCTGTGAGGTGAGAAGCAAGGAGCTTCACATGAGCCGACAACACGTCGTAATCATCGCAACATTGACAGTGTTCGGTGCGGGCCCGTTGACGTGGATATCGCCTTCGGTCCTGGCGCAATCGACAAGCAAGGCGCCTGCTGCAAAGGACGGCCGGTGGACGGTTTCTCGTACCGTCGATGGTCAGCCCGATCTGCAGGGCGTCTGGGGGAACAACGTGGCGACGCCGCTGCAACGGCCACCGTCGCTTGCCGGCAAGGCGGTGCTGACGCCCGAGGAGCTGGCAGCCGTGAAGGCCGCTGCCGCCGAGCTCTTCAGCGGCGATGGCGACGCCGCGTTCGGTGACAGCGTGTTCGAAGCTGCGCTCGAGCGCGCGAAATCGTTCACCTCGGTCGACGGCCGCACCGGCGACTACAATCATTTCTGGTTGGTCGAACGAGAATTCGACAACCGCACGTCGCTGATTACCGACCCGGCCGACGGTCGGATTCCTGCGCTCACCCCGGAAGCGCAGCGACGTGCTGCCGCCAGACCCGCGCCAAGCTTCGACAGTCCGCTCGCAGACTCGTGGGAAGATCGCAGCCTGTCCGAGCGCTGCATCACGTTCGGCTCCCCGCGCCTTGGTGCCGGCTACAACAGCTACTATCAGATCCAGCAGACCCGCGACCATGTCGTGATCACGATGGAGACGATTCACGACTCGCGGATCATTCCGCTCGACAACCGGCCGCACGTCGGTTCGAACATCCAGCAATGGCTGGGCGACTCACGGGGACACTGGGAGGGCGACACGCTCGTCATCGACACGAAGAACTACTCACCCAAGAGTCGCCTCATGGGGTCGACTGAAAACCTGCATGTCACGGAGCGTCTCACCCGAGTGGCGGCGGACACGATCAAGTACGAAGTGACGTTCGACGATCCGGCCACTTGGGTGAGGCCGTGGACCGTGATGATTCCGTTGAAGCACACGAGCGAACAGATTTACGAATACGCGTGTCATGAAGACAATACCGGCCTCGAGGGAATCCTGACCGGCGCACGCGCACAAGAGAAGGAATCGAGCCGCTAGCAGGGGGTTCTTACCGAGGCTGCATCACCGCGTCTACCAGCGCTGGCTCCCCGCGCTTCACGACGTCGAGCGCACGTTTGATGGCCGGTCCGAGATCGCGCGGGTTCGATACCGGTCCCTCGGCGTAAACGCCAAGACTCTGCGCGAGTTTTGCGAAATCGATCGTCGGGTTCTCCATCGTCGTCCCGAGGCCCGCACGATCGATCCCTCGGCTGCGGCGGCCGGCCATCCGCTGCAGGTGCATCACTTCCTCGTGATACGCCCGGTTGTTGTTCATGACGATCAGCAGCGGGATTCGGTGATGAGCGGCGGTCCAGAGCGCGCCCGGGCCGTACATGAGATCGCCGTCGTTCTGAATGCTCACCGACAACCGGCCGTACTTGCGGTTCGCCAACGCCGCTCCCACGGTGGCCGGTGCGCCGTAGCCGATGCCGGCGGCGCCCGTGCTGCCGATGTGGTGGTAGTGCTTCTCGAACTTCCACAACCGCTGCGGCCACCCGGCCCAGCCGGCGGCCGACGGACCAACCGAGGCCGACACGAGCGCCCAGTCCTCGGTGCGAATCTGCGCCCACAGCTCCGCGGCCGCGCGTGCCGTGCTGATCGGGCTGGCGTCCCATCCGTACGAGGCGTCGGTGCGCGCGCGTTCGAACGACGCCTGGCTGGCGGCGGCCAGCCGTGCTCCTCGTTCCTGGAACGCCCGGCGGCGGTCGTCGGTGATCAGCCGTTTGACCGCTTCGATCAAGGAAGGGAGTGTCGCTTCCGCATCGGCGGCGATTGCGACGTCCACCTCGGGGTAGCGTTGAAAGTCCTGGTAATTGGCCTTCAGGTAAAGATCACCGGCGGTGATGCTGGCCAGCTTGACTCCACTCTTCGTAAGCGGCCGGAAGGTGCGGTGCAGCTGATCGCGGAAGCCGTGGAGGGCGCCGAAGAAGTTGGCGGCCTCGAGGGCGAGGATCATGTCGCCATCACCGACTGCCGCTTCACTCCGCATCGAGTGGTTCAGCGGGTGCTGGGACGGAAAATTCATGCGGCCGTTCTGGCTGATGACGGCCGCCTGCAACAGCTCCGCAAGCTCGATCAGGTGTTGCAGCCCTGCGGCAGTGCGCGCCATCTTGTCGGCAACGAGCACCGGATTCTCGGCAGCGACGAGCAGGCGCGCCACTTCCGCGACGGCGCCGGAATCGCCCTGTGGCGGTGCGGCGAGCGTCAGCTTCGGCACTCGCAGCGTCGATTCTTCCGCTGGCGGCCTCTCCTGCAGCTCGGTGTCGGCGACGATCACGACCGGTCCGTACGGCGGCGTCATCGCGATCTTGTAGGCGCGAACCGCCGACTCGCCGAAGTGCTGCAACGAGGCTGGCGTGTCGTCCCATTTCGTGTAGTCGCGCACCATCGCGGCCGCGTCCTGCACGCTGTGCAACCACTCGAAGCCCGGCTGCCGCATCGTCGCGTCGAGCGTGTTGCCGAGCACGATGTAGACCGGAACTCGATCGCAGTACGCGTTGTAGATCGCCATCGACGCGTGCTGCAGGCCGACGGTGCCGTGCGCGAAGACGCCGAGCGGTTTTCCTTCGACCTTGAAGTAGCCGTGCGCCATCGCTACTGACGACTCTTCGTGACAACAGGTGATGAACTCGGGACTCGTATTCCCACCGTGGTTGACCACCGACTCGTGCAGGCCGCGGAACGACGATCCGGGGTTGGCGCAGACGTAGTCGAGGCCGAGCGACTTGAGGACATCCACCATGTAGTCGGAGCCGCTCGAGCTCTGGGTCAAGACTTCCGCTTCGCGTGGCGCCCCGCCCTGAGCTGCTCCCGTCGTGTCCGCAGCAGGAGCTTGAGAGTCATCGGGCCGGCCGCCGGCGATCGCAGAGGTCGATGTCAGCGCGGCAGCTCCCGTGGCCGCCTGTCTGATGAACACTCGACGATCGACTCCGTTGTCGGTAGGTTTGGCCATTGTTCACCAGCCTCCGTTGCCCGCGGCCCGAATCGCAGGGACAGCTTCGCCTGAGAACCGCCGAGAATGCAAGTGACGTGTCACGCCGCCCGCGCCCGCGCCACCATGAACGCCACCGCGTCGTTCATTCCGACGGGCTCAAGCGTCACCTCGGGGTGCGTGCGTGCGAACACGCGGAAGACCTCGTCGCAGAAACCTTGCCCGACGACATCGACGCCGGAGAAGTCGAGCACTGCGTGGGTGAACTCGGTGAGTCGCTGGACGACACGCCGTGCCTCCGAGCGCGACATCAGAGTCGCGCCGATCGTGCCGAGCTTGATTGTGCTCCGCGTGCGCGTGAAACGGAGGACGTCGGGATCGGTGTAGACGCGGAACACATCTTCCAGGCGGGGCGTACGTCCGTGAATCACGGTGAGCACGACCTGCGTGCCCTTCCGTACTGCGCTCGCACCTACCGCGCTGTCGCCCACCAGGTTGTCGACGATCCACGCGACCCCCTGGCTCTCGAGTCGGAACCGTGCGACGGCTTTCGAGGAGAAGAACAATCCTTCGCCGCTGTGGCGCGACGGGTCGCTCGTGAGCTTGCCTTTCTCGAGCTGCACGATGGCCTCCTGGGGCGTGCCGATGCCGAAATCCGCACGAACCTTGCGGAACACACCCACACCGTCGTCCCGGATCGTAGCGATCGTCGTGCCGCCGGCTTCGAAGGAGACGGTGATGGCCGCGGTGGCGCCCCCGGAATGGTCGATGGCATTGTTGATGATTTCGCTGGCGGCGTACTGGAGGCTGTGTTCCTCGTCGGGAGACAGCGGGCGAATGCGGCCGATGTCGCCGGCCAGCTGGCGCCAGACTCTGTCTTCTTCAAGCCCCGCCAGCGGGAAACGACGCCGGACGTGGCGCAGCCGATAGCGGGCCGCGGGTCCACGACCGTGGAGCTGGAGCATCCCGATTTTCACCAGGGCGCGCAACAAGCGGTGGCTCGTGGCGGGCGACACCCCGAGCGCCGTGGCCACGTCGCGGTTCGCCACGACGCCGCGGCGTGCGACGAGGCCTCGCACCGTGTCCGTTCTCGAGTGCATGATGTGATTGTAAATATAACACATCATATATATGAGGTGATATTAGACGGATCACATCACAGGACTAGAACGTCCCGGCGCATTCCCGCGGTAGTGACTTGAGCGGGGCTCCAGAGTCGTGACTGAAGGAAGTGGCGTGGGGTGGACCGACTGGTTATTCTTTAGCGCTGAAACCGGAGGTTGTATGAGGGTTCTCACCAGGTCGTTGGCGCTCGCCGGCCTCTGTCTATCCTGTGCCGTCGCGTTCATGCCCAGTGCGCTCGCGCAACGTGAGGCGCTTGGGTCGTTGCCGGAACAGCGTGAACGGGTTGTTCAGCCGCCGGCGCGATATGCGTCAGCCGAGGAGCACTACAACGCTCTCCTCAAGAACGCCAACGGCGGCACCAAACATACAGTCACCTCGCTTCCGGACTGGTCCGGGATCTGGCAGTCGGGCATCGCGACCATGAGCATGGCCCATCCGGTCGACGCGCCGCTCTCGCCCGCCTATCGCGCCAACTACGAAGAAAAGCAAAGACAGGAACGTGAGATCGGCGAGGTCTACTACGACCGGCTGACGCACTGCGAGCCGTCGGCCTACCCGCGCTGGCTCGTCGAGCCCTATCACAAGGAATTCGCGCTCGGTGTGAAACAGCAATGGCTGATGCAGGAGTAC
Source organism: uncultured Acidobacteriota bacterium (assembly GCA_963773035.1). Lineage (GTDB taxonomy): Bacteria > Acidobacteriota > Vicinamibacteria > Vicinamibacterales > CAVVIG01 > CAVRXZ01. The sequence continues at coordinate 97,933 of CAVYZX010000026.1, read as the reverse complement.
ATGAACGAGACGCGCCGCGTCTACACCGACGGCAGCCCTCACGCCACACCTGAAGGGCACACATGGCTCGGTGATTCAATCGGTTTCTGGGACGGCGACAAGCTCGTCGTCTGGACGACCGCCGTCAAGGCTGCGGACTACTTGCGTGGGTATCCCGACAACAGCGCAGAGCTCCAGGGCATCGAGGTGTGGCAGCGCGTCAAAGGCCAGAACGGCCGGCCCGACCGCATCGTCGTGCAGGCGACCATGTACGATTCGGTCGGCCTCACCGCTCCATGGAACGTCGCGATGTCTTACGTCAAGGCCGACTACGAGTATCGGATTCGCTATTGGGACTGCGCCTTGACGAGCAACGACGTGCTCGGAGCTGACGGCAAAACCACGACGATTCTTCCTGGGGAACAGGGCCACAAGCAGCCTCAGAACGACGTGACGAGAACGCCGGAAAGCAGCAAATCGCGGTAGCGGCACATCGGAAAGGACACCCATGAATCTGCGATCTGTCGGAACCGTTGTCGTCCTTGTTGGTGCACTCGCCAGTAAGCCGGTGCTCGCGCATCATTCGTTCAACATGTTCGACATGCGGCCCGACGCCGAAATTGCCGTCACGGGCGTGGTCAAACAATGGGCGCTCATCAACCCGCATTCGTGGCTCACCATCACGGTGACCAATCCTGACGGGACGCAGACGGACTGGTCGTTCGAGGCCGCTGCCGTCGCGCAGCTCATTCCCAAGGGGATCAACATCGACACCTACAAGGTCGGTTCGAAGGTGATGGTTCTCGCCGGGCCGCTCAAAGACGGTCGACCGGGAGGTGTCTTGAAATTCGTGCAGCATGCGGACGGCAGCATTACGCTGCCGAACGACGTCGGCAACATCGGTCAACAGGCCCTGGATCGTTGGAAGGCCAAGAATCCCAAGGCAGCCGACGCGCCCGTTCGATCGCGATGACAGTTCACCGCGAAGTTGGAGCTGGGCAACTCCTTGACAGTACGAAGGGGTGGGTGTAGAGAAAGGGCCTCCCAGGAGCTTTGAGATGGCCAAGCGATCTCTGCAGTCGATTGGTGTGGCGGTGGCGTTGCTCGTGCTGGCGTTCCTGCTGAAGCTTGGACCGCCTTCAGTCAAAGGTCAGACGCAGACACCGGCACCACTCGACGGAACGGCAAAGAAATCGGGCCCTGCACCGAAGACGTCATGGGGCGCTCCAGATCTGCAAGGGATCTGGACCAACACCTACGAGGTCCCATTGCAACGGCCGGCCCGTTACGCCGGCAAAGAGTTCTTCACTGACGAAGAGCGGGCGGAGCTCGACAAGCAGCGCACCGCTATCGTGAGCCAAGACGTGCGGCGCTACGAGCGAGGAAGCGAGCAAGACGTGGGTGGGGCCTACGCGACGAACATCTTTCTGACGCACAAACCGATGGGCCGCCGCACGTCGCTGATCATCGATCCTCCGGACGGCAAGATTCCGCCGCTGACTCCGGAAGCCATGAAGCGCAGGCAGGCCATGCGTGAGTTCCAGCTCGCCTTGCTTCAACCGACCGACGTCTGCAAGAACAAGCTCCCAGGCTGCGAAGGCGGAAAGTACAGCCCGCCCTCACCCAAACGTCCGGAAACGCCGCCATCGTACGTGGCCGCCGGTGGCGCAGGCGGGGGCGCCATCAATCGCGCCGACGGCCCCGAGGATCGGACGCTCGGTGAGAGATGCATGGCCGCCATGCTCCCGGACTTCGGCGGAGCCGCCGGCTTCTTCCCGCAGATCATTCAGTCGCCCCAGGCGGTTTCTATCTTCTACGACACGGGGCAGGGCCAAGGGTGGCAGCGAGTGATTCCCATCACCGATCGGCCGCACCTCCCCGAGCACATCCGCCAATGGTGGGGCGACTCGCGAGGCCGATGGGAAGGTCAGACGCTGGTGGTCGATGTGACCAATTTTTCGCCCAAGACCGATTTCCAGGGTTCGCGCGAGAACCTTCACCTGGTCGAGCGCTGGACTCGTGTCGATGCGGACACGCTGGAGTACGTCGTAAAGATCGAGGATCCAACCACGTGGACCCGTCCATGGACAGTGAAACAGGAATATACCAAGCAGCCCGATCGGGCCAACCGCATCTACAAGGAACCGCGGTGCCACGAAGGTAACTACGGTATGCCAGCCCTGCTCGCGGGCGCGCGCGCGGAGGAGAAAGCTTTCGCTCAACGGCGTGGGCCGGATCCGGCCACATTGTGCAGCGCGGGGTGCGGCGGATTCGCCGGCGGATTTGCCGACACTGGAGAGGAAGCCAATCCGTTGACCAGATAGGAGCCGTTCATGGCACGTCAGTTCAGCGGTTCGACGATTGCTGTTGCGGCAGCAGCGGCGGTGGTTGGCGCCCTTGTCACCTTGGCAGTGACGCAGTCCGGTCGCCGGTCACAAACGCCAACCGTGGCGCGTACAGCCGATGGCAAGCCGGATTTCAGCGGAATCTGGCAGGCGCTGAACGAAGCGCATTGGGACCTCGAGGCTCATGAGGCGCGACCGGCTGCGGTCACGCAACAAGGCGCCTATCCATTCGAATACACGAGAGTAGCCGCGGCGCCCGTGCTTGCGCTCGGTGCAGCGGGCGGAGTTCCCGGTTCGGTAGGTGTTATCGAAGGCGGCGGCCTCATTCCTTATAAGCCGGAGGCGGCGAAAATCAAGAAAGAGAACGGCGAGAGTTGGATCGACCGCGATCCCGAGCTCAAGTGCTATCTTCCCGGCATTCCGCGCGCGATGTACATGCCCTATCCTTTCCAGATCTTCCAGAGCGCCAACAAGATTCACATGGCGTTCGAATTCAGCAGCACCGGCCGTACGATCCACCTCGACGAGGTGGAAGAACCGCCGGACCTGACCTACATGGGACATTCGGTCGGCCGGTGGGAAGGCGATACGCTGGTCGTGGACGTCACGGAGTTCAACGGCAAGAACTGGTTCGATAGGGCCGGCAACTATCACAGCGAAGCGCTGCATTTGATTGAGCGCTTCACCCCGATCACAAAGGACGCGATCCAGTACGAAGTCACCATCGAGGATCCAAACGTGTTCACCGGGCCGTGGAAGATCTCCATGCCGCTCTATCGACGGTTGGAACCAAACGCGCAGCTGCTCGAATACCGCTGCATGGAGTTCGCTGAAGAGTTCATGTACGGCGGCCTGCGCAGGCAGCCGCTGGTCAAGCACTGGGAGGGTGAGACGCTCATCGTCGATATCACGCGTAAGGTTCCGGAAGGCGACAAGCTCCACGAGTGGTACCGAAGGTGAGCAGTCAATCCGAGGAGCGCAGTTGACCGCAGGAGGTTGAATCAGATGCAAACGAAGCTCGTCGTTGCTGCCGCGGGGCTCGGTCTCTCTCTGGTCGTCACAGCCGCGTCGCTGTCGGCGCACCACGCGTTCGCCGCCGAGTTCGACGCGAACAAGCCCGTGACGATGAAGGGGACCGTCACGAAGATGGAGTGGGTCAACCCGCACGTCTGGCTGCACCTGGATGTCAAGAAGCCGGACGGCAAAGTGGAGAACTGGGCGTTCGAGGCGGGCACTCCAAACGTGCTCTTTCGGCGCGGCTTCACGAGAAAGTCCCTTCTGCCAGGTACTGTGGTCGCCATTGACGGTTACCAGGCGAAGGACGGGACGCACAGGGCGAATGGGCGGGATATCACGTTTGAAGATGGCAAGAGGCTGTTCATGGGATCGTCCGGCACCGGGGCGCCTTACGAACTGAATCAGAAGCCTTCGCCGCAGCCCTAACAGGTTGCTCTGAAAGAACCGGCAACCTGAAGTACGAAATAAGAAGTCAGAAGAAAGAAGTGGAGAATCTGTCCAGATCTCGTCGGCCTTCTTCCTTCAACCTTCTGAATTCTCACTTCAGGCGGCGCTACGTCAATCTCGCAGCGCGCTTGTGGTGCGACCGCATGTGTCCGGCCAGCCCTGCTCGCAGGCTCGTGCGTTCAGCGCTGCCGTAGTGCGATCGGTGATCGGCCCCTTGCTGCCCCGGAGGACGATCTGATAGTCGGACAGCGTCGGCACCGACCGCTCGAACGGCCGGTTCCCGTTTGATGTCCGGACCGCATTCCGGCACGCGGGCACGAACCCGAGATTGCAACCTCTCGCGAATGAAGCGCTCATTCGCGCGAGATCGGACGGAATCTCGCCACGGCCCGCTGGCGGGCGTTCGTGTTGGAAGATGCCGGCTTCGTTGCACGCCCATCCGGATCCCGCGTTGCAGAAGATCGACTGCAGACTCGCGAGATACGCACACGCGCGCGGTCGACCCTCTCTGCACGCCCGCTCCCAGAACGGCAGCCACTGCCCCGGATGATGATCGCCGACACCCTGAGTCGAGCTCAACAGTGCGAACACGACTGCCCACAGCGCCAGGTACGCCACGTGACGCTGGCGCAGAGCGAGCGATCGACCGAGTCGCGCGGGGTTGAATGGTTCGAGCCATCTCGAGCGCGACGCCCGATCCAACAGCCGGACCGAGAGGTTCAGGAGTGGCACCTGCAAGAGCTTGTCGTAGAAAGTCGGCACTCCTGCTGCACCCAGCAGTTGGTACAAAGCAACCGCGCTCAGCCCGTAGAGCACGCCAAAGATCACACGTCCGAGCTCCGAACGCGGCGACGTCGATGGATCCGTGAAAAGAAGGTGCATGCCGAGGAAAACCGAGATCGGCACAAACGAGTCGTAGAAAAAGTACGTGCCTGTCACGGCGAAATACACCGCGCCGAACAGGTAAGTCGTTAGGACCGCTGACAACGTCATGGACGCGACCCCGAACAAGAACTGCCCGGGCAGGGCAATCAGGAACAGCATCAAGTACATATGAGGTGGATAGAACTGGCTGATCGCGATGTCCTGCCCTCGCGTCATATCGCTCGTACCCGTAAGGATCAGTCCGAGCGAGATCAATGCGAGCGCGAAAGAGGAGGGGTTGAAGATGTGGACGACCCGTTCGTCCCGCTTCCAGCGAATCAGCTCCTTGGCCGTGAAGCCTGCCGCCAGCATCAAGAACTGTAGGTAAAACCAGTCGGGCTTGAACCAGAGGAACAGGTTGATGCTGAAGATCACGGGGACGGGACCGAAGCCAAGTGTGTAAGTGCCGCGGCGCGACCAGCCGAGGAGTATGTCGAAGGCGTAGGCAAAGATCAGCTGTGCAGCGATGAGCGGGACGGCGTCATAAACCGGTCGCCAGTACCAGCCCCAATACAGCAGGACCAAGCCCTGTGCGCTTGCCTGGATGTAGTGCTGCGGCCGCAGGTGGAGGTTGACGGTGAACCGGCGGCGCGCTCGTACGGTCAGCACCGCGTTCCACACCAGAATGATGAAAGCGGCCGCAAGCAGCGTCCGCCTTACGACCAGGTTCCTCCCGGTGTTATCGAGGAACGCAATGGCTGTCAGGGCGCCGGCGAGCGCGGCCGGGAGGCAGGCGGCCAGCCATGGATGGCGAGGCAACCGAGTCATAAATCCCTTTTCTTGACCATCGATGTGACGACCGCGGCATAATCATCGACCGTGAACCGAATGGCTAGTCTTTTCAGCGGGCGGGTTGCGGCCTGGCTGCTCACGTTCGCGGCAATTCTCGCTCCTGCGGTCCGGGCGCCGAACGCGATCGCCCAGGAGCCCAGCCGTGACGCTCTCGACGTCATCGAGCTGCGGCCGAACTTCTACGTCATCGCAGGAGCCGGCGGCAACATCGTCATCCAGATCGGTCCAGTGGGCGTGATTCTGGTGGATTCTGGTTCGACGGCGATGTCGGACAAAGTGTTGGCGGCGATCCGGCGCATCACGCCGTTGCCGGTTCGCTACATCATTAATACAAGCATGGAAGCCGACCATGTCGGTGGCAACGAGACGATCGCGAAAGCGGGACTCAGCATCCTGGCTGGTGCGATTGCGGCCGGGGCTGGATTGAGCGACGACCTGGTGACCAATTCAGGCGGCGCCAGCGTGCTGGCGCACGAAAACGTCCTGACGCGGATGTCTGCTCCAACCGGCAAACAGTCTCTATTCCCGCTCGGACTGTGGCCAACGAAGACGTTTGCTGCCAAGACCTATTCCATGTACTTGAACGGCGAAGGAATCCAGGTGATTCACGAGCCGGCGGCACACACCGACGGCGACACCATCGTCTTTTTCCGGCGCGGCGACGTGATCGCGACCGGCGACATCATCGACACCACTCGCTTCCCGGTGATCGATGTGGAAAAGGGTGGGACGCTGCAGGGTGAGATCGACGCGCTGAACCACCTGATGGACTTGAGCATTCCCAACCTTCCCATTCAGTGGAATCCCGACCGTACCCTCCTGGTCCCCGGCCACGGTCGCGTACTCGACAAAATCGATCTGCTGGAGTACCGGGACATGGTGACGGTGATCCGCGACCGGATTCAGGATCTGATCGATCAAGGCAAGACGCTGGAACAGGTGAAGGCTGCGAATCCTACGTTGTCGTACCGCCGGCGATACGGATCGGACTCGGGTCCGTGGACCACCGACAGGTTCGTCGAGCTGGTCTACAGGGAACTTACGCAGAAGAAGTAAAAAGTGGAAAGTGGAAAGTGGAAAGTAAGTGAAAAGTAAATGCAGGAGGATGGTGTGTTGCGCACGGTGATAGCGGCGGTGACATCGGTTGTGGTGGCGTCTGGTGCGGTCGCCTACGTTCATGCGCAGCGGGGCGGTGGTCCACCTGCTGTTTCTCGGACGCCTAAAGCCGCGGCTCCGATCGATTTGACCGGGTACTGGGTGTCGGTCGTCACCCAGGATTGGCGCTGGCGGATGGTGACGCCTGCCAAAGGCGACTACATGTACATCCCGATCAATCTCGAGGCGAAGAAGATCGCCGACGCTTGGGATCCGGCGAAGGACGAAGCGGCTGGCGAACAGTGCAAGTCTTACGGCGCCCCAGCCCTCATGAGCGTTCCTGGCCGGCTGCATGTCACCTGGCAGGACGAGAACACGCTGAAGGTCGAGACCGATGCGGGCATGCAGACTCGCATGCTCCACTTTGGCGACTGGAAGGGAGAGCGTGGCGCGCCAGCGACGTGGCAGGGAGATTCGGTGGGCGTGTGGCAAACCCCTCGGCCGAACACCCCGCTATTTCTGCGGCCTGTGCCGCGAACCGCGGGGAACGTGCCGGCGCCGGCGCCGACGGGCGGATCGCTGAAAGTCGTCACTACGCATCTTCGTCCCGGTTACTTGCGGAAGAACGGTATCCCGTACAGCGCAAACACGACGCTGACCGAGTACTGGGATGTCTTCAAGCGCCAGAACGGAGACGAATGGCTCGCGATCACGACGCAGATCGAGGATCCGGTCTACCTCCGCGAGCCGCGTCTGATCGGGCTTCATTTCAAGAAGGAACCGAACGGCGCGAAATGGGATCCCACGCCCTGCTCGTCGCGCTGGTAGGACAGACACTCATGACCATCATCAAATTGCCCCGCGTTCGAAGCGCCATGCTGGTGCTGACCGCGCTGCTGTCTGGAGTGCCGGTGTTTGCCCAGGTCGATCTGACGGGCCTTTGGGCGAAGAGGAACCACCAGGACAACAGCTACGCTCAAGAGCCGGTTGACTACCTCGGGATGCCGTTCAACGAAGATGGCCGCGCGAAAGCTTTGAGCTACAACATTGCCGCTCTGTCGGTGACGGAGCGTCAGTGTCAGATGTACACGCCGTTCTACACGCACACCGGCCCCTTCGGCCTGCAAATCACCATCGAGCCCGATCCGATTACGCAGAAACTGGTGGCGTGGAACATCGCGGGATGGATCGATCGCGACGCGACGACAATCTGGATGGACGGCCGGTCGCATCCGTCCAAGAACGCTCCTCATCCGCATGGCGGTTTTACGACCGGTGACTGGGAAGGCGATACGCTCAGGGTGCACACGACACACTTCAAGGTTGGCGATATCAAGCGTCATCGAGGATTCAACAGCGACGAAGCGACCATCACCGAGTACTTCGTTCGCCACGGAGACATCCTGACCGTGATGGGCATCATGGAGGACCCTGCCATCTTTGCGGAGCCGTACGTGTTGACCACGCCGTTCAAGCTGGATCCAAGCGGTGCGAGCATCTTCCCGGCGACGGCGTGCGAACCGATCGAGGAGTTGCCCTACCTGCACGAGAACCTGGCCATCGTTCCCCACTACCTGCCGGAAAAAAATCCGTTCGTGAACGAGCTGACCGAGAAACGCAACATCCCGGTCGAAGCGGTGCTCGGCGGTCCGGAAACGATGTATCCCGAGTTCCGCAAGAAGCTCAAGGACAAGTACGTGCTTCCGCCGCCGTGCACGTCCAACTGTGGTGGTCCTCCCGCGCCTCCTGCACCTCCGGCCGGCCGGGGTGGGGCGCCACCGCCACGGCAATAGCGGCTATCCAAGGGAATACGCAATGAGAAGGATCCTCCTGACGTTCGTCCTCATCGGCGCCTCGTTTCTCGCGATGCCAAGCGCGACTGCCGGGCAGTCGGCAAACCTGAACGCGGAACTGCTGAAGGACTGGGACGATCAGAAGGCGATCATGATGAAGATCGCCGACGCGATGCCCGAAGAGAAGTTCGCGTTCAAAAGCACACCCGCGCAGCGCGACTATGGACAACAGATCCTGCACGTCGCCGGCGGAAACATCATGTATTTGCAGTCCTTCGGCGGAAAAGCCGCGGCGCCGTCCATCAACCGCGGCGCCACGTCGAAAGCCGAGATCCTCAAGGCGCTCTCCGACTCGTTCGACTACGGCTCGGCGCTCATCAAGGAACAGACCGATCAATCAATGATGCAGATCATCCAGACGAATGCCTATCTGGGGCCTTCATCGAAAGCACGCGTGATCTACTTTCTCATCGGCCACACGTGGGACATTTACGGTCAGATGGCCGTGTATCTACGGTTGAACGGGATTACACCACCGAGGAGTCAAAGGCCTTAGCTGTGCCCGAAGGAGGTTGCAGATGAATCTCGGAATTCTCGCCTCAGTCGGTGCATTGACGTTTGTCGGTGTGGCCGTTGGCATCGGGCCTGGGCCGGTTGTCGCACAGGCTCCTTCCTCAGCGGCACGGCCCCGGGTTCTCCCGCGCACGCCGGACGGCCGGCCAAGCCTCGAGGGGATCTGGACCAACGCCACGGTGACGCCTCTCGAACGCCCCGCGGAGTTCGCGGGGAAGGAGTTCTTGACGGACGCGGAAGCGGATGAATTCGAGCGCCGCGCCGTGACCGAAGTGAATGCCGATCGCCGCGACGGTCCGGCCGAAACCGACGTCGGCCGCGCGTACAACGAGTTCTGGCGGGAGCGAGGCAAGTCTGTATCGACCCGGCGATCTTCTTTGATAGTTGACCCGCGCGACGGGCGGGTGCCGCCCTTGACGCCCGAGGGCGAGCGGAACAGCGCGCAACGTGCTGAGGCGCGCCGGCGGATGGGTGGGGCCTTCGACGGCGCCGAGAATCGATCGCTGGCCGAACGCTGCATCTCCATGCCGCAGGCGGGGCCGCCCATGATGCCGGCCAACTACAGCAGCAATTATCAGATTGTGCAGAGCCCAGGGTCGATCGCCATCGTGGTCGAGATGATTCACGACCCGCGAATCATCCCGCTCGACGGCCGGCCTCACATCGGCAAGACCATCCGTCAGATGCTGGGAGACTCGCGCGGCCGGTGGGAAGGCGACACGCTGGTCGTGGACACCACCAACTTCACGGACAGGACGAATTTCAGAGGCTCCGGTGAGAATCTCCACATCGTCGAGCGATTCACTCGCGTTGACGAGGACACGCTCCTCTATCACTTCACCGTCGACGATCCGACGACGTGGGTGAGATCGTGGTCGGCAGAGATTCCCATGAAGAAGATTGTGGGTCCGGTGTTCGAATATGCGTGCCACGAAGGGAACTACGGCATCGCGGCCATACTGTCCGGAGCGCGGGCCGAGGAACGATCGCCGTTGAAGAGGTAGGAACGAGCCCTGGCTCCTCATCTCGGCTATCATTTCGGCATGGCATATCGATTCATCGGCATTCCGGCCGTTGTCCTCGCCATTGTTGCTCTTGCGGGAGCCCAGTCCGCCGGTCAGGCGCCGTCGACGAAGTCGAGCTGGACGCCGACTCGAACGCCAGACGGACAGCCGGACCTGCAAGGATATTGGACCAACGCGACGTTCACACCGCTGGAGCGCCCGGCCGAGTTTGCCGGGAAAGAATTCTTCACTGCCGAGGAGGCCGCTGCTTATGAAAAGCAGCGGATCGACGCGTTCCTCGGTCAACCCGCAGACAATATCCACTACGACGACGCCATCTGGCAGACCGAGACGTACAGGAAGGGCGTTTCAGGCTTACGCACCTCGTTAATTACCGACCCGCGTGATGGACGAATTCCTCCCCTGACGCCCGAGGGGCAGAAACGCGCGGCCGAGCGCGCGAGGCGACGTGGGAATCCGGCCGACGCCGCGGAGAACCGCACGCTGCTCGAGCGCTGCCTCACGTGGGGCGCCGACATTCCACCGCTGCTGCCGGCCGTCTACTACGCCAACCTGCAAATCATCCAGAGCCCTGGCTACGTCGTCGTCATGACGGAGACGATCCATAGCGCCCGGATCATTCCTCTCGATGGACGTCCCCATCTGGGACCGAACTTGCATCAATGGATCGGAGACTCGCGCGGACATTGGGAGGGCAACACCCTCGTTGTCGACACGGTCAACTACACCGACAAGACCGCGTTCCGGGGGTCGGGAGAGAAGTTACACGTGACCGAGCGGTTCACGCGCGTCGATGCCGATACGATTCGCTACGAATTCACCGCCGACGATCCGACGACGTGGACGCGATCGTGGAGCGCCGAGATCCCGATGAGACAGATGCAAGGTCCGCTCTACGAGTACGCCTGCACGGAAGGGAACTACGGGTTGGAGAACATCCTCAGAGGGGCGCGCGTGGATGACGCAAAGGCCGAAGCCGCTGCGAAGGGTGTTCGATGATCCGTGGCGCAGCCCTTTAGGGCTGCGATCGAAAGGCGTGAATTCTTCTCGTGTGGCTTCCGCCTTTTAGAGCAATTTTCAGTTCGGTGTTAGCGTCGAGGCACTTGTCCACCACGAAGGCGCGAAATATCACGAAGACGAGCAGTCGCCCGAAGGCAGTTTCGCCACTGAATCACCGAGTCACAGAGAAAACGTGGGTCTGAGACCCGGCCTGCTTTGCAGGCCGTCCGTGTCGAGCGCCTCTGTGGCCCGGTGACTCCGTGGCACAACCTTCGTGACGCTTCGCGTCTTCGTCGATTCGTGGTTCCGTCTCTACATCGATCTGAAAAATGCCGTAGGCGGAAGAGAGCCACGCGCATTGATCTTCCGGCTGAAGCCGGAAGCCACATCCCCGGAAGCCACACTCGCGATTGATTCAGAGAGTCTTCCTCCATGAGCATTCGCATCGTCCGCCTCGGTAGCGAGCGGGCGCCTGCCGAAGGACTTCGCATCGGCACGGTGCGCAGACCACCGCGGGGCGTTCCCAAGAGCGAATTCGCATCGAGAAACTTCTACGACGTGTGGCTGCCGAATCTCGCGCCGAGTGAAGCGCTGCTGAAGGAAGGTCTGTCGGTCGCGGACGAACGCGGGTGGAAGGCATTCGCCCGGCGCTATCGTGCCGAGATGAAGGCTCCGGACATCGCACGCGTTCTGGAAACGCTGGCTGCGCTCTCGCACCACACCAACTTCTCGGTCGGCTGTTACTGCGCTGATCAGTCACGCTGTCATCGCTCGCTGCTCCGCGAGTTGCTGCTCGACAAAGGGGCGAAACTGAGAGACTGACTTCGCCGAGTCTCAACGGGACGGCCGGTGGCTGGCCTACGCGTCCAACGACACCGCCGAAGACGCTGAGCCCACCGAGAGTTGTACCCGAGGATCCCTCTGCGAGCTCAGCGGTCTCTGCGGTGATCGTTGTGTTCTTTCCGCAAGCTCCTACTCTGAGGCGCTTAGCGTTTCCGCCTGGCTATCAACTCGCCATCAAGAAGCCGCGCGTAGCCGACGAGCGACGATGCCGGATGTGCGGTGAGTGCGTTCGGCCAGGTCGTATCCCGCATGGCGCATCGCCTTCCAGCTTCGAGTGGCTGCGTAGGCGAGCTTGCCACGCATGCTCGCCTGCCGACGGGCATGCCGGGCGTGCAAGAAATACATCAGTCCAACACCTACTCCGAGGCTTGTCGACAGGATGGCGCGTGTAACTGGCATACAACTCCTCCATCAGTGATTAATGGATTCCATCTCCGCAAAGGCGATGCCAGCAATTCCGAAACCCATCAGTAAATCCACACGCAATGGTTCAGCTCGCGCACAGTGGTTGGCCTATCAGATCGCTGCCGTCACGCGCCTACAAGCGGGAAGTAGCACAACCACCGCTATCGTTCTGCTCGCGAGCTCGCAGTCGTCGTGGGTTGGATCACCAAGTCCCACTGGGCGCCCGCGCGCTTGACGACGGTAGGCACATCGTCCGCCAGCAAATAGCCGGCCTTCACGAGCGGAGCGGCTGCCTCTTCGACCAGCTTCAAATACTGATCGCGTGATTGATACCGCTCCTGAATCGAAGGACGTGGATCGCTGTTTCGTTCACGTTCGGTTTTCGTGGTGGCGAACGGAACGTAGGAGCCAATGAGCGGAAAGAACTGTTCAGTGCCGCCGATTCCCTTGTTGCGAAAACTCCAACCCGTGTAGGTTGCGAGCGGCACGGTGACGTCCGGCAGCCGAAGGCCGCCGACGGCGTTGCCGTCGCGATCGACCTGTGGCACGAGATACGGCAAGGATGTGCCGACGCCGTCTCTGGACAATAAACGATTTGGTCCCCGGACCCCGGCGTAGCCGGTTCGTGGTGAGGTTACGCCTTGAAGATTCGGAAACGCCACGTCGGTGGCACGGACCAACGTGCCATCCTGCAAGCGTGGGTAACGACTGGGTGGCGGAGCCGTGCCGTCGCGCAGCCACTTTTCCATGGCCATGATCAACGCACGCATCGAAATCCGGTAGTCGAACGGATTGTCCTGAGTTTCGCCGTTGGTAAGTGCCGGTGGAAACCTGCCGATGTTGTGCGAGCTGCTGGCAAAGTGGTACAGGCGCACGTGGCTCGGCGGCACGATATCCTTCGACCCATCGGGTGTCGTGTGAGTCAGCGCCACGCTGCGTTCCCAATACTCGGTGTCCGAATAGGTGTAGAAGATCTTGGGCTGGTGCTCTGCAGCACGGACGTTCTCGAGAAGTCCTTCCTCGATGCCTGTCACCGGATCGCGCTGCTTTTTATCCGAGAACGGAAAGTGCGTGGCCGTTTCCATCAGCAACGATGTCGGCGTCGACCAGCGTTGATTCAGAACGACACCTCCGCCTCCGCCTAGATGTGGCATCACGCCGTCGAACACCTGCCGGTTGCGCTCGTCTGCGTTGAAGCCTTCGTAGAGAAAATCCCGCAGCCAGCGGCCGGTCTGAGACGATCCAAATGCGATCGTGTACTTCGCTGAGGCCGCGTCATGACTGGCATACTTCACCCACGCGGCGGCGTCCCTCACTGCGGCGAATCCCAGGCCGGCTACCGGCGGATCGTGGGCGAGATATGCCAGCTCGTAGGTCTGCCCTGGCTCGAAGCCGCCCTCCAAGCTCACGGTGTTCCCGGCCAGCGTCCACGTGGCCCGCGGAATCGTCACCCACTCGGCGCCTAGCTTGGTGCGGACCCTCAGGGTGTTTTGCGGCGACGCCGGATCGCTCGGCGTGTAGCCGACCAGATCGCCAACGGTCGTGGGATTTCGATTGCTGGGGATGAAGGTCGCTCGAACCAGGCCGCTGACACCGACGGCTTCTGGCAAGTCAACTCGAACCGCGCCTTCACGCCGCGCATCGAACTCCCAGCCGACCTGCACGATCGTGTAGCCGCGGTTCAGGAGAAAGCCGTCTCCAACTTCGCCTTCCGGTGTGTTCGTCACGGGCCCGTCGAATATGGTGAGTGCAACGGTGCCGCCACGATTTACGATGTCGAACAGAGCAATACCGTTTCCCCGGCTGAGATCGCGGGGCCGCAAGATCACCAGGTCGGCCGACATCTCGACTTTCCCATCGCTGTTCCTTCGCGCTTTCTCGAGATCCGCGATCACCTGATTTCGCTTGTTAGCCGGATCGATGAGGAAATAGAGCTTCCCGGCTAACCGCTCGGTACGGGCCCACCGATCCAAACGATCGTCCGCCGGCCACGTCCCGGCGCGACGTGATGTCAACGCGCGATACCTCTGCGTTGACGAAGACAGGTGCAATCAGGAACACGAGCGGCAGCCAGGCAGTTTGTCGAAGAAACCGAATCATGTCAGCCTCCTTTGACCCGATGCCCAGGCACAACGGCGCGAGGTTACGTCCGCTGCACCGCTTATGGCAACACCTTAGAGTGATTCGACGAACCACAAAGACCACGAAGATCACAAAGAAATTCAAACGTCTTTGTGTTCTTTGTGACCGTTGTGGTTCCAAGATTCAACTCTTTGCGCCTTTTGCCGCACGAATCGCCGCGCTCGCCCAGGCGGTCAGACGTTCCGGATCTTCGATCACGGCGGCCGGCACCTCGTAGTACGACCTGCTCATTGCCCTGTCGGCGTACGGCTGGAACGCTTTCATGCCCGCAGACTCGTACGCGGATCGGTTCGAATCGTCCACTTTGAAATAGAGCGTATCGGCTGCGAGGATGCCGAAGAAGACCTCGGCGGCGTAAAGACCGACGCCGCCGAACATTGCCCGTGCGTGGATTTGATCGACGCCGGCGAGCTGCTCCAGGACGAACAGGCGGAAGCTCTCCGTCACTTTCATAGGCTTCAGGCGCCTACGTCCCGTGCGCGACGCACGAGTCGGTTTCTTGCGACGGAGATCGCGCTTGCGTGGCACGCGTCAGCGCTTACACCACCGAGGCGAACGTATATCCCCGTTCTTGCGCCCGGCTGACGGCCACAATCCCTGCTGGCACGATGTGGGAGTTGGCGACCAGGTTGCCCACGACCTCGTTGTACACGGCTTCCGCCGTTCCGCCCGTTGCCTGCGCGAGCCCCGCGGAGAACAGTCGGGTCGCCATCTGACACACAGCGAGATGCACGCCTCGCTTGAGCACGGCATCCAGCGTGTTGCCAAGGCTCGGCAGCGCCCCCACATGCGAAGCTGAGTTGTAGACGTTGATCTTGGGCGGCTGATTGGTTTGCGGGTCGTTGAAGTTGATCCGTTGTGAGATCACCGCGCCGTACTTCGCCCAGATGGCGTCGTTGTACGCGAACACGGTCGAGAAATGACGCACCACGATGACCACGGCCGAATCGGAGTCCTTCAGGCCGTAGGACGCCTCGCTGGCTCTCAGAAAGTTGTTCGCGTACAACAGCGCACTACCAAGACCGTTGGGTGTAGTGGTGTCGAGGAGGAGACGATGCTGACCGGGCAGCTGGTCGAGCCAGTCATCCTGAGCGTAACGTTTTGGCTGCCGTGGTCCACTTCCGGCGGTCTGTGCCTGCAGCGCCGGGCCGCCCACCAGAGCAGCGCCAAACACGGCAGAAGCTCCCGTGCCAATGTGTGAGAGGAAAGAACGACGGGCCAACGGCAACCAGCTCATAGTGTCCTCGCTTTCGTGAGGTTACGGTTCCAGGATCGGGGAGAAGCGTGCCGAGCATCCTACAGTAGTGACGCCCGCACGGAAAGATAGTTCCCGCTACGGTACGGCGAATTCATCCTTCGGGTACATGTCGGTGTTGACGTCGACGAGCGACGCCCGGTCGTGATCGGGGCCGAAGCGTCTCCACTGGCCCTCTACGTACGGGCGAAGCAGCTGAGCGATCTCCACGCCGGCCCGCCGGTAGTAGCTGTCCGTGCTCGAGTCGGTCAACCGCGCCATGATCGCCGCTCGATCCATTTGGATCGGATCGTTGCTGCCCATCACCACATCGCCGGAGTGCCAGGTGTACGGAAAGACTTTGAGAAATGTCCGAAAGACCCGCGGGGTTGGCGCCCAACTCACCGCGATGCCACCTGGATTCAAGCGCCGGCGCAGGAGCTCGAAGTAAGCGTCCGAGTACAGATTGCCAGCATAGGCAGCGGTCGGGTACAACGCATCGGCTTCGATGATGTCGAACGTCCGGGTGCTTCGGCTCAAGAACTGCCGGCCATCACCGAATGCGTGGTGAACCCGCGTGCGGTCGAGAATGGGAAGCAGACCCGGATAGTTGTAGAGCTGCGAGAGCTCCCGCAGCGCCGTGAGCTGGGGGCGGATGATCTCGATCGAAACAATCTGCTCGATCTCCTTGCGTCCCGCCATGGCGAACAACGTGTCGCCAGACCCGAGCCCGATGATGGCCGCCTGCCGGGGGTGTGGGTGAATGAATGCTGGCAAGGCACCGAGAACCGTGTGAATCCCGCCATACGGAAGCCAGCTCTGACCGAGGCCGTTGACGAACACGACGACACGCGGTGTCGCTCTTCCGTGCCGAGAAGGCCCTTCAATCTTCAGCAGCGCGAGTCCAGAACGGTCTTCAGCCATGATCACGTGATTCAACTCCGAACCGTGCAGGGTCGCCCACAGGCTCCGACTGTTTGGCACGACCGCTGCCACACCCGCCGCAACGGTGACGAAGGCACCGTATGTGATAAGCTCGGAGCCGGCCGGCCGTGCCGGTCCACCACCACGCTGCCGCCGCCGCGACAAGGCCACTCAGGACAACCAGAAGCCGCAGCGTCCCGGCGGTGCCGAGCCGGTCGAGAAAGATCCAGCCGGTGACGAATGCGCCAATTGTGCTCCCTGCGATGTTCGCGGCCAGTAGAATGCCGACGCGACGACCCACGTAGTCCAGATCGGTCTGAGCGAGCTTCTGCAGGATTGGAAAGCTGCAGCCCATCAGGACCGTTGCCGGGCCAACGAGCAGCATCGGCAGGACGAAATACACCTTGATGACGTCGATGTTTTCGGAGCCGGAGTAGGGCGAAGGCAGCCACGTGAGCAACGGCCACTCATTGAGGCGCGCGGCGAGCAGCGTGACGCTCAACGCCGCCCAGGTGCCAGCGCCCAGAACGAGCCCGGCGAACACCCCGCCAGGTCGCCCAATCCGTTTGGCGACGGCGCTCCCCAACGCAGCGCCAGCTCCAAGACCGAGCAGGTAGATGGCGAGCAGGGTCCCGAACGTGAGCGTCGTGGACTTCAACATCACACCAAGGAGTCTGAACCAGACGATCTCGAACGAAAGCGCGAGAAAACCAGACAAGGCGAACACCAGCGCGCACACCGTGAGATTCGGGGCGGTCGGCGACGCAGAGCGAAGCAATGACGACAGTTCGGGAACTGCCGCTTGGCGGTTGCTTCCGTTTTCGGCTGAGTCGCGTGCCCCGCGCGAAGCCGAAACGGTCATCGCAAGGGCCGCAATTGCGCAGCCGATGTTGACGACGGCAGCAATCCGGAGGCTTCCGTCGAGGCCGTTTCGCGGAAAAAACCACCAGCTCGTGCAAAACGCTCCGGCCGCCGCCCCCATCGTATTGGCAGCGTACAACCACCCGATTGTCGACGCCGCTCCGGTGATCTGGCGCGTCATGGCCCGCGCGAGGAGCGGCAGCGATGCACCCATGAAGAACGTGGGCCAGAGGAGACTCATGAACAGAATCCCGCTCGTCGGCACCGGGCCGAGGCCGAGCGGAACGACGCGTTGATACAGGAATCCGTAGAAGAAAGAGTCGCTCGCAAAGCCGAACGCACAGACGGCCAGCTCGGCGGCGACAAACAGCATCAGGCTCACCGGACGCGACACGCGATCGGCAACCTGCCCGCCGACCAGGCTGCCGCAACCCAGTCCGGTCATGAACGCGGCCACGACCAGCGTGGCCGACTGAACATCCGCACCGGAAAAGATCGTCAGAAGGCGCTGCCAGATCACCTGATAGACGAGCGCCGCGAATCCCGACGCACAAAACACAAGAAGTGCAGCCGCGAACATGTCGACTCCTGGATCCGAAATGGCGGATCCTGTGCGTGCGGGATTATATGGCCGCTTTTCCCGATCACGGGGTTCCTGAAGTTCGAGCGCCGTCAGTCTGCCTATAATTTAGAAATGCCATCTTGCAGGCCATTGGAATCGATTTCACAAAAGCGACGATTGGTGGTGTGATAGCGCCAGCGGGCAACCCAGAAACATTTGATCGCGCCGTTTCGCTCGATCAGCGAGGTCCCATGCATACACGACGTGAATTCGGACGACTGACGCTGACGGGGCTGGCGTTGCCGCTCTTCAGCGGTCTTGCCGACTCGACGTTCGGGGGCGTTCGGCTCGGCGTGCAGACCTATAGCTTTCGCGATCTTCCCAAGCCGCAGGACGGTAACGTCATCGATCTCGTCATCAAGGCGATGACCGATTGCGGTCTGAGCGACTGCGAGTTGTGGGCCCCACAGGTCGAGCCGCGAGGTCCGAACGTCGGGCGAGGCGCACCGAGCACGCCCGAGGCCGACCGCGCGCGGCAGAAAGCCAGAGAGGATCTGCGTGCCTGGCGGACCAACACGGGTCTGGACCACTTCCGCGCGATCAAGAAAAGATTCGACGCTGCGGGCATCTCCATCTACGCCTACAACTACAGCTTCAGCGGCGACATGACCGACGCCGAGATCGACCGTGGCTTCGAGATGGCGAAGGCTTTGGGTGCCGAGATCATCACGGCGTCCACCAATCTGACGGTTGCGAAGCGCGTCGTGCCGTTTGCCGACAAGCATCGAATGATCGTGGCGATGCACGGCCACTCGAACCGGACGGATCCGAACGAGTTCTGCACGCCGGAGAGCTTCGACGCCGCGATGAAGCTGTCGAAGTATTTCAAGGTCAATCTTGACATCGGCCACTTCACCGCGGCCGATTTCGACGCCGTTGCCTACATTCGGCAGCACCACGCCGACATCACGAACCTTCACCTCAAGGACCGTAAGAAGAACGAGGGCGACAACGTCTCCTGGGGGGAAGGCGACACGCCGATCCGCGAGGTGCTCGTGATGCTCAAACGGGAGAAGTGGCCGATCCGAACCTACATCGAGTACCAGTACCGCGGCGCGGGAACGCCGATTCAAGAGGTCGCAAAGTGCTTCGAGTACGCGAAGCGAATCCTGTCGTAAGGACTGAGCCGGCCGAGGAACCGCGTGCGACCGGATACAATCGGCCGGTGCGGGCGTTCGAGCCAAAGTTCATGCAGGTGGGCGTGCTCACTGCAGCGCTGCAGGAGTTGACGCCGCGCGAGGTACGGGACGCCGATCCGGATCGTGCGATTGAAGACTGGATCGCGTTCGCGCAGGAGCTTGGTGTCGACGGCATCCAGCTGTCCGCGGCCATTCACCCGGATCAGGCCGACGTCCCGCCCGAAGCGATGCTCGACCCGGTTGCAAACACGCTCGACCTCCGCCGGCCGTTCGACTCGACGCGGGCCCGCCGGGTGGAGGACGCGCTCGAAGCCACCGGCCTGGTGCTGTCGGACATCGGGTATTTCGACAACATGCTGCACCACGATCCGGCGATCCGCGCGACCAAGCATGCGTTCATGCGGCGCGTCCTGGACGCCGCCTCGTTGCTCGGCGTCAAGGCCATCTGCGGCTTCGTCGGCCGGAACCAGTCGCACAGCATGGACGAGAACCTGCGGGATTTCGAGGAGCAGTTCATTCCGCTTCTCAAAGACGTGAAAGCGTGCGGTCTGATCTATCGGGTCGAGCAGTGTCCCATGCCAGGATGGACGAGCGGGGACAGCTTCCACAACAACATCGCCTACACGCCCGGAACGTGGATCGCGTTGCATCGCATCTGCGAGAAGCACGGCGTCGGCGACCAGTTCCGTATTCACTACGACCCGTCGCACGCCATTCTGATGGGGCAGGACTCGCGCTCCGTCTTCCAGTATCTGAAAGACAGCGGGTACCCATTCCTGATCGACGGCTTTCACGTGAAAGGCCAGGTCATCGACGGCAAGGGAATAGCGGCCTGGGGGTACGGCGGCCAAACAGTGGAACGTGGCGACTGGCTGGATGGCCGCCCGTCTTCGCGGCCTGCGGATCAGCTCAACGCCTGGAAGAAGCAAACGGTGTTGGCCGAGCACGAACTGCCGGGGACGGCGCGCCACGACCCGCTGGCCTACCTTCAGAACCGCACGGTGGACTGGCTCGACCATCAGCTTGCGGCTCGAGAGCTCCTGGCGCTCGACATCGCGCAGACGCATCTCGTGGTCGAGCACGAGTTCCCGAAGGCGCGCTTCCAGGATCGCGAGCGCCTCAAGCCGATCCTCCAAGCTTCGATCGGCTTCGTCCGCGCCATCGATCAGGCCGCTGCGTGCATGTTTGCGCTGCAGCACGAGGTGTTGGCCGATCAAGGGATCCCGGCCCAGGGGACGGGCCGCGAGCCGTTTCGTTCGTAGCCAGGATGTAGCCTGTGAATCAATCGCGTGTGTAGCTTCCGGCTTCAGCCGGAAGATCAATGCCATGAACGAGAGGTACTCCAAGACCCGTCTCTATCTCGTCAGCAGCCTGGCACTGGCGATGGCCGGCATCGGCGCGGCGCTGCGGGCCAACACGGCCAGCGATCTGCAGCGCGTCTTCTTCGATCCGATCGACAAGACGCATTCCGCCGAGATGATCGCGAACATCCTTGGCCTGCCGTTTCTGGGATTCGCGCTCACGATCGCAATCGGCAGTCCACTTCTCGATTACATCGGCATGGGCCTGCTGCTGCCCCTGGCGGGAGTCTGCTTCGCGATCGGCGCCCTTCTCATGGTCTCTGCCGGATCCCTGTCGGCGGGCCCGAGCGTCTATACGAGCATCTGGATCGGAGCGCTGATCACGGGAATCGGATGGGGGCTGGTTGAAACAGTCATCAATCCGCTGATCGCCTCACTCTATCCGAAAGAAAAAGCCGGGAAGCTGAATAGTCTGCACGCGTGGTGGCCAGGCGGCCTGGTGATTGGAGGGCTGCTCGGCGTCGCGATGTCAGCTACCGGTATCGGTTGGCAGCCCAAGCTCCTCGTCGTGGTCTTGCCAGCCATCGCCGTCGTGACCTTGTGCATCGGCGTCAGGTTTCCACCGACCGAGCGGGCCGCAGCCGGCGTATCGGTGGCCGAGATGTTCCGCGAGCTTCGGAATCCTCTCTTCATCGTCCTCTTTCTGTCGATGTTCCTGACAGCGGCTTCCGAGCTCGCGCCCGGCCAGTGGGTCGACTTCGCCTTGAGTCGAACCGTGCACATGCCGGGGATCCTGTTGCTGGTCTACGTCAGCGCGCTCATGTTCGTAATGCGCCACTTTGCGGGTCCCCTCGTCCACAAGTTGTCGTCGATTGGGCTGCTGTGGTGCTCGTGCCTCATGGCCTCGCTCGGCCTTCTCTCATTGAGTGCTGCGAATTCGCCGTTGACGGGTCTGCTGGCGGCGACCGTGTGGGGGACGGGAGTCTGCTATCTGTGGCCGACGATGCTGGCGACGGCGTCGGAGCGGTTTCCGCGCGGCGGCGCTTTGTTGATGGGGCTGATGGGCACGGCCGGGACGTTGTCGATCCGCTTCGTGCTGCCGATCATGGGATCGATCTACGACAACAGAAAAATTGACGTGGCGGGCGGTGAAGCCGCGTTCAACGCGCTTCTACCAGGGCCCGAGCTCGAGCGCATCCTAGGCCTCGCGGCGCAGACGTCCTTCCGAGCCGTCGCCGTCCTTCCCGCCATCCTGCTTCTGGTTTTCGGTTTGATCTGGATCTACGACCGCGCTCGTGGTGGGGTCCGAGTCAAGGCTCTCTCTTCACAGGCCTGAATCATCATCGGCGCGCCAGAGCTGGGCCGATCGCTGGTAAACCACGAAGAACGAAGACACACGAAAGTGGCTTCCGGCTTAAGCCGGAAGCTACAGTGGAGAGCTTCGTGTGCCTCGTGTCTCTTCGTGGTTCGACGGAATTCGTATTGATCGCGTGCGTCAGTCGATTCCGCCCGCGTTGTCGGGCAGCCGCGGTGCTCTGATGTCCCCTTCAACCGACGTGATGCGAAGGAACGCGACCGCGCCGTGCGCGTCTTTCTCGAACTTCAGCGCCACTCCTCCCAAAGCGGGAAGAATGAAGTCTTCTTCGGATTTCGCAAACGCGAGAAATTGTCCACCGCCACCGGACAGATTGAACGCCAGATGGCCGTGATCGACCGTGATTCGAATGTGGCCCAACGGTCCCGCCATGTAGGTGCCGGCATAGTTGAACAGAATCGCCTCCGAGACCGTCACTTCTCCCTGTTTTTCGTCCGCGACGGTTCCGACGAGATGCCCGCGGTCCTTCTCGTTTTCATTGCACACGTTCTCGAGCAGCTCAGTGTCAGGGATCAACTCGACGTCAACCGCAATGGTCCAGGGTTTCCGGTACGTCATCGGATCGTTGAACGTCATCTCGAGCTGCATGTGACCGTAGTCCAGACGATGAAAGCGCTCGGTGACGTGCAAGGCCTCGGTGTGCGGGTGGCCGGTCAGATCCAGCCAGGTTCTGTCGTTGAACCCCGAGCTTTCGACGACGAACGTGTCGCCCTCCCAACGGGCCACTGAGTACCCCATCCAGGCAGGATTGGGATCCTTGGGAAGTTCCCGGCCGTCCATGAAGATCTGACGGGTGGGTGCGTCCTCGTAGAGCACGAGCAGCAGCCCGGGTGTCTGCACGAATTTGACCGGTTCCTGACCGAACAGCCCCGCACGCGGACCGGGAGGGAGACAGTGTGCCGAAGGGCCGTCCTTCCCGTAGCGCGCGCTGCGCTCGGCGAACACGGCCTCCGCCCATGGCAGCATCTCTACCTTCTGGGCGCCGAAGATATTGAATGAATACCCCAAACCGTTCAGCCGCCAGAGGCCCGACAGGTCAGGCTTTCCGTCGGCCGTTCGGGGTGCGGGCGCCGTGAGATTGGGTTTGCCGTCGGGGGTTCGCGGCAAGCCAGGAGTCGGGTATCTCAACCATTGCGCTCCGAGCGGTGCGCTCGCAGCGAGCAACATCAGCGTGACGATCAGCCGTTTCATCCGTCCTCCTAACCCAGTGGTCTGGCTCACTGGTCTTTCCGCTGCCACCTAACGCGACAGAGGACGGAAAACCCCGCAACGGCGGCCCGACGGTTGAGCTAAGCAGGCTGCTGAAAACGCAGCCTGAAGTGAGAATTCAGAAGTCAGAACGAAGAAGTCGGATGAAATCTCTGTGGACTCACTTCTTCCTTTTAACTCTCCCTTCAGACTTCAGGTTGCTGGTTATTTCAGCAACCTGTTACGGCACGATATTGGCGTTCAGCCGAAACAGATTGTTCGGGTCGTAAGTCCGTTTGATTTCACGCAGTCTCGCGTAATTGCTTCCATACGATGCACGAATCTTTTCCGGCTTGTCGTCTTGCGACAGGTGATTGACGTACGCGCTGCCCTGCAGCTGTGGCTCGATCTTGTCCCACAGGGACCGTACCCACTGAATATGTTGCGCCGACTCCGCTCCGTTCGCCCACTGACCGATGGCGTCGAAATCCCACTGCGCGCGCCTTGGGGCAAAGGCCGTCTCGGTGGGCGAGACACGCGCCGCCGCGCCGTGCATGTGGAAGAAGATGAACGCGCTCAGCGGCGAACTGAAACGCGATGCGGCTTCGACGAGCGTGTCCACGAGGTCGTCCGAGATTTTCTCCGTGAACGCGGAGCGCCAGTAACGGTGCAGACCGTGCGTGGCGTTCGGTTCGTCCAGGAGCCTTTGTCGCGCGGAATACGGCATTGGGCCGACGAGATCTGCGATCGGTTTTCCGAATTGACGGGCCGGCGCCAGAATCTTCTCGCCGTCCCCGATCGGACCGTTGTATCCGAGGATGAATGCTGCGACGGGCATCCCTTGCGGCGCGGTCAGCACTGCCGCGTACGCTTCTGCCTCGTCCGGCAAGGTCGGACAGAAATCGCGGTAGAAGCGGAGCATATCTCGAGCCTGATCCAGCGGATAGAGCACGAGTCCGCCGAGGACCTGCGACACCGGGTGCAGTCTGAATTCGAGCGACGTGGCGACACCGAAGTTGCCGCCGCCACCGCGGATTGCCCAAAAGAGGTCAGGATCTTTGCTGGCGCTCGCTTTGTGGAACTGTCCGTCCGCCGTGACGATGTCTGCTGAAAGCAGGTTGTCGATGGCGAGCCCGTACTTGCCCATCAACCAGCCCAGCCCGCCGCCGGTCGTGAGTCCGGCCACGCCGGTATTGGACACCGTGCCGCCCGTGCTGGCGAGACCGAACGCTTGTGTTTCGTGATCGAGATCGCGCCAGAGCGCTCCGCCTTGCACTCGAACCGTGCGCGCGTCCGGGTCGACTTGAATCCCCTTGAGCAGCGACTGATCGATCACCAGGCCGCCGTCGTTTGTCCCGTACCCGGGCGCGCTGTGGCCCCCGCCCCGTACCGACAGACGCAGGTTGTGCGCACGTGCGAAATTCACCGATTGCTGGACGTCCGCCACGCCCGCGCAGCGGACGATGAGCGCGGGCCGGCGATCGATGTTGCCGTTCCACACTCGACGCGCCCCGTCATAGCCGGTGTGATCATTCGCGATCAGCTCCCCGCGAATCGCATTTTGCAGTTCTTTCAGGTGTCCATCCCCGAGTGTGGCTTGTGTACCCTCTGCTGTCGTCGCAAGCGTTTCCATGTCGGATTCTCCGTTCCAATTTTTTGTCCGGTTGAAACCTACTACCGTAGGATGTTTTTAAGCAAGACACTTCCCGCGATTGGCGTACCGTGGTGTTCGAATTCGAGCGGCCCAGGGCTGTCGCGGCGGACACCAACAGATGTGCAATCTGCTACGATTTGTCGACTTTCAATGAAGAGGACGGAAACATGCGAATTGTGCTGGCGTTGGTCACGAGCCTGATTCTCATCGCGGTCGCTGTGGCGCCACTCCCGTCGCTCGGGCGCGTCGCGGCGCAAGCCCGGCAAGCCCCGGCAGGCACGAGCCATACCGGAAAAGCGTTCCGCTTCAACAAGGTGAAAGATGGAATCTACCACGCCATCGGGACAGGCTCCCTTGCGGTCGTTGGCAATTCGGCGGTCATCGTCAACGACAACGACGTCATCGTCGTTGATGACCACGTCTCGCCGGCCGCTGCCTGGGTCCTGCTCGACGAGCTGAAAGAGATCACCGACAAGCCGGTGCGTTACGTCATCAATACCCATTTCCATTTCGACCACGCGCACGGCAACCAGGTGTTCGACAGGAGCGTCGACATCATCGGCCACGAATTCACACGCCAGATGCTGCTCGGCGGATCGACCAACATGCCGCTGTTCAAAAACTACCTTGCCGGCCTGCCACAACAGGTCGAACAGCTCAAACAGCGAGTCGCCGCAGAGTCCGACGCCGCGCGAAAAGCCGCGCTCCAGACGCAGCTTCAAGCCGCCGAGAACAACGTCCTCGCGCAGGCCGAGCTCAAGCCAACTCCGCCCAACGTCACGCTCAAAACTCAGATGACGCTGTTCCGGGGCGAGCGGGAGATTCAGATTCGCTTTGTCGGCCGGGGACACACCGCCGGCGACGTCGTCGTCTTTCTTCCGAAGGAGAAGGTCGTCTGCACCGGCGACTTTCTCACAGCTGCGCTCTCGAACATGAGCGACGCGTTCGTGAACGAATGGGTCACGTCATTGGACGAGCTGAAGAAGCTCGACTTCGACACGGTGCTGCCGGGCCATGGCGAAGCGTTCACCGACAAAGCCAAGATCGACTATTTTCAGGCATACCTGCGCGACGTCTGGACCGAGGTCGGTCGATTGAAGCAACAGGGTGTTCCGGCAGAACAGGCCGCGCAGCGCGCAGATCTGACGAAACACAAGGATCACTTTCCCGGCATTCAAGGTCCTGGCGTGCCTCTGATCGCGGTCACCAGAATCTACGAGCTTCTCGACGCTGCGGGCCGGCGCTGAGCCACGTCCGAATCTGGCGGAGAAGGAGAACGACCATGTCCGCTCAGTTCAAGAGGAAGCGACCGGTCTCCAGGCGGCAGGTCTTGAGAACGGGCGCGGCCGCGCTTGGCGGGAGCGCGGCCTTTCTCACCGGCACCGCGGCACCTGACGCCCGGGACACCCAGGCGCCTGCGGTGCTCGCCGGCACACAGACCGGTCGTGGGTTCCGCGGACTCGTTCGGCATTCCAACACGCTCGACGTTCAGGAGCTGCGTCTTCGGCCGGTCGACCCGCGTCAGGTGGTAATCCGTTCCACGGCCGTGGCGCCGTGCTACACAATCGTGCGCGGCGCGCTCGGAACCAACACCATCGGCCGTGCGGAGGTTCCAAACCATTGCGGTTTCGGGGTCGTCGAGGCCGTGGGCGCCATGGTGAAGCGTGTGCAGGTGGGCGACAGGGTCGTCGTCGCCGGCACCTCGCAGTGCGGACAGTGCTATCAGTGTCTTCACGGCCGCCCCGACTATTGCCAGTTCACGTTTTTCTCGAATGCTCAAGGCGTGGAACCCTTCCCGCCGTTTGCCGAGATGCGCGATGGCACGCCTGTCTACGCCCAGGCCGGCATCGGCGGCATGAGCGAGATCATGACGGCGTTCGAGGAATACTGCGTGCCGGTGTTCACCGACCTGCCGGCCGCAGAGCTCACGCTGCTGGGAGATCAACTGGCTTCGGGCTTTGCCGCGGGGCATGCGGACATGCACTTCGAACCCGGCTCGGATGTCGTGGTCTTCGGCTGCGGCCCCGTCGGCCTTGGCGCGATCCAGGCGGGCCGCGTCACGGGCGCGGGTCAGGTGATCGCGATCGACCCGATCAAGTACCGTCGCGAATTTGCGCTCAAGATGGGTGCGACCCTTGCGCTCGATCCTGTGGCGGAAGGCGAGGGCCTGGTCGAGCGCGTGCGCGAGCTGTGCAGGGGACCGAACGACCGGAGATTCGCCGGAGGAGTCAGCTGGGGACGGGCGGGGAATGCCGTCATGGCGAGGGGCGCAGACTTCGTCGTCGAAGCCGCCGGGCTGCAGGCATTTCCGCCGAAGGTCGAGGCGCAACCCGATCCCACGAACGTCAAAACGGTTCTACAAGCGTGGGACTGCACCCGGATGGGTGGACACGTGATGCTGATGGGTTTCACGATGCTGGCCGTCCCGTTCCCGGGACTCTCGCTGGCGTTATTGGGCCGCACGATTCATCCGGGGCAGCAGGGCGGGCTTCACATCCTGCGCGACATCCCGCGCTACGTGAAGTTGATCGAGAAGGGAAAGATCGATGCGAAGTCGGTGATCACCAAGCGCTACACGCTCGCCGACAGCCGGCAGGCGGTTCAGGACACCGCAGATCGAACGATCATCACCGGCGTGATTGAGTTCGCGTGAATCGATGATCTGATCAACGATGATCGAATGATCTGATTGGCCATCGTTGGCAATCCAGATCATCGATCATCAATCATGCACTCATCGATTCAAGTGGCCTTGCCTTCTTAGAAGTCCACTGTCACATTGAACCGCGCAAACCGTGCCGCGAGGACCGTCGTCGGCCGCAGCCAGGTGGCGCCTGCCGTCTGGACGTCGAAGACCTGGTTGTACGCCGTGCCCGTGTTGGCGTTGAAGAGGTTATAGAAATCGATCCCGACGTTGGTTCTGGTGCGTCCGAACCTCAGGATTTTCGCCAGGCGCAAGTCGAGTGCGCTGATCCGGTCCGGATAGACATCTCCGGGCAGCGTCAAATCCACCGTTTGGAACGCCAGACCGGTCGCCAGAGGCCGGCCGAGCGTCGACTGCTGAAGGATCGCGCTCGTCACGTTGTAGTTGGCCGACTGCGATGCGCCGTTCGTCGCCACGAAGGTATTGACGGTTGAGGGCTGAACGTTTTCGTTCGACCGGAACGAGCTGCTCACCAGGACGTCGATCTTTGGAATCGTGAACGACACGAGTCCACGCACGCCCCAGAGCCACGGCTCGGTCACCGCACACGCGCCGACCTGCTGGTTGGAGAGGATTGATATTGGAGGAACAGCCGGAACCACATATAGCTCGGGAAGTTTGTCAGCCACCGGACAGTAGTCCCGCACGCCGCGGCCCACGCTCGTGCCGCCTTGGACGGTCACACCGTTTCGCAGTCGAGCATTGAGCCCCACATCGACGCCGTGCCAATACGTCGTCACGTCACCGTAGTCGCTCGCAAAGGTGTAGTAGTTGTCGGTGGCGCCGAGCGCCGAGCGGCCGTTGCGAGTATAGAAGGTCGCGGGGTAGCCACCGCCGTTGGGGAGCAGCGGATTGAGAGGAGCGGTGATCGTTGCGATATCGAAGTCCTGCGGTGTGATCGCCCGGTTGTCGGTAAAGAAGAAGTTGCCCCACGAGCGACGGTTGTAGCTCACGTCGAGCGCCACGCGCGGTGCGATCTCCTGCTGAACCGACACGCCGAACTGCCAGTCGTACGGACGAACCCCCCAGCCGTGCAGCACGTCGGGATTCACGAGGGTTGCACCGGCCGGGCTGCCGAAGTTCAAGTTTTGCCATGGGCCGCAGAAGTCACCGCCGGCGGCCCTGTTGTCCTCCGTCACTTTGCTCATCAGCACGCAGTCCACAACGCGGTTGTTGTTGCCGTCGGTCCAGGAGCGGTTCGTTGTCTGCTGGAATGTCACCGCCGGGTTCGAGATCGTGTACTGCGCGTCGTTGTTCGCGGCCTGGAGGTACTTGCTGAAGCTCGTTTTCACCGACGTCTTTCCGTTGCCGAACACGTCGTACGCCGCGCCCATGCGCGGGGTAATGTCGTGGTAGCCGGTCACGCCCTTGGTTTCTGGGAACAGGAACTTGGTCCCAAACGCGTTGTCCTCGACGATTCCGTTCTCCCCCTCGGGGAACCAGCTCCAGGCGTGCTCGTAGCGCACGCCCCCCTGCAGCGTCAGGCGGCCTCGCGTCCACTGATCCTGTGCGTAGATGGCATCGAAGCGCGTGCGATTGCTCTGCCAGAAGGGCGCATCACGCAGCGTGAACTGGATTGGGAGGGTGTTGTTGAAGATGTAGCTCAGCTGACTGCCGGCGTTCTGAAAGTTCTTTTGAACCTGAAACGCCGCTTGATAACCGATTTTCATGCTGTGCGCGCCGGTGACGTAGGTTCCTGATGCACGCCACACGTTGTGAAACTGCTCGTTCGATGCCGCCGACGACCAGCCCCGATACGTGAAGTTGCCCACCGGCACGCCGCCGAGTGTGCTCTGCTCCTGCACCGGGATGAAATTCGTCAGCGCGCCGCCCGGAATCTGACCTCCGAAGCGGCTGGCGAACTGCGAGAAGCCTGCTTCGAACAGCATCTTGTTCGTGGCCGGCGACGACCATGAGAACTGCGTGATCTTCTCGCGGTTGTCCCAGACGTTCCCGGACTCGGGGGCTAGCGCGCCGAAGAACCCGGCGCCCACGCTACCGAGCGCAATCCAGTCGTCTCCCCGATCGCGGCACTGTTCGGCGCCCTTCTCGTACGCCGATCCGTTGCAGACGCTCTGGTAGTCGAGATAGAAGCCGACCTTGTTTCTCGGTGTGGCTTGTCCCGTCAGCCTGATCGCTTCGATCAGTTTTGCAGCCGCCGCCCGCGCTGGCAGGCTCTGGTCGGCCACATAGGTCCACTTGCTCTGGTCCCCGGCGTTCGCGTTGCCGTAGAGGTTCAGAACTTCTTGGTAATTGCCGTAACTCCGGACGTTGTTGAAGAACCAGAGACGATCCTTGACGATCGGACCACCGATCGCGAAATTCGTGTCCCAGTTCTTGATGATCTGGGGCACGGTCGTAAAGCCGTAACTTTGCAGCGTGTCGTCGAAATTGTCGCCCTGCGACCACGACCCGGCCAGGCTCAGGAATCCCGTGCCGCTGAACGTATTGCCGCCGGTCTTCGGAATCAGGTTGAATGCGGGGCCGCCGCGATCGACCTCTCCCAGGCCGCCGCCGATCGTGACCTGGATTTCAGACGACTCTCCGATCGGGTATCCAAATCCGGCGACGCCGCCGCCGTTGAAGGCCGAGCCGACGTTCATCCCATCGATCTGGATCGTCCCTTCGTTGCCACGGCCTCCACGAGATGTGAAGAAGTTGGTCGAAACCGCAGAGCTGACGTCCGTTCCCGTACCTTGAATACCCGGAACGGTCGCCAGAAGATTGCCGTACCCCCGAGCGGCGGGCAGCGACTCGATCATCGCGCTCGACAACACGACCTGTTTCCGTGCGCTGGTCTGCACGTCCACGACAGGCGTTTCACCGGTTACCGTAATCGTCTCAGCGACCGCGCCGACTCGCAGGTCGGCGTTGATGGTGGTGACGCTGGCGCCAGTGAGCTCGACGCCGTCGCGCACGACGGTCGCAAAGCCCGTCAGAGTGAACGTGACCTTGTAGGTTCCCGGCGGCAGCTCCGTCACCCGGTACAGGCCGGTGGAATCCGTCACCGCTGTGCGCGTTTTCTCGATCAACACCGGACTGGACGCCTCGACAGTCACGCCCGGCAAGACGGCGCCTGACGAATCTTTGACGACGCCGGACAAAGCCGATCCTTGTGCGTACGCCAAAACCGGCAGCAGCAGACACGACAACATCAACACCGTTCGTCTCATCACGCGCATTACCTCTCCTCTCCATGAGATATACCGGCCCGATATGCATCCATGCCGATCCGGTACCTCTAACCCTGTCAGGGAGTTACAAAGCAAATACTAGGAAGGCGTTAGGGGCCAGTCAACCGCCGGCGTCACGAAAACACACGACTAGCATCGCGAAATCCAAGGACTTGGAGTCCGGTCGAGGTGTTTTCTTGGCCCTGGACGGGGCGATACTATTGTGTCTCGACAGGTAAGCTCGCCCGTTTCAGAGGAGGTTTGCATGCGCGTCGGGTTGACGATTGCGCTGTTTGCGTGCCTGGCTGCGCCGGCGATTGCCGGTCAGGAACGATCAACGACGGCAACTCGAAAAGCCTGGAGCCCGCCACGGACGCCGTGGGGCGATCCCGACCTTCAGGGGACTTGGCCGAGCACCGACATGGTAGGCGTGCCCTTCGAGCGTCCAGCGGAACTGGCGGGCCGAAACGAGATTTCTGACAAGGAGTTCGCCGAGCGCCAAGCGCAGGCCAAAACTCGTGATGCAGCCGACCGCGAGGAATTCGTGTCGGAGACTGCTCCCCGAAGAGGCGATGGCACCGGCCCGCCGTCACATTGGCTGGAATGGGGCAAGCCATCCCGCCAGGCGTCGCTCGTGGTGATGCCGGCGGACGGAAAACTGCCGCCGATGACCGATGAGGGGCAGAAGCGCGCGGGATCCTTGAAGAATACATACGTCATGTTTAGCGGCTTCACCGACTACAACGACCTGGGGCCGTACGATCGCTGCATCACACGCGGCGTGCTCGGCTCGACGTTTCCTGTCATCTACAACAACGGCAACGAGATTTTTCAGATGCCCGGCTACGTCGTCATTCGATACGAAATGATTCACGAAACGCGGGTCATTCCGCTGGATGGCCGCCCGCACGTGTCGTCGGCGATTCGCTCGTACCTTGGCGATCCGCGCGGTCATTGGGAAGGCAATACGCTGGTCGTGCAAACCACGAACTTCAACGGCAAGACCGGAGCTCAAGCGAACGGCAACCTCCTCATGACCAGCGATGCGTTGGAGCTCGTCGAACGCTTCACCCGTACGGGCCCCGACACCATCCAGTACGAAGTGACGGTCAACGATCCGAAAACGTGGACGCGGCCGTGGGGCGCGGCATTTCCCTTGAGGCGCGACCCGGGTTATGGGATGTTCGAATACGCGTGCCATGAAGGAAATCACGCCGTGCCGAACATCCTGTCCGCTGCGCGCGCCGAAGAGCGGCCGGCAACGGAAGTTCGGTGAAGAGCGGCAGCCCCGGTTGCTGAAGTGTCAGGTCTCTCTCGCGAAGGAGTGGTGAAAATGTCTCGGCTGATCGCCCGTCCGATGTTGTTGGCGTCCGTGTTGGCTCTCGGAATCTCCTCTGGCGTTGCGCAGGCGCAGGGCGCGCCTGGTTCGACCAATACCACCAAAACTTCAGGGGTTGCTCGGACGCCCTGGGGCGATCCCGATCTTCAAGGGACGTACTCGAACAGCAACGAGAGTGGAACTCCGATGCAGCGGCCGGCGGAGTTTGCTGGAAAGTCGCTCAAGGACGTGACGCCTGCCGAACTCGAGAAGCTCATGCAACAGCGGCACGTCCAGACCGAGCGTACGGCGATTGTCATCGGCGGGACCTCCGACAACGACACCGGCGCCGGACCGTCGCATTGGTACGAGAACTACAACGCGAAGAACAGTCGAGCGTGGATGATCTCGGATCCGCCCGATGGCCAGATGCCTGCGCTTACTCCAGAGGCTGTGAAAAGAGCCGCCGCCGTCCGCGCGGCTCGCCGCGGCGGGGATGGGTACTACACCGGGCCCTTCGATGGTCCCGAGGATCTGACCCTGTACGTCCGGTGCATCACACGTGGGCTTCCCGGCTCGATGATGCCGGCCATTTATGGCAATTCGTACCAGATCGTCCAGGGCCCCGGTTGGGTTGCCATTCGGTACGAGATGGTTCACGAGACGCGGCTCATCCCGCTGGACAGCCGTCACCATGTCTCCGACAAACTGCCGTCGTATATGGGCGATCCTCGCGGCCATTGGGAAGGCGACACGCTCGTCGTCGAAACGACGAATTTTCTCGAGAAGTCTGCCTTCGGCGGGGCGTCGGCACAATTGAAGACCGTCGAGCGTTTCCAGCCGGTTCGACGGGGCGTGGTCGATTGGTCGATCACGTTCGAAGATGCCAACACGTGGGTCCGGCCGTGGACGTTCGGGATGCAGCTGACGCGAGACGAATCGCAGCCTGTCTACGAGTACGCATGCCATGAGGGCAACGCGGGGCTCGAAGGCATTCTTGCTGCCGCGCGAGTCGCGGAAAAGACGACAGACTCGAAGAACAAGTCGGCCGAGTAATTCGCAGGTCCATGTGTGGCTTCCGGCTTCAGCCGCAGGCCATGTGGCTTCCGGCCTCAGCCGGAAGATCAATGCCGGCCACTCTCTTCCGCCTAAAGGCGGAAGCCACAACAGAGGCGGAAGCCACAACTAGAGGCGGAAGCCACAACCAGAGGCGGAAGCCACAACTAGAGGCGGAAGCCACTTCGCTCCACCGTCCAGTACACCGCAATACAGGCAATCGCGAGAGATGCGGGGACGATGATGCGGCCGCGGTACCATGCGCGATTGCGGCACTGCCATCCCACGAGCAGGAAAGCCACACCGATGACGGCGAGCTGACCCGTCTCCACGCCCAGGTTGAATGTCACAAGAGCTGTCAAGAATTCCGATCGTGGCAGACCGAGCTCCTTCAAGGCTCCGGCGAAGCCCATGCCGTGAAGCAGGCCGAATGCGAAGACCAGCGCGATCCGCCATGGCTTCAGTTCCCTGACCACGACATTCTCAATCGCAACGTAGGCAATCGAGACCGCAATCAACGGTTCGACGATGGCCGGCGGTGCGGTAATCACGCCGTAAATGCTGAGACCGAGTGTGATTGAGTGGGCCACTGTGAAAGCGCTCACCTGCCACAACACGGTTCGCAACCGGCCGCTCAAGAGAAAGATGCCGATCACGAAGAGCATGTGATCGAGTCCATGCGGCACGATGTGTGTGAAGCCAAGCGCCAGATAGCGCCACGCCGTCTCGATGCGGCTGACCGGAGCCGCCGGCGCCGTGAGCGGTTGTGGCGAGCTTGCCTGTCCGCCCTCGAGCCAGACGGTGATCGGGTCGTCGGACCGATGATTCTTGAACGTCAAGGCGTAGGAAGCAAACGTCCACGAATAGCTCCAGGCGAACTGGCGGGCGTCGTGAGGAACGTCGCCACTGAGTCGAATCGTCGCCACGATGGGTGAGGTGTCGTCCACGGCTGGCGAGACCGAGTAGCTGATGTTGGGATGAACGGCCGAATCGTCGAACCTGACGGTGACGCGCTGCCGGAAGATGTCATCGAGCGCAGCGAGGCGATCACGGATAGCTGCGGCGGTTGTCGAAGCGGGTGATCCTCCGGCGCTTCGCGGTCCGGCCAGGCTGTCCAGCTTCTCAGCGAGCGATGCCGCATCGGTCACCACTTCGATGTCGTAGCGGCCGTCCTCAACCAGCGCGGACACATGCGTGGTGCCAATTTCGTGCGCGGCGACGGGGATGGCACAAGCAAGCACCAGAATCGCCGCGCGAACTGCGGTAGAAGAATAGAGGACGTGCTTCACGACATACGTCCCGGGCCGTCTTTGAGCTCGAATGTCATCGACGCCCAGTAGCTGACCCAATCGGCATCGGCGCCTGCCGGCGCTTCGACCATGTGCACGGCCTTGATCAGCCACATGCCGTTCTGGTGCAACTTGAAGCTGGCTCGACCGGCTTCGTCGGTTCGAGCCGTCAGCTTCTCCGACGGGTGGAGACGGTTCATCGCGACGACGAGAGCACCTCTCAGCGGACGGTTCTCGTAAATCAGTCGCACAGGCATTTCCTGGCCGGCGTTGAGGGCGTATGGGTTTCGCTCGGCGACCAGTTCGAGCGTGAAGCCGAGCGCACGATCCCCCTGTGCCTTGCTCGGTGGCCCCGAAACCAACAGGCTCTTGGCGCACCGGGAAAAGAGCTCACGAGCTTTGGCGCCGGTCTGGTTTCGCTGGGCTCGCAGTGCGGCGATGGCCTCGAGCCCTTCTTCTTTCAGGTATTGATTGAACTTGTCGGCCGTCTGCTCGATCGCGCTGGGGTTGCTGCGATAACCGACGATCAGCAGCCCTGGCGTGGCAATCCGAAAGAATCCCGCCGGGTCGGAGCCGTCGCGTCCAACGAGCGGCTGGCGTCCCGTTGCATCCTGCACCACGAACTCATTGATGAGCCTGGGATCGCGTGGCAGTGGATCGCCGAGGAGATCCTGACCGACTCTGAGCCGTACGCCGACAATCTGGCCGGTGTCCGGAGAGAACGTCCCAGGCTCAATCCACATGTCATGAGCGGCCAGCGTCGCTCCGGACATGGCAGCCGCCACCACGATGATCCCACTCAGGCGGCGGAATGGCCCGGCGTTTCGTGTATTCATCGGTTTGTCCTCGAGCGACGTAACGCTCTCTCCTGCTTACCCTTTACGTTTGAGCCATCAAGGTGGATTTACCTCACGTTTTTCCCGCCTTACGCCGACAACATGTACGTTCGTGACGGCTGAAGGCGCCTTGATGTCCGAGAACTCGAACGGTCAAACAGCTCTGATAACCGGCGGAGGACGAGGCCTCGGCCGTGCGTTTGCGCTCGAACTTGCGGCTACCGGAATGGCGGTGGCCGTCGTTGCCCGAACCGAAGACGAGCTTGCCGAAACGGTCCGGCAAGTCGAGGCCGCTGGTGGACGCGCTCAGGCGTTTCGAGCAGATGTAGCCGACCGCCAGGATGTCGCTGAAACGGTCAGAGCCGTAGAGCGAACGTTTGGGCGGATTGACCTACTCGTGAACAACGCTGGCGTAGGGGGACCGATTGGACCAGCCTGGCAAGTAGACCCGGAACGGTGGTGGTCGTGTCTGGAGGTGAACTTCCTCGGCACGTTCTTGTGCTGCCATGCAGTTTTGCCAGGTATGCTGGCTCGCGGGCACGGTCGGATCATCAACGTCGCCAGCGGGGCTGGGGAGAGCGGCATTCCCTACATGTCTGCATACAACGTCAGCAAGACGGCTGTGATGCGATTCACAGAAGCCCTCGCCGCGGAGCTCCGGGAGTGCGGGATTTCAGTCTTCGCCATTACACCCGGGTCCGTGAGGACGGCGATGACGGAGGAGATGATCGCATCGGAAGAGGGAAGGCGGTGGTTGCCGTGGTGCGCTGACATTTTCGAGAGCGGACGGGACGTGACCGTCGAGCCAGCAACGGCGCTCGTCGTATTCCTTTCAACTGGGGCGGGCGATCAGCTCAGCGGAAGGGTTCTGTCTGCCTTCGATGAGCCGGCTGATGTTGCGCGTCATATCAAACGGGCTCAGAGCGATGATCTCTATATGCTCCGGCTCCATCGGCCGGAGTCTTCAGGCAGGCTGGTTCGCGCGATGAAGAATCGATTGAGACCAGTAAAAACAAAGTTGGAAAGCTTGTTCGCAACCGGCCGGCGCAACTCTCGAGAACGCGGCTGACACGACCTACGCAGATCTGGCATCGGTCAACGAACGCGCGACCGCACTGTCGTCGTAAGTCGATCCTGTCAGTGATGCTGTCGCCAACAGGCCCGCCATCCTGTTGAGCTCGGCTTCCCGCTCGACCAGACCAGACGGCGCGGGCAGACCGACGCAGTCCAGGATCTGGTGCCACCGGTACGCCCAGTCGTGCCGGAGCAGCGAGTTGATCACGTTGTTGCGTCGTATCTGCGCGACTCTCAGAGGCTGCGCGTCCAGCTCCGCAACGACACAGGCTATCTGCTTCCCATCGCAACTCGTAGGGATGACCGCATCACGCCAACCGAAACTGTTGTCGTAGGCGGTGCACTGTGGCGCCATCCCGATCATGACTGCGCCGCCGGCGGCTCCTTCAAAGTACCGCGCGCCAATCTCCAACTTGCCACCCGTCTCGAACGGCACATCGAACTTCGCCGGATAGGTGATGAAATACCGGCTGCGCTTGATCAGGTTCGCCAGAAGAAGTCTGTGCTCGAGGGGGTCCATCACATCGAAGTCTGCGGTCGTGTCGTAGACATAGAACATCTCGCCCCGTGCCGCAGACGCCAAGAGTGCCTGATGCTCCTCGGCGACCCGCCGTCCCATGCTGTACACGTCGATGCTGCGCGTTGGGTTCTCGGGGAATGGACAGAACCGCAAGGCATCCACACCACAATCCAACAAGCGGCACGGTTTCCCTGTTGCTTCCTCGATGGGGCCGACGCACGTCTGCAGATTCGTAAACACGTGGTCGAAACGCCGAAGAATCTGCAAGCGTTCGCGAACCTCCCGCATCTTGCTCGGCCACACCTCCGAAACCACGCAGACCGATCGCCGACAGGTGTCGATCAGCCGTTCGAGGCGCTCGACGTGTCGCAAGTCGTGGCCGTTCCGGCAGAGCGCAAAGAACAGGTCGTACTTGTCGTTCGCGCGTACCGCGCTGTCGATCAGCCGCTCGCTCTTGCCGCTGTCGATCAGTCGCTCGTCTTTTCCGAACATCCTGCTGACATGGCGCACGATTGGATTGCGGGGACGCCGCCGGAAGGGCGCAATCACCTCGGCATCGTCGCAACAACTGATGATGTCCTCGAACTCGTAGTCACCACACCGCGAGACGTGGCGATCGATGTTCCGCATGGAGAACAGCAGCACGCGAGGTTGGCGCCGTCGCAGTTGGCTCATCGCATCAAGAATTCGTAAATCTCGTTGGGCGAAATCGCAAAAGCAGTACCGCGCTTGCTGCGCGAGTGGCGATCGGCCGAAACGCCCTTCTGCCTTTGGTGTGAATGGTTTATGGTGCGAGGCGGGCAAAGTGTGGTGGGCCCGCCCGTGGCCGAATCGTCCGATCCGGCAGACATTCCTCTGGCAGAGGCTCGTTCGTCTGAAGAAAGACTGACAGATCAAGGAATCGCGTGCTTCACGTGGGACCAAAACTGCACACGATTGCTCGTTGAACGAAGGCGAGAATTCGGCATCGCGCGGCTCCTACCCTGAGACGCGGTCCTGCCCTGATATTTTGGGGGGTGGCGAATCTCTCCGACACCACTGCGTTCGGCTGAGCGACTTCTACCGTTGATCCTGCAAGAGGTTGGCATAGAATAGGCCGCCCAAGCTCAACCTTAATTTCAAGTAGTTCCGTGGCCCGTCAACTTGCGTCGTTGGCGTTGTATGCCTTCAAGCGTTTCAAAGTTGCAAAGCAGCGTGCCGAATCGCCGCCATTCAGGATCGCGATTGACCGGCGCGCGATTCGGGCCCGTGGCATTGAACGGCTTGCTCTGCGGAGCTCTGTCGGCTCTCATCGCCCATCAGCCAATCTGGACCGCACGCGCTCAGTCTTCTCAAGTCACGACAGGAACGAACGCCCCTGCCGAGTGGGAACGCCTCGCTGAAGGAGCGTTCGAAAACAAGGGCGTCGCCCGCATCGAGCGCCTTGGCGATCGATGGGTCCTTTCGGTGGTGTGCCGCGGCACACACACGACGTATCTCGACGAAACGTCGATCGATCTGACGCAGTACGCCGATCGATACGTGTCGGCCCGCTACCACTATGTCGAGCGAACGGTTCCCGATCCTCAGTGCTTCCGAGCCCCATGCGGTCCAATCCGCGAACGGCGGCTGTCGCTCGAGCGTGTGACGGTTCTTCCAATCACGGTTCAAGCGGCTCGTGAAAAGGGCCGCAGGTGCGATTAGTCTCAATTCAGCATCCGAAATCATTCCGGAGCGATCATGCGACGCAGACGATTGGTACTCAGTTTGATTATTGCCGTCACACTTGCATCTGCGATGCCGTGGGGTGTTCAAATTCTCAACGGCCAGGAGCGACCAGGCGCCGGTACTCGCATCAACAGCCTCATCGAGCAGGGTGAAGGCCTCACGATCAACGCCACGTCGGTTCAGACCGGTCGCGCGATGTTTGCGTCGAGCCAGGGAGCCGGCATCCTGCTCGCCGTTCCGCCCACGGCGGCCGCTGTCGACCGGGGGCTGGCCTTCGTTGATTCGTACGGCACCGCCTTCGGTCTCGCCAACCGCAACCAGGTGCAGCTGCAACGTGCGCCTGTGACTGACCAATTGGGCTTCGAGCATGTCCGCTTCCAACAGGTCCACCGAGGCGTACCGGTCACCGCGGCCCAGCTGCTGGTCCACCTCAAAGGGTCGCGCGTGCTCGCGGCGAATGGGCACATCGTGACCGACCTTCCCGCCGCAGTCGTTCCGACGGTGTCTCCGGAAACCGCGCTGGAAACGGCGCGCGTGCTCATCCAGAAGATCAAGGGGCTGGAGACGGCGGGCGGCGCGGAGTATCTGCCGCCTCGTCTCGAGATCTTCAACCGCGGGCTGCTCGAAGACCGTCAGTCTCCTTCGCGGCTGTCGTGGTTCATTGAGTCGACTGGCCTCGCCTTGCGCGAATTCATTTGGATCGATGCTGAGACAGGTGCGCTTCTTCTGAATTTCAGCCAGCTCACCGATGCGAAATCGAGGAGTGTGTATACGTCGTCGGAAGGACCCACACTCCCCGGTACCCTGCTCCGCACTGAAGGTGGGCCACCGACAGGCGATCCCGACTCCGACCTCGCCTACGACTATGCAGGCGTCACGTACGACTACTATCTGGCGAACCACGGGAGGGACAGCTTCAATGGGGCTGGGGCCCCGATCGTCTCGAGCGTTCACTATTGCCCGGCGGGCTGCCCCTATCAGAATGCCGCTTGGACCGGCACGCAGATGATCTACGGCACCGGATTCGCGTCGGGTGACGATGTCGTCGCGCACGAATTGACACACGCTGTGACACAGTACTCCGCGAGCCTCTACTACTACATGCAGTCGGGCGCGCTCAACGAGTCCTTCTCGGACATCTTCGGCGAGACGGTGGATCTGACCGATGGCCGCGGCAACGACTCGCGCAGCCGTCCGATGGAAGATGGGAGAGGAGATCCCAATCGGCGCGATACGGGACATGATGACGCCCACTCTCTTTGGCGATCCCGGCAAGATGAGCGATCCGCAGTTCGTGTGTACCGGCTCAGAACCGGGCGGTGACAACGGAGGTGTGCACCAGAACAGCGGCGTACCGAACCACGCCTATGCGCTGATGGTGGATGGGGGCACTTATAACGGACGCACCATCACCGGGATCGGTACGACCAAGGCCGCAAAAATCGAATACAGAGCGCTCACGGTCTATCTGACGGCCGGCTCCGGTTTTCTCGAGAATGCCGCGGCCCTCAGTCTCTCGTGCACCGACCTCGTGGGAAGCTTCGGCATCACGGTCTCGGATTGCACGCAGGTGAACAACGCCATCGCAGCGGTTGAGATGACGAATCGATGGAACTGTGCGGACGCGACTCAACCCGCTCCCCTGTGCCCCGTGGGCTCCGTGTCTTCCGCTCCGGTGTTCTTCGATGCTTTTGAAGGCCCAAGTGTGCCCTGGATCACATCGTCGACCACGTCCACGCAGTGGCTGCTTGTAACGGACCGCGCCAAGAGCGGTCGTGCCGCATTCGGTTCCGATTCAGTAGGCATGACTGACGTCAAGCTGTCGATGACAAACTCGGTGACCGTCCCCGCGGGCGGACGACTCAGCTTCGAGCACGTTTTCGAGCTCGAATCTGGGTTCGACGGAGGCGTGATTGAGTACAGCACCAATAGCGGGGCCACCTGGATCGATGCGGGACCGTTCATCGATGGAGGGCAAAACTACAACGATATTCTTTACGCCGGGAACCCACTCGGAGCACGCCTTGCGTTCACCGCAATCAGTCGCGGCTACACGTCGACGCGCCTGAACCTGGCGGCTCTGGCCGGCCAGAGCGTGAGATTCCGCTTCAGGCTGGGCACCGATCCCTTGGTCAACTACTTTGGTTGGGTGGTGGACAACGTCCAGATCTACTCGTGCATCGCCGTCGCGCCACCGCCTCCGCCTCCGACGAATCTCCAAGCCGCACTGGGAGGCCCGACGAGAATCAATTTGAGCTGGACTGCGTCTTCCGGGGCGACCAGTTACAGAGTCAAACGCGGCCTCACGGCCGGGTCCGAGACACTGCTGGCAAGCGGTGTCATCGGCACCAGTTTCGCCGACACGACGGTTGTTAAGGGCACGAGGTACTACTACGTGGTGACCGCGGTCAATGCCGGCGGTGAGAGTCCAAATTCAAACGAGGTGACGCTGAGAGTGCCGAAGGGATCGGGGGGTGGCGATTTCGACAGCGACGGAAAAGCCGACGTCGCGTTCTTCCGCCCGTCAACCGGGACGTGGTACATCTTGAACTCCGCCACTCCCACGTTTGCGACGATTCCCTGGGGCGGACCCGGTGATATCCCAGTGCAGGGCGACTACGATGGCGACGGCACGTCCGACGTCGCGTTCTTCCGGCCCAACACGGGCACCTGGTACCTTCGCTACTCTGCCACGCCGACCTGGGCCGCGATTCCGTGGGGCGGTCCTGGAGACGTGGCGAGTCCGGGCGACTTCGATGGTGACGGCATCACCGACCTCGCGTTCTTCCGGCCGTCCACCGGCACCTGGTACATCCTGTACTCGGCCACGCCGACCTGGGCCGCGATTCCGTGGGGCGGTCCTGGAGACGTGCCGAGTCTGGGCGATTTCGATGGCGACGGCAAAGCCGACGTCGCGTTCTTCCGGCCGTCCACCGGCACCTGGTACATCCTGGTACTCGGCCACGCCGACCTGGGCCGCGATTCCGTGGGGAGGCCCGGGCGATGTGTCGACACCCGCGGACTTCGATGGCGACGGCAAAGCCGACGTCGCGTTCTTCCGGCCGTCCACCGGCACCTGGTACATCCTGTACTCGGCCACGCCGACCTG
This sequence comes from uncultured Acidobacteriota bacterium, assembly GCA_963773035.1. GTDB lineage: Bacteria > Acidobacteriota > Vicinamibacteria > Vicinamibacterales > CAVVIG01 > CAVRXZ01. The sequence continues at coordinate 56,470 of CAVYZX010000026.1, read as the reverse complement.
GGCCGCGATTCCGTGGGGCGGTCCCGGCGACGTACCGAGTCCGGGCGATTTCGATGGTGACGGTCGCGCCGACATCGTGTTCTTCCGGCGGTCAACCGGCACTTGGTACCTCTTGTACTCGGCCACGCCGACCTGGGCCGCGATTCCGTGGGGCGGTCCCGGCGACATTCCTGCACTCAAGCGTCCGTAGGGTGTCGCCCACCCATGCCGTGCGATCGACTGTCGGCGAGGGTTTGCTGCGCGTGTTTCCGGCTGTGTCAATCGTTCGAAAACCGAGCGCGCCAGTAGTAGTTGACGAGTCCGAGATATTCGTGGACCGATGCCACGACGCCTCTTGCCGCATGCTCGGTGGGAAAAATGTCGAGAACCGTGAGATCCCGTTTTCCCACGGTGAAATCGCCGGGAGCGGGGATTGGCTCGGGCGTCCTGGAGGCGAAGGCGAGCATGCTGCGCGGCATATGGACGGCCGAGGTCACGAGCAGGTAGCGTTTCCAGCCCTTCTCACGTAGCAGCCTGGCGACGTTGACAGCGCTCTCGAAGGTGTCCCGCGATTGATCCTCGCCGAGTACATCGACCGTCGGCACGCCCCAACCGATCAGGTAATCACGTGCGATCTTGTTTTCATCCCGGTCGGGCGTAAACGGATTCACGTGCCCGCCCGAGATGACGATCGGCTTGGCTTGGATGCGATACAGCCGCCATGCCTCCTCGAGCCGGCGAAACATGCCTTCGTCGATGCTGGGAAAAGGAATCAGGCCTCCAGCGGGAATCGTACTGGCCGTCAAAACGACGATGGCATCGTAGGGCCCGGCCTTCGTGGGCTCCAGAAGCGGTGGGTAGCGTGACTCGAGAGGATAGCGGAGCAGGTAGCCGCAAATCCCGCTGTGGAGCACGACGATGAGGCAGAACGTGACGAAGAGGAGCCTTCGTGCCCAGCGTCGGCGCCACCAGATAAGGACCACCAGGAGAAGGAACATCCACACGAGCGGAGGCAGGACGAGCGCTTTGAGAAATTGTTTGAGAACAAACATCAGCTGGACGCAAGGAATCATACCGCGGGGGGATGCTCGATCTGAGTGCTACAATCCGCCTGCTCGCGCGGCTCCCGGTAGCGTTCCCTGCGCGTCGCCACTACTCCAGAGATGCGGCTATGGTTCCTCGCACTTTCGCAGAGCTGGTGAGAGACTTGCGATTGCGCCGCACGGTCGGCGACAAACCTCCAGTCCTGTTGCTTGGGGCAGGCGCTTCCGTGGACGCCGGTATCGGGGCGATGAAGGATCTCTTCGCGTTCTTCGGCGTTCCGGACTTCGGCGCGTTCGTGAGATATATCGCCGGCACAACAGCCGCTGAACGATACCGCTACCTTTCCGAGTTCCTTCAAACTCGCAAGCCCGACGAAGTCACGTCGGGATATCAAGCGCTCGCGACGCTGTGTGCGCAGAACTACTTCGACCTCGTCCTCACGACCAACATGGATCCGCTGCTGGACGATGCTCTAGCGGCCGCGCGGTTGTGGCGGCGGGACTATCTGCTGATGGTGAACGGCGTCATCCGACCCGACCGGTTGGACCTGCTGCTCGGCAGCCAGAGTCCGCGGGTCAAGATCGTCAAGCTCCATGGCGATCTCTTCCAGCGCTTCATGGCCTGGACGGTGGAGGAGATGGACGATTTTCTCACCCAGATTTCGCCCGCACTCAAGCAGGCGGTCGCCGGTCGGGACGTCCTCGTCGTCGGGCATAGCCTGCGCGACGAACGCATTCGCGATCTGGCGCAATCGACCGGCGGCGCGCTGTGGTTCACACATCCACAGCAGGTTCCCGATCACCTCGCCGGAAACGACACCATGCGCACCGTGATCGCGCCAGAAGTGGCGTTTGAAAAGTTCTTTCCAGCGCTCGCTCGGGCCTTGCAACTGGAAACGCCAGCGTTGCCGAAACCCGAGAAAGGGCGTCAGTTTCTCGTGCCGGCGCCAGCGGCCGACGGCGGTCAAACGTTGGACGATGTGCTCGCGTCGGTCATGTCGGTCCTGCTCCCGGATGGGACGCCGAGCTCGACGGCCTTCCTCCTCGCCAGCCCTCGGATCATCGTGTGCGATGCCTTTGCTGCTGATGGACTCGTAGGCGCGGGTCGGGAACTGAGTCTACTCGCCGCAGACCATCAGCGCTTCAAAGCGCGAGTGCTTCGAACCGATCGAGCCCACCCCTTTGGTCCGATGCTGCTCGAGGTCCCCGAGTCGGTCAAGGTTCCCGGCCTGCGTCTCGACACTGATCCAGTTCGACCGGGCGACGTGGTTCAGATCGCCGTCGCGGCCGGAACGCAAACCGGGATCAGCACCGGACAGGTCAATGAGAAGGTCAGCAGGACCGCGATCGCACCGATCGGAGAGGTGCGCAACCTCGCGTCTCTCAACGCACTGGTCAGGCCCGGGTCGAGTGGGGCACCCGTCGTCGATAGCGCCATGTCGGTCCGTGGCTTCATCGTCGCCGGCAGCCAGGATGAAACGCGTCCGGTGTCGTTCATGTATCCGTCCGAGCATTGGTCGAACTTTGTTTCCGATCGCAAGGCTCGCAAGACAGTGAGTGCTCGCAAGACCACGAGGGCGCGCAAGAAGAGTTCAAAGCGCTGACGGGGAGGTTGAAATGCGAAGACAGGCTTTTTCGAGGGCGACTGCGGTTGCGCTCGTCACTCTGGTGCTGTCGTTTTCTCAATCAGCGGCGCCGGCCGCCGGACCGCAACAATCAGCTATCGGGGGCGCTGAGCCCTGCAGGCAATCGCCGATCTGTGCGTGGGGACGAGAGCGCGACGTCATTCCTCATGAAGTGCGCAAGTCCGATTTGGGGTTCACCTACGCGTATCCGTTTGCTTTGCCGGAGGGCGGAGGCGGTGTCGCCGCGGTTGCGATCAATTCGAAAGGACACCTGTTCGCCTTTCAGCGGAACGCCGCCGGCAACCCGCAGTTGTTCGAGTTCGACCAGAATCACAAACGGGTTCGCGCCATTGGCGATGAGGTGATCGGACACCAGAACAAGGCTCACGGCATGGCTATCGATGCAGAGGACAACATCTGGATCTGCGACGAGAACGGCGACACCGTGATGAAGCTCAGTCCCGAAGGAAAGCTCCTGATGACGATCGGGGTGCGGGGGCAACGCGGGGATTGGGATGAAGCCAAAGGACAACGGCTGCTCTGGCAGCCGCTGCACCTCGCTTTCGCTCCGAATGGGGACGTCTATATCGGCGAGGGTCACGCGAACGAGAGTCCCAACGACACCGACAAATCACCGACCAACAACATCGGCGCCGCGCGCATCCTGCATCTGGACAAGAACGGCCGATTCATCAACCAATGGTTCGGAAACCATGCCGGCCAGGGCCATTTCAGCATGGTCCATGGAATTGCCATCAATCCGGATAACGGGAATGTGTACATCGCCGATCGGGAAGAGTATCGGCTTGTCGTGTACGACCCGCACGGCAAGTTCATCAAGACGATTCAGATGAGAAACCTCACCTGCGCGCTCTATGTGGACCCTCACAAGCAGCTGTGGCTGGCGACCGGTCAGGACGGTCAGATCTTCAAGATCGACTGGGAGGGAAACGTGCTCGGCGCCATTGGGAACGGACCGGGGCGGGGTGAGGGGCAGTTTGTCGAATCCAACTACATGGCGATGGATTCGCAGGGCAACCTGTATTCAGGGGACACGGCCGTCGGCCGGATCACGAAGATGGTTGCCCCGAGAAACTGACGACTGGTGCTTCATGGGCAGCCGCTGCTGCAGAACCTGGTACGCGCACGAGCCGACGCAGAAATTTCCGAATATCAAGACCATCAGCGCGACGACGAACAGACCTTCGGCAATCCGAGCCGCGGTTGTAGCCCCCAGCATGAGGGCTGCGCCAATCGCGACCGCAAGCGTCCCCGCCACCGCCTGAGCGAAACGCCGCGGTGCCGGCGCAGCGCTCAGCCGTGGGAGGCCGCGCGGGTCTGCAACCACGTGGTTGTAGATGGCATCGAAAAGGTTATGCGTCGGAACGAGGGCGTTCCACAACAGGACCGCCGACAGCACGAGGAATAGCCACGAGCTTTGATAGACGATGCCGAGCACCACCAGGGCGCCGATGATTCTTGGTTGAAACATCAATGCCGAATAGAGGTGGTTGTCGGATGGAGGCGCCGCGAAGCCCTGTTGGCGAATGAACCGGAACTGTGATTCGCGCATTGTCTCCTCCTTGTCGCACGGAACGCTGGTCGACTACCTCACGAGCACGAACAGACCTGTCGCCACGAGGGCTGCCGCCCACATCCAATCCAGGTTGAACCAGGCCTTGCGAAGAAGGCTCAGGCCCAGCCTGCGATACACAACCCACGCGGCCAGTGCCATCACCGTGAGATACGCCAGCGTGTGGATGGCGACGGCGATCGCGTCGGCCGCGGCCACGTTCGCACCTGTCGAAACCATGTGCCCGGCGTGTGCATGGCCGTCGGCCGATAGCGTTGCTGGTATGGGCATCACGAAGGGCAACACCATGAATCCGGCGCCATGCGCCGAGGCCATGAGAAACGACCAGGCCGTCAGATCGCGGAAGCCCACCTGCATGCCGCCGAACCTCGGATGCCGGTGCCTCCAGAGCCGGTAGATTCCCAGCATCGTCAACGTCGACGCGATCGCGACTTTCAACGCGTCTGGCGGTACCACGGCCTGTGCCAGTCCAACGGTTACGACGACGATGCCGATGGCCACGGCATGGCCGAGTGCAATTGGTGGCAGCGCACTCCATACACCGCGCGCGCTGCCTTGCTGCATCCCCAACGCCACCGCAAACAGCCAGCCCATGCCCGGATTGATGCCGTGATACGCCCCGAGAAAAACCATCGCTGGCCAGTCCATAAGATCCTCGCGATTTCGAAGCTCTTTGTGTCCTTTGTGATCTTTGTGGTTCCAACAACACGCTTTAGGTTCAGGCGTAACAATACGAGTCGGACGAAGCGTCCCCACCCTCCAGTCGAACCTGGTGCGGCCGCATGTTTCCCGTCTCGAGGAAGAAGTTCTTGTCCAGATCCATCCCGCCTCCCGGCCGCACGTTGACTTTCGCGATCCACCCCTGCACACCATCGGGGTAGAACTGGTTGTCCCAAGGGGTGTAGAGGCTGTTCGTGAAGTAGATGCGCCGGCCGTCGCGGCTGATTTCGACCATCTGCGGTCCGCCGTTGAGTGGATGTCCCAGGCATGCTCGGGTGTGCCGTCCGTCCGACGATGCCTCCGAGTTTGAGGGAGCTCACTTTTTTCGGGTGGAACGGATCGGTGACGTCGTACTGGATGAACTCTCCCAGTCCCCAGCACGAGACGTACAAGTAACGATCGTCGAGCGAGAGGTTGAGGTCTGTAACCAGCGGCGCCACGGCCTTGAACCCCTTAAGGAACGGCGGCAGTTTTTCAGGATCGGCTGGTTCAGCCGGGATTTCAATCACCTTCTTCACCGCCCACGGGCCGGACGATCCATTCGAACTCTTCCTGGTCGTGTCGCGGTACCAGAGCCAGACCGATGACGAAAGATCCTTCAACGAGATCACGACACCGGCAAATCCGTAGTCGCGTGTCGGGTCGTGAGCGGGCCGCAGTTCGAGCGTCATCTGTTGCTCGTCGCCAAGCGTGAGTTCCTGCACGTGACGCCGCCGGCGCAGGTCCCACATGTGCAGTGACTTTCCATACTTGCCGCCGAGCAGAATCTCGGGGTTCACGCCGTCCTTCACCATGTTGGGTGTGCCCCAGGTGCTCGTGATCATCGTGTCCAGCCCGAGGTGCCACCACACGTCGTACGCCAGTTCCTGCGGTCCGCGGTCCAGCTCCCATCGTCCGCGGATGTCGAACGTTTCCGGATCGAGAATGAAGGTGCCGCCGGGGCCGTTGCCATCGGGCGCACCAAGCGCGCTCAGGAAGATGCCATCCGGTCCGCAATGAACGGTGTGCGGGGCGGCGTAGCCCGCGCGCCGGGCGAGGGTTTCCGGTTCGATGACCTTCACCAGCTTCGGTTGGCGCGGATCGGGTTTCGTATCGAGAATGTGGATGCGCGACGAGTTGATACCCGGTACGACCAGATAGCGCCTCTCCATATGCGGATGCGGCGCATACGGGCAAAGGCAGGAACTGCAGGCATTCCAGCCGAAATGATGCAGCTCATCGCCGGCATGAGGCATGTCGGCTTGACCGACTTGTCGGCCGTAGCCTTTCGAGTCTGGGTCGACGTCCACTACGCCGAGCGCGTCGGTGCGTCCATCGTTCAGCGGGTTGATGAGCGCCACGTACGCGAACGTTTCCGGTGGCGACTGCATGGCCATGGTTGGTGAGGGGTAGAAAGTCGGGTCGGGTTGCAGCAGTGGCATGGTGTCGCTCCTCGTGTTGTGGATGTTCGGTGCACGGGCCGATTCTGCATCCACGAACTTCGGAGTCCTATGACCGGGACACTGCGCCTCTTGACTGAAACTCCGGATTTGCTGGTTGCGTTGATTGAGGCTCTGGAAACGTTGCCCTGAGCTCTTAGCCCTAAGCCCTGCCCTGACGTGTTTCTTAAGTGCCTACCCGCGTACCGCCGATGACGCGGCTGGCGGCGTCAATCAGTTCGTCGTGCGAAGGGAACTTGCCGAGACCGGAGAGGCCATCTTGGCATTCGATGTGGGCCCACTGCACGACGCCGTCGCGGTCGATGAGGAACTGGCCCTTCAACTGCGTAAACGTCGATTCCATATCCCGCTGGTCGGCCGGCGTTGGCTGAAAGCCGTCGAGCGCGTTGAGAGCGGCACCGGCGGCGGGCATTGGCACGGGCGCAGGGAGCTCTCCAGTCGGGTTGATGTGAATATTGGCAATGGCTTGCATCAACTCCGGCGTCGGCTCCGGCCGTGGCACGCCGTACGAGCGATGGGTCGTGAGACTTGGATCAGCGCCGAGCGCCATGCGCGTCGGTCTGAACTTGAAATAGAGCCGCGCATTATCGAGGTCGGTGCCGACGATGGCCAGGCGAATCGACGCCGAGCGATTTCAAGCGATCGGACGAGGTGGCCATCTGGGCCAGCGCGCGCCGGCAGAACGGGCAGTACAGGCCCCTGAACAGCCCGAGCAGCAGCGGCGTCTTTCCGCGGTAATCCGCCAACGAAATGATTCGATCCTCGTGCACGGCCGGTACGGCGAAGTCGGGCGCTTGCTCGCCGGGCTGAATGGGTGTTTGGTCTGGTTGCGTCATAGGTGAACCCTTTTTTCGAATACTAATGTGCGGAGTTGCCAATTCTACACGTCAACACAAGAAGGGGAGCATGAGCAGCGCATCGGGATCGAGGCCGGTCCGTTCGCACAGCTGCTGGGCTTTCGCCATGAGTGCCTCCGCCTGAACACGATCGCCGCGATCCAGGTGGATCGTGGCGAGACCGTCGTAACACGGGAGGATCAGCTGCGGCTCCCCGATCTTCTCGGCGAGCGTGAGCGCCTCGTGATACTCATCGACTGCCTTCTGGAGCTCGCCGCGGCATTGATGAATCTGGGCCATCACGATGAGCGGAACGGCCAGATGGTCCAGCTGTCCGAGCTCGCGGTCGATCGTCACGGCCGCCTCGCGCCGCTTGAAGGCCTTCTGTTTCGCAGCGCTCGGTCAGCGCGCAGTACGCCGCGGCGAGGTTCGCATAGATATAGGACTGGAGCGACGGCGGCGCCGATTTTCGACGCCAACTCGAGTCCCGTCAGCGACACGTCGATCGCACGTTTCGGCTCGACGGAGCTGTAAAGCACGCCGAGATTGGCGTAGGCGCGGCAGGCAACATCGAGCAGTTCGTGGTCCCGCGCGGCGCCGAGACTGCGCTCGATGCGCTCGCGGGCGGCGTCGAGCTGACCCGATCGTGCCAGCGCTACCCCAATGGTGTTGGTAGCCTGTGCAATTGCCGCGGTCGCGGCTTTGCGAACTCGGGTCGGCGCCCCGGCCGATGGCTCGGCGAGCGCCTGCTCGGCCGACTGCAACGCGCGCTCCGACCACTCGAGAGCCTTCTCGTTGTCGCCGCTGCGGAATGCGGCGAGTCCCAGCTCCTGGTAGAGGTGCGCTGCTTCGATATGCGCCGCTGAACCGGAAAGCGATGCCAGCGCCTGGCGATACGCCGCCATCGCTTCGGTTCGATCGCCGGCGTGCCAATGGAGCGTGCCGATCTTCCGGGCGATGCGCGCCTGATCGACCGCTGCCTGTGCAGTGCGGTACGCGCTGCTGACGCTGTCGTAGTGCTCCATCGCCGCAGCCCGATCGCCCTGCAGTGCCAGCAGATCCGCGAGCGTTTCCTGTACCGAAAGCCGCTCGCTCTCGTAGCCGCTCGTGTCCTGCAATACCTCGAGCGCCCGGCGATAGTGTTGCACCGCTTCCTCGGTGGCGATACACGACGTGCGCGGCGTCGCCTGCCGCGATCAGCGCGCGGGCCGTGCGGCCGGGATCGGCCAGGCGGCCGGCGCAGTACAGATGATGCGCAATCCCGGATGTGTAGACGCGGGATTCCCGGTCGAGCTGCGCCATCGCGTCGGCTACGCGCAGGTGAAGCCGCTGTCGCCGCAGGTGAGGGATCGCCGGCGGTCAGCGTCTGGCAGATCAGTTGATGGGCGAAGCGCCACGTGACGTCGCGTCGTCCAGAGGGGCCTTTCAGGATGCGGGTCTGCTCCGCCTCATCCAGCGCCGCCATCAATGTGTCGCTGTCGATTTCGGCAACATCCTCGAGCAGATCGGGCTCGAAGTGGCGGCCAATCACTGCCGCGGCTCTCAGCACGTTCAGAGTTTCCGCAGACACGCGCTGCAACCGGCGCTCCAGCACGATGCGGACCGTGTCGGGGACCTCCACATCGTTGAAGTCGATGGCGCGTGTCCAGTGATTGCGTATGTCGAACAGCCGGCCTTCTTCCTTCAAGTGCCGGAACAGCTCGGCGACGAAGAGCGGATTCCCGCCGGTGTGATCGGCAAATTTCCGGACGATCGTCGCCGGCGGGTTTGGCTGTCCGAGTGATGCGAGCACCCCCTGAACTTCTGGCTGGCTCAACGGGCGCAGCGTAATCGTACGGGCGTAGCGCTGGCCGACGAGCTGATCGAGCGTGGCCTTGATTGTTGGCGGCGCCGGAATGCGCCTGACTCCGTACTCGGTCGAGCAGATGGTGGAGCCGACCTTTGTTTGCGGCAGTGGCGGTGACCTCCACCTCGCGGTATGCCGCGATGAAGAGGATAGGGAGGTTGGCGAGCTGCTGCGCAAGGTGCTGCGTCAGCTGCAGCGTCGTCTCGTCCGCCCACTGCAGGTCGTCGATGAAGATCACGAGCGGCGTCAACCGGCTGCTCCGCGTGAAGAACTCCCTGACATTCGTGAACAGGAACCGCTGTTGTAGCTGCGGCGGCAACTCCAGCGGAGCCGTTATGTCCGGGAACAGGCGGTGAAGCTCGGGCATCAGCTTCGCCAGCTCCGGTGCGCTCGGACCAATTGCCTGCCGAAACGCTGCGGCGGGCATCAGCCGGGAGGCCTCCTCGAGGATTTCGATGTACGGGATCAGCGCCGGCGTGTCCTCCTGCTCGTAGCATCGGCCGACGAGCGTTTGAGCGCCGATCTGCCGCGCAGCCGCGAGGGCTTCTTCTGCCAATCGAGTTTTGCCGATACCCGCGTCTCCGAGCAGCAGGATCAGGCTGCCGCGGCCGGACTTCGCTTGATGGAAGCTCTCTAACAGCTGCGCCCGCTCGGCGTCGCGGCCAATCAGTGCGGCGCCGGTGTCGGCCGACGGTTGATCGACGACGGCCTGCGGCGCGAACGTGCCCGACGGAGACACTTCGACCGATAGGCGGCGCAGAGCGCTGCGAACGTCGCCGAAAGACTGAGGTCGAGCGGCCGGATCCTTGGCGAGCAACCGTACCAGAAGGGCTTCGAGCGCCGGTGGAATCGCCGGCAGCTTATGGTGGAGCGTCGCGAACGGATCGCTGAGAATCGCAGCCAGCGTGGCATTGATTGAGCCGCGGTTGAACGGATTGGTGCCCGAGACCACCTCGTAGAGCAGAATGCCAAACGCGAAAATATCGGATCGGCGATCGGCCGGCTCGCCGCGAATCTGTTCCGGCGCCATGTAGGCCGGCGTGCCTCGAACGGGTTCCGAGAGATCGATCGTCATGCTCGGCGCCTGGTCGCCAGCGTCGGTGTGCGACAGGCGCGCCGCCAACCCGAAGTCCATGACCTTGATGTGCTCGTCCTCGGTGAGCATCACGTTCGCCGGCTTGAGATCGCGGTGAACGACCAGCCGCTTGTGCGCTGCGTCGAGCGCCTCGGCAATCTCTTCGGCCACGCGCAGGGCCTCGGCAAGCGGCAGCGGCCCGCCGCGCAGGCGCCGTTCGAGCGACTCGCCGCGGACGTACTCCATGGCGATGCAGGGCCGACCGTTGTGCGTGGTGACTTCGTAAATCGAGCAGATAAACGGATGATCGAGAGCGGCGGCGGCGCGCGCCTCGCCCAGCAGTTGTTGCAAACCATCCGTGTCGTGCGGCGCCGCGACGAACTTGAGCGCGACCTTGCGGTCGAGCATCACGTCATCGGCGAGACAGACTTCACCCATGCCTCCTCGGCCGATGATTTCGACGATCTCGTAGCGGGGTTCGGCTGCGTTCAGCGCCATTGATGGGCCAGTTCAGACATCTTATAGCGTCGAGCCGAGTCGACAACGGCCGTTCGCGACGCTTTTCACTTGACCACGACCGGCACTCGGTCTCGAATCGGTTGCCTTCTTCCGTTCTCGACCGACGTGGCGACGACGTCGAAGGCCACGTCATAGGTGCCAGGCGTGCTCGTGACCGCGTCCAGGACGCTCATATTCGTGATCCCGTCTTTCTTTGCTGTGATGTTGACCGCGACTTTATGGGCATCTGGCGATCCTTGAAGGAATCCGATCTGAATCGAGCCGGTATATTTCGTCTCGCCGCCGGCGCCGTGATAGTAGAAAAAGAGGTCCGAAAAGACCCGATTCTCCGGACTGCTGACGGGCATCACGCATTCGCCCGCGGGGGTGGACTGGCAGACGAACTCGCGATCTGGATTATCGCGGTCGCCGCTCATGAAGACCCACGAAACGTGGGGCGTCCCTGGGGCGATGCCCGCCGGTTTGGGCACGTGTCTCGCACAACTCGAGATGGCGAAAAAGCCTGCGATCAGCACGATTGATAGATGTCCCGGCATGATTTGGCGCATTGCTCTCCTCAACGGTGTCCCGCCCGCTCTGTGATGCTAATCCACTCCTTCCAATTCTCGAGCTTGCCGTAAAAGACACGTTCGCGCCCGTCGAGAACCACGACTAGCACCAAGAGGCAATGGTGCAACATCTTTGTGACTCGCTATAGTCGCGTCGCCTCACATAATCGATGATCTTGAAATCATCGATTATGTGAACTGTGAGGAGCACCGATGGAGGAACTGTTCGCCAAGATCGCGACCACTATCAGTCTGCTGGTCGAAGCGGCGGCCGTAATCATCGTTGCCTATGGAGCGTTCGAGTCGTTCGCCAAGCTGCTGTGGATCATCGTCACGCCCAGCGCGACGCACGGCGAGCGCAAGTCGATCTGGCGGCGGTTCGGGATGTGGCTCCTGCTCGGGCTGGAATTCGAGCTGGCCGCCGACATCATCGGGAGCGTCATCTCTCCGACCTGGAAGGACATTGGCGAGCTCGGCGCCATCGCGGTCATCAGGACATTTCTGAACTACTTCCTGGAAAAGGACCTCGAGCAGGCCGACAAAGCCGGTGAGGCCGTCGGCGCGATTGAGAAGCCGGTTGTGCCGCCGGTTTCCCGCGCCCGGCCCGAGTGAGCGCGGTCGACCGAAGGTCCAATCGGCCTTTCCAGCGATGCGCCACAAGATTGCCATATTGATCGCAGGCTGCCTCCTGGCTGCCCTCCTTGACACCGTCATGCATATGCACTATTGTGTATATGCATGAATACGCACAGCGCGGTATTCCAGACCCTCGCTGATCCAAGCCGCTTCGAGATCGTCGAGGCCTTGCTCGCGGGCGAGCAGGCGGTCAATGACCTCGTCGCGCGGATGGACATCCACCAGTCCGGTGTCTCGCGACACCTTCGCATTCTGGAGGAAGCCGGGTTCGTTCAGGTCAGGCCCGACGGTCCGCGGCGCTTGTATTCGCTGCGGCCCGAGCCCTTCCGCGAGCTGAACGCGTGGGTCAGCCAGTACCGCGCGCTGTGGGAGGGCCGTCTCGACGCGTTTGGCGAGGCGCTCGCACGCAGACAACAGGCACGCCGGCGCTCCCGCCGCACACGGAGGAAACCATGACAGACACGCTCAAGGCCAGCAGTGGTGCGCCCGTTACCGGGAACCGCATCAAACTGGAACGGACGTATCGAGCCGAGGTTCAAGACGTCTGGGAGCTGTGGACCACGAAGGACGGCATCGAGTCGTGGTGGGGTCCCGGTGGATTTGCAGTCACGGTTCGGAAGCTCGATCTCCGCCCGGGAGGCGAGCTCCTCTACGCCATGACCGCGATCGATCCGCCCCAGATCGAGTTCTTGAAAAAAGCAGGCATGCCGCTCACGCAGGAAGCCCGCATCACGTTCACGGAAATCGAGCCCCTGCGCCGGCTGGCGTATATCCATCTGGCAGATTTCATCCCCGGTGTCGACCCATACGACGTCGTCACCGTGGTGGAACTGCAGCCGATTGTTGACGGCGTCCGCATGATCCTGACGTTCGACGCCATGCACAGCGACGAATGGACGAAGCTTGCCACCATGGGGTGGGAGAGCGAGCTCGAAAAGCTGGCCGCCGTGCTTGCGGCGCGCCGTCAGGCTGGCGGTCGATCGTGACTGCAGATCTCGTATCGCACAATCGTGGACGAAGTGTGGCCGCGGTCGCCGCAGGATTCTTCGCGACCGCACTGCTTTCGCTGGGTACGGATGTCGTCATGCATGCCACCGGCGTCTTTCCTCCCTGGGGCCAAGCGATGTCAGATGGGTTGTTCATGTTGGCAACCAGCTACAGGGTGGTGTGCACAGTGATCGGAGGCTATCTGACCGCCGTGCTGGCGCCTCGGCGACCGATGTCGCACGTGATGGTTCTCGGTGCGATCGGGATTGTCGCGGCGACTGTTGGTGCGGTTGCAACCTGGAATGCTGGACCGGCCTTCGGGCCGAGATGGTATCCGCTGCTACTGGTCGTGACTGCCTTGCCGTGCGTATGGGCGGGCGGCATGCTGCGCGCGCGCCAGGGAGTCATTCAATGAATTGACGGGTCGTCGTCGACGATAACTTCACCATCAAGCAAATCGGACCAAGCACGACATGTCGTGGCCGGACATCGAGTTCCAAACACGCCTCCTTCCAGTGGACGTTGAAACCGCAGACCGGTTACTCTGCTGGTCTCGTATGAGCGCGAATGAATCTACCGTCCCGGCTTCTGGTGTAGTGTCGTCCGCCATTCTGAGAAAGGACTGCGGAATGAGACGGGCTTTCCTTGGTCGGCTGACGCTGATGGTCGCGCTCGCCACGACGCTGTCGCGGCCCGCGCTCGGCCAGGAACCCACTCCCGCTTCGGCCGCCCCGGAGCCGGCGTGGTCCGGGAGTATTTCCGGAGCTTGGTACATGCTGCCCGACGAGTCCGACTACATCCAACCGACGTTCAAGGCGGACCGGGACTGGCTGCATCTCGAGACGCGCTACGCGTACGAAGATCGCAAGTCGCTCTCCTTCTTCGCTGGCGTCAACTTCGAGTTCGGGAAGGATGTGAAGTTCGCCGTCACGCCGATGATTGGAGGGCTGGTCGGGGATGTGGACGGGATCATTCCTGCGGCCGAGCTCGACTTCACGGTCTGGCGATTCGAGGCGTACGGCGAAGCGGAGTACGTCTTCGACCTGAATGATTCGGACTCCAAGTTCTTCTACATGTGGTCTGAACTGAGCGTGCGGCCGACAGAGTGGCTGCGCGCGGGTCTTGTGACACAGCGGACGCGCGTGTACCAAACGGAGCGCGACATCCAGCGCGGCCCGCTCATCGGCGTCTCGTTCTCGAAGATTGATGCGACCTTCTATTGGTTCAACCCTGGCGCCGACGATCATCTCGCCGTACTTTCGATCGGCTTCTCGTTCTGACGAGTCGGATTTGGGCATCTCATCAGAAACATATATTACATATAGCATGTAACATATATTACACTTAACAGGGATGACGGCCGTTCTTCAGGATGCCCGAGCCGCGCTCCGTCTCGGTCGTCGTCAGCCTGCCTTCTCGGCCTTCGTCGTTCTGATGCTCGCGGTAGGAGTCGGCGCCGCCACGACCGTATTCGCGCTGGTTCATGCAGTGTTGCTTCAGGACTTGCCATTCGCAGATCCGGACCGGCTGGTCTGGATGTACAACCTCCGGACCGAACGCGACCGTGCGCCGCTCTCAATCCCGGATCTGAACGACTACAAACGAGAGGCGTCATCGATTGACGGGTTCGCGCCGTTCACCAACTGGACCGCCAACCTGACCGGCGCCGGGGAAGCCGAACGCCTCGAAGGCGTCCGAGTCTCGGGCGACTTCTTTCCACTGATTGGCTCGAGCGCCATGCTCGGTCGGTCGCTGCAACCGAGCGACGATGCGGAAGCAAGAAAGGTTGCCGTCCTGACGCACGGCTTGTGGAATCGCCGTTTCGGCGGAGACAGCACGATCGTCGGTCGCACGATCTACCTGAACGGAGCCGGTCACACCGTCGTCGGCGTGATGCCGGCGGGTTTCGTGTTCCCGTTCAGGGACGCCGAGATCGCCGTTCCGATCGCTTTGCGCGGCGACCCGCGCCGGACCGATCGTGGCGCAAACTTTCTGCGTGTCATCGCACGGCTCAAGCCCGGGGTCACGATTGCGCAAGCCAGGGCGGACTTGAACACTATCGCACGCCGGCTTCAAAAGGATTTCCCGGACGACGACGCGCGGAAGATCGGTGTGAGTCTGTACGCCCTGCAAACGGAGATCGTGGCCGACTATCAACAGATCCTGTGGACGCTGCTGGCGGCGGTGGGGGTGCTGCTGGCCGTCAGTTGCGGCAACCTCGCGAACCTGCTGCTGGTCCGATCCATCGGTCGACGTTCCGAGCTCGCCCTGCGTGTTGCCCTTGGCGCATCAAAGGCGAGGATTTTTGGTCAACTCCTCATCGAAGCCGGTCTTCTCGCAGCTCTCGGGGGTGCCTTCGGCGTAGTACTCGCCCGTGCTGCCATTGAGGGATGGCGTGCCTTCGGCCCCGTGAGCTTTCCACGCATGGCATCAGTGACGATGGATATGCGCGTGTTTGTATTTGCAGGCGTTGCCGTCTGCGGGAGCACTTTGATTGCCGGATTCATCCCAGCCTGGGCGGCCGCAGGCACAGTCCACGCCTCGCTGGGCAGCGACACGCGGAGTCATACCGGTAGCCGCCGTCAAGGCTCGTTGCGACGTGCCTTTGTCGTGCTGCAAGTTGGAGCGTCGGCTGTCCTGATCGTGTGCATGAGTCTCGTAGCACGAGGCTTTGCGAGGCTCGTGCAAGTCGATCCAGGTTTTGCGCCCGAGCGGGCCCTCTCGGTGCAGCTTTCACTGCCGCCGGCGCGCTATTCGAAGAGCGACGACATCATTCAGTTCTACGAAGCGCTGAACGATCGATTGGCTGCGCTGCCGGCGTCCCGAGCCGTTGGTGCGGTGTCGCTTCTCCCGCTGAGTGGCCTCTTGAGCACGATGGACGTGACATTTCCGGATCGTCCCATGCCGCCGCCGGACGAGGTCTCCCAGGCACATTTCCGGATCGCAAGCGCCGGCTATTTCGAGGCGGCGGGCATTCGCGTCGTCGCCGGCCGGGTATTCTCGGCGTCGGACAGCGTGACGAGCCGTCCGGTCGCAGTCGTGAGTCGGACTTTTGCGGACCGTCATTGGCCCGGCGCTTCAGCGGTCGGCAAGTCTCTGCGGCTTCCGATCGGCCCCTCCCCACCGTTGCTCGAGGTCGTCGGCGTCGTCAGCGACGTCAAACAGTTCACGCTCGATCGTGAGCCGACGGCCGATCTGTACGTGCCCCTGCTTCAGATGCCACCGTTGCAGGCGGCTTTGCTCGTGGCACGGATGTATTGGGTTGTCCGAACGCGCGATGACCCACGACAGCTCGAGGCGGCGGTCCGGAATGCCGTGCACAGCGTCGATCCGGAAGTCGCGACGTCCAGCATGCGCACGCTGGAGGCACTCCTGCAGGCCTCGCTCAATCCGCGTCGCTTGAACGTGCGGCTTCTCGAGTACTTCGGCGAGGTGGCCATGGCGCTCTCCGCGATGGGTGTGTATGCGATTGCGGCGTTTTCAGTCGGTGCCAGAAGGCGCGAGCTGGCGATCCGATCGGCTTTTGGCGCTGGCCGTCGCCGGATTGCGAGGTTGGTCTTCGTGGAAGAGCTGCGCCCCGTGCTCGTTGGCCTGCTGGTCGGTCTGATTACCGCGCTTGCGCTGAGCCGCTTCTTCAGCAGCCTCGTATTCGGCATCAGCCCCACAGATCCCACGACCTACGTCGGCGTCGCCCTCGTCTTGCTGGTCGTGAGCGCATTGGCGGTATACGTCCCCGCGCGGCGAGCTGGACTGGTCGATCCGGTCGAGCTCTTGAAGAACTGAAGCAAACACACCTGCGAGAGGACAGCCTTGGCGCGCCACGGGCGCGCCCGCCGAAGCGGAGCGGGGTGGCGGGGCCCCGCGAGCGACGGCGTAGGGGGGTCCGCGGGGGCGAAGCCCCCCGGATATAGTTAGTTACAACGTGGCCGATCACCGCTGGCTTCTGCTGGGCCATCAACTGCCGACTCGTTCGTCGAACGCACGCGTGAAAACGTGGCGGCGTCTGCAGCAAGTCGGCGCCGTTCCCGCCAGGAACTCCGTATACGTGCTGCCGAACACCGAGCAGTGCCGCGAGGATTTCGAGTGGATTCGAAGCGAGATCGTCGCTCTCGGCGGCGAAGCGACCGTCTTTGCAGCCGACGCGATCAGCGAGGGTGGAACCGAGGACATCGTGTCGGAGTTTCGGCGCATGCGTGAACGGGAGTACCGCTCGCTCAAAGCCGAGATCGATCGGCTGATGCCGAGCGGAAAAGCCAAGTCACGGTTGAGCTCGGCAAGGGACGGACGAGCCAGGCGCTCGCTTCGCGCGCTGCACGAGAGGTTCGGCGCCATCGAACGCATCGACTTCTTCGACGCCCCGGCCCGTAGCGACACTGCTGCTTCGCTTGCCGCGTTGCAACGGGCTCTCGACGGACGGCAACCGGTTCGGAAGGCGCCAAGGGCTGCATTGAGTGCAGCGAGCTTTCACGGCCGCCGCTGGGTAACCAGGCGGCGTCCTGGCGTCGACCGCATGGCCTCGGCCTGGCTCATTCGTCGGTTCATCGATCCGAACGCGACATTTGCTTTCACCGATCGCGCGGGAGGCGCGGACGTCCCGTTCGACATGTACACGGGGGAGTTCAGTCATCAGGGTGATTCATGCACGTTCGAGGTGCTGGCCAATCGCTTCCGACTGAAGAACCCGGCCATCGTGAAGGTCGGGCAGATCGTCCACGACCTCGACATGAAGGACACGAAGTACGACCCACCGGAAGCCGCCGCAGTCGGCCGGATGGTGGAGGGCCTGCGGGCGCTCCATGGCGATGATGCGACGCTTCTCGAGCAGGGGATCGCGATGTTCGATGCGCTCGCGCGCTCCTTCGAATCTGACGAAGGAGCGGTGGATGCGCCCAAGTCCAGGCGTCAAAGGAAGCTCGGAACGCAATCAGCGTCGGAGAAAGTAGGAGGAAACCATGCGTCATCGAGTTGGAATTTTCGTCAGCGTTGTTCTGTTATCGATGATGAGCTCGTGGCCGGCGTCCGCTCAGGAGACGCCGGCACCGTATAAAGAGGTGCTCACGTATCCTTGGCAAACAGGGTGATTTCAAGGACGGCGTGCTCAAGGTCAACATTCCTCGCAACGACGTCACGGTGACCGTTGCGGGCGTGGCGACGCCGACGCCTTTCGGGTTTGGCGGGTGGATCGCGATGACCAAGGGGCACGGCATGGACGTGATGATGGGCGACCTCGTCCTGCTGCAGGACGAAGTGAACCCGGTCATGTCGGCGCTGCTCGACAACGGACTCGAAGTCACAGCCTTGCACAACCATTTCTTCTGGGACGAGCCGCGCATGTTCTACATGCACGTCCACGGGCATGGCGCACCAATGGATCTCGCCCGCAAGGTCAAGCCGGCGCTGGACCTCATCGGGAAGCAGGCGAAGCCTGCCACCCAGCCTGCTTCGTCGGCCTCCAGCAGTGGCCCGTCGCTGACGGTGGCGAAGCTCGCCCAGATCGCGGGACACGAGGGAGAGCAGAACGGAGCGGTCTACAAGATCACGGTCGGCCGCGACGATCTCAAAATGACGGAGATGGGCGCGCCGATCAACGCGCGGATGGGGCTGAACACATGGGCGGCATTCGTCGGCACTGACGACAAAGCTGCAATCGCCGGCGACGTGGCGATGGTGCCGGCCGAGGTGACGCCAGTTCTTAAGGTGCTCCGTCAGAACGGGCTTGATGTCGTGGCCATTCATCACCACATGCTCGATACGCAGCCCGGCGTGATCTTTCTTCACTACTGGGGCACCGGGCCGGCGGACAAGCTCGCGACCGCCTTTAGGGCAGCACTCGATCAGCTAGGTAAAGCCAAAGCCTCACGATGAGGGCGACGTCAGAATCTGAATCTCGCCGAGAACTGCAGCCGCCGTGCGGGTTGAGCTGCGACGGCCGTTCCGAAGAATGGCGAAGTCAACGTCCCCACGTAGCTCGTGGCGTTGACTCGATTGAGCACGTTGAACGCATCGACAGCGAGAGTCACGACGGTGCCCGAGCTCTTTTTGGCGTGATCGAGGAACAAGTCGTGCGACCAGCGGAGATCCAGGGCCGCATAGTCCGGACCGTTCAGGCTATTGCGCGGTACGCCCGCGCGGTCTGGCATTTGCGGTGCCGGTGTTGAAATCGTCGTGACCGGTCGTCACGGAATAGGGCCGACCGGAATAGAGTGCCAACGCGACACCGGCATTGAGCCAGGCGCCTTGATTCCACGTTCCGAGAAGGTCGAATCGGTGGCGCTGATCGAAGTCTGCTCGCGCGTACTCAAGCGACATATCGTACGAATTGGGTGGCATCCAATTGATGCCGGACGTGTCGTTCTTCGTCTCACTGAGCGTGTATTGCGCTGACGCATTAAAGCGCCGCGTGACCTGACCGCGTAACGTCAATTGCAGCGAATGGCCCACCAGCTTGCCTGTCGATTCGATCTCGCGGACGACACCGCGTGTCGGGTCGGGTCGGGTCGCGTACAGCGGCGGCGGAGGCGCGTTCACATCGCGCGAGAGGAACTGATAGAAGCCGCGCGTGCCGGTGTAAGTTACACTCGCAATCGTCGCCTTCGTCAGCTGACGCTCCAAGCTCAAGCTGTACTGCAACGTCGACGGGAGCTGAACGGTCGGCGCCAATTGGACGACGCTCGTCGGCGCGGTCGCTGGACTCTCGCCGGGTGGGAAGGGATCGGGGTAGCCCGGATCCGTGATCACAAACTTGAGCTGCTGCTCGCCGTCGTAGCGGATCAGATCCTGAATGGGTCGTGGCCCGGTCCGGTCGTAGAAGATTCCCGCGCCCCCGCGGATGACGGTCTTGCCGTCGGCCTGCGGGGCGAACGCAAACGACCCGCGAGGACCGAAGTTGTTGTCGTCGTGGAAGTAGTTCTGCCAGTCGTAGCGAAGGCCGAGCGAGGCCGACAGCCGGGGACCGACGCGAATTTCGTCTTGCACGAAGAACCCGAGAACCTTCTCGAGGAACGCCACGTGGCCGTCGCCGACCTGCTGGATGAAGGAGTAAGGACGGCCGGCCGAATACGCGTCGAGGCTGGAGAAATAGAACGTTCCGGCGAGATTCGTGTTGTCATCGAACCGCCGCCGACTCCAGTCGGGAATATTGACTCCCCCTTTAAGGGTGTGGCGGCCCACCGACCAGGTCAGCATATCCGTCAGCGTGACGTGGTGCTCGGTCCGAAGCTGGTCGCTCTGCGCGCCGCCACCAGTGAACGCATCCAGCACGACAAGCTTGCGCGCCGGATCGATGCTCGTCGTCGGCTCGCCCTCCTGGCCGTAGAACACCCGGATCTGGTGGAGAAGCGTCGGCGTCAGGACCGACTGCTGCGTGTACGTCACACTTTGCTGCGGAAAACTCCACGTTGTCCCCACTGAAGGAAGAACTACGCCACCGACGTCCTGATTCCGACGCGTCTGGTCCTGAAACGAGAGCGTGACGGACATGGTCGTGTTCTGGCTCCGCTGGTGGGTGACGGTTCCAGCGGCGAGCGCATTCCGGTACGGCGCGGCGACGTTCTGCTGAATCGGGCCCGCGGGACCTTCGGCGAAGACGATGGCCTGGTTGTCGTCCGCGGCTGCCCGTAACGAAAGCGTGAACGACGTTTTCTCAGAATGTCCCAGCGGCCCGCCCAGAAAGCCTTCAAAGACGCGGCGCTGTTCAGGTGGTTTGACGGTTGCGAACGCGTTCCGCGCATCGAGAGTGGAGTCCCGGAAAATGAAGTTGCCGAGGCCGTGGTACTCCCGAGAGCCCGGCTTCAACAACACCTCGATGCGGCCGCGTCCGGGACGTGGATATTCGGCGGAGTACGGATCTTGGTTGATTTTGATCTGCTGAATAGCCGACGCGGAGACCGTCAGGCTGTTCATCTCGACGCCGTTGACGACGAGCGTGGTCCCATTGGTGCCGATGGCGCTCGCATCGAGGAAGCGCGACATGGTCGTGAGGATGTCCTGATTGAAGATCGGCAGGTTCTCGATCGCGCTCGCGTCCACGCTCGACGTGTCGAGATTCGAGCCGACATCCGTTTTCACTTCCGCGGGCGCGTTGCCGACCGTGACTTCTTGACTGATGGAGGCGAGGGGCATCGTCACGCGCAGTGGGGCCGCCGCACGAGAGCCTACGGTGACCCGTACAGTCGTCGGACGAAATCCCTCGAACGTCACGACGACCTCATAGCGCCCGGGCGCGACACGTTCGAACTGGAACCCGCCACTGGCATCGGCACTGGTCGCGCTGACGAGCGTGCCGGTCGGCGTCTTGAGCTCGACTTGCGCGGCCGGCAGGACACCTCCCGTGGAGTCGACAACAACGCCGGTCACTGGCGCGCCAGTTTGCGCTGCAGCGCGCGCAGCGACGGCGCATGCAAGAAGCCCCGTGACGAGGAACGCCTTGATGGGCATCACCTGGCCGACGATCTTAAACAGTGGAACTGAACATTCTCTGAAAAACCCTGGGCACGGCATTTTCAGCCAATCTTCAGATAAAAGCGTCATGCTTGGCCGGGCTCTGGCTCAGGGCCGCGAATGCGATTCTACTCGTTGAGGATGACGACAAAATGGCAGTCCTGCTCCGGAAGGGCTTGGAGGAGGAGCCTGATGCGTTCCATGAGCTCCGCACACCTGTGGCTCTCGTGCGGACGGCTGCACAACTGTCACTCCGCCGCGAGCGAGGCGACATGGAGTACCGTGAGGCACTCCAGCAGATCACTCCGGCACGGTGAGGGCAAACGTGAGGGAGGCATGCATGCCTCGTTGGAACAAGGTCGTCAGCTGCACTGTGTTTTGCACCCTCGTTCTTGCTATTCCAGTGAGGACGGCGGATTCCGGCTTGATCGACGCCGCGCGCGCCGACGACGCACGGGCGGTGAAGAGTTTGCTGAAGGCTGGTGCCGACCCGAATGGGCGGGATGATATCGGCGCGACGGCGTTGATGCATGCCGCTGCGTTTGCATCAGTGGAATGCATGCGCGCGTTGCTGGATGGGGGCGCAGACGCACAAGCGATCAGCAGCGGCGGCGCAACCGCCCTGATGTGGGCGACGGGCGATGTGCGCAAGGTTCGGCTCTTGCTCGATCGCGGCGCAGCGCCCAACGCTCGATCGCAGGACGGCACGACGGCGCTGATTACGGCGGCGCGACGCGGGAACGTCGAGGTGATGCGTCTGCTGCTCGCACGAGGGGCCGCCCCGAAAGGCGCCGCGAACGAGACGGCCGAGCTGCTCCGCATTTCGCGCAGCGATCATCCGGAGATAAGCCAGCTTCTCGCCAACGCCGGGATCGAGCTGAAAGCGCTCGCGCAGTCTGGCCCACCATCACTGGCGAACTATCCGGTGACCAACGCGAGCGCAGTTGAGGCGCTGCTCGACCAGGGCGCCAGCCCCAATCCAAGGGGAAGGTTCCCGATGTTGTCGGTCGCTGTCTTCCAAGGGCAGCCGGCCACCGTGCGGCTCCTGGTCGAACGTGGCGCCGATCTCAACGCGAAGGGACAACACGAGGTGACGCCGCTGATGATGGCTGCGGCAGCGCCTCGACCCGATCCCGCGCTCGTTCGCCTGTTGATCGAACGAGGCGCCAACCTTGAAGTCCGCGATCAGGCGGGCCGCACGGCGCTCGACTGGGCGTTGACGCAGGGCGATACAGCTGTCGCCCGTGTGCTGCGAGAGGCGGGTGTTACGAGCACGCCGTTACAGCCGCCGCCTGCACCGGTGTCGCAGCCCAGGACCGTGCAGCTTGCCGTTACGGAGGCGCTCGCTCGATTGAGGTCCATCAGCCCGGTGCTGTTCGAAGCACGCAAGTGCGTCGCCTGCCATCATCAGATGTTGCCGCTGTTGGCCGTGAAGGCAGCCAGTGCGCGGGGGATCGCCGTGGATCCTGAAGCGCTGGCGCATCCGGCTCGGTCAATCATCGAGGTCTGGAATGGCCGGCGCCACGATCTGATGCTCGGTCGCGAGGTTGCCGGGGGCGCCAACGAGCTCACCTATGGGCTTGTCGCGCTGGCAGAAGTCGCGGTACCTCCCAATGCAGCGACCGACGCGGCGATTGCCAACCTGCTGAGCGATCAGCGAACTGACGGGAGTTGGGTCTTTCTCGATACGCGCCCGCCTCAAGCAGACAACAGCCGCATTCCATTTACGGCAATGGCCATTCGAGGTCTGCAGGCATACGCCCCGCCGGGCGTACGCGGCGAGGTCGCGACGCGCGTCGCACGGGCGCGGGAGTTCTTGCGGAAGACCTCGCCATCCTCCACACAAGATGAAGCCTTCAAGCTGTTGGGACTCGTGTGGTCTCGCGCGCCAGGGACAGAGATTGCAACTCAGTCGGAGCGTCTCGTTGCCCTCCAGTCAGTGTCCGGCGGCTGGGCGCAGGAGTCGACGATGACGCCCGACGCGTACGCGACCGGGCAGGCGCTTTACGCGCTTCGTGTGAGCGCCATGGCTTCGACGAACGCCGTGTATCAGAAGGGTGTTGCATATCTTCTGCGGACCCAGCTGGAAGACGGCACCTGGTTCGTGCGCTCCCGCGCTTTTGGGTTTCAGCCATACTTCGAATCCGGTTTTCCGCACGGACCGGATCAATTCATCTCGGCGTCGGCGACCGCCTGGGCGGTGATGGCCCTAGTGGGCGCCCTGTGAACTCTGGCGACTCCTGTAGCTCCGAGTAAGACCAATGGAGGTTCTAATGAAATTCGTTGACATCGCAATCTGGACGAGCATCCTGGCCGTCGTGGTGGCTGCGGCACCCGTAACGGTGAACTTTGACAACGCGCCTGCGGGCCAGCCACCGGCTGGCTGGACGGGTACGAAGACCGGAAGCGGCGATGCTAAGTGGACGATTGAGCGGGACGACACCGCGCCCACAAAGCCGAACGTCCTAAAACAATCGGGCGTTGCGACCTTCCCGCTGTGTTTCAAGGACGACACGAGCCTCAAGGACGGCTTCGTCGAAGTGAAGTTCAAACCGATTTCCGGCCAGGAAGACCAGGCCGGTGGCGTCGTCTGGCGGCTCAAGGACGCGAACAATTACTACGTTGCCCGCGCCAACGCGCTCGAGGACAACGTCACGATTTACCACACCGATTAACGGCCGACGGACGGAAAGAAGCGCGCGAGTATGAAGGTCGTTCCGAATCAGTGGCACACGCTGCGCGTGGAGTTTCAGGCGACGCACTTCGCCGTGACGGTCGACGGTAAGAAGGCGCTCGACTGGGACGACGAGACGTTCAAGGACGCCGGCAAGGTCGGCGTGTGGACCAAAGCCGACAGCGTGACGCTGTTCGACGACTTCAGCTACGGCGACAAGTGAGCGCCTCCGAGACAGTGCCGCCAATTTGGGTTATTGTCGCTGTCTCCTGACGTCTGGTCGTGGCGGGGTGTGGGCGGAGCGAGCGTCAAACGACGTCGGCGGGCCAATAACGATCGCAGCGTCGTGGTGTATTCGTCCGCCGACAAAGAGTTCGCGGATCTGATCTTTCGGGCGTACGAACAAAAGACCGGCGTCAAAGTGCTGCCCGTGTACGATACGGAGGAAACCAAGACCGCCGGTCTGACTTCGCGCCTAATTGCCGAGAAAGATCGCCCGCGCGCCGATGTGTTCTGGTCGTCGGATACGAGCCGTGCCGTCGCGCTCGTTGAACAAGGTGTGGCCGACGCCTACAAACCACGCGAGTCCACCGGCATCGCCCCGCGCTATCGAAGCCCGAAGGACGAGTGGACCGGATTTGGTGCTCGCATCCGCGTCTTCCTGTACAACACCGACCGAGTTCGAGCGGGCGAAGCGCCTCGATCCATTCTCGACTTGACCAAGCCGCGCTGGAAGGGACGGTTCGCGTTTGCCAACCCCCACTTCGGCACCATGTCGTTTCATGCGGCCGCGCTCTTCGCAAAATGGGGTGACGCCAAAGCCACCGCGTTCTTCGAGAGTCTGAAGGCGAACGGGGCCGTCCTCGCGGCTGGGAATGCTGATGTCAAAGACCGCGTGTCGGACGGCCGCGTCGACGTCGGCATCCTTGATGAAGACGACGCGATCGTGGCGCTACGCGACAAGAAACCGGTGGCCCTGGTGATTCCGGATCAAGAAGGACCGGATGCACTGGGCACGCCGCTCATGCCGAACGCCGCCCTGCTCATCAAGGGCGCTCCGCATGGAGACCAAGCGCGGAAATTCATCGATTTCTTGACCTCCGCGGAAGCCGAGAAAATTCTGGCCGCGAGCGACGCGGCACAGTATCCGTTGCATACCGATGTGCCTGGTCCGTCGGCCCTGCCCCAGCTCAACACGCTACGCGTGATGGATGTCGACTACACGGAGGTCGCACGGAGTCTGCCGAACATGGATGCGGCGATCAAGAAGGTGTTCGGTTTGTGACCCCCCCGTGGCGACGCTGGAGCGCCGCCACCGCGGCGTTCCCTTTGGGATTGCTCCTCGTCATCACAGCACTTCCCCTGATCTACCTTCTCACGAACGTGTCAGGCGTTGGATTTGCCCCCGAGTGGTCCTCGGTCGGACCGTCGCTCGAGTTTGCGGTCGTCGGCGGCGCGATCGCGACAGTCGTCGGCGGTGCGATAGGTGTGCTGTTCAGCATGCGAGAATTTCCCGGCCGCCTCGGACTACTAGCGATGGCAATTGTCCCGATCGCGGCGCCACCTGCTTTTTGGTGGATTGGCGCGACACGCCTGACGTCCGCATGGGGCAGCGTCAGCGGACTTGTTCCCGCCGCGGTCGTGGCTGGCCTCGCTCTCGCCCCGGTCACGCTGCTTTTCGTGTTTGCCGTGATCCGCCAGATTCCGTCCAATCTGTACGAAGCGGCTCGAGTCGCCTTTCCGCCAGTGACTCGACTGGTTGTCGTCCTTCTTCCGCTGCTGTGGTCGTCACTCCTGGGCGGCTTCGTTCTAACGGTCATTCTCTTGCTCGGCGAATCGGAATTGCCTTTTCTCTTTGGGTTCCGGACCGGGATGACCGACATCGTCACGGCATTCGCGCAAAGCTACGACGTCAGACGAACGATGCCGTACGTTGTGCCGCTACTCGTCGCGATCGTGGCCATGGGCGGGTTGGCCGCACGACCGGTGATGCGTACCGTCCTCACGTCCTCCCGTGGAACACACGGGATGATTCTGCGAAAAGGTGGGTGGATGCTGAGCCTGTGGGCTGCCGTACCTGCGGCTTTCGTGGCCTTACCCGTCGCGGGATATATATCGGCGATCGCCGGTTCACCCGATGGTTGGCCTCGAATGAGTACCGGAGCGACGACCGCTTTGGTCTCGATCGTTGAGCCCGTCGCGTGCGCATGGATTGCGCTGATCGCGACGCTGTCTGTAGCCTTCGCGGCCAGACGGTCCGCAGCAATGCCCGCGATGCTGTCGGTTGCGTTGATGCTGTTCTGCGTGCCGGCCGCTATCTATGCGCTCGGGTGGGTAGGCATCGGTCAAATCATGGGCGGCCTGGCCATCCCGCCGTTGGTCGCTCATATGTCCCGCGCTGTGGCGTTGGCGATGCTGGGGTTCGGGGTGGGTTTCTCACGCCTGCCTCGGACACTGGACGATGCCGCAGCCCTGGTCCAGGTCTCAGCGTTGAGGCGCGCGTTTGTGTTCCTATTACCGCTCGTGAGGTGGTCTCTGGCCGCAACCTCAGCTCTCATCGCGGCGCTCACATACGCGGATCGCGACGTGGCGTCGTTGCTGCTTCCTCCCGGCGCATCCCGACTGACCTTGAACCTCTATCTCGCGTCAGCGAACGCGCCATCGGCCGTGATCGGAGCGCTCGCGCTCGTGGCGATTCTTGGCGCGGCATTGGCTGTGACTCTTTCGGCATTGGGACCGGTGCTTCTGTGGAGAATGCGTGGGTGACCTGGTCGTTCGCGACCTGCACGTGGCTCGGGAAGGACGAGAAGTCCTATGCGGCTGCAACGCGGTATTCGCGTCAGGCCGTCGAACTGTTCTCTGGGGCCGCAGTGGAGCCGGCAAGTCCACGCTCTTGACCGCGATTGCCGGTCTCCTGGTGCCCCGGTCCGGGACAATCGAATTAGGTTCACGCGTCTTCTTCTCTCGCGAGGCCGGAATCGACGTGCCACCGTACGAACGACGTGTCGGGTTCGTCTTTCAGGACCTGGCGTTATGGCCCCATCTCCGGGCGATCGACCACGTGTCGCTGGTAGGGCGCGCCGCGGGTTTGACTGGGGCAGAGGCACAGGCACTTCTGGGGTCTGTCGGACTCGCCGGGTTCGAGCGTCGTCGTCCGGGCCAACTCTCAGGCGGCGAGCAGCAGCGCTTGGCGATCGCTCGTGCGTTGGCGGCCCGTCCGTCCGTGCTGTTGCTGGATGAGCCATTCTCGTCGGTCGATTCCCAGACGAAGGATGCCCTCTACGATCTGCTTCGAAGAGTCTCGCCATCGGTCGACGGTCCCACCATCTATGTGACTCACCATCGTGACGACGCGGTGAACCTGGCGGAAGCCGTCATCACGATCGATGCAGGCCGGCTGGCTCCCGGGAGCGATCTCTGGAATGGGGAGGTCGAGAGAACTGACCAGCCACGAACTTGACCGACCTCTTGAGCGAGACTACGGTCCGAGGACTTCCGGCGCGTGCGTCTCCCACCAGGCCCGGGCTCGGACCTCGCTCCAAGGCTCCCGACAGCGGATGCGATTGAGCATCGTCTCGAGCTCGAGCGCTGAGGAAGGCCGCTTCGCTGGATCTTTTTCGAGACACTGCATGAGCACCAACTCCAAGTCCCGTGGACATGGAAGCTCGGATACTTCGGAGGGCGGAGCCGGACGCGTCTGCACGTGGTGCAGGAGCATTTGCGTCGGGGTGTTCGCTTGGAAGACCAGTCGCCCGGTGAGCGACCAATACGCCGCGCATGCCAACGAATAGAGGTCGGCCCGGCCATCGATGGGGTCCTGTCCCAGGATCACCTCCGGTGACATGAAGGCGGGCGTCCCCTTGAGAACGTTCGGCGCCGACAGCAAGGTCGACCCTTGCGTGTCGTGACCTTCCGAGCCCGGTTGATCCTTGACGATCCCGAAGTCGAGCAACTTCACGTAGTCGTACTCGTTTCCCAGGCGTGCGACGAAGAAATTGGCGGGTTTGATGTCGCGGTGCACGAGTCCGTGCTCATGCGCCTCGGCAAGGGACCGACAGGCCTGCTGCAGGAGCGCGATCACCCGCTCGGGAACTTGCGGCCCGAACCGATTCACGATGTCCTGGAGATCGAGTCCCTGCAGCAGCTCCATGACGTAGTAGAAGGTGCCGGTGTCGTTTACGCCGAAGTCGTAGAGCTGCACGGTATGTGGCGATCGCAACCGCGCGGTGACCTGCGCTTCGCGCTCGAAGCGGCGGATGAGCTGCTCGTACGCTTCACCTGGCTCGACCTGCTGGCGAATCAGCTTCACGGCGGCGGGGCGGGCGAGGAGCCTGTGTGTTGCGCGCCAGACTTCTCCCATACCGCCAAAACCCAGCCGAGAGATCAGACGGTAACTGCCGACGGCCAGTCTATCGTCCAACACCTCTTCATCGATCTCGAGCACTGGTCCACGCGCCACCATGACGGCGCGCTCGAGGACGGTGTCGAGCTCCCGGATGTTGCCGGGCCAGGAGTGTTTCTCGAGTCGTCGCATGGATTCCGGGGACACGCCGTCCACCAGCTTGCCGTAGTGCCTGGCGTGCCGCCGCACGAAGTGCTCGACCAACGCCGGGATGTCCTCGTGTCGATCCTTAAGCGCAGGCACGGCGATCGCCTGCGTGACGACACGCGGAGCGATCAGGCTTTCGGTCTGTAGCTCCCGCGTTGTCGACGCGATGATTCGAGCGTCAGAGAATGGCCTCTGGCCGCCGCCGCGCGCGCGTTCCTGACGGTCGACGAGCGCCTGCAGCTCGCGCTGATGCTCGAGCGGAAGCTCGTGAACCGCTTCGAGAAAGAGTGTCCCGCCGGAGGCGAGCTCGAATCTGCTCGCCAGCATGCCCTCAGCCGCTCGTGTTCGCGCGTCCGAGCTGCGCGGCGTCTGCTGGCTCAGTGTCTGAAGCTCGGGGCAGCTGACGAAAATGAACGCGCCTTTGCGGCCCGAGCTGGCGTGCACGGCGTGGGCGACCGCTTCCTTGCCGGCCCCCGGAGGACCAAACAACACCAGCGGTTCGGTGTGGCGCGCCTCTCGAGCGACGGCTTCGCGGAGGGCGCGAACCGGCGCGCTCTCGCCAATCAGGGCGCCGTCCACACGGCTGCGCATATGACGCAGGAGATCCTCTGCAACGCGCAGCTCGCGTTCCAGCGCCTCGGTCCGTTCCGCCACGCGCATCTCGAGCGACGCATTGGCTGCTTGCAGCGCCTCGGCCGCGCGCCGTCGCTCGTCGTAAAGCTGTGCGTTACGGATTGCGCTCGCGATCTGGTTCGCGACGATGGCCACCAGGTTGCGGTCGTGCTGGTCGAACGCCTGCCGCAGCGGGCTCTCGATCGAGAACACTCCGACCAACTCGTCGCGGATGAGGAGCGGAATCGCGATCTGGCTCTCTGCGTTCGGTAGGCCCGGGACCGGCACG
This sequence comes from uncultured Acidobacteriota bacterium, assembly GCA_963773035.1. Lineage (GTDB taxonomy): Bacteria > Acidobacteriota > Vicinamibacteria > Vicinamibacterales > CAVVIG01 > CAVRXZ01. The sequence continues at coordinate 27,060 of CAVYZX010000026.1, read as the reverse complement.
GGGTCGCCGATTTCCATTCCGCGACCCGACTGCATCATCTGACGGCGTTGCGCCGCGGCGTAGGCACGCTGCTGGCCGAGGTTGTCCAGTTGCAGGATCTTTCGCCGCTCGGCGACGATGCCGACGGCCCCAATGCCGACGCGGACGCGGCCGCCGATCGCCTGATTCTCGTAGCCACGGCTGGCGACGACACGCAGCGTACCGCTGTCGGCCTCGTGAAGGAGGATGATGGCGTGATGGAACTCGAACAGCTCGTCCATCGTCCGCAAGGCGATGTCATAGACCTCTTCGAGATCGAGCGTCGCGTTAACCTCGGCGGCCACTCGCTGCAGAATCTGCAGCTCTGCCGCCTGGCGCGCGAGCGTCGTCTCGAGGCCGTCACGCTCGGCCACGGGAATTGTCTCGCCTCTGTCGCCCGGAGTTCCTGATCACGGTTGAAACGGCTGCTTCTCGACGGAGAGTACGCGATAGATGTCGGCAGCGCGGAGCTTGAAGATGCCGGACATGCCGGTCGCCGAGGCAATCGCTTCGATCTGCATATCCATCGCATCGAAGATCGGACCTTCCGTCTCCGAGCGCTCGAACTCGAGAGCCAGGTACCAATCGGCATGGCCAGTGTAATCGGTCAGGCCGACCCAGGCGCGGGGGTTCTCACGCACGTTTCTGATGGTTTTGTTGAAGAACTGGAAGGAGAGCGCCACGTGCGTCTCGTCCACGAAGTACACCTTCGAGATGATCGTCGCGTTCGGCGTGCCATCTGCCGAACACGTGACCACCAACGCCGGGACGCCGTTGTCCAGCGCCGTGTGGATCTCCTCCGGGAGTCGAGCGTTCGTCATCTCGCGCTCGGCTCTGGATCGGAGGGTGCGACTCGACGGCCCGCCTCCGGCCCGGGCGTCTGCAGGAACACCTCGTGGACTTCGATCTCGACGGCCAGGCTTGGAGTGGGAATGGACGCCATCAGCGCCGCGGCCGGCTTCGGATCGAAGTACGTGCGCAACCCCTTTGCGAAGCGGTCGCGCGCGCGCCCGGCGATGTCGATCTCTGCGGGCCGGATCGGCCTATGACTCAGGTACTGCCCCTTGATCTGATACGTCTCGTGTGTGCCGACCTCTTCGAAGGTGACCGCGATGCGTCCGTTATCGAGCAACGACTCGACAAGCTTGCCTGCTGAGGATTGCGGCACGAAGGCAGTGAGCGTACGCCCGCTGGCGTCGATCTGCCACCCGGATACGCGGTGTCCGCATGGCACGAGATTGCCATCGCGGCTGGCCGCGAAGCCGAGGCTGGCCCGCTCCTCGAGAAAGCGGATAATCTTCGGCGGAATCATGATTTCGGATGCTCTCGGAGACTTCACCGTATTCTATCCGACGCTGTCCGATCCACCGCGAGCGCAGCCGCGGCGATCATCCTGCCGCGCCGGGAAAGAAAGAGACGAATTGTCAGGCGCGGCTCGGGTGCCATCAGTACGATACCCTCGACGCAGGAAGCCATGAGCGCTGTGAACGAAGCAGAGAGGCTATCGCAGGTTGTCCTCGGCTCGCTGGAAGAAGACGCCAGCGCCGAGCAGTTAGCCCGTCGCGCCTATCGGAGCCGAGCGCAGTTCTTCCGTGTGTTCGGCGCGATGATCGAAGAGACGCCCGCTGCCATGCGGCGGCGGTTGCTGCTCGAGCGGGCCGCCTGGCAGCTGGGACGAACCCCACACTTGATCACGGAGATCGCCTTCGACGCCCATTACGGATCGCTCGAAGCGTTCACCCGAGCGTTCTACCGCGCGTTCAAGATCTCGCCAAGCTTGTACCGGCGGATGGGCGCCACCCACTTCCACCTGCCGGCGCCGAACGCCATTCATTTCTGCGCGCCAGCTGCCGCGTCGGAAGGAGAGAACATGGACTTGTACGACATTTTCGCGGGAGCCGAGTCGTTTCACGTCCGGAAGCTGCTGGAGCACGCGCGCGGCCTGACCGACGCCCAACTGGACCAGCCGCTCAATAATCCGGCGCACGTCTTTCCGTGGGACAGCCCCGCGCAGAGCCTGCGCGATCTGCTGCGGCGGCTCGTCGTGACGAAGGAAGTCTGGTCTGCGGCACTCACCGGCGCGTCGATGCCCGATCTCGACGCCGAGCCGCCCGAACGGCGGACGCCCGACGCGCTCCTGTCGCGGCTGGAAGCGGCGGACCTCAAGTTCAATCGGATTCTCACCGACGTGCGCAACCGCAACGCCTGGAGCGACACCTTCGTCGACGCGCTCTGCGAGCCGCCGGAGACATTTTCCTTCGTGGGCATGTTCGCGCACGTGATTACCTTCAATACCTACCAGCGCCTGCTCGCACTCGACGCCCTGCGGCGTCTGGGCGTCAAGGTCGAGGGGTTCGGATGCCCGACGGAGTACGAAGCCAGTGTGGTGCCAGCACGCTGAACCACGTCTGCCTAGAGACCGAGCGTGGCACCGATGGAAGCCGGTGAAGGCTCGACACGCTGCAGGAGCGCTGACTGACTACGATGACTGGAGCGCTTTGACGAGCTCGGTCAACTCGGCATCGTTCAAGTCTGATATCGCCCAGAAGGACATGGTGTCGCGGAACCAGTGATGAATATGGAATCCTCGAACCGATCGGACGTTGTCCCGCGCGAACGCATCATCCCGCTCGGCGGAGATGAACACGTTGATAGTGTGCTTCCGCCGTTCATAGACGAGCGCTGCCACCGGCCGCCCGCCGATGTAATCGAGGCGACCCCCTACGAGCGGAAACTCGATCGGGGCGAGATCAACGACCGGCGGGGAGAAATCGAGCTTGCCCAGAAACCACGGTTTGACCGTGTGTTGATCCGTGGACTGCACGTCGAATAGGTGGTTCGCCATAAGGGAGCGCACGTGGCTGTTGACCACTTCATCCGCGATCGCGTCGCCGCTTGTTGATGCCGATCGCAATAGACTCATGCCGGCACCCACCGATACGACCACCACCGCTGCGGCCGCCCACGCGAGGACGCGACGCACCGACTTGGATCGGGTTGTCTGTGCCAACACTCGTGTCCGCAGGCGATCTGGGGCTGAATAGTAGGGTGCGGCCCGGACGAGCCGGCTCAGCGCCTCGCGCTCGGCGACCCGTCGGCGGCAGACCGCGCACCCGCTGAGGTGAACGCGGACGGCCGTTGCGGACTCCGTATCGAGCTCGCGGTCGAGATAAGCATCGAGGTCGCGTTCCACGTGTTCGCAGCTCATTGGAGACCCTCCACGGGCGCCGCTAGCTTCAGCAATGCCATCAGCCGTTCGCGTGCCCGCGCGAGTCGGGACATCACAGTGCCGATCGGCACGCGAACGACTTCAGCGATCTCCTTGTAGGACAAGCCTTCGATCTCACGCAGCACGATCACCTCGCGGAAATCGACGGGCAGCTGCTCTAGCGCGGCGCGCACAAGCGCGATGGTATGCTGCTGGAGCAGCCGTTCCTCTGGATCGGGGGCGTCATCGGGCGGGTCGTGCTGTGCGCCGTCCAACGGTGCCGCCTCCTTCGCGTTCGTCCGGCGCGAGACCCGGCTGTACCACGTATTCCGTACGATCGTGAACAGCCAGGCGCGAGCGTCATCGTCTCGAAGGGACGACAAGAAGCGCATCGCCCGCACGCAGGCATCCTGGACGACATCCTCTGCTTCCGCGTCGTTCTTCGTCAGCCACCGCGCGTAGTTGAACGCCGCGCCGAGGTGCGGGAGAACGGTTTCCTCGAAGACTCGCAGGGCCATCGATCCTTAACCCTATAGACACGCTGCCGGTCGGCTTTATTCCCGGGAATAGCGCCCGTGTCGTTGCGGTCTGTATCAGCAGATGGCATTCGAGTACTGCTGGTTTTGGGGCGCCGACTTCTTGCGCCCATGAGGGAGGCACGTGTGGCACGGACAAGTGACGACAGAGATCTCGATCGACGGAACTTTCTGAAATGCATGGCATGGGTGGGGACTGGCGCGGTCTGGACGTTATCGAGCGGCATGCTGAAAAGCTCTCCGCTGGGCCAGTCGCCTCGCGTTCCGATGATGTCGCCCGCGGACGGTGCACTCCACTTCGTCCAGATCAGCGATAGCCACATCGGATTCGACAAACCGGCGAACACCGATGTCACAGCGACTCTGCGCGCCGTGCTCGCGAAGATCAAGGCTGCGCCAGAACCGCCGGCGTTCGTCCTTCACACCGGCGATCTGACGCATCTTTCGAAACCGGCGGAGTTCGACACGCTCCAACAGGTGCTGTCCGAACTGTCCGTCCCCGTCTTCTACGTCCCAGGCGAACACGACGTGCTCGAGGACGATGGCAAGAGCTACTTGCAGCGCTTCGGCAAAGGGACGCAGGGCGCCGGGTGGCACAGCTTCGACCATGACGGTGTCCACTTCATCGGCCTGGTGAACGTGGTCAACCTCAAAGCGGGGGGCCTCGGCACGCTGGGGGCCGAGCAACTCGAATGGCTCGAGAAGGACGTCAAACGCCTCGCAAGCAGCACGCCCGTCGTCGTCTTTGCCCACATCCCGCTCTGGTCGGTGTACCCCGAGTGGGGATGGGCGACGGAGGATAGCGAACGCGCACTGTCGTATCTCAAACGGTTTGGTTCGGTTTCGGTCCTGAACGGTCATATTCATCAGGTTATGCAGAAGGTCGAAGGCCACGTCACGTTTCACACGGCTATGTCGACCGCCTTCCCGCAACCCGCGCCAGGCGCGGCGGCGTCGCCGGGCCCGGTGAAGGTGGCTGACGATCGGCTGCGGAAAGTGCTCGGGCTCTCCCGCATGTCGTTTCACGGCGTAAACCACCCGATCGCGATCACCGACGTGCCGCTCGAAGCCGAGACGCAGACCGCGGACGCCCACGACGTTGTGATGGACAACTTCAGCTTCGCCCCAGCGCTGGCCTACGTGCCGGTCGATACAACAATCACCTGGACGAATCGAGACGACGTGCCGCACAACGTCGTCAGCACCGAGCACAAGTTCAAGTCACCTGTGCTCGACACGAACGAACAGTTTTCCCTTCGCTTCGGCTTGCCCGGGACATACAAGTACTTCTGCTCGATCCACCCGAAGATGACCGGTCAGATCGTCGTGGGTTGACGCATGCGTCAAATCCCGAGCTTTCCGATCGGCAACATCGATACAATCACGCACCGCGATGTGCTCAACGATGGGGAACTGGGGCTCGTATTCGTCCCATGAGCGATAGGTAGCGGGAGGGTTACGCCACGCGGCTGCACACTCTGGTTCGCATCGGCGGAACGGCTGCCATCCTTGCTGGCGTGTTGCGCGCGCTGGCCTCGTTTGCTTCCGGCACCGGCGAAACTGAACTGCAGGTGCTCTATTTCATCGTCGATCTCCTGCTGCTCCTTGGCGTGCTCGCTGTGTACGCACAGAATCATCAGCTTTTGGGCTCCTGGGGTGCGGCCGGGTTTTTCATCACGCTCGCGGGGATCTTGCTGGTGAGGTCCAGGCGCGCAATTCCGGGTCTTGACTTGTATCCAGCGGGAGGCCTTGCCGTCGTCAGCGGATGGGCGCTGCTCACGGCGACGTGGTGGAGGTTGGCGCAGGGCTCCCCGTTCGTGCCCCTCCTGTTCGTGCTGTCCCTGATGACAGGGTCCATCAGTCAGTTCATGGCACGCGCGGCACCGCTGTTCTTCGTCTCAGGAATCGTCTTCGGTGCAGCAATGGTCGGAGTGGGCCGGCAGGTTCTAGCGGCCTCAGGGCGCGAGCGGTAGAACCGACGCTCACACGTGCCACCTGCCCAAGAGCTCGGAATCAGGACGCCGCCGTACTCTGTTCGGGTCGCCGAACGCGTATTTCGCCAGATAATACGAAAGCGCTCGGGGACTGATGCCCATCAGCTTGGCGGCCTGGCCCTTCGCAGTCGACATGGCGAGCGCCAGCCGAATCGTCTCCCGTTCCATCCACTCGACGTTCTGCTGCAGCTTTAACGAGGGGATGCTGGCGGCCTGCAGGTTGGCGCCGACGGTCGCCTCGAACGTGACGACATCACGAGAAATGGTGGAGCCGGTCGTCAAGATGACGGCGCGCTCGATCGCGTTTTCGAGTTCCCGCACGTTGCCGGGCCAGTGATATCCCTGAAGCCACGAGAGCACACCGTCCTCAACAGCCTCGATCGATTTGCCACTCCGTGTCGCATGCTTGTAACAGAAGTACTCCACCAGCATGGGAATGTCCTCGGCGCGATCGCGAAGCGGGGGCACGATGATGGGGATCACGTGCAAGCGATAATAGAGGTCTTCCTGGAACCGCCCCTCCTCCATGAGCTGACGGAGGTCGCGGTTTGTCGCTGCGATCACACGGAGGTCCACACACTCTGTCCGTTCCGCGCCGAGCGGCTCGATTTCTCGCTCCTGCAGGACGCGCAGTAACTTGGCCTGCAGTGCTGCGCTCATGGTGGCGATCTCGTCGAGAAGGATGGAGCCGCCGTGTGCCAGGGCGAACTTACCCTTCTTTGAACCGGCCGCTCCGGTGAATGCGCCTCTCACGTGGCCGAAGAGCTCTGATTCCATCAAGGCTTCGGGAATGGCCGCACAATTGACCTTGACGAACGGCATGTTCCGCTGCGCGCTACGATTGTGCACGGCGCGAGCAACCAGCTCTTTGCCGGTGCCGGTCTCGCCGGTGATGAGCACCGTGCTGCGGCTCGCCGACACCAGCTCGATCTTTCGGGTCAGATCGGCGATGGCGCGGCTCTGGCCGACGATGCCGTAGCGTTCAAAGTGCTGGCCGACTATCGTCGATGGAAGGGAGCCATTCCAATTACTGCTTGTGAGTTTCACAGGTCCTCCCCGGAGTGTCGAACCGTTTCAGCTGGACGTCCAGCCGATTCCTTACCGATGGACATGATTACGCACGTGTCTAAACAGCGCTTCGGTCGGGTGTGGCGGTTGCGAGGGCGTCGACAGCGCACCTCAACAGCGTTGCAAGCTCGGGGTCTGCGGCGATGCCGTCTGCGTCGAGCGTACTGCCCTGCAGCGGAACCGTGATCGACGCTCCGAGGATGACGCGCGCCGACATGACGGTCAAGGTCTCGACCAGCGAGTTCCACGCGTGCGTCGCGCGCGCCGACGTGTTGATGAGCGCGACTGGCTTGCCAACCAGTTCACTGCTGCCGACAACCCAGTCCAGCGCGTTCTTCAAGACCCCGGGCACTCCGTGAGCGTATTCGGGACTCGAGATCAGGAGGGCGTCGCATGCGTCCAGCCTTCTTCGAAAACGGCCGACTGCTTCGGGCGGGCAATCTTGGTCGAGATCGGGATTGAACGGCGGGAGCTCAGCAAGCCCAGGGAAAATCGACATCTCGACGCCTGCTGGTGCCAGTCTGGCCGCAGCCGCAATCAGCGCGCTGTTCGATGACGACCGTCGCAAGCTGCCAGAAATCGCGAGAACGTGGACGGGACGTTTGTGCTCCATGCCGGTACAGACAACGCAGGCCTTCAAAATATTCCAGCGCCTTACCATCAGGTCGATGCGGATGTATCTCTTCGGGGACTTTTGTCATCATCGCATTTGCAAAGCATCAGCCATCGGAGTGGCGCCGCGCATGAGTTCCCACATCCGCCACGGTACGATCCCGTATTCGGGTCGTGGCTCGTGCGGGAGCATGGCGATGTACTCCAGCAAATGGCCATCGGGATCGCGAAAGAAGATGGACGCGGCCGGCATCCAGGCGAGAACAACCGGCTGATCTGTTGGTCGACCGTCGAAGTCGAGGGGCGTGACGCCCACAGAGCGCAGCGCGCGCGGCGCAGCAACCACATCTGGGAGGCTGGCGCGGAACGCCGTGTGCAGCGTGACTCTCTGAGGCCCCGAGCCGGCCGACCACAGTCCGAGCATCGCGTTCCCGGCAGCACCAATCCAGAAAAACGCGGCCTGACGCGCGGACATGATGTGAGCCAGCTTGAGGCCGACGGCGTCGCGGTAGAACGCGACGGACCTGTCCAGATCGGCAACGGTCATGTGGACTTCGAAGAGGTCCTGAGCGTGAATCATCGAAATGAATCTATTTCCGTTCGCTTACGCAAACTCGAGAAGCCGCACCGTTACTTTCGGGATCCGATTGAGAGTAGCGCTGCGGGAATCGCAGACGCTTCACCTTCATCTAATCGCCAGGCATGCTCGGATATTCCCGGATTGACCGGTAGCGCCGGAGGACATCGCGCCGCTTCCACCTGTCGTCCGGTCTCCAGGCAGGTCACGGATCAATCACCGCGTCTGTCTCGTGTTCTCGAACCTGAGTCCTCGCTGCAATGCGGGACGGTTTCAGCTCGCTGTCGAGTGCACCGCGAAGTGCATGACGGGCGCGCGACAGCCTCGACATCACGGTTCCAATGGGAATGTCCAATACGTCAGCCAGCTCCCGGTAGGACAGACCCTCCAGCTCGCGGAGCACGAGCAGTTGACGAAAACGATCCGGCAGCTTGCTCATCGCCCGCTCGATCAACGTGGCGTCATCGGTTTGAAGCAGTAACGTTTCAGGATCGGACGCAGGCCGATCGCTGCGGTGCTGCTCTTCATCGAACGGGTCGGTCAGTGCTTGGAAGCTGCGGCCGCGCCAGCCACAACAGGTGTTGCGAACGATTCTGAGGAACCAGGCACGGCCATTTCCGCCAGTAAATGTACGGAAGTACCGAAAGGCCCGCAGCGACGCCTCCTGCACGACATCCTCCGCATCGTGCTCATTCCGCATCAGCCAGCGCGCCAGCCGATAGCCAGCGTCGAGATGGGGCAGAACGACCTCGTCAAAACTCTCGCCGATTGCGTCTGTCGTGGCCGGTCGCCGAAGTCCATCAGTCATGGAGCGTTCCGAGGACTTGGCGGAGTCCCTCTTCAAGCGTGGGATAAGGGAAGTGAAAAGCCGCCCGATCGCGGAACGGCTCCGGCAATAGATGTGGTTGCCGCCACGTCACTTGCCATGCGGCCAGTGTGGAATGAGGACGAACTGGCGACCACCGACAGCAGTCGCACAGGACTCGTACGACGCCCGTACAGCCGCGGCAGTAAGATGAAAGGGCCATGAAACCTGGCGCTCCGCGGTCATTTGGCGCGCAGCTCAAAGCGCTCCGCGAGGCTGCGGGCTTCACGCAGGAGGAGCTCGCGACGATTGCGGGCCTGTCGGTCCATGCCGTGAGCGCGCTGGAGCGCGGGCAACGACGGCGGCCCCATGTCGAGACCGTGCGCGCGCTGTCGGCGGCACTCGACCTGACTGGTGCGACCCGTGACGCGCTCGTTGTGAGCGCGCGGGCAGCAGCGCCCAAAGCGGCGGTCGATGAACTGAGCGACGTCTCGCTGCCCCTGGCTCTCACGGTCCTTCTCGGCCGCGATGCTGACGTGCAGACGCTGCGGCTCTGGCTCGCGGATCCCACCGCACGTCTCATCACGCTCACCGGGCCAGGAGGAGTCGGGAAGACCCGTCTGGCGCTGGAGCTCGCGCGCGCGATTGCGGCAGAGGGCGCAACCCGCGTGGTGTTCGTCTCGTTGGCCGCCATTCGGAACGCGTGCGTTCGTCGCGCCGGCGATCGCCGAGGCTCTCGGGCTGCCGGACGTCACGGCGCTCGACTTGCCGAAGCGCGCACGTGCCGCGTGCGACGATCAGCCCACGTTGCTGGTGCTCGACAATTTCGAGCAGGTACTGGACGCGGCGCCGCTGGTCGCGGATCTCCTGGCATCGGTCGCGTCGCTCCGAGTGCTGGCCACCAGCCGCGCCCCGCTCCGCGTGCGAGGAGAGCGGGAGTACGTCGTCGGACCGCTCGCGCTGGAGGTGGACTCGGATGCGATGTCGCCTGCCGATCTGGCGCGCTCTCCCGCGGTGCGGCTGTTCGTGGAACGGGTTCGGGACGTGCAACCCGACTTTCGCCTCACGTCGGCGAACGGCCCCACCGTGACGGCGATTTGTCGACGGCTCGATGCGCTGCCGCTCGCGCTCGAGCTCGCGGCCCCGTGGATGAAGGTGCTGACCGCCGAGGATCTGCTCCGCCGACTGGCAGCACGATGTCCTGCTCTCGACCGTCGCCCCGCGCGATCTCCCCGAACGTCAACAGACGATGAACGCGACGGTCGCCTGGAGCTATCAACTGCTGGGCCCGAACGAGCAGCGCGTGTTCCGTCGTCTCGGCGCGCTGCCGGGTCGGTTTCCGATCGAGGCGGCCGCGGCCGTCCTTGCCGGTCGCGAGGGATCGTCGGCCGAGAGCGACGAAGCGCTCCGCGCGGCGGCCGGCCTGATCGACAAGAGCCTCCTTCTGCGAGCCGAGACCTCGGTGGCGACTCGTCCGCTGTACCAGATGCTCGAAACCGTGCGGGCGTACGCGGCGCTCGAGCTCACCGCGGCGGGCGAGCGCGACGACGCCCTGGAGGGGCTGGTGCGCTATTGCATCGGCGAAGCCTCCCTCGCCGCGGAGGGGCTGGTCGGACCTGCGCAGGTCGAATGGCTGGATCGCGTGCGTGACGATCTCGAGAACTACCGCGGCGCCCTGGCGTGGCTCATCGAGCGCGGCCGTCCCGCCGAAGCGTCCGACATCGCGTGGGGGCTGAAGTTCTTCTGGCTGATCCGGGGGCATGCGGCCGAGGGCCTCCAGTGGTATGAGCAGATTCTGAACCTGCCATCTCTTCCGCCCGCTGCCGAATCGAGAGCGCTCCTCGGAGCGGCTGTGATGTGGTACACGCAAGGAGAACTCGGGCGCGCGCGCACCGGGCTCGACCGCGCCCTGGCGCTCGCCCACGGCGCCGGCGACATGGAAATGGTCGCGCAGGCCGAGAATCTGTCCGGGCACGTCGAACACGCCGTTGGCAACGTGAACGCGGCGCGCGACCGGTTTGCCCGCAGTGTCGAAGGGTTCCGGGCGCTGGCGATCCCGTCGGGCGCTGGCAATGCGCTGAGCGGGATGGCGGTGCTAGCCCTTGCGACCGGCGACGCCGCCCAGGCGGAACGCCTGCTCGATGAGGCCACATCGGTGCTTCGACAGGCCGGTCCGTGGTTCCTGACCTGGGCGCTGTATGTTCGCGCCATCCTGGCGGTGCGGCGCGGGAACGCCGATGAGGCGATCGCGTTGGTGCGTGAGAGCCTCACACGCATCCGGGAGCTCCACGACAAGTTCGCGTTCGTGTACGCGCTGGTCCCGCTCGCCGCCGCGGCGGTACTCAAGGGCGACGACGCATGGGCGGCGCGGATCCTGGGCGCTCGGGACGCCGTCACCGAACGCACCGGCGTCACGGTCGTCGACAAATCGGTGCAGGACCTCCAGGAACAGGCGGAACGGGAGGCGCGTGCACGCCTCGGCCCGGATCGCTGGGCGCTGGCCTATGCGGCAGGGCGCAGGACGTCCATCGATTCGCTGCTGAAAGGACATCGACAGCGTCGCACACCGTTAGGCGCGTGCGTGCCGCGCGCGTCGTGCCTCCCTCGAGAAACATTCCCGCGAACACGATCCTCCGCGTTCCGCTCATCCTGGAATATTCGAGGAAGCCCGGCGATTGGGCATATTGGAGAATCGAACGAATTCACGGCGTCGCGTTCTTGGAGGGACAGTTTGATGTTCCGCGATTGCCTGGGTCGTCCCCATGCGACCAATTCGATCTGTGGAGGCCGCATGCGGATGACGATTGTCGGAGCGGGTTTGATCGGATGGATTTTGTTGCATCCACCATTCATCGTCAGGATGGCGTCCCTGCTGGCGTCATGTCTCCCCACCACCCGCCACGCCGGAGCAGGGCCGGTTCTGATTGCGGTTGGCCACATCAGCGGCGCGACCGATGACATGGCGGCCGAGACGGCCGGCCCCCTGGAAAGCGGCGTGCCGGGCAATCGCCTCGGAGGGGTTGGCTCCGGTCTTGCCCACGCAGGTGGGAATACTTTCCTCGCGATCCCCGATCGTGGACCGAACGCAGATCCCCATAACGCCTGCGTTGACGACACGACCTCGTACATCAATCGCTTCCAGACCTTCCGCCTGACCCTCGCGCCGAGTCCGTCCGGTGCAACGCTCCCCTTCACGCTCACCCCGGAGCTGCTCGACACCACGCTGCTTTCGAGCCCGTCGCCGTTGATGTACGGTCCCGGCGGTTCCTACGGCGTGGGTTGTGGTGTTTTGCCGCCTGGCGCTCCGGCGCTGAACGCGATCGCACACACGCACTACCTGACCGGCCGTTCCGACGGTTTCGACATGACGCAGTTCTCGGCGAATGTGGCCAACGGGCGTTTCGATCCGGAGAGCATCCGCGTGGCTAAGGATGGCGTGAGTGTCTTCATTTCAGACGAGTACGGCCCCAACGTCTATCGGTTCAACCGCCGCACCGGGAAGCGCATCGCTTTTTTCACGTTGCCCGATATCTTCGCCATCCGCAACGTGAGCTCGATGAGCCAGAACGAGATTAATGGAAACACGTCCGGCAGGGTCCCGAACAAGGGCATGGAGGGACTGGCCATCACACCCGAGGGCCGCACGCTCGTCGGCATCCTGCAGAGTCCCCTCCTCCAAGATGGCGGCACCAACGGCTCTACGACGCGAATCGTGACCATCGACATCGAGACGGGCGTCGTGTCTCACGAGTATGGCTATCAGTTCGACAACATCGGGACCGTTGACCAACCCCGGTACGGCACCGCCAGCGAAATTCTCGCGCTGAACGACCACGAGTTCCTGGTGGCCGAACGGGATGATGCGGGACTCGGGGACGACTCTCTGGCCTCGTTCAAGCGCCTCTATAAGATCAACCTCGACAACGCCGTTGACGTCAGCGCAATCACTGATCGAACGGTCCTCGCATCGTGCACTGTCTCGAAGTCGCTGTTTCTCGACATCGTGAGTGTCCTGGCCGCGGCACCCGTCCGCATGAGCGCGGCTGACATTCCTGCCAAGCTGGAGGGCATGGCGTTCGGAGAGGATGTCGTGATCGGCGGCGTCGTCAAGCACACGTTGTATGTGAGCAACGACAACGACTTCGCACCCGCCATCACCGACACGCATCATCCCTCTGGCATCGACAACCCAAACACGTTCTTCGTGTTCGCCTTCGACGACGACGACCTGCACGGTTCGAGATTCGTCCCGCAGCAGCTCGTCGGCAACAACCAGGGGCTGCCGTAGGCGCGAGCATCACAGCGAAACGCCGACATGGTTCGCGCGCACGGGGTGTCTGGAGATGAAGGAGAACGCCTAAGCGGCGGATGTACGGCGCGCGGCAAAAACGAGAGCTTCGATCGCAGACCTCAGCGCAGTTGAACGCTCGGCGTCCGCGGCGATGCCGATGGCATCGAGCGATCTGCCTTCAACCGAAACACTAATCGAGGCTTGGGTTATTACGTGGGCCGACATGACCGTGAGCGTCTCGGCCAGGGAGGCTTGTGCGTGCGTTGCGCGGGGGGACGTGTTGATCAGGGCGATCGGCTTGTCAACCAATTCACCACTGCCGACTACCCAGTCGAGTGCGTTCTTCAGGACCCCAGGTACCCCGTGAGCGTACTCCGGACTTGATATCAAGACCGCGTCGCACGCTTGCAGCGCTGCTCGAAATCGGGCGACGGCCGCAGGCGCGTTGTCTTCGTCGAAGTCCGGATTAAAGGGTGGAAGCGCCTCAAGCTCTCGGTAGATGAACACCTCCACTGTGTCTGGAGCGAGACGTGCGACAGCTCCGACCAGCGCACTGTTCGAAGATGCCCGCCGAAGGCTCCCTGAAATCGCAAGGATGCGGACGTTGCCTTTGTGATGCATGAAGGCGCAAACACGATGAGCCTGCGAAATATTCCAGTGCCCGCTGGCTGTTGGGCTGGTCTTCACGACGGAATATTCGAGGCCGCCAGGGGATTTGGTGATTGTGTAACGCGGCTTCACTTACTTTCATGCTCGGAGGATCAGATGTTGTCAATTCGTCTCGCTGCCATATCGGCAACCTTGATGTTCGCGATCGCCTGCGGAGGCGACTATCCATCATCATCTCCCACGCCATCGTCACCGACGCCATCACCCACGCCGACGACAGGCGTGCCGTCTTCGTCCGTCACGATTCCGGTTGGCGCCGAATCGCTCGGGAATAGAGCCTACGTGCCCGGCGAACTGGACATTGCCGTAGGCACGACGGTGACATGGATGAACACCGATTCCACTTCCCATACCTCGACGTCGAATGCGGCTGGGTGGGACTCGGGAATCGTCGCACCAGGTGGTCAATTCTCATTTGCGTTCCAGAACGCCGGAACATTTCCGTACCACTGCGCGATTCACCCGGGGATGGTAGGGACGGTGGTCGTTCGCTGACTGCTTGTCATCTATAGTGAGCCCGCTGTCACGGCGTCGCCGCCAGCGCGGTTCAGCCTTCTCCGCGGTAGTCAAGCATCCAGACACGGGGCGGCTCGGCTCCACCGAGGAGCAACCGTCCCGCGTGCTCGTAGTTATTCTGCTGCAGGACGACGTGTTGAACGGCGGTTCGCGCGTCGCGAAGGCAGCGGTCGAGCGCGCATGCGGCGTAGACGGCGTCGGCGCCCGCGGCGCCGTAGAGAAGTTGAATCGCTTCGAGCGAACTGTGGGCCGCGTGTGTGGCGGCGGTCCAGAGCGCTCCTCGGTCCGCGACCGTCGGCGCATGACCTCCGTCAACGCGTGCCCACAGATCCTCGAGGGCACCTCTGACGTAGGCGCGTCCACCGGACACGAGCGCGTGTGCGCGACCGACCGTCACCTGCGCGACCGGACGTTCCGCGACGACCCCGGCCGCCATCGCCGGCGCTCTTCGAGCGCGCCAGTGCGACGAACGCGTCGATCGCGTGTCGCGCGATGCCGAGCGGCACCGCGCTGATGAAGGTGGCGAACATCGCGATCGGCGGCATGCGATAGAGACTGCGGCCGCAGACCGGGGGATCCTGGAACCACAGCGTCCGCGACGAGGGCACGAACACGTCGTCCACGCGTGTAGTCGTGGCTCGCGGTGCCTCGAAGTCCCGTCGAATCCCAGGTGTCGACGATATGCACGGCCGACGCAGGCACGAAGACTTCGCGCATCAGCGGTGCGCCGCTCGGAGTCTTGACCGGCTTGCCGTCGCGCATCACGACACAGCCGGCGATGAACCAGTTCGCGTGGCTCGAGCCGCTGCCGAGCGACCACCGTCCGCTGACACGGTAGCCGCCGTCGACTTCAGCGGCCGCGCCCTCGGGCCGGAACGCGCCGGCGCTGATCGTCGACGGATCGCCGAAGACTTCCGCCGCGCCTTCCTTCGGGAGAAGACCGCCGAACGTCGCGTAGCAGCCGCCGATCATGACGACCCAGCCGACCGATCCGTCGGCACACGCCGCCGCTTCGACGACGTCGAAGAAAGCCAGTGGGCCGGTTTCGGCGCCGCCAATCTCGCGAGGGGCGAGCATGCGAAACACGCCGGCATTGCGGAGCGCGTCGATGACTGACGCGGGCACCGCGCGCGTCTTGTCGATGCCTGCGCATTCCGCGCGGATTTGTGGTGTCAGTGATCGTATGGCGTGAACGACCTCAACTCCCGGCACAGTAGATTCCATGACGGCATTGTCGCAGGGGTCAGCGATCGGCACCATCCTTTCGAGCGCTCTGCCGCCCGCCCGTGAGATTCGAAGCTCGGACTGCTTGCCCGCCCCGAAGAGTTTTCAGTGTGGCGCGTCCACTAGCTTCGTTCGGCCCGCTGATAGTGCTCATCGAATCCCGGCAGCAATGAATCGATATATTGCTTCAGCCGCGCTGCAGCAAGGCTGACGCCGGCAAACTTGAGGTTGTTCCAAACCTGACCCGCTTGTGCCGCCGGGGAATTGAGCCGGGCAGCGACCTCGGATCCCGACATCGCCTCACTCGACGGCCGGTTCGGCGAGCGGTACGCGCCGTTTGGACGCGGTTTTCCAAAGACCAGCGCGGCGACAGCGCCGCCGGCAACCGCCGCACCGAGGAATATGAAGGGTCTTGCCCGAACATACTCACGCCAGTCAGTGGCGGCGTCGAAGCGTCGCTCGAATTCATCGAGATTCGAGGCAAGCCGGTCGCGCGTGCGGTCGATCTGCCCCTCTATTTGCTCGACTGTCGGACCCATGCCACGTTCTCCTTGATCGTCTGGACCGTTCGTTCGGGAGTCGGATGCAACTCTCTGAGTCGGCGGATTCCGATGATGAGCAGCCCGATGGCCGACAGCGTGAGCACCTTGACGTTGCGAACGATGTCTTGAAACACCTCGGACAACGACCGATCTTGGCTCACCCTGGACTCCCGTGCCTTCAATCGCGCGCGATGGCGCGTCCGATGAGGAAACCGACGGCTGCAGCGGCAAGCAGCGCCGGCCCAGGATTGTTTTTCACAAGCGCTTCCACATCGCCTCGCACGCGATTGAGGTCATTCCTGCGGACGTAGTCGGCGGTGCTGCTGAGTCCGTCGGCCGCCGAGTGCGCTAATCCGCTCACCCGGTCGCCGCCGGGCAGTCGGTTCGCCTGATCGTGTATGGCAGATGCGGCCGTATCGAGGCCCCGGGCCGCCGCGGACCGAGTCTGGTCGATGCTGTCCGCAGCCGTCCGCGCCATATCGGAAACTTTCGATTTCACCTCGCCAGCCCGTGTCGAGAAGTCGTCACGAACGCTTTCGAAGGTATCGGTCGCGACATCTCCTGGGGATCCACTCTTGTTTGGCATACGCGTCACCCTTCCTCCCAATCTGCTTCGATCAGTGCATTGCAGATGCCAATGGCGGCGCGATCTCCTATCGTTGAGGTACACCCGGTGTGTCGTCGGAGCGATCGCGTGGCCTGCGTCTTCGAGAAGGAAGCCACCGACACAATGAGCAGCGAGCGACCCAGCCTGGGTAGTACAAGCCCACAGGACTAATGGGCGCACGCTCCCGATCGAGCGACCGGACTCTCGATGTGCCTTGGTCGTAGGCGCGGGCGGCAGCGGCGCCGATCTTCTTTCGCTGGCCCGGCACGTTCTCCCCAGACGCCTTGCCCCACGGCGACGCGTGCTCGATCTCCGCATTCATCTCCGCTCCGATCACGATGACGAGGCCGGAAAGATAGAACCACAGCAACAACAGGATGACACCACCGAGCGCTCCGTACGTCGCCTCATAGTTACCAAAGTTGACGGCGTAGAACCGAAATGCCAGCGATCCGATCAACCACAACAACGTCGCGACGAGCGAACCCGGAGTAATCCAGACCCAGAACTGCTCCGCGTCCGGTGCGACGTAGTAGATCAAGCCAATCCCGACGGCAACCAGGGCAAACGCGATCGGCCATTGAATGATCTTCCACGTCCAGACGAACACTGAACCGAAGGCCAGATGACGCGCAGTGAAATCTGCGATCTGGGGCCCGGCGACGATGAGCGTGAAGGCGACGATCATCAGCAACGAGAGCGCGATCGTCAGCCCGATCGCCGTCAGCCGCACTCGCCACCATGCCCGGCGTTCTTCGATGTCATACGCGCGGTTCATTGCTCCGATCACCGCTACCATCGCCGAAGAACTGCTCCAGAGTGCACCGAGCAGCCCGACGGTCACCAACCCGCCGTGCTGGCCTTCGGCAATCTTGGCCATTTCCTGGCGGATGAGCTCGAGCATCTCGCGTGGGGCGAAGGGCCCAAGCAGCCGGACCATATCGTCGGATACGTTCTGAAGCGGGAAGAAGCTGGCGATGGCGAGCAGGCACAACAGCGCAGGAAAGAGTGCGAGAAAGAAGTAATACGCGAGTTGCGACGCCAGTCCCTGTGCATCATCGCTCACGGCTTCCTGAGCGGTCCGCTTCACGAGGTCTGACCACGACAGCGCCATTTCAAAATTGGCGAACATGATTCGTCACCTGCGATTCATCGATGGTGTGGCTCTGCCACGCGCGGCGCTTTCGGGATGTGGCCGAGCCGGAGTGGATGCGGGGCCTGCGCCTTCAAGAGCAGGTTCCGGTTGTAGTCAGAGGACCGCGCCACCCACTGCTTGGGTCGCCAAAACAAACCTCGCAAACATCATCGATGGTTCGCCAACTTCAACGAGGTGACAATCTTTGAAAACGTCCGCTGGTATTCGCTGAAGTCGTCTTGCGGCGCGACTGCGACGACGTAGAAAAGGTGGCCGTCCGGCAGCAGTGTCGTGTAGAGGTTGATACGCTCGGGTTGACCGCTCACCTCGGATCGGTTCGAGAGCTCGACCCGAGTTCCGCGCCGATCGCCGACGTTGGTGGCCTCGGGGTTCGATGATCGCTGCAAACCGGGATTCGCTTGCGCAAGCGAGGCAAGAAGCGCCTCTGTCGCGCTCTGCAGATCGCGTGCGCCAGCTGGCGCCTCTCCGGCCTCGACACCGTGTGTAAAGACGCTCTGGCGATCGGATGTCGCGTAGCCTCCTTGAGGCGCGAACGTGACGCTCCGCGAACCGGGCAGCTGCCGCCAGTTATCAGGAACGCTAACCTGAAAAAGGGTTCCTGCACGGTACGTGACGAACCGGTTCGAGGGTGGCTCGACGCGGCCAAGCGTCGTCGTGCCGGAGGTCTCGCGCGGACGATTCTCGGCGTTCCGAACCGCTTCGGCCGTCGTCGGCGCGGGTGACATTTCTTTCAGCCTGGCCTGAGCCTGCTCGAATCCGCGAGTATCGCGAACCGGATCGGTGACGCGCAGCGTCTCCGCTTCCCGCGAGATGTACTCGTAGCGGTTTCCGGGATCGGGGTGATCGCTGAGCCACTCTGGCAACCCTGATCCGCCACCTTGCGTCTCGATCGTCTTGAACATGTTCGCCATGTCACGCGGGTCGTAGCCGGCATGTGCCATGATCTGCGCGCCTTCGATGTCCGCTTGACGTTCGTATTCCCGGCCAAACCGCATGAAGGCAGCACCCAATCCGAACTGGGATCCTTGCGCGACAATCGATCCGACATTGCCGCCGATGATCGCTCCGAGCACCTGTCCGGCGATTGCGCCGATTTCGTATTTCGTCGCCTTGCTCGCCTGCGCCGTGCCGTGTCGGAGGATGATGTGACTCAGTTCGTGAGCCATGACGCCGGCGACCTCGCCTTCGTTCTTTGCGGCTTCGATCATTCCCCGGTTGACGTACATCGGTCCACCCGGAAGCGCGAAGGCGTTGATTTCGCGGACGTTGACAAGCTTGAACGTGTAATCGAACTCAGGATGGCGCAGCTCAGATGGGATGACGTCGACGAGCCGACGACCAACATTACGAACGTAGCTCGTCAGCAGTTCGTCGCGGAGAATTGGCAGCTGCTGTTCCGCTTGGGCCGCAGCCTCCCGTCCTAGCTGAACGTCCTCGGCAGGCGAATACTTATTGCTCGGAGCCGGAATGCGTGTCTGCGCGACCGAGCTAATCGCGAGGACAGAAAATACAATCGCTAGCGTTGAGCTGCGACGTCCATATGCGTTCATGCGAGGTACTGTCTGCAATCTCAAGGCCGCCTTGTTGTCAGACAGCTTGAGATCTGTGTTGCAGATGAGTTCCAGTACCGGCGATTGCCGAGACAGTTGGATTGTGAGAAGAAGGACCGCTAGATCGACATGGACACGGAGAGAATCGAGAGGATCACGCTGCTCGTCGAAGCAGCGGCTGCAAGTACGGCCAGATCTGGCGAGCGATTGCGCGAGCGCCCGCTTCGTTCGGGTGAATGCGATCTCGCTGCGTCAGGGCGGGATTCGTGAATAATTCGAGCAGGAGAAATGGGACGAGCGGTACGCGATAGCGTGTCGCGAGTTCGTCGTTGGCGCGATGGAACGACAGGAGACATCGACAACCACCGAGGCACCAGTCAAGGCTTCGGCCAGACCCTCGCCGGTGACAATGTCGGCTCCCGAGCGACGTGACGCCGCCACGACGTCATGACCGTCACCCGTGAGCATCGTGACAAGCTTGGATCCGATGAGCCCACTGCCACCAACAACGACGATCTTCATAGTCCACCTCCACATGCGCTCGGGGGTTCTGGCGAGCGATGCCTCCGTAGCTGTCGCGATTACAGCTTGACCATCGGCAATGGCGTCAGCGGATGCGTGCGGAATCTTTCGAGAGTCAGCTGCACGAGGCGCCAATGAAACCCGGCGCTCGGCCAACCAGCGAGCACCGACCGGATCAACGGACGTGGAAGCCCGAATGTTCTCAGCCCGCGCGTCACGTCGATCCAATCGGCTCGTCGGAATGGCTCGACGAGCGAGTCGTGATTGGCGTGGGAGGGCGTGATCTTGTGGTGGTCCGCGATCATCCTTTCGATCTCAGCGATCCAGGCCGCCCGATTGTGGGCGGCGAGGTACTCGCGTGCGAGCGCGACGGACGGCGCGATGTAGTCGAACGTCTTGTTGGTCCAGATCCCGAGGTCGTGGAAGACAGCAGCGACCGCGATCTTCTCGAGGTCGACACGGTCTTTCACAATGGCGGCGCACAGGTTCACAACGCGGTACGCATGGTTCCGATAGGCGATGAAGTCGTGTCCCAACTCGGACGCATGATCGTGCAGAACCTCATCGATCGTCGGGACGCTCGTCAAGAGGCTGGGGCCGGCGACAGACTGCATCATCGGTGTCCAACTCCATCAGCTATGCGCCCGGTCTCAGTCGACGCGAGATCGATCACGCGAACCGCTTGACGAACTCGAGTGCCTTCTCGGCGACCTCCCGCCAGCCGGCGTCGATCGTCAGCGCGTGCCCGCGGCCCGGCATCTTGACGATCTCGGTCACGCCCTTGTTGCGCTTCTGCTTTTTGTAGGACGCGTTCGCGATCGCCCAGGGGACCGTATGGTCCGAGTCGGCCGAGACGATCAGCATCGGACCCCGCTTCGGGTCCGTCGAGTTGACCTTCGCCTCTGACCACGGATTCAAGTTCGCGGCCGCCGCCTGGAAGAGCGGCTCGCCAGCACCGGGGACGGAGTAGCCGAGGTACAGTTCCTTCGCCTCGTCCTCGCCGACCGCGTTCGCGAAGCTGTAGCGGAACTGCTCGTAGCTGAGCGGGACCGCGCGGTTCCAGTTCGCGGGGTTACGCAGGGCGACGCTAGCCGTGCGCAGCGCCGAGAACGGCAGCGGCAGCACGCCGCGAAACGGAGCCGGGCTGATCGCGACCGACGCGGCGGCGAGCCCGCGCCCGGCGAGAATCATGGTCAGCAGGCCGCCGAAGGAGTGGCCGATGATCACGGGCTTCCGATCCAGGCGACGGATGATCGTCTCCTCGTAGTCGGCAATCTCGCTGATCCCCTTGCCCGCGACCACCTCCGGGTGCTCTCTGGCCTCGGCGACGGTCTCGGGATCGTCGGGCCAGCCCGGTGTCACCCCCACATAGCCGGCCTCCTCGAACAGCGTCACCCAGCGGTCCCAGCTCGACGGCAGCAGCCAGAGCCCGTGAACGAAGACAACCGGTGTGGCGCTCGAGGCGTTCGCGCGCTCGATCTGCGCTTCCTCGTGCCCGGTGATGGTTCGCTCGGTGGTTGCGATGGTCATCTCCTCCTCCTCATCTCTCGTGACAACAGGACTTCGTGCTGGTAGGACCGAGCAGCATGTCCCGATGTGACAACTATCTGGGCCACGCGACACATGTCACATGTCGCGGCGTCGGTCGGTCTTCCTTGCGCGACACAGCGGAGAGGGAGAAGACCATGGACAGCAGAGAGGGCCGTGGCGTGCGGGGGATGTCGGGCATCTCGGTGGCCCCCTTCAAGGCGGCGGCTTCTTCGTTTGCCCGCATCGCCACGCTCGAGAGCCTGCAGGAGCATCTGCAGTGGGCGCCCGCATATGTCGAGGTGTGGGATGGAGACCACGACGACATTCATCCCGACCGCGAGCAGGTCGCGCACTATTATCGTTTTCAGGAGCTCAAGCTTGGCCGGCGCTATCGTCGCGGCGACACGCCGCAATCCGGTCCGACAGGCGACACGATCTCGATCGACTGGAATGGCGTCCGACCGATGCGGATTCGTTGCTGCGCTCGTTCCCTTCCTGCCCCTCCTGCCCCTCCCGCCCGGACATCTTTCGCGAGCCTCAGTGGACGCCGAATGGTGGAGAGGGCGGGATGCGTCCCCGTGGCCCTCCCCCCCGATGCGGATTTACGCGACCTGCCGTTTGCCTTGCTGACAGAACGCGAGCAGGTCGCGGTTGACGAGGTCGGCATGCGTGGCGGTGAGGCCGTGCGGGAGGCCCGGATAGTAGATTTCAACGGCCCCTTTGATCAGCCTTGCTGACTTCTTCGCCGATTCCTTGACGGGCACGATCTGGTCGTCCTCACCGTGCATGACCAAGGTCGGGATATCGAACTTCTTGAGGTCTTCTGTGAAGTCGGTTTCAGAAAAGGCCTTGATGCTGTCGTACGAGTTCTTGAGGCCGGCCTGCATGCTCCAGAGCCAGAACTGATCCAGCGTGCCTTGGGACACCTGCGCACCAGGTCTGTTGGCGCCAAAGAACAAGGGAGCGAAGTCTTTGTAGGCCTGCGAGCGGTCCTTGGCCAAACCGCTCCGCAAGCTGTCAAAGACTTCGATCGGAAGTCCTTCCGGATTGGCCGCAGATTTCAACAGGATCGGCGGCACGGCGGCTATCAGGACCGCCTTTACCAGACGCTTCGTGCCGTACCGTCCGATGTAGCGCGCGACTTCTCCGCCGCCAGTCGAGTGGCCCACCATCGTGATGTCCTTGAGATCCAAGGCCTCGATCACGGCCGCCAGATCGTCGGCATACCCGTCCATGTCGTTTCCGGACCAAGCCTGGCTGGATCGGCCATGGCCACGACGATCGTGCGCCACGACTCGGAAGCCGTGCTGTGCGAGGAACAACATCTGGCCGTCCCACATATCGGAGTTCAATGGCCATCCGTGGGAGAGTGTGACGACCGGGCCTTTACCCCAGTCCTTGTAATAGATCGTCGTACCGTCTTTCACTGTGATCGTGCTCATGTGCGTGTCTCCTGAATGGGTCTGCCTGCGAAGCGGGATTGCTTGCAGCCCGTGCGGTCGCCGCAGAGCGTGTCCGCCTTCGCCAACGCTACGGCGAGACCTCGCCGAAGCTCGAAGAGCGGAGGCGGGCATTCGTGAAGACCGGGCATCACGTTGGGATGTGACAGCGCGATTTGTCGACGTGTCACAGAACAGTAGCTCGTGCGGTCTGTACTGGCGACAGTGGAACGCGCGGCTGCCGCGGTCACTCAATTCGGCTCGCTATGGAGCATCACCATGAGCTTGTCTACCTCATCAACGTCGGTACCCAGTCTCGTTGCGGGCGCGCATGACGCGACGTCGCAAGCCGCGTTGGCCGCGCGGCGCAAAGCCTTTCGCGTGCTCCATGAGCGAGGATGTTTCGTGATTCCGAACCCGTGGGATGTGGGCTCCGCGCGGTACCTTCAGCACCTGGGATTCCCGGCTTTGGCGACGACCAGCGCCGGCTTTGCGTTCTCGCAGGGGTTGCCCGATTCAGGCGACGATGCGGTCATCAGTCGCGATCGGAGCCTTGCTTACATCGCAAGCATCACGGCTGCAGTCGATCTTCCGGTGAGCGCCGACTTCATGTCCGGGTATGGACTGGGGCCGGAAGACGTGGCCGAGAGCGTCGCTCAGTGCGTCGCAACGGGCGTTGCGGGCCTGTCGATCGAGGACGCCACTGGCGATCCGGCGTCGCCTCTGTACGAGCTGCCAATCGCAATCGAGCGCGTCCGCGCCGCGCGACAGGCGATCGATCGATCCGGCAATGACGTGCTGCTGACCGCGAGAGCCGAGTGTTACCACGTCGGCCATCCCGATCCCTTCCCCGAAACAGTACGACGCCTGGAGGCGTACGCGGCGGCGGGGGCCGACGTGCTCTTCGCCCCGGGTCCACAGAACCCGGCGGAAATCAAGGCGCTCGTCGAGGCGGTTGCCCCGAAGCCGCTCAACCTCCTAGTGGTCCGGGACATTGGCCTGGGTGTCGGAGAGATTGCGGCGCTCGGCGTGCGACGCATCAGCGTCGGCGGTGCGCTGGCGCTGGCGGCATGGACGGGTTTCGTGCGCGCCGCCCAGACGTTGAAGTCGGAGGGCAGCTTCGCCGGACTGGCGGGCCTGGTGCCGTACGCCGAGATCAACGGCCTCTTTGCCACCGATCTACATGGGCAGCAGGCCAAAGGACGTTAGGCGACGGAGCGCGGCATGCCGTGCGATTCAGCGAGGCTTCGGCGGTGTGATTTTGAGGGCACGCAGACGCGACGCAAGCGCGTCGGATTGATACCAAGCAGCTCGGCGGCGCCGCCAGCGCCCGAGATACGGACCGCGAGTTCCTGCAGAGCTTCAAAGCGCACGGCGTGATTCTCGAAATCGAGGGCGCGACGCATTCCTTCAGCTAGCAGTTCCAACGAGGATGCATTTCTCAGCATCCATTGTCCAGTAACATTTTGGGTCTCAATGCCCGCCGGCCCAATACACAGCTCGGTCGCGCGGCCACGAAAACTCGTGCTCCATGAGATCTCGTGGCCCTCCCTGTGCAAAACGCGTGGTTTTTGATGCTCTCTGTTGGCGTCTACATTGCGATGTCTCTGTCTGTTCAAGGCGGACGATCTGATTTGCAGCGCAACGGAGACCGGCATGGCAACTGCCCTTGGTGTTCCATCTCAGCATTTGTCGAGGGTGAACGACTCGCACGCCGGCGACAGCAAGCACGCCGCGCCCAGCGCGACCGGCCCTGATGATGGCCTCTCGGCATTTCTACGCGCCCGGCCGCGACTGTTTGGCATTGCCTGTCGGATGTTGGGCAGCGCGACGGAGGCCGAGGACATCGTCCAGGACGTCTGGGTTCGGTGGCAGACCACTGATCGGAGCCCGGTCCGCAATCCGCTGGCCTTCCTGGTCACGGCGACCACGCGACTCGCGATCAACGTGCTCCAGTCCGCTCGCGCGCGCAGAGAGACTTGTGCCGGCCCATGGCTGCCGGAGCCGGTCGACACCAGCGCCGATCCGGGCTTGGGGACCGAGCGGGGCGAGGCATTGAACTCAGCGGTGCTGCTTCTGCTGGAGAAGCTCTCGCCAACCGAGCGCGCGGCGTACGTGCTTCGAGAGGCCTTCAACTATCCCTACCGGAAGATTGCAGACATCCTTCGGGTCGAAGAAGCCAACGCGCGGCAGGTCGTCACCAGAGC
This sequence comes from uncultured Acidobacteriota bacterium, assembly GCA_963773035.1. Classification (GTDB taxonomy): domain Bacteria; phylum Acidobacteriota; class Vicinamibacteria; order Vicinamibacterales; family CAVVIG01; genus CAVRXZ01. The sequence continues at coordinate 1,989 of CAVYZX010000026.1, read as the reverse complement.
GCGGGAGCATGTGTCGGGAAGACGGCGCGCGCCCGTGAGTCCGGCCAAGCAGCGGCGCCTGCTCAATGCGTTCGTTGCCGCGGCGAGGACGGGTGAGCTCGCGAGGCTCGAGAGTCTGTTTGCCTCGGACGTCGTTTCGACGTCAGAGGATTGGTGCGCGCTGTAGAGGCAGCGCTCGTCAACTTCAAGTTTCTGGCGCGACTCCTTCCGTCTGTCACAGTACGGACTGCCGCTCGGTCATATATCGACACACACTTCACGGTATTGAATCAGCGATACACAGAAAGGGACATCATCATGAAACTCGTCATTATCGGCGGCACCGGGCTCATTGGATCGAAGCTCGTGACTAGACTGAGGGAACACGGCCATGAGGCCGTGCCGGCATCGCCAGACACGGGTGTCAACACCCTCACTGGCCAGGGCCTGGCTGAGGCGCTTCAGGGCGCGTCGGTCGTCGTCGACGTCTCGAATTCTCCTTCGTTCGAGGACACGGCCGTGATGGAGTTCTTTACCACATCGACGCGCAACCTTCTCAAGTACGCGGAAGCAGCCGGTGTGAGGCATTACGTCGCGCTGTCCGTGGTGGGAACCGAGCGTATACCCGACAGTGGCTACCTCCGAGCGAAGAACGCGCAGGAAACGCTGATCAAGGGTGCCGGGATTCCGTACTCGATCGTTCACGCGACGCAGTTCTTCGAGTTCGTCAAGCGCATCGCTGATGAAGCCACTGACGGAACGACGGTTCGGCTGCCACCTGTACTCATTCAGCCCATGGCGGCTGACGACGTCGCCAAGGCGGTCGACAGGATCGCCGTGGGCGCGCCAGTGAATGGCACGGTTGAAGTGGCCGGCCCCCAACAGTTCCGTTTCGATGAACTGATCCGTCAGGGCCTCAGCGCGCGCAACGACCCCCGCGAGGTGGTCGTTGACCCGCACGCGCGGTATTTCGGGGCCGAACTCGGCGAGCGCTCGCTGATTCCTGCCGGCGACGCGCGACTCGGCGAGATCCGCTTCCAAGAGTGGCTCGACCAGCCCGTACTCCAGCAGCGGTAACAAGCGGCAACACAGTGGTCCCGCCAAGACGGGACCTCTGACCCTTATCACCCACCCACTCGCACGCCGGCTCGTGGCCGCGTCATCGCCGCTCGACTGAGCGCCTGATTTGAGGACCGTTCGTAAGGCAAGCCGCTGTTCGATCCGTCCTGCTCCACGTGCACATGTCCGTAGTGCCCAGGGACCTTCCAGAGCACGCGGTAGCCGGCGAGCCGGAACGCCATCGAAAGCGCATCCGGATCCGATGATTGGAAATCAAGCGCCAAGCCAGCATAGTGGGCAGATCCCCGGCTGTGGACGTGGTCGTTTGCCGACACGAGACGGACGTCCTGGCCGGTTCGAGTTGCCCAGATGTTAGCGAGATCGAACATCCGTAGCGATTCGCGCGACGTGAGGGTGACCGGTACCCGCAGCCCGCGAACCACTACGGCTTTGCTAAAGGGGGGAGTGTGTACCCCTGCGACGATAGCAGCGTGCGCACGCCATCGAGCGCCTTGCCCTGTTGTTCAACCGCATTCGCCAGACGCGCATTCGCGTCGAGCAGCGCACTCGTGGTCCGTCGATGTTCGGCGATCAGGAACGCGACGGCAGCACTTGCCAGAAGCCACGGCAGAATCGCGTTCTTGAACTCGGTCCAGATATTCATTGGTGCCCCCCAGAATGCGTGTGGATGCGCCACGATGAGGAAGTCTTGCGCAAAGGACTCTTCGGCGTTGCACACATTTGCGCATTACCTATCCGCGTTTCCGTTCCGAGATCTCGTACACACTTTTGGTGGTCAGAACCAGCCGCAACCGCCGACGCCAGTAGTCCGTGCGAAAACCGCGCCTGATCCGAATGGTCAAACGCTGTTCTGAACGCAGCAGGTGATCACACGGACCACGACGCCTCCTGAAAAAAGCTCCCTCGGATGCTGCGCCTGTGTGCCCAACA
>CAVYZX010000025.1:0-320124 GCA_963773035.1 uncultured Acidobacteriota bacterium | reverse complement strand
CAAAGGGGAAGAACCGGGCCGCAGATTAAGAGCGGATCACGCGACGTGATCGCGACGCATCACACGAGAAACTGGAAGGCATGCCGCGACGGTTGAGGCTCCACTACGATCATGCGAGCATCCGGGAACTGAGGCCGAACCAACACTGGTGCGGATCTGCCCGTTTAAGAGCGTGGCCTGGGGAGTCTTGCGGCAGCATCACTGGTGACACGCGCGATGCCACGCGCGTGATCCCGTTTGGGAGAATGTTCTGATGCCGTCGCCCTGTCCCCGGATGCTCCACGCCCAGGATGGAGGAGCCTTCGATGAATGACAATCGCCGCCATCGCGCTGGAAAGCCGCGGGTGTCCCGGTCGGTGCTGGACCGCATCAACCCGCATGCCGCCGGGATCGATTGCGGATCAGGAGAGCACTACGTCGCAGTGCCCCCTGATCGAAGCCGATCCGCGGTCCAATCCTTCAAGACGTTCACGGCCGATCTGTTACGACTCGCTGACTGGCTCTCCGCCTGTGGGGTGACCAGCGTGGCGATGGAAGCCACCGGCGTGTATTGGATTCCGATCTACGAAATCCTCGAGGTCCGCGGTATCGATGTCCTGCTGGTGAACGCACGGCACATCAAGAACGTCCCGGGGCGAAAGAGCGATGTGTCCGACTGCGAGTGGTTGCGCGAGCTCCACAGCGTCGGCTTGCTCCGCGGGAGTTTTCGTCCCACCGAGGCCATTGTCGCGTTGCGGGCGTATGTACGCCATCGGCAGGGCCTGGTGGAGAGCGCCGCGACCTACGTCCATCGGATGCAGAAGGCGCTGGTGCAGATGAACCTCCAATTGCCGCTGGTGGTCAGCGATATCACTGGCGTGACGGGTCTCCGGATCCTGCGCGACATCATTGCTGGTCAGCGTGACCCGGTCTCCCTCGCCAACCACCGCGACTACCGGTGCCGCGCCTCGAAGGCGGAGATCATCGCTGCCTTAACCGGCCACTATCGGCCCGAGCACCTCTTCGTCTTGCAACAAAATCTGGAACTCTTCGACGCGTGTCAGACTCAACTGGCGGCCTGTGATCGCGCCATTGAGGCACACGTGCAGGGGCTGACCGCCACCCTGGAGGCGCCGCCGACGCCGCTGCCGGCGCCACGCGTGAACCGCAAGCGAGCCGACAACGAACCACACTTCGAGATCCGAACGCCCCTGCATCACCTCACCGGCGGCGTCGATCTCACACAAATTGACGGCATTGCTCCGTACACCGCGCTGAAACTCATCGCCGAGATTGGGACCGACATGCACCGCTGGACGACCGAAAAGCACTTCACGTCGTGGCTCACGCTCGCACCCACCAACAGAGTCTCCGGTGGGCGCCTGCTCAGCTCGCGCACGGAGCCGTCCGCCAATCGCGCCGCGGTGATCTTGCGCATCGCCGCGATGACTCTCGGTCGCGGACAAACAGCGCTCGGCGCGTTCTATCGGCGTGTAGCCGGGCGCATTGGCAAAGCCCAGGCGATTACGGCGACCGCTCGCAAGCTCGCCATCCTGGTCTATCGTGCACTGAAAGGGGAACTCGTCTACCGGGATCCCGGAGCTGATGCCTACGACCTACAGCAGCGTACGCGCGTGCTCCGTCGACTCCGCCAGCAGGCCGCCACGCTCGGCTTCGATCTCATGAATCGCGACACGGGCGAGATCCTCAATGCCGCGCCCGCTTAATTCGCGCAGTTTCTTGGGAGCCCGGATGCTGCTGGGTTCGCAATCCTGCACGAGTGCTGTTAAGTCTTTGATTGACTGTCGAGAGATGTCGACCTACTATTGCTGAGCTGCTGTTTCCGCGGGAGGTAACAGCCTGATGACTCGAACACTTCGTTCCATCGGCCTCATAGCAAGCTGTCTGATCTGGTCAGCTGGCGCTGCCGCGCAATCGACACCGGCGACGTCGAGCCAACAACCAAGCAGTGCTTCAACTGATTCGGCAACGCGCCCGGCGACGAACACGTTTTTCGGCGACACGGGGATCTGGTTCGTGCCGACGGCGGAGATCTTGCCGGACAAGAAGTGGTCGGTGAGCGGCTATCGCCGCGGCACGAACTTCGTCCAGGGCTATAGCAACGTCGGGGACTTTGCCGGCACCTTCGGCGTGGGGATTAAGAATCGGGCCGAAATCTTCGGCTCGTTAATCGTCGACACGCGGATCGATCGCGACCTGCGGCCGTTGTTCGGTCCGGCGACGGCGACCGACTTCGGCGGCATCATCGATCGGTATCCGCGGGTGAACCAGTACTGGACCGGCGACCATATCGGCGACTTTTACCTGGGCGCGAAGTTCAACATCCTGTCGGAATATCGCCAGCAGGGGGTGGCCGTCGCGGCGCGCGCGATGGTCCAGTTGCCGACGGGCGACGATGATACGCTGGGCAGCGGCACCGACTGGACGTTCGATCTCATTGCGAGCAAAGAAACGAAGCGCTTTGTCGAGGTCTCGGGGTATTTGGGGTGGGGCTTCTATAGCAGTGCCGAAGGGTTCAACGCGCCGAACGGCGAGTTCCGGTATGGGGCCGGCGCGGCGTTCCCGTCCCGCAGCCCGCTGCGGGTCTCGGGCGAGTTGACCGGCCGGGCGCCGGTCGACAATACGGTGGAGATCCAGAACCCGCCGCTGGTCGGCATCGATGGCAGTATCGCGCCGATCTTTTCGAACGTGGAGAACTTGACCCGCTGGACCGTGGGCCTCACCTACCAGGCGAAGAACGGCTTCTTCGTGGGCGGCGGGTTGAGTGCGACCACGCCCACGCAGGATCGTCTTGCCGGTCGCACGGTGGCCGACGACACTGACCCGACGGGGGACTTCTGGGACTGGCAGGTACGGATTGGGTATCACCCGGGCGTGCGCATCTATGTGCCGCCGCCGCCGCCGCCCCCCCCGCCGCCGCCGCCGCCGCCGGCGCCGGCGCCGCAACACAATCTGACGGTGACGGCGACGTGCACGCCGAACATGGTGGCACCGGGCGGGACGTCCAATTGCACGGCGACGCCGCAGTCGTCGATCAATTGTGCGGTGACGTATCGCTGGGCCGCGCCCAGCGGGACGCTGGCGACGCCAGCGGAACGGCAGACGGGCTGGACGGCGGGGAACCAGGAGGGCACGGTGCCGGTGACGATCACGGTGACCTGCCCGACCGACAACCGGACGGCGACGGCGACGGTGAATGTGCAGGTGGTGCGGCCGCCGCAGCGGACCTACACGTTCGAGGATGTGTATTTCGACTTCGACCGCTACTCGCTGCGGCCGGAAGCGACGCGGGTGCTGGATGAAGCGGTGACGGCGATGAACCAGGATGCGACGCTGCGGATCACGATCGAAGGGCACACCTGCAACATCGGCACGGCGGAGTACAACCTGGCGCTGGGCGAGCGGCGGGCGGTGGCGGTGCGGCAGTATCTGCAGAGCCGCGGCATTGGCGCCGACCGGATGACGACGATCAGCTACGGGGAAGAACGGCCGAAGTACGACAACGCGCGGGAAGAAACGCGACGGCTCAACCGGCGCGCCGCGATGATTGTGCGCTTGCAGTAGCCCTACGAAGAGGCTCGGGCTGGAGGCTGGGGACTCGGGAGAGCCCTCAGCCCTTGGTTACGACCGTTTATACGCCGCCGTCCTGCGCTCGAAGACCTGTTCGGGCGTCACTTCTTCTCTGACCGTCGAAATCGCCCAGATATGGCCGAACGGATCGGCCACCCAACCCATCCGATCCCTGTAGAACGTGTCGCAGATCGGCAACATCGGCTTTCCACCGGCGTCCACGGTGCGGGCGGCTGCTCGTCCGTGATCATGATCATCGTCTTGCCGATCTGCAGGTGCGCGTGCAGGCCGTCGCCGTGCGGCATCGCCGCTTCGTACAGCACCGTGGCGCCGAAGAGGCGCAGCCGCTCCCAACGCAACTCCTTGTGTAAATTGTGAATTGCTGAAGGTAAATTGTCCGGGTGCCGATCCGGCCTTCGTCCGGCAAACAGATCGATCAGCTGATCGCCGACCTCTCGGCCAGCCGCGCCGTCACGCGCGACGCGGCAATTGCACGGCTCACGATCATTGGCACACGAGCCGTTGACCGGCTCATCGCCATCCTCGAAACGCCGGTTGCCACATCGACGAGGCTCGCCGCTCTGCGCACGCTTGAAGGCATAGCCGATCCGCGGGCGCTCGATGTCGTGCTGAACGTCCTCAACGACCCGGACGATGCCGTCGCGTGCGGCGCGGCATCGGCGGTGCAAGTATTCCTCCGCAGCGCACGAGGCGCCGACGTCGTAGACCGACTTACACGAGTTGCGCTCGACACACACCGGCACTCGGAGGTGCGCCTGGCCGCCATACAAGCGCTATCCGATCTGGAAGCTTCGACACTCATGCCGCTCTGGAAGGCCCTTGCACAGGATACCAATTCGACCGTCCGGGCGAAGGCGCGGGGAGCGATATCGAAGAAAACGAAGCCGGATGCCACCTTCGCCACAACCATCGAAGCGGCGGCACGGGGAGAACTGCCCGACCCTGGGATGCTGAAGCATGCCATTGTCGGCTTGGATCGCTCGGTCTCGCTCGCGCTGATTCACCGCGTTCTGGAACGGATCCGGGAGCGAGAGGTGAACGAGCCATCGCATCGGCGAACGGAGTGGACGACCGCACGCGCGGCCGCCCACCTCGCTCTGGCCAATCGAGGCAGTCGCCTCGGCCTGTACGACCTTCGGGAGTCGCTGGAAGGCGCAACACGGCCGTTGCCGGTGGAGTTCCTGTCTGCGTTGTCGCTCGTCGGCGATAGCTCGTGCTTGGAAGCCATCGCCGCCGCGTATGCAAAGACTGGCGGTTCAGCAACTGATGGGTGGACGCAGCATCTTGCAGCAGTGTTTCGCGAGATTGCGAAGCGCGAGCGGATCACGCCAAGACACGCCGTGGTCAAGAGGATCGCCAAACGATGGGGTGATGCCACCAAAGCGCTTCAGGCGGGTGACCGGTGATCGTGCTGCGTTCTCGAGCTGGCGTCCGGCGAGCCGTCGGTGCCGAGCAAACGGCCTATTGCTTCGCAGACCTCTGAAGCCGACGTGATACGAACTGAAGCGGTTGTCGGATCTTCGCCGGTGTGGTCCCGGTCGAGCCAGACCCGTCTTATCCCTAGGTCGCGAGCAGGGGCGATGTCGTGATACCAGCTGCACGCCACGTGAACCCAGTCGCCGTTCTCTGCACCTGAAGATCTCGAAAAGAAGCGGAAATGAGAATGGGATGGCTTGTAGTCCCGGACTCGTTCAGCTGTCACAACCAAGTCGAAAGGCGCCTGGAATGAACGCTGTGTCTGCTCGAACAAGTCCTCGTCGCAGTTGGTGAGGACGGCAAGTCTCCACCCCATCGTCCGCAACCTCGCCAACATTGGCTCCACGTCTTCGAAGACAGGTAATGTTCCCCAGGCATCCGGGAGGGTGCGTGCTTGCGAGTCCGTGACCGTAAGGCCTACTTCGTCAGCGGCGCGTCGAAGGGACGTGACCAGGACATCTTTGTAGAGACGATGAGGCGTCTCCGATTCCACCAGCCGCTCGAACCGGTGGTATGCCTTCATCACGTCTGGGGTGTGTCGTCCGGCGAACGGTCGCAACAGAGCTGAGAAACCGGAGTTCCAGTCGACAAGTGTACCGAAACAGTCGAACGTGACCCAGCGCCGATCAGCGTAGTGCATCGATCTGTGCGAGGTGGTGCCGAAGGTGCCTGACGTAGTCGTGAGCCAGGAACCCCAAGGTCACCGGTGCATCCGATCCAATCGTGCACGGGACCGCGCGCCGTTCCTCGGGGATCAGTCCGATCACGTGAGCAAGGTGAGCGTTGTACGCATGCCACAGGTTGATGACATCCTCCCACGATCGATCCGCATAGTGTTGGCAGCGGACCCAGTGGTCCTGTTCGTAGCCCGGAAGCGTCAGCTCGGTTCCTTGCTGCGCGCGAACGAACCGCTGATGGTTGTTGGCGGCAGAATCGATGAGGTGTCCGATAATTTGCTTTGGAGACCACTTCCCCGGGGCGCGTGGCTGATCCGCATGGCGATCGGAAATGGATCGGAGCTTCGGCAACGTGGCATCGACGGTTTCGCGCAACTCTCGACCCACGGACCAGAGTGGGCCCTGATGATCGGAATTCAACTCTTCGGTCGGCATGATGGCCTCTCCCTGAGGACATGCCTCAGCTGTCGATCACCGCATCGGCTTCGATCTCGACCAACCAATCGGGATCGATGAACTGCGAGACCTGCATGATGGTGTTGGCGGGACGAATGTCTCGAAAGAAGTCGCCATGCACTCGCGCCACGACCTCCCAGTCGCCGATGCGCGTCAGCAGGATCCGGGTGCGGACCACCTGACCGAGCGAGGCGCCAGCTTCCTCGAGCGCCCGACCGATGATTTCGATACACCGTCGGGTCTGCGCCGCGGCGTCGCCCGGACCGACCGTCCGGCCGTCGGCCCCGATCGGTGCCGTGCCCGCCACCGTCACGATGGATCCCACGCGAACGGCCCTGGAAATGCCGACTTTGGGCTCATAAGGACTACCACTCGATACGAGCTTGCGCATGGGCTTAGTAGGATTTGGCAAACCACGCTTCTTGTTCAGCGGGCGCGTGGCAGCGGATGCACGGCCCCTGAACAGGAGCGGCGTCCAACGGCATGTTCCGGATGGTCGCCTGGGTGTCGGCCTTGATCTGCGCTTCGCAGTCGGCCGCGCCGCACCAGGGCGCAATCACGAACCCAGGTCTCCCCTCCATCGCCTGCTTGAACGCCTCGTACAGATCGACCCGCTGGGTATGCTCTTCGCGGAATGCCAGCGCCCGGTCGAACAGGTTGCGCTGGATGTTGACGAGAAGCTCGCCAACACGCTCGACGAGCACGGCCAACGGCACGGCGATCTTGTCTCGTATATCGCGGCGGACAGCGATGACCTGGGATTTCTCGATGTCCTTCGGTCCTACTTCAATCCGCAGCGGAACGCCCCGCAACTCCCATTCGGAAAACTTCCAGCCCGGTCGTTCGTCTCGTTCGTCCAGCGTCACGCGCACCCCGGCACTCCTCAGTGTGCCTTCGATCTCCTTGGCCTTTGGCAGGACGGTCTCTCGCCAGTCGTCGCGCCCGATCGGTACGATGACCACCTGATAAGGCGCCACCCGCGGCGGCAATACGAGGCCACTATCGTCCCCGTGCACCATGATGACGGCGCCAATCAACCTCGTTGTGACGCCCCACGAAGTCCCCCACACGTGTTGAACCGACTTGTCGCGAGCCTGGAAGGTGATGTCGAACGCCCGCGCGAAGTTCTGGCCGAGATTGTGTGAGGTGCCGGCCTGAAGCGCTCGGCCATCACCCATCAGTGCTTCAATCGAGTAGGTCCGGAGAGCGCCTGCAAACTTCTCGCTCTCACTCTTCCGTCCAGTGATCACCGGCATTGCGAGCTCGGTTTCGACCATCTCTTTGTACAGATCGAGAATCTTCCTCGTTTCCTCTTCGGCTTCGGACTCCTTTTCGTGAGCGGTATGCCCCTCTTGCCACAAGAATTCCGTCGTCCGGAGGAACGGGCGCGTCACCTTTTCCCATCTCACAATATTGGCCCACTGATTAATGAGAACCGGCAAGTCTCGCCACGATTGGATCCACTTCGCGTACATCGTGCCGATGATGGCTTCGGACGTCGGGCGAACGACCAGCCTCTCTTCCAGTTCCTCGCCGCCACCGTGAGTCACGTAGGCAACCTGCGGCGCAAAGCCCTGGACGTGTTCAGCCTCGCGTGTCAACAAGCTCTCGGGGATGAACAGCGGAAAGTACGCGTTGACGTGACCCGTCGCCTTGATCCGCTGGTCGAGCGCCTGTTGAATCAATTCCCAGATGGCGTAGCCGTACGGGCGAATGGCCATACAGCCTTTGACTTTGGTGTAGTCCGCGAGCTCGGCGCGCCGGACGACATCCAAATACCATTGGGAGAAGTCTTGCGAACGCGGAGTGATCTCGGTTACGAACGATTCGGTTGCGGGTTTCTTGGACATTCAGTGGTTGCCCTGTCGGAGACGAACGGTCAACGAAAGCATATCAAGTCGGACGAACTGTCTTGGGCGCTCAGCCGGTCCTCTAGTCAGAAGAACGCCTATCCACCATGTGGAACTTCCAGCTTCGATCGTCGCGCGCCGGAAAATCATCTCGGAAATGGGCGCCGCGACTTTCCTCACGACGCAGCGCCGCGCTGGCGATGAGCTTTGCCACCGTCACGAGGCTAAAGTGCCGCCATGATTCACCATCGGGCGGCGTCTGGCGCATCCGGACTTGCTCAGCGAGGTAGGCACGCTCGAGTCGCCTGACCGCCTCCTCTAGCCCCTGACGTGTCCTGAACAATCCGGCCGACCTCCACATCAACTCTCTCACCGCCGCCGTCGTCATCGCAGCATCCGACTGACTGGCCGACGCCTGGTCGACCCGAGGAGGAGACGCCAGACCCGCCTCGTGACGATCGGGCTTCAAACGGGCCGCGATGGGAGATTGCTGCATCGCAGACGCCGCGCGCGCACCGAAGACCAGCCCCTCGAGCAGCGAGTTGCTGGCCAGTCGATTGGCCCCATGGACGCCCGTGCAGGCAACCTCCCCCGCCGCAAATAGTCCGGCGAGCGATGTCCTTCCCCATTCGTCGGTTTCGACCCCACCCATGATGTAGTGCGCAGCCGGACCGACCGGAATGGGATCGAAGGCGAGATCGAGGCCAAGACGCCGACACATTTCCGTGATCGTGGGAAAGCGGGCGTGTACGAACGAGGGGTCCAGGTGGGCCAGCGTCAGGAACACTGTCCCGCCGGTCTGTTCGACTTCACGGGCGATGCTGCGGGCCACCACATCTCGAGGCGCCAGATCCCCGTCGGGGTGATGCCGGATCATGAACGGCTCGCCCCGTTCGTTGATTAGCCTGGCACCTTCCCCTCTCAGGGCCTCTGAAATCAGAAACCGCGGGGCGTCCGTTCGGTTGAGTGCCGTGGGATGGAACTGAACGAACTCCAAATCGGCGACCCGGGCCCCGGCATGAAACGCCAACGCCACGCCGTCGCCCGTCGCCACCGGCGGATTCGTCGTCTCTCGAAACACCTGACCCGCGCCGCCTGTGGCCAGCAACGTCGCATGCGCCGCCACTTCATGCTGTGCATTTGCTTGATCGAAGTATCGGACTCCCAGAACAACACCCCGCTCGACGATGAGCTCGATGACGAGGGCATGATTGACCGTCGTCACGGACGGGAGCGAGCAGACCCGCTGCCTGAGGATGCGTCCGATCTCACGACCGGTAGCGTCTCCGGCGTGGAGAACTCGACGCACGGAGTGGGCGGCTTCGCGGCCCAGGGCGAGCTGGCCGTCCGGACCACGATCGAACTGCGTCCCCCATTCAAGGAGCTCGCGGACGTAGGTGACGCCCTCTTCCACCAGCACCGCAACGGCCGCTTCATCGCACAGCCCGTCACCGGCGCGCACGGTGTCGGCGGCGTGAAGGGCCGGGCTGTCGTCGTTGCCGATCGCCGCAGCAATTCCGCCCTGCGCATAGCCCGTATTGCTTTCGGTGGGCTCCGCTTTTGTGAGGATCGTGACACGGCCCGCGCCTGCGAGACCGATTGCAGCTCGCAAGCCGGCAATCCCGCTGCCGATAATGAGGAAGTCCGTGCGGTCGGTGGCCAAAGCGATTCGAATGTTATCCTAGCATTCGCGGTGGACGCGGGCCGCCAACGGCCAAGTCCTGAGACTGGAAACGCTCAGCGCCGCCAGGGCTTCAGACTCGAAGTCTTGACATTTCCCGTTCGACACGATGGATCCGGTTCGCATTGACGTCTCGACTCCGTCTCGTCCATACACCGTCACACTGGCCGACGGCGCGCTCGAGCGGATCGGCCCGCTGTTGGACGGGCTCCGTCTGCCCGAACGGCGGTTTGTGGTCACCAGCCCCGTAGTCTGGCGCCTTCACGGCCGCCGACTCGCCCAGTCGCTCAAGCCCGCCGAGCCAATCATTGTCCCCGATGGGGAGCGCTTCAAGCATCTTCAAACCGTCTCGCGTGTCTACGAAGCGCTGATCCGCGCGAACGCGGATCGGGCGTCGACACTCGTCACATTCGGCGGAGGGGTGATCGGAGACTTGGCCGGATTCGCCGCATCGACCTACCTCCGTGGCATCCCGCTCGTACACGTACCGACGACGCTCCTGGCGCAGGTCGACAGCGCCATCGGCGGGAAAGTCGGCGTCAATCACGCGATCGGCAAGAACCTGATCGGATCCTTCTACCAACCACACGCCGTCGTGATCGACCCGTCGGTCCTCACGACACTTCCGCGCCGGGAGTTCCGTGCCGGTCTGTACGAGGTCGTGAAGTACGGAATGACGTCGAGTGCGCCCCTTTTCGATCGCATCAAACAGTCGCGTGACGCGATCTTTGCGAAGGAGCCGAGCGTTCTCACCACCATCATTGCGGACTCGTGCCGGATCAAGGCGGCCGTTGTGGCGGCCGACGAGCGGGAGTCCGGTCTACGGCGAATCCTCAATTTCGGTCATACGGCCGGTCACGCGCTGGAAGCCGTCACCAAGTACCGCCGCTATCGCCACGGCGAAGCTGTCGCATACGGAATGCTCGTCGCAGCTCAATTGGGAGCCGATCGAGGCGCTTTGGCCAAGCAAGATCAATCCGCGCTGGCGGACTTGATCACCAGCCTAGGTCCGCTGCCTCCGATTGCGGACGTGTCGACGGCCGAGATTGTGGAAGCGGTCAGGCATGACAAGAAAGTGGTCGCCGGCCGATTGCACTTCGTGCTGCCCACAGCGATCGGTGCAACGACGATCGTCGATGATGTGACGGAAAAGGAGCTGAAAGCCTCTCTCAAGAAGGCGGGGTTCCGGGCGTGATCACTCCAGGCCGTAGTCTTTCAGCTTGGTGATCAGCGTCTTCACGCCGATTTGAAGCACGTCGGCCGCGTGACCTCGATCGCCGCCGACATCCTTGAGTACCTGCTCGATCTTTCGCCGCTCGGCCTCGTTCATCACGCGTCGTGTCGCTTCTGAGAGCGTCCCGCTCAGATCGATTCGAGCCCACGCGTCCTGCTCCTCCGCCTGAGGCGCGCGCACCGAATGCGCCGACAGACTCAGATGACGCGCGTGAATCGTATCGCCTTCAGTCAAAATGACCGCACGCTCCATGCAGTTCTGCAGCTCACGCACGTTGCCCGGCCACCCATACGCCTGCAATTGTTCAACGGCCGGCGGCGCCAGGAGCAGCGGCTTCTTGTTCAAATCGCGGCAGAAGCGCTCGATGAAGTGTCGTGCGAGCCGAGGAATGTCATCGAGGCGCTCGCGTAACGGCGGAATGGTGATCGGGAAGACCGACAGCCTGAAATACAAATCCTCGCGGTACTGACGCGCGGCCACGGCGGCACGAAGGTTCCGATTGGTTGCGGCAACGACCCGAACGTCGACTTGGAGTGGTGCGGTGCCGCCGACCCGCTCGAATCGCTTTTCCTCCAGCGCCCGCAGGATCTTCGCCTGCAAGGTCAGAGGGAGGTCGCCGATTTCGTCGAGAAAGAGTGTGCCGCGATGCGCGAGCTCGAATTTGCCGGGCTTGCGGGCATTGGCACCGGTGAAGGCGCCTTTCTCGTGCCCGAACAGCTCCGTCTCGAGCAACGTCTCAGGAATCGCCGCACAATTGATCGCGACGAACGGTCCATCGGCGCGTGGGCTCAACGCGTGCAGCGCTCTCGCAAACAGTTCCTTCCCCGTTCCGCTCTCGCCCTCGAGGAGCACGGTCATGTCGGTCGCGGCGGCGCGATGCAGTGCCATCGACACCTGCTTCAGGCGAGGGTCGTCTCCGACGATCTGGGGAGCGCCACGGCGGGCGGCGAGCTCCTCCTTCAGAACAATGTTCTCGGTCGCCATGTGGCGGGCGGCAAGTGCGCGCTGGACCAACAGCAGCAGATGATCGGGATCGACCGGCTTGGCCAGGAAATCGACTGCGCCTTCCTTCATCGCCACAACCGCGTCCTGGATGCTGCCGAACGCGGTCATGACAATGACCGGCAGCTCGGGATCCACTTCCTTCGCAGCCCGAAGCACTCCGAAGCCGTCACCTTCCGGCAGCCGCAAGTCCGACAAGACGACGGCTGGGTAGAGCGTCTGCAGCGCCTTGACGGCTTCAGCCTGATCGCGAGCTTCGATGACAGTGTGTCCCTGAGCCTCGAGTGCGTGGCGCAACATCGCCCGCAACGAGTCCTTGTCCTCGACGAGCAGAATCGGGGGATCGGCTAAACGCCGCGATTGAGAAGTCACCGCAGCCAGCCGGGAGGCACCCCTGCACGGCGCGCTTCTTCTTCAAGATCGGCGACGGCCTTTTTGTCCGAGTCGATGGCTTTCTTGAGACGAGCAAGCTCGTCCAACGCTTTTTGACGGTCCTTACCGATAACCGCACGTTGCGCCGGATCGTCGCGCGCCGAGAAGTCGGCGGTCAACGCGTTGATCCGGGATTGCAAGGCTTCGGCGAACGTCTCGTCATGCTGGAGCTGTTCGGCGAGGCCCTTCATGCGCCCCGACCAATACGCCTGATCTTTCTTCTCGCCCGAAGCATTCTGATCCGTGGCTTTCGCCGACTTGTCCTTCTCGGTGTCCCGCTCAGCGGTCGTCGCAGCCGTGGGTGGCTTGGACGGATCCGTTGAAGGTGGTGCCTCCGGACCGGCGACAACACCTCCCAGGTCCTTGTTCGTGTAGACCTTCGAGGGTTGTTTCATGTCCTTGCGCCGGGCTTCCTCCTTGCGTGAGACGTCCCCGAGCGACTGCCCGAGGACTGAAGCCACACCGGCGGCTGACAGCGAGGCGACGACAAGTGCTAAAACATGCAGTCGGAGATACATGGACTGAAAGAGGTATCGGCTGCAAGTCGATCGTACGTGAGGCCTACAGGAGGGTCAAGCCACGAGGTGCTCGAAATCAGGACTAGCGAAGCTCGCGCCAAGAGAGCACTCCCACGCGTCCGGAGGCCGTGCGGCCGGCCGTGAGCTCCACCGTCTTGTGCGTACTCCGCGGTCCGAAAGCCTCGGCACGCAGAGCGAGGATGCCGGCACCTGGATCTCCTGGAGTCGCATCGAGCAGCGGATTGTCGTCTGTCTCTGAAGCGTCATCGGCGACCATCACCACGACATAGAACGGCGAGTCGGTGACGACGGCAGGGTTGGCAGCGGCCAAGCTACCGTAGCCGAATAGCTGCCATCGGGGATTGTTCGCACCTCGGGGTCGTTCGGCGGTTACCAGGTTCATCTCGTCGTCACTGCACGACGTGGGCTTCCGACAATTCGCTAGATTCAACAGACGCATCAAATCGATCCGATCACCATTTGGAAGCGACCTGATTCCGCCAGGAGCGCCATCCGCAAACGTGGACCGGGTGTTTCCAGCTAGGACGGATGCCCAGTCCGACGTCGATAGCTCGCTCAGGGCCCGCTCTGCGGCGGCCGTGGCCGCGTAGCTCGCTTCTCGACTGTGACGGAAGTTTGCCGCAATCAGCAACTCCGACGCCGTCATCGACGTGACCGCCGCCACCAAGGCGCTCATGAGCAGAATCACGAGGAGCACGACGACCACTACGATGCCATCGGCGGCGCGACAGTCCATCGTTATCTCGCCAGATTGAGATTCCGGGGAGACACGTCGAATCGAATCTCCGCGTCGGGAACCCAGCGAGTCGCGTCGCGCGACGAGCCGCCGCGTGAAAACAGCACGCCGGCCGGCCCTCGCAGTGCGCTCTGGAGTGCCTCGAGGCGCAGCCGTACGGCTATCCGTCTGATTCTCAGAAGGTCGGCATCGTAGCGGTGTGGACTTACCGCATCGGGGCACCACGGACCATCGGTGAGCTGGGTTGCTGTCAGCCTGACGAGAGCGGTTTCCCCTTCCGCTCCAACAAATGTGAGTCGTGGAATTGGGTTACCAGTCGAATCGAGCTGAAACAGGCAGTTCTCACCGGACGGGTACTCCGTCGGAGCGCCGGACCCTGGCGGCCTCGGTCCATACGTCGTCCATGGCCCGACAGGCTCGGTCGGTGGTTTGACGAACACGGGTGGGGCCGCCTCACCGTAATACTCGAATTCCATGGCGATCACGTGATCGACGACCGCCGCGTCGGAATTGACGCCGTCGTAGTGCATCAACTGATAGGTATCCGACGCCGGATCCGCCTTCAGGGAGTACGTGTGACTCGCCACTTCGACGATCTTCGAACCGGTGGCATAAAGATGAGAACCATCGGTCATCGTGTGCTGCATCTGGGCGAAGCCTGGCTGCACGCTGATGATTCGAAATGTGTCGTACGAGGCGGTTGCGTCGTAAATCATCACGTCCATCCCGACCGCGAAACCGCAGACATTGTCGATTGGAGGACACCCCGGATCGAGATTGATCGAGACGGACCCGGACTGCGCCTGAAAAGGCTGACCAATCGTCGATTGGGCGGCCGTAGCAGGCGGTACAAAGAGCACGGATATGGTGTTCGTGCTGAAGGCTCCGGGCGGATCGGCCTTTGTCGCGCCAGACCGGAACGGCAACACGCTCGCAAGATACGAGTTGAGCGGGCCAATGTAGGCGCCCTGGTAGGCACCAGCCCCGGCCATGGCAAGGTCCCTGACGAGGGCGTCGCTCGCCACCCGCATGCGCTGCTGCATGTCCGAGCGTTCACCTTCTGTCGAGAAGCCGAGTTGCATGCGGTTGACAACCGTCAATGCGCTTGCAACAAGTGCAAGGGCCACACCCATCGCGACCAACAACTCAACGAGCGAGAAACCCTTCACTTCGACAAATCCGCTCAACGTCCTTTCCGGCTCTTGATGCTGAGAATTCTCGACTCGCCATGAACCCGATTCACGTCCGAGCCAGGACCCCTTCCGCTGCCAACCCGGGTCACCGAGACTTGAATCAGCAGCGAGTCGTCGGAAGACGTGAACCGGTCGATCGACCATCGGCGCGCGAACCGGGCGCCTGGAGGCGCGCTGGCGCCACCGCCGAGCGAAGCGCCGTTGGTGTCGACGAAATCGCAATAGCCCGGGCGATTCAATGAGAGAGCGTCAGCAGGAGATGGAGTGAGGCCGACGCCGCCCGACGGGTGCGCCGGAGTGACCGTCACATCCGATGATGTGTCGGACACGGCTGTGCCGAAAGCATCGAAAGCCCACGTCAAGCTCTGGATCTGTTCCATTTTTTGGGATGCCAGCACAGTGGAAACGGTTATCGACCGGGCTTCGGCGTTCATGCGAAGCGTTTGCAGGGAGATCCCGGCCAGCGCCACAGTCGCCATCGTGGCGAGAACGGTGGCCACGAGAACCTCGATCAGAGAAGAGCCGCGTTCCACGAGGCCGCTGAGTGCAACCTCCGATCCAATCGGAAACCTGTCGATCTACAGGAATATTGTGGCGACTACACGGAAGGATCAGAGTTTTTGCAACGGGCAAGAAGCGTGAGACTTGGAAAATCTCTCGCCTTCGACAAGCGATTCAGGGTCTGCTGGAGGTAGATTCGATTGCGCGAATCCGCAGCATCTGGTTGCCGCCTCGCCGGAATTCATAGGGTACGGCCTCAATCGAGGCGTCGTAGCCTGAAACCCGGAGAGCATCGATCGCAGGGTCAACGTAAGGCGACGTGGCACCGCCCAAGGCCAATAACGGAAAAATGCGGACTTCTACGGCCGTGCGGCACATTTCTCGGATCGACGCCAAATGAAACGATTCATCCAAGTGATTGGTGTACAGAAACAGGAAATGCGAACAGAGCGCCAGCTGGAACGTTCGATCGTGGAACGGCAACACGGGAAGCTCCGCGTCGACATACCGGCCCTGAATTTTCCCAGCCTCGTAGTCGTCCAGAAACATCTCCATGGCTGCCATGCGAACCCGCCCCAGCTCTTCCACCGAAGGGATCATGTCCCAGACGAACTCGTCGGCGTTGCGTTGCGTTTGGTCGAGGACCTGGCTGTAGGTCGCAGAGATACGGTCGCGGATCTGACGAGCCTCCAAGCGATAGAGCGGATCGCAAGAAACGACTCGAGCCCCCCGGCTCGTGGCTTCGGCATTGAAGCTCGCCGGACCATCCGCGCAGCAAAGAATCGTCAACTGAAGATCCGCCTCGGTCAACGCAAACATCCGTCGATACTCATCGAACGAGCGGCCCCAGGGGACGACCCGATCCAGGGTAAACATCCCTGAATGTTCTCCTACTTCTCCCGCGGCTTAGCCTTGGCAATGGCTCGGCCAATCCGCTCCATTCCACCCGCAAGAGTCGAGCCGAAACCCGCCCGAACCTCAGGCACGTATGTAGCGGCGTTGGCGCCCCACAATACGATGCGCTGGGTGAGCTTCGTTCGGCGTTCCGATAGCGCGTCGAACTGCCATTCGAAGGAACACGTCGCTCGATCGAGTGGCATGTCGATGATGTAGGCCTTCGGCGCACGCGCCTCCCGTATTCGCCAACGAAGTGAGGGTTGCCCGGGCAGCAACGTCGAACCCGAGGCCCCCGCGGTGAAGGGACCGTCGAGCTGAAATTGGGCAGGCGGATCGTCCCAATTCCTGACGTCAGTTTGCCAAGCCCAGACAAAGTCGAGGCTCGCCTCGACCTCCACGGAATGTTGAAGTTGGTAGGCGATTTCATCCATGGCCCGAACTCTGCGACGAGGCTCGCCGGTCGGTGGGAATCAAAAACGGTCGCGCTAGCTGCTGATTGGCAGCGTGATCTGAAGGCTGGCGCCGCCCAGCGGTGAAACACCCACACCAATGCGGCCGTTGTGGAAAACGATGATCTTCTGGACAACGGCGAGACCGAGACCGGTGCCATTGCGCTTCGAAGTAAAGAACGGGCGGAAGATACGTTCGCGTGCGCCGGGCTCGATCCCCGGACCGCTGTCGTTGACCGAGATTCTGGAGATCCTTTGCCTCGCATCGACCTCCGACTCGATCACGACCAGTGGAGCCACGGATGCGTCGGCACACGCCTCGACCGCATTACGCAGCAAATTGGAAAACGCCTGCCGCAGCAGCACCTCGTCGCCCTCGATAGCGCCGAACTGGCCGCGAAGCTTGATGTCGCCACCGAGCGCCCGTGCGTCGTCGCGAACCTCTTCGACCGCCCACTCGCACACACCGCCCAGATCCACACGAGACAAAATGAGCTGCGCTGGACGGGCGAAGTTGAGAAAGTTGGTGACCATTTGATTCAGCGATTCACACTCGTCTCTGATGCCTTCGACGTACGGTCGATAGGCGGTTGGCAGCGCCTGAAGATCGAAGAGCTTGCTGTAACCCTGAATTGTTGCCAGACCGTTTCTGAATTCATGAGCGATCCCGGCGGTCAACTCACCGACTGCGGCGAGGCTTTCTTTCAATCGCAGTTGCTCCTCGAGATCCTTGATCGCCGAGAGATCCGAAAATAGACAGATGGCCCCGTGCAGTTCTCCGCCCTCGTCGAACAGCGGCGATACCGTGACGCCCAGGTGCGTCACGCTTGGATCATCGCTCAATCTTATGGTTCGACGGTGAATCGTTCCGCGTGCGGCCAGGCATTCGTCGATCACCTGCGACAAGGGCTCGGCGAGGACCTGGCGATAATCGCTGAGTGGCGTCGAATGTGCCAGGCCGAGAACTCGACGGCCGGCTGGATTGAGAATCCGAATCTTGGCGTAGAGGTCGACAACCAGGAGACCGGCGGTAAGACTCAGGATGATTTCCTCGCTCAAGCGCTCGGAGGCATCTGCCCTGGCCGCGGTCGCCCGCTCCTGCGCCTGAAGCTTCGCCACCGCGTCGTGAAGCGCCGCAGACAGCAGGACCATCTCTTTGCTGTCTTTGGAGCGCCTGCGCGAGGTCCTTGCAGCCTCCATGAAGCGGAGCATCGCGTAGACAACGAGCGAGACCAGCAAGGCCACGACGATCGTCAGCTCCACGAGCAGGGCGTAAGGATTGTCCGACATGTTATTCGTGCGAAGTCACACCGTACTCGCGGGTGATCTCATCGATGTGCTCACGAATCGCCTGCTGATCGGCGACCTTGAGCGCCGCGTTCACTTGTACCGCGTGCCATGACTGACGCGGCGGACGTTCGAAGGCATACTCCTTTCCGTGATTGGCGTCGACGATGTACAGGCGTTGACCGTTATGACGCAGGACTCCCCAGACGGCACCGTAGCTGGCCGCAACGACTTCGGTGGCCCGCCGGCGGCTCGTAAAGTCGGCCCCTGAGGCCCCAATCAGCGACTGCCCCATCAAGTCCGTTTGCCGGTTCGGCCGATAGCCCAATACGGCATAGATCGTTGGTGTGATATCGGTCGAAAACGCGATCGCGTCTACATCGACGGCGGCGCTGCGCGCCAGTGCCGGCGGCAAGTGGACGACGAGCGGAATCTGCAGCACGGGAGGAAACAGGTAGTAGGCGTGGCCCCACTGGCGGTCTTCCCCGAGCATCTCTCCATGATCCGAGGTCAGGATGACGACGCTGCGATCGTAGAGGCCCCGCCGCTTGAGGAAATCAATAAAGCCGCCAAAGCAGCCGTCCATTCGACGCACTCGCGCCGCGTACCGTGCTTCAAACCCTGGATACGAGTCGCCGAGCGGGACGTTGCCTTTCCCGAGAGCGGCAACATGGAGATTCAAGGATCGTGTGTGCGCAAAGACGGGGCCGGGCTCGTCGGTCGCCTGCAGCGTATGTTCGATTTCTCCAAGTGTTCGACAGAAGTCGTACTCCAGCTCGGGAATACCTTTATCGAGCGCCACGAGCAACGGCGTCGGGGTGAGCAGCTGTTCCATGATGTGGTCCATGCTCACGTAGCGTCGATAAGCGTTAGCGTCCAAGAGCTTCTCGAGCGCGTTCATGGGCCGAAATGGCTGGACGTACTGACGGTGCGGTCCGGCCGCGCCCATCCACATGGCCGACATCGACAGCCCGGTGCCTCCGTAGCGGGTGAATGCATTGCGGAAAACGATGCTGTCGGACGCGAACTCCGCAATCCGCGGCGTGAAGCTCGCGCGATCGCTGTACGGACTGAGGTAGTCGGGTCTGAGGCTATCAATCACGAACAGGAACACATTCGGCTTTTGTGCGAGCGGCGATGCCTGAAGAACGGGCACGAAGTTGATGTCCACGCTCGACACGTCGTGGCTGCTCAGGCCGGTATTCGCCCGCACGAACCGGTCGAACGAGGATGTCTCGGCCGCGGCGTCGCGGTGCACCGCACTGTCGACCAGCCGAAAGGTAGGGTTATACACAACATAGCGATCGAGCGTGTGCCGGACGCTGAGCCCCTGATCATCAAGCCATCGCGGCAGCCGAGCTTGAATCGATGGATCGAGGTAGTAGCCAAGGAGCGGAGTCGCGCAGACGACAAGCATTTCCCATCCGCCGGCGCGGAGATTGCCGGACGAAGTCCGGTAGATTTGCGCAAATGTGGCGATCCACACCGCAAGGACACCGAGCTTGAGAATCAGGAAGTCCCAGTCCATTTGCGCCGCGATGCCAGCGAGGACAAACGCCAAGAACGGAATGGCCAGGAACGAAAGAGCCGCGCTCGTTGAGACACGGCCATTCTCGGATGGACCGAAGTACACATCGAACCCGGAGATCAAGCGGGCGTTGCCGACGGCCCATTGTCGGCAGCGCAATGCCCCCCAAGTACTCACGACTGAAACGCTCAACGACAGCATGGCGACGTCGCCCCAGGCTGTGTCCAGTCCGAGGGCGTTTCCGACCAGCCGCTGAAGCGCGACCCAGAACGTCGCTGCAAGCAACGCGGACTCTGCGCCATAGCGCAGGCGGAAGTCGGGAATCCCTTGCACGACACGCTCGGTGAGGGACATCAGCAGAAACATCCCGCAAAAGAGCACAAGATGCTCCAAGTAGCTCCATGCCAGGCCGAGCGTCAGTCCCAGGCTGAGCAGATCCGGCTCGAACGCACGCCGACTCGCCAGCGGCGTCAACACGCCGTACACCGTCGGCACGAACACGGCCGTCCCGACCGCTGCGATCAACAACCGGCGTTCGGTCGTCGCGACATCGTCCACGCGGAGGTGTGTCGGCTGCTCTCGCAGAAACCTGCCAACCGCGATGTGATCGATGACCGCAAGCCACACGAGCGGAGCCAGTGCGACAAGCCCTACCTGGATGCTGCAGTTGTCGTCGACCAGCCTCGGCAAAACAGGATGGATAGCCAACGCCAGGCCGACGCCTGTCCAGACCACAGCGAATCCGACGGTCAATACTCGGATAACCCCTGTCTTCCTCATCTCGGGCAGAATCGACACGATGGCGATCAACAGCCAGGGCCAATAGAGAACGGCGTGCCAATCACCAAAGCGGGCCACCCACTCGATGACTCGAGGACGAAGGAACTGCTGATAGGTGAAGGAGCTTGACGCGAGGAACGCGTACACCGCGGACATGACGGAGAACGTCATGAGGAGTGCGCGCGACAGCCACTTCACCGCGTCCTCTCAGTCAATGACGCAATCCGCGCTTTCACAACCGGGTTGAAGGGATCCGATTCCGCCGCTCGCCGGTACAGTGCTACGGCCTCACTGGAACGCTCTGAACGCTCGTAGGCGTCCGCTAGATCGAACAGGCGATCGGCATTCTCGGGATCGAGCGCCAGACACCGCTCGTACGCTCTGAGAGCCTGCCCGAGATCACCGGCACGTCGGTACGCTTCCGGCAACGCCGGGCACGCAACCGCTGGGGCACCAGGCAGGCGCAGATAATCCTCCCACGCCACTGCCTCTGCCTCTGAATCGTTCAGCCCACGGAAAATCGTGGCCAACTCGGAAACGATTTGCGGCTCGTTCGGGAAGCTCACGCGCAGATCTTGCGCCAACGGCAGCGCCTTCGCGTAATGCCTGGCGACGATCAGTTGTTCGACCAGGCGCGGACGTGGCTCAAAGGGATCGAATACCGGACGCAGACGAAGCCCTGCCGCCGGTACCCGAACAAAGACCGTCGCGTAGCCAAGAAACAGCACGACGAGCAGCGTTGTCGGAATACGCTTCACCAGAACCCCAGGTACCAGTTCAGGAGGCCCGGACCGACGCTTGCAGCGGCCGCAGCGCCCAGGGCCAGAAAGGTCCCGAACGGCAGCGCGTATTTCATTGTTCCACGACCTGTGGCAATCAACGCGAGGCCAATCACCGATCCTGAAAGCGACGCCAGCAGAAGTGTCACGACCGTGAGCTTCCAACCGAGGAACGCGCCGATCATCGACAGCATCTTGACGTCGCCCATGCCGAGGCCCTCTTCATGCCGCAACAGGTAATAGGCTTCCGCGACACCCCAGAGCGCCCCGCCTCCCATGACCAGACCGATGAGCGAAGCCACCCAGCCCAGTTCCGTGAAGAAGCTGAACGCAAATCCAACCACGATTCCCGGTAGCGTGATGACGTTCGGAAGCAGGTGATGTTCGAGATCAATCGCGAAAAGCACAATCAGCGCGCAGCCGAACGTCAGTCGAGACGCGAGTAACCACCCCGGACCGTAGTACCACCAGCCAAGCGCGAACGTCGCGGCCGTGACCAGTTCCACGAGCGGGTACTGCCACGAGATTCGCTCCCCGCAGTTGCGGCATCGGCCGCGCAGCGCGAGATAGCTGAAGATCGGAATGTTGTCGAACCACGCGAGCGCCTGTCCGCACTGCGGACAGGTCGAAGCGGGCGAGACGATCGACCCACCACGCGGCAGCCGGTAGATGCAAACGTTCAGGAAACTACCGAAGATCGCGCCGAAGACGGCCGCGATCACCAGAGGAAAAATCGTCATGCCGGGGGCCGCCGCGAGATGGCCTCAGGCTCTTCGGGCAGCGGCCAGAGAGGCGATGTCGCGGACAGCTGGACGCGGCCGTCGGAGCCGAGCTCGTACGGCGTTCCCACCGGATCAATCGGAAGGCCGGGCACGACGCCTGCGCGAACGAGCTGTTGCCAGCTAGTCGGGCGTTCTCCAGCAGACCGGCCGAACGTGTCAACGCGCTGTTGCAGTTGATCGATCTCATCGAGCGTGCGCAACTGAAACAGACGCCGCTCGGCGTCCTTTTTCAACCAATCGACTTGTGCCGATTCGTGTATCGCCAACCACATCTGTCTCGATGATTTGCGGTCACCACCTTGCGCCAGCGTGGTCGCGGCCAGCGACTGCAGCCACCAGGGAGCGCCAGGAACGGCGCCGGCCCGTCCGAACCACGACGCCGCCTCGCGGTAGTTGTGGCTGTACCAATAGTGCACAAACCCGATGTCCTGCATGTACTCCCATTTATCGGGCTGATCCCGTAAACCCTTTTCCAGGAGCGCTACCGCCAGATCGGGCCGCCCGGCGCCCCGGGGGTAGGGCTCGGCCAGAAACACCGCTCCGAAGCGATACGCCACGTTGAACCACGGATCGAGCGAGGTGGTCAGGTCCAGAAGGGGAAAGAGAAACGGATAAGAGACGGAAGGATCGGACGCCAGCATCGGCGGAGGGGTCAATGCCGGCGCACTGGCTTCGAGCCTTAGTTTGGTGGTCCCGTAGTACTGGAGGGTCCGAATCCAGTACAGGTCGGCCGCCAAGGTCGGAAACGCCAGGGCGAGCCGGCGGGCGGCCGTCCCCGAGGTGATGTAGAGCGTGAGGTCTTCGCTTTGCGAGGGCGGATAGACCCGTTCGCGGATGGCCTGCAATTGGACGGCAGCGGCCATCAGAATCACGACGAGCGCGATCGCACCAAGCAGGCGGAGGGAACCGCTCTTCGCGCTATTTGAAGTCACGGCGCGAAAAGATGACCACCGCTGCCACCAGCAGGACGGCGATGTAGAAGGCTGCGTAGGCGGACGTCACCAGCATGTAACCAAGCGGGACGGGCTGGGCGTGGACGACCTGTGTCTTGATGTCGAACTGAGCGAGGTTCGGCAGAATCCAGTACAACCCTCGAGCGAGCTTGGCGGCGGCCGGCGAGTCGACAACCTGTTCGAAGTTTCGAAGGTCGGTGCTGAAGTGTCCGACGACAAAAAATCCGAATGTGAAAGCCGCGGACAGTATCGGTGTTGAGAACGTCGAGAAGAAGAGCGCGATGGCCGTGATCACCATCAGCTCGACGAGAATCAATACCACCGCCTTCAAGATCGCGGGATCGAGCGCCGGCGCATCCCATGCCCGCTGGACATCCGGAGGCACGCCCCACCCCAGGTAGGCCAGCACCACGTACTGAGCCGCAGCCATGATCGCAATGTTGACAGTAAGCGTGAGCACGAGACCCGCGTACTTCCCAACCACCATCTGATACCGATGAATCGGCTTGGCAAGCAGACTGTAGACACTGCGCCGCTCCACCTCTTTGGACACGAGTCCGATGCCGATGAACACGGCAATGAACAACCCGAAGAGTGACGTCGCGGAAAGACCCAGATCCTTGATGATTTTGACGTCCTGTCCGGCCGTCAATTGACCGATTAGGTACGATGCCGCCATCAGGATGATGGCGAACAAGACGAGGTTGTAGAGAACCTTGTCGCGCACCGATTCGCGAAACACGTTGAGGGCAATTGCTGCGGTGGCGCTCATTCTTACTTCTCGCGGGGCCCCACCCCCGCTCGCTGACGGAACTTCGCTTGCTCCTCGGCCTCGAGGGTAGACTCTCGGCCTCGAGTGGTCTTCGAGTTCGTCCGGAGACTCTCGAATGCTCTCCCTTCCGCGGTTGCTACCTGCTTGACGAAGAAGTCTTCCAGCGTTTCGCGTAGGGGGTTGAGGGAAACCAGCCGTCCCCCGGCCGCCGTGAGTTGAGTGACGAGGTGTTGAGGAGGCGGATCGAGTGGCAGCTCGAAGGAGTATCGACCTTCGCCAATCCGCACCGTGCGGTTCACCTGCGCGCCAAGCGCCGAAGCGACCGACTCGCTGAGGTCGGCCATGACGAGCTCCCAGCCGCGCACTTGAAACGCAAGCATGTCGCTCAGCCGGCCGCTGGTAACCAGTCGCCCCTTAGCCACAATCGCCACCCGACTGCAGAGCGCCTCCGCATCGCTCAACACATGGGAGCTGAAGAACACCGTGCAGCCTCTATCGCGCAGCCGCAGGATCAGAGCCCGCACGTCGCGGCGACCCAACGGATCGAGCCCCGACATCGGTTCGTCGAAGATCACGAGATCCGGATCGTTGATGAGAGCCTGCGCGATGCCGACGCGCTGCAACATCCCCTTCGAGAATTTCCGAAGCTGCAATCGTCGTTCGGCGCCGATACCGATTTCATCGAGCAGCCGCGCCGCTCGTACATGGCGCTCCTGACCGCGGTAGCCGAACAACGATGCGAAATACGTCAGCAGTTCTTCTGCAGTCAGATAGTCGTAGAAATACGGGTTCTCCGGCAGGTACCCGATGCGCCGCTTCATCGAGAGATCGCCGAGCGGCCGGCCGAGGATCTCAGCGCGTCCGGTGGTCGGGAAAACGAGCTGCATGAGCAGCTTCAGCGTCGTGGTCTTGCCGGCACCGTTGGGGCCGAGGAAGCCAAAGACTTCGCCGGCCTCGACGTCGAGCGTCAGGCGGTCGAGCGCGCGATAGGGCCGCTTGCGCCAGAACCCAACGGCGTAGTCTTTGGTCAGCTCAAAGGTGGCCAGCGCACGCATGATCCTAGCTGCAACCACGAAGGCACGAAGCACACGAAGACGCACAAAACCATTCTTGTACGGATTCTCCTTCGTGAACTTCGGGTCTTCGTGGTGTGCAGGCCTTCGCAACAGCCACGTCGCCGTGCCGATGAGTCAATCGGTTCATTGCCGCTCCGACTTCGCCCGAGCATGTTGGAGCTCGTACTCGATCGCCTGCTGAAAGTACTGCGGCGGCAAGGCGCCGTCCAGCTTCAGGCCGTCGATGAAAAACGTCGGGGTCGCTCGCACGCCGAACTGCTTGCCCAGGGCGATGTCGCGCTTTACCAACTCAAGCGTGGAAGCGTATCTCGCGTCGAAGTCGGGCACCTGTCCGACCTCGCGCGCCGCGTGCTTGACGAGATCGGGCGTCAGCGAGGGTTGATTGGCGAAGACCCATTCGATCATCGCGTCTTCCCGGTTGTGCTCGCGCGCCAGCCGCACCGCGACTGCCGCCTCGCACGCCGACGGATGGATCGTATTCGTCACGCTGTCGTTGCACTCGGCGTCGAGCGGGAAATCCTTGAGCACGTAGCGAACCTTGCCTGGATTCTCGGCTTGATACTTCGCCAGGATGGGCTTGTACGCCATGTGCGACTGGCGGCACGGCGGACACTGGAAGTCGTTGAATTTCACGACCAGCACCGTTGCGCCTTCTGAGGGCACGCCCAAATCCACGCGTGGCGAGGTCGCCATGAATCCTTCGAACTCCGACTGTTGCGCCTGAGACGGCGGCGGAGCCGACACCGGCGCGGCAGCCGCCTCCTCCGGGCCCTTCCGTGGAAACAACACCAGAATCGCGATAGCGCCACCCAAGAACAACATCGTCACGAGAATGGCTGCCGGTGTCGAGATCAGCCGCCGGAGGTCCTGGGCTGCTCGTCGAGGCAATTGCGTCATGGGGAATGGAGTCTTGGCGCCCGTGAGGAAGAACAGCGCGACGACCGAACCGGCCATGACCAGGCACAACACACAGACAAGTTTCAGAATCGAAAACGACACGTACTCGAAATACAGCACGACCGCCATCGCCAGGGTTGAGGCAGCGAAGAGGTAGCCAGTGACGTTCTCCCGGACTTCATCAACGGCAATCAGACCGATGCCGACCAGGAGTGCTGCGCCAGCGAACCAGAGCGCGCCCAGCACCGCGACGGGGATTCCGCGGAACGTGCTGTACGGGCTGAGATAAACCTGCGTGCAGCTTACGCTCGCGCTGACGTCGCAAAAGCTGCTGTAGCTGGGATCGACGATCAAGCGGTAATGGACGTACGTGGCGGCGACGGACGCGCCCAGGCCGACGAGCGCGCACAGCAAAGTGAAACGGGCGGCGGCTTTACTCATGGGATGCGAGTGTTGTAACCGGGCCGGAGGATTGGCGTCAAGAACCGGCTCGAGCTTGAACATGACGGGCCAAAAGGAAAGGGCCCAGGGAACGCGTTCCCTGAGCCCTTAGCCCCGAGCCCTGATAAATCCTGATCCCGACGCTACTGAACAACTGCGGTCGACGAGGGAATCGGGTTGGCCATCGTCGAACCGGTCTTCTGGAAGAGCGTGCCGCGCGTATCGGTCCCGAAGTACCGCGTGCCCGTGCCGCCCGGTGTCGCCGGATCAGCCTTCCCGAAGAACGAGCTCGCCGGCTGGCTGGTCGAAGCGTTGCAGGAGGCCGCGGCACTGCTGATATCCTGAACGCCAGACGCTGCGTCCTTGGCGACGGTTACGACATAGCCGCTCTTGGTCACGCCATTGGTGCTGAGATCGGGGCTAATGAAGCCTTGGGAGCTGCCGGTTGGCGGCTTGACGAGGTCGTCGAGTGTGATCGCGTAACCGCCCGCCACGCAGCTGGATGAATACGCAGCCTGCGCGCTGTTGATGGCTCGCAGCGAGCCGATTGCGGACGCTTCATTGCCCGACATGCGGGCGCGAAGCAGGCCCGGCACCGCGATCGCCGCGATGATGCCGATGATCGCTACCACGATCAGCAGCTCGATGAGTGTGAAGCCCTTTGTGTCGCGCATCTTCATTGTCCTGACTCCTTCAAAAAGCGTCTCGATATGTTTGTGAGCTCTGGTCGTGTTCGACGCTCGATACCCGCCAGAGTGCAACCGAAATGCCAGAGCTCAGTCTTGGACGGTGTGTGAGGAAGTCCTTTTAATTCTAGCTCTTACTGCCTGTCCGCTCAAGCCGGCAGCCCGCTGAACGGCCCGATTGACAATTGTTGCCACCGAGCCGGCGACGAATAGTGTCAAGAGCTCTGAGGCACTCCCTTCATATTGGGACGCTCTGGACGCTCCAGCGGACGTGGCTCTATTTCAGTTTGTACTTCTTCACATAGTAGCGGAACGACCGGAAGCTCATACCCACCAGTTCGGCAGCCCTCACCTGCACACCCCCCGCGCGTTGGAGGGCCTGAGCGATGTAGGCGCGCTCGATTTCTTTGACGTGAGATTCGAGATCGAAGCCGGACTCCGGAAGCGCATTCATGGCCTGGACATTTCCGGTTGCCGCAGCCTCGCCACGAATCGTAGGCGGCAAACTGTCGGACAGGATGGCTGGGGTCGTTTCCAGGGCAACCGCTCGTTCGATGACGTTCTCGAGCTCGCGGATGTTGCCCGGCCAGTCGTGACGGACGAGCCACTGCATCGCGTCGTGCGAGATCCCTGAGATCGACTTCCCCATCTGTTCGGAATACTTGGCGAGAAAATGATCGGCGAGAAGCGGGATGTCTTCACGCCGCTCCCGCAACGCCGGCAGCGTGACGGGGATGACATTGATCCGATAGAAAAGGTCCTCGCGAAACCGTCCCTCGGCCACGAGTCGGGTGAGATCCTGATTGGTGGCGGCTATCACGCGGATGTCTGCTTGAACCTCCTCGAGCCCGCCGACCCGCCGGAAGCGCCGCTCCTGCAGGACCCTCAACAGCTTCACCTGCATCACGGCGCTCATCTCGCCGATTTCATCGAGGAAGATCGTGCCGTGCTCGGCTACCTCGAGCAGTCCTTTCTTGTTGGTGTCTGCGCCCGTGAACGAGCCGCGCATGTGCCCGAACAGCTCCGACTCGAGCAAGGTCTCGGGCAGCGCCCCGCAGTTGAGCGAGACCATCGGCTTCTCGCGTCTCAGCGAGTGGAAATGAATCGCCTGTGCGACGAGTCCCTTGCCGGTCCCTGATTCGCCGGTCAAAAGGATCGTGCTGTTGGTCTTGGCCACGGTCTCGGTCAGCTTGAACACGGCGAGCATGGCCTCGCTGCGCCCGATGATGTTCGAGAATTTGTGCGACATCCCCAGGGTCCGCTTCAGGAGCACGTTTTCCTGCCGGAGCCGGCGGTTCTCGATCTTCTCCCGCACTTTCATCTTGAGCAGATCGACGTCGAAGGGCTTGCTGAGATAGTCGCATGCGCCCAGGCGCATCGCTTCGACCGCGGTGTCGGTCGAGGCGAACGCCGTGATCATGATGCCGAGGATGTCCTGATCGATTTTCTTGGCGGCCCGCAGCACCTCAACACCGCTCAGATCCGGCATTTTGATGTCCGAAATCAGAATGTCGACCGGCTCGTGCTCGAGTGCATCAATGGCCGCTCGACCGCTGTCGGCGAGAAGCACTTCATAACCCTCCCGCCGCAGAACGATGGCCAACAGCTCCCGCATCGAGCGCTCATCGTCGACAACGAGGATCCGTGCCGGACTGCGATCGCCGTTGGGTTCGGACGTCGTCATGGAGTACCAACCGGACGCAGCGCGGGCAATTGGACGGACACAGTAGTCCCCTTGCCAGGCTGCGAGCTGACGCGAATCTCGCCGTTGTAGTCGTTGACAATGCGATGGACGATAGCGAGCCCGAGGCCGCTGCCCTTCGCGAATTTGCCGTGGAACGGCTGGAAGAGACCGTCGAGATCCTCCGGAGGAATCCCGATTCCTTCGTCCTGGACAGTCAGAATCACGTCGCCAGCGGACTCGTCCACGGCGCCCGCCAGCCGCAGACGCCCTCCATCCGGCATCGCACGCAAGCCGTTGGTGGCCAGATTCCAGACGACCTGCTTGATCTGGCCTTCATCAGCCTCGTACCACAGCTCCTCCGGCGGCACATCGACCTCCACGAGATACCGATCGTCAAGATCCGAGCCGTTGCGAAGGAGCATCGCCGCGTCGTTGAGCACTTGTGAGACATCAAAACGGGTAATGGCAAACCGTTGAGGCCGAGCGTAGGCCAGAAAGGATCGGATCGTGCTGTTCAGCCTTTCGGATTCCCGAAGGACGATGTCCATCAATTGCTCCTGCTCGGCGCTAAGCGGAAGCTCCTGACGCAGGATCTGAATGGAGCCGGACATCGAAGCGAGGGGGTTTCTGATTTCGTGAGCGATGCCCGCCGCCATTTCGCCCACAGCTGCGAGCCGCTGCTGTAGGGTGTTGTCACGTTGCAGCTTCTTGATCTGCGTCACGTCCTGAAAGCTGAGCAGAAAGCCAGCCCGGCCACCTGGCGTCTCGAGATGGGTCGCGCTGATACCCAGCTCGATCTCGCCCCGTCCATCCCCAGTCCGGAAATGAAACTCGCCACGGCGCCCGGCCGTCTGCGGCACGTTGTCGTCGAGTCGGCGTGCAATATCCGGCGGCAGTTGCAGCACCTCAGTGACGGGTCGCCCGAGCGCAGTCGACGACGGGATGCCGGTGATGCTTTCCGCCGCACGATTGAAGGTCAGGATGCGCTGCGTTGGGTCCGTGGTGACGAGTCCACTTGGGAGGCTGTTGATGACGTGCTGATTCAGCGCTTGCAGATCGGCGATTTCGGTCGATGCCTGACGTAGTTTGGCGCCGGCCGATCGCACTTTTTCGGCGAGCGATCCGCTCAAGAATCCGACGGCGCAGAACCCAAAGACGTTGAGCGCCACGATATTCGCAGCCACCAGATGCGTGGGCAGGAAAATCGGAGTCGTCGTCGGCCACGCAGCTGGCAGAAGGATCAATCCGTCGAAGTACTGCTGAAGAACGATTCCCACGTAGAGGACGGTACTGAGCGCGGCGACGAGCAAACCGCCGCGCCGAAACTGTACGGTGCCGCCGGCGACGATAGGCAGGACGTAGAGCACCGAGAAATAGCTGGCAATTCCGCCGGTGAGGTCGATGAACGCGGAGACAATCAGCGCGTCGAACGCCAACTGCAGATCCACCAGCCAGCGAAAGCGGTCGACGTATCGCAGCGTCGAGGCGTATCCGATCGTCAGCGCGTAGGTCAGACCGATCAGGAAGAAGAACGGATCGATCGGAAACGAACCGGGGGCGGTGAACTGGGCCAGCGTGGCCGAACCGAGCAAGATGGTACTGACAACCGCTCGGATCGCGATGAGCCAGGCCAGCTTTCGGCGAAGTCCGATATCAGGCATCTGGAACAGCTCTCCACCGCGCCCACTATGCCAACTTACTGATCAGATCGAAGATCGGCATATACATCGCGATGACGATCCCGCCGACGACCACGCCAAGGATCGCGATCATGATCGGCTCGAGCAGGGTCAGCAGCCCGGCGACGGCGGCGTCCACTTCCTCTTCATAGAAGTCCGCGATCTTCGCAAGCATGGTGTCGAGCGCACCGGTCGCTTCTCCGACGCCAATCATCTGCGTCACCATCGGAGGAAACACGCCCGTTTCCTTGAGCGGCACAGCGATCGTTTCGCCGCGCTCGATGCTCTTGCGAGTGACCATCACCGCGTCCTCGACGACCGAGTTACCGGACGTCTTCGCTGTAATTTCCAGGCCGTCGAGAATGGGAACTCCCGAGCTGATGAGCGTCGACAACGTCCGGCAGAAGCGCGCCACCGCGATTTTCCGGAGGATGAGGCCGAGCACCGGCGCTTTCAGCATCGTGGCGTCGACCACACGTCTGCCGTTTGGCGTCGCGTAGTACCTCTGGAATAGGTAGCCGGCCACGCCGATGCCGACGATGACGATCGGGAAAAAGCGGACCAGGTTGTTGCTCAGAGCGATGACGATCCGCGTGGGCAGCGGCAATTCAGCGCCGAGGCCGGCAAAGAGCGACGCGAACGTCGGAATGACTTTCCAGAGAATGACGCCAACGACCAGTGCGGCAATGATGATGACGGCGACCGGATAAATCATCGCCGACTTCACCTGACCCCTCAGTTTCACGTCCTTTTCGATGTAGGTGGCGAGACGTTTGAGAATGGTGTCGAGGATGCCGCCTGCCTCTCCCGCCGCAATCATGTTCGTGAACAGCGGGTCGAACGTTCTCGGGTGCTTGCGCATGCCGTCTGCCAGCGAGGCGCCGGCCTCGACGTCGGTGCGCGTCTGCAGGATGACCGCGGCGAAATTCACGTCTTCCTCCTGGCCGCCGAGGATGTCGAGACACTGAACGAGCGGCAGGCCCGCGTCGATCATCACCGAAAACTGACGGGTGAACACGGCGAGGTTCTTGGTCTTGACTTTCTTTCCGAGCTTGCCGGTCTTGCCCTTCGCCGTGGCCTCGGCCTTTTCCTTGGCTGGGGTGATCCGCGTGACCATGATCTGCTCGCGCCTGAGCGCAGCGACGGCCGCGTCCATCGTCTCGGCAGCGCGCTCGCCACTGACGGTCTGTCCCGCACGGGTTCGTCCAGCGTAAGCAAAGGTCGGCATACTTATTTGCCTCTCAAAGACTCCTCAGTCACCGAAACAACGACGTCGTGCGAGTTGGTCATGGCGTCAACGCCCGGAGACCGGCCGCGGCGTCGTGCCGGCGGTTCGACTGAGACCGGCGCCCGCCACCACACCGACACCGCGATTGATCATGTCCTGCAGTTCGTCCTTCAAAGACGAAGCGGTCATCGCAGTCTCGAGCGTGATCAACCGCTTCATGTACAAGCTGGCCAGCGACTGATTCGCCGTCTGCATGCCGAGCTTTTCCTGGCCTGCCTGCATGGCGCCATAGATCTGGTGGATCTTGTCGTCGCGGATCAGGTTCCGAATCGCCGGTGTCGGCACCATGATCTCCAGCGACACCACGCGGCCTTTGCCGTCGGCGCGGGGAAGCAGCGCCTGACTGACGATCCCCTCGAGTACGAGGGACAGTTGCGTTCGGATCTGTGACTGCTGGTTGGCCGGAAAGACATCGATGATTCGATTGATCGTCTGAGCGGCCGAGTTGGTATGGAGGGTGGCAAACGTCAAGTGTCCCGTCTCGGCGATCTTCAAGGCGGCTTCAACCGTCTCGAGATCGCGCATCTCGCCGATCAGCACGATGTCCGGATCCTCGCGGAGGGCGGCACGCAGCGCGTCCGAGAAACTGTTCGTGTCCGCGTGAACTTCACGCTGATTGACCAGGCAGTTCTTGTGCGGATGGATGTACTCGATCGGGTCCTCGATCGTCAGAATGTGGTCTTGACGCTCGGAATTGATCTTGTCGAGCATCGCGGCGAGCGTCGTGGACTTGCCGCTGCCGGTCGGGCCGGTGACCAGCACGAGGCCGCGCGGGCGCTCGGCCAACATGGCCAGCACGGCCGGCAGTCCCAGCTCGCCGAACGCCCGGATTTTTTCCGGAATGAGCCGGTAGACTGCGGCAACGGCGCCCCGCTGGTTGAAGACATTGCACCTGAATCGTGCCAGGCCGCGGATACCGAACGAGAAATCGAGCTCAAGGGTCTCTTCGAAGCGTTTCTTTTGCGCGTCGGTCAGGACGCTATAGACGAGTTGCTTGGTCTCGGAGGGCGTCAGTTCCGGCATCTGGAGTCGTTGAAGGTGTCCGTGCACGCGGACTTGCGGTGGCGTGTTCGTCGTGATGTGCAGGTCGGACCCATCCAGGTCGACGGTTGTTTTCAAAAGTTCGGGCAGTGTTGACATATTTTCAGCTCTCAGTTCTCAGTTCTCAGTTCTCAGCTCTTACTTCACCGTTTCCCTCACTACCTCTTCGATCGTCGTCATACCGTCCTTCACTTTGCGGAGCCCACTCATGCGCAGCGTCAGCATCCCGTCGTCAATCGCCTTGCGGCGCAGCTCGAGACCCGAGGCACCGACGAGAATCAGCTCTCGAAGCTCCTCGGTGATTTCCATCACTTCATAGAGACCGACCCGTCCCTTGTATCCGGTCAGGTTGCAGCGGTCGCAGCCCGCGCCCTTTTGAGGCGTGACCGCGTTGGCATCCTCTTGAGAAAATCCCGCCTGGATGAGCGCCGGCGGCGGGAGCGGATGCGGCTCTTTGCAGTTCGAGCAGACCCGCCGCACGAGTCGCTGCGCGCATATCAGATGGACCGAGCTGGCGACGAGAAACGGCTCGATGCCCATGTTCATCAGACGGTTCACGGTGCTGGGGGCATCGTTCGTGTGGAGGGTGGACAACACCAGGTGCCCGGTGAGCGCGGCCTTGACCGCGATCTCCGCGGTTTCGAAGTCTCGGATCTCGCCGACGAGAATGATGTTTGGATCCTGGCGCAGGAACGAGCGCAGCGCCGCGGCGAAATTGAGACCGATCTGCTCGCGCACCTGGACCTGGTTCACCCCGGCCAGGTTGAACTCGACCGGATCCTCGGCCGTCATGATGTTGGTCTCGGGTGTGTTGATCCGGGCGATGGATGAATAGAGCGTGTTCGTCTTGCCGCTGCCCGTAGGACCCGTCACGAGCACCATTCCCCACGGTCGCTGAATGGCTGTCTCGAACTTGGCGAGCGACTCGGGCTCGAAACCGAGTCGCGTCATATCGAGCATCAACTTTTCGCGATCCAGGAGACGCATGACGATCTTTTCGCCGAACAGCGTGGGCAGACACGAGACACGGAAATCGATTTCCTTGGGCGAGCCGTTTTCGTTGAAGCGAATCTTGATGCGGCCGTCCTGCGGGAGACGCTTTTCGGCGATATCCAGCTTCGCCATGATCTTGATCCGCGACGCGATCGCGTCGCGGAACTTCATGGGCGGGCTCATGATGTTGTAGAGAATGCCGTCGATGCGGTAGCGAACCCGAAGCTCCTTTTCGTATGGCTCCACGTGGATGTCGCTCGCGCCTTTTTGAATCGCCGACATCAGCACAACGTTCACCAGACGAACGACGGGCGCTTCCTCGCCTTGCCTCGCGAGCGCTTCGGCACTGATTTCCTGAAGTTCATCGAGCACCTCGACATCGCCGGTGTCCTCGAGGGCTTGAAGTTCTTCGAGGCCCTTGGTGGCCAACTCGAGAGTGCTGGGGCCCGAGACCTCTCTGACGACCGCGGTCTTATTCGCCGCCGCCGGGTAATAGCGTTCAAGCGCCTCGGAGACGGCGATCTCGGATGCCACGACCGGCTCGACGTTGTAGCCGGTCATGAACTTGATGTCGTCCATCGCGAAGACGTTGGTGGGATCCGTCATCGCGATCGTCAGCGTGGCGCCCGAGCGGCTGAGCGGCACAACTTGATACTTCTGAGCGGTGTCGGCGGGAATGAGCTTGATGACGGTCGGTTCGAGCTCGAACTGTGGCAGGTTGATGGACGGGACGCCGTACTGCTTGCTCAGGAGGGCTGTGATCTCCGCGTCCTTGATAAAGCCCATCTTGACGAGGTTATAGCCGAGCTTCCCCCCGTTGGCCTTCTGGTGATTGAGGGCCTGCTGGAGCTGCTGAGGAGTTATCCGCTTCTCTTTGAGAAGGATCTCACCGACTCGGACGGGCATCGACGTCAGACATGAACGCTATACGTATTGGACAAATATGGTCACTTATGACCTAAAACGTCACCCTTACGGCCAGTCCCCACCCCTTCGTAAGCTCGTCATCTCCCAGGGTCACCTGACCGTCAACGAAGAAACCGGCTTTCGGCGCGAAGCTCGCTCCTGCACTGAATGTCGGTCGGACACTGCCGATTGTGTTGATTCGGGCTCCTCCTCGCACCCCAATAAGGGGATTCACCCAAAGCTCAGCACCTGCCGCCAGATGCCGTGCATCACCCAGCGCCGTAGACGTCGCAGTGAGGTCAGCGTCGATCGCACCGGTCAACCCCGCGCCTCGTCCTGGCGATCTGAAGGCGGCGCCGACTCGAACCTGTGGCTCGAGCTCAAAGGCATACCCGTCGGCCGTCAGGTCTGGACTCCCAATGTGCTTGACGACAATCGCCAAGCTGGCCGGCCCTATCGTTCCGATCGCTCCCAGGTCGACATCTCCTTTGTTCTGGTCCGCGATTACCAGCCTTACGGTCGTACCCACGATGAGGTGGTCGCCAAAGGACTGCCCAACGGTCGCACCGACTTGATTGAGGACGTAGTGCGGACGAAAGCTTCCCGCTCGTTCGTCTTGTCGGTCCGCGACGGGGGTGGCTGTAGAGCTTCGAGGAAAGCTGAGGCTGTAGTAACTGATGCCGAGTGAAGGCAGTGCAAACGACACACCCCACGAACCTTGACCTTCGTCCTGCCCCTCCGTATGTTCAACGAGGCCGTTCACGAACGGCCCCTTTCCTTGACCTGCCGGATTCCACCAGGTCGCCGTCGCGTCGTCGGCCACTGCGACGAACGCGCCCCCCATTCCCTGCGCACGGATGCCCACAGCTTCGTAGACCTGTGCGGATGCGGGTAGACTCGATGCAATCAACAGAAATGCACTCACGATGACTCGCAGTCCGGGAGTCGCGAGTTCACCGAAAAGCCTCGTCATGTTGACACCTTCGCGCTCCTTTCGTCGGAGCGGCTATACGGCAAGAGGGGGTTGGGGCTGTTGCGTTCGCCGGAAAAGTATCCAACCGACTGGCAGGACGAGATCCCAGCGGCCGAGAGAGCGTGGGACTATTTCAGACGCGCTCACCTGCCGTCAGACGCGCAGCACCGGGTGGTCGGTTGGAGTGTCGGTGGCGATTGGCTCGAGGCTCGCCATCATGGCAAACTGACCGCACTTGCCGAACAAGGGGCATCGGCGGCAGTCGGTCTCGATCTTCTCGGGAATGTCGCTATGCGGCACCATCACAAAACCCATTCGGGCAAAGATGGCGGGATCGTGACCGAAGGCACACAGCTGGTCGAACCCCTCCCGGCGTGCTCGCGAGCGGAGCTCTTCGATGATTCGCCGACCAAGCCCGCGCCCGCGATGTTCTCGATCCACAACTAGGGACCGTACTTCCGCCACGCCGTCACTGAGCGGCGCCAGTTCGGCACAGCCGACGATACGCCCCCGGAGTGTGGCAACAATAAAGCGATCCGCGTTCTGCGTCAGCCCCGCGAGAGTCCTCGGCAACAGGCGCCCTTCGACGATGTGACTCGTAATGAGTCCGTGGAGTGCAGCTGTATCAGCCGACGTCGCCTTGCGGAGGCGCGGTATGGGGCGGGTCAAGGTTGCACCGCGAAACTGGCAAATTGCCAGAGATCCGACTCGCTTACCGGTGGCGTGCCCCACTTCGCAAACAAGCGAGACCGGCTCTCGAAAGGTGACCAGTTGGTCTGGACAGATGGACACGGTCCCAGATAAGGATCCGCGACCTTGAGAATCTCACGATAGGGCAGCTCGTCGGGCACGAGAATGCCTTTCGAGGGGTTCTGAATCATGTACACCAAACCGCCGAGCACTGCCGCGGCCACTTGGAGCGTTGTGGCGTTCTGGCCGGGGACCAGCTGTCGCGTTTCATGAATATCGAGCTGGGAGCCTGTCCACCAACCGTTCAGACCGTGGCCCAGCAAGAGCACACCGAGCTCGTCCATGCCATCGGTGATCTCGTCTGACATGATTCTGAGCTTCGGCTGAAGCTGGAAGTTGCGCATCGTCAGCTCGTACAAACTCAGAATCGCGTTGTCGCAGGGCATGTAAGCGTAGTGCACGGTCGGCCGGTAGACCGCTCGCCAGCCCTCGATGGTGTTGTCCCACACGGTCAAGTAGTCGCTGATCGTGAACGACTCGGCGTGGCGCACGACCATTCCGATGATGGGACCGCCTGCTGGGACCCAGGAATGGACGAACGTTCGAATGCCAGGCTGACCGAGGAAGATCTGGTTCCCAGGACCTCCGATGGGGGTATGGGCGTATTTCGGCAACTGACGCTCGTGCGTGCCCCACCCCAGTTCTGCAGGCGCGGTGCCCTCCTCGTAAAAGCCTTCGATCGACCACGTGTTGACGAACTCGTTGATGGCCTTCGGTAACGAGGACACCTGGGTGTCGCGCTCGGAGATATGAATCACCTTGGTGCCGGTGGCCTGGCAGAGGCGGGCCCAGGCTCCATCAGTCTGGCTCTCGGCGTCGGCGACCAGCTTCTCGAACGCCGCTTTGTCGACACCGGTGGCTGCCGGCAGCCCCTTTTCGAGCATCGTCGTGGCGATTTCGAGCAACGCTCGCTTGGTGAAGTGGCTGACAAGACCGGGATTCGCCCCGTGATCGATGATCGCCGTCGAGCTCGGCTTGCTTCCGCTATTCAGCCGGGCCTTCAGCAGCCGAATCCGCATTTGGCGGGAGTACAGGCTGCGCTCGTACGGCGACTTGTTCTCGATGTCGCCGTACGGATCCCACTCCTCGACCGACGTGTTGATGAAGCGAACACCATGGTCTCCGCACCAGCTGAGCATGTCGAACGTTTCGACGTTCCACGACAAGTCGACGATGACGTCGCCCGGACCCACGAGCTCGCCCAACATCGCCTTGTAGTTGTCCCGCGTCAAACGAGCCTGTTTGAACAACACGCCCGCGTCCAGCGAATCTGCGATCTTCTTCCGGACATCCTCGAAATCAACGACGGTGATTCGGTCGGACGGCAAGTCGACGTGGCGGCGAATGAGCGGAAGGGTGCACTGGCCGACCGATCCGCACCCGAGCATCAGGATGCGTCCGTCAAATGGAACGCGCTTCGTAGTCTGAGTCATGTTCGGTTTCTTCTAATTGCGACGCTGAAATGGCGAATGAGACCGAGCGCCCGACAAGTCGATTCGGGCGTCGGTCTCGAGCCGGCGCGTCGAGCCACTAAGCAAGCGGGGACGCAGGTGTCGGATTGGCGGGTGGAAGCCGCCTCGGACTGACACGAGCGGAACTGCCAGAAGAAACCCGGCGTGGCCGGGCCGCGATCCGCTTCTGGCGTCGTCTTGGAACACTCTTACCGGTGTCCAGGACCGTCACGGGTGGCTGGAAACCGTTGAACGACGTGGCGCTCGCTTTTGTGTAGGCGCCCATGCCCGGCACGACCAGCAGGTCTCCAATCCTGAGGTCCGGCAGCATTTGGTCCTGCGCCACGATGTCGATCGAGTCGCAAGTAGGCCCGGCGACCACGCATGCGTGAACGGGGCCAGTTCTGACCGGAATCAATTCGTAGTCGCAATGATCGAACAGCTTGCCGGAAAACGCTCCGTACAAACCATCGTCGATGAAGTACCAGGGAATCCCGTTCCGAATAGACCGCCCGATCACGCGGACGACCAGGGTCATTGCATCACCCGAGATGCAGCGGCCAGGCTCGGCGATAATCCGAACCCCGGCAGGAAACGTTTCGGACAGGCGGCGCGAGACCACGCGGCAGAAGTCCTCGAGCTTCGGCACGGCCGTCCGGTACGTCACGGGAAAACCACCGCCTATATCCAGGGTGTCCAGGCGCGCGCCGGCCGCGGCGGCATCGTCGAAGATTTGCCGCACGATTTTGAGTGCCGTCGTATAGATCTCGGGATCAGTGGACTGACTGCCGACGTGGAACGCGATTCCCCTCACGTTGATGCCCGCAGACCGTGCCTGCATCAGCAATGGAAGCGCGTCCTCGGGGTTCACGCCAAACTTGGCGCCCAGATTGACGACACAGCTCTCGTTCTTGATCGCGACGCGCAGGAGGACGTTCGCACCAGGCGCGTAGGCACACAGCTTCGCAATCTCGTCGGCATTGTCGAACGTGAACCATTGCACGCCATGTCTGGCGCAGATGGCGATATCCGTGTCCTTCTTGATGGGATTCGAATGGAACAGGCGCTCGGGTGTAAAGCCCGCTGCTGCCGCCGTTGCGACCTCCCCGTATGAGGCCACGTCGATGCCGTCGACCAATCCATTGAGGAGCCCGAGAAGCTCGGGATCCGGATTCGACTTCATGGCGTAGTACAGACCGACGCCCGGCAAACACGTCCTGAGGGTCTTGATCGTCCCCTGAATGTGCGAGGGAGAAAGAACCAGGAAAGGGGTTGCCACGGTTTCGGCAAGAATCGCCGCGCGGTCGATGGACAGGTTTGGTTCAACAGCCGTTTTCGGCAGGGACGTCGGCGTCATAGCGCCGTTTCCAGTTTTCATCTCATCATCACCTCACTTCCAGCCAAGTTGCCTTCCAACTTACGTGCGGCTCTGCCCACCCCCCGCGCGCCATGCGCGGCCTTACGGCCGTCAGTGCTGCGGCGGCCACGTCACGAACAAGACCTCGGCCGGGGCACGGCCTACGTTCTGGAACGAATGCTCCTGCTGCGCCTTGTAGCTGAACGAGTCGCCAGCCTTGGCAATACTCGACCGGCGGCCCAAGGCGACCGACAGGCGTCCCCGAATCACATAGCCAAATTCCTCCCCGTTATGGGAGGCATGAGGTCCGAATTGCTGTCCCGGGGCCAACACCAGCCGGCACGGTTCCATTGCCATCGTTGTCGACCCAGGAATCAGCAACTCGAACTTATCGATACCCTGGTCGTCGAGCTGCGTCCGGTCCTGCTTGTCGAAAACAAACGGCTGAAGGGCATCCGACGAGAAAAACGTGCTGAGGGGCTCCCCCAGCACCTCGAGAACGGCGGAGAGCGTATCGAGCGACACCGAGCTCTTGTCGCGTTCGAGCAGCGAAATGAACCCCTTGGTCACTCCTGCCCGGACTGCAAGCTCTTCCTGAGTGAGCTGGTGCGCCATTCGAACTTCGCGGATCCTCTTCCCTATGTCCACTTCGCACTGCCGATCGAGCGCCGGTCCATGTTCATAAACGAGACGTTAGAGCCGTACTCGACCGATGCCCAACCGGCGCCGAGAACTCAGGTTAAACGTCGTGTATAGCATCGCTTTACCGATCCAGAGTACATATTGTGGGGTGTGCAGTCAAGATTTTTTTCAGTAGCCTCAAGCTATTCAGCCGTACCATGTTATCCGTTATCTGCGTTCACGGAACTGCCCACCGGCAATCCATGAGCCACACTGTTTCATTAGGTCACTAATCCGACCGGTTTCCTCCTAAATAGCCGGAACTCGGCGATTGTCCGTAGCCTGGTTGACGATCGATCTGGCTCGTGATAGGTTGACTTAGCCCTACTAATAATTAGCGCTCCTAAGCCAATTCCTCCTACGCATGGACCGCGATCAAGCTCTCGAAACGGCGCGCGAGATCCTTCACATCATGCCGCTCGTCATGCGAACCGTGGTGGCCGGACTCCGGTCGGCCGGTGAACTGCCCGCTCCGGCGCATTTCCCACTGCTGGTGATGCTGAAGGAACAGCCCCGCACCCTGACCGAGCTGGCAGAACTCCGCGGCGTCAGCCTGCCAACGATGTCCAACTCGGTCACCGCGTTGGTTCAGCGGGGATGGGTCAGGCGAATCACCCCGGAAACAGCCCTAAGGGGGATCTCCGTGGCTGGGGAACGGAAAAGGTATCGGCGGAACGGCGCGGGCACTGTTCATGACGGCGGCGACCGGCGAGTCGTCCTGGTAGAAGTAACCGTCACCGGTCGAGGGGTGCTCGAGCGTGTGGAGCAGGCCGCGGAGACGCATCTCGCCGCGGTCCTGGCGCCGCTCGATCCGGCCTCGCGCCGCCGGCTCGAGGCCGGTTTCGGAGTGCTCAGGAAGCTGTTCGACGCGCCGCCGGCCGCGGCAGGCGAGCGTAAGAGAGGGTCGCGTGTCCGAGCGTCACAAACGTAACGAAACCTTGACCTGAACGCTACCGTCTATAGCTGAATCGGTCCGTCCGGACGCCTATGTCTGAAACTCTCGCGCCACCAGTTGAAGCACCTGTCCAACAGGGCCTGCTCAGCCGCGCGGTCGGGGTCATCACATCACCGCGCCGCACCTATGCCG
The DNA here is from genome assembly GCA_963773035.1 of uncultured Acidobacteriota bacterium. Taxonomy (GTDB): domain Bacteria; phylum Acidobacteriota; class Vicinamibacteria; order Vicinamibacterales; family CAVVIG01; genus CAVRXZ01. Next base: position 279,539 of record CAVYZX010000025.1, on the reverse strand, counting down.
GAATCGTGGCGCTGCCGCGGGTCTTTGGTGCGCTCGTGCTCATCATCGCGCTAACGGCGGGCGCCAATCTGGTCTTCTACAACACCCGGGTCGGGCAGGATGCCTTGCTGGATCAACAGATTCGCACGATCGAATCGTTCGGAAGACAAGTTGACGACGCCATGTACGCCAATCTGGAAAAGCAGGCGCCGTTCGCGGGCTACATCACCGCCGGCAGCATCATCGTGGCGTGGCCTCTCGTCATGCTCCTGTTCGCTGGTATCGCCTTCGTGGTCTTCAACGCGATTCTCGGCGGGACCAGCACATTCAAGCAAACATTTGCGGTCGTCGTGCATTCGGGATTTGTAGGAACTCTGGCCCAGTTCTTTGTCTTGCCTCTCAACTACGTCCGGGAAGCGACCTCGAGTCCCGCCAACCTGGGGGTGTTTCTACCGTTCCTCGACGAGAACTCGTTCGCGGCTCGATTTCTCGGGGGCACAGATCTCGTCCTTATCTGGGGGTTGGTCAATCTGGCGATTGGTCTCGGGGTTCTTTACAAGCGGAGGACCGGACCGATCGCCACTGGTCTACTTATTGTGTACTTTGTCATCGTTCTCGTTGTTGCTGCCGTCAGATCCGCCTTGTCAGGAGCGTAGATGACTCGTCGAAGCATTCTCACCGCCATCGCCATCGTCTTGGTCGGTGCCGCCGTCGTCGGCGCGAACCTTTGGTTCAAGCGAGAGAAGGGGCTGACCGTCAACACCGAAGTCGTGAAGGTACGGGACCTCGAAGCCATCGTGTCGGCCTCAGGCAAGATTCAACCCAAGCGCCTGGTCCAAATCAGCGCCGAAACGCCGGGCCGTGTCGTCCAACTCGCGGTCGACGAGGGCAATCGGGTCAAGAAGGGCGACTTCCTGCTGCTCATTGACCCGCGGACCCTGCGGACGCGGGTAGACAGCGGGACGGCGTCGCTGCGGGTTGCCGAAGCCTCGCTCGAACAATCGCAGCAGGCGGTCGAGACGGCTCGGGTCCAGGTGGAACAAGCCAAGCAGAATCTGAAACGGCAGCAGGATCTCTGGGGCCGGCAGCTGACCACTCGAGAGTCGCTCGACAAGGCGGAGAACGACTTCAAGAGCGCTGAGTCGGCCCTACAGGAACGCGACAAGCAGGTCATGGCGCAGGAAAATCGGATCGCGCAAGAGCGCGCGACGGTCGAGAGCGCCCGGTACGACCTGACCAAGGTCCGCTTCGAGTCGCCAATTGATGGAATCGTGACCCGCCGGAACATTCAAGAGGGCGAGACGGCGATGATCGGGACGATGAACAATGCCGGGACGGTGCTCCTGACTCTCGCGGACATGTCGGTGATTCAAGCGGAAGTCGAAGTCGACGAAACGAATATCCCCAACGTTCGCATCGGACAGCTGGCGAAGATCTCGATCGATGCCATTCCCGATCGATCGTTCAAGGGGCACGTGACCGAGATCGGAAACAGCCCGATCCAATCAAACACCCAACAGGGCGCCGCGGCTGGCACTCAGGCCACAAACTTCAAGGTGGTTGTCATTCTCGATGAAGAGGTTCCGGAAGTACGGCCGGGCTTCACCTGCACGGCCGACATCACGACCGCCACACGACATCATGTCACCAGCGTTCCAATCCCCGCAGTCGCCGTACGAGAGCTGGTGTACGACGCCGAAGGCAACATCGTTCGCGAACCGAAGACGGACCGGCGGAGGCGGCGCCCGTCCGATAACGCTGCATCGTCTACCGAACTCGAGCCAGGCCAGGCACGGAAAGAGGCCGAAGGCGTGTTCGTCATTCGCAGCGGACGCGCCGAGTTCGTCCCCATCAAGATGGGAATCGCCGGCGACAAGTACTTCGAGGTGCTGTCGGGCCTGAAGGACGGCGATCAAGTCATCACCGGCCCGTACAATTCCGTTCGCGGGATGGCGGACGGCGATCTGGCGAGGATCGACAATCGTCAGAATCAACGCCGGTGAACAAGTTCATCGAGTCGGCCAAGATCGCACTCGCCGCCATCTGGGCTGCCAAGCTCCGGTCGTTCATGACGGTGCTCGGCAACATCGTGGCCGTCACCTCGATCATTGCCGTCGTCTCGTTGATTCAGGGGCTCAACGCTTCGGTCAAGCAGGCGATTCTCAATCAGGCGGGCGCAGATTCTTTCAACATCCAGCAATTTCCACTCACCCGAAGCGACGACGAGTTCGAAAAAGTCCGCAGCAATCCGCGTATCACGTTGATGGACGCTCAGGCGATTCGGCGGTACAGCTCGCTGGTGTCGGCGGTCATGGCGGATGCGACAGCCCAGGGACGAGTGACATACCGCGACAAGTCGATCGACCAAACCCGGATCCAGGGTGTCACAGCGGAATACGCCGACTTCTCCAGCTTCGATGCCGAGCGTGGACGCCTGATGACCAACGCGGAGGTCAACACCGCCCGGCCGATCACCATCATCGGCTGGCAGACCGCGGATCGGCTGTTCGGTGCCAACATCGATCCGCTCGACAAGGTGATTCAGCTGGAGGGGGTGCACTTCCGGGTGGTGGGAGTGTCGAGTAAGCGCGGCGCGCTGCTCGGACAATCTCAGGACGAGTTCGCGGTCGTCCCGCTCGGTCAGTTTCAGATCATCTTCGGCTCTCGCCGCCCTCTCTCGTTGACGGTCAAACCGCGCGAGATCGAACAGATTCGCCCGACGATGGACGACGCGACACTCGCGTTGCGGATGGCGAGACGATTGTCGCCCAAGCAACCCGACAATTTCGGGATGTTCACGTCAGACACCATCCTCGGCATCTACCAGTCGGCGACCAGCGGCATCTTCGCGGTGCTGGTCGGCGTGGTCGGCCTGTCGCTGGTCGTCGGCGGGATCGTCATCATGAACATCATGTTGATGGTCGTGACCGAGCGGACCCGTGAGATCGGACTTCGGAAGGCTCTGGGAGCGCGGCGGTCCGACATCATGTCGCAGATGCTCACCGAGTCTGTGATCCTTTCGATATTCGGCGGCGTCGTCGGCACGCTGCTTGGCACCGTGATCGCCCTCGCCATCACGGCGCTGACCCCCGTCCCCGCAGCAGTAGAGATCTGGTCGATTGTCTTGGGAATCGGGATCACCGCGCTAGTCGGATTGTTTTTTGGCCTCTATCCCGCAATGCGTGCGGCCCGGCTCGATCCAATCGAAGCGCTGAGACGAGAGTAGGCATGACATTTCGTTTGAGTCTGCTCGGCGAAGTGATCCGCATGGCGATCGACACGGTGCGCACGAACAAGATGCGCTCCGGCTTGACGGTTCTCGGCATCGTCATCGGCATCACATCCATCGTCGGAATGACGGCGATGATCCGGGGCTTCGATCAATCACTGCGCGACTCGATCGGCGCAATTGGACCGACGACGATTTTCATGCAGCGGTTCAACTTCGCCAGCTTCACGGGCGGCAACGAGCTCTCGCAACTGCTGCGGCGGCCGAACTTGACAGTCTCGGATGCGCGGGCCCTCGAAGACCAGGCGACCACGCTGAAGTATGTCGACCTCGAATTGGGCGCCGGCATCGGCCAGCGAACGCTGCGGCGCGTGTTCTACCGCGACCTGAAGACCAAGAACATTCTGGTGTTCGGGTCGTCGGAATTCTTCGCCGAAGGCACCCGGATCCCAATCCTTGCCGGCCGGTTCTTCAATGGGACCGAACTGCAGCATCGCCGAAACGTCGCGGTCCTGGGAAACACGGCCCACAAACTGCTCTTCGAGCCGTCCGGCACGGATCCGATCGGCAAGTACGTTCGTGTGGGCAGCGAGCGATTCGAAGTCGTTGGCGTGTTCGACCAGCGGCCGACGCCGGGCGGCTTCAGCCTCGGAGCCGACGACTTCGTCGTGATCCCCTACACGACATATCAGCGAGTGTTCGGACTCCATGCAGTCACGGTCAGACGGAACGCCACGCTCGTCAACGTGCAGATCTCCATGCTGCCCCGCGAAGAGGTCGGCCTCCAGGACGCGCTCGAGGACGTCCGGCGGGTGATGCGGATCCGGCATGGCCTGAAGCTCGACGAGCCGGACGATTTCGAATTGCTCACGCAGGATCAGGTGCTTAAGCTCTGGGACCAGGTCAGTCAAGCGACGTTTCTCGGTCTCATCGTCATTTCGTCGATTGCCTTGATGGTCGGGGGCATCGGCGTGATGGCCATCATGTCAATCTCCGTCACGGAGCGCACACGCGAAATTGGCGTGCGCAAGGCACTCGGCGCCAGGCGAGCCGAGATCCTCTTCCAGTTCCTGATGGAGGCGGCGGCCCTTACCTCGGTCGGGGGAGTGCTGGGCATTTTGCTCGGCAGTTCCATCGGACTCCTCATCCACTTGATCTCGGGCTTTCCAGTTTCACTGCCCTGGTGGTCGTTCGCCATCGGTCTGGGCTTCTCGGCCTCGGTTGGCATCTTCTTCGGCATGTACCCGGCACTAAAAGCTTCCCGCCTTGATCCGATCGAGGCACTTCGGTACGAATAGCCAGAAGCGCGCTCCAAACCGCGCGACGACACATCCTGGCCGGCCGCCCGCCGCTTGCGGCCGACGTCGGTGCATGACTATGATCCAGCACACTCCGAGGGAGACCCGCGCATATGAAGGTGTACGACGCTTCCACGATCAGAAATGTCGCGCTTGTCGGCCATAGCGGATCAGGTAAGACGCAGCTGACGTCGGCCGTTCTCGCCGATGCCGGCATGATCAACCGCTTCGGCAAGGTCGACGATGGCACGACCGTCACCGACTTCGACGAAGAGGAAGTCTCGCGCAAGCACACGCTGGCTGCCAGCCTGGCCTTCGCCGAATGGACCAAGCAGAAGATCAATCTGCTGGACACGCCGGGAATCGGCAACTTCCTGAGCGATGCGCGCGCCGCTCTGCAGGTCGTCGAGGGTGCGCTGGTCGTGGTCGACGCCGTGTCCGGCGTGATGGTGCAGACGGAAAAAGTGTGGGCTTCGGCCGACGAGCTCGCGCTTCCGAGAATCGTCGTGCTCAACCGCCTCGATCGCGAGCGGGCCAATCTGGAGCGGCCGCTCGCTTCGCTCCACCAGGCCTGCAGTCGAACTATCATCCCGATTCAACTGCCGATCGGCGAAGAGAAATCGTTCAAAGGCGTCGTCGATCTCGTGTCGAGGAAGGCCTACGTCTTCCAGACCGACGAGAGCGGGAAGTTCACAACCGGCGACGTACCCGCAGACATGAAAGCGGCCGTCGACACGGCACGAGAAGCGCTGATCGAGATGGTTGCAGAAGCCGACGAAACGCTGATGGAGAAGTTTTTCGAAGCAGGGACGTTGACCGACGAGGAGCTGGTCGCCGGTTTGCGCAGCGCAACAATGGCTGGCAAGATTTTTCCGCTGGTGTGCGTGTCGGGGCTGCTCAATATCGGCGTCCAGCCGATGCTCGATGCAATCGCGACCTACCTCCCTTCACCCACCGACAGGCCCTTCAAGGGCAGCGGCAAAGACGGCTCAGAAGTGATGCGGGCCGCATCGGAGAAAGACCCGTCGGCGGCTTTTGTCTGGAAGACCATCGCCGACCCCTTCGCCGGACGCATCACGATGTTTCGAGTCGTTTCCGGTTCGCTGAAATCCGATTCCACCGTCTGGAACAAGACCAAAGACACGCAGGAGCGGCTGGGCGCCCTGGTGCTGCTGCAAGGAAAGACGCAGACGACGGTCCCGGAAATCAAGGCCGGCGACCTGGGTGCCGTAGCCAAGCTCAAGGACACGCTGACCAACGACACCCTGGGCGACAAGACCGATGCGGTCACCTTCCCGGCTATCAAGTTCTCCGAACCGGTGCTGTCGTACGCCATCGAACCCAAGAGCCGGGGTGACGAAGACAAGATCAGTACGGCGATGCATCGCCTCGAGGAAGAAGATCCGACCATTCGCTATAGCCGGGACCCGCAGACGAAGGAGCTCTTGCTGTCAGGACAGGGGCAGCTGCACATCGAGGTGACGGTCGCCAAACTCAAGCGCCGATTTGGCGTGGACGTGAACCTCAAGCCGCCCAGAATTCCTTACCGCGAGACGATCAAGGGGTCGACCGAAGCGCACGGCCGTCACAAGAAGCAGACGGGTGGGCACGGGCAGTTCGGGGACTGCAAGATCAAGGTGGAACCGCTGCCGCGCGGAGCCGACTTCGAGTTCGTCGACGACATTTTCGGCGGCTCCATCCCCCGGCAATACGTCCCGGCCGTGGAAAAGGGCATCCAGGACGCACGCACTCGGGGGTATCTCGCTGGCTACCCGATGGTCGACTTCCGCGTGACGGTGTACGACGGCTCCTACCACGACGTGGACTCGAACGAGCTCTCGTTCAAGCTGGCAGGATCGCTCGCGTTCAAGGACGCGATGACGCGTGCCCGGCCGACCATTCTCGAACCGATCATGGACGTCGAGGTCTACGCGCCGTCAGATTTTGCCGGAGACTTGATGGGCGATTTGAACGGCCGCCGCGGGCGCATTGGCGGCATGGACACCCGTGGAACAATGACCATCATCAAGGCTCAAGTGCCGATGTCGGAAATGCTCACGTACGAGCAGCACTTGACCTCGGCGACAGGCGGGCGCGGGTCTTACCACATGGAGTACTCCCACTACGACGAAGTGCCGGCCCACTTACAGACGAAGATTATCGCGGCAGCGAAGGCCGAACGGGCCGGCGTGGAGGTTGAAGAAGTCTGACGGCCCGCGCGTCGTTTGACTACTCGTCGTCGTCCTTCTTCGCTTTCTTCCTGGTCGCGGGCTTCGCTTTCGCCGCGGCGCGCTTGGCAGGCTTCTCTTTCTCTTCGGCCGGGGATTCTTCCTTCTTCCCTCGAAGCCTCTTGGCCGCCGCACGCAGCCGCCCGCCTACGCCCTTGGTTTTCGGTTCGGCCTCACCGGTTTTGGCCTCGGTCTCGGCCTTCGCGCGTGGGTTGAATTCGCTGCCCACGAGCTCGACCTGCGCGACTTCCGCGCTGTCGCCACGCCGGAAGCCGAGGCGCAGGAGACGCGTATAGCCGCCCGGTCTGGACGCAAAACGATGGGCCAGCGTATCGAACAGCTTTGCGACGACCTCGCGATCCTGCACATCGTGCATGACCAGGCGACGGGCGTGGAGAGTTCGGCCGTTCTCCTCGCCGCCCGCGATGCCTCGCTTCGCGATCGTGATCAGGCGCTCGACGAACGGTCGAAGCTCTTTTGCCCGCGGAACGGTCGTCGTGAGATGTTCGTGGCGAAGCAGGGCCGTTGCCTGGTTCCGCAACATAGCGATGCGGTGCTCCGTGACGCGGCCCAGTTTTCGGTATGCGACTCGGTGTCTCATGATCTGCTGGGACCAGAAACAGGCAGGGCGGGCAGGACGGGCAGGAGGGTTGATTCAGGACCTTCCCGCCGTTCCAGCCTTTCCTGCCGTTTCGGACCCTCTCCTGTTCGTTACTCCTGCAACGGTGGCGGCGACTGATCGACCCGCATGCCGAGGCTCAGCCCCATCGTGTGCAGGATTTCCTTGATCTCGTTCAGGCTCTTCCGGCCGAAGTTCTTGGTCTTGAGCATCTCGCCCTCGGTCTTCTGAACCAACTCGCGAATCGTCCGGATGTTCGCGTTCTTCAGGCAGTTGTAGGACCTGACCGAGAGCTCGAGCTCTTCGACGCTCTTGTCGAGATTCTCGTTGCTGATGCCCGTACGTGGCTGGTCGATCGCCGTTTCGGCCTGCTGTTCGCCGCTCTCCTCGAGATTGATGAAGATGTTCAGGTGGTCACGAATCAGCTTGGCCGCCAGCGACACCGCGTCCCTGGAATTGATCGACCCATTGGTCCACACGTCGACCGTCAACTTGTCGTAGTCGGTGGTCTGTCCGAGGCGAGCCGCCTCCACCAGATAGTTCACTTTCTTGATCGGCGAATGGACGGAGTCGATCGGGATCCAACCGATGCCGAGATCCTCGTCGAAGTTCTTGTCCGCAGAAACGTAGCCCCGGCTGCGCTTGATGCGCATTTCCATGTTGAGCTTGCCACCCTCGGCCACCGTGGCGATGTGAGCGTCCGGCTCGAGAATCTCGATGTCGGCGTCGCCCTGAATATCGCGAGCCCTGACTTCTCCGGCCTTGTCGACCCGCAAAATGAGGGTCTTGGCGTGATCGACGTGCAGTTTCAGCGGAATCTGCTTGAGATTGAGAATGATGTCGGTGGCGTCCTCGACGATACCCGGGATCGGTGAAAACTCGTGCAATACGCCATCGATTTTGACCGCGGTGATCGCCGCGCCTTCAATCGAAGAGAGGAGAACCCGCCGCAAGGCATTGCCGACAGTGGTCCCAAAACCCCGCTCGAACGGCTGCGCATAGAAGCGCCCGAACCGATCGGTCAACGTCTCGCGTTCGAATTCCAGTCGTTTCGGCCGTTGAAAACCTTTCCACAACATCGTGATGTCCTTTCGCCAAACGGGCCCGCAGATGGGCCTCCAGACCTGCAAGTATGGTCGCCGGCCTCCCGCCGCAGGTCTGTGTAAGGCTGCGGGCCGGTGACTGGGCTTTTTGACTTGTCTATTTCGAGTACAGCTCCACGATCAGTTGTTCTTGCACTGGCAGGTTGATCTGCTCACGCGTCGGCATCGAGATGATGCGACCGCTGATCGCGCTGGCGTCGAACGACAGCCACTCCGGAATGCCGCGTCCCTTCACTTCCTCCATCGCGTGTTCGACTGTCGTGCTCTTCTGACTCCGGCCGATCACCGTAACGACATCTCCTTCTTTCACGGAGTACGACGGTATGTCGACTTTCCTCCCGTTGACCAGGAAATGGCCGTGGCGGACGAGCTGCCGCGCCTGGGGCCGGGACGTGGCCAGGCCAAGCCGATACACCACGTTGTCGAGACGGCGCTCGAGAAGTTGTAAGAGAGTTTCGCCCGTAATGCCTCGAGTCCGTTCGGCAGCTTCGAAATAGCGGCGGAACTGATCCTCGAGCACGCCGTAGATGCGTTTCACCTTCTGCTTTTCGCGCAACTGCAGGCCGTAGCCCGCGAGCTTGGCCTTCCGGGTCTTGCCGTGCTGACCGGGCGGGAAATTGCGCTTCTCGATTGCGCATTTCTCCGTGTAGCATCGCTCGCCTTTGAGGAACAACTTCATGCCCTCCCGGCGGCACAGACGGCAGACCGGACCGATGTATCGAGCCATCAAACATCCTTTTCACTGATAGCTGCCAGCTGTCAGCTGACAGCTGGCAGAACGTCTTCTTAGACGCGCCGACGCTTCGGCGGCCGACACCCGTTGTGCGGAATCGGGGTGACGTCGCGGATCGACTTGACTTCCAGTCCGACGGTTTGCAGTGCCCGGATCGCGGATTCACGGCCGGATCCGGGGCCCTTCACCCGAACGTCCAGCGAACGCATGCCGACGCCCTTGGCAGCGTTGCCGGCGTTCAGAGCGGCCTGGGTTGCGGCAAACGGCGTCCCTTTTCGAGATCCCTTGAAGCCAATGCCGCCCGCACTGGACCAGGCGACGACGTTACCTTCGGTATCGGTAATCGTCACCACGGTGTTGTTGAACGACGCCTGGATGTGCGCCAATCCATGGTGGACGATGCGCTTCTCGCCGCGCTTCTTGAACGTCTTCTTCCGCTTGCCGGCACCCTCTTTTTTCTCGGGTGTGGCGCCTTCGGCCGCCGGTTCTGCTTTAGCCATCTTTTCTCGCCTCAGATCGTCTTCTTCTTCGCAATTGCACCTTTCCGTGGGCCCTTGCGCGTGCGCGCGTTGGTCCGCGTCCGCTGCCCGCGGACCGGAAGACCACGGCGGTGACGCATTCCGCGATAACAGCCGATTTCCATCAGGCGCTTGATGTTCATCGAGACCTCCTTCCGAAGGTCTCCTTCGACTCCGCCTTGCTCCTCGATCACCCGGCTGATCTTCCGCACGTCCTCTTCGGACAGATCCTTGACGCGCACATCCGGGCCCACTCCGGCATCCTTCAGGATGCCGTTCGACCGGACACGACCGATGCCGAAAATGTATGTCAATCCGATCTCGACGCGCTTCGTTCTCGGCAAGTCCACGCCAGCTATACGGGCCATGTCTTCATCCTCGCGGCTGCCAGCCACCAGTTGCCCGGCCGCCAGCTGAGTCTGCTGGAAGCTGGAAACTGGAAGCTGAAAGCTATCCTTGTCTCTGTTTGTGCTTCTGGTTCGAACAGATCACCCGTACCACGCCGCGCCGACGGACGATCTTGCACTTGTCGCAAATTCTTTTGACCGACGCTCTAACCTTCATCGCTCGCCCACTTTCTCCACAATCCGTCCCCGACTGACATCCACCCGCGACAGCTCCACACGAACGCGATCGCCGACCAGGACGCGGATGAAGTTGCGATCGATCCGATCCGCGACATGAACGACCACGCTGGGACCCTCGTCGAGGCGCACCCGATACAGCGCGCTCGGCAACGTCTCGGTGACGGTGCCGGTCAATGTCTGACCGGTGCGGTCACTTCTCTCGCCGTCAGCACCCACGGCTCACCCGCCGTTACGGCAACGGTATGCTCGAAATGCGCGGACAAGCGGCCGTCTCGCGTCACCGCCGTCCAGCCATCTGCGAGCACCTTCACCGCGGGCTTGCCGGCATTCACCATCGGCTCAATAGCGAGCACCATGCCTTCGGTCAGCCGCGGTCCGCGCCCCGGCTCGCCATAGTTGGGTACCTGCGGCTCCTCATGCATGGCCTCGCCGATGCCATGTCCGACGAACTCCCGGACGACCGAGAATCCGTACGCCTCTACGTGTTGCTGCACGGCGTGGCCGATGTCGGAGATCCGCTTGCCCGGCCGCATGTGTTCGATCGCCTTGTACAAGGCTTCCTCGGTCACTCGCAACAACGTGGCAGCCTCTTCGGAAACCGGCCCGACTGGAAGCGTGATCGCGCTGTCTCCGAAATACCCGTGCAGCAGCACGCCAACGTCGATCGAGATGACGTCCCCTTCCTGCAGCAGGCGACGTCCCGACGGAATGCCATGGATCACCTCGTCGTTGATCGACGTGCAAATCGCCGCTGGATAGCCATGATAGCCCTTGAATGCCGGGGTCGCGCCAGCCTGCAGAATGCGCTTCTCGGCCAGGACGTCGAGCTCGCCGGTGCTTACGCCTGGCGCCACGTGTGCCGCCAGCTCGGACAGCACCTCTCCGACCAAACGTCCCGCGTCGCGCATCCGCTCGAGCTCCGCCTTCGAACGACAGACGATCACCGCCGAACCCCTCTACGTTCCTGCGCGGTGCCGCCGATCACGGCATCCACGGCGAGGGCGACCTCCACCGCCACCCGATCAGGCGCCTGCGCGCCGTCGACGACCCTGAAGGTCGGCCGGCCGCGGTAGTACTCCACGAGCGGTTCGGTCTCGCGGTGATAGACCTTCAGGCGCTCCCGCACGATCGACTCTCGGTCGTCGGCACGCTGAACCAATGGGCCTTCACATCTCCGGCAGTGCCTCGACTCCACCGATTGCAAGCTTTCCCCTTGATCGGCATCCGCACCACAATTCGCACATATCAGCCGCGAGCCGAGCCGCCGTACGAGCTCCTGCTCAGGGACAACAATGTGGAGAACAATCAGCGGGCCGCGGCCGTCGACGATCGGGTCGAGCGACACTGCTTGCGCAACCGTGCGAGGGAACCCGTCGAGGACAAAGCCGTTCCGCGCGTCCGACTGGTCCAGCCTCTCCCGGACGATCGCCGTCATCACATCATCGCCGACCAGCTCACCGCGCTCCATGATCGCACGCGCGCGCTGGCCGACTTCCGTGCCTGCATCCACGGCTTTCCGGAGGATGTCTCCGGTCGAAATCTTCGGGATCCCGCGCGTTCGAGCGAATCGCTCGGCCTGCGTACCTTTTCCGGCACCCGGCGAGCCCAACATGATCAGGTTCAGCGCCATCGCTCCTCTGCGTTTGCGCTCGTCGATCTGTCACCGCTATCCACGCCGTCCTCGGATCCGAGTCTTCTTCATGAAGCCGTCGTAGTGCCTCATGATGAGCTGCGATTCCACTTGCTGTACGGTGTCCATCGCCACGCCGACGACAATCAGGATCGTTGTGCCACCGAAGAAGAACTGGACGTTCATACCTTCGGTAATCACTTTGGGGAGCATCGAATCGAGCCACTCGCCGATGAACGGAATCGGAGCCACTCTGAACCCGCTCAACAGGAACTGCGGCAAGATCGCGATCACCGCCAGATACAACGCACCGGCCAGCGTAATTCGCGTCAGGATGGTGTCGATGTACTCAGCGGTCCGCTTGCCCGGGCGGATGCCGGGAATGAAGCCTCCGTACTTCCGCATGTTCTCCGCCACATCATCGGGATTGAACACAATCGCGGTGTAAAAGTACGCGAAGAAGATGATCAGGACCACGTAGAGCAGGTTGTGGAGCGGCATTCCATACCCTAGCTGGGTGGTGAGCGAATCCACCAAGCCTCCGCTCTTGAACATTCCTGCGAGCGTGGTTGGAAAAGCCAGAATCGACGAAGCAAAGATGATCGGAATCACGCCGCCGGTGTTGACCTTGAGCGGAATATGCGTGCTCGACCCACCGTACATCCGCCGGCCGACAACCCGCTTGGCGTATTGCACAGTCACCCGTCGATGTCCCCGCTCGACGAAGATGACGGCCGCAATCACCGCGACCATCAGGATGAGAAGGAAGAGCACCCTGATCAAACCGAGCTGACCGGTCTGCATCTGATCGAAGGTCTGTATCGCTCCACGCGGAAACCCGACGATGATCCCTGCGTAGATGATCAGGGACATGCCGTTTCCGATCCCCCGCTCGGTAATCTGCTCACCGAGCCACATGATGAATGTCGTTCCGGTCGTCAGCGTCAGGACCGTCATCAACCTGAAGCCCAGGCCCGGGTTGTTCACCAGCGGCAGTCCGCCGGCAATCTGCGTGTTGCGCTCCAGGAGGATCGCATAACCGAGCGATTGCACGACCGCCAGCAGGATCGTGCCGTAGCGGGTGTACTGCGTAATCTTGCGCCGGCCCAGTTCGCCTTCCTTCGAAAGCTTTTCGAGGTACGGCCACACCACTGTCAACAGCTGCAGAATGATCGACGCGCTGATGTAAGGCATGATGCCGAGCGCGAAGATCGTGACCTTCGACAGGCTCCCGCCGGTGAACATGTCGTAGAGGCCGAACAGATTGTTCTGCATCTGCCGCGCCAGCTCCTCGATGGCGGCGCGGTTCACCCCGGGTGTCAGAATGTGGTTTCCGATGCGGTACACGCCCAGCATGGCGAGCGTGAACAGCACGCGGTTGCGCAGTTCCGAGACGGCGAAGATGTTTTTCAGGCTTTCCATAACCACGACCCTGATCTGGTAGCTGGACGGTCTGCCAGCCGCCGCATCATGCAGTCACCCCGACTAACCGAGTCCGATCACTTCCGCGGTACCGCCGGCGGCGGCGATCTTCTCGGCCGCCTTGCCACTGAACTTGTGTACGCGAATCGTCAACGCCTTGTCCATCTCGCCGCGCGCCAGCACCTTCACGCGACGCTTGCCGCCCGGAATCAGCCCGCGCTCGCCGAGCAATTCGGGCGTGACAACGGCACCGGCTTCGAACTTGTGAGCCAGCATGTCGAGATTGACAATCGCGTATTCCACACGAAATGGGTTGTGAAAACCACGCTTCGGTACACGGCGGTGCAGCGGCATCTGACCGCCTTCGAAGCCCCGCTTGAACTTGAATCCCGATCGGGACTTCGCCCCCTTGTGGCCGCGGCCGGCCGTCTTGCCCTGGCCCGAGCCCTGGCCGCGCCCAATCCGCTTCTTCGCGTGTTTGGCGCCTTTCGGCGGAGCAAGGTTACTGAGACCCATACGTCGACCTTCTCAACTTTCTACTCGACCGTCACCAGGTGGCGCACCTTGTGAATCATGCCGCGAGTGTCGGGCGTGTCTTTCAACTCCACCGTGTGACGGATCCGGCGCAAACCCAACCCGTTCACCACCGCGAGCTGGTTTCGATTGAAGCCAATCGGGCTCTTAATCAGCGTGACCTTCACGGTCGCGCCCTTCGTGTCAGTTCGTTGATTGGGCATGTCTCAAGCTTTCACGGTGTTAGGCGCTGGCTTTCGCGAGCTCCCCGAGCTCCTTGCCCCGCAACCGAGCGATCGTGACAGGATCTTTCAGCGAGCCCAAGCCGGCAAATGTCGCGCGCACGACGTTGTGCGGGTTCGCCGACCCGAGCGACTTCGTCAGGATGTTCGTGATGCCGGCCGACTCCACAACGGCGCGCACCGCACCACCCGCGATGATGCCGGTTCCATCCGGGGCGGGCTTCAGCAGCACGCTCCCAGAGCCGAAATCTCCGACAATCCGGTGCGGTATGGTCGTCCCCTGCAACGGCACACGAATCAGGTTCTTCTTGGCGGCCTCGATGCCTTTCTTGATGGCAGAGGGCACTTCCTTTGCCTTCCCGACGCCGAACCCGACGACCCCATGGCCGTCGCCGACGACAACCAGCGCACTGAAGCTGAGGTTCTTGCCGCCCTTCACGACCTTCGTCACGCGGTTGATCGAAACCACGGTGTCCTTGATGTCGAGCTGCGATGGATCAATGCGTTCGCGGATTCTCATCTAAAACTCCAGGCCGGACTTTCTGGCGGCGTCGGCCACGGCGCGAATCCGGCCGTGATAGAGAAAGCCACCACGATCGAAGACGACTCTCTTGATTCCTTTACCGATGGATCGCTCGGCGATGGCCTTCCCGATCGCATCGGCCCCTTTTCGATTGCCACCTCGGACGTCCTTCGCGAACGCCCCCTTGAGCGCCGCCTCGACGCTCGACGCGGACGCGAGCGTCTGACCGTTGAGATCGTCGATCACCTGTGCGTAGATGTGTGATCGGCTGCGGAACACGCTGAGGCGCGGCCTCTCCTGGGTGCCGACGATCCGCTTGCGCTGACGCAAATGTACACGTTCGCGCCGATCAGCCTTGGTGTGTATCTTCATTATTTCGCCCCGGTCTTGCCCGCCTTCTTCTTCAGGACTTCGCCGGTGTAACGGACGCCCTTCTGCTTGTAAGGATCCGGTTTTCGCAACCGCCGGATGTTAGCGGCGACTTGACCGACAAGCTGGCGATCGACGCCCGTCACGGTGATGTGTGTCTGCTTCTCGATGGCGACGTCGATCCCTGTCGGTATCTCGAACACGACCGGGTGCGAGTATCCGAGCGCAAAGACCACCTGCTTGCCCTTGACCTCGGCTCGGTATCCCACCCCTACGATATCGAGCTCGCGCTTGAAGCCTTCGGTCACACCGGTCACCGCGTTCGCCACGAGGCTCCGCGCCAGACCATGGAATTTGCCGAGCTCGGGATCGTCGGTCGATCGCTTCGCATGAAGGTGTCCGTCCTCCAGCTCGAAGCCGATGCCGGCGGGCACGGCCTGGCGAAGCTTGCCTTTGGGCCCCTGAACCTCAACAGCCCCTTCGTGGACATTCACCGTGACGCCCTTGGGGATGGTGATGACTTTCTTGCCAATTCGAGACATCTCTTCAGCTCTCAGCGTTGATCGCTACCACACGTTGCAGAGTACTTCGCCGCCGACACCAGCCTTGACGGCTTCGCGGCCTGTCATCACGCCGCGCGACGTCGTCAGAATGCTCGTTCCCAATCCGGCCAGGACTTCCGGGACATCGTCGCGTCCAAAGTAGACTCGGCGGCCTGGACGACTGATGCGCTCGATCCCGGTGATCAGCTTCTCGCCATGGGGACCGTACTTGAGAAACAGGCGCAGGGTCTTGACGATGCCCGAGCTTCCGTTTGTTTCGTCCAGAAGCTTGAAACCCTGGATGTAACCCTCGCTTTGAAGAATCCGCGCGATCTCAGCCTTCAGCCGCGACGTCGGCATATCGACTCGCGTGTGCTTGGCGCTTACCGCGTTCCGAATCCGCGCGAGCATGTCAGCAATTGGGTCTGTCATATCCCTTTGAACCTTCTTGTTCTGGGTTCAGTGTTCAGGGCTCAGGGTTCAGGCTCGGTTCCGGGTTCTGGGTTCCAGGTTTCATGAACCTCGAACCGAACCCTGCACTCAGCACCTTGAAACCCCGAACTCCGTCACCAACTACTCTTGGTCACCCCAGTGACGTCGCCCTCGAGTGCGAGCTTGCGGAAGCACAGACGGCACAGCGCGAACTTTCGCATGTAGCCGCGAGGCCGTCCGCACAAGCGACAGCGGTTGCGAAGCCGGATCTTGTACTTGGGCTTCTTGGATTCCTTTGCGATCTTGGCCGTCGTTGCCATATCTCGACCTTCGACTCCTAGCTCTGGCTCTGCCGACTACGAGGCTCTGAATGGCATCCCGATAAACTGCAGGAGCTTCCTCGCCTCTTCGTCGGTTTTCGCCGTCGTCACCACTGAAACGTTCATGCCGCGGGCCTTGTCCACTTTCATGTAGTCGATTTCCGGAAAGAGGAGCTGATCCCGGAGACCAAGCGTGTAATTCCCGCGGCCATCGAAGCCGCGCGGAGATACGCCCTTGAAGTCACGAACGCGCGGGAGAGCAATCGTCATCAGGCGATCGAGAAACTCCCACATCCGCGCCCCTCGAAGCGTGACCATGGTCGCGATCGGCATCCCCTTGCGAACTTTGAACGCCGCGATCGACTTCTTCGCGCGGCGGGTCACTGGCTTCTGGCCAGTAATGCGGGCGAGCTCGTCGGCGCCTACGTCCACCAGTTTGGCATTCGAGGTTGCCTCGCCCAGGCCCATGTTCACGACGACCTTCTCCACCCGGGGCACCGCCATGACGTTCTTGTAGCCGAACTCTTTCGTGAGCGCCGGGATCACTTCCTTCTGATACTTCTCTCTCAGGCGGCTCATTTGTCGACCACCCCTTCACACTTGCGGCAGATTCGCACCTTCCGCCCGTCGCCAAGAATCTTGCGCCCGACACGGGTCTGGGCGCCGCATTCCGGACACACGAGCTGAACGTTCGATGCGTGCAGCGACGCCTCGCGCTCGACGATCCCGCCCTTGATATTCTTGCCGGGATTCGGCTTCGTGTGACGTTTGATCAGGTTCACGCCTTCCACGACCAGCCGATTGGCATCGGGAAGGATCTTCAACACCCGCCCGCGCTTACCGCGATCCTTGCCAGCAATGACGAGGACGGTGTCGTTCTTTCGAATTGGAGTCGCTAGATGACTCATTTCTGTCGCTTCCGGTTAAAGCACCTCAGGTGCCAGCGAAATGATCTTCATGAAGCGCCGTTCGCGCAGCTCTCGCGCAACCGGTCCGAAGACGCGCGTACCGATCGGCTCTCCCTCATCGTTGACGAGCACGGCCGCATTCCGATCGAATCGGATGTACGTGCCATCTCTACGCCGCTGTTCCTTGACCGTCCGCACGATTACCGCTTTGACGACCTGCCCCTTCTTGATATTCCCCTCGGGTGTCGCCTCTTTGACCGAGGCCGTGACGATGTCGCCCAGCCGTGCGTAGCGTCCGGTCGCGCCGCCAATCGGATTGATGATCGCGATCTTGCGAGCGCCGGAATTGTCGGCGACATCGAGGATCGATCGCATCTGAATCATGTTGTTCTCCGCCAGGCTGGATTGGCAGGAGAGGCTGGAAAGCCGGGAAGGTCTGACCTTCCTGCCCCTCCTGCCGTTCCCGCGCCTCCTGCCCTCTCTAGACCGCCGCCGCTTGTCGCACGACGCGCTTCAGCGTCCAACGCTTGCGGCGGCTGAGCGGTCGCGTTTCGACAATCTCGACGGTATCCCCGGCTTTCGCCACCCGGTCTTCATCGTGCACCATGAACGTGGACGTTCGGCGCTCGGTTTTGCCGTACATGCCGTGTCGAACCTGCCACTCGACCGCGACGACAATGCTCTTCTGCATCTTGTCGCTGATGACGACGCCGACCTTTTCGGACTTCTGAGCCATTGCTGAATCCTATTGCCGTGAGGGTTGGATGGGCGGGAGAGGCTGGTGGGATCCGGGATCCGGCCCATCCTGCCCTTCCTGCCCTTCCTACCTATCCGGCCTTTCTCTGCCGAAGCACAGTCTTCGCGCGGGCAAGGTCGCGGCGCGCGTCACGAATCTTTCGCGGCGCCTCGAGCTGACCCATCGACTTCTGAAGGCGAAGCCGAAACAACTGATCGGTCAACTCGTGGACGCGCGAGTCGAGCTCGTCGGTGCCCAGGTCTCGAAACTCGGCGACCTTCACAGCATCTTCTCCTGTGCGAAGCGGGTGGAGAACTTCGTCAGAATCGGCAACTTCGCAGCCGCCAACTTCAACGCTTCCCGCGCTTCGTTCTCCGACACGCCTTCCATCTCGAACAGCACACGGCCTGGTCTGATGACGGCAACCCACTGCTCGGGAGCGCCCTTGCCCTTGCCCATACGGGTTTCCTGGGGCTTCTTGGTGATCGGCTTGTCGGGGAACACGCGAACCCAGATCTTGCCGCCGCGCTTGATGAACCGTGTCATCGCCACGCGCGCCGCTTCAATCTGCCGATCGGTCAGCCAGCATGGCTCGAGCGCCTTGAGCCCGTAATCGCCGAACGAGACCGACGACCCACGCCACGCTTTGCCGGCCATGCGTCCGCGCTGCTGTTTCCGATACTTGACTTTCTTCGGCATCAACATCGTCGTCTACCCTGGGCCTCTCCTGCCCTTCCAGCCTCTCCTGCCTATCCAGCCCTCCCGCCCCTCCGGTACGTCCTAACCCCGCGGAGCTGGTCGCCGAGGCGTCCGCTCGCGGTACTCTTCTTCACGCCCGCGCAGCGGAACGAGGCGCTCACCCTTGTATAGCCACACTTTGATCCCAATCTGACCGTAGGTCGTGTTCGCCTCTGCGAAGCCGTAGTCGATATCAGCCCGTAACGTCTGCAGCGGAAGCTGACCGTGCAGATACCATTCGGAGCGCGCGATTTCGGCGCCGTTCAGCCGCCCCGACACCCGCACCTTGATGCCGCGCGCGCCGAATCGCAACGCCGATTCCACCGCTTTCCTCATGGCGCGGCGGAAAGCCACCCGCTTTTCGAGCTGTAGCGCGACCGATTCGGAGATCAATTGGGCATCCAGCTCGGGCTTCTGGATCTCCTGGATGTTGATGAACACCTCTCGACTGGTGCGTTTCTGAATCTCCTGCTTCAGCTTCTCGACCTCGGTTCCCTTGCGGCCGATGATGATGCCGGGACGGGAGGTGTGGATATCGATCTTCAGCCTGTTGGCGGCACGCTCCGTTTCGATCTTCGAGACGCCCGCATGCGCAAACCGCTTTTTCAGGTTCTGCCGCAGCGCGAGATCCTCGTGGAGCAGCTTCGCGTAGTCCAGATCCGAATACCATCGCGATCGCCACGTCTTGTTGAACCCGAGTCGGAACCCAAATGGGTGAACCTTCTGACCCACGATTGCTCCTTCGTTAGAAGAATCGACGCCTTCGCGTCAGCCCTTCTTGGTTTTCTTCGCGCTCTTCGTTGCCGCTCGGGCCCCAGTCGCAGAACCGGCCGCTCGACTTCGCGTTCGCCGCTTGGGCGCTTCCTCGGTCGTAGCGACCGGCACGACCGCTTCGGGACGCTCGGATACGAGGACGGTCAGATGCGCCGTTCGCTTCAGCACGCGGAAGGCCCGGCCCATCGGCGCAGGCCGTACCCGCTTCGCTGACGGTCCCTGATTGGCGAAACACGCCGCGACGAACAACCGATCGACGTCACCGCTGAACCCGTCCTTCTGCTGGGCATTGGCGATGGCCGACCTCAGCACCTTGGCGATGTCGTCCGCCACCGACTTGCGCGTGAACTTGAGTGTCGCCAGCGCGCGATTGACGTCCTTCCCCCGAATGAGGTTCAGCACGAGCCCGGCTTTCTGGGCCGACGTCCGAATGTAGCGCGCCGTCGCCTGTGCCTGAATCATGACTAGCTCCCAGCCCCAGCAGGCTTGGCGCCGCCACCTGCCCCAGCGCCAGCACCTGTGCCGGGAGCCGCTCCGGCGCCCTGCGCACCGGCACCGCCAGGCCCAGAAGCAGCCGCCGCGGCAGCCGCCGCCGCTCGCTCGGCGACTCTGGTCGTGTGTCCCTTGAACAGCCGTGTCGGCGCAAATTCCCCGAGCTTGTGGCCGACCATGTTTTCAGTGACGTACACTGGGATGAACTTCTTGCCGTTGTGCACGGCAAGCGTGTGGCCCACCATCTCGGGCACGACCGTCGACCGGCGCGACCAGGTCTTGATGACCTTCTTCTCCGCA
Organism: uncultured Acidobacteriota bacterium; assembly: GCA_963773035.1. GTDB lineage: Bacteria > Acidobacteriota > Vicinamibacteria > Vicinamibacterales > CAVVIG01 > CAVRXZ01. The sequence goes on along the minus strand of CAVYZX010000025.1, from coordinate 259,304 downwards.
CCCCGGTTCATGATCTCGATCTTCTCGAGCAGCGAGGTGTCGACGAAGGGTCCCTTCTTCAGTGAACGGCTCATAAAAAGCTCTCAGCTGTCAGCTATCAGCTTTCAGAAGGCTCCCAACAGTCAGCGCTGAAAGCTGACGGCTGAGAGCTGATAGCTATTTCTTTCTCCGTTGAACGATGAACTTGTCCGTCGCTTTCCGATTCCTGGTCTTGTAGCCCTTGGTCGGCAGGCCCCATGGCGAGACCGGATGACGCCCACCGGACGTCTTGCCTTCTCCGCCACCGAGCGGATGATCGACCGGATTCATGGCCACGCCGCGCACGTGCGGCCGTTTCCCCAGCCATCGGCTTCGACCGGCCTTGCCGATCGAGACGTTCTCGTGCTCGATGTTTCCGACCTGTCCAATCGTGGCGAAACACTCGATATAGATATGGCGAATTTCGCCCGACGGCATCTTGACCGATGCGTATTCGCCTTCCTTGGCGACGAGCTGAACGGCGGATCCGGCGCTCCGAGCGATTTGGCCGCCCTTGCCCGGTCTGAGCTCCACGTTGTGGATCTGCGTGCCGAGCGGGATGTTTTTCAGCGGAAGCGAGTTCCCCGGCAGGATGTCGACCTCCGGCCCCGCCACAATCGTATCGCCTACCTTGAGCCCGACCGGCTGCAGGATGTAGCGCTTTTCGCCGTCCGCGTAAGTCACCAGAGCGATACGGGCCGAGCGGTTCGGGTCGTATTCGATCGTCGACACCTTCGCGGGAATGCCGCGCTTGTCGCGCTTGAAGTCGATGATGCGGTACATCCGCTTGTGGCCGCCGCCGCGCCACCACGACGTCAGCTCGCCACGGTTGTTGCGCCCGCCGGACCGATGGAGCGGCTCGGTCAACGGCTTGTACGGCTCCGATTCAGTCAAATCGGTGAACACCTGCACGGTCTGAAACCGCTGACCAGGTGAAGTGGGATTGAATTTGCGGATCGGCATAAGAACCTTCGGAACGTATTACGCGCCTTCGAGGAATTCCGGCATCTTCTCGCCTTCGCGCAGCTTCACGAACGCTTTCTTCCAGTCCGAGCGGCGTCCGGCGAAGCGCCCCTGCCGCTTGACTTTCCCATGGGCGATGCTGGTCCGGATGCTGGCCACCTTCGCGCCGAGAAGCTGTTCGACCGCGCGCTTGATGTCGACCTTGTTCGCCGCAGACGCCACCTGAAAGACGATCGTTCGGCCGTCCTCGCGGGCGATTGACGTCTTCTCAGTGACGAGCGGCCGCCGAATGACCTCTGTGAGTTTCATCTTCTTATCTTGCGCTGGGGCCCCACCCCCAGCGCGTGTGCCTTCGCGGCTTGTGCCGCTCGGCTTTGTTTGCTACGACTGCCCGGTTGGCGTTACGCCAGTACTTCCTGGAGCTTCTCCACAGCGGCACGGGTCGCGACGACTCGCGTGGCATCCGCCACGTCACGTGCAGTCAGCGCGGCGCTCCGAACGAGCGCGACACCGGTAATATTTCGGACCGAGCGAGTGAGCCCCTCGTCTGGCGCGACGTCGACGAGGACTGTCTTGCCGTCCACCCCGAGCCGCTTCAGCATCTCCATCGCCGCCTTGGTTTTCGTCTCAGGCGCGAACTGATCCACGACGACGAGTGCCCCATCCTTGATCTTTTGCGCCAGCGCCGCCCGCAGGGCGCCGAGCTCGACTTTCTTCGGGAGCTGGTATTCGTAACTCCGCGGTTGTGGCCCGAACACGGTTCCGCCGTGTCGCCACAACGGCGTCCTGATGTCGCCGACGCGCGCACGCCCAGTGCCCTTCTGACGCCACGGCTTCTTCCCGCTGCCGCTGACGAGCGCTCGATTCTTGGTCGCGTGCGTCCCACGCCGTTTCGCCGCGTTGGTGCGAACGACCGATTCCCAGATGAGATCGGTATTCACCCGGCCGCCAAACACTTCGTCCCGGATGTCGATCGATCCAATCTTCTCGTTGTTGTTGTTGACGACGTCGAGCTGCATGTTCGTAGCTTCCAGCTACCCGCTACTTTTTGCCCTTCTTCGGCTTCTCGACCTGCGCCACCTTGATTTTCTTGGCGGCCGCGGCTTTGCGAATCATCACGTATCCGGTCGGCGCGCCTGGAATGCCTCCACGCACGATGAGCAGATGGTTTTCCGGATCCACGCGCAACACCTTCAAGTTGCGGATGGTCACCCGGCCGCCGCCCATTCGACCCGCCGCGCGCATCCCTTTGATCACTCGAGATGGGAACGAGGAAGCGCCAATCGACCCTGGAGCACGATGAAACATCGACCCGTGCGTTGCGGCGCCGCCCGCGAAGTGGTGACGTCGGACCACACCTTGGAAGCCTTTGCCGCGACCGGTAGCCGTCACGTCGACGCGCTCGCCGTTCGTGAAGATCGAAACGAGCACCTGATCGCCCGCCTTCAACGGATCGCCGCCAGGCGCCAGCCTCACTTCGCGTCGCACCCGGGTGGGCGGAACCGCCGCTTTCTTGTAGTGTCCAGCCAGAGGCTTTCCGACTTTGGCGGGCCGTTCCTCCACCAGGCCGAGTTGCACCGACTCGTACCCGTCGGTCGACGCCGTCTTGGCCTGGACCACCACACACGGTCCGGCCTTGATGACCGTCGCCGGATGAACGGAGCCGTCGTCTTCGAAGACCTGCGTCATCCCGACTTTTTTGCCAATGAGTCCTGTCACCATAACAAACGGCTCTCAGCTCTCAGCTCTCAGCTCTCAGCTTTGAAACTCTCAGCGTGAACTGAGAGCTGGCCGCTGGGGGCTGGCAGCCTACTTGTGTTCCTTCCCAAACGCCTTGATTTCCACGTCGACACCGGCTGGTAGATCGAGCTTCATCAATGCGTCGACGGTCTGAGGCGTCGGCTCGAAGATGTCGATGAGCCGCTTGTGCGTCCGGATTTCGAACTGCTCACGCGATTTCTTGTCGACATGCGGCGAGCGAAGGACCGTCCATTTGTTCTTCGCCGTGGGCAACGGAATCGGGCCCGCCAGCCGAGCGCCGGTTCGCTTGGCCGTATCCACGATCTCGCTCGTCGACTGATCGAGCACACGGTAGTCGTAGGCCTTCAAACGAATTCGAATCTTGTCGCTAAACGTCGCCATCTTTGATCCCTGTAGGCCTGAACCCTATTTCCCCTGCATGCGAGCGACAACCTCTTCGCTCACGTCCCGCGGCGCCGGCTCGTACCGATCGAAGTGCATCGAGTACGTCGCCCGCCCCTGTGTCCGCGATCGCAAGTCGGTCGCGTACCCGAACATCTCGGAAAGCGGCACACGCGACTGAACGATCTGCGTGCCGCCTCGGTCCTCTTGAGACTGAATGTGTCCGCGCCGGCTCGCCAAGTTGCCCATGACGTCGCCCATGTAGTCCTTCGGCACGACCACTTCAACTCGCATCACGGGCTCGAGAAGCACAGGCTTGGCCTTCTTCGCCGCATCCTTGAACGCCATGGACCCTGCGATCTTGAACGCCATCTCCGACGAGTCGACGTCGTGGAACGAACCGTCATAGAGCTCGACCGCCACATCGTCTACCGGGTAACCGGCCAGCACACCAGTCGTCATCGCCTCGCGGATGCCCTGGTCGATCGGCTTGATGAATTCCTTCGGAATCGCGCCGCCGACGATGTTGTTGATGAACTCGTAGCCTTCACCCGGCTGCCTCGGCACCAGACGAATCTTCGCGTGGCCGTACTGACCGCGACCGCCCGTCTGACGGATGTAACGACCTTCGCCTTCGGCCGGTCTGGTCAGCGTCTCCTTGTAGGCAACCTGCGGACGGCCGACACTCGCTTCGACGTTGAACTCGCGCTTGAGCCGATCGACGATGATCTCCAGGTGGAGCTCGCCCATCCCGGCGATGACGACCTGGCCGGTCTGCTCGTCCGTCTTCACGCGGAAGGTCGGATCCTCGGCCATCAGCTTGCCGAGACCCATGCCGAGTTTTTCCTGGTCCGCCTTGGTCTTCGGCTCGATCGCGAGCGAGATGACCGGCTCCGGAAAGTCCATCGACTCCAACACGACGGGACGTTTCTCGTCGCAGATCGTGTCGCCTGTGGCCACGCTTCGTAGACCGACAGCGGCGGCAATATCTCCTGCGTAGACCTCTTTGATTTCTTCGCGCTTGTTCGCGTGCATTTTCAACAAGCGGCCGATTCGCTCGGTCTTCTGTTTCGTCGCGTTGTAGACCGAGGAGCCCGACGTCATCACGCCGGAGTACAGGCGGATGAACGTCAACTGGCCGACGAACGGATCGGTCATGATCTTGAACGCCAGTGCGGCGAACGGCGCGTCGTCTGCCGCCTGTCGCTCGAGCGGCGTTGGCTCGGTCTTGGTCGGATCGAGCCCGATGATCGCCGGAATGTCGAGCGGCGACGGCAAGTAGTCCACCACGGCATCCAGCAGCGGCTGAACACCCTTGTTCTTGAACGCGGAGCCGCAAATCACCGGAACGAACGGCGCCTTTTCGTTGCGGACCGATTCGATCGCCCGTTTGCGAATGGCGGCTTTGATTTCGTCTTCGGTGAGCTCTTGTCCGTGTAGGTATTTCTCGAGGAGGGTATCGCTGGACTCGCTGACTTTCTCGATGAGCAGCTCGCGGTAATGCTTGGCGTCTGCCTCATATTCGGCCGGAATGTCCGACACTTCGTAATCGGCGCCCATCGTTTCGTCTTTGTAGGTGATCGCCTTCATCTTCACCAGGTCGATCACGCCGGTGAAACGATCTTCGGAACCGATTGGCAGTTGGATCGCGATCGGGTTGCCCTGGAGCTTCGATTCGATTTGAGCAAGGGTCCGAGTGAAGTCCGCGCCGATGCGGTCCATCTTGTTGACGAAACAGAGGCGCGGCACGCGGTACTTGTCGGCCTGCCGCCAGACCGTTTCTGATTGCGGCTCGACTCCGGCGACCGCGTCGAATACCGCCACAGCGCCGTCCAGCACGCGCAGCGATCGTTCGACTTCAGCCGTGAAGTCGACGTGCCCGGGCGTGTCGATGATGTTGATGCGTGAATCGCGCCAGAAGCAGGTCGTCGCCGCCGACGTGATCGTGATGCCGCGTTCCTGCTCCTGCTCCATCCAGTCCATGACGGCTGTACCCTCATGAACCTCACCGATCTTGTACGTAATCCCGGTATAGAACAGGATGCGCTCGGTCGTAGTGGTCTTGCCGGCATCGATGTGCGCCATGATGCCGATGTTGCGAGTCTTGTTGAGCGGAGTCTGCCTGGGCATTCTAAAAACTCTCGAACGCGATCCCTACCATCGATAGTGGGCGAATGCCTTGTTGGCCTCGGCCATCCGGTGCGTGTCTTCGCGCTTCTTCACCGCGCCGCCGCGCAAGTTCGCGGCGTCGAGCAACTCGTTCGCCAGCTTCTCCTGCATCGTCTTGCCGTCGCCGCGCGCGCTCGCATAGCCGACGATCCACCGGATGCTCAACGAAAGCCGGCGATTCGGATTCACTTCGACCGGCACCTGGTAGTTGGAACCGCCAACGCGCCGTGACTTCACTTCAAGACTGGGCTTCACGTTGTCGATCGCCTTCTTGAAGACCTTCAGCGGGTCGTCTCCCGCCTTGTCCCGGATAATGTCGAAGCTCTTGTACAAGATGCGTTCGGCTGTGCTGCGCTTCCCGCCGCTCATCACGCAGTTGATGAACTTGCTCACCAGCGGGCTCTGGTACAGAGGATCGGCGGCAACGTCACGCTTGGGAATTTCTCGTCTTCGTGGCATGTTCAGCTCTCAGCCCTAAGCTCTCAGCCCTAAGCCCTCGTTAGGCCTTCTTCGGCCGCTTGGCTCCGTACTTCGATCGCCCTTGCATTCGACCTTGCACGCCCACGGCATCGAGCGTTCCGCGAACGACGTGGTAGCGAACGCCGGGCAGGTCCTTGACACGACCGCCGCGAATCAGCACCAGCGAGTGCTCCTGCAGATTGTGTCCGACGCCGGGAATATAGGTCGTCACTTCGATGCCGTTGGTCAGGCGCACGCGCGCGACCTTTCGCAGCGCCGAGTTCGGCTTCTTGGGTGTCTGCGTGAAGACACGCACGCAAACGCCGCGCTTCTGAGGACTGTTCTGCAGGGCGGGACTCTTCGTCTTGCTGACGATCTTCTTCCGCCCGCTCCGAACGAGCTGACTGATGGTCGGCATCGCTTGATTCCTAATCCAAAGATTCGAAACGAGAGACCTGACGCTCTAAACGTGCGCCGCCCTTTCAAGACGGCAACTCCGTTCACACCGCGCAACGGCGGCCGGCGTTTGTTTCAGGCCTAGAAGCCATCGGCTTGGCGCCTGAAAACCTGACTACCCTATGAGCTTTGAATTATTCCGGGCATTTCGCCCGGAATCTCCCCTGGCCCTTTCCGGGAACTACCTCCGGCATCGCTCACCCGGAACGTCTCCGGGAGTCGCTCGTCCGGATCACATCGCGCGTCGGACGGTCTTACCCAAGCTGTCTGTGGGGCTCGGGGCAGAACGCTTTGCGAGTTGTCCTGTTCGGGTGAACCCTCACCCGTCGAAGGCTCGAAGCTAGATAGGGTCTCCTAACTTCGATAGAACCTGTGGAATATAACATGCACCCCTCGCTCGCGCAAGCGTTAAGCCTCCTTATCGACTCCTGTCCCGGCCCTCTGGAAGCGGCGAAAAGTCGATTCCACAGCGTATGATGAGGGCCCTTCGGAGACCAGAAGCCTGGGCCTGGGTGACAACCCGGCCACAGACCATCATCCGTCGAGGTGCACGCATGATTCGCCGTGATCTTTCACTCTCGATCGTCGCGCTCGCAGTCGTCCTTCTCTGGCCGTCCGCGGCACGGGCGCAGCAGCCTGCTGCTCCTCAACGCGGAGGCGGACCCCAGCTTCCGGCCCCAACAAACCTTCAGGTCCTCCCCAAGGAGACGCCGCCGGCTCAGGTGTTCCAGATCATGCAGAACTTCGCGGGCGCGCTCGGTGTTCAGTGCGGCTATTGTCACGTGGCGACACCCCCCGCGCCCGCGCCGGCCGGAGAAGCCGCGCCGGCAGGCCGCGGCGGACCGCCACCCTTCAACTTTGCCTCCGACGACAAGCCGCAGAAGAAAGCCGCACGCGAGATGATGCTCATGGTCCGCGATATCAATCCCAAGGTGGCCGCGGCAGTTGGGAAGTCCGCTGAAGCCGCCACCAGGATTGGCTGCGTCTGTCACCGCGGGGTCGCGATCCCGAAACAGCTCGCGGACATCCTGGACCAAACCGCCATGGAAAAAGGGACGCAGGCTGCCGTCGCTCAGTACAAAGACCTGCGCAAGCAATACTTCGGCGCCCAGGCCTATGACTTCAGCGAAGGCAGCCTGGTGACGTATGCCCAGCGCGCCACCCAGGCGAACAAGGCCGACGATGCCATCACGTGGTTGCAGCTGAATTTGGAGTATTTCCCGATGTCTTCGCGGACCTACGCTGGTTTGTCACAAGCCCAGCGCGCCAAGAACGACACGGCGGCCGCGATCAAGAGCTTGGAAAAGGCGGTCGAGCTCGACCCGCAGAATGCACAGCTGAAGCGTCAGCTTGATCAGCTCAAGGGTCAGTAACGACGGCCCCAGGCCCCAGTCAGTCCGGTGTGTAACGAGCAACGACGACCGTGCAGTTGTCTCGACTCCCGCGTGCGATTGCCGCGTCGACGAGCCCAGTTGCCATCTCCCGCAGGTCGCTCGTGCTCGTCACCAAACGCTGCAGCCACGTATCGTCGAGCACGCCGTGCACTCCGTCGGTCGACAGCAGAAGCACTTCTCCGCCGGTCAACGTCTCTTCGGTCACATGGACGACGGTCGCAGGCGCCCCTACGACGTTCGTGAGAGCGTTCTGCCGTAAAGCGGAGTCGATTCGGGAACCACATCCCGCCCCGGCCGTCGTCCACGAATCATCGTGTGTCAGGGCGCGGAGCGACTGATTCGCCAGCAAGTACAACCGGCTGTCGCCTACATGACCGACTGAAAGACGACCGGCCGACACCAGTCCGGCAACGAGAGTGGTGCCCATCCCCGCGTAAGAGTGCGTGGCCAGCGATGCCTCGAGGATTTGCGCATTGGCAAGGTGAAAGGCCGTGCGAATGCAGTTCCCAGCCGCGGACACGGACGGATCGAACCCGAACGGCCAGCTCGCTGCTGATCTCGAGGTCCCTTCGGCCTGGCCTTTGTCGTCGAGGTAATGATCGCGGATTGACTCGAGAAGGCTGTTCACCGCCAGTCGCGACGCGATTTCGCCCGCATTGTGTCCGCCCATGCCATCGGCGACCACGCAGAGTTGCAGGCTCTCGTCAACCGCGAAGCAGTCTTCGTTGGTGGTACGAATTCGACCTTGATCGCTGACGCCGTAGGCCCGGAGCACCATCCCCAGATATCGGCGGTCGCCGTTTGCTGAACAGGCGCGCAACCGCGGGCGGTTCCGGACGGCACGCAAAAGTGAGAACTGGCAATAGCGACAGTATGGTCGTTGGTCGTTGGTCGTTGGTCTTTAGTCGGATTCTAGGGTGGCGCGTCTCCCGTCGTTTGCTGATAAATGTCCTTGATCGTCCCAAACGTGTCGGCGTCCGCGGCCGCCTTGTCCGCGCGGTATCTCTTGACGCGGGCGAATCGGAGCGCCAAGCCTCCCGGGTAGACCGGGCTCTTTTGAATATCGTTAAAGGCTATCTCCACAACCAGCTCCGGGCGGACGTAGACCGTGTAGGCGTCGCGGGCGATTTCGAGCTCGAGGAGTCGCGACGTTTGCCAGGCGAGCATCGCATCGGTCAATCCTTTGAACGTTTTGCCCAACATCACGAAACCGCCGTGATCGGAATCGCGTGCTCCAAGGTGCAGGTTGCTGAGTGTGCCTCGGCGCCTTCCGTGCCCCCACTCTGCGGCCAATATGACCAGATCGAGCGTGCGAGCCCTCTTGACCTTCAGCCAGGCTTGTCCGCGGCGGCCGGCGGCATACGCGCCATTTACGGCTTTCGCCATCACCCCTTCATGGCCCGTCCGAATAGCACTCTCCAGAAACGCCGCCGCTTCCTCGGCCTTCGCCGTCACGATGCGAGGCACGACCAGTTCAGCAGGGATGCGCTCGGCAAGGACAGCCGCGCGCTTCGAGTAGGGCTCGTCAATCAGGGGACCACCGTCGACGAGGAGGCAGTCGAAGAAAGCTGGAACAACCGGCAGCGTCTGACGCATCGCCGGGACGTCGAGCTTTCGGCCAAAGCGGCGCATCGTGACCTGAAAGGGATGCGGCGTGGCATCGGCGCGAAGAGCGATGGCTTCCCCGTCCAGTACGACCTCACGGACCGGAAGGGCAGCAACTGCCTCGATGACCTCGGGCACCGAGCCCGACACGTCTCGCAGGTTCCGAGTAAACACCCTGATGTCATCGCCGCTCTTGTGCACCTGAATCCGCGCTCCGTCGAGCTTGTACTCGAACGAGGCTTCGCCCAGATCTGCCAGCGCCGCTTCCACATCCGCTGCCGACTCGGCAAGCATCGGTTGCACGGGCTGAAACAAGCGCAGGCTGAAATCAGAGAGGCTTCGATCGCCGTCAATCACGGCCGCCCTTGCCACGGGGCCCAACGACCCGGCCATCATGGCGGCTCGCCGAATCCGGTCGGCCGGCAAGTCGGCCGCTCGTGCGATGGCCTCCGCAAGCACCCCTTCGAGGGCGCCTTGGCGCAGCTCGCCAAAGAGCAGCCGGATCAAAAAGTCCTGCTCGTCGACGGTAGCCCGGTTCAAGAGGTCTCGGAGCAACTCGCTTTTGCGGCGGGCTGTTCCAGGGCCCGAGACGCTGGCAATCTGGTCGAAGCGCTCGTTAACGTCGGCCAGATTGAGCGTCGGGGTGGCGGCAGGTGGCGCCGAACGCCCCGACGCAATGACCGAGCCCGCTACCCCGATTCGGCCTTGGGGAAGCGACCCACTTAAGAACGCAACCGCGATCTCGACCTCATCGGCCGCGAGGCGTTTGAGGAGCGCCGCCAGCTGCTCGACCTTCCCCAGGCGCGCATCCGTCTTGGCGACCCTGTTGGACGTTGCCACGATCTCGTCCAGACGCACGAGCCGATCGTACTCAATCCATCTCGCAATGACGGCCGTAGAGTTGTCTCAGAACTTTTGCTTCTCAGGAGGACCGATGCGCCCACATGCCAACGGCCGGCGAACGACGCGGCAAGATTGCAGTGGGGGATAAAGTCGTCGTGTTGGGAGTGCCGCCAAAACACCAGCTGGAAAGCGCTTCGTCTCGGATTGGGTGATGGTATTTGCCCTGCGCAAGGGCAAGGTCGTGAGCTTTCAGGAATTCACCGACAGCGCCGCGATCGACCGGGCTTACCTGTAAGAACGGACGCCGCTCAGGCTCTTCCCGAACGTCCGCCGCAGACGACCGAACATGTGGCCGAAGGCTGCAAAGATGCCCACCAGGCCTTCGGCCGGCCCACTGTTTCGACGTGAGGCGGCCGACTGCTTGTCCCGGCGATCGCCTTCCTTGACCGATGGTGGCAGTTCGTCCTTCCACTCGGGTGGATGGCCGACGATTTCCGCCTGGCCACGAATGACATCCCCAATGCGCCGGTCACCTTGCGGAAACCACCTGCAGAATTCGTCGACGGTGGACTCAGGGTCGACGCCGATCGCGACGGCGTACGCGCGAATGTAGGCACGGGCGAAGATACCGGAAGGCCAGCGGCTGAAGTCGTTGCGCTCCATCGCCTCCCAAAGGTCGATGCTGACCTTCGTGCGTTGCGCAATCTGTTCGAGTGAGACCCCACGCTGGACCCGCGTGCGTCGCAGGTTGGAGCCAAACGCCTCTCGTGCGCTCATAGGCGGGTTGCGCTCGCAAAAACGCATCCAGCGCGCTGCGGAATCCTGAACAGCTTAATCATCGATGCCGCGCCCACTTGCGGAGACGGGCCATCGATAGGTGCTCACGACGCGTACCGCTTTTCTACAGTGAATTACGTTTTGGATATCAAACGGCTTCTCGTTTTGGCACAGCGTCAAAAACGAGGCTGCAGCACGTAACTGCACCTTCAGCCTTGATCAACTCGGTGACGTCCATGTCAAGAATGTTCACCCCGGCTGCCTCGAGTCGTTCTCGGGTGCGGGGGTATCCGGTCGGGTAAATCACCCGGTCTCCAATCCGCAGCGCATTGGCCGCATACGGCTCGTTTCCGTCCACATCGACGAGCCGGAATGACCGGAATTGATCAGCTGGCACCCAGGCCCGGTTGATCAGTAGCTGATTGTCGGAGAGGGCGGTCACCGCCGACTTGAGGTGCAGGCACCCGCCAACTGGGAGGTCGCATACCTGATAGCCGTACGGTTGGAGGACTTGAGCCAGCTGGGAGACTGCAGCCTTGTTCGTTCGCTGCGACACGCCGACAAATACCTGCTTGCCGACTGTCAGCACATCCCCGCCGTCCAGAGTGCCGGGCGCCTCGATGTGCCGCAGCGGACGATAGGCCTGGAGGGCTTCGGCGACGCACGCGGTCTCTCCACGTCTCGACGGCGCGCCCGGTCGGGCGACAACCGCCAGCTCATCGAACACCACGGCGACGTCCTCGATGAAGACAGAATCCGGCAAGTCGTCGGCAGTGGGAAGCCGAACGATCGAGCATCCGGCCTGACTCAGCCGCTGCTCGTACGCCTCGTGCTGAGCGCGTGCTTTAGAGATGTCGATCGCCTGCCGGCTGAGATGAGTCAGCTCGCAACGCGCGATTGATGGACTGATCTCACGGGTGATAGCGAGGCGCATCGAATAGTCACACGCCATCGACGACGATCATGTCGGTCGTCGACGAGCGCTGCCGAATCGCTTTCGGCTCCCGATACTCTTCGGAGCTCCACCAGGCTTTTGCCCGCTCGAGACTCGGAAACTCGAGAAGGACGACCCGCTTCGGCTCCAGGGAGCCTTCGAGTTTCTCCGCTTTACCACCGCGAACGAGGAAGCGGCCCTCGTATGGCACGAGCGAGTCGCCAACCACCCGGGTGTAGTCGGCATATCGCGTCGTATCTCTCACCTCGACGTTGACGATGATGTAAGCAGCCACAGGGCCTCTCAGGAATTCGCAATTGACAATTTACAATTGTGAATTGTCAATTCATTTAGAGCACGCGCATGACGTCCGACATCGTGATGATGAATGTCTTGTCGCTCTTGAAATCCCGCACCAGGACGGCAGGAGTCTGCGGCGTCAGCATCTTGGAGAGAAGATCGACCGGCGTCGAGACGTCGACGAATGGGAAAGCCGTCTGCATGATCGTCTCGACCGGCTGGCCTTTGATATCGGGATTCTGAACCAGTTCGGCATAGAGATGGGTTTCGTTGAGTGAGCCGATGAGCCTGGCGTCGTGGGTGATCGAAATCTGCGAGAAATCGTTCTCGCTCATGACGCGCAGTGCGTGTTCCACGGGTTCATTGCATTCAACCGAAAAGAGCTCCCCGGACAACCCCGACGCGACGAGATCGCGCGCGGTCATACCCGTTTTTTCCAGGAATCCCTTGTCGCGCATCCAGTCATCGTTGAACATTTTTCCCAGATAACGAGAGCCGTGGTCGTGAAAGATCACGACCACGACGTCGGTCTTGTTGAAACGATCCTTCAACTGGACCAGCCCGGCCATCGCCGAACCTGCCGAGTTGCCGGCAAAGATTCCCTCTTCGCGCGCCAGGCGGCGCGTCATCGCCGCGGCATCCTTGTCGGTCACCTTCTCGAAATGATCGATTACGTCGAAGTCGACGTTCTTCGGCAGGAAATCCTCACCGATCCCTTCAGTGATGTACGGGTAGATCTCGTGTTTGTCGAAGATACCCGTCTCCTTGTACTTCTTGAAGACGGACCCGTAAGTGTCGATCCCCCACACTTTGAGTTTCGGATTGCGCTCTTTCAGGTATCGGCCTACGCCGCTCACGGTACCGCCCGTTCCCACGCCGACGACGAGGTGCGTCACCCTGCCGTCGGTTTGCTCCCAGATTTCCGGACCGGTCTGTTCGTAGTGAGCGGCGGTGTTGGACAGGTTGTCGTATTGATTGGCCTTCCAGGAGCCTGGAATCTCTGACGCCAGGCGCGACGAGACCGAGTAGTACGAACGCGGGTCCGCCGGATCGACGTTCGTCGGACAGATGATCACCTCGGCACCGAAAGCCTTCAAGGCGTCGATCTTCTCCTTCGACTGCTTGTCCGTCGTCGTGAAGATGCAACGGTAGCCCTTGACGACAGCCACGATCGCGAGGCCCATCCCCGTGTTGCCCGAGGTGCCCTCGACAATCGTGCCACCAGGGCCAAGCAGGCCCGCACGCTCCGCGTCCTCGATCATCTTGACCGCGATACGATCCTTGATGGAGTTGCCCGGATTGAAGGTCTCCAGCTTGGCCAGTACCTCGGCGGCAACGCTGCCGTGAGTGATTCGGTTGATGCGCACCATCGGGGTGCTGCCGATGGTTTCGAGGATGTTGTTGCAGACTCGCTTCACTGGGTCAGTTTAATGCCGAAACTTGCACCAAGTCCTGGGTGCTCGGCATACACTTATACGCGGAGTTCCGGCCACCATGCGACGTCGTCATCTCGTGATTGCCGCGCTTGCGACCCTCGCGACACTCGGGTTGCTGTTCAGTCCTCGCGCCCACGTCGCTGCGCAGTCGCTCCCGACCAGCATCAGCGACAAGGATTTCTGGTCGATGGTCGTCGGGTTCTCCGAACCCGGTGGCTTCTTCAGGTCCGACAATCTCATTTCGAACGAGACGACCTTCCAGCACGTCATACCTGAGCTGCAGAAGACGCCGCATCCTGGCGTCTACGTTGGCGTGGGCCCGGATCAGAACTTCACGTACATCACCGCGCTCAAGCCGAAGATGGCGTTCATCGTGGACATTCGACGACAGAACATGCTGCTCCACCTGATGTACAAGGCCATCGTGGAGATGTCCACGGATCGCGTCGATTTCCTGTCGCGTCTGTTCGCCCGCCCACGGCCCGAAGGCGTCGGACCCGAGTCGAGCGTGCAGGAGTTGTTCGACGCGTTCGAAACCGTGACGGGCACTGAAGAGATGGCGCAGAAGAATCTCCGCGCCATATTCGACCATCTGGAACACACGCACGGGTTTCCGTTGACCGAAGAGGACGAAGGCGCGATCAAGTACGTCTACACGTCCTTCTACATCGGCGGCCCCGAGATTCGCTATTCGTTTCCGCGAAGCGATTTCAGCGGCGCTCAGTGGTTTCCCACTTACGTGGACCTGATGGTGCAGACGGACCTCGACGGCAAGAATCACAGTTACGTGGCGTCGGAGGAGAACTTCAAGACGCTGCAGGCGTACGAGAAGAACAATCTGATCGTGCCGCTCGTCGGGGACTTTGCCGGCGATCGGGTCCTTCGCGCGATCGGCCGCTATCTGAGGGAACACGACGCCACCGTCACGGCGTTCTACACCTCGAACGTCGAACAGTACCTCTTCCAGGGTGACGGCTGGCGGAAGTTCTTCTCGAACGTCGCCATGCTGCCGGTCGACGAGCACAGCACGTTCATCCGCGCCTATTTCAGTCGCGCAGGATTCCGCGTGCCACCGCTGGGACCTGGACTCCAGTCGACGACTCTGATCGATCCCATCCACGGACTTCTCGACGCGTTCGCCAACGGCGAGGTTCGCAGCTACTACGACGTCGTGTCACGATCAAGGTGAGAACGGTAGCTCTCAGCAGCCTCAGCCAGCTCTCAGCTCTCAGCTCTCAACATTAGCGGCTCGAGCGGTATCGGACCGCTCGTCTTGATGTTTCCCGTGACTATGCGGCGCACGTAGCCGGCCTGCCCGAGATGGAACGCCGCGTGCGCGCACAAGTGAAGGAGGAAACGGTTCATGGGAAGCGTCTTACCCATAATCGGTTCGGGAAACATCTCCGAAGGTCCGCTTTCGGCCCGACCGGGGAGAACGGCGCGAACGGCGGCAATCGCGGCGTTGATCTCGGCCACGATTTCCGACCGCGCTCCTGATCGCCGGCCGAACTCCGCCTCACGATTACGAACGTAGCCCGACCCACCCAGCACGCCGCCGACATAGTATTGAAGGTTGCCGGCGACATGGAGTGCGAGGTTGCCGGCAGCGTTCGTCACGCCAGGCACTGTCTGCCAGACGGTCTGATCGTCTGGGAACGAGTCGATCTCCCGCCTGAACCCCTCCAGCTCACGCACTAGAAGCACAGCGATGTCTTTTGATGTGTCGCTCATCGTTGTCGTTTCTCGACTTCCCTGCAGAATTTGGCCAGTCCCATTCTACAAGCCACGAAAGGCGGCTCTTGGAGCGCGAGCAAGCCGAAATCACGCTTGACGTCATATTTTAGTTTAATCTAAAGTATAGCCATGTTCTCGGAATCGACCGTCCTCGCGGCTCTCGCCTCGCCGCGCCGGCGCGAAATCCTGCGCCTGGTCTGGAACGAGGAACTGGCAGCCGGAGCGATCCATCGAGCGATGCCTGACGTGACGTTCGGGGCGGTATCGCTTCAGCTCAGGTCGCTCGTCGAGGCCGGCCTGCTGGAATCGCGCCCGGAGAAGACACAGCGGTTCTATAGGGCGCGACGAGAGGCCCTCGGGCCGGTGGGTGAGATTCTCGAACGCATGTGGAACGACGCTTTGTGGCGGCTGAAGCTGGCGGCCGAACTGGAGCAGTCGCGTCGCGGGCCCCGGCCGGGCCGCCGGCTGAAGAGCGGCAGGAGGAAACAACGATGACCGAACTTCCCCATCGCCTCGATCGCACTGTCATCATTCAAGCTTCGCGGGAAATCGTGTTTGGCTTCTTCACGCATGACGAACGATGGGCAGCCTGGTGGGGGACCGGCTCAACCATCGATCCACGCCCTGGCGGTCAACTCAGGATCTGCTATCCGGACGGCACCAAGGCCTCCGGCGAGGTCCTGGAAGTCGTCACGCCCGAGCGAATCGCGTTCACCATGGGCTTCGACAGCGGAAAGCCGATCGCGCCAGGCGACTCGCGTGTGACGTTGAGGCTGGAAGCGATCGGAGCGGGGACGAAACTGCATCTGTCACATGAGTTTGCCGAGTCGCACGTCCGCGATGAATTTGTACAGGGCTGGCGCTATCAGCTTTCGGTATTCGCCAACCTGGTTGCCGATCGCATTCACTCCGGGGCGGCCGATGTGGTTGACGCATGGTTTGCCGCATGGTCGGAACCTAGCGAGGATGCGCGGAAGGCTGCGTTCGCACGCATGATCGCGCCGACCGTTCAATTCCGCGACCGCTACAGCTTGGTTGAAGGGCTCACCGATCTCGTCGCCCACACCGGCGCGGCTCAACGATTCATGAACGTCCGCCTGACGCGTCAAGGCGCCCTCCGCCATTGTCAGGGCATGGTGGTCGTCGATTGGATCGCGGTTGCAGGCGACGGTCAGGAACGCGGAAGCGGAACGAACGTGTTCACGCTGGGTCCCGAGAGCCGGATCGAGACCGTTACAGGGTTTTGGAATCCTGCTCGCGGCCGATAACCGGGGCCGAGAGGTGCAGTCCCTGAGAGTCTTGAGGTAGGATCGCTTTCTTTCACCCGCAGGGAGAGCGACGACATGATCAAGGCTACCGCAGGGAAAATGCTGCCCACGACAATCACCGGATCGCTACCGCGTCCGAGCTGGTACACGGAGAACCTGGGCATCAAATCCTTCCTCGATGCCATGGTGATCAGCCGCTTTCGCGAGCAATACGTCGACGCCCTGTCGGTCTACCTCCGGGAACAAGAAGTCGCCGGTCTCGACATCGTCACCGACGGCGACTGTCGATTCGACCAGGACGTCGGCGGCCAGAGCTGGACGAGCTACCCGCCTCACCATATGGCCGGATTCGAGGCCACGCATCCCAAGCTGGCCCGAGCCGGTGCTGGTGGTATTGGATTCCCACGGGGGCACATCCTTCACGACTACCTAGAAGCCCGAGTGATGCCAAAGATCGTTGGCCCCATCGGGCCCGGGGAGATGCAGTACGCGGAGATTTGGAAAGCCGCGCAGCGCCTCACCGATAAGCCCGTCAAATTCGGAACGGTCACCCCAGAGCTGGTGGCCTTTGCCGTCCAGGACGAGCACTACAAGGATCTGCCCGAGCGCATCATGGCGCTCAGCGATGCGTTCAATCAGGAGCTCCACGACCTGGCCGACGCGGGTTGCCCGGTCATCCAGATGGAAGAACCGCAGATTCACCTTCTGGCGGCGCGTGGGTACGTCGACAAAGTGATCAACCCCGAGTACATGCTCAAGGTCTTCAACAACACTGTGAAGGGCTTGCGAGCAAAAACTGAAGTGTGGTGCCACACCTGCTGGGGCAACCCGTCGCAACAGCGCATGTTTGCCAAGGTGCAAACGTACAAGCCTGCACTCGACCTCCTCAATCAAGTCGACGCCGATGTCATCACGTTCGAGATGAAGAGCTCGGGCGCGATGGACCTGGAGGCAGTCGGCAAACAGATCACAGAAAAGAAAATCGCGATTGGCGCGATCGACCATCACACGCTGCAAGTCGAATCGCCGGACGAAGTCGCCGATCTCGTTCGCTTAGGTCTGAAACACATCCCTGCGGAGCGTCTCGTCTTGTCGTCGGATTGCGGGATGGGACGGGAAGGAATGAGCCGCCGCCATGCCTTTTACAAGATGGTGTCGCTGGTTCAAGGAACCAACATCGTTCGGAAGGAGCTCGGGCTGCCCGTCTCCGAGTGCCTGGCCGCAGACCCAAAGTTTTCATTGATTCGTCTCTAGTTGGAGTATCGCCGATGATTCGTGCAGCGATCGTGGGACTCGGATGGTGGGGCAGGACCATCGTCGAATCCGCTCAGGATAGCCAGGATATTCGCTTCGTCGCGGGCGCGACCCGCACGGTTTCACCCGAGGTGAAGACCTTCGCCGAAAACCAGAAGCTCAACCTTGCCGAGAACTTCCAAGCCTTGCTGTCCGACTCGACAGTCGATGCCGTCGTGCTCGCGACGCCGCACTCGCAGCACTCGCAGCAGGTCGTGGCCGCAGCGGCCGCCCGGAAACACGTGTTTTGCGAGAAGCCGTTCGCCCTCACCAAGCGGGACGCCGAAGCGGCCGTCAATGCGACGCGACGGGCAGGAGTCACACTAGGCCTTGGCTATAACCGCCGGTTCCATCCCGAAATGACGAAACTTCGCAACAAGATCCGGTCCGGCGAGCTCGGCACGGTCCTCCACGTCGAAGCGACCATGACGTTCCCAAACGCGCTGCTCCTCAAACCCACGCAGTGGAGGGCGCACCGCGAAGAGACACCGTGTGGCGGTCTGACGCCGATGGGGGTTCATGCCGTCGACGGCATGATCGACCTGTGCGGAACGATCGATCACGTGTTCTGCCAGAGTTTCCGGCGCGTCGTGGAGATCGATGCCGACGATACGACCTCGATGTTGTTCCGGATGAGAGACGGAATGTCGGGATATCTGGGAACGATGACCGCGACCGGACCCGGTTTCAGCTTTCAGGTGTTCGGCTCCAAAGGCTGGGTCCGTCTCGAGGGGATGACGCACGTGGCTGGCGCCTCGTCCGAGGAGCGGCGCACTCGCCTGTTCGGCACGTGTAAGTTCCAACCGGCGAAGGGAGAAGCAGAGGTTTGGCAAGCCGCGACCCTCGATGTCGGGCGAGCCGCGCTCGAAGCCTTCGCCAAGGCAGCCAGCGGCGGTCCCGAATTCCCGATCCCGACCGATCAGATGGTGCACGGTGTCGCTGTCACTGAAGCAATCGTGCGGTCGGCGCTGTCGGGACGCATTGAAAAGATCTCGTAATGCAAAATGCAGAATGCAAATGCCAGATACGGATCGCAGACCGGACTTAGCAGCCTCGTCATCGGCCGTTTGCATCCCACAGTTTGCGTTTCGCATTTTGCATTTTGCATTTTGCATTGAGACCCGCAGGAGTACACATGGACCTCGGTAACGGGCTTGGACTGCTGACATATTCGACGCTGGTGCACCCGGCGGACAACTGGGAACAACTGTGGGCGAGCTTGACGACCTACTTGCCGAAGGTCAAGGCTCGCGTGTCGCCCAACCAGCCTTTCGGCGTCTGCATTCGGCTGGCCGCGCCCTCGGCCGAACTCCTGGCATCCAACCGTGCCGAGCGTGACAAGCTCAAAAAATTTCTCGCCGACAACGACATGTACGTCTACACCGCGAACGCGTTTCCGTATGGCGCGTTCAAGGGCACGGTGGTCAAGGAACAGGTTTACGAGCCCGACTGGCGGACCGAGGAACGCACGAAGTACACGATCAACGTAGCCGACATTCTGGCGGATATCGCGCCCGAGGGAGTGTCACCATCCATTCAAAGCGCCCCGCTTGGGTTCAAGCCCAGAGTCACCGGACAGGACGTGGTGGACAGTTATACCGAGCACGTACTCCGCGTGACGGCGCATCTCGTCGAGCTCGAAAAGCAGACTGGCCGTGTGGTTACCCTGGGACTCGAACCGGAACCTCGATGCTTCCTCGAAACGACCGACGAGACCGTCGACTACTTCACGAACCACTTGTACTCCGGCAAGGCCGCGACGGCATTGGCCAAATCGGTTCGAATACCGATTTCCGAAGCCCATATGGCGCTCCGCCGGCATCTCGGCGTGACGTTCGACATCGGTCATCAGGCGGTTGGCTTCGAGCACATCCCCACGTCTCTTCAGAAGCTGGTCGATGCCGGCATTCCCATCTTCAAGCTCCAAGAGGCCGCGGCCATGCACATTCCGCAGGTCTCGGACAAGGTCGTCGAGGCGCTGGGACAATTCGCCAAGACGGTTTACCTTTCCCAGACGACCGAGAAGAGGAACGGTCACATCACGCACTTCCTCAATCTCGAGGACGCTTTCGCGGCGTGGAAGAAGGATCCGGGTCCGCGCGAATGGCGCTGTCATTTTCACGTTCCGGTGTTCCTGGACGACCTTGGCCCCTTCCGCACCACCCGCTTCGCGCTCGAAGAAGCGCTGGCGTTCCACAAGGCGACTCCACTTTCCCGGCAGCTGGAAATAGAGACCTACACGTGGGACGTTTTACCCGACCACCTCAAAACGGGCGACATCGTCGAGTACGTCTGCCGGGAAATTGAGTGGGTGCGGGGGCAACTTACGTGAGCAATGATTTGAGAATCTAAGGAATTGAGGATTTGGGAATCTGAGTCCGGCCTTCAAGAAACGACCTTCAACCTCAGACGTTTAGCATCTCAGATTTCGTGGGCTGCAGGATGCCTTTGCGGTGGGCTTCCGCGAGTGCACTCGCGATTTGGATGAGTAGGCTCACACTCTCACATTCTCAAATCGTCACGTTCTCGACTCGCAAAGATTGAATCCACCCGATGAAAGATGTAAGTTCTCGCTGATCTAAGGAGAGGAACCATGACTACGCGACGTGAATTCCTTCAAGCGGGAATTGCGGCCTCTGCGGTGCCAATTGCCGCTGGCGCCCTCATATCCGACAAACCGACGATGCCGGAACCTTCCGCATCAGCTTTTCAACTAGCGCCAATGCCGTTTTACAAGGTGGTATTCGACGAACGATTCCCCGACAGCGTGGCCTTTGCAGCCGCAATGAAACAGCTCGGCGTCGCGATTCACGGAATCAAAGGCGATATGACCGACCTTTGGTATCACGAGCTGCAGCCGCAATGGCAGAAGTCGCCCGTGCCAATCGCGGGCATGACCGCTCAGGGTCCGTTGTTCTGCCTGGAGAGGCTGGCATGGGACCACGGGATGCGTGTGATGTTTCGTGCGGAGCATCAGTACCGCGCCGACGGGTGCATCGAGCATGTCGTGTCGGCGCACGAGGCGGTGCTCCGCGATGCGGCCGATCTTGCCACGGCAGGATCGAACTGGAGCGCACGCCTTGCCGGACTCGTGAGCACTTGTGGCCAGGGCCGCCTTGAAACGTCGCCGGCCATCGTGACGCGGCTTGGAGAATCGCCTCGGGCCGATCAGGAGACACTTTTTTCCTGGGTCATCGGTCCAGTCGTTCGCGTATAGAAGTCGAGAGCGCCTGCGGCCATGCCGAGCCGAGGACAAGCGAATCCGAGGCGAGGTATCAGCGTCAGTTCGCGGCGGGGGTGGGGCCCCGCCGCGAGTGAAAGAAGAGGTCACCATGCGAATCCCACCAGGCGTGAGCGAACGAAGCTACTCGGACGCCATTGCCCAGTTTGAACGCGCGGTCGGGAAGGAGTGGGTGTTCACCAGCGACGAGGACCTCAATCTCTACCGAGACGCGTACTCACCGCTCTGGGGCGAACCGGAAGAGCGGATGGCGTCGGGTGCCGTCGCGCCGGACAGCGTTGAGCAAGTGCAACAGGTCGTCAAAGTGGCGAATCAATTCAAGATCCCGATCTATCCGATCGCGACCGGCAGAAATCTGGGATACGGAGGCTCGGCGCCCGCGTATTCCGGCAGCGTCGTGCTCGATCTCAAGCGCATGAACCGGATTCTGGACGTCAGCGAGCGAAATGCGTCTTGTCTCGTCGAGCCGGGTGTCAGTTATTTCGACTTGTGCCGTCACATCGAGGAAAAGGGTTACAAGCTTTGGGTCGACGTACCCGATCCGGGGTGGGGCAGCGTCATCGGCAATGCGCTCGACCACGGCGGCGGCTACACGATGGCGCTCTATCGCAACCACTTCGACGCCCACTGTGGCATGGAGGTCGTACTTGCCAACGGCGACATTGTAAGAACCGGCATGGGAGCGCTGCCCGGCGCCCAGACCTGGCAGCAGTTCAAGTTTGGTGTCGGGCCGTGGGTGGACGGGATCTTCTCCCAATCGAATTTCGGCATCGTGACCAAGATGGGCTTCTGGTTGATGCCAACGCCCGACGCCTATCTGCGAGGCACAGTGTCCGTGCCGCGCCACGACGATTTGATCCCGCTGGTCGACATCCTGACTTACGTAGAGAACGGCGGCGTGTCCAACGGCATGCCCACCATCGGGAGTCCGCTGCTGGCCGGCGGTGGAATTCTCGGCGGGCCGCCACGCGATCCCGAGTTGGCTGCCCTCCTCGCCACGCCAGGCGGTCCCAAGCCGGAAGACGTGGACGCGTTCGGACGCCGGAAGAACATCCCGTGCTGGAGCCTCAGCCTGGCGTTCTACGGACCGGCAAAGGCCATTGCCGCTCAGTGGGACCACGCCAAAGAGAAGTTTGGATCGATTTCTGGAGCCACGTTCCAGGACGGTGAGCTGATCAAGCTGCCGCTGACTGCAGAACAGCGTGAGCGAGTCCACAAACCGGAGTTTGGTATTCCGAGCCTCGAGATGTTCTCGATCGGGGCGCGGTCCGAGCTCAACCCGAACCCGACGAACGGCCATATGTGGTTCTCGCCGATCATCCCGCGAACCGGCGAGGCCGTGTTCGAGGCCCAGAAGGTATTCCGAGAGGCCGCTCAAGAGCTCGATGTCCCGATCGGCATGACGGTAATCCCCACCATGTACTGGTTGAGGGCGTTTGTCTTGATCCTGGCGCTGCCGATTACCCGGAATGTTGAAACCAACAAGAAGAACCGGGCGGCAATGAACCGCCTGATCCAGGTCGCTGCCGGACACGGATGGGGCGAATACCGCACGCCGCCGGCTTTCCAGGACGCAGTCGTGGGTGCGTACTCCTTCAACAACAATGCCCTGCTCAGGCTGCACGAGACGATTAAGGATGCGGTCGATCCCAATGGGATCATCAGCGCCGGCCGGTACGGCATCTGGCCAAGGCACTTGCGGAGGGCACGCGGATGATGAAGCTCTTCATCGCCGCCGGTGTCGTCATCACCGTCAGCGTCGTGAATTCTGGGCTCGCGGCTGCTCAGACGCCAGACCCGAAGATCCAGCGAGGCGCAGCGGTGTACCAAAACTGGTGCGCGCCTTGCCACAGCAGCGGCCGCGGCAACCCCGGCACGGCGGCACTGGCAGCGAAGTACAAGGATCGGCAGCCCCCCGTACCGGCTGTGCTGGCCGATCGCCAGGACCTCACACCCCAGTCGATCCGGTTCTTCGTACGTCAGGGCGTAAGCGTGATGGCGCCGTTTCGAAAGACTGAAATCAGCGATGCGGATCTCGAAGAGTTGTCAGTGTATCTGACGCGGAACAAACGTTAGGCAGATTCTCAAATTCTCACGTTCTCAAGTTCTCAATCCCTAGATCCTCAAAATTCACGTTCCCCTGCCGGTGCTGCGGAGCGGCTGGGCAGCCCTCTGAACACTGGTCAGCGAATGTTAAGAATGGACGATTGCTGCAACAATCGTCCTGAACTCTTCGTATGGTCTTGCGAGGCGCGTTCTCATCTGCAATCCTGCCACAGCGCCGGCTGGTCTACGCTCTTTAAAAGCTAGAGGAGCATGCCATGCGACACACCTGTCTCCCTTTGGTGATGATCGTCGCTCTCTCCGCGCGGGTTCTGTCCGCGCAGGATGGCGCGGCAATCTATAAAGAACGCTGCGCGTCATGCCACGATGCGCCGGAGGGCCGGGTGCCGGCGATCAGCGCGATCAAGGCCATGAGCGGGGAGGCCATCTACGTGGCTCTGACCAGCGGCCCCATGCGCACGCAGGCGCAAGGCTTGTCGATGGCGCAGATCTTTGCGCTGCTGGGCTACATCGCACCCACGGGAGCAGCAAATGCCCCGTCTCTCGAGCGGACCTGCAAGGAAGACTCCTCCACCTCCGTCGCCGCACTCAAGTCGGCGCTGAATGCGCCGCGATGGAATGGATGGAGCACGAGCGCGACGAACTCGCGATTCCAGGACGCCGCAAGCGCGGGTCTCACCGCCTCAAACGTGCCGGCGCTCAAACTGAAGTGGGCATTTAATCTTGGCGCCGTGACGATCGCACGATCGCAGCCGACGATCGTAGGCGGACGCGTGTACATCGCAACGGTAACCGGAGCCGTTTTCTCACTGGACGCCGCCACGGGATGTACGCATTGGGGGTTCAAGGCCAACCAGATCCGTTCCGGCATCGCCGTCGGAGAAGCCAACGGCACTCCGGCCGTTTTCTTTCCTGATGCAGGCGGAACCGTCTACGCGCTGAACGCAGCAACGGGCGCGCTGATATGGCAGGTTCGTCCTGTGGATCATATGGCGACAATGGCGACTGCGACGCCGCGCGTGCACGACGGCGTTGTTTATCAGCCGCTGTCTTCGTTCGAAGAGGTGCTGGGCGGCAACCCAGCCTACCAGTGCTGCACGTTTCGAGGCAGCGTCGTCGCCCTGGACGCCGCGACAGGAAAGAAACTGTGGCAGACCTTCACGATTCCTGAGACACCCCAACCAACCCGCAAGACCGCCACGGGCACTCAGCTGTATGGGCCCTCGGGCGCGGGAATCTGGTCGACACCGACCATTGACGAACAGCGTGGTGTCTTATACGTCTCAACAGGCGACAACTACTCGGATCCGCCCACCAAGACCAGTGACGCTGTTCTGGCCATGAACCTCGAAACGGGCGCGCTGCTGTGGTCCAGGCAGATGACGGAGAACGATGCGTTCAACATCGGCTGCTCGACAGCCCAGCGGACCAACTGCCCGGAAGCGAATGGGCCTGACTTCGACTTCGGGCAGCCGCCTATTCTGGTTCGCCTCGGCGGTGAGAAACGCGCCTTGGTCATTGCTCAGAAGTCCGGACTGGTGCACGCTCTCGACCCCGACCAGAGTGGCGCCTTGTTGTGGCAGACCCGCGCTGGTCGGGGAACTGCCCTCGGCGGCAGCCAGTGGGGTTCGGCATCGGACGGAGAGAAGGTCTACGTCGCCATCAGCGACATCGGCGTCGGCACCAAACCGGATTCAACGTTGCCACTGGGTTTCCGGTCCGTTCTGGATCCCGAGAAGGGCGGCGGACTGCACGCGCTGGATCTGAAATCCGGCAAGATCGTCTGGAGCGCGAAGGCTTCGCCATGCGTCGAGGGACGGACCAACTGCTCCCCTGCCCAATCCGCCGCGGTCACGGCGATTCCCGACGTCGTGTTTTCCGGATCGATCGACGGGCACTTGCGAGCCTATTCGACCACGACTGGCGCGGTGATCTGGGACGTCGACACGGCGCGCGAGTTCGAGACCGTGAATGGCAAGCCCGCGCGCGGCGGCTCGATGGATGTTGGAGGACCGGCCGTCGTCAATGGGATGGTGTTTGTGAATTCCGGCTACGGCCAGTGGGGCGGCATGCCAGGAAATGTGCTGCTCGCCTTTTCGGTAGACGCAAGGTAGTGGATACACCTCTTCCCCACTCGCTACACCCCCGCTACGAGGTTTAAGATGAATTAGCGAGCGTCCATGAATTCGCCATCGGGTCCTGGTTGACACCACGTGCGACCACACACTGTAAGACCGTTTGCGGGTCTCTTGTGGCTTGCCGTTCGCAGCCTCGTCTGGACGGTCCTGCTACCCGGTATGGTGGCTGGTTACCTGCCCTGGCGGTTCTTCGAGCTCAATCGAGCTGGGTTAGATGTCACGAATCCCGTCGACCTTCTCGGTCTCATTTTGATCGCGGCCGGTGTCGTCCTGCTGGGAACGTGCATCTGGGAGTTCGCGGCAAGCGGCGAGGGCACTCTGGCGCCTGTGGATCCGCCGCGCCAACTCGTCGTGCGGGGGTTGTACCGGTACGTTAGAAACCCGATGTATCTCAGCGTTACGACGATACTCATCGGAGAAGCACTTCTCGCTCGATCCTGGCAGTTTCTCGCCTACATCCTTTTCTGGTTCGCGTCGGTCAACCTTTTCGTCTTGGGATACGAGGAGCCGACGTTGCGTCGCACGTTCGGAGCTACCTACGATCTGTACGTCGGGTCCGTCAATCGATGGCTGCCGTCGTTTCGGTCGTACCCGCCATTCCAGTGATCCGAATCGAGCGCTGCCGTATCGAGATGCAGGCCGAAGCCGCACGAATGCTGGCGCGGGCGTTTGTCACGAATCCCCTGCATATCGCCGCGTTTGGAGCGTCACAACTTGCCGCCAACGAGCGCTTCTTTCGGATGGGATTGAGCGCGATGAAAGGTCCACAATTCGCCGCGCTTGATGGGGAGAGGATCGTGGGATTGATTCACTGGGTCCACTCACCCGATTGCCAGATTTCCGGCATCGAGAAGCTTCGACTGACGCCTGGAATGATGAGGGAGTTCGGGGTTCGCCCGGCGCTCAGGATCGGAAGTTGGCTGAGGACCTGGTCGAAGCACGATCCAGCCGAGCCGCACGTACATCTCGGCCCAATCGGCGTACTGCCCGAAGCTCAGCGTCGCCACATCGGCCATCGATTGATGGAGCGATACTGCGAGCATCTCCAAGACGCCCGAGCCATCGGCTACCTTGAAACCGACCGTCCGACGAACGTGGACTTCTACAGGCAATTCGGCTTCGAGGTGACGACCAGCGTCGAGGTACTGGGCGTCGTGAACTACTTGATGCGGCGGGGACGACAAATCCTCAAATCCTCGAATTTCTAAATCCCTAAATCCCTCAAATTCTCAAATTCTCAAATTCTCAAATCCTAAGATTCCGCGATCTCCTTATATGATTAGCGGTCGCAGAGGCGCCTGCGGCCATGTCGAGCCGAGGACCTGGGAATCCGAGGCGAGACATCGGCGTTAGTTCGCGGCGGGGGTGGGGCCCTGCCGCCAATGAAAAGAAGAGAGCCACCATGAAAGTCGGGTTCATAGGCCTGGGCCGTATGGGCCAGGGAATGGCGCGGCGGATTCTCGGCGACGGTCACGACCTGGCCGTCTACGACGTCGTTTCTGAGCGTGTCGCAGAATTCGCCGCGGCCGGTGCACGCGGCGCCACGTCGGTTTCTGACATGTGTTCCGGGCGTGAGGTCGTGATCACGATGCTGGCCGAGGACACACACGTCATCGAAGTCGCAGCCGGCAAAGGCGGGTTGTGCGACTCGCTAGCCTCGGGAAGCATTCATCTGGCGATGGGAACGTACGGCATCGCGACGATCCGGCAGTTGGGCGCCGTCCACGCTGCAGCGAAGCAGATCCTGGTCGCCGCTCCGGTTCTAGGACGTCCCGATCTTGCGGCCGCCGGACAACTCGGAATCGTAGCGGCTGGACCCGAAGCGGCAGTACGGCAATGCGAGCCGCTGTTCGGGGTGATTGGCCGGCACGCGTTTCACGCTGGTACCAATCCCGAGGCCGCTACTGCCATCAAATTGGCGAATAACCTCGTCCTTGGTTGCGCCATCGAGGCCATGGGCGAGGCGTTCGCGCTCGTTCGGAAGTACAGTGTGGTCCCGCAGGTCTTCTACGACGTC
The DNA here is from genome assembly GCA_963773035.1 of uncultured Acidobacteriota bacterium. Lineage (GTDB taxonomy): Bacteria > Acidobacteriota > Vicinamibacteria > Vicinamibacterales > CAVVIG01 > CAVRXZ01. The sequence continues at coordinate 232,053 of CAVYZX010000025.1, read as the reverse complement.
ATCACGGAGGGTCTGTTTTCGGCGCCCGCCTACAAGGTCTACGGCAAGATCATCGTCGACGAGACCTACGACCGGGCCGGGTCGACCATCAACTTGAACTTGAAAGACGCCAATCTGATTCTCGCGGCAGCCGACCTCGCGCGGGTTCCTTTGCCGAGCGGCAATGCGTTTCGCGACCGGCTGCTCGGATCCATCGCACACGGCGATGGCGAAAAGGATGTGGCAGCGCTGGCGCGCGAGCAAGCGCGCGCCAGCGGCTTGGAATGACGACCTGAAGATGTTCAACCTCAGGCCTTTTGGGCCTGCACAAAGTGAGGACGCATGAAGGTTGGGTTCATTGGTCTCGGACGCATGGGTCAGGCGATGTCGGCCCGAATTCTTGGCGGCGGTCATGATCTCGTCGTGTACAACCGGACGACGGAAAAAACCGCGGAGATCGCCAAGGCTGGAGCCAAGGTTGCGCCGTCGATCGCGGCTGCTTGCGAAGGACGTGAAGTCGTCATCTCGATCGTGGCAGACGATGCGGCCGTCAAGGAGGTGGCGCTCAATGCTGGCGGCGTACGAGACTCGCTGAAGGCCGGTGCCATTCATCTCGTGATGGGCACTCACAGCGTCGCAACAGTGCAGCTATTGGCCGCTGCCCATTCAGAGGCCAAACAAAACATGGTGTCGGCGCCCGTTCTTGGCAGGCCCGACGCCGCGGCAGCCGGACAGCTTCTGATCGTGGCTGGTGGACCGAATGATGCCGTCCGCCGTTGCGAGCCGCTGTTTCAAGTGATGGGGCGCCGAACCTTCGAGGCGGGTCCGAAACAGGAGGGTGCGGCGGCCATCAAGCTTTCGAACAACTTCGTCCTCGGTTGCGCCATCGAAGCCATGGGAGAGGCGTTCTCGCTGGTGCGAAAGTACGGTGTGCAGCCGCAGGTCCTCTACGACGTGCTGACGGAAGGCCTGTTCGCCGCGCCAGCCTACAAGGTGTACGGAAAGATCATCGTCGACGAGGCGTACGGAAAGGCTGGCTTCACGACGCTGTTGGGGCTGAAGGACTTGAACCTGGCTCTTGCCGCCGCCGACCAGGCGCGAGTGCCGACACCGAGCGGCAACGCGTGTCGCGATCGATTGCTCGGAGCTATCGCCCACGGCGATGGCGACAAGGATTGGGCTGTCATGGCACGGGAGCAGGCGCGCGCGAGCGGATTGGAATCATGACTCTCCTGGCGCGACTCGCTCAACAGCCGCAGGGCGTGTGGTTGCGCCGGGCTTTGTTCCAGATCCATCTCTGGACGGGCGTCGGGGTCGGACTCTACATGCTGATGATTAGCACCACCGGCAGCGCCGTGGTGTTTCGTCGCGAGCTCTCCAAGGCTCTCAACCCCGTAACGATGGTGTCGCCGTCGGGACCCCGCTTGACCGTGGAACAGCTGACTGAGGCCGCCAAGAAGGCCTTCCCAAGGCTCGAGGTCCAGAGGGTCGTGGTACCGAAGAACCCCAATCAGGCCGTCGAGGTCTGGCTGACTCGCGGCCGAGGTGTACGAGAACGGCTGTTCGATCCTTACACCGGCAAAGACCTTGGAGACACGGTGTCGTCCGAGCACCCGGCAGTCAAGTGGCTGGTCGATCTGCACGACGATCTGCTTGGCGGACGAAAGGGCCGGTTGGTCAACGGCGTCGGCGCCTCGTGCCTCACCCTGTTGTGTCTCACCGGCTTGCTGATCTGGTGGCCCGGAGTATCACGCTGGAAACGCAGCCTGATCGTCCGCCTGAACACCGGCTGGAAGCGGTTCAACTGGGATCTGCACAGCGCCCTTGGCTTCTGGATGTTTCTGTTCCTGTTCATGTGGGGCGTGAGCGGACTCTACTTGTCGTACCCCGATCCGTTTGCATGGCTCGTCGATTTCCTCCAACCGATGGATCCGTCCAGCACGGAAATCCGATCGGGCGACGAGGTGCTCGCGTGGCTCGCCCGCGTACATTTCGGGCGTGCGTGGGGAACCGAGGTGAAGTGGCTCTACGTGATTCTGGGACTCGTGCCGGCCATGTTGTTCGTGACCGGTGCGATCATGTGGTGGAATCGCGTTCTGCGGCCCGCGTTGAAGACCGATACGCTGGCCGAGACGACGCAAGCCGCGCGCTGAAGCCCTGATCCCTCAGCCCTGAGCCCTCAGCCCTGAGCCCTGAGCCCTGTGAAGCCCTACTCGCTTCGCAGCGTAATTGCGGGATCGACGGAAGCGGCGCGGCGGGCCGGCATATAGCTCGCAAACAGTGCCACCGAGACGAGCAATCCGACAGCGGTCGCAAAACTTGGCGGATCACTCGCCCTGATGCCGTAGAGAAGGCTCTCGATAGCCTTCGCCACGAACACGGCCGCGACGAAACCGATTGCCGACCCGAGGATCGCCAGGACGGTTCCCTGCCAGACCACGAGCCGCGCGACCGCGCCGCGCTCGGCGCCGAGGGCGAGACGAATTCCGAACTCTCGACGCCGTTCGTTGACCCCATATGCCACGACGCCGTACACGCCGACGCTCGCGAGGAGGAGAGCAATGGCGGCGAAGACCGTCACCATCATCATGTTGAGCCATCGCTGGGCAGTCGAGCGCTCGACGACATCCTCCATCGTCCGGACGTCATAAACCGGCTGTTCGGCATCGACCGATCGGATGGCCTCGAGAGTCGCCGAAATCAGCGCGCGGGGGTCCTGATCGGTGCGGACGACCAGGGCCATTCGGTCCTGAGGCCGCTGGAGATAATTGAAATACACCTGCGGTCTGGGGTCGACGTCGAGGCCGTCGTGACGAATGTGGCCTGCGACACCGACGATCTCGATCCACGGCATGCCTGGAGAAAACGCGAATCGAAAGCGCTTGCCGACGGGGCTTTGACCGGGCCAGAACCGGCGGGCGATCCGGTCGTCCACGATCCCGGTTGCGGGTATGAACACGCCGGACATGCCAGGCACCGGAATCACCTGGGTGTCGTGGTCTGTAAATGGTCGCCCTTCGATCAGTTGGATGCCCAGGGTCTGAAAGTAATCAGGCGTCACCGTGCGAGTGTCGAAGCCCTCGTGAAGCGAGCCTCCGGCCGGAGACGGTTGGCCGACAGTCTCGAACTCCAACTCGTTGATCTGTGCGCCGACTGCCAATGGAAGCCGGTTGACCATGCCGGCCGAACGGACTCCGGGCAACGACGCGACTCGATCGACTACCTGACCGACGAAACCCGCCACCTGGTCGTCCTTCGGATACTTCGACCGCGGAATCGCCAGGTGAAGGCTGAGCACGTGCTCCGCACGAAATCCCGGATCGACGTTGACGACGGCAGCAAAACTGCGGACGAGCAACCCGGCGCCGACGAGCAACGGAACCAGAATGGCCATTTGCGCCACGACGAGCATGTTCCGCGTTCTCGATTGACGAGGGCTTCCGAAACTCGAACGGCTGTCCTCTCGTGTGGCGTTTGTGAGCTCCGACCTCCACGCCTGCATCGCCGGTAGTAAAGCCGCCACCAATCCCGTCGCCACCAACATCACGATCGAGAATGCCAGAACCGGCCCGTTCACGCCGATGCTTTCGACGCGCGGCAGTGTCGTGGGCGCGAGGGGAACGAAGGCTGCAACTCCCCACGCCGCCGCAGCAACGCCGAGCACGCCGCCGACCAGCAGCACTGGGGCCACTTCGGCAACGGCTTGAAGCGCGAGGCGACCCCGCGAGGCACCCAGTGCCAGCCGTACGGCGAACTCCCGGCTGCGACTCGCCATCCTGGCGCCGAGCAGGCCGGCCAGGTTCAAACACGCGATGACGACCATGCAGGTCACCGCACCGAAGACCGCGTACAGAGCCGGGCGCGCAGCGCCGACGGTGGACTCGAGCAGCGGTTCGACGAGCACGCCTGTTTGCGGGTTGGTTGTCGGATACGCATTCGCCAGACGCTTCGCAATCCCGTCCATCTCGGCTTGGGCCTGGGAAAGGTTCACACCCCGCTTGAGCCGGGCCACGGCGAGCCAGTCGTAGCCGGGTGATCTTCTTGAGAGAATCCGCGGGTCTACAATCAGCGGCGTCCAGATCTGGAACTCACGGCCCGGGTACTGAAAGTCCGGCCCCATCACACCCACGACGGTGTGCAGGAAGCCGCTCAAGTTGATGGTCTTTCCAACGATGGAGCGATCCGCGCCGAAGCGGCGCCTCCACAGGCCGTCACTCAACACCGCGACGGTGTCTCGTCCGATCTCGTCCTCTTCCTCGGTGAACGTGCGACCAAGCGCAGGCGTGACTCCAAGGACCTTGAACAGATTCGGTGAGACCCGTGCACCGAACAGGCGTTCGGGCTCGCCCGCACCGAGCAGATTGAAGTTCGCGACGTGGCGGACGAGCGCGATGTCCTCGAACACGTGATTGTCGGCCCGCCAGTCCCGGTAATCCGCTGCGTTGACATTGGCGCGCTGCAGGTTGAGCTGCGGCATTCTCGTCCAGAGGCTGACCAGACGACTCGGCTCCCCATATGGCAACGGCCGCAACACGACTCCATAGACGACGCTGAAGATGGCGGTCGCCGCTCCGATGCCAAGGGCCACAATGAGAATGCTGGTTGCGGCAAAACCGGGCGACTTGCGGACGATCCTGGTCCCGTAAACCAGATCTCGAACGATCTGGCGTGCCACTGCCCCAGGACGGCTCTCGCGCGATTCGTCGCGGATAGTCTGAACTGACCCCACTGCCAGATGCGCCGCCCGCCTGGCTTGCGAAGGAGTCATTCCGGCTTCGATGTTGGCCTGAGCCTGACGTTCGATGTGAAACGCGAGTTCCTCGGAGAGAGTCTCGTCATCGAGGCGAGGACGAAGCCAGCCGCGGAGCCTGACGCCGAGACGATCGAAAGCGCGCATGATTCTCAGGCCTTTCGCAATACCAGCGCAATTGCATTCGAAAGCCGCTCCCAGCCTGCTTGTTCGTGCTCGAGATGCTTGCGGCCGGCGCGTGTCAGCCGATAGAACCGAGCCCGGCGGTTGTTTTCCGATGCGCCCCACTCGGCGGTGATCCATCCCTCGCGTTCGAGCCGCTGCAGAGCGGGATACAGCGAGCCTTGCTGAACCTGGAGAACGTCGTTGGAAATCTGCCGGATGCGCTGGGCGATCGCCCACCCGTGCATCGGCTCGAGCGCGATGGTTCTGAGGATGAGCAGGTCGACGGTGCCTTGAACGAGATCGGTCGGTTTGCCCATGCTAATAGCTGGAAGCTGTTCTTGTAGACCGTCAAGGGGAGTATACGCACTTTGCGGAGGTGCGGTTCCGAGGCGGTAGAATCGAGACGCCGCGTGACGCCTTCACACCGATATCGCCGGATCGTTCTCTTCTTTTTGACCGTGGCGCTCCAGCTCATCGCTTGGGAATGGCTCTTCCCCAAGATCGGGCTGCGGAGCCGGGCAGAACGCACGCGATCGGCCCGCCTACGTCGAATCGCCGCAAGCTTCCGGACACTCGCCATCGAGATGGGCGGAGTGCTCATCAAGGTCGGCCAGTTCCTCTCGTCGCGCGTGGATGTCTTGCCGGAGGAAATCACCAAAGAGCTGGCAGGACTTCAGGACGAAGTCCCAGCAGAAGCTTTCATCAACATACGCCGTGTCATCGAGCGCGAGCTCGGAAGCCAGCTCTTCGAAAGGCTCGTCACGATACAGGAAGTTCCCCTCGCCGCCGCGTCGCTCGGGCAGGTTCATCGCGCGACATTGACGTCGCTCGCGTCGGGGGAAGCGCCAGTCGGACAGCTCGCGGTCGTCATCAAGGTGCAGCGGCCGAACATCGAAGCGCTGATCGCCACCGACCTCGAGGCGCTCCGAACGGTCGGGCGATGGCTGAACCGTTGGCCGCCAATCCGGCGCCGAGCGAACATCCCGAGCCTGCTCGAAGAGTTCACGCGAGTGCTGTATCAGGAGCTGGACTATCTCGCGGAAGGCAGGAACGCCGAAACGTTCGCCAGCAACCTGGCCCACGATGCCGGCGTCCGTGTGCCGCGCGTCATCTGGAGTCACACGACGAAACACGTCCTGACGCTCGAGGACGTCTTCGCCATCAAAATCACCGACTACCCAGCCATTACGGCCGCCGGCGTCGATCGGGCGCAAGTCGCCCGCCGTCTTTTTCGCACGTATCTGCAGCAAATCTTCCGTGATGGGTTCTTTCACGCCGATCCCCATCCCGGCAACCTCTTCGTCTCGTCAGACGGCGCAGGCAGCTGGCGGCTGGTCTTCGTCGACTTCGGCATGGCCGGCAGACTTTCACCCAGCGTCCGCACGGGCCTGCGTGAAACGGCGATTGCCGTCGCCACACGGGACAGCGGACGCCTGGTCCGGGCTCAGCAGCAGCTCGGCTTGTTGCTACCGTCTGCCAACCTGCCGCTTCTGGAGCGAGTCGAAGCGCGCGTGCTGGATCGGTTCTGGGGCAGGACGATGGAGGATCTGCAGCAGGTCGGGCGTTCGGAGATGCGCGAGCTCGTCAAGGAATTTCGAGAACTGCTCTACACGATGCCCTTTCACGTTCCTGAAGACTTGATCCTGCTGGGAAGAACGCTGGGGATTCTATCCGGCATGTGTACGGGCCTGAATCCTCAGTTCAACGTGTGGCACGAGCTGACGCCGTTCGCACAGACCCTGCTCGAAGAAGAATCGACCTTCAACTGGCGGGTACTGGCCGACGAGGCCTGGAATGTCGCAGCAGCCACCCTGGCCCTGCCCAGGCAGGCGGAATCGGTGCTGGCCAAGCTGAATAGGAGCGAGCTGGCGCTGCAGATTCCTCAGGTCGAGGAGCAGTTGGGGCGCCTCGAGTTGACGATTCGGCGCCTTGCCGGAGCCGTCATCGTCGCGGCGGCCGCAGTCGGCGCCGTACAAATGTGGGTGACCGGAAACCGGATTGCAGGCTTGTCGCTGGCTGGCGGAGCGATCATCGCGCTTCTCTGGACCGCCACACGGCGCCTCAAGGGATTTTAGATTCCGCTTTTTCGGTCCGTTCGATCGCGCTGTCGATCAGGCTACGGATGGCGAGCAGCATTTCCTTTCGCGCCGCCCGTCCATGCTTGGCGAACTCGGGCGGCACCGATGGCATCAGCTGAGCGACGGTCTTTCGAAGTTCCTCGCCCGCATTCCTCGCGTGCTCCCGCGCTCCGTCCGGGATGAACCGGAATGGCCGGCTATCGTCTGTGGTGTCGTGGACCATCAGTCGCTCCTATCTCTGAACCCAGTATAGTCGGAAGGAGTCCCGCCGGCACGTGCTCCGTCGTGAGGTGCGACGCCGCTATCCCACTACTCGCGCCGTTCTTGACGCAGCGGCAGGATATGGCCGGGGATGTTGTTTCCTTCCACCGCTCGCCATTCGACGTCGAAGCTGCCGCTGTAACCGAAAAGCTGGCCCCACACGGTGTTTTGCACGCTCACGCGGATCCGGAACCGGCCCACATTGTCGTCGTACCACTCGCGTACGTCGGCAACCCCACTGAATGCCATCGGGAACCTGAAGCCGATCAGGCCTTCATAGAACCGCTGGGCGCCGGAACGAAGGCGCAGACCTCCCTCATCATCGACCGAGAGATCGATGTCGACGGCCAGATGCTCGTGCGAGCCGAGATAGTCGATAATCCGGCGTTGACCTTCGCTGTAGATCATGTAGGCGTCGAACCGCCGGGTCCGACGAGACCGAAACGTCCGGATCCAGGAAACGGTTTCCCGGCCGAACTGATCGACGAAAGCATAGTTCTCGATCGTGAATGGGATATTGCTGCCCGTTTCCGGAAACATGATCCGCCGCCAGGTTCCGACGTAGAGGAACGGGATCGTGTAGAACCGGCCTTTCCAGACTTCCTCCATCGTGCCTCGTCCGATGCTCGCGATCCCGTCGGCGCTCGAAAACCCGAAACGGCGTTGGATCTGCGGATGAAGACGATTGAAGTCGGAGCCAAGCGCTCGCCGATAGATGGAGATCATGTCGTCTCGAGCGGTGGTTTCCGCTGGCAGCGCGCCGCAGACGGAAGACGACCCAGCACGAGAAGATCAACGGCTGCGAGACACGCCACCGCGAGGTTCAGCGAGACGGGGTTGAACGCAGCGTCGAGGAACCGTGGAGAGTTCACGGCCACCACAACAACGGCCAGGAACATGAGACCAAGACACAACCAGGACGGCCACCGGCGGTGCCAGAAGATTAGAAGCGCGAGAGCAAACCCCACCTCGGCCAGGCCGAGCACCCTCAACATCACTTCGATGTTATCGGCGGCCACGCCGGAATCGAGCAGCATTGCCACTTCGTCGCGATGTGCTGCGAGCAATTTCGGCGCGAGGCCTTGATACGCGAAGACCAGCGCCAGGCCGGCGCGTGCAACGAAGTGCACAAGCGACTGGCGCATCGCCAGCGCCGGATCGATGCCCTCCTCGAGCCACAACCGGAGGCGATCGAAGCTCCAGGCGGTGGCCCAGCCAATCAGAGGTCGGAAGGCCACTCGGTCGAACAGCGCACCAGCGGTGCCAAAGCGCGTCCGGTAGTCGTACCAAGTCAGAAAGCGGATGCCATCCCGAGTCGGGATGTACTTCCAGTAGCCGGAACCCTCTCGAATGATGGAACGCGGGTCATCGGAGCTGAACTTGAGTGCCGACGAGCGGCTCCCGTCTGGGTGGCCCTTCTCCCCGACGCTCTCGCCTTCTCCAGCGACCTGAAACCCGAAGCCAATCCGCGTCGCGTAGAGGAACCGTTGGGGCTCGTTTTCGGTCCCCCGAGGCAGATACTCGATGTGTGAAAAGCGCAGATCCCAGCGCTCGTGAAGAGCGGGCGCCTGCGTATGGTCCCACAGCGCCTCCATGGGCGCGCGGATCAGAATCTCGACATAGATGCTCATTTCTCAGCCGCGGAGCCAGCGCCCCCGATTGCCCGTCGCATCGCTTCAGCTGAATCACGGCGAAACCGCGCCTGGAGCACTCGAACCATCGGGTACCCGAGCCGCGCGATCACCGCACGCGGGTGAGATACCGCACGAATGCGGTACGTGACCTCGTCAGATTCGGGATGCAGCCGCACCTCAAAGATTTCCTCACCCGACTCCGCGTGGCTGACGAGCGTCCCGTACGCAAACCCGAAATTGGTCACACGGTCTCCGAGGCCGTAGACCACCCGGCATCCGTTCAGAGACCAGAATCCCAGATGCCGGACGAGAATCGTCACGACTGTTCCGGAATCGAGAGGGGCGTTTCTGGGGAAGACCTCGACCCAGCCGAGGTCGAAGTGCTTCCACGCGGCGAGTGCGGCCTTGGCGCGATCGAAACATGCCAAGCCGTTGCCGATCCGGACGACCCTCCCATCGATGTCGTAGCCCTTGGTGTTCGCCTCAGGCGGATCTTGCGCGATGCCGATCGGACTGTACGAAAGGGGCAACTCCCGCGCCCGAGCGCCGAAACGCTCGATTGCCTGCAAAGATGGACGCCGTGCGAAGAACATGAATGTTCGAATCTGTCCGTTCGCAGCGCGTTCAACGGGCGGTCAGCTTACGCGTGCGGGCCGGGAGCGAACCGGAGGCGCGCACGTTCCTGTGCCTTTCGTGCCTCTTCTTCCCGATTGCGAGGTGGCGCACTGGTCGTCAGCGAATGAATCAGTCGTTGGGCGGCCTCAGTCACTTCATCGACTGCCCGGTTGAATGCAACGTCATTCGCTCGCGAGGGACGATTCATGCCGCTCAACTTCCGAACGAACTGAACGGCGGAGGCGCGGATCTCATCGTCGGTGGCCGGCGGGCAAAAATTGGCGAGCGTCTTGATGTTCCGACACATATTTAGATGGGGCTCCGCCCCATACCCCGGCTCGGTCGCTTGCGGGGGCCCAATTGCCCCGCGCCGCTCCCTCGCGGCCGCGCTGTGCGCGGCGCCGTTGTGCGGCTACGAAATCACAGTCCCAGGCACGAGCCGCACAACGGTCGCACATGGGGCTCCATCTCACCCCGGCTCGGTCGCCGGACTCCGCCTTACCGCAGCGGCGGACTCTCGATCATCCGGCGAAGACTCTGAATCGTTTGCTCGGATCCGACGAACAGGTCGCCGGGATCGCCGCGGTACATCAGCATGTCGGCATAGATGGGTCCTGCCTGATACACATTGAGGCCGAGGCCAGCCAGGTACTGCAGTCGGAGGTTGCGGTCGCGATTGATGGCCGCGTCCTTCAACCAGGGCTTCAAATCGGAAGCGCGGCCCGCAAACGTCGAGAACAGATCGATGGCTGAATTGAAGCCGATCTCGCGCAGCGACTTCGCGAGCGGCGCATACTCCGGCCGGTTCAGTCTGGCCTGGATCTCATCGACATTGATATGCGTCGGCTCGAGCTGCCCCACCAGCACAGTGTCGTAGCCCTCTCCGTTGGTCGTGTTGCCGAACACCAGGCCGTTGGGAAAGGCCTCGAAGAAGGTCGCCAACTCGCTCTTCACGGCTGCCGGACTGCTCTCGTACAGCTGCACGAACAGGGTGACGACGCCACCGGGTCTAAGGTGGGCTTTGACCTCTTCGAAGAACTCGCGGGTATAGAGCATCGCCGCGCCCTTGACCCACGGATCCAACGGATCGGACGTGATGCCGTCGAATTTTTCGCTGGTGGTCTGAAGGTGGTGACGGCCGTCGTCGATCGCTATCTGCACTTTCGGGTTCTTCGCCACATTGAAGTTGTGGTCGCCGAAGTACGTCGAGACGACCTTCGGCACCAGCGGCTCGATCTCGACGATGAGCTCCCGTTCCACGGCCGGGTCGATTGAAGCGGCGCCGGCCGTGGCGCCGGCCCCAAAACCGATGACCATCACGGACTTCGGTTGCGCCGGAATCAACGTCGTGAGATGGCCTAGCATGCGTTGAAGCCGCATGTCTTGCGGCTCGCTCGACGCTTGAACCTTCCCGGCGTTGTGATAGTTGAGCACGCCATCCGACAGCCGGGACACGGCGACGGACGCCATCATCCCTTCGCCCTTGTAGATAATCTCGTGAGCCTGACCTGTGCGAGTCGCGGCGTAGCGCCCGTAGGCAATGAGCAATCCTGGAACCTCGTGCACCGTGCGGATGAGGAGCGCCCCGACGGCAATCGCGACAGCGACGAAGATCATTCCAGGAATCTGCGATCGCGCTGCCCTGACCTCCTCGCTTCCGGGAGCCGGCTCGAGCAGGAGCAAACCGGCAATCATGCTGAATACGATCAGGACCTGTTGGGCGTGCTGGCTGCCAATCCAGGCGACGAGCACCAGACTGGCTCCGAGCGATCCGACGATTGCGCCGAGCGTGTTGGCGGCATAGACGCCGCCAACGAGACGCGCAGGATCTTGACCTCTGGCCGCCACCGACGCGAGCGCCAGCGGAAAGCTCGCCCCCCACAAGATCGCGGCCGGCAGCACCGCCCACAGGCATCGGACCATGTCGAGCTGCATCGTGAACCAGGGGTCTGTCGAAATCGAAGGGTTGATTGGCCAATACGGCAGCGAGTCGGTCAGGACGTGGGCCGTCCACGCGATCGCCACGCACAGGAACAGCTGGCACCACGCCAGCGCCACTCTCGGCCGGGCCAGGTTTCGCGCCATCGCCGAGCCGAGGCTGCTGCCAATCCCGAGTCCGACGAGAAAGGCCGCCAGAATCAGCGAAAACGTATAGACCGTCGCCCCGAACAACAGCGAAAGAATTCGAGTCCACACCACTTCCGCGGCGAGCGCTGTCATCCCCGACAGTCCGATCGCGACATAGACCAATCCGGCGCCAGGCGCCCGCTGCGCAACCAATCCGTCAGACTCTTGCGGGGTGTACGGCGTCGTGCGCGCAATGACGAGACCCAGCAGTGCAACCGTGACGTTCACCGCGACGGCCACATAGGTTGCTACGGCGGAGTCGAACACCCTCAGCAGGTAGAAGCCGGCCAGCACACTGCCCAGCACCGCACCCGCGATGTTGCCGCCGTAGAAGAACCCGAGCCACGAGACGCCCTGAGGCGTCGTCTCCAGCCAGCGCGAAATCGCCGGCAGCGTCGCACCCATCAAGATCGTCGGCGGCAAAAGACAAATGCCGGCGATAACGCTCCTGAAGAGAATACCGATGATTCCCTGGCCGACCCACGCCGTGTAGACGCCGTTGATGAGCGGGATTCCAAACAGTGCCAGCAGACCGATCAGTCCGATGCCAAGCTCGAGAAACGCATAAACGCGCAACGGGTGACGGCGCGCGGAAATGAGTCGAGGGAGGACGATGCTGCCCAGGCACATGCCGCCCATGAACGTGCCAAGCAGGACACCCAGTGAGACCGCCGACGATCCAATGACCAGCTCCAGCAGCTGAAACCAGACGATCTCGTAGATCAGCGCCGCGCAACCGCTGCCGACGAAGAGGATCAGCAAGGCCGGGAGATAGCGGCGCGATGCGAGCGGCGTAGTTGGAATCGAATCCGGAACGACGTCCACAGTCCTCCTAGTCTACAAACTGCTACTTTCTATCAGATTCGGTTCAACGAGCAAGGTACGCACAGCCCCGTGTCTCAGAGGGCCCGTGCGTAACAGAGAACGTCGGCAGGTTTACCCGGGGAGAGATTGGGGAATTCCGCGTATTGCCGCAGCGTACCTTCGCACGTGAACCCGCATTTCTCGAGGACGTGGGCGGAGGGCCGATGGTCGACATGACACAGGGCATACAAGCGGCTGACCCCGCTGGCCCGTGCGATCTCGACCATGGCACCCAGCGCCTCGGTCGCGAAGCCCCGACCCCAAGCATCCTTGGCCAGTACATAGCCGGTTGCCGCACGATCCGGCGTCTCGAAAGCGAGTCCTGTCCCACCAACCAGTCGTCCGTCGTCGCGCGAAAAGGCGAGGTACGGGCCGACGGGCCACTTGCTCCACTCCTGATCGCTGAAGGCAAGAAACGCCCGCGTTTGATCCAGCGAGACGTGAACAGGCCAGGCAAGATATCTCGTCACGTCTGAATCGCTGGCGTAGCGACTGAACACCGCTTCAACGTCCTCCGGCCCCGGGCGCTGGAGGACGAGGCGAGCGGTTTGGATGCGTTCGAAAGCCTGGATCGCCCGGGTCCTATTTCAAGTGTTTCCCGACGAGCTTCGTCATCTCGAACATGTTGACCGACGACTTGCCGCCGAAAACCGCTTTCAAGGTGGCGTCCGCGTTGATCATGCGCCTGTTCTTCTTGTCCTGCAGCCCGTTCTTCTTGATGTAGGCCCACAGCTTCTTGGTCACTTCGGTGCGTGGCAGCGGCTTGGGGCCGACGACTTCGGCCAGCGTCGCGTCCGGCGATACGGGTCGCATGAATGCGGCGTTGGCTTTCCGGGCGGGTTTCTTTGCAGTCTTCTTGGCCATGCAGTCTCCTCGATTCAAGTATGAAATGTCCGGTCGCCCCACGCGTCCGTCATCTTCACTGGCGGCGGGGCCCCAGCCCCGCCTCGAACTCACGCTGATGCCGCAGGCGCTATCTTGCGCCGCAGCCGTCCACTTCAGCGGCCATCACACCGAGCTCCGCGGTCAGAGCGGTGCCTCGCGCCACGCGGCCGCCGTGGCCGGCGCGAATGAAGGTGCTCGTCTCGTCGAACGGCAGCTGCGCGACATTTCCACAGAACGTATTCCACACGCGCTGCAATCGAAGGTACTGCTCGACGTTCGAGAGGTAGAACGCCGTCACCGTGGCGTCACGCTGTTTCAGGTAGGCGCCCACGGCCCGAATCGCCTTGGGACCGGCAAAGTTGCCGACGACCGGCACAACCAGGTTGCGACTCTCCAGATCCTTCACGTACGCGAACCGCTCCTCGGTCGACAGATACCCCTGGCTCCGACCGACACTATCCGTGGCAAGCATGAGATCGACGTAGGTGGGCTGGTATGTCGCGCCAAAGCCGTCCGTTGACGAATACTGAATGCCCGGACCGAACGTGAAGAAGGCATTGTAGACGTATTCGATTCCTTTCGCATCGTCGCTCGAAAGGGCGAACGCATGCGTCCGCACGAGCCGATCGCGGATGTCCTTCAGGTTCTGGTCGTACAGCTGCTGGCTCGGGGCCGCCTGCAGGAATGCAGAAAACATCTGGGCGGCCGTCGCCGTCGTACCAAGCCCAGCCGGCCGCTTCCTCGAAAAGAGACGTGAGACGAAATCTGCCCGATCCGACGACAGCTCGAAGAGCGCTTTGTAGACGAGATGAAGGTCAAGATTTCCACGTCGGATGTCGACGATGAAGGCGAGCGCCGGCTTGATGGCCGCAATGTACGTAAAGTTTTGCTCCGGTCCGACGCCAAGGTACACGCCGCCAGGCTTCGCAATCTGGACCAGCTCGGGAATCACGAACTGGAATCGGACTTCATTCGACAGGAGATTATCCGAACGGAAGGTTCCATTGGGCTCGGAGAACTCTGTGACGAGATCCCAGAACTCGTGATCCGACAGGCGCGTCGGCAGCTTGTCGGCCGCCGAGATCCCCGCGGCCGACGCCACCACGCCGATTGAGATTGCCAGGATGGTGAGAAAAGCGAGGCTTCGTCCGAGCCGCAGCACGCCAGTAGTGTATAGCGCGGTGCGCTTGGCCGCGCAAGAAAAGCCGGGACAGATCGCCACGATTACAGCGCGCCGGCGGCCAATTGGTTGAGAGGGTCGCCCGTCAGTCGAAAGATCCTCCAGTCGTCGAGCGATCGGGCACCTGCGCGACGGTAGAACTGAATGGCAGGCTCATTCCAGTCGAGCACGGCCCACTCCATGCGGTGACAGCCTCGCGCGACGGCGACGCCGGCCAGATGCTGAAGCAGCTTCCGACCGAAGCCGTGGCCCCGCCAACGCGGCTCGACGAACAGATCCTCCAGGTAAAGACCCGGTGCCCCACGGAACGTAGAGAAGTTGTGAAAGAAGAGGGCAAACCCTACGGGCTCGTCCCCTGCGTAGCCGATGATGACCTCACCGAACCGCCGCTCGCCAAAGAGTGCTTCGCGCAAGCTTGCCTCGGTCGCCACGACCTGGTCGGCCAGCTTCTCGTACTCCGCCAGCGCCTTGATCATGCGCAAGACGACTGGCACATCCTGTTCCGAAGCTGGTTGGATGCGAAACTCGCTCACATTGCCTTTCAGGTCGTGTGTCTCGATCTCCAGGTGAAAGTCGCGGCTCATCGTCCCAGCAGTTCGTCCGCCAACGGTCCGGCATCATAGAGTTTGCGCAGCGCCTCGATGATCACTGCGCTGTGCACGGCGACCGCTCTGTTGCTCTCCTCGCTGTACACGAATCGCCCCACCAGGCTCTCGATGTTGCCGTCGAAGATGATGCCCACGAACTCGCCCTCGCGGTTGACGACGGGAGACCCGGAGTTTCCGCCGATGATGTCGTTGGTCGTGACGAAGTTCATCGGCGTCGTGAGATCGAGCGAGGATCGTTTATCCAGATACCTGGACGACAGGTCGAATGGTGGCTTGAGGTCGAACGACTGGGCGCGCTCGTAAAGCCCGAACAGCGTCGTCTTGTACGGGGCAATCGTGCCGTTCATCCGATACCCTTTTACCTGCCCGTACGAGAGCCGAAGCGTGAATGTCGCATCCGGATAGACGGAGTGGCCGTACACCGCGAATCGCGCTCGCCCGATTTTTTCGCCTGCTTCAGTCGCGACGCTCGTCACGCGATCGTCGAGCATCTTCTGATTCTTTCGAGAAAAGCCGTCCGCCACCCGCGCAAGAACCACGAGCGGGTCGGTCGAGGTCGAGAGACCGCTCACCCCGGAGGCCACCAGCGCTTTCCGCGCGGCTGGATCGCCCACCTTGGTTCCGCCCATCGCCTCCTTCGCTACGGCTGCCGGAGTGCGACCCTTCAGCACCGCGACGTTGAACGGATCCGATGCTCCGAGCTGCTCCAGCGACTCCTGGAGCGCGTCGGCCAGCATCACCTCGTCGAGCGCAGGATAGACGGGCGCAGGAGAAAACAACTGCAGCTCGAGCGCAGGAAGTTGCGAGTCGTGATAGCCGGCCAACCGCTCGGAATCCGGCTTGGGCTTCTCTTCGATATAGCGCACGAGCGTGCTGGCAAGGCCGGCCAGGCTTGATCCGCGCAGCTGTTGAAATCGATTCGCCTTGTAGATGTTGCGATTGATCCGCTCGGCGGCCTCAATGGCCTCCCAGGCGCCGCCATACGCGGTCTTCCACTCACGATTCGCATCAATCTTGGCGCGGAACTGCCGCTCCTCGGTTCGCTTCTTCTCGAAGAGGTTCACGTCGTTGAGACCTTGGAACTCGCCGGTGTAGGCCTTGAGGGCGTTCTCCAGGCTGAACAGCGCGTTCGCGGCCTGCCGCGCCTGCTCGGGACCCTGCGCGCTGTATTGTCGCAACACGGCGAGCCGTCTGTTGATGACGGCAATCGAGAGGGGATAGACGAGATCGCGTTCGGTTTCGAGTTGTGCGGCCGTATCGAGCCGGTCGGTCGATCCAGGATGACCCGACACGAACACGAGCTCGCCGTCAGCCGCTCCCTTCGCCGACCATTTCAGAAAGTCGCGACTGGCTACCGGCGCATTGTTCTCGTAGACGCGGAACAAGGCGACGTCGAAGTCGTAGCGGGGAAACGTGAAGTTGTCCGGATCCCCTCCGAAAAAGGCGACCTGCTGTTCGGGCGCAAACACCAGCCGAACGTCGGTGTACTTCTTGTAGCGATACAGCCAGTACTCGCTGGATTGATAGAGCGACACCACGTCGGATCGCAGACTGGTCGCTGCCGTACTTTCCTGCTCGATCGCAGCGATCGCTTTCTTGCGTGCCTCCAGCGCTTGTGCCGGGTTTGTCCCCGCTGGCGCCGCGGCCTGCACACGCGACGTGACGTTCTCCATCGAGACCAGCACGTTCAGCTCGAGGTCCGGGCACTTCAATTCTTCGGCCGCCGTCGTCGCGTAGAAACCGTCGGCCACGTAGTTCTTCTGCGGCGTCGAGACCTTCTGGAGCTGACCGAACGCGACGTGATGGTTCGTGAGCACCAGGCCGCGTGCGCTGACGAACGAGCCCGAGCCACCATCGTTGAAGCGCACGCTCGACATCCGCAAATGGTCGAGCCACGCGGGCGTCGGCGTGAAGCCGTATTTCTCTTTCAGCTGCGCGAGCGGCGGATTGTCGAAGGTCCACATTCCTTCATCCGCTTTTGCCGGCACCTCGAAAGGCGCCAGGCTCAGCAAACACAGCAGGCTCATAGAGCCCACAGCGCGCGTGATTCTCGACATGCACGAACCTCCCACCTTAGTGGCCTTTGTGGTTCTAAATTACTCGTTCGAGTTTACTTGAAGGTTACGACCCACCCAAGCGCGTCTTTGTAGTAGCTCGTCCCTCAGGTGGTATGGTTGGTCCCTATGCCGCTGATCGATCCGGGGAAGAAGGCGCCTCCATTCACGCTCAAGGACCAGAATGGCAACACCCATCGGCTAGCCGACTACGGGGGCCGGCCGTTGGTCCTCTACTTCTATCCGAAGGACGACACGCCAGGGTGCACCAAGGAGGCCTGTGCATTTCAAGACAACCTGCCGAAGTTCGACACGAGCAAGGCCGCGATTCTCGGAATCAGCGGCCAAGGGCAGTCCAGCAAGGCGAAATTCGCTGCCAAATACCGCCTGACTTTTCCCCTGCTGGCCGACGAGAACTACGAGGTCTCCGAAAGGTACGGCGTGTGGCAGAAGAAGTGGCTCTACGGCCGAACGTTCATGGGTCTCTCAAGGACCACGTACTTGATCGGCGCCGACGGCCGCGTCGTCAAACGATGGGACAAGGTGAAAGTCAACGGGCACGCTGAACAGGTGCTCGAGGCACTGCAAGCACTCTAGGAGCGCCAGGCGCCCCTCCTACTCAGTGCGCAAGACGGTCATCGGCCCGGAGACCTATCGAAAGTCAATAGGAGACGAGAGTCGACGTTGGCGTCCCGGCCGATGAGGAATGAATTTCGAGGCTTAGGACATGCGTGTCACTGCGTTGCCGCCGTCGGGCGGTGCATGAGCAGATCCCAGTGCTCGCCGGCGTGCTCGACCAGGCCAGGCAGGTCGTCGGCCAGCAGATAGTGGTCTTTCACCAGCGCAGCGCCCGCATCCTGCACGAGCTCGAGATAGCGCTCGCGCGTCGGATAGCGTTCTTCGATCGACTGACGCGGATCGTGCGCGCGTTCACGCTCAGCCTTCGTGCCGGCGAACGGCACGTACGAGCCGAGCAGCGGGAACAGCTGGTTCGGCGCGCCGATGGCAGGCTTTCGGAAATTCCATCCGGTATAGGTCGCGAGAGGGACGGCGATCTCGGGAAGCCGAATCCCCGCGAGCTCGTTGCCGTCTTGATCGACCTGCGGAACGAGAAGAGCGAGCGGCGTGCCCGGAGCGCCCTCTTGGGCCACCAGCCGATTCATGCCACGCTGACTGGGAAGAAGCGTCCGCGGCGATGTGACTGTCGCAAGTGTCGGGAACGCGACGTCGGCCGACCGAACGAGCGTGCCGTCCTGTAGTCTTGGGTATCTGCTGGCAGGTGGTTGCACCCGATCCCGTACCCACTTGTCCATCGCCACCATCAACGCCCGCATCGTCCACCAGTAGTTGTTCGGATTGTCGCGCTGCTGACCGTTGGTGACTGCCGACGGAAATCTCGACGGTCCATGTTGTGAGCCCGTGAGGAAGTAGATTCGCTCGTTATCGGGCACCACCAGATCGCGCGAGCCGTCTGGTGCCGTGTGAATGAGTGCCGCCGCGCGCCCGCCGCCCCAATACTCGACTCCAGTGTTCGTATAGAAGATCTTCGGCTGATGATCGCGGGCACGCACGTTGTCGAGCGCGCCTTCGTCCGCACCGGTCACGGGATCGCGCTGCTTCGTATCGGCGAAAGGAAACGAGGTGGCGGTGATTTGAGCCGAGGCCGATCGGTGTCGCCCACCGATTGTTCAGATCGATTCGCGAGGCACCGGCGATATTCGCCATGACGGCATCGAACACCTGACGGTTTCCTTCGTCAGTATTGAAGCCCTGGTAGAGAAAATCGCGAAGGAAGCGCCCGCTCTGGGAACTGCCGAACGCGTACGCGTATTTCGCCGACGCGGCCGCGTCAGTCGCGTAGCGAATCCAGGATGCGGTGTCGCGAACGGCAACGAAGCCGAGTCCGGACACCGGCGGATTCGCGGCGCCATATGAAATCTCGTAGACCCGACCCGGTTCGAAGCCGCCCTCGAGCGTGACCGTGGTACCCGACACTCGCCACTTCTGGCGTGGAATGGTGCTCACGGTCCCCTGGAGCCCATCACGAACCGTCAGCGTGTTTTCGGCGGCTTCTGGACTCGCCGGGACGTAGCCGCTCAAGTCTCTGACCGCGATCTCTTCTTCCCGGCTTTCGGGAATGAAAGAAGCGCGGACGGTTCCAGTGACGCCTTTGGCGACGGGCACCTCGATCCGCATGCCGCCGGACCGGGTTGGCACGTCGAATTCCCATCCGACCCACACGAGTGTGTGGCCCTGGCGAAGCAGAAACCCGTCACCGAACTCGGCATCGGTCGACAAGTCGCGCGACGGCGCCGCGCGATTGAAGCTGGTCAAGACAGTCTTGTTCCCCCGGTTCACGATGTCGATCAGGGCCACGCCGCTTCCATGATTCGGATCTTTCGGTTTCAGGATGGCGAGGTCGGCCGAGAACTCAACCTGTCCGGCCGCATTCCGCGGGGCCTTGTCGAGATCCGTCACGATCTTGTTGCGAGCATGGTTGGGATCGACCGTGAAGTAGATGCGGCCGACGATCAACTCGTATGGACCGGCCGTGCCAAAGGCACGCCCTCCTGCCACGTCGCGCTTCGATGAGACCTCAACACGCGTGACCTCGGCAGCGACAATCGCCGGCAGGAGCAAACTCAGAGCGAGCACCACCGCAACCGAAGCCGTTCGCGATCCGGTCATCGTGTCCTCCTGCACCTAGCACCAAGCACCAAGCACCGAGCACCGAGCACCGAGCACGCAGCACCCGGCACCGAGCACCCAGCACCACCGTTGTGATTAACCCATCGGCTTCGCTGAATCCCGGCCCCCCGCCGACAGCCACGGATATCGCGCCGTATCGAGGCCCGCGTAATCTGGATCGAGATAAATGAAGCAACGCTGGATCAGGAAGTCTCGTACCTCGAACACGTCACACCAACGGCCTGCGTGCGTGACGCCGGCTCGCCACGGACCGTCCTGATGAACGCCGGCGCTCGTGCCTTCGACCGCAAATGTGTCGGTGCCGGTCATGATCCAGTTGAAGGTCGCGTAGTCGTGCAGGATGTTCTTGATGAGGCCGCCGAAATCGGTGAAGAGTTGGCCAATCTGCTTCTTGCCCGTGGCTAGCCCCCATTTCGGAAAGAAGACCTGAGCGTCGTCGGCGAACAGGTCCAGGATGCTTGCACCGCTGGACGTCTTGCCGGCGTTGTCGAACGCCTTCAGATATTCAAGCGCGACGGACTTGCGCTGCTCGTCCGTCATGGTCAATTTCGAGATGGCCACTGGCGATCCTTTCAGGATTCAGCGGCGCGAGACGGGACAGCTCTCGACCTCGGCAGCCATGTGCCCGAGCTGCGAATCGAGCCCGAAGCCCTGGCCGTAGCGTCCACCGCGGAGCGATCGGATGAATGTGCTCGTCTCGTCGAGCGGCAACGTCGCCACGTTGCTGCAGAAGTCGCCCCAGATCCCGTCCTGCTGAAGATACATCTCGACATTGGACAGGTAGAAGGTCGAGACGATCGCCCCTTTGTCCTTGAGGTACTGCCCCACTGCGCGAATGGCTTTCGGGCCGGCGAAATTGCCGACGATCGGAACCACGAGATTCCGCGTCTCCAGATCCTTCAAGAACCGGAAGTTGGCTTCGCTGCTCAAGTAGCTTCGGCCCACATCGTCGCTGCTCCTGGCGGTCATCAGATCGGCATAGCTCGGCTGCCTGCCACCGCCGTAGAAGCCGGTTCCCGTCGAGGAGTACTGAATCCTCGGCCCGAACATCGAGAAAGCAGCGTAGACGTAGTCGAGGCCCGATTGATCGATCTCCGACAGCGCAAAGCCGTGCTTGCGCGTCAAGTGATCGCGAACCGTCTTGAGGTTCTCCTGGTAAAGCGCCTTGAGGGTCTCCTGGTGAAGCGCGTCGTTACGTTCGGCGGCCTCGAATGCCTCGAATATCTCTTCGACCGTCGATGATTCGGTCAGTCCCGGCGGCTGGGGTCGGGAAAAGAGCCGCGAGACGAATTCCGCGCGGTTGGCCGACAGTTCGAAGAGAGCCTTGTACATCAGCTGCAGATCCAGATTCCCGCGGCGGATGTCGAAGATGAAGGCCATCGCCGGCTTGACGGCGCTCATGTAGGTGAAGTTCTGCTCCGGGCCGACGCCCAGATACACGCGGCCCGTTTTGGCTCGCTTCACAAGATCCGGAATCACGTTCTGCAGCCAGACTTCGTTCGACAACAGATTGTCGGACCGGAATCGTCCGTCGGATTCCGAAAATTCACTGGACAGCTTCCAGAACTCCTGATCGGTGAGTTGTGTCGGCAGCGCTTCCGCGGCCGTGTGGACGTCGAGTACGAGCGGGAGCGCGACCAAACACAGCGGCACGATCGAGCCCGCAAGCAGCAGCCAGCGACGTCGGTTCATGTGTCCCACCCCATTTCCCGGCAAAGTGTGGCGATTCTAGGGGAATTCGTAAATCCCGACAACCGCAGCCATTGGCAAGGGCCCATACACGTGCGGATACAACTCGGTCCCGCCTTCCAGATTCTCGTCGACGACCTTGCATGGGAGCTTGCTTCGATCGATTTCGAGCAGAACCAGTCCGGTTCGGCCTGCAAAGTGACGCTTGGCTACCTCGAGCAGCTGATGCCGATAGGAGCAGTGCACGAAGCCATCGGCGGGAAACGCCTCGGGCACATAGGTGCCCGAACCCGCTGCGCGATCGGCCTCGCTGGCCGAAGTGATGTGGAAAATAGTCATTAGACGTTGGTCATTAGTCGTTGGATATTAGACGTTAGTCAGACGAACGACTAACGACTAGGCCTCCTCATGTCAACTTCGACAAACTGCAAGGCACCATCACCCGTGTTCTTGATCTCGTGAGCGTCCGAGGCATCAAAGAACGCCCACTGTCCGGGCTCGTTCAGCTCGAACTTCATCGCGCCGGTGGCGCGTCCGCGTCCCTCGGATGTTTGGACGATCACGACGGGTTCCGAGTGTCGATGCGAGCGCGTCGCCTCGCCAACCGCCAGCGTCTGGCGATAGGCGCGATACCAACGATTGACGAGCTCTGGCTTGCCCTCAAACCCCGCCGCCTCAACCGTCGTCATCTCGTCGCCGCTTGTTTCGTTGATCACGACAATCGCACGAGACAGGCGTTCGCCTATGTTCTCCAGCCGGTGAGTGACCGGCTGCGTCGCGTAACTGGTCGTGCTGGTCACGCGTGGCCCGGAGGCAGCAGGCGGAGGAGAGGGAGGTGGCTGCGCCGGCTGGCCGGCGTTGGCCGCTGGCCTTGGCGGACCGCCGGTGCCCCACTCCTGCCCCAGATTCTGCGTGCGGCTTCGCGACGTCGAGAGGTTGATGTAGAGGATGGGCGCCTCGTGCGTGTGAAACCACGTCGTGGTACCCGGCGGTATCTGGAGGTCGAGAATCCTCGTGGGGCCGTACTGAAAAACCTGCCGATGATGTGGCTCGTGATAGACGGGAACGATCGGGTCTTCGGCTTTCAGCGCCACGTCGCCATTCAGCCCACATGCGGCGAGCACCAGTAATCCAATCCCCGGTCGGCGCATGAATTGACCCTCCTGGGCAGGCCTGGCGCGGGTCCGCGTGGGCCTCCGCCGAAAAGAATACTGCAGATATTGCACCGCGCGGGCAATCAACGGTACGCAGGGTTTCAAATGAGGGTTGTGGCCGTCAGCCCCGCTCGGCGCGTCCTTCCGGGCCGCTCGGCCTGCGGTCGGCGACTTCGGGCTGACGGCGAACCTCTTCGCAAATCTGACGGAGGCGCTCGGCAACTTCCTCTCGGAATTGCGCCATTTCCTCGCACAAGTGACGGAGCTCTTGATGGATCTCGTCCCGCAACAACGACTCGCTAGCCGCCACACGTGCCTCCAGGCGCGCGCCAAGTGTCGTTTCCACGCGTCGCATGTCGGCGCGCAGTGTGCCTAGTGCTTCGGAAGTGAGGACGCCCATTGAGAGTCTTGTTAGCGACAAACGTTATGCGAAGGATGTGCCGACCTCATCAGGTTGGCAGCAGAAGCTTGAGATAATCGAGGCCGCGCGGCGCAAGGGGGCACTGTGTTCGAGCGGTACACGGAGGCGGCGCGACGGGTTCTGTTCTTTGCGCGATACGAAGCCGATCGCATGAAGAGTGCGTCGGTCGAGAGCGAGCATCTTCTACTTGGGCTGATTCGTGAGACCGGAGGAATGGTCCCTCGACTTCTTGCGCGCGCAGGTATCGCGCCGGAAACCATCCGCAAGGACATCGACGGTCTCAGACCTCGTCAACAAGGGTTACCGTCAGACGAGAACAGTTTTGGCGACGAGGTCAAACGGATCCTGTGGTTGGCAACTGAAGAAGCCAATCGACTCCTTCATCACGAGATCGACATTGAACACCTGCTCTTAGGGATTCTTCGCGAGGACCAGTCGGGCGCGGCCTCGATTCTCGCGACGCATGGGGTGCGAATCAACGAAGTTCGTGACGAGATCGTTCTCATTCATAGCCAGCACGCTGCGGCACCATCTCCTGATCACACCCTGCCCCCGGAAATGCGCCGTGACCGTCCAAAGCGTCCCCATCTCCCACACGCGCTCGGCGCTCACATTGCGCCGACCAAGAAGAAGCCAGGTGACGGATCGGAAAATGGCGGTGATGACTTTTGGGCGCTCGAAGGGTTCCAGTTGAAAGCTGCGCTGTCGAGGGTGTTCGGTTCGCACGAAGCTCTGTTCCCGGAAACACGCATTGAGCTGCCCACTTCGCTGGATCCCCGCGAGCGTTATGACTTCTACCTCGTGCTCGCACCCAACGAGCGTCGCGAAGACAGGAATCGCTCGATGCGGCAGGGTATCGAGCAGCACTTCAGTGTGACCATCACGCACGAGAGCCGGCCGATGGACGTCTACGTCCTGACAGCCCCAGACGGCCAGACCGCAGCGATCAGGGATGCACCGCAGTCTGGTGGAGGCGGGGTTGGCTTCAGCGGCTTCAGCTTCGAGTTTGCTCTTCCCGACGGCGAGCCCCCGACTCCCGAGTCTTTTCAGTCCCTCTACCAAACACCTGAGTCGATGCGGAATGCCATCGTTGCGGGAGGTTCAATCGGAGGGATTTCGATCTCGAACGGCACGATGGACGACTTCTGCAAGACGCTGGAACAGGGTCTCGACCGCCCGGTGGTCGACGAAACCGGCCTGGGTGGAAGATATGACATCGAGTTGTTGGGCGGCCATATCAGCACCAGCGAGTTCCTGGAACGACTGCGCACGCATCTCGGGCTTCGCCTGACGCCAGCCCGACGAGACATCACCATGCTCGTCCTCCGGCACCTGTGAACGGCTGGCTTTCCAGGTCTCGAGCCCAGTCTCCGACGTTTCGGAGTAGAATCGCCGCGCTACTGCAACGATTTCCCGCCCCCGAAGGAGGTTGGCCATGTCGCGAACCCTCCGAGTCGTCGCCGCGCTGGCACTGGTAACCGCCGGTCTCGTTTGGCTTCCCCGCATCTCGGCGCAAGCAGGCGGTCAGCCGTCCACGAAAAACGGCGAGTGGCCCCACTATGCGGCCGACTTGAAGAGCAGCCGCTACTCGCCGTTGGATCAAATCAGCGCCGCCAATTTCAACAAGCTCGAAGTCGCCTGGCGGTTCAAGACCGACAACCTCGGACCGCTTCCCGAATTCAAGCTCGAAGGAACGCCGATTGTCGTGAAGGGCGTTCTGTACACGACGGGTGGGACGCGACGGGCTGTCGTGGCCCTCGATGCCAAGACCGGCGAGTTGATCTGGACCCATAGCCTGCGCGAGGGCAAGCGGGCGGCGGTGTCTCCCCGTCAGCTCTCGGGCCGCGGAGTGTCGTACTGGACCGACGGTCGCGGCGACGAGCGCATCCTTTACGTGACGACCGGCTATCGCCTCGTCGCGCTCAACGCGAAGACTGGCGCGATTATCAATTCATTCGGCACCAACGGCATCGTCGACCTGAAGGTCGGCGTGGTGAAGGGAAGAGCAGACCCGATCGATCTGGAGACGGGTGAAATCGGCGTTCATTCGACGCCGATCGTCGTCAAAGACTCCGTGATCATCGGATCTTCAATGCGCGAGGGCGCGACCGTCCCGACGCACAACAACACGAAGGGGCTCGTGCGGGCGTTCGATGTCAGGACCGGAAAGAGGCTGTGGCAGTTCAACACGATTCCCCGCCCGGGCGACTACGGCAACGAGACGTGGGAGGACGAGTCGTGGGCAATCAATGGCAACGTCGGTGTCTGGACTCAAATCAGCGTCGACGAAGACCTTGGTCTCGTGTACCTCCCGGTTGAAACGCCGACGTCCGACTACTACGGCGGACACCGTCCGGGAGGCAACCTGTTCGCGGAAAGCCTCGTGTGCGTGGACCTGAAGACTGGCCAGCGCAAGTGGCATTTCCAGTTCGTTCACCACCCGCTCTGGAATTTCGACATGTCGTCGGCGCCGCTCCTGGGCGACGTCACCATCGATGGCCGATCGCGCAAGATCGTGGCAGTCCCGACCAAGCAGGCCTGGCTCTACGTGTTCGATCGCGTGACGGGCGAGCCGATCTGGCCGATCGAGGAAAAGCCGGTGCCCAAGGGCGACATTCCCGGCGAGTGGTATTCGGCGACACAACCCCATCCGAGCGACAAGCTGCGTTACGCGCGCAACTACTTCAACCTCCCCGACGACCTGATCGACTTCACGCCGGAGTTGCGCGCCCAAGCCACCGAGCGGGCAAAGAAGTACCGCTGGGCGTCGACGCCGTTCAACCCGCCGCTTCTCGGTAGCGTCAACGGCATGTACGGCGCCGTGACAGTCGGCACCGCGACGAACTGGCCCGGTGGTGGCTACGATCCGGAACTGCACATCGCATTCATGCCGGCCGGGAACATCGCCGGCGTGAGAACGCTCGTGGCTCCGCCGCCGGGATTCTCCGACATCAAGTACGTCGCAGGCCTCGAAGGACAGCCGTTCAGAGAGGTACTGGGGCCAGGCGACTGCTGCGCCGCGGACGCGCCGCGCACAGCCGAACGTGCACGAGAAGCCCGGGCTACTCCGCCACCGGCCCCGGCCCCCGAGCCTCCGTCAGCTGCGAACGCGGCTGCCGGACCGGGTGCCGGCTTGAACGTTCAAGGGTTGCCGATGATCAAACCCCCATACGGGCTGCTCGCGGCGGTCAATCTCGATCGAGGTGAACTGATGTGGCAGACGCCACACGGTGATACGCCCGACAACGTCCGCAATCATGCGGCGCTTCGGGGATTGGACATCCCCAAAACGGGCCAGGCAGGAACATCGGGTGTGGGACTCCTGGTCACGAAGACTCTTGTCGTGATGGGCGATCCTCAACTGACGACGACGTCGCAGCATCCGCGAGGTGCGATGTTGCGTGCATACGACAAGACGACGGGGAAGGAAGTCGGCGCCGTGTGGATGGCTGCTCCGCAGAGCGGTTCGCCGATGACGTACTCCGTCGACGGCCGTCAGTTCATCGTCGTCGCGATTGGCGGCGGCCCGTACTCGGGCGAGTATCTTGCGTTCAGCTTGCCGGCAAGTTAATCATCGATGATCTCCGGATCGATGAACGATGATTTGGATTCCGATCATCCGATTATCGTTCATCCGATCATCGATGCTCGACCTCCTGCGCCATCTGGACGGTGACCTCGGTTTTTACCGAATTCGATATGAAACACTGCTCGTGGGCCGCATGGTGAAGCCGGTCTTCGTCCGCACGAGATGGTTTCTTCGTCCCTTTATAGACAATGCGCGGCTTCAACACGACGGTACTGACCCACGGTACACCGCGCTCGTTTTTCGTCAGTGTTCCGACCGCTTCGTCCTCGTAGCTCTCGATCTCGAACCCCCCTTTGAATGCAAGGTAGAGGTACGTCAGCAGGTGACAACTCGAAAGCGACGCGACGAATGCCTCTTCGGGATCGACGTTCGCCTCAACCGAGTACGGCTTTGGGACCACGTGCGGAGACGCCGATGCGGGCACGGTGACGCCGCCATCGAAGCTCCAGGTATGGGCCCGGGAAAACGTACCTTTCAGAAAGTCGCCGGTGGGCGACATCGTCCATCGAACAGTGGCTTTGTGCTCGGACATGATCTCCTCTTTTCAGATTGAACGGACGCGCGTCAGCCCACGCCGCCGCGGCCGGTTTCGTCTGCCTGACGCACGTCGCGGTCGCACTGCCTGCTCTTCGGCCGCACGTTGTGCCTCGGCCATCGTACGAAACCCTCTCTGGAGCGTCGCCAGTCGTTCTTCGGATCCCGGCATCCCGCGGACGACAGCTTCGAGATGGCTGAGGAACTCCGCGATGCCGCTGACTCGCCGAATCTCGGCGACGAACGGCTCGACCTTGGCAAATGTCGCCACGATTTCCGTGTGGGCGGCGAGAAACATTTCGGCGTCGATCGCGCCAAACGTGACCAGCGACGCGGCCATGTCCCAATAGCCCAGCACCATCCGAACCCACGCATTTCGCTCGCCTGAAGCGAGCACCGAGAACTCTTCGAACGTCTGCGGGTTGAATTGGCTCAAGAACCAGGCCCGTGCGTCGCGCAGGACCGGCTCCCGGCGGAGCTCGAACAGCTTGAGGTTCAGTTCGGCGCTTTCGAACGGCGTTGGCATCTTCTCGACCTCAGCTCATTCTAGCGACTCCGTCAAGATAAGCTGGGCTATTCCGCCAGGAGGCGGATGCATGATCCAAGTCGATCGGAATCACATCGAACGTGTCGCGTCTCTGATCCGGCCGTACGTCCGGCTGACTCCAATCGTCGAGACCAGCGGAAGCGATTTTGGTCTCGAACCCTGTCGGCTGACGTTCAAGCTCGAGCTGCTGCAACACGCGAGCTCCTTCAAGACGCGCGGCGCGTTCACCAATCTCCTGCTGCGGAAAGTCCCTGACGCCGGGGTGGTGGCGGCTTCGGGGGGAAATCACGGCGCCGCTGTGGCGTACGCGGCGCAACGTCTCGGTGTGCGCGCGAAGATATATGTTCCAACCGTCTCGTCACCCGCAAAGATCGCGCGGATTCGCGGCTACGGCGCCGAACTGGCCATCGTGGGCGAGACCTACGCGGACGCTCTCGCTGAAAGCGATGTCTGGGCCGCGGAATCAGGCGCGCTTTCGATTCACGCGTTCGATCAGATCGAGACGCTGATCGGTCAGGGGACGCTCGGCATGGAGTTCGAGACTCAGGCGCGAGATCTCGACACGATCCTCGTCGCCGTTGGCGGCGGCGGCCTGATCGGTGGAATTCTCGCGTGGTTCGAGCGACGAGTGCGGATTGTCGGTGTCGAGCCGTTTACGGCCCCGACGCTGACCGAGGCGTTGAAGGCCGGACATCCGGTGGACGCGCCTGTCGGTGGAGTCGCGGTCGATTCTCTGGCGCCGCGTCGGGTCGGCGATCTGGTATTCCCGATCGTTCAGTCGCATCTCGATCGAGTCGTCCTCGTGACCGACGACGCGATCCGTCGCGCCCAACGAGTGCTATGGGATGGCCTGCGCATCGCTGCCGAGCCTGGCGGCGTGACTGCGTTGAGTGCCCTGTTGAGCGGTGCGTACCAGCCTGACTCCGACGAGCGGATCGGCGTCGTCATCAGCGGGGGAAACACTGATGCCGTCAATTTCGATTCGCCGGGCCCGAGAGGTTCATGAATCGTTTAGGCCCTGATGCTATTCTCTCGGCGTGAGCAGGCGCCGCGCGCTTCCGGCCGTTATCGCCATACTTGTTCTGGCCAGCCTGACAGCTTTCGCCCAGCGCGAGCGAGGATTCTTCGGCGGACGATTCCCGCCTTTTCATCCACATCCGAACATCGCCTACGATTCGCGCTTCACGTTCGTTCGCCTCAAGTACGAGACAGCCCCTGGCGGCTACTGGTGGCGCGGTCTTCCGTCCTGGGCGCATGGATATCCGCTGGCCGAACAGAATCTGATGAGAATCATGAAAGAGGTGAGCCTGCTCGATGCCCACGACGAAGCGATTAACACCCTGACGTTGGACGACCCCGAGCTGTTCAAATATCCACTCGCCTACATCATCGAGGTCAGCTGGTGGACGCTGACCGATCGCGAGGCCGAAGGGCTCCGCCGGTACCTCCAAAAAGGCGGCTTCCTCATCGTCGACGACTTCAAGCGGGAAGGCGATTTCGGCAGTCCTGGTTGGGAGCCGTTCGAGGCCAACATGCGACGGGTGCTGCCCGACGTCCGCTTCTTCGACATGAAGGCGAGCCATCCGATCTTCCACGCGTTCTTCGAGATTGACGATCTCGACATCGTGCCGCAGGCCTACAACGCCGGAAAGCCGGTCTTCCGCGGCGTCTTCGAGGACAACGACCCCACCAAGCGCCTGCAGGTGATCGTGAACTACAACACGGACGTGTCGCAGTACTGGGAATGGTCAGGTACCGGCCTGCGCCCGATCGACGACACGAACGAGGCCTACAAGCTTGGGGTCAACTATTTGATTTACGGGCTCACTCACTGAGGCGTCAGGCACCAGGAACCTCGAGGAACCGGGCGTGATAACTATAAGGTCCGCGTCTGCCCGCCATCGACATCGACGATGGCCCCATGACAGTAGGCAGCTTGAGGAGACGCGAGGAAGGCGACGACGCGGGCGATTTCGGCTGGCTCGCCAAATCTGGCGACCCCGAATGCCTGGGCCATCTCCTGCTCGGCCTTGCTCAGGTCAACCCCTCGCTCGGTCGCGAAGCTGCGAAGGCGCGCCTGTAGACGCTCGGTCGCGACGCCGCCTGGATTGATGGCGTTGACGCGCACGCCATCCCGGACGCCGCGGTCGGCGAGCGCTTTGGTTAGATTCAGCATCGCGGCGTTCACCGTTCCGCCAATGGTGAACTCGGCCGTCCCCGTGCGGCCGCCAATGCCTGCGATGTTGACGATCGAACCCTTTGCCGCCTTGAGGTGCGGCCACGCAGCGCGACAGCACCGCATCGCCCCGAAGAACTTCAACCCGAATCCATCGGCCCAATCCATATCGGTGAGCTCGAAGAAGTCGCCGCGCTTCGTGGCCCCTGCGTTGTTGACCAGCAGGTCGACTCGGCCGAACTTCTCCACCGTCGCCGCCACGACTGCACCCGGACTGTCCGGCAATCGGAGATCGACAGCCTGCACCAGGCCTGACGTGGCAATCGATCCGGCAAGCTCCTCGAGTTGACTCTTCGTCCGTGCCACGAGGGTCACGCTCATGCCTTCCGCTGCTAATGTCTGAGCGATCGAGCGGCCGATACCACGGCTGGCTCCCGTGACGATGGCGACTTTGTCGGTGAGTTGGAGATCCATGGAATATACGAAAGTGGCTTCCGGCTTAAGCCGGAAGCTACAGTGGAGATCAGCGAATGTCTTCGTACTTCTTGAACGGCTCGGCCGCGTACACGACCTTTCCGTCAACTATCGTGAGGACCGATTCGATCGTGCCGACTTGATCGATCGGCACGGTCAAGTAATCCTTCGACAGCACGGCCAGGTCGGCCAGCTTTCCTCGCTCGAGCGATCCTCGCTTGTCGTCGTCGTGCGAAAACCACGCGCTGCCAAGCGTGTAGAAGCGCAACGCTGCGGCACGGTCGGGAGTCTCCTCGGGACCCCGCAGCGGAACGCCCGCGACGGTCTTGCCGTCGAGGAACCATTGCAATGACGTGAAAGGATTGTAGGACGCAACCCGATGGGCGTCGGTGCCGGCGCCAATTGCGACGCCCATTTTGCTGGCCGACACGACGGGCGGTACTCGGCTCGCCGCTTCCCGGCCCGCTTGCTGGAGAAACTGGTCGCCGCCGAAGTACATCGCATCCTGCACGGTCCAACCCACGCCCAGCGTTTTCATCCGCTGCAGGCTTTGAGCCGACGCGTCGTTCAGGTGCGCGATCGACCAGCGCAGGTTCGCGATCGGTACTTCTTTGTTCACCCGCTCGAAGATCGTCAGCAATTGATCGACTGAAGCGTCGCGGCCCCAGTGCATGGTAAGGCCCATGCCGCGCTCGGCCGCCCACTTCGCGATCTGGAAGTATTTCGCTTTCTCGTCTTCGGTCGGCTTGTCGTTGTTGTTCATCGCCGCGGTGATTCGCTCGCCGAGGCCGTTGAAGCGCAGCATCTCGTCGCCAAATCCCATCGGCAGGAGCGACGTCCAGTTCTTGAGCTCTTCGAACTCCGATCCGGGCGTCTGCCCACAGAGCGCGTACGCGACGCGAATCGTCATCCGTCCTTGCTGCCAGACTTTGAAGAGCGCTTGGTAGTCGTCCGGGGCCAGATTGTTTCCGCCTGGATCGACGACCCCTGTGAGGCCAAGACGATTGAGCTCGCGAAAGAACTTGACCGTGCCATCCACCTGTTCGTCAAAGGTCGGCCGTGGCAGCTTGTCGAACAGAGCAATGATGGCGCCTTGTGCTCCCGTGACGGCGCCGGTCAGGTTTCCGTTCGCATCTTTCTCCAGTCTCCCGCCCGCCGGCAGATTGGCGTCGCTCGTAATGCCCAACGCCTTGTGAGCCGCGGGGGTCAGCATCGCCCAGCCGTAGCCGAGCTGAACGTAGACGGGATTGTTCGGCGCCGCCGCGACCAGCTCCGCCTGTGTCGGCCGCCGGTTTTCCTTGAACTGCTGCACGTTCCAGCCACCGGCGACGATCAGCCACGCGCCTGGCTTCATCGTCCGCGACGCGTCGCGTATACGACCGACCGCTTCAACGATCGATGCCGCGCCAACCCAGTTCACCTCGGTACTGAAGCTCAGCGCCGGCGCGTATCGCATGAAGGTGCGAATCGATCAGGCCCGGAATGACGGTTCGCCCCTGAAGATCGATGATCCGGGATTCCCGATCGGCCAGCTTACGCACGTCGGCCGACGTCCCGACCGCGAGAATCCGACCGCCGCCGATCGCGATCGAGTCGTGAATGGAAAACTGACGGTCAACCGTGACGATCTTCCCGTTGACCAGGACCGTGTCGGCGCGTTGGGTCTGAGCGGCCGCGACGGCCACCAGTCCGCAGGCGAGCACAGTCCCTGCAATGAACGCCTTCATGATGCTCCTCCGTTCAATCGCGTGTGTGGCTTCCGGCTTCAGCCGGAAGCCACACGACAAGAATTTACGCCTCCGTCCGCAGGCCTGACCGCCTTCGCGCTTTCAGCGCTTCGGCGAGTCTCGCCGGAGCTCACGGATGATGAGCGTAGGCGGGAGGCTTGCGCTACTTTGCGATCTCGACCCGTTCCACCCATGCGTTGACCTGCCTCTCGAGCACGTCGAGCGGCACCGCGCCCTGCCCGAGCACGACGTCGTGAAACTGTCGAATGTCGAAGCGAGAGCCGAGCCGGCGTTCGGCGTCGCGCCGCAACTGGCGGATCTTGAGCTCGCCAATCTTGTAGCCGAGCGCCTGCCCCGGCCAGACGATATAGCGATCGACCTCGACGATGATGTCTTGATCGGTCTTGGCGGCATTTTCCTTGAAGAAAGCGATCGCCTGATCGCGAGTCCAGTTCATCTCATGGAGCCCCGTGTCGATGACCAGACGGACGGCACGCCACATGTCGTAGGTGAGCCGACCGAACTTTGAGTACGGATCCTTGTAGAAGCCCATCTCATCGCCGAGGGACTCGGCGTAAAGCGCCCAACCCTCGACGAACGAGGTGTAGCTCGAGTTCTTGCGAAATTCGGGCAAGCCTTGCAGTTCCTGGGCGATGGACACCTGAATGTGATGCCCAGGCACTGCCTCGTGGAGCGTGAGCGTCTCCATCTCCCACTTGGGTCGCGATTCGAGCTTGAACGTGTTGGCGAACATGTTCGCCGGGCGCCCGGCCGCGAACGCTCCCTGCTCGTAATAAGCGGTCGTCTGCGACGGCGCAATCGCGTCAGGAACCGGCTTGACGCCGTAGGGCGTCTGCGGAAGGCGACCGAACAGATGGGCCAGCTCGGGATCGGCTCGCTTGGCCACGTCGCGATAGGCGGTCACCAGCGACGCGGAATCGGTGAAGTAGAACTGGGGGCTCGTCCGGAGGAACTTTGCGAAGTCAGCGAAGCCGCCTTTGAATCCAGACGCTGAAATGACCTCGTCCATCTCCTTACGAATACGGGCGACCTCGGCCACACCAAGGGCGTGTATCTCCTGGGCCGACATGTCAGTCGTCGTGTGCCACTTGATGTTGTAGCTGTACATCGCAGCGCCATTCGGCAGCGCGCCGACGCTCGTTGTCGTTCGGCACGCCGGCAGGTAGCGCGTCTCCAGAAACTGATCCAGTTTTCGAAACGCCGGCATCACGACCCGCTGGTACGCATCGGTCGCGCGCATCGTCAAACTGTTGCGATCGGTCTCGGAGATTGATGGAGGCCACGTTTTGAACGCGTCGAGTATCGGGCTTTTCAGCGCATCGGGGACAATCTGCCCTTTTACCTGGCCCGGCACGTCGCGCAGCGTGATTCTGGGTGGTGTGATGCCTGCTGCGAGCCCCTGCTCGAGGAGCGCGATGGTCTGATCGATCAGTGCTCCGACGCCTTGCAGTCGCGCGACGATGTTCTCGTAGTCCTGAACGGTCGCAGCCGGCATCAGGGCAAGCGTTCGCGGGACGTCCTGCTGGACGCCTTCGAGCTGGTTGATCGGCATCCAGAGGTTGTGCGAAATCACACCAAGAATCGGGACTGCGTCGTTGTGAAAATCGAGGCCTTTGATGGTCGTGTCGAGCAAACCGCGATACAGGTCGTAGTTCAGCCGGTCGTTCGCGTCGAGCGCCGCGCGGTCGACACTGGCCAGTCGTTCGCCGCTGTTCTTCAAGTACGCCGCGCGCGCGTCAATGGCCGCTTGTGAATAGTCGGTCCAGCGGGCATTCTGGCCAGGATAGCCGACCGATGTGGCCAGTTCGGGGTACTGGGTCATCCAGTATTTCCAGTCTTCTTCGAACTGGGCGCGCAGCAGATCGGTTCCGCGCGAACGTTGACTTGGAGTGCACGCATTCGAGAGCATCATGAGAGCGAACAGCGCCACAAGTGGCTTCGACAGGATCAATTCCGCAGCTCCACGCGTCCTTTCGGGCCGGCAAGCGTCGCAATCAACGCGGGCTTTGGGCCCGATTGCACCGCAAGGGCAAGCCCTAGCGCTCCGAGCATTTTCTGGACGCGCGCAGCGTCGGGGTGCTCGGCGCGCAGCGCGACGAGAGTTGCGCCTGGCGCCGCGGTCAGCGCGGGATGCGGCGACGCTCCCCAATCAATGAAATACGGCACGAGGCGGTCGGCGACGGACGTGTTCGGATCAGTGTAGCGCCAGGTCAGAAGCACGCCATCCGGTCGCTGCCGTCGGCCGGAGATGACAGCGCCGAGGCTAATGCCGTCCTGGGCGGCCTTTGCAGCGAGCGCGTCCAGATCCGTTGCACGTGCGACCCATGTGAAAAGCCGGGGCTGCTTGAGATCGTCAATCCCGAATCGAAGAGGCCCGCTCGGCTTCGGCTGCTCCGGATCGGGTCCGATGATTTCCAGGTAGGTGGACGGCCCGAGCGCGATCAGTGCGTTTCTGGTGCCCATGCCCGGATGCTGGCCGCCCGGTGAAGCTCGAACGCCGACGAGCCTTTCGATCGTGTCGATGCCGGTCTTCAAGTCGGGTGTCGTGTACACGAGGTGGTCGACCCGGCGAAGGAGTTCGTCGGGCGCTTTCTGCTGGGCAACCAGCAACGTTGCCAGGCCAAAAACCATCGTGAACAGGGTCCCGAAGTACTTGGTCATGAGATTCGTGACCTCAGATTGTCGTGTGGCTGAAGCCGGAAGCCACACTCTAGAAAGTTGCAATCGGATTGAGCGGGGAGCCGGTACCTCCGCGAATCGGCAGCGGTGCCGCGGTCAGCATGAACTCCCATCGCTTCCGTGCCGCAGCCGCGTCGCCCAACGCCTCGAGATCGCAGTTGTCGAAGAGATGCACGCCCAGATACAGCAACGCGAAGTCGTGCACGGCGCCGCGAAGGGGCGACGGCGAGACATACTGCGGGTGGTCGCTCCCGAGGAGTGCGATGTCCCGCGCCTTCAACCACGGA
Organism: uncultured Acidobacteriota bacterium; assembly: GCA_963773035.1. Taxonomy (GTDB): domain Bacteria; phylum Acidobacteriota; class Vicinamibacteria; order Vicinamibacterales; family CAVVIG01; genus CAVRXZ01. The sequence goes on along the minus strand of CAVYZX010000025.1, from coordinate 196,846 downwards.
ATCACGGACGGATCGAGCCCAGCCGATCGCCCACCCTCTGCTCGTCCGCGGAGCCACGGACCCTCCGCCTTCCGTCGCGCCCAGACGCCGGTGCGAACGAACAATGCGTCCCCTGCCGAAACCTTCACCCCGGCCTGTTTTTCCCACGCTTCGAGGTCCTCGACGTAAATCGGCGTACCTGGCTCTAAGTACGGAACGCCTTTCAGCCGCGGAATGTCGATGAGAATGCCGCGCGTGACGATCCCGTTCTTCACGTTATGTATGGAGTTCTTCGGATGCCCCTGCTTCACGACTTGATCTTGATCCGGCGTGTACCCGTTGTAGAAGACGCCGTTGGCGTTGATGTGCGCGAGCGAATCGAGATGGGTATGCGTGATGCCGTGGTAGTTGATCGCGAGCCGGTCCGATCCGATCCCCTGCATCGTGACCTCGTAGGGATTGGGATTGTCGACGGCTTTAACGGTGTCGGCGTCTGCGGCAAGCGACACCGAAACGCCGTCTTTCACCAGTGCGGCCGCTCGTTTTCGTTTCTCCGGCGTGATCAGGTTCAATGCGCCGATCTGATCGTCCTTGCCCCACCGGCCCCAGTTGGATAGCTCTTTCTTCCAGCGCTCGTACTCGGCTTCGGTCACCGTGTGATTGGTCGCGCGTGTCTGGGAGGCGGCGCGGCGAACGAGCGTCACGGCAACGAGCGACGCGATCAACACGGCAATCGCCACCCTCTTCATATCTCCTCCTTCGTGACTACGTGGCGCCTCGCAGCGCTAAGGCGCCGCGCCACCTGGCTCACACCACTGCGAACACGCGTACGGGACCACCCGAGGCGCCCTGATGCTTGGGACCGCCGACTATCAACATCGCGCCGGACGGCGGCACGGTGGCAAGGTTGGCCATGAGCTCGACGGCATACTTACCGGCGCCCAGCAAGGCGAGATGTGCGACAAACTTTTGTGCCGACGCGACGTCCAGACTCAAGGTGTCCACGCCTGCTCCGACGATGTCTCGCTCCTGAGCGAGAAACCGTGCTGCCTCTTCGCTGAAGCCAGGGGCGTGCATCGTGCCTTGCGCGTCCTTGTTGAGAAACCGGTTGGCATCGCCGATCCGCGCATCCCAGCCGGAATGCATCGCGACGAACGCTCCGCTCGGCAAACGGCCATGACGCCGCTCCCAGGCCAAGACGTCGTCTACCGTGACCACCGCGTCGGGATCCTTGGCGGCTCGAGCTTCAATCGACACGACCGCAAGCGGCGCAAAGAATCGATCCGGCGCCAATCGATCCGCCGATGGGCGATCGGCCACGAAATGGATCGGCGCGTCCAGGTGCGTCCCCGTGTGCTCGTCGAACGTGATTTCGTTGGCGAAGAACCCGTCCTTCGCAATCGTGAACCGCTGACGGATTTGCACGGGCTTGAAGGCGGGAAACACCGGGATCTCCGGCGAAAACGTGTGCGTAAGGTCGTAGACCGTGCGAAACCCATTGGCCAGCCTGACCGGCTTCGCTTGCGCGAGCAAAGGTTCCGGTGCGAGTGCCGCGACCGCTCCACCGACTGCTGCGAGAAATCCGCGCCGCGAAAAGTCGGTCTTGACCGCTTCAATCACCGAAGGTGCGCACATGCCAGCCCTCCATTGACTCGAGACTCTACGATGGATTCCATCATGGCACAGCCGACGGTCACCGACCCGCCCGACCCTCCGCCAGCTCGACGAGAATCTCCGCGGCCCGCTCGCAGGCCTCCCGTGAGACGTCGAGATGGGTCACGGCTCGGATCCGTCTCGGCCCGAACGCAAAAACCAAGACCCCACGCTCCTTCGCCCGCTCAACAATCGTCGATGCATCGGGTGCTTGATCCGCCAGCTCGAAAAACACGAGATTCGTCTGGACGTTCGCGACGTCGATGATGACGCACGGGCTCGCCGCGAGCCGCTTCGCGATCAGCCGAGCATTCTCGTGGTCTTCGACCAGTCGCTCCACGTTGTGGTCGAGAGCGTAAAGCCCGGCGGCGGCGTAAATTCCCACCTGCCGCATCGCGCCGCCGAACATGCGCCGGCTGCGAACGGCCTGGACGACGATGTCGCGCGACCCGGCCAGCAGCGAGCCGCCGGGTGCGCCAAGACACTTCGACAACGCCACGGCGACGAGATCGAAGGGCGCCGCCAGCCGGGCGAAGGGTTGCCCGCTCGCGATGGCCGCGTTCCAGAGACGTGCGCCGTCGAGAAACGTCGCCACTCCATGCTGGCGCGCCGCGGCAGCGACTCGTTCGGCTTCTTCCAATGGAAAGATCACGCCGCCGGCGCGATTGTGTGTGTTCTCGATTTCGACGAGCGTGGTGGGTGGATAGTTGATGTGCCCTCGCGGTCTCCGGGCCTTCAGAAAGTCCTCGACTGTGAAGATTCCGTCAGCACCGATCTCGGTGAACTGCACGCCCGCGTTGGCAGCGCCTCCACCCGTCTCGTGCCAGACCGTGTGGCTCTCACGACTGACGATGACGTCGTCTCCGGGCCGAGTCAACACACGCAGCGCGACCTGGTTGGCCATCGTGCCGCTCGGGAGCCAGAGCGAGGCTTCCTTGCCAAGGAGCGACGCGATTCGCTCCTGAAGGCGATTGACTGTCGGGTCCTCGCCGAACTGATCGTCGCCTACGGGTGCTGACGCCATGGCCGCTCGCATCGCAGGCGTCGGAAGCGTGACTGTGTCGGAGCGAAGGTCGATGTTCACAGTAACCGCCGAAGTTCTTCAGTGAGTCGCTGGGCCATTTCGGGCCGTCCATGAAATTGAGCCGGAGTGTTCTGAAAGGATGCGATGCGCCACCCGCCGTCGGTCTTGGCAGCAACGAGGGACTGCACAGCGTTGACGGCAGGGTTGATGTCGGCTTGTCCAGGCGGCACCATCCCCACCACAGCTCGAAGCAGTGCGACGTCCCCGCTCAGAAGGCGGATCTCGCGTACCTTGCTGACGTAAGTGGCGGTCGGGTGACTGGCAAAGATTTGACTTATCTCGGTTGCGATTTCCCCGCGGCCGCTGAGTTGACTGCCGTCGAAGCCGACAGTGTTTCCATCGGCAGTAAAGAGATCCGCCATCCCATCGGCATCCCGCTCGTTCCAACGCTCCAACAACTTTCGGTACAGCGCGCCGACCGCTGCTTCGTCTGAAAGGTCGTCAGTTTGCGGTGTCTGATAGATCGACCACACTCCCGGCGAGGCAAGCTCGATCAAATGCTGATCGGGATCCCGAAAGTACAGGCTGCGTCCACCTCGTGACCAGATCTGCGTCGCCTCGACTGCCACAGCGTGCTCTTGCAACCTCGCCTGCCACTCGTCAAAGGCCTCGCTGGGAATCGCAAAGCAGACGTGTTGCCGGCCGGTCGCATCGTGAGATCGAGCCGGCAGATTCTTCGAGGCTTCTTTCTGACACACAAGAAGAATCTGTCGCTTCGCCACGCCAAGGGCACACAGGCGATCGTCCTGATCGATGATGTCGAAGCCGAGAACAGTCTGGTAGAAGTGCACCGAGCGCTCGACGTTGTCCACATACAGCGCTGCTTCGAGCAGGCCATTCAATCGAGGTATCTCGGACATAACCAAAGATTCAGCGTCCGCAGCGCGACAATACGAGCCATGCGGCGACCGCAGCCGCTTTGTCGTCGCTGCGCCAGCCGCCGATCGCACCACGACCCAGCTCGGTCACCACTGTTTTGATCTGCGCTTCGCTTCGTCCGAGCTGCTGCATCGCCGTACCGTAAAGAACCCGTTCGACCCACACGGAACACGACAGCCCGCGGCCGGCCATCGCGGCTTCCACCACGCGGCGGAACAGGCGACCCTCGAGCGCATGAGCGCGAATATGCTGGTTGCCGATGCGCGCCGGATCGACATCACTTCCGACCACGAGACCAGCGCCACACAGCGCGTTCCGAGCATTTCCGTACTCGCCAACCACCCGTGACAACGACTGTTGGCTGAAGTCCTCAATGGCTTGCAGGCGCCGGGCCAAGGTGTCCCCCTCAGCCAGGCCCACGCCTCGTGCCGCATGGTAGGGCTGCCTCAACTCGGGGTCTGCAGGATCGCTCAGATCGACCTTGCGGCGATCCAAGAGGTGCGGCGCCTGGGATGGACCGCCGAGCAGCGCTGCCATGGCCCATCCCGACTTGATGCGAAGACCCAGCGCGGCAGTCACGCCGCCAGCTGAGATGTGCATTGCGGACAACGCGTCGCCTTGCTTGGAATGTTGGTCGCGCAGTACTGGCACTCTTTCATGGCAGCAGGTATCGGCCCCTCCAGCCGGCGGCGCAAGGTGTTGATTCCCCGGACCAGCAGGAATACCGCAAACGCCACGATGAGAAATCCAATGACGGCATTGATGAAGAGCCCGAAGTTGAGTGTGACGGCTCCCGCAGCCTTGGCATCGGACACCGCGAGATAAGGACCAGGCCTGGTCCCCTCTCTCAAGACCACGAAAAAATTGGCAAAGTCCACGCCGCCGAGCACCAGTCCGATCGGGGGCATGATGACATCGTCAACCAAGCTCTTGACGATCGTCCCGAAGGCGCCGCCGATGATGATGCCAACGGCGATGTCGACGACGTTGCCACGCATGGCGAATTCTTTGAACTCCTTGAGCACGGGAAAGCCTCCTTACCCGAACGCCGAACGTTGATTGTTCACCTCGCCGGCCTCAGAACGACAGGCTCATCGGCCAGGGCTGCGGTATGAACAGCAACAGCAGGGCCGCGCCGAGCAGCGCGACGTTCTTCTGAAAGTTCACCAGATTATTCATCTTCGCCTGAGGATCCTTGTCAGCCCAGAAACGGTGCATCATCAGCGTCACGGGCACGAGGAAGAGGACAATGCATGCAATCCCCCAAGTCGGAGCACACCCGAGCAGCACACAGAGACCCCCAATGGCGACGATGATCCCCGAGAGGGCGACCGCGAGCTTCGGCGACGGAACCCCGCTGTAACCGGCGTAGCCAGCCATCATGGACAAGTGCCTGAAGTGGTTGATCCCGGCCAGGACGAAGAATCCGCCGTAGAAGAGACGCCCCAACAAGAAGAGATAATCCACATAGCCTCCCATTGATAGCTGTCGTTGACCGAAGCGCCGACATTGTATGCGCTGAATCGTCTTTCGCAAGGCCTCGCGACTAAGCGTTGAGGCCGGCAGTATGCGGAGACGTTACCGGCACGGCACTCGGGTATAAGGAAACTCGATGCGGCGGACGCGGCCGTCCCGCGAGCCCTCGATCCATGCCAACAGTGAATCGGGTCCGCGTTGCTGGTAGCCGACACGCTGCGGGAAATCGTGCTGCGCATTTTCGAATACCACGCTGGTCTCTCCGACCTCCTGTGACAAGAAGACGGCGGTGGGCTGTCCAGACGGGTGAGCTTCGTAGGCGAGGCGATCGTCGCGTTTTTCGAGGACGACGAACTCGTACTCGGCCGTACGCCCTTCGCGCACCGTTCGACCGAGCCCGAGCATGGTCTGGCCACGTGGCGCGAGCCAGTGTTCCTCGACGGTCCCTTGAGCCGACTTCGCTTCCCAACAACCGGTCATCCACGCGAGGCGCTCCACTCCGATTGGCGACTGCGGGCTTGCTTGCACCGTCGCGGCCAGGACGAGCAGAAATGAAGCTGGCTGTCGGATCGTCACAGCGCAGATATTACCGCGTTGGCTGCGCCAGGTCTGCACGAGAGTCGTCTCGAATCTCGGTCACGACGTCCCGAACTGCATCGATCACGGCCTGAGGCGCTTCATAAGGAATCATGTGATCGCTTCTGGCGACGACACGGTGCTGGCCCCGCGTCGAGCGGCGGGCTAGTTCCTGTTGCAACTGGACCCAGTCGTGCTGGACCTTCGGTAGAGCGTCAGCTCGTACGCGAGTCGAGCTTGCGAAGGCACGGCCTGCGGTCAAGACGATGATCGGGAGATCGCCCAGATCGGCGGCGCCCAACTCTCGATCGTTCTCGCGGCCCGAGTGCTCTTGAATCGCTGCTGCTATAGCGCTCGGTCGCCGCCTCAAACTCGCGAGTCTTTCCCATTGTTCAGCCGACACTCCCGGTGGCGCCGGATCTGAATCGATGGACCAGAGTCGCAGCAGGCCGAGGCGGCCGACCGCCTCAACGGCGATAGCCAGAGGCCATCGCGGGCACGAACGGCACAGCGCTTCAAGACTCCTGGGCATATCCGGAATCCGTGCTTCCATGCCTTCCTGCCTGGCATCGACGAGCACCAGCCCGGCAACGTCGGCCGGATAGAACTTCTGATACACGCGAACGTTGAAGCCTCCCATGGAATGGCCGACCAGCAGGTAGGGTGGCGCAATGCCGGCACGTTGCAGCAACTGATGCAGATCGCGCGCAACAGCGTCGCTCGAACGAGGACCAGGTCCCGAGTCGCTCCAACCGAGACCGGCTCGATCGTACCAACAGGCACGCATCGTTTTGGCAATCTGAGGTTGGATGAGAATCCAGCTGTAGCCGGGCAATCCACGGCCGCTATCGAATACGACCGTGGGCTTTCCTTCACCCGAGCAGAAGATGTTGAGCGATCGGCCTCCGATATCCACAGATCGGCCGACTTGCGGAAAGCGAGTGCGGTCTCGACGATCGCCGACGATCTGATACACCGCGCCGGCGAGCAAAAGGCCGCACGTCGCCACGGCGATGCCGTTCAGTCGCAATCCAGAGAGCACGTTAGGCTGTCAGCTGCGATGTGGCAAGCGGGCCGCCGCACGCTCCGCGATCTCCTGTCGCGCTCGTCGATTGCGAGCTCACGCTGCGCGCTACCGCCCTCGCGCCCCGCCCATGATGCCGCCCAGGACGCCGCGAAGAATCTGCCGCCCGAGTTGACTGCCTACAGTGCGAGCGGCCTGCTTGGCCATTGTTTCAACCATCCCCTGCCGCTTCTTCGTCCCCCACAGCAACTCACCGAGTTGACTGCTCGGTTCCGCGGTTCGTGGTGCGGCGCTCGGCTTCGCTGGAGTAGTCGCCTCGGTGGGCTGTCCCGGCGCCGTTTTCGCCGACACCGTGCGCTTGTTCAATATCTCGTAGGCCGACTCGCGGTTGACGCGGGTGTCGTACTTCCCGCCAATCGGGCTGCGAGCCCGGACGGAACTGCGCTCGTCAGCAGTGACGGCACCGGCTCGACAGCGTGGCGGACAGATCAGCGTGCGTTCGACCGGCATCGGGACGCCTTTCTCCTGAAGAGTCGAGACGAGCGCTTCGCCGACGCCGAGCTGGCCGATGACCTCGGCAACATCCAGCTTGGGATTGGGGACAAAAGTCTGGGCAGCCGTGCGGACGGCCTTCTGGTCGCGCGGCGTGTACGCACGCAAGGCGTGCTGAACCCGATTACCAAGCTGGCCCAGAATCTCCTCCGGCACATCGTCTGGAAACTGGGAGCAGAAGTACACGCCGACGCCTTTGGATCGGATGAGGCGGACGACTTGCTCCACGCGTTGGCGTAGCGCCTGTGGCGTGTCGTCGAAGAGCAAGTGGGCCTCATCAAAGAAGAACACGAGCTTCGGCTTGTCCAGATCCCCCACTTCGGGCAAGTTTTCGAAGAGCTCCGACAAGAGCCAGAGCAGAAAGCTCGCATACAACCGCGGCTTCAGGATCAACTGGTCTGCAGCAAGGATGTTGACGATGCCGCGGCCGCCGAGATCGGTTCGGCGCAGATCGTCGAGATCGAGCGCCGGCTCACCGAACAGCGAGTCGCCGCCCTCGCGCTCGAGACTGAGCAGAGCGCGCTGGATTGCAGACACCGACTGCACGCTGATGAGGCCGTAGTGCGTGGAGATTTCCTTGCGGTTGTCGGCGACAAATGACAGCAGGGCGCGAAGATCGTCGAGGTCCAGGAGCAACAGGCCCTGGTCGTCTGCCAGCTTGAAGGCGATGTCGAGCACGCCGCTCTGAGTGTCGTTGAGCTCGAAAATCCGTCCGAGCAGGCTCGGTCCCATCTCGCTGACGGTCGCACGAACCGGATGCCCGGCCTTTCCATAGAGGTCCCAGAACACCACAGGGCTGGCCTCCTGGGTGTAGCCGCCCATTCCGATCTGGGCGACGCGCTCTTTGATTTTGTCGTTTGGTGTTCCAGGCAAGGCCAGACCGGACACATCACCTTTGACGTCGGCCATGAACACGGGAACTCCCATGCGGGAGAAAGCTTCGGCCATCACCATCAACGAGACGGTCTTACCTGTGCCCGTAGCACCAGCGACGAGGCCATGACGGTTGCCGTACTTGGGCAGCAAGTAGACGAGCTGGTCGCCCTTGCCGATCAGGATCTGGTCCATAGGCCACCTTCAACCGCGCAGTGTATCCCAGCCGCTTCATAAGCTTCTCGTAAGCGCAGAGGCGAAAGGGCGAGTACGGTGTGGCCGAGCTTTTGGAATGTGGCGCAGGGCTGCGCCACTTTTTCTGGCACTCACAGCGACGCGCGGATGCGGTCGACTTGGCGGAGATGCAGCAGATCGTGCCCGGCGTAAAGCCGGACCATGTGGTCGAGGCGTTCTTCTCCTCGCTCGGCGTGGACGCCGACGCGATGAAGATCGGCGTCTGTGGCCCGATCGAGCAAGCGGAGGTTGGCGCGGCGCAACACGCCGAAGCAATTCAAGGCTTCCTGGGCATCCGCATCTCGATAACCCAGCCGATCCGCCCATAGGTCCTGGTCGTATCCAGTCAACGGTGGACGATCGTGGGAAAGGACCATTCGCAGCCGGTAACCCCACACGAGCTCCGAATCGGCCAGATGCTGCATCACCTGTCCGACCGACCATTTGCCTGGAGCTTCCGGCCGACCGATCTCGGCGGCCGACATTTCACCGAGCTTGCGCTGCAAAGCCGATGGCGTCTGACGAAGGACTTCCATCGGGTCCGTGCTGCCGAGAAGACCGAGGACGGCTGCGACGTAGGCCTTGGCCTGGTCGCCTGCTGCCGACGCGGGATTGGTGAACACTGACATGTCGCGACCCCGATTCAGGAAGATGACCGCTGTTTCTCCAGTGCCGTGATCATACGCTTGAGAGCCACGAGCCGATAACTTCGCTCGAGAAGCTCCGCGACAAGACGCCAGTCCACGCTCCCGTCGGCCCACAGACTGACCCATTGCCCCCGGCCGTAGGGCGTGACGAAGAACTGCTTCCGGCGAAGCAGCAAGTCGATGTCCGTCGAGTTGAGATGCAATGCAATCGAAGGACGGCCTTTGACGACTTCGAAGGCGGCGAACGTTCGTTTCCCGGCGCGGAAGTTGGGATGACCCCAGGACGAGCGCTCGCTGGTCTCAGGGAACGAAAGACAGAGCGCGCGGAGCTTCTGCACGGCCTTTCCAGTGAATTTCATGATCGAGGCTCGCGCTCGAGCTCGTCGAGATAAACAGCCGCCGCCTCGAGCTGCTGCTCGCTGAAGACGCGGATGCCCCGCTCTTCGAACAGCGCGGCGGTCACGCCCTTTTGAGAAATGCGCACGCCGGAAAACGAACCATCGTAGATGAAGCCACTGCCACACGACGGGCTGCCGTCCTTGAGCACCGCCAAGCCAACCCCTTCGGTTGTGGCGCAATCGACGGCCAGCCGAGCACCCTGCAGGAAAGATTCGGTCACATCCACACCGTTGACAGTAACCACGCGAGCGGTGCCATTCAGGATCGCGTGTCCACCTTCTCCCTGAATCTCAGCAGGAGGGCGAGGGACGCCCAGGCCACCGGCCAACTCGGGACAGAAGGGAACGATACGTCGTTCAGCCAGCCATTTTGTGAGGACAGGGCTCGGCGACGTTGCGGCATCGCCGTTGTATCGAACCCTTTCACCGAGCAGGCAGGCACTCACGAGAACACGAACCATGAAATCCGCGCTCGCGTGCTGTCATGCCACCTGCGTCGAGACCCACCAGGTATTTCCACCGGGATCTTTGACGCCTCCCCTCCGGTCGGGATCGCCCTCTCGCACTTGTGGCTCTTGCACGGAGACGCCTCCAGCTGCCAGCGCGCGCCGGTAGGTCGCATCGACGTCAGCGACGTAGACATGCAGCCACGACGGAAACGGCGGCCAGGCTCCGCCGCCGTCGGCAATCATGACGACCGTGTCGTCGACCCGTACCTCCGCGTGCATGATGGTTCCATCGGGATTGTCGTATCGACGCAGCTCGGTAGCGCCGAACGTCTGTTTGAGGAAGTCGATGACCTTCTGGGCACCGTGGACCACCAGGTAGGGAGAGAGACTCGTGTAGCCAGCGGGTTTTGATGGAGCGCTCATGTTGATTCTCCTCAGCGCTTGCGCGACCGTCGAGTGTGTTCGTATCGTGCTGTTGCGGTGCTATTGTTGCACGCGCCGCTGCTCAACGAACCCGCTCCCATCGTTCGCCTGAGTGCCCCGCGCCAATCGCCGCTCCGATCAGGCCACCGAAAAGCATGCCGGACCAGGCGCCCAGCGCGACAGCACTACCAACGCTCGAGCCGTCGCCAACCTGATCGTGCTGCAACCCGAGCGAGATCGCGCCAGAACCCGCGCCGATCGCGGCACCCCATTTCGCATACCTCCACGCCGACTGCCCGCGAGACTGCGATCCGCGGCTGACGTCTACGTGATTCATGGCCGCGATCGGAATGGAAACCGCGGTCTGTCCTTCGGGCAGGAGCACGAGTGTGTCGGCCGTCACTTGCTCGACGCGTCCGGTCAGCCTGCGCCCATCGGACACCGAGACTCGCACTCTTGAACCCACGACGAGGTCAGGATGCTGCTGAGCCGCAAGCGGGACCGATGCCAGCGAACGATGAGCAAGGCAATTAGCGTGGCTCTGACGTACGACGGTCTCGATTGCGCGAGGAGGCGCATGAGCTAAGGTTTGTTTTCGGCTGGTTGACGCGTCGTCACTAGACATCAGCGAACGTCAGCGGCCGCGGGTGACGCCCATCGACGTCCGCAAAACCGTAGTGCTCGGCCAATGCCGCCCCGACGACGACCGAGCCGCTCCAACGCGACGAATCGGGATCTGCGGCCAATGCCGCGACAGCCCGTCCGGTGAATTCTGGACTCTCGGAGTTGCTCAAATCGAACACGCCTGCGGCGAGGACGGCCTCCGTCCGGACGAGGCCTGGATACAGCGAGACGACGGTGACGCCGTGCGACTTCAACTCGTGAGCCATGTCCGAAGCCATCTTGTCGGTCGCTGCCTTGGCAATGCCGTACAAGGCGTTGCCCAGGTGCTTCTGCGCCGCCCAGTGGGAGATGTGAACAATGAGTCCGCGACGAGCCGGCACCATCACTCGAGCGGCGTGCTGACTGGCGACATAGGCGGCCCGGACGCCCGCGTCGATCATCGCGTTCCACCGCCAGGTCGGCTGTTCCCAGAACGGCAGGGCCCACGTGAACTTCCCGTTCTCGACCATCCGTTCGTACCCGCCCCAGGCGGCGTTGACGAGGATATCGAGTCGTCCGGTGGCCTCGGTAATCTGCCGGAATACGTCGCCGACCGCTTCGTCATCCGTGTGATCGCAGACGAGCGCCGTGATCGCTGAATCCAACTCTGCTCGAGCGATGCTTCGACCGGTAGCGAAGACCTGCGCACCTGCGTGCGCAAGACCGAGGGCTGCGCCACGGCCGACGCCTCGACTGGCGCCAGTGACGAGTGCGATCTGACCGTCTAGAGCTCCCATGACCTTCACGCCCTTAGAGCCTGTCAACAAGACCGGTGCGACGACAGCATAGACCTATTCACATGGCGGGCCACCGTTGGGTCCGATTCCGTTATCACCTCATACGTCGCGTTTCAGGTTCTGAAGCGAGTCGATCTCCTGCTGCCATCTTCCCGCCAGAATCCTGCCATGAATGATGGCCGCCACGCCGAGAAAAAGACCCACGCCACCGAGGATGACCGAAACAGTCCAGGGCACACCGCGTTCGACGTACCCGATTAAAAGGAGCCCGACCCCTGGCAGAGCAAGCGCGATTCCCCATGGCCTCGACAGCGCAACGTCTCGCTGCCTTTCGAGCTGCCGTTGATACCACGCCACACAGGTGCTGGCGTTCGCTTCCGTTGACAGCGGCGCCGTCAACCCGTGGAACCGCCGAACACTATACAGACCGATCACTGCCCACAGCGCCAACAGCACTCCTCCCGCCCGCACCAGTGCACTTTGGGGCGTGAAGGCTCCAACGCCGGCGATGAACGCAACTATGGAGAACGGCACGAAGTCGCTCCGATTCCGTCTGCGCGTCTCCGTAACAAACTGCGCCGCACGTGCTCGCATCTGTTGCGGTGTCATCGACACGGTCGAGATCGGTTGCGATTTCCAGCTCGACTGAATCTGGTCTTCATTGGTCTCGTTCATGACTCTCACCGCTTTGAAAATGCGCCTTCAAGTATTTCTGTGCTCGATGGACCTTTTGGGCTACGTTTCCCGGCGATATGCCAACCACTTCGGCGATCTCCGCTGCTTTCAGTCCTTCCAAATAGAGCAGGAGGACATCTCGATCGACAGGTTTGAGTTGTTCGATCAGATCCTTGATCTTTCGACGTACATGCGTCTCATCGACCATACGTTCGACATCGTGCTCCTGAACTGATTCGTCGAGATCTTCGAGACTTGCGAGACGAATGCGCCTACTTCTTCGCTGCTTGCGTACGTAAGTCGTTGCCGCGTTGTGTGCTACCCGATAGACCCAAGTACGTAGGGAGCACTGATTTCTGAAGGTGGCCAAACTGCGCCACACCGCGAAATGCAACTCCTGTAGAAGATCTTGCCGACGTGATGAATCCGATTCATAGGCCCCAGCCAGACGGGCCAAAGGTGGCCCGAACTCGGCGGCCACTCTCGTGTACAACGCATCTTGGTCCGCGTCTCGCGCGCTCGGCGTCATTGCCGTCCCATTCGAGCGCGGCTTCTGGAGATCGCCCATGGCCTAGGTAGTCGCCAGCGGAACAAGATTCTGACAGTCCCCTATCGACAAGTCTCACCAGGGCGTGGCGAGAATATTTCAGCTCAAGGGCTACGTCGCAGATCTAGTATTCCCAGAGTCTGGCGTCAAATCGGACACGTCGGCCTGATGTTTCCAATCCTCCGGGAGGGCACCATGATCTCGACTTTCTTCAGTACCCGTGCGTGGGCCATCGCAGGCTCGATCGCGCTGCTCGCGTGCGGCGCGCGCAACGCTCTCGCGCAGACAGGCGCCCTGAGCCCCGGTGTTTTGGAGCATGAGGCACTGACGCCGCCGCTGCTGTTCCGCGAGGGCTGGCAGCAGCCGCCCCATACGGGGCCGCTCAATGACGAGAATCGCCGCATTACGCCGCAGGCCGTGACCAACCCGGACCTGGAGCTGCGGCTCTACGGCACGGATGCGCACAACATACAAGTGACCGAGCACAACGGCATCCCCGACCTATGGACCGGCTTCACGACCTCGCCTGTGGCACTGACGCTGCGACACAAGAACGCCTACCTCGATCTGACGGGACTGACGAGGATGCGCTGGAGGACGCGCACGGAGAACCTGCACGTGCTGCACCCGGTCGTGAAGCTTGCGGACGGCACACTGCTGGTCGGCAGCCAAACGTTCACGAGCCCGCAGAGGCCGATGGTGGGATCCAACGCCTTCTCTGGCAATTTCGTGGTGTCCGAGGTGACGTTCGACGATCAGCGCTGGTTTCAGCTCGATCCGGTGAAGGTCGTCACGTTGAAGGAAGTCGGAAACCCGGACCTCAGCCGCGTGGACGAGATCGGTTTCGTCGATCTCATGCCCGGCGGCGGACACGGTTTTGCCGGCTGCTCCAACGTCTCATGGATCGAGGTGTACGCGACTCCACGCAAGCGTTGAGGCAGCCTCGCGGGGCGCGCCGTTTGACCCGCCGTTATCTGCGTGCTTCGCGGGCTCTGCGTTTGATCCGTCCTCAGCGAGCTCTGCTGCCTCGGCGGCGAAGACGGCGCAGAGCAGGCAGAGGGCGCCAGAGACTCATTCAACGCGGAGATCGCAGAAACCGCAAAGGCTGATTACTTGCTCTGCGTGCTTCGCGGGCTCTGCGTTTGATCCGTCCTCAGCAAACTCTGCTGCCTCGGCGGCAAAGACGGCGCAGAGCAGGCAGAGGGCGCAGAGACTCATTCAACGCAGGGATCGCAGAGATCGTAAAGGCTAATGATTTGCTCTGCGTGCTTCGTGGGTTAACGCTGCCCATTCCCCGGCGTTCGAACAGCCTTGGTATTGCCCTCCGTCGTGTGGGCAATTAGGTGCGTAACCACGCCGCGCTCGTCGGCGACGAACTCATAAGACCCGAGCAGACGCGGAGAAAAGACGTTTCTCGACAGGGGGACGAGTGGAAGGACAGGTCAGGCTTGCCGTCAGCGGTTTGCGGGGCCGGTGCAGATGATTCGGCTTGCCATCGGCTGTCCGCGGAATACTGGCGGTTGGTTGGCGCAGCCACTGAGCCGACAGCACGGCACTGAGGGCCACGGTCATCAACCCTGCTGCGAGGGCAGCTTTCATGCGTCGCTTACTTTCAACAGATGTGCCGCGGTAAGTGTAACCGTTCAGCCTGACCCTCCACCTCGGCGTGCTCAGCGTCCTCGGCGGGTTCGTTCTTCTCCATCCCACTAACGAGGTCCCCGCAACATCGGGACGAGCGGTGGCGACGAACCGATTTGAATGGTCCCGAGGACCTCGAAGCCGTGGCGCTGGTACAGCGGAATGTTTCGAGGGTTTGTCGACTCCAAGTAGGCGGCGAGATGATCGTGATCGCACCGCTGGAGCGCGTAGGTCATCAGCGCATCGCCGTGACCCTTGCCCTGATGCGCCGGATCCACGCCGATCAGCGGGAGATACCAGTGCGGCGCACTCGGATGGTAGGAAGCCATCTGTTCGAACATGCCGAACGCGTCGGCGCGAAGGGAGGCCGAGACCGTGCTCTCGATAATCTCGGTCAGCGTTTGCTCGTTCGGCTGCACTCCTGGTGGCAGCCAGAGCGCGACGCCGATGTAGTCATCCGTGCAATACGCGCCGCTGTGCGAAAACGCATTTCCGCCGAACGCCCGGACGAGACTCGGCATGCTCGTCAGGTACTGATGTGAGTGAGGCCAGCTCCAGCGCGCAATAGGATCCCCGGCGAATGCCAGGACGACGGTGTCGATGGCTGGAACCTCGTCGGCCATCGTGATGGTTTTGACGGTGGGCGATCCCACATCCTCCTCCTTCGGCTACGGCTCGCCCATTGTCTGCGGTGCCTGAACGGCCGGCGGCTGACGGGGCACGAGGAATTGACGCACGAGGGACAACGCCAGCATCAGAAAGGCAATCGCGCATGCACGATACGTCAGCCGCGCCCAGCGGACCGACAGACGGCGGAACATGCGATCCAGCAACGCGGAGACGACAAACGCCCACAACGTGCACGAGCCCATGAAGCCCGTGAAGAATACAAGGTTGTCCCTGACGGTCGGTTCCTTCACGCCGATCGCGCCGAGAGCGCTGCCGATCGCCGCCCAATATGCAACGTTTTGTGCGTTGGTCAGCGACAGCAGGACGCCGGAACGCAGGGCCTGCCGGTGATCGATCTCATTGGCGGTCGTGTTAATCGCGAACTCTCCGCGACTGGCCTGCCATGCGCCGCGCGCAAGCCACAAGAGATAGACCATGCTGGCAACACTGATGGGACCGCGAAGCGATTCCAGCTGCAAGAGCAGCCCGATGCCGACCAAACCGATGGCCGCCCAGGTTACGTCACCGACGAGAGAACCAATCTGCACGGCCAGCGCGGATCGGAAGCCGCCGCGCACGCCCTGACGAACCGTCTCGGCGAAGACTGGACCAGGCGTGACGTTGAACACCAGGCCCAGAACGAATCCCGTCATCAGCAGCGTCAACATGGGACGACCTCAGAAGCCTGCGACACGCGACGTCTGTGCGATATCGGATAATACACTTGCGAGGACGGTCCTCTGTTCAGGGATGAGAAGAATGCCACGGACGAAGGTCAATTTCGATACAGTCCGGCGACTTGCTCTCGCTCTTCCAAATGTGGAAGCGAGCATCACCTGGGGTTCACCGGCCCTGAAGATTCGTGGGAGTCTGATGGCGTGTGTCGCCATTCACAAGTCGGCCGAGCCAAACACTCTTGCCGTTCGAATCGATTTCGACCAGCGTGCCGAACTGATGGCAGCCGAGCCCGAGACCTACTACCTGACCGACCACTACGTGAACTATCCGGTCGTGCTCGTGCGACTGTCGGCTATCCACCCCGACGCGTTGCGAGATCTCTTGGGCATGTCGTGGAAGTTTGTGACCTCGAAAGCAAGCGGCCGCCGCCGTTCACGTCGAACGCCGAAGACGCGTCGAGCCAGCTGAGCTAAACAATGCCCTCTTGCGCTCGCCACTCACCTTCGATCAAGGGACGACAAGCGGCGCGCTGTTCAGCCACGCGTCATTAGTCGTCGAGGATCCGACCACTCGTATCCATCCCTGCAGGACATAAGTGCCGGGACCTGGGGGTGTCCAGGCGGCGGTATTCGCGCTTCCCCAATCTCGCAGCAACGTCCAGTTCGCCGTCGCGGAATTGTAGAGATAGAACTTGTATTCGAGCGCGGCACTTCCCCCAGACGCGTAGATCGTCCAGTTGCCGCCCGCATACGAGACCAGCAGTACGGTCGGAGCCCCTGGCTCGCCTGTGTCGCGAACGAAGATGTCCGACGTGCCGTTCGTATCGCCACTGACGAGGAAGGTGGCGAGCGACGTAAACACAATGAGGCGACCATCACCGCTGAGCGACGGACCATAGCTCGCGCCGTTCGCCTGGCCGTCGCTCGACGTCGGCCCAATGCTCACGCGCCGTGTCGTTCCGGCCTGCAGATCGCGGAGGAACACGTCCCAGGTCGCGTTGGTATCGCCGCTGACCAGGTTGGAAGCTGTCGAGTTGAAACTGACGAATCGTCCGTCAGCGCTGATCGACCGGCCCCAACTCGCGCCGCTTCCCTGACCGCCCGCATCGCTCACGCTGATTCGAGTCGTCGTACCGGTCAACCGGTTCCACACGAACACGTCCCAGGTTCCGTTGGTGTCGTTGCTGACGAGATCGGGCGCGGCCAAATCGAAGGCCACCAGCTGGCCGTTTGCGCTGATCGACGGCGAGTAGCTGTTGCCATTGCCCTGAAGGCCGCCGCTCCTCACGCTTACGAGCGTTGTCGTCCCCGCCTGTCGGTCGCGAATGATTACGTCGGAGAAGCCGTTCGTGTCGCCAGCCACCAGATTCGACGCGTCAGAATCGAAGGCGACGAATTGCCCGTCGGCGCTGATGGCAGGAGCGTAGCTGCCGCCGTTCGCCTGAAGGCCATTAGTATTCACGCTGACACGGGTTGTCGTTCCGGCTTGTCGATCGGCCACGAAGATATCGCTGACTCCGTTCGTATCCCCGGCGGCAAGATTTGTCGCGTCCGATGCAAAGGCCACGAATCGCCCGTCCGCGCTGATCGCCGGAGTGAAGCTCGAGCCGTTTGCCTGCGCGCCGCCTGTGGCAACGCTGACCCGCGTGGTGGTGGCGGTCAGGCGGTCGTGCACGAACACGTCGGTTGCGCTGTTCGTGTCGCCTGCAACCAGATTGGGAGCATCGGATGCGAACGCGACAAAGCGTCCATCGGCGCTGATTGCTGCGCCGAAGCTCGATCCGGCGCCTTCGGCACCGCCCGTCGCCACGCTCAAGCGCGTTGTGGTTGACGTTTGCCGATCGCGCACGAAGACGTCCCACTCGCCGTTCGTGTCCCCGGCGACCAGATTGCTCGCGTCCGAGTCGAAGGCGACGAACCGGCCGTCGGCGCTGATGGTAGCCCGATCACTGGAGCCAACCGCCTGGCTGCCGTCAGTCGCAACACTGGCCCGCGTGGTTTGCGCCGGCACTACCCTGATCGGCAGGTCGGCCCATGCCTCGTAGGGCGCACTCGATCCCTGCGCGCGGGCCCACACCTCCATCAAGTAGGCGCCGGGGGCCAGAACCGGGGACGTCCTGTTCGAAGGCCCGTAGTCTTGGATCATCGACCAAACGCCAGTCGCGTCGTTTCGGAGCCAGAACTTGTACTCGATTGGAGGGCTGCCGCCGGTCGCTGTAGCAATCCACACCACACCGACTCCGGCGCTCACCGGCGACGTAAATGGACTCCGAATCAGCGTCACTGCAGCAACCCGCACGGGAGCTGTGACCGCACATGGAGCGCTGTTCAGCCAGGCCTCATACAACGCCGTTGACCCGGCCGAGCGGACCCAGGCCTGTATGCTAAACGTGCCGGTCGGCGGGGGCAGCCAGCTTACGCGGTTGTTGGAGCTGTATTCCTGAAGCACCCCCCCGCCGCCTTTTCCGTCGAGCCGCCAGAACTTGTACTGCAGCGGCGGGGCACCGCCGACGGCGGTCGCGGTGGTCGTGATCCATCGTC
The DNA here is from genome assembly GCA_963773035.1 of uncultured Acidobacteriota bacterium. Lineage (GTDB taxonomy): Bacteria > Acidobacteriota > Vicinamibacteria > Vicinamibacterales > CAVVIG01 > CAVRXZ01. The sequence goes on along the minus strand of CAVYZX010000025.1, from coordinate 178,452 downwards.
CGACCAGCGCAGGACAACCGACGTTGTGCGTCACGGACGTGACCGTCGCCGCAGTAAGGGGCGGGATCAACAGCAGCGCGCTATTCGCCGACGCCTCAAACTCAGCTGACGAACCCGAGGAGCGGACCCACGTCTGAACCAGGTAAGCTCCCGGTGCGCTGGGCGTCCACGCCGCCGACGGCCCGCCGGACGCGTAGTCCCTCAAAAGCGTCCACGTCCTCACAGTGGAGTTGTACAGCCAGAACTTGTACTCCAGAGCGGCTGTGCCGCCGGTCGCGTACGCGGTCCAGACGACATTGGTGCCGCTGACTCCAGCAACCACCTCTGGCGAGACCAGCAAGACCGTGGGGGTGTTTGTCTCGCCACGCTGCCGAACGAACACGTCGACTGTGCCGTTCGCGTCTCCGGCGATCAGATTCGACGCCCATGAAGCGAACGCGACGATCCGGCCATCGCCGCTGATGCTTCTCCCGAGAAAGCTGGGGTGGCTGGTGTCGTTGCTCTGAGTGCCGTCGCTAGCCACGCTCACGCGCGCCGTCGTGCTGGTCGCGCGATCGTAAACGAAGACATCCCTGAATCCGTTTGTGTCCGGGGATACGAGATTCGTCGCGTCGGAGGAAAACGTGACGAAGCGGCCGTCGGCACTGATTGAGGGAGAGTCGGACGAGCCGTTGCCCTGAGTACCGTCAGCGGCCACGCTCGCCAGGATTATCGCCGCGGTCTGCCGGTCGTACACGAAGACATCGGTTCCCCCGTTCGTGTCGCCGCTCACCAGGTTGCTGGCCAAGGACGAGAACGCGACGTAGCGGCCATCAGCGCTGATCGAGGGCGAATTACTTGAACCGTTCGCAGCAGCGCCGCCCAAGCCCTTGCTGATCAGTCCGGTGGTTCCGGTCTGCCGATCGCGGACGAAGACGTCATCGAACCCATTCGTGTCCCCGCTCACGAGGTTGCTGGCGCTGGAAAGAAAGGCGACGAACCGGCCATCGGCGCTGATCGAAGGCCAGGCGCTGACGCCATTCGCTTGACCCCCAGCACTCGGCACGCTCACCCTCTCGGTCGTCTTCGACTGACGGTCGTGGACGAAGACATCCAGAAGACCGTTGGTATCGTTGCTCACCAGATTCGACGCGGTAGAGGAGAACGCAACGAACCGGCCGTCCGCGCTGATCGAGGGTGTATCGGAAGAGCCGTTGCCCTGCGTTCCATTATCAGCAACGCTGACCCGCGTCGTCGTGTTGGTCTGCCGGTCGCGCACGAAGATGTCGGACGTCGCGTTCGTGTCGCCGTTCACCAGGTTGGTGGCGGTTGAGTAGAACGCGACGAACCGGCCGTCGGCACTAATCGAAGAGTAGTCGCTTGAGCCGGCAGCCTGTGTGCCATCGGTAGCTACGCTGATACGCTCGATCGTGCCGTCGGCCAGGTTTCGCACGAACACGTCCGGATTGCCGTTCGTGTCGCCCGCCACGAGATTCGACGCACCGGAAAAGAACGAGACGAATCGCCCATCGGCGCTAACCGACGGCAGTTCGCTTGGGTTGTTCGCTTCCGTCCCGCCGGTGGCCACGCTCGCGCGGGTCGTCGTGCCCGGCATTGCCACGAGATACGAGCTGTTCCGCCACGCCTCAGCCGGTCCCGGCGATTGGGCGGAGCGCACCCAGACCTGCACGGTGTACGCGCCGGCTGCGCTCGGCGTCCAGGGCGCCTGATCTGCGGGCTGTATTCTTGCAGGACCGACCATGCGCCGGTCGTTTCGTCCCGAATCCAGAACTTGTATTGCAGCGGCGGTATACCGCCGGTAGCCGTTGCCGTCCACGTCACGGGCGTGGCGACCGCGCCGGGCGAGGGAGTCGCCGTCAGGCTGGTTACGGTCGTGGGAAGGAAGTCAACCACGGAACAGACCGCGCTGTTCTGCCACGCCTCGTAGTTCGCCGAGGAGCCGGCCGAGCGGACCCACACCTGCAAACTGAAGGTACCGGCACTGGCAGGTTGCCAGAACGCGATGCTCGACGTCGAATAGTCTTGCAGCAGCGTCCAGGTGCCGGACGTCTCGTCATGCAGCCAGAACTTGAACTGCAGCGGCGCGGTCCCCCCGACCGCCGACACAAACCAAATGGCCGATGTGCCCAGAGTCAGCGGGCAACTGGCCGAGAGCCCAACGTTCGTGATGATCACCGGCGGCACGGGCTGGGCGCTCATTCGAACGGCTCCGAACACGCCGACTGCCGCGGCAAGCACAAGCGCTGCAAGGATTCGGGGTGGATTCCTGCGCTGGGAACATGCCTGCTGGAAGTTCCCGGGGCCCAGAATCGGAAGACGCATAGAACCTCCTGGACTTGAAGAGCCAGCCCCAGGAGGTGCGAGAGTACTGGCGCGCCAGCGCCTACGGTAAATCGGGGGAAGCGGAAGTGGTCACTCAGGTGAATTCCATTCACCCGCTGACGTTCATTTGCGTTGGTGCCAAAGCCCACGACTTCTGCTCATCGGCGACGCCCGGTTTGGTCAGTGCTCTTGCGAGCGCTAAATGGCCACAATCATCAACGAACTGCGGCTGTTCTCAGTTCATACCTGGGTGGTCGTCTCACTCTCGACTCACGCTATTGTTCTGAACAGGAGAACGAAATCGGTCGACCGACGCTGGAGGGACTGACACGCTAGACCTGTCTGGCTGGGTCGGCAGAACCGGTGCGGCCGGAACGGCGACCGGCGCCAGTCGTTCGCCAGCGATGTCTTTCCGCTTGGCGACCACCCGCCACGAAAATGTTCCACAGCCCGTCCCCCCAGTCGCGCGCACGCGGAATCCGTTCACGGTGCGATCGGCCACATAGAGCGAGTTGTGGTCATCGTAGGGCGTCACGAACACGTGGTACGTGCTCAGGTCCGCCACGGCCGCAAAGCCTGCCTCCATGGTGATGTCGGCGTGACCATCCACGAGCTCCCCATTGCCAAAGTCTTCAAACCAGCTCTCCGGACTCTCGAGGCAATAGAGCAGCCGATGGGAGCCATCCGGATGGGGCACGGCCGCGCTCTTCGCTCCGCCCACCACGATGAAGTTGCCCGCCACGATGACCGATCCAAAAAAGGCGCCTGCGTAGGCCCCGACGACACCGTTGTCGGTGCCGACGACCGCCGCGGCACCAGCCGCCGCGGTGGAGCCGACGACTCCATGCCCGTTGACGGAGACCCCGTACACACCGAACCCACCCGCGCCCGGTCCCGGTCCGGCGTAGGAGGAGTGGTTCCGCCCATAGACGGCAATCGCGTTCGCTGCGGCATCCCCAGTCAACCTCGCCGAGGACTGCTGGGCCTCCTCCATTCATCAGACCGTGCACGGCTGGTGCCGATCCCACATTTTCCGACCCAGGACCCCCGTGCCAAAGGGCTGTGCACTCGTGCCAAAAACACCCACCGCGGGAACGTTCTGCTGGAAAGTTCCGAAGATGCCGACGTGGTTTCCAAAAACACCAAACCCATTCGCACCGAATGCCAGGCCAACGACGCCCTCAAACCGTCCATTCGCCTGAAAACCGGCACCGAACGGCGCATCCCGAGCATCGAGGAGTGTCGACACCGTCCCGGTGTTTAGGGCCCCAATGATGATGGGGTCACCGTCGGCCGCTTCGGCGGGCTGTGCGGCCAGCCCCACGGCCGCCGCGCCTACGGCCGCCGCCCCATAGCGCAGCAGGTCGCGCCGAGAGGATGGTGGCAGTGGCATGGTCGGATGCGCGGGCTCCGATTCGATCCCCCGGCAGCGGACGTCGCGTCGCCGATCTGCGCCTTCACTCGGGCAAGTTCTGCTTCAAGTGCACCAAGCCTGGCCAGCAATTCAGTCGTGGTCGTGTCCATGCTGCTCCTCCCGTGTCCTGTGAGGACTTCTGCGATGCCACCACCGTGTGAGCGGAACCACCTCGTTCGGGGGTTTGAATCGTGCTGCACAGGCTGTTCGAAACGCTCGAGCAGTAACCGGGCGAACACACCTAATTGCCTGGTCACTCGGTCTCCGAAGCTTCCGCGTCGGTAGCCGCGCCTGATCGATTACGCGGGCAACGCCTCGAGCTCACCAAGCAATCGTTACCTGTCCGTTTCCGGGGTGATCGCCCTGCGTGTGAACGACGCCGCTGACCCCTGGGGCCGAATAGGACGATCCACCGCCACCGCTGAATCCCGAGCCGATCTGAATAGGAAGATTGGGATTGGGATAGAAGCCTCCACCTCCGCCGCCGCCGTAATGCCCCCCTCCCCCCTCCGCACCCGTAGGTTTCAACCAAGTCGGGGCCCGGGCCGCCTGCGCCGCCAACGCCAAACGTCCCGTTGGAGCCATTCCAACCGCCGATCCCTCCGCTCACCTGCGTTCCGCCGCCACCCCCACCGACCGGCTGTCCGGACGAGCCGCCAATGAGGCCGCCGCCGGCCCCGCCCAAGGGACATCCGCCGCCGCCGCCGGCGACAACGATTCGATCCCCTAGTCCGGTGCCCCCCCGACGAACGTCCGAGGCCCCGCCGCCTCCCCCCGAGCCACCTCCACCTCCATTGAATCCCGCATCAGAGGACGGCGCGCGCCCCGGCCCTGCCCACCCACAAAAACCAGTCAGCGGTTCACCAGGAGTCACCGGGATTGTCGCAGTCACCGTGCCTCCAAGACCTCCGTTGTAGCCCTGTGCGCCAGTCGCGGTCACTCTGACTTCTGTGACGCCGCTTGGCACCACAAGCGTTTCGGCTTCGCCTGAATAAGCGAAGATTCCTGTGTAGTTGAATCGTGCCGGCATCACCGTGACCGTGGTTCCGGCCCACGCATCGTAGGCGAGAAATGACGACGCATTCCGAACCCACGCCTGAACGGAGTACATCCCGGCGATCGGCGGAGTCCACTTGAAGCTGTCCGAGGAGCCGAAAGACTGACCGACTCTCCACTTGACCCCGTCGTGGATCCAGAACTGGTAGCTGTAAGGTCCGGTCCCTCCGATCGCATTCACCTTGAATACCGCCGGTCCTCGAACGAAGAGCGGTGTCATTGGCGCGGTCGTCATCTTCACCGAAAGAGGAGTGGAGGCGCCGACCGTAACAGGCTCAGAGCCTCTCCACGCATCGTAGGTACTGGATCAGTCGGCGTTCCTAGCCCACACTTGAACAAAGTAAGTGCCCGACAAAGGTGGGACCCACGTCCAGGTGTTTGCCGTACTCCAATCCTGCCCAACGCTCCAGGTCGAACCGTTGTATACGAAGAACTTGTACGTGTACGGCCCGGTGCCGCCGATGGCCCTGGCGGTCCAGAGCACCGGAGTTCGGGCTGGTACCGGAAATACTGATCGGAGAGCAGGGAATTCGCGGGAAAGATGAGCGCGGTTGGAGCCGTCACGAACGTACGGCCCGTTCCCCAACCACGCATCGAATGGGGCCAAGAACCAGGGTTCCGCACCCAGACCTGCACAAGGTAGTTTCCCGCAGTCGGAGGGATCCATGACCACGTATCGGCGGCGCTCCAATCCTGTCCGAGAGCCCAGCTGGCTTTGTCATAGATCCAGAACTTGAACATCGGTGCCACCGAGGCACCCGCCACAGTCGCCTTCCATCGCACGGGAGTTCCCGCCGGCTTGGGCATGTCCAGATTCGGAAGTAAGGCTGGTGACCAAGAGGCTGGTCGGGGTTGGCGCAGAGTAGGGACCAAAAGATCGCCAGGCATCAAAATCGGCGCCGGACCCCGCGTTTCGCACCCACACTTGAAACGAGTACATTTCCAGCTGCCTGGGGCGTCCACTCCCACGACGGGTCGGGGCTCCAATCCTGCCCAAGGCTCCACTGCGCACCGTCCCACACGAACCACTTGTAACTGCAAGGGCCTGTCCCTCCGACGACAAACGCCGTCCAAGTAACTGCACTTCCGGCGGCAACCCAGTCGGCGCTCGAGACGACAGCTGTGACAACAGGAGCTGTATCGGCAGTGGCCAGCAACGATGAGCAGCAGATAACAGCCGCTCCAACGACGACGCGAATGCGCCGAAACGCCTTGGGGCGACTTCCGTTGAGCAGCAACGGAATCGGTATGGTTGCCTCCGTCCGCGGCATGGTATGTGAGCAGAGTAGGCGCGCCTTCTTCGGGCTCGCCTCTTTGCTCGGCAGTCGCATCGGTGTTACCTTTCACGCGTTTTCAACCCGTCGTCGCAACGATCGCTGCGAGTTTAGCTGCGGGCGTTTGATATCCCAACGTCAATCGGGGTCGAGTATTCAGGCGAAACGCGATGGCGTCCAGCTGCGCCTGGCTGTAGCCGGAGAAGTCGGCGGCATGGGGCAAGTACTGGCGCAGTAGGCCGTTGGTGTTTTCGTTTGACCCGCGCTGCCAGGGACTCTGCGGGTCACAAAAGTACACGCGGACGTCGGTCGCAATCGTGAGCGCGCGATGCGCCGCGAGTTCGCCGCCTCGATCCCACGTCAGCGATCGCATTAACCCGTGCGGGAGCCGTCGAATGCGCCGCGCCAGGGCGCGAGTCACCGTCCCGGTTGCCTTGTTCGGCAACCGCACCAGCATCACATAACGCGATTGACGTTCGACGAGCGTCGCCACAAACGTGCCCCGAGCGCCTTCTAGGAGATCTCCTTCCCAATGGCCCGGCACCGCTCGATCCTGGACCTCCGCCGGTCGCTGGCGAATCGAGATCGCGTCGAGGATTTGGCCCTGTCGTGGCTGCCGCCGCGCCGCTACGCGCGCGTGCCGAAAGTGATGCTGGCGGCGTAGGTGCTGGAGCAGGTGACGTTTGAGGACGCCGCGACTCTGAACAAACAGACTTCGGTAAATGGTTTCGGGCGACACCTGCATGTCAGGATCGCTCGGAAAGGTACATCGGAGCCAGCCTGAGATCTGCTGCGGCGACCATTGCTGGGCGAGTTTGTGCGCGATGGCGCGTCGGAGTGCCGGCCGGGTGGACAAACGGCACGGCTGGGGTCGATGGCTCCGTCGCCAGGCACGTCCGTCGGCGACGGCCGCCCGATAGACGCCACGCCCACCGTTTCGCGCTACTTCGCGACAAACCGTGGACGGCGCTCGACCGAGAAGCTGGCTGATACCGCGGAAGGATTGGCCGAGCGCGAGCTGGCGCGAAACCTCTTCCCGCTCCGTCGGTGAGGGCGAGCCGGGACCGCCGCCGTGGTCGCGGCGCAATTCCGCCTCCCGTTTCAACTGCCGTGTAGACGACGCTCGGCGCACGGCGCAGCGCGTGGGCAATGTCGCGGAGCGATTCGCCACGACGCCATCGCCCCCATAGCTCGTTCCTTTCGCTCCATGACATCCTTGACCAACGCACACCCATATCGCCTCCCATCGCTTATGGTGTTGCGTCGAGGAATTGAATTCACCTCAGTCTTCGCGTCTGACTGTGGCGATGTGTGGATTAAGACAAATGCTCACTTCGAAGCAGAAGATGCGAGAGTACTGCGCGTTAGCGCGTACCGTAAATCAGGGGAAGCGGAAGTAGACACTCAGGTGAATTCCATTCTGCTCGGTCACGATGGAAACCTTCGACCCTACATCACTGCCCTTACTTAGCGCCCGGCTGATTGGGTCACTTGAGCGGATTTGAACAGTCCAAGGTCAATCCCGTCGGCCATGGCCTTGTAGCCCGGCGTCGCTTGGGTGCAGGTGATCGCAGGAATCGTAAGTGGCAAGAAGTTTCTTCGGTTCGCTTGGATCGCGCGTCGCTTTGTCGAAGTCGATCACGCCGTCGTACGCTTTGCTGGTGCGAATCCACTCGTTCACGGCCTGGCGCTTTGCTTCCCCGACGTCGGTGTAATAGGCCGCACCCCAGAACGGCGTCAGCGTCGCGCCGATAGATCTTGAGCCCTCTCGAGTGTGCCCGTTCGATGAGCTGCCGGTGACCCGCAATGATGTCCTCCGCCGTTGGCGTCGGGTTCATCCTGGCGTTTCCGATGTCGTTGATGCCTTCAAGCACGATGACGTGCGTGACGCCGACTTGACTGAGCGCATTGAGCTCGAATCGTGCGAGCGCGTTGATGCCGGCGTTGAACACCCCCTCGCTGAGCACGCGGTTGCCGCCGATCCCGGCATTGAGGACGCCCAACTTGAGCGGCGGCGACTGCGACAGCAAGCGCCGCGCAAGGTGATCCGGCCATCGGTTGTTCGTGTCTGGCGTTGACCGGCTGCCGTCGGTGATCGAGTCGCCGAACGCGACAATCGCACCCGCCGCGTCTGGCGCCACGACTTGCACACGGTCAACAGGAACCAGTTCTGAATCGTGGCCACCGTCGGAAGCGTCGCGGCTCCTACATGATTGCCCGTCTCGGAAATGTACGTCGTCTGCAATGCACCGACGTGCATCGTGAGCGGTGCCGACGTGTTCGTCGTGCCAGGTAGATACAGGTCGATGGCAAGGTCGGCCATTGGCGGAACCGGGAAGTCCACCGGATCGCTGTAGACGACGGCGCTTGCGGGGATCGTGATGGTGGCACGGCCACTGAAGTTCAAGGCGCGGCTGGATCCTGTTTGAATCGGTTCCCTCCTTGTCGCGCAAGGCAATGGAACCGGCGCCAATGGTCATCGGTGCCGTCCCGTACGCGTTGCTGAGCACGACACGCGCCTTCGACCCGCCGAGGCTCGTATGAACAACCTGACGCAGCGTCTGATTTGTGAAGTGAGTGAATGGCATGGGGGCAAAGGCCTGGCCTGTCGGTGAGGGTGGCGTAGCCGGGGCGGGCGCTGGACACTGGTTCGCCATGAAGGGCGGGAGCACTGGCGCTGGCGGCGGCGGTGTCTGCGGCCGCCCGACCTCCGCCGTCGACCACGTCCCGACCCAACGATCCGCAGAACCTTGAGCGGACACGAGGGGGTGAACAGCAGCAAGCGCGACGGCGAATGCGGCGGCGACGGCCGCGCTGATCGGTAACCACGTCTGCGATTCTCGTCGTGATTTCATAGTCGCGTGCTCCCTCTTGGGCGTTGCATCGGGCACCTATCCTAGCTGAAGAACTCGTCACTTCCCTATCGCGGCGCGACGTACAGGGTCTGGAGCGCCCGACCAAATGCACCCTGCTCATCGAACAGGATCGTGTCCGTCATGCCGATGCCCTCGCTACCAAGGGTTGTTCGGGAGGTCATTCCCACCCACTCGGCAACAGGCAGACGTTGAGCGGTGACGAGCAGATCGATCTGGAACGAACGTCCACGCGGTGAACGGCAGCACCGCGCTGATGCCGTTCGCCGCGTCTGCCATGATCAAGACCCGCTGCAGGCCAGTGAGCGTACAGCCCTGCACGAGTGGAATCCGAGACCGGCTCCAGACCGTAGCCGGACCGAGCTCACCGAATCCACCGGACACAAAGCGCCACTCCAGCGCGTCGCCGTAGGGAAAGCGCCCCATCCCCGGAAAGCGGGCTTCTGCTTCCCGCGTTGGAAGGTCCGGCACGACAAACGAAGAAGACACGGCCGGGCTTCGTCCTACCTCGGCCAGGACGTGAAAGCCCGTCGCGCGCAGCACCATACGATCCCGAGCTCTCATCGTCGCCCCAGAGATCGAATTCGTGAGCCTCCGCGCAAGACCTCGGTCTCAACCGAGACCTCCGAAACCGGCACCGGCCCAAAGAAGTCAACGGCGATCCGGGCGATGCGCGAGCCAGCTGGCGCGCTTTGTTCCTCCAACGAGCGACCAAGAAGGGCGATTGGCGGACCGCCGTGTCAGCCCGGCGTCCGAAGGTCCAGTTGTCGCAGCGGGGGCCTGAAAGACGCCAGGTCCCTTGGCGACGTAGAACGCTCTCCGGAATGGTCCCTGGTTCAACGCCGGATTGCTGGGCTGTGGAGGTCAACGTCACAGGCGCGAGCACCCGTTCTAGCGTGGCAGGCCCGCGATCTCGGTCCGGACCTTTTAAGATGTTTTTCCGCGGTCATGTAAAGAAAGTCTTCATGTTGGGACCACCGAAACATTGTCGTGATGAAGTCTTCCCGGAATCGGAATGAACTTGACAGCTTGCCTCTGGCGAGATGACGTAGATGCCCGTTTGTATCGAGGGTCTCCGATGTTCCGGCGAAGCTGGTTGATCCCGGCAGAGGCTAAGTTCCTTGCGTGTCGATGCTCATGCCATTGGCGCTTTGTCCGGGATAGAAGTAATCGTGCACCCGCATGTTGGCGACAGTTCGATCCGGGCGAAGTGTGTACGCACGGATCGAATGCGCGCTCCTTTGTCGGCATTGTTCGCTCGACGAGTCCACTCGGCTGTTGTCGTCCGGCGACTTGAATCCGGTCAGGCCGCTGGATGTCGGGCGCCGAAGGATACGCGTCACCTGGCCGGAGCATTCGATCGACAGAACGGCGACACCGCGGGATCGGTAAATACAGGCGACCTTTGCCGTCGATCGTGCATCGTTTGGAGACACGAGCGGCTTGGCCTTCGTAGCTGTTGACGAGCACATCCATCTTGCCCGTCGGCAAGTCTGTCCGTGTGATCCGCGGCTTGAACGTCACACGGACGCCCGCGCGCTGCGATTCGGCGCCCTCGCACGCTACGAGCCGGCCCTGGGGATCGATGAGCAGGCCATTCGCGTTGTTGCTCTGCTCGCGAAAGGTGGACAACACGCCATCGGGCTCAGCTTCATGATCCCAATCGAGACGATCTCGCTGAAGTACACGTTCCCGCCCCGATCGACAGTAGGGCCCTCCGTAAACGCGACAGCAGTCGCACTCTCAGGTTGTTGCCCCGCTGCGGGCGACGAACCGAGCAGCGTGAGGCTCAGCGCTGCGGCCAGTAGTTCGAGGCGACGATGCTCGATGGCGGCCTCCATCAGATTAGGACGGAAATCCGATCGTCGAGTTGACGCGCTCGGCCTGCCGCAGGTGCCGTCCGTGAGCGCTCTGAATCGCAAAGAGCCACCAGCTGAAAACGAACAGCGGTACGGCTGGCGAGCGAACCTTCACGCGAGCGAATCCGAGCCCGTTCGCCTCACGTAGATATTGCTCCGAGCGTGTCCCAGCCGCTCGAAACTCTTCGAGGACGTGCTCGACTTCGAACCGCTCGGACGGCTCTGGAGCGAACTTGCCGGGCGTCTTGTATCGCTTCTTGCTGTCCGGCTCGACGAAGCCCAGGAACCAGCGTGACAGTGGAGCATATCGGAAGGGACCAGTGCCGACGACGCCGGCCAGACGCGCGTCGTTCACGGCCGAGGCGATCGCCTGTCCGAACAGTTTCGCCGAGATGTTCAGATGAACCAGGCACTCGGCGATCGACCAGCGCCCCGGCTGCGGATGCCAGTTCAATTGAGCGGTGGTCAGATTGCCACAGAGTTCAACGGCCAGGACACGGTTCTCGCGGAAGTGGGCTTGATGCTCGGCGAGCTCTCCCGTGAGCGGATCCACTATTTGCCAACCTTCCTGCGGAGCAGCGACTCCGCCGTCGACCAATGCAGCTCACCGTGGTACTGTGCCTGCCGGTCCGGGCTCCCAAATTCATAGCTGCCGGATCTTCATCATTGTGGGACGCCTCAGCACCCAGAATCTGATGGAAGAAGTCGTGCACGGCCACTCTGCTGGATGCCTCGTTCAATGCCTTCGAGCATGCGCTGTCGGGGCGCGCGGCAGCGGCCGTCCAGTCCTCACTGGCAACGACGCGACGACTGCCACACGCCAGAATGCGTCACGATCGGTCATAAGGCGAAGGTTCAGCTCCGATAACGCGCGGCCGATTTCAGCGCGTGAGATCCGTTCCGATCAAGTCCGCCTCGTCGGGGCAGAGAAAGCAGAGGACGCAGAGGCTAAGTAATTCCTCTGCGGACTTCGCGGGCTCCGCGTTCGATCCGTCCTCGGCGAACTCCGCTGCCTCGGCGGCAGAGAAGGCAGAGGACGCCGAGGACGTTTCAACGCAGAGATCGCCGAGACCGCAGAGGCTAAGTAATTCCTCTGCGGACTTCGCGGGCTCCGCGTTCGATCCGTCTCGGCGAGCTCCGCTGCCTCGGCGGCAGAGACGGCAGAGGACGCAGAGGACATTTCAACGCAGAGATCGCCGAGACCGCAGAGGCTAAGTAATTCCTCTGCGGACTTCGCGGGCTCCGCGTTCGATCCGTCCTCAGCGAGCTCTGCTGCCTCGGCGGGAGAGCGCGCAGGGGCTGAGTCCACCGGGCGACTCATCGTCCTGCTGACTTTCGCCGCGACCTCTTGGCGGGCGCGCGAACCTTCAAGCCAGCCACGGCGGCGAGCGCCTCGTCTGCACGCTTCTCGATTTTTTGGGGGTCGTCGGTTTCCCCCGGTGCGAGAACTCGATCGACAATGGCCTGGAAGTCCCGTTCGAGGCGTAGCTCGTCGGCGGTCCTCCTGATCCGCGGTCCCGACGTTTCCATGGCAACCGCGGCGTGCCACGCGGGGACCTCTGGGGCGGCAGCTCCAATCCGGACTCCGAGATACAGGACCGTCGACTGCCAGATCGAGCACCCACCTGCGCGACACGCATGGAAGAACATCCGATCGGCAGCCCGGCGCTTCTTCTCGTCGCCTCCGGCCTGATCGCACGCGACATCGTGAACGATTGAAGCCCGCCTGTAGTCGCCCGTATACGGTGATCCGACGATCGTCCACAGGGCTCGAGGAATCGAGGCGCCGTCGATTACCGAACCGGCCGGAGCCAACCAGACCTTCGCAGCGGGATCCTTGAAGCTGAAATCTCGAAGGAGCGACATCTTTCGATCGTCCGTTCCCTCCTCGGTCAACCAGACGGTTTCCGGGTCAGTAGAGAATTCGCCGTGCCCCATAGTCTCGGATCTCGCGATTTACCGAGTCCCGCCGCTCACCACTGCATTCCAGATCTGTTCAGCTCGCTGCACCACTGCCGGGACGTCAGGACCAAGCATGAACCGTTGACGGACCAGGTCGTCCGCCGCGCGTTTGACCTGGTCGAGGTAATCCTGCCGCCCTGTGTATCGCTCGGCTACCGAGAGGCGCGCGTCTCCAGATTGTGCCCGCTGCTCCTTCGTGATCGGAAACGGTTCAAATGCACCAACCAGGCCGCTGAGATATCGCAGCTCGGACAACTGCGGAATGGTGATGTTCCAACCCGTATAGGTTCCCAGTGGCGCCGCCACTTCGGGTAGACGGATGCCCGCGACGTCGTTGCCGTCCGCGTTCACTTGAGGTACGAGGATCAGATAGGGCATTTCAGTTCGCGGCGGCTCGATCGTGATGACCTTCGTCGTGGTGTATTCCGGTCCGTAGTCCATCCGCCACACTTGCGGCATGTATGTGGCGAACGGAAATGACGGCACCTTTGGAAAATTGACGTCTTTGAGCGCAACCAGCTCGCCCTTCTCGACGGATGGATACTGGGAAGACGGCGGCTCGCTCTTGTTGGCGGCCCACGCGTCGAGATCGAGGAGGAGCGCGCGCGAAACCCAACGCTGCTGGGCGAAGTTCGTGAAGTGCTGGTATGGCGACCCACGAGGGCCCTTGACCAACGCCAGCTGCCCGGAGGAATGCGGTGTCCCCGCCAGGAAATAGAGGCGCGACGTCGTCGCCAGCGGCGCGTCCTGCCGGCCGCCGTTCGTCGTATGCGTGAGGGATCCCGCGCGCGCCCAGGTACTCGGTGGACGAGAAGGTGTAGAAGATTTTCGGCATCACCCGCGCCGCTCGGGCCTGCGCCAGCAACCCTTCGTCGGTGAAGGGCGGCAAATCGACCGGCCGCAGAACTGAAAGCACGGAGTTGCCGGCGACGCCCGGCATCGCGAAGCGGTGGTTGAAGCTTCCGCCACCTGCCCCGGCAGACGAAATCATGAGCGCGTCGAACGCAGGGCGGCCGCGCTCGTCGGCGTTGAAGCCGTCCCGGACGAACTCGCGCAGGAATCGGCCGCTCTGCGAGTAGCCGTATCCGATCGTCCGCTGAAGTGCGCCCGGCGTCTCGCGCAGCGTCGCGCCGTCGGCACCGTATCGAAGGTACGACGCGAAGTCGCGAATCGCTGCCAGGCCGAGGCCAGCCACCGGAGACCCTTTCGCCTGATACACGACTTCATAAATGCCGACCCCGGCGTCTGTGCTGAAACGCGCCGAACATCCGTCATCAGCGAATCGCCAGCGATCGCGTGAGATCGGCTGCGGCGCCGCATCCATGCTTGCGCGAAACGTCAGGGTGGCATTCTGCTGACGCGGGTCGATCGCGCAGTATGCCAATCCCATCTCAATCGTCCGCCCACCGTTCGCTTCGATGTGGGTCTCACGGACGAGCCCTTCGACCGGAGCGACGGGAGCCTGAAACGTCAGACCCTGGGACGGCTGGACGTCGAACTGCCAGCCAAGGAATGCCACGGCGAATCCCTGCTCGAGAAAGAATCGGTCGCCGAGATCCCATGATTCGGGCGAGAGGTCTCGCTGTTGGGCGCCGCTCATGATCGCGAGGGACTGATCGCGGCCGCGATTGACGACCTCGAGGAACACGCTGCCGCGCGCTCGGTCGACCCGTTTGGGCCTGAAGTGACAGGAGGTCCGAGGAGAACTCGACCTTGCCCTCGGCATTCTTGGGAGCAAGGTCGATGTCGGCAATGGCGCGATTGGCAGGAAGTCGCGGATCGATCGCAAAATGCACGCGGCCGATCACTCGCTCGTGCGTGCCGGCATCGTCTCGACGTTGAACGTCAATCTTGACGACCTCCGCCGCAGCAACGTGAGCAATCAGCAGCAGAAACCCCAAGCTCGTCCGCCAGGGTATCTGCCTCACTTGTTGAGAAGCAGGAATGGTGATTTTCTCGCGCATAACCCTATTTGGCTGGGGTCGGCAGTTTTTCTGTCAACCAACCTGAGATGACGACACCGATCTCCTGGTTGTTCTTTTCAAGCATCATCATGTGGCCGTTCCCATGGATGCCAAGGTCACCCAGTTTGATCCACGTGGACCGAACGCCTGCCTGCTGGAGGTATTTCACCGTGCAATGGTCGTATGGCGCGTGATAGGACGCTTCTGCAGTGAGAATCAGGATCGGTAGCTTCGCCAGATTCGGAAGCAGCCTCGCCGGTGACGTCTGCATCCAGCACTTGACGAGATTCGGCGCATCAGGCTTGTCCTGACGCACGATCGAAAGATCGGAAGCCTTCGTGGCCGATGGTGAATACGAGAGCGGAACAGCCGAAATCCCCCAGGTGTTGGTCGGCGAGGCGGCATCGCGGAACCATTCGGGTTGGGGAATGTTCTCGACGGCGAAGAACGGCGGACCGTTCGGCTCGACTGCCACAACAGCCTTGATCAGATCCGGGCGTGCGTCGGCGACCGGCCAGCCGAAAGCGCCCGATTGGGAATGTGTCAAGAGGATCGCCGGGCCGATCTTGTCGAGCAACGCCAGAATGGCATCACGGTTCAGCTGCTGTTGCAAGGCGAAGTCCTGAATGGATGGCAGCTGCGATGCAAAAAACTGATCGAAGACTGGATCGCCGATCGTTCCAGGCCCTGGCCACTGCGTATGAAGGTGCGCTTGCGGCCAAAGGTTGTAACGCTCGGGTGCAACAAAGCGCTTCTGCGTACTGTCGGGATCAAGTTGTGAGGCTCGCCCGTACACGTCGGCTTCGTAAGCGGCTCGGCCTCGTCCTGGCTGATCCACCACGTACACCGCGTAACCTTGTCGCAAGAAGAATTGGGCCCAACCCTCGCGGCCGTCTGGCGTACCGGTGAAGTTGGTCCCGGACTGGCCGCCCCCGTGGATCATGACAATGGGCCACGGATGCGTCTGTCGGCTCGGAATCTGAAACTCGGCGTACAGGTGCCCGCTCATCACTCGGCGGCCGTTGACCGTCGAGTACTTCCCTCCCGCGAACAAGTAGCCTTGACGGGCAATCGATAGAGGCGCGAGGTCCTTGTTTTGCGCGACCGTCTGAGCGGCTGCTGCGATGAGAAGCGCGACGAGAGCCAACACGCTGACGATGTTTCTTGCGTGGAACGACATGACGCGCCTCCCTCCGCCGTCTATGTTGAGCCGCATCGAGTGAACGCTACCGATAATTCTTGATGGTCATCCGCGCAATGCTGGCCATCAGTGCCGCGCGATCTGTATGATCCGCCCGCGAATCGGCGATGAACACGGCCAGACTGATCGCTTTTTGATCGGGCGCCATCAGAATGCCCACGTCGTTCGTCACGGCGGTAACCCCGCGCCATGTTCCGCTGGTACCTGTTTTGTGCGCCAGAATCCAGCCCTGTGAAACACCCGCCTTCAGGCGATCGGGAAACGTAGCCGTCTGGGTCATGATCTCCAATAGGCGCTTCGTAGACGATGCGGAAAGCAGCCGGTTCTCGGCGAGTGATTGCAGAAGCTTGGTCATGCCTCGCGGCGTCGCCGTGTCGCGCGGGTCTCTCTGATAGGCGCGAAACGCAGCATCCCTTTTTTCTTCCGGAACGGCCGCGTATGCGCGATCGAGCACCTCGGCGTCCACGAATTCCGGACGCCATTCCAGACCGGCAATTTCTGTTTGCAGGTGTCTCTCGTCGCGATCGAACCGAACGTCGGTCACATGATGACGCTCGAGCACGAGTTGGACGGCCCGCGGCCCGCCAAGCCTGGCGACCAGGAAGTCGGTGGCGGCGCTGTCGCTATCCACAACCGCCCGGCGCACGAGATCATCGATAGTTGTATTGAATCCATTCTCTGTCACGAGCTGCGCCAGAGGCTGCACGGCGAGACTCAGATCGTGCTTTCGAACGACCACTGGATCGGTCAGCCGCCACTCGCCACGGTCGACGGCGTCCATGACTGCGATTGCCACGAGCAGCTTCATGACACTTTGAAGGGGGAACCGCTCGTCTCCATTGACGCAGCTGAAGCGCGACGAGTCCTGAACACAGACACCGATCCGCCCGTCGAATCCCCGCGTTACATCTTCCATCTGCTTTTGGAGGTCGGCGTGCTGAAGAGATTGAGCGGAAACCAGGGAGCCCGAGATTGACAATGCGCATAACATTCGCGTGCCCCAGGTCATCTCACCTTTCTCCAACAGGATTCTGATTAGTCGCTCTTCGAGCCACGAGAAGGTCTCGCGGATAACCGGAGCTCAGAGCGACGGCAACGATCCTATCGATGAACGTGTGTCTTGCCACGGGCATACGCCTCGCGCGACTCCGGCGTGAACTCGGTGCCGAGTTCGTCGGCCAAGCTGCTGTTTCAATCGCTCGTATTCCAGCGCCACGTCCGCATGATCGCGGAGATAATCACGAAACGCCAGCGTCCGCCGTTCCTCGAGTCCGCCGCTCTCAACCACGTGCACGTGATGACTGTGAGGCCATCGACGCGGCCGGTGGAAGAACGGACAGAACGAGTCGTCCTCGTGAGGTACGTGAACGTATCCGATTGACTCGAGGCGGTCGCCGTATTCCGCAAGCGGCTGAAGCGAAGCAACCGACACCTGAATGTCGATGACCGGCTTCGCAGCGAGTCCCGGAATCGAAGTCGAGCCGTTGTGGTCGACCCGCAGCGCCAGCGTCCCGAGTGCCGTGCGAAGACGCAGAGCTTCCTGTTCGAACGCGTCCGGCCAACCAGGATCGTAGGGAACGACTTCGATCCCGTTCATGTGGTCACACCTACTTGGGCCGCCTGAACAGTCCTCCGTAGACCGCTTTCCCCAGAATGTGCCCTTGCATGGCTTTCATGACGTTCGCGCGTGTCTCGAACGCATCGCTGGTGGGTTGGACATCGAGCTTGGTGTCCAACGCGTAGAGCTCGAACATGTAATGATGCTGCGGTCCGGTCGCCGGCGCACCGGGACCGCGATACATCTGGCCGGTGGCGCTGATCTGATAGCTTCCATCCGCGAGTTGAGGACCCTTCGGGTACTCCTTCCGGCAAGCCGGTGGCCGTGCCCGGAATGTTCCAGACGACCCAATGTGCCTGATCGTCCGTCGTGCGATTTCGCGCCACGTCCATGTCGCGCATGTTGAGCACGAACGACTGAGTCCCGGCGGGCGGATTCGCCCAACTGATTGCCGGTGAGGTTCCCTCGCCAGGCGCCACGCCTTCGGCCGCCTGGCTGTACTTCACGGGAAACTGACCGCCATCAGGAAACGCCGGTATCGTCAACGTCATGGCCGGACCGGCTGGCGCCGCTGGGGCACCGCGTTGCCCGCCACGCTCTTGAGCCGCCATGGGCAGTGATATGAGCATAACGATCACTGAAACGACAAGCTGCATTTTTGTCCGCATGCTGTTCCTCCTGAACGCTGATTGCAGCGTGAGCAACTCTGCTTTGACTGCGGACATCATCATACTGTGACTGAAAAGCTCGAGGATTTTGAAACAGCCAATTGGGGGCCGAACGTGACGCCTAGGGGATCGCACTCGCGGCTATTGGCTGCGGCGCCCTTTTCCGATAATCCAGTCGTGGCAAAGTGCGACAACTGTGGAGCGCCGGTACGGTTCGACCGGAACAAGGGCATCCTCGCGTGCGACCACTGCGGCGGCCAGCGAGAGGCGCCGGCTATCGTCGAGCAACTGGAACTGCTGAATGAAACTACGCAGCTGTGTCCGACCTGTTCAACTCCCCTCTCGACCAGTCGGCTGGAGGGCCATGCACTGCTCGCTTGCCCGCGCTGCTCTGGCATGTTGATCGACATGAATCGATTCGCGACGGTCATCGACGCGGTTCGCGCCAGCGAGGAGCGCCCTTTTCGAATTGCATTGCCCCGTCGGCAGAATCCTGGCGATCGGCTGCTCAACTGCCCCAGTTGTAGACAGCCAATGCTCTGCCACATCTACGGCGGGCCCGGGAACGTCGTCATCGACAGCTGCGAACGCTGCCAGCTGAACTGGCTGGACCCGGGCGAGCTGCGCCGGATAGCGACGGCCCCAGACTCGACGCCCTCCGCGTGATACAAGCGCTGTAAACTTCCCGCATGCCTCGGCTGACGCCATTCATCATAGGAGCGCTGCTCCTCGCAGGAACAAGTGTTCCCAAGGCGGGTCAGCAGCGGAGCGGCACGACCGGACGTGCCACTCTGTACGAAGGTGCACGCCTCATTACTGGCGATGGCGGCGCACCAATCGAGAATTCCGCGTTTCTGGTCGAAGGCACGAAATTTTCTAGAGTCGGGCGCAAAGGCGAGCTTCAGGCTCCTCCTGGAGCTGCACGTGTAGATCTCACCGGCAAGACCGTCATCCCCGGACTCGTGGACGCTCACTCGCACATCGGGTACATGAAGAACCTGACGAGCGGGGCGCGGAACTACACACGCCAGAACATCCTCGATCACATGCACCGCTTCGCCTACTTCGGCGTCGCCGCCAGTCAGGCGATGGGCAGCGATTTCGGCGAGATGCCCTTCCAGCTGCGCGACGAAATCCTCGCGGGCAAGTATCCCGATGCCGCACGCTTTCTGACGGCCGGCCGCGGCCTGGCGCCGCTCAGCGAGATCAGTCCCGACAACATGCGACAGGCAGCCTATGCCGTCACGACCCCTGAAGGTGCGCGCGCCGACGTGCAGGAGCTCGCGACCCGAAAGTTGACGCTCATCAAGACGTGGGTGGACGACCGCGGCGGCGCGGTGAAGAAAATGCCGCCGGAGCTGTACGCCGCCATCTTCGACGAGGCGCACAAGAACCATTTGCGTGTAGCGGTGCACGCCACGGACCTCCAGGTCGCCAAGGACCTGTTGCGTGCGGGCATCGACGTGTTCGCTCACATGATCAGCGACGTCGACGATGAGCTGGTCACCCTGTTCAAGCAGCATCCCAACGTGTCCGTGGTCTCGGCCCTCGGTGGACCGCATCGGGCCATTTACGCGCCGTGGCTGAACCCGGTTCACCCGCTCATTCTCGAAACTGTGCTGCCAACTCAGATCGATAGGCTGCGCAACCGTTTCCCCGAGAAAGATCCGGCGCAGCTCGCAAGATCCACCGACACCTGGAACCGGCTGGCACGCGGTCTTACGAAGCTCCACGCGGCTGGCGTGACCATCGGCGTCGGCACCGACGGCGGCGGTCAGCAAGGCGACCAGTTCATCGGCTGGACGATGCACGCCGAGCTGGAGAATCTCGTGATGGCCGGGCTCACGCCCTCACAGGCTCTCGTCGCCGCGACCCGCACGTCGGCGGCCATCCTCGGGCAGGAAGATCTGGGCGCGGTGGCACCGGGTAAAAGCGCCGATTTCGTCGTGCTCGATGCGAACCCGCTGGACGACATTACCAATACCAGAAGAATTTCGCGCGTCTACTTGAGAGGCCACTTGGTCGATCGCGAGAAGCTGCGCGCGAGCTTCGCCGGAAACGGAACCGCGAACTGACAAGGTCAAGGAGCGCCAGCGCCCCTGGCAAGGAAAACGTCTCTTCCCCACTGATCGATATCGTTGCTCAGGACCGAGAGGCCGGCCGCAGCGAACCACTCCAACCACCGCGCGCGGGCAAAAAGACCTTCGATGTGCCGATCGTGTACGGCCCGCACTGCCCCACTTGCTTCTCGTAGCAAGAACGCATAATCGACGATGTAGGTGTCGTCGGTGGAATCGGGATCCCAACGCCACTCCAAGTACCGAAATCCTCGGCCGTCCAGGCCATCATGGCCACCCTCATCGGTACCTGGCGTGAATGTTTCTCGTACAAAGTCGGGAAGAACGATGACGACGCCACCTGGCCGGCAATGAATCGCTGCCGTTTGCAACGTGGCCAGCACCGACGCGGCGTCGGTTGCGTACATGATCGCATCGTGTACGAGGACGACATCGAACTGGCGCCCCAGGAGCAGGCTTCGCATGTCGCCGACGAGATGCTCGGATTCAGGGTTGATCGCGCGGTTCACCGCCAGCATTCCGGGGGAGCGATCCGTGAGCGTCAGGTTGAAGTGCGGTTTCAGATGCGAGGCGAGACTTCCGCCGCCCGAGCCCAACTCCAGAAGCGTCCGTGGACCGGGCGCCAGCGGGCCGAGACGCTCGAGCAGGTCCGCGGCCTCCTCGACATAATTCTCCGGCGGCGAAAAGAGCGGCCACCAGTCGGCGAGATCGTCGTAAAAGCTGGCTTG
Organism: uncultured Acidobacteriota bacterium; assembly: GCA_963773035.1. Lineage (GTDB taxonomy): Bacteria > Acidobacteriota > Vicinamibacteria > Vicinamibacterales > CAVVIG01 > CAVRXZ01. Next base: position 157,495 of record CAVYZX010000025.1, on the reverse strand, counting down.
CGGAGCTGTCTCCACTATCTGGCCGCCCGGCACTCACTCGGCCATCGAGAGGAGCCGGCGAACACTTCCCATCACCTGCGGCCACACGTCGGATTGCGGATCGATGAACACGAAGTGGCTTGCATTCGGATACGGCGACGTCTGAAGGGTGTCTCCGGCACGGTTGACCGCCTCGGCGTACGGCGCCACATGTGCAACAAACATCTGCCCGGCGAAGAACGCCTGAGGGACGCCGAAAGGTAACAGCTCGACCGGTGAAGCATCGTGATATCGCCCAGGGCGTTCCTCGGGCGAACCTCCAATCAAATCGGTGATGACCGGCCGGCCGCAAACGGGCTGTTGAAGCGGAAGCGTGGCCTTCAGGTCGGCGGGTCCGTCGAGATCGACGACACCGATCAACCGCAGCGGGTTGTCGACGTACAGCTCACTGGTCTTCGCCAGCTTCGAACGCGCGGCCAACCACATGGCGAGATGTCCCCCGGCCGAGTGGCCGATTGAGATGACACGCGCCAGATCCAGTTGATGGTCGCGCTGCAGCGTGCGAAGGAAGTCGGCAGCGTGGGCGACATCCTGAAAGGTGCCGGGCCATCCTCCTCCTTCGTTATCCAGGCGCCGATACTCGATGTTCCAGGTCGCGATACCGGCTTCTGTCAAAGCCGAGGCCGACGGCCGCATGTTATCCATCGCGACGGCGCGTGGGTCCAGATTTCCAAGCTTCGCAACCCAGCAGCCGCCGTGCACGACGATCGCGACCGGGTGCGGGCCCTTCGTAGACGGCAGGCGCAACTCGCCGAATTGCAGTGGGTCTGTCCCATAAGCAATTCGCCGGGCCTCACCAGAAACCTGGGCAGTCGCCAGATCGAGGGGATTCCTGCTCTGCGCAGCAACGGTGCAGGTCAGCAGCGAAACAACGAGCACCGACTGGATCTTCATGTTGCCTCCGATGTGCCGGCCTACTTCTGCATCTTGATCTGCGCGCGGTAGGGACAACGCTTCCATGTCAGGATTTACTCCGATCGGCAAGCTTCCGCGCGTGAATGGATGCTGCTTCGGATGCTGGAGCTCGATTGTAAGCATCCGATTGGCCGGGTGGAATGGACAGGAAGTGCCAGTCTTTCCCCCGCAAGAGCTTTCCGATGTAGACGATCTGGCCTACATGATACGCAAGGTGTGCCAATGAACGATGGAGCGCTTCGTTGATCTGTAGCGATTGACGTCGAATGGTCACGGTACGTTGAAGATCCTCGTCTTTCAGATCCGACAACGACTGCAGCACGACTTCCCAGCCCTGATTCCATTTCGCCAAGAGCTCTGCGCGTGTCGCTGTGCGAGGTTGAAACTCCTCTTCCCGGTTTCGCCACGGTTTCTCGCCATCGCTGGTCAGGAAATCGGTGAAACGCGATTCGAGATTTCCGGAAACATGCCAACAGATGATCGCGATGGAATTGTCGGCACCTGAGCTCCGCTTCGACAAGTCGGCGTCCTCGACTTGGGCAATTGCCGCCTCCGCGAGTGCCTTGTAGCGAAGATACTCGGCTCGAATGGATTCAATCGTGCTGGTCATTCAAGCGAAACGTTCATAGCCTACCACCCACGTCTCAGCGATGGCGGCCCAAAATGGCTGCGCCCAAGGCCACACGCACTCGTCTAGCGAGCACGGACCGTGAACTCGAGGCGATCGCTCACACGTCCTAACTTTCCAACTTACTTTCCACTTTCCACTTTCAACTTTCCACTTTCCACTTGACGGTCGGTCACGCCTCCGGAGCGCCCGACAGGAGCGGCTCGATCGGCCGGTTTTCTGCACCGTTCTCCGTGCAGACTCCGTAGGCCGCCTTCGGTTCGGCGTACAGCGCCACACCAGCGTGCTCGCCGCGAGCATTTACGACGTAGAAGTTCACGTTGAAGTTCGGTTCCCCGCGGCTGTTCAAAAGTCGGCGTTCCACGGTCGCCGACTTGATTCGCCTCAGCGCTTCCATGCCGGCGTCTTTGGGACTCATGCCGCGGCGCATGTTCTCCACGATCAGGAAAGAACAGAGGTTATAGAGATTCGCTTCACCCCTGCCCGTCGATCCAGCCGCGCCTACTTCGCCGTCAACATACAGCCCGGCTCCCAGGATCGGCGAGTCGCCCACGCGCCCAGGAATCTTCCAGGCCAGGCCGCTGGTCGTGGTCACCCCGGCAAGTTCCCCACGCGGAGACAAAGCATTGCAGTTGATGGTCCCGTAGTAGTGGTCCCGGTCGATGAGCCCCTCGGCAACCATCTGCAAGCCGGCTTCGAATCCAGCGCTGGCGCGCTTCTGGGGATCCAGATAGTGCGCCGGATCGATTCGACGCTTCCATTCGAGCCACAGCTGGCGCGAACGTGGGGTGTTGAGATCGGCCTCGATCTCGAAACCCATACCGCGGGCGAAGGCCTGAGCGCCGGCTCCAACGAGCAGATGATGGTCGGTCTGCTCCATCACCGCCTTGGCGACGAGCGACGGCGTACGAACGCCCTCCAACGCCGCAACACCGCCGGCCCGCTTCTTTGGTCCGTGCATGCAGCAGGAATCGAGTTGGACGATTCCGTCGGCGTTCGGCAGGCCTCCGTAGCCGACGCTCGTGTCTTCGGGGTCCCGTTCGACGATGTTCACGCCGGCGATGACGGCATCAAGCGGATCGGAGCCGCCAACCAACAGTCGAAACGCCTCTTCGATGCACGTCCGATCGCCGCCGTTCTTGAAGCGGTTGCCGTTGCCTGAGGCGATGACGACAGGTCTTGCCGAGTTGCTCTTGATGGCTGGTCCCTGGGCAAGGACGCGCTCGCCAATAAGACCAGCGGTAACGCCCGCGAGAGCACCGGCCCGAACGAAGTCTCTCCGACTGATATCAGTCATCGGAATAGCCTCCCATCGAAGGACGCAATCATGATCGCCTCCTATAGCGCTTGGCTTAGATGTCGCGATGAGACTTGAAGCACGGCAGTAGCGGAAGTTTCGCTGCTGTCCGTACCTCCGCTGAATGGCACTGTCGGTGCCGGTACGCGGCCCACGCGGGCGAGAATGATGGCCGCCACCATGTCCGCCGTCACATTCGAAATCGTCTTGAAGCTGTCAGGAACCACATCCAGCGCAATCAGAATACCGATTCCCTCGATGGGAAGACCGAGATTCGAAAAGACTGGCGCCATCAGCAGCAAACTGCCGCTCGGAATGCCGGCCGCAGTGAAGCTCAGAACGACGGACACCGCTCCGATCAGGAGAATCTCCCGTGCGCCGAGATTGACGCCATAGACCTTGGCGATGAAAAGGGCCCCTCCGATCCACACAATCGGCGCACTCACCTTGAACGTGGAGACCGCCAGGGGCAGTACAAAGCCAGCAATCTCAGGTGGAACTCGGAGGTTATCTTCTGCGCCCTCGATGAGCGCCGGCAATGAGGCGAGCGAAGAGCGAGAACTGAATGCCACGGTTTGCGCCGGAAACACGGCCAACGCAAAATCTCGAAAAGAAACGCGACCGACGACCACCGGCACTATGTACAGCAACACAATCTGAGCTAATAGAAGAACACAGATGGCGAGCACATAGTAGCCGACGGCGCCCAATGCTGACGCACCCATGCGCGCGGTGAATCCGAGCATCAACGCAAACACGCCTAAGGGAGCGACAGCAATGATCCAGCGAACCAGCACCAGCATTGTCTCGCTGACAGCCTGGAAGAAGCGAACCAACGGTTGTCGAACGCCGGGATTGGTGCGTGTGCTGGCGAGTGCAAACATGAGCACGAAGACCACAAGCGGGAACATGCTCCCGTCTGCCGCCGCCCGAATCGGATTGGTAGGCACAAGCTCCACGAGCCATTGGCTGAACGTTGGTAGCTTACTGACGCCTTCGGTGACGACCGTGGCTGCTGTGCGACCGCTCTCCCCAAGCGACCTTGTCGCAGCAGCATCAATGGGAAGCTGCGCAAAGAGTAGAGGCGTCGCGAGCACGGCGAGGAGGAGCGACGCCCCGAGCAGGGCGACGACGGTCAGGAGAGCACGCGAGCCGATGCGCCCGACCGTTCCAACATCGACGGATGCGACGCTTACGATCAGAAGAGAGACCACCAATGGGATTACCGTCATGCGAATCGCGTTCACCCAGAGCGTTCCCAGTGGTTCGAGCACTGAAACAACAGCGAAGCATGCCGGACCTCCGAAGGCAGAAATCACGAACCCTGCGGCCAGACCCGCGGCGGCAGCGATGAGAACTCTATTGCTGTTCATGGCAGCCGAGCAGTTGCGTCCTTGCCCTTTGCTCTGATCCGAGCGTCAATCGACCGGTCGGTGAGATTACGGCCGACAAGGTGAACTGGATGGATCAACGCGGCGGGCGTGCCGGAAACCAAAGGTCCGCGAGCTTCCATGGCTGCCTAAGGGCCAGGTTTCAGCCGCAGCGGCTCATAATGACAGCGGCCGCTGCCGGCTGCAAACCGTGCCGGCCGCCGTCTTAACGGAGTCTGAAGATGTCGTGCAGTTCCTTTTTGATGTTCCTGTGAATGCGGCACAGTTCGCATTTGCCAGTCCATTTCTCCCGCTCGGCACGAACTTGTTGCGAGCCGGCTGAAAACGGTGGACCGCCAAGCATTCCAACGCAGGCAAAGCGCGCCGTCTGTTCGCCTGATGTACATCGATCCGAGTCACCCTTCGTGGGCTTCGTGTCTTCGTTGGTTCAGAGGCACGGATTCGTTGTAATACTCCACCTGAGCGGCTACTTCTGGTCGAAAAACTTGAGTGCCATCGCGCCGTGGGTCGCCGCCCCGCCCGCGCGAATCGCCGCCGCCAAGAGCGTCGCTTCGACGAACTCCTCGCGACTCGCGCCGGCAACCTTCGCCGCTCCCGCGTGCGCCTCGATGCAATACGGGCATTGAATCGCACAGGCCACCGCCGCAGCGATCAGCTCCCGGTACTTCCTCGGAATGGCGCCATCTTCCCGCGCGATGATCTTGTTGAGATTCAGCCAGGCTTCGAAGTCGGCCGGCGCGAGCTTGCGCATGTCCCTCAACCGCTGGCCGTCTGTCGCATCGTGATAGTGTTCGCTCATGTAATCTCCGTCCTTCCGGCTGAAGCCGGAAGCCACATTCTTCAGACGTTCTTCAGACAAAAAGGGCGGCGATCTCTCGACCACCGCCCTCTCGTATCGCTACGTTCCAACTTCCTAACTTACTTTTTCAACTTTCCACTTTCCACTTTCCACTTTACTCGATCGTCTCTCCCCGGGCCCCGAGCGCTTCCTCTGGCTCCACGAAGTACTCCATGTCGCGCTCGAGCTCGAGCTCGTCGTCACTCGGCTGCGGCGGCGCCGGCGGCGGTGGCGGCTCGTCCGGCGGGATCCGAACCTGCCGGTAGTACTCGAACCCGGTCCCTGCCGGAATCAGCCTGCCCATCGTCACGTTTTCTTTCAGCCCGCGCAGATGGTCGACCTTCCCGGAAATTGATGCCTCCGTGAGCACGCGCGTCGTTTCCTGGAACGACGCGGCCGAGATGAACGAATCGGTGGAGAGCGACGCTTTCGTGATGCCAAGCAGAAGCGGCCGGCCTTGCGCGGGACGCCCGCCGGCGGAGATGACCCGTTCGTTCTCCTCGAGGAAGCGGAACTTGTCCACCTGCTCGTCTACGAGGAACTCGGTGTCGCCAACGTCTTCGATCTTCACCCACCGCATCATCTGGCGGGCGATCACCTCGATGTGCTTGTCGTTGATGTTCACGCCCTGCAGCCGGTAGACCTCCTGAATTTCGTTCACCAGGTACGACTGCAGCGCCTTCTCACCCAGGACGTTCAGGATATCGTGCGGGTTGGACGGCCCATCCATCAGCGGTTCGCCGGCCCGGACCCGTTCGCCCTCCTGAACGTTGACGTGCACCCCGCGCGGCAGTGCGTATTCACGCGGCTCGGCACCCGGCTCGTCCGGAGTGATGATGATCTTCCGCTGGCCTTTGACGATGCCGCCGTGCTTGACGAGGCCATCAATCTCGGAAATGACCGCGGTCTCGCGCGGCTTCCTCGCCTCGAACAGCTCGACCACGCGTGGCAGACCACCGGTGATGTCCTTGGTCTTCGTTGTCTCGCGCGGAATCTTGGCCAGCACGTCGCCCGCCGACACATTCTCGCCGTCCTGCACCATCAAGTGTGCGTGAACGGGCATGTGGTACTTGCGTGCGATCCGTCCGTCCTTGGCCTTGATCTCGACCGCCGGCTGTTTCTTCTCGTCCGGCGAGTCCACGATGATGAACCGCGAAAGGCCAGTCACTTCGTCGACTTCCTCGTGGACGGTGATGCCTTCGAGAATGTCCTTGAAGCGAACCTGGCCCGCCTCCTCAGTAAGGATCGAGAAGGTGTACGGATCCCACTCGACGAGTACCTGTCCCTGCTCGATCGCCTCTCCTTCTTTCACCTTCAGGCGGGCGCCGTACACGATCGGATAACGCTCCCGGTCGCGCCCTTTGGCGTCCTGCACCACCAGCGAACCGCTGCGGTTCATGACCACGAGGTTGGCGTCCTTGGCCTGCACGACCTGCAAGCCCTGGAACCGGACCGTGCCGGCATTGCGCGCCTCGAGTGTCGATTGCTCGGACACCCGCGACGCCGTGCCACCAATGTGGAACGTGCGCATCGTGAGCTGAGTGCCGGGCTCGCCAATCGACTGCGCCGCGATGACGCCGACGGCCTGACCGAGCTCGACCATCTTGCCGGTGGCGAGGTCGCGGCCATAGCACTTCGCACAGACACCGCGCCGAGCCGCGCACGTCAACACGGATCGAATCTTGACCTTTTCAATACCCGAATCCTGAATTTCGCCCGCGAGGTCTTCGGTGATCTCGTCGTTGACGTCGATGATCGTGTCGCCGGTGAACGGGTCGGTGATCCGTTCCAACGTCACGCGGCCGATGATGCGGTCGCGCAACGGCTCGATGATCTCGCCGCTTTCGACGATGGCCCGCGACTCGATGCCGTCCAGTGTTCCGCAGTCCAGCTCGGAGATGATGACGTCCTGCGCCACGTCCACGAGCCGCCGCGTGAGGTAGCCCGAATCGGCGGTCTTGAGTGCCGTGTCGGCCAACCCCTTGCGTGCGCCGTGCGTGGAGATGAAGTACTGCATCACCTCCAGGCCTTCACGGAAGTTCGAGGTAATCGGGGTTTCGATGATCTCGCCAGACGGCTTGGCCATCAGGCCGCGCATGCCGGCGAGCTGCCGGATCTGCTGCTTCGATCCTCGTGCGCCGGAATCGGCCATGATGTAGACCGGATTGAACTGCCGGCCGTCCCGGTCGATCTCCTCCATCTCGCTGAACATCGCATTCGCGATGTCTTCGGTGGCTTCCGACCAAATCGCGATCACTTTGTTGTAGCGCTCGCCGTTCGTGATCGCCCCTTCGAGGTATTGCGACTCGACCTTGATCACCTCTTCCCGCGCCTTGTCGACCAAAGACACTTTCTCTTTCGGGATGATCAGATCGTCGATCCCGATCGAGAGCCCGGACTTCGTCGCGTAGGTGAAGCCCAGATTCTTCAGCGAGTCGAGCATCTCGACCGTCTTCTCGAGACCGAACTTCAGGTAGCAGCTCTGAACGAGCTGTTGCAGCCCCTTCTTCTTCAACAGGCCGTTGACGTACGGCATGCCGGCGGGCAATTGCTCGTTCAAAATGACGCGCCCGACCGTGGTGTTCAGGATCTTGTTCTGAACCGTCTGAATCTCGGTTCGAAGGACGTCCTGGTCGTCGCGCGCAGCCGTCAGATCCTGGAGCTCGCCCGAAAAACGCAGCCGGATTGGCGACAACGTCTCGAGCTCACCAGCTTCCAACGCCAGCATCACATCGTCGCCATTGCCGAACGCGCGGCCTTCACCCTTGGCGCCGGCCTTGGCCTTGGTCAAGTAGTAGATGCCGAGGACGATATCCTGCGACGGAATCGCGATCGGCGAGCCGTGCGCCGGCGACAAGATGTTGTTGCTCGAGAGCATCAGGACCGAGGCCTCGATTTGCGCCTCGGGCGACAGCGGAATGTGAACGGCCATCTGGTCGCCGTCGAAGTCGGCGTTGAACGCCGTGCAGACGAGCGGATGGATGCGGATGGCCTTCCCTTCGACGAGCACGGGCTCGAACGCCTGAATGCCGAGGCGGTGCAGCGTCGGGGCGCGGTTCAGCAGGACAGGATGTTCGCGAATGACCTCCTCGAGGATGTCCCAGACCTCGGACCGCTGAAGCTCGACCATCTCTTTCGCCTGCTTGATGGTCGCCACAAGACCACGCTCTTCGAGCTTGTTGTAGATGAACGGCTTGAAGAGCTCGAGCGCCATCTTCTTCGGCAGGCCGCACTGATGAAGCTTCAGCTCGGGCCCGACGACGATGACGGAGCGGCCGGAGTAGTCGACGCGCTTGCCGAGCAGGTTCTGGCGGAAGCGGCCCTGCTTGCCCTTCAACGTGTCGGACAGCGACTTGAGCGGCCGATTGTTGGCCCCGCGCAGCACGCGGCCGCGGCGGCCGTTGTCGAACAACGCATCAACGGCTTCCTGGAGCATGCGCTTTTCATTGCGGATGATCACATCCGGCGCTTTCAGCTCCATCAGCTTCTTCAACCGGTTGTTGCGGTTGATGACCCGGCGGTAGAGATCGTTCAGATCCGACGTGGCGAAGCGGCCACCGTCGAGCGGCACGAGCGGACGCAGCTCCGGGGGAATGACCGGAATCACGTCGAGAATCATCCATTCGGGCCGGTTGCTGGACTTTCGGAACGAGTCGACCACCTTGAGGCGCTTGGCGAACTTCAGCCGCTTCTGCGCCGACTGCTCGGTGCGCATCTTCTCGCGAAGCTCGACGGCGAGCTTCTCGATGTTGACTCGCTTCAGCAGCTCTTTGATCGCTTCGGCGCCCATCTGAGCGCGGAACTTCGGCCCATGCTCCTCACGCGCCTTTCGAAACTGCTCTTCGCTGAGCAGCTGATTGGGCTTGAGCTCGGTCTCGCCCGGGTCGACGACGACGTAGGCCTCGAAGTAGAGCACGCGCTCGAGGTCGCGCAGCGAGATGTCGAGCAGATGCCCGATGCGGCTGGGAAGGCCCTTGAAGAACCACACGTGGCTCACGGGCGTTGCCAGCGCAATGTGTCCGAGCCGCTCGCGACGGACCTTGGCCTGCGTCACCTCGACGCCGCACTTGTCGCAGATCACGCCGCGGTGCTTCATGCGCTTGTACTTGCCGCACAAGCACTCCCAGTCGGTGATCGGTCCGAAAATCTTGGCGCAGAACAGGCCGTCGCGTTCAGGCTTGAACGTCCGATAGTTGATCGTTTCCGGTTTGGTAACCTCGCCGTGCGACCACGAGATGATCTTGTCCGGCGATGCGAGGCTGATGCGGATCGCGTCGAAATCGCTCGTGAGAGCCGAACGCTCGTGAAAGCTTGGTCTCATAGTTTGTCTTCTTTTCTCAATGCTCGCGGGGCCCCACCCCCGCTCGCCCACCACGTCTTACGCGTGTCGCTCGGCCTCGAGCGTAGACTCTCGGCCTCGGCCGTTCCTACACTTCCTCCAGTACCGGCTGCGGAGCGACCTCAACCGGTTTCTTCTTCGTTTTCATCAACTCGACATCGAGACAGAGCGACTGGAGCTCGCGGATGAGCACGTTGAACGATTCGGGCAGGCCAGCGCTGAAGCTGGCGTCGCCCTTCACAATCGCTTCGTAGATCTTCGCTCGTCCCGTCACATCGTCCGACTTGGCCGTCAGCAGCTCTTGAAGGATGTGCGCCGATCCGTAGGCTTCGAGCGCCCACACCTCCATTTCACCGAACCGCTGTCCGCCGAACTGGGCCTTGCCGCCCAGCGGCTGTTGCGTGATGAGGGAGTACGGCCCGATCGATCGCGCGTGAATCTTGTCGTCGACCAGGTGCGACAGCTTCAGCATGTAGATGTAACCGACCGTCACGTCCTGCTCGAACGGGTCGCCCGACATGCCGTCGTAAAGCTTCGTCTTTCCGCCCTTGGGCAAACCGGCACGGTCCAGCCAGTTCTTGATCTCGTTTTCCGTCGCGCCGTCGAAGACCGGCGTGGCGAAGTAGAGCCCAAGCGCGTGGGCCGCCCACCCGAGGTGGGTTTCGAGAATCTGACCGACGTTCATTCGTGACGGCACGCCGAGTGGGTTCAGCACGATTTCCACCGGTGTGCCGTCCGGCAGATACGGCATGTCCTCCTCAGGCAGGATGCGCGCGATGACGCCCTTGTTGCCGTGCCGGCCGGCCATCTTGTCGCCGACCGACAGCTTGCGTTTCATCGCCACGTACACCTTGACCAGCTTGATCACGCCCGGCGGCAACTCGTCGCCGCGTCGGATTTTTTCTTTCTTCTCTTCGAAGAGCTGGCGAATGACCTCGACCTGCCGCTCGGTCCGATCCTCGAGATCGCGCAGCTCGTCCTCGAGGTGCGCGTCGTCGGTCGCAATCTTCAGGCGGACCATCGTCGAGTACGGCATCTCCAGCAGGATCTCCTGCGTGAGCTGCGTACCTTTCTTCAGCAGCCGCTCGCGGCCGTACTCGTCGAAGAGATCGGACCGGAGCTCCTGTCCCCTCAGCATCATCATCACGCGCTTCTTCACCTCGTCGTGAAGAATGCGGATCTCGTCCTGAAGGTTCTTCTCCATCATGTCGAGCTCTTCCTGCTCGATCGCTTTCGCCCGATCGTCCTTCTCAATCCCCTTGCGTGAAAAGATCTTGACGCCGACGATGATGCCTTCGATGCCCGGCGGGCAGATGAGCGACGCATCGCGCACGTCGCCGGCCTTTTCACCGAAGATGGCGCGCAGCAATTTCTCTTCCGGAGTCAGCTGCGTTTCGCCCTTTGGCGTAACCTTGCCAACGAGGATGTCGCCCGGCCTGACCGACGCGCCAATTCGAATGATGCCGCTGTCGTCGAGGTCTCTCAGGAACGTCTCCGACACGTTCGGGATGTCGCGCGTGATTTCTTCCGGGCCGAGCTTGGTGTCGCGCGCCTCGATCTCGAACTCCTCGATGTGAATGGACGTGTAGTAATCGTCCTTCACCATGCGCTCGGAGACGAGGATCGCATCCTCGAAGTTGTAGCCGCGCCACGGCATGAACGCGACCAGGACATTGCGTCCCAGGGCGAGCTCGCCGAGCTCGGTGCACGGTCCGTCGGCCAGCACCTGCCCCTTGTGCACTTTCTGATCAACCAGCACGATCGGCTTCTGCGTGATGCAGGTGTTCTGGTTCGACCGCTTGAACTTGGTCATCGGGTAGATGTCGGCGCCCATTTCCTTGCCGTCTTCCGTCTCACTCTCCACCCGGACGACGATGCGCTGGCTGTCGACGTAGTCGATGGTGCCCGACCGGCGCGCCACGATCACGGCGCCCGAGTCGCGTGCCGTGATGTACTCCATGCCGGTGCCCACGAACGGGGCCCGGGCACGAAGCAATGGCACGGCCTGGCGCTGCATGTTCGACCCCATCAGCGCGCGGTTGGCGTCGTCGTTTTCCAGGAACGGAATCAGCGACGCGGCGACCGACACGAGCTGCTTGGGCGACACGTCGATGAACTGCACTTTGTCGCGCGGCGACAGAATGAAGTTGCCGGCTTCGCGGGCATTCACGCGCTCCTGCTTCAGCCGGCCCTCGTCGTCGAGGGCGGAGTTCGCCTGAGCGATGACGTACTGGTCCTCTTCCCAGGCCGAGAGGTAGAACGAGTACGGTTCGAAGTCGACCCCTTTGCGCCGCGGCCGGCCGTCCTCGGCCACGAGCTCGTCGGCCTCGACGATCTCGCCGGACTTGTACTTCGAGCCGCCGGCGTTGGTGACGAGCACGTAGTCGGTGACTCGTCCGTCTTTGACCTTTCTATAGGGCGACTCGATGAACCCGAATTCGTTGATGCGCGCATAGCACGACAGCGACGAGATGAGGCCGATGTTCGGACCTTCCGGCGTCTCAATCGGGCAGATCCGGCCGTAGTGCGTCGGGTGCACGTCGCGCACTTCGAATCCCGCGCGCTCGCGCGACAGACCGCCCGGACCGAGCGCGGAAAGCCGCCGCTTGTGGGTGATCTCCGAGAGCGGATTGGTCTGGTCCATGAACTGCGAGAGCTGCGACGACCCGAAGAACTCGCGGATGGCCGCCATCACCGGCTTCGCGTTGATCAGGTCGTGCGGCATCGCGGTCGCCATTTCCTGGTAGACCGACATCTTCTCCTTGATGGCTCGCTCCATCCGGACCAGTCCGATGCGGAACTGGTTCTCGAGGAGCTCGCCCACGGAGCGGACGCGGCGGTTGCCCAGGTGGTCGATGTCGTCCACGTTCGCCGGATTCTTGCGGAGCTTGAGGAGGTACTTGATGACCTCGTAGAAGTCCTGCGGATGCAGGATCTTCTCGTCGAGGGGCGTATTCAGTCCGAGCTTGGTATTGAGCTTCAACCGGCCGACGCGCGAGAAATCGTACTTCTGCGGGTTGAAGAACATGTTCTCGAACAGCGACCGCGAGCTGTCGAGAGTCGGCGGATCGCCGGGCCGCAGACGTCGATAGATTTCAATCAACGCCTCTTCATGCGTGTGAATCGGGTCCTTCTTGAGCGTCTGGCTCAGAATGGATCCGACGTCGTCGCGCTCGGGAAAGAAGATCTCGAGGCGATCGACGGTCTTTTCCTGCGCCATCGAAATCACGCGCGGCGTCAGCTCCTCGTTCGCTTCGAGGATCACTTCACCGGTCGAGGGATCGATGACATCGGCGGCGGCGAAGGCACCTTCGAGCTCGGCATCGGAGATCTCGACGGCCTCGACATTCGCGCGCTTCAACGCTTCGACGGCGTTCTTCGTAATCTTCTTGCCCGACTGCACGGTGAAGTTCTCGCCAGGAACGACGATGTCCTTGGCGGCGCGGAGCCCGACAAGGCTGTCGGCGACCGCCCAGTACAGCGTGCCGCCCTTGATGTAGAGCCGATCGACGCTGTAGAAGGCCCGAATGATCTCGTCGGCCGCGCGCAAGCCGAGCGCACGCAGGAACACCGACGCCAGGAACTTGCGCTTGCGATCGATCCGAACGTACAGCAGGTTCTTGGTGTCGTACTCGAACTCCACCCACGAACCGCGGTAGGGGATGATCTGCGCGACGTACAGCGTCTTGTCCTCCGAGTGGAAGAACGCACCCGGCGATCGATGGAGCTGGCTGACGATCACGCGCTCGGTGCCGTTGATGATGAACGTTCCGTTCTCCGTCATCAGCGGAATGTCGCCGAAGTAGACCTCCTGCTCCTTGATGTCGCGGATGGTCTTCACACCGGTTTCGGGATCCTTGTTCCACACCACGAGCCGGATCGTCACCTTGAGGGGCACGGCGTAGGTCATGCCGCGCTCCTGACACTCGTCGACGTCGTACTTCAGCTTCAGTCCGACGGTGTTGCCGCAGATGTCGCAGACGTCGCCGCGCGCCTGGTTGGCCTTGCCGCAGCGCGGGCACAGCACCTCGCGGTCGCCGTACGGATCGGCGACCAGGGTCTGGCCGCAATTGCTGCACGGCTTGCGCAGATGGTGCAGGCCGGCGAGCTTTCCGCACTTGCACTCCCAGTTGCCGATCGAGTACTCGATGAACTCGAGCGACGAATTCTCCCGGAAGTCGCTGATCGGAAAGACGGACTTGAAGACGGACTGCAGCCCCGCATCCTCTCGCTCGCTGGGCAGACGATTCATCTGCAGGAAGCGTTCGTAGGATTTCTTCTGAATCTCGATTAGATTCGGAATCGGAACCGTGGTCTTGATTTTCGAAAAGTCGATGCGCTCGCGATAAACGTTCTTGGGAAGGCTGTACATCTGTTAAAGACCTCGAGGAAAAACGGAGCGCGAACCGCCGCGACCTCGTCGCGGCGGCGGTGAATCACCCAAAGGGCCCTGAGCCCTAAGTCCTACTTGATCTCAACCTTAGCCCCGACGTCCTCGAACTTCTTTTTGATGGCGTTGGCTTCGTCCTTCGGCACGCCTTCCTTGATCGGCTTGGGCGCCGCCTCGACGAGATCCTTCGCTTCCTTGAGACCCAGGCTGGTCACTTCACGGACCACCTTGATCACATTGATCTTGTTGCCGCCGATTTCGGTCAGCGTCACGGTGAACTCGGTCTTCTCTTCGGCCGGAGCAGCGGCTCCCGCTGCGCCACCGCCCGCCGGCATGGCCATCGGCATCGCCGCGGCGGCGGACACGCCCAGCTCCGCTTCGAGCGTCTTCACGAGCTGCGAGAGCTCGAGAACGCTGATTCCCTTGATGTAATCGACCACTTGCTGCTGCGTCACTTCGGCCATTCTGTTGCTCCTATGAAGCTCCCAGCTTCCAGCTTCCGGCTTCCAGCCCTCTCTTTGCTGCCGAGCTGGGAGCTGGCAGCTGGGAGCTGGAAGCGACTCGTTACGCTTCCTGTCTCTTCTTCTCCAATTGCACCAGCACGCTCATCAAGTCGCGGGGCGCCGCATTCAACACGCTGACGATCTGGACCATCGGCGCCTGCAGCACGAACAGCAACTTGGCGTACAGCTCCGGCTTGCCTGGCAGCGCCGCGAGATCGGTCACCTCGGCCGGCTTGATCGCCCGACCTTGCACGACGGCGGCTTTGATCGAGATCATCGGCGCCGTCTTGGCGAAGGTCGTCAACGTCTTCGCCAGCCCAACCGGATCCGCCGCCGTGTACGCGACGGCGGTGGTTCCCTCGAAAAATTGCGCCAGCGACTCGAACCGCGTGCCCTTGAGCGCTCGTTTGGCGAGCGTGTTCTTGACAACGCGATAACTCGCTTTCGCGCTTCTGAGCTGCCGTCGCAATTCGGTGACCTGCGGTACGTTCAGTCCCTTGTAGTCGACGAGAATCGCGCTTTCGGATCCCTTGAACGCGGTTTCCAATTCCTGAAGCTCGACTTCTTTGTTTGCTCTGCTAACGGCCATCTTTGTGATTCCTCTAGGGACTCGGGGTTTAGTGCTTCACCACCACATCGATATGCGTGGTGTCGATTCGTATCCCCGGACCCATCGTCGACGACAGCGTGACGCTTCTGAGGTACTTTCCCTTCGCGGCCGACGGCTTCGCCTTCACGATGCTGTCGACGAGCGCGTGCGCGTTGGCGACGAGAGAATCGGTGTTGAACGACGTCTTGCCAACCGGCGCGTGAATGATGCCGGTCTTGTCGACTCGAAATTCCACTTTGCCGGCCTTTATCTCCTTGATCGCTTTGCCAATGTCGGCGCTCACCGTCCCCGTCTTGGGGTTCGGCATCAAGCCGCGCGGTCCGAGCACCTTTCCGAGCTTGCCGACGGCGCGCATCATGTCGGGCGTGGCAACGACCGCATCGAAGTCCATGAACCCGCCCTGGATCTTTTCAACCATCTCTTCGCCGCCAACGATATCGGCGCCCGCTTCTTGCGCTTCCTGCTGCTTCTCGCCGCTGGCGATGGCGAGCACGCGCTTCGTTTTACCAAGGCCGTGCGGCAACACGACGGTGCCGCGCACCATCTGATCCGCATGCTTCGGATCGACGCCCAGCCGCAGGCTCACTTCGACGGTCTCGTCGAACTTGGCGAACTTCACCTTCTGAACCAGCGGCACCGCTTCTTCGATCGAGTAGTTGCGATCGCGAGTGACCTGGGCCCGCGCCGCTGAAAATTTCTTCCCGCGCTTTCTCATTCATCGACTCCGTGGTTCAATCGAGCCTTTCGGCTCTCCCACTCCTTGTTTTGCATTTCAGCCAATCACATCCAGCCCCATCGAGCGCGCCGTCCCCGCAACCGTCTTAATCGCCGACTCGAGCGTGTCGCAGTTCAGGTCGGGCATCTTCGTCCGGGCGATGTCTTCGACCTGCTTCGCGGTTACCGTTCCGACCTTCGTCTTGTTGGGTTCGGCAGAACCCTTGGCGATGTTCGCCGCGCGCTTCAGCAGGACCGCCGCCGGCGGCGTCTTGGTGATGAAGCTATAGGACCGGTCGGCATAAACAGTGACGACGACTGGAATGATCAGTCCCTCGTCCTTCGCCGTGCGCGCATTGAAGTTCTTGCAGAAGTCCATGATGTTGACGCCCTGGGGGCCGAGCGCGGTCCCGACGGGCGGCGCCGGCGTCGCTTTGCCGGCGGCAATCTGGAGCTTCACCATTGCTTGGATCTTTTTTGCCATGAACCTGTCTGTCTTCTCTTTACCTGTCGTGGGGCCCCACCCCCACGACTCAAATCTTTTCCACCTGCAGGAAATCCAGTTCCACCGGCGTCGATCGCCCGAAGATCGTCACCATCACCTTCAGCGTGTTCTTGTCGAGGTTCACCTCGTCGACCACGCCGTTGAAACTGGTGAACGGGCCTTCGTTGATCCGCACCTGCTCGCCCTTTTCGAACATGTACTTCGGCTTTGGCTTCTCGGCGGCCGTTTTCACTTGCGTCAGGATCTGTTCCACCTCGTCCTTGCTCAACGGCGTCGGCTTGGCGCCCGCTCCGACGAAGCCGGTCACCTTCGGCGTGTTCTTCACCACGTGCCACGCATGGTCGGACATGTTCATCTCGACCAAAATGTAGCCAGGAAAGAACCGCTTGGCCGTGACCACCTTCTTCCCCGCGCGCATCTCGACGACGTCCTCGGTCGGGATGAGGATTTCGCCGATCTCGTTCTGCAGGCCGTAGGCTTGCACACGCTGCTGAAGTGATTCAGCGACCTTCTTCTCAAACCCGGAATAGGTGTGAACGATGTACCAGTTCTTTGTCGCGACGTCGGTCATGCCCCACCGAACTTACTGAAGATCCACTGCACCAGGTTGTTCAGCCCGATGTCGAGAATGAAAAGATACAAGCCAAAAAACAGCGACGTCAGAATGACGACCACTGTCGTCGCATAGACCTCCTTCTGAGAAGGCCACGTCACGCGCTTCAGCTCGTTACGAACCTCGCTGAAAAACAGCCGCGCACGTTCGAAACGGCTACCGGCCGTTTCCTTGACGGCATCAAACTCGTTGGCCATCGTACCGGGTCCTACTCCTCGCGATATTGGCAGGCCAGGAGGGAATCGAACCCCCAACCCCCGGTTTTGGAGACCGGTGCTCTGCCAATTGAGCTACTGGCCTTCACTGCGATCGCGCAATGCCAAATGCCAAATGCAGAATGTCAGGGTGAACGAACGTCGGACGGCTCGTTCCCCGGTTTCGCATTCTGCATTGTGCATTCTTCATTTCACGTCTGTTACTTCTGCTCCTTGTGTGCCGTATGCTTCCTGCAGAACCGGCAGTATTTGCTGAGCTCGATCCGCTCGGTCGTCTTCTTTCTATTCTTACTGGTGCTGTAGTTGCGCCGCTTACACTCGGTGCACGCCAGCGCGATAAGGTCTCTCATGGGCTTGCTCTTTACTCAATAATCTCGGTGATGGTCCCTGAGCCGACCGTCCGGCCGCCCTCACGAATAGCGAAGCGGGCGCCGCGCTCGAGCGCGACCGCGGTCATCAACTCGCCTGAAATCGTCGTATTGTCCCCGGGCATCACCATCTCGACGCCCTCCGGCAAGTGGAGCGTTCCGGTGACGTCGGTCGTTCGGATGTAGAACTGAGGCCGATACCCATTGAAGAATGGCGTGTGACGGCCGCCCTCCTCCTTGGACAGGATGTAGACCTCGCCCTTGAACTTCGTGTGCGGTTTGATCGTGCCCGGCTTGCACAGCACCTGACCGCGTTCGACGTCGTCTTTTTCAACACCACGCAGCAGGACGCCGATGTTGTCGCCGGCCACGCCTTCGTCGAGCAGCTTGCGGAACATCTCGACGCCGGTCACCACCTTCTTCTCGGTCGGGCGGAAACCGACGATCTCCACTTCCTCGCCGACCTTGACCTTGCCTCTATCGACGCGACCGGTAACCACCGTGCCGCGACCGGAAATCGAGAACACGTCTTCAATCGGCATCAAGAACGGCTTGTCGACCTCGCGCTGCGGGATCGGCACGTAACTATCGAGCGCCTCCATCAGCTTGACGACGCCTGCGACGCCTTCGGGATCGCCCTGCAAGGCTTTCAGCGCGGACAGACGGACGACCGGCACGTCGTCTCCAGGGAACTCGTAGCCCTTGAGCAACTCGCGGACTTCGAGCTCGACCAGATCGAGCAGTTCGGGATCGTCGATCGCATCGACCTTGTTCAGCGCCACGACGATGCACGGCACATCGACCTGACGGGCGAGCAGCACGTGTTCGCGGGTTTGAGGCATCGGACCATCGACAGCACTCACGACGAGAATGGCGCCGTCCATCTGCGCCGCGCCGGTGATCATGTTCTTGATGTAATCGGCGTGGCCAGGGCAGTCCACGTGCGCATAGTGACGGTTCGCCGTCCCATACTCGACGTGGCTCGTCGCGATCGTGAGAATCTTCGTCTCATCGCGGCGACCCTGCGATTCGGAGGCCTTTGCGACCTCGTCGTACGGAATGAACTTCGCCCAGCCCTTATCGGCGGCGACCTTCGTGAGAGCCGCAGTCAAGGTCGTCTTGCCGTGGTCGATGTGTCCAATAGTGCCGACGTTCACGTGCGGTTTGCTGCGATCGAATTTCTCTTTGGCCATGTCGCCGTCCTCTTATCTACTCAGCGTTCGTTCGCTTGATGTTGCTTGCTGCCTTGCCCACCGTCGCTCGCGATCAACCACTCTGCGCACCGCGTCGCTCGCTTCGCGAGCCCTGGACGGCCATCTCCACCGGCGTCGCGAGCGGAGCTGGAGCCGATGACCAGGATTGAACTGGTGACCTCGTCCTTACCAAGGACGCGCTCTGCCAACTGAGCTACATCGGCCTTCGCCGCTCGCACCTTTGTCGCCTCGCGGCTTCGGCCGATAAGTCGGCCGTTCTTATCGCGTGACCTCAGTCGCTCGCCGACCGTTCTCTTCGTGCGGCCCTCACTGGCTTGCCATCCGAAGCTCGCGCGCGATCCTCGCGAGCAAAGGATGGCCGCCTTCGCATCAGAGCCGCTTCGACGCGCCATCACGCCGTAGCGCGTTGGTTCATTCGCGCGGAGGTGGATGGAGCGGGAGACGGGGATCGAACCCGCGACCAACAGCTTGGAAGGCTGTGACTCTACCACTGAGTTACTCCCGCCTTCGCGTCTCGCCTTCCGTTCTGCTTCGACGCTTCGGCGCGGCAGGCCCCTGCTCGCGCCCTTGTGCTCATGTCCCAACCGCCCTCTCGTCCCTGGCTTGCCCAACCGTAGCCTGCCTTCGCTATCGCTCCGTCGGCTTGCCGAACATGCGATAGCGTCGGCGAGGCGAAGACTGGTGGCGAGGGAAGGACTCGAACCTTCGAAGCCACTAGGGCGACAGATTTACAGTCTGCTGCGTTTGACCGCTCCGCAACCTCGCCAGTTGTTGTTTGGAGTCTTCGACGTCGTGTTCGTGTTGATTCGCCCGGTGGAGCTGGCGGAGGGATTTGAACCCCCGACCGGCTGATTACAAATCAGCTGCTCTACCGGACTGAGCTACGCCAGCCAGACAAATGTTGCACTGTAGCACAAGCTGTGCCACACACGCAACCTCTCTATTTGTCAAGTTGTTGCTGTTTGTTTCGAAATCTGCTAGCTCAGCCGTTAAACACGCTAATCACCGCGCGCCGCTTTGACACCCTCTCCTTTCGACGTTGGTAAGCCCGTCGAGGTCTCCGCGCGAGATTCGCTCCTCTGAGATCGATCGGACGATCGTTCCCTGGCTCGACGCGTGCGCTGGCCGCCCGATCGCTGCCGGACGGCCTCGAATAGCACGATTCCAGCAGCCACCGACACGTTCAGGCTCTGCACGTGTCCCAGCATCGGAATCGACACGAGCCAGTCGCAGCGCTCGCGCACCAGCCGCCGTAAGCCGGCGCCTTCGGCCCCGACAACGAGGGCGGAAGGCAGCGTGAAATCAATTTGATCGTAGCTCGCATCCGCTTCGCCGGCGAGGCCGACGGTCCAGACACCCGCCTCTTTCAACGTCTCCAGAGCTCGCGCGATATTGACGACCTCCGCAATCTTCACGTGCGCGACGGCGCCGGCCGACGCTTTCGCAGCCGCACCGCCAAGCGCGGCTGCGTGACGCGATTGCCGCACCAATCCGTCCGCTCCTGCGGCATCCAACGTCCGCAGAATCGCACCGACGTTGTGGGGATCTTCAATGCCATCGAGGACGACGATCAGTGGTACAGCCGAGGCATCTGCAACGAGGTCCTCCACACTCCATGTGTCGCGCAGCCGGACCTCGGCCACCACGCCTTGGTGCGCAGCGCCGGATGTCTCTCGATCCAGATCAGACACGGTTACGCGGCGGACCGGAAGGCCCTGCGCCTCCGCAAGGCGGATCGCCTGGCTGACGCGCTGGTCCGCGCGCTGCGAGACGCGAAGCGACGTGACGCGCTGTGCCCGAAGCGCTTCGAGAACCGGATTGATGCCGTAGATGAGCATTTTCTTAGTGCGGTCACCTACGCCAACTGGTCTAGGGCACGAACGAAAGCGGCAGCACGCTCACGACAACCCAGGATCGGCGGGAGCCCAGCATCGGCGGGCAACTCGGCCCCGCGATCGATGGCCGGAATCAGAAGATCGAGCTCGGCGCCGGCCGGCATTCCGGTGAGCGCAACCCGAATGGGATGAAACAGATCTTTGCCCTTCTGACCCGTTCGTTTCTTGACCTCGTTCGCGACCAACCGGAACCGCTCACGATCGAGCCTTGGTGTTTGGGCCAGCTCTTCCGCGAGCGCGCGTACCACCTGACCGGCCTTTTCTTGATCCATCTCCGCACGCGTGGTCGGTTGACTCAACGTCTTCTCTGGAAGGTAACGAAAGACGGGGTCGAGCCGTTCGGGGATCTGGTCGAGTCTGTCCACCGAACTTGTCGCGATGGTCATAATCGACGCGAGATAGGCAAGACCTCCAGCATCCGGGCGCATCTCGAGGCCGGCCTTCTCGAAATAGGGCAGCGCGAGGTCTGCGACGCGAGCCGGCTCCGCAATCTTCAAGTAGTGGCGGTTGGCCCAGGCAAGTTTCTCTTCATCGAAAACGCCGGGACTATGACCGACGCGATCGAGCGAGAAACGCCGCGCGAGCTCGTCCATCGGCACCAGCTCGGTATCGTCGCCACCGGACCGACCGGCCACAACGCGCGGAGACCACCCGATCAGGGCGAGGTAGTTGACCAGTGCCTCGGGCAGGTAGCCCTTCTCACGAAACTCCGCAACCGACGTGGCGCCGTGCCGCTTTGACAGCGGGCTGTGATCGGGCCCCATCACGAGCGCGAGGTGCGCAAACACAGGCGGCGTGAGCCCGAGCGCCTCGTAAAGCAACAGCTGGCGCGGAGTATTCGAGATGTGATCCTCCCCGCGCACGACGTGCGTGATCTCCATGAGCGCATCGTCGATCACCACGGCGAAATTGTAGGTTGGTGTTCCATCGGCCCGGAGGATGACCGAATCTCCAATAACGTCGGCGTGGAACCGGACGTCACCTCGAACGACATCGTGAAACGTCACGTCTCGATTCTCCGGCACTCGGAAGCGAACTGCCGGACGCTCGCCATTCGAAATCCGACTGGCTGCTTCGTCCTTCGTTATACGCCGGCAATCACAGGTGGAGCCGTGTTCCGCATCGTCGCCTGCCGCACGCTCGTTCTCCGGATGTGTCGGCGGGCAAAAACAGTAGTACGCGTGATCGGCCGCGAGCAGTTCCTTCGCAAACGATCCGTACAGGTGAAGCCGTTCGGATAACCGATAGGGTCCCCAAGCGCCGCCGATATCCGGTCCTTCGTCCCAGTCGAGACCAAGCCATCGCAGGTCGCGCAGGATCGTCTCCTCGGACTGTCGCGTGGAACGCTCGGTGTCGCTATCCTCGATACGAAGTACGAACGACCCGCCTTGCCCGCGCGCCAACAGCCAGTTGAACAGCGCGGTGCGCGCATTCCCTACGTGCAGGTAACCGGTCGGACTTGGTGCGAATCTGACTCTCATACCAATAGACGCTTCAACAACGCCACCGCGTGCACGGCGATAGCCTCACCGCGGCCGAGTTCTCCAACGCCCTCGTTGGTCTTGCCCTTGATGCTGATGCGGTCTGCCGCAATGTCGAGCGCAGTCGCCAGGTTACTTCTCATCGCTTCCGCAAAAGGCTTCAACTTCGGTCGTTCGGCGATCACGACGACGTCGACGTTCGCGACAGCCCAACCACACTGGTCGATGATTGCCGCGGCACGGCGCAGGAGGTCCAAGCTGGACGCGCCAGCCCATGCGGGGTCCGTGTCGGGAAAATGGCCTCCAATGTCTCCCGCCCCCGCCGCACCGAGTACCGCATCGGTCACGGCGTGGCAAACGGCATCCGCGTCCGAATGGCCGAGCAGGCCCCGATCGTTCGGAATCGTGACGCCGCCGAGAATCAACGGCCGTCCTGCCACCAGCCTGTGGAGGTCGTACCCCATGCCGACCCGAATGTTATGAGACTCGCCTCCTGCCCGCCCCTCCGCAATCGCCTCGGCAACCTTCAAGTCATCCGGAACAGTGATCTTGATGTTCGACGCCTCACCCTCCACCAGCCGGACGGCATGTCCGGCGCGTTCAGCCAGCGCCGCCTCGTCGGTCGCCGCTTCATTCAACGCCAGCGCGTCGCGCAGTACCTCGCGCCGGAACGCTTGAGGAGTTTGCGCCAGGAAGATTGATTCGCGTGGCAGAGTTTCCTTCACCAGCGATCCGTCGTCGCTTTGAGCGAGCTTCACGGTGTCGCGAGCCGGCAGTGCCGCGAGTGCAGCGCCGGATTCACTGGCCGCCGCAATGATGCGGCCGATCAGCTGAGCACTGACAAACGGACGCGCCGCATCATGAACCAGCACGACGTCCGCATGCGCAGCCACCTGCTGGAACGCGCTGGCGACGGAATCCCGGCGCCGCGCTCCACCGGCGACGAGTCGCATGGGCTTGGCCGACTGTCGCAGATAGCCTGGAGGATCGCCAACGAGCTCGGAAGGCAGGGCGACAACGATTTCGTCAATGTCTGGATGGTGGAGAAACGCCGCCACGCTGCGCTCGAGAATAGGGCGGCCGCCGACGACGAGCAATTGCTTGAGACGGCTGCCGCCAAGACGCTCACCGCGCCCGGCAGCAGCAATGATGGCTGAAACAAACATGGGGGAGGGGAAATTATATCGTGCTGGGTGCTCGGTGCTGTGTGCTCGGTGCTGGTGCTACGTGCGGGGTGCTGGGTGCTATGTGCTGGGTGCTATGAGGCTCGAGCCGAGTTGAACTGACGCGATTCGACGGTCGCGGCGACGATGTCGTGAACGCGATTGGCCAGAATCTTCGCATCGCTCGCCGTCGGTGCGTCGAGCGATGGCGGAACGATCGGATCGTGAATCACGAGCGCCACGGCGGCTGGCTCGGCGCGCAGGCGCCCTTTCGGCATGACTTGACGCGTGCCGATCACTGCCAGCGGCACGATCGGCAGGCCTGCTTGAATCGCCAACAGAAAGCTTCCTGCCTTGAAGCGGGCGGCATGACCGTCGGAGCTACGCGTCCCTTCGGCATAGATGATCAGCGACAGGCCCTCAGACACAAGGGCTCTCCACCGTTTCAGAATACCGGCCCGATCGGGATGCTTTCGATCGACGAACAGATGGCCTCCGCGCTTCAGGTGCCACCCGAGCACCGGAAACCGTGCCAACGACTCCTTGGCAATGATCCTGAGTTGAAACGGCAGCGTGCTGAAAATGACCGGAGTGTCGTAGTGGCTCTGGTGATTTGACACGAAAATGTAGGTGGTGCCTGGAGTCAGACGTTCCAGTCCTTGCACCGCAACGCGAACGCGTGTGGTCTTGAGAATCAGCCACGACCAGGCACGTGCGCAGCCGTGCGCGAAATATCCGCGGCGGTCGATCACACTGGACAACAGCGACGCGGCTCCG
Source organism: uncultured Acidobacteriota bacterium (assembly GCA_963773035.1). GTDB lineage: Bacteria > Acidobacteriota > Vicinamibacteria > Vicinamibacterales > CAVVIG01 > CAVRXZ01. The sequence goes on along the minus strand of CAVYZX010000025.1, from coordinate 133,600 downwards.
AAAACGATCGTATAGAGGCTGATGGCGGGAATCAGGAAGAACACCGTTCGCCACCAGTGATAGGGAGGAATTCTCACACTAGGACTTCGGCACGTCGGCCGGCGGTTGAAACTCCTCTTCCGTACGTACGCGGAACTGCCGGAACCGGTCGTAGGTCGCGACGCCGGCAATCACTTCATTGCCGTACCAGAAGTCTTCACGCATCTGAACCGGCACCGCAATCTGAAGGCGCTCATCGTATCGAAACAATGTAACGATCGAGTCGAGCTCGCCCGTCAGAAGCTCGGTCTTGACGACCCGCCCGGTTGCGCCCTCAATCCACACACGGCCTTTGACCGGAAGATCGCCGTCCGGCACGTTGCGGAGAAGCGTCGGCCGTGCGTCCTCCTTGAATTCGACAATCCAGACATCCCGGCCCAGCTCGGGGTCCGCACCTCGAAGCGAGAAATGAAATCGCGGCTGATAGTAGGCCTGAAGGAAGCCCAACGCCAGCAGAGGGGTGTTGACCGTACGAGCATCGCCGGCAAGGTTGTACCTCGCACCTTCGGAGGCAACTCTTTCGGCGAGCTTGACCGCAGCATCAAGAGGCTGAAGAAAGAGCTTCGTCAACCGTTCCTCGCGGTCTCGGACCGGTTCTCCATTGACCGCAAATACATCCCGAAAGGCGTACATCCAACGTTTGTCGGGCGATTGAACCAGCAAGAAGTCCGAAGTGAGCTCGACATGACGTGGCAACCCGCCGGCGGGCACGCTGGAACGCGGCTGGCCGCGCCGACGAGAGAGGGCAAATGTCTTGGAATCCTGGACGTACTTCTCCTCGGCAACGACATTCGCGAAACGATCCACGAAAAGTCGGAGGTACTCTGCGGCTCGGGCGACGATCTCCTCGGTCCTCATGCGTTGGGCCGAGACGCCCGAGCTCGCAACGGTTACTATTGCCACGACGAGGAGCGTGCATCGCAGCTTCATTCCGCCATCCAATACTTCCAGGCGCTTACAGCAAGGCGTCGAGCGCCTCGACTACCGTTCTGACACCCACCAGTTCGCACGGTCCCGGACCGTCCGACCGCTCGGCCGAACCGACCTTCGCGGCTCGCTCGTTCAGCGCTTCTTCGATGCGCGCATCGATGTTGGCCTCCGGCATCACGCAGCGGCGGAATCCCATCTGCGCTGCCTCGCGCACGCGCAGTGGCGCTTGCGGGATGCCGCGGATCTCGCCGGCGAGACCGACCTCGCCAAAGACGGCGGTGCTGGACGAGACGACGCGATTGCGAACGCTCGACGCAATCGCAGCCAGCACGCCGAGGTCGGCCGCCGGTTCGTCTACGGTCATCCCGCCCGCTACGTTCACGAATACATCGTCGCCAGCAAGGTTGAGGCCCGCACGCTTTTCAAGAACCGCGAGCAGGAGAGAAAGCCGCTGCTGGTCCAGACCGCTGGCCATCCGACGAGCGTTTCCGTACGTACTCGAGCTGACGAGCGCCTGGACCTCGACCAGAATCGGGCGCGATCCTTCGACGGAACACAAGACCGCCGACCCGGGTGCATCCACCGGACGTTCCGCCAGAAACATCTTCGAAGGATTGGGAACGGGCAGCAGTCCCGATGAGGTCATCTCGAACACACCGAGCTCGCTGACTGCCCCGAAGCGGTTCTTGACGGCGCGGACGACACGATGGGAGTGGTGCCGCTCGCCTTCGAAGTAGAGGACCGTATCGACGACATGCTCGAGCGCCTTCGGCCCGGCCAGACTCCCGTCTTTCGTCACGTGTCCCACTATGAATGTAGGAACGTCCTGGCCTTTTGCCGCGAACAGCAGCTGAGTTGCGGCTTCGCGGACTTGTCCGATGCTGCCAGGTGGTGACTGGAATTTGAGGGAGTAGATCGTCTGCACCGAATCGACGATGACCACCATCGGCTTGACTCGGGCAATTTCCTCGAGAATTCGCTCGAGACAGGTCTCGGCCAGGAGATAGAGGGGCGCGTCGCCAACGGCTAACCGCTCGCCGCGCGACTTGATCTGATGTTCCGACTCCTCACCGGAGCTGTACAGGACGGGACCGATACTGCGGGCCATGCCCACGGCTGCCTGTAGGAGCAGTGTGGACTTCCCGATACCGGGCTCGCCGCCGAGCAGGACGAGCGAGCCCGGCACGACTCCACCTCCAAGCACTCGATCGAATTCCCCTATCCCGGTTGACAGGCGGGCGCGGTCGGCGATTTCGATTTCGGAGTAGAGACGGGCGGACGCGGATCGGCCAACACCCGCATAGCGACTGGAGACTGCCGCCTCCTCCTGCGCTTGAACGCGTTCTTCGACAAAAGAATTCCAGGATCCGCAATCGGCGCATCGGCCCAGCCACTTGGGCGATTGCGAGCCGCATTCCTGGCAGACGAAGACGGTCTTGGGGGATTTCATTCGTTGGGAAGGAGGGGCGGGAGGGGCGGGAACGGCAGGAGATTCTTACAAACCTTCCTGCCTTTCCTGCCCGTCCAGCCTCACCCGACCTCTGTAGTGTAGACCCGTTCTATGCGACTTCCGATCCGGCACACGATCTCCCATGGAATGGTGCCGACGACAGCGGCCATTTCACGGGCGTCAATACGATCCACGTCACCGGATGGCAGTTTCTGCGAGCCGATGATAACCACCTCGTCGCCCGGCGACACGTCAAGGCCGGTGACGTCGGCCATCAGCATGTCCATACAGACCGATCCGACCACGAGCGCACGACGGCCCCGAATCAGGACGGCGCCCCGGCCTTCCAGGCGGGTGTCCAGTCCGTCCGCATACCCGGCCGGAACGATGGCAATCGTTCTTGGCTGATCGGCCACGAACCTCACACCGTAGCCGACTCCTTCGCCGGGTCGAATCCCCTTCACAGCGACGACCTTGCTGCGAAGCGTCATCGCCGGCGCAAGTGGAATCGTGGTTGCGAGCGGTGGCGGCACGATCCCGTACAGCAACAGACCCGGGCGGACGCGGTCGTACCACACGCGTGAATCCCGGAGAAACGCCGCGCTGTTGCAGCCATGGCGGTAGCGTGGCCTGCCGCCCAGCGAGTCGATCTGCGGGAGCGCCCGCTCGAATCGCACCCGCTGCTCGTCGAAGAGCCGCGACTCGGGATCGTCGGCCGTGGCAAAGTGCGTGTAAACGGCTTCGAGCTCGAGATGATCGCTGGCCAGAAGCTCCGGCAGCGTCCGGGCAAGGTTGTCGTGCCGGAAACCCAATCGATTCATCCCAGTATCGATCTTGAGGTGATATCGAATGCGCTGCCGATAACGCTGGGCGGCGGCCTGAACAGCACGCGCCGCACCGGGCGTCGAGATCGTCGGCGTCAGACGACAGTCGAAAAGGCCATCCAAGTCGCTGACGCTCAACGCTCCAAAGATGAGAATCTGAGCCTTCACGCCTGCCGCGCGCAAAGCCGCGCCTTCTTCGATATCGGCGCACGCCAACAGATCGGCGCCGGCGTCCTCCAGCGCGCGCCCTACCTGACCGGCGCCGTGGCCGTACGCGTTCGCTTTGACAACCGCGATGATTCCGGGAGGAGCGGCGGACGCTTCCTGCGCAAGGTGCTGTGCGATCGCCCGGAAGTTGGCTTTGATCGCGCTCAAATCGATGCGCGCGACAGTCGGACGAATCATGGTGGAATACGAATCTGAGAATTTGAGAATTTGAGGATTTGAGAATCTGAGGATTTACCATCTAAGATCTGAGAATCTCGAACCTCATAGATTCTCAAATCCTCAAATCCTCAAATCTAACGGTCATGGGTTTCCCATCGCGAGGTTCTCGAACCTCGTGAACTCGCGAATGAACGCGAGCTTGACGACCCCGGTGGGCCCATTGCGCTGCTTGCCGATAATCAACTCCGCGACGCCTTCGTTCTCGGGAGGCGGCTGGCTCTTGTCCAGATATAGGTCCTCCCGGTAAATAAAGACGACGACATCGGCGTCCTGCTCGAGAGCGCCCGACTCGCGCAGGTCCGAAAGCTGCGGCCGATGGTCGGAGCGCGCTTCCGGCGCCCGACTGAGCTGCGACAACACGACCACGGGCACGTTCAGCTCCTTGGCCAGTCCTTTCATCGACCGCGAGATCGACGCCAGCTCCAGGGTCCGGTTTTCGAATCGACCGCGGCCTTGCATCAGCTGGATGTAATCGACAATGACGAGGTCCAGCGAGTGCTCCGCCGCCAGCCGCCGGCACTTGGCGCGCATTTCGAGCACACCAATCGACGGAGTATCGTCGATGAAGATCTTGGCTTCGCTGAGCGTTCCAATCGCCTGTGACAGCCGGCCCCAGTCGCGCTCTCCCAGAAATCCCCGGCGCAGGCGGTGCGCATCGATCCGGGCCTCGGCGGTGAGCAGGCGCAAGAAGAGTTGTTCCTTCGACATCTCCAGGCTGAAGATGCCGACCGTCCGGGCGGTCTTGGTGCCGACGTGCTGCGCGATATTGAGCACCAGGCTGGTCTTCCCCATCGACGGGCGCGCCGCCACGATGATGAGGTCGGCGGCCTGAAACCCCGACGTCAGCTCATCGAGATCGGTGAAGCCCGTCGGGACACCGGTGATGAGCTCCTTGCGTGCATGGAGTTTCTCGATGGTGTCGAGGCTCGAATGAGCCAGATCCCGCATCGAGACGAACCCGTCGCGGACCTTGTCGTCCGCAATCGCAAAAATGGCGTGTTCGGCCTGGTCGAGGATGACATCGGCCTCCTGCTCGGCCTCGTAGGCGGTCGCCAGAATCTTGTTGGCCGAGAAAATCAGGTGCCGGAGCGTCGACTTCTCTTTGATGATCCGCGCATAGTGCTCGACGTTCGTGGAACGCGGCACACCATCGACGAGCGCGGCGATGTAGGCTGGCCCCCCCACCTCGTCGAGATCGCCCGATCGCCCGAGCTCCTCTTTGAGCGTCACGAGATCGATCGCATCACCCCGCTCCACGAGCTTCACCATCTTGTCGAAGATCCGACGGTGCGCGTCGCGGTAGAAGTCGTGCGAGTCGATTACCTCGGCCGCAAGGTTGAAGGCGTCGTTGTGAAGAAGGATTGCGCCGAGAACCGAACGCTCGGCCTCCAGGTTGTGCGGGAGTGTGCGTTCGGCAATGGCGACGTCGGCCATAGGCTCACGACTTGAGAAATCTGAAGTCTGAAGTCTATCCTTCCGCAACCACGCGAACCTTCACCGTCGCGATCACCTCGCGCTGCAGCCTGATGGGAAGATCGAAGTCGCCGAGTTTCTTGATCGGATCGGCCAATTGAATCTTGCGCCGGTCGATGTCGAAGCCTTTCGCCGTCAACGCCTCGGCGACGTCGGCAGTCGTGACCGATCCGTAGAGCGCCTCGGTCTCGCCGACTTTCCGCGCGATGACGACCTCGAGGTTCGCCATGCGGTCGGCAATCGCCTCGGCCACCTTCTTCTCTTCGGCTTCCTGGGTCTCGAGCTTGGCGCGCTCCCGCTCGATCTGTTTCTTGTTGCCCTCGGTCGCCAGCAGTGCCAGCTTGCGCGGCAGAAGATAGTTCCGGGCGTAGCCGTCGGCGACCTTGACGATCTCGCCGCGACGACCGAGGTGCTCGACATGTTCTCGGAGAATCACTTCCATGATGCCTCACACAATTGTCGACTGATGATTGCCAATTGCTGATTGAAGTTCACAACCGCAGGTCGTCTGCTCGATTCGTCCCTGCGACTTTCAATCAGCAATCAGCAATATGCAATTCCTGACTAGTCCGTCACGTAGGGTATCAACGCAATCTGCCGGGCGCGCTTGATCGCCACTTGCAGCTTGCGCTGGTGCATCGCGCAGGTGCCCGAAATCCGCCGCGGCAGGATCTTTCCCCGCTCCGGCACGAACGGTCCGAGCAGCTTCACGTCCTTGTAGTTGATGTCGTCGATCTTGTCCGCGCAGAACTTGCAGACCTTGCGCCGGCGAAACATCGGCCGGCGTTGTCCCTGAGCTTTGTCGCCGGCCTTCTTGTCGCCCCGGCCGCGGCCGCGGCCGCCGCCGCCGCCGCCCGAACGTCCTTGTCCAAATGGCATCCTAAGCCTCCATCCCTTCGTAGTGGTCGTCGTCGTCAGTATCGAGCTCGCCTGGTACCCGGCCCTCACCGGGTTGCCGCTGTGGCGGGAGGCCGCGTTTCACGCGGCGGCGCTCAGACTCGGTCTGACGCTTCGTGCGGGTGCGTTCGACCACCTTCTTCTCTTCGTCGACGCGCACGATCAGATGGCGCACGACCTGATCCATCACCTTGAGCCGGCGATCCAATTCCTTGACTAGCTCCCCGGTGCCGTTGATGACTTCGAGGACGTAGACGCCTTCCTTGTGGCGGCCGATCTCGTAAGCCAGCCTGCGGCGTCCCCAGTTGTCCGTCTTCTCGATCTGGCCGTTCATCCGCGACACAATCGCCTCGACCTGCTGATGCAGCTCGGTCATCTGTTGTTCGGTGGTGTCGGGAGGAAGAATGTAAACGAGCTCGTACTGACGACCTGCCATATTTGCTCCTTCTGGATACACGCTTCGGTACCAACCCGGCACCGGCATGCAGCCACCACTTCGGTGGCAAGGCGCGCGCAACGCGCGCTATTCGGTTGTAGCGGGATCGCCGCCGTTGAATCCGTTCATCACTGCGGCGATCCCTGACGTGATGAACGTTTCCGCCGCATCGGCCGCGCGCTGAATCATCCGGGCGACTTCCGGTTCCTCAGCAGCGTCGAACCGCGAGAGCACATGATCGGCGAGGTCCCGCCGCGGGGTCCTGCCGTTCGCCGCGTCGGAGCCTTCGAGTCCGCGCCCGATCCCGACGCGCAGTCGTGAGAACTCCTCGCCAAGGTGCGCGATCACCGACTTCAAGCCGTTGTGACCTCCCGCCGATCCGCGCGCACGCGCGCGCAGCTTTCCCAACGGCAACTGCGCTTCATCGACAACGATCAACAGGTCGGAGGGTTCGATCTTGTAGTAACGAACCAGTTCCGCCACGGCCTGGCCGCTTTCGTTCATGAACGTCAGCGGCTTGGCCAGCAGGGTCACGATTCCTTCGGACCCACGCCATCTCGCAACGAGCGCACGAGCCGGAGCCGACAAGAAATTCACACCGGCCCGCCCCGCGACATCTTCGACCACCGCGAAACCGACGTTGTGTCGAGTGCCCCGATACTTCGAGCCCGGATTCCCGAGACCAACAATCGCTTTCACGAACAGAGAATCTACTACTTCTCTTCCTCGGTCTCCTCTTTCTTGCCTTTCTTGATGATTTCCGGCTCGGCTGGGGCCACCGCTGCTGGAGCCGCTGCCGCATCGGGCGCCGCAGGCGCTTCCTCGGCCTTCGGCATGATGACGTGAACCAGCATCATGTCCGCCTCGCTAATCGCCTTCCATTTCACGTCCGCGGCAATGTCACGGACCCGAATCCCTTGATGCAGCATCAGCTCGCTGACGTCGATCTCGACGTTCTCGGGAATATCCCCAGGCAGGCACTCGATCTCGATTTCGCGCCGGATGAATTCGAGAACGCCCCCCTGCTGCTTGACGCCTTTCGGCTCGCCTTTCACCACCACAGGAATCGTCACCTGAATCGCCCGGTCCATGGCGATGCGGTAGAAATCCGCATGCAACACTTGATGGGTCACCGGATCGAGCTGGTAGTCCTTCACCAGGACCCGGGTGTCGTGCTCACCGGTGAGCTTCAACGAAATCAGCGTATTGGCGCCGGACTCCGAGTGCAGGATCCGCAGCAATGCCTTGGGATCGACGCTGATTGGCCGGGCTTCCTTCGTAGCGGCCTCACTCGTCGCGCCATAAAGGACCGCGGGCACACGCCCGCCGCGGCGCGTCCGTCGCGCTTCGTTCTTGCCAAACGAGTCGCGAATCGATGCTTCGAGTACTGCTTCCATCTTCTTGTGTCCTCAATCACTTTGTCGTCGGGCCCCACCCCCACGAAAAGCTAAACAAACAACGACGACACTGACGTCTCTTCGTGAATGCTCTTGATGGCCTGTCCGAGCAGCCGGGCTACAGAGAGCACCACGATCTTATGGCACGCGGCGCCTGCCGGCGACATCGGAATCGTGTTGGTCACGATCAACTTGTCGATCGGCGATTCTTCGATCCGCTGAATCGCAGGTCCGGACAGAACGCCATGAACGGCACATGCAATCACCCGCGCCGCTCCGTTCTCTTTGAGCGCGCTGGCGGCTTTGGTGATCGTACCTGCCGTGTCGATGATGTCGTCCTGAATGATGCACGTGCGCCCGGCCACGTCGCCAATCACGTTCATCACTTCCGCCACCCCGTCGTCACCCCGCCGCTTGTCGATGATGGCGAGCTCGGCGTCGAGCCGTTTCGCGTACGCGCGCGCGCGCTCGGCTCCGCCCGCATCGGGCGACACGAGCGTGAGGTTCGTCGATTCCAGGCGCGCCAGGTAGTCGATGATGACCGGCGCCGCAAACAGATGGTCGACCGGAATGTCGAAGAACGCTTGAATCTGCGCCTTGTGCAAGTCCATCGTCAGGACGCGGTTCGTGCCGGCTGCACTCAAGACGTTCGCCACGAGTTTGGCCGAAATCGGCACCCGCGGTTTGTCTTTGCGGTCCTGCCGGGCATAGCCGTAGTACGGCAGCACCGCCGTAATCCGGGCCGCCGAAGATCGACGGAACGCGTCGATCATGATCAACAGCTCGACCAGATGCTGGTCGACCGAGACGTCGCCGTTCTTGCACGTGGGTTGGACAATGAAGACATCGGTCCCGCGGATGTTCTCGTCGATCTGGAACGAGACTTCCGAATCGGCGAAACGCCGTAGCCGGGCCTGTCCCACCGGCACGCCAAGAAAGGCCGCGATTTCCTTCGCCAGTTCGGGATGGGCGCGACCGGAAAAGACCTTGAGCTCGCCAAACCCGATTGCCGTAAAGGGCTCACTCATGCTTCCCCACTCTTGCCTTGCTCAGAACCGGACGGTTGGCTGGGGCGGAAGGATTCGAACCTTCGAATACGGGATCCAAAGTCCCGCGCCTTACCGCTTGGCCACGCCCCATTGTTCACACGGCTCGACGCGGCCCGTTTCCCCCCTGCGCCCTATTTCGAGAAGACTCCTCGCTCCGAATCTTGCTCGCATCTGGCACCTGTCGGCGGAGTTGGAGGAAGCGAACCTCAGGACGGGCCGAATCACGCAGCGCGAACGATAAGTTTATCCGATGGCCTCATTTGGCGGCAAGTCGCGCAAGGGCTAACGTGGGACGCTCAACGCTCGATAACGGGACCGTCCGATCGTCTGCGTTACGACCGACCGATATCCGCGCCTGGTGAACGCGCCGGCCGCTCTTTCTGCCCTGGCTCGCGAATCGAAAAGACCGAATACCGCCGAACCGCTGCCAGACATCGCCGAATGTCGAGCGCCCAACCTGCGCAACTCGGCCACGATTCGAGCAATCTGAGGGTGATGGGCGGCCACGACCGATTCGAGGTCGTTCACGATCTCCCCGATTGGCAGCATGGGCTGGTTGGAGGCGCGCACGCGCGCGACTCGGCTCCGTCCCGGCGGAGCCGCGACGTCGAACCAACGATAGGCGTCCTTCGTGCTGACGCCAAACGAGGGGACCACCAATGTCACCCATGTGGTCGGCTGATCGACCAGGGGGAACAACAGGTCGCCACGATCGAGCCCGAGTGCGGTTCCCCCTTCGAGGAAAAACGGCACGTCGGCACCCAATTCGCCCGCGATCTGCCGTTGCCGTTCGGGAGAAACATCGGCACGCCACAGCGTTGTCAGACCGCGGATCGCCGCTGCGGCATCGCTGCTGCCACCACCGAGTCCCGACTGCATCGGTACGCGCTTTACGATTCGGACGACCACGTCGCGCGGCTGGCCGCGACGGCCGATGGCGCGCCAAACCTTTTCGGCAGCGCGCCAGACGAGGTTGGTGCCATCTATCGGGCACTGCGGATCGGTACATTCAATCTTGAACGGGCCGCGCGTCGGCCGAAATGCCAAGGTGTCGTGCAACGCCACCGCCTGGAGGACGGTTCGCAGCTCGTGATAGCCGTCCGGGCGTGTGCCGAGCACGCGCAGCGTCAGGTTGATCTTTGCGAACGCCCGGCCGGTGATTATCCTCACAGCCGGATCACCGCCGCGAACCTGTTTCCGCTTTGCCCGCCCCTCCAGTCCCCAGCGGACCGGTGTCTTTCAATTCCTGCAATGTGATGGGCTCGGTGTTGGGTGGAATTCGAATCGTGAACGCTTCGTCATTGAGGGGAGCGTTGAGTTCTACCTGGGACAATGTCAGCTGGAGATCGAAACGTTTCGAATCGACGGAGGTCAGTCGAACCGTCCGCGGCAAACCGCCTTGGAAATCATGATATTCGGCCCGCCAGGCCGAAGCGGCCGGCTCGCCAATGCGGGCGCCTACGCGATGAACGGCTCCAACGATCCGCCAGGGACCGTTACGGTCGTCGCGACGGAGATAGATTTCGCCAGGCCCATCAGGTACGACCCGCCAATCCGGACCGACCTGGCGTGCGCTCTGCACATCGGGTGCGTCGGCGCAACCCGTCAAAGCGCGACGAAGATCCGAGGGATCGAGCGGCGCCGCAGCGACCGCTTCGAGGACCGCGCCGGGCTGCCCGTGCTCGAGAACCCGGCCATCGCGCGGCAGCAGCAACGTCGCGTCATTCGCGCGGGCAACGAAGATGAACAGGGGCTGTCCGGCCGGGGCCACGGCCTCGAGGCGCGCCGAGTTTGGAGCGGCAACACCAGCGAGCAGGCGCCCACGGATCCGGCGTCCTGCGATCGATCCGCTGACGGCCATTTCGGCCGTCAACGTCGAGACGCCGCGGCAGGCCGTCATCGCCTCCATGACGGCAACCGCGGCATCGCCGGTGGGAGTCCCGGGACCCAACGGCAGCTTCATCAGCGGCGGTCCGCACGAGACGGACAGCACCGCGAAGCAGACGGCCGCCCGCCTCATTTCTTCAATTTTTGCTGGGCCGTTCGGATCTTCTTGTCGATCTCGCCGCGGTCGATCGAATCGCCATCACCCGCCAGTGCACGCGTCCACGCGTCGATGGCTTCGTCGTAGCGACCGAGCTTGAACAACACTTCGGCGTAGTGATCCTGAATCACTGAATTGGTCTTGAGCTGGCCCGCGGCTCGCTGCAGGTTGTCGGCGGCCAGATCGAACTTGTTGCTCTTGAAGTAGGCCCAGCCCAGGCTGTCCAGATACGAGCCATTTTCAGGATCGATCTGAAGGGCTTTCTTCAAATATCCCACCGACTCGTCGAGCCGCTCACCGCGGTCGGCCAACATATAGCCCAAGTAGTTCAAGGTCGGCGCGTTGTCGGGATCGTGCGTGAGCACCTGGCGGAAGGCCGCCTCGGCGTCAGCGTATCGTTTCTGTTTCTCGAGGATGGCACCCAGTTCGAATGCGATCGAAATATCGGTTGGAAACTTCAACCGCGCTTCGTCGAGCACCTTGACGGCATCGGCACCACGATTCGCATCCTGATAGACCTGGGCCATGGCGACGTACGCCACAGGTCTGTCCGCCTGCTTCTGGAGAAGCTCCTGCATGACCGCCACCGCGCGATCGGACTGGCCGGTCTGACGCAGCGCCTGAGCGTGGAGCCGGGCCAGCCTCAGGTCGTCGGGATTCTGCGCGCGCGCGGCTTGCGCCAGCTCCTGCGCCGCGGCGTACTTCTTTGCGGACAGGTTCGCCTGAATGAGGTAACTCGTAATCAGCGCATCAGTCGGAGAAATCTTGTGGGCTTCATCGAAGGCGGCGATGGCCTGGTCGTATTCGCCGAGCTGCTCGTAGGCAAACCCGATATGAGGCAGCAGTAAGGCCAGGGCCTGGGTATTCGACCCGGACCGCATGTCCTTCACGGCAGGATTCAACGTGTCGATGACCACCTTGAACTGCTGCCGATCCTGAAGGGCCTCGGCGAGCGCGTAATAACCCCAAGGGCTCTGCTTGTTCAGCGCGATCAACCGCCGTGCGGTCGCTTCGGCGGCGCTGCTATCGCCCGAACGCCGCTGCGACTGCGAGAGCAAGTACATGGCGCGCTGATCGGTCGGACGTGACGACACCAGATCGGCGAGCAGGTCGCGGGCGCGGCCCATGTTTTCGCGGCCACCAGCGTTCAGCAAAGCCGACGCGTAGCGCAGCTTCAAATCGACGTTGTTGCGGGACGAGCGCTGGACGGCGATTGCATAGGCTCCCGCTGCGTCCTGCCAGCGGCGCTCGCGCTCGTAGAAATCGGCGAGCGTTGCATACAAGCGCGGATCGTCGGGCGCAGCTTCCTCGAGCCAGGCAATGGCCTCCGCGTTCTTTCCGGCAGCCGTATACGCATCGGTCAACAAGGTCACGCCTTCGGGCCAGCCTCGTTCCCGCGTGACGAGATCGCGCAGCACCGGAATCGCCTTGTCGTAGTTCTTGAGGCGGATATACATGCGCGCGAGATTCGCGCGCACGTTTGGATCGGGTTCACCGGGACGCCGAAGAGCCTCCTCGAGATGCTCGATGGCCTTCGTCGCGTTTTCGGTGGCCTGTGCGGCTTGAGCGGCCTGTTGTTGTTGCCCGCGCGAGGCCCTCGTGTCGGTGTCGGAGAGCGCTGCGTACACTGTGCCAAGCACCCGGTGAGCTTCGACACTGTCTGGCGAGACTTTGAGTGCCTGTTCTGCCGCAGTCATCGCATCGGCGACCCGATTCTGCCGCATGTAGAGAGCCGAAAGCTCGGCCAGCACGTCGCCTGCCGTCGGATCGAGCGCCGCGGCCCGCTTGAAGGCGGCGATAGCGCCATCGACGTTGTCTTCGCGTTCGAGCAGACGGCCGCGCAGATACTGGTCGTAGGCTTCGGCAACGCCGCCGGATGACGAGCTCGTCTCGGGTGCTGAATTACTTCGTGGCTGACGAGTGCGTTGCCCGGCCTCGGCCACTGCGACCGAGCCGGCCAGAACGACACACAGGACTACCAGCCTCATGGCTTGAATTGTTCCACAAAAGCAGTGAGCTGTCATAATATTTGCCCCAGATGCCTATCGACCCGGAGTTGCTGGAAATTCTCGCCTGCCCGAACTGCAAAACGCCCGTCAAATTGGTCAAAAACGGCACCGCCCTCAAGTGCGACACGTGCAAGCGCGTCTATCCCATCAAGGACGAAATCCCCGTCATGCTCATCGACGAGGCGACTGTCGAACAGTAGTCTCAAATTTGAGGATTTGAGGATTAGGATTTGAGAATCTGGTAATTCGAACCATGGGTAGTGATCCAGATCCTCAAATCCTCAAATCCTCAGATTCTCAAATCTCCAACATCCTCCTGGTTCGCTTGCGCGAGATCGGCGACGTGGTGTTTACGACGCCGGCTGTTCGTGCCCTGCGCGCGCGTTTTCCACACGCGCATCTGAGCTACCTGGTCGAACCTGCGGCAGCATTGGTCGTGGCGTCGAATCCACACATCAATGAAGTCATCGTTGCCCCACGCAAGAATGTTCTGGCCGACGTCGCACTTGGCTGGCGCCTGCGGGCGAGGCGCTTCGATCTGGTGATTGATTTTCATTGCGGTCCCCGCGCTTCACTGCTGACGTGGCTGAGCGGAGCCGACGTGCGCGTCGGATACGACGTCCCTGGCCGTGGGTGGGTGTACACGATGCGCTCCAGTCGGCCTCGCGAGTTGCGCCCGCGACATGCGGTGCAGAACCAATGGGACCTGTTGACGTTGCTCGGAATTCCTCAGCCAGACCGACAGCGCTCGCCGGTCGAAATGCCCGTCGACCCAACCGCGACGGCGAGGATCGCGGACCGGCTGGCACGTGCGGGAGTGTCAACCACCGATCGACTGATTCTCGTTCACGTCAGTGCCGGCAACCCTTTTCGCCGGTGGCCGCAGGAAGCGTTTTCGAAGCTCGCCGCGGCCCTGGCGGCGAGAGACGGCACGCGCGTTCTTTTGACTTCCGGGCCATCCGAACGTGAGGCGGCCAACCGGATTGCCGAAGCAGCCGGTAGCCGGTTGACGTCGGGCCTGCGCGACCGCGTCCTGACTCTAGGCGATTTTTCCCTCGCCGAGCTGCGGGCCCTGCTCGATCGAGTCGTCCTGTACATCGGCGGCGACAGCGGTCCCCTTCACATTGCCGCCACCAGCGGTGTTCCGATCGTCGGTCTGTACGGTCCGACACTTCCTGTACGCTCGGAGCCATGGCGGGATCCGCGATTGATCACCGAGTCGGTAGAGGTCACCGGCCTCGAATGCAGGCCCTGCGATCAGCGCACCTGTACGCCCGGTGATTTCCGCTGCCTGACACGCATTTCGCCTGAAGCTGTTCTCGAGGCGGTGGACCGTGCGCTGGCGCGCGCGGGTGACGAGCTGTCGCTGCGCGGATGAGACGCGGATAAGATAGGGTTTGACGTGGCAAGCCGCTTAGAACTGATCGGCACGCTCGCGCTTTTCGGCGCAGCCGGAGCGCTCCAGTTCTCAATCGCCGCGGGCCAGATTCTCATCGCCGTCGCCATCGTCTGCTGGGCGGCGATGCTGCTCGTGCTCCACGAGCCACCCTCAGCGCCGCGCTTCTTCTGGCCCTTGGCAGTCTACGCGGCGTTGACGGTGTTCTCGGCCGCCTTCTCGCCGCAGCCGCGCACGAGCCTCGTCGATTGCAAGCAGCTCGTGTTGTTTCTTTTGGTTCCGGTCACGTATCGGTTGCTCGACGAATCCCGCGCCCAGACCATGGTCAGTGTCATCGTGTCGTTCGCAGCCGCAAGCGCTGCGTACGGCATCTTTCAGTACGCCATCCTTCACTACGACAACCTCGGACAGCGACCGCAAGGCAGCCTCGGGCATTACATGACGTACTCCGGGTTGCTGATGCTGGTCATTGGCGCGGCTCTGGCACGAGTGCTCTTCGGGAGGCGCGAACGAATCTGGGCGGCTCTGGTCATGCCCGCGCTCGTTGTGGCCGTGGCCCTCACCCTGACGCGAAACGCGTGGGTCGGCGCTTGTGCGGCCGCGGCAATGCTCCTGTCGCTGAAGGACTTCCGTCTCCTGGCGGTCCTGCCAGTGGTAGCCGCTCTCTTCTTCGCCGTCGCGGGGGCGACCGTGACGGCCCGATTCACGTCGATGTTCAGCTTGACCGACCCGACCAATCGCGACCGGGTGGCGATGCTGCGTGAGGGGCGGCAGATGATTCGCACCCATCCGCTTCTCGGCGTCGGGCCGAACATGGTCGAAGTTCTGTACGCAGACTACCGAGACCCTGACGCGGTCCAGAAGGTGAACCCACACCTCCACAACGTCCCGGTCCAGATTGCAGCGGAGCGAGGTCTTCCGGCACTCGCCGCATGGCTGGCGTTCATCGTGGTGCTCGTGGCGGATCTCGCGAGGAGCTTCCGGGCAGGAAATCGGTTTCTCGCGGCAACAGCACTGGCGGCCGTCGTGTCGATGCTCGCCGCCGGCATGTTCGAGTACAACTTCGGCGACTCGGAGTTTCTGATGTTGTTCTTGGTACTGATTACGCTTCCGTTCGCCGCGGCCCGATCGACCGCTCGCAATTCACAGCCGACAAGTCACGATTGACACCCCAAGCCGCTCGTAGCCGAGCGGAATCATTCCTGGAGCGAACTATTGTTGCGACCCGCCAATCGGCATGTGTCCGTCGAACGACAACACGGGCGTCAGGCCGATGCGCAGCCGGGATAAGCCTGCCGAGAACCGCTGAACCGACTTGGAATCCTTTCCGGCGGGCAGTTGGTAGGTGATCTTGTACTGGTGCGTCTGGCGAAGGTTGCTTTCCGAGATTTGCCCCGCCAGTTCCGGCAGCAAGGTGGTGAGCCGCGTCGCGGCGGCAATCGATTCGTACCGGCCGTGACTCAGTTTCGTGAGCGCCAGACCGACTTGCGTCTGAAGGGCACCGGCGACGCTGCCAACCCGCTCCCCTCCCGTATTGAGCACGATAAAGTGGATCGTGATCCCGTGCTGAAGAACCTGCTGTTGCAGGCGCATGAAGTCCCTGTCCAGCGCCGAGCTGTTCCGACCGACGTCGGATGCGAGCATCACGAACACCGGCACGCTGTCGTTCTTGTCTTTCGCCTTTTCCTTGTCGACCCTGTTGCCCGCTTCGACGAGCGCGTCGAAGAAGAGCCCGGCCCCCGTATCGGGACTGAGGCGATCGACGGCCTTCAACAGCTTCTCGTGGTCGGTCGTCATCTTCTCCAGCCATCGGGGCTGGGGCGCAATAGTCAGAATCTCCATCGAAACGTCGGCTGGAATCGCCTCGATGAAATTCTTGACGGCCGTGCGCAGGTTCGCCAGCGCCGTCGAATTTGCGGGACCGTTGTCAATCATCAAGGTCAGCTTCATCGGCTTGCTGACCGGTTCCATCTTCAGCACTTTGCATTCGATATCGTCCACCATGACTGACACGTCGCCCATCTCGAGGTCGGTGACCGGAGCGCCGCTCGCATCGAGCGCGCTCATGTAAAGAAGGCCTTGCTGCTGTGCCGCCGCCCGTCGCCCCTCGCCCCAGGGCGCTCCTAAGAACCACAGGACGGCCAGACAACTGAGGCTCGCAAGTCGCCGGCTGGTGATAACGCGGGGCATTTTGGACCTCCATTAGATCGGAAATCACTTGACTGGACGTGGTAGGTGAGGCCGCCAGTTACCACGTCCAGTCAAGTAATCTCCGGAATCAAGAGCCGAACGGCCTGAGACGCGCGTTGGAGTCGTCATGCTAGATGTTTCAGATGGCGGTGGTCAAGATAACGTCGCGCCGTGCGACTCGCCTCCCGAACTACGGCTATAATCCGGCTACGCCGCACTGTCGCATCTGTCAGCAACGGAGGTGATATGGCGCACGAACCGCGCGAAGTGGAGACCGAGGTCAATTCAGAACAACCGGTTGCGCGCGAAAGGATCCTGGACCTGTTCGATCGCCGTCAGGAAGCGTTCGACAATCTCGACGCCGCAATGCTAGCCGCCGACTACGCGGAGAACTGCTCGGTGGAAAGCCCATATGCTGGCGCCCACGTCGGTCGAGCCGCCGCCGAAGAGGTCTTCCGCGGCTGGTTCGAAGCATTCCTCGATCTGAAGATGCGGTCGAAGGAGTTGATCATCGACGGCGATCGGGTCGCACAAGTCTTCGAGGTCGAGGGCACCGACCTGGGCGGGTTCCTGGGCTTACCGCCGACCGGCAAAGCGTTTCGGGTGCCGGCGGTGTTCCTGTACCAGCTCAGAGGTCAGCAGATCGAGCGGGAACGACGAATCTATGACTTCACGGGAGTCATGGTCCAAATCGGTCTTCTCAAAGCCAAGCCAATCTGAGGAAGCCAGTGACTCGTGAAGAAATCAGCGCGCTGCTGACCCGCCGGCGACAGGCTCTTGAACGCCGCGACATTGTCGCACTGGCCAATCTGTACTCGGAGACCGGCATTGTCGAGAGCCCGATGGCTGGCGGCTCCGTGACCGGACGAGTCGCCATTGCGGAGCTGCACGAGCGATGGTTCAAGGCGTTTCCCGATATCCAGCAGACGTTCGAGGAGCCGCTGATTGACGGCGACCGAGTAGTCCAGACGATTCTGTCCGAGGGAACCGACAGGGGAGAGTTTCTCGGCTTGCCCCCGACCGGCAAGCCGTTCCATATTCGTATCGTACTGGCCGCCACCGTCAAAGATCATCAAATCGTCCACGAACGGCGCATCTACGACTTCACCGGCATGCTCGTCCAAATCGGCGTTTTGAAAGCGAAGCCCGCGTAAACCACGACGCTATGTCTGCCGACGCCGCTCCACGCCTCCTCGTCACGGACACCTTGGGTCGACGCATGATTCCCGTCGACAAACCGCTCCTGACATTGGGCCGCCGCAGTGAAACTGACATCCGCGTGCCAGGGGCGGGCGTCTCCCGGCTGCACGCGGAGATCGTGACCGAGAACTCGGTGAGCCGGCTCCGCGATTGTCAATCGAGGTTCGGGACGTACGTCAACGGCGAGCGCATCACCGAGCATGTGCTGGCACATGGGGATCAGATCCGGCTCGGGCAACAGGACGACACCGAGATCGTCTTCTGCATCGGCGACGAAGCTCCCTCACAAGAGCGAAGCGCGGTCGCCGCAGCCAGCGAGTTGCGGCACATGGCCGGGCTCCTCGAAGGGCTTCGCGGGCTCGGCTCCGGACGAGTCGTGGACGACGTGCTGCAATTGGTGATCGACTCGGCGATCGACGTCACCGGAGCCGAGCGAGGGTTCATCATGCTGGCGAACGACCAGGGAAGCCTCGAGTTCAAGCTCGCCCGCGCGCGCGGCCGCCTCACGCTTTCCGGACGCACGTTCGCCACCAGTCGAAAGATTCCCGAAACCGTGTTCACCACCGGACAAGAAGCCATCGTCGAGGACCTGCTCGACGGAGACCTGGCTCAGCTGCACACGGGCACCGTGGCGCTTGGCATCAGACACGTCCTGTGCGCCCCGCTGCGGTTGGTCCGCTATTTCGAGCGTGAGGAAGACCGGACCGCGGACAAGGTCATCGGCGTGCTGTATCTCGACAGCCGCGAGCGTGGGGCGCTTCGTTCCGCGGCCGCACGGTCGGCCCTCGAGACCTTGAGCACGGAAGCAGCCGTGGCCATTGAAAATGCCCGGCTGTATCGCGAGGCACACGAGCGCGCCAAACTCGATCAGGAATTGAAAGTGGCCGCAGCGATCCAACAGTCGTTGCTCCCACCAGCTGGCCGAGATGGCGCGTTCTTCACGACTGCCGGCGCGTCGATCCCGTGCCGGGCGGTCGGCGGAGACTTTTTCGACTACGTCGACCTGGCGAGCGGACAATTTGGCTTCATCCTGGGCGATGTGGCCGGAAAAGGCTCTCCGGCCGCGCTCCTCGCGGCTGCAGCGCTGGGCATGTTCGGCGCCGAGGCGACGTACCAGCCAAGCGCCGCACCACTCCTGGTCCGCCTCAATCGCGGGCTGTTCCGGCGATCGATCGAAGCGCGCTTCCTGACCACCTTCTACGGCATCCTCGGAACGGACGGATCGCTGACCTACTCGAACGGCGGTCACAATGCCCCGGTGCTCCTCACCAGCGACAGCGTCCGCCGCCTCGAAACCGGCGGAGTCGTTCTGGGTTTGTTCGAGCACGCGTCGTACGAAGAAGAGACCGTGTCGCTCAACCGCGGCGACGTCATCATCGCGTTCAGTGACGGGGTCAGCGAAGCGCTCAACGAATCCGGTGACGAATTCACCGACGAGCGGCTGCTGGACTCGATCGCGGCACACCGGGACAAGGCGCCCCAGGAACTGTTGGACGGTGTCGTCGCCGACGTTCGAGCGTTTTGTGGTGGCGCGACTCAAAGCGACGACATGACGATCGTCATCGTTCGTTACAACGGACCGTGAACCAGGTTGCTGAAAACCTGAAGTCTCAAGGAAGAAGTTAGAAGGAAGAAGGCTAGTGCCTGAAATGCCGCCTCCCCGTCAGCACCATCGTCATCCCGTGTTCGTCGGCCGCGGCTATCACTTCTTCATCGCGGACTGACCCGCCAGGGTGAACGACTGCGGTTGCTCCGGCGCTGGCGACCGCATCCAATCCATCCCGAAACGGAAAGAACGCATCCGACGCGGCCACCGATCCCGCCAGAGAGCTCGATCCCGCCTTCATCAGCGCCACGCGGACGGCGTCGACACGGCTGGTCTGGCCGGCGCCGATCGCAAGCGTCCGATCGGCTGTCGTAAAGAGGACTGTATTGGACTTCACATGGGCGCAGATCCGCCAGGCGAAGCGCAACGCCTCCCACTCCTCGGGCGAGGGCTGTCGCTTGGTGACGACTCGGAATCCGTCTGGAAGCGTGGGCGTCCACGGTTCCTGGGCCTCGACGACACGATCGCGTTCCTGGACAAGTATGGCCCCGAGAATCGATCGCAGTTCGGTCGTTGGTCCCTTCAGGGCATCGAATTGAGCGGTGACCACACGCATGTTGGCCTTCCTCGCGAGCACGGGACGAGCGGCCTCGTCGACAGCGGGAGCAATCACGGCTTCAATGAAGGTCGAGACGATCGCCTCAGCCGCAGCGAGGTCGACCGGCCGATTCAATCCGACGATGCCGCCGAACGCCGCGACGCGGTCGGCGTCGCGGGCGCGACCGTAAGCCTCGGCGATTGAATGACCGACGGCGGCGCCGCACGGGTTCGTGTGTTTGATCACGACAGCGGCCGGTTCCCGAAATTCGAGGGCGATCCGGGCCGCCGCGTCCAGGTCGAGCAGGTTCGTATACGAGAGCTCTCGGCCTTGAAGGATCGAAGCGGCACCGAGACCCGCGCCGTCAGCCCCGAAAGCCAAGTCCCCCTTCTTCCGATACCATGCCGCGTGCTGGTGGGGGTTTTCCCCATACCGCAGATCTCGAATCTTCTCGGCGGAGATGGCCAAGGAGCCGTCGAACTCGATCGTCGGGCGGAAGTGGGAGTCCGCAAGGTCGGCGCGCTCGGGACCATTCGGTCCGACCTTGACGTAAAGCAACGTCGTGGCGATGGTCGTGTCGTACCGGGCGGTATGAGCGAATGCCTTGGCCATCAGCTCGTAACGGAAGTCGAGCGACGGCCCCCGGTCGAGGGCCGACAGCAGCCGCGGGTAGTCCGCCGGGTCGACAACGACGAGCACGTCTCGAAAATTCTTCGCGGCCGCGCGGACTAGTGACGGTCCGCCGATGTCAATCTCCTCGACCAACGCGTCGAACGGCGTTTCCGGATTGGATGCCGCTTTTGAAAAGGGGTAGAGATTGACGACCACGACATCGATCAAACCGAGGCCAAGCCGTTCGAGGGCGGCCAGGTCGTCGGGGCGGTCGCGGCGGGCGAGAATGCCGCCATGCAGCGCCGGATGCAGGGTCTTCACGCGGCCGTCCATCATCTCGGGAAACCCGGTCAGATCCGACACGCTGGTGACCGCCAAACCGGCCTCGATCAGGGCGCGGCGTGTTCCACCTGTGGACACGAGCGTGAACCCGTGCGCAACGAGGCCCCGTCCGAGTTCGGCGATCCCGGTTTTGTCTGAAACGCTCAGAAGAGCTCTTGGCATAGACTGTAAAGTCCGGTATCATTCTTTCGACGCCGGGCGGGCCTGGCGCCGTAAGGTCAAGGCCGCAGCACTATGCGGTCTTTTTTTGTGCCCACGGTCGAACTCGAAGCGGGATTTACCCGCACCGACGCGGGCAGGTTTTCGGGCGCAGCGTAGTGTCGCGGCCCGGCAAGACAGGAAGAAGAACGATGCGCATCACAGGTAAGGTCAAGTGGTTCAACAACGCCAAGGGATACGGGTTCATCGAACGAGACGGAGGCAGTGATGTCTTCGTCCACTACTCGGCCATTCAGGGCGACGGTTTCCGCTCGCTCGAGGAAGGCCAGGCCGTGGAGTTCGAGATCGTTGACGGTCCCAAAGGCCCGCAGGCCGGCAACGTCACCAAGATCTAGGCATCCCCGCGCAGCCGGGCGTTCTTCGGAGCGCCCGGCTTCACGCTTCCGATTGTTCCCTTTCAATTTCACTTTCTAAGTTTTCTTGGCGCCTTTGAGCGCCCGAGCGGTGAGGCTCACCTTGCCTTCCTTCACCGCCACGCGAAACGCGACTTCGTGACTGCCACTCTGTCGTAGCTTAGTCACCTGATTCTTCACCAGCTCCGCGAACTTGTGAAACGGGACCGCATCCTGGCCACTTTCGCGCCGGGCCTCGATGAGCGACTCGTAGAGGTCCTGCAGCCGGTCCATCTCGTGGACCGGGTCCTGAAACGTCGTCTCGCGGACGATGCGGTCCTTCGGCTTTTCCTCGGCGGTCGTCTCTTTCTGCTTGACCGAGAACGGCCCGGGCCGCCCTTCCTCGCGCGCCCGCAGACCGCGATCCCAGAGGTCGGTCAGAATCGAAAAGCGCGTCTGCAGGGTGGCGAAGCGAAACCGGTCGCCGGTGTTCTGGATGTACGCGCGGTCGTACTGCTTCACGATCGCCGTGACTCGATTACGGGTTTCCCACGGTGGTTTGGGCAGGCGACCCGAAAAGTACATGTTGTACTCGGCTTCGAGCCGTTTCAGCTCCGCTTCAAGCCGCTGCAAATCGCGATCGATCGTGAGTGCCGCCATGGTCTACCGGGGAATCAGAAACCACACCAGCGGCAACCACAGCTCGCGGGCATACGGGATCGGCCGATCGTCGATCAAGACCTCCGTTGAATCCGACCGTCCGACGATCTCGAACAGGTCGCGGAGGCGGGCGGCATCGGTCGACCAGAACCGCGCTCGATGGCGAAACGTAGGGCCTGCACCGGTCTCCCGATATTCCGCCGAGGCTCGTGCGAGCTCCAGAGCCCGTCCGAACTCGGGACCATCGAGGGTCGGAAACACCAACGTAATGGAAAACGGCCGAGGCTTGGCGCCGAAGAGGGCTTCCTGGAGGTCCGGGTCGAGCGACGCGAGTTCCGCGTCGGTCGGCTGCTCCGGCAGATCGGCGTACGGCCAGAAGCGCTCCGTCGGACGAAATTTTGGTGAATCCGAAGCCATTGACTACTTAAGGGGGACTCCCCACGCGGCGGTTTACGTCTGGGGGAATCGATAGCATACCATTCTGTCGATGGTGGACTTCCGCCGCATCCCCTCAATCGACAAGCTTCGGCAACAGCCGTCGATCCGCGCGCTCGAACAACGATTCGGAGCAGCCGCCGTTGTCGAGGCACTGCGAACCGGCGCGACCGTCGTGCGTGAATCGCTCGCAAGCGGCGACACGACGCTCCAGGCCGACACCACCGTTCTCGCCCGTATCGAAGCCATTGCTTCGTCCGAGCTCGAGCGCGGGGCGCGATCGTCGCTTCAACCCGTGATCAATGCGACTGGCGTCATTCTCCACACGAACCTGGGCCGCGCACCGCTTGCCGATGCTGCACTCGACCGGATCATCGCGATCGCTCGCGGCTATTCGAGCCTCGAATACGACGTTTCTGGAGGCCAACGGGGACGGCGCGATGCGCATACCGAACCCGTTTTATGCCGTCTCACCGGCGCGGAAGCGGCACTCGTCGTGAACAACAACGCAGCTGGCACGATGCTCGTGCTGGCCTCCATCGCCGCCGGGCGCGAGGTGATCGTGTCCCGCGGCGAGCTCGTGGAGATCGGCGGAGGCTTTCGCGTCCCCGACGTGATGGCGCAGTCCGGAGCGCTGCTCCGGGAAGTCGGGACGACGAACAAGACCCGCGCAGCGGATTACGCGGCGGCGATCGGCGATCGCACGGCGCTGATTCTACGGGTCCATCCGTCGAATTTCCGGATCGAAGGATTCACCGAGCGGCCCTCGCTCGCTGAACTGGTGGACCTCGGAGAGCGTTTCAAGGTGCCAATCGCCGAGGATCTCGGCAGCGGTCACTTGTTGACCGACCCGTCGCATCCTCTCGTCGGGTCGGAACCGTCGGTTCACTCGAGTGTGTCCGCCGGTGTGGACATCTGCTGCTTCAGCGGCGACAAGCTCCTCGGTGGTCCGCAGGCTGGCGTCATCGTCGGGCGGAAGGCGCTCGTCGACCGCGTGCGCCGACATCCTCTGATGCGGGCCCTGCGCGCCGACAAGCTGACGCATGCGGCACTGGAAGCAACATTGATCGAGTACGCCACAGGCCGCGCGAACACCACCGTCCCTGTCCAGCGAATGCTGACGACGACTGCAGAGGAGATTCGGATTCGAGCGGCAACATTGGCGGCGGAGCTCGTGAGCTCTGGTTTGCGGGCCGACGTGATCGCTGGCTTTTCGGCCGTGGGTGGCGGCAGCGCTCCAGGGGTCGATCTTCCGACTTGGTTGATCGCCCTCGAGAAAGAAGGCTTAAGCGCGTCCGCGCTTGAAGAACAGCTCCGCGGGCTGCACCCCGCCGTTATCGCGCGTATCGATCGCGATCGGGTCGTGCTCGACCTGCGGACGGTACTGCCCCACCAGGACGCCGAGCTGTCGAGTTCACTTCGGCGGCTGCAAACTCGGGAAGCGGCCTCGAGTTCAAGTGCGCAGCCGGACAAAGCCGATTCGCAATAACTTGCCGGCGACCGCCCCGATCGCGGCCACCAAGGTTGCGGGCACGATCAGGAGAACCGGCAGCTCGAACACCTCGCCCAGACCGCCGCTATGGGTAATCGCGAGGAGAGTCTGCTGATCGTGCCGGAAAAAGAGAAGACAAGCCGCGCCGACAATGCTGACGAAGGCCGCCGCCGCACTGCTGACGAATCCCGCAAGGAGTCCGCTGCGCAACGAACCGGAGCGCCAGGCGACCCAGAATCCCGCCGTCAGAAACAGCGCAATCGCCGTGAGCGTCGTCACCATCGATCTCGTGTTGAAATCGGTGGTCGGGATGAACCAGTCGAATGCGTTCCTGATCACCATCGCGGCGCCTTGGGCGCCTCCCAGGACCCAACATGCAGGTGAGATGAAGCCGAGGACTTGAGCGACGTACCAAACAGCCGCACGACGGCCTCCGAGAGCCGGTCGCACCGTCTCCCGATACTCTTCGAGCAGGTCACCAGACACGTCCTCGACGTCATCGCGCCGAATCAACAACCGCAACAAGGCATCCGCCCATCGAGGGGGATTCTCGGATCTCGAGGACCGTTTCGACGGTTCGGGCGTCATGCTGATCCCTTCTTCCAGCCTTTCAAGGGCCATTCAAGCCCGTGCCACAGGTTATCGACGGCTGCGCGCGCGTCGTTCAACGCGCGCATTCCGGCCGGCTGGAGACGATAGAACCTTCGCGCCCGGCCGTCGCGAACTGCGGTGCCAGAACCGAGCCGAGAGGCGATCAAGCCCTTCCTCTCCAGTCGCTCGAGGGTCGCATGCGCGGCGCCGGCCGCCACGTCGCGCCCGAGGCGCGTCTGAACTTCCTTCAGAATCGCGCGACCGTAGGCGTCCTCTCGGAGGCGGACAATCGCAAGCAGCACGGCCTGCTCGAATGAGCCGAGCACGTCAGCCATTTGTGCCTACATTGTAGTTAGTAAATGCGATAAGTCAAGTCTGGCCCGGCGAGACGCTGCACGACGACAAGAACCGCTGGTTGAGTTCTTCAGAGAGCGGCTAAAGGATCGTCCTGATCGAGGCGGCGGCCCAACCGAGCACGAGCGTGGGCAGAATTCCGAGATAGAAAATCAGGATGGCCGAAACGACCAGCGCCGCACCGGCAAGCTTTGGAATCGCGGGGACTCGAACGGGCGATTCGGTGGGCGTCATGTACATCATGACGACAATGCGCAGGTAGAAAAACACCGAGACGACGCTCGTCAGAACGCCGATGATCGCGAGCCAGTAGTGCCCGGCATCCACGGCCGCCGTGAAGACGTACCATTTGGCGATGAACCCTGAGGTCGGCGGGAATCCACCGAGAGACAGCAGGAACACTGTCATCAGCCCGGCAAGGATCGGGTGCTCGTTCCAGAGGCCGCCGTAGTCCCGGACCTGGTCGTTCGGCCACTGGGCAGTATCAAGAAGAGCAATCACACCGAACGCGCCGAGATTGGTCAGCGCGTACGAGAGCAGATAGAAGAGTACTGCCGCCGTTCCGGCCTCGTTCGCCGACACGAGTGCCACCAGCAGATATCCTCCGTGCGCGATACTCGAATAAGCGAGCATGCGCTTCACGTTCGACTGCGCGACACCAACGACGGTCCCTACAATCATGGTTGCTGCAGCAACGACCATGACGATGCCACTCCATTCACTCCGGAGGGGATAGAACGCGGCGAGAAACACGCGGACGAACGCGGCAAATGCAGCGGCCTTCACGCCGGTCGACATGAAGCCGGTCACGGCCGGCGGCGCGGCCTCATAGGCATCGGGCGTCCACATCTGGAACGGCACAGCCGAAATCTTGAAGGCAAAGCCCACGAGCAGCAGGCCGATGGCCACCAGTTGCAGCGGCGTCGGCGCCGATGCCTGCGAAGTGAGGATGCTGGCAATCCGGTCGAGGCGTGTCGTGCCAGTCAGTCCATACGTAAAAGCGATCCCGTACAGAAAGAAGGCGCTGGAGAAAGCCCCGAGCAGGAAGTATTTGAAGGCGCCTTCGATTGCCGTCGGCACATCACGTCGGATTCCGGTAAGGACGTAGACGGCAAGCGATAGCGCCTCGAGCGCAAGAAAGATCAGGAGCAGGTCCGACGCCATGGCCATCAACATCATGCCCGCGATCGCAAAGAGCATCAGCGCGTAGTACTCGCCCTGTGGCAATCCTTCGCGCTCGACCGTCGGTCCCGAAAGCGCCAACGACAGCAAACCGACGATAACCAGAATTCCACCGACGAACAGGCCGAAGTTGTCAGCTGCCACCATGCCAAAGCTCGTCGCGTCGCTGTTCCACAATGCGATCGACGCGATAGCTGCACCCGTGAGTCCGATTGCGCCGAGCGGCGCCATCGGCATTCGCTCTCCAGGCGCGCGAAAGGCTTCTGCCAGCATCACGGCGATGGCAGTCGCCGTCAGGCAGCAAAGCGGCACGATGGCGAGGTAAGGCTGGAACATGACATTCACAATCATTCAGGTTGTGGGACGCTCGACTGGGCTTGCTGACGAGTTCTAGCCTTGTCAATTGTGGGCTGTGAATTCTGATTCGCCTGAATCTGCACGGACGCCCCGCGATTCACCTGGTTCAGCATCCGGTTGACCGATGCCTCCATCGGTCGAAGAAACATGTTGGGGAACACACCCATCACGACGGTCATGGCGACGATCGGAACCAGCACCGTCCATTCGCGTGGCGAAAGGTCCCGAAGCCGCTCGTTCTTCTCGTTGGAAACCGGCCCGTAATTCACGCGTTGGAACATCCACAGCATGTAAGTGGCCGAAAGAATGACGCCGGTCGCCGCAAACGCCGCGGCGCGCGGACTCCATTGGAAGGCGCCGAGCAGAATCAGGAACTCCCCGACAAAGCCATTCAATCCTGGAAGGCCAATGGAGGACAGCGTGATGATAAGAAAAGCCGCCACCAGGTGTGGAGCGATCTTCTTCAAGCCGCCGTACTCGGCAATCAGCCGTGTGTGCCGCCGATCCGACAGCATGCCGACAATGAGGAACAGCCCGCCCGTGCTCACGCCGTGGTTGAGCATCTGGTACACGGCTCCCTGCACGCCCTGCATGTTCAACGCCGCAATCCCAAGGACGACGAAGCCGAGATGGCTGACGCTCGAATATGCGACGAGCTTCTTCATGTCGGGCTGCACCATCGCCACGAGCGCGCCATAGATGATCCCGACGACTGCCAACAACGCGAGGTACGGCGCGAAAGCGACCGCGGCCTGCGGAAAGAGGGGAAAGGCAAACCGAACGAATCCGTACGTGCCCATCTTCAGGAGCACGCCCGCGAGAATCACCGAGCCCGCGGTCGGGGCCTCGACGTGAGCGTCCGGCAGCCAGGTGTGAAACGGAAACAGCGGCACCTTGATGGCAAATGCCAGCGCGAACGCCAGAAAGCACCAGAACTGGAAGCGAGGCGGAATCGAGAGCTCGTAGAGCTTCACGAGATCGAAGCTGTAGGCGCTGGTCGCCGA
This sequence comes from uncultured Acidobacteriota bacterium, assembly GCA_963773035.1. Classification (GTDB taxonomy): domain Bacteria; phylum Acidobacteriota; class Vicinamibacteria; order Vicinamibacterales; family CAVVIG01; genus CAVRXZ01. Next base: position 106,095 of record CAVYZX010000025.1, on the reverse strand, counting down.
TCGATGGAGATACGCGAGCGTCAGGATGGCGACAAGCATCAGGACGCTGCCGGTCAGGGTGTAGAGGATGAACTTGACCGCGGCATAAATGCGTCGGTCGTAACCCCAGACTCCGATCAGGAAATACATCGGAATCAGCATCGCATCCCAGAACACGTAGAACAGGAACAGATCGAGCGAGATGAACACGCCGATCATCGCGCTCTCGAGCAGCAACACGACGATGCAGAAGGCTCTCGTCTTCTTATGTACCGACTCCCACGCGCTCAGCAGTGCCAGCGGCGTCAGGAATCCCGTCAGGACCAGCAGAAACAAGCTGATGCCATCGACGCCGACGAAGTAGCTGATGCCGAACGAGGGTATCCACGCGTGCCGCTCGACGAATTGGAAGTCGGCGGAGCCGGCGTTGAATTGACTCCAGAGCAGGAGTGTTTCGCCGAACACCAACAGCGAGAAGATCAGGGCGACGTTCCTGACCAGCGTCTCGTGGTGCTCCTCGTCTTTGACGAATAGCAGCACGATCGCACCGACGATCGGCAGAGCGACCAGCGAGGTCAGAATCGGAAACTGCATAGCAAACTATTCACTAGTGGTGGAGATTTTCACGTCCACAGGTAATACCCCAGTATCAACACAACCCCGAGAAACAAGGACGCCGCGTACACCCGAACCGAACCGGTCTGCGCTCGGCGCAACAGTTCCCCGCCCCTGTCCACCACTTCACCGACTCCATTCACGAAGCCGTCGATCACGCGCACGTCCACGCCCTTCCACAAGCCGTCCTCCGAAACGATGCGGATGGGCCGGACGACGGCGGCGTCGTAGATCTCGTCGACGTAGTACTTGTGCTCGAGCAGACGGTGCAGGCCGGCGAATCGAGCCGACATGCTGTCGGCAGCACGCCTGTTCTTCAGGAAGAAGTACGTGGCAAGACCGATACCGGCAAGCGCCACGACGATGGACACGCCGGCCAAGCCCCGCTCGAGGCTTTCAGTGGCTGCCGCTGATTCTTCGTGGTCTGCGGCCTGCGCCTCCCCTCCTGCGGTGAAGCTTGGTTCAAGAAATTGCTCAATGCGATTCGACCCGCCAAAGGCATGTGGAACGCCGACATACCCAGCGAAAACCGACCCGACGGCCAGAAGCACGAGCGCGACGGCCATAGCCGGCGGCGCATCGTGCAAATGAGCACCGTGGACACCTGAAGCACCCGGTGCACCATGTGCACTATGTGAACCTCGGTTCTGTCCATGAAACGCCAGATAGACGAGCCGGAACATGTAGATGGCAGTCAAAAGCGAGGTCAACAAACCGACCGCCCACAGGAGGGTGTGACCGCCCGAGAACGTGCGGTACAGGATCTCGTCCTTGCTGAAGAAGCCGGCCAGGCCTGGAACTCCAGCAATCGCCAGAGCACCGATGACGAAGGTCCAGTAGGTCACCGGAAGCTCTTTCCTCAAGCCACCCATCCGGCGGAGATCCTGCTCGCCGGCAAGTGCGTGAATGACGGCGCCCGAGCCGAGGAAGAGCAACGCCTTGAAGAACGCGTGTGTGTACAGGTGGAAGATGCCCGCGGCATAGGCGCCGACACCCATGGCCAGGAACATGTAACCGAGCTGCGACACCGTGGAGTAGGCGAGCACGCGCTTGATGTCGTTCTGGACCAGGCCGATCGTGCCGGCAAAGAGCGCCGTCGCCACACCAACCACCGCCACGACCGCCAGTGTTTCCGGAGCATGACTGAACAGCACGGCGTTCCGCCCGATCATGTACACGCCGGCCGTGACCATCGTGGCGGCGTGAATCAGCGCGGACACCGGCGTCGGCCCTTCCATGGCGTCGGGTAGCCAGACATAGAGGGGAATCTGGGCCGATTTTCCCGCAGCGCCGACAAACAGCAGCAACGTGATCAGCGACAGCGTTCCGAACATCGTCTCGGGTCCGAGCGGGGCAAGCGAGCGCGCGATTTCCTGAAAATCGAGCGTCCCGAAGCGGACGAACGCGAGCAAGACCCCGAGGATGAAGCCAAAGTCTCCAATCCGGTTGACGATGAACGCTTTCTTACCGGCATCCGAGGCCGATTTCTTCTGAAACCAGAAGCCAATCAACAGGTACGAGCAAAGGCCAACACCCTCCCAGCCGACGAACATCACCAGGAAGTTCGAGCCCAGCACGAGCACGAGCATGAACGCGGCAAAGAGATTCAGATACGAGAAGTAGCGGGCGTACTCCGAGTCGCTCTCGTCGTGCATGTAGGCGGTCGAGTACACATGAATCAGCGATCCGATCCCGGTCACGACGAGAATCATGAGCGCAGACAACGGATCGAGACGAAGAGCGAAGCTGACCCTGAAATCGCCGGACGTGATCCACGAAAACACCGACTGCTCGATCGCCCGCGATTCGGGCGGCAGCGCCAACAGTTGCCAGACCGCTGCAACCGATAGCGCGAATGCCGCCAGAATCGACCCGCACGCTATCGAGCCGGCCGCCGTCTTGCTCACACGACGGCCGAGGCTGGCGTTCAGCAAGAACCCGACGAGCGGCAGGAGCGGGATCAGCAGGAGCATATGAACCAAAAAGCACACCAAGAACGCAAAGATCCTTTGTGATCTTTGTGGCCTTTGTGGTTCCTAGAATCGGAGCGTCGCATGAGCCGCGACCGGGTGATGTTCACCATTTCAACGTCGTAAAGGAATCCGGATTGAGCGACTCGCGATGGCGAAACAGTCCGATGACAATAGCGAGTCCGACGGCGGCTTCAGCGGCGGCCACCGTCATGACGAAGAACACGATGATCTGGCCGTCCGCCGCACCGAGTGCCCGCCCGAACGCGACAAACGTGAGATTCACCGCATTCAGCATGATTTCGATCGACAGCAGAATCGTGATCAAGTTACGCCGTACGAAGACGCCAGCCGTACCGATGGCGAACAGAATTCCAGACAGCACGAGATAGTGATTGAGCGTCGGCATCATGTCGTGGTTGTCTCCGACTGATGGTCGGAACGGCCTGGCCCTGACCCTTCCCGGCGCGCGAGAACGACAGCGCCAACCATGGCGATGAGAATCAGGACCGAGGTCACTTCAAACGGGAAGGCGTAGTCCGTGAACAGGATGCGACCGATCTCACTGACGGAGCTGACAGAACCGCCTGGAAAAACGCCCGACTCTCCGCCGTGCTTGGTCAGGGCCCACAACAGCTCGATGCCGAATGCGACGGCCATGACCGCGCCAAATCGTTGAACACCCGATATCGTCCGCCGCCGGACCGTAGCGGCCGAGGCGACAAGATCTTCGTCGGTGTCCTCTCGAGGCGCGTTCAGCAGCATCACGACGAAGAGAAACAACACCATGATGGCGCCGGCGTACACGATGATCTGAATGACGGCAACGAACGGCGCGTCCAGAAGCACGTAGAGAGCCGACAGCGCGCCGAAGGACGCGATGAGCAGGAGCACGCTGTAGATCGGGTTCCGCTGCGCGATGACGAGCAGCGACGTGACGACGGCGATGGTGGCAAAAATGTAGAAGAGAGCCAAGTCACACACCAAAATAGAGCACGCCTGCCGCGGTGGCGAGCAGGTTGACCACCGCAAGCGGCAACAGCACTTTCCAGCCGAACTTCATCAGCTGGTCGTAGCGATACCGCGGCAGCGTCCATCGCATCCACACGTAGAAGAACAGGAGCGCCCCCACTTTGATCAGGAACCAGATCCACCCGAGCGATAGCGGCAGAAACGGTCCATGCCAGCCCCCGAGAAAGAGGTCGGTTGCGACCGCCGACACCGTCACCATGTTGACGTATTCGGCGAGAAAGAACATCGCAAAGCTCATGCTGCTGTACTCGGTGTGATACCCGGCCACCAGCTCCTGCTCCGCTTCCGGAAAATCGAACGGCGCACGGTTGGTTTCGGCGATGCCGGCCGTCATGTAAATCAAAAACCCGAGCAGTTGAGGAAACACGAACCAGCGTGGGAGCACGCCAAACCACGTTCCGGCCTGACGATTCACGATGTCCGTCAGAGAAAGGGAATTCGCCATCAGCAGCACGCTGCCCAGCGCCAAGCCATACGACAGCTCGTAGCTGATCATCTGGGCCGACGAGCGCAGTCCACCAAGAAGCGAGTACTTGCTGTTGGAGCTCCAACCAGCGAGCACGATGCCGTAGACGCTCATCGACGTGATGGCAAAGATGACCAGAATCGCCACGTTGACATCGGCCACCTGAAGACGCAGCGGCTCGCCCAGCAGCCCGAACAACGTCGTGTTGGCACCAAACGGCACCACGGCGAACGCAGCAAACGCCGCGGTGGCTGAAATGATCGGCGCCAGCGCGAAAAGTAAGGGATCCGCGGCGCGCGGCCGCAGCTCCTCCTTGAACATCAGCTTCACGACATCCGCCAGGGGCTGGAGGAGGCCTCTCGGGCCGACCAAGTACGGACCGAGCCGTTGTTGAAGCATGGCGGCAACTTTTCGCTCGACGTAGACCATGCCGGCCGCCGAGCTCAGGAGCGCCACGAAGACGAGCAACGTCAACGCGATTTGAGCAATGAAGAGAGGGGAGAGCGTCACTTCAATGCGCCCCGACTGCCTGTCGCGCCCGCCACTCGGCCGGCAACGTGCAACGGCCCTCTTTGATGTGCGCTTCGTATTCGTGCCGGAAGTGCTTCAGGGTGGTCAACACCGGCGTCACGGCGGCGTCACCGAACGCACACAACGTCTTGCCGGCCACATTACCGGAAATACTCGAGAGCAGATCCAGATCGCGCGGCTGGCCATCCCCCCGTTCGATCCGCCGGAGAATCTTGTGCAGCCAGTCAGTACCCTCACGGCACGGCGTGCACTTGCCGCAGGATTCGTGGCGATAAAAGTGCAGCAAATTCTCCGCGAGCCAGACCATGCAGGTCGTGTCGTCGAGCACGACGATCCCGGCCGAGCCCAGGAGCGATCCGGCTTTCTGCACCCCGTCGAAGCTGGCCTGCGTGTCGAGCTGGTCGGGTAAGAGGATCGGAACTGATGACCCTCCCGGAATGATCGCCTTGATGGTGCGGCCCTCGCGCGCGCCGCCGGCGTGGCCCTCAATCAATTCGCGCAAGGTGACGTCCATCGACGCCTCATAAACTCCTGGACGTCTGACGTGTCCGCTCACGCAATACAGCTTGGGCCCGCCGTTTTTCTCGGGACCGAGTCCGGCGTACCACTCGGCGCCGTTCAACAGAATCAGCGGCACGTTCGACAAGGTCTCGACGTTATTGACGGCCGTCGGACAGTTGTAGAGCCCGACGACCGCTGGAAACGGCGGCTTGTTCCGCGGCTGTGCCCGCTTTCCTTCGAGCGACTCGAGCAACGCCGTCTCTTCTCCCGCCTCGTACGCGCCCGCACCGCGATGGATGTAGACATCGCACTCGAAACCGGAGCCAAGGACGTTCTTTCCCAGGAATCCGTTGGCGTACGCCTCCTCGATCGCGCGCTCGAGCACGTTCTGGACGTGCAGAAACTCGCCCCGGATATAGATGTAGGCAATCCTGGCCCCGATGGCGTAGCAGGCAATTGCGCACCCTTCGATCAGCAAATGAGGGTTGCGCTCCATGAGCAGGTGATCCTTGAAGGTTCCGGGCTCGCTCTCGTCGGCGTTGCAGGCGATGTACTTCGGGTTCGGCGATTTCTTGTCGACGAACTGCCACTTCATTCCAGTGGGAAACCCGGCGCCGCCGCGGCCTCTCAGGCCCGATGCCTTGACGATGTCGATGACCTCGTCGGGTTTGAGGGCAAGCGCTTTTCGCAGGCCATCGTAACCCTGGTGTTTCAGATAGAAGTCGAGCGTAAAGGAATTCGGCTCGCGGACGTGTTTAGTGAGCAGGGGTTCCATCTCGCTGTACCTGTTAACCACAGAGCCGCGAAGAGCACGAAGACAGACCATTTCCAGATCGAAAAGGAGCGCCGTGACACTTCGTGTTCTTCGTGCCTTCGTGGTTTGAAGTCATTTCTGCTTGGCCTCGACGACATGGTGACACCCGCTGAGCGCGGCTTCCGTGCCCGAGCGGAGACCATCGATCAGCCGCCCCACGTCCTCGGGTTTCTGGCACTCGTGCCACGCGTCGTTGACCATCACGACAGGTGCTCGATCGCATGCGCCGAGACATTCGACTTCGAGCATGGTGAATGTTCCGCTCGGATCGGTCTGTCCGGGCTCGATGCCCAACTTCGCCGCGATCTCCTCGGTGACGCGTTCCGCGCCGTTGATCGCGCACGACAGCGTTCGGCAGACCTGCAGGACGAACCGGCCGACCGGCTTGGTATAGAACATCGTGTAAAACGAAACGACGTCCTCGACATCGGCAGGCGTGATCTCCAGCAGGCCAGCAACATAGCGCATGGCGTTCGCCGTGATGTATCCGAGCTGATCCTGAACCAGATAGAGCGCCGGCAGTACGGCAGACCGCTTCCGTTCGGGCGGATACCTCTGGACGATCGCGTCGAATCGCGCGCGGCGTTCAGCGGTGTACACGAACGGCTCGCCCTCCTCGACCAGTCGCCGCTCGGAGCGGTGAAACGTCGCGTAGTCGATCCGCGGATGAAAGCTCACCGGTCCACGTCTCCCATGACGACGTCGATCGAACCGATGACGGCAATGACGTCGGCAATCAAGCCACCCACGATCATCCGTTCCAGCGCCTGGCAGGCGAGCAGCGACGGGGCCCGCGACTTGACGCGCCACGGCCGGTTGGTTCCGTCGGCCACCACATGAAAGCCCTGCTCGCCCCGCGGCCCTTCGACCGGTACGTACGCTTCTCCGGCGGGCACCGTAAAGCCCTGCGAATAGATCAGGAAATGCTGAATCAGCGCTTCCATCTCGGTGTAGACGCGGTCTTTCGGCGGTGGTGTGATGCGGGGATCGTCAATCGCAAAGATTCCCGTCGGCGCGATCCGCTCGAGCGCCTGCCGGCAGATTTTCACGCTTTGCCGCATCTCAGCCACTCGAACGAGATATCGCGCGTACACATCGCCGGACGTCTGCACGGGCACATCGAAGTCGAACGTTTCGTACCCGAGATATGGGAAGAACTTCCTGACGTCGTACGGGACGCCCGATGCGCGTGCAATGGGCCCGACCAGGCCGTAGGCGATCGCGTCTTCCTTCGAGATCTTGCCGACGTGTTGCGTCCGGTCGCGATAGATCGTGTTCTGGGTCAGCAGGTCCTCGTACTCATCAAGCTTCGGCGGAAACCGGTCGAGAAAAGCGCGGACGGCGTCGTGGAATCCTCGCGGGAGATCTTCGCGCAAGCCGCCGACCCGCATGTAGCTCGGGAACATGCGGAAGCCGGCCAACATTTCGTTGATGTTCAGCAGCAGCTCCCGCTCGCGGAAGCAGTACAGCATCACCGAGATGGCGCCAACCTCCATCCCGTGCGTGCCGAGCCACACCAGATGACTGTTGATGCGTTGCAGTTCCGCGATCAGAACACGAATCGTGCGCACGCGGTCCGGCACTTCGATTCCAAGCAGGCGTTCAACCGACAGGCAGAACGCCATGCTGTTGGACTGCGCGCTCAAATAGTCCATCCGCTCGACGAGGGGAATGACCTGCTGCCACTTCTTTTGTTCGGTGGTCTTCTCGATCCCCGTGTGGAGGTAGCCGATTGTGGGAGCAGCCGATAGAACGGTCTCTCCGTCGAGCTCCAACACCAGTCGCAACACACCATGAGTGCTCGGGTGCTGCGGCCCCATGTTGACGGTCATCGTCTCGGTGCGGAGTCCAGCCATCGAACCTACCTACCACAGAGGACACAGGGGACACGGAGCTTCGGTCGCACAATCACACGTGAGATCTCAAAGAGATCGTTCCTCCGTGTCCTCAGCGTCCTCCGTGGTGGAGCGTTTCGCGCAGCGGCTCTCATCGGCGCACCAACCGGTCGCGTTCCACGTTCGCCCGAAATTGCTCCTCGGTGACCTGCAACGGCTCGGTCGTCCTCGCGGGCAGCTTGATCTGGACCGGATAGTCTTTCCGCAGCGGAAAGCCTTCCCAGTCCTCGGGCATCAGGAGCCGTCGCGGATCCGGGTGACCGTCGAAGACGACCCCGAACAGGTCCCAGACTTCGCGCTCCAGCCAGTTCGCCGCCGGCCAGACGTTGCTCACGGAAGACACGTGCGCATCCGCTCCGTCGAGCCGGACTTTCAGCCTCAAGCGGTCGCGATGTTCGATCGACACGAGCATGTACAGGATTTCGAACCGCGGTTCGCGAGGTAGAAAATCGACGGCGGTCAGATCGACGAGCAGATCGAAACGCAGATCAGGACGATCACGAAGCGCGCGGGCGACCGCCGGTAGATCGTCGCGTGACACGTAGACCGTGAGCTGCGGATCCACGCCCGGCACGGCTTCCACCTGGGCGCCCGGCACACTCTCCTGAACCAACGCGAGGAGGGCGGTAGCGTCCATTACGCGAGTTTCTGCTGCGCAATCTTCCGCTGGAGTTGGACGATCCCGTAGATGAGGGACTCGGGTCTGGGAGGACAACCCGGGACGTAGACGTCGACCGGCACCACCTGGTCGACGCCCTGTACGAGCGCGTAGTTATCGAAGACGCCCCCAATCGACGCGCAGGCACCCATCGAGATGACCCACTTCGGCTCGGGCATCTGGTCGTAGATGCGGCGCAGGGCTGGCGCCATTTTTCGCGAGAGGCGTCCAGCCACGATCATTAAATCCGACTGCCGCGGACTGCCCCGAAAGACCTCGGCGCCGAAACGTGCGATGTCGTACCGCGAGCAACTCATCGCCATCATTTCGATCGCGCAGCACGCCAATCCGAACGTGACCGGCCAGATCGACGATCGACGCGCCCACTGCACCATCTTCTCGACGGTGGTCGTCAGAACGGGGATTTCAGCTTCTAGGCCCATAGATATCAGCTTCCAGCGGACAGCTTCCCAGCTCTCAGCCCGCCAATTGGTAGCTGGCAGCTGGAAGCAGGGAGCTACACGTTCTCATTTCCCCAGTCGAGCGCTCCCTTGCGCCAGACGTACACGTAACCGGCAAGCAGTAGAGCCATGAACAACACGACCTGCACGAACCCGCTCCATCCGAGCTCGCGCAGGGCCATGGCCCATGGGTAGAGAAAGGCCACCTCGATGTCGAAGAGCAGGAAGATCATCGCGATCAGGTAGAACTTCACCGACTGGCGTTCCCGGGCGTCGCCGACTGGGGGCATGCCGCATTCGTAGGGTGCCGACTTTTCAGCGCTCGGCTTTCGGGGACCCAGAACGTTCGACAACAGGACCGACCCCAGCGCGAAAGCCACGCCGAGCGCGATCATGATGAAGATGGAGAGCCAGCCCTGCATGGGTGTGCGTCGGGTCGGAAATCGGACCGTTTCGCTCAGCTTGTGAACGATTTCGCAAGCCGAACCATCATGCTACTGCACTCTATGGGCCTTCGTCGATAGCCGCGGCTGCCCGCCGGGCGCGTTGACCGGCCAGGCCGGTCAACGCAACCCGAGGCGCCGTGTGTCCGAGGTGGGATGTACGTATCAGGCAGAGCGTTGCATTGGCTATTGAGGGAAGGCACGCGTCCGATCGTTGTGCTTGGCTCGATAAATCTCCCGGCTGGTCCTGCTCGAGTCGCGTCGGAGATCGCGGCGCTCCCGATTGAGCCCATCGCCGACGAGAACAGAATCTCGTTAATGCGACGTATCGCGGTCCGAGCCTGAACAACGGCTGATGACCTGCTCGCCGGGTTAGACCGTCAGGGAACCGAAAGGTTTAGCTGGACGTTGCGGCCAGGCTGGCGGCTCGCCATCCGCGCACCGAGTTGATCAGCCAGAAACGTAGGGCCCGCTGTAGATCCTCAATCGAGACCTTCGCCTCCGAGATTGCCTTCTTCTCGAGTAGCTCGGCCCGCATCGTTCCCGCGAGCAATCCACACTCGATCGGCGGCGTCACCGCGCGGCCGTCCACTTCGAGCACGATGTTTGCGTTAATGGCTTCGGTGATGAATCGGTCGGGATTCCACAGGACGATCTCGTCGTACTCCGGCGAGCGCTCGCGTTCCTGCTGCATTCGATAGGTCGTCTTGTGAAACAAGAACGGGTCGGTGGGATCGATTGGCACGGCGGCCAGGCGTACTCGCATAGTCCCGATTGACGGTTCGAGGTGAAAGGCCTCCGTGCGAACAGTGCCGTCGCGACCGACCAGCAACCGGACCCGAAGCGGCCGATCCGCGGCCGCAACAGAGCGTTCGAGCGCGTCCTGGACTTCCTCCAGCGGACAGACGAACTCGAAATGTCGGGCCGATCGACTGAGCCGATGCAAATGACGCTCGAGTAAGAAGAATCCTTCTTCCGGCGTCCACCGCAGCGTCTCGAGTAAATCGAAATGAGGCGTGTCTACCAGAATGGCTGGCCCGTTGCGACTACCCGACCGGAGGAGAGGCGGAGTCCGTCATGCGGCGGGTGACTTCCTCGATGGCCTGCTGGAGTTGTGCCCGCCGGCGCTCATGCGTCGTCGCTTCGAGCTGGTGCTGGAGTTCGGTTCGCGCAAGACGCAGAGACTCGATCATCCGGAGCCGTTCGGGGTCGCCGGACGGGCGCGCTTGCTTCGTCGCACGCTCGCGCTGCAATTCTTCCATGCGCTCCTGAATGCGTGAGTCGGCGTCGATCAATCCTTCTCCAGCGTCTCCCATGTGTCCCCCGTTGAATGTCGCCTCACCATTATAAGATGACCACGTGGGCGCGCCGTCCCTGAATCCGCTCGAACCGTTTCATCCTGCCGTTCGAACGTGGTTCACGTCGTCGTTCGACGCCCCGACTCGACCCCAAGAGCTCGGCTGGGGACCAATCGCGAGAGGCGAATCGACGCTGATTCTTGCGCCGACTGGTAGTGGAAAGACATTGGCGGCCTTCCTGTGGTGCCTCGACCGATTGATGTTCGCGGAGGCTCCGCCAAAAGCCAAACGATGCCGGGTGCTGTACGTCTCGCCGCTCAAGGCGCTTGCGGTGGACGTCGAACGAAATCTTCGGGCCCCGCTCGCAGGCATCGCTCAATTGGCCGCGGCGCGCGGGGATCGATTCCACACACCGGCCATCGCGATTCGGAGCGGCGACACGCCCGGCTCCGAGCGCGCACGCTTCCAACGCGAGCCAGCGGACATCCTGATTACCACTCCGGAATCGCTGTATCTGCTGCTCACGTCGAACGCTCGAGAAGCGCTTCGATCCATCGATACCGTGATCGTCGACGAGATTCATTCGGTCGTCCCGACCAAGCGAGGTGCCCACCTTGCGCTTTCAATCGAGCGCCTGGCCGCCCGGTGCGACCATCCAATTCAGCGCATCGGTCTGTCGGCGACCCAACGCCCTCTCGACGAGGTCGCTCGGTTTCTTGGCGGGGCCTTTCAGTCGACCGTGGACAGTCGTCAGCCCTCCTCGACCACTGGGCGGCGGCTGCTCGGTCGAAAATCGTCCAGCCCAGGATCGTCAGCGGAAGTCCCTCGAGAACTGGAGACCGAGTTCTCGGTTCGGCGCGGCGCAGTCCACTACCGACCGGTGACCGTGATTGATGCCGGCCAGAAAAAAGTCCTCAAGCTGACGATCGATCTGCCCGTCGAGGACATGGCCAAGCTCACGACCGCCGACGATATTCCGAGCGGGCCGGCGTCCGTTGGCGACGATCGCCCGTCGATCTGGTCGGCGATTCATCCGCGCCTCTTAGAGCTCATCTATGCACATCGCTCGACGCTGATCTTCGTGAACAGCCGTCGGCTCGCCGAGCGCCTCGCGGGCGCCCTCAACGAACTGGCAGGCGAGACGCTCGTTCGCTCGCATCACGGATCGATCGCCCGTTCGCAGAGAGTCGAAGTCGAGGATCTGCTGAAAGCCGGCTCGCTCCGCGCCCTGGTCGCGACTTCCTCCCTCGAGCTGGGTATCGACATGGGAGCCATCGATCTGGTGGTGCAGATCGAGGCTCCTCCGTCGGTGGCCAGCGGGCTGCAGCGAATCGGCCGGAGCGGGCATCAGGCCAATGCGATCAGTGAAGGCGTCATATTTCCGAAGTTTCGAGGAGATCTGGTCGCGTGTGCCGCCGTGGCGAAGGCCATGCACGACGGAGCGGTCGAGACCACTCGCTATCCGCGCAACCCTCTCGACATCGTGGCACAGCAGGTCGTCGCGATGGTTTCTATGGACGAATGGGAGGTCGATCGACTCTTCGCGACCATTCGATCGGCGGCCCCATTTGCTGAATTGAGCCGCAGCGTCTTCGAGGGCGTCCTCGACATGCTCTCGGGCCGATACCCGTCCGACGAATTCGCAGAGCTTCGGCCGCGCGTCACGTGGGACCGTATCGCCGGCACCATCACGGCACGCGAGGGAGCCAAGCGTGTGGCGATCGCCAATGGAGGGACCATTCCCGATCGAGGGCTCTACGGTGTCTTTCTTCTCGGCGCTAATGTCTCGAAACAGACGCCCGGAGCCGCAAGGGTCGGCGAGCTCGACGAGGAAATGGTGTTCGAGAGTCGGGTCGGCGAGACGTTTGTGTTGGGGGCTTCCTCCTGGCGCATTGCGGAGATCACACACGATCGCGTCCTCGTCACCCCGGCACCTGGAGAACCCGGGAAGACGCCCTTCTGGAAAGGCGACCGGGCGGGGCGGCCGCTGGAGCTCGGACTCGCCATCGGGCGCTTGATGCACGACATGTTGCGGGTTCCGCCGGCAGCGGCACTCGATCGACTGACACGCGAACACGATCTCGATCACCGAGCCGCCGAAAATCTCTTGCAGTACCTGCGCGATCAGAAGGCGGCCGCCGGGGCCGTTCCCGACGCGGCCACCGTCGTCGTCGAGCGCGTTCGTGATGAGCTGGGCGATTGGCGGGTGTGCGTCCTGTCGCCCCGGGGCGGCCGGATTCACGCACCGTGGGCCATGGCCGCGGCCGCAAAAATTCGGGAGGAAACCGGCGTCGACGTCGAGACGCTGTGGGGAGACGATGGGTTCGTCGTGCGGTTTCCCGATGTGGATGAACCACCCGATCCTCGCCTGCTGCTGCCTGGGCCGGAGGAGGTTCAGGCACTGGTCATTCGACAGCTCGGCGCGACAGCTCTATTCGCGGCAAAGTTTCGCGAAAACGCGGCGAGATCGCTGTTGTTGCCGAAGCGCCGGCCCGGAATGCGGGCACCACTCTGGCAGCAGCGAAAACGCGCGGCCGATTTGCTCGCCGTCGCCTCGCGTTTCGGATCATTCCCAGTCTTACTCGAGACGTACCGGGAGTGTCTGCGGGACTACTTCGATATGCCCGCGCTGATCCAGACGCTCACGGACGTACGGAGCCGAACCCTGCGCATTGCAACAGTGGATTCCGAAACGCCGTCGCCTTTCGCCGCGTCGCTGCTCTTCAGCTATGTCGCGAGCTTTCTCTATGACGGTGACGCACCACTGGCGGAGCGGCGGGCTCAGGCGCTCGCGGTTAATCAAGGACAGCTGCGAGAGCTGCTGGGGGACGCGGAGCTGCGAGAACTGCTCGACGGCGAGTCCATGGATGCGATCGAACGCCAGTTGCAGCGGCTCGAGCCAAAATATCGGGCGAGAAGTGAAGACGCCGTCCACGACATGCTGCTGGCGATTGGTGACCTATCCGAAGAGGAGCTGTTCGCGCGAGTGTTCAATGTCGCGGGTGCCGAGGCGATCGACAAGCTGGAGCGAGCGAGGCGGATTGTGAACGTACGTGTCGCCGGTCAATCGCGCTACATCGCCGTCGAAGACGCCGCCAAGTACCGAGATGCGCTTGGCGTTCCACTCCCTCCCGGCTTACCTGATTCTTTGCTGGGCCCTGCACTCGATCCGTTGGCTAATCTCGTGCTGCGTTACGCGCGCACACATGCACCTTTTGCGGCTATCGACTTCTCGTCCAGATACGGGCTGGGCGTACTTGCCGTCGAGGCATTGCTCCTGCGGCTCACGTCGGAAGGACGAATCCTGGAAGGCGAGTTCAGGCCGGGCGGTATCGGGCGCGAATGGACCGATCCCGATGTCCTTCGCATGCTGCGCCGCCGCTCGCTCGCGAAGCTCCGGCAGGAGGTCGAGCCGGTCGATCAGGCCGCGCTCGGCCGATTCACGACGACGTGGCAGGGTGTGCTCGGTCGCCGCCGCGGCCCCGAAGCCGTCCTCGACGCCGTCGAACAATTACAGGGCGCTCCCCTGCCGGCATCAATCCTCGAAACGGAAATCCTGCCCGCGCGAATCGAGGGATACGATTCAGCGGATCTCGACACCGTCGCCGCAGCCGGAGAGGTCATTTGGGTTGGGGTCGAGCCTCTCGGGGAGCGCGATGGCCGAGTCGCGCTCTATCTTGCCGACCACCTGACCCGTTTGCTGCCGCCTCCTCAGGTTCGAGCCAAGACGGACGCCACTCCCGGTCGCGAGGACGCGATCGTCGAATACCTGAAGGCGCATGGCGCATCGTTCTTTGGAGCGCTGCACGAAGCAGTTGGCGGCGGTTATCCGGCGGACACCGTCAACGCCCTGTGGAATCTCGCTTGGGGAGGCTGGGTTACCAACGACACGTTTCATGCCTTACGTGCTTTCGCGCAGGTTCGACCGCTCCATCGTCGTCAGAAACGGCGAAGCGCGCCAGTCTTTCGCTCGCGGCGTTTAGTCCCGCCGTCTGTGGAAGGACGGTGGAGCGTTCTTCCTGTAGCGCAGGCCTTCAGGCCCGTCCATCGGGGGCTCAAGGCGCGCGTTCCCGACAACGCGACCGAGTGGGCAGCCGCCATGGCGCAACAACTCCTGACGCGGCACGGAGTGCTGACGCGCGAGTCACTGGCAGGCGAGCAGATTCCTGGCGGGTTCGGCAGCGTGTATCCAGTGTTGAAGGCGATGGAAGAGAGTGGACGTGTGCGTCGAGGATATTTTGTGGCCGGCCTCGGTGCGACGCAGTTCGCGCTTCCAGGTGCGGTAGACCTGCTCCGGTCGCTCCGCGATGCGCCAAATCAGGTCGAAGTCGCGGTTTTGGCGGCAACCGATCCAGCGAACCCTTACGGTACGACTCTCAAGTGGCCCGCCTCACCGGCGATCGCAGGCAACGACGCATCCGCTGGTCGCGGTGCGACGCGCTCGGTTGGAGCGACCGTCATCCTCGTCAACGGCTCGCTTGCCGGCTATCTCGCTCGAGGAGATCGCCAGCTTCTCGTTTTCCTTCCCGAATCCGAGCCCGAGCGGTCGAATACAGGACGGGCGGTTGCACGAGCGCTCATCGACCGGGCGCGAGGCGTCCCTGGAAACGCGGAAGGCGACGAGGCCCCTCGTGGCATGCTGCTCGAAGAAATCGATGGGCTGTCGCCAACAGCGCACCCGCTCGCACCGTACCTCGTCGAGGCAGGGTTCATCGCAGGCGCAATGGGATTTCAGGCGAGGTTCCGGCCCAGCCAGCCAAGAACAGCAATCGAATCAGAAGGGTCGTCTCCGGTTCGACAAGCCTGATTCGAGCGGCTTCGTCACGGTCTGTCGGACTTTGTCGCATTCTCCGGCCGGTCCCCTCTTATAATCGACGGACAGGGTGATACTTCGCACATCGGGGAGGCAAGGAATGAGAACTTCAGTCGTCACAGCTGTGAGCGTGATGATGCTGTTGGCCGCGGGGTCGGCCCTCGCGCACCACTCTCCCGTTGTCTTCGATCGCACCAAGAAAGTGACCCTGAACGGCACGGTAAAAGAGTTCGTGTGGACGAATCCCCATTCGTCGATTCAGATTGCCGTGGCGAACAGCACCGGTGGGGTCGACGTGTGGGGCGTCGAGATGAACAGCCCGAACAACCTCGTTCGTCAGGGCTGGAAATCGACGCTTCTGAAAGCGGGCGACAAGGTGAGCATCGTCGTCAACCCGCTGAGAAGCGGCGAGCATGGCGGAATCTTCGTTTCGATCAAGCTGCCGGACGGAACCGTACTCGGCGACAAGTGGACCGAGGAAATCGAGAGCAAAGGGACGGTCAGTCGATAATTCGCTATTTCAGTATGACTTGCTTGCCCGTCGTTCCCGGCAGACGCTGATTGAGGTCCGGCAGACATTCCACTTCCGTGATATCCGCGTCGTCTTGACGCATCCAGCGGTGAGTGCTGGTCCACTCCCCTTCCCAGTTGTTCGGATCGATGAGGGTCCACCTGATCTCGAGGGTCTTGCCTCCATTCAGGAGGCGGATGCGCTCGATGATGCGGAAGTCGTCGCTGACCGGGAGGCCATCGTCAATGATGTGCTTCGCGGAAACCATACTTCGCGTATCGACGACCAGCGTGTCGCCTTCCCAGTGTCCGATGGACTCCCCGTTGAACGTCCGCACGACCTCGTCGGCCGGCGTGTGCTGACGGCCGTCGAGATAGATGATGCGCAGCGCGTTCATGAAACCGCTGACCATGTAGATGGCGGTGGGCTTCTGGATCATCGCGATCGGCCACACACGCGTCATGATCACGGGCATGCCCGCCGGATAGCACTGGCCGATCCAATCGTTGTACGACTTCCCTTCCTTCTTCGCCTGCTCGCTTTCTTCGAAAGCTTTCGCCGCCGCGCCTTTGAATTTCGGGTACGGTGGACCGGACCTCCACGTGTCGAAGCCGGCGCTGAGATCGATGAACCAGGTACCGGTCAAGTCGAACGGCGGCTTGGGTCGAGGCTTGGTGAGGTTGGCCGGCGCCAGAGCGCCCAGCTGGGCCGGGGGCTCAGCCGCCTGACGCTGTCCACGAGCCTGCGCGCTGGCAGTCGAGGGGATCGTGACGATCCACGCAGCGCAGATGGCTGCAAGGGTCCCGCAGACTGTCGACCTGCTCATATATCCTCCGCTTCCATTCGGTCGTGTGTCGTTTTTGCATTCTAATCCGAAGCGCACACAAGTTGACGCCCGATACACTACAACTTCCAGCCGTCCAGCGCGCCGAATGACGTGAAACATGCCCGAAGGTGATTCGATTTTTCGCGCGGCGCGCGCACTCCATCAGGCACTCGCCGGCAGTTCGGTGACGCGATTCGAATCCATGATCCCTGCCCTGAACCGTGTCAACGAGGATCATCCAATTGCCGGCCGCCAGGTTCGTGGTGTGGCCGCCCGCGGCAAGCACATCCTCATGGAGTTCTCCGGCGATCTCGTCCTCCACACGCACATGCGCATGAATGGAAGCTGGCACCTTTACAAGCCTGGGGAAAGGTGGCGCCGGCCGCGCCGGGATATGCGCGTCGTCGTAGAGACCGAAACGCGCGTCGCCGTCGGCTTCAATATTCCCGTTGCTGAATTTCTCACTGAAAGAGATCTGTCCCGCCATCGCGCGCTTCAAGCACTCGGTCCTGACCTCCTGGATTCGGGTTTCGACCCGGTCGAGGTTCACCGCCGCATGGCGTTGCGGTCCGGCGACACGGTGGCGAACGTCCTGCTCGATCAGCGGGTCATGGCTGGCGTCGGCAACGTCTTCAGATCGGAGATCCTGTTTCTGGCTCGCGTGGAGCCATTCACAACAATCGGAGAATTGTCCGAACCTGAACGACAGCGAGTCATCGACCAGGCACGAACGCTGCTGGCAGCGAATGTTCTTCCCCGTTCGCTGACACCGGGTCCGGTCGTGGGCCGGCGCACAACGCGAAGCATGGATCCCACCGCCAATCTCTGGGTGTACGGACGAGGAGGCAGGCCCTGTCGAGAATGCGGCACGCCAATCAGAGTCAGAAAGATTGGCGTCGATGCGCGGCCGATTTATTGGTGCCCTGCGTGCCAGCCGGGCGCTACAACTTAATGTGAAGCTCGGCTCCGAAGAGCATCGTCCGATCGTTATCCCGGGCTGCCCACTTGACGAGCGTCGCGACGCTGGGATCCACGCGACCGTTGAACGCGACGCGACCGTTGGCCAGCACTTTCACCGGCTGCGCAAAGTCGAAGGCGTCGGGCGACAAGAGGAGCGTGAACTCCGCAACACCTCGTGTCGTGGCGGAGATGGTGTTCCCCATGCGGACGAGATCGACGCGCCCGGACGGATGGGAGTTATCGAAAATCATCGGCCCGACGTTCGTGAGAAGGTTCACATCGTCGAGCGGAGGCTCGTTGCGTCCTTTCGGACCAAGTTTTTCGATGACCAGCCAGTGCGCGCGATTGTCGATCTCCGTCCCACTCGATTCCCACGTCAGCGCGTCTGGCAGCGGCTTGCGAGGATGGGTGCGGACGAACGCCTCGAACGAGTCTTTCACCGTCGGCCACCAGGCGGTGTTGTGAGCGCCATCTGGCTGCGGCTCGTAGTCGATCTCGACGCCTTTCTCCTTCAGGTGCGCCACGTAACGCCCGACGTAGGCTGCCGGATACAGCGGATCGCGGCCGCCGTTCACGGCGAAGAACGGCTTGTTGCGGAGATTGTTCGGAAACAGGTCGCCCGACGCCACATCCTCGGTTCTCAGGACCATCATGTTGCCGTTCAGAGGCAGGAAACTGGCGAATGGCGTCGCAGCGCGCATGGCGATGTAGAACGCTCCCGTCCCACCATCCGACACGCCGGCCACGACTACGCGATTCTCGTCCACGTTATACGTGCGTTTCACCGTGTCAAGAATCGTGTTCAGGTTCTCGATCTGCGCCTCGCTCCACCACGGCGCATCGGCCCAGGAATATGGAATGACATAAATCTGCTCGGCGCCGGCAAGAGCGCCTATCGTTCCATCGCCGCGCGGCTGATTGCTGGGACGCATGACACCGCCGTGAAGCTGGAACCGGACCTGATAGCGGTGCGCAGGATCGTACGAGTCTGGAATATTCAGGGCATAAAAGAATTCGCGCCCGTGCGCCCGATAGCTGGCCTTGACCACGCCTTTTGCGACGTTCGCCGAGTATGGGCGACCGGTCTTGAGGTGCTTGAACGCCTCCTCGAAGGTGACACCGCTGCTGATGATGTCGGGAGCGAGCTTTGCGGCTTCCTGCGTATTCTTGGCCTCCCAGAACACAATGAATTTCGAATCGACGTCGCTCGCACTCAGCCCGGCAAGCATGGCCCAACACGCCAGACCAGATGCCGTCGCCAGCCAGACAAAGCGCTTTCTCATACGCACATGACTATAAACCACCAGGACGCGAGCGCGTTTGACAACGCACTGCAAGGGATCCTTAACCGACGATCCGTTCGGGATGAGCGTAGACGTTGAAGTCCTGCCCGCGGAGGAACCCGACGAGCGTAAGACCGCACTCTTGGGCCAGATCGATCGCGAGACTCGATGGTGCGGACACGGCAGCCACGATGGGAATGCCAGCGAGAAACGCCTTTTGTACGATCTCGTAGGAAGTTCGACCGCTGACAAACAGCAAGAAGTTGGAGAGAGGCAGGCGGTCCTGCATCAGCATCCGGCCGACTACCTTATCAACGGCGTTGTGGCGGCCGACGTCCTCGGCCATCGCCTCGAGCCTGCCGTCGGCCGTGAAAAGCCCAGCCGCGTGCAGACCGCCTGTCTCCTCGAACACTTTTTGAGCCGCACGCAGGCGATTCGGGATGGCGACGAGCGTTGCAGCGTCAATCGTCCACGTGCTCGTAACGGGAGGCGCGTCGATGCGGAGGGATTCAATGGTCAGTCGACCGCATAGCCCGCAGGATGAATTCGTGGTGACCTGGCGCCGAGCCGCGAGCAGCCGCTCGAGCGTCTCTGCCGATCCGGCGATGGTGGCATTGACGATGTTTTCGGGATGCTCGGCCGATGGGTCCGTACAGGTACTCGATGGTACCGAGATCGTCAGGCGTGACTAGGACGCGTTCGGCGAGGAGAAACCCGGCCGTGAGTTCCCGATCGGCTCCGGGCGTTCGCATGATGACGGCGAACGGGCGCCCGTGCAACCGGACCTCCAGCGGTTCTTCTGTGGCTGCCCGATCGGTGCCGACCTCGCGGACCCCATTCCGCACCCGCGCGACGTCCACAGCTCGAAACGCCTCTGTCATGCCTCGATTCTAGCGAAGCTGGCGATAGGTCTACAATTAACTCATGGCTGCGACGTCGTCCTTCGACATCACCTCGACGATAGATTTCCAGGAAGTCGATAACGCACTCAATCAGGCTCGAAAGGAAGTCGGACAGCGCTACGATTTCAAAGGCGCCAAGGCGGACATCGACTTGAACGCGGCAGAAAAGAAGCTCACGCTCGTCGCGGACGACGAGTTCAAGATGAACGCGTTGTGGGAAATCGTTCAGACGCGGTTGGTGCGGCGAGGCGTACCCGTCAAGAATTTCAAGGTCGGCACCTCACAGCCGGCTGCCGGGTCAACGGTCAAGCGAGTGATCGATATTCAGCAGGGCATCCCGATCGAGGCGGCGCGCGACATCGTGAAATTCCTCAAGGACCAGAAGCTGAAAAGAGTCCAAGCCGCCATCCAGGCCGATCAGGTGCGCGTCAGCTCGCCGTCGAAGGACGATTTGCAGGAAGCTATGCGTCACTTGCGGGATCAGGACTTCGGCGTCGCGCTGCAGTTTGGAAACTATCGATGAGACCCGAGGTTATCGGTGCCGGGAACGGCCGCATTCGCATTCAGCGATGCGAGGGCCATCAGGGAAGCGCGGGTACAGTTGACGGCGCGAGCGTGATGGATCTGCCGAGCGCACGCCGACGACATAGCCAAAATGCCGCTCTCGGCGATTCGGCCGCCGACGGAACGGCACAACAACGCCCGCTGTGAACTGCTTTACCTCAATCATGACCAGCCGGGGAACTGTTCTAACCTCGTCTATGAGTCACCCTCAGGTGTCGGGTATCGCTACGGTTTCGGCCGTAAACCTGGCAGTTTGAGCTAACAGAGCAATATCGGTGCCGCGGCCGAGTTTAGGCTGTTTTGAAGGGGCGTAATGGGCCGAAGCGCACATGCCGCTCCGCCCTCTACTCCATGTAAAATCTGGCGTTCCGGTTGCACACGAAGGTCCAAGCCCGGTGAGCCACCGTCGGTTGCGGCCCCGCGCAAGTGAAAGGATCGTATGAAACCCGTCCCCCACATCCTGGCTCTCCTGGCCATCGGCCTGTCGACAGCGATCGCGGAAGCTCAGCAAAGTCCTCCTGCGACGGCGCCGCAGGCACCACCGAGCACCCAGCAGACACCACCGGCTACACAGCAGGCGCCGCCTCGGCGTCCCGCGGCTCCGCGGCCGACGACGGCGCAAGTTGTCGTTCGAGACGTAAGTGGAACACCGCTACCGGGAGCCAAAGTCATCGTGGCAGGGCCGGCCGATCTCGAAGCAACGACGGACGATAAAGGGACCGCGTCGATCGGACCGTTGAAGGACGGCATGTATCGTTTGCGATTCGAGCTCGAAGGGTACGTGACGCTGGAGCGCGACGTCACCGTACGGGCAGGCCAGCCGGCCGAGATCTTCGCGGCGTTGCGAATTATTCCTAAACCAATCGAGCCACCGCCGCCGCTGCCGCCCGTCGTCGAAGCGCCGCCACCGCCGCCGCCGGTGCCGTCTGGTCCTCCGGTGTTCGTGTCGATTCCACGATTCCTCGACAAGAACTTCATCGGTCGCGAGCCGCTCAAGGAATCCGTCTTCGGATGCCTTGCCGGCTCAACGACGCGCCTGCTGCAACTGCATGAGGCGATCGCCGAACACACACACAGCGATCTCGATGAAATCCTGTATGTCGTGGCTGGCGAAGGAGCCGTGCGCGCTAGTGGGGAATCGACTCAAGTCGCCGCTGGTTCTCTGAGCATCATCCCTCGTGGAACGCCGCACGCCATCGAACAGCGAGGCAAGAATCCCTTGATCATGGTCTCGACGGTGTCGGGAGCGCCGTGCACCGGAAACCCGTCCCCGCAGACGGCGTCTACGACGAAGAAGTAGGACACTTCGAGTCGCCAGAACCGATCCACCGTCTGAATGCCCAGCCTTGAAGGCCGTCGCGTCGCGCTGCTCGAAGCGCGGATGAGCGAGGAAGCCGCCACTCTCGTCCGCCGCCTCGGCGGTACGCCTGACGTCGTTCCGGCCGTGCGCGAAGTCGTTCTGCCGGAGAAGGTCGGTCCTTTCCTCGATTCACTGGTGTCCGGCCGCTTGACGGCAGTGATCTTCCTTACCGGCGTAGGTGCCGCCGCGCTGCTGCGCGAGGCTGCGCGGCTCGAGCGCCTCGAGTCGGCTGTGGCTGCGCTACAGAAGACGACCGTCGTCTGCCGCGGACCAAAGCCGGTGGCCGTCCTCCGGCAACACGGCATCCCGATACACATCACAGCGGCGGAACCGTACACCACACGAGAGCTTCTCGACGCGCTGTCCTCGCTGGACCTCCAGGGAAAGGTGGTGGCCCTGGTTCACTACGGTGAACCAAACGAGGCACTGACGGCCGCACTGACCACGCGCGGGGCGAAGCTCGAGGAGCTGTCGCCATACGTGTGGATGTTGCCAGAGGACGTAACGCCGCTTCAGTCGCTGGTGCGGGAGCTGCTGGAGGATCGGATCGACGCGGTGGCGTTTACCAACCAGATTCAAGTCCGTCACCTGTTTCAAGTGGCGGCTGAGATGAATCTGGCCGACCGGCTCAAAGACAAGCTGAGTGGCGACATCGTCGTTGCCGCTGTTGGTCCGGTATGCGCAGAGGCCCTGCAGGCGCTGGGGGTGACGCCGGACGTGATACCGGCGAGGCCCAAGATGGGACCGATGATTACAGCCCTAGCCGAATACTTCGAGCTGACCGACGAAGCCCTGAAGACTAAGACTGCATTTCACAATCTCATCGATGAACCTCAAGAGCACAAAGATCACAAAGAAATCCAATAGACTTCGTGTTCTTTGTGGCCTTTGTGGTTCCGAGATTCAATTCTGCAACACGTTCCTAGTTCGCCTCCCTCCTCGGTGCGATGGCCGCTGAGGATGCCTTCGAGCCCGCTATTCCCTTCATGACACCCGTACTCGTAGATCTCGTCGTCGGTGTGTTTCAGGGGAATCATGGCGGTCCACGGTCTCGTCCAGGTTGTCGGATCGTTGAGCGTGAATTCGTACTTGATCGTCGTCGGACTCAGCCGCGTGAAACGCTCGACCAGGGACAACTTCTCGTTCGAGCCCATGAAGTTGCTCTTGGATGAGAAATTGCTGGTTTCGACGACGAGCGTTTCGCCGTCCCAACGGCCACGCGAGTCGCCGAGCCACTGACGCAGGTGCGATCCGACGTGCGGCCGTCCGTCGAGTGGAATCAATCGCACTTCGTGACCCAGCTCGTGGATGATGGCGACGTATCCCGGTGTCTGGACGATCTGATAGTAGCTGTTGTAGCCCGCTCCCACTCGTGGTGTGCCGAACGTGAGACAGCGCTCCCCAAGGCTGCGGTCCTCGGGTCCATCGGCGGGATGGAGTCGTCTATGTTCCGCGATGCTTGCAGCTCGGTTCTGTGCCTCGGGCGTCAAAGGCGGCACTCGCCCATCGGGCGGATCGACAATGAGTGATGTCCGGTTGTCGACCTCCCGTTCAACCAGCCAGAAGTTGTTGTAGTTTCCCGTCGACGGCTCGAACGACTTGCCTTTGGTGTTCGCTATCGCCGCGAGCACGAGAGCATCGCCGAACACGGCGTCGTCGCCGGAGTCAACCGCCGATGCGGCGGCCTTCTTGAGCGCCGCCACCTCTTCATCCGACAGAAACTCCTTGCCTGCCCATTGTGCTGGCCGCTGGAGAGGAGTGATGTTGTTATTCGCCCAGACTCCCTGCAGATCGGGCTGGCCGTCCGGCGTACGAGGCGCGGTCCACGCTTTTGCTGGAGCAGCGGTCGTGGCCTTCGCGGCCGTTTGTCCGGAGGCAGGTACCGATGCCAGCGTGGCGACAGTGATCGCGATCAGCACACGCAGACATGAGAACTGACTTGCGCGCATTGTGAACCTCTTCGTACTATTTGTCGTGGGTCCCCATCCCGCTTAGCGCTACTTATCGGGTCTCTCGTCTGGTGCGCCGGTGCCGGACGAGCCGACGAACAGCGTCCGGCCATCGGGTAGCTTGAGATCGCGTCCATTGGCTCTCAGGGACCCGTTCTTCGCCTGATAGCCATCGACGACAATCACCGTTCCGGGAGCCAGCGAGTCTTTTGTGAAGCCACGCCGAAACATGGCGTTGGGAGTGCCTCCTTCGATCATCCACTGCTCCACCGTTCCATCGGGCTTCTTCACATCGATGTGAATCCAGGCGTGTGGATTGATCCAATCCATCTTGGTCACCGTGCCCGTGAGTTTGACCGGCTTGTTCGCGTCAAACTCTGCCGCAAACGCGTGATGTGCCGCGACCGGAACGGCGGCCAGAAGAAGGCCGATACCGGCGACTCCAACGAACAGCTTTGCTCGCATCGCCTTCACCTCGTGCTCTCTCAAGGTCACTCGGGCCCTGTCGCTTCCCCAGAAACTGCCACCCCGTGGAAGCTGCAAATGCCGTCCCCATGATCGTGATATCAGGATCGCCAGTCAACAGGGAACAAGCGCAGCTCGAAAGCCGACTGGAGCGCCCGAATCAGCCCGATCGCGTCTGATAGTATTGAAGAATGTTTGGAAAGGGTCTCTTGGGGGCGGCCGTCGTGGCGGCAATCGCCGTCGCGACGCTCGCGGCCAGCCCAAGCCTTCAGCAAGTTGACCGGGGAGAACAGATCCTGAACGTCAGCTGCACAGGCTGCCACGACGCGAGGCCGATCCAGACTCAGGCGCTGGACAAGGATGGATGGACCAAGGTGGTTTCCGCGATGGTTGAAAAAGGGGCGGAACTCAAACCCGACGATGTGCCAGTCCTCATAGAGTATCTGGTCAACAACCATGGTCCTCTACCCGACGGCGCGGGCAAAGCCATCCTGCTGAACGTGTGCACACAGTGTCACGAACTGAAGAGAGTGATCCAGCACGGCGCAACGCGAGAACAGTGGGAAGAAACGCTCGGCGCGATGCTCAACGAGGGCGCGCCTCTCAGCGAGCAGGACTTTCCAGTGCTCCTGGCCTATCTAGCGAGAAACTTCAAGCCACCGCAGTAAAGAGCAGCTCTCAGCTGTCAGCTATCGGCTCTCAGTTAGAGTTGAGGCGCTGAAACTGACGGCTGATAGCTGACAGCTGCTATTTCCACGTTCGCTCTCGACAGATCTCCACGATGCAGATGGATTCGACCGTGCGATTCGCCGGTGGGACGGTCAGGCCGCGTTCGGTCATGAGCTTGCGGATCAATGCGGCGGTTTCCGGTCGATTCACGGCAGACTGCACGCCAACCCTGACCAGGCCGTCCGCATAATCGAGCGCTTGCCAGGTGTGTCCGGCGAGTTGAGAGACCGTGGTATCGGTGTCTCGGCTTCCGTTGTCGCGGGTGTCGAGCTTGGCGCCTCGGTCCACGAGAAGCTGAACGACGTCGTTGCGGCCTTTCATCGCCGCGCCCATCAGCGGTGTGCGGCCGTCATTGTTGGTGCCGTTCGGATCGAGACCGAGATCCAACAGCATCTTTATCACGTCGAAGTTCGCTTGTTTCGACCACTCGTAGGTGACGCCTTCCACCCAGCCAATCCCGGCTGCGACCGTCAGGGCCGTGTCGTTGTGAGCGGTCGCGATCTTGGGATCCGCGCCGTAGGTGAGGAGCAGCTTCAACAGATCCATGTCGCTCGACTGGGCCGCGCGCACGAACGCCGTCGCTCCATTCTCGAACAGCCATTGCATGGTGAAGATCGTGCGAGTGAGCGTGTTGTCCCGAATCCGCCCGTTGGGATTCGCCCCATAGTCCAGCAGGAGTTTGATGTACTCGAGCGAATCCATGTCCGGCTTCGGCACCGGATAGTCGCCACCTTCGATGTTGCGGTTGTCGGTGGCAAGGTAAAGCGGCGTCCAGCCTCCCTTGTTCGGGCGGTTGACGTCCGCTCCCCAATCCATCAGCAACCGACCGAGCTTGTAATGACGGTTGTTCGTCGCCGTCAACAGCGGAGTCCAGCCATATTCCGTCGTCTGATTCGCATCGGCTCCGGCTTCGAGGAGGATTTGAGCCGACTCGAGATCGCCTTCACGCGCCGCAAACACCAGCGCCGTCAGACCGCCGCCACCGCTGCCCACGAGGCCAGCCACGACGACCTCGGTGTTGTCGTCATCGTCTGGATCGGGCGCCTGCTGCGGCGTCGGCTGACCGCCCGCGGGCGCGCCTCCACGACCGTTCTGGCCGGCTCTCCCGCCACCCTGTCCGCGTCCGCCCTGACCTGCAGGCGAGGTTTGAGCGGGTGGTGTCTGCGTGGGTTGGGTCTGAGCCGGCGTCGCCGCAGGAGTCGAGAAGCCACTGGCAACTGACGCGCCTCCAAAACGACCGGTTTTTCCCTCGAGCGCCAGCTGTTCCTCATAGGTTCGTCCGGCAGCGGCAGCGTCGGCGTATCGCTTCGCCGCAGCCTGTACGTTGGCGACTTTGACCGTCGGGGCCATGTAATTCCGCGGCAGGCCTGCGCCGCCGGAGCGCAGCCGGAAATCGGCGCCGCCATCGAGCAGGGCTTTCACGGCGGCTGGATGTTTCTGTTCAGCCGCCCACATCAGTGCGGTCGTGCCGCGCAAGGTCTCCCGGGCGTTCGGTTCTGCACCGGCGGCTATCAGGACCCTGACCGCCTCGGCATCGCCGTTGCGCGCCGCGAGCATCAGCGTCGTCTCTCCATTCGGGCCCCGCTGCTTGGGATCCGCCCCGGCTTTCAGAAGCCGGGTGATCATCGCGGTGTTGCCGTAGAGAGCCGCCATCGACAACGGCGTGACACCTTCGCGGTTGGTCGCAGTCACCTTGGCGCCGGCGAGAATCAGGAGATCCGCGGTCTCCAAGTCGTCCCGATAGACGGCCCAATGCAGCGCCGTCGCCCCGTCGACTTGCGAAGCGTTCACGTCGGCCTTCTTGCGCAGCAGCGCGCGGACCGCAGCCTTGTCGCCCTTCATCACCGCATCGGCGACATCGCTGCCCGCCGCGCCGATCACAAATCCCGAAGCGGACACCAAGAGGGCCGCGATACATCCGACGATTCGACCTGAGTTCATCTTCATTTCTTTCAGCTTCGGCTACGGTCACCAGCTTCAGTCAGTGGCTGCCAGTCCTGCTGCCTCTTTTGGACCCTGGAAGCTGGCAGCTGGAAACAGGCGGCTCCTAAAGTTTCTCGAGTCTTCCGGTGCTGTCGCCCTGCGCGTCCTGGTGAATGCCGTACATGTCGAGCACGTTCAGCAACAGGTTTCCGGTCGTCACGGTCTTACGTTCGTAAGCCACATGCCGGTTCCCTTTGAGCTGACCATTGGCGCCACCCACGAGGATGTGAGGCACATCGTAGTGCTGATGCTGATTCGAGTTGCCCATGTTGGTGCCGTACAGAATCAGTGAATGGTCGAGAAGGGTACCGTCGCCGTCGGGGATAGACCTGAGCTTCTCGGCAAAGTACGCCAGCGTCGACACGTGATAGCGGTTCAAATCGGCATACTTGCGAATCTGCGACGGATCTTCCTGATGGTGCGAACCACCGTGGAAGCTGACGCTCACGCCGCCCTGCGGGAAAAGCTCGCCTCTGGGGAACGGATAGCTACGGCCGGTCAGGTCGCGCGCGCCGAGCAACGTGGCGACACGCGTGATGTCGGCGCGGAAAGCCAGCGCTGTGAGGTCGAAGTGCAGCTTGACGTGGTCGTCGAACTGCTCCGGAACACCAGGAGGAAGGTCGATCTCCGGAACGACCGCCGACGCCTTCGCCGCCAGTTGGAGCCGGCGCTCGATCTCCCGAATCTCTTCGGTGTACTGGCTGACCGTTCGAAGGTCGCCGGCCCCAAGATCCTTCTTGAGACTCGCCAACTCGCCGAGGAGGGAATCCAGAATGCTCTGGTTCTGCTTCATGCGAATGGCGCGCTCTTCCGGTGTGGAACCGCTTCCGAACAGCCGCTCGAACACCACTTGTGGATTGAGCTCCATCGGCAGCGGGCTCGTGCGCGGCAGCGGTTCGGATTCGGGTGTGGGCAACTCGATCCACGAAATCGAATTCGTGTACGAGCAGCTGTAGCCTTCGCCGCAGTTACTCGAGCTGGCATTCGGATCCTCGACCGAGAGCTGCAGCGACGGCAGCAGCGTCTCCTGCCCGATCTTTCGCGCGATGATTTGATCGACGGTCGCGCTGCCAACGGTGGCATCGGCGCCGGCCGTTTTCTTCGGTTTGATCGCGGTCAGAAATGCCGCGGCGACCCAGTGATCGGAACCGGTCGTCCCCTCGGGCGGTTCCGCCGATTTCGACCAGAGGCCGCTCAAGACGACCGACTGGTCCTTCACCTTCCCCAGACCTTCCAGAACGTGCGGCAGCTTGTCGGGCAGCGGGCCGTCCTTCTCGGGAACCCAATAGCCCGGCGCCATGCCGTGCGGAAAGAAGATGCCCATGAACCGGCTCTTCGGTGTGGCAGGGGTCTGCGCCAAGGCGACGCCCGCCGGCACCATTGCGTCCAGCAATGGAAGGGCAAGAGTGACGCCTGCCCCTTTGAGAAAAGCCCGGCGTGGAATGTGTTTCCTGGCGATGAACATGACTAATTGCTCCCCTTCTTACTGTCTTTCGCCGTCAACGCGACGGGTTCCTGAACCTTGCCCACCGTGGTCGGTCCCTGTCCTTTTACGTTCATTTGAAACACCTGACTCTTGACGACTCCCAGAATCAGGGCAGAAAAGCGATTGTCGTTGCGAGCCGCATCGCGCGCGATCGCCCGGACCAGCGGCATGTCCTGATATTCAACGCCTCGGCCCAACCCGTACGTCACCAGCTTCTCAGCGACGACCTGCACGAACTGATCGGAGTAGCCCAGCAGCCACTGACGCAGGCCGGCGGGTCCGCTGAATTTCGTGCCATCGAATACCTGGACCGACGAATCGACTGGATGACCTTCGTCCTGGGTCCGCCACAGCGCAATGCCATCGAAGTTCTCGAGCGAGAAGCCGATGGGGTCCATCATGGAATGACACGTGGTGCAATCGGTCCGCACCCGATGGTCCATCATCTTCTGCCGCATCGACGGTTCCTTCGCGTTTCCCGTAGCGTCGGCCGCCCTAGGCGGGAGCGGCGGAACGTCGGGTGGCGGGTCCGGAGGACTCATGCCGAGGATGTTGGTCATGACCCATTTGCCGCGCGTGACGGGCGACGTACGTTCCGGCTTCGACGTGGTTGTCAGAAGCGCCCCCTTGCCCGTCAGCCCTCGACGCGAATCCATGTCGGGACCGAGCGTCACGCGTCGGAACTGGCTGCCGTAGACGTTCGGGATGCCGTAGTGCTTGGCCAGGCGCTCGTTGACGAAAGTGTAGTCGGCAGACAAGAGATCGGCGACGTTGCGATCCTCACGGATGATGCTGTCGAACAACAGTTCGACTTCCCGTCGCATGGCCTGCCGCAGCGGATCGTCGAAGTCCGGGTACAACATCGGCAACGGTCCAACGCTGTCCAAGCCGCGCAGATTCAGCCACTGCCCCGCGAAATTGGCCGCCAGCGCTTCCGAGCGAGGATCCTTCAGCATCCGCCGGACCTGTTGCTCGAGCACAGCAGGATTCCTCAGCCGGCCCTGAGCCGCAATCGTCACCAATTCCTCGTCCGGTATCGTGCTCCAGAGAAAAAAGGACAGACGCGACGCAAGATCGAGGTCCGCGATGCGATAGGGCTGTCCCGGCTTGATACTGGCGGGTTCGCCCTCAATTCGATAGATGAACTTCGGAGACGCCAGAATTCGCGCCAGCGCCAATTCGATGCCGTGTTCGAAATCCTGTTCCTTTCGACCGGACTCGTAGAAGCCCATCATCAGGTTGACGTCAGCGAGGGGCGCGGGGCGCCGATAAGCGCGCGTGAGGAGATTTCTGACGATCCGTTTCGCGCACGCCGATTCGCCCGCCTGGCCGGTCGTCCCTCGACTGGCCTCGGGACTACCCTGAGCTTGTCGAAGGGTCGGCTGGCAAATGAATATTTTCCGCCGGCTCGAGGAATCCGCAGCAGCGGTCGCATTGAATGGGCCTTCGATTCGAACGGTCCCAACGTGCGGAAAAAACGTGAACCCGGGTGTTGGACCGGTTTGAATCGTATCCCGCGCAAAATGACGATCGAGATCGAGCGTCGGTGCGAGATTGGTTTGCGGAAAGGTCACGCCGAGCTCGTGCGAGCCTGCGGTGGTCTTGAAACGCACCGTCATCTTTGGAATCGCATTCCGGAAGAAGCCGCCGCCGCCGCCCTGGCCGCCTTGAGCTGCCGGTGTCTGGCCAGTCGCCGCGCCGGCTGCGGATGCCTGACCCGCACTGCCCCCGGCTCCATTGCCACTCGCGCCCGAGGAGGCCGGTGCTCCCGCACCCCTCCGGCCGCCGCAATTCGGCAGAGGCACTCCGAATCGTCCACCGCCCTGCCAATCGAGCAACTGCAATCGCTCACCGTCCAAGAGGACTTCGAGCTTTTCGCACGGCACGGAACCGAATCCTGTCGGCGACATGTTGTCGCCGAAAATCGGCGTCACTGTGATCGTGTACTCACCGTCGGACGGGAAAACGTGGTCGATCAGCATTCCACCCCGCGTTCCGAACGGCAGCCCCTCGATGTGATAGTCCTGCGATGTGTCTTCAGGAGTTCGATAAACCACCAAAGTGGGAGATGTCGTCTCGCCGATCGCGAGGCGGCTGATCTTCCCGGCGGCGGAGACATACGCCTCGACGAGCGTCGAGGAAATTCCAAGCGCGCCAGCCATGTTGTCGAAGCCGTGCGTCGAGTCGTCTGACGGCAGATACTTTGCCGGATCGATATCGAGATCCAGGAGATCGCGAATCGCGTTGGCGTACTCGGTTCGGTTAAGACGATGGAGGCCCGGCGGGGGCATGTGGGGAACGGCGCCGCGATCGAGCTCGTTCTCGAGCCAGGTGATCATCGACTTATACGTCGCTGGCTCGGGTCGTCTGGAGTTGACGGGCGGCATCATTCCCGCCCGGAGCTTCCGCACCACTCGTTCCCACGATTCGGCGTTGTCTTGAACGTGCGCCGTATCCAACTGGTCGAGAGCCAGTTTGCGCGAGGCCTCCGCGGCCGTGCCGCTGCCGGCTTTCGCGCGCTGGTTGTGACACCCCACGCAATAGCGATTGATCAGAGCGCGTTCGTCGTTGGCGGACGTCACAACCTGCGGCAGAGCCGGCGCTTGTGGGGCGGCAGCTGCGGGCGGCGTGACAGGTGCGGCGGGCTCTTGTGATTTGGCCGACTGGCCGGAGACCAGCACGACCGACACCACAGCGAACCAACCAGCCACCAATGACCTGAACTTCATGAAAAGCCCCGCTTTACAGACATGACGCGTGCAATAAGCCCACCACCGAAGCTCCGCCAGGGGCTTCAGGCTCGAGCCTAGGACGCCAGAGAGATGAAACAATCAAGGATACAACAGTACGGAACTCACCGAGCAAGCGGAGCCGCTGGCAGGTCTAGCCGGAAACCGAAGCAAATTAGAGACTTATTTCTTGAGCTCGCCGCGGACCAGGCGAGTGCCTTCCACCATCGCGCAGAGCTTGTTGAAAGCGACTTCGCGCGGCAGGTGAACGCATCCACAGTCGGGCGTGACCACGAGGCGATCGACGGGGACCACCTCCAGAGCCCGCCGAATGCGATCGGCCACGAAGCCGGCCGATTCGACGTCGTGCGACTTCACATCGACCACACCCAGGCCCAGCGCGAACGGCGGCTTGTATTCCTTCAACAGCTGCAGATCATCGTCTCCGCGTCGCGCAAACTCGAGAGAGACCAGTTGTACCCGGGCGTCGAGAATGGCCGGAAACAGGTAACGGTAACTGCCTTCCCATGACGGCTTTCCGTACCGGTTGCCGTAACAGATGTGCAGGCTGACCTTTGCGTCGACGCCCTCGACCATCGCGTTCACGGCGCGAATGGCCCACGGCAGGTCCTCGGGAAATCCCGAGTAGTAGGGCTCGTCGATTTGCAGGTCCGTCGCTCCCGCGCGCACGAGCTCGCGCAGCTCGGCGTTCAGCACGCGAGCCACATCGAGGGCAAAAGCCTCTTCGGTTGGGTAGTGACGGTTCTGAATCCGCTTGACGAGTGTATGCGGACCAGACACGGCCACCTTGGGTCGGCGGTCCGTGTTCCGCTTCAGGAACTTGACCTCTTCAGCCAATCCGAGCGGGGCGCTGGCCAGCTTCGATCGAACGACGCTGTCGTAGAAATCGTAGTAGAACCGTTTCGATCCGAGATCGACGTGCACGCCGGGCATACGCTCGACGAAGTAGTCGATCATGTTGTCGCGTTGCAGCTCGCCGTCGCTCACGATGTCGACGCCGGCGACTTCCTGATCTTTGATCGCCGCCTTGCGGGCGGCCTCGTGCATATCATCGAGGTCGTGGCGGCTGACCCGGCGCGACAAGAAGTCGTTCTTCGCGCGCTCCAGCCAAGCTGGCATCGAGTAGCTGCCAATAACTGCTGTCGGCAAGATTGGTAGGGACATAGGCCAATCAGATCCACGAAATGCAAAATGTCAAATGCAAAATGTCGCGTGCGAATGTCAGATCGCGATGTGCATTAGGCATTGTGCATTTTGCATTACTTTAGGGTGTAGACAACTACGGCCGCTGCGTCGTGTACAGAATGTTCGTCTTCGACCCCGGGCGATATGGGAATGGCGCGAAATGGACATCGTAACCGGCGCGCGCGCCGACCGCGCGCAGCAACGCGCCGTTCACCCAGACCACGAGCGACCCATCCATCTTGCCAGGCCCTTTGAATCCCTGGCGGTACTCGTCCATCGACGTCACGAAGATGTCCTGCACTTGAAGATAGCCGCGCGGATGCAGCAGCGGCAGCGTGTTGGCGAAGCTCTCGGCCGCGCCTCGTGAAATGTGAAAGCGGATGTCGTCGGGCGCTTCGGCCAGCAGATCTTCGAGGTGAAGCCTGTTCAAGCCCGGAGGAACATGATCTTCGTCGAGATCATCGAGCGCGCGAAGCCGCTCCTCGAGCCGGAACGCGCCCCACAGACTTCGCCAGAATTCGACGCCGCGATCACCCTCGGCGGCCGCCGACGGTCCAGAAGAGAACATCCGATGCACGGCATCGGCAATCTCCGCGCGTGACATCCCGAACTCCGAGCCCAACTGGTTCGCCAGATCGCCCTTCAGGTAGCCGCGAGTCTCGACCAGATAGAGTCGGCCGTCTCGACGGACGAGCTCGTCGAAGGGCAGGTTGTCGTACACGTTCGTGGCGTGTACGTACATGGTCTTGAACCGATAGCCGGGAAGGCTCTTGAAAGGATTGAGCGCATCCATCTGCACCGCACGCACGTGCGCCGCGTGCGCCTCGACCGCCTTCGTCGCACGTTCCAGTATCGCCGTCGAGTAGTCGCCCAGCAGGAATCGCAGCCGCGGATAATAATGTGTGCCCGACTGCTCATCGAGCGCCTTGAAGCCATCCAGCCAGGCGGACGCCCGGGCGCCGGTTCCCACGCCAATCTCGAGCGCGACGATCTCCGACGGCAGTCCGCCCCGCCCGTCCAGATCCTTGAGCAGCCTCCAGAACTCGGCGACCGAGTCCGCGACAGCCTGCGGGTGATTGGCGTCGGAGCCGCCTCCGCCGGGGAGCGCCGCTTCGAACCCGCGCCCCGACGCGCCTTCCCAGTCCGAGAGCCATTGCCAGAACAGCCAGTTGAACTTCCAGATGATGCTGTGACGCCACGGCGTGAACTCGTCGAAGCACAGCCTGTCGTCTTCCGTGCCGGTGCGGACGGTCTGGAGTGCGTGCGCGAGTTGTTGATGAAGTCCCGCCGGATCGGCTTGACGGAGATCGACCGCAATCTCGGCCAACGGTCCAGGGCCGCCGTTCGCCGTGGTCGTGCGGCGAACCATCACCGGATCGCGAAAGTTCGTCTTGTAGTGGATCCAGTCGAGGTGCACGCGCAGCGCCTGAAGAAGCTGCGCATCCACCGCACCCTCTTCAGCGAGCGTCGTCAGTGAGCCGGCGACGTGACGGGTCAACTCGCTCAAGCTCTTCGCGCTCTTGCCGCGCGAGACGTGGTTGAAATGAAGGATCACTTATGTCGAAAGGCGCAATGCTAAATGCTATATGCGTGGTTTATCAGCTTCGCGCCGCTCTTGAGCGCCGCGGCCTTGTCGGTCCGTTCCCAGGTGAATTCCGGCTCGGTCCGCCCGAAATGCCCGAACGCCGCCGTCTTGGCGTAAATCGGCCGCCGCAGCTGCAGCTCCTCGATGATGCCACGCGGCGTCAGCTTGAAGTTCGCTCGCACCAGCTCGGTAATCTGGCCTTCGGGAATCCGTCCCGTGCCTTCCGTCCGCACCATCACCGACACCGGGTCGGCCACCCCGATCGCATACGCCAACTGCACCAGCGCCCGGTCCGCCAACCCCGCCGCCACCACGTTCTTCGCAATATAGCGCGCCATGTAGCACGCCGACCGGTCCACCTTGGTGGGGTCCTTGCCCGAAAACGCCCCGCCCCCGTGCGGCGCCGCGCCCCCGTAGGTGTCCACGATGATCTTGCGGCCCGTCACGCCCGCGTCCCCGTGCGGCCCGCCCACCACGAACCGCCCCGTCGGGTTCACATAGATCTTCGTGTCCTTGTCCATCATCGCCGCCGGAATCACCGGCTTGACGATCTTCTCGATCACATCCGCCCGCATCTGCTCCTGGCTGACGTCCGGGCTGTGCTGGCTCGACACCACCACCGCATCCACCCGCACCGGCTGGGCGTCCTCGTATTCCACCGTCACCTGCGACTTCCCGTCCGGCCGCAGATACGGCAACGTCCCGTCCCGCCGCAGGCACGACAGGCCCTTCACCAGCTTGTGCGCCAGCATGATCGGGATCGGCATCAGTTCCTCGGTCTCCCGGCACGCGAAGCCGAACATCAGGCCCTGGTCGCCCGCGCCGCCGGTGTCCACCCCCATCGCAATGTCCGGCGATTGGCTGTGGATCGACGACAGCACGGCACACGTCTCGGCGTCATAGCCATACTTACCGCGGTCGTAGCCCACTTCTCTGATCGCCGACCGGACCACGTCCTGGTAGTCGATCACGGCTGTGGTGGTGATCTCCCCCGCCACGATCGCCAACCCGGTGGTCACCAACGTCTCGCACGCCACCCGGCTCATCGGGTCTTTGGCGAGGAGCGCGTCCAGAATCGAATCCGAGATCTGATCGGCGATCTTGTCCGGGTGCCCTTCGGTCACCGATTCAGACGTAAACAGATGTCGTGCTCGAGACTCCATTGCTTCTCCTTCTCCCTCTCCTTCTCACGTGGCCGGGAAAGTTCATGACGGTCGGGCTCATCCGACCACTCGTTCGTTGGTCCTTGTTTCTTCCTCCGGAGCTTGAACCGTGGGGCGCAGACAAGAGCCTGCAATCCTTGCGGGAAAGTTAGCTTACCGGGCGCCTCCGCAATGCGTCAAGGCAGGGTGGAACCCGCATTAGACCCGCCCGCAGAGGAAGCAGAGCTCGCTGAGGACGGATCAAACGCAGAGCCCGCGAAGCACGCAGAGAAAAGTATTTTAACCTCTGCGATCCCTGCGTTCTCTGCGTTTAATCCGTCTCTGCGTGCTCTGCCTTCTCTGCGGAACACCTCAACGCTGCCCGGCAATCGCGCGAAGCCGCTGACCGCAGCATGATCGACGCGGCGCCGCGCAGCGGCGGCCCAGGCACGACAAGCAGCCAGATGAACGACAGACCTGAAGCAAGAAAGTCGTTCATCTGGCTGGTTGCCGTGCCTGCTGCACGGCCTGCTCCGCAGGCCGTCCGCGTCGAGCGTATCTGTGACTCGGTAGCTCAGTGACTCGGTGGCTCTGTGGCCAAGAAACTAGGAGTGCCACTCGGTGGCACTGACTCGCGCGGCTTACTTGACTGGAGCCGGTGGGTCGGTCTTACAGGGCGTCGGATTCCATTTGGATCCGTTCGGCTCGAGCCTGTAGTGGGTGCTCGTGACGAATGGCTGCGCGAAGTACTTCGGATCGTCGATCTGCATGCGGATCAGGAGATAAACCGCCCCGTCGGGTTCTGGACCGAGCCGATCGATGTACTCGGTGACGACGGCATTCTCGCTGTACGGGACACCGTTCTTTCGAACGTATCCTTCTTTCATGTTGGTGGTCACGACCTTGATCGCCCCACGTGCCCCGGCCTGCGCCGGCCCGCGTCCCTGAGCAGGCACGACGGCCACGCCTCCGCCGCCGCCACCACCGCCTCCCCCACCCCCGCCACCGCCTCGCGCCGGCGCAGGAGGAATGTCCCACTCAGCCGCGGAATTTCCCTGCCACGTTTTCTCTCCCGCAGTAGCGGGCGCCGCTTGACCGAAGCGAAGGAGCCGCGTTTGTTGTCCGGCGTCGAACTCGAGCTTCAGCGTATTGTCGTCTTCCCACGTCACGTGCAACCGACCCGGCTGCCGCAGGATCCCACCTACGCCGTACGCCTTGCACTGATTCCCACTCGCGTCGTCTTTGGCGATGTCCCAGGAGTCGGCGACTCGACGACCCTCGTTCGACAACGGCACGCTCGCATAGTCGCCTTTCGGCGGCGTGACCATGCGGAATCGCCAATCCTCCGTCACGAGAGGCACCCAGTAGCCAGTCGGATCGAACACCGCGGCGGCCTTGGCCGTTCGCTGCGGCGTCTGGGCTTGCTGGACTGAACCCAACAAGACAAGCGAAACCACAAAGGACACCAAGGCCACAAAGATTTTGCCCTTGCTGTTCCTCCCTAAGCCCTGAGCCCTAAGCCCTATCATCTCTTCCCCTTCCCAGTCGTGCTCCCCTTCGCGCCTGTCTTAGACGAAGTCGAGGCTTTCTGGTTCGCGTTCTTGAGGTCGTTGTAGACAGCCTCGATGAACATGGCTGTCGTCCAGGGCCCGGTGTTCGCGCCATAGTGGAGGTCGTAGTCGAGTGTTGGCTTCTCGGCTTTCACCTGCTCGAGCGTCAAGCCC
The DNA here is from genome assembly GCA_963773035.1 of uncultured Acidobacteriota bacterium. GTDB lineage: Bacteria > Acidobacteriota > Vicinamibacteria > Vicinamibacterales > CAVVIG01 > CAVRXZ01. Next base: position 69,215 of record CAVYZX010000025.1, on the reverse strand, counting down.
CGCTTGACCATGTCGTCGATACGGTCCCTGATGATGGTGACCATGTCCCGGTATTCGAGGACCTCCGACTCGTCGGACAACTTGCCGTGGCCGGGGATGACGTAGGTGCCGCCTTCCTGCTCGTGCTTCGGCACGGTGATGTCGAGGATGCGGTTCAGCCCTTCGATGATGCCCTGGACGCTGCCGCCGTTCTGCGCGTCGATGACCGGATAGCTCGTCGTCACGTAGATGTCGCCCGCCACCACCACATCCGATTTTCGGAAGAAGACGATCGTATCGCCGTCGGTGTGCGCCGCGGGATCGTGATAGAGCATCACCGGCTCGTTGTTGAAGAAGAAATCCTTCTCTTCCGGAAAGAAGGTGTCGGTTGGCCACGCCGCAGTCGGCGCAACGGCTTGCTTGCCGGTAGGTGCGCTCATCCGGTTCAGGACGTTTTCGTGCGAGACGATCTCCGCAGGGCCGCCGGCCCGTCCAGCCGTCGGTCCGCCCTGGAGGGTCACGCCGGCTTTCGCGACGAGCTCGTTCCCGCCGGTATGGTCCGGGTGAAAGTGCGTGTTGATGACATAGCGAATCCGCTTGTCCGACAGCTTGCGGATCGCGGCCAGGACTTTCTCGCTCATCTGGGCGGTTCCGGTATCGACCACCAGCACGCCCTCATCACCCGTCTGCACCGCGATGTTGCCCCCGGCGCCGACGAGCATGTAGACGTTCCCCTGCGCCTGAAGCACGTGGACTTCGCCGTCATTGGGGCTCTGCGCCTGACGTATTTCAAGACTGCGTTGGAGCGCTTTATCCGCATCCTGTTGCGCGGACGGGTGAACCGCAAACACGCTCGCCACAAATGCAAGGGCCAGCGGCGCCGTTAGCTTGAACCACAAAGCGCACGAAGGACACAAAGACGAGTGACCGGCCGCTTCAAGAATTCGCTTCATGTCGTCACTTGCTCCCTGCTTTGGCCGGCGGTGGAGGCAAGTTTTTGATCTTCTGCACGTACTCGGGATACATCGTCTCCGCGCCGCCTCGAGTTGCTTCCAGCGGCAGGCCGTACTTCTTCGCGAACTCACCGTAGAACGGACTCTTGCCAGGCAGATAGTGGGGGACTGCGCCTCTTATCTGTCCGGCGACCTCGTCGACGTATTCGCACGGCCAAAGCCAGTTACCCTGCGGCCGTTCGTTGAGCCGGAAGTCTGTGCTCTTGACGAGCGGTTCGGTCAGAGTACACGGGATCGGTGACGATGCTGACGTGCGTGAAGATGTTTCCATGCCGGACGAAGTGCTCGATCATCGTCGTGAACTCGCTGTTGGGGAGTCCGTTCCGGCGAGTCCACTCAGATTTGATGTGAGTCGTGTAGACGGTCAGGATGTCGCCGTCGAACTTGCCGGTCGAGAATCCCTGCCAGGTGTGAGGTGCCCATGCTGGCGGATGCGGACGTCCGTCCATCCAGATGGTCCGCGACTGCTCGTAGGTGCTGATGTAGGTCTGAAGCGCGAGGAGCTGCTGGGTTAATGGATCTTTTTCTTCCCAGATGCGAACCTGCAGCGGACCGCGGTAAATATAGTTTGCCGTATGAACCTTGCACTGGTGCTCTCGGAGCGTCAGTCGGGAAGCATCCCAGCTATCGGCATGCAGCCTGGCGCCCTCGTTCACCGGCAGTCCGAGGTAGTCGCCCAGCTCGGGACCGGGGCCACGCTCGGGCTGATCCTCGTGAACGATCGGACTCCAGTCGCCTGAAAGATTGAATTGAGCGAACGCCGGACGACTCGTGGCGAGCGACGCGAGCAGCAGCAGGAACGTCAGCGCCACAACTCTGGCGCGATTGGCCGTGTGCATATCTCTCCCCTGATTGTTGCGGATCGATCCAAATGACCGAGCGCCCATCTTACCGGAAACGATGAGCCGCGTAGAAGAGCCGGCCGCTCTCTACCGGGTTTCAGTAATACGTAAAGTCGTGTCCGGACGCAGGCCGCTGGTCAGAAGCTGACGGCGTCCGGACGGCCAGTCCACTTCCACGCGGTCGACGGCCGAAGAATCGTCCAATCCAAAGTACAACGGCAATACACTCTGCGACAGGTAGCCCGACTTTCCGTCATTCCACTGAGTGACGACACGCCCGCCGGACGAAACGCGCACAACCGCTCCAAGTCCATTCCGGTTCGACATCGTCCCGATCAGGACGACGCCCAACCAATGGACTCGCCGGCGACCCGACAGATCGCTGATCAGCACCTGCGGCTGCGAGTTGAACTCGTTCGTCACGATATCGAGATCACCATCGCCGTCGACGTCGAGAACGACAGACGACCGTGTGCCACGGTTCGCCATCACGGTGACCTTTCCAGTCTGTCCTTTGCATCCCTCCAGTTTCGACATCTCTGGCTGAGCGCAGTCCACGTCGAACCACGGCGTGTACGTGCCGCCCTCCCGGCGAGGCTCGACACCCAACAGGAACTCGCTGTCGAGAAACTTGGCTCCACGATTGTTCAAGAGGACCGAGTTGATGCCGTATCGGAAGGGATAATTCATCGACGAGGCAATGAAGACATCCTGCCAACCGTCGGCGTTCAAGTCGGCCACACTTGGGCCCCACGGCCAGTAGTTCTCCACGCCGAGCTGGTCGGACACTTCCTCGAACTTGTCGCCGCCGAGATTGTGAAACAGCGAATTCCCGAAGACGTACTTCGATGCGTCGCCTTGCAAAAACTCGTTCGACCACTGCATGCGCGCTTTCAGTTTCTCCCGCTCGGGTGGGATGACTTCGCTCATGTCGGAGTGCATGTCAGTCACGAAGAGGTCCGGACGTCCGTCGTTGTCGTAGTCGAAGAACTTGACGCCCATCGCACCCCAGGAGGTCTTGGGAAAGTACTCCGACGTCTTGTCGACGAACCGCTTGCCGCCTTGATTCTCGAAGTAGTGGTGGGCGCCCTGCATGTTGAGCGCGTAGAGATCCGGAAACCCGTCACCGTTCAGGTCGGCGACGCTTGCATCGCCGCTCCAGCCGGCATTTCCAAGTCCAACCTCGGAGGTGACATCGCGGAATCGCTTGCCGCCAAGGTTGTGATACAGAATCGAGGTTTCACTGCGGTCCGGATGAAGATGCCCTGAAAACGCGTCGGGAAGGCCGACGAAGGCGCCCGCTCGCTTGTTATCGACGGTGTAGCGTCCGACGTTGCACAGATACAGATCGAGCAGGCCGTCGTTGTCGTAGTCGAAGAAAACCGCGCCCGAAGAGTGGCCGACGTGGTCGACGCCAGCCGCCTTCGAGATGTCCGTGAAATGGCCCTTTCCATCGTTTTCGAAGAGGACGTTTCCCTGGCGGACGGTGCTGACGAACAGGTCCTGATCGCCGTCGTTGTCGATGTCGGCGAAGGAGGCCGCGACGCCGACCCGGTCGGCCAGGGCGACACCGGCCTGAGCCGTGATGTTCACAAATCGGCCGCCGCCGATGTTCTTCCAAAGCTGGCTGCCGCGACGCTGATTCACAAAATAGATATCGGGCAGTCCGTCGCCGTCCACATCAGCCGTAGCAATGCCGCTGCCGTGGTCGTAGTGAACCAGCTTGTAGAAGAGGCCCGAATCGTCGACGATGTGATGCGTGAAGGTGATGCCGCTTGCCTTCAGGCGATCTACGAATTGAAACTCGTAGAACACCTTGAATTGGCCGACGGTCTCACGTTGCGCGCGAGCACGGTCGGAAAGACTCTCGACACCGACGTCCGGATCGGGTACTTGAATCCGCACGCTCGGCGGTTGAGCGCGCTTGGCCCCGCCCCTCTGCCCCACGTTAGGAGACTGGGCGTTGTTCTGAAGGCGAAAGCCCGAAACAGCGGCGTCCGCGGCGAGGACCCCGAGAACAACGAGGACAACGACGACCGCGACCAGCCCCGGCAGCCGGCTTATCGACGAGTTCCAAGCCTTTGCCACTATAGCTAGCTAATACGACGGAATCTCCGCGTCTTGTGACCCGGTTCCGCCCCAGCTCCCGGTTAACTGTAGCTTCCGGCTTAAGCCGGAAGCCACAGGCTGCCGGAAGCCACCGGCCGCTAGAAATCGAACGTCGCCGATATCTTCAACAACCGCGGCGCGATCACCGCACTCGGCGCCAGCCACGTATTCGCCGCCGCGTTGGACGAGTAGGTGAAGCCAGCGTTGGTAATCGTCGACTTGTTGAAGATGTTGTAGAGGTCCAGGCTCACATTCGCCCGGTACCGGTTGTATCGGAGGATCTTGCCGATCCGGAGATCGAGCTGATTGATTCGCTGGTAGTACGAGGATTCCGGGGCGATGATCGAATGGTTCGTCGTTGTCCCGGTTGTCACGAACGGCGCCCGGCCGAGGCCGCCCTGGTCGACGGGTCGGCTGACGTCGGTGTTCGGCGCCTGATACGCCGCATACAGCTCGATGCCGGGAATATTCTGATACGACGCCCCGAGCTGAACGTCGATCTTTGGCACCGTATACGAGCCGAGCATCTTCAATTGCGTGAGCCACGCCTGCTCGACGTGGCAGGCACTGAGTGGGATAGCCGTGCCGACGGGTCCGCGGTTGTCTGCCGCGGCACTGACGAACAGCGCTTCGACAAGCGGCGATCGGTCACCGAACCTGCCGGCGTTGGCGGGATCGACGATGTCGCAGTTGTCGATGGTCTGACGCCCGGTGCTCGTTCCACCTTGGAAGATGACGCCGCCCCGCAGCCGCATGTTGAGGCTGACGTCGAAGCCGTTCCAGTGATCGATGACGCTGCTACCAGGGAAGAGATCGTTGGACAGGCCGACGAAGTTCGCCGCCGCCGGGTTCGTTCCTGGTCTCTGATTGAAGAACTGGTCGGTATAGATGTCCCCTGGCAGCGTCTCGCCACCCGCTGAGGGTCCTGGGCTCGGGATCAAACTGCGCGTGACGCTGTATGGCTGATAGTCGTTCGCGGTGTGGTTCAGGTCGTCGGTCACGAGGAAGTTGCCGAACCACCGACGGAAGTAACCCCCGTAGATCGAGATGCCCGTCGTGAGCTCGTGCTGCGCGCTGAGTGAAAATTCCCAGCTGTACGGCCGCTTGTTCCAACCGTATCGCGCGTTGTCGTCCCCGGACAACTGAGCGCCAGGCTGGTTCTGGTACATCAACGCCCCGGCCCCGGTGACTGCACCGCACGTGTCGAGCTGCACGTTGGCCGCAGTCGGACCCTGCGCAACTGGATTGGTGAGGTCGCAATCCGGGATGAAGTTGCCGTTGTTGTCGGTCCAGGGACGCGTCGCCGTCAGCACGACGTTGAACGGGCTGAGGGTGATGAGTGGGTTGCTGCCCGTAATCGCCTGGCCAAGGACGTATTTGGCGAAGTTCACCTTGAGAGCCGTTTTGCCGTCACCCCGAACATCCCACGAGGCGGCCGCCTTCGGAGTGAAGTCCTTCTGACGCAGGGTCTCGAAGGTCGGCACGTCGTAGTTCCGGTTCGGCGTGACGAGCGACGGATACAGGTGATAACCGGGGATGCTGGAATTCCAGAAGTCGTAACGCGCCCCGAGGTTCAGCGTGAGGCGGTTGATGGTCCACCGGTCCTGGACGAACAAGCCGCCTTCGCCGTCGATCTTGCCTGTCTGGAACGTCGGGCAGTGGTTCGACGGATCGTAAGCGGTGACCGGCGTTGTCAGCCGCCCGCTCACCGTGCGCGTCAGCGGGTCCTGACAGCCATCGGAGCGCAGATTCAACTGTGTCGGTACAGGTTGTCCGACCCTGCCTGCCTGATTCGTCTGCACCGTGTAGCTGTACGGCACGACCGAGCCGTTCCAAAAGCCGCGCTCCGCCCAGGAGAAATCACCCCCAGCCTTGAACGCGTGAGAGCCGGTCACGTAGGAGGCCGCGAAGTTCGTCCGCGTGTTCGGGTTGTGGCTCGGCGTGTACGCCGCCCCGGTCACCCCGTGATAGTTGGTGACCAACTGGGTGTAATTCGGAACCGACGAAACCGGGCTGAGATCCTGCACGCCAATGGCCAGGGGGTCGACCACGTCGAAAGGCCCAAGGTCCATGCCCCACGTCTCCTGGTGGTGCCAGACGCCCGCTTCGAGCAGCAGGCGGTTGGTCATCGGCGCCGTCCATTGGAGCAGCTGATCCGAGAACGGATAGAAGTACCCGTGTGGCGCGGCTTCACCTGCGAGCGTCCAGGGTGTGGCTCCGAAGTACTGACCCCGATCGCGCTTCTTGTTGTTGTAGTAGGCGCCGATCTTGTTCTTCGGTGTCACCTGCCAGGCCAGCCGGAGCGTCTGTTCCTGGAAGTCGCCGCCGCCGCCCCAGGCCGTCTGCAGCTCCTGGTTCACATCGGGCGTGTAGACCATGGTCGTCGCGTTGAGCAGAATCGAGGGCGTGACGCCGGGGATGAAATTCGCGTTGGGATAGTTCTGTGTAACGAAGTTCTCGGCCTGGGTCCACCGCACCGATCCGAAGAACCAGACTTTGTCCTTCACGATCGGACCACCGTAGCCAGGGTTGAAGTCGTAGACGTGGTTCAGCGCACCCGGCTGTGTCCTCAAGCCTCGACACTGCAAACTGTCCGCCGGAGCGCACGGCGTCCCGGATCCTGTCGTGTAGTTTGTGCCCTGCATGGAACCGTTAGCGTAGCTGGCGAAGAACAGGCCCTTGAACGAATTGCCACCGTCTCGCGGGACGTAGTTGATCCGCACGCCTCCGGTGGCCATCGATGCGTCGGCGCCGGAACTGTCGACCGACATCTCCTGCATCGCCGTGAAGCTCGGCGACGAGCTGAGCGACTCGCCGAAACGGATGACGGTCGCCGCAGAGAGACCGGCAATCGTCTGGCGCTGCTCGCTCGCCTTGCCGCCGTGAATCGACAGGTCCGTGAACGTGTCACCTGCCGTGCCGCCGACGTCCTGAGCTGTCGCCAGGTTTGCGTTGCCGCCAAGCGATCCGTTACCGCTCGTCGCGCCGAGAATCATTCCAGGCTGCAGCGCGGCCAGGTTGATCCCGAGTCGGCCGGTCGGAATCGAGTCGATGACCTCCTTAGTCACGACCTTCTGGACCGACGCGCTCTGAACGTCCACGAGCGGTGTTTCGCCTGTCACGGTGATCGTCTCAGCAACCGTACCGACCTTCATGTCGCCGTTCACGGTGATAGTCTGCGATCCGGTCACTTCGATGCCGTCCCGCTTGTAGGTGCTGAAACCACTCAGCGTAAACGTGACTTCGTAGAGGCCGGGCAGGAGGCTGATGATCTTGTATTGACCGGCACCGTCGGTGACGGCCGATCGTGATTTCTCTATCAATGCCGGGCTCGTGACTTCCACCGTGACGCCGGGAAGCACGGCTCCCGAGTCGTCTTTCACCACTCCGGCAATCGAAGCATTCTGAGCCCGCGCAGCCGCCGGCAGAATCAACAACACTGTCAAGGCGATGAGCACGAGCCGCGTGAACCCACGCATAGGCATGACACTCCTTCCGTCGCGGAAATTACCGTCGAGAACGTGGCGTGGCTGTCCCTAAAAAACGAAGACCCGCTCCCTCGAGAGAGAGCGGGTCTCATTGTGCACTATCAGCTGTTAGAAACCAGCTACCAGTTTCCAGTTACAGGCACCTTCCGGCTTAAGCCGGAAGCCACCGTGGACCAGTAGTAGCAGTAGTAGCTTCCGGCTTGAGCCGGAAGCCACCCAGAGCTTAGAAATCGAACGTCAACGAGAACTTCATCAACCGTGGCGCGATCACGTTCGTCGGTGCGAGCCAGGTTTGATACGCGAAGCTCGCATTCGTCACCGTCGACTGATTGAAGATGTTGTACAGATCCAGGCTGATGTTCGCTCTATAGCGCTGGTACCGCAGGATCTTGCCGATACGCAGGTCGAGCTGGTTGATTCGATCGTAGTAGGTCGTCTCGGTTGGAATTAACCCGACGGTCGTGACGCCGTTGGCGGCTGCGCCGAGCGGCAGATGGCCAAGTTGGTTCTGAATCTGGCCGTTGGGCACTGCGTAGTTGGCCGCCAACTCGAGGCCCGGGATGTTCTGAAACGACCCGCCCACCTGCACTTCGATCTTCGGCACGGTGTACGACCCCAGGAACTTGATCTGCGTCAGCCAGTCCTGCACGACGCGGCAATTGTTGACGGATTGCACCACACTGCCTGCCGGCGCAAGGCCCGCAATATTGGCCATCGATCCCACTATTGAGTGGCCGTTCCACTGGGTGGCCTTAGCCGGATCGGCGATATCGCAGTTGTCGTAGATCTGACGGCCAGTCCCCACTCCGCCCTGCAGAATGGCTCCGCGGCCGAGCCGAGCGTTGAGGCTGAGGTCGAACCCGTTCCAGTGGTCGATGACATGGCTGCCGGGGAAGAGCCGCTCGGAGGTTCCGGTGTACGGAGCCGATGCGGCAGCGGCAGTCGGCTTCAGGACGTAGAACCGATCATTGTAGATATTGCTGGGCAGCGTCGCTCCGCCAGCCGATGCGGGAGGAGCCGGTATTCCGCTGACCGAGAAGGCCTCGTAGTCGTTAATCGTGTGGCCCAGGTCGTCGGTGACGAGGAAATTGCCGAACCAGCGCCGCGCGTAACCAGCGGTAATCGACATGTTGCGTGAAAGCTCGCGCTGGCCGCTTAACGAGAACTCCCAACTGTACGGACGCAAACCCCATCCGTACCGCGATCCCTCATCAGCGGAGTTTGCGGCAACGGGTGCCGAATTGTTGTACATCAACGCGGTGGCTCCAACGGCCGCCGCGCATGTGTCCACCTGCTGGTTCGCCCCGGTCGACGTCGGACCCTGAGCGGCCGGGTTCGTCAGATCGCAATCCGGGATGAAGTTGTTGTTGTTGTCCACCCAGTTGCGCGCCCCTGTCAGCACGACGTTGAACGGCGTAAGGGCAACGAGCGGATTGCTGGCGACGAGCGACTGGCCCAGCACGTACTTCGCGAAGTTCACCTTCAATGCGGTCTTGCCGTCGCCCATCACGTCCCAGGCCGCCGCCAGCTTGGGTGTAATGTCCTTGTGGCGGACCGACTGGAAGTCCGGCACGTCGTAGTTTCGATTCGGCGTGATGAGGGAGGGCGACAGGTGATAGCCAGGAATGCTGGCATTGAACCAGTCGAACCGCGCGCCGAGATTCAGCGTCAGCCGGTCGATAGTCCATCTGTCTTGCACGTATAAGCCACCCTCGCCGTCCACTTTGCCAGTGGCAACTGTGGGACAGTTCTGGGACGAGTTGTACGACAAGGTCGGCGTTGTGAAGCCGCCGTTGACCTGGCGTTGCAGTGGATCGTTGCAGCCGTCGGTCCGCAGGTTCAACGCAATTGGTACCGGAATACCAGCGCCCCTGCCGTTGGTAGCCTGCGTGTTGACCACGAAGCCGTAAGGCACGATCGAACCGGCCCAGGCACCGCGCTCTGCCCAAGCAAAGTCGAAGCCTGTCTTGAATGCGTGTGACCCCGTCACGTAGGACGTGGCAAAGTTCGTTCGCGTGTTCGGGTTGTGGCTCGGCGTGTAGGCTGCGGCTGGTACCCCGTTGATAGTGCCGCCTCGGCCGTGGTAGTTCGTGATGGCCTGCACGTAGCCGGGTGTCAGCGACACCGGCTGGTTGTCTGTCACGTTGACCGCGAGCGGGTCGGTCTGGTCGAACGACGAAATGCTGCCTCCCCAGGTCTCCTGGTGGTGCCAGATACCTGCCTCTAGCAGCAGCCGATTTGTCACAGGCGAAGCCCACTGCACCAACTGGTCTGAAAACGGATAGAAGTACGAGTCGTTCAACGCTTCCCAGGCCGTGGTCGAGGCAGCGCTGCGGTGCCGACGCACTTTGTTGTTGTAGTAGGCCGAAACCTTGTTCTTGGGGTTTACCTGCCAAGAAAGACGAAGAGTCTGCTCCCTGAACTTGCCGCCACCGCCAAAATTGGTGTGTGGATCCTGACTGAGGTCGGGCGCATACGTCATCGTCGCGTTGTTGAGCAGGGTGGTCGGCGTCACGCCCGGAATGAAGTTCAGGTTCGGGTAGTTGTTCGCGACGAAGTTCTCCGCCTGGGTCCAGCGAGCCGTTGCGAACCACCACAATTTGTCCTTCATGATCGGACCGCCGTAGCCCGGGTTGTAGTCGAACACTTCCTTGAGCAGGTTCGGATTGGTCCGCAAGCCTCGAGCCTGCAAACTGGTAACCGGATCGTCGGCGATGGTCGTGTAGTTGCTGGACTGCATCGAGCTGTTCGCGTAGCTCATGAAGAACAGCCCCTTGAAGGTGTTTCCGCCATCACGGGGGATGTAGTTCATCCGCACGCCGCCAGTGGCCAGCGTCGCGTCTGCGCCAGAGCTGTCGACCGACATCTCCTGCATCGCGGTGAAGCTCGGCGACGAGCTGAGCGACTCTCCAAACCGGATGATGGTCGCAGCCGACAGGCCCGCGATCGTCTGCCGCTGCTCGCTCGCCTTGCTGCCGTGAATCGACAGGTCGGTAAACGTATCGCCGGCCGTCCCTCCGACGTCCTGCGACGCAACCGCATTCGCGCTGCCTTGCAGCGTGCCGTTGCCAGTCGTCGCGCCGAGCATCATGCCCGGCTGAAGGGCGGCGATATTGATCCCGAGCCGGCCGCTCGGAATATTGTCGATGACTTCCTTGGTGGCGACTCTTTGCACGGTGGCGCTTTGAACGTCTACGAGCGGCGTCTCGCCCGTGACCGTGATCGTCTCGGCGACCGCACCGACCTTCATGTCACCGTTCACGGTGATGGTCTGAGTGCCCGTCACCTCGATGCCGTCGCGCTTATAGGTACTGAAGCCGCTCAGCGTAAAGGTCACTGTATAGAGGCCCGGCAGGAGGCTGACGATCTTGTACTGTCCGGCGCCGTCGGTGACGGCAGTTCGCGTCTTCTCGATCAGGGCCGGGCTCGAAACCTCCACGGTCACGCCCGGAAGCACTGCTCCGGACGCATCCTTCACTACCCCGGCAATCGAGGCATTCTGCGCACGCGCCACCGCCGGCAGGAACAACGAACAAACCAGGGCGAGCAGTGCGAGCCGTCTGAACCCACGCATAGGCACGTCTCCTTCCTTATCCGTATCTCTCCGAATGGAAACCACTCGTATCTCTCCCAATACGAATCCCCGGGAGCCCTTCTAGTTGTTATCGGTTCGAGTTGGACTGAGCGTCTTAACCGCCCAGTTTGTAACGCCGTCGCGTACTCAAGTCAAGGAAATGAAGCAGGAAAAGTGGAGATTCTCGTGAAACGATCCAACATCGCCAAACAATTGGATCGGAGTGTTCGGCGAGATTCAAGCGTTTGCAGGCGCAGCTTTCACTAGATTTGCTGGACGATCTTACACCTGGAACCGGGTAAGTCTAATGTTTCGGCGCGAGTCGTCTCGGACTTTAGTTTTCCACCGTGTCGGCGGCGTCCGCAACGTCCCATTCGTCTTCCCACGGGCGCGTGGTCGCGAGCGTCACCAGGATCGACGGCCACAGGAATACGCCCAGGCCCTTGGCCCAATCGACGCCATTCGGTCCGAACATTCGTCCAGCCTCCGACGCAAACGACGACACCACGGCGAACACAATCATGGCCGCTCCGATCGCGCGACGTGTTCGTGCGGGTTGACTGCTGTCACCGAGCGTCGCACCGGCCGCGCACAGCGTGAGGACGAAGGCGATGTAGTGATGCACCCAGGTGCGTTCGGAGAACCACAGCATGAATGCCGTCACACCGGCGATCTCGAGCAAATACCGCGGGCTTCTGAACGTGGGCAGGGGACGACGGACCCACGACAGGCCGGCAATCCCGATCACGAACATGACACCGAGCACGAGCTGCGAGACAGTGCTCTCGCTGAGTTGGACGATGTTCATGTAGTGGCCGTAAGGGACGCCGTCCTTCAGGGTCTCGAAAACCGGGATCGGGCTGAGCAATCGCAGCGCGAAGCTGCCGAGCGACTGACTGACCGGATACAACACTTCGCGTCGTGTCACGTATGGCACGATCATGATCTGCATCCACTGCTCGAGCCAGCGAAGGTTTTGATCCCAGCCGAATGCAATTGCAGGAACCACCAACGTAAAGATGGCGAGGCTGGCAAGAGCCGCGACCGCGACGATCCATCTACCTTTCCAGAAGAAGTACACGGCGAAAATCAACGGGATCACCTTGATGGCGGCGGCCAGACCGATCAGCGTTCCGGCCAGCGCGTCCGAGCCGGCGCTGTCGTTTTGAGCGAGCCACAGCCCTGCAAACAGAGGCAACAAGACGACGAAGTTAATCTGGCCCTGCTGCAGATCGACGATCACGGGCAGCCAGAGGCACAAGACGATGAGGGCCACTGCCGACAAGGACAGTCGAGCGCCGCATCTCGAGACAATTCCTGCCGAGATGGTGAACAAAAGAAACGCGAGTGGCAGCTTCAAACAAGCCCAGACAAACTGCGCGTTCGGTCGGGACAGCATTGAAAACGGCGCGAACAGGAGGAGGCTGACCGGAGGCGTGGGCAGCAGGTCGTCGACGTAGTTGGCTCCGTCGTGCAGGAATCCCGGCGTCATGATCATCCAACGATCGAAATCGTTGATATGACCGCCTCTCGGATCCTGGAGCTTCACGACCACCCTGTGACGCTCCTGTACCGCGATTACCAGAGTGACCAACGTTGCAACGACCAGAGCCCAGCGGCGTAGGTTCATGGACGGGAGAGTGTACCGCACGTCGTGCATGGTGCAACGTGCAGCGTGCAACGTGCTCGTGCATGGTGCAACGTGCAGGGTGCTCGTGCAGAGAACACTGTGCATCAGCACCGGGACGATGCACCAGCACAATGCACGCTGCACCTTGCACGATGCACGGTCCCGTGCCGTGCCCCGTGCTCGGCATAGTCATTGCTCAGCTCGCTACCGATGACGGTGAGGCGCTATCAGGATCTCTTGGCTTGGCAGCTTGCAGACGAGTTGAAGCGGGAGGTGTACGAACTCGTTGACAACTCTTCAGCCCGAAACGATTTCAATTTCCGCGATCAGATCATGCGTTCGGCGAGCTCGGCTCCGAGCAACATCGCCGAAGGGTTTGGCTACTATCGACACGCCGAATTTGGCCGTCACCTCCGCATCGCAAAATCGGAACTTGCGGAGACCCACAATCATCTCGGCGATGGAGTGGACCGTCATCACTGGTCCCCGACTCAAGCGAAACCAATTCAGGATCTGGCCGACCGCGCCATCGCGGTGAGTACTCGCTTGTTACAGCACCTCGCCACAACGGAAGCACCACGCCGTTGGAAGGAGAAAAAACGAAGAAAGAAAGGCTGACTAAGTATCGCGCAGGGCGCATGATGCAGGGTGCACGATGCAGGGTGCACGATGCACTGGCACGTTGCACAGTTGCACGATGCACCCTGCACGATCTGATCTTCGGTGCGGTCGTTACGATTTCCCCGCCGCCGTCTGCAGATCCTTCATGGTCGCGGCGCGTGGGCCGTGGCCTGGGAGAATCTGGTTGACGTCGAGCTTCATCGACTGCACCCAATCGTAAAACGCCACCGTCGTCGGATTGAACTGCGTCGGCGCCGGCGCATTGGCTGCCGCAGGCGTATAGACGTCCACTTCCATCAGGATCTTTTCTTTCGGCAGATATCCGACGAGCATCGTGTCGGTGTGAGGGCTCCTCGTCAGACGGTAAAGCTCCATCGTCCGCGTACCGTCGGTCAGGACCCGCTTCTCCGCCACGCCTTCCACGACCACTTTTTTCGGCGACTGCGCCAGCTTGTCCGGCACGATGGTGTGCGGCGCCTTGGCGACGGTGTTTTCGTAGTACGACTTGTTCTCGGCCTGCGTGATGATGGTGATGCCTTCGGCCATCGGCGCCCGGATGCCGCCGAGGTGATCGAAGTGGTTGTGCGAGTTGATGACGTATTTGATCGGCTTATTCGGGATCGCCTTGCGTGTGGCCTCGATCACGGCCATGCCCCGCGCCTCGGTCTGCGGCGTCTCGTAGAGCACGACGTGATCGCTGAATTCGACGGCAACGCTGTGATGGCTGCCGCCAGTCAGGAAGTAGACACCGTCCGCAACCTTTTCCGTATTGACCGTCACCGGTGGAGCGGCGGCGGGTTGCGCGGCCGCCTGCTGGACGTTCGCAGGGACGTCGATCGCCGCGGCAACATTGGGCTTCACGTCGGTGATCGTCAGATCGAGAACCGGAGAGCCGGCCTGCCTCTGGACGATCCGGGTCGGGAACTTCACGCCGCCGAAGTCTCTGTAGGCTGAGTACGTGGTCTCGGTGACGACATCACCAAGCACTGGGGCATCGGCCCGGGTCTCAACCTTTTGTACAAGGTTGTCGCCGCCGAGCGTCACCTTGAACGGTACGCCCTGCGCGTTGAATGAAACGACCTTGCCGGCGACGGTCGCGTTGTTCTGCTGCGCAGCCTTGATCGCGCCGTGAGGCGTCGTCCAGATGGCCAGAAGTCTGTCATTGAGCGTCGCCTGCGCTGGCGCCGGTGCGGGCGCCCCTCCGCCAGGGGCCGCGGCAACGTTCCACGCGGCCTTGCCGCTCACGGCTTGATTCTGCTTTTGCGGCGCCAGCAACGGGAGCCCACCGCCCCCTCGCACGATGCCATCGGGATTCGTACGGTCGAGCTCGAGCCGCATCGCCGGCGCCTTGTAGTCGACGGTCGCCGTGTAGCTGGTCACCTTGAAGGCCGGCCATGGATCGCCCGGCTTGAACGCCTGCCCGTAGGCGTTGTTCGACCCGCTGCCGGAGTATTGAATCGTGTTCACATCACCCATCGCCTTTGCAGCCGCCTCGAGCGTAGCTTTCGCATCCTGAGCACGCAGGACACCAAGCGACAGCGAGACGACGGCGGACGCCATCGCCGCCAAAAGAAGGAATTTGGACAGCCTTGCCATACGTGCCTCCTTAATTAACTCGTGCCTTCGCGCCCCCATCGGGCGCTCGGCCTTAGTCGTTGCGCCTGTTTCCTTAGAAGACCAGTTCATCGCAGGGCCCACCCCCCACCGCCTGTGCTTCGCGAGGGAACGCCACCCTTAGGAGCGTTTAGACGCCCGCTGACGAGACTACGATTCCCTTATGAGGCTGAATACGAATGGAGAGGCGGTTGCGTTTATCGAAGCCGTCAGTCGCCCAGCCCTTCCTGCCCCTCCAGCCCTTCCTGCCCCTCCAGCCCTTCCAGCCCTTCCAGCCCTTCCAGCCCCTCCAGCCCCTCCAGCCCTACCTGCCCCTCCCAGCCGGCGCCGGCATGTGTGCGATGTCCTGATTGTTCTCGATGCACTCGTACTCCTCGACGCGTGTGTTGGGCGGGGTTCTTAGAGTCGCTCCGGTGATCCACGGCTTCGTGAGCGCCTTCGGATCTTCGACCGTGGCTTGATACGCGATCGTTCCATCCGGCGCGAGGCGATAACGCTCCACGACATGGAGGTCCTCGCTGTGAATCGACGGCCCGCCGCTCAGCCACGTCTTGTCGTTGAAGCCGATCACGTCAACGATCAGCGAGTCGCCCTCCCATCGACCGACCGAGTCTCCCATCCACGTCGGAACCAAGTCGTCTGGGTGTTTGAGCTGGTCGTTGATCGGAATGATGCGATACGCACGGAACGCTTCGTACAGAATCACGACCCGGGTCGGTGTCTGCACGATCTCCAGCGGCATCGGCATCGTAATGATTCGCGGCACACCAGGAAGCAAACAATGCGCGATTGGATCGTCGGTCGCATTCAGCTGCTTGTTCTTCTCGGCCGCCCACGGTTGGTAGGAAATCGGTTCACGGGGCGGCGGCGGAATGGCCGGAGGAGGAAGTGGAGGACGACTTCCAGGTTCGCCCGTCAAACTGACACCACCGCTTTGCCACACGCCTGCGAGATTGGGTGTCCCGTCAGCAGTCCGCTTGATCGATCCGGATGGTGCCTGCGTTTGCTGGCCGCTCGACGACGCCGCCGACAGCGCAGTCACGATTGCGACGAGACTTGCCATCGCTTGCGCGCTCTTCATGGCGATCTCCATATTCGCAACTTGAAGGCCTCAGGCCTACTGAGCCGCTTGCGGCCCGAGAAAGACCTTCTTGCCATCGGGCAGGGTGATTTCCCGTCCGGCCGCCCGGTGCGAGTTGTCGCGCGCATGCCATCCGGTGATCGTGATTGTCGTTCCGGCTTGCACGACGTCTCTGTCGAATCCGGTGCGCTTCAACGTATTCGGCGGGTATCCTTCAAACGCCCAGTTGACGGTCTTCCCCGCCTCGTCCTTCACGTCGATGTAGACATAGGTGTGCGGATTGGTCCATTCGACCTTGGTGACGACGCCTGTCAACGTCAGAGGCGCCTTCGAGTCGTACTCGGCCGCAAACGAGTGATGCGCGGACATCCCGGCAGACAAGCCGACGACCAGCAATGCAAGAACGCCGAACACAAGTCGCTGCCGCGGTTTCGCGATCATTGCGTACCTCCTACCGCTGTTACGGTCACCGATCTTAACTAGTCACCACGGAGGACGCGGAGGACACGGCGGCTCAATCGTACGAGAAAGACTCCCTGTGTCCCCCGTGCCCTCCGTGGTGGATATTTCGTCAGCGGAATAATCTAACAGCAAACGGCCTTATCGCGTGGACGCCGCAACCGAATCGCTGCCGAGCAGGGACAGAAGCGACAGTGGATCGATGCGGGCAGCCCCCGCTCGCACGGCCCAGTGAAGGTGTGGACCGGTCACCCGGCCGGTTGCACCGACGCGACCGACCATCTGGCCCGCCGCGACGGTATCTCCCTCGTGGACGTCAATCTCTGACAGATGCGCCAACACGGAAAACAGGCCCAGTCCGTGGTCGACCACGACCACATTACCCAGGAAGTACTGCTCTCGCGCCATGACCACGCGCCCGGCGTTGGGCGAGGCGACCGGTGTTCCGACCGGACTTTGAAAATCACCGCCGCTGTGCGGACTCCGGGGCTGTCCGTTGAAAACGCTGCGAGTGCCGAATGCGCTGACGGAGCCGCCTGGGACTGGACGCACGAAAGGACCATTCCACAGGCGAGTCGCGGGCGACATCGACCACAGCCGCCCGAGCTCCTGTGCTTCGCGAGCAATCCGGGCTTGAAGCTCAGCCGAAGGAGTGACAAAAGACGGATCGACTTTCAGGCGGCGTGTAGGGAAGCTGCGCGGACTGACCACGACTGACGAGTCGGAGTGCGTGACGTGCGTACCTGTCCGAGCGTCGATCGAGATGGAGTGACGTCCTGTCGGTGTGTCGAGATCGATGCCGGCCAGTGCGCGCCACGTGGTTGCGTCGATCTTGAATGCGGGCGCCTCGCGCTCGAACACACGGACCTTGACGGCGTCTGCCTCTCCGGTCGTCTTCAGCGTGAGAAGCATGAGTTCTCCAGGCTGAAACGACCGAGCATCGACCGTCACCCGAACTGACTCCGCGGCGCTGGCAATCGAGCAAAAGGACAGCGTCACCAGCCCGGCCAGGCAAATCCCGCGGACCACGCGGTCATTGTAGCGAGTCCCCACCATGAGTGACCTATCGGCTTCCTGAACGGCTAGAATAGCGCGTCCCGAGCACCAATCCGACAGCGGCGCGCCGACAGCATCGGTGAGGCTGACCGCAACACCGGGAATGCTTCACCTTCACATCGCGGACCGTGGGAAAGGATTCGAGGTGAGTCCTCGTCAGGATGCCGGCAAGCGCTCGACCGGACATTCTTGCGGCTGGTGGGTATGCGGATCTCTACACGATGCCGGACGAGAGACCGTTCGAGGTTCTAGCTTCGGCGAGATCGGATTCGTAAGGCCGGTTCACTCGACGATTGTTACCACTCGCTCCGAGCTGTGGACGTTTCACAATCGTTCACGGCAAAGTCCCGGGAGATGTTTTCGAACTGCAGGATGAACGCCGCCAGTGTGGCGGCGGCTTTCAGAATCCTGACCTCGTCGGCTTGAGGGGTGTCGTTGGGCTCGAATGTGGCTTGCAGCGTCGTTCGAAACCCACGATTGGCCGGTACGGGAAAGCAGACGAGCTCGCTTCCGTCGGACGACGCGCTTGCTTCCTCGCGGATCTCGACTTCGCGGGCGCTGACGAGCCGCTTGATTCCTTCCTCGAACGACGCCCGAAGCATCGCCCGGTCTGAACCATTCTCGCGTTCCTCCATCACGCGCGCCAGCAGATCCGCCAGCGCTTTCGGGGCGGCGATCGAGCGTTGTGGTGTGGCGCAGCGCTGCTCCAGCGCATCGATCGTCTGATCGAACAGCGCGGCAGCAAGGTACTTCACGCCACGGCTGGTCACGGCGCCAACCTGACTTCGCACGATACGAGCCGAAACCGTCAAGTTCTTGTTCGGTCCCGAGAGGTGAAATATCGTCGTGCTTCCAGGATCCAGCTTCGAGCCGGACTCGACGAGGAGGCCGCTCTTCGAGATGTTCAGAAGCTTGACCTCGAGCCCCCATGGCAGCTTGACGGTGGACAGCCATGGCACGTCGGCGGTCTCCCATCTGTGAGCCCGGGTGCGCTGGGGTCCAAGTCCGCTGGGGTCCAGCAAACCAGCTTCGGTGGCAGATTCTGTCAGTTGAGGATCCGGATCGAGAAGAACACTTGGAAACATATCGACGACCTTCCTCCGTCACCTCTTTTCGCAATTCGCGCGCCGCACGGCGAGCCATCGGCAGTAGATGCAGTTTTCGCGTGAAATCGGCCATCTCCAGGCGTTGTTGAAAGAATCAGGCCAAACAAGAGCCGCAAAAGGAAGACAAAAAACTCATTTTTCTCAATGGCAGGAGGCGGCAAAGACGACAGGGTACAATCCGCCGCCCTGAAACCGGAACTCCTCAATGCAGCGTGAACCTCAAGAGTTCGACGTCGCGGTCCTCGGCGGCGGCAATGCCGGATTATGCGCAGCCCTCGGAGCGTCCGAGCGAGGGGCGCGCGTCCTCGTGGTCGAAAGCGCCCCCAAGGCCTTCCGAGGCGGCAACAGCCGCCACACACGCAACCTCCGCTGCAGCCACGACACGCCGACCGACGTACTCACGGACGTGTACACCCAGGACGAGTACCTCGCGGACCTGCTTCGCGTCACCGGCGGACAGACTGATCAGCATCTTGCGCAGCTCGTCGTCCGCGAATCGGTGAATTGCCCGGCGTGGATTCGAAGATTTGGCGGGAGATTGCAGCCTGCTCTTCGAGGCACCTTGCATCTTGGCCGCACGAATGCCTTTTTTCTCGGTGGTGGCAAGGCGCTGATGAACAGCTACTATGGGGCCGCCGACCGGCTGGGCGCGCACGTCATGTATGAAGCCGAAGCCTCCACGCTCGACGTGGTCGATGGCAGATTTCGGGGATGCTCGACGCTGGTCAACGGTCGTGAGCAAACGATTCGCGCAAAGGCTGTTGTATTGGCGGCGGGCGGATTTGAATCGAATCTCGAGTGGCTGAAACAGATCTGGGGACCGGCGGCCGACAACTTCATCATTCGCGGGACGCCGTACAACACGGGGAAAGTGCTTCGGCAGATGCTCGACTGCGGCGCCCTAGCCGTAGGCGATCCCACCCAGTGCCATGCCATCGCCGTCGATGCCCGTGCACCAAAATTCGACGGCGGGATTGTCACCCGGCTCGACTCACTGCCGCTCGGTATCGTCGTCAACAAGCGAGGCGAGCGGTTCTACGACGAGGGTGAGGACCTGTGGCCGAAGCGGTATGCGATCTGGGGACGACTCATCGCCGAGCAGCCCGATCAAATCGCGTATTCGATTGTCGACGCCAAGGTGGTCGGCCGGTTCATGCCGTCGCTGTATCCGCCTCTGGCAGCGTCGACCATCGGTGAGCTCGCCCTGCTGCTGAACCTCCCGCCGGAGACGCTACAGTCCACGATTGCCGCGTTCAACCGTTCCGTCGTCTCCGGCCGGTTCGATCATCAATCGCTGGACAATTGCCACACCGAAGGGATCGCGCCACGTAAGAGCCATTGGGCCCAGCCGCTCGATACGCCGCCATTCTGGGGTTATCCTCTCAGGCCCGGCGTGACCTTCACGTACCTGGGGCTGAAGGTCGACGAGCGGGCTCGAGTCGTCATGGCTGATGGCACTGCGGCCACGAACATCTTTGCGGCCGGTGAAATCATGGCGGGCAATATTCTCGGCAAAGGCTACGTCGGCGGCGTGGGAATGACGATCGGCACCGTGTTCGGACAGATCGCAGGCAGGGAGGCCGCCGCGCATGCTCTCGGATGACCTGCTCGGACACGGCCAGCACGTCATGACTGTGTGCAACTCCTGCCGATACTGCGAAGCCTACTGTCCGGTCTTCCCCGCGATGGAGAGTCGTTTCACCTTTTCGAAGGTGGATCTGGCGTACCTCGCAAATCTCTGCCACAACTGCGGCGAATGCCTCTACGCCTGTCAATACGCGCCCCCCCACGAATTCGGGATCAACGTGCCACGCACCCTGGCCCAGATTCGAGCGCGATCGTACGAAGACTATTGCTGGCCGAAATTCCTGGCCGTTGGATTCGCACGTCAGTGGCTGTGGACGACGATGACGGTGGTCCTGGGCTTCATCGGCGTGCTCTTCGCGGCAAGACAGGGTGTCTGGTGGAGTGAGAGGTCCGTCGGCGCCGGGTCGGCGGACTTCTATCAGGTAATTCCGCACGACGTCATGGTGACTTTGTTCGGGGCCGTGTCGATTTTCGTGACGATCGCCCTTGTCGTTTCATGCCGGCGTTTCTGGCGTGACATGAATGTTCAAGATCGGACTGGTTCAACTGTGGCTTCCGGCTTCAGCCGGACGTTCAATGTCGGCGGTTCTCTTCCGCCCAAAGGCGGAAGCCACTCGATGCTGGCCGGTTTCCGCGATGCATTCACTTTGAAACATCTTCACGTCAGCGGCGTTGACTGCGTCGACGCAGAAGAATCTCGCCGGCCATGGCGCCGCTGGCTCCACCATCTGACGTTCTACGGTTTCGGGCTCTGCTTCGCGTCGACATCGGTGGCGGCGCTGTACCACGTGGTGTTTGGCTGGCGAGCGCCGTACGGCTACGCGAGCTTGCCGGTGATCTTTGGAACGATCGGTGGCATTGCGTTGCTGATCGGACCTTGCGGCCTTCTCCTACTCGACCGGACGCGCGATGAGGCGCTCAATGAGCCCACGCGGACAGGACTCGATACGTCGTTTGCCAGCGTGCTTGCCATCACCAGCGCCACTGGACTTCTGGTGCTCTTCCTCAGAGAGAGCGCCTGGATGCCTCTGCTGCTGATCGTTCACTTGGCGTTCGTACTGGCCCTATTCCTGGCGCTACCATACGGCAAGTTCGTGCATGGCATCTATCGAACCGCGGCGCTCATTCGGTACAGGAGTGAGGGAGGTGGGGCCGGGTGAGGTGAGGCATCTAATGCAAAATGCACAATGCAAAATGCCTAGTGCGTGCATTCTGCATTATGCATTCTGCATTCTGCATTTCCATGCTCTCTCTACGACTTCGGCCAGATCACTCCCTGGTTCTGCTTCGCCACTGGACCGATGCCTTTGTAGACGAATTTCTGAATGCGCTTCCCCTCGTAGGTTTCCGTCGTGTAGATGTTGCCTTTGGAGTCGGTCGCGATACTGTGGACGCCGAAGAACTGGCCGGGCTGGCGGCCACCGTCACCAAACGCCGTCAACACTTCGAGTGACTGACGCTCGATGATGTACACCTTCTGATTGCGGCCATCGGCAAGGTAGATGTATTTCTGCTGCGCATCTTTCGAGAACGCAATGTCCCACACCGAGCCATCGGCCAGCGACTGCTTGGCGATGAACTGCTCCTTGACGAACTTGCCTTCTCGGGTGAAGACCTGAATCCTGTCGTTAACTCGGTCGCAGACGTAGACCAATCCCTCTTTCGAAAGCTCGGCGCAGTGTACCGGGTTGCGGAACTGTTGCGCCGGCGGCGCGGTCGGATTGTACGGTCCGAGGTTCGTGTCGTCCGGCTTGTTTCCATAGGCGCCCCAATAGCGCTTGAACATGCCGGTCTCGGCATCCATCACCACGACGCGGTGGTTGCCGTAACCATCCGAGATGTACGCTTCGTTGTTCGCATCGTCTACGAAAATCTTGGCCACCTGGCGGAACGCCCAGGTGTCGTTGCTCCCGGCATTGGCGTATCCGAAGCCGAACTGCTTGACGAATTTGCCCTCGCTCGTGAACTTGAGCACCTGGCCGTCCACGGCCGCGTTTCCGCCGATCCACACCATCCCCTTACCGTCTACAGTGATTCCATGATTGGACTGGGGCCATTCGTAGCCCTGTCCTGGACCACCCCACGATGAGATCAGATTGCCCGCCTGGTCGAACTCGAGAACCGGGGGAGCGCCTTTGCAGCATTCCCCGGTTGGCGGGTTCAGCTCGGCGCCTCGCTCGTTGTTGTTCAGTGTTGCGGAACTCCGATGAATGATCCAGATGTGGTCCTTCGAATCCACCGACACGCCGATCGTCATCCCCAACAGCCAATGATTCGGCAGCGGTTTGGGCCAAAACGGGTCGACCTCGAACCTCGGCGCCTGCACCCCTTTGGCCTGTGCGGCAACAACCTTCTCGAGCTGGATCTGGCCGATCAACAGCAAGCCGAGGGCAGCCAGCAACGTGGCGCCGACAATGAGATTTCTCTTGCGGGTCATGGTCCCTCCACAGACAAGCGGCGACTTCAGGTTGCTCGCTTTTCAGCAACCTGTTAGGCGCACAGTATAGGCGTGATCGGCTTCATAATCACACGGGGAATTGACTGGCCTGTGCGGAACCCGCGCGTAACCAAAGACCGCCGTGGAGACTGGGGACAGAGCGCTCCAGGCCTGGGACGAAACGGACACTTGCCCGCGCCTTCTGGTCCTCCGCGCGGGAAGCGGCCGGCCATGAGCCTCGTGGCGGCAAGAGTGCTCCGCTCGGTCGCGGTATTGATCTTCGGACTGCCTGCCACCCTGGGCGCACACGACATCCCCAGCGACCTGACGATTCGCGCGTTTCTCAAACCCGAAGGTCAGCAACTGCACTTGCTCATCCGCGTCCCGCTGCAAGCGATGCGCGACATCGACTATCCGAGGCGGGCCAGGGAATACGTCGATCTCGCTCGCGCCGACCAGTCACTGAGAGACGCGACGAACACCTGGGTTGTGAGCGACATCGAGTTGTACGAAGGGGAAGCGCTTTTGCCTGGCCCCACGCTCGTGTCGGTTCGCGCCTCGCTGCCCTCCGATGATTCATTCCGCTCGTACGAGACCGCGCTCGCGCATCTCAACGGACCTCGGCTAGCCGACGATACGGAGTTTGTCTGGAACCAGGGACTGCTGGACGTCTGGCTGACGTATCCCATCCAATCAGAGGCATCGCGTTTCTCCATCAACGTGCGGTGGGGGCGACTGGGCGTTCGAACCGTGACCGCGCTTCGACTGGTTGCGCCCGGCGGGGCCATTCGAGCCTTCGAGCTCGTGGGCGATCCAGGATTGGTCCGATTGGATCCGCGATGGCATCAAGCCGCCATCAGATTCGTCGTTCTGGGATTCTTCCACATCCTCGACGGCACCGATCACCTGCTCTTCCTGCTTTGTCTGGTGATTCCATTCAGGCGCCTGCGTCCGCTGATTGCGATTGTCACCGCCTTTACCGTCGCGCATTCGACCACGCTGCTTGCCTCCGCGTACGACCTCGCCCCCGGTGCGTTGTGGTTTCCACCATTGATCGAGACGTTGATCGCGACGTCGATCGTCTACATGGCGATCGAGAACATCGTCGGCAGCGTGCCAGCGCCTGCAAGCGCGCCAGTTTGGGGGGCGGACCCCAGCGCCATTGAGGATGTGAACGCCCGCGGCCCTGCAGCCAAGGCTGGAAATCCGAGGCAGGCATCAGCGTTATTCGCGCGGAGGGGGCCCAGCGCCTGTGAAGGAAGGGGGGCCCCGCGAGCGTAAGACAACGCTGGATGATCGCGTTCGCCTTTGGTCTGGTCCACGGTTTCGGCTTCTCGTTCGCCCTCCGCGAAACGCTGCAGTTCGCCGGATCTCACCTCCTGACCTCCCTGGTGTCCTTCAACGTCGGCGTCGAGCTCGGACAGATTCTCGTGATCGCGCTGCTCGTTCCCGCAATCGATTTGCTATTCCGTTTCGTCGTCGCCGAAAGAACGGGCACGATCATTCTTTCGGCGCTCGTCGCTCACACGGGGTGGCATTGGATGGGTGAACGGTTCGACCGCCTGCGCCAGTACTCATTCGAATGGCCCACACTCACGGCCGCCCTGCTATTGACGGTCATGAGATGGCTGACGCTGGCGGTCATCCTGACGGGAATCGCGTGGCTGCTTCTGGTCTTCTGGCGTCAGCCCAAATCAGGTGCGAGAACAGAATCTGGACTCGAAGTGAAAAAGAGTTAGACCCGACGTTCCCTGTCTCATGTCGGGCCAGGTGAGTCAGTCGGAAACACCACCTATCAAGCTTTACCCGGAGAACGACTTACGTCGATATCCGTCGGCCCGAGTGGCATCGTGAGACACTGAACCTTCCCCTTACAGTTTTCACCGCTTTTCCGAAGTACAGACAAAGAGTTGATGAATTGGAACTTGCCGGGACCGGCGCGTCCAACTCAGCAGTGGTACACCGCGTGCTAAAGAGTCGTGCGGAGTTCACTTGCGGGCACGCGTAAACGTGCCGCGTGAATAAAACATGACTGAAGGATCGGCATCCAGGAACGAGCTCGTGGGCGAGAGCGGCGCCATTCACGCGTTGCGCGAGCAAATCTCGAGCGCCGCACGCACCCAGGCCAAAGTGTTGATCCTTGGTGAAACGGGCACCGGCAAAGAAGTGGTTGCCCGTCTGATTCACTCCGACGGCGTCCGTCGGTCGCGTCCCTTTGTTGCCGTGAATTGCAGCGGCATTCCCGAAACACTCTTGGAGTCGGAGTTGTTCGGTCACGTGCGCGGAAGCTTCACCGGCGCGTACCGGGACAAACCCGGTCTGGTGAGATTGGCGGACGGCGGCAGTCTGTTCCTCGACGAGCTCGGCGAAATGAGTCTGCGGATGCAGGCGGTCCTCCTGCGATTTGCCGAGACCGGCGAGGTTCAACCGGTCGGCGCAAACGGGTCGGCCGGCCATTCCGATGTGCGTTTGATTACGGCCACCAACCGGGACCTTGCGGCGCGTATTGCCACGAAAGAATTTCGTGAAGATCTGTACTACCGGCTGAACGTCATTCAGATCCGCATTCCACCGCTGCGAGAGCGCCCTGGAGACGTGAGTCTGCTGCTGCAGCATTTTCTCCTGCGCGCGAGTGAAGCCCATCGTCTGCCGTGCCCCGTGCTGACACCAGACACCGAGCACTTCCTGAACGACTATTCGTGGCCTGGTAATGTGCGCGAGCTCAAGAACGTCACCGAGCGGCTGGTCGTTCGGGTGCTGAAACGATCGGTCACGCCCGATGATCTTCCGGAAGAGATCCTGCGTGGCCACCGGGATGCCGCTCAGAGCGCGGTGACGGTTCCGACTGGCCACGCTTCATCCGCCGCAAGCTCTCACATCTCGAGCCCCGTGCCGGCCACCGCGGTCGATGCCATCTGGGCAAGGCTTGCGGCTGGTGAGACCTTCTGGACCGCAGTCTACGAACCTTTCAAGGCTCACGACATCACCCGCGCGGACCTTCGCGCGATCGTGGATCGCGGGCTCAGACAAACACGCGGAAGCTATCGCAAGATGCTGGCGCTGTTTCAGATGCCGGCCAGCGACTACAAGCGGTTCCTCGCGTTTCTCTACCAGTTCAACGGCAACCTTCCGGTCCAGCGCTATCGGGCTGGTCGAACCCAGGATGAAATCGACGAGATCGACGCGTCAGGACAGGAACCACGGGCGGCTGGCTCTCGCGGCAACTGACGACTTCGAATCGATACGACTTGTAGGGTTTTGTAACGCGGCGGCCGCAGCCCTGAAGGGCTGCGCCACATCCGCCCTGTCAGATCCTCCCGAACACAACGAAACTGTTGGCCGGTAAACAGATCTTCAAACGTCCATCCTGGACGGGCACATCGCCGCCGAGGTTGCCGACGTTGGCGCCGCCATATATAGCGGCGTCGCTGTTGAAGAGCTCGCGCCATTCGCCGCCCGGCAACCGCCACGAGTCGGTTTGAATCACGTACTCCTCGAAGACACGGTTGTTGAAGCTCGCCACGATCAGCAGTTCGTCTGATCCAGTCGATCGCCGGAATGCAATCACCCTTCCGCCATCATTCACGTGAATGACGTCGATGCCACGCGCGCGTACGGCGGAATGCCGCCGGCTGAAACGAATCGCATCCTGATAGAAACGAAACAATCTGGCGCCACTGGCCAATCGGTCGCCGGCGATGTCTTCGCGATTGGCCATGAACGTATCGTATCGATAGGGCTTCTGCGCACCGACCTCTTCGCCCATGAAGAACATCGGTGTGCCGGCCGAGAGCAGCGACAAGCCAAATGCGACGCGCGATCTGGCCTCGGCGTAGGCGCGGGTCGTCCCGATCAGCGCGGCGCCGTTGACGGCACACACGATCGTCCGCATCGATCCGCTGGAGTTGCCGGCCTCGTCGTGCGACTCGTGGTAGACGATCTTGTTGTACTTGCTGTCCTGGAGCACGCTCGCGAATTGACGCGTGTCGAGCGGCCCGTCGTCGCCCAAGCCTGCCGACCTGAGAAGTCGAGCCCGGCCGCCAGCCATGTCGGAGTCGCCAATGAGGTTGTGATAGAAGGCCGCAAACCAAGTGGCATCGAAGCCCAGCCCGCCGACTTCGGGGAGCTCCGTCACTTTGTCCCATTCGGAATGGTCTTCGGCGATCAACATCACCGTCGGTTTGATCAATCGGAGAGTACGGCTCCATTCCCGCAGCATCTTCGCGCCGAACTGGTTCGCATTTCCGACGCTACGGCCGTCGGCATGCCGCACGTTGTCGCGATGAATCGCCTGCGTCAGGTCCACGCGCAAGCCGTCGACATGCGATTCTTCGACGAAGCCTGCCGCACTACTCACGAACAGGTGCCTGACTTTTTCCTCCCAGAACCTTGGCGTGAAGCCCGACGAGCCGTTGTCCAGATATCCCCCATCGGCTGATGGGTAATCGGCGCGAGTCCCTTCGTACCAGTAGTAGATGTTCCGCTCCGGCGCGTCGGAATCGTAGGCCCATTCCGCGCGATCGGCGTCCGAATCGAAATGGTTGTAGACGACATCCTGAATGACGGCGATGCCACGCCGATGGCACGCCCGCACGAAGTGCTTGTACTGATCGCGTCCGCCCGCGCTGGACTCGATGACGAAGTGGTGTGAGTCGCCGTAGCCCCACCCGGTCCCGGAAAACTCCGACATCGGCAGCAATTCGACCGCATTGACGCCGAGTGCGGTCAAGTGATCGAGCAGGCTTATCGCGTCCTCGAGATTACCGGGCCGAGACGTGCCGACACCGAGCGCGCCGACGTGCAACTCGTAAATAACCAGATCCTCCACACGGCTGGGAACCGGCAGGCCGGGCGTGAACTCGTGTGCCCAGAAATCTTCGACGGAGATTCGTGCCGGGATCTGCCCGTCGGGCGGCGTCAACTCCTGTGACACTGTGTCCAGGCTGACGATCAGACTGCAGCTCTTGGTGCCGTCGAGCCGGCCCGGACCGCCGGTCCAGTGAAGGCCACGAGGGTTCTCGGTCCCGCGGCCGATCTGTTGTCGCGAGAAAATATCGGTGCGATAGACCGTCCGACCTTCCGCGTTCGTCAAGCGGTACATGTACGGCAGCCCTTCGAACGCCGCGAAGCCTGGCACGACTCGGGTCTCCCAAATCCCGTCCGCCCCCTTCACGAGGGGCAGGGGCGCCCGAGACGGATCGATTCCATCGCCGTCGTCTGCGACGTAGCCATTGGCCGGCTGGCCGAACACCACATCGACCTGCTGAGCGTTCGGCGCCCACACCGCGAACCGCAGGTCAGGCTGCCGCTCCACCGCGGTGAAGAACTTGCGCGCGCCGAGCCGGCGGGTGTACGTGAAGTAGTAATCCTCGATTTGTGTCACGCCCGCACTGTCTGCAGGCGACCGCAGCGTGAATAACCGCACACGATCCGTGCTGTTTGAATCGTTGACCTCGGTTGGAACGCCCGAGACATCGGTCACCGACGCGGTTGTGACCCTTACGGTCCACCGAAAGGTTCTTCCGACTTCGCTCTCGTCCAACAGCACGGTTGTGGCAAACGCCGGACAGCCATCTTCAGCCGTGAAGTCGACCATCGGCGCTTCCGACCAACTCTGGGACAATCGGCCAGCGTGGTCCCAGGTCCCGATAAGGCGTGCGTTGAGAAAGATCTTTCGGGTGAGGCCGGTGAGATATCTGAATTGCACGGATATCACGGGTAGGGTCCTGTGTCGCGGCTGGGGGGCTCGACCTCGATGCCCCCTGAGAAACCAACGTTCCGCCTCAGCCGTTCCAAGGCTATCAGGGACAGCGGGATCCGTTCCATGATCGCCCTCCAACCGTAACGCAGCCAACGATATTTTTGGCCAAGGCGCCGCCTTCTCGGGTGTAGACTCGCCACGAATCTCGTCCTTCGACCGCTTCAAGATCCAGAGGAGGAGCCATGAAGCTGAGCAAGTACGCGATCGCAGCTCTGGTGCTGTGGTTGCCGTGGGTGCTTTCTGCCAACCAGGAGCTCATCACAAAGCAGAACGACGACAATCAATGGGTGTTGCCTGGAAAGAACTACTCCGCAACGCGCTACAGCTCGCTCAAGCAAATTACCGCGGGGAATGCCAAGAATCTCAGGCAGGTCTGGTCGTTCTCGACGGGCGCCCTGCGCGGCCACGAAGGGCAGCCGCTCGTCGTCGGCTCGACGATGTACGTGCACAGCGCGTATCCAAACCATGTGTACGCCCTCGATCTCACGAAGGAAGGCTGGCCGATCAAGTGGAAATACACCCCGGTGCAGGACGATCGCGCCGTTCCTGTCGCGTGCTGCGACCTCGTTCACCGCGGGGTGAATTTCGCGCAGGGTCGAATCTTCATGACCACGCTCGACGGCCAGGTGATCGCCCTCGATGCGGAAACTGGCAAGGAAGTATGGAAGGTTCGCAACGCCGACCCGACGAGGGGCGAAACGCAGACCATGGCGGGCCTCGTTGTCAAAGACAAGTTCATCGTCGGTGTGTCTGGCGGTGAGTTTGGTATTCGCGGTTGGGTCGCGGCGTACGATCTCTCCTCGGGCAAGCAGCAGTGGAAGGCGTACAGCATGGGCCCGGATGAGGACGTCAAGCTGGCGCAGGACTTCAATTCGGCGAATCCGCACTACGGGCGTTTTGGCGAGGGGACGAAAAGCTGGCCGGGAGAGCGCTGGAAAAACGGCGGCGGGAGCACATGGGGTTGGTACGCATACGACCCCGAGCTGAACCTTTTCTACTACTCCACCGGCAACCCGGGTACTTGGAATCCGTCGGTCAGGCAAGGCGACAACAAGTGGTCCATGACGATCTTCGCGCGCGATCCCGACACGGGGATGGCGAAGTGGGCGTATCAGATGACGCCGTGGGACGCATGGGACTACGACGGCATCAACGAACACGTTTTGATCGACGTGACCGTCGGCGGAAAGGCGACCAAAGCGCTGATTCACTTCGATCGGAACGGCTTCGCTTACGTGCTCGATCGCGCGAACGGCACGCTGCTCTCGGCCGAGAAGTTCGTGTCAGCCACCAACTGGGCCGAGCGGATCGATTTGAAGACGGGGCGACCCGTCGAAGATCCAGCCAAGCGCACGAAGCAGGGCGTCGACACCAAAGACATCTGTCCGGCGGCGATGGGAGCCAAGAATCAACAACCGGTGTCCTACTCGCCGCAGACGAAGCTGATCTATGCGGGCACGAACAACCTCTGCATGAATTATGAAGGCGTCGAGGTTCAGTACATTGCCGGTGCGCCGTACGTGGGCGCAAATGTTCGCATCTTCCCCGGACCGGGCGGATATCAAGGTGAGTTCATGGCCTGGGATCCGGCTGCCGGGAAGAAGGTCTGGGGGATCAAGGAACCGTATCCCGTGTGGACCGGAACGCTCGTGACGGCTGGTGACGTCGTCTTCTACGGCACCATGGATGGGTGGTTCAAGGCCGTGAACGCCAAGAACGGCACGCCTCTGTGGAAAACGAAGCTTCCGTCCGGCTCCATTGCCAACCCCATCACGTTCACGGGACCGGATCGCAAGCAATACGTTGCCATCTACTCCGGGATCGGAGGGTGGTTCGGCCTGCCGATTGCGGGCAACCTTTCTCGAGAGGATCCGCTCGCCGCACTTGGAGCAGTGGGTGCTGCGTACGGATCGGGGCTCGACAAGGTGACGTCAGTCGGTGGCACCTTGCACGTCTTCGCGCTCGAGTAGTTCTGAGTCGGGCAGTTGAGTCTAACGTCACGTTCGTCAACCACGAAGACACGAAGGGGCACGAAGATCCATGAATGCCTTCGTGTTCTTCGTGTATTCGTGGTGATGAAGAGTCGTCCGTCCTTGAGATGTGCTGCGGCACTGGCTGTGGTCTATGCCGTCACATTTGGATCGCTGTTCGGACAATCGGACTCTCTTCGTGTCTGCGGCGATCCGGAGAATCTGCCGTTCTCGAACCAGAAGCTCGAAGGATTCGAGAACAAGATCGCCGCGTCAATCGCTGCAGACTTGGGCGCGACCTTGGATTACGCGTGGTGGCCGCATCAACGCGGTTTGGTCCGCAACACAATCGATGCCGGGACGTGCGACGTCATCTTTGGCATTCCCGAAGGTCTCGATTTCGTTCTGTGGACCAAACCGTACTACCGTTCCTCATATGTGATCGCCTATCGGAAGAACGGCAACTTCCGCATCGCGTCGCTCGATGCACCCGAGTTGAAGCCCCTTCGCATCGGCGTCTACACCAATACTCCCGTCGAAGAGAGTCTGGCACGGCGCCATCTCCTCGATAACGTCACCAGCTATTCCCTGTTCTTCGATCCACGCGGGGACAGGGATCGACCGGCGAAGCTATTGGATGATCTGGTCGCGGGTACTATCGACGTTGCTCTGCCATGGGGTCCCCTGGCGGGCTACTACGCGAAGAAGCTCAACGCGCCGATCGAGCTCGTGCCTCTCGAGGACGAACCGGGCGTGCCGCTGTCATTCAACATTTCGATGGGCGTGAAGAAGGGCAACCGGGAGCTCAAGACTCGCCTTGAAGCGGCGATGGATCACCGGCAGTCCGACATTCGATCGATTCTCGAGGAGTACGGTGTTCCGCTGATGCCAGCGCACGAGTCCACCGCAGGAAGGCCTCGCGCTCAAAATCAGGAGCCGGCGCGGCAAGAGCCGGTCCCACCATCTCAGCCCCCACAAACCGAACCGGCGCGGCCGACGCCCGATCCCAACGCGCCGCCGCCGACCCAGGACGCACCAGCGGCGGCCCCTGAAGCTTCCACGATCAAGAAGTTGAATCCTTTTACCGGCAAGGAAGAAATGATCGCCGCCGGAAAGACGCTCTATTTCCAGGTCGGGTGTCAGGGTTGTCACGGCGGCGGTGGCGGCGGAGGCATGGCGGCCTCCTTGATCGACGACAGTTGGAAATTCGGCAGCGACGACGAGACGCTCTTCAAACTCATCAAAGGTCAAATCCCTCAGCAGACGATGCCAACCGTTTACAACATGCTTCCAGACGATCAGGTCTGGCAACTCCTGGCCTTCATCCGGTCGGTATACAAGGGCGACCCCAGCAAAATCAATTGGTAGCCTCGACAAGTCGTGGCTGAGCCAGCCGTTCACGAGCCGGGTACGTATGTTGCTCCTACGTGATCCGGAGGTGAGCCATGGATGACATGTCCGCTGTATGCGTTGCAGCTGACCGGCCTCACCTATGGAATCCTGATCGCGCTGGCGCTGACGCTCGTGCTTCTCGTGCCTTTTCTCATGAAGGAGATCAGGGACGGAAAGAGGGAGCTGGGGCCGCTTCGTCGATTCGGAGGACATGGCGTAACGCTCGGGCCGACCACGCCGACTGGTACCGGCGATAACACCGTAGGGAGACGGGGAGAGCCAGCCCCTGGGCAACCCGACGCCCAGGACGATCCGTATAGCACGCGGGCGCAAAGAAACGCGCCTCCAGTCAAGTCGTGAGAGAGACATGCGGTTTCCTTTTAGGAGGTCGTTCCGGACACTCAATGAGAAGGGACTGGTCATGCGAGAACATCAAATGTTGCTCGATGCATTTGCTGACGCCCGCCGCTCGTGGGACGAACTCGTCGGCCTTCAGCCCGACGTCGCTGCGGCGAGCGGTCAACTGAGCGAGGATTCGCTCATCGAGCTCGAGCGGCGCGTCAACGCTCACCGCGTGGCGCTCGAGGTGCTGGTCGATACTCTCCAGGCGGAGCCACTACCCGAGCTCGAACCGATCTCCTGAACGGGCTGGAGCGGAAGCAGCCGGGGTGTGCGGCTAGCCGCCCCGGCCTCGCTTTAAAGGCTCCTACTCCTGCAACCCCTCATCTCAATTACTCACGTCTATTCGCGTCCCAGCTTCTCCACTCCTATCACCTGCGTTAGGCACGTCACTTGCCTTCGCAGCGGTCTCGGGATGGGGCAAGCCTCCGCCAGGTTGGCGAGCCGCGCGAAATCCTTAGTGATTGCGGGGTTTTCGGCGAAAGGCTCGGGACGTTGAGTCGGACACGGTGCGTAAGGGTGACTGTCATGGCGCTGAGATCTAGCCACTCGCAGTTCCTCACTTCATTTCTGGCGTTGGGTCTCTGGCTGTGGGCCTTCGATGGGCTGGCCGGCCAATCCGTAACGCTGCCGCATAACGGAGAAGTCCACACCCAACTCGCACTGCGCACGCTGGACGGACGGATGCTGGCCGACGGGGCGCTGATCGAAGTCCCCCGAGGGGATGGCGTCCACAGCCGCGTCGTCTTTCATTTTCGGGACGGGTCGATTCGGGACGAAACGGCGATCTTCTCACAACGCGGTCGGTTACTGAGCGCACGGCTGGTCCAGAAAGGGCCCACGTTTCGACCGCCGCTCGACATGTCGATCGACGTGGCCAGCGGTCAAGTCATGGTTCGCTACATGGGCGATGACGGCGATCCGAAAGTGGTGAGCGAGCGCTTCGATCTGCCACCGGATCTCGCAAACGGCCTGATACTGACTCTTCTGAAGAACGTCAACTCCGGGGCCCCTCCGAAGTCTGTGTCGATGGTCATGGCCACACCAAGGCCGCGGCTCGTGAAGCTGGCCATTGCCGCAGTCGGGGAGGACGTGCTGTCGACGGCGGGATCCAACGGCAAAGCCACCCACTACGTCGTGAAGGTGGACATGGGCGGCATCGCGGGTCTGCTGGCGCCGCTTCTTGGGCAACAACCCCCCGACTCGCATGTATGGGTTCTCGGCGGCGACGAGCCAACGCTCGTAAAGTCCGAAGGCCCGATGTTCTTTGGCGGGCCCTCGTGGCGAATCGAGCTGGCCAGCCCGGTTGAGATGGGCCGCCAGGCAAGACGAGCGAACGTGCGCTAGCAAGAGCTTGTAAGTCAATCGCGTGTGGCTTCCGGCTTTAGCCGGAAGATCAATGCCCGCAGCTCTCTTCCGCCTAAAGGCGGAAGCCACACACTCATCCCTCATCCCTTAGCCCTCAGCCCTCAGCCCTCAGCCCTCAGCCCTGAGCCCTCGTCAGTGCCACCTCATCCAGGGTTTCTCCGCAGTTCTCACTACTCCCTTGTGTTATGGTGACTCCCTTATTTGAAGGAGGCGAACATGCTCGGCGTGCTTGGATGGATCGTCTTCGGGCTCATCGTCGGTGTGATCGCCAAGCTGTTGATGCCCGGGCCCGATCCGGGCGGCATGATTCTGACAATCCTCCTTGGTGTCGCGGGCGCTCTGATTGGCGGTTTCCTTGGCCGGGCCATCGGGCTTTACGGTCCGAACGACGCCGCGGGCATGATCATGTCGGTCCTTGGCGCCATCGTGTTGCTGTTCGCCTACCGCAGGTTGAGCACGGCGCGTTCATAGCGGGGGGAAGCACGTGTCCTTGAGTGCTCGCGCTGTGAGGAGTTTCGGCAATAGGTGAACCATGCGTTGGACTCGGCAAGGCCCAAGCGAAGACCTCGAAGATCGTAGAGGCGAGCGAGCAGGCATCGGGTTCGGTGGCGGCGGCATGGGACGGGCTGCACCGATCGGTCTCGGCGGTCTGCTGATCGTCATCCTCCTCAGCTGGCTGACCGGCCAGGACTTCCTCTCACTGCTCGACCCAGGCGGATCCATTCCGACCGGTCCCGGAGATACCGTCACTCGCACGACGGGGTCGGTTCCGAGCTCACCGGCCGAAGAGGAGCGCGTTCAATTCGTCTCGTTCGTGCTGGACGACGGACAGGCGACGTGGGAGCGGCTGCTGGCCGGACGGTACGAGCGGACAAGGCTCGTGCTGTTCCGGGATGCGATCGAGTCTGCCTGCGGGTTCGCCGAGTCCGCGAGCGGCCCTTTCTATTGCCCGGGCGATCGCAAGGTCTACATCGACTTGAGTTTCTATGACGAGCTGAAACAGCGCTTCGGGGCGGCCGGCGACTTCGCGCAGGCCTACGTTCTCGCCCACGAGATCGGCCATCACGTCCAGAACCTCCTGGGCACCGAACCGCGCGTGCGCCAGGCGCAACGATCCCGGCCGGACCTCGCCAACAACTTGTCGGTTCGCATGGAGTTGCAGGCCGACTGTTACGCCGGCATCTGGGGACACTCTACCGCTCAACGCCAGATTCTCGAACAGGGGGACGTGGAGGAAGGGCTGAACGCCGCGGCAGCGATTGGCGACGATCGCATCCAACGGATGGGAGGCGGCCGCATCGCGCCCGAGCGATTCACGCACGGCTCGTCCTCACAGCGCGTGGAATGGTTCCGCCGCGGGCTCGAGTCCGGCCGTCTCGAGGCCTGCGACACGTTCGGCGGCTCCTGAGATCGCCGAACGGCCGCGGAACGGGCGATCAGGCACAGCCAGACGCCAACCAACCCCAACGCCCGACGCACACCCCAGACTTCACGCTTGCCGCCGCTTTCGCCGAACGTCTCTGAAGGACGGCGCCTTTCGATGATTGACGTCACACGTGCTAATAAATTAGCGTCATGCTGTTTTATTAGCATGCCTCCTCGGATTCCCTGGAGTTATTCGTGCCGCCAACCCGACCGACCCCTAAACTGAGTCGACGCGAGCGCCAGATCATGGACGTCCTGTACCGCGCCGGCACGGCGACCGCAGCCGCCGTGCACCAGGCGCTCCCGGATCCGCCCAGCTATTCGGCGGTCCGCGCCACGCTCCGCATCCTCGAAGAGAAAGGGCACGTCCGCCACGAAACTGAAGACCTGCGCTACGTCTACAAGCCGAGCGTCTCGCGCGATCGGGCCAAACGCTCGGCGCTTCGACATCTGCTCCACACCTTCTTCGACGGATCCGTCTCTCAGGTGATGGCCTCGCTCATCGACCTGTCGCCAAAAGGGCTCGACGAGCGCGAGCTTCAGCGGGTCAGGCGGCTGATCGAGGAAGCGCGCTCGAAAGGGCGCTAGTCATTCAAGTCACCGACCGGCGGGTTCGTACGCTGGCGGCGATGCATCTGGATTCCGTCGTATTTCCGCCGGCGGTCCCCGGTTTGATTGCGTTGCTGGGCGATTCGGACCAAAGCCTGCGCGAGCGCGCCGCGATCAGCCTCGGCGCGATTGGCGATCCATCGGCGATTGATCCGCTGACGTCGACGCTCAACGACGCGAGCCCGGACGTTCGACGTCAAGCGGGCCCGCAGCCTCGGGCTGATCGCGGCGGGCGGCTAGATCACGTCGTTCGTTGCGCTCTCGTTTTTCACGTTGAAGTGCCTTCACCACGACGACCCGAAGCCACGAAGACCGCACGAAGCCGTGAAGCCATGGACGGTCTCCTTAGTTGAGGTCGTCAAAAGTTTACGCCGTCTCAATATGGCGCCGCCGAAGCACGCCCTTTGCTTTGGTCATGGATACGAAGCCTATTCAAGTGGTTTCGAGGGCTCCCTGCATCCGGACCGCGACAGAACTGTGATCCGGGCACGAGGTTCGTATTTTCGGGGAGTTCGCGGCAATTGCGGATGGATCAATCTGCCTTACGGATTGTTCATCCGGCTAGTGCAGGAGGTTATCAGATGATTCGTCGAGCTGCGTCAGTCGTCGTTGCGCTCTGTTTGGGTGCCTCGTGGCTCTACGCACAGAGTACGGAGTTCACCGTCACATCGGCATCGGCCAACATCTATAAAGGTCCGAGCACCGGAAGTGTCGTCGTCGGGCAAGCGCCGCGCGGCACGATCCTGAAGGTCTCGCGCGAGCTCGGAAGCTGGGTGAAAGTTTCGTGGCCGGGCACACCAGACGACAGCGGCTACATCCATATCAGCATGGGTTCGATTGGACACCCCATGCCGACTCCGAACCCACCCGTGGGATTGCAGGCTGCCATACGAACAGCGCCGGCTCCTGCACGTCCAGCGTCTGCGCCACCGGCCGGAGCTTCAGGGGTGGAACAAGGCCGAACTGGCGAGACACCCTCGGGTATTCGAACCGTGTACGTTCGGCAGCCGTCGCACGTCGTCGGCGTCGGCGCCCTGATGAGCGGCTCACCGCTCGCTATCGGCGCCACGGCGCGGACATGGCCCAAAGAGCGAATCGGTATCCAATTCGGCCTTTCACACGAGGCGACGACGAACGACCTCACCGCCGAAAAGTTGACGTCGGTTCAGTTCATGCCGAGCGTGCTCTATTCGTTCAAGAACAAGGTAACCGACTACGTCATCATGCGGCCGTATGCGGGAGGCGGAGTCAACATCCACCACCATTCGTTGAGCGGAGGACCGCTGGTGGCTGGAACGTCGATATCGGAAAGCGGTCTGGGCTATCAGGCGTTGGGCGGACTCGAAGCGACGTTCGCCAGCGTCCCTCGTTTCACGCTCAGCGCCGACTTCGGATATCAATGGATGGAAACGCCCGCGCAGTTCACCGGCTTCGAGCTCGGAGGCCCGATCGTCGCGGTGGCGGGGCACTGGTACGTGAAGTAGTCGTTGGTCGTTGGTCGTTGGTCGTTAGTCGTTGGTTGTTGGTCGTTGGTCGTTGGTCGTTAGTCGTTGGTCGTAGCATGACCGGTCGACAGTTGACTAATGTCCAACGACTAACGTCCAACGACTATTGCGGTTCTATCCTGAGAACAGCCCCTTCCTTCTCATCCGTCAGCAGGTACAGGCACCCGTCAGGCCCCTGACGGACTTCGCGAATTCGCTGACGCAGTTCAGTGAGCAGTGACTCCCGCCGCAGTTCCTCCATCTTCTCGTTGAACAAGATGCGCTCGAGGTGACCGGTGCCGGGAACCTCTCCTGTTCGCAGCGCGCCGACGAAGACATCGCCCTTCCACTTCGGCAATTTATCGCCCGTGTAGAAAGCCATTCCCGAAACCGCAATCGACGGCATCCAGTACACAATCGGCGGCTCGAAGCCTTCGTGCCCGGGACGTGCCGACTGCCACGAACCTGTGTATGTCCGTCCGTAGCTGACGAGCGGCCAGCCGTAATTGAGGCCCGGCTTGAGAATGTTGATTTCATCGCCGCCGTTGGGGCCGTTCTCGTTCAGCCACATCTCGCCGGTGCCTGGATGGAGGGCAAGCCCCAGCGAGCTGCGGTGGCCGAGTGTATACACCTCCGGTTTGTAGCCGGGGCGCCCGACAAAGGGGTTGTCGCTGGGAATACCACCGTCATCTTTGAGCCGCAGCACCTTGCCGCCTTGCGAGTTCGTGTCTTGCGGGTCGTTCGGGATCTGAAAGTTGGCCGTCGTCGTGATGTACAGCATGCCGTCGCGGCCGAACGCGATGCGGGACGTGCCGGCCTGGTCCCCCACCCAGACGTCCTTGACATCGGTCATCGCTCGACCGTCGAAGCGCCCTCGAGCGACGGCCACCGTCCTGCGCTTCTCATCGAGCGGCTTCGTGTAGCTCAAGTAGACCAACTGATTCTGGGCAAACTGAGGATGCAGCGCGATGTCCATGTAACCGTGAACGGCACCTGGCAGGCCGGACTCTCCTGCCCAGTAGGAAGCCGGGCTGCCGGCAACCGGCTGAGGATCGAGCATGCCGTGGCGGATGACGCGGAGACGACCGGCGCGCTCGGTGATCAACATGGTTCCATCGGGCAGGAATGCGAGTGCCCACGGGTATTCCAGAGCCCTGGTCACGATGACGACGCGGATCTTCTGGCCTTCGGCCGTGTCGAATTCCGGCGCTTTGTCTGGAAGCTTGCGCCCGGAAAGGCCCAGCGGCGCAAGTGGAATACCGTTTGTAAACGGGACCGTCTGCTGGCCGGTTCCAATCTCGGCGCCAAACGTGGCAACGAGACAGAGAGCGAGCAGCCCGACAACCCAAGGTCTCATACCCACACAACCTCCTTGCGGAACGATCAGTATAGGACGAGCGAGGGGAGTACCAGAGGCCTGGTCACTCTATCGACTCCCCTCCCACCTGCTGTCTGACAAGCCGATGCCGGAGGCGCTGCACTCTCGTTTCGAGCATCGTCTTCGCATCGAGGCGCGCGAACAGATCGAGCAGCGGAGCGATCAGACCCGTCCATCCCGTCTGGTGGCTGGCCCCGAGCCCTGCCCCGTTGTCGCCGTGGAAGTACTCGTAGAACAGGATCAGATCGCGCCAATGCGGATCGTCCTGGAACTTCTTCGTGCCGCCGTAGACGGGCCGCTGTCCGTTGGCGTCGCGCAGGAAGGTGCTGGCCAGCCGCCTGGTAATTTCCTGAGAGACCTCGTACAACGTCTTGTACTGCTTGGAACCGGTCGGACACTCGACCTTGAAGTCGTCACCGTAGAAGCTATACAGGTTTATCAGCGCCCGAACGATCAGCGCGTTGACCGGCATCCAGACCGGACCCCGCCAGTTGGAGTTTCCGCCGAACATGCCGCTGTCGGATTCGGCCGGCAGGTACTGCACGTCGTACTCCTGCTGACCAACGTGAACCGTGAATGGATGCTCTAAATGATATCGAGAGAGAGAGCGAATGCCGTGCGGGCCGAGGAATTCGTTCTCATCGAGCACGTACTTGAGCACCCGCTCAAGTTTCTGCTTGTTGAGAATCGACAGCAGACGCCTCTGGTTGTACCCGACGAAGCCTTCGTCGGTCGGGGCCACATGAGAAACCAACTCCGGATGTCGTTTCCTGAAGAGCGCGATCATTTCCGTCAGCTTGGGAAAGCGATCCGCCGAATCCGCTTCGAAAACGGTTGACGCACAGAGCGGCAGGAGCCCGACCATCGAGCGCACTTTCATCCGTCCGGCCCGGCCGTCGGGCAGCCGCAGCAGGTCGTAGAAGAACCCGTCTTGTTCGTCCCACATCTCGTCTCGGTTCTCGCCGACGCGGTCCATGGCGTAGGAGATCCACATGAAGTGTTGGACGAACTTGAACGCCAGCTCCTGATACATCTCGTCGTGCTCCGACAGAATCAACGACATCTCGAGCATGCACTGGCAATAGAACGCCATCCACGCTGTCCCATCAGCCTGTTCCAGTGAACCGCCGGTCGGCAGTTCCGCGCTCCGATCGAAGACGCCGATGTTGTCGAGGCCCAGGAATCCACCCGCGAACACGTTCTTACCGGAGGGATCCTTTCTATTCACCCACCAGTTGAAGTTCAGCAGCAGCCCTTGAAACGAGCGTTCCAGGAACCGGACGTCCGCCCGACCCAGCGTCCGCTCCATCCTGTAGAGATAGATCGTGGCCCAGGCGTGCACGGGAGGGTTCACGTCGCTGAAGTTCCATTCGTAGGCGGGAATCTGCCCGTTCGGGTGGAAGTACAGGTTGCGCAGCATCAGCAGCAGCTGCTCCTTGGCGAAGTCGAAATCGACGAGTGCCAGGGAGATGGTGTGGAACGCCAGATCCCACGCCGCGTACCAGGGGTACTCCCACTTGTCCGGCATCGAGATGACGTCCTCGTTGAGCATGTGAAACCACTCCGTGTTCCGCACGCCCATTCCGCCCCCGTCGAGCGGGCCGCTCTTGTGCTCGGCGAGCCATTTCTCCAGATCGAAGTAGTAGAACTGCTTGCTCCACAGCATGCCCGCGAGCGCCTGGCGGTGGACGCGTCTCTCGTCGTCGGACAGCGCGTGCGGCGTGATCCGGTCGTAGAACTCGTTGGCCTCGGCAATCCGGCTGTCGAAGACCTTTTCGAAGGTTTTGAGCGCCGCTTCGGTCGAACCGGCTGTGAGCTGCAAGCGCACGATCTGGCTGCCGCCGGCGGGCACATTGAGGGTGTAATGGGCTGCAGCCTTCGTTCCTGCCCGCCCGGGATTGACTGAGTCGCCTTGTCCCGAAACCACGTACGCGTGAAATGCATCCTTTACGTACGGGGACGTGTTCGGCTGACCCCATAATCGCTGGTTGTTGGTCTCGTTCTCCGTAAAGAGCAGCTCGGGCGAACCGGCACATTGCAGCCGGTAGGTCCCAAGCTGGTGATGCGAGGCTTCGATGGCATTCGACCCAGCGGCGTGCAACGACGGCTTCCGATCGTCGTCGCCCCACGACCAGGTGTTGCGGAACCACAGCGTCGGCAGCACATGAAGCGTGGCCGCCTCCGGCCCTCGATTGTGAGCCGTGATGCGAATGAGAACATCCTCCGGACCCTCCTTCGCATACTCCACGAACACGTCGAAGTAGCGGTCGGTGTCGAACACGCCCGTGTCGAGCAGCTCGTACTCGAAATCCTTGCGCGAACGTTTCCGGTTCGTCTCGAGGAGATCCCTGTACGGAAATTCACTCTGCGGGTACTTGTACAGATACTTCATGTACGAATGAGTGGGCGTGCTGTCGATGTAGAAGTAGTACTCCTTGACATCCTCGCCGTGGTTGCCCTCGCTATTAGTCAGGCCGAACAGTCGTTCCTTCAGAATGGGATCGCGCCCGTTCCACAAGGCAACTGCGAAGCAGAGCCGCTGTTTGTCGTCGCAAATACCTCCCATCCCGTCCTCGCCCCAGTGGTAGGCGCGAGAGCGCGACTGATCGTGAGAGAAGTAATCCCATGCGTTGCCGTCGTTGCTGTAGTCCTCTCGAACGGTGCCCCACTGCCGTTCGCTCAGATACGGTCCCCATTTCTTCCACGGGATCCCAGCCTCGCGTGCGTCGTTCAGCCGCTTCTGCTCTACCACATCAACGATTGGTTGGTCGGCCATGGTCCTTGCCTCTTGCTGCGCGACAGGTTTTTCGCACGCCGGGTGCCAGGTGACTTGCCCGAAATCGTCGCGTGGTGAGATCGAGCGAAACTGAGCATACTGCCGTACGCGGCCTCGAGCGCGCCTCCTATCGATCTTTTGTTTGTACGCTAGACTTCCGGCTTCATCTTCCGGCTGAAGCCGGAAGCCACAGGAGATCGAATGTCCAGATTCGTCCTCGTGCATGGTGCTTTCTCGGGCGCCTGGATCTGGAAGCCGCTGATGGACCGTCTGCGGGCCGCTGGCCACTC
The DNA here is from genome assembly GCA_963773035.1 of uncultured Acidobacteriota bacterium. GTDB lineage: Bacteria > Acidobacteriota > Vicinamibacteria > Vicinamibacterales > CAVVIG01 > CAVRXZ01. Next base: position 27,767 of record CAVYZX010000025.1, on the reverse strand, counting down.
TGTAGAGGCGTTCGATCTGCCCGGTTTGGGCGACGACCGCACGCCAGCAAAGGACGTGACCTTGGACGCCTGCGCAGCCCGTCTGTGTGAGGTCCTGGCCGGCAACGCCGAGCCGGCCATCGTGGTCGGCAACAGCATGGGTGGCATCATCGCAACGCAGGGAGCGGCGAACTGTCCCGAACGTGTCGCAGCGCTCGTCTACGTGGCTGCGTTCGTGCCACAGAACGGTCAGAGCCTTCTCGATTTGACGAAGCTTCCAGAGGGAGCTGGCGATCAGGTCCAGGCCAATATCGCTATCGACGGAGATCCTCCGGTCGCCACCATGCCGGCCGAGGCGTCGCGTCAGGCGATCTACGGATCCTGCGCGGAGGACGTTGCGGCATGGGCGATCGCACGACAGCGCCCGCAGCCGGTCGCGCCGTTCGCGACGCCAGTCTCCATCCAGCCCGGGGCTCTCGACGGCATCAGCCGGTACTACGTGCTCTGCAGGAAAGATCGGGCTATCCCGCCCCCGCTGCAGCGTCGGATGATCGCTGAGAACGGCTGTGCCGACGTCATCGAGCTCGACACCGATCACACGCCTCACTTGTCGATGACGAACGAGCTAGCCGAAGCCCTCCAAAAATTCGCGTCCCTCGCATCCGCGGATACCTGACACGATGGAGTTTTACATTTTCAACTTTCCTACGTTGATGCTCGCGTCGTCCAGCGGCCGCCGGCGCGTCGCGCAAGTCAGGAAGACCGTTCGAGAGTAAATTAAGGAGCGTGGCTGTCACGTTTTTCGCCCGTCGCTCGTCTTCCCTGACATGAAGAGCACCGGCCGTTCCACCTGGGCTTGGCTGACCGCGGCCGTTCTCGCGCATCTGGCCGTCTCGCTCGTCCACGGCGCAGCACATGCTCAGGCAAATGTGCCGCTGTCTTTCGCGGCGAACCTGTTCGTTTACATCGTGATCCTGGCGGGACCCCTGATCGGCCTTGCATTGACCTGGCCGGCGGTGCGAATGGGAAGCTGGCTGATCGCGATAACGATGGCGGGTGCCCTCGTCTTCGGCGTTGTGAATCATTTCTTGCTGTCCAGCCCGGATCATGTAGCCCACGTCGACCCGCAGTGGCGGCCGCTCTTCGAGACGACCGCGATTCTGCTCGCCGTCACCGAAGCGCTCAGCTTCGGCCTGGCGATCCGGCTGGCCCGAGAAAGAAGCACCTCATGAATGTCTTCGTCGCAGGCGGGTCTGGTGCCATCGGCCTACCGCTCGTTCGCGCGCTCGTCGCGGCGGGACATCAGGTCACTGCTCTGAGCCGTTCGACGAGTAAACGCGAACAGCTGCAGGCGCTTGGCGCAACAGCCGCTGTTGCCGACGCCTTGAACCGCGAGGCGCTGATCGCCGCCGTTGAAGCCGCCCATCCGACGCATGTCATTCATCAACTGACCGCGCTGCCCAAGGAGGGCCCGCGTCGGCCTGGCGATCTGGAGGCCACGAATCGCCTTCGCATCGACGGCACGCGCAACCTGTTGGACGCGGCGATCAACGCTGGCGCCCGGCGATTCATCGTCGGCTCTTTTGCCTTGCTGTCCTCTCGAGACCAGTCGACCGCAGCGCCAGGAAACGATGCCGCCGCAGCCGTTCGATTCATGGAGAGCCAGGTCCTCGAAGCAACGAAGCGTGGCTCGATCGAAGGCGTCGTCCTTCGTTACGGGATGTTCTACGGCCTCGAAGCGGGATCGACAGCCAGGATGATCGACCTGGTGCGGAGGCGCCGCCTGCCCGTCGTCCGCGGCGATGCGGGACAGCTGCCGCTGATCCACGTCGAGGATGCGGTGAGCGCCACCTTGTGCGCCCTCGACGCTGCGCCCGCCGGCGCTGTGTACGACATCGTGGACGACCGCGCGGTGAGCCTGACCGAGATCGTGGAAGGCATTGCTGAATACACCGGATCGGCCGCGCCTTTCAGAGTACCCGGCTGGCTGCCGCGGCTGCTCGCTCCCTACACGGCGCGCCTGACCTCGATCCGGATGCCACTCTCGAACGCAAAGGCGAAGGCGGAGCTCGGTTGGCGGCCGAAATATCCAACGGTGCGTGACGGTCTGGCGCAGATGTTCCGACATGCGGCATGATCGTGTAAGCTGCGCCGCACGGCATGGTTGGCATCGAATGGGTCGTAGACGCGACGGGCTGCAATGTCGAATCGCTACGTGACGCGCCCACCCTGGAGCGGCTCTTTTCAGCACTCGTCGACGCAGCCCGGCTGACGCCTGTCGCACCTGCCGCCTGGCATCGGTTTCCCAACACCGGCGGTCTCACCGGCCTTCAAGTACTGGCCGAATCACATCTGGCTTGTCACACGTTCCCCGAGCACGCGAGCCTTTGCCTCAACGTGTTCTGCTGTGCCGCGCGCTCCGAATGGCAGCCTGAACGCATCGTCCGCAGCATCGTCGGGGCACAGGAGGTCCGCGTCCGACGCATCGAGCGCGCGTACGGCAGCCTGCCTACGTCCGAGATTCGCACGACTTCGGCCGGGGCCACATGAGCCGCACGGCGGCAGATTGTCCCAATTGCGGCGGACCCTTGAGTTTCGTTTGGTCTGGATCCGTTCAGACCGTGTGTCCCCATTGCCGCTCGATTGTTGTCCGGCACGACGTGGACCTCGAACGGGTGGGGACGGTCAGTGATCCGCCGCCCGATACTTCGCCTATTCAGCTCAATACCACCGGCCGATTCGAGGGGCGCGCCTTCACCGTCATTGGCCGCATTGCTTACCAGTACGAGAGCGGCGCATGGAGCGAATGGCATCTGCTGTTCGAAGGCGGCAGCTCAGGCTGGCTCTCCGATGCGCAGCTGCGCTACGCGGTCTATGAACGCGTGCCTGACGGCATCACGCTTCCATCTGCCGACGCGATCGGTCTCGGCACGAGCGTGGTGTGGCGAGACCAGCGGTTTGATGTCGCCACCATCACCGACGCCCGCTATCGTGGAACTGAAGGAGAGCTTCCGTTCGAGTCGTGGAACCGTGAGATCGCGCGTTTCGCGGACCTGCGCGGCTCAGGCCCCGCGGTCGCCACGATCGACTACACCGACGATCCTCCGGCCTTCTTCGTCGGCCGGATGGTGCCGTTCGACGAGCTCGCCCTGGGCAACCTCCGCGAGGCCGACCGCTCCAGATCCGTACCGGTCGGCGCGCTCAAGTGCGGCCAATGCGGCGCTCCACTGGTAGTCAGGGCCGCCGGGCATTCCCAGTCGGTCGTGTGCGGAAACTGCGGGTCGATTGCCGACGCGGCCGATCCCAATGTCGCCATCCTGCAGCGTGTCACGAAGCGCGAACAAGTCGTGCCGAAAGTGCCACTCGGGGCCAGCGGCGAGTGGCATGGAGCGCGTTATGAAGTCGTCGGATTCCAGCGCCGGACCATCGTCGTCGAGGGCGTAACGTACGGGTGGGACGAATACGTGCTGTTCAATTTCCAGCACGGATTTCGATATCTCAGCGAGTACGACGGCCACTGGACGGATATTGCTGTCCTGGATGAGACACCCGCCGAGGCCGGCGCTGGACGCTTTACCGTCCGGCAGCTGCATAGCCGCAGGTTCAAGCACTTTCAAGCGGCGAACGCTCGAACTGCATTCGTGCTGGGCGAATTCCCGTGGATCGTAAAGGTCGGGGAAACGGCGCAGGTAGACGACTACGTCGCGCCGCCTTACCTGTTGTCTCGCGAAGGCACTGCTGCCGAGTCCACCTGGTCGCTCGGTACGTACGTGCCAGGTGAATTCGTCTGGCGCGCCTTCTCGCTCGATGGGCAGCCTCCGCCTGCGGTAGGGGTCTTCGCCAACCAGCCATCGCCTTTCATCGGGAAACTCCTGCCCTACTGGCGTACGTTTGCCGCGCTCGCCGCGCTCGTGATTCTCACGACTATTGTGAGGGCGCTCGTATCGGGCTCGACCGTCTACACCGGCCGGTTCCGCTTCGACCCCGCATCGACCAACGCCGCATTCGTCACCGATCCTTTCGATCTCGGCGGGCGGACCTCGAACGTCGACGTTGCACTCGACACCAATTTGTCGAACAACTGGCTGTCCTTGAGCCTCGCATTGATCAATGACGAGAAAGGCGACGCGTTGGACTTTGGTCGCGAGCTCGAGTACTACTTCGGCGTTGAGGACGGCGAGTCGTGGTCCTCTGGATCGCCGCGCGACGATGTGATCGTGCCGAGTGTGCCGGCGGGCCGTTACTATCTGCGCGTCGAGCCGGAAGGAGATCCGGCGAATCGGATGCTTGTCGACTACTCGATCCGCGTGCGGCGCGATAAGCCCGTATGGAGCTACTACGGTGTCGCGCTGTTGCTCCTGGCCATTCCACCGATTTGGGTCACGTTCCGGTACTCCGCGTTTGAACGCGAGCGCTGGAGCCAAAGCGACACCGGCGGCGGTAAAGCGCACAGTGAAGAGGATGACGAGTGATGTGGCGGCTGGGCTATCTGCTCTACGGTGCGGTCGTCCTGGGCCTGCTCGGCACGGCCGAGTACCGCGGCTGGTCGATGACCCCTGTGTCCCGCGTCACCAACGTCCCACGCTCGGTCCGCAACAACCCGGGCGCCTACCGCCCTGTGTACGGGGCATCGCCGCGCTATCGAGGAGGGAAATGAGATGACGGACGTGTACGCAAATCTGTTGGCCGCCGTAGTCTTTGCGTTTCTCGGCATCGTGGTGTTCACGATTTCGTTTGTCGTGATCGATCGGCTGACGCCGTATTCACTGTGGGCCGAGATTGTCGAGCGTCAGAACACGGCGCTGGCGACGTTGATCGGGTTGGTGTCGATCGGCCTCTGCCTGATCATCGCCGCGGCCATTCACTGACGGCCGACCCGTCGGCTGGCTCTTGTCATGGCACCCGCGTTACTAGCTGCGGTTCTTCTCATCGCGACGTGTGGCCTCGTCTACGAGCTCGTGGCCGGCGCGCTGGCCAGCTACCTGCTGGGTGACAGTGTCACGCAGTTCTCGACGGTCATCGGAGCCTATCTCTTCGCGATGGGCATTGGCTCCTGGATATCGCGGTATGTCACGCGAGCGGTCGTCCGCCAGTTCGTCATCGTCCAGATTCTGATTGCGGTCGTAGGCGGCTTCTCCTCGGCGACGCTCTTCCTCGCCTTCGGCTGGACCGACGTGTTCCGCCCCATCCTGTATGCCCTGGTCGTGATCGTCGGAACGCTGGTCGGCCTCGAGATCCCGCTGCTCATGCGGATTCTGCGGGATCGCTTCGAGTTCAAAGACGTGGTCGCCCACGTGCTGACGTTCGATTATCTCGGAGCGCTGGTCGCGTCGGTTCTGTTCCCGACCATTCTCGTGCCGCAGTTGGGACTGCTTCGTGCGGCCATGCTGTTCGGTCTGGTGAATGCCGTCGTGGCGCTCTGGACGCTCTATCTGTTCCGAGATGCGATGACGCATCGACGGTCGCTCGCCGTCATGGCGTCACTCGCAATCGTGCTGCTGATCGGCGGCATGTTCGCGGCCAACCGGGTGCTCGATGTCGCCGAAAGCGGCCTGTACGCCGACGAAGTGATTCTCGCCCGTACGACGCCGTATCAGCGGATCGTCGTCACCGCCTGGCGGAACGACCTTCGCTTGTTTCTCAACTCACATCTGCAGTTCAGCTCGCGCGACGAGTATCGATACCACGAGTCGCTCGTCCATCCTGGGCTGGCGGCGGCAAAAGCGAGACGGGTGCTGGTGCTCGGAGGCGGTGACGGTCTCGCTGTACGCAGAGATCCTGAAGTACCCACAAATCGAGCACGTGACGCTGGTCGACCTGGATCCGGAAATGCCGCGGCTGTTCAGCGTGCACCCGCAGCTCGTCGCGCTCAACCGCAATGCATTCCACGACCCGCGCGTACACGTCGTTTCGGCCGATGCCATGGTCTGGCTCGAGCAGGCCGCCGACATGTACGACTTCGCAATCGTCGACCTTCCCGACCCGTCGAACTTCTCGCTCGGCAAGCTGTACACGTCGCTGTTCTATCGCCTGCTGGGACGACGGCTGAGCGAGAACGGAGCGTTCGCCGTACAAAGCACATCTCCTCTCTTCGCACGTCGATCGTTCTGGTGCGTGGTCCGCACGGTCGAGGACGCAGGCTTCCAGGCGACTCCCTATCACGTCTACGTGCCGTCGTTTGGCGAATGGGGCTTCGTGCTGGCAACCAGATCGCCGTACCACCGTCCCCAGACACTGCCCGACGGCCTTCGCTTCCTCACGAAGGAAACGCTCGACGCTCTTTTCGAGTTTCCTCTCGACATGACGCCGGTCTCGGTCGAAGTGAATCGCCTGCACAACCAGGCGCTCGTCCGCTACTACGAGAACGAGTGGAACGCAATCAGCCGTTGAAGATCTCCCGCCGCCTGTTTCTGAGTGCAGCGCTGGTCGGCATGTCGTGCAAGAGCCGCCGCGGTCCTGCCGGCGGCTTCGTCGACGATGGCGGGAGCCGGGGCCACCGGTTGCGAGCGTCGCCCGTCGCGGGACCAAGACGCCGGCGCGAGCACGGCCAAGTCGTCATCATCGGTGGCGGCATCGCCGGCTTGAGCGCCGCCTGGCGCCTCCACCAGCGGGGCATCACCGACTTCGTCGTGCTCGAGATGGAGGCGCGGGCGGGCGGCAACGCCCGGTGGGGCGAGCACGAGATTTCGAGGTATCCGTGGGCAGCCCATTACGTTCCCATCCCCGGTCCCGACGCGTCGGAGCTGCGAACGTTCTTCCGCGATCTCGGCGTGCTCGAGGGCGATAGCTGGATCGAGCAGGCCGTGTGCTTTGCACCGCAGGAACGACTCTACATTCACGGGCGCTGGCAGGAGGGACTCGAGCCGCAGGTGGGTCCAACCCCGCGCGACCGCGATCAGTTCGTGCGCTTCGACGAACGCATGCGCGCTTTCCGCGAAACAGGCGCCTTCACCATTCCTTCTTCGCGGGGACGCACGGCGGTTGCCCACACGCCGGAGATTGCAGCGCTCGACACGCTGTCGATGGCTGCGTGGCTCGGCCGAGAAGGCTTCGACTCGCCCTACCTGCGCTGGTGGGTGGAATACGGCTGTCGCGACGACTACGGCGCGCTCTTGTCGGGCGTATCTGCCTGGGCCGGCGTCCACTACCACGCGTCGCGCCCGCTCGACGAGAAGGGACCGCTCACCTGGCCCGAGGGCAACGGCTGGATCGTCCGGCGCCTGCTCGAGCGGCTAGGCGGTTACGTCGAGACGTCGGCGATGGTCGAACGGCTCGAGCGGAATGGGCGCGCGTGGATCGTGACTGCCGACAACGGCGTGTGGACGACGGAGAACGTGATCTATGCCGCGCCGGCTTTTGTGCTGCCCTATCTGTTGGACGGCAGTTATTCATTCCACGAATTCGAGTACTCGCCGTGGTTGACGGCAAACCTGGTGCTCGATCGCTGGCCTCAATCCACCGGAGTCGAGCCCGCGTGGGACAACGTGATCTTCGATTCGGCTGGGCTTGGCTACGTGGTGGCGACGCATCAGTCGCTGGCTACCGAGCTGCCTCGGACGATCTGGACCTACTACTGGGCACTCGCTGACGGATCGCCGCACGCGAATCGGCTCTGGCTGCAGCAGCAGACCTGGGAGGCACTCGTGGCGCGGATCCTCGCCGATCTCCGGCGGGCTCACGCCAATATCGACGATTGTGTGTCGCGCATAGACATCATGCGCTTTGGTCACGGCATGATCCGGCCGACCGTGGGATTTCTCACGGCCGCCGGTCGTCGCCAATTGAGCGCGGGGGAACAGGGTCTCTTCTTCGCACACTCGGACGTGAGCGGCTTGTCGCTATTCGAAGAGGCCCACGAGGGCGGCGTCCGTGCAGCGGACAAGATTCTGGCCCGGCTCGGACGGACATGATGCGTCGGAAACATGAATTCGAAATTGGGAATTGTGAATTGGGAATTCAATTCCGATTCATGTTCCGATTCAACGAATTCTGAATTCAGAATTCCTAATTCACCGAGGCTAGGCGACGACCTGATCGCATGCCGTGCCTTTCGCCCCAGTCCCCCGTGAAATCGGCGGCGGGAACACCACGAGCTTGTTCGCGTCGATCACGTATACGTGGCCGGCGGGTCCGATGACGGGCGAGTTCAGCCCGCCGCCAGTCAGTGTCATGCGAGCGACTTCCGTCATCGTGCTGGTGTCGAGGGTGACGAGGGCGTCGATCGTGGCGACAAAGAGGTGCGTGCACGAAGCCGCAGCGGACGCCATCGACACTGCCCCACCGAGCGGCACCTCGCGTACCACCGAACTGCCGAAAAGCACCTTCAGCCGGCCGTTGAATTCGACGACTGCCAGGCGACCGTCACGCATGCGCGTTGGTGCGGCGACGACGCCACCCGAGAAGTCGCCGACGGGTGCAAGTGAAATGCCGTTTGGGCCGCCGTACACGATGCGACCCTCGGCGTCGCCAGCCGGATCGTCAGTGCCAATGGCCGAATGGCCATCGGAAAGGATGACCGGGGGCGACGAATGGTTTCGCGCGGCGTCTTTGACGCGAAAGTATTCGTAGAAGCCGAAAGTCGTCGAAAAGGTGAGACCCACGGTGTCGTGGAGACCATCGGAAACGACGATCCACGGAGTGCCACCAAGCGGGTTCTGCCAGATCGCCAGGCCGGGATCAGGCCATTGGGCAGGTCCGCCAGCGGGCGCCGTGTATGAGCATGGAATGCAGGTAATGAAATCGATGAAGCCTTCCCAAATTGAACCGCCGCCTCCTTCGACCTGGCCAGCGATGTTCTTGATCAACTGATCGTAGAGGACGGCCCCGCCCGTCGAGAAGGCGACCAAGCTCAGGTTGCCGCCCGAGTACTGCACCGGGTAATGGACAGGCACCATGATGACCTCCTCGGAGTACTGGCGCCAGATGTTCGGCGGGGCGCTGGTGGCGCCAGTGGTCGCGAGGACAGTACCGGGATTCCTCTCAGGAAACGGTCTCGTGAAGATCCACCCTCCGCCAGATGTGAACTTGTGCAGCCATGAATCGAAACGCTGGCGCATCACATCGCCGCGGTGATCGTCGATGTGGCTGACCGAGACGACGTAGACCGATCCGTCGGCGCCAACGACGGGAGCAGCGTAGATGCCGCCGTGATTGAGTTCGCGTGTCCATGCCGGGGTGCCATCGGCATGAAACGCCCTCAGTTGGCCTTCGATGTTGCCGACGTAGACGGTGCCGTCGGGACCGATGACCGGGTTCGCGCCCGGCGCGATATGGCCGAGCGGAATGAACTGAGAGCCCGTCACGGCGCGTGCGGTATCGACCTTCACGAAGCCGGTATTGGCGCTGTCGCTATGCGGATGGTCCCAGGCGGCAAAGCTCAGATTGGCAAGGGCTATCAGAGCGATGGCGTTCAGAGAGAGCACACGAAGACTGGCTTTCATACGCACCTCCGATCTGGTGTTCGGTGAAAACTACCGCTCGCCGGCCGGCGCCCAGTAAGCTGTCAACGGAACGACGCGGGAGCGGTCAGGAAGTTCCCGGCGGGCTAGTTCACACAATTCCATTCGATTGCACTGAACAGTTGCGGCGTCAAAGGGCCAATCGATGGCAATACGGTCACAGGGGCAACGAGTCCTTCGGAGATCTGATTGCATGCCTGCTCGACGAGTTCTCGTGCCTCCTCGGCATGACCAAAGTCGCGCCACAAGCGGCCCAGCTGAGAGATGCGTGGAAAAGCAAAAGATTGGCGCGCTGGCTCCGCGCCACATCGATGGCCCGGAGGAATCAGTGCTCAGCTTGCCTGGCGGCGGCGAGTCGCGTCGGTGAGTACATTCAGCGGTTCTACCTGGGTCTGCATCATTGCAGCTGTGAGTGACTGTCGACAGATCGCATGGCCGCTTTGGACTTGACCCAGAGACACGTCAACGCCCGCTCTGCAGCCACGCGACCGCCCGACTGATGGCAGCCTCGGGATCCACTATGAGCTCGTCGGGATTGATGGGACCGCTGTATGTCTTCTTCGTCCGGTCGGCGCTCTGCGCAGTCACCAAGTGCAGAGTTCCCGCCCCACCGAAGGGGAAGCCTTGCTGCAAATGATGATGGCCGCACGTCGCTGTCCCGAAGGATCGCGTGTCGGGACGTGCCCTGAAAAATACGGTGACGGCCTCGGCGGCGCTCACCGTGCCCGCATCGGTCAGCACCGCGACGCTGGGGAATGATCTTAATAACGTGTATGGCTCAGCGACTTTCGTAAATGCTTCACCCAAACTGAGTGATGCGCCGTTGCGATACTCGCGCTCGTATTCGCGGTTGTTGTAGATGATCCAACCGACGACCCCTTCACCCAGAACGGGACCGACTCCTGCGATCATGGGCCACATGTTGCCCCCGAAGTTCCCGCGAAGATCGACGATCCACCCGGCAAGCCCCGGACGGTCGGTTGCCTCGATGGCACGCTGGATTGACGCTGCGAATCTTGTTGCGGCGTCTCCCTCACAATCGCATGAGTCGACCTTGACGTAACCGATCGTGTCCGGCAGCGTCGGCGGTGTCGGCAAGCCAGACCCGCAACCGCCAACTGGTGACGGCCCGACCAGCGTGCCGTCTGCGGACTGATAGTAGCTCTCGTGATCGTTGAGCCGGCGCAGCGCGAGCTCAATTGCCGGAAAGAGATCGCGAGTGCTTCGTGCGTCGACAGCTGCGGCCATTACCTCCGTGCGAATGCCCGCCCAATCGAGGGTGTCCTTGTTGATTGAATACGACTCCATCGTGGACAGGACGTTATTCAGGTGTGCTTTGGCTTCTTCAGGATTTTCTGTGCGGGGTGTCGGGCCGACCCCAGGCGGGCGGCTTCGATCGACGCAGCCGCCGATCGAGACAAGCACGGCAACCAGAACAGCCGCCGATCGCACCGCCCGGTAGACGATAAACGTCGCTTTCATGCAGGGCTCAACGACGCGAGCAATTCCAAGTCGACGCTCGGCACCAAGGCCGAGTACATCCTGATCTCGTACGTGCGGCCTGCCGTCGCTTGAATGGTCACGCTGATGCGCGGTCCGGGGCCGGTGTCCCAGAAGTCTCCTCCGGGCACCACGTACATCTCCATCGTAGAAAGGAAGCTTGGGTCGCCGGACACCGATTTGACTTCCGCAAGCAATCGGCCATCGGACGGGGCAGTCACATTGTACGAGCGACAGCGACCGCCACCACCCACGCAATCCGTATCGTCGTTCGTGAATTGGAAGCGGACGACCTCTCCCACCGCAACCGAAGGAAACGTCGGCGCCGGCGACCGGGGCGGAGGCGACGCGACCGAGGGCGTCGGACTCGGAAGCGTGGGAATGGAAGGTCCCGTGCCCCGGTCGCAACCATAGCCCACCACGACTGAACACGTGAGCGCCACGACGAATGTGTTACGCATGACTTCCCTCTTGGCCTCAATATGATGTGAGACCTCGGGGTAAGTCCTTGGCGAGTTCCTGGAATTCTCTGGGTACGCTCGTATAATCTCGCCAGCGTCACCCAACATGGCTCTCGCGCCCGGCGTTCGGCTCGGTGCCTATGAAGTCCTCGGCCTGATTGGCGCGGGGGGCATGGGAGAGGTGTACAAGGCGCGAGATACCCGGCTCGATCGGATTGTCGCCATCAAGACTCTCCCTGAGTCGTTCGCAGCCGATCGACGCCACGAGGAGCGCTTCCGGCGTGAAGCCCGAGCCGTCGCAGCTCTGAATCACCCGCATATCTGCGCCCTCCACGACATCGGAGAAAGTTCGAACGCAGAGGCTGAGGGCGCCAGCGTTGGACCAGTCCAATTTCTCGTCATGGAGTTCCTCGAGGGACAAACACTTGGTGAACGACTGTTACGCGGTCCGCTCGCTCCGTCGGAGGTCGTTACATGCGCCATCGAAATCGCCGATGCACTCGACCACGCACATCGATGCGGACTCATCCACCGCGATCTCAAACCCGCCAACGTAATGTTGACCCGGGGCGGCGCGAAGCTACTCGACTTCGGTCTTTCCAAACAGTCCCAACCAGATCTCGTTGCGCTGTCGACAGTTTCCGGTGGCTCGCCCCTGACAGCTGAAGGCACACTGCTTGGCACCTACCCGTACATGGCGCCCGAGCAGCTCACCGGTCGCGAGGCCGACGCGCGGAGCGACATCTTCACTTTTGGCGCGATGGTCTACGAGATGGTGACCGGCCGCCGAGCCTTCGAAGGTTCGACTGCCGCAACCGTGATTGGCGCGATCCTTCACACGGACCCACCGCCGATCTCTGTGCTCCAACCCCTCGCGCCGCCCGGATTGGATCGCATCGTGTCGCGCTGCCTGGCCAAAGATCCGGATGAACGCTGGCAAAGCACGAAAGATTTGACAGAAGAGCTGCGGTGGCTCGCCCGAAGCTCGACAGGGGCGACCAGTTCGGCCCTGTCGCTTCGACGGAGAAAAACATGGTGGCTCGTGACGGCGGGCACGATGCTCGTTTTCGGCATCGTCGCACTGCAGTGGCAACGAGCAAACTACGCAGTCAGGAATTCTAAAGCGACGCACCAACAGATCACCTTCGCAGGGAATGTTCAAAAGGCGGCGCTGTCTCCGGACGGGAAAACCGTCGCGTACTTCACGCAAGATCCCGATGCGATTCGGCTCTTCGTGCGCGACCTGGCCGGCGACCGGCCACTGCAAGTTTGGACTGCTGCTCGGACGGTGGTGATCACTTTGACTTGGATGCCCAATGGGTCTGAGTTGATCTTCTCGGGCCGCCACGAAGGAAGTGGCACGTTCGATGTCTGGGTTGTACCGCGCCTCGGGGGCACGGCGCGCCACCTGGACGAGGGCGACCCTTTCGTCGCCGTCGCGCCCGACGGGATGCGCCTCGCTCTCGCCAGGCAAAATATCCCAGGCTTCGCCATTGTCCCCATCTATCATGGCGAGACCGAGAAGATCACGCTGCCCGGGATTAGGTGGGTCACCGGTCTCGAATGGAGTGCGAGAACCAACCAGCTCGTCGTGGTCACGTCAACGTTAGATAACGAGAGTGTGGTTTGGAGCATTCGAGCGGATGGCCAACAGCAACGCCGGCTCCACGTGGCTCGTTGGCCGGTGAGGGCGATGTGTCTTTCTCCCGCGGCGGATGTCTACTACGCTTTCGTAGGGCAGGAGCTTTGGCGCGTGCCGCTCACGCCGTCGGCTGTCCCACAGACCTTGGTGTCTGGTTTGAGGTTCTCCGAGAATGGCCCAGGGTCGTGCAATGTCTCGGCAGACGGAACACGCCTGATCTACCTGGGCGGCTTCTCTTACGCGAACCTTTGGCGATTGGATCTTGGTGAAGGCCATCCGCAAGCGACGCCCCTGACGAGTGGGACGGCTGTTTACTGGGCTCCGCGCATTTCACCCGACGGCGCGTGGGTCGCAAGCTCGTCTTCAGGCCACACTTTGAGGGTTCCCATTTCCGGCGGCGAACCGTCTACCCTCGTCGAGGGATGGAACGCCGCGTGGTCACCGGATGGGAATCGATTGGCTTTCCTGTCGAACCGAGGCGGAACACCAAAGGTTTGGGTCGGCGATGCCGCCGGCGAGCGGCCCATGGAGATCAAGGAAAGCGGACCCACGTTCGCGTGGCTCCCTAACGGACATATCGCGTTGCAGAAGCCCGACCTACAAGACTATGGAATCCTCGATCTCGCAACGTGGCACGAGGAAACGCTCGTCAAGGACCCTTCGGCCGGTTGGGTCTTTCAGCCGCGGTTCTCGCCCAAAGGCGACCAAGTCGCGCTGTTGTGGAATCGCAAAGGCCGTGGTCAGGGTCTCTGGACGCTTTCGTGGCCCGCACGCGAGGAGCGTTTCCTAGCCAACACTTTGCGGCCGGACGGATGGTCGCCCGATGGGAACTGGATTTACGCGCACGAACAGGGCGACCGGCAGATTGTCCGGGTCTCGTCGGCGACGGGCACAATCGAGCCAGTTGGGACGTTCCCCATCGGACAGATTGGCCGCGACGATTGCGATGTCGCACCCGATGGCCGCGCTATCGTCTGCGCGCTCATCGAAAGCAAGAGCGATGCGTGGGTGATCGACCATTTCGATCCCCAGATTCCATCTGTACCACACTGACCCAGACAGATGTCTCAGTCTCGCACGCGACGCCGTTATGAAGTCAGCCCACTGACTTGGGATTGTTGAATGGAGGCAGCTGGACATCGCGGGAATGGTGATCCGGAAGTACTGGCATTTCCAACCGGGGTCCTCGATGCACAAGCCACGGGGGAGTCCTTGGCGAATCCCTGGAATTCTCTGGTTTCGACGTGACGTCGATGCGAGTGTGCTTCGGCGAATTCACGCTTGATACGGCGAGCCGTCAGTTGCTGCAAGCTGAGGCTGAACGACACCTTGCCCCCAAGGCCTTCGATCTGCTTGCCTTGCTAGCACAGAACCGTCCCAGAGCTCTCTCCAAAGCGGAGTTGCACGAGCGGCTCTGGCCTGCGACGTTCGTGTCCGAAGCCACTCTTGCGAGCCTTGTGGCTGAAGTTCGTAGGGCGCTGGGGGAAAAGGCTGGGAACGAACGTTTCATACGGACCGTGCATCGGTTCGGCTACGCGTTCAAAGGAGAAGCGACCGAGACAGGTGCGGCAGCCGATCGTTCGGGCGATCGCACGCGCTGCTGGGTGATCTGGGAGTGGGGTCAGGTGGCACTGAAACAAGGCGACCATCTCCTGGGCCGCGACGCCGACGTTGCGGTCTGGCTCGAGTCGCCAAGCGTGTCTCGCCATCACGCGCGGATTCGAATCACGAGCGCTGACGTCACGATCGAGGATCTCGGGAGTAAGAATGGAACGTATGTGCGCGGTGAGCGCTTAAAGGCGTCCGCGCCGCTCGTCGATGGAGACGAAATCCGCCTAGGGTCGGTCGCGGTAAGATTCCGCCGGATCGAGCCTGGAATGGCGACCGTCACTCAAGACTCGCACTGAGAAAAGTCCACCCTGGCATTGGCCCCCTCCTTGCCGGCATCCGTGAGTATCCGCAGTTCCAGTTGATCGTCCAATCCGCTGACTACAGCCGCAAACAGCGCAAGCGCTGAGTTCGGAATTTGAAATCCGAATTCTAGAGAATTCCCAGAACTCTCCAAGGACTCCCACTCGAGCGCCCTTCATAGTTGCCCCGGTTTTCTGGCTGGAGGCACTCATGAAGAAGCGCGATGCAGTTACAGCTCTCCTGATCGCAGCCGCGGGCCTTTTCACGCTTTCATCGAGCGAGGTCGGCACTCAGACGCCATCCTGTTTGGTGAACACGACTTGTTCGCACCGGTCCAAACCACTGTTACAGGGAACGTCGTCGCCGTGAGCACTCTTGCGGGCATTCGCGTCAACGTCTTTGCGACCGGCAATCTGATCAGGGAGAACTGGATCACGTCGAATCCAGCCGGCGTCGAGTTTCTCGTGACGCCAACGGGATCCGCGATCGGAAACTCGGTCGTTCACAACGCGATCCAATCGAACGCCTGCGGAGTCAAGGGCCCTGTTGAGGGCAACACGGTCAAGAGAAACCTTCTCGACGGAAACACTACGGACAGTTGCCAGTAGTGCTGACACCAAGCCGAGCCGAGGCCGCGGATGGAGGTAGAGGGCGTTTCAGAAAATCGGGCCGTGCATTCTAAAATGCCTGATGCCCTCGCGTTCACCCGCGGCAGCGGCCGCGTTTTTTCTTTCTCTTTCCATCGCCGCGCTATCGTGCGGGCGACCTCAACCAGCCGCTTCCTCTGCCGGTTCGATTCCGAGAACCGCAGACGGTAAGCCAAACTTCCAGGGAATTTGGCAGATACGCAACCGGGCCGCGTACGACCTGCTCGATCACGCGGCGCGGCATGAAATGCCGGCCGGGCGGAGCGTCGTCGAGGGCGATGAGATCCCGTACCAGCCATGGGCTGCGGCCAAGAAGCTCGAGAACTGGTCGAAGCGCCTGACCGACGATCCCGCCGCCAAGTGCTACATGCCTGGTGTGCCGCGCATCATGTACATGGAGTTCCCGTTCCATGTCTTTCAAGCACGCGATCACATTGCGATCACGTTCGAATGGTCGCAGGTTTTTCGTGTCATCTACACCAACGGAACCGCCGGCCCTGATGGCATCCCATTCTGGATGGGAGATTCACGCGGACGTTGGGAGGGCGACACGCTCGTGGTTGACGTGACCGATCACAACGATCGGACGTGGTTCGACATGGCCGGCAACTTTCACAGCGACGCCATGCACCTGGTCGAGCGATACACGATGACCGACGCCGACACCATTCGATACGAGGTGACGGTCGAGGATCCGAAGGTCTTCACGAGACCCTGGAAGATGTCGATGCTGCTCCACCGCCGGAAGGACATCGACAGGATCCTCGAGTACCAGTGCAACGCCGAAATGGAGGAGGCAAACGGCGCGTTCGAGCCAGACCCGAAGACCTGGTATCCGGGTCCCTCGGAGGGAGTCGAGCCGCCGGCCGATACGAAGACGGCAAACACCGTCGCGACCCAGGCGAAGCCGCCAGCGTCGACGCCGAAGAGTGCCATTCACAGAATGCCGGATGGAAAGCCCGACCTGCAGGGGTACTACATGCCCGACGGCGGCGGCGCCAACTACGGGCTGGAAACGCACGACACCGACTTCCTCACGCCAGGTGGCCGCGGCATCGTCGTGGACCCGCCCGACGGGAAACTTCCCATGCAGCCGTGGGCGGTCGCAGAGCTGGCGAATCGGAAGCTTCCCGAGCGCGGCTACGACGATCCGACGGCTCACTGCTTCGTCGCGGGCGTTCCACGATCGATGTACATCCCAGCGCTGCTGCAGATCCTGCAGACGCCGGGTTATGTCGTCGTGCTGCACGAGCGCATGTCGTATCGGATTATCGAGCTCGATCGGCGCGAGCACATCCCCGACAGCATCCGGCTCTGGCAGGGCGACGCGCTCGGCCGCTGGGAGGGCGATACGCTCGTGGTCGAAACGACGAACTTGAACGGCAAGTCGTGGCTCAACGAAGTCGGTGAAATCGTCAGCCATGCCGAGCGGGTCGTCGAGCGATTCACGCCGGTCGATGGCGACACGATCGAATATCAGGCAACCGTGACCGATCCCATCGCCTATACCCGGCCCTGGACGATTGCGTTTCCGATCAACCGACAGAAGGAAGAGCTGCTCGAGGTCGCCTGCCACGAGGACAACAGGGACCTGGCACATCTCAAGGACATCCGGGACGCGGCGCGCGCGGCTGCCAAAAAGCGGAAGTAGGACCGATCAACCACAATGGACACAAAGGACACAAAGGTGAAGACGATCGCCAGGATTCGTTTCAGATCAGCAATCGCTCTGTTCGTGGCCCTGGCGGCCGGTTCGGCGGCAGCGCATCATTCGTTCAGCGCCGAGTACGACCAGACCAAACCCATCAAGCTGACCGGCAAGGTCACCGAGATGCTCTGGTCGAATCCGCATGCCTGGATTCACCTGGATGTCACCGGCAAAGACGGCAAAGTGGTGAACTGGGCGTTCGAAACCGGAGGGGCCAACGCGCTATATCGGCGCGGCTGGCGAAGACAAGACCTCGTGCCCGGAACAGTCCTCGTCGTCGATGCGTTCCAGGCTCGCTCCGGAACGCCGACCGCCAACGCGGTCAGCATCACGTTCCCCGATGGGCGCACGCTGTTTTCGGGTGGATCGGCGCCCGGGGCAAACCCGGATAGCAAATAGCACCCGTGGCGTGCGAACGCTGGGCTAGGAGTCTGCGCGGCAGAAACGCTGTGACCGACGGGTAGCAGGTTCCGCATCCATCCAATCGGTCCAGTCGGATGGGACAGACGAACGTGCGTCCTGGGTCGCTCCTCAGGCCATTCTGATTCGATGTAAGCGCTTCAGGTTGACCGCGAGGCACACGACGTTCCACTCGCCGCGCGCCTTGGCCACGCCGCGGAGACTGAAGCGGCGGAAGCCGAGGACTTCTTTGATCCAGCCGATCACGGGCTCGACGATCGCTTTTCGTCGACGATAGCGCGCGCGTCCCGCGACGCTCTGGAGTCGGTCGGCCATGCGCTGGGTGGCGACGTGGGCGACGTTCGGCGGCTTGGCGGGCCGCACTTCATGGCCGAGCGAGATGTAGGCCGTGATGCCCCGCGCCTCTAAGGTCTGAAACGTCGCCTCGCCGCGATAGCCCGCGTCCGCCAGGACTTCGGGCGGCACGCCGCCCAGCGGCCCCTGGGCGCGAGTGATCAGCGGCAGGAGTTCGGCATTGTCCGCCGCGCAGTTGGTCAGGCCGGTGGCGACGATCAGCTGCGTGGTTTCGTCGACCGCGATCTGGCCGTTGTAACACTGGTCGAATCCGTGCGCGGCCTTCATGATCCGACTCTCGGGATCCGTGAAGTTATCCTGCGCGTCGTCGGGCGGCACGCCGAAATCGCGGGCGAACGGTTTGTGGCCGCGACTCTTGCGGCCATCCTCCGGCGTCCGCCCCTTCTGCCGATCCTCGGCCGCTTGCCGAGCTTCGAGCCGTGCCTTCGCCGCCGCGATCTTCGCGAGTCGATCCTCGCGCCGCTGCAGCTCGGCCGGCAGCTCGTCCCCTCGCACATCCGGCCCGTGTGCGGCATCCTCGGCGGCATCGGTCGCCTCCGCCTGGGTCGTCAGCGCCGCAATCTGCTCCCGAGCCGCCGTTCTTCGTCGCGCATGCGTCCGTAACTCATCGCCTTGTGTTTACTGGCCGACGCCTTCACCTTCGACCCATCCACCGCCACCGCTCCGAGCTGGACCACACCGGCTTCGCGGGCGATCGCCACGACCTGGACGAACAGCCGCTCGAATGCGGCCAGGTGCTGCTGCCGAAACTCCGCGATCGTGCGGTGCGCCGGAAAGCTACCCGCCGCCAACACGCGATAGGCTACATCGTCTTCCAGCTTCCGCGCGATCCGACGCGACGAAAACGTCCCGGTGGCATATGCGTAGACCAGCACCGTCACCATCATCTGCGGATCGAAGGGTTGATTGCGCCGACCATCCCCCTCGTAGGCCGCATCGAACATCTGGAGATCCAGCGCGGCGACCGTGTCAGCGATGAAGAACGCGAGGTGCCCTTCGGGCAGCCAGTCGCGCGGCGAGGGCGGGAACAGCAGTGACTGGTCGGGCGCACACGGGCGAAACGTCGTCGGCATACCATCTATACGTACGCCGCACCTCGCGCGTTTCTGCCGCGCAGGCTCCTAGAGCTGTTTTCACTTCGGTGTAGCGTCGAAGCACTTGTCCACCAAGGCGCGAAATATCACGAAGACGAGCAGTCGCCGGAAGGCAGTTTCGCCACTGAGTCACTGAGTCACCGAGAACACGCGGGCCTGAGACCCGGCCTGCTTCGCAGGCCGTCCGCGTCGAGCGCCTTCTCTGTGGCCCGGTGACTCCGTGGCACAACCTTCGTGACGCTTCGTGGCTTCGTGGTTCCGTCTCTACATCGATCTGAAAAATGCCGTAAAGCCCCGCGCCACAGCTTTCAAATATCATCTCCGTGGAATGCATTCAGCGATGAACCCGGGACCCTCCGGCCCGCACCCAGCGGGCCGATAGAAGGTCAGCAGCCGGCCGCAGACGATCACGGCAATCCACATGCAGAGCGAAGTGGCGGCGATGATCCGCGCCGACCGCGGCGCCTCCGCCGCCGCGCCCGGTCCGGTGGCGCGGCGATAGGCGACGATATAGAACGCAGTCGCGTTGAAACCCGCAATCCCCATGAACAGCAGTTTGAAGTGAAACGCCGGGTTGTAGATGTACTGGTCCGGCTCGGTCATCAGAAACGCCAGCCCGCTCACGACGTTGATGCCGTAGCCAGCAAGGCCCCACGGGATGAGGCGGTGCAGCGCGGCGATCGGAATGCGCTTGCCGAGGCCCAACAGACGCAGATCGAACAGCCCAATACAACCAATCAGCAGCGACAAGCCGAGGAAGTGCACGCTTTCCGCCGCCGGCCAGCCCCATTTCGAGTGCATGAAGGCTGCGACCGGATTGATCGCCCTCAACGTCCGCTCGAGCCAGATTTGGAATGCGTCCATACGCGCCTCAAAATGTCATCATCAGCCGGGTGTACGTGTAGGCCAGCAAGCGGCCCGCTGTAATCGCTCCAGCCCAGCAGACGAGAGACGCAGCCGCCAACCGCTTCACCGCGGCTGACGGAGCTCCGTCGGATGGAGTCGAACCGCCGAAAAGCCGGCCGCCGATCAGGGAGGCCAACCACACTGCGATGGCGATGAGCGCGAGCTTGAGGTAGAAGACAGGGTTCGTCAGCGCCTTGGTCGGATACGCGACGAGCAACGCGACGCCCGAGATGGCGTTCAACCAGAAGCCGAACCACATCACGGGCATGAAGCGCTTCAACTCGCGGATGGGCACGGCGGAAGCGGCGCCAAGGATGCGCAGGGCCAGCACCGCGTTGATGCCGGCAACGAGTCCCATACCGACAGTGTGGCAGGACAGAATCGCGGGAAAGGCAAACACCGACGGCGATTCCCGCATCCACGTGCTGAACGCCGTCGATTCGAGCCAAGTGAGGATGGAGCCCATGGCGCACGCAGATAGTAGACGCGCCGGCTCAAAACAGGGCCTGAAGATTTGGTGAACTTTTCGTCAGAGAATCGGCACGAGATTCACTCGAACTGAGTCCTCACCGCACGGGTGCTGGGCTCGCTTGTTCTTTCTTGACGCCGGGTTTGGCGCCGTTGGCGACGAGAAACTTGACGACGGTCTCGTACTTGAGCGCTTGAGCAGCGTCGAGGGCAGTGCGGCCATCTGTGTTCGCCGCGTTGAGATCGACGCCGGATTCCACGACCAGCTTGACCGTCTCGAGCATCAACGCCTCACGCGAATCGCGATCGGGCTGAACCCAGGCGGTGCCACGACCCATCCCCACGGCCGCCATCAGGGGAGTCAGCACGTCGGTCCGATGTTCGAAGGCTTCGCCCCTTCCATCCACTGCGTAATAAGAGTGATGCACGAACCGCACATCAGCGCTATGTCTTGTGAGCAGACGCATGACCCCTGGTTCGTTGAAACGGGCAGCCAGCCAGTACGGCGTGGCGCCGACCAGCGCCGGGTTGAAGTTGTAGTCCTTGGAATCGCGGCGCGTGGGAGTCCATGTCCGAACGGGCATGTTGGGATTGGCCCCGTGGTCGAGCAGTACGACGACCATCTTCTCGTCGCGCCGCATGACGGCCGCTTGCAGCGCCGAAAAGCCGGCGCCGGCGGCGTTCCCATCGGCGCCTCGATCGAGCAGGTACTCGACCACCGGCGTGTGACCCGCGTGCGCAGCGAGGACGGTGGCGCTGACCCCCCACGCATCGGCGTCGTTGACATTGGCACCTGCCGCGACGAGCAGCTTCGCCGACGCGAGGTCGCCGACGCGCGCCGCAAACATCAACGCCGTATCGCCTCCCTGCGGGATCACGCTGTTGTATTCGGGAAGACCGTGAGGCGGCACGGCCAGCATCTCGCTCCAGACCTGCGAGCGCACGTGGACGTTTGCACCGTGCGCGAGCAGGACACCGACCACATCCGGATGTTTTTGAGCGACCGCCCACATCAGCGCCGTCTGGCCGCGCGCGGCGCGAGCGTTGACCTCAGCGCCCTTCGCCAGCAACTGTTCGACGATGTCGGAATTGCCGGAGCGGGAAGCGACCATCACAGGGGTTTCGCCCAGGAGAAGCGGGATGTTCGGGTTTGCGCCCGCCTGCAGCAGCCTCCTGACCATCGCCGCGCTTCCGTTCAGGCTGGCCGTCCAGAGCGGCGTGGCACCGAGATCGTTGGCTGCGTTGACCTTGGCACCCGCGCGAATCAGTACCTCCGCGCTTTCGAGATCGTCCCGATAGCTCGCCCAATGAAGCGCCGTCGTTCCATCAGCTTCCGTCTGGTTGACGTTCGTGCCCTGCTGGACGAGCAGGCGTAACGTGCCACGGTCGGTATTCTTCGCTGCGTTGATCAGCGATGGTCGATCGCCGCCAGCACCGATGGCGAGGGCAGCGAGACCAAGGACGACCGGCCCTCGCGACTTCAATGCAGAATGCAAAATGCACAATGCAGAAGTTTGCAGAAACCATGCGCCTCTACATTTTGCATTCGTCATTTTGCATTGCTGCGTCGTGCTCATCTAGACACCCGACAGCGTATCGAGCGGCAGATGGCCAGTGCTCCCGCCCACTCGCTCGACCGGCACGCCCATCTTGTCCATCAGCGTGACCAGCAGGTTCGCCATCGAGGGCTTGTCGGTGAACGAAAGGTGCCGTCCGCCCTTGAGGGTTCCTGCCCCGCCGCCCACCAGCATCAACGGCAAGTTGACGCCGGAATGGCGCGTGCTGTTGGAAATACCCGAACCGTAGAGGATCGTCACGTGATCCAGGAGCGATCCGTCTCCGTCCGGCGTGGCGTCGAGTTTGGCCACGTACTTCGAGAAAAGCTCCGTGTGATATCGGTTGATCTTCGAGAGGTGTGCAATCAATTCCGGAACATCGTTGTGATGCGACAACGGATGGTGCGCTTCGGGAACGCCGACCTGTGGGTAAGGACGCGCGCTCTGCTCCTTGCCGATCATGAACGTGATCACGCGAGTCAGGTCCGACTGAAAAGCCAGGCGCTGCAAATCCAGCATGAGCGTCAGATGGTCCTCGAAATCGGGCGGCACACCTTGCGGTTGTTCGATGGCCGGCAGCTCGAGATCGTGCTGCTCTTCAGCTTTGTGAATACGGCGCTCGACATCTCGAACCGATGCCGTGTACTCCTCCACTCGCACCTGGTCTCCCGGACCGAGCTCCTTCTTGAGGGCCGTCAGCTTTTGAGAAACAGAGTCCAGAATGCTCTTGTTCTGGTGCAGCCGAATTTCCCGCGCCGTGCGCTCCGTCGTCCCACTGTCACCGAACAGTCTCTCGAACACCGCTCGGGGGTTGTATTCCATCGGCAAAGGCTGCGTCGGACTGCGCCATGAGATCGTGTGCGTGTACGCGCAACTGAGGATTCCCGTGCACGCGCCGGCGTTGGCCGGACCATCCATCGAGAGCTCGAGCGACGCCACCTGTGTTTCGTTCGCGAACTTGCGCGCGAGCAGCTGATCCATCGACACGTCGGCGATGACTTCCACTTCGTTGCGGCCGCCACGCGTCGTGCCGGTGAGGAACGAGCCCGACGCCCCGGCATGGATGTAGTTCCAGCTGGAGTTCAGCCCTGACAGGACCAGCAGCTTGTTCCGGAATGGCGCCAGCGGCTCGAGAATCGGCGAGAGCTCGAAGCTGGTGCCCTCCCCTTTCGGCGACCAGTACGGCATCGCCATGCCGTTCGGTACGTAGAACGCCAGGAATCGATTCACCGGCTTGCCCGCAGCCCTCGCGCGAGACAGGACGGGGACCATCGCTTCCAGAAACGGGAGCGACAACGTGGCGCCGATGCCCCGCAGGACAGTCCGACGGGGAAGGGACTTGGAAGTGAGGAAAGTCATTAGTTCACTCCGGTTTGTCGCGCACGCATCAAGAACGGCGGACTCTTCACAATTCCGAGAATCAGCGACGACCAGCGGTAATCATCGGCCGCTGCGTCGCGCACAATCTGCCTCACGGCAGGGTGATCGTAGTATTCGAGCCGCCGTCCGAGCGCGTACGCCAGGAGCTTTTCGGTCACTGTACGCGGGAATCGATCTGGCTGATCGAGCAGCGCCGCCCGCAGACCCGAGAGCCCCTCGACCTTCTCGCCGCTGACCGTGGCGCCGCTTGCGTCCACCCGTTTTCCCGATTCGTCAATGGTCCGCCAGCCGCCGATCGCATCGAAATTCTCGAGCGAAAACCCGAGGGGATCGATCACCGAATGGCAGCTGGCGCAACTCGGATCCTTGCGATGCTGTGCCAGTCGTTCGCGAATCGAGGCAGGAACCTCTCCTGGCTTCGTCTCAGCCAGGTTGGTATCGACACCCGGCGGCGGCGGCGGAACAGGCAGACCAAAAATGTTGTTCAGCAGCCATTTGCCCCGCAGCACCGGTGACGTCCTATCCGGGTACGACGTCGTCGCCAGCAGCGAGCCGTTCGCCAACAGCCCACCCCGCTGATCGGCGTTGGACAGCGTGACACGCCGGAAGCGGCTGCCGTAGATCCCAGGTATACCGTAATGACGCGCCAGCCTCTCGTTCACAAATGTGTAGTTGGCCCTCAGAAGATCCAGCACGCTGCGATCCTCCTCCAGCGTGCTACCCACGAACAGTTCCGTCTCACGTTTGAACGCGTCCAGCAGGCTGTCGTCGAAGGTCGGATACTGCTCGGGATGAACGACGACTTCGTCAACGCGCCGAAGATTCAACCACTGAGCCGCAAAGTCGTTCACAAGCGCGTCTTTGGCGCGCGGGTCCGCCAACATGCGACGTACCTGCTTGTTCAAGGACGACCGGTTTGGTCAGCTGTGCGCGCTCGGCGAGATCGAGCAGGCGCTCATCGGGAATGCTGCCCCACAGGAAGAACGAGAGCCGCGAGGCGACTTCGAGATCGCCCAATCGATAGGGCCCGGCCGGCTGGCTTGGTTCCCTGGACACACGCAGCAGAAAATCCGGATCGACCAGGATTCGTTCGAGCGCGAACTGGATCCCCGAATCGAAGCTTCCGCCGTCACGTTGTCCCTGCTCGAAAAAGCCCAGGAGTGTGTCGACGTCGGTTTTCGTGACCGGACGCCGATACGCAAGCCGCGCCATGCGCGACAGGATTCTCGACGCACAGGCGACGTCATTGATCACTCGCGGGGGCCCTTCCGCCCAGCTCGGCTCGCTCGCGGGCTGACACACGAAGATCGCCCGGCGGCTCGGCGTGTCCTTTGCCGTTCCGGCAACTTGATAGGGACCACCGATTGTGACCGCGCCGACGCTGGCGTACCCCATGTAGATCTGGTCGTTCGTCAGCACCCTGCCCCGTTGGAGCGGTTGCGGGAGGCCTTCAGGCTCCCACAGCTCTCTCACGAACGAAACGCCAATGGTGCGGGGACCCGCCGAGATCGGCACTCGGATCTCCAAACCCGCGTCACCGCCCGTCTGCATGTATTTTTCCCACTCAGGGGCACCAGCAAAACCCGGCTCTCCGTCGCCGGCATAGCTGGCCGCGGCGGGCCGGCCTGGCGCGCCGCCTCCGACCGTGAAGCGCTTCAGCAATCTGCCATCGAGGCGGACATCGAGCTGCTGCGGCCAGCCCATGCCCATGATGTAGTCCTGGTACTGACGACGGAGGCGAATCTTGATGAGGTACTCGGCATCGACTGGAAAGTCGTATTTGATCGCCATCCCACCGCGGGAACCGAAGGGCAGATCTTCGCTTTGACGATCGTCCTGCACCACATGCAACGGAATCGGGAACGTCTCGAGCCGCGGACTTGCGGGAGGCAGACCGATCGCGAGCCGCGTGATTTGCCGAGCCACCGACATGTACCGTTCGAGATGAGCGGTCGAGATCGTGAGGACTTCCGCGACGTTGTCGAAGCTGCCGTCGGCGGTGTCGTCGCCGGGCAATAGCGATTTCACGTCGAGACTGCGGGGATCGATTGCGAACAAGTCGCGAATGACGTGGCCGTATTCCGTGCGATTGAGGCGATGTACGGCGTTCGTTCTGCCAGGATTCGGATGCGCGGCCCACGCGCGATCGATGTCGGTTTCCAATCGACTGGCGACGGCTCGATAGGTTGCAGCGTCGGGCCTCGGGCGGCCGGCCGGTGGCATCGAGCCGGCGCGAAGCTTGCCGATCACACGCTCCCAGACCTCGGGCGTAACACTCGGCGTCGTCGCGTCGAGCGTGTCGAGCGCGAGACCCGCCGTCCGGAGCCGCTGGTTGTGACACGAGACGCAGTACTTACCGAAGATCTCTTGAGGTGCAGGTTGAACTGATGCGGCTGGTGTTGCCTGCTGAGGAGACGTGCGGACGCCTGAGCCGGCGGCGGCAACGAAGCCGCCAACGAAGAGCGCAAACATCGGCATGCGCCCGATCCTTGAGAGCCGTTTCCGCAGTGGCCGAGTCACTGGCGCGGCAGTGTGCATAGACCAGGCAGCACCTGCGACATTGTGCCTGAGACCCCCCCGATAAGCAAAGACAAGCAAAAGATAGTCAAAAGGAACCAGAAGGCCCGGCCAGACCGCTCGTAGAGCGGCCAGGGTGCCCTACTGAGCTCGGCGAAGGACGATCAGCGAGAAATCATCGGTGCGGGCGTGCATCGCCCACGAACTCGTCGACGGCGGCGACCAGGGCGGTACCGATGTCCTTGGCCGATGTTCGCGGCAGGACAGGTAGATGAGCCTGCAAGCGCTCGTCACCGAAAAACTCTTCGCGATCGTTTATGGCCTCCGTCAATCCGTCGGAAAACACGACCAACGTGTCGCCGTCGGCGAGCTCGACGGATTGTTCGAAGAATGTCGCCTCTGGGAGCATGCCGAGCGCCATCGACCCCGTCGGCAATTCCTCGATCCTCTCGGGCCGTAAGACGAGAGGCGGCAAATGGCCCGCGTTGAGCAGGCGCACCGAGCCGGACTGCGCACACACCTCCAGATAGACGAGCGTCGCGAACCGATTGGGAAGGCCGTCGCGGCAAAGAATACGATTCATCCTCTCTCCGAGCGCCGCGAGTGTGGTCTCTTCGTAGGCCAGCGCTCGAAGCGTGGACTGGAGCTTGGCCATCAGCAACGCTGCTGGCAAGCCTTTGCCGGCCACGTCGCCAAGCGCCAGACCGAATCTCTGAGGCCCCACCGGTACGTAATCCACGAGATCCCCGCCGACGTCGTTTGCCGAGCGCGTAAACAGCCAGACGTCCCACATCGGGATCTGTGGGCTCGTCTCCGGCATCAAGGCTTGCTGAACCGAACGACCGGCCGCGAGCTCGTCACGGGCCACCAGCTTGTCCTTGAGCTCGAGCATCAGGATGAGGACCAGCGTTGCGATGCCGAGCAACGGAAAATGAATACTGATGGTGGTCGCCTGTCCTTGATGCTCGAAATCGGTCGCTTGCAACATGAACAGAACGCTCAGTGCCAAAAGCACCCGCCGGGCTGGTGTGAGTTTGAGAAAGAGGCTCGTCAGCAGCCAGAACGCCAGATTGATCGTCCGGCGGAATTTGCCCATTCCGCGCAGCTGCTCTTTCGCTTGCGCGTCCAGATAAAAATCGTGCAGCTCGAGGTAGGTACGGTGAATCGTTCGTTTGAAGCCGGTACCGCTTGAAATCGGCCCAGATATGTTGAACGTCCTCGTGCAGCGTCCGAAAGAGAGGAGGACCGCGTCGGACGCCCGGTTCAGAATTCGCCATACCTTCCTGACTATACGGGCCGACACGCACCCTCGTTCGGGAATCTAAATGTCGATGAACCGGGTCCGGTGCTCAGGTCTTGGCAGGAGACAACTGTCGTATCGGCCCGAATAGCCGATAGCGATACCGCGCCGTGAGGTCGTATCCCCAGTCCAAAACAGCTCTCGGGATGAGTCGAAGCACGCCGAGCCAGCTCCACGGCGGTCCGATCATCTTCATGACGAACAATCCGGCGTAAACCTTCGTGAGCAGCGTCGGCGATCCCAGTTCGTAGTTCGCCACGACGTAGAACGTGTCAAGGTCTTCGGGATTTCGTCCGTGTCGCATGACGATTGACCGCCCGGTCTTACTCTGAAGCGAGGCAAAGTCGAACAGACCGCCCGGGTCGCGCGGGAGCACGAACTGATTCAGCCGACTACACGTCCACAGACTCCGTCGTACAGAATCAGGTGCTGGCCGGCGGTCGACGCACGGGGCAAGGCCTGACCC
>CAVYZX010000024.1:0-189013 GCA_963773035.1 uncultured Acidobacteriota bacterium | reverse complement strand
GTCGACACGAGCAGCCCGACGAAAAGCGGCCCGTGTGTCGGCAGCGTGCCGGCCGACGTCGGCACGATCTTCTTGCTGGCCAGGCTGCCCGCAATCGCGAGAGCGGGAATGATGAACAGGAACCGTCCGAACAGCATGCAGAGTCCGCCCACGAGGTCGTACCAGGGCGTGTTCACTGTGATGCCCGCGAACGCGCTGCCGTTGTTCTCTGTCTGGCTCGTAAACGCGTACAGGATCTCGCTCAATCCGTGCGCGCCGGCATTGTTCAGGTTCGCGGTCGCCGCGCCCGGCGGGTTCCAGTAGCTGCCTTTCGCAAACGGAATCACCGTAGCTGATGCCGGACGCCACGAGGATGAAGAAGGCCGTCGCCAGGATGGCGAAGCAGCGCCATCTTGACCTCTTTCTGCTGGATCTTCTTGCCGATGTACTCCGGCGTGCGTCCGACCATCAGGCCGGCGATGAACACGCCGACAATCGCGTACATCAGCATCCCGTAGAGGCCGGCGCCGACGCCGCCGAAGATCACCTCGTCGGTCTGCATGTTGAACAGCGGCACCAGACCGCCGAGCGGTGTGAAGCTGTCGTGCATGGAATTGACGGCGCCGCAGCTCGCGTCGGTGGTCACCGTCGCGTACAGCGCGGACGCGGCAGATCCCGAATCGCGTCTCCTTGCCCTCCATGTTGCCGCCTGATTGCGAGTCGGTTGCGGCGGTTTCCACGCCGAGCTTCGCGACCGTCGGGTTCCCCGCCTGCTCCGCCGGATAGGCGACGAACACGCCCATCAGGAACATGACCGCCATCGCCCAGAACAGCGCCCAGCCCTGCCGGGTGTCCTTGACCATGTGGCCGAAGGTGTAGGTGAGGCCGGCGCCGAGGACGAAGATCAGGAACATGTCGAACAGATTGGTGAACCCGTTCGGGCTCGTCAACGGATGCGACGCGTTGGCGTTGAAGAAGCCGCCGCCGTTCGTCCCGAGTTGCTTGATGACCTCCTGCGACGCGACCGGCCCCTGGGCGATCGTCTGCGTCGCGCCCTCGACCGTCTTCGCGACGGTGTACGGCGGAAATTCTGAATGGACCCTGCGAGACGAACACGAGCGCGGCGATGAAGGAGATCGGCAGCAGGACATACAACGTGCCGCGCAGTGAGGTCAACCCAGAAGTTGCCGATCTTGTCGGTCTCGTGGCGCGCAAAGCCCCGAATCAGCGCAATCGCGACCGCGATGCCGGCGGCGGCGGAGACGAAGTTCTGGACGGCCAGCGCGGCCATCTGTACGAGATAGCTCATCGTCGACTCGCCGCTGTACCACTGCCAGTTCGTGTTCGTCATGAAGCTCATCGCCGTGTTGAACGACTGGTCGGGGCTCACCTGGCTGGTGCCGAATCCCTGCGGATTGAGCGGCAGAAGGCCCTGAAGCCGCATCAGCACGTACGGGAACAGAAACGCGAACAGGCTGAACGCCAACACCGACGCGGTGTACTGCGTCCATCGCTGCTCCTGATTCTCTCGAATGCCGCACACCCTGTAGACCAGCGCCTCGACCGGCCGGAGCACTGGATGGAGAAAGGTGCGCTGGCCCTGGAACAGCCGCGACATGAACAGCCCGATCGGCTTCGTCACGAGCAGGATCAGGCCGAAGAACACCAGAATCTGCAAAATGCCGATGGTTGTCATGTTTCCTCACCGCTCGTGGGGCCGCACGCCTCAAAACTTCTCGGGTTGAACATCGCCCACCCGAGATACACGAGCAGAAACACGGCGACGATCCCGGAAATGATGTAATCGAACATGGTCGTTCTCCTACACTCGGTCGCACGCCTTCGTGATCGCCCACAGTGCGACGAATCCGACGACTCCAATGACGAGGTAAAACAGATCAAGCACGGGATGGCTCCTTCCTCCCTTTCGGTGGTCGCGTGCCCTACGGCGCACATCGCGACTTCAACAACCGTCCCACTGTAAAAGGCAGGGCCTTAAGAAGTCATTAGACGGCCATTAGGATGTCCGCGCTGCCGGCGGACAGAGCGGCTTGGGCAGGCTTTCAGCGGATACCAGTGAACCCACGTTTGGACAGCGCGTCCCTGAGCGCACGAAGGCTTTCCTCGCACGACGCTGTGACCTTGCGCTTCTGGTTCAGCGACAGGGCCAGGGAACGGACATTGCTGTTGCGACGTGACAAACTGATGATTTGCGTGTTGATCTGCATGAGCCGATCGAGGGCCGCAGTCGCAGCGGCAAGCTGCGGTCGGGACGTAGGTTGGATCAGACCGGCCAGCGCCTGCAGCGCACTTCGAGCGGCTTTCTCAGACGTGGCCATCCGCTTTTCGAGGCTCGTCATCGTCGCGTCGTCGGTTTCCGCGATGTGCGGCGCCTGCAAGGCCTGGATCTCGCGCGCACTCGCCACCGCCGTCGCAGCCAGCGCTCTAACTCGCCACGTGTCCTTGGCGGCGTCCAACGGTGCCACGGACTCGAGGGAATCCCGGAACGCGTCGGCTGCCTCTTGAGCGGCGCTGAAGGAGAGTCTCTGCGCCTTGAGGTTGGTGTTCTCGACGGCCAGGTCGAGGATGTCGCGGTCGAGCGCTCGATACTCCGCAAAGCGGGTCCCAAACTCCTCGAGCAGCTCTAATTCTTTCCAAAACCCGAGTTGACGGAGGATCGGAGACAGCCGATCGGCGTCCTTTTGAATCGCCTCGGTCGCCTGCTCGGCTTCGCGCGCAAACGCGACGGAGGTTTCATCGGTGTCCGCCATCACCGCCAGGTTGGCGGCATTGGAAGCTTTGGTGAACTGAACCAGGAGGTCCGCTGCCAGCTGACGCGCCTCTGCCAATTCCTTCAACGCAGTGTTCACGTCGCAGCCGGCGATCGAACTGGCGAACACGATGATGGCCGAGACTCGGCGGATGGTCCATCCGGCGCGTGACTTCCAGTGCATGCGTTGAATGCTAGCCGGACTGGGTCGGCAAATACAGCCGGTAGCCGACCCACGGTTCGGTCAGGAGATACACCGGGTTGGAAGGCTTCGCCTCGATTTTTTTTCGCAGTTGGTTCACGAAGACGCGGAGGTAATCGACCTGATCGCCGTAGTCGGGGCCCCAGACCGCCTGCAGGAGCTCACGATGGGGGAGCACCTTATTCGCGTGTGCCACGAGGTAGCGGAGAAGGTCGAACTCCTTTGGGGTCAGACGCACATTGCGACCGCGGGTGATCACGTGCCGGATGTCGAAATCCACTTCGACCGAGCCGAGCGTCAGGCGTCCGCTCGGGCCGTGCGTCCACGGCGTCCGCCGCAACCCGGCCCGTATCCGCGCCAGCAACTCGGGCGCGTTGTACGGCTTGGTGACGTAGTCGTCCGCACCGGCGTCGAGCGCTTCGACCTTATCGGACTCGCTGTCGCGAACCGTCAGCATGATGATGGCGATCTCGGATTGATCGCGAATCGCTCGGCATGTCTCCAACCCACCCATGCCGGCCATATTCATGTCGAGCAGGACGAGATCGAATCGCTCGTCGCGGAGTTTCTCCAGCGCCGCTTCGCCGCTCCTGGCGTCGTCCACCTCGTAGCCCTGGCCCGTCAGCGTGACGCGCATGACCCGCCGAATCTGGGGATCATCGTCGACAACGAGGATCCGGCCGGCGCTCACAATGCCCGGCCCTCACGGGGAAGCGACAATGTGAATGCGGTTCCTGCATCAGGAGAGCTCGAGATCGTCAACGTCCCACCGTGGGCCCGGGCGATCTGTTGGACAATGGCAAGGCCCATCCCCGTTCCGGGAATGTGGCGCGCCTGTGCGCCCCGATAGAAGCGCTCGACTACCCGCGCTTGCTCGCGTTCTGTGATCGTTGAACCAGAATTGTGGATGACGACCTCCACGGCTCCATTGCCCTGTGCTCGAATCTCGATCGTCGATGTTGGGGGGGAGTATTTCAGCGCGTTATCGAGCAACTGTCGAAGAGCCAGTCCAAGCAACTCGCGATCGGCATCGACCGTCAGGCTCTCAGGAACCTGCTTGGAAAGCTGGTGACCATCGAGACGCGTCTCGAACTTCCGCAAGGTGGTGGCGACGATATCCGCGAGCTTGTGGCGGTCGAGATGCAGAGTAAAGTTGCCGGCATCGATCCGCAGCATCTGAACGGCGTCGGTGACGAGCGCCTGGAACCGATCCACATCTTCGTCGATGATGGTCACCAGCTCGCGGTCACGGGCGCTGGTGGACCGCGCTTTCCAGCAGATCACTCGCGGCGGCCTTCATCGACGTGAGAGGCGTCTTGAACTCGTGGGCCAGGGCGTCCAACACGGTCGCCCGCAACTCGCTGCTCTGCTGTGCCGCCTCGGCGCGCGCCGTGGCTTCTTGTGAACGCGCCCGTTCGAGGCCGATGGCCGCCAGGTTCGCAATCGAGTGCAACACCGTATCGCTGAGGCCGGCATCCATGAGCGCAAGGCTACCAATGGGTGCCCCGCCGAGCTGAATCGCAACCACAACCCATCCGGCCGGCTCGCGCAGCATGGTTGCACGCCGCGCGACGTCACGGAGCTGTGTTTCAATCGCCGGCGACTCCATCGATCCGCCCCATGACACAGTGTCGGAGCGCTGATCGAACAGACCGACCGCCTTCAGCTCAAATGTCTCGGCGACATGGCGTGCAATCGATCCGGACACCGACACACCGCCCTCGGACAGCAGCAGGGCCCGGCTGAGCGCGTACAGACGCTCGAGATCACGCTGCCTCCCGGCCGCGTCGATTTCCCGCTGGCGGGCCCGGCCCGAGAGTTGACTGGCGATGACAGCGGTCGCCAGGAACGCGACAAACGCCACCCAGTTCTGCGGATCGGCGATCGTGAGGGTTCCCACCGGGGGCAGAAAGAAGAAGTTGAAGCACAGGACGGCAACGATAGATGCGGTGGTCGCTTCGACGATGCCCCACGCCGTGGCGAGCAGCAGAATTGCAATCAGATAGGAAAGCGCGACCGTTGTCGGATTGACGTGGAGCACCGCGGAATACAGAACTGTGACGAGCGCGACTGCGCCAATCGAGGCAGCGACACGCGCGACCACGATGATGTTGTGCACCCAGTGAGGCTACCCAACGCAAGCCCGTTGGTCAATTTCTGCGTGCTCGATACCAGAGAGGAGGGTCTCGTTGGGTCCTATCATCCCTCCTGCAAGTCAGCGATCCAAGAAATCCTGATGCCCTGCTAAGGACTTCCTAATGCTGATGCACGTAATTTACGAGTGACGCTGACGCGCGTCACTTCGCTCGGAGGAGGTCTGCGCGATGACGATTCGATCGGTAGGTTCACGAGCCAGCATCTGCCTCGCTGGCGCCTGTCTCATAGTGATGGCGGCTGTACCGGTGGCGGCCGAAGAGAACAGTCCTATTCAGTCAGGCCTGCGGCAGGCCGTCCAGAGCAGGTTGGCCGAGACCGCGTCGGCGATCGCGGAAGCGCAGGCGGCGCCCGCAGCGCCCACGAAACCGAACTCCGGCAACATCACCTTTACCAGTAACTTCGAACTCCTGCCCGGCACGGCCTACGTTTTCCGCGGCATCACCCAGGAGTCCGATCCCGAGATCACGATGTGGCCGTCGGGTGATGTGGGGTTCGCGCTGCACTCCTCCGACACGGGAGTCCTCAGGACGGTCAGCGTGAACACCGGCGTCTGGAACAGCCTGCACACCGGAACGCTCAGGGCTGGACTGCGCCCGGCGAAAAGCTTCACTACGAGGAGGACTACTACGCGACGCTGACGCTGGCCTTCAGTAAAGCCAGTTTCGCGACAACCTACACGGCGTACACGAGCCCGAACGACATGTTCGGCACGACCCACGAGATCGCCTTCAAGATCTCCCCGACCTACAGATACGGGCCGTACGTCCTGCTGGCGCAGGAATTATCCGGCGGCGCCGACGCGGGACCGAACGAAGGAACGTATCTCGAGCTCGGTCTCGCGGGTCCGAGCTGGGGACTGCGTGCTGGAAAGTTCTCGGTGGCGGTTCCTGTCAAGCTGGGTTTGAGCTTGAACGACTACTACGAGCACCCGATCACCGGTGAAGACCACGCCTTTGGCTTCTTCGATATCGGCGTGCTGGTCACCATTCCCATCAGCAAGGTGTCGAGCTCGTACGGAAGCTGGAATTTCCATATCGGCGGCGACATCCTCTGGTTCGGCGACACGACGAAGTACTTCAACAACGACGAGTCGACGAAGGGCCTCTTCTCGTTCGGAATCGGGTTCACGTACTGAGGGCTGGAGGGGCTGGAGGGGCTGGAGGGGCGATGGGCAGGATGGTAGGAGTTCTACCCTCCCGCCGTTCCCGCCCCTCCTGCCGTTCCCGCCCACGTCAAGTTCGAAACCGCTGCGCCTCCACCGCGTATTTCCGCCCAGTGCTTAACGGCGGCGTCTGTTCAGGTCTTCCAGCTTCGACTTCAGCGCTTCGAGCCTCTGTCCGGCCTCCCCGAGTTTCCCCTCGGCGGTCAGCCGCTGGTAGTCTCCCAGGTCTCGTGCGGCTGCGGCAATCAAGTCATCGGTGTTTCCAGCGGCTTCCTGGGCGGTCGCCGCTGGCACTCGGGTCGAGGCCGCAGAGGCGGCCGGGGCGCTCCCCGGGGGCTCGGCCGCAAGGGTGGAAGCTGCTCCTCCAAACAGGCCGGCTATGGCGGCCTCAAAGGTGGGGCCATACGCCAGCCGATCTTGCAGGGCGAGCACTACGATGCGGAGCTCCGGCATCGGACTGCGCTCGGCCTGGAGATAGATCGGCTCGGCGTAGAGCAACCCGCGGCCGACGGGAATCACAATCAGGTTGCCGCGGCGCACGCGCGATCCCTGCTGGTTCCACAGTGTCAACTGTCCCGAGAGCTGCGCGTTCTGATCGATGCGTGCCTCGACCTGCAGCGGCCCGTCAACAAGCCTGGTTTTCGGAAAATTGTACACGACCGCTGTACCGTAGTTCGGCTCGTCGCTTCGCCCCGCGATCCAGCCAATGAGGTTGTTCCGGTTGGCCGGCGTGAATGGCAGGATCTCGATGAACTCGACCTTCTTCTCGCCCGGCAGCGTCATCAACACGAAGTTGGGCTCCATGATCTGCGTGGCCTGCTGACTTTGGGCGTCCATCCCGACCTCGGTGGCGACGCTCCAGAGATCCTCGCGGTTGTAGAACATCCCCGGATCGGTCATATGGTACAGACCGTAGACCGTCGCCTGGACCTGCAGCATCAGCTCTGGGTATCGGACGTGCTTCCTGAGCGATGGCGGCATCTCGGAGGCGTCCCTGAAGAGGCTCGGGAACAGGCCTCGGTACCCCGCGATGATCGGATCCGAACTGTCGAACACGTAGAACGTCGTCGTACCGTCGTACGCGTCGACGACCGCTTTCACGCTGTTGCGGATGTAATTGATGGACGCGCGGTCCAGGCGGTAGTGCCTCGCGTACGGAAACGTCGCGGATGTCGTGAAAGCATCGAGCATGAACGAGAGTCGCCCGTCATCTCCGACGATGACGTACGGGTCGGGATCGAAGGCGAGGAAGGGCGCGAGCGCCCTCACGCGCTCGCCGACAGCGCGCCGCATCAGCAGGCGGCTGTCTGCAGTGATATCGTCACTGAAAGGGAGCCTGGTCAGGTCCCCTCGGTCGAACGCGATGAGGATGCGGCGCAGAAACCCGCCGAGTACGATGCCTCCGGTACCGTCGTACGACGTGACGCTGTTGGTCTCGCCCTGCGGGTAGTTGAATTCCTGCTGACGCGTGCGCACGTAGACGTCGGCGTTGGTCAGCTCGCCGAAATAGATTTCCGGCCGCGTCACTCTAATGGACGGCACGCTCGTTTGAACCGGCATGTCCTTCAGGATGAGCGCCGGCAGGCCTTCGGGCGTGAAGCCGTTCACCGGGTTCATGGTCACGCCGTACCCGTGCGTGTAGATCAGCTTCTCGTTGATCCAGTTCCGGCTGCTCTCGGGCAGGCGGTTGATGTTGAGCTCGCGCGAGGCGAGCATCATTTGCCGCACCGAGCCATTGATCTCGTACCGATCGATGTCGATGTCGGGGAAGTCGTAGTACGTGCGAATCTCCTGGATTTGGCGGAGCGTGTCCTGCAAGGCGCGCCAGTCCCACAACCGGATGTTCTGCAGCGTCTCCTGGTTGTTGGCGAAATCAACCGCTTCGACACCAGTCTCGGCGGGAAACGAATGCTGCGCCATTCGGTCGAGCCCGTACGCCTGCCGCGTCAACTGGATGTTGTTCGTGATGTAGGGCTGCTCGCGCACGAGCTGGTTCGGTCTCACGATGAAGGTGTCGACGTAGGCGCCCACGAGACCGACCGCGACGTAACACACGAGCGCAGGCGCGATCGCGAGGACGAGCCAGCGTACCCGCGGCGCCGACACGGCGTTCACGAGGGCTATCGCCGCGCCGACGACGAGTGCCCCCACGACCACGAGCATCCCCGTGAGCGTGACGTGCGCATCTGTGATAGCCGACGCCGGAAAAAATCGTGTGATCCGCGAACAACCGCTCGAACCGGCCGAGGTACACGCGCGCGGCGAGCATCAGCAGCACCACCGCGAAACTGATCGACAGCCCGCGCCGGGCACCGGCCGCGCGGATCGAGTCGATACCAACGAGGATCCGTCCGCCGCCGACGATCGCGATGAAGGCGAGAGCGATCCCGCAAGCCATGACGGCGAGCGCCAACAGCCAACCGGTGAGGAGCCGCCAGGCCGGCAGCGTGAAGAAATAGAAGGTCAGCGAGCGGCCGAAAATGGGGTCGACCGTAGAAGCCGCGCCTGGCGCATACCAATAGAGGGCGAGCGTCGGCCACGCGGCCGTCATGCCAGCGCCGGTAATCGCGCCAATGACGAGCGACAGCCCCAGCGCGATGAGCCGCAGCAGCGGCTCTACCGGCAAGTTCAGCGGTTGACCATTGATCAGAATCGGCGTGCTGGCCAGTTCTCCGAGACGCGCCGGCCTGAACGCCAGAAATGCGCCGTACAGCGCCAGGAAGGTCACGACCGCGAAAAATGTGAAGATGGCCGCCTGAAGATTCAGCGTCTTCCAGAACACGTCGAGGTACCCGAGCGATTCGAACCAGAGCGCTTCGACGTAATACGACAGCGCCGTCCCGCCGCCGAGCACGATGGCGGCCAGGATGACGAGGAGAAGCAGACGGCCACGCCGGCGTCGCGGACGGGCGGCTGGCCAATCGATCGTTTCAGCCATCGGGGCTCCCGCGGAGACGAGGTCCGCCTCCTTCACACGGTGCTCGAAGCTCACTGTGACGAAACGACAAGGGACGACAGATTGTCCCGTCCAGATTAAGAAGTATTGTGTGGTTTATCAAGGTTTGTTCGCTCGGGCCTCGTGGCCTACGCCTCCTCGTTTGCGAACGAACGGCCTCAACGCGAATTCCGTTTTCTACAATGGGTCGACGGCGGTCGCGATGATGCTGGGTCGATATGCGCTGGCCATTCCCGCTATGCTTCTGGCAGGCCGGGTCGCGATGCAGGGCCGATCGCCAACAACCGCGGGCACGCTGCCAACCGACTCGTTGTTGTGAGGAAATGTAGCGCTCTCGTCAAGGTGCTCACTTCCTGGAGGCTCCGCCGATGCGTCTGATTACTACGCTCATCGATCTCTATTCGCTCGTCCTCCTTGTGACGGTCGTCATGTCTTGGCTCCCTGTGGATCGGCGAAATCCGCTGGCGACCCTGCTCAACGGGCTTACCGAGCCCGTCCTCGCGCCGATTCGCCGGGCGCTCCCGCCGATGGGTGGCCTGGATCTGTCGCCCATGGTGCTGTTGATCGTGCTGCAGTTCTTGAAACGCATCTTGTGACCGACGCCACAATAGTGCTCGTGTCCTCATGAATCCCTAAGGACTTTCTAATGACGTGACCGCTATGGTGGGTGCGTAGGCGCCAACATGCGGATCACGACTCGGCGTAAGACATCTACCCAGTATCTCCGTCACCGCCGTATGCGGAACACGGCGGCCTTGACCGCGGTACTCTGCGTGCCAGTCGTCGCGGTGGCGTTTGTCTACGCGACGCCTTGGGTCGTGGGACTCGCAGTGTCGGTCGCCGCCGCGATAGGCTGGTGCGTGTGGCTGGAACGCCACGCAGATTGACCGGATCGGTGCCGTAGCGCGCGTCCAAGAGTTCGACCCTGAACCAGCACTAGTGCCTCAGGTGGAATGGCACGCTCGTCACAACGGTGTTCCGCTTGAAGAGGAGCGCGCCCTTGATCAGGAGAGCCCGCTGATTATGAAACAAGTGGTGCCACCAGCGAGCCGGGACGAACTCCGGCAGCACGACCGTGACGTAGTCGTCTGAGCGCTCGCCATTGACTTGTTCGATGTACTCGAGCAGCGGCTCCATGAGCGACCGATACGGTGACTCGAGCACGACGAGCGGCACACCTTCGCCCCATTGTGCCCACTGGGTTCTCAGCCGCTCGGTCTCGGCCGGATCGATGTTCACGTAGACCGCGCGCGCATCCGGCGACAGCGTTTTCGCGTAATCCAGCGCCTCCACGACCGCCCGCTGCATGCCGCTGATCGGCACGAGCACCGTGTTATGGCGCGCGCGCTGCGGTTGCCAGCCTTTGAGCGTGAGCTGGGCCGCCACCTCGTCGTAGTGGCGCCGGGTCATGCGAAAGAAGACGACGATGACCGGAATGAGCAGGATGATGATCCACGCGCCTTCGTGCGCTTTGGTCGCCGCGACCACGAGCAGCACGATTCCGGTCACCACCGCCCCGAGGCCGTTGATCGAAGCGTTCAGGTGCCACCCGGGCGTGCGCAGTCGGCGCCACCTGACGACCATACCGGCTTGCGACAGCGTGAACGAGACGAAGACCCCAATCATGTACAACGGGATCAACGCGTGCGTGTCGCCGCCGAAGACGACCAGCAGAACCCCGGCAAAGACACTCAGGCCCACGATGCCGTTCGAAAACGCCAGCCGATCGCCTTGGTTCATCAACTGCCGCGGCACGTAGCGATCGCGCGCCAGAATGGAGGCCAGCCTCGGGAAATCGGCGTATGCGGTATTGGCCGCGAGCACCAAGATGAGCATCGTGGCGGCCTGAACTGCGTAGTACGCCACGCCGCGCGTACCGAAAACGCCGCGCGCCAGCTGGGACACGACGGTCTCCTGCTCGCTCGGCACGATGTGGTACGACTGTGCCAACAAGGTGATCCCGAGGAACATCGTAATGGACAGGACCGCCATCATCAGCATCGTCGCGGCGGCGTTCTTGGACTCGGGCGGCCTGAAGGCTGGGACGCCGTTGGACACGGCTTCCACGCCCGTCATCGCCGTGCAGCCGTTCGCGAACGCCGTGAGGAGAACGAACAGCGTTAAGGATTCGTTGTTCGGCAGCACCGGCTCGACCGGCGCCACCGGATGGACGGTTCCGCTCGCAGCGTTCCATACCCCGACCGCAATCAACATGAGCGTAGTCACGATGAAGAAGTAGGTAGGCACGGCGAAAATCCGACCGGAGTCGCGAATGCCGCGGAGATTGCCGATCATCAGGACCAGGACAAAGCCAAGCGTCAGCTCGACTCGGTTGATGTGCCACTGCGGAAACGCCGACGTGACGGCGGCAACGCCTGCGGCGATACTCACCGCGACCGTCAAGA
Source organism: uncultured Acidobacteriota bacterium (assembly GCA_963773035.1). Lineage (GTDB taxonomy): Bacteria > Acidobacteriota > Vicinamibacteria > Vicinamibacterales > CAVVIG01 > CAVRXZ01. Next base: position 177,382 of record CAVYZX010000024.1, on the reverse strand, counting down.
TGTAGTCGATGAGCAGTGATGCGGCGGCGATGAGAGCCGGCATGTCACCCAGGTTTTCTTTCGCTACGATGTACGCTCCGCCACCGCTCGGGTATGCGTAAATCGTTTGTCGGTACGAGAACACGACGACGGCGAGGATGGCGGCGATGACCAAGGCGATCGGGCTCGCAAAGCTCAACGCCGCGGTACCGGCGAGCACGAGCACCCGGAGGACTTCTTCCGTCGCATATGCGACCGACGACAACGCATCGGAGGAGAGCACCGCCAGGCCGGTCACGCGCGACAAGCGCTCGTGATGGGCGAGATGGGACGGGATCGGTTTTCCGACGACGAACCGTTTGATCTGGGGGAGTAAGCCTTCTTCAGGCACGGACATCCTTCCAACCAGCTGACGGGGTTAGCTGACGGGCTCGAGGTTGGAAGTCCTCGTCCGTCCGCCTTCGCTCCTGGAGCGTCGGCGCGACGGATTCGCCCCTAGGCAGGTTGCAATGCAACCTGAAGTAAGAAGGAAGAAGGGAGAAGGAAGAAGTATTGCGATTGCTCCATACTTCTAATCTCTGCCTTCTAACTTCTTCACTTTAGGCTGCGCAGCAGCCTGTGTGGTTCCCCCGTACCGCCCTCTGGGCGGCTTAAGCCATTTCTTAAGCGATTGTAGCTTGCTGATCCGTTGTGCTTGGGAATTTTTTGGGACTTGTGAGCCGAGAGTGAGGCTTCGTGTCGGGACCTTGGGCTTGAATTCCACTCGCTGCGAACTCTCAGGCGGGAATCGGGTAAGCTAGGGAACCTCTCTGATCCTCGCGCCCGTAGCTCAGCTGGATAGAGCGACGGCCTCCGGAGCCGTAGGCCACAGGTTCGAACCCTGTCGGGCGCACCATCCGCCTCCGCTCAGTTGCGATTTCATCGAGCTACGGCGGGATAGGCGCTGTAGACCAACCAGTCGGGATGACCTTGGAATGACGCAGCAACTCGGTCTTCTCCCACCGCACCAATAAGGCATTCTTGGACGAGTCGCAGCTATGAGGTGATGTGACTTGCACCACGGAGTGCTAGCCGTCGAAAATGGTTGCTCTTCGCGTCAGTCAAGTTCGCCCTCGGGGAGCTCGAGAATCAATCAACAACTTCGCTCGGTGCCGCAGCGACTTCGCGTAACCATCAATGCCAGGAAAGAGACTTCTCGCCGTTACGTTCATCCGCGCAAGCTCTTCGAAGACGACCACAGGGTCCATCCGAAGAACCCAATTACGTGACGCATCCAAGTTTGCAGACCATCCGAGGGCGCTCAGGTTGTCGACCCACGTTTCAGTCACATCTCCCGGGCAAAGAAATACGCCCTGCTGGATGCTGAGGCGGTGATTAAGAACATAGGGGTTTGCCTGCGTCACGAACGTTCCGGCAGGTCTCGTGAGGACCTCGACCGCAGCCTCTTGATGCTGCTTCTTCTGCCTGAGTGCTGCGTAATCGTTTGGAGCCCCAATACCGTAGCCGTCCATCGGCGGGCGTTCTCAAGCTTCCAACAGAGCCTTGCTGTCTCAATCACGGCAAAGGCGCAATCGACGTAACGAAAGCCATCAAGTCCTGCGGCTTTCAAGCGGCCGTTACCTTCTTGGAGCGGTTCCGCGGAGCAGTCGGATCACAAATAGCACCGCAAAAACCACCAGCAGAATTACGACCAGTCGAAGCATCAGAGAATCCGCCCTACAAAGGATCTTACGAGAAATTCTTCAAGCCCCACCCCTGGCTGGAAGCCAGAGGGCTCTCGAGCGACACACTAGCAAAAGTACGAAGTCGGCTACGGCGTCACGAAGACTGACAGTGAAGGTGAAGACGAGTCGGCCCTAGCGCCACAGAGCGATGCTCAGCCCGAGCACCAAGCCGATGACCACGCCGATCAACAGTGACGGGTAGTCGATCTTGGCGACAACGCCGATGTCGTCGAACAGCGTGTGCTTCTTCGTCATCGATCAACTCCACCGTGCGATCTCGGGGCGAGTCACTGAATCCCTCTGCTGCTAAGCGGCTCCGGCGTACTTGGGTACTGATACGGTACAGTACGCTCATTTGAATCGAACGACGCGTGACGATGTCAATAGCAGGTAGAGGATCACACAAACCATGAAGAGGAGCACAAAAGGATTTCACTCGATGCCGATCTGGGGTTCATAGATCCGCGTGCTGCGACAGACCGGACACTTACCAGGCTTTGTCAGCCGGTTCGCCTCGAACATGAAATCGCAGGCACGGCATTTTGCGGGAACTACCGACACGCGATAACCGGCCGCTTCCGCGGATCGGATCGCATGCCGTAAATTCTCCTCGGCATCCGCGCGCTTCAAACCAAGGTCGCGGGCAATCGCCGACACCGACCGCGGTTGTGTGGACAGGAGCTGGATCAAATCCTTTCGTACGGTCATTTTGCACACTTTCGATGCTTGGGTGAGCGTCGACGCCGAACACGCTCCAGATCGCGGTTAACCTTAGACTACCAGGCCGCCGGAGTGGCCAGGGCGGAGGAGCGACCATGAAGTATCCCAGTCGTGTTCAGGAAATCATCAACGAGCTTGCCGCGAAAAATCCCGAGCTGGTCAGAGGAGATGATGAAGCGCGGCGTCAGCTGACCCGCCTCATCGCCGAACAGTGTCGATTCGAGCTCGGACCCAACTGGGGTACGAAACGGGCGTCCGAGACGCGGCCGCTCTCGGCGGATGTCGTGTGCACGCAAGATCCATTCGTGGGATGGGACACGCAGATTGCCGGCGGCACCATTGCGCAGTTTCCCGAGTCCGTTGATCTCACAGGCCAGGTGTTCGTCCCCGTCGATCCCGTTCAGCATCTCGCCGTTTCCGACGCGCCTCCCGATTCACAGCGCCAGATTCAACAGCAAATCGACGCGCTCCGAGCACGACTGGACCGGTTGGAACACGAAGTGTTGAGGTCGGGAGATCGCGTCGGCCTGCGCACGAACAACAGTCACGTCATCTGCGCAGAGGGAGGTGGCGGAGGAGAGGTCCATTCCCGCCGGGAGAGCGTCGGTGCCTGGGAAGCATTCGTCGTCGAGAAACAGTGAGCGACACAGAGCACTATCGCAAACTCGAGCGGCTTTACGCCTCCGCGCCGATCACGCGGTGGTTTGGCACCCGCATCACCGTCGCCGACGGACAGGCGGAGGTGCGGTTGGCCACACGCCCGGAGTTTCATCACGCCGCGCACGCCGTGCACGGCTCGGTGTACTTCCGGATGATGGATGATGCGGCCTTCTTTGCCGTCAACTCCCGCGTGCGAGATGTGTTCGTCTTGACTGTCTCGTTCACGGTGCACCTCACTCGGCCCGTGACGGATGGGGAGCTGCATTCGATCGGGCGCCTTCGGCACGAGAGCGGCCGGCTGTTTTTGGCGGAAGCGGATCTTCTGGATGAGGCGGGACGCCTACTGGGGCATGGCAGCGGCGTCTTCACCCGAAGCGCGATCGCCCTGGATCCTTCGGTGGGGTACGTGTAGGCGAAGAGGCCGTTCGGCTAAATCTCGCCCTCCACGCCAATCGGTTAGAGCGCGAGACGCAGGGCGCGAACGCCCGGACGAAGTACGCGTATGAGGCTGTTAATAGTGACGGTTACACAGTGGCGTGCAACTAATCGAGGGCTTATAGTGACTGGAAATGCGTCAGTCTCAGGGCCTGCGACCTTATAGCTCAGTTTTGTTTCGATACATCTCAGCCGCCTTTGCTACGATCTCGTAGCAGCCAAGTACATCTCATCAATATTCCTCATGTTCCGCTTGGCATCGGACTTTACGGCAAACTTATTGCTCGGGACGCCGCCGGTCTCTAGCCCTACCCCGTTCTTGATTTGAAAGTCACTCGAACGTTCCGCGAGCCCTGAGCTCCTTGGAGGAACTCGATGTGCGTGTCGTTGAGAAGTTGGTGTGTGTGTGCGGCGGTTCTGCTATTCATCGCACAAGAGGCGCGAGCGCAGAATGGGAAATTGGTTTGGGATCATGCGGATTCAGGCGCGGTAACTCTCGGGTACTCCGTCACGATCGACGGTATGACAACTGACTATGGTGTGTCGCCGATCGGCGCAGGCCCCGGCGGCTCTCGCGGGTGCGCGATCCCCCTTCCATTCTCCGGCGGGTATCACACCATCTCTGTCACCGCCTACAACGTGTTCGGCAAAACGCAGTCGGCGGTGTTTCCGGTAGGTCCTGTCGCTGAGGCGGGAGCACCCTACTCGAGCCAAGCGGGACAGCCGGTCACTCTCGATGGAGGCGGCTCCGTGTCACCGAATGGTTGGATCACCGAGTACTCATGGCATTGGGGCGACGGTACCGGGCAAACGAACTCCCCATCTCCCACAGCGTCGCATGTCTTCGATGGCCCGGGGACATTCAATGTTGTTTTGACGATCACCGACAACGCAGGCGCGCGCGCATCGTCAACGGTCGTCGTGACGATCGCCGAACCTTGAAGCTGGAACCGTCTGGAACTACGGCGTCTCCAGGGAGAGACAATCTGCGAAAGCACGACGAGCGATTGTAGAATCGTTAGGTGACTTCGCAGGGTCCAGCGTCTCACCCGGTCGCGCTTACGTCGCGCCGACGTCTGTTCGTCACGGCCGGACTGCTGCTCGGAATCTTCCTTGCTGCCCTTGAAGCGACCGTCGTCAGCACCGCGATGCCGACGGTGGTGGCGAGCCTCGGAGGCCTCGATCATTACAGCTGGGTGTTCTCCGCGTATCTCCTGACGTCAACTGCGTCCGTGCCCCTGTGGGGCCGGTTGTCGGATCTGTACGGTCGCAGGCGGCTGTACCTCACGGCCATCACATTGTTCCTCGTCGGGTCGATGCTTGCCGGCATCTCTCAGTCGATGCTGCAGCTGATCCTGTTTCGCGCTTTGCAGGGGCTTGGTGCGGGCGGACTGATCCCACTGGCGCTCACGATCATCGGAGAGATCTATACGCTTGCCGAACGGACGCGCATGCAAGCGGTATTCAGCAGCGTCTGGGGTGTGTCGTCCATTGCGGGTCCGCTGATTGGTGGCTTCATCACCGATTCCATCTCCTGGCGCTGGGTCTTCTATTTGAACCTGCCGATCGGGCTGGTCGCCGCGTTCGTCGTCCACCGGACTTTGCCATCGCACGTTCCCTCCCGAAAAGCGACGGTCGATTGGCAGGGCGGCCTCTTGCTTTTCCTGTCGACGACGCTGCTCCTGGTTGCGCTGTCGGAAGTGAGCCTCCTGTGGGCTGTTCTGGCGTTGGCGTCGATCGTCGCTTTCGCGTACGTGGAGCAACGGGCGACCGATCCGATCCTTCCATTCGTGCTGTTCCGAAACCGCATCGTCAGCGTGGCGACGGCCGTGGGATTTCTGGCGGGCATGGCCCTGTTTGGGACCATCGCGTTCATTCCGCTCCTCGTGCAACTGAACACCGGAGGCTCTGCGACGAGTGCGGGGCAGATTCTCACGCCTCTCTACCTGACGTGGGTGCTCGCGTCCATCGTCGCGGCGCGGTTGCTCCTGCGAGTCGGGGCGCGGGTGTCGACGGTGGTGGGAACATCGGCGGTGTTCGTCGCGACCATGGCGCTGCCGTGGCTCGCCGTAGGCTCGTCTCGTGCGTCAGTGTTTGCCGATATCGCGCTGATGGGGACCGGATTGGGTTTCGCGATGCTGTCGCTATTGCTGGCCGTCCAGCACTCGGTCGCGCGGTCCGAACTCGGCGTGGCCACGTCTCTCAATCTGTTCGCTCGCAGCATCGGCGGCGCCGTTGGCGTGGCAATCATGGGAGCGATTCTGGCTGCAGGCCTGGGCGGATCTCGACTGGGGCCTGGCGTCCTCGACCGGGAAGGCCTCGCCGGCCTCAGTCCGGAATTGAAACACCTGTTGATCGTCTCCCTTCAGCGGGCGTTTACGACGGGGGCCGTAGCCGCTGGGCTCGCTCTCGTGACGGCATTCTGGGTGCCGCCGTTTGCCGGCAGCGTTCACGCGAATGCTGAAATGCTGGCTGAGATGACTCCTTCGGCGCCTGAGGCCGAAAGTACACTCTGAAATTCTCCAGGTGCCGTCCCGGTGCTGAGTCGCAGACAGTTAACCTACCTGTAACATCCACGTCATAACGCGATCACACTCGGCTTCTACCCTCCCTCCTTACGGAGTTTCCGGCTCTGCCGGACTACGCAGGAGGCGTGATGAATTTTTACAGGTGGGTGGCGGCGCTATTACTGGTTGCACTGTATTCAGTGGTCAGTCATGCGCAGACCGACCAAGGCAGATTCTCGGGCATCGTTCGCGACGCGCAGAACGCATTCGTGCCCGATGCGACGGTGACCATCAAGAACGAGAAGACAGGGGAATCGAGAACGACGACGAGCAATACTCAGGGCCTGGTCGTCGTTGCCGGTCTGAAACCGTCTACTTACACCATTCGGGTGGAAAAGGCGGGATTCGCAACCGTTGAATACACCAATATGCCCATTGCCGTCGGCCAGGAGCTGACGCTCGACTTCCAGCTCCAAGCGGCCGGCGTCCAGGAGTCCGTCAACGTCGTCGGAACTTCGCCCGTGCTCGACATCAGCTCGGCGAAGATCGGCGCCAACGTCAGCGAGCGCGAAGTGCAGGGCCTGCCGGTCAACGGCCGCCAGATGTCGCAGCTGATGCTGCAGGCGCCCGGCTCGCAGAACGCGGGCACCGGCACGTGGGGCGACATCCGCTTCTCCGGCCGAGCCGTCGATCAGAACGTGATCAAGTACGACGGCGTCGAAGGCAGCGGGATCATCGATGCCGCGCCGGGCGTCGCTGAACGGCGAGAACCCGAGCCTCTTCAAGCTGCAGGCGAGCCTCGAGAACGTCCAGGAGTTCCGCGTCGAGTCGAGCGGCTATCCCGCCGGAGTTCGGCACCGGCACCGGCGGACAGGTGAGCGTCATCACCAAGTCGGGCGGCAACCAGTTCCAGCGGCTCGGTCTTCGAGTACCTGCGCAGCGACGCGCTCGACGCCGCCAACTACTTCGATTCGCAGCGCAACGCCGACGGCAGCATCATCGCCGAGGCCGGCAGCGCGCCGACGGTTCCCAAATCGCCGCTCGACCTCAATCAGTTCGGCGGATCGATCGGCGGGCCGATCGTGAAGGACCGCGCGTTCTTCTTCGGCAGCTACGAAGGCTACCGGCTGGACGCCGGCAGGAACCTCATTCAGGGCGTGCCGAGCGCGGCGGCGTGGGCGCGGGCGGTCCCCGCGGTGGCCGGACTGCGCTCCGGGTTCACGGCGCCGGACGCGCACCTGCTGCCGGGCGCCTCGACCAACCCGGACGTCGACATCATGCAGTGGCAGGCCAACCAGAGTGTTCGCGAAAACGCGTTCAGCGCGCGCCTGGACTACAGGATCAACAACAACTGGTCGTCGTACGTACCGCGTGTTCCACGACCAGGCCGAGAGCCTCGATCCGCAGGATGTCAGCGGCCGATTCTTCAAGGCCACGATCGACCCCACCAATGCGGTCTTCAACCTGCAGGGGATTCTCGGCAGCGGCGCGATCAACGAGTTCAAGTTCGGCTACAACGCGGCGCCGAGCACCGAGGGGGCGGACACGCAGCCCGGGTTCGAGAACATCTCGATCAGCCTGACCGGCAACGTCGCCAACGCCGGCATCGCGGGACAGGGCGCGAACTCGTCGCTCGCGAGCCCGGGCGGGCTCGTCCGCGTGAACAGCGCGGGGAACGGCCGCGGCGCGCCGTACAACCCGTACTCGCTGACGTTTGCCGACTCTCTGAGCAAGGTCATGGGGACGCACCTCTTCAAGATCGGGCGTCGACGTGCGAGTGATTCGGATGAGCACCGATCAGCTGGGCGGGATCACCTACACCTATTCCGAACGTGACGGCGTTCCTCGCGAATCAGCCGACCTCGGTGCAGTATTTCGGCGACCTGAGCGAACCGAGCCCGTTCCACAACGGGGCGACCGGCCTGAAGCACATCGAGCAGGAATACTACGTCGGCTTCGCGCAGGACGAATGGCGCGTGCGCCCGAACTTCACGCTGAACTACGGCCTCCGCTACGACTACTACGTGCCGCTGACGGAAGCCGACAACCGGATCGTCAAGTTCAACGTCGTGACCGGACAGATCGATCCGGACACGACGCCCTTCTACCAGTCGAAGAAGAACAGCTTCCAGCCACGGATCTCGGCCACCTACTCGCCGACAGCGAAGACGGTCTTCAAGTCGGGCTTCGGCATCTTCGTCGGCCCCGGCCAGACCGAAGACCAGATTCAGCCGATCGAAGCAGAGCGGATCAGCACGATCGGTCTCGAGCGGCCCGCTGCTCGCGTACCCGGTCGATCCGGCGGTCATTCGTCTCAACTTCACGAACAACCCGAACAACCGCTCGTACCAGCCGCGCGCGTACTCGGACGACTACACGCTTCCCGAGAAGGTGTACCAGTACACGGCGTCGGTGCAGCAGGAAATCGGCGGCGGCATGGCGGCGTCGGCGGCCTACGTCGGCAGCCAGGGGCGGAATCTCTTCCTCCGCAGCATCACCAACCAGATCGTCGGCGTGCAGACGAATGGTGCGTCGGCGGGCAGGGTGGTTCGTGAATTCAGCATCGTCACCTGCGCCGAACGGGACGATCGGGCACCGGCATCATGTGCCCGGGCTCGACGATCACCAGCGTGCAGAATCCGTACGGCGAAGTCGACTACAAGACCAGCGGCGGCACCGACAGCTACAACGCGCATGCAGCTGGCGCTGACCCGTCGGTCGGCGAACGGCGTCGCGTTGAACGCGCAGTACACGCTACGCGTACAGCAAGGGCACTTCCGGCGGCTCGAACGAGGCGCGAACGGCGGGCAACGCGGCGAGCCTCGCGTCGGAGCGGCCGGCGAACAGAACGAACCTCGCCGACTGGGACACTACGAATACGGCTACAACCTGTTCGACGTCCGCCACACGTTCAACCTGAGCGCTCCTCTACTCCACTCCGGGCAGCGGGAGCGCTGAAGGGTGGCTGGTCGTTCGGCGGCATCATGAACGCGCGCAGCGGCCTGCCGCTCGAAGTGCAAATCGCCCGCAACGACATCGTCTACGTCGACGGCGCCGGGAAACGTGTTCAACAACCCGGCGGCCGACCGCACCGCGGTGGTCAACACGCCGGGCGGCGGATCTACCCGGAACGTCCGGCGTCCGGATCTCGTCCCCGGCGTCGATCCGTTCATCAAGGACGGCGGGCTCCTCTTCCTGAATCCGGCCGCGTTCGCGACGCCGAAGCCCGGGACCAACGGCAACCTCGAGCGCAACTCGATCCACGGACCGAACTTCTGGCAGGTCGATGTGGTGATCGCCAAGCGGATTGGTCCGAGCCGCGGCCCGAACGGCGAGCTGCGCCTGGAGATCTTCAACATCTTCAACCACAGCGAACCTGGCGGGCATCGGCGCGCACGCTGCCGAACGCGCTGCCCAGCGCAACAGCCTGACCGAAGCGAACAGGGTTCAGCCGGGTCAGCCCTACACGACTGGTGCCGCGGGCGCGTTCGGAAGAGCGACGCAGACGGTCGGCACAACGGTGGGGATCGGGACGAACCGCCAGATCCAGCTGGCGTTCCGGTTCAATTTCTGATTCTGGCCGAGGTGGTCTTTGGAGGGCCGGGCTCTGCGCCCGGCCCTTTTTCTTTCTGGTCGTGCTCTGGTGGCTGAAGCCTACCGTGAACCGACTGACGGTTGGACCTTTGCGATTCGCTGAGCAATGGCCCGCTGGCCGTTGGCGCCAATCAGCACGCTCGTAATCTCGTACGAGCCGCTCGGCAGGTCGCTGAACTTGAAGACGTTGAGGGGCGAAGCGTTCTTGCCGTCGAGCGAGATCTGGCTGCTTCGATAGAAATCTGAAGATTCGGCGACGACTTGAAGCGACCGGTTCTCGTCGTCGGCAGGCACCGTCACACTGACGGTAAGAAACCCCGGCGCAAACGCGACAAGTGGTGTCACTCGCATCGCCAGCCGTTCGTTGCCGTCCAAGGTGGGCGCTGCGGCTAACAGGCAGATGCCCAAAAGCAAGGTCGTCTGGCGAATTCGGTTGAGACTAGTCAAGCCAAACCCTCCGTTCAGAGTCAGGTATCGACCATTTGTTTACACAACAGTAACATCGCAGTTATCGGAATGACACAAAACTCTGCTGTGAACGATGTAAATTTTTGCGTCCGAATGAGGAGAAGAAGCGGAGGCTGGGGCCTGAGGCGTAGGCTCGAACAGTCTGCCGATCCGCGATGGGCGTACAGATAGCGTTAGCCGCGCATGACGATCTCGGCCAGGTAAACCTCGCCGAACCTTAGCTCAACACCTCTTCTCGCCGGTCTTGGCCGATGGCGTCGAGCTGGCGCTGGAGCGCAATCTGGTCGAGGGCCTCGATGCGGAGGCTCGTGAAGATCTTCAGCCGTGCGTCAAGCTCTCTGAAGGCTTTGTCGAAGGCACGACGACGTACTTCATCCGATCCGCTGACCCCCGCCGGATCGTGAATGCCCCAATGGGCCGTCATCGGTTGTCCCGGCCACACAGGACAGACTTCCTGGGCGGCGTTGTCGCACACCGTAAACACGAAGTCGAGGGATGGGGCATCCGGGGTGGCGAAGTCGTCCCAGCTCTTGCTGTGAAGGTTTACGGTCGGCACGTGATTGCTCTGCAAAACGTCGATAGCGAGCGGGTGAACCTGACTCTTTGGATGACTTCCTGCGCTGTACGCGCGAAAGCGTCCCTTGCCCCAATAGTTGAGCAACGCCTCGGCCATGATGCTGCGGGCCGAGTTGCCTGTGCACAAGAAGAGCACGTTGTAGCGACGCTCAGTCATATCCGACTCCCTCGTGTCTCACGAATGCTCATACTCGACTTTGTACCCTATATATGGCCCAGCGAATATAGGACGATTACAAGTCGGCATGGTACATTTGTCAAGGCATATATACATGGAGAAAAAGCTGCTCGAGATGGAGACCGTCTTCAAGGCGCTGGCGGATTCAACGCGCCTTCGGATTCTCGGACTGTTGTTGACGGGCGAGGTGTGTGTCTGTCATATCCACGACAGCTTGAAGATCTCGCAGCCGAAGGCGTCAAGACACCTGGCGTACCTCCGGAGGGCACGTCTTGTCGAAACGCGTCGCAATGGACTATGGGTGCACTACCGCCTGGCTGTGTTGCCGGACGCCGTGCTGGAGACGATCCATCGCACCGTCACACACACCCTCAGACATCTCGACGTCGTCCATAAAGATGTCGAGCGGCTTCAAAAGCTGACGGGATGTTGCCTTCCGGCGGAGAAGTCCGCGCAGCGTTACAGGTGCTGCCGACCCGCTCGTCCAACCGACGCCGAAGTCAGAGTGTGAACCGCGTTCATCTTGCGCCGATACTGTACAAGGTACCTATACCCACGCATGTAAATCTCGTCATCGACTAGGGCCGGCGATGCATCGAATCCATCGTCGAGCCTGTTCCTGCCCAAGACCTCGAACGCAGGACCGTGACGGACGACCATCGTCGTCCCATCACGGCCAGTCAGATACACCCGGCCGTTCGCGCCGACCGGCGACGAGAACACCTCAGGAATGCCATCCAGTCTCTGTAGTTGATAGTGCGGTTTCCCGCTCTTCGCATCGAACGCCGACAGGATTCCCGAGTTGGACTTCAACAAGTACAGGATGCCCTCGTACAGGAGGGGAGACGGCACGTACGGCGTGTCGCGATCGAGCGACCAGACGATGGCCTTCGAACCGGTGAGGTCCCCGCTCGCGTCTGCGAGACGGATGGCCTTGAGGTTGTTGCCACGGAAACCGCTGGTGACAAATACCACTCCATCGGCAGCCACCGGCGACGGAATGGCGTTCATGGTCGTCCCCTGGCTCTCCCAGACGATCTTGCCGGTTTCGAGGTCGTAGCTCCGTAACCGATTCATCCCGTTCGTCACGACCTGTTGCCGTCCGTTGTGTTCAACCACCAACGGCGTGGCCCATGAGTCGATCTCTTCGCGGGCTGCTCGCCAGATCTCTTCTCCCGACCGTGCATCGAGTGCGACGATGAAGGATTGACCTTGATGGTCCCAGACGATCACGACGCGGTTCCCATGCACGACGGGCGTACTTCCCTCGCCGAACTGCATGCGCATCTGCTTGTCGCCGAGATCTTTCTGCCAGAGCAGCTGGCCGTCCATGTCGTAGACGTACAAGCCGCGCGACTCGAACCACGCGTAAACGCGCTGGCCGTCCACGATCGCCGAGCTCGATGCCCACGTGCCGTTATCCTGGTGCGTTCCTTCATGCGGCCGCTCTTCGCGAGCCGTTCGTTCCCAGGCGACCTTGCCGGTGCGCCGGTCCAGAGCGATCACGTTGAATCGATGGATGTCGCGAGGTTGAACCAAGCCGCGAGGCCCATGGTCGGCGGGACTGCTCACTCCGACCGGGACGGCACTCAAGACAAAGATCCGATCGCCCCAAACGACGGGGGAGGCGAAGCCCCGGCCAGGAATCTCGACCTTCCACCGGATGTTCTTGGTCTCATTCCATTCGATCGGAGGATTTGCGTGCTTCGAGACGCCTGTTGCGTCTGGTCCCCTCCATTGAGGCCAGAACCGATCTGCGGATAGGGGTCCCTGTGCAAGAGACGAGGTTCCCAGCAACGTCGAAGCAACGATCACCAGACTCAGCCTGGCCAGTTTGATCTGAACGCGACTCATCCTTGTCCCACCACTCGCTTATCCGACCGTTCGGCCGCGGCTATCAGTTTAGTCTAGGAAAACTGAACGAATTTATACTTTACTTATATAGAGGATTCGCATCCTATCAAACGAAGACGGAAACAGACAGCGGAGAAAACCCATGAAGCGCGCGTTGAAGATTGGACTCACGCTGACGGTGGCATTTGGTGGCAGCGTTTCGGCCTCGGACTGGCCTCAGTGGCGAGGTCCTCATGGCTCGGGCGTCTCCGACGAGCGCGATCTGCCCGTGCGTTGGAGCGCAACGGAAAATCTCAGTTGGAAGGCCGACCTTGGCGGTGTCGGCGTTTCGTCGCCGATTGTTGCCGGCGATCGTGTGTTCGTGACGTCGCAGATCGGCGCCGGAGTCGTCCGTCAGGGCCCGCGTCTCGCGCAGGGGGCGAGCGCGGCAACCGCTGGCGAGCGTGCGCTGGATTCGTCGCGCGCCGCAAGCGATAGAACCTACTTCCTTGTCGAGGCGTTCAGTCGCACGGACGGACGCCGCCTCTGGCAGCATCGGGTCGAAGCGGCGGGTCCACTGCCGACGGTTCACGACAAGCACAACCTCGCAAGCCCGAGTCCGGTCACCGACGGTCAGATGGTGTACGCCTGGTTCGGGACCGGCCAGATCGTCGCCCTCGACGTGAATGGCAAGCTGGTGTGGGAACGGAATCTCGCGAAGGAGATCGCTCCGTTCGAGATCAACTGGGGGCACAGCAGTTCGCCAACGCTTTACCAGGACACGTTGATTCTCCTGTGCGACCACGCGCCGGCATCGTATCTGCTGGCGGTGGACAAGCGAACCGGGAAGGACCGGTGGAAAGTCGATCGTGGTAAGGGCCGCATGTCGTACAGCACGCCGTTCGTGGTTGAAACTACGGACCGCGCGGAGCTGATCGTCAATTCGAGCGAACGCGTGGACGCGTACGACGCCAAGACCGGGACTCTGCTCTGGTATGTCGGCGGCTCCAATCAATTCCCGATTCCAGTACCGGCGTTTCACAACGGCATTCTCTATATGAGCCGCGGCTATCGCAGCGGTCCGTATCTCGCCGTTCGGCCGGGTGGGCGCGGCGATGTCTCGGCGACGCACGTCCTGTGGCAAGTGCCAACCGGCGCCCCGTACATCTCGTCGCTCGTGCACGACGGTGGCGTTCTCTATATGGCCAGCGACGTCGGCGCCATTACCGCGATCGACGCCGAGACCGGAAAGCGCATCTGGCAGGAACGCGTCGACGGACTCTTCACGGCGTCGCCGGTCGCAGCCGACGGCAAGATCTACTTCGTCAGCGAAACAGGCGAAGTGATTGTCGTGCGCTCGGGCAGGGAGCCCATGATCATCGCGCGCAACGATCTCGGCGAGCGCTTCATGTCCGGGCTGGCCGTGTCGAATGGCCAGTTGTTTCTCCGAAGCGACAGTCGATTGTTCGCGATCGGCAAAGCGCGGCCCTGAAAGAAGTCAGAAGGAAGAAGTCAGAAGGAAGAAGTGGAGAATCTTTAATCCGGCAACTCTTCCTGTTGCGGCTCTGGCAACCAGAAGCTGGCGATGAAACCAACCAGGTACACAGAGAACGCCACGACGGCGGCGACGAGCGCCACCTTTATTGGCGCGAAGGCACGGTCCGACGTGACCGCCAATGTCGCAGTGATCCATGCGAACGACGTTCCGACCAGCCGGCCTCCAATGTTGGCCGCGAAGCTCTCGCCCGTGCCCCTCAAATGGGTGGGATAAACGCGTGGCAGGTAGTTGCCCCAGAAATTCAGCTGGCCGACGGTGAACAGTCCACACAAGAACATGGCCGGATACGTCCACGTCAGGCTCGAGGTCGCCACGAACGCAAAGGCCAGCGGCATCACGATCAATCCCGGAATCTGGAACAATCGGATGAGTCGTCTTCGGCTGACGATGATCACGGCAAGAAACGCCAGGATGATGCGGCCGACCAACCCGCCGACTTCCTGCATCTTCGTGACGTCGGAGGCCACCTGCTGCTGGATGAGCGCCGCCCTCGGTGGGGGAACGCCCTCTGTCATCTGATGAACCTCGGGAAGGCCGGGGACAATCTGCGGAATCTGCTGGATGGCGCCGAACGCCGCGCCATAAGCCATCGCCATCATCAGAGCTGTGACTACGGTCGTCCTTCGGAGCGCAGGCGCGAACAGTTCTGCGATGCTCGGGCGCTTCAGCGTCCCGGCAGTCTTCTTCTGTTGCCACGTCGGCGATTCAGGAAGGAACGGCCTGATGAGTATCAACGGGATCGCCGGGATCACACCCGACATCAGCGTGTAACGCCATGGCGCATGGGGATCGGCGACCGTGATTCCGAAGCCGGTCACAGCTGGAAGGCTGGTCGCGTACGCGACACACAGGCCGTTGGCCGTCGCGACGAGGAGTCCTCCGAGCGAGGAGCACGCCTGCGTGTAGCCCAGAACTTTTTCGCGCAGCTTGGGTTCTGGAAACAATTCCGCCAGCCAGGCCACGGCCGCGACGAACTCCACGCAGACACCAATGAACATGAAGCATCGAAGGACGAGCAATGTCTGAATAGAGGTCGCGAAGCCAGAGGCGAAGGCGGCGATGGCGTAGATGAGAATGCTGAACGTGAGCACGCGTCGGCGGCCCAAGAGATCCGTCAGATAGCCACCGAGCAGCCCGAAGATTCCGCCTGCGAACGCAGGAATGTAGAAGAGACGGCCAACCCAGGCCTGAAACTCGGGGGAACCCGGTGCCGCGCCGGTCAGCTCAAGCAGAGCCGGGCGGACGACGAGCGGCAGCATCAGAATCGTGTACGTGTCGAACGCAAACCCGATGACCGCGATGATGGCGATGAGCCACTGGACGGTGGTCAGTCGGGATGGAGCGACCTTGGATTCTACGATAGCCATGATGATTCAACGGTCCTTCAGTGAGCGGGCCGTGCGTGTCAGATTCGTCAACGACGCTACAGCATAGCAGCGCTAAAGGCCGCTATACTCTAAATAGGTCACGCACATATGCAGGTTTCTCCGAGTCCGACCAACGTTTCAGACGTCACCGCCCGAGTCAATACGTCACGCGATGCGCTCGACACATGGGTGCGCGAAGTCGTCGACTGGCATTTCAACCCGGCCACCGGCAGCCCGTTCTGGCTCGAGCACGCCAAGAAGGCCGGGTGGGATCCTCGTCGCGAGATCCACTCGTTTGCCGACCTGAAACGTTTCGACGCGTTCGAGGACGAATGGTTGCGCGGCGGCCCCGTCCAACGCTGGATTCCGAAGGGGCTGGTTGGCAAGCCGGTGTTCGTATTCGAGACCGGTGGCACCACCGGCATCCCGAAGTCTCGCGTTGGAATGGATGACTTCCGGATCGACTACGAGATCTTCAGTGAAACGCTTCCGGACGAATACTTCCCGAAGAACTCGAACTGGCTGATGCTCGGACCGTCCGGTCCCCGCCGGTTGCGCTTGTCGGTCGAGCATCTCGCGCAGCACCGGGGCGGCATCTGTTTCTGTGTGGACCTCGATCCCCGATGGGTCATCAAGCTGATCAAGAAAGGCTGGCCCGAACATCTGCAAGCCTACAAGGATCACGTCATCGATCAGGCGGTCACCGTGCTCGAAGCCGGCCACGACATCAAGTGCATGTTTGCCACGCCAAAGCTGCTCGAGGCATTCGCGCTGCGCCTCGAGTCGAAGGGCACAACGATCAGGAAGGCAGGGATTACGGGGATCTTCTCGGGTGGCACCGAGTTCACGCCTCAGTGGAATCGTTTCGCCCACGAGGAACTGCTCGACGGCGCATACATGACGCCGACCTACGGCAATACCTTGATGGGGCTGGCGGCGAGCGCTCCAAGCGGACCGTTCAACAACTACAAGATTACGTACTACGCGCCGCAGCCACGGGCGGTGATCGAGGTCGTGGACTTCGACGATCCTGGCAAGATCGTCGAGTACGGCGAGACGGGCCGCGTGAAGCTCACGACGTTGACCAAGGAGTTTTTCATGCCCGGCTTCCTGGAGCGTGACGAAGGGGAGCGGGAAAGGCCTTACGAACGCTATCCCTGGGACGGGGTCAGCGGCGTCCGGCCATTCCGCGGGTTTGCGGCGACCACGACGGTGGGCGTGTACTGACACGGCTGAATAGGTTCAGGGTTCAAGGTTCAGGGTTCAAGGTTCGGTTCAACGTTCAAGGTTCGAGGTTCAACGCTGAACCCTGAACCGAACCCCCTGAACGAACCCTGAACCCTGAACCTTGAACCGAACCCTGAACCATGAACGTCTGAACCTTGAACCGATCTTCGAATCTATGCTTCACATTCCCGTTCTCCGCTGGGGTCAGCCCTACACGAGTCTGGACTCGGATACGGTCGTTCATTTCATGGACGGCGAGCCGATTGCCACCGTCAGTCGCGCCAACGGGGGGCTCATTCAGCGCGATATCCGGAAAGCGCAACGGGCGCGCGACGTACTCCGCGAAATTCCTATCGACGAGCTGATTCGGCGAGCCGACAAAGCGGGACAGCTCTACATGAGCGCGACGTTGCCGATGGGCGACGGCACGCAGTCACCCGACGAATTCGTGCGCGCGCAGTCGGCCAGCACCGGCCTCCCCGAGCACATGTGCCGCGCGAACATGAAAAAGAACGCGTTCGTCTTGGCCGAAATGCCGCGCATCCTGGCGTCACTGACTCGCGGCTTGTCGCTCGACGTCCTGACCAGCGGCCATGGCGAGGAGCGCGGCGTACCGATTAGCTATCAGGTTCAGAGCCCGGTCGTCGGTCTCGTCCTGCCGTCAAACTCGCCGGGTGTCCACACGCTCTGGATGCCAGTGATTCCGTTGCAAATCGGATTGGTGCTGAAGCCCGGGCCGCAGGAGCCATGGACGCCGTATCGAATGGCCGAGGCGTTCTTTCAAGCCGGTATCCCGCGCGAGGCGATCTCGGTGTATCCGGGTGAAGGCGATGTCGGCGCCGCTGTGCTCGAAGGGTGCGGTCGCAACTTGATCTTTGGGGGCACGGCGACGGTCGATCGGTACCGAGGAAATCCACGGGTCCAGGCACATGGGCCGGGGTTCTCGAAGATTCTGCTGGGTGACGACCAGGTCGACAAATGGGAGCAGTACCTCGATGTATTGATCGACAGCGTGTTCGTGAATAGCGGTCGCAGCTGCATCAACTGTTCTGGCATCTGGGCCAGCCGGCACACGCGGGAGATCGCCGAGGCCATAGCGCAACGGCTCGCCAAAGTGACACCGCTACCGCCAGACGACCCGAAGGCTGGCCTGGCCGCGTTCACGGTCCCTGGTGTGGCCGATGCGATTTCCCAGTCGATCGACTCGGACTTGCAAACCGCGGGGACGACCGACGTGACGGCCAGACACAGGAACGAACCGAGGCTCGTGAAGCAAGGACGCGCAGACTACCTGCTGCCGACCGTCGTTCACTGCGAATCTCCCGAGGCTCCGATGGCAAAGAAGGAATACATGTTTCCGTTCGTGACCGTCGTCCAGTGTCCGGAAGCGAAGATGCTCGACTCGATCGGCCCGACACTGGTATGCAGCGCGATCACGTGTAAGCCCGAATTCCGGCGGCAGCTCATGGACGCGGTACACATCGACCGCTTGAACCTCGGGCCCGTTCCGACGACACAGCTGAACTGGATGCAGCCGCACGAGGGCAATCTGATCGACTTCCTGTTTCGGGCACGTGCGTTTCAGTCGGCAGATCTGCCTTCGGTTTAATGCAGAATGCAAAATGCACAATGCAAATTGCCTCCGGATAGACTCGACGACTGAGACATTCTGCATTCGGCATTTTGCATTACGCGTGAGAACCTCATGAAGATCCTCTCCATTACAGCCGGTGCCGCGGGCATGTATTGCGGGAGTTGTTACCGCGACAACTCGCTGGCGGTCGAGTTGCTCGCGCGTGGTCACGACGTCACTCTGTTGCCGCTCTACACGCCGACAACCACGGATGAGAACAACATCAGTCAGGACCGCGTGCTCTTCGGTGGAATCAGCGTCTACCTGCAGCAGCACGTGGCCCTTTTTCGCAAGACGCCGCGGTTCCTCGATCGCCTGTGGGACTCGCCGGCGGTGATCCGGACGTTGGCCGGCCGCTCAATCTCGACCGATCCCAGGATGCTCGGCGATCTCACGGTGTCGATGCTGGAAGGCGACCGGGGAGTCTTGCGCAAGGAGTTCGACAAGCTGCTCGACTGGTTGGCTGCCGAGCCCGTGCCCGACGTCGTCAATCTTCCGAACTCTTTGCTGATCGGGCTTGCCAAGCCGATCCGCGACGCGCTGAAGCGTCCGGTGTGTTGCACGTTGCAAGGCGAAGACTTGTTCCTCGAAGGTCTGATCGAGCCTTACCGGCAGAAAGCGATCGATCTGATTCGACGGCAGGTTCCGGACGTCGATCTTTTCATCCCGGTGAGCGAATACTACGTGCCGGTGATGTCCCGTCTGCTGAACATTCCAACCGATCGCATGTCGGTCGTGCCTCTCGGCATCAGTTTGAAGGGTTACGAGCGCCGGCGGCCGGGTGAGCAAGGTGGCGCACCGTTTCGAATTGGATACTTCGCGCGTGTGGCGCCCGAAAAAGGTTTGAGCGTGCTCGCCGATGCGTACGTGGAGCTCCGCCGTCGTACGGGTGATGCCCCGATTCGACTCGACGCGGCAGGATATCTGTCGCGCGCCCACGAACCCTATCTTGAAGACGTGCGCGATCGTCTCGACAAGGCCGGACTGAAGAGTGAGTTCACCTATCACGGCGCCGTCGATCGCAGCGGCAAGCTGGCCTTCTTGCGGTCCATCGATGTCCTGTCGGTGCCGGCAACCTATGACGAGCCGAAAGGCGTCTTTCTGCTGGAGGCGATGGCGAGCGGCGTGCCGGTCGTGCAACCACGGCGCGGTGCGTTTACCGAGATGGTCGAAAAGACCGGCGGTGGACTCCTCGTCGCGCCGGATCAAGTCGGCGCGCTGGCAGAAGGACTGCACACGCTCTGGCGGGACCGATCGCTCACCGAGAAATTAGGAGAGCGAGCGTTCGCCGGAGTGCGCGAGCACTACAGCATCGCGCACGCGACGGATCGTATGGTCGAGGCGTACGAACTGGCAACCGGCCGTCGTGCATCGGTTGCGCAGAGCCTCCGCGCTGCTCGTTAACATAGATCGAGGGACGCTCCCGAGTCCTTCGCCATGCTCGCCGTGCTAAAAGCCCAGAACCTCACGAAAGAGTACCCGACTCCGCGCGGTCCGATGACCGTGCTCGCCGACGTGTCGTTCTCGCTCGCTCCGGGTGAAGCTGCGGCGATCATGGGACCTTCGGGAAGCGGCAAGAGCTCGTTGCTCTACCTGCTTGGCACGCTCGAGCCGCCGACTTCCGGCACGGTCACCTTCGACGGCTCCAATCCGTTCTTACTCTCCGCTTCCAGGCTGGCGGCGTTCAGGAACGAGACGATCGGCTTTGTTTTCCAGGATCACTGTCTGCTGCCGCAGTGTACGGTCGTCGAGAACGTCTTGATTCCGACGTTTGTCGCTGCACCCGACGGACAGACTGGTAAAAGGGATGGCAAGAAGACGACGGAGTGGGCCCGTGAGCTGGTGAGACAAGTCGGGCTCGAACACCGGGCCGACCATCGTCCTGCCGAGCTGTCCGGCGGCGAGCGGCAGCGGGTCGCCATCGCACGCGGTCTGGTTCGATCGCCTCGCGTTCTGCTGTGCGACGAGCCGACAGGCAACCTCGACCGCGCGTCGGCGGAAGGCGTCGCGTCGTTGCTGCTCGATCTTCACCGACAGCAGAATACGATCTTGATTGTCGTGACACACAGCACCCAACTCGCCGAGAAGTTTCCGATCAGGTTCGAGTTGGAAGATAGAAGGCTCCGCAGAGTCTAGTTCAGGGTTCAGGGTTCTTGGTTCAGGGTTCGGTTCAGAGTTCAAGGTTCAGGGTTCTTGCGTCGGCGTCGGACGCAGCGTTCGAGGTAGGCATGAAGCTTCGTTACCGCTCCGCACGCTCGGTCTGCCAGTGTGCAGGCCTCCTTGCACTCGGCCTGGCTCAGGTATCGCAAGTCCAAGCCATCGCAGAGATGATCGTGAGTTTCCAAGAGCGACGCGCGGGCGATCAGAAGGAACCGCGCGAAGTCGGCGGGTCGGTAGCGTCCAAAGCCCTCTGCGATGTTACGGGTCGCGGAACGAGCCGAGTCGCGGATTTGATCGCAATATTTGAGATCCTTGGCAACGGGCGCCTTGGCGACAATTGCATAGACTCGAAGTTTCAGTTCATTTGCGAGCTGCCAACACACGAGATCTTGATAGCGCCGGGCGACCATGTGATCAGCGAAGGCATAGGGCGTGCCGAACCCAGAACCTCTGAACCCTGAACCGAACCTTGAACCTTGAACCTTGAACCTTGAACCTTGAACCGTTGAACCGTTGAACCCGAAAGTCATGACCACTCGCTCACTCGTCCGCGAGAGTCTGGCCTACTACTGGCGCACGAATCTCGCCGTCGTGCTCGGTGTAGCGACGGCCGTGGCGGTGCTCGGCGGAGCCCTCCTCGTCGGCGACTCCGTGCGTGGCAGTCTGCGCGACCTGGTGATTCGGCAGCTTGGGCGGACGGATCAAGTCGTCGTCTCGACAGGATTCTTTCGAGAAGTGCTTGCTGACGAGCTGAGAGCGGACGAAGGGTTTGCCGCGTCGTTCACGGGAATCTGTCCGCTGATCGTCGTTCAGGGGAGCGTCACCGACCAGATGACCAACCGGCGCGTGCTGCGGGTGCCGGTATACGGTGTCGACGAACGATTCTGGCGTTTCCACGGGATCGCTGAACCTTCCGGCGACTCCGCTCGGGATCGAGACGCACTCGTCAGCCCGGCCTTGGCGTCTGAGATCGGCGCTGAAACGGGTAGCGCCGTGCTGGTGCGTGTCGAGCGACCGACGGCCGTGCCGATTGAATCGTTGCACGGTCGCAAAGACGACCTTGGCCGGACGTTTCGACTGACAGTACGCGCGATCCTCGGGCCGGATCAGCTGGGGGAATTCTCGCTTCAGCCGCAGCAGGGACGCGTACGGGCCGTATTCGTTCCGCTCAATCGTCTCCAGCAAGAGCTCGATCTCGAGGGCCGGGTGAACTCGCTTCTCGTCTCGGAGCGAACGGACACGCCTGTCGCCGCCAAGTCGCTCGAGGATCTGATCCGACGGAAGGCAAGCATTGAGGACGTCGGGCTGAAGGTCCGCATCGTTGATTCAGGATCGTCTCCGGCAGGGACTGCATCGTCGCTTGCCGTCGAAGCAAGCGGAAGCTTGATCGACGAAACCCACGCCGCCGCAATAGATCAGGCCGCCTCTGCAATGTCGCTGAGAGAGCAGCCAATCTTCACCTATCTCGCGAACAGCCTTCGCAGCGGTGGCCGGGAGATCCCGTACTCGCTCGTGACAGCCATGGACCTGCAAGCGCTTGGTGTGGCGAAGGTCGATCCATCGGCCTTGCCGCCCGTGGTGTTGAACGATTGGGCCGCGCGCGATCTCGGGGTGAAGCCCGGTGATCCATTGACGATGGAGTACTACGTTTGGGAGGAGCCGGGCAGGCTGTTGACGCGAACGGCAGATTTTCGAGTGGTGGCCACACTGCCCATCGACGGGGCAGCAGCCGATCGGAACCTCGCGCCGACCTATCCGGGGATCAGCGAGTCGGAAACGCTCGCCGACTGGGATCCGCCGTTTCCAATCGACCTTCGTCGCGTCCGCCGTGTCGATGAGGACTATTGGAAGCGATACCGCACGACGCCGAAGGCCTTCGTGCCGTTTGACGTGGGACAACAGTTGTGGCGTTCGCGGTACGGCGATCGCACGTCGGTGCGTGTTATCCCGGCCGCTGACCAGGTGCTGGGGGCGATTCGCGACCCATTCGTCGCACGATTGCGTGCGGCGATCGATCCTCTCGCAGCCGGATTGTCCGTTCGCGACGTGCGGGCGGACGGATTGTCCGCGTCGCGCGGTGCGACCGACTTCGGCGAGTACTTCACCTACTTCAGCTTCTTTCTCGTGATTTCCGCCCTCTTGCTCGCGGCGTTGTTCTTCAGGCTCGGCATCGAGCAGCGGGCCCGCGAGGTGGGTTTGCTCCGGGCCGTCGGCTACACGACAGCCCGCGTCCGGCGCCTTTTCGCCGTCGAGGGTCTGGCGTTGTCGGCCATTGGAGCGGTTCTCGGAATCGGTGGTGCCGTCGGTTATGCGGCGTTGATGATGGCGGGACTCGGATCGTGGTGGGCGGGGGCCGTTGGTACCGACGCTCTTCGGCTGCATGTCTCGCCGATGTCACTCGTGGCGGGGGCGGTGGGGGCCCCAGTTGCGGCGCTGGCGTGCATCTGGTGGACGCTGCGCAGTCTGTCGAGAACCTCCGAACGCAGCCTGCTTGCCGGACGGCTCGCAGGCGACGCTCCAGCTGCAGGTCGGCAGGCAAGAACGCGCCCGCTGGTGGCGGCTATCGGGTTTGGCGTGCTGGGCGCGGCGCTGATTGTGATGACCTCTATCGGGGCGCTCGACAGAGCCGGAGCGTTCTTCGGCGCCGGCGGATCGCTGCTCGTGGCGTGCCTGTGCCTGGTGACGGTCGGTCTGCGCCGTCCGATTCGACATCCGCTCGAGGGTGGAGGCTGGTGGTCGGTGTCTCGACTGGGTCTGCGCAACGCAGCCGAACGCCCCGGCCGCAGCGTCTTGGCGATTGCCGTGATTGCGGCGGCGACCTTCATTCTGATTTCGGTCGATGCGTTCCGGCGAGTTGGCCCGCCGGCGACGGATCGGCATTCCGGCGTTGGCGGCTACCCGGTACTCGTCGAGTTGCTGCTGCCGATGGCTCACGATCCGAGCGGACAGGAAGGACGGGAGCGCCTTGGCCTCGCCGCACTCGAAAAGGATGTCTCTTCGGTCGCGCCATTTCGCTTGTTGCCCGGCGACGATACGAGCTGCCTGAACCTGTACGAGCCGAGAAACCCACGCATATTGGGCGCAAGCCGTGGCTTCATCGAATCCGGCCGCTTCAGATTCCAGGCGTCGCTCGCGTCGAACGACGATGAACGCGTGAATCCGTGGCTGCTGTTGAACAGGAGCATCGCCGACGAAAGCGGACCTGTTGTGCCGGTGATCGCCGACGCCAACTCGATGACTTACGTGCTTCACAAGAAGCTCGGGGACGACATCGTAATCACCCGTGACGGCCGAGCGATCAAGCTGCGGCTCGTGGCGGCACTCGACGACAGCATCTTCCAGAGCGAGCTGATCATGGCGGACGCCGATTTCGTACGGCTGTTCAGCGGTCAGGACGGCTACCGGCTCTTTCTGGTCGAGACGGCACCGGGGGGAGCCGCGCAGGTTGCAAGCGCAATCGAAGAGGGCGCAAGAGATCTCGGCGCAGATGCCGTGCTCACGACCGAACGCCTGGCTGAGTTTCATCGCGTAGAGAACACATACATCTCGACGTTTCAGACGCTGGGCGGATTGGGCTTGCTCGTAGGTACGATCGGTCTCGCCGCGGTACTGTTGCGAAACGTCCTGGAACGCCGCCGCGAACTGGCTCTGCTTGGCGCCGTCGGCTATCGCGCGAGCCACGTCTTTGCCATCGTGCTTGCGGAGAACGTCCTGCTTCTCGGATGGGGTCTGGCAATTGGAACGGCTTGCGCGCTCGTCGCCGTATCGCCGGCGCTCGCGGAGCGCGGAGGATGGCCGCAGGCGGCGACTGGAGCGTGGTGGTTGTTGGTTGCGGTCTTCGTGAGTGGGCTGCTATCTTCGATGCTTGCCACGCGGGCCGCGCTGCGAGCACCGCTGCTCGGAGCGCTAAGGGCGGAGTGAGGAAGAAGTTAGAAGGAAGAAGTTGGAAGGAAGAATATGTGGCTTCCGGCTTCAGCCGGAAGTTCAATGCCGGTGAGCCCTGCGAGAGTGAGACAGTCTATGACGAAACGGGTGGCTCTGATAGTCGTCCTGCTCTGCGCGACGACCGCCTATCCCTCAGCCGACAACTGGCCGCAGTGGCGCGGACCGTCGTTGAACGGCCTCAGCATCGAGAAGAACCTGCCGATTCGCTGGTCGAAGGACGACAACATCACGTGGTCTCTGTCATTGCCCGCCTGGTCGGGCTCGACGCCAATCGTGTGGGGCGATCGCATTTTCTTGAATGTCGCCGAGAACAACGCCCTCTATCTATGGTGCGTAGATCGCGCGCGCGGCGTCCCTGTCTGGAAGCAACGGCTTGGCGGCGGCGATGTCCGGATGATGAAACAGAACATGTCGTCGCCCTCGCCGGTCACCGACGGCAAGGCCGTCTGGGTGATGACAGGGACGGGCATCCTGAAGGCGTTCGACTTTGCCGGCAAAGAGCTGTGGATGCGCGACATCCAGAAAGACTACGGACGCTTCGGTTTGATGCACGGCTACGGTTCGTCTCCGTTGCTGTACGAAGATGCTCTCTACGTCCAGGTTCTGCACGGGATGCGAACGGACGATCCGTCCTACCTGCTTCGTATCGATAAGGCCACTGGCAAGACCGTATGGCGCGTGGAACGGCCAACACAAGCGCGATTCGAGTCGCCCGACGCCTACACCACGCCCGCCCTTTTGCGGTATGCCAACACCACGGAAATCGTGGTCACTGGCGGTGATGTGGTGACCGGCCACGATCCGGCCACCGGGAAGGAGCTGTGGCGCGCCAACGGACTCAATCCCTCGAACGACGGCAGCTACCGCATCGTGGCCTCGCCCGTCGTGTACGAAGGGTTGATCATCGCGCCATCCCGCGAGCGGCCTCTCCTGGCCTTGAAGGCCGGTGGTCGAGGGGACGTGACCAGGTCGCACGTACTCTGGTCGTTCAACAGCGGGCCGGATGTGCCGACACCCGTCACCGACGGTACCTACCTGTACATCGTCAACGACCGGGGGATCATGTGGTGCCTCGACGCCAAGACCGGCAAAGAGGTTTACGGTCGACAGCGCCTGCGGCCGGGGACCTACAGCGGATCGCCGGTCGTCGCAGACGGGAAGATCTATGTCACCAACGAAGACGGACTGACCGTTGTCGTCAAGACCGGACCCGCGTTCCAGGTTCTCGGTGAGAACGACTTCGACGACTACACGCTGAGCTCGCCGGCTATTTCCGACGGACAGATCTTCATCCGCACGAGCAAGTTCCTGTACGCCATCGGAGCTCGAACGGCGCGGTCGTAACTAATGTGGGGGTCCGCCATTTCGAAGGAGAGATTATGCGAACACTCATGATTGCGGCGTTCGGCGTATTTGTCTGGGTGAGTCCCATGGGACAGGTCGCATTCGGCCAAGGTGGTCAAGCTCCAGCGGCCGCGCCGGCGCCGCGTGCTCCCGCGGACAAGGCTGCTTACTTTGCCAACACCGATTTCCAATCGATCTGGAAAGATCTCGAAGCCAAACAAGTGATCAACAAGCGAGTTCTCGAAGGCGGAAGCCACAGCATCAACGTTCGCATCGTCAAGGAGAACGACGCCCCGCTGGTTCACGCCAGGTCGGCCGACGTGTGGGTGGTGACCGCTGGAACGGCGACTGCCGTCACCGGAGGGCAGCTTGTCGATTCACAGAAGAGACCGAATAGCGACGATGCGGCTGGCGCCTCCATTCAAGGGGGCACCGAGCAACCGTTGAAGGCTGGCGATATCCTTTACGTCCCGCAGGGCGTTCCCCACGGCTTCAAGAACGTAAAGGACTTCAGGGCGTTTCTGATCCGCTTTGACACGAACTAGGGCTTCTGACAGCTGAAAGCTGATAGCTGGTAGCTGCCCTTAGACATCACACCCATAGTCGGTCGTGGTCACGACCATCGGCTGCGGCGTCAGCTTGAACAGAGTGAACCGATACTGGCAGCCGCTTTCTCGCAGTTCGTCGTCCGGTATCCACTGAACGAAGACGTACGGCGAGGGGTCAGATGCGATCCGCAGCTCGTATTGTGCACGGATGCTTCTGAACGGTGTTCCTCGGCCAAAGTATTCGACTCCACCGAAGCCGAGCAGGTCGTCCGCAGTGCGTGCGCTTGGCCTGACAGCGAGCTCAGCACGTGTGGACGTGATCAGGATGAAGCCGCCGGCCACTTTTCGTGACGCCTGGCGCGGGGAGGCGATGGCGTCGCCGTAGAACTGCACGTCACCCGCCGCTGCGGCTCCGTCTGGGAGGGGAATCCGGGCCACGCCTTGAAGTCTGTCGATCTTCATCGCGGCCAGCCCATTCGCGTCGACGAGCACGTAGTATTGCGAGCGGAGATCGGCAGGCACCCGGACGTCGAATGGGACAGACGCAAAGCCGAAGTCGTCCTCATGTCCGCGGATCAGAGCTTCGAGCGATCGATTCAGCGAGGCCGTCGAGATCTGTCGCAGCTGCCGCGGAGCGCTCTCCTTCCAGGGAAAGTCGGCCAGTTGAAACGAGACGTGGGTATCGTCGATGTGTATGGCGCTGATGACGGCGGGCTCGGTCTGGGCGCGTCCAGATGGGGCAGTCAAAGCTGCCAGAGCGAACCCGACCACGATGGCTTGCGTTCTCGCGCGAATCACTCTCTGTTCTATGTCGGCTGCAGTCACCCGGTTCTCGAACCGTCATGTCCGTAGCGGCCCGACAACCGGGCAGAACTGTGCAAGTGGAATGAGGTCAACGACCAACGACTAACGACCAACGACTAACGACTAGTCAACCCGCGCTTTTTCATTTCGTCGGCAGTTGCTTGAACGATGTCTTTGACGGCCGCTCGAACGCTTTTCGGGTTGGTCGTCTCGCTGGTTGCCGCCCAAATCAGCTTGTCGCCGCGCAGATCGTAGACAAGGGTTTCAATCTTGATCTTGGTGTCGTTGCGCCCTGGCACAATCGTGAAGGTACTGCCCCAGCCGTACGGGTAGTAGTTCCAGAAAGAAGCGTATGTGGCGCTGGTCCAGATGACTTCGGGCTGGCTGACCTCCTTGTTGACGTCGACCAACCGCATCGCCACGACACCGGTCGCTCCGGTGCGTTCGAACCAGCCCTTGGCCTTTTGGGGGTCTCGCAATTCCTCGCGCGGAATCACGCGGTAGGCGGCGTCTCCTCGAATGCCCCGATCGGTGAGCTCACTTGCCAGTGCTTCCTCGCCGCTCATACGCAGCGACTCGTCGTCGCTGATGACCAGTCCGATGACCTTCTGGTTGGCGAAGGTGAGATTCTGGACGCCGGGCGCCGTCCAGATATTGACCAATTTGGCGCGTGCTCCGGCTTCGGCGCCGGCAAGCAGCAGTACGACGGCTGCAAACATCCAACGTTTCATGTGTCCCTCGAACAACTCTTAAGGCTCGTCCGGTTCTGCGACGGCAACTGCACCTGTCAGTCCTTTTGGACGTGGTTTCAGCGGTGCCGGCCTCCAGGCATAGGGATCGCGCGGTGAGCCGGGTGGTGTGCGACCACGCCACCCTCGCCACATCTGCAGCATCCTTCTCAGAAGCCGCAACATCAGTCCAACGCTATCATGTCTCATGTCTCAAGGCTCAGGGTGTGTGGCTTCCGCCTGTAGGCGGAAGAGAGCTGCCGGCATTGAGCTTCCGGCTGAAGCCGGAAGCCACACAGACAGCACCCAGCACCGAGCACTCAGCGCCGGCGTTGTGCCGATATACTGCAATCATGATCAAGAAAGTCGCGCTCGCTGGCATTGTGGCCGTCGTCGCCGCAGTGGTGTTGTTTCGCCTGGCCGGTGTGCGCTTTGCGGTGGACGGCAGCGGCATGATGCCGAGATTCTGGTCTCGAGCACCCAACTACGATGCGCTCGACGCGGATCGAGCGCGACAACGCGACCAGCTTCCTCCTACTCCTCCGGCGGCTTCTGAGGCGGTTGCGTCGCCGTCAACGCCGCCGCCCCCAGAACCTGCGCCGTCGCCGACACCCGTTGAGAGTCCGGCTCGGTCGGAACCGAAAGCGATTGCCGGGTCTCCGAAGGGTTTTTGGCCGGACTTCCGCGGCCCGAATCGTGACGGCCGTTACGATCAGGACCCGATTCGGACCAACTGGCCCGAAAGCGGCCTGCCGCTGTTGTGGAAGCAGCCGATCGGTGCGGGCTACGCCTCGTTCGTGGTCGCCGACGGTCGAGCGTTCACGATCGAGCAACGACGCCGGCAGGAGGTCGTGGCCGCGTACGACATCGAAACGGGACGCGAGGTCTGGACGCACGGTTGGGAGGCGAGCTTCGAGGAAGCCATGGGAGGGGATGGGCCAAGAGCGACGCCGACATATCACGACGGCCGCATTTTTGCGCTTGGAGCTGATGGAGAGCTGCGCTGCCTCGATGCCCGGACCGGCGCGCTCATCTGGCGCCGCAACATCCTCACTGACAATGGGGCCTCCAACCTCCAATGGGGTATGTCCGCTTCACCGCTCATCGTCGACGACAAGGTCATTGTCTTGCCGGGCGGCGCGGGCGGGAAGTCCGTCGTGGCGTATCGCAGAGCGACTGGCGAGCCAGCATGGACGGCGCTGGACGATCAGCAGGCCTACACGTCGCCGATGCTGGTCACCATTGATGACGTGCGCCAGATACTCGTGGTCAGCGCCAGTCGAGTGACGGGTCTCAGTGTCGACCAGGGGCGGCTGCTGTGGGAGTATCCGTGGACGAACTACAACGGCATCAGCGTCGCGCAGCCGATTCTCCTGGGGAACAATCGAGTCTTTATGTCGGCCGGCTACGGCAAGGGCGCCGCAGTGTTCGAACTCACGCGTGCCGGAGATCGGTTCACGACACGGACCATCTGGGAGAACACGCGGATGAAGAACAAGTTCACCAGTTCGGTGCTGCGTGACGGTTTCATTTACGGATTGGACGAAGCCATTCTCGCCTGCGTCGATGCCGCCACCGGCGAGTTGAAGTGGAAAGGCGGACGGTATGGATACGGTCAGGTGCTGCTTGCCGGCGACTGGCTCGTCGTGCTCACCGAGAGCGGTGAGGTGGCGCTCGTGAAGGCTGGGCCCGAGCGCCACGAGGAAGTCGCCAAATTCGCCGCCATCGACGGAAAAACCTGGAACCATCCGGTCATCGCGGACGGACGGCTGCTGGTTCGCAATCTGAAAGAGATGGCTGCCTTCGATATCAGACCGCGATAGGAACCTCTCGACGATCTACGACTTCGCCACGGCGAGACCGTCCACCTGTACTTCGAGCTGGTGATTGACCCGAATTCCGTAGATGCCATCGGTTTTCGCCGTCAGGCCGGTCTTGGGCGTCGTGTGAACCATCGTTCCATTGATGAAGTAGTCGATCTTGTCGGCCATTACGCGCACTTCGAGCGCGTTGGTCGATTTTCCGGTGGCGTCGGGCGTCTTGACCGCATTGTTCCTCGACCGTCCGATGTCGCGCGTAGCGACGTCGCCGTCCCTGCGCTTGATGAGCCAGGTTCCATCTTGAGCGACGACGAAGTAGATGTAGCTTTGTGAGGATCCTTCGAGGGCGCTGCCACCGAACACCAGGCCGTAGTAGTTCGCGTGACTGCTGGGCCGCATCAACGTGAACGTGCCCTTGAGCGAGTAATTGCCGGTCGCGGTATTGGCGGGGTTCCAGTACACGGCCGCTTGTGGGTTCACGGCATGGAAGCCCGACCCTGAAGTCGAGAATTTGATCGCCCCGGCCGCGTCCGGATCGGACGCGCTGGTACTGCGATCGGCGCGCACGAGCCAGCCCTTGGGGGCTTGAGCGGCGAGGGGGGTAACAGCGAGCAACACGAAAAGAGCAAGAGAAACATGACGTTTCATGGACAGTCCTCCTCACTGATGACTTGATCGGCCAAGGCTCATGATCGCACAGGTTTCCCTCGTCCAGAGGCGGAGACAGGAGCACAATGTATCGGACAGGCCACTCGGAAACGGAGGTTCACATGCGCCT
This sequence comes from uncultured Acidobacteriota bacterium, assembly GCA_963773035.1. Taxonomy (GTDB): domain Bacteria; phylum Acidobacteriota; class Vicinamibacteria; order Vicinamibacterales; family CAVVIG01; genus CAVRXZ01. The sequence goes on along the minus strand of CAVYZX010000024.1, from coordinate 146,796 downwards.
TCGAACGCTCGCCTCGCTGGGAGTCTTGACAGTCCCGATCCTGATCGGGTCGGTGGCACGGCCCGCCGCTACTGGTCGGCTGCAAGGCACGCCGAACGAACTGAAGAGCCCCGGCGCGCAGCAATCCCAGCCGCCGGCCAAGAACACCGCCTCCACGAGGAAATACACGACGCCGCGAACTCCCTGGGGCGAGCCCGATCTGCAAGGGACGTGGTCCTACGCCAACCTCACGCCGCTCGAACGGCCCGGCAGTCAGGCAGGCCGGGATGTTCTGGAGGATGAAGAAGTGGCAGCGCTCGACAAAGAGGCGCGGTCGGGCGCGGATCGGCGCGACGGAACTCCGGAAGCCGACCTGGCTCGTGCGTACAACGCATTCTGGTACGACCGGGGCAAGTCCGACGGCCGCACGTCGTTGATCGTCGATCCCGCCGACGGACGTCTGCCTTCGCTGACGCCGGAAGGACGCCGGCGGCAGGCCGTCGCCGCGGCGCGCGTTCGCGAGCACGAGTACGACTCGGCAGCCGAGCGGCCGCTGCAGGAGCGCTGCATTACCTATCACGGCGTACCGCCGCTTCCATCGGGGTATAACAACACCTATCAGATTTTCCAGACACCCGGGTATGTCGCCATCGTCGATGAAAACATCCACGACGTCCGTGGCATTCCACTGAACGGCCGCCCTCATCTCGGAAAAAACATCCCCCAGTGGAACGGCGACTCCCGCGGCCACTGGGAGGGCGATACGCTCGTCGTCGAAACCACGAACTACAGTCCCAAGTCCACCTTCAAGTTCCCCGTGTCTGGCGAGACGATGCATTCGATCGAACGGTTTACACGGGTCGCGGCGGACAGGATCGACTACCGGTTCACGATCACCGATCCGACGACCTACACGAGGCCATGGACGGCGAGCCTTCCGCTGATGGGCGCACCCGACTACGTCATCTATGAATACGCGTGTCACGAAGGAAACTATGCGATCGCGAACGCCCTCAGCGGTGCGCGCGCCAAGGAGAAGGGGAAGGTCGAGGGCGGGACGAAGAACTGACGCGTGCCAGGACGACAGGCTGAAGCAGTCATGAACAAGGGGCTAGTCTCGTGTGCGGTGTTCGCGATTGCGGTGAGTACCCCGTTCTTCGCTCCGCTTACTGCGCAGGAGACTGGACCTTCGTCGAAGCACGGCAAGTCTTACACGCCGCCCCGCACGCCATGGGGCGATCCCGATCTGCAAGGCAACTACACGAACAAGTACGAGCAGAGTACGCCGCTCGAACGACCCGGCGAATTCGTCGGACGCCGCGTCGAGGATGTGACAGGCGATGAGTTAGCGCGAATCCTCGCTAAGCGGCAACAGGATGTGCTGGCGCGTCCGGCTGGTGTCGGGCCGTCTCAATTCCGCGACACGTTGGATGTGAGCAAGGGCAGTCGTGCATGGTTGATCGTGGATCCGCCGGACGGCAGGATCCCGGCAATGACGCCGGAAGCGCTTAGCCGCCTCGGGCCGGCCGACGCTTCGCTCGATTCGGGGATCAACGGAATCTTCAACATGAGGCGCCGTACGGGCAGTACGTTTGGTGGTGGTCCATTCGACGGCCCCGAGGACATCACCTTGTGGGAGCGTTGTATCACCCGCGGACTGCCCGGCGCGATGATGCCGCACATCATCGGCAATTCCTACCAGGTGCTTCAATCTCCAGGGTTCGTGGTCGTTCGCTACGAGCTGATTCACGACGCGCGAATCATTCCGCTCGACGGCCGGGCGCATGTCGCCAAAGGAATCGCCTCGGAAATGGGCGACGCACGCGGCCATTGGGACGGCGATTCACTCGTCGTCGAGACCACCAACTTCACGGAGCGGAGCACCTATAGGAACGCCAACGCGGCCAGCCTGCGTCTGATCGAACGGTTCACCCGGAAATCGCACGATCGGCTCGAGTGGTCCGTCACGGTGGACGATCCGGCGACCTGGACCAGGCCCTGGACGTTTGCGATGCCGCTGACGATGAACGACCAGGAAGCGGTTCTGGAATTTGCCTGCCACGAAGGGAATTACGCCGTTCCGAACATCCTCAGTGCCGCGAGAAGCAGCGAGGCGATTCATTAGCTGATTCGCGTGGCAATCTGCCAGACGTTGCCCCAACGATCTTTCACCATTCCGCGGCGATCGCCGTAGGGGAGATCTCGTGGCTCTTCGAGCGACTGAGCGCCGGCCGCCAGCGCCCGCTGGTACGTCGAGTCTGCATTCTCGACGTAGACATACAGAAAGGCAGGCATGACGTCACGTGGGCCCTCGCCGCTGATCAGGATTCGAGAATCGCCGATCTCGATTTCGGAGGGAACGTCAGCACGGAAGTCCCCACGCGCTTGAAACACTTCCTTGAGGAAGGCGACGAGGGCGGCAGCGTCTCGAGCCACCATTCGGGGCGTCACCGTGTGCCAACCAGCGGGAATCGTTTTGACCACTCTCGGTCCCTCCATCTACGTCAAGCTTACGAAGGCGTGGCTGGTTCACCAGTAGCATGTATTGTCTAAATCAGTCGGCGCCCACGATCGGTTCGTCTTTTCCCCGTTCGCCGACGCACCTTCGTCGGCTGCAAGCGCTTGTTAGGCTGCGCCTTGCTAACCAACGGGTATTTCTCCGGGTGGTCGATCGACTCCACGGCCAAGTCAATGTCGAGGTCTGCCCAGTACAAGTGGTGCGGGCTTGGAAGCTGAACGTTCGTGATTTGCCGAACGGACGCGTCCCGGAACCAAGGGAACTCGTTGAACGACACAAACAATTCACGCTCGCCCACGAACAACCAGAATCCGTGAGGTGTGATGTTAGTGACTTCCGCTGGGAAAGTGCTTGGCCCAGGCGCCGCGGATTTCATTCAGGTGCTCCTCGATAAGATTCTGAGCTTCGGTTACCTGCTTTGACTTAAGGTTGAAGTTCGTCGCCAGCTCGACGATCGGCTCAATCCAGAACTTCGCTTCCCCATCGGCATGCTGAACATGAACGTGCGCGCGACGTTCCTCGCGCGAGAAAAAGTAGAACCGAAACCCTCGGACTCGCAAGACCGTCGGACTCACGAGGTCCAGCATAGTCCAGCGCAAAGAGCCGAACAGCCGCATGTTGGAAAGAAGGGAAACGAGCGGTGCCACAAATGAGGTAGGCGCTCCTGAAGACAGGATTGCGGTTCTGAGAACCAGTCCTGACGCCCCAGGCCGGACCTCCACCTGGTATTTGGACCGGTGGTCACCGCTCGACGAGTACCCTACCACTTTTTGATGGCCACGTGACGGATCCGGCGACTTTGTTTCTGTCTCGAGTAACGGCAGCCTAACGTTTGCGCTGAGCCGCGACGCTCAGGACTCCATGGCGCCGACGGCTCCAGCGCAAGGTTAGGCCGCGCTGAGGTACAAACCGGGTACATGGGTAACACATTAAACCGGGAACATGGGTGACATTCACTAGGCTGGGGACCACCGGAGGTTGGTGGATGCCCTGGCTGGAGACAGCACCCATGGAACAGCGAGAACGATTCATTCGTGATGATCGGTTGGCCCTGTACACGATGACCGAGTTGTGCGAGCGATACGGGATCAGTCGCAAGACCGGTTATAAATGGCTCGCTCGGTTTGAGGAAGGCGGCCGGTCGGCGCTGGGTGATCGCAGCCGAGCGCCGCATCAGTGTCCCCATCGCATCTCGGAAGAGACCGCGCACCTGATTTGCGACGCGCGGCGGAAGCATCCGACCTGGGGGCCCGACAAGCTCCTGGACTGGCTCGAGCCGCGGCATCCGGACGCCGAGTGGCCGGCCGTCAGCACCGCCGGTGATCTGCTGGCCCGCAAGGGGCTGGTGAAGAAACGCCGGCGGCGCCGTCCCCACCTGCATCCAGGGGTGGTCCCTGCGGTGACGACGCAGCCGAACGACCTGTGGACCGCGGACTTCAAAGGGCAATTTCGAACTCGCGATGGCGTCTACTGCTATCCGCTGACGATCGCCGATCAGCACACACGATTCTTGATGGCCTGTCACGGCCTGCTGTCGACGAAAGGTCAGGGTGTCCGTCCCGTCTTCGATCGGTTGTTTCGGGAGTACGGCCTGCCGCGGGCGATCCGCACGGACAACGGCGTGCCCTTCGCCACGACCGGGATTCACGGCCTCTCGCAACTCAACGTCTGGTGGCTTCGGCTTGGCATTCAGCATCAACGCATCCTACCGGGCCAGCCGCAGCAGAACGGGGCGCACGAACGGATGCACAAAACCTTGAAGGGAGACGCCATTCGCCCGCCACGGGCGACTCTGGCCGCGCAGCAACGCGCGTTCAATCGATTCCGTACCGTGTACAACAACGAACGGCCGCACACGTTCCTGCGGGGCCGAACGCCGACGTCTCTCTACCGTCCCTCACGGCGCGCGTACACGGGCGAGCTGCCACCGATCGAATATCCGGGACACTTCATCGTCAAGCGCATCACGAATGCGGGCACATTCCGCTTCAAGAAGCGCCTGCTCTTCATCGCGAATGCGCTCAAGCAGCACACGATTGGCCTCGAAGAAGTCGCCGACGGCCTCTGGTCCATTCACTTCTGCCGGGTCCTGGTCGGACGGGTCGACGAACGGGACTACATCATTCGAGGCTAAGATGGCGCGCCGCCTGTGGAAGCTGCCGGAGCCATGGACGCACAGAACGCGCCCACCGCTCCTTGGAAAACCGCACAGAACGCGGTTTCCCACAGCTACCACAGTCACTCTCATCGGGAACCAAAGTGTTACCCATGTTCCCGGTTAACTTTGTTACCTATCTTGCCGGTTGCTCATGAGCATGAGCAAGTCAGTTTGTCGCCTGCAGCAATTCCAGCATCAAGTTGTCCGGTCCTCGGACGAGTAACGCCTTCAGATTGCCAATCTCGACCGGCTCTCCGCCACTCGTGACGATCAGCACTCCCGCCTGGTTGAGCTTCGCGGTGAGCGCCGCGACATCCCTGACGCGCAACTGCAGAATCGCGGTACCGGGATCCTGCACGCGTCCCTTCAACGGCGTCCGCGGGATGTTCTTGAACTCGATTAGCGTCATTAGTGCGGTCGTGTTCGGAATGGTCGCACGGCTCTGACGAAAGCGCGCGCCGGGCGCTCCGGCCGTTTCGGCCTTCAACTGGTCATCGTTGAACGTCGCGCCCAGCGGCAGGTTGAAACCGAGTAGCTCGTTGTAGAACTTCACGCTCGTCGCGGTGTCCGCGACCGTCGTTTCGAATGCTCCGCCGCCGACGACATTACTCGTTGGCGGGATCGCGGGATCCACCGCGCGCGTGCTCTGAGCGAGTTCAACGACGAACCCATCGGGATCCTGGACAAAAAGAATAGCGGCATTATTGATCGCGGCTGGCTTGCCGCCTGCGGTCAGGATCGTCGCGCCGAACTTCAGCAGCTTGGCCAAGACGATGTTGATGTCGCGCACGCGGATTGTGATCTTCGCGGCTCCCGGATCAGCGAAGTGTGGATGCTGCGGTTTGCGGTCGATGTCCTTGTATTCAATCAGCTCGATGCCGACTTCAGATCCGGGAACCCGGAGCGCCGCGAATCGCGATTGCGCCCCCGCGGTGCCGCCAAGCTTCATGATCGAGGGGTTGCCACTGAAGGGGATGTTGGCTGTGACTTCGAGGCCGAGCACGTCGCGGTAGAACTCGAGTGACGTCTCCATGTTCGACACGACGTGCGAGAAGTTACCGACGCCAATGATGTCGCTCGAACTCACGGACTGTGGCTGCTGCGGCTGCGCGCCGACGTCGAGATACGTCGCGCCGGCCTCAGGCGATGGCAGCATCGCGCTTACCGGAACGCGCAACCACTGGGCCGAGGCGGTGGTTGCTGTTAGAAGCAAGAGCAGGACGCCGAAATGTTTGAAATGAACCATATGGTCCTCACGTGCGGCGAATTGGATCGTCAGCTGAATGATGCGTGTCGAGCGGCGGTCAACGTTGCAAATGAGCCGCGCGCCTAGCTGCCGGCGCAGGGACGCTAAGGCGCGTCGGCTCCATTTGCGTGTTAGCCCGTTCTCGTCTACAGCGGTGTTGCGTCCCCAGTGTGTGAAGCGGGCAACTACTTCCCGACCAAGTGAGCGGCGTCCTTTTCATTCTCGAGACACACTTCCTCGATGAGATCTGTGTCAGGCAGCAGTACATACTCAACGACCGGCGATGTCCACGGCTTCACGAGCACGTTCGGATCCTCGTAGGTGATTTGCACTGTAAGATGCCCGAAGTCACGCCGCCGGTACCGCTCCGTTAGCCGAAGTGTTTCGGTAGCCGGATGCCCTCTCGAGTCAAGCCAGACGTTGTCGTTCAGGCCGACGGTCTCGATGACGAGATCGTCCTGGTCCCAATGGCCGACCGAGTATCCGCGCCACGTCGGTAGCGGGTCGCGCGGCAGTTCGCGACCGTCGAGAAAGATCTGACGAAACGTGCTCTCAGCCTCATGCAGAATCACCACGAGCCGTGGGCTCTGGATGAACTTCAGAGGGAACGGGCCCAAGACCATAATCGGCATGCCGAGCGGCAAGCACCGCCCGCGCGGCCACTCTTTCCCGTTGTTCGCCATCCGCCCGACGGAAACTTGATCTGCCCAAGCTGTAAAGGTGGCACCAGCGGTCAGAGTCGGGGCAGCACTGAAGGGTGGTTGCCACACACCGGAGAGGTCTGGCCGACCGTCGGCGGTGCGTGGCTTCGGAGCCGCGAGGTCCGGTCGCCCATCACTGGTTCGTGGAATTCCCGGCGTTGGACGCTTCAACCACTGACCTGCGGTCGGTACTGCAAACGCGACAAGGACGAGGGCGACGAAAACGCTGCCGATAACTAAACGGCCCATCGATGGCTCCTCGACTAGAGGTAACGCTAATGTTGGTCTCCTCGAACCAGCAAAGCCACGGGTCAACGTCCAATTCTGTTTGGCGGCCTAACGAGCAAATGAGCCGCGCGCCGTTCGACATGATCGCACAGACAGCAGGCGCGTCGGATCCATTTGGAGGTTAGACAGCGGCCGTTCACGGCAAGAGTTCCACTTCGGCCTGCGTCAACGGGTGAACACCTGATTCGCGCCCCTCTCCGCTGCCAACGCCTCGAACGCCTTGACGAGATCATCGCGCCGTGCGAACAGCGCGTCGATCGCGTCTGCCTCGACTAGATCTCCAATCGCGCGCCTGACCGTGGCCTTCTTTAGGGTCCTGATGCGATTGAAGAACGCGCGATCGATCTGATTCAGCCTCTTGCCAATCGCGTAGGGCTGCGCCAACGTGTTGGTGAATGCACGAGAGTGGTCGAGGATCATGAGGTTCCACTGTGGATCGACGACTGGCGTCCCTTCATTTGGGTCGAGGTTGGCGACGAGGTTCTCGAACGCGTAAGCGCGCTGAAGTTGAGAGTTCCATCTCGCGGGATCGGGCGGGCTGACGTTGCCCGCGTTGATCTGGCTGAGCAGCCTCACGTTGTCCACCCAGAGTTGCAAAGATACTGGCTCGCCGTTGGAGTGCACTTCCACAGTTGGCGGCACCATGTCCAATGACAGCACGCGATCAAGCCGATAACCCGCAATCTCAAACTTGTAGGCCTCGGCTTTGAGCGAGCCGCCAGTCGCCAAGCCGCCCGGCTTGAAGAAGACGTGTTGCGCCGACCCCACGGGCGTCGCGCGATCAATTACCGCCCGACGAAGGAAGTCTTCAAATGCCCCGTAGCGCCCAATCCAAACCTGGGAGCTGACTGCGGTCGATGCCGCCGCCGACGGTAGCGGCGGCGGTACACCTGTCATGGCCGTCGCGCATCCGACACCCGACAGGGTCAGCACGATCCAAAAAGAAAACCGAGTTCTCCGGCAAGAATTCATAGCCGCATTCTCCGCTGTCTAACGCCAACAACTGAGCCGCGGCGCGTCAGAGTGCGTGCGCCGTCGGCTCCAGTTGGTGTTAGGCATCGCGGCGGTCTGGTGAAGCCCCGGTGGGACGAACGGCCACCAGATCATCATCCCCGCCCTCGCGGATGTCGCTCGGCTTCAAGGTGATCAAGGCCTTCGTGCGCCCAGAGGCGGTGACGAACTCGACTTCGATAGCGTCAGGTCCATAGACGTCGACGACCGCACCCAGATCGCCGCGTCTCAGCCCGTGCGCGGGGACGTCCGTGTTCAATACGACGACGTCGAGAGGATGGAAGCTCACAGGCCATCTCCTGGATACGCTGTGACCAAACGCGGTACGTCGCCGCGAGCCGGGATGAACCAGATGCTGACCACGATGGCGGACTGCCCGTTCGGTCCATTCAGAATAGCGCGGATTGTGTACTTCCGGCCGTGACTCGTTGCCGGGGCCGGTTCGGCGTCTTGGGTTAGGTGCTGGAGCCGAAGCGCCTCGGCCAACTCGACCCAGCCGTCGGCCGTGAAGCCGAGTGCCGAGAAAAAGCGCGCCTTGAAACGCCCGATTGGATGAGTGCTGGAGAGCAGGTAGTCGCGCAGCTTCGCCTGCTCAATCTCGGCCCGCTCGGCGTTGGGAATCAGCACGAACCAATTCTAGTCTTCGATCCTGCTGGATGTGTCATTCGCGGATGCCTAACCAGTATTGATTAGACGTTAGCGCTGGTTGTCGACCAGGCGGCGAATGTGGATAACGTCCGACGTTCCGCCTTGACCACAAGCGGCTGACGCCGCCGATGCTAGCACGACACAACGTCAGCCGAAACGACCGACACGTTGGCTGCGTGAAGGCTCATCGCCCGGTTCGCGAGAGCCGGCCCGTTGGCGGCTAACACCCCGCCAAGCAACCGACGGATCACTCGACAAGGCCTTTGGGACCGACGCTTGACGCGTGCTTCGACGGGTTGGCGCGGAAGCGTCACGCGCGACCAACGCGGCAAACATCCACAACCGCGATTGAATCGAACATGCGGCTAACTCCGGGGTGGGCCGACGAGCAGGTCCGCTGGGCTCCTGACTCCCAGCACTCCACGGTTCAAGACGTCTGTGTAGACCATCGTGGTGTGCCATCCGATGAAAGCCGATGTATCGGCGAATCCAGGTGACGTAGGCGACTTCGGTACGCCGGCTGTAATGGCGCACGCGGATCGCCGACCCAACACGATCGAGGAGTTTTGGCTGCGAACCGGGGACTTGCGGTGCCTCACTCATCGGCGATCCTCTGGGATCACCCGGCGAAGTCCATGCCAACAACAAACAGGTCTGCAATAATGACGCGACCCCTATCATCAGCGCGAAGCATCGCAATTCCTGCAACCCTGGATCTTAGGTAGCAAACGTTAACAACACGTCGATGGGGTGATCGACCGCGGGCATCCGAGCCGAGGTCTGGGAGCCGGCCCGTGTGAAATGGGGATGGAGGCGCTAAAGGGCAGGATAGAACGGCAACTCAGCTTATTCGCGATGCCCGCTGTTCAAGTCGTTCAGGCGTGCGGCCTGAAATAGAGAACCATGGCGGCTCCGACCGATGCCAAGAGAAAACCGACGTACAACATCGGGTTGACGGCGGACTTCGGCGGATGCAGGTAAATCGCGATGAGCACGTTGATGATGGGAGCCCCTCCGAAGACGAGCGGCATGACGTAGAAGGGAAGTCCTCCGGTCCTGAACGCCCAGATGATGCAGGCTGCGCCGATCGCCCCAAGCGCGCCGGCGATCGTCGCCATGATCAGCCCGTTCGTATTGAATCCCGACAGCGCGCCCTGCGAGCTCAAGCCGGCGACCGGGATGATCACGCCGATCAGAAAATACGCGACGCCGACGCAGAGCAGTGCCTTGAGGGGATTGCCAAGGGCCGTCTGTCCCTCGAACAGCAGCGCGCCGTAAGCCCCCCACGACAACACGGCACCGGCGGCGAAAATCGCCCAGGTCATACGTTTCCTCGATTGAGTTCGGGTTTCTGTGGTCACAGCGTCTTCAAACCGGCTGTAGATTGTAGCCTATCGACGTTTCTGTCACCTGGCCCTGGCGCCGATCGGACCGCGCGCCAGTCGCGTGACCGATCCCATGCCAATCAACTCCAGCACTGGCGTTGTCGTCAGCGTCGTGACGAGGGCCATGATCACCATCATGGTGAACAGTCGCGGCGAAATGACGCCCAAATCCAAGCCGACGTTGAGCACGACGAGCTCCATCAGGCCCCGCGTGTTCATAAGGATCCCGAGGCTCGCGGCGTCGCGCCACTTCATGCCAGTCAGGCGCGCGGCCGCCAGCGTGCCTCCGAATTTGCCGGCTGTCGCCACGACGATGATCAGGCCGCATAGGAGCCATTCGTCCAGACCGGAGAGAAGCCCAATCTCGGTGCGCATACCGGTCAGTGCGAAGAAGGCCGGCAACAGGAGAACGGTGACAAACACTTCCAGCTTGTCGATCAAGGTGCGGGCCACGCGGCTGTCGTGCGGGATGATGGCGCCAAAGAGGAACGCCCCGAAAATGGCGTGTACTCCGATATGTTCGGTAATGAGGGCAGATACCAGCAGTCCGACGAGTGCCACGGCAAGCGTGTCGAGCGTCGGTTCTGCGTCACGCGATCGGGCGACGAGACGGACGACGATTGGACGTACGACGAAGAACATGGCGGCGATGAACACCAGTGTCAACACGGCCACCAAAGCTGCGCTTTCGATTTCTGCTTGTGTCACTCCAACCACGAATGCCAGCAGACACCACGCTGTCACGTCGTCTGCCGCCGCGCAGGCGAGCGCGACAGCGCCGAGCTCGGTCTGAGTCATCCGGCGATCTTTCAGGATCCGGGCCAGCACCGGGAATGCGGTGACCGACATCGCGACGCCCATGAACAGCGCAAAGCTGGTAAAGGAGACGTCGCTCGTGGCAAGCCGGGGATAGAGCAGCAGCGCAAGCACCGAACCCAGAACGAACGGCAGGACGATGCTGGCGTGCGAGGTCGCAACGGTGGCATGGGCTCGCTGCCGCACCACATCGACGTTCAGCTCGAGGCCCACGAGGAACATGTAGGCGACCACGCCGAGCTGGGCGACGATGTTCAGAAATGGCGCCACCGATGTGGGAAGAATGTACGACGCAAGTTCGGGCGCGAGGCGGCCGAGCAAAGAAGGTCCGAGAAGGATCCCCGCGACGACCTCGCCAATGACCGGCGGTTGTCCGACTGATCGCAGCGCAAAACCAAGAAGACGGCCGATGACAACGACAGCGGCAAGCGCCAGCAGGAGATGAAGGACGGTGTCCGGCGCGGCGCTTGTCGCCGAAGGTGCGGCGCTCGCTACGGCGGCCGGTGCCCGCGCGCTCAGCGTTTCACCGTAGCGGCGGACGAGCAGAAACAGCGCGACGCCGCCCAGGACCATGCCGACGTAGGCGGCGCCGGCCAGCCTCAGAGTGTTGCTTTTCAGTTGGCGAAAGCCCCTAGTTCAACGTCCACAACGCCAAATTGGAGACATCCTTCACGAAAATCCGGCTGCCCGAAATCGTCGGCTGCGTCCAGGTCTCGGAATCCGCCACGTGGTAGCGGCGAATGGGCTCGAATGCCGCCGTGCCGCTGCGGAAGACCACCAGGTTCCCATCGTCCTGCAGGCTGAACACCAGGTCGCCTGCTTGCAGGATCGCGGCCTGCGCGGCTGCACGCGCCTCCGACGTCCACACTGTCTTGCCCGTCTTGGCATCGACGCTGAAGTACTGGCCGCTGTTCTTGGTGGTCAAGCCAAAGAGCGCGTCATGAACCAGCACGCTGTTGCTCAAGCGATATGGAATGTCCGCGTTCTCCCACACCGTCTGCGTCGTCCACTCGTTGTTCTGTTTCGCCACGGTGAATGCCGTCGTTGGACCGCCATTGCCCGACACGATCAACGTCTGACCGTAGAGCACCGGCGTGACCGCGTTCGTAGAATTGGTGCTGACGAACGGACGCTCCCAGAGCAACGTGCCGTTGGCCGGATCGACGCCGACGATCTTGCCCTGTGTGATCGTGACGATTTGTCGTGTGCCGGCCAAATCTACGAGAATCGGCGACCCGTACCCCGGACCGTCGCCGTTCCAGCTCCACTTCACGGCGCCCGTGTTGACGTCGTAGGCCGTGAGCGCACCCTGATTGTGTCCGCCGACGTGAAAAATGACCAGGCCGCGATCGACGAGCGGAGAGAAGGAATGACTGGTGTATAGCGGCAGCGGCTCGGACCCTGGCTTCTGCCAGAGTTGCTTGCCGGTGTTGGCGTCGAATGCCGTCACGACGCCCGTCATGCCAATGGAAAAAAGCCGCCCGCCCGAAAAGGTCGGTGTCGACTTGGGTCCCATCCCGTGCTTCACAGCAGCCGAATGCATGGCGAACGTGACCGGATAGCCCGTTCGCCAAACGACCTTTCCAGTGTCCGCATCGAGCGCACTCATCACTTCGTCGCCGCCTTGACGCGAGAACATGTAGAGCCGGTTGCCCACGACAATCGGGGATGCGTACCCGAGGCCCACGTCGACCTTCCATTTCTGGACGAGGTTCTCGGGCCACGATGCTGGAGTGGAGAACCCGGTCACCGCGCCGTCACGGTTCTGGCCGCGCCACTGCGTCCAGTCAGCTCCTCGGTTCTGTCCGTCGATGGTCGTTGACAGTCCCGCGAGGACGACGAACGCAGCAAGCATGCGCATTCTGAAGGTCATTTGGTGTTTCCTCATCTGGTTCAAATATGCCGAACGCACTTCGATTCTACCGAGGCTTCTGCTTGATCGCGAACACGTTTCGCAATCCGCGGAAAAAGAGGGTGCCATCCGAGATCGCGGGCGACGCCATCAGGACCTCGCCAATAGAGTTACTCGCCAGTAGCTCGTACTGCGGCCCGGCTTTGACGACATAGACATCACCGTCTTCGCTCGAGATGTAGAGCTTTCCGTCGGCTGCGACCGGCGACGCACTGAAGGATCCCCCCATGCCCACGCGCTGCTGATAGATGCGCTGTCCAGTGCGGACGTCGTAGGAAGTGAGAACCCCGGTGATGGCGAGCATGTAGAGGTGGTCCCCATAGATGACCGGCGTCGGAATGTACGGGCCCCCTCGAGGCGTGCTCCAGGCGACCGACTCGCTGCTGGTCTGATCTTTCTTCAACGTGATATCGCCGCTGGCGCCGGGCTTGATCGCGTAGATCGGCTGGATTGGCGTGTAGCCGTTGGTCACGATGATCAGATTGGGTCCGACGATCGGAGTTGGAATCGCAATTTCAGAATTCCCGGACAGGCGCCAGAGCTCTTTGCCGGTCGCGGGGTCGTAGCCTCGGGTGAATCCGGTCGCCTGGGTCACCAACTCGGTCCGACCGTCACGTTCGTAGACCGTGGGCGTCGACCAGGAAGGGATTTCCTCGCGGGCGGTGCGCCATTGCGGACTGCCCGTCGCGACGTCGAATGCGGCGACGAAGGAATTCTTCTGGATGTCGCACTGCACGATCACCGAATTCTTCCAGATGATGGGCGAGCTGGCGATTCCCCACTCGTAGTCTGGATCGTAGAACCACCCGGCGTTCAACGTGCCCAGGTCCCGCGTCCACAGGAGCTTCCCGTCGAAGTCGTACGCGTATAGTCCCTCGGATCCGAACGAGACGACGACGTGACGGCCGTCGGTGACCGGGGTTGCGGACGCCTGACTTGATTTCGGGTGGCGTTTCGTCTTCGGCACGCCCTCGTGCGCGACGCGTTCCCAGAGGACCTTGCCCGTTCGCTTGTCGAGTGCCAGAAGGCGCCACGAGTGCATCGAGACGTCGTTCGACGGCTTTACGTCGCCATAGAGCCCGGTCTTGATGCCCGCGCTCGGATCGCTGCTGACCGCCGTCGAGACGAAAACGCGATCGCCCCACACGACGGGACTCGAGACCGCCATCCCCGGGACGGGGGTTTTCCACAGCACGTTGTCCCCGCTCGCGAGCGTCCCATTTCAACGGCGTGGGTTGTCCCTCGGCCACGCCGGACGCATTCGGCCCTCTGAACGACGGCCAGTTCTGGGCCGAGATCGCTGCGCCTGCCAGTACCCACACGGCAACGACGATAGCTTTTCGCATGATCTACTTGCCCTCCACCCTCGTCCACCGTGTGGCGTCGTTCGGAAAGCCGATTGCGGTCACTTTGTCGCCCTCGATGTGGAGCGTAAGCGTCACCCCCGGCGCTTCGGCGACACCAAACGTCGTCGCGTCGCGCGCGACGAACGTCAGCCGCTGCGCGTTGATCGCGCCGGTAAGACTGGCGCCGGATGCGGTCAAGACCATTTCGGCCCCGCCGGGTCCGCTGAAGGTGCCGCCGTACTTCGCGAGTTGAGCCGGGTCGATCTTGAATTCTGGCCGGGGCTTGGCTCCAGCCTGCTCCAACAGGGCGACGATGTCTTTCTTGTTGCCACGCGTTGCCGATGCCAGTGCGTCCGACAGCGCTCCTGCGGGTAGCGGACCGGCGTCGAGAATCATCTTGGACATGGCAACATCGCCCGCTCCGACCGCCGCCATGAGCGCGCCCTCTTTGCCTTTTGGGTTCTTCGTCAACAGCAGTGCGACGATCTCGGGGTGCTGCGGTGTTCGACCCATCGCGGGGTTCACCGCCCAGCTCAGCGCCGTCGCATGGTAGAAGGTGTCCTCGACGTTGACGTCGGCGCCGCGATCGAGCAGCAGCTTGACGACCTCCAGGTGCCCGCGATCGCACGCGTACGACAGTGCCGTCCGGTCGTAGCGAAACCTGGTGTTGACGTCCACACCCTCGTCCAAAAGCTTCCGAGCTCCGGCTGCATCGCCCTTGCGGGCGGCTTCCAGGAACGCGTCGGCTTTCTCCGAGGTCGTACCAGCTTGCGCGGTCGTTGCACCCGGAGCGGCGGGAGCCTGCGGGCTCGATTGCGCTGGCGAAGCGCCTGCCGCCAGAAGCACGAAGATTACGCTTCCGAGAATCCGTCGGGTGCCAAGACGCTCAGCTTCCATAACTTGTCCTATTCACTGAAGCTTCCCGTTGGCCGGATCTTACACACATTTTATTGGCCTTCGCGAAGGAACGTGAGACCGCCGTCAACCCGGCATTTCGCCGACTGCAGCCGATACAAGTCCTCGGCGGTGCACCAGAAATCCATCGACGCCCAGCACGATGAGTGCGGCCCACACGATCGCGAAACCAACGAACTGAGCTGGCGTGAAAGGCTCTCGATAGAGCAACACACCTAACAGAAACTGCATCGTCGGAGCGATGTACTGCAGCACTCCCAACAGCGAGAGTGGAATCCGCTGCACAGCCGATGCGAAAAACAGAAGTGGAATCGTCGTCACCGCGCCGGTGCCAAGGAGCAGCAGGTCCGAGCGGAGACCGCCGTGAAGCAGCGGGCCTTCGCCGCTGCGCTCGACGTACAGCAGGTACACAATCGCAAGAGGCGTCAGGATGGCGGTCTCCAGCGTCAGTCCGTGAACTGAGCCGAGCAGCCCTTTCTTCTTCACGAGACCGTAGCTTCCGAAGCTGAGCGCGAGCACCAGAGCAATCCATGGCAGGGAGCCATAAAGAATGGTGAGGTACAACACACCCGCAGCAGCAAGCCCGATGGCGCTCCATTGCACGAAGCGAAGCCGCTCGTGGAGAAAAAGGACTCCAAATAAGACGCTCACAAGCGGATTGATGAAGTACCCGAGACTCGTCTCGACCACGTACCCTGAATTCACCGCCCAGACGAAAGTGAACCAATTGACCGTGACGAGTGCCGCCGCTACCCCATAGATCCGAAGCACCGGCGTCTTGAAGCTGGCGCCTCGAAAGGCCTGCCACTGCCGCGTCGCGCCAATAATCGCGGCGAGCATGACAAAGGACCACAAAATCCGGTGGCCGATCAATTGAAGGGCGGGAACTCGATCCAGTTGCTTCCAGTAGATGGGAAAGAGTCCCCAGCAGACGTACGCACAGACGGCATACCACACGCCTTCGTTCATGGTTGACCGTAGATTCTAAGGGGGCATGAACCACAAAGGCCTCAAAGGGCGTGACCTTGTGGTTCATAGACGTTAGGGACGCGCGCTCGCAGAGGAAGTCGATTTCGGTGTCGGCTCTATACGCAGGATCGCGCCGGGATTCGCGTCCGTGACGACATACAGCAGACCGTCAGGCCCCTGGCGTACATCGCGAACTCGCTGTTTGAGGTCGGCGAACAACGATTCTCGACCGATGGGCCCGCCAGGTGCGAACACGACCCGTTGAAGTACCTGGCCGGCGAGGCCGCCGACGAACAGGTTCCCCTTCCACGCCGGGAAACGGTCGCCGCTGTAAAAGACCATCCCCGAGAGACCGATCGAGGGCACCCAGATCGTCACCGGTTGCTCCATCCCTTCGCGCCACGGTTGGTTGGTGATGATGTCACCCGAATATTCGCGGCCGAAAGTGACGACCGGCCAGCCGTAGTTCTTACCGGGCTGGATGATATTCAGTTCGTCGCCGCCCTGCGGACCGTGTTCGGTCTCCCAAAGGACGCCAGTCTCGGGGTGAAAGGCAAGGCCCTGTAAGTTGCGATGACCATACGAATAGATCTCGGGCCGGAAGCCTGCCTTTCCGACGAACGGATTGTCCATCGGCACCGAGCCGTCATCGCGAAGCCGCAACACCTTGCCGGCGTGGTGCGTGGTCTCCTGCGCACGGGTCCGGTCGTTGCGCTCGCCAACTGTCATGTACAGCGTGCCGTCGCGACCGAACGCGAGCTTCGATCCGAAATGGATCGGCCCTTGGCTCCAAGCGTCCGCCACGAAGATGTCGCGTACGTCGACCAACGCGTTGCCTTCGAGCCGGCCTCGCGCTAGAGCGGTGGTGTTTCCGCGCTCGCCCGACTTCGAGTACGTGAGGTAGACGAACCGGTTCTCGGCGAACTGCGGATGCGGCATCACTTCGAGCAGGCCGCCCTGTCCCATCGCCAGAACCTGCGGCACTCCACTGATCGGTTGAGGATCGAGCGTTCCATTTCGCACGACGCGCAACCGCCCGACCTTTTCGGTGACCAGCATGTCGCCGTTGGGGAGAAACGCAAGGCTCCACGGAGACGCGAGCCCTTTCACAAGTGGGACGACGCGGATGGCCGTTCCGGGGTCAAGGGTGTCGAACACCCGGGGCTCCTCGGGAGCCGGGAGTGGAGCGACGCGCGGGAAGGGTGGACCACCACGGCCTCCGGGTGGCGCGCCCGCCTGGCGTCCGCCCGGCGGTGTCGGCTGTTGAGCCGACCCAGTGAAGGAGGCTGTCGCCAGAACCACGGCTGCAAGAAGAAACTGAGAGAAACCCTTAGGCATTCGGGTCATCATTACGATCTCCTTATGCCTATCTTACGTCAGTCGTCAGGGTTTCCAGCCTTCGGGCAGCTTGAGCTCGTTGGCTTTCTCCGGCGCTGATTCGAGCGGGACGCCTTGATTCCACCGCGGAATGGGGATTTTGTCCGGCGGGTAGAGCGACTCCATGGGTTGCCACACCTTGTCGACGCGATCGGTGAAGAGATTGCCGATCAACAAGTCGGTCACCGTGCCCTGCAAATCCGGAAAGTGGCGGACGAAGTTTCCGAAGCTGAATCCTTCGTAGTACTCGCAGACCAACCGTCGCATGCGGTCGACGCCTTTGTTGAAGAGGTCGCCCCATTTGCCCAGCTGGGCGGCCGACGTGTCGCCTTTGGCCAATCCTTCGACGATCGCGTCGGCTGCCAGCTGGCCGGACTTGAGCGCCAGCAGCACACCGGACGAGTAGAGCGGATCGAGGAATCCCCAGGCATCGCCGATCATCACCCATCCATCGCCGGCCACCTTCGTCGCGCGGTATGAGTAGTCCTTGGTTGCGAAATAACCGGCCGCTCGCCGGCCCTGGCCGACACGCTGCTTCACCGCAGGGCAGCGCTCCACTTCTTCGCAGTAGGTCTGCTCGTAGTTGGCGGGATTGCCGCGATTCTTGAACAGATAATCAAAGGGCGCGACGACGCCGACGCTCACCATGTTGTTGTGCTGGGGGATGTACCAGAACCAGCCGTTCTTGCTGGCGGTCTGCAACACCATGGTTGCCCCTTCGTCGCGGCCCGTATCGCGGTACGCGCCTTCCCAGTAGGTCCAGATCGCGCCTTTGTTGAGAATGGGATCCCAGACCCGGAGGCGCAGTCGATTCTGAATCAGGCCGGTCTGTCCGCTCGCGTCCACGACGACCTTGGCCCTAACTTCACGAACCGAGCCGTCCTCGTTGCGAATCGTGACTCCCACAGCGCGATCCTGGTCCCACAGAACATCGGTCACCCGTACGCCCTCGTGAACGGTTACGCCCTGCTCGCGCGCGTTGTCGAGCATCATCTTGTCGAACTCGCTGCGCACCACCTGCCAGGTCTGCGAACATTCGTGTGGCTTGTTGTCCCAGAAATAGAACGGCGCGGAGAGTTTGCCGCTCGCGTTCACGAACTGCACGCTGTACTTCTTGACGAAGTGGCTCTGCTGCATCTTGGGCAGCATCTTCAGCCGCTCGAGGACCCAGTAGGTTTCCGGAATCAGCGATTCGCCGATGTGAAAACGCGGGAAACGCTCACGTTCGAACAGCTCGACTCGACAACCCTGCTGCGCCAGCAGCGTCGAGACGGTCGATCCAGCAGGACCGCCTCCGATTACGACGACGTCATTCATCATGAACCTTGAGCAGCTTGCAGAAAAACTCTCCGATCACCGCAGAGACCGCCGAGATCGCAGAGAACCTCAACAACAACTCTCGGCGTGCTCAGCGTGCTCGGCGGTTTTTGTCGTGTTCAACATCGTGTTAGATCTTTACCACGAACCGCCGCGCCTTCATCTCGAACCTCGGCAATGTGCCGGCCCCGACGATTTCCACCGGTACGTTCAACCCGAGCGCCTCGCGAAGCGATCGCGCCACTTCCGCGGTCGTCGCCGCCGGATCGGCGGCGGCTGCAGCGAGCTCGACTTCGAGCGCCAGCCGACGAAGGGCTCCCGTTTGAGAGACTGTCGTTCTGAATTCGACGACCTCATCGAACCGGCGAACGATCGACTCCACCGCTGTCGGGTACACGTTGACGCCGCGAATGTTCACCATGTCGTCGGTCCGCGCCAGGATTCCTCCCTCGAGCCGCGCGAACGTTCTGCCGCAGTTGCACGGCTCGGATCGCCGAATGACGATATCTCCGGTTCGGTAGCGAAGAACCGGACTGGCGGTTCTGCCAAGGTTCGTCATAACCAGCTCGCCAGGCTGCCCATCGGCGACCGGCTCGTGAGTCGCTGGGTCCAGGACTTCGCAGATGAACTCGTTTTCGTTGAGATGCGGGGCGCCGGGACTTTCCCAGCATTCGAAGCTGGCCGGGCCAACTTCGGTCAGGCCATACTGATCGACGACCCGCGCGCCCCAATTTTTCTCGATGCGCTCGCGCGTCGCCGGGATACAGCCGCCCGGTTCGCCGGCCACGATGACCACACGCACGGGGCTCTCGGACAAGGGCCTGGTTCCAGATCGCCCGGCAGCCACTTCGGCCAGGCGAAGGGCATAGGTGGGCGTGCAACAGACGACTGTCGGTTCAGTCGCGTCGATCAGTGCCAGACGCTGCTGGCTCGACATGCCGCCAGCCGGAATTGCGTGAGCGCCTACCTGACACGCGGCATCGAAGGCCGTCCAGAAACCCAGGAACGGTCCGAAGGAAAACGCGAAGAAGATTCGATCGGCCCGGTCGACGTATGCGGCGCGGTAGACGGCTTTCCAGCACTCGAGCATCCATTGCCAGCTCTCGTTGGTGTCGAGCCAGCGCAACGGTCGTCCGGTGGTCGATGACGTCTGGTTGTAACGCGTGTAGCGATCGAGCGGTTCGGTCAGGACCGCCCCCCACGGTGGAGTGGTTTCCTGATCTGCGACGAGCTCGGCCTTTGTCGTGAGCGGCAGTGCCGCCAGGTCCTCGGGGAATCGAAGAGTCCCGAGACGACCGCCGAGGCCTGCCGAATCCAGTTTCCGCGTGTAGAAGAGGCTCCGCCCGTACGTGGTCGTCAGCAATTGGGCGAGCCGCCGGCCCTGACGCATCTCGATGACGGTGCGGTCGTCGCGCTCGGCTTGAGGAATAGTCGCTTCGGGAATCAACGGTTTTCAGGCCTCGACGTCGGACGCCACCTGAAAACGCGAGGCGATGTCGGCCGGGATTTCAATGGCTGTCATGGTGTGATTGGGCAGGCGCCGCACACATGCGATGGTCAACGAGCCAGTCGCAATCTTCACCGGATCGGACGCGCCATCCGTCAGAAGGCACTCGTAGCGGATGGTTTTCTTCGTCATCGCTGCAATCCGAAGCCACACTTCGAATTCCTGCTCGAAGCGCAGCGGACGATGAAAGTCGAATGACGTCGCCACCCGCGGGAAGCCGACGTCGCTGGAGCGTTCGTGAATGCTCAGACCGGCTTCGCGCCACAAAGCATGCTCGGCTTCCTCCATGTAGCGGAAGTACCAGCTGAAATGCACGATGCCGGCGGCATCGGTTTCGTAGAAATTGACTCGGCGCTTGAGACGGAATTCGGTCACCATCAGATTCGTTCGGATCGTTCGGATCGTTCGGATCGTTCGGATCGTTCGGGTTGTTCGCGTTGTTCGAGACGTTCGAGCCCTTCCGCTGCTGTCGCGTCAAACGCTGCGAACGCTCCGATCGTCGAACGATTCGAACGATTCGAACGTCGAACGATCCGAACGTCGAACGATCCGAACGATCATTCTACGTATAGCGAATCCCTGTGTGCTGGGGCAGGAAGAAGCGCGGCAACAGGGAATCGATTCGCAGCAATCCCGGCCTCGACAGCGAGACCCTGTCGTGGTCCAGGTGCGAGAGATAGCCGTCGGTTTGGAGGGAGGCCAGCGGATCGGCGAAACGCTCGAGGATGTTCACGCCGTACTTGGTCCTGAAGTAAGGTGGCTCGATCGTTCCCCGTTTCAGCTGCAGCACCAGCTCGCGGATCAGACGTTCTTCCTGTGTCGGCCGATACGCCCGATGGAGCGGGAGCTCGCCGCGCTCGATCCCCGCGCTGTAGGCTTCCCACGTATCCGCGTTCTGGACGTGCACGCCGTTGATATGGCCGAAAGACGCGACACCCAGGCCGGCCATGTCGGCTCCCTGCCAGAGACGATCTGTATAGACAAATCGAGTCTTCGTCGGGTCTTTCACCAGCGTGTACGCGCTCTTCACGTGATAACCGTTCGCTTCGAACGCCGCAAAGGCCTCCTCGACCCATCGCCGCTTGGTCTTCCAGTCCGCGACGGTATTGGAGAAGCGCCCTGACGGTTTCATCAGATCGCGACTGATCGTGGTGTTGAACGGAAGCTCCATCTGATAGACCGTAATGCTGTCCGGCTGGAGCTCCAGCGTTTTGTCGATGCAAACCTGCCAATTCCCGTCGGTTTCGCCCAGCATTCCGGCAATCAGATCGATGTTGATTTGCGGAAACTGCAGCGCTCGCGCCCACCCATAGGACTGACCGATTTCGGGCGAGCGATGGGCTCGGCCGTTGACTTCGAGAATGTGGTCGTCGAAGTTCTCGATCCCGAGGCTCAAGCGCGTGACGCCAAGCCGGCGGATGGTTGCCAGCTTGCTCTCCGTGAGCGTGCCAGGCTCGCACTCGAACGCGATTTCTTCGGCTTTGTCCCAGGGAGCCACGCGCGACAGCCGCGTCACGAGACGGTCGAGTTGCTGGGTCGAGAGAAACGAGGGAGTGCCGCCGCCGAAGTATACGAAGTCGAGCGGCCGGCCGGCGAAGGCGGGCAGCTCCCCGTACAGCTCCCATTCCCGCGCCAGCACGTCCAGGTATTGACCAACTTCTTGAGCGTTCTTATCGGTATAAACCCGGAAGTAGCAGAAGTGGCAGCGCTTGCGGCAGAAAGGAATATGGAGGTAAAGGCCGAGGGGGACATTCGGGTCCGGTGCGGCGTTCAGCGCCGGCCGGGCGTCGCGATCCACGGCCGCCTCGGACCAGACCGAAAACGGCGGATACGTCGCCACGAAATAGCTACCGACCTCGGTCGGCTCTGCGAAAGCTGTTCGCGCGGTGTCACTCATCAGCCTTTGCAATTGTACTTGAAGGCTGTTGGCCAGGGTGGCCTAAGGAAGTCGTGAAGCTATCCGAAGCAGTAGATCCGCCCGTCTCCCGCGCCGATCACCACACGACCAGCGGCGATCGCCGGGGATCCAGTGACGGCCGTGCCTGCGTCAAACTCCCATTGTTTCCGTCCCGTGGCGGCGTCGAGGACATACAGGCGTCCATCACTCGATCCCACGTAGACTCGGCCTGCGGCAATCGCCGGTGACGAGTCGACGCGCGCCTGCGTCATGAACTTCCAGATGCCTTTACCACTTGCCGCGTCGATCGCGTGGACCGTCTTGTCGCGGCCACCGAGGATCACGCGGCCATCCACGACAGCTGCCGACGAGTAAAACGGGAACTCACGGTCGGGGTTGCGGTATCGCCAGACGATCTTGCGCGATTTCAGGTCCACGCCCAGCACGTCGTAGTTGAACGTGCCGAAGTACGCACGGCGTTCGTCCATCACCGGAGACGCGCCTGTGTAGGCGCCGGTCGGGATGGTGAACAGCACGGCGCCATCGGAGAGGCGGACGCCTCTGAAGTTCTCGTCGCAGCCCGTGATGTAGACGACGCGATCGCGCACCGCGGGCGTCGCATGCACCGGTCCGTTGGTCTGCAGCTTCCAGCGCACTTTGCCCGTGCGGGCCTCGAGCGCATAGAGATGCGTGTCGTACGAGCCGATCAGAACGAGATCCTCCGCCAGCGTCGGAGACGACTTGATCTCGCTCGCCGTCTTGAACGTCCACAGCCGGCTTCCGTCGCGGACGTTGACGGCGTGGACCGTGCCATCGAGATCCCCGACGAACACGGCGTCGGCACTGACGGCCGGCGACGATTCGCCGATCGAACTGCCGGTCGCGTACTTCCATCGCAGCTTCCCCGAAGCCAGATCGATAGCCAGGAGCTCGCCCTTGGCCGAACCGATGTACACCACGTTGTCGGCGATCGCCGGCGACGAGTCGATCGCATCGCCGGCATCGTAGGTCCATTTGACAGACAGGGAAGCGGGCGGCGCTACATCGGCGATGCCGGTCAGTTGCGCGTTGCCGCGGAATTGATTCCAGGTACCGGTCGGGGTTTGAGCGAACGCTGGGAGCTGGAACAGGAGGACGAATGATACGACGGCAGCCCTGAGGAGCCTGTGAATTCTTCTGGTGTGGCTTCCGCCTTTAGGCGGAAGGGGGCCGCCGGCATTGAACTTCCGGCTGAAGCCGGAAGCCACATAGGCGATTGATTCACAGGCTCTGGAGGGCTGCGCCACAGTGCCGTTACTTGGCCGCCAGCGCGAACAACTGGTTGCGGTTATTGAGGAACAAGGTCCCGTGAGCCGGAACGGGCGTCGCATAAACGGCGCTGCCCATGTTCATCTCTCCCAACACCTTCTTTTCTTTGCCAGCCTGTAGAACGACCACATCGCCATCTTCGTCGCCCAGATAGACCTTGCCGTCGGCGACCAGCGTCGAGCCCCATACGGCGGCAAAAACATCGTGCTGCCAGTACTCCTGGCCGGTCTTGGCGTCGAGACAGTGCAGGAAGCCGCTGAAGTCTGGAATGTAAACGAGGCCGTCGACGATCGACGCCGTCGAGACCGACCGGCGGATCTTGTCGAAGTGCCACAGCCGGCCGCTCTGGGTGATATCGCCGCGCTTCGTGGCGTCGATCGCGTACATGTGGCCTACACCCTCGCCGTGCTCGGGATCCTGTCCGTTGGCGATATAGACGCGGTCTTCGTAGATGACCGGTGTGCCGATGACCTCATTGCGGGTCTTGGGCCACACCGAGTCCTTCGGGTTGGTGTCGAACTCCCAGAGCTTCTTGCCGGTCTGCGCCTCGTAGCCACGAACCCAGCCGTCGCCCTGTGCGCTGACGACCTGGACGACGCCCCCGATCGTTCCGACCGACGGAGTGGACCATTGACCGTGGAGGATTCGATCCTCGACGGAGTTGTCCTCCCACACCAGCTTGCCGGTGTTCTTGTTGAGGGCGATGATCGCAGGCGCCTTGGGAGATGGAATGTGGACGTGGCTTTCGTCCTGCCCGTTCGACGTGCTCACGAAGATGAGGTCGCCCGAGATAACCGGGGATGAGTTCGACATGTTGTGTGGGTACGACCCGACTTCCTCCATCATGTCGAACGACCAGATGACGTCGGCGTCGTGCTCGCCGGTGAGCTTTTCGTCGGTCACCGGGCCGTCGTTCTTGCCGTCGCGGAAGCCGTTGATGTCCAGGCACCAGACCACACCCCGGTTGCTCGTGTAGTAGACATGAGTCCCCTCGACGAGTGGAGAAGCTGCGATACCCTGGTAGGGCCAGTCGTTGGCGCGCCCGGACGACAGCTTCTCGTGCGTCTGCTGCCAGAGAAACTCGCCGTCGGATTCACGGAACGCCATCAGCACGCCGCGATCCCCGGCTTGCTTGGGATCGCGTGGCGCCTCGTTGTTCGTGCCGACGAACACCATCCCACCCGCAACCACGGGGTTGCCGTAACTCTGCGAGCCGAGTTCGGCGACCCATTTCACGTTCTTCTTGGTCTTGACGTCCCACTCGACCGGCAGTCCCTTCATGTTCGAAACCATGTTGCGGTCGGGAGTGCCGCCCCACATCGGCCAATCGCCGCTGCCTGGATCGGAGGCCGTCAGAAGGGCAGGCTTGATCGCGACGGCTGCCAGAAACAGCGCGGCGAGCATCGACGCGCGCCCGAGGAGCCGACGGAAGGGACGCAGCCGTAAACGAGACGGGTCCAATGCAGAATGCACAATGCAGAATGGTGAGCGCCGTGCGCTTTCTGCTGCCTCGTGCATTCTGCATTTTGCATTGTGCATTTCCGACCTCTCAATTAGCCGCAATCTTGAAGTTATCCAGATACGCCCCGAACTCGGCATCGACGAACAATCCCGGCGCGCCCTGGTGGTTTCCATTCGGGTCAACCTTGTCAATCGCCCATTGCGCTGGTTCGGCCTCTCCGGTCGGCCAGGCTTTGCCGAGCGCTCTCACTTTTCCGTCGGCCGTGTTCTCGACCCTCAGTTTCAGGTGATACCACGTGTCTGCCTTCCAGGCAAACGGCACAGCCGTGGTCCGCTGGGTCTCCGGCTCCCACGGTTCGAGCTTCAGCTGTTGAGAGTTGCCGTACAGCACGAGCGAGTATCGCTGCACCGTGATGCCGATGTCGGTCATCTGCCGACGTCTGGTCGTCCCGCGCACGTCGGCTTCGAACGTGTAGTTCGACCAGTCCACGGGTCCGATGAACGCACGGATCCGCTTGAAGATCGTGTTGTCGGCCGCCTTCTGCAGCACCTTCTGGCCATCGAGGGTCGTCACCGAGAACTTGCCGGCCACCGCGTTCACCCAACCCGGCGGAACAGCCCCATCGGCGTACGAGTCGAACGTCTCGGTCCACGGCAGAGGATGGACGACTCGGGCACGCGCCTCCCCGGACAAAGCGCCCGACGTGGCCTTGATGAGTCCCGCCTGTTCGACAGGATCCGACGCCACGGTAAACGAGCCGTCTGCCACCGTCCCCTTCAGGCCCTGCAGGGACCACATGGCCGTGGAATCGTCGCGCAGGAATCGGCCCTTCGCGTCGAAGAGCCGAGCGTGGAGCTTGACCGCCTGCCCAGGCTTCAGCACGAGCTCGGTCGGCTCGACCTGCAGGAACGCCGGAGTCCCTTCGCCCTTTTCGGCCGGCGCATCGACGGCAAACCCCGTGACGTTCTTCGCCGTCTTTGGGCCGATCGCGTAGACCGCGTCGCTCGAGACGAAGAAAATTCGGCCGCGTGAAACGGCTGCACCCGCGAGAATCGGCTCGGGTGTGCCTTCAGCCTGTTGCACGCTGCTCTTGCTCAAAGGCAATTCAACTTCGCTCAGCACCTCCGCGCGGTCGGCCTGTGGGCGGACGATGAAGAACTTGCCGCTTTCTGTGCCGACGTAGAGCTTTCCGTCGGCCAGGACCAACGGCGCCTTTTGAACGGTGCCAAGCGGCTGTCTCCAGAGTTCGCGGCCGGTTTCGAGGTCGAAAGCCTTCAGCCGCGATCCATTCTCGACTTGATATAAGCGCGTGCCGTCGATGACGGGAGACGAAAATCCAAATTGGTCGCCCTTGGCCGCCCACTTCGTGGTCTTGATATCGCCGGTCTGAGAACCGTCGATGGCGGCGATCATTCCCAGCTCGCTGGTGTCGAGGTTTTCGTCGCCGTGCGACACGATCACCGACGTGCCTTTCACGACCACGCCGGTATTAACGGCGCGCTTGGCCGCGACGAAGCTCCAGACTTTCTCGCCCGTCTGCGGCTTGATCGCGTGGATCCCGCCGTCTCCGAGGCCGGCGATGAGCAGGCGTAAGCCGTTGATCGTCGCGATCGTCGGCGCGGCATAAGCTGTGTCGTACGGCCGGCCGCCTGGATTCGCGACGTAGACGATGTCGCCCGTGCGCTTGTCGAGGGCGACAAAGCGATGCGAGCGGTTGGCCGCGTTGCCCCAGCTCGAGATCGCCGCACTAACGATCACGAGATCCCCATCAACAATAGGCGACATCGTCCGTCCGCCGTGCGTGGTGAATGCAGCGAATTCCTCGCCGATCGACCGTGACCAGAGCTTCTTGCCATCTTTGCTCAGGGCAATGGCTTCGGCTCCGCCCGACAGCGCGTAGATGTTGCCGGTCTCGGGATCCGCCGCAGGCGAAGCCCAGCCGATGCGGTGGGGTGGGACGTCACTTTGGAAGATATTGAATCTGTATTCCCAGACGACCTTGCCGGTATCCGCGTCGAGCGCCATGACCCGCTCCTGAAGCGTGGCGCCGTGCTCAGCCGGGTTCTGGACGTACACCCGGTTGCCCATGACGATGGGAGCCGATCGGCCGCCGAAGGGTACACGCCAGAGGAAGTTCTGGCCGTTCAGTGCCCATTTGTCCGGCAGACCGGTTTCGGCGGAGATGCCATCCCGGTTCGGTCCTCGCGCGTCCGGCCAGTCGCCGAGGTTGATACGCCGCGGGCCTTGCGCTGACACGAGCAACGCCGCCCCGACCACAAGCGCCGCAACCAGGCTGGGTGTCTTCATATCAATTGACCTACGCCTTTCACACGCCTCGCGTTTCACTCTCATTGATCCCTAAGCCCTAAGCCCTAAGCCCTAAGCCCTGAGCCCTAAACATCCGTTCACCTCCTAGAACGTCACCCCCGCCCTGACGCCGAACGTCCGTGGAGCGCCAGACTCGCCGATGAATCCTGACGGCGCGAGGCGCGGGTCGTACGGGAACGCAGTCGGCACGTAGAACGTGTCGAACGCGTTTCGGATCCATCCTTCGACGAAGATGTGAGCGCCCCGCACGCCACCGCGAAAATTGACGATCGAATACGCCCCCTGTTCCTGCGTGTTCGCATCGTCGAATTGCCGGCTGCCATACACGACGATCTCGGCCCGCCCGAACGCCGTCGTCGACGATCGGACCGGGCGCGAGTACTGGACGCCGGCGTTGCCCGTGAAGTCAGGCGCGCCGGCGATCTTGTTGCCGCTGACGTTGACGCCGCCCGATACGCTGCCATCGCCGAAGCGGGCGTTCGTGTAACCGAACCCCCCGAATATATCGAGGTCGCGGCGTGGCAGCGCGCTCAGCTCGATTTCAAAGCCTTTGCTCGTCGCGTTGCCGGCGTTGGCGATGTAGAACTGCGCCGGAACCTGAGGATTGGGGACGTTCACCTGCAAGTCATTCCAATCGATGAAGAAGGCCGCGGCGTTGAAGACAAGACGTTCGGCCAACCAGGAAGTCTTTGCGCCGCCCTCGTAATTCCAGCTGTGCTCCTGATCGTATGCCTCGGTTCCGGGTGGCGACGCCGGGTTGAACCCCCCGGCTTTGAATCCCCGTGCGGCGGTTCCATAGAAGGTGGTCCGTTGTGTCGTGTGGTACGCCACGGTGAACTGTGGTGACACGTCGTTGAAATCGCGCTCCGTGTCGACGACGGTTCGAAAGGCGAGAAGCGGCACGAAGTACGAGCTCATGACGGCTTTCTTGGTTTCGAAGTCGCCACGCAGTCCTACGATCGCGTCGAGGCTGCGATTGACTGTCAAGGTGGCCCGCCCGTAGATGCCAATGCCGTGGTCGTCGAGCTGAGCCTCGGGTGAGTGCTCGTCGACGGGGAACGGTCCGAACGGCAAGACACCGGGTGAATAGGTGTTGACGGCCAGTTGCTCGTAGTTTTGCGTGAAGAAGAAAGTGCCCGCCTGCCACGACAGCGCGAGATTGTCAGCGAGAGCGACCGACACGTTCTTGGCGGAGGCGAAACGGAACTCCTGGGTGAACTGCAGATCCTTTTCGTTATTGTCGCGAGTGATGAGCGGCAAGGGCGTGTAGTCCAAATCAGTCGCGTCTTCGGTCTTCCACCAGACCCAACCGGTCGTCGACGAGAAATCCACGGCCTTACCCGTACGACTGACGAGAAATGTCGGCGTGACGAGATTGCGGTGAGTGAAGCCCTCGAAGTTGTGCGACGCGTGGTAGGGATTCGCGCGAAGAGATCCGAGGTCGTACAGGGCGTAATCTCCATCCCGCGCGCGCTCGGTGCTCAGAATGCCTCGGACGTCCCAACCCGGAGCCGGAGTCCATAACGCTTGAACTTTGCTGAATACGGCCGATCGGGAATCCAGATCGTTGCCCGTGACGTCATTGACGGTGTATCCATCTCGTCTCGAGTACCCGATGCCAACGCCAACGGCCAGCTTGTCCGTCACGACCGGGCCCGATGCGGTGCCCTGGATTGCGCCATAGCCGATGTTCCCGAACGGACCGGTCAGCTGGCCGGTCCAGTTCTTGAGCGACGGACGCCTGCTCGTGATGTTGACGAGGCCACCAACCGTATTGCGGCCGTACAGCGCGCCCTGAGGCCCGCGAACGAATTCGATCTGATCGATATCCAGCAACTCGAAGCTCGAGGAGTTCGCGTTGAACTGGGGTACGCCATCCACGAACGTCGTCACGCCCGGGTTCGCCGGGCTGGCGCCAATACCACGGAATCGCGGATTGCTTAGCTTGCGTGCCGTGAACTCGTTGAAGAAGGTGTTGGGCGCGTACTGCGCCGCCTCGCTGACGCTCGTGACGCCGGCGCTTTCCAACGTGTCACCCGTCACCGCCGTCACGCTGATGGGGACTTCCTGAATGTCGTCGGACTCTTTTTGCGCCGTGACAGTGATCGTCGGAAGGCGGAATCGAATCTGACCTGTGTTCTGATCGTCTTTAGTGGAGGATCCCTGAGCGGTCTGCGCCGGATTGCTGGCGGCCTGTGCGAGCGCGGCCGAAGGAGCAAGCAGACTCAGCAGCACGAATCCGGCACCCGATGCAGTGGAGCATCTGGGAGTCGCTCTGAACATATCCCGTAGTCTGAACGAAATGAGGAGCATAGCAAAAAATTGTGCCATCCATTATCAGCCTAACTCAAGCGGCTATTATTGGTCTCACATGAAGCTTCCAGCATCCAGAGCTTTGTGACTCAATCGCGTGTGTGGCTTCCGGCTTCAGCCGGAAGATCGATGCCGGCCGCCCTCTTCTGCCTAAAAGGCGGAAGCCACATGACAAATTCACGGTCGAGCTGAGAGCAAGCTTTACTGGAAGCTGGAGGCTGGAAGCTGGTAGCTTCACAATAGCGAGGAATCCATGATGAAACATATTCCGATCGTGACTTTCGTCGCGGTCGTTAACCTGACAATCGTCGTCGCCCAATCCAACACTGCGGCGGACTGGCCTCAATGGCTGGGACCGGACCGCACGGGTGTGTCGAAGGAGGTCGGACTCCTCAAGCAATGGCCCTCGTCGGGTCCACCGTTGACCTGGTCCGCCTCGGGTGTGGGAGCGGGCTACGGCTCGCTCGCCATCAAAGGCGATCGGATCTTCGTGCAAGGCTCGAGCGGCGGCCGAAGCATCGTGTTCAGCTTGAACCGGGCGGATGGGAAGAATGTCTGGTCCAAAGCGCTCGGACCGGCCGGTACTAACGATCGTGGCTCGGGGCCACGAGGTACCCCCACGCTTGACGGCGACTATATGTATGTCCTGACCGAGAACGGCGATCTCGCCTGCCTGAAGGCGCAGGACGGTTCCGCCGTCTGGCAGCGCAACATTCTGCGCGACTTCAACGGACGCAATATCGGTTGGCTGATCAGTGAGTCGCCGCTCGTCGAAGGCGGCCATGTCATCGTGTCTCCCGGCGGACGAGGCGCCGGCATCGTCGCGCTCGACAAGTTGACCGGTCAGACCGTCTGGACCAGCAAGGACCTGAGCGACGAGGCCGGTTACTCGTCCCCGATCGTCGCGGATGTGCAAGGCGTTCGGACGATCATGACGCTGACCGGCAGCGCTGCGGTCGGCGTTCGCGCCTCGGACGGCAAGCTGATGTGGCGATATCAAAAGGTCGCGAACAACACGGCGAACATCACGACGCCGATTTTCAGCGACAACAAGGTGTTGTTCACGTCGGCCTACGGGACTGGAGCTGCGCTGCTGGCCCTGACGGCCCAAGGGGGCGAAGTCAAAGCGCAGGAACTGTATTTCACGCGCGAGCTGCAGAACCATCACGGTGGCGTCGTGCTGGTGAACGGGTACGTCTACGGCTTCAACAACTCGATCCTCACGTGCATCGACTTCGCGACCGGCAACACGATGTGGCGCCACCGCAGTGTTGGCAAGGGCTCTTTGACGTACGCAGATGGAAACCTCTATCTCCTGGGCGAAGACAACGTCGTCGGTTTGGCCGAGGCTGTTCCCGGCAACTACATCGAAAAGGGCCGATTCAAGATTCAGGACCAAGGATTGCCGAGCTGGGCGCATCCAGTCGTGGCTGGCGGACGACTGTACATCCGCAACCAGGGAACGCTGGCCTCTTACGACATTCGCGCGAGGTGACGCCATGACTGTTCACCAGTATCTTTCGCCGGATCTGACCGCGTCCCGTCGAGAATTTCTCAAACGGGTTGGTGCAGCCGGAGCTGTTGCGGCAATGGGCGGCGTCACACTGTCGGCTCAAAAGCCCGTCACCAAGATGAATATCCGCGGTGGGGCCATCGACGTGCATCATCACCACGCGCCGCCCGCGTTGAACGCTGGGCGCGGCGCGGCGACAGGTCCGAGGGGTGCAGCACCTCCCGGCGCCGCCGGAGGTCGAGGGCGGGGGAGCGACTGGACGCCCGAGCGATCTCTCGAAGCGATGGACAACTTTGGTATCAGCGTGGCCATGCTTTCCATGACGCAGATGGGCGATCTGCTCTACAGCGGCACTGAAAGCGGACGGACCGCCGTCAGGACCGGCAACGACTACGGCGCCAAGCTGGTGCAGCAGTATCCGAAACGCTATGGCTTGTTCGGCGGTGTGCCACTCCCAGACATCGAAGGGGCGCTGAAGGAAGTCGAATACTGCTACGACACGCTGAAAGTCGATGGCATCGGCATCTACACGAACGACAACAAAGGCCGCTGGCCGGGCGACAAGTACTTCGAGCCCATGTGGCAGGAGCTCAATCGGCGCACTGCGATTGTCTTCGTGCATCCGCTCGCACCGACATGCTGCAGCAATCTTGGATACGGCCCGGCGGCCAGCATGCTCGAGTATGATTTCGACGTCGCGCGTGCCGTCGCGAGCATCGTCGCCAACGGCGTGATGTTCCGTTATCCGAACATCCGCTTCATCACCGTGCATTCCGGCGGAACGGTGCCGATGCTGGCGGGACGGATGAAAGATCGGTATCCAGAAGATGGAGAGCGTCTCAAGTACATTCCCAATGGCTTGTGGGCCGAGCTGAGGAAGTGGTACTACGACATCGCGCATGCCAGCTTCGCATTCCCCATGGCAGCGATGATGAAGTTCATGCCTCCAGACCACATTCTGTTTGGCACGGACTACTCGCCAGAGCCGATCGAAACGACGGTCGATGAACTTCCGAACCTCGGCCTGTCGAAGGAGTTCATGCAGATGATGGGGCGCGGCAATGCCGAACGGCTGTTCCCGCGCTTCAAGGTGTAACGCCTATGCAATGGCCGCAACGCTTCAACGTGGCGATGGTGACGGTCGGATCGGTCGTCGTGTTCTTGGGGCTGGTCGCGCTCGCACAGGGACCCGGTGGATACAACCCGGTGGGTCCTGGTGTTTCCCTGGCCGGCAATTGGGGCCCGGTCTTCCACGAAGACCAGCACGAGCGCGGGCCTGGTCCCGAGCTCGTGAACTACCTCGGGATTCCCCTTACGGACGGCGCGCGGATGTACGGGCTCGCTTGGGATGCCTCACGGTTCACGATTCCCGAACATCAATGTGAAGTCCACATCGTCTCTTATATCTATCGCGGGCCGTACAACCTGCGGATCTGGGAAGAACGCGATCCGGTCTCTCAAAAGCTGATCGCGATCAGACAGTACCTCGACAACTACCAGCAGACGCGGACGATCTGGATGGACGATCGACCCCATCCGTCAGAGGCCGCGCCGCACACCTGGATGGGTTTTTCGACCGGCAAGTGGGAAGGCAACATCCTGACCGTCAATACCACGCACCTCAAGTGGGGATGGATTCGGCGCAACGGGCTGCGCCACACAGATCAAGCGACGCTGACCGAACATTTCATCCGCCACGGCGATCACCTCACACACACTTCCGTCCTGAGCGATCCAATTACCCTGAGCGAACCACTGGTCAGAACGACGGACTTGATGCTGAGAGTGCAGAACGGCCAGACGTGGCTGTACCCGTGCGAGTC
Organism: uncultured Acidobacteriota bacterium; assembly: GCA_963773035.1. Lineage (GTDB taxonomy): Bacteria > Acidobacteriota > Vicinamibacteria > Vicinamibacterales > CAVVIG01 > CAVRXZ01. The sequence goes on along the minus strand of CAVYZX010000024.1, from coordinate 114,059 downwards.
GGTCGTCGAGATCGATCGGCCGGCGGGTACCGTGCCTCACTATCAACCTGGATCGAACCCGTTTCTTCGTGAATTTGCGGACCAGTACAAGATTCCCGTGGAAGCGGCTCTGGGAGGAGCCGAGACGATCTATCCCGAGTACCAGGCGACGTTGAAAAAGACAGGTGCCAAATGAGAGCGCTGGTCGCATCGATGGCGTTCGTCGCCCTCACACTCGGCTCGACGCTCGCGCAACAGAGCCCCGGTGGCATCGAGATCCTGAAGGTCCAGGGGAACGTCTACCTGCTGACCGGCGCCGGTTCAAATGTCACCGTGCAGGTTGGAGACACAGGAGTCCTGGTCGTGGACACGGGCGTGGCGGAGAGGGCCGATCAAGTGGTGGCTGCGATTCGAACGCTGTCGGACAAGCCGATTCAGTACATCGTCAACACCCACATGCATCCGGATCACACGGGTGGCAATGACACGGTCCGCAAAGCGGGGCTCACCTATGTCGGGGCAAACGTCACGGGCAATCTGAGAGACGCGGGAGTCGGGGCTCAGGTCTACGCTCACGACAACGTGCTGCTGCGGATGAGCGCGCCAACCGGCCAGCGAGCCGACGTTCCTTTCGGCTCCTGGCCCACAGAAACATATCGGTCAGGGCGCAAACAGCTCTTTTTCAACGGTGAGGGGGTCGAAGTCATTCACCAGCCTGCGGCGCACACCGATGGAGACAGCCTGGTCTTCTTTCGACGCTCCGATGTCGTCGCCACAGGGGACATATTTGTGACGACCAGTTATCCCTTCATCGACCTGGAGCGGGGAGGCAGCATCCAAGGCGAGATCGACGCGCTGAACAGGATCCTCGAGCTCACGGTCGTGGGGTTCCAGGACGAAGGGGGCACCTACATCGTTCCGGGCCACGGGCGCGTCTGCGATCAGGCAGATCTGCTCGAGTACCGCGACATGGTCACCATTATTCGCGACCGCGTTCAGGCGGCGATCGGCAAAGGCATGACGCTCGAGCAGGTGAAAACGGCTGGTCTGACGAAGGACTACGACGGGCGATACGGAGCGAAGTCTGGCTTCGGTACCGCAGATGGATTTGTCGAAGCTATTTACAGGAGTCTGACGGCGAGGAAGTAGATGAAGACATTGCTCCGATGCCTCGCCGTTGCCCTTCTTCCGGCCCTCGTTGCCGGATCAGCAAACGCTCAGGCTCCCAACGCGCCACAGCGAGGCGCGACGCCGAGGGATGCGGCATCGATCGATCTCACCGGCTACTGGGTGTCGGTCGTGACGGAAGACTGGCTCTATCGGATGGTGACGCCGGCCAAGGGCGACTACACGAGCGTGCCGCTCAACGCTGAAGGCCGAAAAGTGGCCGACGCGTGGGATCCCGCCAAAGACGAAGCTGCAGGAAATCAGTGCAAGGCCTATGGAGCGGCGGCCATCATGCGCGTGCCAGGACGCCTGCACATCACATGGCAGGACGCCAATACGCTCAAGGTCGAGATGGACAGCGGGACGCAGACACGTTTCCTCTATTTTGGCGCGCCGGCTGCTGCTGTCGCGAAAGGGGAAGATTGGCAGGGCGCTTCCGCCGCGTCCTGGGACGTGGCGGCCGGAGCGCGAGGTCCGATTCCCGGCGGCGGCTTGAGGGTCACCACGACCCGGTTGAAGGCTGGGTATCTTCGGAAGAACGGTGTTCCCTATAGCGCCAACGCGCAGATGACCGAATACTACGATCGCGTCAACGAGTCCAACGGTGATTCGTGGCTGATCGTCAAGACGATCGTCGACGATCCCACCTATTTGAACGTGCCCTTCATCACCAGCACGCATTTCAAGAAGCAAGCGGACTCGACCGGCTGGAATCCGAGACCCTGCACGGCCGGTGCGTCGCGGCCTGCTGCTTGACGTGCACGGTGGAGGAGGCAGAGGCCGCAGAGCGAATCAACGCGGAGCTCGCGGAGCACGCAGAGAAAACATCTTGATTCAGCGGTCTCGGCGGTCTCAGCGTTAAGAATCGTTTCTCGATCTCCGCCTTCTCTGCGCTGACCTATTTCCTCACTACCTTCGCACCATCGAAGTATCGGAACTCTCGGTCACCGGCTCGCACACTTGAGAAAGTGGCCGTCACTGCATACGTCCCATCCGGCGTCGTCACGGTGTGCTCGGTCGTCCGCGTCGCATCTGCGCCGGGGATCGCGGTATCGACCAGCGCCTCTTCGAGCGGCCGTCCCTGTATCGATGGCGGAGGCGCGATGTTGAGCAGCTTGAGAAACGTTGGCGCGAAGTCGACGTTTGCACTGGGAACATCGATCGTAGCCCCACGCTTCAGGTCGGGCCCGGCGGCGATCAACGTGTTGTGGACATCCCACGGACTTGAACTGCCGTGGCCGGCGGTTCCGTTCGACGCCGAGGTTCCCCGCATCCCATACGCATTCGTCGTGTCCGTCCAATCAGGCGAGAACAGGATCTGCGCGGACCGATCGTGATTCCAGTGGACGGCACCGAACGACAGCGTGCCTGGCACGCTCCCGTCCAGCGAACCCGCGTCGGTCTCCCGCGTGAAAATGGCCCCCACGCCAACGGTCTTTTGCAGCGCAGCCACGATTCCCGAGATTGCCGCGCTGTCGAGGTCGCGGACGTAGATCGCGCCGCCGCTCGTCACCACGCGGGGCGAGCCGTCAGGAAGCGCTCCGGCGAATGGCTTCAGAATTGAGTTGAGATCAATGCTGCCGGTGTACGTCGAAAAGCCGTGGTCCGACGTCACCCAGATGTCGTAGCTGTCGAACAGGCCAGCGGCTTTGAGACCCTCTTCAATCCGTTTGATCTCGCTGTCGACCTGTCTCAGGATCGCAACGGTTGCGGGAGCGCCGACTCCCTTCTCGTGTGCCGTGGAGTCGAGATCGCTGAGCCACATCACCGTCACCGACGGATCCACGCGCGGAATTCCGACTTTCAGGAACGCGTCGACGGCGTATCGATCGAGCGTACCCGCCGGCGCGCCGTCGGCAGGCGGCGGACCGATCGCCCTCATGTCTGCGGCGAGCTCCGGCGGCAATGTGTATTGATAGTGGAGGATCGCCCCGCCCGACACCGTGTGATTGTTCAAGAAGGCCGAACCGGTAGACCCTGAGCTGACGACGAGCATCTTCCGGCCGGCCGCCTGAAGTGATTCGCCGAGCGTGGTAGCGGTCAGCAGGCGGCCCTCGGCGTCGGCGACCTTCAGCAGGTTGTTGCGATCCGAGGTGTCGAGGAATCTCGTCGGGTCCACCCGCGGAAAGAACACCGTGTTTCCCAACAGGCCGTGCTTGTCCGGGTAGGCGCCCGTGGACATCGACGAGGCGTTCACCCGCGTCACCGTCGGATACACCGAATGGTGCCGGTTGAACACGACGCCGCGCTTGCCGAGCGCGGTCAGATTGGGCATGACGTCGGCGGTGACGTAGTCTGGTCTGAGCCCGTCGACGACGATCAGTAGGTGACGTTGCGGCGGCGCGGACGTGCATGCGATGAACGACACCGCCAGGAACGCCGCTGCCAAAATGTTTCGAAGGTTCACGTTATTGTTGTTGGTAAGTCTTGGTGCGACCCGTTCGGGCGTTGGTGACGGTGAACGTGCCGTCTTCGCTCGCGCGGATCTTGATCCAATGGCTGGTCGTGCCGTCGAGATTCGCGATCCGCTCGTCGGGAAAGTTCTTCGCGCGTGCGTTGCTGGACTTGTCTACCTGCCAGACGTCCTCCAGACCCTGCGCGGCGACGGCCTGGTGGAGTGTTGCAAAGCCTTCTGACGATCCGCCTTTTATGGCGCCGTTGTTCATGATGGCGACCCGCGGTCTCATCGTAAACGCGTCCAGGGATGCCGTGTCGGCGCCGCCGTGATGCGGAACGAGGTACACATCCACCGGTCCGAGCAGATTGACGGGGCAGAACAACGAGTAGAGCGGCTGACCGCTCAAGTCGCCGAGATCCACGAATCGAAACTGGCCGAACCGAAGATGGATGCCCGTCGACCTGGGGTTCTCGATGGCCTCGCCCGGCGGGCGTGGCGCAGGCTCGCATAGAAGGTTCCGCTCGCCAACGCCGCGAAGCGGCTCGACGATTGTCGCCGCGCCACTGCTCACGACCCGAACATCGACTCCCTTCAGCGGGATCCGATCGCCGGGTCTCGCCACGATGTGACGGCCCTTCGCGCGTACCGCCGCGTAGGCATTGAATGGCTCGACGACGCCGGTGTCGGTTGTGTCGGTAAGCCCGTCATGATCGACGAAGGTCCCGATTGGAATCAGGCGCGAGAGCTCGGGAGCGCCGCCGTCGTGGTCGCCATGAAAGTGAGTGATCAGGAGATAGTCGATCCGCCGAAGGCCGGCGTCCCGCGCAGCCGTGAGAATCCGTCTGGGATCGCGCCCGTTGTTTCCCGCGTAACCGGTATCGATGAGCAGCGACTCGCCAGCTGGCGTGACAATCAGCGTCGACTGGCCGCCTTCGACGTCGATGAAATAGATGTCGAGCGTTTGGGCAGCCAGGGCAGTCGATAAGAGCGATGCCGTCAGGATCGAGGCACCGATGATTCTGGTCACGTCTGGAAGGATATACGAAGAAAGTGAACGCTCGCGTATGATGCGCGTTGCGGCCGTATGAGCGCACACGTTTCGCACACGCAGGCAGAGCAGGCGCATCAGTCGTTCGCCTCGCTGCGGCATTCCGGATTCCGCGCGTTCTTCCTGGGTTCGGCGACAGCCATGCTCGCTGACAGCATCGAGCACGTCATCAGTTATTGGGTCGTGTTCCAGAAGTTTCGCTCCCCGGCGCTCGGTGGGTTTGCGGTCCTTTCCCACTGGCTGCCCTTTCTGCTGTTTTCGGTACAGGCCGGCGCGCTCGCCGATCGCTGGGATCCCCGCCGCCTCATCCAGCTTGGGATGCTGCTCTTCGCGTTCGTGTCGATGGCCTGGGCGATCCTCTTCGCCACCGACAGCCTGCAGATGTGGCACGCTGGCGCGCTGCTGGTGTTACACGGCATTGCCGGTGTGCTCTGGAATCCGCCGGCGCAGGCGCTCGTTCACGACATCGTCGCCCCACAGCAGCTGCCAAGTGCCGTGAGGCTCACGGCGACCGCCCGTTATCTCGGTCTGTTGATGGGGCCCGCCGTCGGTGCGGCGTTCCTGCTGGCGCTGGGGCCGTCGAAGGGACTGCTCGTAAACGCGCTGCTGTATATGCCGCTGACGCTTTGGCTGTGGCGAGCGCCGTACGGCGCGCGAGACCGTCAGGCAAAGACCGGCCCGCGATCGGCACCCGGATTTGCCGAGATCCTTGCCACGATTCGGGGAGTAGCCGCCAACGCGCCGATCATGACCATGACGATCCTCGGCGGAGCGGCTTCATTCTTCGTGGGCAACTCCTATCAAGCGCAGATGCCAGGCTTTGCGTACGACCTGGGGCACGGCGATCCAGGCATGTCGTACAGCATGCTGCTCGCGGCCGATGCGGCCGGGGCTTTGAGCGCTGGCTTCGTGCTGGAAAGCCGGCAGCTGCTCGTCCCGGCTCCACGCACCGCCTGCATTCTTGCGATGCTGTGGTGTTGTGCGCTGGCAAGCTTTGCGATGACGCGGGTCTATCCGCTTGCCGTCGTGCTGCTGTTCACGGCTGGCTTTCTCGAGTTGTCGTTCAACACGATGGCTCAGACGCTGGTGCAACTTTACGCGCCTGAAGCGATTCGCGGCCGCGTCATCGGACTCTATTCGATGACGAGCCTCGGCTTCCGGACCTTCAGCGGCGTGAGCGTTGGTCTGGCCGGCAGCCTGATCGGCATACATCGTTCGCTCGCCATCAGTGCCGCCGTCGTGTTCATCGTCACGGGAGTCCTGGTGGCCGCAACCGGACGGATGTCGTTCCGGCTCGGGCAATCAGTCTGAATAAGGAATCTGGGATTTGCTCTGCCGCCTTGTACAATCGCGGCTTGAATGAGCCTTGGAGCTGGAACGAAGCTCGGGCCCTATCAGATTCTGGATCGCCTCGGCAGTGGCGGCAGGAGCGCCCGCGGCCACACCGAGCCGAGGACAAGGAAATCCGAGGCGAGGTGGCAGCGTCAGTTCGCGCTGGGGGTGGGGCCCCAGCGCCAGTGAAGAAATGACGACTCCGAACCCATGCCGCTAGTGACCCCGACTCAAATCGGCCCGTACCGGATCATCGCGCCACTCGGGGCAGGCGGCATGGGTGAGGTTTATCGCGCTCGTGACGACAAGCTCGGTCGAGACGTCGCCATCAAGGTACTGCCAACCTCGTTTGTCCACGATCCCGATCGACTCGCCCGGTTCGACCGTGAGGCACGGCTTCTCGCTTCCCTGAACCATCCTCGAATCGCTGCGATCTACGGATTCGAAGATTCCGCTGGGGTTCCCGCGCTGGTCCTCGAACTCGTCGAGGGGCCGACGCTCGCCGATCGAATCGCGCATGGTCCACTAGGCCTTACGCAAGCGCTTGGGATTGCCGGTCAAATCACCGACGCTCTCGAGGCCGCCCACGAGAAGGGCATCGTCCACCGCGACTTGAAGCCCGCCAACATCAAAGTCACGCCGAATGGCGATGTGAAGGTCCTGGACTTCGGGCTGGCGAAGGTGCTGGAGGCGGGAGGGGCGGGAGGGGCAGGAGGGGCAGGAGGGGCGGGAGGGGATTTTTCAGACTCGCCAACCATCACCGTTGGTGCGACGCAGCATGGTGTCATTCTGGGCACGGCGGCATACATGAGCCCCGAACAAGCGCGAGGGTTCGTTGTGGATAAGCGCACCGACATCTGGGCGTTTGGATGTGTCGTGTACGAGATGCTCGCGGGGCGCCAGGCGTTTCTCGGCAGCAACTTTTCCGACACCGTCGCTTCGATTCTGCGTAGTGAACCAGAGTGGAAGCAGCTGCCCGCATCGACTCCACAGAAAATCCGGGATCTACTCAGACGATGCTTGCAGAAGGATCCGCAGAGACGCCTGCGCGACATCGCCGATGCGCGAATCGAGATAGAGGAAGCACAGACCGAGACGCCGGTGAATCCGGACGCGGCCGGGACGCCCTCGAGACGATGGGAGCGAGTCGGTTGGATGTCGGCCGTCGCCATCCTCGGTCTTCTCGTAGTTGCCGGGATCATCGCAAGGAGACGTTCTGAATCCGATGTCGTGCCGGAGACGCGTCTCGAAATCGCGACGCCGCCAACAACGGATCCAGTGTCGCTGTCGATCTCGCCAGACGGACGGAAGATCGTGTTCGTGGCTACCGATAGCGGCAAGCCCCGTCTGTGGCTGCGGTCGCTCGACTCGGTGACCGCGCGGCCTCTGGCAGGGACCGACTCGGCGTACTACCCGTTCTGGTCGCCGGACAACGAGTCGGTCGGCTTTTTCGCAGACGGCAAGCTCAAGCGGCTCGACCTCGAAACCACGTCCGTGCAAGTGCTCGCGGACGCGTCGGCAGGTCGCGGCGGCACGTGGAATCGCGATGGTGTGATTCTGTTCGCCCCGCAAGCGGTCCGATCTTCCGTATGTCCGCGTCCGGGGGCGAGCGGAGCCAGGTCACGAAGCTCGGCGAACAACGGAGGAGTCACCGCTTTCCGCAGTTTCTGCCCGATGGTCGACATTTTCTCTTCTATGTCGACCGGCGCCGGGCCCCGACGTGCGTGGCCTTGTACGTCGGGCAGCTTGACGGCGCGGACACGCACCGTCTCGTCGATGCCGATGCCGCGTGGAGTCTGTTGTCGGTCCCGGGTCATCTGCTGTTCATCCGTCAAGGAACGATGTTTGCGCAGAGGTTCGATCCGGTACCGGCTATCGCTGAGCGGCGCCTCGTTTCCTGTTGCCCCTCACGTGCTGACGGTCTCTGGAGTTGCAGCCAGCGCGATCTCGGTCTCATCGACCGGCCTTGCTCGCGTATCGCGCCGGCCCGCCAGAACGGCGGCAGTTTACATGGTTCGATCGGTCGGGGCGTGAACTTGGCACCGTCGGTGAGGGCGACGCCAACGCGCCAAGCGATCCGGCAATCTCACCCGACGGCAGCGAGATCGTCTTCAGTCGCAGAGATCGACGGCAATCGCGATCTCTGGTTGCTCGAAACATCGAGAGGTGCAGTTCGCAGGCTCACCTTCGGTCCAAGTGACCGAGCGCAGTGGGACCTGGTTCCGGACGGAAGCCGGATCGTGTTTTCGTCGAATCGGGACGGTTCACCGGATCTCTACCAAAGACTGTCGAGCGGTGCCGGCGAAGAAGACTTGCTGGTGAGCAACGCCCGAAGCCAAGCAGGCCTGCCGACTTCTCACCCGATGGTCGATTCCTCCTGTTTCGGGCACAACATGTGAAAACGAGATATGACCTGTGGGCCGTGGAGGTGGAAAAGCGGGCGTCGGGTCAGCTCGAGCTTCGCGATGGGAAGAAGCCGTTCGTGGTCGTGCAGACGAACTCCGACGAGCGCGACGGACAGTTCTCGCCTGACGGCAGATGGATCGCCTACGAATCGGATGAGTCCGGCCGATTCGAGGTGTATGTGCAGCCTTTTCCCGGTCCGGGACCAAAGCATCCGATTTCGACCAGCGGCGGCGCACAAGTGCGCTGGTCGCGAAGCGGCAAGGAGCTGTTCTACATCTGCGCTGGACAACCGTTTGATGGCGGTGCCCATTCGAGCTCGACGCCGAGCATCAAGTGGTTGCTGCCGAAGCCCCAGTTCCGCTCTTCACGACCCACGTCGGCGCTGCCGCCAGCGTCCTGCGGCAGCAGTACGTCGTCTCGCCGGACGGACAACGTTTCCTGATGAACACGATCAAAGAAGACGCCAGCACGTCGCCCATCACCATTGTCCAGAATTGGAAGCCGCCCCGAAGTGAGTGGGCGCGTCACGCTCTCGATCAATGCAACCACTCGAACAAGACGTCATCTCCGATCTCGATGACAAGACCGACGATGTCGTGCAGGCTGGTCGTCGCCCCCTGCACGTTCGGATCCTCATCGGTCTGACGATTGGCGCGGCGGCCGGCGGCGGTGCACGGATTGCCTTCGGAAGCGAGTCGCCGGCGCTGGTCTGGGCCGTTACACAAGTGGCCGACCCGATCGGCCAGCTTGTTTCTGCGCCTGCTGCTGATGACCGTCGTGCCGTTGGTGTTCACCTCGCTTGTCGCCGGGGTTGCCGGCGTCGGTGATGTCCGCCGGCTCGGGCGCGTCGGGATCAAATGTCTGGTCTTCACCCTGATCGTATCCGTCATCTCGGTGATGATCGGGCTCGGTCTGGCCAACGGGATACGGCCCGGGACGCGGATCGATCCGAGGACGCGTGAATCGCTGATGGCGCGGTTCAACTCCGAGGCGACGCGGCCAGGCGCCGGCCACCAGTCAGTCGGCCACGGTGCCGTTGATGTCCCTGGTGCAGACCGTGGTACCGGCGAATCCGCTCGAATCGGCCGCCCGTTCGACGCCGGACATGATCGCCGTGATGTTCTTCGCACTCATGTTCGGCATTGCTCTCACGTTGGTGAAACGCGAGACGGCCCAGCCAGTTATCGACGTCGTCAACGGCGTGTTCGAGGTGGTGGCCAAGATCGTGGCGATCGTGCTGAAGCTCGCGCCGTATGGCGTCGCCGCGCTCCTCTTCGCGATGACGGCGCGGTTCGGGTTCGGCTTTCTGGTAGGGCTCGGCTGGTTCGTGGGAACCGTCCTCCTCGGTCTCGCGCTCCACATGTTCGTGGTCTACAGCGCGGCATTGAAGTTCGTGGCTCGCGTGTCGCCGCTGGAGTTCTTTCGACGAACCAAGACCGTCGCCCTGACCGCGTTCTCCACGAGCTCGTCCAACGCGACACTGCCAACCGCGCTACGGGTCTCCGAAGTGAACCTCGGCGTACCGAAGGACATCGGGTCGTTCGTGCTGACGATCGGCGCGACAGCCAATCAAAACGGGACCGCACTCTATGAGGGCGTCACCGTGCTGTTTCTTGCACAACTTGCCGGCTACGACCTCTCAATCGGTCAGCAGGTGACCGTGCTGTATCTGGCGATCCTGGGAGGCATCGGAACGGCCGGTGTGCCGTCTGGATCGATCCCCTTTGTCATTGCCGTCCTGCACACGGTCGGCATCGACACATCGCTGATCGCGATCATTCTCGGCGTCGATCGCATCCTCGACATGTGCCGGACGACACTGAATGTGGTTGGCGATTTGACGGCGGCAGTGTACGTGGCGCGATCCGAAGGGTCGGCGCTGTGGCTGGAGTCCGTGTCACAGGCCCGCACGAGGAGCTGAGCCTAGTTTCGTACGCCTATCCTGTAGAGATGATTACTTGTGCGGATGAAGATCGATCCACCGGACACAGCCATTGATGCGAGCGTTGCACCGTCCAACTGGTTCGTCGCGAGTTTCCGAAATTCTTTTCCCGGTGCGATCACCGTTGCGACGCCTTCTTCGCTGAGGAAGTAGATTCGGCCATCAACGAACACCGGGGACGCGGAGAAGTTGCCTCCCAACCTGGCCTGCCAGTGCGCCATGCCGGTCGTCGCGTCGAGGCAAGAAGCGATTCCCCCGTCGTTGACGATGTAGAGCTCGTCGCCGACGAGGAGCGGCGAAGGAGTCAACGGCGCTCCGCGCCGCAGCGTCCAGGCGACGTGCGATTTCGTGACGTCGCCCGTGCCTTCAGGGCGCACGGCCAGTAGCGTTGGCTGCTGAAAGCCCGTGGCGATGAAAACGAGGCCGTGGCCGAAGACGGGCCGGGGGACATTCGAGAAGCCGTCGTTGTAGCTGACTCGCCAGATTTCTTTGCCCGACAGAGGGTCGTACGCGCCGGCCCGATAGGCGCCGACGCTGACCACTTGATCTTGTTCGCCGACACGAATCACGAGGGGCGTCGAGTAGGCCTGGTCCCACGGCTGGCGCCGCCGCGTTTTCCAGCGGACCTTGCCCGTCTGCTTGTCGAGCGCCACGACGAACGCCTCGTCGCTGCCGTCGCAGCTGACGATCAGCAAATCGTTGTAGAGCACGGGTGAGCCGCCGTTGCCGTGCTGCGACTCGTAGGGGAGCCGAGTCTTCCACACGATTTCGCCTGCGGAGGTCAAAGCAGCGGTGCCCTCGGCGCCGAAATGCACGTACACCCGGTCGCGCTCGACGATCGGCGTGGGCGAGGCAAGGCTGTTCTTGGGATTGGTGGGTTCAGAACTTCTGCTGCGAAACACTTCGGTGTTGACGACTTCGCGTCCGGTTTCGGCGTCGAACCCCAGGACTCGCAGCGAGCCGCCACGCTCCTTCATCGCCGTCGTCAACCACACTCGACCGCCTGCGACGACTGGAGACGACCACCCGAGTCCAGAAACGGGAGTCTTCCACAGCACGTTCCGCGTCTCGCTCCATTCGAGCGGAACGCCACGCTCGGACGAATGTCCTTGCCCCGTCGGACCTCGAAACTCGGGCCAGTCTTCGGCCGAAATCGCAACAGTCGTGATCAGCACAACGAACAACGTGATGAGCGTTCGTCGGATCATGAGAAGTGCTTTGCCACTGAGTTCACAGAGAACGTTTGCCACAGAGTCACGGAGTCACTGAGGCGTTCGACGCGGTCGGCCTGCCAAGCAGGCCGAATGTCAGGCGACGCAATCCGCAGATGAATGACAAATCATCCGAACGACTGCGTCATTCATCTGCGGATTGCGTCGCCTGGCGCCGCCGCTTTGCGGCGCCGCGTCGAACGCTCATGGTCGCGTTAGATCCAAGAAGTCCGAGAAGCTCTGTGACTTTGTGACTCTGTGGCCCAATTCCCCTCAGTGTCCTCTGTGTCCTCCGTGGTGAATAGTCTTGAGTCATCTATTTCTGTCGTTCGAGAATCCCAAGGTGAACACGGGCGACGGTATGCATGTAACCGCCCGATGCGGCAAAGCGATCCGATGCCGCAGCCGAGATATGTTCGAAGGCACCTTTTCTGTCGCCGAGCGCCTCGTCATATAAGCCCACGTAAAGGTGTGCGTAGAACTGTGACGTAGGCTGTGTCCCTGCAGCAGCCAGCACCTGTTCGGGAGTCAGTGAGCCTTTGAACATCTGATAGATCTGCGTCATCGGCACGCGCGAGTCGGGCCCAACTGGGAGCAGCGCAGCCCTCGCCCGTTGCGGTGACTCGGCCCTTGCCACGCACAGGAAATGCCATGCAGCGTTCTCCACGTCGTTCGGATTGACGGTGCGATGGGATTCGAATTGAGCTCGGCAGTCGGCGTAGCGCCCGGCGTAGTAGAGGGCGATCCCTCGCTGCCAGAGCTCCGGCGCCTGGTCGGGGACGAGCTTCGCCAGGGTGTCGAAGCCCGCGGCCGACTCGGCGATTCGACCGTCCCGAAAATCCGCGACCGCGCGATTGAAGACGGCCTGGGGACGCTCCGTCGGTGTCTGAGCACCGACTGGAAAGGCGAGCTGGACCATCACGAAGAGTTGGAAGACGAGACGCTTCACTTCGGTCGAGTGTAACCGATTCCTCATTGCGAACCCTGAACCTTGCACCCTGAGCCCTGAGCCCTGAGCCCTGAAGTGAGTATGCCGTGATATCGTTTCCAGCCATGCCGATGGTGCGACGAGCATTCATCGCGATCGTCCTGGCGGCCGGCGCGTCGGTGGCGGCAGCCGATTGGCCTCAGTTTCTCGGACCGGCGCGAAACGGCATCTACACTGGGCCGTTGGCCACTTCGTGGCCTGCAGCAGGTCCCCGCAAGGTGTGGCAGAAGCGCGTCGGGCAGGGCTTTGCCGGCCCGGTTGTTGTCGGGGATCGACTCATCCTCTTTCATCGCGTCGCAAACGAAGAAGTCGTCGATGCCCTCGACACGAAAACCGGAGAGGTTCGTTGGCACTACGCCTATCCGACCAGCTATCGCGATGATTTCGGATTCGACGCAGGGCCGCGGGCCGTGCCGGTCGTCGTCAATAACCGCATCTACACGTTCGGCGCGGAAGGACAACTGAGCGCGCTCGATCTGGCGACGGGCCGGCGGATTTGGAATGTGGACACCAAGAGCCGGTTCAACGTCCGCAAGGGCTTCTTCGGCGCCGCCGGGTCACCGCTTGTCGAGGACGGTCGCGTTCTCGCCAACGTGGGTGGTATGGACGGTACGAAAGGCGCGGGGATCGTGGCCTTCAATGCCGACACCGGCGCCGTGATGTGGACCGCAACCAACCACGAAGCGAGCTACTCCTCGCCTGTGGGTGCGACGTTTGGCGGCAAACGGACAGCCGTATTTTTCACGCGACAAGGATTGGTCGGTCTCGAACCGGCGACCGGAAACGTCCTCTTCCAACGTTCGTGGCGATCGCGCACCTCGGCGTCGGTCAACGCTGCCTCCCCGGTCATCGTCGGCGATCTGATCTTCGTGTCGGCGACCTACGAGACCGGCGCAGCGGTCGTTCGCGTGCAGGGGAGCGAGTTGAAGGAGCTCTGGTCGTCCGACGAGGCGCTGTCGAATCACTATGCGACGAGCGTGTACTACGACGGCAACTTGTACGGCTTTCACGGTCGTCAAGAGTACAATCCGAGCTTTCGTGCTGTCGCCTTGAACACGGGCAAGGTCCTCTGGAGTGAAGATCGCTTCCGCGCCGGCACGGTGACGTTGGCCGGCGACAAACTTCTGATCATGCGCGAAACTGGCGAGCTCGTGCTCGCTGCGGCGTCCCCGCAGGCGTTCAAGCCGCTCGCGCGGGCGCAAATCCTGCCCCCGACGGTGCGTGCGAATATCGCTCTCTCGGATGGTTTCATGTACGTCCGCAACGGCGACACCCGCGACAGCGACACGCTGGTTTGCCTCGATCTTCGACCTTGATGTGAGTTGAATCCTCTGCGCGCCCGGCGCGTTCTGCGTTGACCGTTCCTTCATATGCGAAAAATCGACATCTTCACGCACATCTATCCCAAGACCTTCTACGACAAGCTGATGAAGGCGGCTGGCGACTTCAAAGACGTGGGCAAACGGAGCCGCGGCGTGCCGATGCTGGTCGATTTGGACGAACGATTCCGGGTGATGGATCGGTACGAGGACTACCAACAGGTGCTGTCGTTGCCCACGCCGCCCGTCGAGGCGATGGTGGACCGCGCTCAGGCAATCGATCTGGCGCGGGTTGCCAATGACGGCATGGCCGAGCTCGTGAGGCGCTATCCGGACCGATTTCCGACGTTCGCTGCCGCGCTGCCGCTGAACGATCCAGACGCATCCGTCAAAGAGATTCGCCGGGCCGTCGATGAGCTCGGAGCCCGCGGCTTCCAGATCTGCACGAACGTGCAGGGAAAGCCGATCACGGCCGACGAGTTCCTGCCGCTCTTCGAAACGATGGCCGCCTACGACCTGCCCATCTGGTTGCACCCCTATCGCGGGGCCGATCCCCCCGACTACAAGACGGAGCAGCGATCGCAGTTCGAGATCTGGTGGACGTTTGGATGGCCGTACGAAACCAGCGTGGCGATGGCGCGCGTCGTGTTCGCCGGCCTGTTCGATCGGTGGCCGAACCTCAAGATCATCGCGCACCACATGGGCGCCATGGCGCCGTTCTTCGCCGGACGAATCGGCCCCGGGTGGGACCAGCTCGGTGCGCGTACGTCCGATGAAGATCTCTCCGTCCACTTGAAGCGGCTCGAGAAGCGTCCAATCGACTATTTTCGGATGTTCTACGGCGACACGGCGCTCTTCGGGGCCTACGACGCAACCATCTGCGGCCTGAAGTTCTTCGGCGTCGACCACACGTTGTTCGCCTCGGACGCGCCGTTCGATCCCGAGAAGGGGCCGATGTACATCCGTGAAACGATTGCGATCGTGGATCGGCTGCCGATCTCCAACGACGAACGGGAGCGCATCTACTGGCGGAATGCGGCGGCTCTGCTGAAGCTGAACTGACCGGGACGCGAGGTTGATGTGCAGGGCGAAGACCGTCTGACTCTTCTTCTCGACACGCTGGCCCGCGTCAGCATTTCGGTGGGGCTCCAGCCCACGCTCCAGATCCTCCTCGACAGCCTCCATTCGCTCATCGCCTTCGACGCCGGAGGGATCTTCGTACCGGAAGACGGTCGCCCCGTACTCCGGGCCCGGGCCTCGCGCGGCTTTCCGGCTGATTTGGAGGTGCCGTTTGCCAAAGGCATCATCGGCGAAGTTCTGCAGACCGGCACGCCGCGCCTCGTCCACGATGTGACGAAGGAGCCCGCGTACATTGCCTTCCGTCCGTCGACCAACGCACAACTGACCGTTCCTCTCTCGTCTCCGCGCGGGTTTCTCGGGGCCATCTCACTCGAAGCGGACAGCGCGCTGGCCTTCGACACTCAGGATCTCACGCTCGTGGCGCTGTTCGCCCAGCAGGCAACCGTTGCCATCGAACGGGCGCTGTTGCACGAGCAGGTGATCCAACAGTCACGCTTCGAGCACGAGATACAAATCGCGCGTGAGATCGTTCAGAGCCTCACACCCACGGCCGTCCCGAACTTTCGCGGCATGCAGGTGTTCGGACGATCGATGACGGCCGAATTCGTCGGCGGCGATTCATTCGACTTCGTGCCGTATCCGGAGGCACAGCTGGGCGTTTCGATCGCAGATGCCAAGGGGAAAGGTCTCCCCGGCGCGTTGCTGGCCGTGGCACATCGCGCGATGCTTCGAGCGCTGGTCGGAATGGAGCTGCGGCTTCGAGCGACGTTCAATCGCATGAGCGAGTTGCTCGCGCAGTCGGTCGGTTCGGGAAACTTCGTCACGGCGTTCTACGGCATCGTTGACGTCAGCGAACGGCGTATGGTGTATGCCAACGCCGGTCATCCACCGCCTCTGCTCATGCGCGCGAATGGAGAGTGTGAGACGCTGGCCGTCACCGGATCGGTTTTGGGATTTCCGAACGTGACGCCGATGCGCGAAGCCTACGCCGTATTCGGCCGTGGCGACGGCCTGGTGCTGTTTACGGACGGCGTCACGGATGTCGGACCGACGCCCGACGAGTTCTTCGACGTCGGGGGTATACAGGAGATGGCACGTCGGCTGTGGGACAAGAGCGCCGCCGACATCTGCAATGGCCTGTTGGACGAAGTGTCGCGCCGGGCGAACGGCCCGCTGCCTGACGATTCGACGATTGTCGTCCTGAAGTTCGATTGACCCATCTTCCACGCGCGTTGCGCAACCGTTGCGATTGATCAACCACAATGGACACGAAGGACACAAAGGACGGCTAATTTGCTTCTCTTGATGTCCGTGGTGGTAACTAGAGTGTTTTCACTTCGGTGTAGCGTCGAGGCACTTGTACACCACGAAGGCACGAAATATCACGAAGACGAGCAGTGGCCGGCTGGCAGTTTCGCCACTGAGTCACCGAGTCACCGAGAAAACGCGGGCCTGAGACCCGGCCTGCTTCGCAGGCCGTCCGCGTCGAGCGCCTCTGTGGCCCAGTGACTCCGTGGCACAACCTTCGTGACGTTTCGCGTCCTCGTGGCTTCGTGGTTCTGTCTCTACATCGATCTGAAAATGCCGTAGGTCGTGGTCACCGATCAGGATCGTTTTCCGCCGATCGCCGTAACTCGCGAGAGATCGATGCCCTTCGATGTGCGAAGGCCTTTCCAAAGATCGCCCGACCTTCTTGAGGCGCTCAGGCATCGTTTCGATCGTGAAGTCTTCGCGTCGAACACCCTGTTCAACTTCATCCCAGCTCAGAGGCGTGGAAACGCCGGCATACGTGCTGGCACGCGCGCTGTAGGCCATCGCCAGCGTTTTGCCGGCGATGTTCTGCAGACAATCGATGTACACGCGCTGGCCTCGCGCCTTCACGCTTCTTTCGATCGTCGCGATCTTTGGATGCTTCTGAACGACGATGGTGGCGATGATCTGACAGAAGATCAGGCCGGCCTCGTAAGGTGTGTCTGGTGGGAGAGGAATGTAGACGTGAAGGCCATCGGCACCAGACGTTTTCGGGAAACCGACTGCCCCGACGGTCTGAAGTTCATCCCGGATCCAACGCGCAACCTCGAGCACCCGTTCAAAGCGCACACCCGTTGCAGGATCGAGATCGAGCGCGACGTGGTCGGCAGCGTAGGGAGAAGTGATCCGGGAAAACCAGGGGTCCTGGGAGATGGCCGCGAGCTGCGTCATGTACAACAACGTCTTCAAGTTTCCGCCGATGAGCCGCGCGGGGACCGTCTTCTCGCCGGGGACAGGTTCCACCCGGACGTTCGCCGGCACCTCGTCCGGCGCTCGATGTTGATAGAACGTCTTTCCTGTAATGCCGTTGGGCAACCGCTTCATCGTCAGCGGCCGATCCTGGACGGCCGGAAGGATGAAAGGGGAGGCCTGGACGTAATAGCGCAGGAGGTCCCCTTTGGTGAGCTTCTGTTTCGGCCAGAACACCTTGTGCAGGTTCGTGACGCTCAGCCGATCGCCGTCAGGAAGCTCGAGGCTGCCGTCGCGACGGCTGGTCTCGAGCGCACGAAGCTGATCGAGCATCTTGGCGATGGCGTCCGGGGTCGGTCCACCGGACCTCGACGGTTGCGCCGTACGCCGTCGGGCGTTTCGCGATTCGGAGGCGCCAGGACCTGGCGTCACGCGGGCATTGTTCGGGGCAGTTCGATCCGACTTCCTCGAGGGTGATGATCGTACTCTGGAGATCTCGGGCTCACGACGCACGTCTTCCGCTTTCTTGTCGTCCCTGAGGCCGAGATACACCGGATGACGCAGACGGCCGTCGGACGTCCATTCTGTGAATTTGACCTGGGCGACAAGGTCCGGCTTCACCCAGTGTGGGCGTTCGTTCGACTTCGGAGGATCGCGAAACGGGCAGGTGGCCGTCTCGAGCGGTCTGAGGAGCTTCATCAATCGCGCGAGCTCCTTCTCGTTAAAGCCAGTGCCGACATGACCCACGTAGACGAGCTCACCGACGAGCCTTGAGCCCTTAGCCCTAAGCCCTGAGCCCTCCCTGTACACGCCCAGCAGCAGAGCGCCGAAGTAGGACCGCGTCTGGCGGGGCTCGGTCCATCCGCCGATGACGAACTCTTGCTCACGGACGATCTTCACTTTGCGCCAGTCCGGCGACCGCTTGCCCGATCGATAGCGGGAGTCGGCCTGTTTCGCGATCAGCCCTTCCCAGCCTTCGGCGAGAGCCCGCTTATACAGGTCTCGACCATCACCTCTGACGCTTTCGCTGATCCGCAACATGGGCGACTGCGCGCTGCCGAAAATACGCTCCAAAGCCGCACGGCGCTCGGTGAGCGGCCGCTCGCGCAGGTCGGTGCGTCCCTCGCGCAACGCATCGAAGGCGATGAACGCTGTTCGCGCCAACGATGTGTTGGACGCAGGCTTTTCGGTCAGGTGGATGCGGCCCTGGAGTTGTTGAAATCCGCTCGGGTTGCCCTTGCCATCCAGCGCGACGATTTCACCGTCGATGACGAGCGGCGCTTTCAGGCCCTGCGCCCACTCTCTGAAGGGCTGCGACGATCTCCGGAAACTGTGCGGTCTTTTCATTCCCGAGACGCGACCAGAGGCGCACGGCGCCTCGAGGTTCGATCTCGGCGATCGCTCGAATGCCGTCGTACTTGGGTTCGTAGATCAGTTGCGGATCGTTGAGAGGAGCATCGACCAGCGACGCCAGCATTGGTTCGATCATGTCGAATAGCGATCGTTGAACCAGGGCTCCGCGGTGTTCGAGTATCCGCGCACTTCCCAGAAGCCTTTGTGGTCCTTGGCCAGGAACTCGATCTTCCGAATCCACTTGGCGCCTTTCCAGGCGTACAGCTTGGGTGTAATCATGCGGCAGGGACCGCCGTGCTCGCGCGGGAGCGGCCGGCCCTCCCATGTGTGGACGAGCAGCACATCGTCTTCGACCGCACGCGCCAACGGCAGGTTCACCGTGTACGGAATGAACGAGCCGGGCATGAAGTCGTACCCGGTGCAGAGCACGAACTGAGCCTCGTCTTTGGGAACGACCAGTTCGGCAATCGTCTTGAAACGGACGCCACGCCAGTGGTTGTCGTATCTGGACCACGTCGTCACGCAATGGAAATCACTGACATCCTCTGCTTGCGGCAGCTCGAGAAACTGATGCCAGGTCAACGTGACTGGATTCTCGACGAGTCCGGCAATCTCCAGCTTCCACTTGTCCAGCGCGACATCCGGTTGTTCGCCGAGGTCCAGGACCGGCCAGTTCTTGACTTCATGCTGTCCGACGGGGAGCCTCGGCATGCCGTGCCGATTGGGTGGCCCGCTTCCTTCGGGCCTTGCGCCGGCGAACATGACGTTCACCGCTCCACGGTCCAATTCGATCTGGCGTTGGATGTACCGCTGGCGGCGCTGGACGAGGTCAGGCTTGTCGGACATGGAAATTTCAGGAGGCAGCCTTGCCCACCACCACCGACGCGGGCCTCAGAACTTCCTCACCGATCGCATAGCCTTCCTTCATGACGGCGACAATCAGGCCGTCCTGTTCGGCTTCGACCGGCGTCGTCGTGACCGCTTCATGGCGGACCGCGTCGAATGGCACGCCGAGCGCCGTGACGCGCTCGACTCCCCACGCTCCCAGCTTGCCCAGAAACTGATCGCGTACGAGCTCGACGCCTCGCGTGAGGTTGTCGAGCGCCTCATTCGATTCGCTGGCCGGGCCCGTGCCTGAGCGGGCGGCGGAAATTGCACGGTCGAGGTTATCTACAACCTCGAGGAGCTCCACCAGAACGAACCGTTTGCCTCGTTCGACCTCGCGTGCCACGTCTCGTCGAAAGCGCAATCTGGCTTGTTCGAACTCGTCCAGCGCACGCCGATGGTCCGCCGTGAATGCCTGAAGCTGGGCGCCCTGCTCGGCGAGCTGCCGCTCCAGGTCTTCTACGTAGGACGGCTTACGGGCACCACGATCGTCCGGCTGCTCGCTGTCGCCCTCCTTGCGGGCCCACCAGCGGCGATCGACGACGCGAACCTGGCTTTCTGACTCTTTAGGAGGTTGATCGCTCACAGTGTCATTCTATCCTCGGCCCGAGCCCAGCCTTTTCCCGGCGATCCCGGACACCCTCGGTGTATAAGAGGATCACGTGATTCGGGCCCGCAGCGGAGATGATCTTGGACGAAGCGCTCAAGCCGAATGAAGGTCGCGACGTGATCGTCAAACACGTCACCTGCGCGGACAACGGCGGTGCGGCCGGCGGAAATCGATGGCTCGTGATGCTCGGTGATGTGAAGAAGGCTGAAATGTCGGATGCCCAGCGGGCGCTTGTGTTCGCCCGCCTCCTGGCGGATCTCAGCCAGGGCCGCGTCTGGATCCATCACGATGGGGAAGGAAGCGCACTGGTGGATTCGAGCTCCATCCGCGGGTGTTCTTGCTGCTGACTTCGCCTGGAGGCTCGTTTGGTCAAGCTTCGTGTGTGGCTTCCGGCTTCAGCCGTCAATGCGTATGTGGCTTCCGGCTTCAGTCGTCAATGCGTATGTGGCTTCCGGCTTCAGCCGGAAGATCATGTTGAACCTTGAACCTGAGAACTGGCTTCAGAACCCTACGATCAGGAGAACTCGAGCCGTGCGCGGCAGCGCCGGATGGAAGTGGAGATCGTTGACGCCCGCGGGGTCTTCCCCCGGTAGCCGCGACGCGTAGTAGTAGTCGATGTCGCTGTCTTTCGCATTGAGTAGGTTGAACACATCCAGGGCCACGCGCACGCTTCTTGTCAGCTTGTAGCCCGCATCCAGGTTCACCAGCGTCGTCGCCTTCGACCGCACCGACCCATCTTCAATCAGCGGCCGCGGTCCAAAGTACCGGAGCCGTACCGTACCAAAGACGTTGCGTATGTTGTCCACCGTGGCGCCGGCGGAGACGACCGTCTCGATCGATCCCGGAATCTGATTGCCTGCCGGGTCGAAGTCCGTGAAATGACTTCGCGACCAGGCCAGGTCGGCGTCGAAGGTGACCCACCGACGAGGGCTGTAGTAGTTCGTCCACTCGATGCCATAACGATGACTCGGCCGGCTCGCCTGGGTTGTTCCAGCATCACCGACGAACAGCAGTTCGGAATCCAAATTCAAGGCCCACGCCGTGAACGTCGTCTGGAGCCGCGGGATGGCGACCGTCCGGAACCCACCTTCGACGCCTTTCGCGCGGACGAGTGGAGTGACTGGAACCGCCGGGTCGTTGGTGCCTGGGACGACGGTCATCGTCGTGCCGCGCGCGTCGTTGCTATGAAACCCGGCGCCCGCGTTCAGGTATAGCTCGGTGCCTTTCCACGGTCCGAACACCGCTCCGCCTTTCGGGCTCACGATGCCGGCCCACCTGGTCCCGGAGTTTCTGGGATCGCTGGCCTCGACGTTGAAGCGGTAGCTGTCTCCGCGGATTCCCGCCAGCGTTCGAAGCCACGGTGTCCACGCGATTTCGTTCTGTGCGTACAGCGAACCGCTTGTCTGAAACACCTGGTCCTCGCGTACCGCCTCGAAAACCTGCCGCCCCTCCGTATGGAACAAGCCGACGGTGACGCTGTCGGTTCGGGTCTGAACGCCGAACGTGTTTCGCATCTCTCGACCGGCCAGTCGACCGGCACGCGTGTGACTGACCTTCCCGCCGGTTA
The DNA here is from genome assembly GCA_963773035.1 of uncultured Acidobacteriota bacterium. Lineage (GTDB taxonomy): Bacteria > Acidobacteriota > Vicinamibacteria > Vicinamibacterales > CAVVIG01 > CAVRXZ01. The sequence goes on along the minus strand of CAVYZX010000024.1, from coordinate 92,554 downwards.
CGAATCGATGGTCTGCCTGCTGGAACTGGTCGCCGCGTTCGGGATTGTCGAGGAAAAACGTGAAGTTCGAAAAGAGACTGAGGTCGTATCCAAGGCCGTACGCCATCACCTTGGTGGCGCCATTTCCGTGGCTTCGCTGCCATTCGACCGATCCGCTGTAGCGATACGTGTTCCCGCCGTCACTCGGATCGAGAGCGCCAAAGCGTCCGACGAGACCGTCGGCGACGGCGCGCTGCGGAATCTGATCCGTCGAGTTCCATTTGGCTCGATATCCCATTCCCGTGATGGCGAATCCGTTCACCATGTCGCCGCGGCTGTAGCGCACCAGCCCGTTGATCTTGCGATACTCGTCGGGATTCTCCCATGGACCGTCGTTGTGATTGGCTTCGAACGCCGCGAGCACCGAGCCCTTGCCCGCCCGCATCGACCCGGCTGCAAGCGCGCGCTCGTAGCCCTCGTCGCCGGCCCCCACTCGGAGGATAGAGCGCTCGAGTTGGTTCATGTAGCTAATGGAGGCCGCGCCTGCCGTTGCGAAGTCGCCCTGGTCCGCAAAGTACGGGCCCTTGGAGGTACTGGACGCCGCTGACCAACTCGGGGATCAGAAAGTTGAGATCGGAGTACCCCTGGCCGTGCGCGTGTGTCGGCATGTTCACCGGCAGCCCGGCGACCGTTGTGGCGAGGTCGGTGCCGTGATCGAGGTTGAAGCCGCGCAGATAGTATTGATTGGCTTTGCCTTCGCCGCTGTGTTGGCTGGTCACCAGCCCCGGCACCGTTTCGAGGACTTCGCCGGCTCGCATCAACGGACGCATGTCCAGCTGGTGCGCGATGACCGCTCCTTGAGATGCTGACTGTGCAATACCGACTAAGTCCTCGGCCGGCCGCTCGGCATCGGCGAGGTTCGTGAAGGTCCGCTTTCCCGTGACCGTGACATCCGCGCTGAGGGTCAGGTAAAGAGCGACATCGATGCGCACGACGCCGGCGGCTGCGAGCGTGATGTCGCGCCGGCTGATTGGCGCGAAATTCACCAGGGTGAAGCTCAGCCGATAGGTGCCCGGTTCGAGGCCGTCGAAAGAGTATTCACCCGCCCCGTTGGTCACGGTAAGCGACGGAGCTGCTCCCTGGCCTCGAAGTTCCACAGAGACGCCTGGCAACATCGCCCCGGTCTGGTCCTTGACCACGCCGAAAATCATTTCAGCGCTGGCCAGGGAAGACAGCGAAAGAAAGGCAGCGACGCAGCACAGCGCGATCCGGCCCGAGCGCATACGCCCGTATTCTACGGCGGCGGTGATGTTCCGGATTCCGGCAATCTTGTCGACGAGAGGCTCAGGGTCGAAGCGCGAGATCGCTATATATGGAAATGACGCTTGATCGTGGCTCCGGTGACGAGTTGGTCGCCGACTTTGAGCGGGCCATTGAGGACTTCGGTCATTCGATCGTCAGACAGTCCGACGCGCAAAGTGATCGGCATGAAGAACTGCCCGTCGTACTGCCACACGCGAACAACGCTTCCAGGTTCCGCGGAAGGTTGAGTTTCCTGGTTGGGTGCTGGCACGTTGTCCTCCCCAATTGCATGCAGCACATCGGGCGGTGGACGAAAGGACAGCGCGCTGTTGGGAATTCGAGTGACGTCCTCGCGATGAGATCCGGCAAGCGTGACCGTCGCCGTCATGCCAGGCCTGAGTTTTTCGTCCGGATTCGGAACGTCGACGATGGCGAAGTAGGTGGTGACGGCCGGCGCGGTCGATTGACTGGTTGCTTGACTGGTTGATTGAGTGGGCGATTGGGTCGGCAATTGAGTGTCGGCGTTTTCGAAGGGCCCAAGCCTGATCTCCGACACCAAGCCGTTGAAGATCTCTTGCGGATACGCCTCGACGTCGAAGATCACGAGTGCACCAGTCTGAACGCCGCCTACGTCCGCTTCATCGAGCTGAACCTGCAGTTGGACTCGCTTGAAATCGGTCGCTACGAGAAACAGCCTGGGAGATTGCAGCGTTGCCGCAACCGTCTGTCCGATCTCGATGTTCCGCGCGATCACGATACCGTCGATGGGTGAACGGATCACGGTGTGGTCGAGATTCGTGTTGGCTTGTTCTGTGGCGCGCTTGGCTTGCTCCACCTGAGCTTCCGCCGCCAACAGGCCCGCATCCGCGGACTGCTTCGTGGCTTCTGCGGCATCCAGATCGGCCCTCGGAATGAGCTGCCGTTGGGCGAGCACTTCCGCACGCGCCAACTTCGTCCCTGCATCCATCACCGTCGTCCGCGTCCGGTCCGCGTCGGCCTGGGCCAGGGCAAGTGCTCCCTGCGCTTCACGGAGATCGGCTTCGTACGTCGCGGGGTCGATCCGCGCCAGTACCTGGCCAGCGCGGACGGTTGAGTTGTAGTCGGCTCCGAGGGCTTGAATGATTCCGGAGACTTGGCTTCCGACTTCGACGGTCGTGACGGCTTGGATCGTCCCCGTCGTCACAATCCGCCGCGCGACCGATCCGACGGTGATCGGCGCGGTCGTGACTTGAACCTCAGGCGTGGCCCGAAGGGACCACGTGAGGATGGCCCCCATGGCGATAGCCACGAGTCCTGCGAATTGAAGCCATCTTCGCTGATTCTGAACGCGCTTCAAAACCGGTAACCCAATCCGAATGTCGCGCCCTGCGCGTTCAACGGCGTGTCGGCTTCGATTCGCGAGAAGTGATAGCCGGCGTCAACGGCCCAGTGTCTGGTCACGGGCATTTCCGCGCCGCCTCCCAGCGAGAATTCGAAGGCATTACTGCTGGTCGGTTGCGTGAAATCGCCCATCGAGATGAGCTGCGCTGTGACGTTGTCACCAACGGCCGGTGTAAGACCCGTCAACGTGCCGCTCGAGTAGTCGAACTCCGCCTTTGGTGTGAGGTGGGCGAAACCTGCTCCTCCGAAGACGTAGGGCAAGACTCGTTTGCGACTGAGAATCTCGTAGCGCAAACCACCAAGCGAATACCAGGCGGGCACGCGGGCAATGCCCGTAACCTGGAGACCATCTGCCGTGGCGACAAACGTGGACGTGGCATCAACCGCTGGTTCGAGCTCGGACGGCTGAATGTTTCCAAACTTGCCCAGATTGCCGTAGACCATCAGCCGCGGAGCGATTCGAACGGCAACCTCGCCGACGACGTTTCCAGACGTGTCGTCGGGGCCGACGACGAAGCCTCCGGCCCCTTCGATATATCCGCGTGAAGCCTGGGCAAACGACGGCGTCGCTGTGAGTACGATCGCCGTTGCGATGAAAATGAGCGCGCGCATGTGCATCCTCCTATAACGAGCTATAACGAGGGCAGCTGTGGCTGCCTTCCGCTTGTGAGGCTGGCATCAACCGCTAGAGACCGGTGGTCGGCAAACGAGGTTTAACTTTCGGGGAGCCACGCGCCCGAAATGTGGGACTCTTGCGAACTTCTTCTGTCTTGTTTACGAAATGTTTGCGGGAATCAACTGAGCCGGGCTCAACGCGCAGCGGACGCCTGGATCATTTCGAGCATCAGGTTATTCGGATCTCTGAACACAATCAGTTTGAGGGCGCCGATATCGATCGGCTCGGCGCCGGCCGTGACAATCTCGCCGCCAGCGGCCTTCCAGGCTTTCGTCACCGCGTCAATGTCCTGCACACGAAGCTGAAGAACCGGCGTGCCCGGATCCTGGAAGCGCGTGCGGACGGGTTTGCGCTCGATGTCTTTGAACTCGAGGAATGCCATTGTTACCGACGTGCCTGGAATGGTTGCGGCACTTCGCTTGAACTGTCCTCCGGGTGTGCCGGCCGTGTCCATCAACAGCTTGGTTGCGTCGAATGTCGTTCCAACCTGCGGGTTGAAGCCCAACGCGTCTTTGTAGAGCCGCATCGTCTGGTCGGTATCCGCCACCATGATTTCGAAACCGGCGCCAATGATGTTGCTCGACGCGGGAACCGTCGTCGCGCGAGACTGAGCGGGCTGAACCAGCTCCACGAAGAAGCCGTCGGGGTCCTGCACGAAGATCACGCGGCTGCCGCCGGGAATGGTCGCCGGCACACCACCGGCCGAGTTGATGTGCGCGCCGGCCTTCTTCACGCGCGAGACGATTGCGTCGATGTCGCGAACGGTGAGTATCAGGTTGGCCGCACCCGGATCCTGGAAGCGCGGTTGTGCCGGGACGCGGTCGATGTCTTTGTACTCGATGACTTCGACGCCCATCGCCGATCCCGGAACTTTGAGCGCCGCGAAGAGCGATTGCGCCCCTGGAGTGTTTCCAACTTTCATCGCCTCGGTGCCGGAGAACACGCGCGGAGCGCCTTCCAACTCGAGCCCAATCACGTCCCTGTAGAACTGGATCGACCGGTCGAGGCTGGCGACGATGTGACTGAAATTGCCGATCCCGGTTATCAGCCCAGGTTCGGCAGCCGTTTGTGCCGGGGCCGTGGCGGAGAGGAGCCAGAGCATGCCTGCCAACTGCAGCAAAAGCCAGGCTCTTCTTGGTGTCATGAAACCTCCGGCGCCATTCTTCAGGGCGGACGAGCAGGGCGCTTCGGGATTATAGTAGGCGGTTGAGCGGGCGTGGATCGTGTGGCTCGCGGCGTGTCATCTAAGGAGTGGTCATCGTGAGAATTCGCTTGAACTCGATCGGCCTCGCGGCGGCGATTCTGGCGGCTTGTGTTTGGGCTCCTTTGCGGGCGACGCCTCAACGTGGACAGGAAGGGAATGCCGCGCAGGGTGATACCGGCACCGGTCAGCGGGGACAGCGTGGCCAAAGGGGATCGCAGCCTCAAACGCCGGCCGGTCCGACGCCTCGGCTTCCCAACGGCAAACCCGACCTGAGCGGGTTGTGGGCCAACCCGTACACGCCCAACATGGCGGCGAAAGGCGCGGTCCTCGACCCGGCGACGCGCATGCCGCTGACCTTCCCGCGCCAAGGTGAGGCGTTGCCCGACGCAGCGGCGGCCGCCACCGCGAATGCACCGAAAACCTACGATCTTCCTTACACGGAGTGGGGACTGAAGAGATGGAAGGAGTACGACCCGGTTAACAAAGGCGACTACGCGGGGAGCTGCCTGCCGTTTGGGATGTCACGCAACATCAATTCGCCGCACGGCGTGCAGATCATCCACAACAACGATGCGTTGGCCTTTCTGTTCGAACAGAACACCTGGTTTCACTGGGTCCCTACGAACGGCATGAAATGGCCCCCCGATCTGCCCGCCAGCTGGAACGGCGTGTCGACTGGCCGGTGGGAGGGTGATACGTTAGTCATCGAGACCACCGGTTTCAACGGGTACACACGGTTGGACACGGGTGGCCACCCCCTCAGCAAAGAACTGAAGATGGTCAATACGTTCACGCGGACCGACTCGCGCACGATGCAGCACACGGTCACGGTGCACGATCCCAAGACCTACACGAGGGACTGGATGAACGTCCGCACCTGGAGGATCAAGCCGTACCCGGACGTGATCATGGAGTACTCGTGCGAGGAGAACAATCTTCAGGCGCTCTTCGACGGCTCGATCAAGGTCTGGAAAGTTCCCGAAGACGAGGACGAGAACTAGACCGTCGTGCGAGGTTTTCGAGGTTAGGTAGGAGGCATCAATGGCACGGAACCGGTTTGTGACAGTCTCGGTCATCGCGACGTGGCTCTTCGGGGTGGCGCCTCTGGTCGCCCACCACGCGATCACGGCGGAGTTCGACCCGAACAGGCCGATCACCTTCACTGGAACGATCAAGCGGGTGGAATGGATGAATCCGCACATCTACACGCAGGTCGAGGTGAAAGAGGCCGGCGGCAAGGTGGTCGTGTACAGGGTCGAAGGTGGACCGCCGAACGCGTTGTATCGCCAAGGCTGGAGAAAGGACGACATCAAGGTGGGGGAGACCGTGACGGTGAGCGGTCTGCGCGCCAAGAGCGACGCGTCGATGAACATCGGCCAGGCGACGATCACGACGTCCGACGGCCGGAAGATCTACGGCACCGGCGTGCGCGGCCCCAACGGCACACCAGCGCAGTAGTTCATCAATTCATTTCAGTACTCCACTCAGATCGTAGGCCGCGACGCTGTTGCCGAAAAGGAACGGAACCACGGCAACCTGTCGTGACGCGATGTAACCGAAGTCGGCTCCGGCGGCGGTGAACTGAAGCAGCGTCCGCGCCGTTCCCGAGGCGGAAACGTGCAGAAGGCGCATGCCGAAGACGTCGGTGACGAGAAAGCCGCCGCGGCCGTCTGATTCGATTCCGTCGATCCCGCCAATTGGTTGCGGGGTGATCTCGGTCCTCGCCTTGGTCCTCAAATCAAACGCGATCAGGCGTCCACCAGTTGGGGCACCTTGCGCACCCCGTGCACCTGGTGCATCCCATTGTTCCAACAATAAGCCGATTGCCGTCGACGAGTACCCCATTGGGCGTTTCAATCGGCTCGGCGATTTCGACGAACATCGATGCTTTGCCGTCCTTGACCGCGTAGATGCGGAACGTCTGCGAGTCCGAGGCGTAGACGGTGCCGTCGGGCGCTGTCGCGAGATCGTTCAAGAACTTGGCGCCGTCGATTTTCACACGGGCGGTAATGCGGCCGCTGGCAATCTCGATCCCGACGATCTCGTCGATGTCGGTCACCCAGAGCGTGCCGCCGACGCTGCGCAAACCCTTCGGAGCGTTGAGTCCGGTCGCCCACTTCGCGTTGACGACTTTGCCGTCGGCCGCCAACCTGGAGATGTACCCGTTGCCATCTTTTGCCAAGACGTCGCCGTTGATTGACGAGACAAAGATCGCGTTCGACGTGGCATCGTAGTACGCGCTTTCGGGAGCGTTGACGTCGGCGCTCAGGGTCCACAGTGCAGTTGGTTCCGGGACGTTGCTCCGTGGTGGATTTTGAGCGAGTGCGACCGTCGCGACAATCAGCGCCAGCGCTATCATCTGCACTATCCGCATTTCGTTACCTCACGTTGGCAAGGTACGCGAGTCAACCCGAGAATGGCAAGACCTTCCGTCTTGGTCGTTGGTCGTTAGTCGTTCGTTGTTCGTTGTTCGCACCATCTAACATCCCGCACACGATCGACAACCCTGACCATTTCCACTAACCAACGACCAACGACCAACGACCAACGACTAACGACCAACGACAATGTCTGATAGGCTAGATTCGCCGTGCAAAGCACTCTTCGCTCCTTCGATCTCGCCCATCTTGCGCACATCGAGCTGCTGACGCCGAAGCCTGCTGAGAGCCTGCATTTTTTTGTGAACGTACTCGGCATGACCGAGAGCGGTCGTCGGGGCGATTCCGTGTACCTCCGCGGCTGGGACGACTACGAGCATCACACGTTGAAATTGACCGCCTCTGGCGTTGCGGGAATGGGTCACATGGCGTTCCGGGCGACGAGCCCGGAAGCGCTGGAGCGGCGCGTGGCGGTGATCGAAGCATCGGGCCTGGGCAAGGGATGGATCGACGGCGACTTGGGACACGGGCGCGCCTACCAGTTCATGACCACCGACGACCATCTCATGGAGATCTACTACGACACCGAGTGGTACGTGGCGCCCAAGGAGCTGAAACCGTCCCTCAAGAATCAGGCGCAGCGGTTTCCGGCGCGCGGTGTAAACGTGCGAAGGCTCGACCACGTCAACCTGCTGGCATCGGAGGTGGCGGCGTTACGTCACTTCATGGAGCAGGTGGTCGGCATGCGAACGACCGAGATGATCGTGCTGGACAACGGACAGGAGGCGGGCGCGTGGGTCACGACCACCAACAAAACCTACGACCTCGCGTTCACCGCTGACCACTACGGTGCTCGCGGCCGCTTCCATCATGTGACCTACGCCGTCGACTCCCGCGAAGAGGTGCTTCGAGCGGCCGACATCTTCCTCGAGAACGGCGTCCACATCGAGACCGGACCTCACAAGCACGCCATCCAGCAGACGTTTTTCCTGTACGTGTACGAGCCCGGCGGCAACCGCGTCGAAGTGGACAACGCCGGCGCACGTTTGATGCTCGCCCCTGACTGGCAGCCAATCGTGTGGAGCGAAGCCGATCGCAAGAAGGGTCAGGCGTGGGGACTCAAGACGATCGAAAGCTTTCACACGCACGGCACGCCCCCAATCGAGCAATACACCGGCCCGCGCCGCAAGTAGCGCCGCAACAGCGAGACGATCGTTTCGAAGTGTCGCTGCAATCACGCCGCGAACGCGCGTCGATCATCGAGCGATACTGAATCTCGTTTTCAACAGCACGCGTGTTTGTCGCGAGCGGATACGTTTGTCGTACATTGTGCAGCGCTGCTCTTTTCGATCGACAGCAGAACGCATTTGTCGCAATGACGATTCAAACGCGCTGGCTGATGTATCTGGCGGTGATCGCCGTCGCAGGGTGCGTCGGCATATCCGCCCAGACGCCCGCCGCTCCATCAGGCGTTGCGAGCCGCTTAACGCTCGAGACCGGCAGACAGATTTACCAAGCCGGGTGCATCTCGTGTCACGGCGCAAACGGCAAAGGACAGTCGCAGGAGCTGGCCGGGTTCGAGCGTCCATCGACGTTTCCCGATTTCAGCGATTGCCCGCACGGCGACGCCGGAGCCCGACGTTCAGTGGCGAGCGATCATCACGAACGGCGGTCCAGCGCGAGCGTTCTCGCAGATCATGCCCGCGTTCAAAGACCTGTTGACCGAAACGCAGATCGACAGGGTCGTCCAGTACCTGCGGGAGTTCTGCAACGAAGATGCGTGGCCGCGTGGTGACCTGAACCTCCCGCGGCCTCTGGTGACCGAAAAGGCGTTTCCCGAAAACGAAACCGTGGTGGCCTCGTCCATCAACGCGCACGGAACGCCTGGCGTGAGCTCCACGGTGGTGTACGAACGACGCATCGGTGCCACGGCCATGATCGAGGCCATCGTGCCCTACGACTTCACGAACAATGGCAGCGACTGGGCTTCCGCATTCGGTGACCTCGCGCTCGGCTACAAGCAAAAGCTCCTGCACAGTCTGAAACGTGGGTCGATCTTCAGCGTCGGCGGCGAGCTGATCGTGCCGACCGGCAATTCGACGCTCGGCACCGGCGGAGAATCGACAGTCTTCGAGGCATTTGCCGCATACGGACAACTCCTGCCGGCCGGTGGCTTTCTGCAGATCCACACCGGGGTCGAACTGCCCGCTCACCCCGACGACGTCCCCCGCGCCTACTACTTCCGCACCGCGATCGGGAAGACGTTCGCTCAAGAGCGAGGTCTCGGGCGCCGCTGGTCGCCGATGGTCGAAGTCCTCGCCGATCGCGATCTGGTCAGCGGTTCGGCCACCAACTGGGACGTCGTTCCCGGAAATTCAGCTTCCAATAAACAAGCGGATGCACATTCTGGGCAACGTCGGCTTCCGCATTCCAGTCACCAACACCGCGGACCGTCAGAAGCAGGTGATGTTTTACGTGCTATGGGACTGGGTGGATGGCGGCTTGAAAGAGGGCTGGTGAATGAGGCGCGGGATGTCCAGGACGCTCGTTCCTATCTTCCTGCTGGCTTTGGCAAGCGGCTTCGCGCCGATACCCCGCCCGCTGATGGCTCAAGGCAACGGCGCCGGCAAGCCTGTCTCTCGCGACGTATCCGCTAGCAAGAAATTCGGAACTCACTTTCAGACCTCAGACCGCTGCGTGGCTTGTCACAACGGCATCACCACCTCCACCGGGGAGGACATCTCGATTGGGGTGAACTGGCGGACGAGCATGATGGCCAACGCGGGGCGGGATCCGTACTGGATGGCAGGCGTCAGGCGGGAAACGATCGATCACCCGACCGCGGCCGCCAAGATTCAAGACGAGTGCACCATCTGCCATATGCCGATGATGCGGTACGAGACCAAGCTTGCCGGAGGCGAGGGGGAAGTCTTTGCGCACCTGCCCCCGGACCTTGGCAAGCTGGGCGACCGTCTGTCAGACGATGGCGTTTCATGCTCGGTGTGCCATCAGATCGCCGATCAAAACCTTGGAACGCGTGAGAGTTTTGTCGGCGGGTTCAAGATCGACGAAAAGGCCGCGCCCGGCCTACGCCTTGTCTTTGGCCCGTTTGAGATTGAAAAAGGCCACGACACCATCATGCACTCATCGTCGACCTTCAAGCCGGCGGAGGGCAAACACATCCAGTCGTCCGAGTTGTGTGCCACGTGCCATACGCTCATCACCCAGGCGCTGGATGCGCAGGGCAAGGTCATTGGCGAGCTGCCGGAACAGGTACCGTACCAGGAGTGGCAACACAGCGACTTCAAGACCACGCGGAGTTGTCAGTCGTGCCACATGCCGGTGGTCGAAGAAGAGGTGCCGATCACGTCGGTTTTCGGCGAGCCTCGTAAGGGTTTTTCGCGACACACGTTCGTGGGCGGCAACTTCTTCATGCAGCGGATCCTGAACCGGTTTCGCGCGGACCTGTCAGTGCAGGCCCAGCCACAGGAAATGGACGCGGCCGTAAAGCGCACCATCGATCATCTGCAGGCGGAGGCGGCAAGAGTGTCGATCGAGGACCTGAATATTCGGAACGGACGGTTGGAAGCGGTCGTGACCGTCCAGAACCTCGGCGGCCACAAGCTTCCAACCGCGTACCCGTCGCGCCGTGCGTGGCTTCATGTGACCGTTCGGGACCGCAATGGGCAGGCAGTGTTCGAGTCCGGATCTCTGAATCCCGATGGTTCGATTCGCGGCAACGACAACGACGACGACGCCATGCGCTTCGAACCTCACTACCGGGAGATCACGAGGGAGGATCAGATCCAGATTTATGAGTCGGTCATGGTTGGGGCCGACGGCGCCGTGACCACGGGCCTGCTGACGGCAGTACGGTACGTCAAAGACAACCGTCTGCTGCCGCGAGGGTTCGACAAGCGCACTGCGGATAAAGAGGTCGCCGTCCACGGCGATGCGGAGCGCGATGAGGATTTTTCCGGTGGCGGCGACCGCGTCCGCTACTCGGTTGAGATCGGCGATCGGCAGGGGCCGTTTCAGGTGGACGCTGAGCTGTGGTTTCAGCCGATCGCGTTTCGATGGGCAATGAACTTGAAGAAGTACGACGCGGCCGAACCGAAGCGCTTCGTCGGGTACTACGAGCAAACTGCGTCGGGCTCTGGCATCACGCTCGCACGCGCGTCGGCGACGAGATAGCCGCTGGGGAATCGGACATCCTGTGCGACATCGTGAACGACACCGAACAGAGCGAATTGGCTGGCTTCGTGCGGCTGTGCTCGGCGCCAACGACGGCATCGTCTCCACGGCGAGTCTCGTCGTGGGTGTTGCAGCAGCCCGTGCCAACCGAAGCGACATCCTTGTCGCTGGTGTTGCAGGCCTGGTGGCTGGTGCGTTGTCGATGGCGGCCGGCGAGTACGTCTCGGTGAGTTCGCAGGCCGACACTGAGCGTGCGGACCTTACTCGCGAGCGCACCGAGCTGGCTACTGATCCGGTCGGAGAAGAAGACGAGCTGGCCGGTATTTATGTCGAGCGCGGTGTCGAGCCGCCGACGGCCCGAATCGTCGCCCAGCAGTTGATGGCGCACGATGCGCTGAGGGCCCATGCCCGCGATGAACTCGGTATGCTCGACCAGTTCAATGCCCGGCCATTGCAGGCGGCCCTCGCGTCGGCGGGTTCGTTCGCCGTTGGGGCCGCGGTGCCAATCCTGACGGTAACGCTGGCGCCAGCGGCTATCGTGTCTTGGGTGGTGGCTGGCGTCTCGTTGGTATGCCTGGCGGCTCTCGGCGCACTTGCGGCGCAGGCTGGTGGTGCCCCGGTGTTGGTCGGCGCCGGTCGAGTCGCATTCTGGGGAGCCTTGGCCATGGGAGTGACCGCGGGCGTGGGCAGGCTGTTCGGAACCGTGGTCTAGAGCCGTTCACATCGATCCTGCCGCGTCGAAAGACAAGCCTGGTGCAGCGTAAGGAACACGTAGTGCGTCCACGTTCGCGCGTGCGCGGCGGTAAGCTAGCCAACCGGAGGTTAAGAGGACATGAGACGTCTTGCCGGGGCGGCACTGCTCGTTTTGTCGATTCCAGCGGTTGGTCTTGGCCAGGCGCCGACCGGCCTCCGTGTCGCGACTCGGGAAGTCAAGCCGTTCGTGTTCGAAGAGGGCGGTCATCTGACGGGATTCAGCATCGAGCTGTGGCAAGAGATCAGCCGTCAGATGAACGTCAAATCCGAATTCATCGTGAAGCCCTCGGTCCAGGACCTTCTCGACAGCGTGAAATCGCACGAAGCAACGTTGGGCATTGCCGCGATCTCCATCACGGCCGAGCGCGAGATGGAGCTCGATCTGTCGCAACCGATGTTCGACGCCGGACTTCAGATCCTGACCCCAATCCAGGGGACAGCCCGTCAACGGCTGCTGGCTGTCATCGCTGGCGCACTCTCTTCGACCGCCTTGCCGATCTTGGGAATCGTCCTGCTGATCATCGTGCTGATCGCGCATCTTGTCTGGTTCTTCGAGAGACGGCATCAATCCGGCCTGCTTGCGCACCCGTCCTACTTTCCAGGCATTCTCGAGGCCTGCTGGTGGGCGGCCTCGACGCTGGCCACGCAGGCGGACCAGATGCCACGCAGCGCCCTGGCAAGAATCACCGCAGTCATGTGGATGTTCACGAGTGTCGTGTTCATCGCCTATTTCACGGCATCTGTCACCTCGTCGCTCACGCTGCAGCAGCTGAGAGGGGACATCAACGGCCCCGAGGATCTTCCCGGCAAGCGAGTGGCGAGCGTTCGGGGCAGCACGTCGAGTGAGTACCTGAAGCAGCATGCGATAGGCGTGACGGAGTTTCCCAAAGTCGAAGAGGCGTTGGAAGCGCTGCAACGAGGCGAGGCGGACGCGGTGGTCTACGATGCGCCAGTGCTGCTCTACTACGCCTCGCACGAAGGAAACGGCAAGGTCCAGCCGGCCGGAGCCATCTTTCACAAAGAGAATTACGGCATCGTCTTTCCCTCCGACAGCCGCTATCGAAAACCAGTGAATGAAGCGCTGTTGAAGATCAAGGAAGCCGGCACGTACGACCGCTTGTACCAGAAGTGGTTCGGTGGGAACGGCCTCTAGAAAGCGCCGGCAGCGAATCCACAGTTTTTGATCTAAAGTGGCGTCCGTGCACCTGACGAGGATCGCCCGGCTCGCGTTGTCGAAGTTCTAGCTAACAGAAGTTGGAGGTCCGATGCGGAACATCCTTGCGATGGTCGCCTTGCTGCTGATTGCTCCCGCTGTCGCTCAGGCCCAATCGCCAAGTGGCGAAGCCGTCTATACGCAGCACTGCGCGTCGTGCCACGAGGGGACGTTGCCGCGTATGCCCACCCGCGAGGCGCTCCGAGCCTACACGCCGGAAGCCGTCGAGACCGCCCTCAGCTCGTTCACGATGCGCAGACAGGGTGCCGCACTGAACGGCGCGGAGCGTCGGGCCGTCGCCGAATATGTGACCGGGCGCCCGGCCGGATCGTATCGAGCGCCCCTTGACGTGATTCCCAAGAGTGCGTACTGCACGCCGGCCGGCACCGCCGCATCAGCCGATCCGCTGGCGGGCCCCGCCTGGAATGGGTGGGGGCCGGACCTGCGCGGCACACGATTCCAACCTGCGGCCGCAACAGGGTTGGACGCGAATGACGTGCCGCGGCTCAAACTGAAATGGGCGTTCGGGTTTCCCGGAGTGTCCGCTTCTGGCTCGCAAGTGAGCGTCGTGGGCAGCCGTGCCTTTGTTGGCAGCCGCAACGGTGTGGTGTACGCCCTGGACACTCGCACAGGCTGCCTGACCTGGGCATTCGAAGCAGATGCCGGTGTTCGATCGACTCCTGTCGTCGATCGCGCGGTCGATGGCCGCAGCGCCACCGTCTATTTCGGCGACGCACACGCACAGGTCTACGCGCTCGACGCGGCAACCGGCGCGATGCGATGGAAGGTCAAAGTGGACGATCACCCGGACGCGATCGTCACGGGTGGAGCCGCGATTCTGAACGGCCGTCTGTACGTCGGGGTCTCCTCGCTCGAAGAGGGCACGGCCGTCGTGCCGACCTATCAGTGCTGCACGTTCCGCGGCAGCGTCGTCTCGCTCGATGCGGCAACGGGACGGCAGGTGTGGAAGACATTCACCGTCGACGAGCCGCGTCCCACCACAAAGAATAGCCTCGGCACGCAGTTGTTCGGCCCTTCCGGCGTCGGCGTCTGGTCGGCGCCTGTTCTCGATCCCGATCGAAATCGGCTGTATGTCGGCACGGGCGATAGCTACTCAAATCCTCCCGCGCGTGAGAGCGACGCCATCATGGCGCTCGCCATGGACACCGGTCGCGTTGTCTGGACTCAGCAGACATTGGCGGGCGATGCCTGGAACGTCGGGTGTTTCGAAACGACGGGGCCTGGCCGCGTGAACTGCCCGGAATCTGCCGGCCCCGATCACGACTACTCGAGCGGCCCATCACTCGTGGTGTCTCCCGATGGACGTCGCGTGCTGCTCGCCGGTCAGAAGTCGGGAGTCATGCACGGTGTCGATCCTGAGTCGGGCGAGTTGCTATGGAAAACGCGGGCGGGCGAGGGAGGTGTCCTGGGCGGCATCGAATGGGGCTTTGCCACCGACGGCTCCGTTGCGTACATCTCATTGTCCAACGCGCTCGAGAAGAAGGCGGGCGAAGCCGGCGGGCTCGTGGCGATGAACGTGCTGGACGGGAAAATGCGCTGGTCGGTGCCACCACACGCGGACTCGTGCGGTGGGAGGACCGGGTGCAATACCGGTCAGCCTCAAGCGGTCAGCGCGATTCCGGGAGTCGTCTTCTCCGGGAGCCTGGACGGTCATCTCCGCGCCTACGACGCTGAAAACGGACGCGAACTCTGGGACGTGGACACCGCGCGCGAATTCGAGACGGTCAACACCGTAGCTGCGCGCGGCGGGTCGCTCAACGGACCCGGTGCCACCATCGTCGGCGGCATGCTCTTCGTGAGCTCGGGATACGGCTCGCTCGGGTTCATGCCCGGGAACGTATTGCTCGCGTTTTCGGTTGACGGGAAGTGACAGAAACTGCTTGCGTGCCCCGCCGGAAACAATTACGTTTGAGTTCTTTATAGGCAGGGGGAGGCAGTCGATGACGAAGGGCTGGCCGGCGTGGCTCGCCGGCTGCTTGGCAATCTCGTTGGCGTCTGCGGGTTCCCTCGGCGCCGGCAGGTTGTCGCCGCAATCCACCGGTGCGCCAGAGCCGGTGGCCACGCATCGGGCGACCATCAATCAGTACTGCGTGGCGTGTCATAACGAACGCGTCAAGACCGCCGACCTGGCTCTTGATGCGGCCGGCATCGACCGCGTCGGCGAACACGCTGAAACCTGGGAAAAAGTCGTCCGGAAGCTTCGCGGGCGGATGATGCCTCCGCCCGGGCGTCCGAGGCCAGATGAGGCCGCGTACGACGCCGTCGTCTCGTATCTCGAAAGTTCCCTCGATCGCGCCGCTTCTGCTGCACCCAATCCTGGCCGTACCGAGACGTTCCGCAGGCTCAATCGAACCGAGTACCAGAACGCGATTCGCGACCTTCTCGCGCTCGATATCGATGTCTCCGCCCTACTTCCAAAAGACGATGTGAGTCATGGCTTCGATAACGTGGGCACGGGCCAATTGTCGCCGACGCTGCTGGAGCGATACCTGGCCGCGGCGCAGAAGGTCAGCCGGCTCGCAGTGGGGAGCCCGCTGACATCTCCTGCCAGCCACATCGTCGTGCTTCCTTCGGATTTGACCCAGGAAGATCACGCAGACGGTCTGCCGTTCGGTACGCGCGGCGGAACGATGGTTCGTTACAACTTTCCGCTCGACGGCGCGTACGAGATTCAGGTTCGGCTCTCCAGAGACCGAAACGAGAACGTCGAAGGACTCACCGAGCTGCACCAGGTCGAGATCGCGCTGGATGGCAAAAGAGTGGAAGTCTTCACCGTGAAGCCGAACCGGAACCAGAGCGGGGCGTATTACGCTGACGAGGCCGTGGACAAGAACCTCAAGCTTCGACTGCCGGTCGAAGCCGGTCCGCACGAGCTCGCCGTCACGTTCCTGCGAAAGACGTCCGCGTTGCCGGAAACGGAGCGCCAGCCGTACCAGGCGCACTTCAACATGGATCGGCATCCTCGGATTCAGCCGGCGGTGTATTCGGTGTCCATCACCGGACCGTTCGAGCCGGGCGTGGCAACTGTCACGCCGAGCCGAGGCCGGATCTTCGTGTGCCGTCCTTCCGCTCCGTCGGCCGAAGCCGACTGCGCGAAGAAGATCGTCGCGACATTGGAGCGTCGCGCCTATCGGCGGCCGGTAACGGACGCGGATCTCCGGGCCCCTCTGGCCTTCTATAACGAGGCTCGGGCCGACGGTGGGTTTGATGCCGGGATCGAGATGGCGCTCCGGGCGATTCTCGCGAGCACGAAGTTCCTGTTCCGCGTCGAACGCGATCCAAAGAACATCGCGACAGGCACAGCATACCGAGTCAGCGATGTGGAGCTGGCTTCACGCCTGTCGTTCTTTCTCTGGAACAGCATCCCGGACGAAGAGCTGCTCGACCTGGCCGTTCGCGGCGCTTTGAAGGAGCCGGCTGTTCTCCAGGCGCAGACACGACGGATGCTGGCCGATCCTCGTTCCGAAGCGCTGGTCACGGACTTTGCCGGGCAGTGGCTGTACCTCAGGAACCTGGCGGCGTCGAACCCGGACGCGCGGATGTTTCCGGATTTCGACGACAACCTGCGCCAGGCGTTCCGGCGCGAGTCCGAGCTCTTCTTCGAAAGCATCGTCAAGGAAGACCGCAGCGTCCTGGATCTCTTGCGGGCAGACTACACGTTCGTCAACGAGCGGCTGGCCAAACACTACGGCATCCCGAACGTCTACGGCAGCCGATTCCGGCGCGTGACGCTCGGCGACACCAGCGTCCGCGGAGGACTACTCGGTCAAGGCAGCATTCTCACCGTGACGTCGTACGCAAATCGGACGTCTCCGGTGCTTCGCGGCAAGTGGGTACTCGAGAACATCCTAGGAACGCCGCCGCCCCCGCCTCCGCCCAACGTGCCACCGCTTCCAGACAACCACGCGGGCGGCCGGGCGCTTTCGATGCGCGAGCGCATGGTGCAGCACCGGGCGAATCCTGCCTGCTCCGGCTGCCACCAACTGATGGATCCGGCAGGCTTGTCGATGGAGCATTTCGATGCCATCGGCCGGTGGCGCGCGCGCACGGAAGCGGGGACTGCCGTGGATGCATCGGGCGGTTTGCCCGACGGTTCGACGTTCGACGGAATGGACGGTCTCCGCCGTGCGCTGCTGAACCGCCCGGATCTGTTCGTCTCGACTCTCACCGAAAAGCTGCTGACGTACGCGCTCGGCCGCGGGCTGGAGTATTACGATGCCCCGACTGTCCGAGCGATCACGAAGGACACGCGCTCGAACGACTACAGGTTTTCATCGCTTGTGCTGGGTATCGTCACGAGCTCCCCGTTCCAGATGAGGAGGTCGCAATGATCGTCACGAAGATGGCTTTGCCGCGCCGCACGTTCCTTCGCGGAATGGGTACTGCGCTGGCGCTGCCATTGCTCGATGCGATGGTTCCTGCGCTGTCCGCCGTCGCACAGACCGCGGCAAGCCCGGTCCGCCGGCTGGGCTTCGTCTATATCCCGATGGGCATGAACGCTGCGGCATGGACGCCTGCTTTGGAGGGCCACATCACCGACTTGTCGCCTTCGCTTGGTCCGCTCGCGCCTGTTCTGGATCAGGTCACGATTTTCACGAACCTCGAGCTCAGGAACGCGTACACCACGGGCAATCACGCTTCGGCGAACTGCGCGTTTCTGAGCTGTGTGAAGGCCAAGAGAACCGAAGGCACCGACTACCAGCTCGGCACGACCGTGGACCAGCTGGCCGCGCAAAGCATCGGCAAGGCAACTCCAATTCCTTCGCTCGAACTGGGGACCGACCTCATTGCCCAGGTCGGCAACTGCGACAACGGCTACGCGTGCGCGTACCAAAACAACCTCTCGTGGTCGTCGGCAACGACGCCGCTCCCGACGGAAGCGGATCCGCGCGTCGTGTTCGAGCGGTTGTTCGGCGACGGTGGCAAGCCCGATCAGCGCCGTGCCGAGTTGAAGAAGAGCGGCAGCATTCTCGACTGGATGACCAACGACCTGGCCCGGCTGCAAAAGGAGCTTGGTCCGGGGGATCGGACGAGGCTGGACCAGTACCTCGACTCAGTCCGCGAGGTGGAGCGGCGTATCCAGCAGGCGGAGCGGCAGAGCGACGCCACGCCATTGCCGGATCTCGAGCGCCCGGCCACGGTGCCTGCCGCCTGGGAAGACCATGTGAAGCTGATGTTCGATCTGCAGCTGCTCGCCATGCAGGCCGACCTTACGCGGATCATCACGTTCCAGCTGGCGCGCGAAACCAGCACGCGAACCTATCCGCAAATCGGCGTGCCCGAGCCTCATCACCCCGTCTCGCACCATACGAACGATCCAGAGAAGCTCGCGAAGCTGGCCCGGATCAACGCGTATCACGTGTCGCTGTTCGCGAGTTTCATCGAGAAACTCCAGGCGACGCCGGATGGCGACGGCTCACTGCTCGACCATTCGATGTATCTCCTGGGCAGCGGCATGGGGAACCCCGACATCCACAATCACACCAACCTCCCGATCCTCCTGGCCGGTGGCAGGACCAGCAAGAAGAAAGGGGCACGGCACATTAAGTACGAGCAGCCGACACCGCTCGCCAATCTTCATCTGACGCTGCTCGAGAAGGTGGGCGTACGGCTCGACACATTCGCCGACAGCAGCGGGAAGATCGCCGATCTGGAGCCTCTCGGCGTGTGAGGAGCTGGCGATGACGCGCCTCCTGGTGGCGTTGCTGTTCGTGGTCAGCGTTGGCGTGGCCAGCGCCGAAGAGCTGGTGGACGCCGTGAAGGCGGGCGATCAGCGAGCCGTTCGCGCGCTGCTGAATCGGCGGGTGAATGTCAATGCCGCGGAGGCGGACGGCGCCACGGCTCTGCATTTCGCTGTCGACCAGGACGCGCTCCCGCTCGTCGAGCTTCTTGTCCGGGCCGGCGCCAACGTGAACGCTGCCAATCGCTACGGCGTCACGCCTCTCTGGCTGGCATGCGTGAATGGCAACGCCGCCGTCATCGAAGCACTCTTGAAGGCTGGCGCCGACGCGAACACCTCGATGCCGGAGGGCGAGACGGTGCTCATGACCGCCGCTCGCACCGGCAGGCTTGAGGCGGTGAAGACGCTGCTCGGTCATGGCGCGGCGGTGAATGCGAAAGAAGGCTGGCACGGACAGACCGCGCTGATGTGGGCCGCCGCCGAAGGCTATCCCGACGTCGTTCGTGCTCTGGTCGCCAGCGGCGCCGACGTCCACATGCGGTCGAACGGCGGATTCACGGCGTTGTTGTTTGCGGCGCGCGAAGGCCGGATCGCGGCGGTTCAAGCCCTGGTCGCGGCGGGCGCGAACATGAACGACACGCTGCCGGTCCGCACGCGTCAGTCAGCGACTGCCGCTGCCGCAGCCGGTTCCACGCCAAGCCCGGAGGTCGGTCTCAACGCCTTCCTGCTCGCATCGGCGAACGCTCACTACGAGCTGGCCGCCTGGTTCCTCGATCGCGGCGCCGACCCTGACGCGGCGCCTCAAGGGTGGACTGCGCTGCACCAGGTGTCGTGGGTTCGAAAGGCCGGCGTGTCGGGCAGCAATAACCCCGCTCCAGAAGGATCCGGCAACATCGACAGCCTCGAGTTCGTCAGAAAGCTGGTCGCCAAAGGTGCGGCGTTGAACGCCCGCGTCACGAAGAAGCCGCCCATGGGCGTCACGACACTCAACTCGGCCGGCGCAACGCCGTTCCTGCTCGCAGCCCGAACCGCAGACGCCGACCTCATGCGCCTGCTCGCCGAGCTCGGCGCCGATCCGCGGATGCCCAACGAAGACGGGACGACCCCATTGCTCGTGGCGGCCGGCGTCGGCACTCAGGCGCCCGGTGAAGATCCTGGAACCGAGCCGGAAGTGCTCGAAGCCGTCAAGGTTGCGCTCGCTCTCGGCAACGACTTGAACGCGGTGGATACGAATGGCGAGACCGTCATGCATGCCGCCGCGTACAAGCACGTGCCGACGGTCGTGACGTATCTGGAGGAACGAGGGGCCAGGATCGACGTGTGGAATCGGCCCAACAAGAAGGGCTGGACGCCCCTGAAGATCGCCGAAGGCGTCCAACGAGGCATGAACATCGTCAGTTCCCCCGCGACCGCGGCTGCGATTCGAGACGTGATGGGCGCGGCTGCCGGTGTCCAATCCGGCACGCGAGGGCAAGAAAAGGACGGGGCAGAGCCTTTGCGGTGAAGTCCCGGTCGCGGGCAATCACAGGTCCGATCGCAGCGCGATCGTTGGTTCGATGCGCGTTGCCCGACGAGCAGGAAGGTAGCTTGCCACGACTACCGCGACGGCGAGCACCAGTGGGACGCTGACAAACGTCACCGGATCCAATGCGCTGCCGTACAACAGGACTGCGATGAACCGAGCGGCAATGAGGGAGACGCCGAGCCCGGCGGTCATGCCGATGAACGAGAGCCTCAGGCTTTCGCCGACAAACAACCGGATGACGTCGCGGCGGAGAGCGCCAAGCGCCACACGAATCCCCAGCTCACGTGTCCGCTGGCTCACTGAATACGCCATGACCCCGTAGATACCCACCACGGCGAGCAACAGCGACACGCCGCCCAGCAGTGTCAGGAGCCATGCGGCCATGCGTGGCGCCCACAATGCGGAGTAGAGGACATCGGACAGCGTCGAGACATTGGTGATTGGCAGTTTCTCGTCCAGCTGGCGGAGCTGACTTCGGACCGTGCCGATGACGGCGTCGGGCTTCTTGCTGCGGATTAGCAACGCCAGGTTCGATTGATACACCTGGGTCAGGGGCCGATAGAGAATCGGCGGCGAGTCACTTCCAAGCGAACCATACTTGCTGTTTCTGACGATGCCCACTACCAGGTGGAAGTCGGTATTGAACAGCTTCACGCGTTTTCCGAGTGCCTCCTGGCCGGGCCAGAGCAGGTTGGCCAGCCGTTCGTTGACGACCGCGACGAGCGGTGCGGTGGACTGATCGCGCTCGTCAAAGCCGCGGCCCCGCACCAGGGGAATGCCGAGTGTCTCGAAATACGAGGCGCCGACGATGCCGGTCGGCACGATCCGGCCGTTGCGGGAATCGCGAAGATCCTCCCCCTCGATGAAGACCGTCCGAGTCTGACCTCCGCCAGACAGCGGCACCAGGTCGGCCAACGCAGCCGATTGAATCCCGTTCACCGCGGTCGCGCGCTCGATGGCCTGTCGCTGGAACTCGCGACCCTGGCCCTGAGTGTAGCCTTGCGCGGCAAGCTCGAAGCGCATGGCAGCGAGATCGGCCACGTCGAACCCTAGGT
The DNA here is from genome assembly GCA_963773035.1 of uncultured Acidobacteriota bacterium. Classification (GTDB taxonomy): domain Bacteria; phylum Acidobacteriota; class Vicinamibacteria; order Vicinamibacterales; family CAVVIG01; genus CAVRXZ01. The sequence continues at coordinate 71,194 of CAVYZX010000024.1, read as the reverse complement.
CGATCTGCCGAGCCGCTTGAAAGCTCCGAATGAACAGGCCGGCACTCACGAGCGCAATGAGCGACAGCGCCACCTGCACGGCGATCAACGTATGGCGCACGTTGCGCCGCCGCCCGCCGCCGCCAATGTGACTGGTCGTGCCTTTGAGCTCTCCGACCACGTCAGGTCGAGAGGCGCGAATGGCCGGCACGAGTGAGAACAACACGCACGTGAGCATCGAGACGATGAGGGTGAATCCGAGCACCTGAACATTCAACCGTAAATCGATATCGCCGGCTCCCACATCCGGCGGGCGATAGGACCACACGAGGTCTTGAGCCCATCGAGCGAGCAGCAGGCCCGCAAGGCCGCTGATCAAAGCAAGAACCAGCCCTTCGGTGAAGAGCTGGCGCATCAATCTCCCGCGGCTCGCGCCAAGAGTAAGCCGGATCGCCATTTCCTTCTGCCGGACCGTCGCCCGTGCCAGCATCAGATTCGCGACGTTCGCGCACGCGATGAACAGGACGAGGCCGACGATCGTCATGAGCAACCCGACAGAAGTCGCGATGGTCCGGCGTTCGTCTGGGCTGATACCCAATCGCCGCACGCCGACGCTGCGGCCTCCGTTGTCGTTCGGGAAGGCTTGCTCGAGTTGACGCGCGATGGCCTTGAGGTTCGCCTCGGCTTGCGGCAGCGTCACTCCCGGTTTCAACAAGCCGGTCGCCAGGAAATAGTCGAAACGCCGGGACGATACGCCCTGAAGCGTCTGGCCGGTGGTCGTGACCGGATACGTCATGGTGGGGACCCACAAGGCAGCGCCACCCACCGACTCTATGCCTCTGAACCCTGGCGGCATTACGCCCACGATCGTGAATGCGTGGTTGTTCACCGACATCGTGCCGCTAACGACGGCCGGATCGCCGCCGAACCGCGATTGCCAGAGCGGGTAGCTGAGCACGGCGACCAGGCTTGCACCTTCGGTTCGATCCTCCTCCGGCAGAAAAGTCCGACCGAGAATCGGCTTGATGCCAAGAGTCGCGAAGTAGTTGCCTGCGACGAGCTCGGCCAGTACGCGATCGGGCTCGCCGTTGCCGCCTGCCAGGCTCACGGTCGCGAAGGCTTCGGACGTCATCGCCTCGAGTACGTCATTGCGGTCGCGGAAGTCGACGAAGTTCTTCAGCGACATGCCGCGCTCACCGGGATTCCGAGCATCCGTCATGTAGACGGTCACCAGGCGCGGCAGATTCTCGAGGGGCAGCGGTTTCAGCACGACGGCATAGACGAAGCCGAAGATCGTCGTATTGGCGCCAATGCCCAGGGCCAGAGTCGTGATCGCGACGAAGGTGAAGCCCTTGCTCTTGACCAGCATTCGGCACGCATACTGGACGTCGCGGCCAACGGCCTCGAGCAGAGCGCCGGCTCGAATGTCGCGGATCTCCTCCTTCACTTGTTCGACGCCGCCGAATTCGAGCGCGGCAGCCCGCCTGGCACTGGCGTGCGAGAGCCCCGCGCGCGCCTTCTCGTCCACGAAGATCTCGAAGGCACCACGCACTTCCTCATCGAGGTCTCGATCGACCTGGCGGCCCTGGGTGAAATTGCGGACGAGATTAGCGATCCTGGCACGGAACCCCATGGCCGAGCTCCTTCACGCTTCGAGTGCGCGCGTAATGGCGAGAGAGATGCGGTTCCAATCCTGCCGTTCCTGGTCCAGCTGCCGTCGTCCGGCCGTCGTGAGCCGGTAGTACTTCGCGCGGCGTTTGTTTTCCGACGAACCCCACGTGGATGACAGCCAGCCGGCCTCTTCCAGGCGATGAAGCGCCGGAAACAGCGACCCGGGCTGGACCTGAAACGTTCCGCGCGTGATGTCAGCGATCCGCCGGGATACACCCAGGCCGTGGAGCTCCTGGGAGGCGAGCGCCTTGAGAATGAGCAGGTCGAGGGTGCCCTGGACCAGGGCCGTGGGTTTGGCAGCCATGAGATCTCTCGCGGGTCATCTGGTCACACGACCAGATGTTTCCATATAGACGTTCGATAGGTCGAGGATGTTCCTATCGAGTGTCAATAGGAGCTGGCTCGATCCGGAGAAGCGCGCCGTCGTCTTCGTCCGTGATGACGTACAGGAGGCCGTCCGGACCTTGGCGGACGTCGCGAATCCGCTGGTGAAGATCCGTCAGTAGCGTCTCACGCCGCAGCTCTTCCAGCTGGCCGTTGACGACCACACGCTCCAGCCCTCCGGTGCGCGGCACCTCGCCCCGACGTGAGCTGCCGACGAAGAGATTGCCCTTCCACGCAGGAATCCGATCGGCTGTGTAGAAGGCCAGACCCGTGGGCGCGATCGATGGGATCCACAGAATCAGCGGCTGCTCGATGCCGGGCCCGAGCGGAACATCCGAGATCCGCGGCCCCTCGTAGGTCCGGCCGAAACTGAACTTCGGCCAGCCATAGTTACGCCCCGGCGAGATGATGTTGACCTCGTCGCCGCCGTTTGGTCCGTGCTCAGCCGCCAGGATGGTGCCGGTCGCTTCATGGACCGTGAGGCCGAGCTGATCGCGGTGCCCGTACGAGAAGACCTCGGGGCGCCATCCGGCCTTGCCCACGAACGGATTATCCGGCGGAACCGTTCCATCGTCGCGCAGGCGGAGCACTTTGCCGTAGACGCTGTTCCCGGTCTGCGCCTCCTGGCCGAACGGTGCTCCCGTGGTCATGTAGAGCAGCCCGTCGGGACTGAAGGCGATCCGCGAGCCGCTCGACCCGTTCTTGAGTTCGCCGGCGAAGATTTCCTGCAGCTCCGTGATGGCCTTCCCGTCGAATCGCCCGCGGGCGAGCGCGATCGCCGCCTGCTGCTGCGCGGGAGTCGCCGCCACGGCGTTGGTCTTGTTGTAAGTGAAGTACACGAGACCATTCGTCGCGAATTTCGGGTGCAGGACGACGTCGAGCAAGCCTCCGCCGCGGAACGCCGGCGGTTGCGGCACGCCGGCCACCGCCGCGGGGTCGAGTGTCGCGCCGCGGCCCGTCGCGTTGCGGACGACCCGCAGCCTCACGCCGCGCTCCGTGACGAGCGCGTCCCCATTGGGCAGCATCGCCAGGCTGAACGGATGCACCAGGCCCTTGGCGACGACGACGACCCGAATCTTGTGCTGTTCAGCCGTGTCGAAGGTGTAGGACTCGGAGGTGAGGACCACCGGGGCGACCCCGATATTCTGGGGCTGATTCTGCTGCGCCACGGCGGCGACCGACATGACGGCAACGGCAATCGACAACTCGATCCAACGCACGACCCGGCACGATAGACGCAGCATGCTGATCTCCAGCGGGCGATTCTACCGGAAACGAAGCCGCCTCTGTCAGCGTCGCAGTCGTTATGGCTTCGGGGCGCGGCTCTGACGGAGGTAGTGCGGACTGTAGGGGATGCCGTACGGCGTGGTGACCTGCGCCGCGGCTTTGGCCTTGCCGAACTCCTCGTCCGACTTCTTGAGGGCCTCCAATTCCTCGTCGGTGCAATCGAGAAACGTGACGTCCTCGCGAGGGACGAAGAATACCTGCCCAATGGGCATGGTTCGCGAGGCCGAGATCCCCTCGCCGGGCTGGAGCACGTAGCGAAATTCCGTTTCGTGCACGTACCAGTCGGTCTCGACGCGGACGACGAGCATCGCGGCGATGGGCCGCTCGATGTTGTTGAAGATCGGCGTGTACACCGTGTCCCAGCCCGACGGCGTCTGGAAATTCGTCGCTCCCCGCAACGTGACGGCGCCGGGCGGCGTGCCGAGGTCCTCGGGTACGACGAACTTTCGCATGAGCAGCAGCGCTTCGTCCCGGGCCATCTTCAGATCTTTGTTCAGGAACTCGACGTCCTGCATCACCATGCCGATGCCGCCGACTGGCAGCGCCGTACGGACGGTGAAGATCGGCACGAGATCGCCTTTTTCTGGAGCCTTGAAGTAGTAGACGAACTGATAGCGCCCTTCTCCGTAGAACCCGATGTAGAACGACTCGAAAGGCTCGAGCGGCGGGTAGACCATCCAACCGAGAGTGGAGCCGGCCTCGAGGACGGGGCAATGCCGGGCGTGCTGCGGCAACAACGGACGCTGACTTTCGCGCTTGGGCTTCAGACCGATGCCCGGGCGCAGCGAGTTGGGAAACAACCGGACTTCCATGGTGTGTGTCGGTCGAAGACCTCCGCGGGCGCTCAGAAATGGTGATGATACTCGGTGGCTGCCCGAAGGTCCACGCAGCGACAGAAGCCGGGGTCACGCCTATGAGCGCTTCCAGATTGCCATGGCGCGGCAGCAGCCTGGACACGCGCTCTTCGCGTGCGCCGGAGTCTGGACGAATCAGACCGAGCTCAGCGCTCGCTGTCGAGCGTTCGCATTTGATACTCGTCGTATCGAGTACCCGCAACGGCCGATTCCGGAATCGAAGTCTCAATTCCGGCAACTTCCTCCGCCGACAGCGAAACCTGCAAGGCGCCCAGCGATTCGGTCAACTGCGTCCGCGTCCGCGCGCCGATCAACGGGACGACCGCAGACTGTTTCGCGAGGACCCATGCGATTGCAAGTTGTGAAGCACTGACTCCTTTGTCTGCAGCGAGACGCTGCAGTTGCTCGACAAGCCGGTCATTTCGCTCGCGATTTCCACCACTAAAACGAGGCAGGTGCGATCGAAAATCGCTCCGGGCAACCGTTTTGGAGCCGCTCAAAAGCCCACGTGACAAGACGCCATAGGCCGTGACACCTACGCCCAGCTCGGGAAGGAGCGGAAAGATGGACGCCTCTGGTTTGCGACTGATCAGCGAGTACTCGATCTGCAGGTCGCTGATCGGGTGTACCTTTTGGGCGCGTCGAATCGTCTCCGCTCCCACCTCGGACAGGCCGATCGCGCGGACGTATCCCGCTTTGACCAGATCGGCGATTGCTCCAACCGTTTCTTCGATAGGCACTGAAGGATCGAGGCGGCCGGGCCGGTAGATGTCGATGTGACCGACCCCGAGGCGCACGAGCGTATACGACAGGAAGTTCTTGACCGCGGCCGGTCGTGTGTCGACCCCCAGCCAGCTCCCGTCCGCGCCCCGCAGAGATCCGAACTTCACGGAGAGCAGCGCCTTGTCGCGGCGATCGCGAAGCGCCCGGCCGATCAGCAGCTCGTTGTGCCCGGCGCCGTAATAGTCACCTGTGTCCAGCAGATTGATCCCGCTGTCGAGTGCGGCATGAATGGTGGCGATACTCTCGCGCTCGTCGGCCGGTCCGTACATGCCTGACATCCCCATACAGCCGAGCGCTAAGGGGAACACTGCCGGACCGGCCGAACCCAGTCGGCGCGACGTCTGATGCCGTTGAGATGTCACTTGCCCTCCTTTGAGCCGCTTTCTCGAGCGTACTTGGTGATGACCACGAGACCAAGTACTTGCGTCCAGGCGGATACGATGTTACCGACGACCTGACCCGATTTGCTGTCTACATCGCTCCGGGCATATAGGACGACCCACCCGAAACCAGTCAGAGCCAGCACGAGCGTGAGCGAGTGCTTGAACAGGAACTGTGTGACGCGTTGATGGAGATGCCGAGGCGGCCGCCGGCTCTCGCCAGATCCGATCTCGAAAAAGTACTTTGTGGCGACCACGAACACGAGGACGCCGAGCCAATCGGCGATGGCATTGCCGAAGAACGCTCCAACGTGTGTGGATGGGTCGGACTTGGAGTACAAGAAGATGACGACCGCGAGGATTCCCGAGATCAGGATGCTAAGCGAATGCTGGCGAAATGTTGAACGACGGCCGTTTCGTCGTGTTCGTGACATGGCTTGAGACCTCCGAGGCCGAAGACTCGGCGGGCCTCAGCGTGAACTGGTTCCTTATTGCTGAGGCAGGTGTCGCATGAGCTGTTTCGTTTCTGGTAGCGCTCGGCACCGGCGATGCACGGTGAGTACCAGCTATTCACGTTCCGCGGAGCTGTCTAATGGCAACACTTCACCATGGAATGATTCGTTACGCGGTCGTCGGTCTGGGGCACATCGCTCAGGTCGCCGTCCTGCCGGCGTTTGCGCACGCCAGGCGCAACTCGCAGCTTGCCGCTCTCGTCAGTGACGATGCCCGGAAACGGAAGCTCGTGGGGGCGAAGTACCGGATCGATAGAACATTTTCATACGACGACTACGAAGCATGTCTGTCGAGCGTCGATGCCGTCTATATCGCCCTTCCCAATTCGATGCACGCTGAATATGCCATTCGCGCGGCGCGCGCGGGCGTGCATGTGCTTTGCGAAAAACCGATGGCAGTGACGGTCGAAGAGTGCCAGGCGATGATCGACGCCTGTCGCCAGCATCGTGTCAAGTTGATGATTGCGTATCGGCTCCATTTCGAGGAAATCAATTTGGGCGTGATAGACCTGGTGCGAAAGGGGAAAATCGGAACCCCGAAGTTCTTCAGCTCCTCGTTTTCACTGACCGTCCGAGCTGGAAACATCAGAACGGACAAGGAGCTGGGCGGAGGCACTCTTTACGACATCGGCGTGTATTGCATCAATGCAGCTCGCCACCTGTTCCGGAGTGAGCCGAAGGAAGTCGTGGCCATTTCCGTCAACAGCGGTGCGCCAAAGCTGGCGGAGATCGATGAGTCCACCGCGGCGCTGCTTCGATTCGACGGTGAGCGGGTGGCGGCATTCGTCACGAGCTTCAACGCCGCCGACGTCGGAGAGTACCGGATTGTCGGGACGAAGGGGCAGCTTCGGGTCGATCCCGCATACGAGTACGCCGAAGGTTTGAGGTACGAATTGACGGTCGACGGTAAGACGACGAGAAAGCGAACCGGCAAACGCGATCAGTTCGCGGCCGAGTTGCTGTATTTCTCCGATTGCATTCGGAAGAACCGCCAGCCGGAACCCTCCGGAGAGGAAGGCCTTCAGGATGTCCGAATCGTCCAAGCATTGTACGAGTCCGCAGAAACCGGCAAGGCCGTTCAGATCCCTCCCTATGCGGCGTCGAAGCAGCCGACGACGCGTCAGCGGATCAGTCGTCCGGGGGTGACAAAGCCTTCGTTGGTCAAGGTGAGCAGCGCAAGCGAATAGCGATCGCGGGCACCGGCAATTTCTAGGAAATACTTGTCGACAAAGCCGCCGCAACCACTTTTCGCGCGTCGTCCTGAATGCGATGGAGGTGGGAGAGATCGCGGAAGCTCTCCGCATAGATCTTGTAGATCTCTTCGGTGCCGGATGGTCTCGCGGCGAACCACCCGCTGTCTGCCACGACTTTGACGCCGCCGATCGGTTCGCCGTCTCCAGGCGCAGTAGTCAGAATCTGACGTATCGGCTCGCCGGCCACTTCGCCGGCTGGGATAGACGAGGCGGAAAGTTTTGCCAGAGCCGACTTCTCCTCGTGTGTGGCAGGCGCGTCGATCCGTTCGTAGACCGGATCGCCGTATTCTCGCGTCAGATCGGCATAGATCTCTCCCGGGTCGCGTCCAGTGCGGGCGGTCATCTCTGCCGCCAGAAGGGCGGCGATGATTCCGTCCTTGTCGGTCGTCCATACGGTGCCGTCCCGGCGCAAGAACGTGGCCCCCGCGCTTTCCTCGCCGGCGAATCCGAGCCGGCCGTTCAACAAGCCATCGACAAACCATTTGAAGCCGACCGGAACCTCGTGCAGCCTGCGCCCCAGTCCGGCAGTCACGCGATCGATCATGCTGCTCGAGACGACCGTCTTGCCGATGGCGGCTGCTGAACCCCAATCGGACCGATGAGAAAACAGATACTGAACGCATGCGGCGAGATAGTGATTGGGAGGCAGCAGGCCGACGCTGCTTGCCACCACGCCGTGCCGGTCGTGGTCGGTGTCGCACGCAAACGTCACGTCGAATCGATCCTTCAACCCGATCAACGAGTGCATGGCAAAGGGTGAGGATGGATCCATGCGGATGCGTCCGTCCCAGTCCACATCCATGAACCGAAACGTCGCATCCACGTCTTTGTTCGTGATGGTCAGATTCAGGCCGTAGCGTTCTGCGATCGCTCCCCAGTAGTGCACACCTGCGCCGCCGAGTGGGTCCACTCCAAGCCTGAGCCCGCCGCTGCGGATGACGTCCAGGTCGAGTACCGCACCCAGATCTTCGACGTACTCGCGTAAGAAGTCGTAGTGATGTGTCGATGCTGCCCGCCGTGCCTTTTCGTACGGGGTGCGCAGGACCGCCTTCAATCCGTCGCGCAGCAACTGGTTCGCCTGCGCTTCGATGAAGCGGGTCGCATCGGCGCCGGCGGGACCGCCGTGCGGCGGGTTGTACTTGAAGCCGCCGTCATCCGGAGGGTTGTGCGACGGCGTGATCACGATGCCATCCGCCAGCCCGCTTTTACGGCCCCGGTTGTAGGCGAGGATCGCATGAGAAATCGCCGGCGTCGGCGTGTATTCGTCGTCCGGAGCGATATTGACGGCCACGTCGTTTGCCGCCAGCACTTCCAGCGCGCTACGGAAAGCAGCCTCCGACAACGCATGGGTGTCGATGCCCATGAAGAGGGGGCCGTCGATGCCCTGTTGTGCCCGGTAGCGGCAAATAGACTGCGTGATCGCCAGGACGTGCCATTCGTTGAACGAATGGGTGAAGGAAGAGCCGCGGTGACCCGAGGTGCCGAAGCTCACTCGATGCTCGGGGATGGCCGGGTCCGGACGCTCGGTGTAATAGGCAGCCACCAGGCGCGGCAGACTGACGAGCAACGACGGGTCCGCAGGTTTTCCAGCGAACGGACTAATCCTCGACGCCTGATTCTGCGACGGAGTCGCGTTTGTGTCTGTGGCCATCCGGTTGCCCGTTCTCAATGTTCAGGATAGCCTTTCGAGCCCATGAAGTATCTCTTTGTTTCGCTGGACGGTTTGATTGCCGACATCGCCTGGGCGGTGGTGGACTGGAAGACGACCGCGCGTTCGGTCAACAAGAGCTCAAGAATGCTGGGGTCTCAATCATCCCGCAGGAGAATTTCACCTCGTTCGATGATGCGATCAAGTTTGTCGAGTCCAATCCGGGACGCTATGTCATCAAGCCCAGCGGTGAGGCTCAAAACTTCAAACGCCTGCTGTTTGTCGGCGAAGAGGAAGACGGCCACGACGTTCTTCAAGTGCTTGGCGACTACAAGACGGCGATGGCCGATCGCATCAAGGAATTCCAGCTAGCTACAGCGGCGGATCATGGGCGTCGAGGTGGCGGCAGGCGCGTTCTTCAACGGCAAAGACTTCATCTATCCGATATCGTCAACAACAACGGCATCTACCCGCTGGAGTTCACATCGCGGTTCGGCTATCCCTCGATCAGGTGTAGTGCTCATCGTCTGCGGCCTGGGATCGACGATGAAACGGGCGCAACGGCAAGAGTACAACCGAGTGCGGAACGTGATGATTCCCAACATGTACTATCGCGAGGATATCGGCGATCGCTGGTTCGAGGAGGACAGCGATCGTTTGCATAGTTGGGGCTATCTCAGAGAATAGCTCGGTTAAGATGTTGATTCCAGGAGGCGCGTGATGCCGTATCGTTTCTTCGCCGGCGCGATGATGCTGACTGTCTCGCTGATGCCCGCTGCTCTGACGGCTCAGGGCCGCAGCACGGCTCGCACTCCATGGGGCGATCCCGACCTCTCGGGTCTCTGGACGAACGCCACGCTCACGCTGCTACAGCGGCCGCCTGAGCTGGCAGGGAAGGAGTTCTTCACGGCCGAGGAAGCCGCGAAGTTCGCACAGACGCGAGTCGAACAGACGAACGCCGATCGTCCCGGGAGGGCTGGCGAAGTCGGTGCGTACAACGACGTGTTCTTCGAGCGAGGCAAGAGTGGCGTGAAAAGCATGCGCACGTCGTTGGTCGTGGAGCCTCGGGACGGGCGTATCCCGCCGTTCACCATTGCGGCGCAGCAGGCAGCGGACGCGCGCCAACGGGAAGAAGCCGTCCGCCCAGCCGACGGACCCGAGAGCCGCTGGTTGACCGAGCGGTGCATCCTGTTCGGCGCAACAGTGCCGATGCTGCCCGAGCCATACAACAACAACTATTCAATCGTCCAGACTCCGGGATACGTGACCATCCTCGTCGAGATGAACCACGACGTCCGTATCATCCCGCTGGACGGACGGCCGCATCTCTCGAGCAAGATCCAGCAGTGGAAGGGCGACTCACGCGGCCGCTGGGACGGCGACACGCTCGTCGTCGAAACGAAAAACCTCAAGTTCAACGACAAGAGCCGCTTCGGTGTCGGATTCCTGGGCGGATTGAGCGATCAGAATCTGCGGATCGTGGAGCGTTTCACCCGCGCCGACGCCAACACCTTGACCTATCAAGCGACGATCGAAGATCCGACTGTCTTTGCAAGGAGCTGGACGATCGAGCAGTCGATGACCCAGACGAAGGGGCCGCTGTTCGAGGTCGCCTGCCACGAAGGGAACTACGGCATGAGCTTCATTCTCTCGGGACATCGGGCCGAGGAACGTGTCGCCGAAGAAACTGCGCGGAGCGGCGCTGATCGATAGTCGCAGCGCCCAATCGTTTAGGTGGGGTGGGTGACGGGGTTCGAACCCGCGACTTCCGGAGCCACAGTCCGGCGCTCTACCGCTGAGCTACACCCACCATCTTATGAAGATCTCACGGCTCGGGTGTGTGGCTTCCGCCTTTAGGCGGAAGAGAGCTGCCGGCATTGAGCTTCCGGCTGAAGCCGGAAGCCACACACCGATTGATTCACAAGCTCTCAGTTCTCCGTTCTGAACGGCTCGCAGGGCGTCGCCATGCACGCTCAGAGACGATCGGTCGGTTGTCTATGCTAACAAGAACGGCGAGGCGCCGCCTAGCGGGGACGCGGGAACGTGCCGGAGCTAGACCAGGAACAGCGTCAGACCGGCGTCTCGGTTGAGCGTCGAACTGGCGTCTTTGTCGAGAGGTGCGCTGCGGGGATTTCCGCCAGCTCGCCGCCCTCGACGTGAAGCCGCGCCATCGAGATCTGGCGCGCGTGTCGTTCCTTCGCTCCGTACATCAATTTGTCGGCCCATTGGATCAGATCGGCCGACAAGCGGCGGGCGATGAATCGTCGATCGTCCACACGTCCCAGCCGCAGACAGACGACGCCGACATCCACTCGAACGGGTCGCTGTGCCAGGCGGGGATCTTCGAGCGACCAGTCGTAGCGTTCGACGGCCGCGCGAAAACGCTCGGCGACGGCTGCGGCCTGCTGGTCGTCGTCGAGATCCGGGATCAGGAAGCAGAATTCATCGCCACCGAACCGGGCATGAAGGTCCCTGCTGTCTCCATTCGCCCGCTCCTGCGCGATGAGGTCGTCGGATCTGACGTGTTCTCGGAGGAGTTGGGCCACCCGATCGATCACCAGATCCCCGACGGCGTGGCCGAGCGCGTCGTTGTACCACTTGAATCCGGTGATGTCTACCAATCCAACGGCGCACCAGGTGCCGCGCTGCTCGAGCGCCAGGAACGAGTCCAGCTGCTCCGTAAACCGCGCGAAGTTCATCAGCTTCGTCTTCGGGTCGCGCTGCGACTTGTCGGTGAGATCGGCAACCAGCGTCTCGAAGTATCGCGAGATGCTGCTGACCGTCGCATCCTTGGCGGACAGCTCCTGCTGCACGCGCGACATCTTTTCGGCGAACGCTGCCGAAAGGGCCTGAATCGCCTCCTGCTTCGATTCCTGCCAGAGCCTTTCGTGCCGCACGAAGACCGTTTGGATGGCATCCCGCAGGGCAGACTCGGCCGCTGGGTCGAGGCGCAGGTTTTGCCGAATCCAAGACTGTAATTCGCTCAGGAACTGTGGTTGCGTTGAGACTGGCACTTTTTGTAGCCGCATGGACCTAGTGGCGGTCCTTCAATGAGAGCAATCCGTTACCCAGAATTGGAGACACGCCATCGGAACCTGGGTTATCTACAAATGGCGTGCCGAAGTTCCGTGCTGATGTTTGTTGACGAAGCTCAGCCAGTATTGCTTTCACGTCCTCTGGAAGCGGCGCTTCAAACTGAAGCGTCCTTCCATCGGCGGGGTGGCGAAACGCGAGCCGCCATGCATGCAACGCCTGTCGCGGGAACGCGATTGGCCGCAGCACCTCGGGCCCGAACACGTAGCGCTGCTCGCCGACGAGCGTATGACCCCGCAGCCGAGCTTGCAGTCGAATCTGGTTGCGCCTTCCCGTCCGCAAGCTGATCTCTACCAGTGACGTGCTTTCGAAGGCCTCGACCAGGCGGTACGTACTGATTGCCGGTTTGCCACGCGGATCCCGCGGGTGTGTCTCCTTTTGAATCAGAGCCTTCTCGTCCCACACGACCACGTCGCGCCAGGTGCCCACCGGAGGATCCGGGCGTCCGTACACGATCGCGAGATAGACGCGTTCGGGGTCGTGGCGCTTGAATTGCGCCCGGAGGCGCCGTTGCGTCGACCGATCTTTTGCGAACATCACCAGACCAGACGTATCGCGATCGATTCGATGAACGACGAACGGCCGACGATTATGTGATCGCAGATGATCTTCGAGCAGTTCAAACACCGATGGCGCCTCGCTTCGTCGATCGAGCGGCACCGCGAGCAAGCCGGCCGGCTTGTCGAGCACGACCAGCGCTTCGTCCTCGTACGTGATCCGAAGGTGACTGGCAGATCGAACAGTGGTCGGGCGTCGCTTCGCTGAACCCGGGCGGTCCATCCAAACCCGCACGACGTCGCCAGCGGCGAGCTGGATCGCGGCGCCAGCCGCATCCGTTTCAGCGCCGTTGAGAAACACCTTCCCGTGCTCGAGCGCGGCACGGGCCCGGCTCCACGTTCCAAGTCGCTCGCGACCGGCGAGAAACTTGTCCAGCCTCGTACCGGCAGCGTTGCCCTCGATCGTCCACTGTGAATCGTTCACGCTAAGAGCGTCTCTCACTGTTTTCAGATGCTACGTACTGCTTATTACGACGTACTGACGCCGGACACTACAGACCGATGTCTTTCCGGCTGAAATCGCAAGCGTCCACGGCTCGTGCTGACGTCATGTATTAACGACGACCCCTACACTTTCAGAACACCTGTCAGTTCTACGGGCGATATCGCTGTGTAGATTCAGAGACGCTGCTTGTCCGGGTGAAATCAGACTGATGAGCTCATTCGCACTAGCGAATTTTGTAAGGTGGCGTGCAAATAGGAAACTTGGTGAGAAGGCGGGTGTTTCCGGCCGGACTCGTGGGAGCCGACTAGTCGTGCGCGGCCGGTTGCTGGACTTTCAGGCCGGTGCGGGCCTCGACGGATGCGAGAATCATTCGAAAATTCTTGTCTTCGAGCCGCAAGATCACGAATTCCGTCTTCGATTGGAGTGTCAACCAGTGGCGGGACGACTTGAGGAAGAATCCGGACCCACTGAAGCTGTTCGGGATCGGCGCGACGCTTCCGTCTTCCTGCCAACGGGGTTGTTTTGACCGAGCGTAGGTGGCGGCTGCGATCGACTGGTAGGGCGCGGCCTGAAGAATTGATCCGTTATCGCGGTTGCGAACAACGATCCTCTCGGGTTCGAGAATCAGCAGTGCATCAAGTTCCCGCGACTTGGTGCCGTCGGCGACCAGAGTCTTGATGTCTCCAAACGATTCGGGTAACGACGTCGTCGTGGTGGTTCCGCTCGCGGTTCCGCCGCCGTTCGAGGCTGCGGCGCCGCGGCCTGCAGCGTCCGCTGGCGCCGGTTGCGATGGGAGAGGCGGCGTTGAAGGGGCGGTCGAATTCGCCGACGCCGCTGGAGCCGTTGCCGGAGTCTGGCCACGTCCCGCCGGAGTAGAAGTCGCTGTGCCTGCCGCTGCCGCCGGTGGCTTGCCCGTTGACGTACCCGCTGTCGCGGGTGGCGGAGCTGTCTTGCCAGCTTGGAGTGCCGGCGTCGATGGACCAGAAGGAGCGGGAACAGGAGCAGGCGTTGGTGCTTGTGTAGCCGCAGCAGCAAGATCGGTCAACGCGGGCTCACTGGTCGGCGGTTCGAGCGTCGACGACGGCGCGGCCGCAGCTTCAGCGGCCGGCGACGGCGTGGGCTCGGTTACGGTCGTCGTTGGCTCGGCGACTGGTGCGACAGGCCGACGCAGCGCGGCAAACGCCAGGAGTCCGACGGCCACGACGAGCAAGACGAGCAAGACGCCCGCGACCGCCAGGTGTGGCGCGCGTAGCGTCACGGACGTTTCGGTGCGTGCCGTCCCGCTGGGCGATGTTGCCGGAGCAGGAGGTGGCGGAGGTGCCGCCTCAGGCACGCGTCGAAGCGCCGTAGGCGTCACCATCGGGCCGATCGTTTCGGCGTTCTCGTCGACATACGCGGCTCGCGGTGTGCGTGTGAGTGCACCCGCGAGGCCGCGCTCGAGCGCCAGCCGGAACTCGGCGGCCGTTTGAAAACGATCGGCCGGCGCTTTCGCCAGGCCGCGTGTCAAGATGCCATCGATCCACTCGGGCAAATCGGGACGGAATTGGCGCGGCGGTGTCGGTGGATCGGTCAGTTGTGAATGAATCAGCGTAATCGCCGAGTCTCCCGCGAATGGTAAGCGGTGCGTCACCAGGCGATACAACATGACGGCCGCCGAGTACAGATCCATCCGGCGGTCTACTTCCTCGCCACGGACCTGCTCGGGCGCCATGTAGGCCGGCGTGCCCATCATGTACCCTTCCATCGTCAGGTGCTCGCTTCCGGCGACTCGCGCGATGCCGAAATCCATCACCTTGACATCGCCGGAGGCCGTCACCATCACGTTGCCCGGCTTGAGGTCGCGGTGCACGATCCCGGCAGCATGCGCGTGCTCGAGCGCGTCGAGGATTTGATCGCAGAGCACAACGGCGCGCGCCACCGGTAGCGGACCTGTTCGAGCGAGAAGCTTCTCGCAGGTCTCGCCCTTGACGTATTCCATCACCATCAGCAGGTCGTGCTCCTGGCGGGTCAGTTCGTGGATCGCTGCGATACGGGGATGATTGAGCTTGGCAAGCGTCACCGCTTCGCCGCGGAAACGTAGCAACGCTTCCGGGGAGAGCAGGTCGGCGTTGATCGTCTTGATGGCAACTTCGCGGTCGAGGGTTTCATCGACCGCTTTGTACACCGTTCCCATCCCGCCCCGGCCGAGCTGCTCGACGACGCGATATTTTCCGATCGT
The DNA here is from genome assembly GCA_963773035.1 of uncultured Acidobacteriota bacterium. Classification (GTDB taxonomy): domain Bacteria; phylum Acidobacteriota; class Vicinamibacteria; order Vicinamibacterales; family CAVVIG01; genus CAVRXZ01. The sequence goes on along the minus strand of CAVYZX010000024.1, from coordinate 56,130 downwards.
GGACCCAACCATGATGTCAGCTGTCGAGCCTTGCAGCGAAGGCGCGGCGCTGGCCGAGTGCTCCTGTTGCTGGTTTCCTCGGATGATACACGTATCTCAGCCGTTTACGCGAGCTTGAATCTGACGGGCGATATGTCCGCGACATTAGTCAGCTTGTCGTAGGCCCCGGGCGACTACGTTCCTTTCTTGGACACTGACAGTGCCAGCCGCTGAAAGCCAATTCCCTCTGGTGTTTTGCCGAAGGACATCTGTCAAAACGTCGTGTTCGGAAAGGGTCCGACGTCCGTTTATCTGATCAGAGCGCGAAGTTCTACACAAGCCGTTCCAACGGCTCGCGCCAAGACAAGGAGTTGTGACCGTGGATATTGGGCGCCGGTTCCGGGGAGGCCTTACGGTCCTCGACCTGTCCGGCCGCTTCGTCGTCAGCGCCGGAGAAAGTGAGATTCTCCCGTTCCGTTCAGCCATTCGAGCGCTGATCGGGGATGGCCGTGTCCTCGTTGCGCTCAACCTGGCGGCGTTGACGTCCATCGATGCCAGAGGTCTCGGTGAGCTGGTGTTCACGCGCACGGTTCTGCGAAGTCATGGAGGCGATCTCACATTGGTCGATCCCTCTGCAACCGTGCGAAAGCTGCTCGTCGTGACGAGGCTCGACAAGATCTTCCGCGTGTTCGATTCCGAGTTGGCTGCATCGCATGCATCGCGTGCGATGGAGGAAGCACGGGTGGCGTCAGACCTCCGCGAGGTCCTGAAGTATCCTGCTTTGCAAACGTTGTGAGTGCCGAGAGCGAGTTGCTGCGACTCTCTTCCGCCTGAAGGCGGAAGCCACGACTGCCGCGCGGATTGCTATGCGGGCGGTGTGCGGAGCCGCTGCGTCAGCCGTTTGAGTGCTCTGCTGATCGCCATCCTCGCGGCGTCGATCGAGCGCATTCCAAACCGGTCGGCGATTTCGACCGCGGACCACTGGACCTCGACCCGAGCGACGACCAGTTCGCGGTCTTTCGCGCTCAGCCCGCTCAGAGCCTGGCGGTAGCGTTCGTACGCTTCGGCCTGAATAGCCGCTTCGAGCGGAGAGGTGCGGTCCGACGGATGCTCCTCTGGGAGCTCTGAGGGAGTCGGCCGGCGTCCAACGCGCCGGATCTCGTCGCGAATGCGGTTGATCACCGATTGGCGCAAGTAGGCCTGCATGGCGCCAACGTGGCGTGGCTCAAAATGATCGAGCCGCCCTAGCACGTGCAGCGCACACTCCTGGACGATGTCGCCGGTGTCGAGATGTCCCCGTGCCGCGGAAGGAAGCCGACCGTGCGCCCAACGCTTGAGCGGCGGCAGACACCGTTCCAGCAGGGCCTCGACGGCCATACGGTCCCCACCCTGCGCCCGAATCACCAACTCGATGGTCGGTTCGTCGCTTATCAGCGTGTGATCCGGCTGATCGACGGGTTTCGCCGTCGGTGGCACGCGACCACGAGGTGGCGTCGGCGACATGCTCTGGCCAATCATATCGGCTTCTCCTGTTCCGTATAACGCGCGAGCATCGGGAAATGAACAGCCGTGGGGTATCCTTTATCGTCTTGGGCAGTTTACGGATCGACCTAAGTTTGACGGATCGACCTAAGGTTGTTTGATGGCCAGGGTTACAGGTTTGATCGGCACGACGGTCTCTCATTACCGTGTGATCGGGAAGCTCGGGGTGGGCGGAATGGGAATCGTGTACGACGCGGAGGACAGTCGGCTACCCCGGCGAGTCGCCCTGAAGTTCCTTCCAGATGAGCTGGCTGACGATCCGGACTCGACCCGACGGCTCGAACGGGAAGCGCAGACGATTGCACTGCTGAATCATCCAAATATTTGCACGATCCACGAGATCGACCAGCACGAGGGCCGGACGTTCATCGTCATGGAGCGCCTCGAAGGCCTGAACCTCAAGGCGTACATGGCGAAGAAGACGCTGGAAACCGCGGAGATCGTCGACATTGCGCTGCAAATTACCGAGGCGCTCGAGGTCGCCCATAGTAAGGGCATCGTTCACCGCGACATCAAGCCGGGCAACATCTTTGTCGGCTCCGATAGGCAGGTGAAGGTACTCGACTTCGGTTTGGCGAGACGCGTGACGACGACGACGGATTCGACCGCGCCGATTCCGAACGGTTCCACTATTCCCGGCCGGCCACTTGGAACCGCGAGCTACATGGCCCCCGAGCGCATTCTGCAGATGCGGCTCGACGGCCGCTGCGATTTGTTTTCGCTCGGCGTCGTGATGTACGAGATGGCGACGGGGAGGCTCCCGTTTACTGGCTCCTCCCCAGGCGAGACGGTTACCAATATTCTGGAGAAACAGCCGACGCCGTTGACAAAGCTCTCTCCCGAGCGGCCGAAACCACTTGAACAGATAGTCGGCCGGCTCCTGATCAAAGAACCCGACCGCCGCTATCAGTCAGCCGAGGCTCTGAAGAACGATCTGCTGACGCTCGCCAACGGCCCGACGTCCAACCCGCTCAGGCGGCTCTTCGGTCGGTTGCGCCGTTCCTGATGCGAATCTTTCAAGGCTTACTCGGCCACTTTATCCGTATTTGATTGTGGTTCGGCCCGCCATTCTTCTTGTCCTCAATCGGCAGGGCAACGGAAATCTGGCGGTGCGCGCGCTTCAGCGCCTTGCTCAAATCTTCAACGAATTTCTCCCGGGCGCGCTCGTTCTTTGGTAGCTCGATGGTCAGCTTGAAACTGGCGCCCGCTTTCGTTTCATCGATAGCCTCCTGCCGGTGACCCTTCTTTCCCTTGCCGTTGCTGACAATCGAGCCACCGCGAATACTTTCGCCCTGGAACTTCCATTTCACGCTTCCGTCCCCACCGATGAAACCTCCCCCCATCGTGACCTCCTTGCAGCTGAGACGTTCCTTCGAAACGCACCGGCCGTCAGCGGCGTTTCCCCCGTTTTCTGTGCGTGCCACGTTTGGCAGACGACTTCAGCTTCTTGCCGGAGACACGGCCGATCGCTAGGTCAGCCACACTCTGCTTGACGGTCGAGGCTGATGCGCTGCTTGGCCACGAGACCTGAATCTGGTCCGGTGTGTTTGGCTGAATCGGTATGGTGTATTTCACGTAACCTGCTGGACCCGAGTTATCCAGGGTCGCCGGAAGCTTCAAGAGCACGGTGAACTCGGCCCCCACATCAGTAGCGTCGACACCTTTTTGACGACGCCCTTTCTCTCCTACTTTCTTGCTCTCGTGATTGCCGCCAACCTTGTCACCGAAGATATCCCACGCCACACTGCCATCGCCGCCGATAAATCCTCCACCCATCGCGCCTCCTTCGAATCGAGTTGCCGCCGAGCAGGCCGAGCCTGCTCAGCGCCTCTTTGTTTTGGCAGATGTCCGTGCGAGTCGTTTGGTTGCGCCTGTCAGTTCCGCGGACGGCTGGCCCCACATCCGCTTCTTCATGGCCGGGCTCAGCGTCACCGGAGACGACTGCTCGTTGCTCGGCCAATACACTTGGATCTGCTTGGGTTTGTGCGGCCGGATTTTCAACCTGAATTTTCGGTAGCCCGCCGGGCCTTTCTGTTCGACCGCGGCCTTGTCCAGAACCACCTCGAAGAACTGCGTTCCGCCAGGCGTTTGATCGACGCCGGTCTGTCGGCATCCTGACGACTTGTGGCCTTGTGTTGTGTGATTGGCGCCGACGTTCTCCCCGAAGATCTCCCACTGCACGCTGCCATCGCCGCCGATGAATCCACCGCCCATTGTGTCCTCCCTTCGATTCGAGCACACCAAGAGGGTCAGAGCTTATAACGGATTCAACGGCCAGATTGAACGCCGTCGTTTTTCAGAATCCGCCGGACATCGGCTTTCGAACCGAATCCGTTTCGGGAGGATTCCGGCAGTGAGGCCATCAGGTCGCGTAGCAGCTTCTGCGCGGTTTCGATTTCCAGCTTCGCAGCGTCAGGATTGCCTTGCTCCGCAAGCGTGCGACCGCGCCAGTAATGCACCTGGGCCGCCAGCTCAGGGCCGACCCCCCGATCGCCTTCGAGCGGGATCGGGCGTATGAACGACTCCACGTCGGCGTACTGCTGACGGCTGAAGCGGATGCGGGATTCAGCCAGGCGACACAGGCTCTCGACACCGAGGCGGCCCATGTTCGCGGCCTTCTTGATGCTCGTCTCGACGCTTATGCCGGCCTTAGGAACTCTGCGGCCTTCCGTCTCGATCAGTCCCACCCAGCATCTGGCGGCGACGCTTGCCGCGTCCGGAAGGTCGTCGGTCCACAGTGCTGCGGCTTTCTCGAAATACGTTCGGGCCTCGGATACTCGGTCCGATTCGTATTCGACTTCGCCAAGCGCCGTCAGAGCCGAGGGCACGAGCGCCATCAGTCCGCTGGATTCGACGGAGGCCAAGGCTCGCATCAGCCGTTCTCTTGCGTCGTCGAAATCTCCCAGACGCGCGTGAACCCTTCCAAGCGCGATCGCGACTTCCAAGTCTTCCCGAGCCGTGCCCGTAGCGCCAGCTTCCTCCAGTCGAACGCGCGCCTCCTGATACTCGTCGGTCTCGATGTACGAGTCTGCGAGTTTGGCCGTCATCGACATCACGAATCGCCCGAGGCCCCTCTCCTTCGCCATGCTGATTGCAGCCCGTAACTGCTGTCTTGCGTCCTCGTGCTTCCCTTGATGGAGGTTGTTGGCCGCTTCCGCTTCTCTGGTGAAGACCTCTCCCTCCATGTGACCCAACGTTCGAAAGGACGCTCGTGCGTTGTTGAGTCTTCGGAGCGCTTCCGCCTGGTTGCTTCCAAAATCAATCAGCAGACTGGCCACATTGGCTTCCTGTTCCGCGGCGCGACGGTCGTTGCCGTCCTGCTGGTACAGCTGCTGGCTTTGCTGATAGAAATCCAGCGCCTGCACTCTCTGACCAAGCGCTTCGTACGACGTGGCCAGGTTCATCAATTCGAGGCCTTCGAGATCGCGATTACCCACCTCGCGGCTTCGTAACAAGGCCTCCTGGAAGAATTGAACGGCGCCACGGAAATCTCCGCTATCAGCAGCGACCGCCCCGAGGTACTGATGAACTCGAGCCAGACCATACGAATACTTGAGTGACAAGAAGAGCTCCCGAGCGGCCTCGCTGGTGCGTTTCGCCTCGGTGAAGTTCCGCTGCTTTCGTTGCATGTCGCTCAAGGCGAGCAGCGCTTGCGCTTCACCACCTCGGTTTCCGACGGTCCGGTACCTTTCGAGCGCGGTTTTTCCCTCTTTGTCGGCGAGCGGATACTCGTCATCTCGAGTGTAGAGCATGCACAGATCGACGTAGGGCCTGATGTAGCCGCCGTCGCGTGCCAAAGCGACTCTGTAGGCGGCGATGGCTTCCTGATCCCGATTCTGCCGCTTCAGGAAATCAGCCAACTCGATCTGCGCCGGCACGTCGTCGCGTTGAAGCGTCGTCAATCGTCGGTACTTCTGCTCCGCCGTGGCAGTGTCCGCCTGGCTATCGGCCAGAATCGCGTCGATGAACACCATATCGCGCTCGGGCATATCCGTCGTCACGAGCTGTTTCGCGCGCCTTGCAGCAGCGACGGCATCGTTTCGCTTGTTCAAGAGGAACAGAACTCGGCCCAGCCAGCTGTACGCGATCGCGTGCTGATCGTCCTCCGTCACCGCACGACGGAACGCTTCGAGCGCACTCGCATATTCGAGTTGTTCGTAACGGTCGAGCCCTTCTGAGAATGCGCGGACCGCGTCCAGATTCCTGAACCGGCTGGACGCCGATCGCGCAGCGTACGATCGACCAGGACCATTGGCTTTGAAATCGGCCTGAATACGATCCGCCAATGCCGCCATCAGCCGAAACACAGCGTCCTTGGGCAACGAGGAGGTGATACCTTCGGATTCGAGCGTCTTCGTCACGGTTCCCGACTCGACATCTCGAACCTCGGCCCGCGCGACCCAGGCTCCGTTCTGATAGGCAAGAGCTGGTATGAGGACAAAGCGGGCGCCGCTGTGAGTGGCTACCGCCTGGATGGCCTCGCGGCTCGACGCATCGCCCGAAGCGATGAACTGCCGCACGATTTCCACCAGGCGTCGAAAGGGCACGACACGGATGTTCGGTGAATCCTCGAGCTCCTCGAGCAATGATTCGGTAAGGGCAAGTCGATATCCGTCCAGGGTCGGCTCGCCCGTGTAGTTTGCAACCGGGGCAATCGCGACCGGAATTCGCACAACCGGCTGAGTGAACCAGCGATACCCGGCGGCGATAGCCGCGATCGCGACGATCCCGGCGACGATCGCCCGAGTTGGTGTGACGGCCAGCCGCATCCGCTGCCACCGCGAGGGCGGTTGTGGCGACGTAAACGGCGGTAATGACGGTAACGGTCCGGTAAGAAGATCGAGCGGTACGGTTCGGCCCAGAAGCAGCCGAAGGTCACGGGCGAACTCCCTCGCGGTCTGATAACGCTTTTCCGGATCTTTCTCCACCGCTCGCATGACGATGGTTTCGAGCGTTTCCGGAATCTCCCGGCCCGGAGCGCGCAGCGGCGGGACCGGCTCGTTCTTGATGGCGTAGAAGATGGCTTCCGGATACGCCCCCTTGAACGGCATTTCCCCGGTCAGCATTTCGTACAAGACGATGCCGAGCGCCCAGACATCGCTGCGGGGATCGGCCTCCTCGCCTCGTGCCTGCTCGGGCGACATGTAGCCGACCGTGCCGATCGTCGATCCCGGAATCGTCAACTGGAGCGCGTCGGCGAACTTTGCTAATCCGAAGTCGAGGATCTTCACGCCATCGTCGGAGACGATGAGATTGCCGGACTTGATGTCGCGATGGACGACGCCCTGGGCATGAGCCTTGGCGAGACCTTCGGCGACCTCGCATGCGATCTCGACGGCTTCACCAACCGGAAGTGCGCCGCCTTCGAGCTTCTGTTTCAGCGTCTGGCCTTCGTAGTAGGCCATCACGATGAACAGCCGCCCATCGTCGGTGTGCTGGAAGTCGTGGATGACGCAAATGTTGCGGTGATTGGTCGCGGACGCCGCCTGCGCCTCGCGTAGAAATCGCTGCTGTGCGGCGCTGTCGTGGCTCCACTGAGGCGGCAGAAACTTCAGGGCGACCGTTCGGCTGAGCTTTGTATCGAAGGCCTTGTAGACGACGCCCATACCACCGCCGCCCAATTTGGCGACGACGGTGTAGTGAGAGATCGTGCTGCCAACCAGAGGATCGGTGGGAGTGGTAGCCAAACTGCAGAACCCGGGTCGTTATACCACAGCACCCTAAAGTACTTTGGTGGCCAGCACTTTAGGGTGATTGGCGATCATCCGTTTCCTGCCGTCGAGCGTTCGGACGCCTCTCGGATCGCCTTCAGTGCCAATCGTTCTTCGCGATTGGGATCGTTCACCACCTTGGACTCGTTCCCGAACACCATGGTCTGACGTTCCGTGGCGTTGAAGGCCGGCCACGTTGGCAGGTCCGGATGGTTGGGATTCCCGGTCCGCGCGAATGCCGCCCACGCGGCGCTCATCTGGTGGGAAAGCGCGTAGCGCTCCTGGCCGGACCCCGTCATCGACGCCGCCACATCGACGTTGTACAGAACGAACGGGATATCCAGCGTGTGGTACGACTTCATCTGCCCGTTGTGGACCGGTGAGCGCCACGTGAAGTAGTAGAGGTAGTCTGGTGCCTGCCCCTGCGCGGTCTTGAGCTCCGCCAGCGTCTGCGCGTTGGCGCGCCGCGTGTTGTCGGAGTTCATGATCAACCAGACGTCCGTATTGCTGATGCCCGGATGAGTCTTTCTGTAGAGGGCGACCAGCTCCTTCGCTTTGGCCTCGTCGCTACGCGCGATCCGCTTGACCCGCGACAGCATCTCCTCCTCAGGCATCTCGAGTGGCGGTGGCGGATCGTTCCACGCGTCTTCGGTCTCGACCGATCCCTGCATGAAAGCGACGGTTGACGACACCGCCGGCGCGCCTGGCGACCATTGATCGGTCGGCAGCGAGCGGCCATCGACGACCGGCCCGTTTCCCAAGCCTTGAATGGGAGGCTTGCTGAAGAACGCCTCCTGCAGCTGTTGCCACGGCATCTTCTGCAGTTGATCGAGTTGATTGGGTTTCAGTCCCAGCTTGGCCAAGTACTGCTCGGCGGCTTTGGTCGCGTTTTCTCGCGTCGCACCTCGCAGGGCCGAGCCGCTCATCGCGATGGCGCGATGGAACAAACCCTTGGCACCAGGCATGGCCATCGCCGTGCAGACTTTGCCACCGCCGCCAGACTGTCCGAAGATCGTGACGCTCGTGGGATTTCCGCCGAACGCCGAGATGTTGTCCTTGATCCAGTCGAGGGCCGCGACTATGTCCTGCATGCCGACGTTGCTCGAATGGGCCCACTTCTCACCACCAAGATCAGCCAGGTGCAGGAAGCCGAACAGATTGAGCCGGTGATTTACCGAGACGACGACGACGTCTTCCTTGCGAGCGAGGTTCGTCCCATCGTACAGGAGCCAGTTGCCCGAGCCACCGGAGAAGCCGCCCCCGTGCAACCACACCATCACGGGGCGGTTGCCGCGGCCCAACGCGGGCGTGAAAATGTTGATGCTCAGGCAGTCTTCCCCCATCGGCTCCCGGCGGTCCAGGGACCACACTTCTGAAATCGGACCGTCCGGATCCTGCGGGGCTCGCTCGGCAACCTGGAAGGCGTCTCGCACTCCCGTCCATGGCGCCGGCTTCAGAGGCGGCATGAAACGGTTGGTGCCGGCCGTGGAGGCGCCGTAACGAACTCCCCAGAACTGGTTGACGCCGTATCGCACGACACCGCGGATCCGCCCGGCCGTCGTTTGCACGGCAGCTGTGATCGGAAGTCCTCTGGCGTCCTGTGCGAACGCACGGTCGAAGGCGCCGCCCACGCAGACGCCGGCCGCTGCCAACGCACTTCGCCCGATGAAGGCACGTCGATCGATCGCCATGCGGTCACGCTTGAGGCCAAAGCCCATATTTCGCTCCTGCCGCATTGTCGTTTCGGGGCGTGCCTCTGTCCAGCGCTTTCTCCAGATGTGTGGCTTCCGGCTTCAGCCGGAAGTTCAATGCAGGCGGCTCTCTTCCGCCTAAAGGCGGAAGCCACGAGACTAAGTAAATGTGGAGGGCTTACGCATTCTGAAGGCAGTGAGGCGACGGGTCACATCTTCATCATAAGTACGAGGAAGAGGAGGCCAACGAGTGCGAAAGCGATGAGTGGCTCGTAGCCGAGGCTTTGAAACCCGATCGTGTCCATCACACTGTGGGCGAGACGCTGCGATCGTGCGAGACCCACGGACATGGAACGAAGCGGGTCTCCTTGGAGGAAACCCGTGATGAGGTCGCGTACGCGCGTGTCGAGAGCGGCCACGCCTGCTACGAGCAAGGTGGCGCTGCCCGCAGCCACCATACCGTCAGCGAACTTACTGCGTCGGGCCACGATCATTGTGTCGGGAGCGGGAGCCTCAATCATGGTGCGACACAGGATTGCAAACGGTGCTCCACCGGCCGCCGCTCGGCCGGTTTCCCAGCAAATCACGGGGTTCCTTAACACTTTTGCACAGGTGGCAGGCCGTCGGCTGATCGACCGCAGCCGTCGTGATGGTTCGGCCGTGTACCAATTTCGGTCCGTGAGTCGCAGGACGGGCCACGGCGCCAACTTCTATTTCTTCCCCTCGAGATACGCCTGACGCAGGTGAACCGGCGTCTTGGCGGTTCCCCTGACTCGAAGATTCACCATCTCGACGAAGACCGAGAAGCCCATCGCGAAGTAGATGTATCCCTTCGGAATGTGCATGCCCAGGCCGTCGCCAACGAGCGAGATGCCGATCAGCAGCAAGAAGGAAAGCGCCAGCACCTTCACCGTCGGATGCCGGTTGACGAACTCGCTGATCGGACCGGCTGAAAACATCATCACTGCGACGGCGAGGATCACGGCCGTAACCATGATGGCGATGTCCTCGGCCATGCCCACGGCTGTAATGACGGAATCCAGCGAGAAGATGATGTCGAGCAGCATGATTTGAACGATCACCGCTCCAAATGACGGGGCCACGCGCGCCGAACCATGTCCCTCCTCGCCTTCCAGCTTTTCGTGGATTTCGAGCGTGGCCTTGCCGAGCAGAAATAAACCGCCGCCGATCAGGATGAGATCGCGGCCCGATATCCCGCGCCCAAACACCATGAACAGCGGATTAGTGAGACGGATGATCCATGCGATCGACAAGAGCAGCAGGATGCGGATGGCCATGGCGGCGAGCAATCCCGTCCGCCGCGCCCGGCTTTGCTGCGATGCCGGCAATTTGCCGGCGAGGATCGAGATGAAGATGACGTTGTCGACACCGAGCACGATCTCGAGAAACGTCAACGTGACGAGCGCGAGGAGTCCGCTCGAAGTCAGGAACGGCGAGAAGAGTTCGTCCATTGGCGTCGCAAACAGTTCAAGGGTTCAAGGGTTCAAGAAGTTCATGATTCGTGCAGTTTTTCGATCATGGCAGGGACGAGCATGACGTCTTACGATTTCTTTGAGGCCAACTGCGCCCCTGCAACGAGCGCCTTCAACTTTAGCCACGCCGCCCCTGGAGCGCAGGGGTGAACACCCACGAACGTCGCAAAGCCGCAATCCGTAGCCGCGACGACGCGTTCCTTGCCGACGATGTTGACGAATCGCCCGATCCGTTCTGCAATGAGATCCGGATGCTCGACGTGGTTCGTCTTCGTGTCGATCACGCCAACGATCAATGCCTTCTCGTCCGGGAGCTTCACCTCTTTCCACACGGCCCATTCGTGAGCATGGCGCGGGTTCGCGGCCTCGACATAGATGAACTTGGCGCGCACTCGGAGAATGATGTCCACGATCTCGCGGAGCGGCACGTCCTTGTGATGCGGTCCGCGGTAATTGCCCCAACACACGTGGTACCGCAGTTTGTCGGGTGGCAGGTCTGAAAGGGCGCCGTTCAAGACGTCGATCGCCGCCGACAGGTGTGTCTTTGCGTCACCGACGTCGCTGCCCTCCGTTCGAAAGTGGAACGCCATTGCGGAATCGGGCGAGTCGAGCTGCAGGTCGAAACCGGCGCCGACGATTGCGTGGTACTCCGGCGATAGAGCTTGAGCCGCGGCCTCGAGGTACTTCTGATGGGTTTGGTAGTAGTGGTTCGGAAAGTTGAATGTGACCTGGCCCGGCGTGACGGCAGGAATGAAGGCGGGTTCCGGACTCGCGCCGCCGAGCGCCGCCTTGAAGTCGTCGATCTCCCGGGCGACGAAGCCCTTGTCCCTGGTTTCGATTGGGCCCTTCAGGACGGGCAGGCGCAGATGGGCCGTGCCTTCCCCTCCAAACACCTGGGCGACCATGTCAGGCACGTCGGCAAGATCCCCCGGCAGCGCCTGGCTCGCGCCTTCGAACCCACCCAGGTGTTGCATCACGTAGTTGGAGAAGCCGACTTTCCCCATCTCGCCGTCGCTGATCGCGTCGATGCCGATCGTGCGCTGGCGCTGGACGATCTCAGCCACCGCTTCGCGCGTGCGGCGACGGAGCGCCTCCTGATCGACCGGCTTGTCGCCGAGAACGTCGTACATCATCCTCGCCAGGTCGTCGGGCCTCGGCAGGCTGCCCGCATGGGTCGTGAGAATTCGGTCGGAAGTGAGCTTCATCGGGCCGCCTCCCGTCGTAACAGCCGCCGATTATGGCTCAAAGTTGCGGTAGTCCTCACTTGAGTCCGTGCCGTTGCTTGAACGCCGGCCAGTCGTTCTTCAAGAAAAGAAAAGCCGCGAGATCTTCGCATTGGAGGAAAGGATTGGTCTGCTTTTCGAGGCCGATCGTAGAGCTCGGGCGCACGCCGTAGTCGTGGCCGGGCCAGACCGTGACTTCGTCGGGAAGAGTATCGAGGAGCCTTCGAAGGCTTTCCCACTCGAGGCGGGCGTCGCGATCGTTGGATGTGCCGCCGACCTTGCCGATGAAAAGCAGGTCGCCCGTCACCAGCAGCCCATACTTCGGCTCGTAGACGACGAGATGGTCCTCGCAGTGGCCGGGCGTGTGCAGGATACGGAGGGTGAGCGCACCGACTGCCATCTCCTGACCGTCTGAGAGCGGAACCGATGGCGCAACTGAATTGGACGGATGCGCCGCAACCGGCGCGCCGGTCAGCTCCATCGCCTTCTCGTTGCCGTTGATGTGGTCGGGATGGCCGTGCGTGTTGAGGATGTAAGCGACCCGCATGCCCTGATCGGCTGCCCGTTGAACCAAGACTTCCGGCGTGTACGACGGATCGATCAGAACCGCCTGGCCGGCTGTTCGGTCGCCCAGCAGATATCCGAAGTTTCGATCGCCGCCGGTACGTATCTGTTCGAAGATGAGTTGCATCTCACTCGACGCGCCGCAGAGTGTCCTGCCACGCAATGTAGAGGCCGTCGGCTTGAAACCAACGGCCGGTGCCCTCGTAACGCCCGCTCATGACGTCGATTGAATCCATTGTCCCGGCCCATGATACACAACACCCGTCGAATGTCTGGCCAGCGCATCTGAAGTACACTCCGCGACGATTGCTGCGAGGTCGGATAACGCGAGGAATGTCATGAGAGCGATGATTTCGGCCTGTCTGGCTCTCCCACTTCTTCTTGCGCCGTTTGTTGCCGCGCAAGCGCCAACGGCAGGAACGCTCGATCTGTACGTGATCGACGTCGAAGGCGGCAACGCTCAGCTCTACGTGTCGCCATCTGGTGAATCGGTTCTGATTGACTCGGGAAACGGGGGCGCAGGGGCAGCGCGTGACGCGGCGCGGATCATGGCGGCCGTCAAAGACCGGGGCCTCACGCGCATCGACCATCTGATTACGACCCACTTTCATGGCGATCATGTCGGCGGCCTGCCCGAGCTGGCGACGCACGTCCCGATTCAAGAGTTCATCGACCATGGCGCGAACGTTCAGCCGGGCGCTCAAATCGATGCCGTGCTGCAACAGTACGCACAGATCTCTGCGAAGGTCAGGCACACGATCGCGAAGCCAGGCGACCGCGTCGCCGTGAGCGGTGTCGACTGGCGCATCGTGACCTCCGGCGGAAACGTTCTCAAGACGCCGCTGCCAGGCGCGGGCCGGCCGAATCCTTATTGCGCCAACTTCAGTCCGCACCAGACGAATCCTGTTTCGGGAGGACCCGTTGGCAACACGGAGGACGAGCAATCGGTCGGAAGCCATGTGACCTTCGGACGGTTTCGCTTGCTGTACTTGGGTGATTTCACCTGGAACAAGGAGTTCGAGCTGAACTGTCCGACGAGTCGCGTGGGGACGGTCGATCTGCTCGTGGCGTCACGCCACGGACAATCGAGCTCGAACTCTGAGGCGCTCGTGCACGCCGTTCAACCCAGAGTGATCGTCATGAACAACGGGCCTCGCAAAGGTGGACAACCAGAGGCGATGAAGATTTTCTTCAGCTCTCCGCGGCTCGAAGATCTCTGGGCGATCCACTTTTCAGAGTTGAGCGGGCAGGAATACACGGTCGCCGGCCTTTTCATCGCAAACGGCGTCGACGATCAACCGGCGGTGATGCCGGTCGCGCCGGCGACGTCCCCGGGACGGGGAGCGCCAGCGCCGCCGCAACCTCAGCACAACGGAACGGCGTACTGGATCAAGGTGTCTGCCCGGACCGACGGCAGCTTCACCGTCACCAATGGACGAAACGGGTTCAGCAAGACCTATCAGGCATCGACGAAAAACTGAAAACTGAAAACTGAAAAGCTGAGAGCTGATAGCTGACAGCTGTTCTTAGGGCCGCTCAGCCGGCCACCCGCGATCCAGCGGTTTCGACGGGTCGGCCGTGATCTGCAAGTCCGCGCAGTGATGGTAGGAGTACCCACCGGGGTTGTTGAACGCATGTTCGGCCATGAACTGGATCACCTGCAGCGTGCACTTCTTGCAGTTGATGTTCGGGAGTTGCACGTCCGTTTCGAACGGCTCCATCTGACCCGTGGGTCGTGTCGAGTGGACGAAGAGGCCGTCGGCCAACACCGGGACCTGTGCTGGATTCTGAATCGCAGCTGACACCGACCATGGTCCTCTTTCGGAGTCTCTTGTCGTGACTTGCGGGTCGACGGGTAATTCCGTCGGTGAATTGACGGCCAGTGCCACGCGGTAGTGGCCCGGGTGGTAGATCGTCTCCTGAACCTTGATGTGGAGCTTCTGACCGCCCGTGGCCTTGGTCACGGTGTAGCTCGGCTTTCCCCAGTCGGTATTCGAGCCGCCGCAGGGTCCGGCCTTCTGTGGATCACCCCTTTGATCCTCAATCAGCCACGAAGCAGGCTCGATCAGCTTGAAATGGGCGGACGTGACACTTTGCAGCATCACGGCCAGCCCGGCGGACAGAAAAACGAATCGCAAGAAATTCCACATCGCCTTGCTCCTTTCTCACCTGTGTGGCTTCCGGCTTCAGCCGGAAGTTCAATCTACCAGGCGACTCCCACGAGGCGGACGACATCGGAATCCAACTGGGACACTGATGCGTAGAGCGATCGCCCGTCTCGAGCCCAGCCGATCCGCCGAGCGATCATCACGTTCGTCTGACCAAAATCCGTCAGTTTCCGCCACTCGCCTGTATCGGTCGACAGCGCCCAGAGGTTGGTCGTCGACCCATCTACGAGAGGCATCGCCAGCCATCGGCCGTCTGGGGAAACATAAGGCTGAACGTTGACCGGCTCAACTGGGATTCGGCTCCCCGAGAGTCGCCCCAACGCGATGGACGGACCCGCCTCCGGCTTGGCCGCCCGAAGCTCCATGTCCCACAACCCCGTGGATTGTACGAGGACCTTCGCGTAATACAAGGTCGATCCGTCCTGCGCGACCGAACAGCCGACCGCATTGTCCTGGCGCACGTCAACCACCTGACCGTCGGCGGCCCTGACTTTCCGAATGTGATAGGTGCCGCTTTCCAGCGTCGAATAGAAAAGCCAGCGACCGTCGCCCGACCAGCAAGCCCACGCGCCCAGGATGCGGAGGTCGCGTGGGTCGCTGCCGTCCGAGTTCACAAGCCACAAGGTGACATCGGAGGTGCCAGTGCCCCGATTCGACAGGAAATTGATCACGTTTCCCTGGGGCGACCAAAAGGGCACGGCAACGAAGACGCGAGGGTCGATGTCTCGGGTCAGTGGTCGCACTTCGCCGTCGGCCACCCGCGCAATCCAGACATTGACATGACCGCCACTGTCGGAGAGAAACGCCACTTCGCTTTCGTCGGGACTGACGGTCAGCGTCTGGACCTCACCAGTCTGACGGGTAATGCGAACGGCCTGTTTCGCGTTGTCGGATGGCTCGCCCGTGATCGGAAACTTCCACACGTCGGACTGCGACCGCACGCGGCTCATGACCAGGCTGCCCTGCACATTGACGTCCGGGTCCCGATATGAAACCTCCCCGAACGTCATTTGGGAATGGGTGCTGCCGTCGAGTGGGACGCTCCACAAGTTGTACGTCGGAGGGTACGACATGGTGCTTCCCTGTGCGGAGCTGATGACCAATCGCGAGCCGTCGGGAGCCCACGTCAAGCCTTGCATCAAGACGTCGCCGATGAGTCGACGTGTCGCGGCCGTCTCGACATCGAGAACGAGCAGGTTCGTCGCGAATGCAGCACCGCCGAGTGTCTGAAACAGCGCGATGCGCCGGTCGTCGGGCGACCAGCGTACGTTCAAATAGCTTGCGGCCGGTAACTTGGCAATCGAGCGGTTACTCGTGAGGTCGCGCGTCGTCACGGCTAACTCGATGGAACCCTCCCTGAATCGGAGAAACGCGATGTTCTTGCCGTCGTGGCTCACATCTCCCGGGCCAAGCGCGCTAACGAGCCGTCGTGGAGGTCCACCGAGCGCCGAAATTTCGACCAACGTGCCCGAGTCACCCGAATCTGGCCCTGGTGTGTAATAGAGGATGCTGCTCGAGTCTGGCCACCATCGCGGGCCGTAATGATCGACATCGTCTTTGGTGACGAGCAGCGACGTACCGCCGCCGATCAACCGCGTCCAGATCTGACGCTTCCCGTCCGAGCCCGACGACGTGACGAACGCGAGGGTTTTCCCGTCGGGAGAAATCGTGGGGCTTTCCTCCAGACCCACGAGGTCGGTCAATCGCTGCACCTGGAGCGGGGCGGTTGGTGTCCTGCTGGTGACGCGTGCGCGAAGCAGCCAGCCTGCCAGACCAGCGGCGGAAACCGCTGCAATGAGAGCGGCCGCCGGCAGAAGCGACGCTCCGATAGCGCGTCCGCTTCACCGGCATTGCAATCGATCGCCGACTCCTGGCGTGCCGCGCGTTTCAAGTCGACGACCATGTCCCGCATGGTCTGGTAGCGATCCGCCGGATCTTTTTCCAGGGCCTTGTCGAGCACCATCCGCAGCGCGAGCGGAAACTCAGGACCGAGCGGCCGTGCCGTTGTCGAGACGATGCTGCTCAGTCGTTCCAGTTCGGTCGTACCTCCGAAGGGGTGCCGTTTCGTGAGCAGCTCGTAGAGCGTGACGCCGAACGAGAACACGTCGCTTCGTGCGTCAAGGGTTTTTCCAGATGCCTGCTCCGGCGACATGTAGTCCACCGTGCCGACGATGATGCCCGGACGGGTGGGCGCCTCGGTAAATGCATGGCTCAGTCCATCGCTCGTCGTCGATTTCGCCAACCCGAAGTCGGCGAGCTTGGCATATCCATTACGGGCGACGAGGATATTGGACGGCTTGATGTCTCGATGAAGGATGTTCGCGGCGTGCGCGGCCGCGAGTCCGTCGGCCACACCTGCCATCAGATCCACTGCCTGTCGCCACGTGGGGCGCTCGGTGTGAGCCCAGTCCTTCAGGGTGCCACCGTCCACGAACTCGGTGACGAGGAATTGGCGGCCCTCGAACTCGCCAGCGTCGTGGACGGTGAGAATGTGAGGATGATTGAGCGAGGAGGCCATCCGCGCCTCTCGCTGGAATCGCAGCCGGGAAGCCGCGTCCGTGACGTGCTCGAACAGAAGCTTTACGGCGACGGTTCGATCGAGTTTCGTGTCGTGAGCCTGGTAAACCTGACCCATTCCTCCTTCGCCGAGAAGCCGATCGATTCGGTAGGCGCCGACCAACGTACCTTCGGGCAGCGCGGAACCTCGGGCGCCATCGGGGCCTGGGGAAGGCGGTTGGGAGGACATGCGGAACGCCACATTATGCAGGAGCAGCCCGGCAGTACGACCTGACGACGTTACCCATTCCTGCCCGCGGCTCGAGCTCTCACGTCACGTTCAGCATCACGGTCTTTGGGCATACCCATGGACTGCTTCTGTGTATTGACACTTAACACGCTGGCGGGCTATCGTTCCGTCCCGACGAGCAAGCCAGCCCCGCGGCCGGTCGCAGCAACGGACGGCCGCTCGCACCGGATTCCGGCTGCTGCGATGGCCGGAGGGGGTCGCTTTCGAGGGCGCGGACGACATCTCTCCCGGACGCTCCCTGGAAGCGACCCTGTTTGTTTGGCCCCATCCTCTTACCAACAGCGCGCTTGCAGCCTTCCCAGCCCCAGTTTCCCGGGGTTGTTCTAGACCGCGCGCAGCATGTAAAGTCACGCCGTGGGCAGCGGCAACGCCGGTGGAAAAATCGTCGCGGTCGTGGGCGCGACAGGCGCGCAGGGAGGCGGGCTCGTCCGCGCGATCCTTGGCGATCAGTCGGAGGATTTCGTTGTCCGCGCGATCACGAGGGACCTCGAATCTCCGAAGGCCCAGGATCTTGCCCGGTCGGGAGCGGAAGTCGTTCAAGCGGATCTGGACGACTTCGACAGCGTGAGAAAGGCCTTCGACGGCGCGTACGCGGTGTTTTGTGTGACGTTCTTCTGGGCGCACTTCTCGCCCGCGAAAGAGCTCGATCAAGCGTTGACGATGGCCCGCGCCGCGAAGGAAGCGGGCGTCCACCATGCGATCTGGTCGACGCTGGAGGACACACGCCGCTGGATACCACTGAGCGATTCGCGCATGCCCACCCTGATGGGACAGTACAAGGTCCCGCATTTCGATGCGAAGGGCGAAGCCAACAGGTTTTTCGTCGATCAAGGTGTCCCGACGACCTTTCTGTTCACGTCGTTCTACTGGGACAACTTGATCCACTTCGGCCTGCAACCCAAGAAGGGACCGGATGGACGACTTGCGCTGACGTTTCCGATGGGAGACAAGAAGCTGCCGGGCATCGCAGCGGAGGACATCGGGCGGTGCGCCTACGGCATCTTCAAAAGGGGGGCGGAGTTCAGGGGGAAGACGGTTGGTATATCCGGCGAGCATTTGACCGGTGCGGAGATGGCGATCGCTTTGAGCGACGCCCTCAAGCGAGAAGTCCGCTACAACTCCGTCAGCCCGGAGGAGTATCGGCGACTGAACGTTCCCGGGGCCGAAGAGCTCGCCAACATGTTCCAGTTCAAACGCGACTTTCAAGACGTCTTTTGTCGCGTCCGGGATGTCGCCCTCAGCCGCGCATTGAACCCATCCTTACAGACGTTCGCGATGTGGCTGGCCAGGAACAAGGACTGCATTCCACTCGGGTGAGTCCGCAGAGAACGGACTTAACGCAGAGCCCGCGGAGCACGCAGAGCGAGTACAAGTCTCTGCGATCTCAGCGGTCTCCGCGTTGAATCGTCTCCGCGGCCTCCGGGTTGAATCGTCTCCGCGGCCTCCGACTGAAATCGTCTCTGCGGCCTCGGCTCCCTCCCGATTCAAATCGTTGGATTCCATCCGCTTTTCGCGGTGCGAGGGCCTTACGGTTCGTTGACACCCGCCTAGCATGGGTTGTATTGTGTCGCGCAATTGCACATTTGTTGCGTGTGAGTAAACGCGACGGCCCGTGGTGAGTTCTTCGGGCCGGTCAGCAGCGTCCGGGATAGGTGTCGGGCTGTGCCCCGCATGATTCCGTAATGACGAAGGGAGAACGTATGCGAGCGATCGCGACCGCAGTCATGGTCGTCTTGGGTTTGGTCATTCTGCCCGCGCCGAGTTTCGGACAGGCGCTCGGAACGGTCACCGGAGTTGTGAAAGACAGTTCGGGAGCAGTACTGCCAGGCGCCACTGTGGAGGCCTCCAGTCCCGCATTGATCGAAAAAACGCGGACGGTTGTCACCGACGGCAGTGGCCAGTACCGCATTGTGAGCCTGCCGACCGGTGTCTACACCGTGACCGTTACGCTGCAGGGCTTTAGCAGTTTCAAGCGCGACGGCATCGAGGTCACAGCGAACTTTATTTCTTCGGTGAACGCCGACCTCAAGGTAGGCACGGTCGCGGAGACGCTGACCGTGACCGCCGAGTCGCCCATCGTCGACGTGCAGTCAGCGGCGCAGACACGGGCTCTGACGGACGAAGCCTTCAAAGCAATGCCGACGAGCGGCGTGTGGATTCAGATGGCGGCGATGATTCCCGCCGTCCAGACGATGACCCGCGATGTCGGCGGGTCCACCGGAGACACCACGGGCGCGCAGATTTCAACGCACGGTGGTCTGCCCGGTGACGGCGTGTCGCTATTGGACGGGTTGCGCATCGGCAACATGTACATCAGTTCGAACGTGTCCAACATGAGCCTATCGCCACTCCTGTTCGATCAGGTCGATATCTCGTTCTCGGGACAGATGGGGGAATCGGGGACCAACGGCGTGCTGGCCAACATGTTGCCGAAGTCTGGAGGAAATACGTTTCGCGGCTCGTTCCTCGCGAATGGCTCCGGACCTGGGCTTCAAGGTGACAACATCACCCAGCGCCTGCAGGATCGCGGACTCACGACGGCTTCGACCACGCTGAAGAAGTTGTACGACATCAACGGCGCCATCGGTGGTCCGATCAAGCGCGACAAGGTGTGGTTCTATTTCACGGGAAGATACTTGACCAACAATAACTACATTGCCGGCTTGTTCTACCCCGTGGATCCGACGGCGGTGGTCCGCGTCGAAAACCAAGACGAGAAGGCATACCTGGGAACTTGGACGAGGGACACCAACCTGCGATTGACCTGGGCCGCATCCCAGAGGCACAAGATTTCGGCGTGGTACGCGTATCAACGCAAGCAGGACCCGTTCTGGACGATCAACGCAACCCTCTCCCCTGAAGCAGCCCGGGTCACAGAGTGGTATACACAGCTCGGGACGTTGACGTGGACCTACACCGCGACGAACCGTCTCCTTATCGAGGCGGGCGTGTCGCCCGGTGCAAGTCCAGACACCATTCTGGCCCAGAGCGATCGCATCTCCGGGATTCCGATCGTCGAACAGGGTCTGAACCCTGCGATACCAACCAAGCCGATCACCTACCGCAACACGACGGCGGCCGATCAGAATAGCGACGAGGTTCGTCAGCAAAGCTATAAGGCGTCTGCGAGCTACGTCACCGGATCGCACGCTGTCAAGGTGGGTATGGACTTGCAGCGTGGGTATTTCGGCATGAATAACTTCGCCAACCCGCAGAACGACGTGCAATACCGCACCAACGGTTATATCCCAAACTTGGTCACGGTTTTTGCGCCGCTGGCAGGCTGGAAGAACCGGCTGAACTACAACATGGGGATTTACGCGCAAGACCGGTGGACGATGAATCGGCTGACGATCGGTGGAGGTATACGCTTCGATCTGCAAAACGAGTCGACCGAAGCCTTCACGGCGAATACGACGAAGTGGACGCCGAATCGAAACACGTTCTACCCAGCAGTGAAGGACGTGCCCAACTGGCGCGACGTCAATCCGCGTATCAACGCGTCGTACGATTTGTTCGGCAACGGCAAGACCGCAATCAAAGGCAGCGCGAGCCGGGCCGTAGAACAGGACTCCGTCCGGTACGCCAACGGCAACAATCCCGGCTTTACCGTTCAGACGACCGGTCTCCGCGGGTGGAACGACTTGACGTTTCCGGTCGGCGACCCTCGGCGCGGCAACTTCGTCCCCGATTGCGACCTGCTGAACCCAGCCCTTAACGGCGAGTGTGCGGCGACGCTCAGCCCGAACTTTGGCTTGGCTGTTCCAGCCCAAATCTACGATAGGGCAATCATGGAAGGGTGGGGCGTGCGGCCGTGGAACTGGGAGTTCTCGACCGGGGTCCAACACGAAATCATGCCTCGTTTGTCAGCGGGGGTCACTTTTTTCCGGCGCGTGCAGGGAAACTTCTTCGTCACCGACAACGAGGCGCTCGGCGCCAACGACTTCATACCGTTCAGTGTCACGCTGCCGACAGACCCGCTTCTGCCCAACTCGGGCGGAACGCTCAGCGGCCTTTACGACCAGAGGGCGGTCGTCGTCAACAAGAACGTCGTGAAGGCGGCCAGCCAGTTCGGCAACCAGTACCAGCACTGGAACGGGTTCGACTTGACGGTCGATTCTCGGCCGCGGAGTGGCTTGTTCCTTCAAGGTGGGGTCAGCAGCGGCGTGACGATGTCCGACAATTGCGAAATCGTGAAACAGGTGCCGGAAGCCTTGCTCCCAACGTTGGGACTTCTCAACTCGCAGGGCATCAGCGTGTTTCCGCTTGCAGCCGCCGCCCAGACCGTCTGGATACCAGAGGGCTACTGCCACCAGGACAGCGGCTGGGTCACCACCTATAAGGCGCTGGGCTCTTACGGTCTGCCATGGGACTTTCGAGTTAGCGGGACGTTTCAGAGCGTCCAAGGCCCCTTCGTTCTCGCGAACGTCCTCTACAACAACGCCGACATCGCCGCCGGTCGTGTTCAGGGACTCGGACGCCCCAATTTCCTCAACGCAGGTCAGACGACGATTGGCGTGATCGATCCGGGATCGCAGTATGGCGACCGGTTGAACCAGGTCGATTTCCGCGTGACAAAGATCTTCAGAATGGCCAAGGGCAGCTTTTTCGAAGCCAGCGCCGATGTGTACAACCTGTTCAACTCGGACGCGATTCTGACGCAACAACCTGCCTATGGCTCCGCCTGGCGGCGACCGACGACAGTCATTCAGCCGCGGTTCATCAAGTTCACGGGGAGGTTTGATTTTTAGAAGACGGGGAAGACACTGAAATGCAAAATGCACAATGCAGAATGCTGAAAAGCGCAGCGTTCTTGCATTGTGCATTTGACATTTGGCATCTACGACTGCGTTTCTGTCCTGCTACCGGGTCGAGCATGGCGTTGGCCGCCAGCCCGCTGCGTCGCGCTGTTTCTTGAACTGATACGTCTTGACGTAGGGTTGCTGCAGGTACTGCGGATCGTCGAGCATCGTTGTCACGGCAAGGTATTCCTGACCGCCGTTGTCCACCAGACGGAGAAAGTATTCGGTGAAGACAGCGTTTGAACCATAAGGCACGCCGTTCTTCCGCATATATCCCGGACGAAGTTGAGTCGTCGTCACCTTCAGCTGACCAACTGGAGCGTTGGGAGCCGTTGCTCTGCCACGGGCAGCGGCCGGCCGTTCCCAGCGGCCTACCGAATAACCCTGCCATGTCGGACCGGATGAAGGTGGCGGCGAGTCGCCGAAGAAGAAGCGCCGCGTCTGTGTGCCTGCGTCCGTTTCCACCCGCAGGACGTTGTCCGCTTCCCAGGTGATGTGCAGCCGTCCAGGGAGGCGCATCACTCCGCCCGCACCATACGCCCTGCACTGTTCGCCGTTCGCTTCATCCTGCGACGGATCCCAGAGGTTGGCCACACGGCGTCCTTCGGCGTTGACCGGAAGGTAGTCCACGTTCCCTTTTGGAGGCGTGAGCATCCGATATCGCCAGTCGTCGGTCACCAGCGAAACCCAGTAGCCGCTGATGTCGTACGGCGCACCTGCTCGACCGGCCGGCGCGGGTGCGGCAGGTGGTGGTCCGCCGCGTTGAGCGAACGTCACCGTCGAGTGACTGAAGAAGAGGAGTCGCTACCATTCCAAGACGAAATGCAGAATGCAATGCAGAATGCAAAACGCGGAATGCAAGATACCGAGCAGAGAGCGGCTTTCGCTCTCATTGGGCATTCTGCATTGTGCATTTTGAATTCAAGCATCTCGCTTTCACCGACGTGCTAGTTCTTCGCTGACAGGCTCTTGAAAACGGCTTCGACGAACATGTCGGGCGTCCAGGCGGGATTCCTGCCGAAACGCGGATCGTAGTCCCGCGTCAGTTTGGCGGCCTTGACTTGTTCGAGCGTCGTGCCTTTCTTGATCATGATCTGGACGCGGTCCCGCAGAATCGTCATCATGTCGCGGTAATAGGCGACATCCGCTGAATCGGTCAGACGGCCGTGGCCGGGAACGATCATCGTTCCGCCTTCCATCATGTGCTCGACGACAGCTTCATCGAGAATCCAGTTCAAAGCGTCGACGATGCCCTGCGACGCTGCCACCCCGCTCCAGATCGATCTTGGGATAGCTCGTCATGTCGAGAATGTCTCCGACGGCCAGCACCTCCGACTCGCGGAATTGAACGCTGCTATCTCCGTCGGTGTGCGCCACGTGGTGCCGGATCACCACGCCCTCGCCGTTCAGGAAGTTCAGCTTCTTTTCGTCTCCAAAGTAGCTCTCCGTCGGCATCGCCTCCGGCGGCACTTGAATGGGCTTGCCGTTGCGCAGCGTCGCGTTTTCGTGAGCGACGATCCAGGCGCCTGGCGCCAGCCGGACGCCGAACTTGAGACTGGCGGCTGCAATCGCCGCATTGCCACCCATGTGGTCGGCGTCGAAGCTGGTATTGATAATCCCGAAGATCGGCCGGGGCGCTGGCGGCGCAACCGTCGTCGCCAGAAACGTGGATCCCTGCCACCAGGAGCACCCGTGAGGCCGCCCGACACACGATTCTTGCGGCATGGTCCCCGCAGTGACCTGACGGGACAATGCTTCAACCGCCGCGACGACGCGATCGCTCATCGCCGCGTTGCCGGTATCGACCAGGAGAACGCCGTCCCGGCCGACGGACGCGACGATGTTGCCGCCCCCACCGACGAGCATGAAGACGTTGCCTCTGACTGGAAGGATCCGGATGTCGTTGGACGGGGCGGGCCGCTGTGCTTCGATGACTGCCGGCCCGGTCAGTGTGGCCAGCGTGACCGCCGCGACAAGAGGAAGAGCGAAACCGGCGCGTTTCATCGGCAATCCACTCGACTCAGTTTCCACTCGACCAGGCACTCGTCTTCAGCTTCTGCTGAAACTCCGGGTACATCGTTTCGGGACCGCCGGTCGGCAGGTCGGGCGGTATGCCGTAACGCGCCCGGATGTCTTTCAGGAACGGGTTCTCGTTCAGCTGAAAGTGCGGGACGTGGCCCTTCTCGAGTCCCTCGTACACCGAGGTGCAAGGATGCGAAGGAACCTGAGCGTTCACCGTCAGGCGGTACTCCGAACTGCGAATCAACGGCTCCGTCAGGTAACTGGGGTCGTGCACGATGTTGATCCAGGTGAGGTAGTCGCCTCGCCGAATCCACCACGTCGTGACCGTCGCTTCGTCGGTCATCATGGCGCCGTTTCGACGGATGTAGTCTTCCTTCAGATGCGTGGTTTCGATCCGGAGCACATCGCCTTCCCACGCCGCCGTCGAGTATCCGCCCCAGACGTGTGGGGCCTCATCGGGAGGACGTTGCCGGCCATCGACAAACACCGGACTGTTGGTCGACTGGTGCCATTCAGGCTGATAGGCGATCAACTCGCGCGTGAACGGATCCATGTCCTTTGAAATTCGAAGCTGAGTCGGTCCTCGCGAGATGTAGGCCCATCCGTGCGGCCGGCACTGATACTCGGGAAGAGACAGCAGGGAAGCGTCCCACGACTCGGCTCGCGCCAGGCCCGCGGCGTTCAGCGGCAGGCCGACGAAATCGCCGACCCATGGATTTTCGGTGTTGTCTTGCGAACGGACGACCGTCCACTCGCCGGAGAAATCCGTTTCAGCGAGCAAGACTCCGACCGAGAAAAACGTCACGAGAACGACCGCGAAGACCGGCACCCGTTTGCTTCGCATAACGCCTCACGCGGGCGACGTCGGCTCGCGTCGAGCCGACATCCGTATAGCGTTCATGAACAGCTGGCTGCTGCGCCTGCTTGATTGCGGCAGCGTCAACTCGTTGATTCTACTGAAAAAGCGCAGGGCCATGGTGTTGCACATGGCGAGCCGGGAGTATAGCAGAACGTCAATCTGTATGTTGACACTGAACGCCGGGGAATCGGGGCGCAGGCACAGAGCCGCTTCACGATCGGAACTCAATCGTAGGCGCGTCCGACGCGATTATCGCCAGCGCGGTTCGCTCTGATCAAAAGTCCAGCTGCACGCTCAGCTTGATGAAGCGAGGCGGCATGATCACCGTGGGAATCCGCCAACCGTTGAGGCTGGCGTCGCGGTACGTGGTGTTTTCCGTGATCACGGCATTTTCGTTGAAGACGTTGTAGAGCTCGAAATTGGCGCCGATCCGTGTGCGCTCGATCCGGAATATCTTCGTGAGCCGCAGGTCGAGTTGGTTGCGGCGATCGCCGTACATCGACCCGGGTGTCACCAGGTTCAGCATGATGGTTTGGACGTTTGCCGCCAGCGGTCGTCCCAGTGACGGCGCGACCTCGGAACTCAAGAAGACCTTGTTGGCGTTGAGAACCGGTCCGGCCCGGCTGTAGAACAAACCGCTGACAGTGACATCAATCTTCGAGATGTTGTAGGTCCCGATCACTTTGCCGTCCGTCAGGAAGATGTCCTTCTGATGACAATATGGCGCGGTGGTCGCAACGACCTCAGTCGGTCCGCCGAAGACTCTCTGGGAGCTGCCGTCCGGCAACCCGGCGATGACTTCGCAGTTGTCCGTTTCCTGGCGTCCCGTGCCCACGCCGCCCTGAATGGTCAACCCGTTGCGTGGCCGAATGTTGACGCCGAAATCGAAGCCGTTCCAATGCGCGATCTGCTTGCCGTACTTGCTGGCGAGCGTGAAGTAGTTGCTGGGGACGACGGTGACTTTGTCCGGGTTGATGTTGTAAAACCCGTTCACCGCGTAGCCGCCGCCATCGGGCAGTCTGGGGTCGAGCGGAGCTGTAACACCGAACGTGCCGTAGTCGGCCGGACCAAGATTGAGATTGTCGGTCACCCCGAAATTGCCGAACCAACGCCGGAAGTACCCGAAATCGACCGACAATCCGCGACTGATCTCGCGTTGCACGCTCGCCGAGAACTCCCATTGATACGGGCGCGCGCCCCAGCCCGTTAGCACATCCGGGTCGTAATTGAGGCTGAGCGTCGATTTGCCGAAATTGACGTCCGAGACGGTGCCACACAGGTCGCTGCCGACACTCCGGAAATCCTGAGACGAGGGATTCGTCAGGTCACAGTCGGGCACGAAGTTGCGATTCTGATCGGTCCAGCTGCGGGTCACAATGTTGGCGAGGCGGTTCACGGGATTCGCCGTGTCGCCGTACGTGCCCTGCAGACCTTGAGCGACCACGTACTTGTTCAGCGATACTTTGAGTGCCGTCTTGCCGTCACCGAACAAGTCGTACGCCGATCCGAGACGCGGGACGACGTCGTACCAGCTGGCCATCTCGGTTTTGGGGAACGTCACGCTGCGTGTCGGTACCAGCAGGCCGGGAACCAGGGTCTGCTCGGGAAAGTAGCTGCTGAAGTGATCGAACCGCATGCCGTAGCTGAGTGTCAGCCGGTTGAGCGTCCATTTGTCCTGCGCGTAGATCCCGAGATCCCACCGCTGACGCTCTGCGCGATATAACGGCGTGGCCCGCTCCGTGAGCTGATTCGGCGTGCCGTTGAGAAATTGGTACGAGAGATGGAACTGATTGTCGCTCACGTTCGACGTGCGCTGCGCCGTGACGTTGTAGAAGCCGAACTTGAAGGAATGGCTGCCCGGGACATACGAGAGCGAGGCACCGAACGGAATGCTCACGCCTAGCGTCCGTTGATACGGCTGCGTGGCGCTCGAGATGCCGCCGCCACGATACAGCAAGCCCGGAATCAGCCCTCCCTGTTCGACGACAGGAATGAGCAATCTCTCGGGATCGATGTCCGAGGTGGGGGTGTATGCGTACTCCTCGCGACGCCAACCGGCCCGCGCCTCGACGAGAATTCTGCTGCTCGGCGTGGCCGTGTAGGCGACCGAGCGCAGATCGCTGATCGGATACTCGATGTGATTGGCCGCTTCCTCGGAGATGACGGGCGAGGTTACCCCGCACTGACAACGCCAATGCTGATCGTAGAAGAAGTTGAATTTGTTCGTGCTGCTCGCTTGCCAGGTGAGCCGGAGATTGATGCTTTCTTCGGTCGCATTATTGACGGCGCGCTCGTCGGGATTCGGCGCATACAACCATTTCGTGATATCGCCTTCGTTGAGGTTCTTGAAGAGACCACCGACGTAGTTGGCCTGGCGAGTAAAACGTCCCGACGTGTAGAACCACAGTCGATCTTGCTTGAGTGGACCGCCAAACCCGGGGTTGAAGTCCGACTGGAGCTTCAAGCTGTTGGGCGTTCTTAGACCTCGCGCCACGAGCTCGTCGTCTGTGTTCGTGCCTTCGAACGCGGAATTGACGGCGGTGGCGAACAACGTCCCTGAATACCGGTTGCCTCCAGTCTTGGGGATCATGTTGATCTGGAGGCCGCCCGTGATGCTCTCGGCGGTCATAGAAGAATAGTCAATCGAGACTTCCTGGGTGCTCCCCATGTTGGGCAGCATGTTGGCCGACCACCCGGTGCCCTCGGTATTCGCGATAGTCACGCCGTCGATCAGAAGACGGGTGTCGGAAATGCTGCCGCCGTGAACGGAGAGCGATCCGCCCGTCGTGTTGATGATGTTCGTGCCGCCGACGTCCACGTTGTTGAGACTGACGCCTGGAACCAGAAAGGCCGCCATTTGCGGGGTGCGACCGCTTGGGATCGCGACGAGAAGCTCCTGATCGATCACTCGCTGCTTGGCGGCGCTTTGGAGATCGACCAACGGGGATTCCCCGGTCACCGTGAGTGTTTCCGCCAGAGAGCCGACTTTCAACTCGGCATTGACGGTCGCCGTGAACGACCCGCTCAGTTCGATGCCCTCGCGCCGCAAGGTGCTGAACCCGGAGAGCGTGAAGGTCACCGTGTAGACGCCGCCCCTCAGTTGCTCGATCTTGTACTGGCCGGCCGAATCCGTCACGACGGTGCGAACTTTTTCAATCAGGGCCGGACTGGACGCTTCGACCGTGACACCCGGAAGAATCGCGCCGGACGCATCCTGCACGACGCCGGCTATCGAAGCGGTGGCTTGCGCGAAGAGCGCAGGGGGGACGCCGAACACCAACGCGAGCGCGATGAGAATGCTGCGAGACATGGCCATGTATCGCCCCTCCTCGAACGGCTTGTCGTCGACAAAAGTCCCCGAAATCCGAAGAAATGTGTAGTGAGGCTGCACCTTAGACCGGTCGCGTGAGGATGTCAAACGACGGCAGATACCCTGAATCTGGTAGGCAATCTGCCGAGGCGCGGACCGTTAAGTGCAAATGGACAAAGCCACCACGGCATGCTACTTTCACCATGCGGCGAAACAGGATCATGTTGAAAGTCTCCGTTCTGCTGTCGGTGATCGTCGTCGCCTCCGGTTTGACGCCGGGTTCTTGGGTCGCGGCAGCTCAACGGGTGGAACCGGTCCGACTCCCTGCCGAAAATCGGGCGCTCGTCGACAAATACTGCGTCTCCTGCCACAACGAGCGCGCGAAAACCGCGGGCTTGATGCTCGATAAGATTAACGACGCCGATCTGGGCGCCGGCGCCGAGACCTGGGAGAAAGCGGTCCGCAAAGTCCGCGTCGGCATGATGCCGCCGCAAGGCATGCCGCAACCTGACGAAGCGACGCGCCGCGCGTTCATTTCGTCGCTCACGACAGCCCTCGATGCCGCGGCCATTGCTCATCCCAACCCGGGGCGTCCGCTGCTCCGCCGGTTGAACCGCGCCGAGTACGCCAACGCGATTCACGATCTGCTGGCGCTCGACGTCGATCCGACGACGCTCTTGCCGCCCGACGATTCGGCGTACGGCTTCGACAACATCGGCGACGTGCTCGGTGTCTCGCCAGTTCTGCTCGAACGGTTCATGGACGCCGCGGGCAAGGTCAGCGCGCTGGCCGTCGGCGATCCCGATATCGGTCCGGGGAGCGAAACGTTTCGGATCCGGCAGGACGCCTCACAGGACGTCCACATCGAGGGCATGCCTCTCGGCACCATCGGCGGCATCCTCGGGAAGGTCGTGCTGCCGCTCGATGGCGAGTACCTGCTGTCGGTCAAGATGTTCCGCACCAACCTTGGCGTCATGCGCGGGCTCGAGTACGAGCACGAAATCGAGTTCTCAGTGGACGGCGAGCGTGTCCACAGCTTCAAGATGGGCGGCGAAGCCGACTTCAAAGCCAACCTCGTCAACATGACCAAGGCGGGTGACGAGGTGGACGAGCGCGGACGCGTGCGCTTGCGCCTGACGGCGGGTCCGCACGAAATTGCCGCAGCATTCGTGCGGCGGAGCGCGGCAGCGAATCCCACGCGCTTGCAACCGTTCATCCGCAGTTCCACCGATACGCGCGACACGTCGGGGCATCCTCACTTCGACACGTTCACCGTCACCGGCCCCTTCAACCCCACAGGACCCGGAACGACGCCAAGTCGTCGGCGGATTTTCACCTGCTATCCGAAAACACGCGCCGAGGAAGACGCCATGCGCTCGCACCATCATCGCCACGCTGGCGCGACGTGCGTATCGCGGCGATGTCACCACGATTGGATCGCCAGCGTCTCTTCGATTTCTACGCGACAGGCCGGCGCGCCGGAAACTTCGAGACAGGTATCCGGAAGACGCTTCAGCGAATTCTGGCGAGCCCGAAGTTCGCGTTTCACATCGAGCGTGATCCGGTCGGTGCGACTCCCGGCACTGTTTACCAGTTGAGCGACCTCGAGCTGGCCTCCCGGCTTTCGTTCTTTCTCTGGAGCAGCATCCCCGACGACGAGCTGCTGACGGTCGCACGCCAGAATCGGCTGCACGCGCCCGGCGTGCTCGAGCAACAGGTGCGGCGCATGCTGGCGGACCCGAAATCCGAGGCGCTGACGACGAACTTCGCCGCGCAGTGGCTGTACCTCCGCAATCTGAAAAACATGCAGCCGAACTCGGAGGAGTTCCCCGATTTCGACGACAACCTGCGCCAGGCGTTCGAGCGCGAGACGTCGCTGTTCTTTGAAAGCGTCGTGCGAGAGGATCGGAACGTGCTCGATCTGATGACCGCCGACGACACATATCTCAACGCGCGGCTGGCCAAGCACTATCGCATCCCAAATGTCTACGGCAGCCAGTTCCGCCGGGTGAAGCTCGCCGACGACACCCGGCGTGGGCTGTTGGGCAAGGGCGCCATTCTGATGGTCACGTCGCACACCGATCGCACGTCGCCGGTCGTGCGCGGCAAATGGATCCTCGACAATCTCCTCGGCGCGCCGCCTCCGGCGCCGCCTGCGGTTGTGCCGCCGTTCAACGAGAGCGCACAGCGCGAGGGGCGGATTCTGAGCATGCGGGAGCGCATGGAAGAGCACCGGGCGAATCCTGTGTGCGCCAATTGCCATAAACTGATGGATCCAATTGGCTTGTCGCTCGAGAATTTCGATGCGGTCGGCGCCTGGCGCAACCGCGACGGGGATACCGTGTCCACTCAGGGCACGGCCATCGACGCCAACGGGCAGCTTCTCGATGGCACGAAGGTCGACGGTGTGGTTACATTGAGGAAGGCGCTGGTGCGGCAGCCGGAGATCTTCGTGAGCACGGTGACCGAAAAGCTGCTGACCTACGCCCTCGGCCGGGGCCTGCAGTACTACGACATGCCGACCGTGCGCAGCCATCGTCGCCGACGCGGAGCAGCACGAATATCGCTTTTCGTCGATCGTGTTGGGAATTGTCGGGAGCGCGCCGTTTCAGAAGCGGACGACGCCGGCAGTCGAAGACCCTGGCTACGCCGCGCGCTCTGCGTCGCGTGAAACCGGAACCGGAGAAGCCAGTCGTCAATAGTTGCGCCACAACAACAGGAGCACGCTCATGTTCATCACCAAGATGAAGCTGTCCCGTCGAACGGTTCTGCGCGGCTTTGGCGCGGCCATGGGCCTGCCGTTGCTCGAAGCGATGGTTCCGGCGCTTACGGCTACCGCCCAGACGGCGGCGAATCCGATTAAGCGGTTCGGGGCGGTGTTCGTGCCGCTGGGTGAGAGACCCGGCTACTGGACGCCCAAGGATGTAGGGCCGAACTTCGAGTTCAGCACCATCCTGAAGCCGCTCGAATCGTTCAGGAATTCCATGACCGTGATCTCGGAGTTGTGCGATCCGCTCGACGGCCATGCGACCACCGTTGCCGCCTGGCTGAGCGGCTCGATTCCGTTCCGCACGATCGCCGAGAACGTGCGGGCCGGCGTGACGATCGATCAGGTGATTGCGAACAAGATCGGGAAGGAAACGCCGCTGCCGTCGCTCGAGCTGGCGACGGAGGATTTCACTGGCTGGATTGGCGGCTGCGACACCCAGTACAGCTGCGCGTACATGAACACCATCTCGTGGAAGAACGAGACGACGCCGCTGCCGATGGAAATCAATCCGCGCGTCGTCTTCGAGCGGATGTTCGGGCGCCCCGGCACGAGCGAGCAGCGACGCGCGCGAATGCAGGACGACCGCAGCATCCTGGATTCCGTCCGCGAGGACGTCGTCGATCTCCAGAAGACGCTGGGCGGCAAGGATCGCTCACGGCTCAGCGACTATCTCGACAACGTCCGCGAAATCGAGCAGCGGATTCAAAGAGCGGAGAAGCAGGCCACGACGAGCCAGACAGTGCCCGACGCACCCATCGGCATTCCGGAAGCGTTCGACGAGCATGCCGCGCTGATGTACGACCTGGCAGCCGTGGCCTACGAAGCGAACATCACCCGCGTCTTCACCTATATGAAGTCGCGTGACGCCAGTCAGCGCGTGTATCCCAACATCGGCGTCAACGAGCCGCACCACGCGATGTCGCACCACGGCAACAATCCCGACAAGATTGCCGGCCTGGTGAAGCTCAACACCTATCACGTCAGCTTGTTCGCCAAGTTCCTCGAGAAGCTGCAGTCGACGCCCGACGGAGACGGCTCGCTGCTCGATCATTCCTTGATCCTCTACGGCAGCGGCATGAGCGAAAGCGATCATGCACTCACGGCTCGACGTGCCGACCTTGCTCGTCGGTGGCGCCGCGGGCGACCTGAAAGGGAACCGTCACATCAAGGTGAAGCCGGAAACGCCGCTCGCCAACCTGATGGTCTCGATCGCGAACAAGTTCGACTGCAACATGGACAAGTTCGGCATCAGCACAGGACGAGTCGACATCTAAACGTCAAACCGCGGAGACCGCCGAGTTCGCAGGGACATTGCTTGCGAAGCCCTTCGGCGTGCTCCGAGGATCGAGGTGAAAGTCTGAAGGCTGAAGCTCTGCGCCCACCCGGATTTACTTCAGCCTTCAGACTTCAGACTTCTAACTTCAGCTCTCGAGGGCAGAACGATGCGCGTCAGACACGGCTGGCTGCTTGGATTGATCTCCGTGGCTGCCCTCAGTGCCGCTGACACCAGCGGTGGATTGATCGATGCCGTCAAAGCCGGTAATCAGGTCCGAATCCGCGCGTTAGTCAAGACTCCCGGCAAGGTCAACGTCGCCGAAGCCGACGGAACGACCGCCCTGCATTGGGCAGTGCGCGCCGACGATGCGGAGACGGTTCGGCTGTTGATCCGTTCCGGCGCGAAGGTGAATGTGGCGAATCGCCAGGGCATCACGCCGCTTTCCCTCGCCGCCACCAACGGCAACGCCGCGGTGACCCGCGATCTCCTCGCAGGCGGGTGCCGATCCGAACGACATCGGGGCACGACGGCGAAACGGTGCTGATGACCGCCGCCCGCACGGGCAATCCGGAGGTCGTCAACGCGCTCATCGCTCGGGGCGCCAACGTCAACGCAGCAGAAACGTGGCAAGGGCAGACGGCGCTGATGTGGGCGGCCTTGGAGAACAATCCCGCGGCCGTCAAAGCGTTGGTCGATCACGGCGCCGACATGGAGGCGCGGTCGAAAGAGCTGTCGTTTCCTGAATATCGCTACGAGACCAACGGCATGGCCGTCTTCCAGCTCCCGAAGGGCGGCTGGACAGCGCTGATGTACGCGGCGCGCGAGAACGCGATCGATGCCACCGCGGCCCTGGCCGATCTGAAGGCCGATCTCAACGCGGCGAGCCGTCAGGAAGGCACGACGGCGCTTCAGCTTGCCATCATCAACGTCCACTACGACCTTGCGAACCTGCTGCTCGAAAAGGGCGCCGATCCGAATGTGACCGATTCGTCCGGGCATGACCGCGCTGTACGCGACCGTCGACATGCGCGCGCCGGCCAACATGCTGACGCGACCCGAGCCGAAGCTCCTCGACAAGCTCGATGCGATCGGCCTTGTGAAGGCGCTGCTCGCGCACGGCGCCGATCCGAACGCGCGGCTTGAAGAAACCGATCATCGGCCGACACCAGAACCTCGTCGGTGACGCGTCGCTTGGCGAAGGCGCCACGGCGCTGGCGCGTGCGTCGAAGGCTGGCGATGTTCCGGTGATGCGGCTGCTCCTCGACGCCGGCGCCGACGCCACGCTCACCTGAAGGACCGGACGACCACCGCGATGATCGCGGCGCACAGGAGGCGCTGCCGAGCCGAAGAAGCGCTCGAAGCCGTCCGACTGCTCGTCGACCACGGAGTCGACGTCAATGCGTTCAACGGTGCCGGTCAGACGATTCTGCACAACGCCGCTGGTCGGGGCGCCAACACCGTGATCGAGTACGTCGGCGCAGAAAGGCGCCAAACTCGATCGGCGAGACAAGCAGAATCGGACCGCACTCGACATCGCGCTTAGAGGCGGCGGCGGTCGCCGCGGCGCCGGTGCCGGACGTGGCCGTGGTGGTCCGCCCAACGAGAAGACCGCGGCGCTGCTGCGCCAGTTGATGATCGCGCAAGGACTGCCGGTACCCCGCGACTCCGCGTCGTGTCGCCAAATCCGGCAGGCGACGGCAGATGAACGATCAAATGCGAGCGACGCACTGGCAATCATCTATGGCGTTCGGGGTGACGGTGCTGGCGCTGTGCGCAGCAGCTGCGCAACAGAAGGTGGCATCGGCGTCAGCCACGGCGGACCGAAGAAAATCTTGGACGGTGTGTTCACCGCCGAGCAGGTCACCGTGGCAAGGCGGGCTACGACGGTGTATGCGCCAGGTGCCACGGCGTCTCGCTCACCGGCGGCGGTGCGGACGAGGGACCTACCCTAAAGGGTTCGCGCTTTCTCTCGCACTGGCAGAACGACACGCTCGCGGGCCTGTACACGAAGATCCGCGACACGATGCCGCGGACACTCCGGGGACGATCAGCGACGAAGTCAAGGTCGAGATTCTCGCCTATCTGCTCCAGCAGAATGGATTCCCCGCAGGAACCGCAGAGCTCAAGCGTGATCTCCCGACGCTCGACAGCGTGCGCATCGTCCAGAGAGGGCGTCTGGGACGGCATCTTCACAGCGGCGCAGGCCGAGCCGCGGTCAAGCTGCCGCGGCTCAAGGACGCTGCACGGGTTGCCACGGTACGGAGTTGGGCGGCACTGATCGCGCGCCAGGCGCTGAAGGGTCCCGCCTTCCTCGCCAACTGGGAGGACGGCAGCGTCAACCGTCTGTTCGCCAAGATTCGCGACACGATGCCGCCGAGCAACACCGATCAATTATCAGCCGCAACCAAGCTCGACGTCGTCGCGTTCATCCTGCGCGAGAACGGATTTCCGGCCGGATTCGGTCCGAGCTGCCGTCAGGAGGCGACGCGCTCGACACCATTCAAATTGTCAAGAAAGCCGTCGACGCCGGTGGCGCGCCGAACTTTGCGTTGGTCCAGGTCGTCGGTTGTCTCTCCGGGGATGCGTCGAGCGGTTGGACGCTGACTCATGCCGCAGAGCCCGATCGTGACGCGCGACGACGTGGCCATCCGCGACGGCGCTGCGGAACGCCGAATCAAAGGCGCTCGGACAATCAGACCCTCCACCTGGTCAGCGTGGGCTCGCGGAAGATGGACGAGATGAAAGGGCACAAGATCGAAGCGCGAGGCCTTCTATACAGAGAAGAGGCGTACGCCGACCTCAACCTGACTTCGATTCAACCGGTGGCGCCGACCTGCGCGAACTGACGAACCAGAAGCAGAGGAACCACAAAGCACACAAAGGGCACAAAGAGAAATCCTGTTTATGGATTTCACCGATGGTGTGTCCTTGTGGTGATCCAATCGCCGCTATTTCGGGCTCCAATACGGCTTCAAATGTTTCGTTGACACGCCCCTGGCGTGGCATATCGTGCATCTCCACTAAACACCTCACTCGAGTTCCAGGGGCCTGAATAGGAAGAACCGGGGCCTGGGCTTCGAATTGCTACCACACCTTTCGCGGAGGAACCGACATCGACGAGCTGATTTGATTCGAACAACTGATCGATTGCGAGGTGGGATATGCGCCCGACTGTGAGAGTTCTGACACTGTTGGCGTGGCTCGTTACTATTCCATCGGCGGCGTTGGCCCAGGCGGTGATCGCAGGCACGGTGCGTGACTCGTCTGGCGCCGTCCTTCCAGGCGTTGGCGTGGAAGCCACCAGTCCCGCACTCATCGAGAAGGTCCGTTCGGTTGTCAGCGACGGCACGGGTCAGTACCGGATCGAGGATTTGAGGCCTGGTACCTATACCGTGACGTTCACTCTGCAGGGCTTCAGCACGTTCCGGCGCGAGGGCGTCGAGCTGACAGGCTCCTTCACGGCGACCATCAACGCAGAGATGAAAGTCGGCGCGCTCGCTGAAACGATCACGGTCAGCGGCGAGAGCCCCATTGTCGACGTGCAGAGCGCGAAGCGCGAGACGACGCTGAGCAGCGATATCGTTCGGGCCCTCCCGACGGTCCGAAACTACAACGCGATGGTGGTACTCGTGCCCGGCGTCGTCACCAACACCAACGATGTGGCCACCGGACCGCTGATCAATCAGTTTCCGATTAACGGCGGCCGCGCCAACGAGAGCCGCCTCACAGTCGATGGATTGAATGTCGGGAATCCGCCTGGCGGCAATCAACCGCCGACCTACGTCGCGGATGTAGCCAACTCGCAGGAAGTGCCTCACGCTGCAGGGTGGCCTCAGATACGACCAGGCGCGCGGCTGGTTCCCGGAACAGACGATCGGACCGACCAGATTTCTGCCGACGCCTATCGTGTTCCCGGAAACAAAGGGTGTCGACACCTACCGCGACATCTCACCACGGATCGGCGCCGCCCTGGACGTCTTCGGCACCGGGAAGACCGCGCTGAAGTTCAGTCTCGGCAGATACCTCGAAGGGGCGAGTACTGGCAATCCGGTCGTCTTCTACAACACGAATCCGACGCTCCGGCTGCCGAACACCAACCCTCCATTCGGGCCGTTGGGCGTGCAGCGAACCTGGACCGATGCGAACGGCAACTTCCAGCCGGATTGCAATCTGCAGAATCCGCAGACGCAGGATCTTCGCGGGGGTGGGGGAGACTTCTGCGGCCAGATCTCGAATCTGTCGTTCGGCCAACCCATCCTGACCAGTTCGTTCGACCCCGATCTTCTGACCGGCTGGGGTGTCCGATCGTCGGATCTCGTACACAATCCCGAAGATCGATATGCAGGTCAGCAGCGTCTTCCAGAGCAAGCCGGGCGCTCTGCTCGCGGCCAATTACGATGTGCCGGCGGCGACGATTGCTCAGTCGCTGGGCCGGCCCCCGTCCGGCAACGTGACCTTCGTCACGGTCAATTTGGTGGAGCCTGGGACTTTGTATGGCGATCGCATCAACCAACTCGATTTCCGCATCGCCAAGCTCCTGAGGTTCTCCAGCAAGCGCGCCATGGTGGGGCTCGACATCTACAATGCGCTGAACGCCAATCCGATCCTGACGTACAACACTGCATTCGTGCCCAATGGCCCCTGGCTCCAGCCGCGGTCCTTTGCTGGCGCGGGCGCCGTTCTCACGGGGCGGTTGTTCCGGATCAGCGCGGAATTCTCTTTCTAGGGGATCGTCCACGGCGAATAAGGACGCCTCTGAACCACGAAGTCACGAAGATCACGAAGAATGCAAGGCTCCGGAAAACTTCGTGTTCTTCGTTCTTCGTGGTGCTCGGGTGTGAGAGTGACTGGCTCGCGGCTTGTGCAGTATAAGTAAACATTGTAGGATCGTCACTTAACGGCCTCACGAAACATCCCCTCTAACAATCCGGGGCCCTTGGAGCGCGCCGCCTGCGCGAATGTTCTATGTACATAGCGACATCTGGTATCACCCTGCCGACGACGATCACTGGCTCGCTGCCGCGTCCGAGCTGGTATACGGAAAACCTGGGAACGAAGTCGTTTCTTGACGCGATGGTCATCAGCCGGTTTCGCGAGCAGTACGTCGACGCGCTCTCGGCCTACCTACGGGAGCAGGAGGTCGCGGGCCTCGACATCGTGACCGACGGCGACTGCCGGTTCGACCAGGACGTCGGCGGCCAGAGCTGGACCAGCTATCCGCCTCATCACATGGCCGGCTTCGAGCAGTCGCATCCGAAGTTGGCGCGGGCGGGCGCCGGCGGCATTGCGTTTCCTCGCGGCCACATCCTGCATGACTATCTGGAAGCGCGGGTGATGCCCAAGATCATCGGGCCGGTCGGCCGTGGCGAGATGCAGTACGCCGAAATCTGGAAGGCGGCGCAGCGCTTGACGAGTAAGCCGGTGAAGTTCGGAACGGTGACGCCGGAGCTGGTGGCGTTTGCCGTGCAGGACGAGCACTACAAGGATGTGCCGTCGCGCATCATGGCGCTGAGCGACGCATTCAACGAAGAGCTCCACGACCTCGCTGACGCAGGCTGTCGCGTGATCCAGCTCGAGGAGCCTCAAATCCATCTGGCCGCGGCCCGCGGTATCGTTGACAGTGTCATCAATCCGGAGTTCTTCTTGAAAGTGTTCAACAACACGGT
The DNA here is from genome assembly GCA_963773035.1 of uncultured Acidobacteriota bacterium. Lineage (GTDB taxonomy): Bacteria > Acidobacteriota > Vicinamibacteria > Vicinamibacterales > CAVVIG01 > CAVRXZ01. The sequence goes on along the minus strand of CAVYZX010000024.1, from coordinate 18,248 downwards.
GAAAGGGCTGCGGGCGAAAGCGGAGGTGTGGTGCCACACCTGCTGGGGAAATCCGTCCCAGCAGCGGATGTTCGCCAAGGTGCAATCCTACAAACCGGCACTCGATGTGTTGAATCAGGTCGACGCCGACGTGATCACTTTCGAGATGAAGAGCTCGAGCGCGATGGACCTCGCCGATGTCGGAGAACGCATTACGGGCAAGAAGGTGGGCATCGGCGTCATCGATCACCACACGCTGCAGGTCGAGTCGCCCGAGGAAGTCGCGGACCTGATCAGGCAGGCGCTGAAGCACATTCCCGCCGAGCGTCTGGTGTTGAGCTCGGACTGCGGGATGGGCCGCGAGGGCATGAGCCGGCGTCACGCTTTCTACAAGATGGTCGCCATCGTCCAGGGCACGAACATCGTCCGCAAGGAGCTCGGGCTGCCCGTTGCCGAGTCGATTGCCGCAGACCCGAAACTCTCGCTCGTTCGATCGTGAGCGGCCGCCGTTCAGCGCAGTGCCCGAAGAGCCTCCTGTGCCGCTGGGTGATCAGGATTGAGGCGCAGAGCTGCTTCGAACTCGCGCGCCGCTCTTTCCCGATGCCCCTGCTGCGCGAAGACCAGTCCTAGATTGGTGTGGGTATTGGCGTTGTCGGGATCGATCTCGAGGGCTCGGGTCAACTCACGTGCCGCCTGATCGAGCTTGCCCTGGCGCGCCAGAACGGCCGCAAGGTTGTTGTGCGTCCGGGCGTCGTTCGGGTCGAACGTGAGCGCCAGCCTGTACTCGGCGACGGCCTCGTCCAAACGGTTCGTCTGGGCGAGCAGCAGGCCCAGGTTGTAGTGCGTCAAGCCGTCCTCGAGACCGCCAAGCGCGCGGCGTAGATACGACTCGGCTTCGCCGAACTCGCCCAAATCGGTCAGGCAGCCGCCGATCTGCGCCAACGCCAGCTTGTCTCCCGGCACCATTTGCTGATACCTCTGAAACACCGCCAGCGCCTCCTCGGTGCGTCCGAGCGTGCGCAGAATTCGGCCGAGCTTGGCGACGACATCCGGGTTGTCTGGATCGAACTCGAGAGCACGTCGTGTGAGGTACTCGCTCCACTCGGCGCTATCGGCAAGGTCGGCCTCCGAGGCTTGCCGCAGCAAGAACGTTCCATTCCTCGATTCTCTGGCAAGGGCATCGACCATCGGATCCGCATACGGCGCGTACGGCGGTAAGCGATTGGCACGACGCAGAGCTGTGTCGGCATCGGACCGTCGACCGAGCACGGTGTAGCTTTCCGCCAGGAGCCGGAAGCCCGAGCTGAAACGTGGCGACGTCGTCGTGACCCGTTCGAGAATCTGTCGGGCGTCGTCTGCGTTTCCACGAGCCAGGGCCAGGCGGGCCAGGCCGAGGGATGCGTGGGCCGAGAGGGGAATGCCGGCTGGATGCTCGACGAAGCTTCGCGAAGGCGGCGCGCTCCCGGTGCGTTCCGGTTCCGGCGCTTTGAGCGCCCGCTGCCAAGCCTCTTCCGCCCGATCGTATCGTCCTTCTTTGAACTCGGCCTCGCCGAGCCGCCACCAGGCCGGGCCGAAGTCTGCCTTCCCGGTGACCGCCCTCATGGCCGCGGCAACGACGTCAGCTTCGCCGCGCTCGCTGTGAATCAGCGCCTGGTAGTACTTCCAGCGCCATTCATCAGGATTCAGGGCGCTCGCCAATGCATAGCAACGGTCGGCCTGGTCGTGGAACATGTCCGCATGGTAGGCGACGCACAGCGCGCCGACGGCCCGATCGCTCCTGGGATCCGCTCGTGCCGCATCGAATCTGGCGAGGAGATGTTCAGAGACTGCTTTCGGCTGTGAGGAAAGATCAGGCAGCGGCGGCAGCCGCCGCACGTTCGCGCGCCGCTGTATTTGCACGGCCCCCGCGAACACGATCAGCGCTGCGACGACACCTAGTGCCAGACGAAGAATCCACGTGGTGGAGATCGCCTTTGGCTTGGTGGATCGTCGCTTCCCGCGGCTTCGGCGTTCACCGCCGTTGCGGAGTCCCATGTCGATTCCACCACGCCGTCACCCGGCCCATTCGGTCGTAGGGACGGCTGATGTGCATGCCACCGGCGACCAGATCCGGCTGGCCGTCCCCATCGAGGTCGCCGACCGCCAGAGTAATGAGGTGCGTCGGCGAACTGGCCACCGCATGCGGAGCGAACTGCAGTCGGCCGTTGTTTTCCAGCCAGACGAGACTCGGCGCCATCGGGTCGTTCCAATCGTTGTTGGCGGTCACCACCACGACGTCGATGTCGCCATCACCGTCGAGATCGACAGCTTGTGGACTCGATGCGCCCTGCAAATCGGCGATGCGGTGGAACGCGAACGACATCCCGCCCTGATTTTCGAGCCACTGAACGCCTTGCCAGGGCCGGCTGTTGGGCGGAGCGTAGTCGAATGCATCGCCGTTGCTGTAAAGAATGTCGATGTCGCCGTCGCCGTCCATGTCGACGAGGGAAATCCAGCTCGATCCGAAATCGGCATTCGTCGATCCCCAAATCATCCTGGCGGTGAAGTGACCGCGTGTGTCGTTGACGAATGCCCAGATCTCTTCCCACTCCTGACTGACCAGGGCGACGATGTCGGGAGCGCCGTCGCGGTTGATGTCGGCAATGATGGCGTTGATCGGTCCGGAGAGTCGCTGAAGCACGTGCTGCTCGAAGGTCCAGTTCCCTTTGTTCTCGAACCAGCTCGTTTCGCCGTCGTCGTATCCGAAGCCGGCGACGGCAAGATCGAGGTCGCCGTCTCCATCGAGATCTCCGGCCCGGGCATCGGCAACTCGGGCGATCTGATCGGCAATCACATGCTTCGTGAAGTGCTGGCGGCCATCGTTTTCAAGGATCACGATCGAGCCCACCCGATTGTTGCTGGGCATCAGCACTCCGAGCGCAGCTACGACGACATCGAGGTCCCCATCCCGATCGATATCTATGGCTTCTGCGTGGGCTGGTGCCGGGATATCGGCCAGCGAAGTTTCGGTGTAAACGTCCTTCGAAACCTGGCGAATCCACACGACGTGGTTTTTCAGAGCATCGCACGCCAGCACGTCGGCAAGACCGTCCTTGTCAAGATCGACGACTTGCACGTTCGCCATCCGCGGCCGCTCATCTCCGCGGAGCGGATCGCCAATGGGTTTGGAGGTCAGGAATGCTGCCGGAGGACCTGGAGGCAGGATGGCCGATCGGCTCTCGTTGGCCGGTTCAGGTGTTTGCCCGCACGACCATGCCACCACGACTGTGAGGATTACCCACCGAAATGCTGACTCTGTCACGCTTGCTCGAACTATAGCCGGAAAAACGCATCGTCGATTTGTCTGACACGGAACTGAAAAATCCGTTGGGCGATTCAGCTTTTTGGATGGACCTCATCGCGGCCGGAGACTGGTTAGTCGAAATGGACTAATGTTTCTTGACTATGCACAAACGCTGCGTTAGTGTCTCGCAACTGTAAACAAATCGCTCGGGAATTGTCTCTTTTCTGTCAAAGAGCAGCGGAAGTTACGACAGGAGGTTCGACTGTATGCGTCGATTCTTGAGTCTGGTGCCTCTCTTCGCGCTCCTTCTGGTTCCCATGCCAGCGGCTGCGCAGCAAGCGCAAGCCTCGATTACGGGTGTGGTCAGGGATGCCTCCGGTGCCGTATTGCCAGGCGTCACGGTCGAAGCTTCCAGTGACGTCTTGATTGAAAAGGTCCGCTCGGCGATCAGCGATGGGACGGGGCAGTACCGAATCGTCAACTTGCTGCCGGGCACGTACACGGTCACGTTCACGCTACCAGGGTTTTCGACCTTCAAGCGCGAGGGGATCATCCTCGAAGGTACTCTCACCGCGTTGGTGAACGCCGAGCTCAAGGTCGGGTCACTGCAAGAAACCATCACGGTCAGCGGCGAGACGCCAGTCGTCGACGTGCAGAGCGCCAGACGGCAGTACGTCATCGAGGGCAATAGCCTTCAGGCTCTACCGACCTCGCGCTCCTACAACAACGTGCTGCAGCTCGCGCCGGGCGTCGATCCCGGCACGGCGCAAATCCAGCTGGCCCCGACGATGTTGCTGTTCACGGCTCACGGCGGCAGCAGTCAGGATGGCAGGCTCACCCTCGATGGCATCAACACCGGGGCCTCGCGTGGGGGATCGGGCGTGTCCGGCTATGTGCCCGACATGCAGAACCTGCAGGAAGTGGCCTTCAGCATCTCCGGCAATCTCGGCGAAGCTGAAACAGGCGGTCCGCAGATGACGGTCGTACCGAAGCAGGGCGGCAATCGATTTTCTGGCTCGTTCTTCGCGACGGCATTCGGCGAAGGCTTTCAGAGCGACTATTCGGATCGGGTGCTGTCGGCGCCGGGCCTCGTGGCGCCCCCGAAGATCCTGAACCTTTATGACGTCCAAGGGGCTGTCGGCGGCCCCGTGATGAAAGACCGACTGTGGTTCTTCTTCAATACGCGTCAGGTCGGCCGGTCGGACGCGCAGCCGGGCATCTTTGCCAACAAGAACGCGGGCGACCCGAGCAAGTGGACCTACGAACCCGACTTCAATGTCCAGGGGCGGAACGATCAGTCCAGGAAAATCAATGCGCTGCGTCTGACGTGGCAAGTCACACAGCGAAATAAGCTCAGTGTCTTCTACGACAACCAGCCGCCATGCCAGGGCGCGGCCTGGACCGACGTCTCCAGCGCCTGCAAAACGAGCGTGCCTGGCGAAGACGGCTGGATAGCCGGGGGCAGCCAGGTCAACGGCTTTTTCGGCCCCGGACCGAACGCGCCCGAGACGGGCGACTACGCGAAGGGTTGGCAGCGCGTCCAACAGGCGAAATGGCAGTCGCCAGTGACGAGCCGACTGCTGCTCGAAGCCGGCTTTGGCGTCTATGCCTCGCGGTGGGGCTACGAGGAGCGGCCGGGAAGCACGACATCCGACTTCATTCGCGCCCAGGAACAAGGGACCATTCCAGGAACCGGCTTGACAAACCTGAAGTACCGTTCATCGAACTGGCCGAACGGACGGATCGGCGCGCACACGTGGAATGCCTCGGGCAGCTATGTGACAGGGGCCCACAACGTCAAGTTTGGTTACCAGGGGGCATTCCATCGCGATATCGACAACCTGTTCACGATCATCAGCAACTCGCAGAGGCTGATGTATACGTTCTTGAACGGCACTCCCAACACGATCACGATGGATGCCGGTCCCTGGACGCGCCAAGTGCGGACCGAGTATGCCGCATTCTTCGCACAGGACTCCTGGACGGTTAACCGGATGACAGTGCAGGCTGCCCTGCGTTACGACCGCGCTTGGAGCTATTTCCCGCCCCAGCAGCTCGGTCCCGACCGGTTCATTCCAACGGCGGTTGCCTTTGATACAAGAAAGGGAATCGACGCATACAACGACATCGCACCGCGGCTTGGCGGCGCGTACGACGTGTTCGGCAACGGCAAGACATCGTTCAAGGTGAACTACGGCAAGTACCTTGCGCCCGCGACGAACCAATACCCTTACACAACGATGAACCCGGTCGAGCGCCTGGTGACGCAGACCACAAGATCGTGGACCGACGCGAACGGAAACTTTAAGACTGATTGTGAGCTCATGAATCCGGCTGCGCAGGATCTCCGCAGCGGTGGCGGCGACTTCTGTGGGGCTTGGGCCAATCAGAGCTTTGGCAAGGAGCGACCGACGACCGTTCTAGATAACTCCCTCCTGAACGGGTGGGGAGCGCGACCGAGCGACTGGCAGTTCGGCGCCTCGGTTCAGCAAGAAATCGCGCCGCGCGTGTCGGTGGAGGTGGGCTACTATCGGCGCTGGTGGAACCACTTCACGCCCTTGACGGACAACATCCTCACGAAGCCATCCGACTACGACCAGTTCAATCTCACGGCTCCGCTGGATGCCCGGCTGCCGGGCGGTGGCGGATACAGTGTTGGTCCGCTGTATGACATCAGACCAGCGACAGGCCTCGTCGGCCAGTTCAACAACGTCATCCATAACGTTGAGGACTACGGCGACTACAGCCGCCATGCCGATTACATCGACATCGGCATCACGGCACGCCTCCGCAACGGCCTGACGCTGCAAGGCGGCACGAGCACAGGCCGAGTAGCCGAGAATACGTGCGCAACGGTGGCCGGCGCGCCAGAGTTCAGCGGAAGTCTTACCACTGGTGCTACGAGGCCGCTGGCAGCTGCCGGGGCCACACTGGTGCCGTACTGCGACTACAAGGAGCCGTTCTCCCGCACCGGCGTAAAAGGTACCGGCAGCTACATCATCCCAAAGGTCGACGTTCAGATTGGGGGGACGTTCTCCAGTCTACCTGGCGTCCCGTTGGCGGCGAGCGTCATCGTGCCGACGGCCTTCGTTAGTCAGAGTCTCGGTCGCCCGCTTGCGTCAAACCTGCCGAACATAACCGTCAACATGCTGCCGACGGGAACGGTCTTCGGCGACAGGGCAAACGATCTCGACCTGCGACTCGCGAAGCTCTTCAGGTTTTCCAGGAGCCGCGCGAACGTGGCGTTCGACGTGGTGAACGTGTTCAATGCAGACGCGTTCCTGGCTTATAACCCGAACATCGGCAGGTATACGGACACAGGTGCGTTCGTACCGAACCCTTCGTGGCCGGCGCCGACCCAGGTGTTGCAAGCACGTCTCTATCGCCTGAGTGTGCAGTTCGACTTCTAGTACCGTATGCTGGCGAGGAGTCCATGGAACTCCTCGCCAGCTCGTTCGGTTTGATGGGTCGATCCCTCCTCCTGGCTCTAGCCGCCCTCGTCACCTTCTCCAACGCGGCATTCGCCCAACCCGCACTCGAGACCAAGCAGCGCTTCGTCGCTGGACTCATCCGCTTCATGGAAGCTCTGCCTGGAACTTACGGCGACGAAGGTCCGCGTCTCGTTTCAAGCCTTGACGAGATGGAGGCTGGATTACGTCGTTGGGACGCTGGTCTGCGCGCGTACGAAAGTGCGATGCGAGAACAACTGCAGGGTGCCCAGCCAGCCGTTGCGGCGGCTCTCCGAATGCCCTTGGGTGCCGTGCTTCTGGAGCGCGGCCGGTTTGACGATGCGCTGCGGGAGTTCGAGGAGGCGGCCCGGCTCGAGCCGCAACGGGCAGACGTGCAGATGTTCCGCGGCTTTGCCTATCAGGCCGCAGGCAGGCCCTCGGAGGCCACTCGCGCATTCCGAGCTGCCTGGCAGATCGATCCCACGGATCCCCTCGCCGCGTATCTCGTTGCACGAGCCGGAGTGGGTGACGGTCGATCGACAGACCTGCAGCAGGCGATTCGGGTGATTTCAACATTTCAACGGGAACACTTGGTTCAGGATGCGCAGCGCCGGGCGCCATTTACGACCGTCTCGCTGCTGGAAGAATCTGCCGGGAACGATCCAGAGTTCCCTCCCGCTCTCTACGTGGATGGTTTCGCATCGATCCGCGCCGGGAAATACGAAGAAGCTCTGGTTCTCCTTCGTGCGGCCGTTGCGGCCGAACCGATGAACGCTGATGTTGCGTTGAATGCGCAACCATACGTTCAGGGGATTCTTGCGCTTCGAGGAGGGAGGCCGGACGCGGCCATTCGCGAGCTCCAGGCGGCTGTCGAGATGAACCCCGGATCCTCTGAGGCTCATCGGGCGCTTGGAACGGCTTTTCGGTTGGACCAGCAGTACGGCGCCAGCATCGACCAATTCGAAACGGCCATTCGGCTGCGGCCGGACGACGAGCGACCTCGACTAGCGCTGGCTGATGTCCTTTTCGAGTCGGGTCAAACGGATCGGGTCGAGGAAGTTCTTCGAGACGCCGTTCAGGCCATCCCCGGCTCCGGGACGGCTCGGTGGAAGCTGGGCCAGATACTTCAAACCCTTCATCGAGACGAGGAAGCGCTGACTGTTTTCGTGGAAGCGGCTGGAAAAGCTCCGCTTGCGGGTGCCGACCGTGTTCAAGCCGTTATCGGAGGTCTCTATTTGACGAAGGCAGATTTCGACAGCGCCGCGCCGGCATTCAGGAACCGGCTCGAGGGTGATCCAAACAGTGCCGAGGCACACCGGCAGTTGGCAGATGTTTATCGCCGACAGGGACGCCAGGACGAAGCCCTCCTGGAATATCTGGCAACCGTGCTCATCGACTCGGCCGACGCCGAGGCGTATGCGTCGATTGGTCAGATTCACCTGAGCGCTGGCCGATACGCTGAGGCCGTCGAGATCCTGCAGAAGGCCGTGAGCTTGAAGCCGCAGTACAGGGAAGCTCGTTATGCGCTGGCGAATGCCCTGATTCGACTCGGGAGAATGGACGAGGGTAGACGTGAGCTGGAAGTCGTGGCGAAGTTGCAGGCTGAGGCTGTCGAAGAGGAGCATCGCTCCTATGAGCTGAGTCAGCTCAAGCTCGAGGCCGACTTGCTCAGTACCCGAGGGAAAGTACGAAGAGGCGGCAGCAGTGTGGCAACAGATCGCCGATCGACAGCCGGGCCTTTCGTCGAACTTTGCGAGCCTCGGAAAAGCCATGGCGAACGCGGGACGCCACCAGAGTGCAATTGAAAGCTTCGAGCGAGCGCTCGCAATTGGTGGCGAGCCCGACCTACACCAGTCCCTTGCGGAGCAGCACGAGGCGCTCGGCGATGTGGAGGCTACCCAGAAGGAGCGCGCCTTGTTCCGGCAGTTGAAGCAGGAGCAGCTCCGGCAATTGGGAACTCGCCAGTGAGGCGTCGCGGTACTCAGTGTGGCTTTGTCCGGCTCTCTTGGTGCATGTTTAGATGGACGTGGAGACGGGAACCACGAGGCCACGAAGAGTCACGAAATGCTTTGCCACAAAGTCACTGAGACACAGAGGAGCTCGACGCGGACGGCCTGCAAAGCAGGCCGCGCAGCAGGCACGGCAACCCGTCAGATGAACGACGTGCCCGCTTCCTGTTTGTCGTTCATCTGGCGGGTTGTCGTGCCTGAGCCGCCGCTGCGCGGCGCCGCGTCGAGCGCTTTCCAGGTCCGCTTGACTTCTCGGTGGCTCGGTGACTCTGTGGCGGATAAGCGTTTCCAAGCTTCGTGATACTTCGTGCCTTTCGGGTCTTCGTGGTGTACTAGTGCCTCAACGCTACTTCAAATGAAAGGCGGAATCCTGGCACTCGGACTCGTGCTGGGAGGCGTTCTCGTCTCCGGTCAGCGTGAGCAAGGGCCTTCGTCATCGTCTCCAGGGCCTCCGACCTCTTCGGTCTCATTTCAGAACATCGCCAGCGCCGTCGGGCTCGATTTCGTCCACATCAATGGCGCGAGTCCGGACAAACACCTCGTCGAAACGATGGGGTCGGGCGGGTTGTTCTTCGATTTCGATAACGACGGCTGGATCGATGTGTTTCTCGTCGATGGCGGCTCGCTGGCCGATCGGCAGGTGGCGGGTCGTGCGCGCCACCGCCTGTTTCGGAATCGACAGAATGGAACGTTCGAAGACGTCACGGCCAAGGCGCGCATCCGTCACAGCCAGTACGGCATGGGCGCGTGTTCGGCCGACTACGATAACGACGGGTTCGACGATCTCTACATCACGAACCTGGGCCCGAACGTCCTCTATCACAACAACGGCGACGGTACGTTTGACGACGTCACGCAGAAGGCCGGAGTCGGGTCTTCCTTGTGGAGCACGAGCTGCGCATTCGCGGACTTCGACAACGATGGTCGCGTCGATCTCTTCATCACGAATTACGTAGACGCGACGGCCGCCAACAACAAGTTCTGCGGCGATCCGACCAGACGTCTGCGCGTCTACTGCCACCCGCTCAACTACAAGCCGTTACCGAACGTCCTGTACCACAACAACGGCGACGGCACGTTTTCCGATGTGAGCGCCCAGGCAGGGATCGGACCATACCGTGGCAACGGACTTGGTGTCGTCGTCGCGGACTACGACGACGATGGGTGGCCGGATGTGTTCGTGGCTAACGATACGATGCCGAATTTCCTGTTCCACAACGAGAGCAAGGGTGTCTTTCGCGAGGTTGGGCTTTTGGCCGGCGTCGCGGTTGCCAACGACGGAAAATCCAGGGCCGGCATGGGCACGGACTTCGGCGACTACGACGGCGACGGACTGCTCGATTTGGTCGTGACCAATCACGAGTTCGAGTCCACCAGCCTGTACCGCAACCTTGGCGGTGGTCTCTTCGCCGAGAGCACAGTCGAGAGCGGCATCGGTCCACCGACATTGCCATATGTGGGATTCGGCGCCGTCTTCATGGACTACGACAACGACGGTCGTCTGGATCTGGCGATTGTCAACGGTCACGTCGTGGATAACACGGCGCAGTTTCGTCCCAGCTCCAGCTACGCTCAGCGCAGGCTTCTTTTTCGCAATAACGGCAATCGCCGCTTCAGCGACGTCAGCCGCTTCGCCGGGCCAGGCTTCGGTGTCGAGAAGGTCGGTCGAACGCTCGCTGCGGGGGACATCGACAACGACGGCGACCTCGACCTCCTCGTGACCAATACGGGGCAGGCCGCCGATCTCCTACGGAACGACGGCGGCAATCGCGGCAGCGCGATACTGATCCGGCTGATTGGAAAACGAAGCAACCGTGACGGCATTGGAGCCAAGCTCCAGATCAAGACCGGCACGACCACGCACGTGCGCTACGTGAAGGCGGGATCGAGCTACCTCGGGCAAAACGACATGAGAGTGCACGTCGGAGTCGGCGACGCGACACTGATCGATCGCCTGGAGGTTCGCTGGCCGAGCGGTCAGATGGACACGGCAACGCGGGTGCCGGTCAATTCAGTCGTGACTGTCGTCGAGGGCGAGGGCATCAGCCGCCGTGTGCCCTTCGTCGCGAAACGATAGGAATTGTGTTCTTTGTGGTTGAAGAATGGGGTGTTACGAGGGGCTCTTGGTTCGGCTGTCCCCGTGGCGGTTGTACACGACCCAAATCGCCTCGGCCGGCTTCTTGCCGACCGTCCAGAGCCGGTGCGGCATCTGCGCATCGAAGGTGATCGAATCGCCCGGTCCAAGCTCGAACTCTTCGAACCCCACCTTGACGCCGAGCCGGCCGCTGATCATGTAGGCGTACTCTTTCCCGCCGTGCCGGATCAACGAGTCCTTGTCGCACGATTCCGCCCCCGCTTCGTACACGACGAAGAGAAACTCGATTTCGGAGTCGGGTCTGGGAGTCAGGCGCTCCCAGCGGACGCCTTCGGCGAGCCGGATCGTTTTTCGGTCATGCGGCCGCTGTACTGGATCGGGGGCATCCTCGGTGGTTTTGGCGCGCTCGCCGCCCTTGGGGCCCGAGCCTGCGTCCCGGAAGAGGTCGTCGACCACCAGCTCGAGCTGGTTGGCGATCGAATACAGCGTGCCGACGGAGGGCATCACCCGGCCTCTTTCAATCTGTGACACCAGGCTCGGCGACACGCCGACGTACCGGGCGAGGCCGCGAACGGTAAATCCCTTCCGTGTCCGCGCCTGCCGAAGGCGTGCACCAAGGTCCTTCGACACGACAGCCGGACCGTCCGTTCCACCTGGTCGCGGCTTCGGCGGCATGGCTGGGATTATACCGCCCCGGGTTCCGAGCGTTCCGGTATAGCGTTGGTTTTGCGGGACTTGTTCATTGCATATGAACAAACGTTCATTGACATTACACAGACCGACGAGTTACCTTTCTATCGTTTTTGACCGTGATGCGGCGCTTCGCGAGACGCTGATCTCGTTGCCGCAGACCGCCGGCGCGACCTGACGACACCATGCACCGTTTCCTTCCCGCCGCCAAGATTCAGCTGACTCCAGAGTACATCGATAACTCCCGGTTCTTTACCCGTTGCTCGCTTGTCGACGCGACCGTCGGGTCTGTTCACATGGGCCTCGGGTTGTGTGCCGTTCAGGCTGAGGGCCACGTCGATTCACACGTGCACTCGTTCGAAGAGAGCTTCTACGTCACGGAAGGAGAGCCGACCCTCATCCTCGACGGACGTGCCTACGCCCTTCTTCCTGGGGCCTGCGGCGTCGTACCGGTCGGCGTGCCGCATGCCTGGCTGGGACCGTCGAGCCGAGGCGCCAAGTGGATCGAGATGCACGCGCCGCAGCCGCGCATGAACGGCAATGCGGACGACACGTTCTTCATCGGGCCACCTGCAAATGAGACGACGGAGCAGCTCGACATCCGCGATCCGCGGTCGCGTCACTTGTTCAGAGTCGCCGACAGCGATATCGAGTTGGAGAGCTTGAGGGTTGGCGCGCGCGTCGACGCCCCGACGGTATCGGCGAGCATGGCGACGGCTCTACTGGCGTATAGCGGGATCGCGGTCAAGATGCTGGTCGATCAGCGCCTCGACGCCCAGTTGTCGACGATGTTTCTGGTCGAGTACCAGCCGGGGGGAGTGGCGCATCCCCACGACCATCCTCTCGAAGAGTCCTATTTCATGCTCGAAGGGGAGATTGAAGCCGTCGCGGATGGCGCGAAGTACGTGTTGCGCCCCGGCGACATCATGTGGACGGGCGTCGGGTGCGTGCACGCCTTCTACAACAAGAGCAATCGAACCGTCAGATGGCTCGAGACCCAGTCGCCGCAGCCGCCGGCCCGCCATTCCTATCGCTTCAACCGCGACTGGGAGTACTTGAAGGAGAAACTGGCCGCCTCGTCGCTCGCGGTTGCCCACCCGCGCCGGGTAGCGGGTTCCGCAAGATAATCCACTAGCGACCGTCGCGCGCTTTCTCGTCCGCTCGCGCTCCAGTGAGAATGTTCTTCAGGCCGTAGTTGCCTTCGTGGCACGCGTATTCGTAGACCTTCTCGCCCTGAGTTTTCTGCTTCAGCGTCATCGCGAACGTCCAGGGCCGCGTCCAGGTGTGGGGATCGTCGAACGTCACGCGCCACTCGACGATTCCGGGCGCCACCGGCGTGAATCGCTCGGTCATCTTGAGATGTTCGCTCGCACCGCGAAAGGCGCTTCGCGCCGTGAAATTGGTCGTCTCGATGACCAGCGACTGGCCCTCGTACCAACCGCGTGCGTCGCCGAGATCGAGATGCAGATCCTCGTCGAGATGCTGCCGGCGTTGGCCTCGATCAATCGGCACGACACGATGCTCGTGAATCATCTCGTAGCGAAGCGCGACGGACTCCGGTCCCTGAATGATTTCGTAGAAGCTGCCGTATCCGGCAGGCATCATCGATGCGGGAATGCCTCGGGTGATGCACCGGTCGTACAGCCCGAGGTCTTCGTAGCTGTAGAACGGTCCGACCGAGTTGAAGTTGCTGCTCACGCCCCGTCCGAGGCCCGACGGTGGCCGGCGGGCGCGCTCGCGTGCTTCATCCGTCAGCGGTGGCACCTTGCCGTCAGGTGGGTCTACCACCAGCCACGGCGTGCTGTTCTTCCTATCGAACGAGTCGAAGATGAGGTGAGTCGGCGGACGAAGGCCGCCGGCGAACTCGGTCCCAGCGACCCCGGCGTTGAACTGCTGGTTGCGTTGAGCGTTCAAGCTCGCCAGTTCCTCGGACGTGATGTCCTCGATCCGACGTCCTTCGAACTGCGCCGGACGTTCGAACGGTATGCCGGTCTCGTCGTCGTTGCTGTATACGCCTTCGATCTTCGGATCGCCCCAGGGCGTCTTCGGTGGGGTATAGGCTTCGGCCCGTGCCGTTTTGCTGCCCGGCTTCGGTCCCTGCTGGGCCGCAGTCGTAGAAGCCATCAAACACACGACCAGCGTTGTCGCGCCTAATACCATTGCCAGCTTGAGGATCCGCATGTCGACTCCTTACTAACATGGGGCTTTGCCCCATACCCCCGACTTCGCGCGAAGCGCCACGGCGGGCCGCCGTAGCCCTGGTCTTATCGATTTAACCACAACCCGTCGGCGGTAAGTATCGCGCTCGCCCTGACTCCCGCGCAAACACTCCAAAGGTCCAGTCGGACGGCCTTCGCGCTAGACTCTGACTGATCTGCTGCACGCGCCCGTAGCTCAGTTGGATAGAGCACCGGCCTTCTAAGCCGGGGGTCCCGCGTTCGAGTCGCGGCGGGCGCGCCATTTCCTAAAGAATTCGCCGATTTCGCTCGCGAGAAAATTTGGGGCGAACACACATCGAAAAAAGTGACCGGTCTCGCGAGTTCGCGCCACAACTCGCGCGATTTCACGACCGCGCGATTTCCCGCAGATTCGCGATCTGCAATTCACCGCATCGACGCCATATCGAAAACGCATCGTGACCTCCGGCCATGAAGGCCGGAGGTCGCTTTACGACAGCCGCAGCGAATGGCATCGTGTGCGCAGCGATGAACGAGCTTCGCGAACTGCGTCGAGCGATCGGTCTGGGACAACGCGAGTTCGCCGCGCTCCTGTCCATTCCGCTCGAGACGCTACGGCCATGGGATAGCGGCCGACGAGTCGTTTCCGCAGCCGTACTACAGCGCGCCCGAGAAGCGATCGTGCATCACCAGCGACAGCACGAGCTGTTGCCACTTGACCAGCTCGCCAAGGAACTGCACGTGCACATCCGGACGCTCCAGGCGGCCGCTCGAACCGGCAGACTCGACGCGCATTTCAGCGTGCGATCGGCCTTCGGACGTCCCATTCGCTGCGCCTCGCGAGCCGCTGGGGAGCAGTTCCTGGCGCAGCACTATCGGTGCTTCAGCGGGCAGGACGTGTGCCCTCTTCCCCTCCCGACCGTTCCCGACGACTACGATGAGCGCTTACGAGATCTGCGTCGGCGGATGCGCCTGACCCAAGACGCGCTGGCTCGACGGATTGGCGCGGCCGGTAAGGCCGTCGTGTATCAGTGGGAATCGAGAAAGCGGACGCCGTCACCGGTGCTATGGCAACGGATTCTCAAATTTGAACGGCGGCGGACTGCCCGTGCTCGAGCGCTGACGCCACACTCATGAATAAGCGTGACTAGAAGTCATCTCATAAACATTGCTGTTGCTGCCCTGCTTTACTGGTGCCGAGAAGCCTTCGTCAGCACAACGGCGTCACAGAAGGAGTAATCCCTTCCCCATCGCCCCCGCGCGGCGGCAGGTGTAGACTGGCACGCTGCCAATCTGGGCGGCTCGCTCGAAAATCAGTAGACACGATGAGGTGTGCGGTGCGCAGACGATTCCTGTCGGACTTCTCCTACTCGCGGCGACCGTTGCCGTCTCCATTCCCGTGACGGCCCAGGCGCCAGATCCGTGGCTCGGAACCTGGAAGCTGAATCTCGAGAAGTCCAAGTACGACCCGGCGAATCTGACGCCGAAGAGTCAGACGGTCAAGCAGGAAGCGATCGCCGGCGGCGGCATGAAGGCGACCGTTGACGGCGTGGACTCGCAGGGCAAACCGGTTCACTACGTCGTGACGACGATGTTCGATGGCAAGTCTTCCGAGGTCAAGGGGCGCCGGATGCGAACACGACCCGCGTGTACAAGCGCATCGACAGCCGGACCTACGAGTATGTGCAATCGGTCGGCGGGAAGGTGACGACGACCTCGCGATCGGTGGTCGCCGCAGACGGCAAGACCCGCACGATTACGTCGACCGGCAAGAACGCTCAAGGACAGACGGTGCACAACGTGTCGGTTTACGACCGGCAGTAACGTCGGCCGGGCGGACGGCGGGGCAAACATGGGTTGGGGGGCGGCATTTCTCTTCGCTTTGCTATGTCCCCGTTCAGTTCGTCCTGCTTGGCTCGTCGCGGCTCGTGGCTCGCAGCTGAGGACAGCGCCGTCGCGCCAATCACGCTGCTGATGAACTGGCAGCCCGAGACGAAGAGGTAGCGTCGAAGCGAACTCGAATCGCCACTAGTCGCGAACTGGCGACCGAATCGCACCTCCCCGTATCGCTCGCCCCTGCGGCGTCAGTGGAGAGTAATCCCGGCCGCACTCCCGCGCCGCCCGTATAATCCACGACAGTTTGGCCCCTACTCCCGGTAACCGGCTCGGCGCGTACGATATCGTCGCTGTTCTCGCCGCCGGCGGTATGGGCGAGGTGTAGAACAGCACGACATACGCGGCTGGACGGTGATGTCGCTATCAGAATCCCTGGTCGAACCTGACGAAGGCGCGGCAAGAGAACGGTGGCTTAGCCGTCGAGGGCCTGCTCCAAGCTGCCCATGAGAACGAGCGCGCCAGACGGCCGCTCAGCGGGATCGAGTGAGAAGGCCCGGCCGAACACGGAATCCAGTGCAGACGGGAGCTCCGGCTGTCCGTCGGTCAGGCGGACCCAGGTTCCCCTTGCCACCGCGGCAAACCAATCGACCGAGCTCGTTTCCGCAAATGGGCGTCCGCCCGCCAGCATCTCGTAGGCGACGACTGCGAGCGCCCAGAGGTCCCATGACGAATTTGGCGCGCCACCGCGAACCTGTTCCGGCGACATATACCCGAGCGTGCCGACGACGGCGCCTGTCACGGTGAGAGCGGTCGAGTCCAGCGCCGGCCGGACGAACTTCGCGATCCCGAAGTCCAGCACCTTGGGGACCTCTTCCTTCGTGAGAAAGATGTTGTCGGGTTTCAAGTCGCGGTGGACAAGTTCACGGCGATGCGCGGCATCGACGGCCTGACAGACCCCGCGCATGACGTGCAGCGTGCGTGGCAACGTCAGGGGGCCGTCACGCTGCAGCGTTTCCCGTAGGGTTGCGCCGTTCAAGCGCTCCATCACCAGATATCCGCGGGCGTTGTCGGTGATGCCGAAGTCGTAAACCGTCACCACGTTGGGGTGTGCGAAGCTCGCCGCCACGAGCGCCTCGCGACGGAATCGGTCGGCCGCGTCCGGGCTGCCGGCCATGTCGTCGCGAATCACCTTGACTGCCACGAGCCGCTCGAGCGCGCCGTCGCGCGCCTCGTAGACGGTGCCCATCCCGCCACGCCCGAGCCGCCGGTGAATCGTATAGCGCCCGCCGAGGACCCGCGGAATGCTCATGCGAACCAGCGGCGTCCCATCCTCGGCGCACCGGGTCGCGTTGACTCCGTCACATGCCCCGCACTGCGGACACTCGGCGAAGGCGTCATCTGGCCCGCCTTCGTCCGGCCGCTCCAGCAACAGGGCGAGGCTGGCGGCCACCGACGTCACCAGCTGGCGATCGTCTCGGTCGTACAGGCTCTTCAGAGCGCTTCGTGCCGAGCACGAGCAACGCTTCGCGCCGATGGGCTGCCGCGGTCACGATTGGCGCCACCAGATCGACCCGCGTCGCGCGAATGGCGGCCGCGTCTTCAGCGGGCAGCTCGTCGTCGAACAAGGCTGGGGAGCTGGAGAAATCAATTGGCTTTGCCAGCACTCGCACGAGGCCGACCAGCTTGCTGTCTCGCGTCAGCCGCGGTACAACACTCGTGTCGGGCGCGACGGCCAAGACGTGAAAGTCGCGTTGATGCGGCTCGCACACCAGCAGCGCGACGAACGTGGAATGGAACGCGGCGCTCATGCGAGACACCACCACCGGGGCCACGGTGTCGAGCCTGGCCGCGGCCCGCACATCTTCGACCACCTGTATCAGGATCTGGTGGGCGTCGTAGCGCTCACGAAAAAACCGGCGGTCGAGCGACGCCATCCACCCATCGCGATTCCGGTAGGCCACAGCGGCCAGGCCCGCCAGCGTTCCCATAGCCCCAGCCGCGCGCCTGAATGATGTCGATGAGCGGTCGCTCGGCGTGGACCATCAGATCGACGACGAGCCCCGCCGCGAGCGCAGGCACGAATAAGAGGATCGACCGCCGCGCGAACGCGTACTGAAGACCCTGCCGAATGATGATCCGGATGTCGAACAGCCGCTGCGCGATGATGGCATAGGCAAAGGAGCACGGCGGCGCAACGAACAGCAGTCCAGCGATCACGGACCGCGGACCGGACCGGAACCCGAGTTCCGTGATGACGACGGCTACGGCGACGTAAAGAAGACCGACGCCGGCGGCCGCTATTCCGAGCAAGAGCACACGCACGCGGCGTCGCTCGTTCAAGTCGGTCAGCCGGCGATAATTCCAGACGAGCATCGCGATGCCGACTGCAAAGTACCACCGGGAAGCTCAAGGGCCCGACGATGAGGAACCAGGCAGGCAGATACAGGTCGAATAAACGTCGGGCTGGTAGACGACGAGCGTCAGATAGTACCCGACCCACGCTGTGACCACCGCTGCGGGCATGAGCGCGGCGATCCAGATCCAGCTTCGGCGGATGACGCTTCGCGGAAGCGCGAACAGGCTGAACATGATCGGGCCGACAGAGACCGTGCTCAGGCAGGCAGGCCACAGCAGCGCACCAGCAAGGACAGGCAAGTGACGCCACGTCCCTGCGAGGCCGGTTGGCCAGAGGGGCGCCGACGCGCACGCCATCGACGCGAGCAGGAGCGC
>CAVYZX010000023.1:0-40732 GCA_963773035.1 uncultured Acidobacteriota bacterium | reverse complement strand
TGACCCTGAGGCTCTGTGGCCCAAACATCACGCATTCCTGAAAAACACAGTAGAATGCCCGAAAAGTGTGACCAAGCCTCGAGGACTTGGAAGCATCGAGGAGGGCGCTGACGATGACACCAACCAGACGCAAGATGCTGGCGGCAGGCGCCGCAGCGACGGCGATGGCCGCTGCGCAGCGGGTATTTGCTCAGACCGGGCAAGGAGGAAGTGCTATGTCCTTCTACGAAAAGGGCCCCGTTCGCATCCACTACGAGGAGGCCGGGACCGGCTTCCCGTTGTTGCTCATCGCGGGCGGTGGACTGAACTCGACGATCGGGGGGTTGAAACGCGGCGATCCGTTCAACGCGATCGACGAGTTCAAGGGTGAGTACCGCTGCATCGCGTCGGACCTGCGCAACGCCAACGGCGGTCAGTCGTCCGGACCGCTCGAAATTGACCGGCCGTGGGATGCATACACAGATGATCACCTCGGCGTGATGGATCACCTGCGCATCGACAAGTTCATGGTCATGGGCTTCTGTATCGGCGGGCCTTTCATCTGGAACCTGCTGAAGCGGGCACCCGATCGTGTCGTCGCGGCGGTGCTGGCGCAGCCGAGCGGGTCACGTCCGGAGATGCGGGACCTTTTCTACGAGAACAACATCAAAGGATGGGGTCCCGAACTGGTCAAACGCCGTCCCGAAATCACGATGGAGACGGTCGACAAATTCCTGACCAGGATGTACCGCACCAACGCTGACTTCGTCTTTACAGTGACTCGCGATTTCGTGCGCACTTGCCGGACGCCCGTCCTGATCCTGCCGGACGACATTCCGGCGCACCCGTATGCCGTCGCCATGGAGGCGGCGATGCTCGCGCCGAAGGCCGAAGTGAGCATGTTCCCCTGGAAGGAGCCCAAGGAGCGGATTCCTCTCGCGGTACGCCAGATACGTTCTTTCCTTCGCGCACATCGGCCCGACTCTATTTGATCAAACCGACTTCATCCTCGAAGGAGCTTGAGATGCGTTACTTGCGAATCGGTCTTCTCGCCGCGTTCGGCATCGGCCTGTTGGCACTGCCCACTAGCATTCGTCTCGGCGCATCTGATTCGGATGTCGTCCGCGAAATGAAGGATCGAACCGAGATCGAAGCGTTGATGTGGCGCTACGTCCGCGCTCTCGACACACGCGACCCCGACGCGTACACGAGCAACTACACCCCCGATGGTCAGTTCATCGCCGGGTCGAATGCCACGAAGGGTACCGAGGCGCTCAAGAAAATGGTCAACGACATGAGAGACCGCCGGGCCGAGCGCGAGAAGGCCGGGGAAACACCCGCTCCGATGTATCACGTCATCACCAACGACCATCTCGAATTCATCGGCACAGATCAGGCGCGATATCACTCCTATTGGATGACGGTGTTCGGCCCCGCCGGCCGGGGCGGTCAGCCGAGCGTAGCGGCGGTAGGGCACGGCCTCGATCAGCTCGTCAAGGTGAACGGCAAATGGCTGATCAAGAGCCGAAACGTGACGCCGAGCGACTCGGAGTAACGACATCGGCCAACCAGGAAGGATGTCATGCGGGTTGTCGCTGCAGTCGGATCGTGCATGCTCGCAGGGGCCCTGGTCTCAGCCCAGGCACCCGTACCGAACCCCACGAACAAGACCGGCGTCATCGGCTTCATGCACGCCATTCATTCGACGAACGACATCGACAAGACGCTCGCCTTCTACCAGTCGGTGTTCGGCCTTCCCGGCCAGGTGCGGCCCTTCGCGAGCACCGGACCCCAGATTCTGACCAACACGCCGGGCGTGACCTTGCGTGTCGCGATGACACAGCTCAAGGGCGCGTTCAACTTCGAGCTGACCGAGTTCGGCAACGTCGACCGCCAGTTGAACCAGCGGCCGGAAATCGCGGACCCAGGGGCGCCGATGATGAAGATCATCGTCCGCGATCTCGACGCGATTGTTAAGGCAGCGAAGAGCGTCAACGCGCCGATCGTGTCAAAAGGCGCGGCGCCGGTCCGGGTGGCCACGGCGATCGGCGATGCAAGAGCGATCGTCATGCGCGATCCGGACGGCTACTTCGTCGAGGCAATCCAGGGCGCCCCTTCTGCCGACTCGCCAGAAGGGCCAATCATCGGGGCCATTTTGGGCCTGACGGTTCGCGACCTGAACGAGTCGTTGAAGTACTGGAACGGTCTGCTCGGACTCGAGCTCAAGGCTGACGAGGCGTTCTCCAAAGACTCCTCGACGCTCGACTTGATGGGTCTGGGATCAGGCGCCTCGTACCGGACCGCCGGCGGTGTGATCTCCGGCAGCAAGGTGCGACTCGAGCTCATCGAGATCCAGGGCGTGCCGCGGAAGCCATTCGACCTGCGGGTGACGGACGCCAACGCCTGCGGCATGGCGCTTCGGGTCGGCCACATTCGCGAGCTGCTCGCAAAGATCAAGGCCCAGGGTGGACGCGTTCTGTCACGCGATGGCGAGCTCGTCGAGTGGAGCGACACCATCCGGAACGTGTTCGTGAAGGATCCGAACGGGCTGAATCTCGAGCTCGTCGGCGCAGCGGACCCGAACCTGTAATCGCACTTTCGCGACACTGTCATAATCCGTGCAACTCCCTGCGGACCCGCCCACGGATGAGTTAACGCCGCGCGATATAATCGCTGTTCTTTCCTGGCCCGGTCATGAACCAACCGAACGACGAGCGCAGCGCCAAGACGCTCGAGGGCATGACCGCAGCATGGCAGCAGACCACTGACGCCCTCCACGACAGCGAGCGCCGGTACCGCGAGCTCGTGGAATACAGCCTCGGCCTCATCTGCACGCACGACCTGACCGGCACCATCCTTTCCATTAATCCTGCTGCTGCACGGGCGCTGGGTTACAGCCCGGAGGACGGCATCGGCCGGAATCTCCGCGACTTCCTCTCGCCAGCCACGCGTCCTCTCTTCGACGAGTATCTCGTGCGCATTCAGACGCACGGCCACGATGCAGGGTTGATGCGCGTGGTCGATCGAGCCGGCTCCGACCGACTGTGGCTGTACCGCAACGTCATGTCGAACGGTTTGGGCGGGACGTACGTCCTTGGGCATGCGATCGACGTAACCGAGCGCGTGACTGCCGAGCGGACGCTGCGGCTCGCGCAGGCCGAACTGGCCCTGACGAGGCAGCGCGACACGCTCGCCTTTCTTGCGAACTTCTCCGACTGCCTTGCGCCTCTCGTCACGTTCGACGATCTCGTCGACGTCGTCCGCCGGCTGGTGGTGCCGTTCCTGGCCGACTGGACGATGGTCCACGTGATCGAGGACAACGGGGCATTCCGATACATTCCGGGCGTCCATGCGGACGCGACCAAAGAGGCGCTGCTGTCGACGATTCACGTGCCCAGGGCCAGCATCGACGCGCTTTTTCCTCTCGGGGGCGCCCACACGACAGCACGCGTCGCGACCCGGAGCGCCGATCTCATCGCGCAGCTGATCGGCCCCGGTGAGTCGTTACTCGCGGCACAGCGCCTCGGCGCGGCGGCGGCCGCGATGCTGCCTCTCGTTGTCGACGGCAAGATTAGAGGCGTGTTGTCGCTCTTTTCTGCGAACGCGCGCCGATATGCCGCTGCGGATTCTCTCGTTGTCGAGGAAGTCGCTCGCCGAATTCGTCTCGCGCTCGATCGCATCCAGTTGTATCGCGAGGTCCAGGAGGCGAATCGTCTCAAGGACGAATTCCTGAACACGCTGTCGCACGAGCTCAGGACGCCGTTGAATGCCATCTACGGCTGGGCGCGCATTCTGCGGAACCGGGATCTCGACAAGAGCACCGCTCACGCCGTTGAAGTGATCGAGCGCAATGCCGACGCGCAGCTTCGGCTCATCGAAGAAGTGCTCGACGTCTCGCGAATCATGAAGGCAAAGATGACGCTGACCGTCGAGCCGATCGACGTTCGCACGATCGTTCGCGCGACGATCGACACGTTCCGGCCGGCAATGAACGCCAAGCGGATTCGGCTCGAAGAGCGGATCGGCGTCACCCCGCCTGTGATCGGCGACACTAACCGGCTCCAGCAAGTGTTCTGGAACGTACTGTCGAACGCGGTCAAATTTACCGCCCCCGACGGCGCGATCGTCATAGCGCTGCGCCATGTCGAGGACGCCGTCGAATTCCAGATTGAGGACACCGGCGTCGGCATCGCTCCCGATGTGCTGCCCTTCGTCTTCGACCGGTTCTGGCAGGCCGACTCGTCGACGACGCGGACTTTCGGAGGGCTCGGCCTCGGCCTGACCATCGTGCGGCACATCGTCGAACTGCACGGCGGCACCGTGCGGGCGGTGAGCGCGGGTGAAGGGTACGGCTCGACGTTCACGATCCGGCTGCCGAGCGCCGAACGCGATGGCGCGCACGTACCGGCGTCGACGGCAACGACTGGCCGAGCCGAACTGCCGGCGTCCAACGCGTTGGACGGACGCGGTGTCCTCGTCGTCGAAGATCACGATGATGCGCGAGAGTTGATCGCCAGAGTCCTGGAGGGCGCCGGCGCCAGGGTCATGGCCGCATCGACGACACGGCAAGCCGTCGAGCGCGCGGGCGCCGAGCGACCCGACCTGCTCGTGGCGGATCTCGGCCTCCCAGGCGAAGACGGGTATGTGCTGTTGAACAAGATGCGGGCGTTGTACCCGGGTCTACCCGCGATCGCGCTGACGGCTTATGCACGCGCGTCGGATCGAGAGCGCACGCTCGGCGCCGGATTCAACCGACACGTGATCAAGCCGGTCGATCCGGTCGAACTGGTGCAGATCATCGCCGTTCTCCTTCGCGCGTAGGCTCGAGGCGCGGGACGTGAAGTCGCTATCTCGCAGCCGCTGCGCTGGCGATACAATGCTTGCCGGCGTCAAGCAAAGGAACGGGGGGAACATGCGGCGTCTCGACGTACTGGCTTGTGTTTTCGTCGCGCTGATTGGCGGACCGGCCGTTTCAGCCGGGCAGTGGCTGCGGTATCCGACGGAAGGCATTCCGAGAAAACCTGACGGCAAAATCGACGTGGCGGCGCCGGCGCCGCGCCTGCCGGACGGCCGTCCCGACCTGTCCGGTCTCTGGCACGCCGCGCAGCCCAGGCAGTGCACGAACGCCGACGGCCAGTTCATTCCGTGCGGCATCGAGATCGGCGGGTCGCCGCTTGGCGGCAATCTCGGTCGCAATCTTCCGGGCGGCACGCTGCCGTATCAGCCATGGGCAGCCAAAGTGTTTGAGGAACGCCATGCGGCATTGAGCATCGACGATCCACACGTGCGCTGTCTCCCGGATAACCCGCCAAGGTCATGGACACTGCCGCATCTCACGAAAGCGGTGCATACGCCGAAGCTGCTCGTGCTGCTCTACGAAGTGAACGCCATGTACCGGCAGATCTTCATCGACGGCCGGCCGCAGCCGAAAGATCCGAATCCCGCGTGGAACGGCTACTCGACTGCGCACTGGGAAGGCGACACGCTCGTGGTCCAGACCGAAGGGTTCCGCGACGGCCTCTGGATTGACACATGGGGCAGCCCCATGAGCGACGCCGGGAAGATGACGGAAAAGATACGGCGGCCGAACTTCGGGACGCTCGAGATCGAGCTGACGATCGACGATCCGAAGGTATACACGAAGCCGTTCACCGTCAATTTGACGGAGAGTTTTGAAGCCGACACGGAGCTCGTCGACGAGTTCTGCCTCGAGGGCGAGAAAGATTACGAGCGGCTTCAGCGCTCTCGCGGCAAGTGATCTGGGAGGTGTTTCAATGTGTGTTCGACGAATCGTGCTAGCGCTTGTATCCCTGCCTCTGCTCGCGCAGGCACAAACCGCGCTGCCGCCGGACGTCAACCCGGTGACGCTGTCGCGGCTGCCGCCGGTCACGCCGGCAGATCTGGACGAGGAAGGGCAGCGGCTATTGGCCCAAAGGCCGGAGGTCAAGCCGGGACCGGGACCCACGCACGTCACGAATTACAGCCCCAGGGAGCGCAGCCTGGGTATCCCCACGGGCGTGGGAAGCCCCGTCGGCCCACGGTACTTTCAGCTTGCGGTGCTCATCATCGCGAGAGAAATCGACCAGCAGTACCGAGTGGTCCGCCCACGAGCCCGCCGGCTTAAGGCAAGGACTCGAGCAGTCGGTCATCGACGTCGTCAAGCACAACAAGGACGTGGCGGGCCTCCCCGACAAGGACGCCACACTCATCACCTTTGGACGCACGTTGTATCGCGAGCACCGCGTGAGCAGCGAGTTGTGGCAAAAGATGATCGGACATTTCGGGCGGCAGCACACGGTGCAGCTGATGATGATAATGGGCGACTATTTCAGAGTGGGCTTCATGATGAACGCGGTCGATCAACACCTTCCGCCGGAACGGCAGGCACTGCTGCCGCCGCTAGATCGATGACCAACGAGCGACAGCGGTCAAGAGCTTAGTAACGGCGATGGCGCGGCCGGTCTCGACCTTGAACGCCAAGCGCCCTGCTCAGGCCTGGTCGTCTTCAGCGATCAGGACGACAGGCGGACCCCCAGTCGAAATCTCCATGGCGTGAGCGACGGTCGTCTGTCCGCCGGGTGAAGCCAGGGCAGCTTGAAGCGACGCCATCGAATCAAAGTACAGCTCGGCCACGCGTTGGTAGGGGGCTGCTCCTGCGGGAGACCCGAGGACTTGCGCGGCGACAAACTTCCGCAATCCAGGAATCTTCTCGAGCACCATTGGACCGTGTTCAGATCGGTACCTGTGCTCGAACGCGGCCCGATCGTTTGGCGGTGGATACAGGACAATCAGTTTCGGCATGTGCAAATCCCTTTGGTTTCTTGAGGTGATATCAGTCAGCTCCGCCTAACTCACTGTTGTGAAGACCAGCATTGTAGTGTCGCCTGAGCTGTCCAGCACCCAGAATCGCATCGCTCTAACAGCGCGGTGAGCCCTGAGAGCTTGTGAATCAATTGCGTTGTGGCTTCCGGCTTTAGCCGGAAGATCCGGCTTCAGCCGGAAGCTCACTGCCGGCAGCGCTCTTCCGCCTGAAGGCGGAAGCCACACACCCGAGCCTGGCCCTGAGCCCTGGACTGAGGAACTTGGAACTCAGTAATATCCCGCATGCTCAATCTTCTACCTCGAGTGCGCGACCAAGCTTGCGTGGTCACCATTGTGTACGCGGTGGCCGCGACGACCGTGTGGCTCGCCATTCCGCGCGCGGCGGATCCGGTGTCTGGCGACTGGCCCAGCTTCAACCGGACGCTCACGTCCGAGCGCTATGCGCCATTCGACCAGATCAACAGGTCCAATGTCGCTCGCCTGAAAGAGCTGTGCGTCTACGATTTCAACGTCTCCACCGGTTTCGAGCCGGGGTTGATCGTGATCGGCCGGAGGATGTACGCGACGACCGACAAGGAAATCCTGGCGATGGACGCGGAGACGTGCAGGCAGATCTGGCGCGTGCGTGAAGAAGGGCCCACACGGGGCCTGCCGATCAATCGCGGCGCGGCGTTTCTCGACGGCCGGCTGTTCCGCGGCACCGGCGAGGGGAACGTGCTCGCCTACGACGCAGCCACCGGCCGGAAACTGTGGAGCACGCACATCGCCGATCCCGCCAAAGGCGAAAACATCACCGCGGCGCCGATCGCATGGAGCGGGCTGGTCTTCATCGGAACGTCGGGAAGCGACATTTACGGCGTGACAGGCCGCGTGTACGGACTCGACGCCCAGAGCGGCACGGTGGTGTGGGAGACGTACACGGTACCGACCGATGCGCCGCAACCCGGCAACGAGAAGATGCAGGCCCAGGCCCGCGCGACGTGGGGCAACGCCAGCGGCGTGCCGATCACCGGCGGCGGCACCTGGACCAGTACCACGCTCGATACTGATCGCGGTTTGTTGTACGTGCCGGTCGGGAATCCCGGTCCCGACTTTGCCACGGAGGTGCGCCCCGGCGCGAATCTCTATACCAACTCGATTCTCGTTCTGGAGGCGAAGACCGGCATCTACCGCACGCACTATTCACTCGTTCCCGCCGATTTTCACGACTGGGATCTCGCTGCGGCTCCAGTCCTCGTCACGACCAAAGCCGGCCGCCGCATCGTCGCCGGAGCGCCCAAGGATGGGTTGCTCCACGTCTACGACCGGACGACCGATCAGAAGCTTTATGCGACACCGGTGACGACGCGCGAGAACGAGGACGTACCGCTGTCGACGACGCCGACGCGCTTCTGTCCGGGGATAACCGGTGGTACGCAGTGGAACGGACCCGCGTACAACCCGGACACAAACCTGTTCTATGACGGCGCCGTCGACTGGTGCGCCACGGTCACGCTGGATCCCGCCGAGCTCGCCAACAAGAAGCCGGGGCAGGCGTGGACCGGCGCCGAGCTCGTCGCGCAGTTCGGCAAAAAGGATCTCAACTGGGCCGGATGGGTGACGGCCGTCGACGCCGATTCTGGGCAGGTCAAGTGGCGTTTCAAGGCCCCCGCCCCCGTGGTGTCGGGCATCACACCGACCAAAGGCGGCCTCGTGTTTGCCGCGGACATGGAGAAGCACGCGTACGCCTTCGACGCGGCAACGGGAAAGATCCTGTGGCGGACCGAGCTGCCCGGGGCGCCGGGCGGCGGCATCATTACGTACATGATCGACGGCAAGCAGCGCGTGGCGATTGCCTCGGGGACGCATTCGCCCGCATTTCCAGTGACGCCGGCGAGCGCCAGGATTCAGGTGTTCGGCTTGTAGGCCGCCCGAGCAAATAGACTCAAGCTCGCTTGAATCGATGATCTGATAAACGATGATCGGATGATTTCATTGAGTCAGTGGGCCAATCCGATCATCGATTCCGCGCTCATGTCATCATCGATTCAAGTGAAGTGCGGGATCAATTCGCAGATTTGTAGACCACCCGACCGCCCACCATCGTCAGCGTCGGCCGTATGCTCTTGATCTGCGCAGCGGGCACGGTCATGTAATCCCGATCGAGCACCACGAGGTCGGCCTGCTTGCCGATTTCGAGCGAGCCGAGCGCGTCCTGCTGAAAGAACAGATACGCGTTCGAGCGCGTGTGCGCGATGAGCGCCTCCTCGCGCGTCAGCGTCTCGTCGAGCACGCGGTTGCCGCCGACGTCGAGACCGCTGATCACCCAGCCCAGCGTAACAAACGGCGAATAGTGCGAGACGATCGTGGCGTCCGTGCCCAAGCCGAAGACGATGCCGCTGTCGGCAATCTTTCGCAGCGGCATGTGGGCCCCGGCTTGCATCGCAGCGCCGTGCACCCCGAGCGTCATGCCGAGCGCTTTCGCGCGCGCGATGTTTTCCGGCGAGATGTCGTAGACGTGGCCGAGCGTCCAGCGCAGGCGATCGAAGCGCTGGGTCTTGCTCACCGCTTCCAAGGTATTGAGCAGATCGGTCACTGCCGAGTTGTTAATCACATGCTGGTGGACGTGCCAGCCTGCACGCGCCGCCACGGTCGCCAGCTTGCCGTACTCGTTCATGATCTCGGCGGGCCAGGGCTCCGCCCGTCTTGCCAGATCGAAAAACGGCCCGTAAAGAACCTCACCGAGGCCGAAGATGCCGAAGTTGCCGTCGAACTGATTGGGGCGGCTGCGCTCGATGAGCGCCGCGGCTTCAGTCGCCGAGGCCGGGTCCCTTGCATTGAACGCCAGGCTCTCCCAGAGTCGAACCGGCAGCGGTCCCTTCGCGGCACGCGCGGCCAGGAACGCCGACTGACCGAAGCTGTAGACGCCCGTGAGCCCTGCGGCGTTGAGCGCGTGCAGGAAGTCCGTGAGGTTCTGCTCGAGCTGCGCGGGCGGCGTCGGCGGGATCGCGTCGAGCATTGGAGTGGGCCCCTGAAATGACGCGAGCCCCACGGCGTTACGTCTCGCGCCGCCGGCCGGGTCGAGCCCGACCGCCTTCAGCGCCAGGCTGTTGGCATAGACGACGCTGTAGCCTTCCTGCACGAACAGTGGATTCTTCGGTGCCACGCGGTCGAGCTCCTCGAGCGTGAACCCGCCAGGCGCGTCGGCGAACTGTCGCGGCGTCCAGCCACCCTGGACCATGATCCACTCGCCGGGCGCCATGCTCGCCGCCTTCGTGGCGAGAATCTCGAGCGCTTTGCGGCGCGAGTCGACACCTTCGAACCGGGCCTGGCGGTGCCAGCGATCCACGGCGCGCGTGAGGTGGAAGTGGTTGTCGATGAGGCCGGGGATCACGGTCGCACCGGCGACATCGATGACCCTGGTGTTGGAACCCGCGTAGCGCGCGACTTCTTCGCTCGTGCCGCGCGCCACGATCCGGCCGCCGTCGATGGCCAGGGCTTGGACGATGCGGAAGTCCGCGTCAACGGTCAGGATCTTGCCGTTCGTGATGACTGTGTCGACACTTTGCTGCGCGAGCGCGGCGGGGCTCGTGACCGCAACAAGGAGGCCGATAGCGAGGACCTGGCGAGTCAGCGCGTGGATCCGCCGGGCAGGTGTGCGACGTCCCGATTGTTCTCGTTGCAGATGAACTCCATCAGCTCCGTGTCGTAGCGCAGAGCAACTTCCTGTTTGACGCTCCAGGGCCGCGTATACGCCCCCGGGTCGTCGATGGTCGCGTGAATGTCCATGTGCCCGAAATCTCGGCGATGGAACCGCTCGATAACGTGCAACTTGTTGGTTGAGGGCCTGCCGAGCTGATCCAGCCAGTGCCGGCCGTTGAACCCACGCGTGTCGATGACAAGCGTGTCGCTATCCCATTTCGCCGTCGAGTATCCCATCCACGTCGGATTGGGATCTGCGACCAGCTCGCGGCCATCCATGAAGACTTGCCGCCACAACGTGAACGCTTCATAGATGATGACGATCGACCCTGGCGTCTGGATCAGCCTCCAAGGGTAGGCGAGCGCGCCGATCTTCGGCACGCCCTGCGGTAGGCAGTTCGCGTCGGGATCCTCCCGCGAGTACGATCCGTCTTTGCGCTTGTCGAACAGCGCCTTCGCCCACGGCTGGAACGGAACGTCCTCCTCCTTGAGGCCGGTCGCCAGATCGCGAGCGAACGTGTTGTCCTTCGATGACCACTTTCCGGACAGATCGGGCTTGCCATCGGGGGTTCGGGGTGCAGGCGCGAAGAGGTCCGGTTTGCCGTCGCGCGTGAGCGGAATGCCGGGCGGCGGAACTTTCGTCCAGTGCTGCGCGAGGAGCACCGGGGTTGAAGTCGCGACGAGCAGCGTCGCGACGCCGGCAGCCAGGAGACGCGTAACGCCCATAGAGTCACCTCCCGCAGGCCTGAGCCCCGTCAAGGCGTTCGGCCCGAGGGAATCAGCAGCGTGTGCCCGTCAGCATAACGCCATTTCCGCATCGAAGAGAGCACCACCTATCCGGCAAGACCGGCTCGTACCGCTTCGGGCGCCGGAGTCCGATGACTGCGCCGCGCGACATCAATCGAGTATCGGTCCGCAGCCGCCGGCAGGAGGAGCAGCGCGATCAGCAGCCCGGTGCGGGGGAGGACGGCGGCCGTGGCGACGAACATGGGAACGGCGACCAGATGGCCGAACATCACGAACACCAGAATGCCCCCTAGCACGAGCAATGCCGGTCTGCGCCACAGGCCCACGAGCACGAGCGCGCCCGCCGCGAGCTCCAGGATCGGAATCACGGTCCCGCTTGCCCACAGACCCCAGACGGGAAGGAAAGTCGCGCGGTATGGCTCGATGAAGTACAACCGAGCGTGCTCGAGCGGGCCGATGAGGAACACCTTGTTCAGCCCGGCGGTGAAGAAGACCAGCCCCAGCAGGGCACGTACTGTGAAGATGGCGCACGCGCGCGTATCCTCCTCGGACAGGACCGCGCGTCGTGACAACAGGTGATTCATCGAATATCGGTCCGCGGCGGCGGGCGTCAGCAGCAGCAGGACCGCGAGGGCCGCTCGCGGCAGGACGTAGCCGTTCACGAACGGCGCCGACATCGCCGTCGGACCGAAGCCTCCTACCGTCAGCCCGGTGAGGCTGTGAGCGCCGGCCACCAGCAGCACGATGCTGCAGAGCGCG
The DNA here is from genome assembly GCA_963773035.1 of uncultured Acidobacteriota bacterium. Taxonomy (GTDB): domain Bacteria; phylum Acidobacteriota; class Vicinamibacteria; order Vicinamibacterales; family CAVVIG01; genus CAVRXZ01. Next base: position 28,744 of record CAVYZX010000023.1, on the reverse strand, counting down.
ATCGTGGCACCTCGCGTCCACAGCCCGAGCAACAAAAGGATACCGAGTGGGAGCTCCACCCAAGGGGCAGCACGGGCGATCCCCGGTGCCAGCGGAGCGACGGCCGCAAGATACGGGTTGGCCGCCAGCTCTTGCGCGTACCCGGCGACGCCGAGCCCGAAGGCCTTGTTCGCGCCAGAGAAGACGAACATCAGGCCCAGAAGCCCGCGAGCGACCCAGATGGCTACGGCGTGCGCCGTTCGAGCGTCCATACTTCAGGCGAGTCACGGGGCACCGCGACGCGCGAATGATGCCTGCCGCGACACTCGAGCCGGTATTAGAGACGCCAAACGTGTTTCGACGGGTTCAACACGGGTCAAGTATAGGCATTTGAACGTGTGGTGCCTGTACCAGGGCCGAGAGGACGTCGTAGACGCCAAGGTGGGTGCCTGGCAGGAGGGGCAAGCGAAGTGTCGGGATTATACCCGTCCGGCTTCACGACCGGAATCGGCGGCCGCCCGATTCGGGATGAGTAATGTGTAGTCGTTAGCGATCGATGAAGCGTGCAGATCCGGCCTATTGAAGCTCACGGCCGCTAGCATACTGGCCGAGCCAGGCCCGGGCGCCGGTGTCAGGGCAGCGACGGCGAGCAGAACAAGTCCGCACATTACGGCGATTGTAAAGGTCGTTGTCTTCATCACCATTTGCTCCGCGTGGAAGGTTATTTACTCGCTGACCCGGTCAATTTGGTACGAAATGGCCCGTCGACTCCGCTCAGGGCGTCCAGCCTGTCGAGCAATTGACATAACCGGGGAGCTGTGAGCAGACTCATCGCGCGAGGAAAACCTCATGTGGAGAATCGCGATCGCGGCGGCGTTATGGTTGCTCCCGGTCTCGCTAGGCGCTCAATGGCTCGAATTTCCGACACCGGGGATTCCCCGAACCGCCGACGGCAAACCGAACCTGTCGGCGCCCGCGCCCCGAACGCCTGATGGCAAGCCGGATCTGTCCGGCCTGTGGCAGCCCGAAATCAACCCGTACCGTTTTAACGTCATTCAAGATCTGAAGGATGAAAGCATCTTTCGTCCCGCGGCGGAAGCCGTCTTCCTGGAGCGCGTCAAGGACTTCAGACGGGACGATCCCGTTACGAACTGCCTGCCGGGCGGTCCTTCGGAAATGCTTAACGCCATGTACCGGATCATCCAGTCCCCTCTGGTTGTCGCGCTGCTTTATGAGAGTGGCACCGGTCGGTACCGGCAGATCTATCTGGATGGCCGCCCCTTGCCAAAAGATCCGAACCCGACCTGGTTAGGGTACTCGGTCGCCCACTGGGATGGCGACACGCTCGTGGTCGAGTCCGCCGGGTTCAATGACCGGACCTGGCTCGATAGGGCCGGCCATCCTCATTCTGAAAACCTGCGCGTGACCGAGAGACTCCATCGAATCGACTTCGGACACATGCAATATCAGGTCACGTTCGACGATCCCGAGACGTTGACGAAGCCCTTGAGCTTGTCGCTGCCGGTGAACTTCAGAGCGGATACAGACATGCTCGAGAATGTCTGCAACGAAAACAACCGCGATAAGGTTCACATGGTGAGCACCGCGACCAGCGGTGTACCCGTCAGCTCGGTCGTTCTCGAAAAGTACGCCGGAAGATATGTCTTTCGTGACGGGTCGCGGACTGTGGCTGGCTTCATGGGCGTGACCCAAAGCGTCAGCCTACACAACGGTCAACTGTACTTGAACGCTCTTCCTCTCATTCCAATATCGGAGACGCAGTTTGAGTCGACCGGCGCCGTCGCCGAGTTCTTCTTGGACGCCAACGGCACGGTGACCAGATTAGTTTTGGGGCAGACCGAAGGCGCCGCGATCTACGATCGCCAACGGTAAGGGGCTCGAGAATTCCAGCGCCTTGTTTGCAATCGGGGCGTACCTCAAGTTGATGATGTCGGCAAAATAATTCTGTTTCACGCGCCACGGCGACTTCAGTCCCTGCTTCGGCCACTGAGCGAGCGACCGCTGGATATACCCTGAGGAGAAGTGTTCGACGAACGCAGCCGTCGGCATCGCAGACTCACGGTTGCGCGGCGTCACTTGCGCATACCCTTTTCGGTCCATGTAGGCGATCAGCCGCGCGACATAAGCGCAAATGAGGTCCGCCTTCAGTGTCCACGAGGCATTGATGTAGCCGAACACAGACGCCAGGTTCGGCACGTCCGAGAACATCACGCCCTTGTACGACAGCGACTTGGAGAAATCCACGCACGTGCCGTCCACGCTCACGGCGATGCCGCCGAGAATCTGGAGCTGAAGACCCGTCGCCGTCACGATGATGTCCGCTTCGAGTTCCCTGCCGGACTTGAGTTGAATGCCTTTTTCCGTGAAGGTTTCGATGTAATCGGTGGCCACGCTGGCGCGGCCCTCGCGAATGGCGACGAACAGATCGGCATCCGGGACAAGGCAGAGACGCTGTTCCCATGGATAGTAGCGAGGCGTGAAGTGCGTCCGAACGTCGTAGTCCGCGCCGAGTTCGGCGCTCGTGCGCTTCACAATCGCTCTTTTCGCGAGCTCGGGCCGCCGTCTGGCGAATTGGTACATGTAGGTCATGAACCCGATGTTCTTCCAGCGTGCGATGCCATACGCAAGCTGCGACGGCAGAATACGGCTCAGGGCGATCGCCAGTCGGTCCAGCTCCGGAAGAGAAACGATGTACGTAGGTGAGCGCTGCAGCATCGTCACATGGGCTGCGGTCTTCGCCAGGGCCGGGACGAGTGTGACGGCCGTCGCGCCACTCCCGATGACGACGATGCGCCGGCCGGAGTAATCGAGATCCTGTGGCCAGGCTTGCGGGTGGATGATCGTTCCCTTGAAGCGATCGCGGCCGCGAAACTCCGGCGCGTAGCATGACGAGTATTTGTAGTACCCAGCGCATGAGAACAGAAAGTTGCAGGTCAGGGTCACGGCCTCTTCACTTCCATCAGGCCGTTTGTACGCAGCCTCAACCGTCCAACGCGCATCATGTGACGACCAGTCTGCGCGCACGATCTGGTGATGAAAGCGGATGTGCTCGTCGATCCCCTCCTCGTGCGCCGTATTCGAAATGTAATCGCGGATCAGATGGCCGTCTGAAATGGACTTCGGTGTTTGCCACGGGCGAAACGCATACGCCATCGTGAACATATCCGAGTCCGAGCGGACGCCCGGATACCGGAACAAATCCCAAGTGCCGCCGATTCTTGCGCGATTTTCTAGAATGAGGAAGGTCTTGCTCGGGCACTTCTGGCGCAGGTGATGAGCGGCCGCTATGCCCGATAGGCCCGCTCCCACAATCAAGACATCGAAATGTTCAAACGGCATGAATCGCTTCTGGCGGAATAAACTCGCAGACCCGGAGAATGCGACAAGTGAAACAGCCCGAGCACCACCGCGATTATAGGTATAACTCCAGACCTCAGTCCTCAAACTACCTTTAGGATTACGAGGAGATGTGCCGGTGAAAAGGATAGGGTTCCTGTCGTTCGGGCACTGGACGCCGTCGCCCCTCTCACAGGTGCGCACGGCGGCGGATGCGCTGCTCCAGTCGATCGAGCTGGCCGTCGCCGCGGAGGAACTGGGCGCTGACGGCGCCTACTTCCGCGTGCACCACTTCGCCCGCCAGCTCGGCTCGCCGTTCCCGCTCCTCGCGGCCGTCGGCGCCCGCACCAGCCGGATCGAGATCGGGACGGCCGTCATCGACATGCGCTACGAGAACCCGCTGTACATGGCCGAGGACGCGGGGGCGGCGGACGTCATCGCGGGTGGCCGCCTCCAGCTGGGCATCAGCCGAGGGTCGCCCGAGCAGGTGATCGACGGCTGGCGCTACTTCGGCTATGCGCCCGGCGACGGCGAGAGCGCCGCCGACATGGCGCGCCGGCACGCTGAGGTCTTCCTCGAGGTGCTGAAGGGGCAAGGGTTCGCTCAACCCAACCCGCGGCCGATGTTTCCCAATCCGCCAGGCCTGCTGCGCGTCGAGCCATATTCGGAAGGGCTGCGCGACCGGATCTGGTGGGGCTCCAGCTCGAACGCCACGTCCACGTGGGCCGCGAAGCTGGGAATGAACCTCCAGAGCTCGACCCTCAAGGACGACGAGAGCGGCGAGCCGCTGCACGTTCAGCAGCGGAAGCAGATCGAAGCCTACCGCGAGGCATGGAAGGAGGCGGGCCACCAGCGTGAGCCGCGCGTCTCGGTGAGCCGCAGCATCTTCGCGCTCGTTGACGAGCGAGACCGGGCCTACTTCGGACGCGACGCTCGCGACCAGGACCAGATCGGCTACATCGACGCCAACACGCGCGCCATCTTCGGCCGATCGTACGCCGCCGAACCCGGCGTCCTGGTCAAACAACTGGCCGCGGACGAGGCGATCGCCGCCGCCGACACCCTGCTCCTGACCGTCCCGAATCAGTTGGGCGTGGAGTACAACGCCCACGCCATCAACAGCATCCTCAAGTTTGTCGCCCCTGAGCTCGGCTGGCGCTGACGAGAGGCCTCCTCGGCAACCTCGGACGGACCTGTCTCGCCGTAGCTACGCGTCTCGCCGTAGCTCCGGGTCCGCTCAGATCAAGCGGACCCGGAGCGAAGGCGGATGTTCTGGTTGTGGTGGAAGACGTTATCGGGGTCGTACCTGGTCTTCACGTCCACCAGCCGGTCATAGACGGAGTCGCCGTACGCCTCGCGGACCCGGTTGGGATCTTCGTCGCCGCCGAGGAAGTTGACGTAGACGCCTTCGCGGAAGCGGCCGAGGGCGGCGAAGAACCCCCTCGCCCAAGCGGTGTCCCGGTCGCCGAAGTCCTCGCCGGGCCGCCACACACCATCGAGAGTGATCGCGTGCGACGCCTGCCGGTTCCCGAACGCCGTCTCGCCCTCGGCCACTCGGCTCACCGCCCCTTTCAGATGGAACATCGCCACGTACGACCGCGGCGACGAGCAGGAGAACGCGTGCGCGACGATCACGTCGATGAGGTCGTCGCGCAGCTCGGGGAGGTGGGTGGACTTCCAGTAGTAGTTCCAACCGTGGACGACGGTCGAGTCGAGCGCGCTCTGGAATCCCACGTACGGCGTGGAACCGACCAGGTCGAGGAGCGGAGTCCGGAATGCGCGGAGCGGCCGGAGCACCTGCTCACCGTCCTCGATCGGCCCGGCGTAGCAGGTACCGACCATCACCACCGGGCGCCAGTGCAGATCCTCGGGGATATCGGGTAGCGGCGGCGCAGCGCCGAACCTCACGACCGTGCCGAGCTCGTCGGGAGCGTCGCGGACGAAGTCGCGGTAGAAGCGAAGGACCTCCCCGGCGTCGGTCGCGTCCCAGAGGATCGGCCCCGCCAGGACGGTGGGCCCCACGGAGTGGAGGCGGAACTCGAACGAGGTGACCACGCCGAAGTTGCCGCCGCCGCCTCGCAACGCCCAGAACAGGTCGGGGTGCTCGTCCTCGGACGCCCGCAGCAGCTTGCCGTCGGCCGTCACGACATCGGACGCGAGGAGGTTGTCGACGGTGAGGCCGTGCTTGCGCATCAGCCAACCGACGCCACCGCCGAGGGTAAGCCCGGCGACTCCGGTGTGGCTCACGATTCCGCCGGTGGTGGCCAGACCGTGCGCCTGGGTCTCGTGATCGACGTCGCCCCACAGCGCACCACCCTGCACCCAGGCCCTGCGGTCGGCGGGATCGACCCGTACGGCCCGCATCGCCGAGAGGTCGATGACGATCCCGTCGTTGCAAACGGCGGTGCCCGCCACGTTGTGGCCTCCGCCCCGTATGGCGATCTCCAGATCGTGGTCGCGAGCGAAACGCACGGCCGCCACCACGTCGGCGGTCCCAATGCATCGGGCGATCAGGCGCGGGCGCCGGTCGATGGCACCGTTCCAGACTGCACGGGCGATGTCGTAGTCGGCGTGGTCGGCACTGATTAGCCGGCCTCGGAACCCGTCGATCTCCACGACGGTTGGCTGCTTGCTCCCGTGGCCGACTTCCGCGGCCGTTGGTGTCGTCATAGTGTCCTCCTCTCCACGGCCACATCGGACCACCGCAGACCGCGGCTGTATAGTCAAGAATCTGGACTTCACAACCGAAGGCGGGTGCGCAACACTGGCGTTGTGAGGACGTACGGCCAGTACTGCCCCATCGCCCGTGGCGCCGAGATCTTCGCCGAGCGCTGGACACCGCTGATCATCCGCAACCTGTACCTTGGCTGCGGAAGCTTCAGTGAGATCCTGGAGGGCGCACCCGGACTCTCCCGTACCCTGCTCTCACAGCGGCTCAAGCAGCTCGAACGGCTCGGTGTCGTCGAGTCGGCACTCAAGCCCGACGGGCGCGGGCACCACTACGAGCTCACGTCTGCGGGCCAGGACCTCTTCACGGTCTGCCAGTCGCTCGGTGAGTGGGGTGCGCGTTGGCTCGAGATCGCCCCCGAGAACCTCGACCCCTTTGTGGCCCTGTGGTCAATGTGCAACGCGCTCCGGCGAGACCGGCTCCCAAGTCGACGCGTCGTCATCCGCTTCGACTTCCTTGCTCGTCGGAGCGCGTCGCGCGAAGGTGGGCTTGTCCACCGAAGCGCCCCACGCGAAGGTGGAACCGGCCGACCGCGCCATGAGCGCTATTGGCTACTCATCGAGCTCGGAGACACCGAAATCTGCAAGACGTACCCGGCCTCGACGAGGACCTCTACATCACGGCGGAAGCCGAAGCCTTCGTCAAATGGCACGCCGGCCAGCTCACCTGGGCCCAAGCCACCCGCGAGGGCCGCATCCAACTCGATGGCCTGCCGTCGCTGGTAAGAGCCTTCCCAACCTGGAACGCCCGCAGCATGTTCGCCCACATCAGGCCGGTCTCCCGCACGGCCGCGAGCCCCGCAGGCTGACATCCTCGATGCGGGCATATTGTTTGACTACCCAGTAATCTGGATTATCATCAGCGGCTTCATGGCGTGCCGAAACGCTGAACGAAGAGAACCGGTCACCCGTGGCACCGCCACCGTGTTCGCTGACCTCGGGTTTCCCCACCCGGCGAACGTCAGTCCAAGGTGCGTTTGGCTTACGCGTTGAATCAGGTGCTCCAGGAGCGCAAGCTCTCCAAGGTGATGCGACCTGCTGATCGCGTTCACGACAGGAGAGACTGAGTCGATCCGGGCACATAGACAAGACAAAATGCATAGCATCGAGTTCGAACCTCCCAAGATGAGCCGTGTCGCTGTCGTGATGTTGGGAAGCATGCTCTGGGGCGTCTCCCTGTGCGCCGCGCAGGGTACGCAGGAAGCGTCGTCCCCCGACGCGAACGGTCCTCCAACGATGCTGGCCGACCAGATGGCCCGTTTCGCTGCGGCCTCCGTCGCGCAGACACCAGGCCAGCCCTCCTGGATCGTCGAGCGGCGCGCGTGCGAAGGCTGTCCGCCGCGCAGTGTCGGCAAGGCCCTGTTTCAGACCACCGTCGTCAATGTGTTCTACGGAGTGGCGAACCTCGCTCGCGGCCAGGTGACGGCACGCGTCACGCCCAAAACCTGGTGGGCCAACATGGAGCAAGGGTGGGTCTGGGACCTGGACGACTTCACCGTCAACCAGATCGGCCACCCGTATCAAGGCAACAACTACTTCAACACGGGCCGGGCCAACGGCTTGAGCTTCTATGAGTCAGCGGCCGTGACGGCCTTCGGCAGCGGCACCTGGGAGTATTTCGGCGAGACCAACCACGCGTCCTTGAACGACTTCATCAACACGACGCTGGGCGGCATCGCGCTCGGCGAGATGTTTCACCGTACAGCCTGGCTCGTACGCGACACACGCGCCACCGGGCGCGGGCGCCTGTGGCGCGAGATCGGCGCGACCGCGCTCGATCCGATCACCGGGGTGAATCGATTCATGCGGGGGGATGCCTCGCGCGTGACCGACAAGCCCGCGGACATGGTGCCGTCGAACCTGACCGCGTTTGGCGCAGCCGGCGTGTTGTGGCGCGGCACGGAGGACAACGCGTTCACGGCGGACGCACAGCCATTCCTGGAGGTGGACGCGGTCTACGGGGATCCGGACAAGGGACACAGCCGAACACCCTACGACGCATTCGCGATGAGGTTACGCTTCGGCGGCGGATCGGGCTTGAGCGAAGCCCGAGTGCGCGGGCGGCTGCTCGGACAGCCCTTGAAGGGCGACAAGTTCCAGTTCAGTGTCGTGCAGAGTTACGACTTCCAGAAAAACGACGCCTACGCCACCGGATCCCAAGCCTTCGAGGCCGCATTCGGGTTCACACAGAACCTGTCGTCCACGACCAGGTTTTGGATGCTGGGCTGGGGCGGCCTGACCGTCCTCGGCGCCATCGATTCGCTCCCGCTCGGCGTGACCGAACGCCCGGAGGAGCAGGAGTCCGGAGACGCGGGTCAGGGCGTTTCCGAGGGGCCGCGCTATTACGACTACGGACCTGGATCGAACTTTGGCGTGACCGCCATCTTCTCGCGGAACAATCGCCCGTTCGCGACGCTCTTCTACGAGGGCCGTCACCTCTACTCCCTCGACGGCGTGCGCGCGAACCACTTCCTGCAGCGCGGACGCGTCGACCTCCTGCTGCCACTGCGAGGTGCGTTCGGCGTGGGCGTCACAGGCGAGTACTTCGATCGACGGACGTTCTACCAGGACGCCGCCGGCACGCGCGCACGCTACCACTACCCGCAGGTGCGCGCCTACTTCACATGGGGGCTGTCGTGAACCTCTCGATGCACACCTGGGTGCGCGGCCTTTGCCTGCTCGCGCTTGCCCCGGCCATGGCGTTCGCCCAGGCAGCCCCCCAGGCACCGTCGAGCCAACCGGCCGGCGGCGCCTCGAACCTGTGGTTCGTGGCCGGTGGCGCGTTCGCGACGCTGCGGGGCGATTGTCAGACCTGCGAGGAGGATTTCCCGTACCGCCACTCTGGCGCCGTGCTGGTCGATATCGGATATCGTGCTAATCCTCGCATGGACGTCGGCGTCGAAGTGTACTGGATGCCGATCGAGACCTCGCAGGGAACGATCCGCACCACGCACATCGATGCCGTGGCGCAGTTCAGGCCCTGGGCTTCGCAGGGGTTCTTCCTGAAAGGCGGCGCCGGGATGGCGTTCGTCCGGAACTGGGTGGACGTTCTCGGTTCGGACTCGTTCAACGAGAAGGGCCTGTCCGTGATCATCGGCGCCGGATGGGCTTTTCGGCCGACCGCGCGCCTCGGCCTGCAGGTGTTCGGCATGCAGCACGCCTTCGCCCTGGGCGACTTGCAGGCCAGCCAGGGGCTGATTCCGGACGTGATCGGCAACCGCTGGTCGGTTGGGGCTGCGGTGGTCATTCGATAGGTTGCCTCGCGCGCCGGCGTCGCGTGGCAGAGCGGTAAGCATCCCGAAGAACGGCGGCACCGGACTCAACAGCGTCGACGCCTTTCTTAACTTGGCTTTGCTAAGTTGCCTGGGGTTCGGTGGAGCTCGAGCTGGCCTCGATGAGATGATGCTCGCGATCGACGATGAGCGGGGGTGGCTCGTCGTCGATCAGGTACTCGAATTCTGTTCTGAACTCCTCCAGAGAAAGCCCAGCGGTTGCAGCGAATTTCGCAAGTTCATGCGGATCCTCGAAGTCATCTCGGCGAACTCGGATCATGTACCGACGGGCGATGGCGTATCGCGTGGAATGAATGTCGACCAACCGGACGTGTGGACGGCCGGTCTTGGGATCGAGTAACGCGGAAAACGGAATCGGGACGAAGTGGCCTCCCTGCATCGAAATCATGGTCGCATTCCCACCTGACAACAAGTATTTCGCTGCGCAGTAGCCAAGGTCCCGCGTGTACTCCATGTCGTAGGGAATCGGATCGGCACACCGCAGCTCGTAGCCGATATTCTTGGCCGCAATCGTGGTTTTGAGGTTGAACTCCTTGAGCCGTCGCTGGACGGCGGTTTTCAGGACTTCGCCGATGTTGACTTCCGCGATTCGGACATTCCCGTGCGGATCGCGCTCCACATCCGTCAGCGTCGCCAGGTCCGCGGGATCGATGTCGAGCACGAGCCCCTCGGCAATGACGGCCACCCCGTCGCGCCGCCCGTAGCTCAGCCGCTTGATAATCGCCCCGACCAGCGTGTCGACCACTGTCTTCAACCGCGGCCGGCGGCTGCCAAACTCCTCCGGGATGAGCGTCAGCGTCGCGCCCGCCGCCTTCCCGATACCGAGCGCCAGGTGGCCGGCCTTTCGCCCCATCGCGATGACGAAGTACCAGCGCGACGTGGTCTTCGCATCGACCATCAAGTTCTTGACGATCTCGACCCCGTAATGGCGGGCAGTCTGAAAGCCAAACGTATCCACGTGCGACGGCAAAGCGAGGTCGTTGTCGATCGTCTTCGGGACATGTGCGATCTGAATCCGGCCGCTGGCATGCTCCTGGAGCCTGAGGGCGGAGTAAGCGGTGTCGTCGCCCCCAATCGTGATGAGCATCGACACGTTGAGACGCAGCAGCGAAATCACCGTGTTCTCGAGATGTGCCGGATCGGTCGTCGGATTCGCGCGCGAGATGCCGATGTGGGATCCGCCCCGGAAGTGAATGCGGCTGACCCCTTCGATCGTCAGCGGCATCAAGTGCTCGATATTACCCTGCATGATCCACTCGAATCCGTCGCGGATTCCGACGACATCGACACCCTCGAGGCTGCCGCGGATGGTGGCGGCGCTAATGACGCTGTTGATGCCAGGGGCTGGGCCGCCGCCGACAAGAATCGCAAGACTCTTGCGCTGGGTCACAAAGTTCCTCCAATCTGATTGTGCGATGGTTGTCTCCCTCTGGCAACCTCGTGCGAGTTTTTCCTCAGTGAGCGCGCACTAATCCCGCTTCGCAGTCATCCGTCATCGCGAAACCTAGCCAGATTGGCTCTCTTCTCCCATGGCGGCTGTGGCATGTGCATTGCCCATCCTTGTTTTTAGGAACGTGCTCATGAACGTTGACTTAACTAATCCCTCTGTCTGCGTGGCGTCGCAGCCGTGAGGAGACGGTAGATAGTGAGGTGACGCATGCCCGCAGGAATGGAGGTCTTTCGTAAGGTGCCGTGGACGTGCCAGTGGGGTGAATTCGGTAGCGCCCCCTCGCTCGAAACGGGTGGTTACCGGTCACAGTCGTCGTCGCCCGGCTGCCGACGATGGTCGCCGTGGATGTGTGCACATCCTCAGGTACGCCCTGAGGGTGGATACCTTTCCAAGGGCGAGTGTGACCACTGCCCATTTTGGACCCGTCCGGTCGATCGAGCCGCGTCTTGACCCGAAGCGGAGCATTCGATCGGGCCTGCCGCCGTTGCCGTGCCCGTGTGGAATCGCGCTCCCGCGATCGGGAATAAGAGACCACGGACCACATCACAAGAGGAGGGTTTGATGATGAACACACTACGCTATGCGGGGCTGATGGGTGCTCTCGGAGCGTGCCTCGTTGCGGGATGTACCGCACCGACTGAAAAGTCGCAGCCCTCGACGCAGTCGCCCTCGGCGGCCAGCGGGGCGCCGGTGCAGTCACCCGTCAGCATTAACGCCGAAATGGTGCGGCTCGTCGATCACGCCGCCCATCAGCTGTGGAATGTCGAGAAGGAAGGGCAGGCTCCAAAGACGGACGCGGACTGGGAGAACGTCGTCGAGCACGCGACCCAAATCTCGGCGGCCGGCGCATTGATCCGGCTGGAAGGCACTGGGCCCAACGACCGGACGTTCGTCCAGCAGCCGGAGTGGCAGAACTTTGCAACGGCGGTTTCGACCGCCGGCCTGGCGGCGCTCAGGGCCGCCGAAACCAAGGATCAGACGGCGCTGGTGGCCGCCAACGGTCAACTGGTCGAGGCGTGCGAAGGCTGTCACAAGAAGTTCAAGCCGGCGCTTCCGAGCGAGGGCATCACACATACTCACGCTCACTGAGATCACGACATGGACCATATCCCCTCAATCGCCTCGGTCATGACACCGTTTCCGTACGTGGTGCACGTCGACGACAGTGTGTTGGTGGCCAGGGCCCTCATGGTCGAGCACGAGGTTCGCCATCTCCCCGTGAAGAAGGGCAACACGCTGGTCGGCGTGCTGACAGACCGAGACCTCAAGCGAGCGCTCGACCCCGGCCTCGGACTGCCCCCGAAAGAGGAGCTGTTCGTCCGCGATGTCTTCGTTCCCGACGCCTATGTCGTCGACGTTGGCGAGCCGCTCGATTGTGTCCTCGGTCACCTGTCGTCGCAGCACATCGGGAGCGCGCTCATTACCAAGAACGGCCGATTGGTGGGAATCTTCACGTTGAGTGATGCGGCTCGGCTCTTTTGTCAGCATTTGCGTTCGGTCTTTCAGTCAAGGTCAGGCAACGAGGTCGCATGAGTCTGGCAACCCCTGAAACCACTCCGTCGACCAACAGGAAGGGGGAAATCAAAGAGGACTGGAGTATCGACGTTCGGCCCTGGCGGCACGTGATGGGCTACGAAGTGGACAGTCCCGACAGCGCAGCTTCCCACAGTGCACCGCCTGCAATCAGCTTCCTGTATTTGATCAGCGCGAGCGGTTGGTTCACCGCGAGACACGCCACCACGCGATCGCCGCGCCGGTAGAGCGCCGTGAGCCGTCGGTCGGCGAGCGACCCGTCGACGATCACCATTTCGTCGTGCGGACGCGCGCGACCGATGAACTGGATTTTTCGGTCGTACTGGTCCGACCAGAAGTACGGCACGGACGAGAAGCTCGTGTTCGCCGCGGGACCGGCGAGAGCGTTCTCCGCGGCATGCACCGCCTGCTCCACCGCGTTGGTCCAATGCTCGATTCGCGGCGAATCGCCATGCCACCGGTTTGCGACCCGGGCCACATCGCCAGCCGCATAGACGTGGGGCGCGGCTTCACCGAAGCCGTTGCAAACGATGCCGTTGTCGAGCGTGAGGCCGCTGCCTTCGAGCCACTCCGTGTTTGGAGTGACCCCAATGCCGACCACCACCACGTCGGCGTCGACCCGTGAGCCGTCGGAGAGCGCGACACCGGTTACGCTCAACTCGCCGAAGACGTCCGTTACGGCAACCCCGGTGCGAAGGTCCACGCCGTGGTCGCGATGCATGGCCGCGACCATCTCGCAGAAGGCCGGACCCAGGGCTGGGGAAAGCGGGACGGGAAGCGACTCAATCACAGTGACGTGTAAGCCGCGAGCGCGGCAGGAGGCGGCGACCTCGAGGCCGATGAACCCCGCACCCACGATTGCGACACGGGGCGCGTTCATCAGTTCTCGCCGCAGCGTGATCGCGTCGTCTAGACCGCGCAAGACCAGCAAGCCTGCCCGTGGCGCAATGCCCGGGAGGGTCCGGACGCGCGCGCCCGTCGCGATGATCAGCCGGTCGTAGTCGACAAACGTGCCGCCAGCAAGCGCGACGCGTCTGGCACGAACGTCGACCGACGCCGCGCGCACGCCAAGACGCATGTCGAGCGCGAGTGCGTCATAGCCGTCCTTCCTGCGAAAGAGGGTCTGCTCCGGCTCCCAGGTGCCTTGGAGCACCTGTTTCGAGAGCGGTGGGCGATCGTAGGGGCGATGCGGCTCGTCGCCAATTAGCGTAAGCGCACCGTCGAAGCCTCGGTCGCGCAGCGTCTCCGCCGCGCGCAGGCCTGCGAGCGAGGCGCCAACGACCACGATGCGACGCACCATGGACGCCACTCACTCTTCGATGAAAATCGCGCCGGTTGGACACTCCCGCACGGCCTTGTCCACCTTCGCGCGTAGACCCTCCGGTGGTGTCTCGTCCAGGACGTGCAGTACTCCGTCGTCGCCAATCTTGAACACCTCAGGCAAAGTCTCCTGGCAGAGCCCGTGGAGGCTGCATAGGCTCACATCGACAACGACCTTCATGATGTCCTCCTGGCCTGCGACGCGTTAATCTCAAGCACTGATGCTGAGCGCACACTCGCGCGGCCGTTTACCGCGACACGGCGATGTCGTACAGATTGCGATATCCGCGGAGATAGATGTGGTCATCCACCAGCGCAGCTGAGGCATCGAACCCATCGTCAAGCGTGTTCGTCGCCAGCACTTCGAACGACGTACCATGCCGGATGACGAGCGTCGTCCCGTCTCGTCCTGTAACGTAGACGCGATCCTGCGCGGCGACCGGTGACGAATAGACCTCCGGTATTCCCGCAAGGCGCTGCAACTGATAGTGCGGCCTGCCGGTCTTCGCGTCGAAGACCGACAGGATTCCCGAGTTGCTCTTGAGGACATACAGAAGGCCGTCGTACAACAGAGGCGAAGGCACATACGGAGTATCGCGATCCAGGGTCCATACGATGGCGTTGCCGCCAGTGATGTCGCCCTTGGCATCCGCCAAACGGATTGCCCTCAAGCGACTGCCCTGAAATCCGCTCATCGCGAAGACCATCCCGTCCCAGGCCACGGGAGAGGGAATCGGGTTCATCGTCAAGCCCTCGCTCTCCCACACGACCTTGCCCGTCTCGAGGTCGTAGCTTCTGATGCGGTTCTGCGCGGTCGTCACGACCTGAGAGCGGCCGGCGTGCTCCACCACGAGTGGCGTGCTCCACGAATCGACTTCCTGGCGATCGGCACGCCAGACCTCCTGTCCGGTCCGGGCGTCGAGCGCCACGACAAAGGACGCGCCTTGATGGTCCCACGCGATCACGAGACGGTTGCCATGCAGAACAGGTGTGCTTCCCGACTCGCCCACATCGGCAAACATCTTCTTCTCGCCGAGATGCTTCTGCCAGAGCAGGTTCCCGGCCATGTCGTAGACATACAAGCCGCTCGATTCGAAGAAGGCGTAGACGCGTTGACCGTCGGTGATGGCAGAACTCGAAGCCCAGGTGCCGTCCTTCATCGAGGCCTGGCGAGGGCGCTCTTCGCGGGCGGTTCGTTCCCAGACAACGCGTCCGGTGCGACGGTCGATCGCCAAGACGACGAACCGATGGACGTCTCGAGGCTGGATATGACCTCTGGGCTCATGCGACGCGACGCCCTGAGCGCCCATCGGGACGGCGGAAAGCAGGAACAGCCGATCGCCCCACACCACTGGTGAGCCCGAGCCTCGGCCAGGGATCTCGACCTTCCAGCGAACGTTGTGGGCCTCGCTCCATTCAGTGGGTGGATTCGCTGTCCTTGATGCGCCGGTCGCGTGCGGCCCGCGCCATTGGGGCCAGAAACGTTCCGCCGTCGCGCCAGGCTGTGCCGCCACAGACACCACGAGCGTGGCAACCGCTACGACCGCAAGCACCACGAAGTGTCGTCGCATCGTTCTTCCGCTAGATTACCTCCGCATCGGCGCCACGAGTCTCCGGGATCGTGGAGGGACGAACAGATCCGTAATCGGCCGGGGCCATGTTTTGTGACCAGGTCCCGGTGCATTCTCGGGAAGTCGTTCATCTGACTGACCTTGTCTCGCCCAGGCGGCCGCACGGCGCTGGCACTGCGGTTGCCTTGGCGAGGTCGTGCTGACGACAATTCTCGTCGCCACGGCCGTTCTCTTCGCCAGCCTCGCGCTGGCGGGCTACAACCAGCTCATACGCTCGCGCAACCGCGTGCGAGAGGCTTGGTCGGGTGTTGACGTGCAGCTTCGGCGGCGCGCCAGCCTGATTCCGAACCTCGTCGATACCGTACAAGCGTACGCGCAGCACGAGCGATCGACGTTCGATGAGGTGACGCGCGCCCGTAGCACCCTTCAGAACGCAGGCGGCGCAGGAGCAGCAGGCGATGCGAACAACGTCCTCAGCCAGGCGCTTGGACGGCTGTTCGCTGTGGCCGAAAACTATCCACAGCTGCGCGCATCGGAAGGTTTTGTCCGTTTACAGGACGAGCTGAGCGACATCGAGGAGAAGATCGCATTCGCACGTCAGTTCTACAACCGCAATGTCCTGGACTACAACAACAGCATCGACGTCTTCCCAAGCGTGCTGGTAGCCAGGACATTCGATTTTCGCGCATCGGAGTTCTTCGACGCGGGCGATGAAGGGCGAGCGGAAGTGCGTGTGAATTTCAGCCCCGCGAAGGCGATGACGCAGCCGCCGGCGGTTCCGCCGGCTGGCTAGGGAGAGGCGCGCTGTGTCGGACGCGCCCGAGCCGATTCTTGTCTACAACCGCATAGACGCCAACAGGCGGAAGACGCGTCTGCTGCTGTCGTCGTTCGTCGTCGTGGCCCTCCCCGTCATGTCGGGTGCGACCGTCTACGTGTCGCCGTGGGTCTTCATGATCGCCGTCGCATGCCTGCAGATTTACGGAACGCCAAACCTCCACGCCTGGTTGAACGGATTACTGGCACGCGTCGAGGAGGGCCGTTCCGCTGACGGAATGCTCAACCTCTCGCAGGTCCCGTGGCCTGCGATTCTGCTGGAGCTCGGGTTCATCTTCGTCGGGTTGATCATCGTGATCGTGGCGGTCGTTGCGGTGACGTTCATCCTGATCTCGCGCTATGGCACGCGCGCCCTGCTTCGCGTCGCCGGTGCCAGGCCGGTTGGGGCTGATCAGCATCCGGATCTGGTCCAGCGCGTCGGGAACCTCTGCATCGGCGCTGGCTTGCCTGTTCCGGGCATCTACCTTGTGGACTCGGAGACGCCGAACGCGTTTGCCGTCGGGAAGGACCCTCAGCACGCGTCGCTTGTCGTCACGCGCGGCCTGCTCGCGCTGCTCGAGAGTCGAGAGCTCGATGGTGTCATTGCGCACGAGCTCTCGCATATCGGCAACCATGACATCCGTTTGAGCACGGCGCTTGCCGCGATGGTGGGCACGCTGACGATTCCGTTCACGATGCTGTCGTTTTTCTTCCGTCTCTTTTCGCGGGTTCCGCTGGCGTTCAAACTGGTACCGCTAGCGATTGGGTTCCCGCTGGTTTCGACCCTGATTGTGGGTTACGGGTATGGGATCATGGAGCTTCTGTCCCCGCAATTCCCAATCCATCCACTCCTTTGGTGGTGGGGTCTGCACGCGATGCTGGCGCCTCCGTACATCCTGTTCGTCGCGCCCACTATCGCGCTGTTGATTCGACAGGCGGTCTCCCGCGAGCGTGAGTTCCTCGCGGACGCAGACGCGGCGCTTCTCACGCGCGATCCAGAAGGGCTGGCCCTCGCTCTGGTCAAGGTCGCCACGGCGCGTGGAAGCCGGCTTCGGGTCGGGGAAGGCAGCGTTCACTTGTACTTTGCAGATCCGATGGCGTCGCATGGGTCCTTGATGCACTGGCTGTTTCCGTCCCATCCACCTGTCGAGCGACGAATCGAGCTCCTGGCGCGAATGGGCAGCGGCATCACGCCGTCGGATCTTCAGCGTGCTCGAGAGGCTGGTGCGAAGGCCGCGGAGAAGGCAATCAAGCGTGCAGAGGTCGGGAACCCCGCAATGGATCCCGAACAGCGACGGATTGCTTCAGTTCAAGATGAGAACAGGCTCGGCAAGGGACCCGAGACAAACGAGCAGCTGCCTGAGACGCCTACGCCGCCCTCCACGGCACACCTCACACCGCTTTACGAGCAGCCAGACGGCTGGTCGCGGGTGATCGCACGACTTGCGCCCGATGCTTCCGTCACGCCAGTCGGCCGGCACGGAGAGTTCGTGCGTGTCCTGACGCACGACAATGTCACTGGGTACGTTACCCGCTCGGCCCGCCTGCTGGCGGTTCAAGCGCTCGAGGAGACAAGCCTCTCATGACAAAACGCGTCCTGATGTTTGGTGCGGTCGTTGGGGTCTTTGTGGCGGCTCTGCTTGCGGTCCTGCGGGTCATGGACCTCGTGTCCGTTCAGCAGGCGACCGAGTCGCTCGGCAGGACTCTCTCGGTGATCCTCATCTCAACGGTTGCGATCGTCGTCATGGCCACGCTCGTACGGATCGCCAAGAAACAATAGGACCTCTGATCAGAGATACTGCGAGCCCCAGCCTTGAACAGGTCTATCGACCCGGGCTCACCGGCCGGATCGGCCTGCCAGGCGGCGGTTGGACGGCGGAGCCCGTACCTGGTCCCCAGACGTCGATCCCCTCGGAGCTGTTCCCTCTCGTCCCCTCGGGAGCAATCGGCCCGACGAGCGTGAAGGGGCGCCCAGGCGGCCGCGCGGGTGGCTTGGCCGGATCGACCACGAGGTCCTTCCCGAGAACGGACGCAATCATCTCGTTCTGGACGATCTGAGCGACGATGTTCCGACCGAATCTCGGCGGGTTGCTCTCACCCCAGTCCTCGTGTGCGATGGTGAAGTACAGAGTGTCGCCGACGATGATGATGTCCTCGATGGCTGCCAGCGTGTCGGGGTTATCGCAACGGCCGCACACCACTCCCCGCAGCCGGTCGCCGACCACGAGGAAGGTGAAGATCTGCTTGTTCATGCCCAGCGGGCCGAACGAGGCGGCGATCCACATGCCAACGACGTCCGATGGCCGTAACGCCTTGAACGGTCCGGACGGCCAGTAGGGCGGTCCGGAGCCACGGCCTACTCCCCCACCACCGCCGCCCTCTCCGGGACGTACCGTCGGCTGCGCGGGCGGCGTGCCGGGTGGGAAGAGATACGCGGGCGCCGCGCCCGGGTCGGGTCCACGCGGGTCCTTGCCGAGCGTCAAAGGCTTCCCGTTCCGAGCGCCCGCGGCCCCCGTCACGATCAGCCGCCCGTCGACGAGCATGGCATGCTGGGCGACGACTGATCTGACTTTACCGTCCGGGTTGGCAAACGTGACCTTGAAGTCAATGCCGGCCTTTTCGTCCCACGTGCCGTCGATGAAGCCAATCGTGCTGGCGTCGGAGCAGTTTCGGCAGTACACACCCGTAACCCGGTTACCGCGGATCACGAATTCGTAGATGTGCGGCTCATCCCCGAGCGGAGTTCGCCATCCGCCTCGCCAGTAGTCGGCGTCGAGCGCCGCGGCCGGCTGTGCGAGCACCAGGATCGTAAACGACAGCAGTAGCAGTCCCGGCACACTCTTCGAAGCCGATCGGTTGCTCATCGCTTGCACTCCTGAGACTCGTCCTACTTCTCGAAAATATCGGTGATCGCCTTGGGCAGCTCCTCGTGCGGCTTGTCCCAGTCGGCTTCAAAGTACTTCTCCCAATTCTTCGCCCACGGCCGGCCGTAGTAATCGACGAAGCGCGGATCGGCGGCGGTCAGCTGTCCCGGCCGACCGTTGGTGTTGACGATGTTGCTCAAGCATTCCACGAAGGTGAATCGGCGATTGGGCTCCGCCATCGTCGCCACCCGTCGGATGAGCATCGTGGCGCGCACCGGCGCGACGAACACCTCGGGGTCGTAGAAGATGGTCTCGTATGAGATCCCAGTGAACTTGCCGGCTGCGTCGACTGTCGGCTTGACGATCTCTACTGTCTCGATCTTGTCGCTGACTTCGAACATGGAGTGCGTCAATGTCCAGCCTTGAACCCTCGCCGTCCAGCTGATGAGCGTCGTCGCGTCCCAGAAGCCGATGGTCTCGCCGTACCACTGAGGGACCTTCTGCACGTGACTGGTTTGGCCGATCAGCACCTGACGCACGAAGTTGTCCGCGGAACTCGACAGGTACTGGACCATCCACGGAGACGTCGTGACCTGGAAGTTGGTCGCGCCAGATGGCCCGCCCCACCAACGAATGAATCCCTCCGGATAGCAGAAGGACGCATTCCACTGGGGAGAATTATTGACGGCCTCGTGGTACATCTGCTGAACCGCACGCATCTGATGCTCCGGCGTGAGCAGGGACACTAGCGTCGAGGGCTGCTCGACGCCCCAAACCCACCAGGCGCCTGGGTGCGTGTTGTCGCGCTGGTAGTACCCATCCCAATCGGGCACAGTCGCCTTTGTGTAGACGGTGGGACCACCCCGCTTCTTCGTGTCGGCCAGCAGCGCTTCGTAATGTTCCTGCGCCGTCTTGAACGGATACGGACTCAAGATGCTTTGCCGGTCGATGTCCTTGTCGCAGTCGCCCCACGTCGCGGTGGCGGGGAAATTGGCGCCGAGCCGGTGCGGCTCGTCCCAGAATTGCGACAGCACGATCGAGTTGTTGCACCGGTAATAGCGCTTGTCCAGCCACAGCGCCCGATCCTTGTAGAAGTTCTTCGAGGTGAACAGGTCGATCGGCAACGGCTGTATGCCGGCAGGCGGCTTCTCGTGCTCGCCGAAGCCCCTTGCACCGAGGTTTGGCGCGCCGGGTTCCTGCTGGCCTCCTCCCTGTCGGCGCTGCGATGGAGCGGCACCGGCCTGCCCAAGGACGTTGGCCGGCGAAATTGGATCGGACATCCACCAGAGAGCGGCCACAACAAGAAGCACAAGGACAGCGCTCACCCACTTTCGCATGTGACCCTCTCTTCGGAATCGCAGTGTTCAGCCATCGGCATGACCACGTGACGTCTCGCGCTACTTGAATGCCAGGTGCTCGGAGAAAAAGGGAAGCATCCGCGTCTCGATCCGCTCGCCGAGTCGGTTTCCGTGATCGCCCTAGTAAGTCTCCCAATCGTGCTTGATCCCATAGGCATTGAGAAGGTCGTGCACCCGCTCGTTAGTGAATCCTGTCTTCAGAGCGAAGACGGCCCTCCTTCCCGAAGACGGCTACCGCTCCTTCCCCGGCACCAACGAGCTTCGCGACGAGCCGCCTGCGAGCGGCGGCACGGTTGGCGGCGGCCGTCGATGATGCGAGATCTGCTCGTAGGCGTACGCGAACTTAATGAGCTGTCCTTCACTCCACGGCCGACCGAGAAGTTGAAATCCTAATGGCAGACTTTCGCCAACGAACCCCATGGGGACCACGACGACGGGCCATTGCGTGGCGCTGCCGATGAACGTGAGTGAGCCTTGCGCCGTCTGTCCACGGTCGCCGTTGATTTTGGAGGAAAGGTCCAGACGGGAAACACAAGTGCGGCAACATGTGCAGTGTCCATCGCGGCACTCAATTTGTCTCGATACATCTGCTCATCTTTGCGGCCCTGGACCGTCTGCGGGTCCTGCTCAGGAGGTTGAGTGACCGCGGCAATCTCAGCGACTCGGGCAGCGTGCAAGGGATGAACCCGTTTGGCCGTTGGTGCGTCGCGCAGCTCGGCGACGGTCTTTACGGGAAACGTCGGACCTTCAAACGCGAAGAACGCCTCCCAGTCGGCTTTCGTCCGCGCAGGGGTTTGCGGCGGCCTTGGAAACGCCTCGAAGCCTGGGACACTAAAGTCATCGACAATCTCCGCGCCCGCTGCACGTAAGTCAACGACGGCTCGTTCAAAAAGTGCGACGACGCGGTCATCGGCCCCGTCCTGGAGCTTCAGTGTCTGGCGGAAGACCCCGATACGTGCGCCCTTCAGCCCGTTTCTGTCCAGAAATGCCGTATATCGTACGCGGTACGTTCGCTTCGGACCCAGCCGTGCGCGCGTCAGCAGGATCGACGCCGGCCATCACCTCCAGCAGGCGTGCGACGTCTTCAACGTTGCGGCCCATTGGTCCAGGCGTATCGCGCTGACTATCGAGCGGGCCCATTCCAGTACGACTCACGAGGCCGACCGTCGGCCGGATGCCGACCAGGTTATT
Organism: uncultured Acidobacteriota bacterium; assembly: GCA_963773035.1. Lineage (GTDB taxonomy): Bacteria > Acidobacteriota > Vicinamibacteria > Vicinamibacterales > CAVVIG01 > CAVRXZ01. The sequence continues at coordinate 7,288 of CAVYZX010000023.1, read as the reverse complement.
GATCGACGCTGGTGCACGCACACTTCCGCCGGTGTCAGTGCCAACGCCGACCGTCGCGAAGTTTGCGGCGATTGCCACGCCGGTGCCCCCGCTTGATCCGCCGCTCGCATAAGCCGTGTTGTAGGGATTCCGTGTGAAGCCAGGAAGCACGGAGTTGATTGTGTCGGCGAGACCCATAGCTAGCTCGGAGAGCGATGCCTTCGCTAGAAGGATCGCGCCTGCCCGACGGAGGCAAGCAACCACGAACGCATCCTTCGTCGGCACGAAATCCTTGAAGAGCGCCACGCCTGACGTTGTCGGCAAGTCGACGGTATCGAGGTTGTCCTTGACGATCACCGGAATGCCGTGAAGAGGTCCGGTCAGTTTGCCTGTAGCCTTGAGCGCCGCGTCGAGCTGATCAGCGTCGACGAGGGCGTGAGTATTCAGATTGATGATTGAGTTGAGATATGGGCCTCGCTTGTCGTAAGCGACGATGCGGTTGATATACGCCTGCGTGATCGCGTGAGCCGTCGTCTTGCCGGCCAGATACGCAGCCTGGATCTGGCGAATCGTCGTTTCTTCCACCGGGAAGGGGACCGCAGGGGGCGCTTGGGAACTTGCTAATGAAGTTGGAGCTCGCTGCCCGAATGGCGTCGCAAGAGACAAACCCAGAATGAGTGCGGCGCCAACGGCTATGCGTCTGCTCAGATCCAATTTCATCAGCGACCTCTAAGCCGAGACATCAGTTGTCTTCGTCCGTCAACGTTGTATAGGTGAACAGCACTAATCCGTGGTCATCGGGCCGCAAGCGTGCCGAGTCGGCCGCCCGCACGACTTGAGCGAGATTATCCGTCCAATTGCCTCGCGGCAAAGCCCCGTGAACACACAAACTTTCGAGAATTCCTTCGAGCAAAGCCGACCAACGCCGCCGGCGACATAAAGCCGGAATTCCGAGATTCGACCCCGAGCGCCAACTGTCGGTCCTGTCCTGACGCAGTGCCCCGATGGAAACGACATGAAGCCATGGTCCGGAAAACTATTCGCATCACCATCGCCACTGTCATTGCCTCGTTTTATGTATTGCCTGTTAACGTCTGGTTGCCAAGGTAAACACCGTCTTTCCTGTCGGTCCAATCGCGTAGAATGCCTGCGCGGGAATGCCTCTCGGCCCCGGTACTCGACTCGGTGCGTATGAGGTGACGGCGCTCCTCGGCGCTGGCGGGATGGGCGAAGTCTACCGTGCGCGTGACGCTCGACTCAAACGTGACGTCGCGATCAAGATTCTTCCCGCGGCGTTCGCGCAGGATCCCGATCGGATCCGGCACTTCGAGCACGAAGCGGAAGCACTCGCTGCGTTGAACCACCCCAATATCGCGGCGATCCACACGCTTGAGGAATCGAACGGGATTCGTTTTCTCGTGCTTGAACTCGTGGAGGGCGAGACGCTCTCCGACCGCTTACGCAAGGGACCGTTATCAGCGAATGACGTGACGGCAATCGGACTTCAGATCTGTGCCGCACTCTCCGCGGCGCACGACAAGGGCATCGTCCACCGCGATTTGAAACCGGCCAACATCAAAATCGCACCTACCGGGCAGGTGAAGCTCCTCGATTTCGGATCGGCCCGGGTTTTTACGCCAGACTTACGCCCCACAGACCTCTCGCACTCACCAACGACTACAGCAGCAGGTGTCGGCCATGTCATAGCCGGAACCGCCGCCTACATGGCGCCCGAACAGGCACGCGGCAAAGTCGTCGATAAGCGAGCGGATATGTGGGCGTTTGGCTGCGTCCTCTACGAAATGTTGATGGGGCGACCGCTTTTCGCGGGCGAGTCAGTGACGGACATACTCGCGGCTGTCCTCACGCAAGAGCCCAAGCTGGACGACCTGTCGGCAAGCGCGTCGCCGCAGATGCGGTGGGTGATTAAGCGATGCCTTGAGAAAGATCCTGCGACAAGATTCCGAGACGCCGCCGACGCCGCGGCTGTGCTCGGCGCACCGATCGAGCCGCTCGTCGTCCAGCGATTCGCGCGGCGAAGATGGATAGAGGCTGTCGCGGGCCTGACGGCGGCCATCACTGTTTTGGCATTCGCCGTGTCGTATTTCAGATCGCTCAGGCAGCCCCAGCCACTGATTCGGTTCGATATTCCAGCCTCAGGAGCGTCCCTCCTTCAATCAATGGCTCTGTCCCCAGATGGCACACGTGTGGTGTTTGTCGTGGCCGCGGCCGCTGCAAACCGGAACGCTTTGTGGATCCGGTCTCTCGATGGGCTCGACGCGAAGATGAGCGCTGGCACTGACGCGGGCCGCGAACTGATGTCTCCCGCATGGTCGCCCGACAACCGGTCGATTGCCTTCGTCGCCGACGGAAAGCTCAAGAGAATCGATGCGAGTGGTGGGCATGGCGCAAACGCTGGTGACACTGGATTCGCAGATCGGTGGAATCACCTGGAATCGTGATGATGTCATCTTATTCGCCAGCAATGAGCACGGACTGCGATATGTCTCGGCATCGGGCGGCCCGGTCACGACGGTGACCGAACGCGACGCGTCGCTCGACGAGACCTACCACGATTGCCCGGTCTTTCTTCCTGATGGCCGCCGCTTCCTCTATCTGGCCTATAGCGAGACGAAGCCCGAGACCCGTGCGGTCTATGTCGGATCGCTTGACTCGAACGCTCGTACACGACTGATGACGTCGGATTGGTGCGTGATGTACGCCAAGCCCGGATTCCTGGTGTTTCCTCAGGGTCAGACGCTCATGGCGCGTCCGTTTGACGCCAGAGGCATCAAATTCTTGGAGGACGCGGTGCCGATTGTGGACGGAGTGGCCACGAATCCGAACGGTGAGGTCGCGGCGTTCGACGTTTCCGACGGTGGGACGCTCGTCTATCGGAAAGCCACGCCACTCGAAACGACCAGTTCACTCATCTGGGCGGATCGCAACGGCAAGATAAGCGACCCAGTCGGTGCATCAATCCAACCGGGAGGTGGCCCAACGATGCGGCTATCACCGGACGAAAAGCGAGTTGCGTTCAACACCGGGATCGATGGGGGTCGAGACGACATTTGGGTGCTCGACTTTGAGCGGAATGTCAGGATAAGACTGACCAGTGATCCCACCGTCGACCATGTGCCCGTGTGGTCGCCCGATGGCTCCCGACTGATTTTCGACTCGCACCGTCGCGGTAAAGGATCCGCGCTGTACGAGATTCCGTCGGACGGGGCTGTTCCGGAGCGGGTCCTGCTCCAGCTCGACGATGAAGCATTTATCGCGGCAACCGATTGGTCGCGAGACGGCAGGTTTCTGGTGTTTCACAAATCCGCGAGCGCAGTACCCCATGGGCTATCTGGCTGTTGCCCCTCGTTGGCGACCGGAAGCCGATCCCGTACCGAGTGTCGTCGTTCGACAACACGGGCGCCACGCTGTCACCCAATGCGCGCTGGTTGGCTTATTCGACGAACGAATCGGGGATGTATCAAATCGTCGTCCAACCCTTTCATAATCCGGCTAGTGGGAAATGGCAGGTGTCAACAAATGGTGGGACGCTCCCAGTCTGGCGACGTGACGGTCGAGAACTGTACTATCTCGCTCCCTCAGGAGACTTGATCGCGGTCATGGTCAATGCGGAGTCGACGTTCACTATCGGCAAATCTACGACGCTGTTCCGTACGCCGATACCACCGACCTCCCAGAGCTCCCCTTATGCTGTGACAGCGGACGGTCAGCGATTTCTATTAGCGGTGCCAAGCGGAACCGCGGCCACTCCAATCACGACGATTGTGAATTGGCAGTTACTGGCAACGAAATCAGACCGGTGACTTGACTCACCGAGCTGCATGGTCTCCTGACTCGGAGTTGGTGCACATGATCGCTAGCCCCAAGCGCATCCGCTTCGCTGCTTCAACCGCTTCCAGAACTGCCCGACAGTGCGGCGGTAACGGCTCGCACAGCAAGATCTCAACGGATAACAAGCAGCCTGGCTGAGCGAAAACTGGATTGTGCCCGCGCAAATCGCAGAATGACGCGATCGAATTCATCTTTGGTCTCGTCGGTTGGGGGTGGGACCTTTGGTGGTTCCGGCATGGCGCCCTCCTGTTTCAGCGATCAATGAGAGAAAAAGCCGACAACCCACAGGCCTGGTGACTAAGACAACGATCTCTGGCACACGAGCGAACAAGGGCCTGTTCGCCGGAAGCTGATCAACCGTTAGTAGAGAGTGGGAGTTCCCCCGGTGACCCTGCATGCGAAAGGCCGGTTGGCCGATGCCTCGCTGGCTCTCGCTCTTAGGCACAAACGTGAACTTGCTGTGAACGCGATTGGGTCATGAGTAGAAATATTGCGATTTTTGCTGACGGGACTGGAAACACTGTTGGAAAACATGATTCCAATGTGCTCCGGCTGTGCAAGATGTTCGATATTCGCCAGCGTTCCGAGCAACTTCTCATTTACGACCCTGGAGTGGGAACTCTGACAACGAAGGCGGACCTCGAACGGACGTTTCCCACGCCAGATGGCCCCCTGTACATCGAAGATTCGATTGCGGCATTCCCGACGAACTACGCCATTAAGTGGCTCGGATTAGGCTTCGGGCTTGGCACCGAGCGAAATATCAAGCAGTTGTACCTGGCTCTTGCCGAGCACTATCACCCCGGTGACCACGTGTATATCTTCGGCTTCAGTCGTGGTGCGTTCACCGCACGGTCACTGGCAGGCTTCATCTACAGATGCGGACTGCTCCAACCAGGACACATCAACACAATCGACGACGCGTACGATCTGTACCGGCAACACTTTGAGCAGGCCAAGAACTCCCATGACTTGCGGATCAAGAAGCGAAACATTGACGAGTTCAAACAGGAATGCTCATATCCGTGCAATGTCCGATTCCTCGGTATTTTCGACACCGTGAAGTCAGTCGGGTACTTCCGCCCGAAGAATCTTCCTCATACCCGGCATAACCCCATCGTGGAAACCGTTCGTCATGCACTCTCCCTCGATGAGCGCCGGTCATTTTATGCGCCAACGACATGGGGTGGACTCGACGGCGATACACGACCGGCGACATTTGTGCCGGCCTGTTGGGGTTTCGGCGCGAACAATGATCCGCCGATTCGATGGCAGGACGTCAAAGAAGTCTGGTTTGCCGGGTGTCATTCAGACGTGGGCGGCGGATATGCGCCTGACGCCTCCTCGCCTGCGGACGTTTCGTTAGGTTGGATGCTCGAGGAAGCTCGGGCCCATGGTCTGCGGCTATCCCCTGACGCGAACGTGAGCGGACTCGCAAGGACCATCATCAAGGAGCACCTGCACAACGAAATGACTCGACGAGGGACGTGGAAAGACTTGAGAGTGAGGATGTGGTGGCGATGTGCCGACCACTTTCCGCGCAGAGACCTTGACAACGAACCACCGCCGCCCAGGAAGAACTGGCGAGTAAAACCCGCCGGACCACGCGAGATCGGCGCGTCGCTTCGAAGAGGTGGGGTCACGATTCACTCCACGGCCGTGAGTTGCTATCCGGAAGCCACTCCACCGTGGATGGGTCTTGCCGCCAGAGTCATTGCGACGACCGAACATCACCACGCCGTGGCGAAAGAGTCGGCCTACCTGTAACCAAGCGGCGTTACTGCCCTTGTAAATGATGAGAAGTCCTCAAATCAGACCGTCCGTGGGGCGACTTTCAGTCAGCAAAACCCGATTTCCAGTTTGGAACCTCCCGTCAGGAGTCAAACGAGAAGCGGCCGAAATTCGCCGCGTCGCCGATCAGATCTGGCACCTCTTACCGGTTCCAAATAGGCATGCTCGCCGAGTAGCTACATCACTTCAGGTGGGCCGCCTACCCTCCTCACACCTTTCTGAGTTCAGGCTCATGCGGCCGGTGCCGGAGCACCAAGGCATTCCTCGGCTCATTCCCTAGCGTTGTATTAAATCGTTGAGGGTCACCGCGGGTACCAGGCTTCAGTCGGCATCGCGATCACCGCACCAGAGCGCGTCCAGATGCGGGTATTCAAAAGAGGACTCCGCGGATCGAGATGGTAGCGATCGCGGAGATACTTTGAAAGTCCTTGACTCCACCCGCGCGGGGACGATAATCGACACCCTGTTGGCTAGCGCCCAGCATCCTGGATGCGATCGGCCCCTCGTCGGAGGCGGTTATGGCATCGATCAGTTCGCGTGCCTCAACGGAAAGCGGGTGATCAAGTCTTGAGACGTCAGGTGCAGAGGAACAGCGTTCTTAAGGACCGACGAATCCAATGAGGGACGTCATGAAATTCACAGGTGCGGTTGCGCTTCAAGAATACGATGCCGCGCGGGTGAAAACCTGGACGCTGTGGAGTGGCCGCATCCTCTCCGCCTTTGGTGTCTTCATCTGTTTGTCCAGTATCGTGGCGAAGCTCACCCATAATGGCGGGTACGTCAGGACATGGGAAAGACTCGGCTACTCGGAGAGCATCCTGACGGGCGTCGGCCTGGTTCAGCTCAGCAGCATCGTCTTGTATCTGATTCCGTCGACATCGGTACTGGGCGCAGTGATGCTCACCGGTTATCTCGGCGGCGCTATCGCCTCGTGGGTCCGGCTCGGAGAGCCCAACCCGATGATGGTGCCGCTGTCGACGTGCCTGCTCCTTTGGGCGGGACTCTACTTGCGAGAGGATCGCCTTCAGTCGTTGCTCCCACTCCGCAAGAAAACGGCGGCTTGACGTGATCGGACTACGCTACGTGTATTTTGTTGGTGAGATCTTCCTGGCTGCGATCTTTCTGGTTGCCGTCATTGCGGGCATCCGTTCGCTGCTGTGGAAGGCCATTTGGCCGGTGGCAGCCGGATGTTTGTGGTATTTTGCCGGCCCGTTTTTTGCCACTCCACTCATGATCCTCGTCATCCTGCGAGTTGCTACAACAGTGGCATCATCGGCCCAGAATATGCCCGCGAAGGACGGAGTTTCACCCACGGTCTAACGGCGACGAGCGGAGCCGGCTGCCGAGCTTCTACCAGGACTTGCCCGGCAAGACTCGGACCCGGTAGCGAAGAGCGCGGCGAGTCGCCGCTCTCACAACACTCTGGCTCGCCACGCCCACAGTCGCGTTTGTTCTGCTTGGTCATCGCGTCTCCACTCTAGGTCTCCTTCCTCGAGCAGAGAGCGATCTGTTAGGGCGTCCTGGGATTTCACAACGGATTGTTGGCGCGCCCGGCCCCGCCTTCGTTCCGTGATTCGCCTAGGAACTACGGCGCGCTCGGGCTCGAACCTTCGCGTGGCTTGCCAACCGTAGCTCACGCTGTTTAGCAACCGTGAGCGAAGGTTGG
>CAVYZX010000022.1:0-222413 GCA_963773035.1 uncultured Acidobacteriota bacterium | reverse complement strand
CGCCTTCGCCGAAGGCTACGGCGGGGCAGCCTTCGCGTGATCAACGAGCGAAGGCTGGTGGAGGCGGCGGGAGTCGAACCGGGGCATCACGCCTCCTATCAGGAACTTACCGCCTTTCGCTTCCTCCTGATCCGCTCGATCCGGTCAAATGGCCCGCTGGACACACGTATTACACACACCGATGGACCTCCGACGCGGCTCTCGTTGCTGGTGGTCAGGCTGGAGTCGGGAAACAGCACGGCGTTGATCGGGATAACGGCCCCGTAGTTTAGTCGCAAGCCGTGAACCCAAAATCACCTTGTTTGAAGCTTTCAACCGCGGCGACTCAGGATCGGACCGGCCGCGGACGGCTGCAAACGCAGGTGAGGCGGCAGACTAGCAGGGCCGATTCACGCCTCTTCGTCGAGTGCGAGGACATGAAGCTGAAAGCCGGCAGCGGAACAGAAGCCGAAGGCAGACGCAACCACCAACACCCCCGCTCCGAAGACTGTGCCGACTAACAACGCCGCCACCAGCGCGAGCAGCGTGGCACTCACGAACATCGCGGCGAACAGCGCCGCCACCGCATTCAGCCTCCTGCGGTGCAGCCCTGCGGCCGCGACGACCGCTGTTGCCCCACCCAGCGCTGCGAGCGCAACCCAGATGTAGCGAAGGTCTTGCCCACCTGTCCCAATGGCGCGGATCACGGCGAAAGCGAACGGAAATACCGCAAAAACGATCGAGAGGACATGCAGACCCCGGCCGCGAGCGGATCGCTTCATTGCCTTTGGTCCGCATTGTCCGCCTAAGGACGATCGGAATAAACCGCGCTGCCTTGTCGTGGCCGATCGAGCTGGCGACAAAGCGAGGAAGCAGCGGTGGGGGTTCGTGGCTGAAGAACGCCCGCAACCATGCGGGCACACGTATGGGCATCACCTCATTCAACTTAGGATTTTTCCGGTGACGCGGATTAGTCCCCGAAAGTCGCTACCGGCGATCGAACGAGCTGCCGGATTCAAAACCCAGATCGGCGTTCATCAGGACTGACGCCTGTGGGTTCACGTGCGGCGCCGGCTTGGTGTCGCCGCCGGCTGGCCGTGCATGACGCGCCCGCCGTCAAGTGCAACCGCCGTTAGGAATCCTCGGTCACAGCGTCCGGAGCACCTGTGCACCGCGCGGGGCACCCGGGCCATTCGGTCCCGCGATACCGCCCGAAGAGTGTACCCAGCACAACCAGCACGCGAAACAGCACCGCTTGGATCACTGGCGGCGCGACCAGAACGGTCTGCGTTCGACGGTGACGCTGGGCAACGTGCGCAAGATAGAACAACGGCGGCCGGTTCGGTGCACCAGCGTTCATCACCTCAAACACCGCCTGCAGGTAACGATCCAGATCAACTGCCGGACGCGTGGAGCCCTCGAAGGTCAGTGGCTGATCTCCTGCATTCCACCATCGGTGTGGAACCCCACGGGGGAGGCGCACGGTTTGGCCGGACCCCACGGTCACGTGTCGACCACCGACCACCGCCGACAAGGTGCCGCCGATAATGAGGCCTTCTTCATCCTCAAGGTGGTGAATGTGCAAGGGGGGACCCTCTCGATGCGCGGGCAGCGTGCCCCGCAGTCCGAAGACGACTTCTCCGTTGCGCTTCAGTCGTCGAATCTCGAGGACCTCGCCGGTGTGTCGATTCTCCAGGCGCAGTGCCGCCGGGGGCGGTGGACTCGTTATCATGGCTGCTCCATCGACGACATGCCCCACTAGTATCAACTGATTGGGCCAAGACACGCGTAAGACCCCGCAGACCTGCTAGGTCGCAATTGATCCTGGGAAGTCGCCATGTGGCTTTCGAAAACAGGCTCGAAGATCGGAAGTCCTTGCGGCGTTACTCGGCGGCAAGAGGCCTAGCCGGCACGCACGCGCTCCGTCAGCCGCAACGAGTTGCGCCCGCGCTAAAATCATGCGGCCATGGTCAACGTCACACTTGTGAGCGACCGCGCCGTGTTCGAAATTGAAGGGTTAGACCAACTGTGGGCGCTACGAAGTCGGCTCGAAATTCCATTGACACACATCACGGATGCGGAGATCGATCCAAACCAGGTCGGGCGTTGGTGGCATGGGTGGAAGTTGCTTGGCACCGACGTTCCGGGGCTCTTCGCCGCAGGAACGTTCTACTACCACGACGAATTGGTGTTCTGGGACGTCCGCGACCCGGCAAAGACCATCATTGTGTCGCTGAATCATGAGCGATACAAGAAACTGATCTTGGAGGTCGCCGATCCTGAGGCGGTCGTTACTCGCCTTCGGACATCGCTTCGCAAATGACTTCTAGATTCAGATCAGAACCCTGAGACGCCCTGTCGTAGTCGCAAGCTTAGGCCGACGCGTCGCCCGCACCTCCGACCACTCTTGCTGCGCCGCCCGCTTCTGGTTTCGGAAGTCTGCGGCGTTATCGAGGACTAACGTTGCCGCATCTGCTGCGGCGCTCTCTAGATGACATCAGCGCTGCCGGCTGCATTCGGGTGTGCCAGCCGTATCCGTCAGCTGTGCGCTTCGCGGTCCCGTGTCGTCGTGATAGCCGCTGCGATCGAATGACGCTAGCACGAGCATCACACGTCTTATCGTAAGATGCTCTCCGTGCCCCATCCGCTTGCTCTTGCGCTGTTTTCAAATGCGTCCATGGCCGCCGAGGCCGCTGCGAAGCTTCATGCCCTCGGTATCAGTCGCGAACAGATCTCGGTCGTCGCACACAGTCACGCCGACGCGCGGACCCTTGCTGACCGGATGAACGCGACGTCCGGCGTGGACCTTGAAGATTCGCGACCGGCGGGACGCCTAGGAGAGTTGGGCGGCCGAGTGCTGGCGGCCATCGCCTTGGTGATGCCAGGGATCGGGCCAATTGTTGCGGCAGGGCCGCTGGCGGCGGAGCTTGGGGAAGCGGCCGGACATGTGGCCGGCAGCCTTGCGTCGGTGCTCAAGTCTGCCGGTTTACCACAGGAACCTGCGGAAGCCCTGCAACAAGGGGTCGCGCAAGGCGCCGTGCTGTTGGCCATCCACGTCGCGGCATCGGACGTCGATCGCGTACGTGGTAGCCTGTCCGCCGCCGGGGCGACGCAGCTCGAGATGGTCACTTGGAACTGATCCAGAGCCGCGTCCCGATCTCGCCTGGCGAGCTTGCTTGATCAGTCGCTGCTCAAGCCTGTCGGTCTCGAATTCGTTATTAGGCGGCGACGGGGAGCTGGACCAGGTTCCTGCAGTGAGAGATCCAGCGCACATGGTTCAGATCGGTCGGGACCGCCATGTGCCCACTGGCGAAGGCGAGCGGCGTATGGCCCTCCAATGACGCGTGGCCGCGTGCTGCATTGTAGTAAACCTGGAACTCGGCAAGCTTCCGTTCCAGATCACGCGCATTCCAGAACAGCACATGGTCGAGAAATTCTCGCCGCATCGTCCCGATCACGTGCTCGACGAACGGGTGTGACAGGGGCACATGTGGCACGGTTTTGATTTCGTCGATCTCGAGAATTCGAAGGTTCGCCCTCCAACGGTGCGCCTCGAAGAGCGAATCATGATCGGGGCTGAGATGTCGCGGTACGCCGTGACCATGGATGGCGGCGTTGAACATGCGGCACACGTCTACACCCGTGACCGCTCCGCGGTGCACGCTGATGCCGATGAGGCGACGCGTGAACTGGTCCATGACGACGAGCCCCCAGTAGGTCCGCAGCACGATGGACTCGCAGCGAAAGAGGTCCACGCTCCACAGGCTGTCGATGGTGTGTCCAATGAACGACAACCACGACGGGCCATTTCCCCCAGAGGTTGGGCGATGGTGTTTGGCCAGCACACGGTATACGACGTTCTTGTCGATGTCGATGCCGAACGTGCGAGAGATGATGCGCGCAATCCGTGGACAGCCGAACTGCGGATTGCGCGACTTGGGCGACACAGCTTCGCAGTCACGACGGCAAGGTGCAGCAGGGTCAGCAGGAGGTCCTTCACGCGCGAGTCAGCGTAAGTCAGACGCTGGGCGCCACGCAACGTTGCCCAATACGGGAACTAGCGCGAGAATTGGCAATTCGAGACCCACACCCTGACCGGCATCAGTAATGAGTCGTCGCCAAGGGTATTTCTACCGGCGCTGTAGTCGATCAGAAGTCCCTGCGCCGTTACCCAGAAACTGACCTCCTCCGCCCGCCTTTCCGCGCACGACAAGAAAGAGAAACGTGGCGAACGTCCTATATTCGCGGACACGTTCGTCAGCCGATGTGAGGCCTGTTGTCATGATGAAGCGCATTGAAACCGTCGTGATCGGCGCGGGTCAGTGCGGACTGGCGATGAGTGCGTGCCTCTTGGATGCCGGACGAGAGCACATTGTGTTAGAGCGGGGACAGGTCGCCCAAGCATGGCGCGAGCGCTGGGACTCTCTGACATTGCTGTCGCCGAACTGGTTCACCCGCCTTCCCAAGTACCGCTACAGTGGCGACGACCCGAATGGATTTATCGGACGCGATGAAATCGTTCAGTTCTTTGCAGATTATGCGTCCCTGCTTAAGACGCCAATCGAAAGCGGATTTGACGTCACGCGCGTCCACCCGACAGACGGCTCGAACCGAATTACTGTCCGTGGCGCCGATGGAACAAGCTTCGACGCGGACAATGTCGTGGTGGCTATCGGGGGTTACCATCGGCCGAAGGTGCCGCCGGTCAGCAAGCTGCTGCCGCGGACGGTGGTACAGATTCACTCCAATCACTATCGCAATCCCGGGCAGCTTCCCCCAGGCGCGGTCCTGGTGGTCGGAGCGGGCGCCTCGGGTCAGCAGATCGCTGAAGAACTGATGCGTTCCGGACGCATCGTCTACATTTCCGTCGGGTCCCACAACAAACTGCCACGCCGGTACAGAGGACACGACACGATCTGGTGGATGGAACAGCTTGGAACCTTCGACACTCCGGTCGAGTCGCTCCCGTCCTTGGAGGATGCCATGCGCCGACCGAGCGTTTCTCTCACGGGCGTCGGTGGTGGACACGATCTCGATCTTCGGGCTCTCGAGCAGGAAGGCATGATTCTGCTGGGTCACATAGCCGGCATGGAGGGCTCATGCGTACGGTTCTCCACCGATCTTGAGGCCAGTCTTGCGGATGGGGATACGGTCTACGCACGCTTCGTGGAGAGCGTCGATCGATACATTGAGCAAAATGAGTTGCTGTGCGATCCATCGGACGACCGATGCAATCGCGGAGATGAGCGTGTGCGCAACGAAGTGAACGCGCTTGATCTCGCGCAGGCTGGGATTAGTTCAGTCGTGTGGGCAACGGGCTTCAGCCGGCATTTCGACTGGATTGAAAGTCCCTCGATCGCAGCCGGTTGCGATCCTGTGCATGTTCGTGGAGTCAGTACCCAGCCCGGTCTATTTTTCCTGGGCCTCCGGTGGCTCCACACGCGTCGTTCAAATTTGATCGATGGTGCTGGCGCCGATGCAGCGTATGTGAGGGACCAGATCCTTCGCCGGCTGGGTCAGAACGAGCGCCGAAGCTCGGCGTAGCCCCGACGCATCAATCACGAGTCGTCGCCAAGTATTTTCCGAAGCCGCTCAGTGTGGCGTCGGAAACCATTACGGCGTTTGGACTCACTTATAAGAGGTCCCATGCACCATACTCCTTTGTATGTCGCGTTTTTCTTGAGCCTTGCTCCTGCGGCGAATGCCCAATGGCCGGCCCGGACCGTTCCCGACGTGCCACGGAGCCCCGACGGCCATGTGAACCTGACCTCGCCGGCGCGGCGGACGAGCCACGGTACCCCGGATCTGTCGGGACTGTGGGCCCCAGAACCCGATCCGAATGGAACACCTGGAGGTGTGGAAAACACCGTGTTTCCGCGCTATCTGATGGACGTCACTCAGGACCTTGAAGACCCCGAGAGCGTCCTCGTTCCAGCGGCTGAATCGCGGTACCGAGAGCAGCTGGCCACCGATGGCGCCGCAGATCCGATCGCGCGATGTCAGCCGCCGGGTGCCCCACGCATTTTTTCGTTCACCCGCCCGACGAAGATTATTGAAACTCCGGGCCTGACCCTGTTGTTGCACGAGTACGACACGACCTACCGACAGATCTTCACGGATGGGCGTCCGTTACCGGAGGACCCGCTTCCGACCTGGATGGGGTATTCAATCGGTCGATGGGACGAGGACACGTTCGTCGTGACAACCAGCGGATTGACTGACCGCAGCTGGCTTGACGTACAGGGGCATCCGCATACCGAAGCGCTGGTCCTCACGGAGCGCTTCCGCAGAATCGATGTCGGTCATATGGACGTCGAAGTGACCTACACGGACCCGGGGACCTTCAAGACGCCACTGAGGATTACACAGAAGCTTCGGCTGCTTCCCGATCAGGAGTTGATCGAGTCCTTCTGTACGGACAATGAAAAAGATCGGCAGCATTATTCCGCGACGAAGTGACCCAACAAGTCATCTCATAACCCGCTCTTGTTGTCCGACTTGTTAACGCCAACGATGCTTTAGGAGACACAACGGCGTTAGGACCAAGCCGCTGGCGCGGCGGACGCTACGCATAAGCCTCGCTCGATCGCTCGGGTAGGGCGCGGGTCACAGGAGGTGTCTTGTGACCCATTGTCGCCGCATCATGCTGGAGGAGCTCCAGCGCCGGAACTTTACTCCCACCACGACCTCGACGTATCTCTACGCGGTCAAGCAGTTCGCTCGACACTTCAAGTGTCGGCCCGACCGGCTGAATCAGACACACTTCCGGTCATATCAGGCGTATCTGCTCGACGACACGCCGTATCCGAAAGCCCCGCGGCGGCTGCCCCAAATCTTGAGTCAGGAGCGAGAACGGGGATAAAACTACTGAGAAGTCGGCAAGTATTTTCCGGATCCGGCCGCCACTATCCGGAAATCCTGCGGCGTTTCACTGTGGCGGAAGACCCCGCAACAGGTACATGGCCGACGACAAGTAGTAGTTTCGGGCGATGGCGTTGATCTGCCGCTCGCCCAGCTCCATGAGCGCCTGGGCCTTGATCCTCTTCGCGCCAACGTTTGCACTGTCGTTGGCCAGCACGTAGTCGGCGAGTTCGGCGGCCCATGTGAACTCGCCAGCCGCGAGCGCCTCGCGGCCGCGCGTCAACATCTGGTCGGGGCCGCCGATCAGCCCCACCAGCTTTGCTGCGCGATCCTTCTCCGGCATGGGGAACAGATTGGTGGCGTTTCCGTCGAACCAGCCGACACGGTCCGCGTAGATGCCGCGCACGGTCCACTCGACGCCGCCGTAGAATTCCTGAAGGTATGGGTTCTCCCCCAGATGGGGCGGAAGCTTGACGTGCTGCACCAGCTCGTCCGGGCGCTCGCCCTGCCTCATGCCCTGGAGCGTCTGGTCGAGAATCGATTTGATGCCGTCGCGGTACGCCGTCAGCGCAGCGTCCGCAGCGGCGCCACTCAGGACGGGCCGCGTGTGGCTCGGCACAACGTGCTCCGGTCCCAGCGCGATCATCTTCTCCAGGCTCGTGATCCAATCCTCGGGAGTCCGTAGCCGCGCGCCCCGGATAGGAGCGATGTTGGGGAACGCGCGGAAAAAGTCGTCTCCGCACATGAGAACGCGCTTCTCAGGCAGCCAGACCGAGATCGCGTCCATCGTCTCGCCGGGTGTGTACAGCAACTGCAATCGCACGCCGGCAATCGTTAGCGCCCATTGGTCTCCGATGAACGTGCGGGTGGGAGACAGATAGCCGTCCCGAGTCGGAGGCGTCACGCGCCCAAATTCCATTTGAACGCCCGCGTTGATAAACAACGAGTCCGGCAGTGCCATACCGAACTGGTCACCGCCATCGCGACCGGCGCGGCCGATGTCCGGCACCGCGTCGACGAGCCGCTGATGGCTATAGATCTCAGGATGATCGTGTCCGGCAAAAAGACCTGCACCGCCAGTATGATCGAGATGGGAGTGGGTGTAGATGATCCCGCGTACTGGCCCGCGGAGCAGATTCCCGAACGCGGCCCTGATGGCGCGCGCGGCCACTGGGTCGGTGGAGGTATCCACGATGATCGATCCGCGGTCGCCCTGGAGCAGGATCACGTTGCTTGCCGAGTAACCAACGGCCACGTACACACCGTCGGTCACCCGGATCACCTCCTTGCGGAACTCGTTCGACTGGGCCCGCAATTTCTCGCGCCCGGCGTAATCCTGGGCTGCCGCAGACATACTCGACGCGAAGAGGATCGTCACCGCCACCGTCGATACTCGACTGGCCAAAGCCTGCATCTGATCCTCCAGTTCGTGTGTCCAAACCATTAGACTCAGGCACCAAGAGTAAGGTTCGAATCGCGTCGTCTGAATTCAACCTGGCTCGTCGGGTTAATCGCCGCCCGTTCGCAATCCTCCCGCAGCGCCGCGCTGTCGCGAGGTTCCAACCCGTCGCTGCAAAGTATCCGCTCGTCGCCATATGCCGAGGATTCCGACGGTTCGGAATCGGTAGACAGCACGGCGTTACCGAGGACCTACCGGACTTCCGATTGTCGAGGCTCAAGTTCGCGCCGGTCGTCGATGCTTCTAACTATCCGGCAGTCTCCGAGAGGACGCCACAACGCCTAGAAATGAGTGCAACCGACGGACCGGGCGTCGAATGTTATGCTGGCGTGCCACCGGGAGTACTGCGATGTCAGGCGAGACGGTCACCGACTTCACAACGGTCGATAGCAGCAAAGATCCCCAGTTCTTCGTGCGATTTCTTGACGCCGCCAACAAGCTGCTGACTATCTCAACGAGCAAGCAGATCATCCTCGACGGCCTGCGGTTGCGGAACGGCGCCCGCGTTCTCGATCTGGGGTGCGGCCTTGGCGACGACGCGTTTCAGATCGCCGAGCGGGTCGGCGCGAGTGGGCGGGTGACCGGCGTCGATGTGAGCACCAGCATGATCGATGAAGCCCGGCGCCGCGCCAACGAGCGCCGACTGCCGGTCGACTTTGAAGTCGGCGACTCGCAGGCGTTGCGCTTCGATACCGGCACGTTCGACGGTGTGCGCGCGGAACGGATGCTGATGCACGTGCCAGACGCCGAGCGCGCGATCGGGGAGATGGCCCGCGTCCTCGCTCCGGGCGGGCGCATTTCCGTATTTGATTTCGACTGGGAGACTCAGGTCTGCGACTCGCCGTACAAAGAGACCACGCGGACTATTGCACTGACATTCTGCGACGGGATGAAGAACGGCTGGATCGGTCGCCGCATGCCCCGCCTCTTCAAGTCGCATGGGATCACGGACGTCGCTGTGAAGAACGAAACCCTGTTCGTCACCTACGAGTTTCTGAAACTGCTCCTCGGGGGACATGTCGCGCGCCTGCACGACACCGGCGTCATCTCGCGCGATGAGGCAAATCAGTGGTGGACGGCGCTCGCCGCGGCCGATCGCGACGGCACCTTCCTCTACGCCTTCACGGCGTTCATCGTGTCGGGAACCAAGGCCTGACCGACGGGCACTCTTCGCGTTGGGTCAACGAAGGATGAGGTGAGCCGGCTACGGCGAGTCGAAATCGAAATGCCTCATACCCTGCGGTCGCCATAAGTCGCTATATTTTCCGAAACCGCTCCGTGTGGCGTCGGAAGCCTGAAGGGTGCACTAATTCAGGCCTTACGAGTCGGCAGACTTCGGCAGAGCAGCCAGGAGGCCAATTCGTAGAATAGGCGGTAACTGGATTGCGCCGGAGGCTCCGTGCTGCTCTCGCTGTGTTACCTCGTGCTTCGGGGCGTCCTCCGACTGACTACCTCGCGCTGTCGCTCCAAGGATTTCAAAGAGCTGGAAATCCTTGTGGTTCGGCATGAACTGGTCAGCGCGTGTGCCTCGCTGGTACTGGCACACGCCAGAAACAGGCCGGATTTATGGGGGATTTCGTCGTGGAGGCGGCGGGAGTCGAACCGGCGCAATGGGACTCCCCTCAATAACTTACGGTCTTTCGCTTCCTCCTGATCCGCTCGATCCGGTCAAATGGCACGGTGGACGCACGTATTACACACACCGATGGGCCTCCGACCCGGCTCTCGTCGCTGGTGGTCAGGCTGAGGGAGGAACTCCGGCTCACTGACCGGCTCGACCGGCGGTTCCGCGATTCGGAAAGGGTCGACGAGTTGTGGGAATCGCCAACGAAGACGTACGCGTGGAGCACGGCGCAAGGCGCACGCGTGAGCGGCATCCGGCCTACTGCGCCGGCTCCATCCGATAAATGACCCCGCTGCGCTCCTCGCCCAAACGCTCCGTCGCCACGTAGAGATACCCGCCGGCGCTCTGAATGACGTGCCTGAACCGTCGACCGAGCGGGATGAACAGTGCCTCACGCCTCTCGGCTTGGGGTTCTGGCTGACCGAACGCGACCCGTTGCAGGATCTGTCCGTTGAGCGCGGTGATGAACAGGTGCCCCTTCCAGAGCGGGAAGCGATCGCCGGTGTAGAACAACACGCTGGAGGGACTGATTGAGGGCGACCAGAACATCACGGGCATCTCCATTCCGGGCCGGAACCACTGCTGCTCGGAGACGGGCTGGTCGTTGTAGATCTTGCCGAGCGACACGGCTGGCCACCCGTAGTTCTTCCCCGCACTCAAGACGTTGAGCTCGTCCCCACCCATTGGCCCAATCTCAGTGGACCAAAGCGCACCCGTGATCGGGTGCCACGCGAGGCCCGTCGCATTGCGGTGACCGTAGGTGAAAATCTCGGGCCTGGCGTCACTCCGGCCCACGAACGGATTGTCAGGCGGAACGCTCCCATCCTCGCGAAGCCGCATTACTTTGCCGATATCGCTACCGAGGTCCTGGGCGAGCTTACGCACGCTGTCGTTGCTCACGGCGAAGAAGCGGTCGTGATCGTTGAACGTGAGGTAGAGCATACCGTCTGGACCGAATGCGGCCCGGCCCGCGACCGGCCCTCCCTGTACCCAGCCTTCCGCCACGAACAGCTCGTTCACGTCCACGAGGCTCGTGCCTTGCAGCCGTC
Organism: uncultured Acidobacteriota bacterium; assembly: GCA_963773035.1. Classification (GTDB taxonomy): domain Bacteria; phylum Acidobacteriota; class Vicinamibacteria; order Vicinamibacterales; family CAVVIG01; genus CAVRXZ01. Next base: position 211,441 of record CAVYZX010000022.1, on the reverse strand, counting down.
CGCGAGCGAGCGCCATTGTGGTGAGACCATCGGCGCGACGCTTCGCGAAGTAGAGGTAGATGAACCCATTCTGTGCGAAACGAGGGTGTAGGACGACCGAGTGCAGCCCCGTCACGCCGAGGGCAGCGACGGGCCATCCTGAAATAGGAATCACGCCAGGCTCGTTCCCGGGGACCAGCTGCAGTGTCCCCGCGTTTTCCGCCACCAACATGTCGCGATCGTTCGGCAGGAGCGCGATGTGCCGGGGGATGGTCAGACCAGACGCGATCGGCACCAGCCGCACGCGCACGAGCGTGCCTGGCGGGCAGTTGCCCCGGTCCTGACCATTCGGGTTGCACGGGCCCGGCGTGTAGGTGTCGAACACCACCGGCTGCAGCGAATTTGTGGTCTGCTGGGCTGACACCTGTAATCCAACGAGCGTCGGCAGCGCGAGCGTTGCGGCAGCCAAGAGTCGCAGTTGCATCGAGGGCGTCCTCCAGGACATCCGGGTCACAGGCGCACCGCGCCCGGGACGTGGGTAGGTTTTGAGTGGCTACATTGTAAGTTGGTTTGGACGGAGCGCTCGAGATCTCACTGGATCGCTCCACCGCTATCACGAAGAGTCGAACCGCAGCGAATCCACGACCGCGGGAGTCTACACACCGACTCCACGGCGCGCCCGAATCGACCTCGGCTGAGAGGTGGGACACTACGGCCTCGATCGTGACGCTCGCCGAAGACGAGGGGACCGCGAAGCGGGCGGCCTTTGCCAGCAGAAAGTAGGTGTGCCGGAGCGCTACGATGCCGACCGCGTGCGATTGTCGCCGTGGCGGTTGTAGACAACCCAGATGGCTTCGGCGGGTTTCTTGCCGACCGTCCAGAGCCGATGCGGCATCTGTGCGTCAAAGGTGATTGAATCGCCTTGACCCAGCTCGAACTCCCCGAAGCCGACCTTGACGCCAAGCCGGCCCCTGATCATGTAGGCGTATTCCTTCCCACCGTGTCGGATCAGCGAATCTTTGTCGCAGGACTCAGCCCCGGCCTCGTAAACCACGAACAGGAATTCAATTTCCGGATCCGGTCGGGGCGTCAGCCGCTCCCATCGCACTCCCTCCGCGAGGCGGATCGTCTTCCGGTTGCGCGATCGCTGAACAGGATCCGGAGCGTCTTCAGGCGTCCGCGTGCGCTCGCCTTTGGCGTCGGGCAGCGCGTCCCTGAAGAGATCGTCCACGACCAGTTCGAGCTGATTCGTGATCGAGTAGAGAGTGCCGACGGAGGGCATCACCTTGCCCCGTTCGATTTGCGAGACGAGGCTGGGCGAGACGCCGATGTAGCGGGCCAGCCCACGCACCGTAAATCCCTTTCGCACCCTGCCCTGGCGCAAACGGGTACCGAGATCCTTGGACACGCCCCCGGAGCTGACGAAGCCGCCCGGACGGGGCTTGGTTGGCATGGCCGGAATTATATGGTCGTGCGCTCGATCGGCCTTTGTCTTGGATCTTTGTTCATTGTGCGTAAACGTTTGTTCATTGACATTACAGACAATGTACCTTCAAGGAAAGACGATTACAGGGCACGGTAAGCCGTTTCGAATGGACCAATCCGCACTTCTGGATCTGGATTCGACCTGCTGAATGACCAAAGGGCGTCGATAGCCGGGGCATTGGGGGCATGAGTCCGAACAATCTCGCTCGTCGCGCCCGGACCAGATCGACCCGTGAACCCTGGTGACAAAATCAGCAATCAGCGCTGTCATTCGTCCGATGCGGATGCTCAGACTACCGGTCTGTTCGTCCGCGTCACGCTCGACGACGGCCGGGAATTGGCTCAGATCGTTGATCCGAAAGACTGACGGCGGAGAACGGAGGGACCGCGGCCTGCCTGTTTCTACAAGAAAACGCCGGCTTTCAAGATAGCGACGGCTGCGCGATGACTACCTGAGTTTGAGTATTGCGCTCACGTTGCCGTTGCTTCATAAGCCACATAGGCGCGCTCGATAGGGCCCGGCGGATGCGTACGTGAGACGACGATAACCGACCAACCGCCCTGTTGAGGCCGGATTCGGAATTCGATGATGCATACGAATATGCGGAAGGCCATGCTCACTGCCTCCGGAGCTTGGCAAAATCGACGAGTTCGTGTGTGATAACAACCGTCACTACCGGCCACTCTTTGGCAACAAGTAGACAGGAAGGTCTGTTCATGGGCCGAGCGCGAAATGTGGCGAGGCAATCGGCGTTAGCAGTCATCGTTTTGCTCGCGGTGGTGCACCCTCTCCGGGCGCACCACTCGTTCGCGATGTTCGATACCACCAGCCGACTGACGCTGACCGGGAGCGTCGCGGCTTTCGAGTGGACCAATCCCCACGTGATCATCGAGATCGACGTTTCGGACGACAATGGTGCCGTCAAGCAGTGGACTATTGAGCTCGGCAGCCCGAGCATCCTCATGCGCGGTGGCTGGAAGTTCAGCGACTTGAAACACGGTGACAAGGTCACACTTCTCGTCAACCCCCTCAAGAATGGACAACCTGGAGGCTTGCTGGTGCAGGCCACGCTGCCTGATGGACGCGTGCTGGGAAACGGCGGGCCGCCGCCACTGCCGAGAAGTCAGTGAGGTCATATGTGTGGTGATGCTGCGAGCAACGGGCGGCTGATCGGGGCTGTCGCGCTGTACGTGGCCTTTCTCGCCCCGCTCGTTGACGCGCAACCTCTACAAGATGCGCGCGACTTGACGGGTGTATGGGCGCCGTTGCGTGGTGGACGAGGGGCGGACCCGAAGCTAGTGCCAGCGCCTCCTAGCCCGCTGGCGCTGAAGCCGGAGTTCGCTAAGCCGTACGAAGCGCGCCGGGCCGAGCAGGCGGAGGCCGCTCGACGCGGCGAGCCACTCGGCGCGGCGAATGCCGGCGTCCTCTGCACGCCGTATGGCATGCCGCAAATGATGTCAGTGGCCACCTATCCTGTGGAAATCCTACAGACTCCAGGTCAAGTGACGCTGATCGCCGAGGCCTTCAGCGAAGTGCGCCGCGTGTTTCTAGATCGGCCCCAGTCCAAGATCGGCGACGTGGCCCCGGGATACTACGGTCGGTCGGTCGGACGATGGGAGGGCGACACGTTGGTGGTCGACACGATCGGCATCAAGACGTCGGTGGCCGGCTACCTCGGCATGCCACACAGCGATCAGATGCACATCACCGAGCGCCTCCGCCGCGTGGCGGACGACACGTTGCACGACCAGATCACGATCGAGGATCCAATCGTACTCGAGAAGCCAGTCACCTACACGCTGGCGTACCAGCGCTTGCCGAAGTACGAGATGGTGGAGTTCGTGTGCGAGAACAACCGTGAATATGTCGATGAGAACGGCATCGTACGAATGAGGCTCCGCAACAAATGACGGCTGGCTGGAGGAGGGTAGCCATGCACGCAGGATCTCTGAAAGCGGGCGCGACGTTGCTGGGTGTCATTATGTGCGGCGTCGCAGGCGTGTCGGGACAGTCGCCGCCCCGGGCAGCCGTTCCCGAGGCGCGCCTCAGCGCGTTGGCGCCAGCCAACCTTGCGAAGCCGCGTCCAGCTGCACCGATCGACATAACGGGAACGTGGTTCATCGACATGAGGGCCTCTGCGAATACGTGGCACTTCGTGCCGCCCACGTTCAAGCTGACTCCCGAAGCGCAGGTGCACTACGACGCGTCGCGAAAGGCCGTCGCCGAAGGGAAGGTCTACCACGATGACATCGGCCAGTGCTGGCCTGCCGGCCTGCCGATGATCATGACGCGCGTCTGGCCCATTGCGGCGATCCAGATTCCGACGGCGGTCTACATGATCAGCGGCTTCATGAACAGCTTGCGCATCATCTATCTCGATGGCAGGCCCCATACGGATCCGGACCTCGTCGTGCGCAGCCCTAACGGCGAGTCAATCGGGCACTTCGAAGGGGACACCCTCGTGGTGGATACGCGCAGCTTTACCGCGGAGCACCATTGGATCGATCAAGGCATTCCGGCCAGCGAGGAGCTGCACATCATCGAGCGGATGCGGCTCGTCAATGGCGGGCGGACGCTCGAGATCGAGTACACGATGACCGACCCCAAGAGTTGGGAAGGCGACTGGAAGATGACGAAACGCTGGAACCGCGTCGACGATCAGGACATCGCTGAGGTCGAGTGCCTGCCCGATCTCAATCAGCATCTTCCGAGTACGCAGTCGAAGGACAACGTCCGGTGACGTCGTGAAAGGAAGGTGGCTCGGCTATGGGAGGAACGGGAATGAAGGCTCTCTGGATTAGTAGCGTGTGTGGGCTGTTGCTGACCCTCACCGGGTCTGCCTCCGCACATCATTCGGCGGCCGGAATCGATCGGACGAAGACGGCCACCGTGTCTGGCACACTGAAGGAATTCAAGTGGACCAACCCACACTCATGGATGGAGATAGACGTGCCGAACGAAAAGGGGGGCAGCGATGTTTGGGCCATTGAGATGACGGCGCCGAGCGTCCTCATCCGGGCCGGATGGAAATCGACGTCCGTGAAGCCCGGCGACAAAGTGACCGTGACCGTTCGGCCGTTCAAGAACGGCGATCCTGGAGGACTGTTCGTCTCGATCACGCTTCCTAACGGGCAGATTCTCACGGAGCAGAGCGCCGAGGCATCTCAGTCGCCGGCCGCCCGCTGACCGCACACGGCTTTTTGGCAGCCCATGAATCTTTTGTGGTGGCTCAGCAACAGGCCTCCTGCCGCGTGGGCGCGCATGTCCGAGTCGGCTTCTGGATCAACGCCATCTCCGGTACGGCATTGCTGATCATCACGCCAACGAAACTCGCAAATCCTGCGTTCGTCGTGAAGGTGGCCAAGCCTTGAAAGCGGACAGGGTCGACCCTGCCGCCGGAAGTCTGATCGTGAATTGAGGTGCCTATCTGGCGCCTGATTCCATCGGAGAGCGTTTATGGACGCAGTGAAAGCTGCAAGATGAAGATTGCGCTGAACGTTGTCGGCGGATTGCTCGTGCTGACAGGTGCGATCTGGTTCCTTCAGGGACTCAACGTCCTGTTGGGCAGCCCGATGAGCGGTCACCTCCAGTGGGCGTACTGGGGCAGCTTGGTTGCGATCGTCGGGGTCGCTCTGCTCGTCTACGCGAATCGGCGAACGCGCGCAGCGGGCCGCCGCCATTAGGGAGCCGATGCTCAGCTCTGCGCATTCCTGGGCTGCGCGAACATGCCTGAGGCCAAGGAGAACATCATGACGAAACGAAGCAGGTTCGTGGTCGCGACAATCATCGCCGCAGCGGCAATCGTGACGGTCAATCAGCCGACCTCGGGGCAGTTCGGCGGGCCGGCACAGGGGCCGGGTAGTCTGCCGCCTGGAGGTCGCGGCCTGCCGGACCTCACCGCGCCGGCGAACCTGCCGGCACAGCCGACAAACGTCACGCTGCCGAGTTTCACGAAGGTCACGGGACCGGGCGCGATGTTCGATTCGTCACCGGCCCAGTGGCCGGGACACGACATGAAGCACTACAACTATGTGGCGAACGAGTACGTCGTCTCTGGCACTGCACAGCAGCAGCCGTACACGACGCGCGTCGTCATTCGCCAGCCTGCCGACAATTCGCGCTTCAGCGGTCTTGTCGTCGCTGAGGCGATGCATCCGGTTGGCGCGGCGCACGCGTTCGAATACAACTCGATTTACATCATGAGCTCGGGACATATCGCCGTCGAGATCGCGACCGCCGGCGTGCAGCAGTTCGCCCAGTTCAACGCCGAGCGCTACGGAAGGATCCAGGTCGCGGGGCCACAGGCCAATGAGATCCTCGCGCAGGTCGGTGCGCTCCTGAAGAGCAGCCGCGGTCCGCTCGCCGGAATGTCGCTGCGCAAGATGGTGCTGTGGGGGACGTCGGCCAGTTCGGCGATCCTGACCAACTATCTGCCGGCGCACAGAATCTATCGCACGCCGGATGGTCAACGCGTCTATGACGGCTTCATGCCGACCTCGAACGGCTCGACGATCCCGCCAGTCGACGTACCGATGATTCAGGTGCCGACGCAGCACGAATTCGGCCGAGGCGCGACAACGCAGCTGGACGGCGATGAACCGAGCAAGCAGTTCCGGGCCTACGAGTTCCCCGGCATGGGCCACCTTGATGCACGCGTCAATGGAGCCGGTATCAGGTTCAGCCAGAAGGACTGTGTGAATCCGCTGACGACGTTTCCGAACGAAGCGTATTTCGCGGTCGCGCTGCATTACCTCCTGCAGTGGGTCGACACAGGCACGGCGCCTCCGCACGCCGATCGCGTCTTGATGGATTGGAACACCGCAAACGACGCCAGCCCGATGAGCCTCGACGAGTACGGCAACGCCCGAGGCGGCATCCGCAATCCGTACGTCGACGTGCCGATCGCGAAGTACACCGCCGGCAACACGTCCACTGCCCCTGCGCCGGCGGGAGGAGGGCGTGGGTTTGTGCTCGGCCCGGGCCTGTTGTGCACGCTGAGTGTCTGGGAAACGCCCATCCCGCAGGCAAGGCTGAAACAGCTCTACGGCACCAAGAGCGTATACGTACAGAGATTCCAGCAGAAACTGGAGGAAGCGGAGAAAGGTGGCTGGTCGCTGCCCGTGTACCACGACCTGCTACTGGCGGACGCGAAGGCCGTCAACTTCTGAGGTCGGCCCGATGAAGCGAACACTGCTGATCATCGTAGGAGTGTTGATCGTGTTGGCCCTCCTCGTCGCTATTCCCATCGCGGCGGCGTTCATGGGTCGCAAACCGATCGTCGATGGCACGGTCATCAACGGAATCCGCATCGTCCAGGACGGCATCGTCAGCGTCGCGGTCGTGCCGGTCGGTGACGGCCCGGTAATGCTGGTGGACGCGGGCAACGATACAGAAGGCAAGGCGATCCTCGCTGAGCTCGCACGCCGGGGGATAGGTCCGGACGCTGTGGTCGCGATCGCGCTCACGCACGGACACGCGGATCACATCGGCGCCGTCCGCAAGTTCCCGAAAGCGCAGGTGATGGCGCTCGAGCGCGAAGTGCCTCTGGTCGAAGGACGCGAGGGCGCGAGAGGGCCGCTGCTGCGGCTGATGCCGATCACGGCTACCGGCATTACCGTCGCGCGCGCGCTGCACGACGATGAAGCGTTCGACGTCGGCGACGTACGAGTGCAGATTATCGCCGTGCCGGGGCATACCGCGGGAAGCGCCGCTTACCTGATTGGCGGCGTGCTGTTCGTCGGTGATTCGGCGGACACCGAAAGCGACGGCGCGTTACGCGGCGCACCGTGGATCTTCAGCGACAGCCAGTCCGACAATCGCGCGTCGCTCGTGAGCCTGAGCCAGCGTCTGAAGAAATCCGGCGCGAAGGTGAACGCGATTGTTCCCGCTCATTCAGCGCCCCAGACCGATGGCCAGGCGCGACTGGATGCTTACGTAAGCGCTCAGCCGAAGTAATACCGCTCGCCGATATTTCGGTCTTCCGGACCGACCGGACGAAGCCATTGCGCGTCGGCACGAGCGGCCGCCGGCTGCTGCACGCCCGTAGCCCACGTCTCAGCCCACCAACCCTTTGAGATCCAATTTCCGTCCGTGATAGAGACTCCCGCCGTGATCGACGTGTCGGCTCTGTCACCGAACGTTCAAATGCGGCCACTGAGGAACGTTTGAAAAGTGGCCCGATGTCGGAATCGGCTGCTGATTTCACTTCATCGGGGTTCAAACCCTGGCTTCCAACCAGTTCCGCGCTGCGGTTTCAGGTGACGTCGGAAGCTGATCGGCCCCGACGCGAGCCGAGAAGCAGCCGTTCGGCTTGCACCAGTGCCTGCCGCGCCTTGTCCGCGAGCTCCTCGTCCTTCGCGCTGCTAATGGGATGGCCCACGACGGCGAAACCATAGCCGGGCATCCCGCATACCCGCGCCATTAGCGCCGCGGCGTCCACGAACGCCGACGTGATCACCGCCACCGTGGGCACACCCGCCTTTTCCAACGAGATCGCGTCGTGCAGACTGCACGACGAGCAGCTCCCTCAGTCACCCACTCCCGTGAAGATCAGATGGCACCGGACGAGCTCACGGATCAGATCCGGCTCCGCCAGTGCGCTGTAGTTGCCCTTCGTCAGACGCAGAACTTCGTTGGCCTTCCACTCCCGCCGGAGCAACGACTCGAGGTAGTCGAAGAGAGGAGCGACGGCCGTCTTGCCGTTAGAGAGGAGACCGATGCTGCGGTGATGTAGCGAGTCGAGACGCGGAGCACGGCTGACGGGCTGCGGATCGGCTTCGGCCGTGGGATCGAGGATGTACATGATGTCACTGCTAACAAGCGAAGCAGACGCCGACGCCAGTGGTGACGGCCCGGGACTTGTGGCCGAACCAAGGTGGAATGACGGCACCAAAGCCACCCGCCGGGCCACCGGCAGCGATGACGAGCAAATCCGTCGGCGACGGGAGTGCGGCATGCTCCTCGTCTGCGTTCGTGACCGTCACCAGCGCTCCCTTTCCCACCCGCGTCCAATCCGTCTTTCTGACGCGGGCCCGCTCGAAGAGAAACTGCTGCACGTCCCGCTTGCTCCAGCCGGCATCCTGGAGGCGATCGCGCAGTTGTTTCGGCACGACGATCGCGTAGTTGCCACCCCAGATCGAGTAGTGCAGCATGTTGGCCCGCATCTCCGCGGCGAACGTCTCGAGAATCTCCTCGGGCACCGTCGTCCATTCGTTCATGATCTGCCGGGGTGCCCCGGCTGCCAGGATCGTGACCGCGGAAACGCCGGCTGGGGCACCGCGAAGTTGGGCCAGCGGAGTCCAGTCGCTGCCCTCCTCGTCCTCCGCCATGCAGTAGCCGAACTTGCCGGGATGGCCGAGCGTCGCCCGGTCCAGCTTACCGGGTCGCAGGTCTAACACGTTGGTAAGCACCAGGCGGACCGCCCGACCGATCACCGCCGAGGCGCGATCGCTGTTGCCGAGCACGTTGAAGGTCGGCTCCATACCCAACTCGAGACGCACCGGGCCATTGACGACGATCAGGACCGCACATCCGCCCGTACTGGAGGTGGCTCCGTGCAATAAGAACTCTGGGCGGCACATCGCTTCAAGGATGGCGGCGACAACGGGAAAGTGTGCCGGCTGGCAACCCGCGAGGACTGCGTTGACTGCGGCCTTCTCGGCCGTAATCGGTCGCGCCCGAACCGGCTCGATGCCTATCACCTGATCCGGTGCCAGGACCGCCTGGTCTAGACAAGCGAGGACTCGCTCCGGGGTGGGGGGGATCACAGGCAGACCATCGGTCCACCCCTTCTCATGCAAGAAATCCTGGGCAGCCCGTTCGTCTTCTACCTCGTGTCTCGTCGACAGAGGACTGGTGCTCAAGACCATGCGTGCACCTCAGCCTACGAGCCCTATCATATCGAATCAAGATATTATCGCCCGTTGAGCATTTTCGGAGACTCATCGGCGCCCATATACGCTGGGATCGCTGTACGGGCTGAACGAATTCAAGGCCGTCAGTGAGACGGCACGTATCCTCACTCCTGACGGATGCGCGTCGCCGAAGTCCGGGGAAGCATGGATGCCCTCTCGCATGACGCTGTCCGCCTCCGCGCCGCATCGATGAGTCGAGCGACTTCGTCCACGATGAGAATCACGGGTAACCGACGTAGGACCTTGGCTCGATTGTGGCACTCACGAGAGGTCTAGGTGTGCCCATTCCCATCGGTACTAGCAGCGTCGCCACGCTCAAAGCGTCCGTACAGGTGCTGACCTTCGACCTGTACGGCACGGTCGTCGACATGCAGGGAGGGCTGACGGATGCCGTGACGCCGTACTTGCAGGCCAAAGGTTGGAGCGGTCGTCCGGAGTCATTCGTAACGTGGTGGAGGCGAACGCATTTCGAGAATTCGATGATCGATGCCCTCATCGATCGCGGCCATACCTCGTATCGGGAGATCGGCCGGCGCGCCCTTACGTTGACGCTCGAACGCGCCGGTATCCGACACACGCAGGACGAGGTGCACTATCTTGTGGCACAGATTGAGCAACTGCGACCGTTCGATGACGTCGTCGAAGCACTCGGGCGGCTCAAAACGCGATACCCGCTCGTGATCCTCTCGAACGGCGACCCCGACATGCTGGAGAATGCCAAGCCGCACATCCGGTTCGCATTCGATCGGTACATCTCGATCGCAGTCGCGGGCTACTTCAAGCCTCACGGCGCCACGTATCGCAAGGCCGCTGAGATTCTCCAGACCCCCATCGACCGCATCATGCATGTGGCGAATCACGCTTTTGATTGCATCGGCGCCCAAGCCGCGGGAATGAAGGCCGCGTTCATCAATCGCCGGAAAAGGCCCTACGAAGAGACTCCCTATCGGCCTGAACTGGTCGTCGGCAACTTCACGGAACTTGCAGATGCCATGACGTGAACAGCGTCTCCAGACCGAATATCGGAAGTCCTGTATCCTGTGATCCGCAACTATTTCGTCCGGTCCTGAGAGTCGGCAATCGCAGGGATCTCCGGCCATTGTGGCATCCTTGGCGCATGTGGGACCTGTGCATGGCGAATTCCAAATTGCTGAGGAAATTAGCTTCGCCATGCACACGCGAACATTCCGCGCGCCATGACGCGCGGACAATTCGAGGATTTCGGCGCGATGTGTCTGGAGTGCCTTGGCGGTCATGAATCAATGACAGCGAGGCAGCCGGCATTTTCATCAAAACAGGTGGACGAGGTCAGCGCGTGTGCCTCGTTGTACTGGCACGCGCCAGAAACAGGCCGGATTTATGGGGGATTTCGTCGTGGAGGCGGCGGGATTCCGCCGCGCGTCCGATTAAGATACTGACAGTAAACGAGATAGAAGATGTGGAGGCGGCGGGAGTCGAACCCGCGTCCGAGAGTACGCCATCGCGGGCGTCTACATGCGTAGCCGCTCTTGAAGTTTCACGACCCACGTCGAAGAGCGACGGAAACCGTGGGCCGCTAGCCCCGAAACATTTCGTCGCCGCGCGTCGGGGCCACCCCCGGCGACTAGCCTGCATTTATGACATCCAGCCCCGCCCCACAGGCGAGAACGAGGTGGACGTCGCTGTTATTTAAGCAGCGAGAGCTAGCTGCGTGTCCGCAGTTACTGTGTATTCCACCGGATTTACGAGTCGATGGGGCTCGGCATGCATCCCACGAGTCTTTACCCCCGTCGAAGCCGTATCGCCCCCAAGAGAAAGAGCTCGGCGGGACGGAAGTGCTCGCGTGTGATAACAACGGCATTGTACGGCGCGCCGAATCGTCTCGTCAAACTACTCTAGGGCTTGGAGTTGTTGACGCGTCCCCCTTGACTTGCCTATACCCGGCCCGCATAATGCGAATCATCCCCCTCGATGACGTGTGATCCAAGTGACCCTATTTGGACCCGCCTGGCGACGAGATCGCTGGCGGCCAGAACGGGTCGCGTTCAGTTCTTGACCTGCTCATCGATTCGGCTCACGCCGACAAGTACTACACCCTAGGAAGCTGAGTAAAAGGCAAAGCGGTGAGGAAAATCTGTGCGCTGATCGCTGCGATAACGCTGCTGATGTCAGCCGCAGGACCACGCGCGCAGGAGCCCGTCGCGGCAACCGCACTCGTGCAGACCAGCCATCCCCGCCTGCCCCGTGCGGTGTCCCAGCTTTGGCTGGTTCCGGATGGTCGAACGAGCTCTGCAGGCGGAACCTCCGAGCTCGGTTCTGCTGTCAAGCTCGAGGTCGCCGGCGAGTACACAAAAGCTCTCGCCGTTTTGTCGCAGCCGCGTCTTCGTCAAGGACCGGTGGGCCACTACGCCGAGCTGTACAAGGGCGTTGCCGAGCTCCGCCTTGGCCGGGCCGAAGAGAGTCGCCGCACGTTTCAAGCGCTTCGCGCTCGAAACGTCGTGGGATACGCAGCCGAGGCCGCAGCGTTAGCTGAAGCGGAAAGCAATGAGGCGCTCGGCAACCATGCGGCAGCTGTCGACATCTACGAGCGGCTCTTGAGCTCCAAGATGACGACCTCGGCAGATGACGTGTTGATGCGGCTCGGTCGTGCTGCCAGAGCCGCCGGCGACGGAGAGAAAGCCACCAGCGCGTTTGCACGCGTGTATTTCGATTTTGCGCTCGGCGACTACGCTGGATCGGCCGGCGCCGAGCTCGACCGCGGCTCCATTGTTGCCGGGAGCGAACGGTACCAACGACAACTTGCACGCGCGCAACGTCTTTTCGCGGCCCGTCGTTACGAACAAGCTCGCGCCGAATTCGAGAACCTGCGGAGTGCGGCACTGGACGCCAATCGCGAGTTGATCGGACTGCGACTCGCGGAATGCGATTACTACCTCAAACGTGCTCGGATCGCGAGAACCGCGCTTCGCCCTTACGTCGAGCAAGCCTCGTCACGCAAAAGCGAGGCGCTCTATTTCTATGCCGTTACCGCTCGCGCGCTTGGTGATTCTGACGACTTCACGATGACGTTGCGGCGTGTGGCCGATGAGTTTCCGACTGAACCGTGGGCCGAGGAAGCTCTCAACGACCTCGCTTCACATCATGTGATCCAGAACGAGGACGACAAAGCCGACGAAGAATTTCGAGAGCTGTTCGAGCGGTTCCCGAGCGGAAAGTACGCGGAACGCGCCGCCTGGAAGATCGGTTGGTGGGCGTACAGGAACGACCGGTTCGCCGACACGGCGCGCGTGTTCGAGAAAGCTGCCGGAATCTTTCCGAGATCCGACTATCGTCCAGCTTGGTTGTACTGGGCCGGACGCGCGCGTGAGTCGTTGAAGGAAGACGCGCTGGCCGACGCGCGGCTTCGACTCACTGTCGTCGATTATCTGAACACTTACTATGGCCGTCTGGCAGCGAGGCGTCTCGCCGAGCGCGGAGTCCGTTTGCCGGAACGGCCTCTCGTGGTCGAGGCGTCCACATATGCGCAAGGGGAGGCGGCCGCCGACGCTCCACGGTTAGCCTCGCCCCCTCCGAACGCGGCGGTCGTGCGGGCGCTGCTGAGCGCCGGGCTCTTCGATCAGGCGCTCGACGAATTGAAGTACGCCCAAAACGTCTGGGGCGATTCATCGGTCATCCAGGCAACGATGGCCTGGGCCTATCTGCAGCAGGGCCGGTCTGAAACGGGCGGCCGCCAACTGTCGCTCTGGCGTGGTGCCATCAACTCGATGAAGCGGGCGTATCCGCAGTTCATGGCTGCTGGGGGAGAGGATGTGCCGGCGGACTTGCTCAGGGTCATCTTTCCGTTGGCCTATTGGGATCTGATACGGAAGTACGCCGCCCAATACGACCTCGACCCGTATCTAGCCGCTGCTCTCATCGCTCAGGAGTCGACCTTTGTGGCCGATATCAGGTCGTCGGCCAACGCTGTCGGCCTGACGCAACTCATGCCGTCGACGGCCAGGCAGTATGCGCGAACGCTGAAGGTGAGATACGCCTCCAGCGTTCTGACGAATCCGGAGTCGAACGTTCAGATCGGCCTGTTCTATCTTTCCGAGAAGATCAAGGAATTCGGTCAGCTATATCTTGCGCTGGCGAGCTACAACGCGGGAGAGCGGCCCGTGCATCGCTGGATGTCGGAGCGGCCGGGCCTTTCTGCCGAAGAGTTCATCGACGACATCCCATACCCGCAGACACAAAACTACGTGAAGAAGATTCTCGGGACGGCCGATGATTACCGCCGCCTGTACAGCTCGGACGGGTCCGATGCGGCCGCAATCGAGGCTCTGGCGAAGGCGCCATCCGCTACTGCAGCGCCGAAGTCCACTCCCAAGAAAACTGCGCCCATGCCGACGACCAAGAAAAAACCCCGCCGGGCGGTCTAGAATATCCACCACCAAGGATGCCGGGGACCCGAAGGAACCAGCCTTCGCGTTTCAGGCCGGTCAACATGTCAAAACTCACCGGATCGACAAAGGCGACACAGTTCACCGAATCGGTCATTCGCGAGATGACGCGACTGAGCGAGCTTCATGGCGGCGTCAATCTGTCGCAGGGATTTCCCGATTTCCCAGCGCCCGCAGACGTCAAGGCAGCAGCGATCGCAGCAATTGAAGACGATGTCAACCAGTATGCGGTGACGTGGGGCGCACGACCGCTCCGAGAAGCCGTGGCGCGCGAGTTCACTCGCCGCTACGGGCTGGATGTCGTGGCCGACCAACAAGTCACGGTCTGCTGCGGGTCCACCGAGGCCATGATGTCGACCATGATGGCCGTGATCGATCCGGGAGACGAGGTCGTCGTCTTCGAGCCGTTCTACGAGAACTACGGTCCGGATGCGATTTTGTCAGGGGCGACGCCGCGTTACGTCACGTTGCACGAGCCTGACCCTTCGGCTCAGGCCGGCTCGCTCAGGGCGGACTGGTGGTTCGACCCCGACGAGCTAGCTGCGGCCTTCAACAACAAAACGAGGGCCATCATCATCAACACGCCGAACAACCCGACGGGGAAGGTCTTCACGCGTTCCGAGCTCGAGACCATTTCCGCGTTGTGCCGCAAGTGGGACGCGATCGCGATTTCCGACGAGATCTACGAGCACATCATCTACGACGGCCACCGTCACGTGCCGATCGCCACGATCGAGGGGATGGCGGAGCGGACGGTCACAATCAACGGCTTGTCGAAAACCTACAGTGTCACAGGCTGGCGGGTGGGCTGGACGATTTCTCCACCGTCGTTGACCGGTGCCATTCGCAAAGTGCACGACTTTCTCACGGTCGGCGCTCCGGCGCCTTTGCAGGAGGCCGGCACGGTCGCACTGGCGTTGCCGGACCGATATTACGTCGAACTGGCTGAGAAGTATCGGCGCCTGCGGGACATCTTGCTCGACATACTCGAGCGCCGCCGATTCGTCTGCTACAAGCCGTACGGGGCGTACTACATCATGACCGACATCAGCGCGTTCGGGTTCAACGATGATGTCGAGTTCGCACGTTACCTGGTGAAGGATGTCGGCGTTGCGGCGGTGCCCGGCAGCAGCTTCTACAAGAATCCCGCCAGCGGCCGGACGAAGCTACGGTTCTGCTACTGCAAGCGGGACGAGACGCTCACCGAGGCGGATCGAAGGTTGGAGAAGCTCGTGCCCGCGGGAGTCAACGTGCGTTAGAACTCTCCACCACAGAGGACGCGGAGGACAGGGAGTATAAGGCCCTACAGGATTGATCCTCTGTGTCCTCCGTGGTGAATATCTTGTTTTAATAGCGCGCCACCACCCCGAAGAACAATCCCCGCAGCTTGAATGTCCCCGTGTCTTTTTCCACCAGGTAGCCCAGGTCAAAGGAGCGGAAGCCAGCCTGGACGCCGATGTTTCGAGTGAAGTTCACGGTGCCGTAGATGTTGAGATCCACGTAGTGTCCGTCGTAGGTAGCATTCTCGTCATCGGACAAACCGCGGAGAAGACTGTCAGGTATCCAGCCGAGCGCGAAGTACGTCACTTCGCCGGTCACCGCGACGTTCGGCACCACATAGAACCGACCTACCCCTCCAATAGACGGAATGGGTGCCTCAGCGCGCGCAAACTCGGTCGCGACCGAGCTCGTCAAGTTTACCGACACGTCGGTGTATTTGATGTCCAGCAGGAAGCCGCTGTACCAGCGACTCTTTCTGAGAAAGTCGTATTCATAGCCGAAGCGGTACGCTTTCCAGTCGAGTCCGGAGGTGATCGGAAATTGCGCGCGATATCTCTGACCGTTGAACACGATGTCTTTCGTGACGGTATACGTTTGCTCGTACTTGATGGGAATGGCCTGGAAACGGAACTTGTGTCCGGCGCCCTTTGCTTCGAAATGGAACTCTGGAAACCGGTGATCCTGGAGTCCGAGGTCTTGTTTGAAGTCGATTACCGATCCAATGATGCCCAGCCCTTCGCTGGAAACCGACATGGCGGCGTTCGGGACCCAGAGACCGATGGCGCCCTCGACCACGTATTTTTCGCCCAAGGCGCTGTCACCTACCGGGGCCTCGACCTGGGCATGTACAGGCGGGGCCGCAAGAAAGCAGACCGCCAAAGCAACCGCGGCGTACATGAGGCGAGCGACACCTATCCTCATAAACAAAGCTGTCCTTCTAAGAAATTGTGGTGGGCCCGCTGGGAGAAGGCTACCTCAGGATAGCACAGCAACTTTCGATCACCCAATCAGGTGATGGCGACATTACACAATTGCTCTTCGCTTCAGACCGCCGTCGGTTCCATGACGGGTATCTTGCCGCTGAGCACGAGGAGCCATCGTCGAACCGCTGAGGTGAGGATGATCACGACGCAAACCATCATGATCACCGTACAGATCGAGTCGACGTATCCCTGGACGCGAAGCGCCGGGTTGCTGCCGATGGCTTTTGGCCAGAAGTTGTCGCGAATGCTCATGTAGCCAGCCGTCAGCGTAGTTACCGCCACGAAACACAGCGGTGCCACGGTCACCCACGCGTACTTTGCCCGGCCGATATTGATGAGGATGGTGGTTCCGACGGCGAGGGCGACTCCGCCGAGCAATTGATTAGCAATGCCGAACATCGGCCAGATGGTGTCGATCGAGCCGGTCCAAATGAAATAGCCCCATGCCAGCACGACAAGTGTGGTCGAAATGATGGAAGCGGGAACCCAGTCGGCGCGGGCGAACGGCTTCCACGCTCGCCCGACGAATTCCTGAAGAGTAAACCGCGCAACGCGCGTGCCCGCGTCGATCGTGGTCAGAATGAAAAGTGCCTCGAACATGATGGCGAAGTGATACCAGTAGGCCATCAGCCCGCGCATGCCCGGCAGCTTGCTGAAGATGTCGGCCATACCGATGGCCAGCGATACAGCGCCGCCAGGCCGCCCGACGACCGTTTCACCGACTTGCAGCTGCAAGTCCTGAAGGTGAAGAGTCGACATCCCGAGTGTGCTGAAGACGGCAGGGGACGTGTTGATTGCGTAGTAGTCGCCAGGATGAAGGGCAGTGGCGGCGGTCAAAGCCATCAGTCCGACGACCCCCTCGCAGAGCATCGCCCCGTAGCCGATTGGCCGCATGTCGCCTTCCTTGTCAACCATCTTCGGGGTGGTTCCGGTTGCGATAAGCGAATGAAAGCCGGAAATTGCCCCGCACGCGATGGTGATGAACACGAAAGGAAACAGAGGGCCCGGGATCACGGGTCCGCCGCCAGCAGCGAACTGCGAGATGGCAGGCGCCTGCAGCGTCGGATGAACGATGACGATGCCGATGATGAGAAAGAGGATTGTCCCGATCTTCATGAACGTGCTGAGGTAGTCGCGCGGCGTCAGGAGCATCCAGACTGGAAGCACGGACGCGGCGAAACCGTACACGCAGAGCGCGAACGTGATCTGGTGGCGGGACAGAAGGAACCATGAACCGATCGAGGACTCGGCGACCGGCCGCCCGAGCACCACGGCGAGAATCATCAGTGCGACGCCGATGATCGTCGCCTCCTTGATCTGGCCTCGTCGCCACTTGAACATATGAAAGCCCATCAGGATGGCCAGCGGAATGGTGGCGCCAATCGTGAAGGTGCCCCACGAGCTTTCAGCCAGCGCATTCACCACGGCAATCCCGAGGCCGGCCAGCGCGATGATGACGATGAACAGGACGGCAATCGCTCCGGTGGTGCCGGCGATCGGATCGATTTCCGTTCGTGCGATATCGGCAAGCGAGCGGCCGCCGCGTCGTGTGGACGCCCAGAGCGAAACGAAATCGTGCACGGCGCCAGCGAGGCAACAGCCCGCTACGATCCACACGAACCCAGGTGCATAGCCGAACTGAGCCGCGAGCACCGGACCGATGAGCGGTCCGGCCCCGGTTATGGCGGCGAAATGATGGCCGAAGAGCACCCACCGACGGGTCGGATAGTAGTTGTGGCCGTCGAACTTCGTGTGCGCGGGAGTCACGCGGGTGTCGTCCAGCACCAGGACCTTCGCGGCGATGAAGGCGCTGTAGTAGCGGTATGCAATCGCGAAGATGCATAGCGCAGGCAGGACGACGTAGAGAGCGTTCATTTCGGGCAGTATACTCCTAGATTGGAAGTCACTCGACCGATGTGGCAACCGAGGATCCGGGTCTCATGAGCGGCTCGCCGACAAGCTCCAATCAAGCAATCTTCGTAGCCAAGATGTCGCCGACTCGACGTCTGCTTGCCTACATGTTCCGGTATCGATCCGATTTCCTGGTCGGGCTCGTTTTCGTCGTGGTTACCACGGCAATCTCGCTGGCATCACCGATTGTTCTGCAACACGCGATCGACGATCTGACCCAGGGTGTGACCCGGGCGAAGCTCGTCGAGTATGGCGCACTGCTCCTGCTGATTGGGATAGCCGGAGGATTGTTCCGCTTCCTGATGCGACGGGTCTTGATCGGCGCCTCGCGTCATCTCGAGTACGACATTCGGAACGACTTTTTCGCCCACCTCGAGCGGCTGCCCCCCGCTTATTTTCAAAAACATCGGACGGGCGACTTGATGTCGCGTGCTACCAATGATCTGAATGCGGTCCGCATGATGATCGGTCCGTCGGTCATGTACTCGGCAGACACCGTGCTGCGGTTCGTGGTCGCGATCGCGGTCATGTTGTCGATCGACTGGCGCCTCACTCTTTGGTCGTTGATCCCGCTCCCCTTTGTTTCGATCGCAGTCAAGTACTTTGGCGGCGCGATCCACAAACGCTTCGAGCAGATCCAGGCGCAGTTGTCCGAACTGAGCGCAGTCGTCCAGGAAGCGCTATCTGGCGCGCGGGTCGTGCGGGCCTATGGCCGAGAAGCGTACGAGCTCGAGCGGTTTCGCCAGTCGAACGACGCGTACGTCGCGCGAAATCGCGGGTTGATCACGCTGCAGGGGTTCTTTTTCCCGAGCATGGCCTTTTTTCTCGGGCTTGGTGCGCTCGTCGCGTTGTGGTTCGGCAGCCGGGAGGTGATCAACGGGCGGATCACAATTGGACAATTCGTGGCGTTCAACGCCTACCTTACGATGCTCAGCTGGCCGGTGATCGCGTTCGGATGGGTCACCAACATGATTCAACGCGGTATGGCCTCGTGGAAGCGCATGCTGGAGGTGCTCGAGACCGAGCCGGCCATCGCTGATTCCGTCGGCCGTCCGTTTGCTACGGCCGATCACGGTGCAGGGCAGGGCCCTGGCTCTGCCAATCGAGCAGTTGAAGAGGCGCGTCACACTCGAGCAATCCGCGGTGAGATTGAATTCCGAGACCTGGTCTTCAGTTACGACGGGAAGAAGGTGCTCGATCGGGTGACGTTGAAAATCGAGGCGGGTCAAACCGTTGCGCTGGTCGGTCCCACCGGTTCGGGGAAGTCGACGCTGATCAACCTGCTCCCACGACTGGCCGATCCTCCGAGAGGTTCCGTGTTCGTCGACGGGCACGACGTGCGGGATTTGCCCCTTGCCGTGCTCCGCAGTTCGATCGGGTTCGTTCCGCAAGAGCCGTTTCTCTTCTCCGACACACTGGCTAATAACGTGGCCTTCGGGTTGGACGCCGTTGTGGACGGGACGGCCAAGGGTGGGTCCCCAGCGGCAATGAGAGAAGGTGAGGCGGGAGAGGCAGGAAGGGCGGGAGAGGCAGGAAGGGCGAGGCAGGAAGGGCAGGGCAGAGGCGGGAGGGGCAGGAAGGGCGGGAGAGGCAGGAGCTTCGAACGAGAAACGCATGCAGCGGATTCTGGAGGCCGCGGCGGTTGCCCGACTCGACAAGGACGTCGTCGATTTTCCGCACGGCTACGAAACTCGAGTGGGTGAACGCGGCCTGACCCTGTCGGGCGGTCAAAAGCAGCGCACGGCAATCGCTCGCGCCATCGTCGTCGATCCGGCGATTCTGGTTCTGGACGATGCGCTTTCGGCAGTGGATACGCAGACCGAGGAGGAAATCCTGACCAGGCTGCGCGGGGTGATGCGCTCGCGAACGTCGATCATCGTGTCGCACCGGATTTCAACGGTGCGCGACGCCGATCAGATTTTCGTCCTCGACGAAGGGCGTATCGTCGAGCGCGGTCAGCACGATCAACTCGTCAAACAGAACGGTCTCTACGCGGCACTCCACAGAAAGCAGTTGCTCGAAGAGGAGCTTGCTGCGTCGTGAGCGGCTCCCACGACGAGGAAGTCCTCGGTAAGGCATACGACGCGCGGCTGATGCGCCGGCTGCTGACCTACTTACGCCCATACTGGCGTCAGGTCGCCATTGCGTTCGTCGCAATCGTGGCCGGTGCGGGTGCGCAGCTGGCGCAGCCGTACTTGATGAAGCTTGCGATCGACCAGCACATTGCGACGGGGCAGCTTGCGGGACTCGACCGGATCGCGGCCGCCTACCTGGCCATTCTCGTCGGGGCGTTCGCCGCGGAATACATCCAGACCTGGACGCTGCAGTTGACCGGGCAGCGGATCATGTTCGACCTCCGGATGGCGATCTACGGCCACTTGCAGCGTCTGGACCTCAAGTACTACGACCGCAATCCGGTGGGCAGGTTGATGACCCGCGTCACGTCGGACGTCGACGTGTTGAACGACCTGTTTACTTCTGGCGTGGTGACGGTCTTCGGCGACGTCTTCACCCTCGTCGGCATCATGGCCGTCATGTTGTGGTTGAACTGGCGCCTTGCTCTGGTGGCGTTCTCGGTACTGCCGCTGATCATCCTCGTGACGCAGTGGTTCAGGCGAAACGTGCGGGAGTCCTATCGCGTCGTCCGTGGATGGATCGCACGCATCAACGCGTTTCTCCAGGAAAACATCACCGGGATGGCGACGGTGCAGCTGTTTCGTCGAGAGGCGCTGAATTTCAAGCATTTCGACGAGATCGACCGGCGTCACCGCGATGCCAACATCGAGTCCATCTTCTACTATGCGGTGTTCTATCCGGCGATCGAGGTCGTGGGTGCGCTGTCGTCGGCACTGATCATCTGGTACGGAGGCGGCGATGTGCTCCGAAACACGCTGACGCTTGGCGCGCTCGTCGCTTTTCTTCAGTACTCGGTGCGATTTTTCAGGCCAATCAGCGACATGTCGGAGAAGTTCAACATCCTGCAGGCGGCAATGGCCTCGTCCGAACGGATCTTCGGACTGCTCGACGAGCCGGTTTCAATCCAATCGCCGTCCAGCCCAAAACATCGTCCGGCGCCGGCTAACGGCCACATCGTGTTCGAACACGTTTGGTTCTCCTACTCTCAAGCCGGAGCGTCAAAAGACGACAAGAACAGGGGCGATCTATCCCAGGAACATGGCGACGATGGACTGGACTATGTTCTGCGGGACGTGAGTTTCGAAGTAAAGCCCGGCGAGCGGGTCGGCATCGTCGGCGCCACCGGTTCGGGCAAGACGACGCTGATCAGCCTGCTGATGCGCTTCTACGACGTCTCGCGCGGCCGGATCACAATCGATGGCGTCGATATCCGTGATCTGCCGCTGGCCGACGTCAGGGGGTTGTTCAGCCTCGTGCTGCAGGATGTGCATCTGTTTTCCGGGACGATTGCCGACAACATCAACTTGGGAGACGCAGCCATCGACGATAATCGGCTGCAACGTGCGGCGCGTGCCGTGCATGCCGACGCCTTCATCGAACGTCTGCCCAAGCGGTACATGAGTCCGGTCGCGGAGCGAGGCGCGACGCTCTCGACCGGACAGAAGCAGCTCCTCTCGTTCGCTCGCGCCTTGGCCTACGACCCGCGGGTGCTCATCCTCGACGAAGCGACGTCGAGCGTCGACACCGAGACAGAGCTGTTGATTCGGGATGCCTTGCGCGCCCTCATGTCCGGACGTACGACGATAGCCATTGCGCACCGCTTGTCGACCATTCAGGACATGGACAAAATTCTCGTCCTGCACAAAGGCCGACTCCGCGAGTCGGGAAGCCACCAGGAGCTTCTCGCGCAGCGCGGAATCTATTTCAAGCTCTTCGAGCTTCAGTACGCCGTCCGGGAACCCACCACCGCCCAATAGCCCGGCCTGAATGATGATCAACCAGGATCTTCGGTCGAGAGTTTCCGCGCTCCGGTGGTATCACACGATCGACCTTGGCCAGGGCGTGGTGACTGAAGGCGTGGACGACAGCCCATATCGCCTCGCACGCTTGAACCTGCCTTCGCTCGCCGGTCGCACGGTCCTGGACGTCGGGGCCTGGGATGGATTCTTCTCGTTCGAGGCGGAGAAACGTGGCGCGTCGCGGGTGCTGGCGACGGATCACTATTCGTGGTCGGGTCCCGGCTGGGGAACCAAGGCGGGATTCGAGTTGGCACGCCAGGCGCTGGGGTCACGCGTCGAAGACCTCGACGTCGACGTGATGGACCTGACACCGGAACGCGTCGGGACGTTCGACGTGGTGCTCTTTCTTGGAGTTCTTTATCACCTACGTCATCCGCTGCTTGGTCTGGAGCGCGTGGCGTCAGTCACCCGCGACCTGTTGATCCTGGAGACCGTCGTCGACATGATCGGATCCAGAAGGCCTGCCGCGGCGTTCTATCCCGGCCGCGAGTTGAACAGCGACCCGACGAACTGGTGGGGACCGAACGTGCCAGCCGTGCACGGCATGCTGCACAGCGTCGGTTTTCAGCAGGTGGAAACGGTCACGCCTCCGTCGTCCGCGCTTTTCAGGACGGCGCGGACAATCGCGCATAAGCTTCGAGGCGACAAGCGGGTGATTCAGGATCGGGCCGTGTTTCACGCCCGTAAGAGTTCCACGAGCGGCCGCAACGAGCCTTCGTCGGCCTGATTCAGCGCGGCAAGGTGGGTTCGGCCAGGCTTGCCCCTGCCGCCTTGGGATTCCAACCGAGCCGCAGCACCACCAGATGGACGGGTTGCCGTCCAAACTGAAGCGCTTCGTTGCAGTTCCACATGTAGATGTCGATCTGCCGGCCCTGAACGCTCGGGCCGGTGTCCATGACGGTGTAGATGCCGTCGTAGCGGGGCTCGGTCGAGTCCACTTCGACGACCGATCCAACAGGCAGCAGCTCCGGATCGGCCGCAGCCACACCTCGCTGGGCCGCAACGCCGGAGGCTGTCGTCGAACCCTTGCAATACGCGGTCGCGCTGAATTTCATGCGTGCGCCGGGAGCCGGAGGCGGGGTCGATTCCTCGAGATCGGCCTGCCGGGCGGCGTACTGCGAATCGAGAATAGTCACCTCGTACAGCGACACGAACGCGGTCGCTGCCACGGCGGTTACCATGCCCTTGCGCCAGAGGGAACGCGCAATCATCTCGAAGCCATATCAGATTGTAGGCTGGAGTGCCCGCCTTGTCTCCCGACTTCCGTCAAATTGCGGATCTGTAATCGAAACGCAATTTCGTAAACACCGGCTGAGCACTAGTCGTGACGATGAATGATCTTTTGAAGGCGACGATTGGTGACGAATGCCAGCGCCAGCTGGTAGGCGGCGATGGCGATGACCACAGCAAAGAGGGTCGATCCTACCAGGTAGGGCCACAGTAGAGGCTTCATCACGACGACGAGCCGGTGCCAGAAATCTCCTTGCCACAGCGAGAGCTTGAACAGTCCTCCGACCTGCTCGCGGAAGTCCGGCGGCGGGTGGTGCCCCGTCAGCTCAGCGCCGGCCATCGTGGCAATTGCGTAGTAGGGCGCCAGAAACCACGGCAGGTTCGAGTAGACACCGAGCAGAACTGCCACTCGATTCAAGCTGAGCAAGAATGCGGCGATAACGCCCAGGACCGTGTGCAGTCCAAGAAGTGGTGAAAACCCAAAGAACACTCCGAGGGCGAACGCGGCAGCCGTCCGCTCGGGTGTGTCTTCGATGTGGAGCAACGAGTCCAGCCAGCGTCTGACCAGCGCACGAGTCAAATGGATCATCGATTTCCGGGATTAAAGTGCTGAAAGCCATACGGCAGCGGCCGGTCAACCCCACCGTGCCTCAAGAGGATCGATGTTTCTGCTGTGCAGGTGCCAATCCGTGTGAGCGCCACGTCGCCGTGACGCTCTGCAGCGGCGAGACGGCCGCGCGATCGCGGATGTACTGCGAGCAGGAGCTCGTAATCGTCTCCGCCGACGAGTGCATGATGCATCGGATCACCGCCGCACTGCTGAAACCAACGACGCGCGCCGGGATCGAGCGGCAGTTGTTCGCCGTCGACAATGGCCCCGACGCCGCTTGCCTCGGCGAGCTGGTGAACCGCATCGGCCAGACCGTCACTCAAGTCCATGCACGCGGCCGCGGCACGATTCCGTCCGATAAGACTTCCCATCCTGACTCGCGGTTCGGGGTAGAGGTAGCGCTGAATACAATTCTCCGCAATCGCTTTCTCTGTGTCCCCCGTGTCCTCTGTGGTGGAGAGTTTCTTACGGAGCTCCAGCATCTGCAGGCCGGCGGTGGCAGCCCCAATGGCCCCAGTCACGTACAGCTCGTCTCCCGGTTTTGCACCAGAGCGCGTGAGCACCTGTCGACGCTTGGCCGTGCCCGCCACCGTCACATCGAGCACCAGAGGCCCATCCGTTCTGGTCAGGTTCCCGCCGACGATAGTCATGCGGTGTTTGACGGCCAGGGCGACCAAGCTGGCGACCATCTGTTCGAAGTCGGCGACTGGGAGTGCATGCGGAAGCGCCAGCGACAGCAGGGCCAGCCGAGGTGTCGCTCCCATCGCCGCGAGATCGCTCAGGTTGACCGCCAGGGCCCGGTGCCCGACGGCTGAAGGCGGTGTGAAAGCCCGATCGAAATGAACTCCCTCAACCAGAGCGTCTACGCTCAGCACCTCGAGCCGGTTCCGCGCCGGTTCCACAACTGCCGCGTCGTCGCCAATGCCGACGGCCAGCCAATCGGGAGCTGGCGGAAGCCGTGTTTTTATGGAGTGGATGAGTTGGGCTTCGGTCAGTTCGGCGACGGTGTCATTTGGCATAGTCGACGGCGCGCGTCTCGCGGATGACCGTGACCTTGATCTGGCCCGGGTACTCGAGCTCGCTTTCGATGCGCCGCGCGATGTCTTTCGACAGCCAGACGGCTTCTTCGTCGGAGACGTTCTCGCTCTCCACCATGATTCGAATTTCGCGGCCCGCCTGAAGCGCGAACGACTTCGATACGCCCTTGAAGGAATCCGCAATCCCCTCGAGCTTCTCCAGCCGTTTGACGTACGACTCGAGAATGTCCCGGCGGGCGCCCGGCCGGGCGGCCGAGATCGCGTCGGCGGCCTGAACGATCATCGCTTCGAGCGACGGCCAGTCGATATCCATGTGATGGGCAGCCATAGCCATCACGACCGGTTCGCTCTCGCCGTGTTTGCGGAGGAAGTCGATGCCCAGCTCGAGATGCGTCCCCTGCATCTCGCGATCGATGGCCTTGCCGATGTCGTGCAGGAAGGCCGCGCGCACGGTCACGTGTGCATCCAGGCCGATTTCCTTGGCCATGATTCCAGCCAGGCGTGCCACTTCGGCCGAATGATATAGAACGTTCTGCCCGTAGCTCGTGCGGTACTTCAGACGCCCCATCAGCCTGAGGATCTCGGGATGAAGGTCGTGCAACCCCAGCTCAAAAGCGACGCTGGCCCCTTCCTTTCGAGTGGCGTCGTCGGTCTCGTCTTTTACCTTCTGCACGACCTCTTCGATTCGCGCCGGATGAATACGGCCGTCGGCAATCAGTCGCTCGATAGCCAGTTTGGCTATTTCGCGCCGGTACGGATCGAAGCCGGACAGGATAATCGCACCGGGCGTGTCGTCGATGATGAGGTCGACACCAGTGGCCAGCTCGAGCGCGCGGATGTTCCGACCCTCGCGGCCGATGATGCGGCCCTTGAGGTCGTCGCTCGGCAGATCGACGACCGATACCGTCGTCTCGATCGCATGCTCGGCTGCGCAACGCTGAATAGCCTCGGTGATGTAGTGTTTGGCACGGTCGCTGGCTGTTTCTCTTGCTTCGGCATCAAGACGCTTGACCAGGTTCGCCGCGTCGTGCCTTGCCTCGCTTTCGATCTGCTTCAACAGCAGATCTTTCGCTTCGTCGGCTGTCAGGCTCGCCACGCGCTCGAGGTCGTGTTGCTGTTGAGCGACCAGACGCTCGTACTTGGCAGCTGATGCGGCCGACGTTTTCTCGCGATCGGCTAATGTTCGATCGCGGCCGTTGAGCTCCCGCTCGAGGCGTTCAATTGCGCTCTGGCGTTCGGTCAGCGTTGCCTCGCGCCGGCTGAGTGTTTGCTCGAGCGCAGCGGTCGTCTGCCGCACCTGGCTCGCCTGACGTTCGGCATCCACGAGCAACTCGTGTGATTTTTCTTTGGCTTCGAGGAGGGCTTCTTTCTTGCGGGTTTCGGCGTCGCGCTCTGCGTCCTTGGTGATCCGGAGGGCCTGCTCTTCGGCTCGGCCAAGCGTCTCAGCGGCGATGCGCTTCCGGTTCGCCACCCAGACCGCGAACACGAGTCCCGCCGTCACGAGCGTGACGAAGATGGTGAGCAGAGGACCGTATATCGGCGACACGCGTGACGTCCTTTCCCTGACCCATATCGGGCTTGGCTGGGTCGGCGCCGCGCGCGGGGAAACCCCGCATGGAAATCAACAATCTACAATGGCCGTTTACAAAGCGTGACAGGCCGATCCAATTGAGGCGTTGAAACCGAACAACGGCGCCGATCGCGCTATCAGTTGGCGATTGTCGATTGAACGGCCCCGCTTTGCCGTGTGGGGAGGTCGATGAACCTGCGTAAGCAGGTGGAGCCGCTCGGAAAGCCGCGCTTTAGGCTTCCTCGCACAGAGGCATGCACACCACGCAGCATCGCGACTCGCTTAGATGAAACGTTGGCTCAAACGAGCCTACCGCCATCACGCGCAAAGCAGGGAACTCAAACTCTCTCGGCATCTTAGTCGAGACGCCTCTCGGGTTCAAGGTTCCGCCCGGCTTACGCCATGAGCACCCGATCGACGAGCCGTTCGAGTTCCTCGGCCCGCTCGGCGAGCAACCCGTTGCGCGCGCTGTTGGCATCGCGGCATCGAAACAGCTCGTCGGCGATATTGAGGGCCGCAAGTACTCCGAGACGAACGGAGTCGGCCGCTGGCGTGGACTCGGCAGCCGTGCGTATGCGCTCGTCGACGTAGGCCGCCAAACGCGCCACATACTCCGGGTCGAGCGTCGTCCGGATTGGGTAGCGCTGCCCGCCGATTTCCACGGGAATGACTCGACCGTCAGCCATACACGGCTTCCAGCGCCAGCTCCGCTTCCAGCGTTCGCCTGCCCGCGTTCAGCTCCGACCCTGGCCGGCAGTCAATGTGTAGCTGGCGGCTGGCAGCTGGAAGCTGGACGCTCATAAATTGAGCGCCTCGAGCTGGTCGAGCATGTCGACGACACGTGTGCGGATAGCGTCGCGCTCACCACGCAGTGCCGCCAGTTCGGCCGACATCGTCTCGGTGCTATTCATTCGAACCCGCATCGCTTCGAGCTCCCGTCCCAGCCGCTGGTTGTCTTCCACTGCACGAGCCTGCTCCGCCTTCAGGCGGTCGACCATCGCCACGAGAAGTTTCAGCTTCTCCTCGAGACGGTCGATCGGTTCCAGCTCGAGACCCCGCGTCGCTACTTTTGCCATATGTCCGATCCTCGAATGTTAAACCTGGTAGCTGGATCAGCCACCGGGTGACTATCTCTGAATTGCCCCGTGCGTCCGCACGAGTGCGGCCACAATCGTCTCGACGCTTCTTTGGACCTCGCTGTCGGTCAGCGTACGATCCGGCGCCTGAAACTTCAGACGCAGCGACAAACTGATGCTGCCGTCCGGGATGCCTTTGCCCTGATACCGATCGAAGAACGTGATGTCGACAAGCGGTGCCGGTGCCTGGGCGGCGGCGGTCTGAATGGTGCCACGAATGATCTCCGCAGGCAAGACATCGCTCACGATGATCGACAGATCGCGAATGACAACCGGATGCCGGGGCAGGGGCGCGACGGTCTCTGCCACTTTCGACAACGATCCGTCCATGAGGTCGAGATTCAGTTCAGCGACGAAAACCTCTCCGTCGCGTGGCAGGTCGCGGGCTTCGGCGACACTCGGAGACAGAAGACCGATAAGGCCCAGCTCTCGGCCGTCGTTCGTGGCTATGGACGCTGTGCGACCGGGCACCAGAAAGCGCTCTTTGGTCGAGTCGAAACGTGGGGTGACGCCAAGCGCTCCACATAGTCGCTCGATGACCCCCTTGAGATCGAAGAAGTCGACCGGATGGGAGCCGCCCGACCAGTGTACGGGTGGTGTCGTGCCTGTCCATGCGATAGCCACAGCTCGAGTTTCGCCCCGGGTCGAGAATCTCGTCCCGATTTCGAATAGCCCGACGTCGTCTTTTCCATGGCGACGATTATGAGCGACGGCGTCTACAACGCCTGGAATGAGTAAGGGTCGCAGCGTGTCGAACTTGCCGGAAAGCGGATTCTCGACGCCAACAGGTCGGTCGGCGCCCGCCGTTTTGAAAGCCTCGGCGGACTTCGCTTCAATAAGCCCGAAAGTTACGGCTTCGGACAAGCCGGCCGCTGTCAGCACGCGACGGACAAGTTGATCACGTGGGATTCGGGGATCCGGCGGGGCAGCCGGGGTTGTCACGACCGGAAACGTCGCCGGCAGCTTGTCGAAGCCGTAATGCCGGCCGACTTCCTCGATGAGATCGACCTCGCGCAGGAGATCGACACGAAAGGTTGGTGCGACGACATTCCAGCCATCTGCCACTGCCGTCACGGTCAGGCCGAGACTCCGCAGAATTCGTTCAACCTGGGAATCAGGAACCGCCGCGCCGAGCAACGTCGCGAGCCGGTTCCGGCGCATGTGCAGCTGCAGCGGTTCGCGCACGGAGGGATAGACGTCGACGATCGGCCCGCGCAACCGACCCGAACCGACCTGTTCCAGCAGAGCCCCGATCCGCTGGAGCGCCACGACGGGGGCATTGATATCAGCCCCACGCTCGAATCTCGACGATGCCTCAGTCTTGAGCCCAAGAGTCTTGCTTGTCCGACGGACGGAGGCAGGCTTGAAGTACGCGCTCTCGAGCGCGACGAGCGTCGTCGCGTCGGATACCTCGGCAAGCGCCCCTCCCATCACCCCGGCCACGGCCTGCGCTCGGTCGCGATCGGCGATCACCAGCATGTCGACATCGAGCTTCCTGTCGATACCGTCGAGCGTCGTAATCGTCTCGTCCCGATTGGCGCGCCTGACATGTATCTGGGCGCCAGCAAGCTTTTTCAGGTCGAAGGCATGCGTCGGGTGTCCGAGCTCGATCAGCACGTAGTTCGTGATGTCAACAACGGTGTTGATCGGCCTGATCCCGGCGCCCTGCAGCCGTGCCGCAATCCACGAGGGTGACCTGGCGATAGTGACCTCGGCAACGGCTGCCGCATACCGGGGACACAGGACTTCATCGGCAATCGCAACACTCAGCTGCTCGGACTTGCCCGAGACCGTCGGTTTCAGCCCAATCTTTGCGCCGGCCTCGGTCGACGGCAGAGAAACCGGCTGATCGAACAGCGTGGCCGTTTCGCGTGCGAGCCCGATGACACTCAGGCAGTCAGGCCGGTTTGCGGTGACCTCGAAGTCGATGACCGCATCCCCGTTTCCAAATGGCTCGATGGCCGCCACTTCGAATCCCCGCAGACCGAGGCCATCGGCGATCTCGTCAGCAGACGCAGGCACATCGACGAAGTCGCGCAGCCAGGAAACCAGAAGTCGCATGAGTGGCCGCTGCTAATCGGGAAACTGTTCCAGGAATCTGAGGTCGTTCTCGTAGAACAGGCGAATGTCTCCAACCTGGTGACGAAGTATGGCGATGCGCTCGATGCCGATGCCCCATGCGAACCCCGTATATCGCTCGGCGTCGTAGCCGACAGCCTCGAAGACCGCCGGGTGCACCATGCCGCATCCCCCGAGCTCGATCCAGCCCGTCTTCTTGCACATCGGGCAGCCGGAACCTTCACATTGCCAGCAGCTCAAGTCGATTTCTGCGCTGGGTTCGGTGTAAGGGAAAAAACTGGGACGGAAGCGGATGCGCGCCGTCGGCGAGAACATCTGCCGCGCAAACGCCAAGAGCGTCCCTTTCAAGTCCGCAAGCGACAGTCCTTCTCCGACTGCGAGCGCCTCGATCTGGCTGAACGCCGGCGAGTGCGTCAAGTCGAGGTTGTCGCGGCGATAGACACGCCCGGGCGCGACGATGCGAATCGGCGGTTGGTGGGCCTGCATGTACCGGATCTGCATGGACGAGGTATGGGTGCGGAGCAGGTTCCGGCGTTCGGCCGGTGAATCACCAGGCAGAGCCGATGCGAGATAGAGCGTGTCCTGCATGTCTCGCGCTGGATGCTCCGCCGGCATGTTCAAGGCATCGAAGCAATGCCACTCGTCTTCGACTTCGGGACCCTCGATAACGGCGAACCCCATACGCGTGAAGATTTCTTCCAGTTTGTCGCGGACGATCGTCAGCGGGTGGCGGTGGCCGAGCGCCGGCTCTCGTCCCGGGAGCGTGATGTCGACGGCACCTGCTGCCGGGCGAGCGGCCTCGATCGCCGTCCGCTTCTCGGCCAGCCTGGCTTCAATCTCCTTCTTGAGCTCGTTGGCAATGCGTCCCAACGCCGGGCGAACGTCTGGCGGCGCGGCGGCGACGCCGCTCATGATGGTGGCCATCCGTCCGGTCTGGCGTGCGAGGTAGCGATTGCGAACGGCCTGGATGGCCGTGTCGTCGCTGGCGCTCGAGAGCTCTGCGAGGAACTCCGTACGGAGCTGCGAGAGTGTGGCCGGGGTTAAGAGGACATCTGTCATCGGTCGCCAATCGCCAGTCGACAGTCGCTCGACTGCTGACCGGCAACTATTATGCGCGAGCCGCTGTCTTGGCTGCAGCCTTTGCTTGTTTGGCGAGCGATGCAAATGCTGCCGGACTCGAGACGGCGAGGTCCGCTAGGCTCTTGCGATCGAGTGTCACGCCTGCATTCTTAAGCCCGTTGATGAACTGTCCGTAGGTCAGGCCGTTCTCTCGGGCCGCCGCATTGATCCGGATTACCCAGAGGCGGCGGAAGTCGCGTTTCTTGCGACGCCGGCCCACGAACGCGTACTTCAACGCGGTGTCGACCGATTCCTTGGCGGCACGATACAACTTGCTCTTGTTGGCGAAATAGCCCTTCGCCAGGCCGAGAAGCTTCTTTCGTTTGGCCCGACGAACGGTTCCCCGTTTCACGCGCGGCATCTTCTACTCCTTACGCTGACAATGCAGAACACACAATGCAGAATGCCATTTTGCATTGTGCATTTCGATTGCTTTTACTTGTACGGCAGCATTCTGGCGAGCTTCGGGGTATCGACATCAGCCACTGTCGTCGTCCCGCGCAAGCCGCGCTTCCGCTTGGTCGTCTTGCTGCTCAGAATGTGTTGCTTGAAGGCTTTGCCCCTTAGAAACTTCCCGCGCTTGGTCCGTTTGAAGCGCTTGGCGGCGCCACGATGAGTTTTGAGTTTCGGCATTGAATCCTATCTCTCTGGAAAACGAACGTTCGTGCTTCGTGCCGGTCCCAACTACCTGGTCGTTGGCGGCGTGTTTGGCTTCGCTCGGCCGCCTTGCGGACGCCGGCTCAAGATGGTGTGCATCTGGTTGCCTTCCATCCGCGGCATCGTCTCGGCGATCGCCACGTCTGCCAGTTCTTCCACCAAGCGCTCCAGGATGCGGCGCCCGATCTCGGGGTGAGCCATCTCACGGCCTCGAAAGAAGATGGTGGCTTTGACTTTGTCGCCGTCCTCGAGGAAGCGTTCGATGTGCTTCTTCTTGAACTGATAGTCGTGCTCATCCACTTTCGGCCTGAACTTGATCTCCTTGACCTCGATCACCTTCTGGTGCCGACGCGCCTCTCGAGCACGCTTCTGCTCCTGGTACTGGTACTTGCCGAAGTCCATGATTCGGCAAACCGGCGGCACTGCCGTCGGGGATATCTCTACCAGATCGAGTCCCTTCTGTTTCGCGATAGCCAATGCCTGCGGTGGCGGCATGATGCCGAGTTGCTGGCCGGAGTCGTCGATTACGCGGATCTCGCGAACGCGAATGCGTTCGTTGACTCTCACGCGATCGTCACGTCGAGGTCCTCTGTCGAAAGCGATAACTACCTCCTTAGTCCCTTCGCGTGGGGCCCCACCCCACGCGTTCGCCGAACTGACGCCGAGCTCTCGGCCTCAAGACTCTCGGCCTCGAGTACTTTACGACGCCTTTCGGGTGATTTCGTCCCGCGCTTTCGAGATGAAATCGTCGACTGAACTGGCGCCGAGATCGCCTGCCGTACGGGCGCGTACGGACACCTGGCCCTCGGCCGCTTCTCGATCGCCCACCACCAGCATGTAGGGCACTTTCTGGAGCTGAGCCTCTCGAATCTTATATCCAATCTTTTCTTGTCGTTCGTCGAGTTGAACCCGCAAGCCGGAAGCCCTCACTTGATCTCGGACCGAGGCGCCATAGGCCAGATGCCGATCTGAAATCGGGAGCACGACGACCTGCACAGGCGCCAGCCACAGAGGGAAGGCGCCTGCGTAGTGCTCGATCAAAATCGCGATGAACCGCTCGAAACTGCCGAAGATCGCCCGGTGAATCACCACCGGGCGGTGCTCGGCGTTGTCGGCGCCGACGTACTTCAAGTCGAAGTTCTCGGGCTGCATGTAGTCGAGCTGGATGGTGGCACATTGCCACTTTCGGCCAATCGCATCGGTGACGTCGAAGTCGATTTTCGGACCGTAGAAGGCCCCGTCCTTCTCGTTGAGCGTGTATGCCATCGCGGCGCGATCGAGCGCGGCTTTGAGTTGCGCTTCCGCGTGGTCCCAGGTGGATACCTCGCCCATGAACTCGTCCGGGCGCGTCGAGAGCTTCGCGGTGAACGGGAGACCGAAATCACCGTACACCTGCTGCACCAGCCGAATCAGCCGCTCGACCTCGTCACCGATCTGATCCTGCGTGATAAAGCAGTGGGCATCGTCTTGAGCGAACTGACGCACGCGAGTCAGTCCGGAGAGCACGCCGGACGCCTCGTTTCGATGCAGCGGTGTCTGTTCGTGAAAGCGAAGCGGCAGGTCGCGATAGCTCCGCACTTCGCTCGCATAGGTCAGAAAGTGCCCCGGACAATTCATCGGCTTCACGCTCATCGTCTCGCCTTCCGATTCGATGAGAAACATGTTCTGCCGGAAGTGTTTCCAGTGTCCGGACCGCTCCCATAAGGCCTTGTTGTACACGAGCGGCGTTTTGACCTCGACGTACCCGGCGGGGAACAGAGTGTCCCGCATGTAGTTGGCGAGTGTGTTGTACAGGGTGGTGCCTTTGTCGAGCCAAAATGCCGCCCCTGGCGCCCACGGATGAAACGTAAACAGACCCAGCTCGCGTCCGAGCTTTCTGTGGTCGCGCTTCTTGGCTTCTTCGATCTGGGTGAGGTAGCCCTTCAGCTCCTTGTCGGAGAAGAAGGCCGTTCCGTAGATCCGCTGCATGGGGGCGTTGCGCGCGTCACCCTTCCAATAGGCGTTCGAAGCATTAAGGAGCTTGAACGCCTTGAGCTTTCCTGTCGAGGGAACGTGCGGCCCGACGCAGAAATCGACAAAAGTCTCCGGGTCTTTGATCGTGTAGCAGGACACCGTTGGCTGGCCGTTCGTCTTCTCCTCGATCAGCTGTACTTTCAGCGGCTCGCCTCGGCCGGCGAAGAAGGCCTTGGCGTGTTCGCGTGGCCACATCTGACGTTCGTACGGCAAGTCCTGCGATGCCAGCTCCTTCATCCTGCGCTCGATGGCTTCGAGGTCTTCTGGCACGAACGGCCGATCCACGATGAAGTCGTAAAAGAAGCCTTCGTCGGTCGCCGGTCCGATTCCGCACTGGGCGCCCGGGAAGAGCTGCGTGACAGCGGCGGCCAGCAGATGCGCCGTGCTGTGGCGGTACAGCGCCAACGCTTCAGGACTTGTTTCGGTGACGATTCGGACGGCTGCGTCGCGCTCGAGCGGGCAGGACAGATCGACCAGCACGCCATCAACAAGCCCCGCGAGCGCTGCCTTGGCGAGACGTGGGGAGATCCCTTCTGCGACGTCGCGCAGAGACGTTCCAGCGAGCACTGTCCGGCTCGAACCATCCGGCAGCGTGATGTTGACGTGATTCATTCGGGCAGGTTAATCACCGAGCGCAGCAATGGTAGGCACGGGTGGACTCGAACCACCGACCTCCTGCGTGTCAAGCAGGCGCTCTAACCTCTGAGCTACGCGCCTACATCTTGAAAATACAGGCCTTAGACGAACGCCCAGTATAACAGAATCGAGTCGTCGAGTAGCTGCGCGGATTGGTAGGCTCGTGACGGCCAGACGGGCACTGAGCAATCTGGCAACCTGCGGACCGGATTCGTGCATCACCTGGTTGCCAGATCGCTCAACGGATCAACCTGCGGTCCTATCGGACCGCTTGTTTCAGAGCTTTCCCAGCGCTGAAGCGCGGTACTCGCCGCTTCGGAATCTTGATCGCGTCGCCCGTTTGTGGATTGCGGGCCGTTCTCGCCTTGCGATTGGAGATCTTGAACGTCCCAAAGCCAACGAAGGAGACCGCATCCCCTTTCTTCAGCGAGCGTGTGATGCTGTCGATGAGCGAGTCGATGGCCGCAGCGGCAGTCGTCTTCGTGATTCCCGTGTCCTTGGCAATCTTCGACACGACATCTTGCTTGTTCATGAGACCTCCTGAGCGTAGAACAGGCCGCGAGTCACGCGCCTGTCGGGGCTGCTTGGAAATCGCCGAAGACGAGCGTGGCCAGGGGGAGACGGTCGCGCGTTTCAGGCGAAAGACGTGCCGTTATACGCGAGCGTATGCAGAAGTGTCAAGCGACGAGAAGCTAGGCGGCGGCCTTTTGAGTCAGCCGCTCGAGGGCCTTCTCGAGCGCTGCGTCCGTCGTTGGAGCAGGTTGTCCGAATTCCACGTCAGGCTCGTCGACCGGGACCGCCGGCTCGAGTCCCTTCTCGTGAAGTGGAGTACCCGCGGGTGTGAGATAGCGCGCCGTGGACAGCCACAGCCCGCTGCCGTCTGGAAGCTTGATCAGTTTCTGTGCCGCAACGCGGCCGATCGTTCTCTCGCCAATCAGCTCGGCTCGTTGATTGCCGGACAGCGCGGCCGCGAATAGTTCCGCCGCACCGGATGTTCCCGTATCAATCAGGAGTACAGCTGGCAATGCGATGCTTCCGTCGCCCGCAGCCGCAGCGATGGTTTGCGTCTCCAGGCCTCTGGCTTCACGCATGGCCAGCACACCGCGGCCGACGAAGAGTTTGGCGACCGCAAGCCCATCCTCGAGGGCGCCGCCGGACGTTCGCCGCACGTCGACGACGACTTTGGCCGCTCCGCTCTTGGTGAGATCGCCAACTTCCTTTTTCACCTGGTCGGCGGTGCTCGGCCCGACCGCGGCGATCCGAAGGTATCCGACACCTGGAGCCACGATCTTTCCGTTGACGTCGGACGGCCCAAGGGTTTCGCGCGTCAATTCAACGACGTGCGGATCTGCGGCATTGCCTCGAATGATGGTGAGGCTCACTTTGCTGCCTGGTGCTCCGCGCAACGACCTCAATCCTTCCCAGACGGACATCTCGCGCGTCGGAATGTTGTCGATGGAACGGATGTAGTCGCCCGTACGAAGTCCCGCCTTGGCGGCTGGCGAGTTGTCGCGCGCTGCGACGACGCGAAGGTAGTACTGACGTGTGAGTTCGAGTCCGACATCGCCTGTTGGAGTGGAAGTGGCGCCCTCTACGTCTTTCACCTGGGCAGGCGTTAGGTAGGCGCTGTCAGGGTCCAAGCCTTCGGCGAGGCCATGCATCGCTCCACGCATGACCTTGTCGACATTCACAGACTCGACGTAGTTATTGGTGATGAGATTGACGACGTCGTCGAAAATATTGAGGTGCTGGTAGCTGCCCTCCCGGGCCAGTACCTTTCCAAGCAGGCCTCCCGACCACGACGAATGCTACGACCGGTGCCGAGAGCGACAAGACGATGAGGCGAGTTCGTGAGCTCATAAGACCTTGGTCGTCAAACCTTTCAGGGTGGAACGTTTGGTGCCTAGGGCTTCTTCAACCATTGTAAAGGATCGACAGCCCGACCGTCGACGCGAAGCTCAAAATATAGGCCACTCATCCCTGCCGGCGAAGAGCCGACGCTGCCGATTGACTGCCCTCGTTCGACCCTGGAGCCCCGTTTCGCCTGAATTTCCATCAAGTCGCCATACAAGCTGAACGTTTGGCTGCCATGGTCGACGATGACGAGGTTGCCGAATCCCGAAAACGGGTCCGCAAACGCCACGACGCCTTCGTGGATCGCGTGGACCGGCGCGCCTTCTTCGGCGGCGATTTCGATCCCGGCTGACGCCTGACCGGCTGCGGCTCCGAACCTCCGGCGGATTGAGCCTGCTGCTGGCCAATCGAGCACGCCTTTGAAAGGACGAAGAGGCAGTAGGGCTTGGTCGCCGCCGGCGCCAGCGGGGAGATCGCGGAGGGTGACTTGGAGCTTCTGTTGTGCCGCCTGCAATTCACCGGCTAGCTGAGCATTCAGATCGCGTTGCAAGTCGATGTCGCGGACAAGAGCGGCTTGTGCACGCGCCGCCGCGGCCGCAGCCGCTTCCGCGCGCGCAGCCTCCGCTCGCACCGACTGCATCTGGCGGCTCCGTTCCTCGAGTTCGACGCGAGCCGCCTTGAGCGAATCCAGTGTGCGTTGGTGTGACGCCAACTGATTACGATCGACCTGGGCGAGCGCTGCGACCATGCGAGATGCGCGGCCGAGTTGGCGGAGATCCGGGGTCGACAGCAGCAATCGCAGATAGCGCGCTCGGCCGAGCTTGTAGATCTCGACGAGCCGGGCCCGCACATCCGGGCGTTCGGCCAGATCCTGTTGCTCGAGCTGAAGGATGCGATCGCTCGTGGCGGCGAGATCCGACGCCACTGTGTCCGCGTCGGCGCTCACGCCCTTGAGGTTCTCGAGCTTGATCTGTCGTTCGAGTTCGAGGCGGCGGAGATCGTTCAGAAGCGTTCGCTCTTGAGAGGCGAGTTGATCCGCCTCTTGCTGCAACACCTGGAGTCGTTCCGTTGCACGGCGAGCCAACGCCTCGGTCTTCGGTCGATCACCCTGCTGGGCAATCGAGACGGCGGTTCCGACGAAGAGCAACGCAACTATCGCCGACTCCCACAACGTGGCAGCCACGATCCGCCTGCAGGCGGACGCCGGATGCAGATCGGAACGTTTCACGCAGGCTCTGAAAGATAGGGAATGAAGACTCGATTATAGCATCTGCTAATCTGATGGATTGGTGCTCGAATCGCTGGAGAAGCCATGAAACGCGGCCGCGCCCTGGGAATCGACGTCGGCGAACGACGCGTCGGGCTCGCGATCAGCGACGTCACGCAGACGCTTGCGAGCCCATTCGCGACGTTAAAGGTGCATGGCACCGACGACGCGGTGCGACAGGTGGCGTCGAAGATCGATCTCCTGATCGGAGAAGACGACGAGCTGGTTACCATAATTGTCGGTCTGCCCACGAAACTCGATGGCTCGCCGACAACGCAGACCGCGCGCGTTGAAGCGTTCATTGAAACCCTTGCCGCCCGGACCAGCCTTCCGATTGTGAGGGTTGATGAGCGCTTGACGAGCCGGGAAGCGGAGAGCCGCCTGGCCGCGCGCGAGCGGGACTGGCGCCGTCGAAAGTCCAAGCTCGACGCGGCCGCGGCGGCGGTCATTTTGCAAGACTATCTCGATCGGCAGCGTGCCGTTTAGGCCGGCTAGGAAGCAATAAGTGCGCCCGAACAGCGCGAGGGCGCGCAAAAGGACAAGAGGACGAGCAGGTCGGTAGGAATGCGAAAGGCCATTCTCGTCGTGCTGGCGTTGACGGTGGTCGCGGCGGCGGCGGCGGCGACGCTCGTGTACAAGCAGACGCAGCAGCCCTATCGCGGCTATACCGGTGTCGAGCAGTTCGTGGAAATTCCCGCCGGCGCCAGCACCAGATCGATTGGCGATCGACTCGTGTCGGCCGGTGTGATCCGCGACTCCTTGATCTACCGACTGGCGCTTTGGCAAAGCGGACAGGCAAGGACCCTCAAGGCTGGCGAGTACCGGTTCGATCAGCCGATGTCGCCGCTCGACGTGATCCGCAAGATCGCACGCGGAGAGGTCTATGTTCTCTCCGTCACGTTCCCGGAGGGCCTGACCATCCAGGACATGGCGGCGATCTTCGAGTCCCATGGCTTAGGTGCGGCAGCTGATTTCATCAAGGCTTCGAAGAATGTTTCACTGGTCGCGAAGCTTGATCCGACCGCGGGAAGTCTGGAAGGGTATCTTTTTCCGGAGACCTATTCCTTGTCTCGCCATTCGGAAGCAGATCAACTGGTCCGCCTCATGGTGACCCGCCTCGAACAGGTGTTCACGCCGGCATTGAGAGAAGAAGCCGCGGCACAGGGTCTGTCGGTGCGCGACACCGTGACGCTCGCATCAATCATCGAAAAGGAAACTGCAGGTCCAATTGAAAGGCCCTTGGTCGCGGCCGTCTACCGAAACCGGCTTCGCATCGGGATGGCCCTGCAGTGCGATCCGACGGTCATCTATGGGTTGCAGCGACATGGAAAGTACACCGGGAACCTGCGCCGGGAGGATCTCGCGTTCGAGTCTCCGTACAACACCTACCGCTACCCGGGCCTTCCGCCTGGGCCCATCGCGGCGCCTGGCCAGGCGTCGCTCGAAGCGGCTATTCATCCAGCAAACGCCGACTATCTGTACTTTGTGAGTCGAAACGACGGTTCGCACGCGTTCGCCCGGACTCTCGAGGAACACAATCGAAACGTCCTGAAATATCAAGGCCCCTACCGCTCGCCCCACTTGAGCTTTTCCCGCAGCACTTCGAAGTAGCTCCGCGTCGACGGACGAATCAGCCTGAGCACGGTTTCGGCACGGCAGACACCGATTTCATCTCCGGCTTCGAGCTGGTAGCCGGCTTGGCCATCGAAGGTCACGAAGACTTCGTCACGATCCGACATGAGGGGCTGCACACGAACGGGTGACGAAGACGGGATGACGATCGGCCTGTTCGTCAGCGTGTGGGGCGCGATGGGAGTAATGACCAGGGCATCGACGTTCGGCTGTACGATCGGGCCACCGGCGGCCAGATTGTACGCCGTCGACCCGGTTGGCGTTGCAATGATGAGTCCGTCGCCCTTGACACGTGTCAGAAACTCGTCACCGACCGAGACCGAAAGATCAATCAACCGGGAACGAGCGGTCTTGGTGATCACGACGTCGTTGAGTGCGAGATGGGTCGCAAACGGTGCGGCCCGACGCATCGTCTTCGAGCGGAGCATCAGGCGCTCTTCGATGTGCGCCTGGCCGCTGACAGCGGCTTCGAGCGACGGGTAGAGCTCTGGCAGCGTCACCTCGGTCAGGAACCCGAGGCTGCCGAAGTTCACGCCAAGAATCGGAATCGACAACCCAGCCTCCGCGATACAGTCGGCCATTCTCAACAGCGTGCCGTCCCCCCCGAGGATCAGCACCATGTCGACTTCGGCGATCAGTGTCTTCTTTTCTCGGACAACGCCTTCGCACGAAGTGGGACAGAGGTTCGCTGTAGCGGTCTCGAAGATCGCTTGCAGATTGCGATTCTTCAGCCAGGTCGCAATCTCGACCAAGTGAGGTCCCGCCTGACGCAGGTGATGTTTCGCGACGATACCGATGCGAGTCACGGGTGGTCGAGAGGTCATTGGGGAACTCATAAGACCTTATTGCGGCCTCGGCTTCAAGTGTAGGAAAAACTCCTGATTGCCTGTGGCGCCCGTAATCGGTGAGGGTGTCATGCCGACGCGGTCGAACCCGCTCGCCGAAGCATCGGCAGTGACACGGGCCAGCACGGCCTCGTGCACAGCGGGATCGGTGACCAGACCGTGCTTGCCGACATCTTCTCGCCCAGCCTCGAACTGTGGCTTCACGAGCGGGACAATGTCGGTATCGGCCGTCGTGAATGCCCGAAGAGGCGGAAAGATGTGTCGGAGCGAGATGAACGACACATCGATGGTGACGACATCGACCACGTACGGCACATGGTGACTCGTCAGTGCTCGCGCGTTGACGCCCTCGCGAACGATCACGCGAGAATCGTTCCGCAACCGCCAGTCGAGTTGACCGTGGCCAACATCAAGTGCAATCACGCTCGCTGCGCCACGTTGCAACAACGCATCGGTAAACCCACCTGTCGAAGCGCCGATATCGAGCGCCCGCCGTGCCGTCACGTCGATGTTGAACGTTTGAAGCGCGTGGGCCAGCTTGACACCCCCACGTCCAACGTACGGGTGATCGGCGGCGACCAGCTCCACCCGGGCCTGTCCGGCCACACGAGCGCCCGCTTTCGAGATCACGCGGCCATCCACTTTGACCTGGCCGGCCAGGATCAGAGCCTGGGCGCGCTCTCGCGTGTGTGCGAGGCCACGCTCGACGACAACAACGTCCAGACGCAGCGAGTCGTTCCTCACGTCAATTCCAGCCGATTCCAATCGCGCGTAGCACCGTCTCAG
Organism: uncultured Acidobacteriota bacterium; assembly: GCA_963773035.1. GTDB lineage: Bacteria > Acidobacteriota > Vicinamibacteria > Vicinamibacterales > CAVVIG01 > CAVRXZ01. The sequence continues at coordinate 171,061 of CAVYZX010000022.1, read as the reverse complement.
TTCCGCCGCGACACGACCCAGTCTGCAATCGCTGCGAGCCAACCGCCATTGATCCGTCCATCGACGAGGATCGCATGGGCGCGCGCGACGCATTCCGCGGCAAGCTCTCGTGATCGCGCGACGCCAAACAGCGACGGATACGTGGGCTTCGCGGCCGAGGCGTCTTTGCCGATCGACTTTCCTAGTTGATCGGCACTGCCTTCGACATCCAGGATGTCGTCGATGATTTGAAAAGCGAGACCAAGTTCCGCTGCGTACGCATCGACGGCCTGAACCGTCTGGCCGTTCCCTCCTGCCATAATGGCGCCGCTGACGGCTGCCGCACGAATCAGCGCGCCCGTCTTTCGCGCGTGCATCGCACGCAAACCGTCGGCGTCGAGTGTGATCTTCTGTTCACGAGTTTGTCCTGCGGCCTGAAGGTCAATGGCCTGGCCGCCGACCAACCCGGTTGTCCTCGCTGCATCGCCGATGACCCGCACGACATTCAGCTTACGAGCGACGATTTCAGCGTCGGCGTTCACCGGCTCTCGGGCGAGCAGCGCGAAGGCCTCGGCCTGAAGGCCATCGCCGACGAGAATCGCAATGCCGTCGCCATAGACGACGTGGACCGTCGGCCGACCTCGACGCATCGTGTCGTCGTCCATAGCCGGAAGGTCGTCGTGGATCAGCGAGTAGGTGTGGATCAGCTCGATCGCACACGCGGCAGGTAAAGCGGCGTCGATTGCGGCGCGGGAGTCGGGCCCCGCCGCCTGGGCGTTCGCCGTTTCGTTATGTGGTTGCCGGGAACGGGCGACCGCATCCGCGGCCGCCAGCGTCAGTGTGGGCCGAAGACGCTTCCCGCCGGCAAACACGCTGTACCGCATCGCCTCGCTGATGACGGCCGGGCACTCCGGCGGCCTCGGCAGCGAACGCTCGAGCGCATCGTCTATTCGGGCGCGGACATGGCTGAGAAAGACTTCGAACGAGTCAGCTGCGGTCACAAGCGGCGGTCGCGCTTCGGAGAATCCGCGGTCGAGGCCTCATCGTCGGTCGTGAGCGACGCTGGAGCCGGTTTCAGCTCTCCGCGTTCGCTCAGAATTTCGATACGGTGCTCCGCCTCTTCGAGACGCGCGTGGCAGAAGCGGGAGAGCTGGACTCCCCGCTCGTACAACGCAAGCGACTGTTCGAGTGGAAGGTCGCCTTCCTCGAGTTTCTTCACGACAGACTCGAGTTCCGCAATGGCGGCCTCGAAGTCCTTGATAGATGTGTCGGACATGCCCGCTCTCAGGTTATTACGTGGACGCGGCGCAGGACCCAAGCAAGGTGCTCTTCACGATCGTCGGAGCTTCGAACGCACCTCGCAGTCCAGGTCACCTTTTGCAAGCGTAACGCGGACTATCGCACCGATGTCAACATCGTCAGGTGCGCGTACGATTCGGCTTCCGTCAGCGCTCCAGCAAACCGCGTATCCCCGCGCCAGCACCGCCAACGGACTCAACGCCTCGAGACGGCTCGCGCAGTGCCGGAACCGTGCATCGGCTCGATGACGCCTGTCCGCGATGGCGGCAGTGAGCCGCCCATCTTCAGCCACCAGGCGCGTGCGAATGCCGGCCAGCCGACGGCCGAGATCGAACGCATCGAGTTGATGCCGTAAATACTGCGATCGCCGCCTTCGATCGGCCAGCGTTGCCCCGAGAGCACCTCTCAGGGCATGAGTCAGCTCGGCGGCGCGTCGGGCCCGCATGGCGACACGACCCGGAAATCCTGCAAGCGCGGGCCGCCCGCTGAGCACGTGCACTGTGCGGCTCAGTTTGAACAGTCGCGCCCGGGCGCTGGCAGAAAGCCTTGCGCGTAGGCGATCGATCCCGGCGCAGAACTCGTCTTTTCGAGCGACGACCAATTCGGCGGCTGCGGACGGCGTTGGAGCTCGAATGTCGGCGACGAAGTCGGCGATCGTGACGTCGCTCTCGTGTCCGACGGCCGAGATAACCGGCACGGCCGACTTCGCGATCGCTCGTGCCACGATCTCTTCGTTGAACGCCCACAGATCCTCGATAGAGCCCCCACCTCGGCCGACGATCACGACGTCAACTCCGGGCAGCCGACTCACGCTTCTCAATCCGCGTGCGATCTCGAGCGCTGCGCCTTCACCCTGAACGCGCGCCGGCCGGATGATCAAGTGAGCGTTCGCGTGACGGCGCCTCAATACCTTGATGATGTCGCGAATCGCCGCTCCATCAAGGGAGGTGACGATTCCAATCTTTCGAGGTAGCAGGGGCAGCGGCCGCTTACGAGCGGCATCGAAAAGTCCTTCGTCCTGAAGCCGCTTCTTCAACTGATCGAACGCGAGCTGCAGCGCGCCGAGACCCTGGGGCTCGAGATGGTCGCAAACGAGTTGGTACTCGCCCTTCGGTTCATAGACGGACAGGCGTCCGCGAGCGACGACCCGCAAACCGTCTTCGGGCTTGAACTTCAAGTACCGCAGAGCCGACCGAAAAACGACGCCCCGCAGCTGGGCGCTTGCATCTTTCAACGTGAAGTACAGATGGCCTGTGTTCCAGAGCCGGCAGTTCGACAGCTCCCCCTCGACCCACACTTCGAAGAACTCTGTCTCCAGCAGGTCCCGAACGCGGACCGTCAATTCTGTGACCGTCAGGATCCGTCGCGAAGGAACCTGTCTCGGCAGCGAGGGTTGACTGACTGGCGAGGCGATTTCGTCGTCGTCTTCGAAGGGGAGGTCGAACAGATCAGACATGACCGACTCGTTGTGGCGGCTCCGAGCGTTGCTGCAGAGCGGTGAGTTCGTCGATGTCGGACGCACTCAGGCTGATGCGATCGATGTCCGTCGCACGGCCGCTTTGGGGATCGGATTCAATGAGCACTGCATTCAATCGAGGATTTCCAGTTGCCGTCTCGAACCGGGCGGGCAAAGCGTTCAGGAAACGGCCGAGCGCAGGTTCAATTTCCACGCCTATCACCGAGTCGTGCGGTCCTGTCATTCCCACATCCGTCAGATAGCCAGTCCCCTTCGGCAGGATTCGCTCGTCGGCCGTCTGGACGTGTGTGTGGGTCCCGATGACAGCCGTGACACGGCCGTCCAAGTGCCATCCCATCGCGATCTTTTCGGACGTAGCCTCGGCGTGGAAGTCCACGAAGATTGTTCGGGTTCGGTCGCGCAGTTTCTCGATCTCTCGCAAGACGATCACGAAAGGGTCGTCGATGTTCTGCATGAATACCCGGCCCATCACGTTGATCACGCCAATGGTCTGCCCGTCCTTCGTGCGAGCCAGATAGCTGCCATTGCCGGGGACGCCAGCCGGATAGTTGGCAGGGCGCAACAAGCGTGACTCGGTGCCGATGTAGTCGAGCGCCTCCCTCTTGTCCCAGACGTGATTGCCGGAAGTCATGACGTCTACGCCCCAATCGAGCAGCTGGTCGCCGATCTCGCGGGTGATGCCAAAGCCAGCGGCCGCATTCTCGGCGTTGGCGATGACGACGTCGATGGAATGGTGTTCGACCAGGCTCGGCAGTCCCCGCTTGACGAGATCACGCCCGGGACGGCCGACAATGTCACCAATGAACAAAATGCGCACAGGCCAGATCATGAACCACAACAACCGCAAAGGCCACAAGATCCGTCCGATCGGACTTTTGCGTGCGCTCGGTTGCCGTCAATCGGCTTTCGTGGTGGTGTCGTCGATGCGGATTGGAATCGCTCGGCCCCGGCGTTCAGCAATTTTCGGGAGCGAGAGGTGGAGCTCGCCGTTGACGAGTCGCGCCTGAGCACGGCCCGTGTCACACGCCCGCGTGGTACGTACGGTTCGGGCGAATCGACCGAAGTCGCGCTCGACGAGATGAAACGACAACTCGGTCCGTGGTCGCTGGACGCTCTTTTCGCCCACGATGAGCAGCAGATCGCCTTTGGCGAGGATGCGGACAGCCGACGGATCAACCCCAGGCACGTCGACGACGATTTCGATCGACTCGTCCATCTCGTACACGTCGATGGCGGGGGAGCATTCTCCCGCGAGCGGCTCCGCGCCAACGCGGCGGCCGAGCTCGTAGAAGATCCGGCGAACATCTTCCGCAAAGTCGGTGGTTTCAGAGGTGATGGATACGGCAGGAAACCGCTGACGCATTAGCTGATTCTACAACGTTCCCATTGGATGAGTTCTTGATAACCGTTGCGCTACCTATTAGATACGGACATAGCTCGGTCGATTCTAATATATGAGTGTATATATATAAGATTTTATGATTGACATACACTAATCATGGTCCTATACTGCTCCCAGCTCAAACGAATTGGGGGGACGACAACACATGGCAGGAAAAGTTATCGGGATCGACCTGGGCACCACCAACTCGGTCGTCGCGGTCATGGAGGGCGGGGAACCGTCGGTCATCGTCAATCAGGAAGGCTCGCGGGTGACGCCTTCCGTCGTGGCCATCACCAAGGACGGCGAACGGCTCGTGGGACAGGTTGCCAAGCGTCAGGCCGTCACGAATCCAGAAAACACCATTTTTTCCATCAAGCGGTTCATGGGGCGTAAGTACGACGAGGTCTCCGGTGAGGCTTCGCGTGTCCCATACAAGATCACCCGCGCGACCAACGGAGACGGCTGGGTTGAAGCGCGCGGCAAGCAGGTACTCGCCCCCGGAAATCTCGGCGATCGTTCTTCAGAAGCTGAAACAGGCTGCCGAGGACTACCTGGGCGAGAAGGTCACCGACGCGGTCATCACCGTTCCGGCCTATTTCAACGACGCACAGCGGCAGGCGACGAAGGATGCGGGCAAGATTGCCGGCTTGAATGTGCTGCGCATCATCAACGAGCCGACGGCCGCAGCACTAGCCTATGGCCTCGACAAGAAAAAAGACGAGACCATCGCGGTGTACGACTTCGGCGGCGGCACCTTCGACATCTCCGTCCTGGAGGTGGGAGAGGGCGTCGTTGAAGTGAAGGCCACCAACGGCGACACGCACCTCGGTGGCGACGACCTGGATAACCAGATCATCGAATGGCTCGTTACGGAGTTCAAGAAGAGCGAAGGTATCGATCTCGGCAAGGATCGGATGGCGCTTCAGCGTCTACGGGAAGCTGCTGAAAAGGCCAAGATCGAGCTGTCGACGGCTCTCGAAACCGAAATCAATCTGCCGTTTGTCACGGCCGATCAAACCGGGCCCAAACATCTGCAGATGAAGCTGTCGCGGGCGAAGCTCGAGCAGTTGGTTGACGACCTTCTGCGCCGAACCATGGCGCCGGTCAAGCAGGCGCTCGCCGATGCCGGCCTCGATCCAAAGAAGATCGACGAAGTCGTACTCGTCGGCGGATCGACGCGGATGCCGAAGGTTCAACAGTTGGTGCGCGAGTTCTTCGGCAAGGAACCTCATAAAGGAGTGAATCCAGACGAAGTCGTCGCCGTGGGCGCCGCGATCCAGGGTGGCGTGCTCACCGGCGACGTGAAGGACATGCTTCTGCTCGACGTTACGCCGCTGTCGCTCGGCATTGAGACGTTGGGCGGCGTGATGACCCCGCTCATCTCTCGCAACAGCACGATTCCGATTCGGAAGTCCGAGATCTTCTCCACGGCAACCGACAACCAGACAACCGTCGAGGTTCACGTGCTTCAGGGCGAGAGGCAGATGGCGCGAGATAACCGCACACTCGGCCGCTTCCAATTGGTTGGGTTGCCACCCGCTCCAAGGGGCGTACCGCAGATCGAGGTGGCCTTCGATATCGATGCCAACGGAATCGTCAACGTGTCTGCGAAGGACATGGCAACGAGCAAAGAACAGAAAATCACCATCTCCGCCTCGAGCGGACTGTCGAAGGACGAGGTCAGCCGGTTGGTCAAAGAAGCGGAAGGCCACGCGTCCGAAGATCAGGCGCGTCGCGATCTGATCGACGCTCGAAACCAGGCGGATTCACTCGCGTATCAGGTCGAGAAAACGATCAACGAAAACCGCGATCGGGTTCCGGCGGCCGATGCGTCTCGAATCGAATCGGCCGTTGCCGAGGCACGTCGAGCGGCACAGGGCGAAGACCTGACGGCGATTCGGACTGCGGTGGATCACCTCCAGCGTGTTTCACACGGGCTGGCGGAGCAGTTGTATCGCGGCGCTCAAGGCCCACAGGGTGGCCCGAGCGGTCAGGCGCACGGCGGTCGAAACGCTGGAGGCCCTGGAGTCCCTGGAGGCCCTGATGTGAAAGAAGGAGAAGTCGTCGACGCAGAGTACGCGGAAACATCTAACTAAAGGAACGCTGCCAGCCCGGCTTCGGCCGTGGCTGGCAACCAAACGCAGACGTAGGAGGAAGATCATGGCTATCGTTCGTTGGGATCCATTTCGGGAGTTCACACAGCTTCAGGATCGTATCAGTCGCGTTTTCAGTGATGCCTACAGTCATTCGGGCTCGGGAGCTGACGACTCGCTGATGACGTCCGGCACCTGGCTGCCGCCGGTTGACGTCTTTCAGAACGACGACAAAGAGCTCGTCCTGAAGGCAGAGTTGCCCGACATGTCTCGTGAAGATATCGAGATCACCGTCGACAACTCGACCTTGACCATCAAAGGCGAGAAGAAATTGTCCAGCGAGGTCAAGGAAGAGCATTTCCATCGCATGGAGCGGCGTTACGGCACGTTCAGCCGGTCGTTCTCGCTGCCACGGACGGTCGACCCGACCAAGGTGGCCGCCGAATACAAGAACGGCGTGTTGACGCTCCGGCTGCCTCTGCGCGAGGAAGCCAAGCCCCGCCAGATCAAGGTCGAGGTCGCTGCGTAAGATCACGAGGCCGTGTCGATCGGGCAGGCTGCCTGCCCGGTCGACGAGCCAGGCCGTTCTGCCCGTTCGCACTTGCCCACATCACGCTAAGTTGTTACGCTTAAAGGCTGTCATGGACCAGTTGAACGACATTCCCGAACAGCCGGAGGCTCCAACCGTTCCTGCGGAGCCCGCACTGCCCATCGAAAGCCGCTTCCTCTTCGTCGACGTCGCAGCCTTGAGGGCCAAGCAATTGCGCCGCGGCGCCCGACTCCGTCTGGACGGGGATGAAACTCCGATGCCGCACAAGGCCGAGCGGCTGGCGATGGAGGAAGTGCGGCGAGGACTCGTCTACTACGACGTGCCAAATCCATCACGGTCGCGCGGAGAAGGAGCATGAGCGATTTGCAGTCGCTCATCCTGGCCGTCCTGCAGGGCCTGGCCTCCAGTACGGTGTTCGTGCTGGCACTCTTCATCGGATTCTGTGTGGTGTTCGGTTTCACCAAGTTGAAGAGAACGGCTGGCGGTGGATCGATGGTTGTGAAGAGCCTGGACGAAACGATTTCCCACAAGGCGATGACCTACTTGCCGCCAACGGCTCCGCGCGGACCTGCCGATCAGCTGCGAGCGCCGGAACTCGTCGAAGCGGCCGCTCGTAAGTAAAGGTATGTTCTGGCTTTTGCTGCTGCCGTTCAGGCTGGTCTTTGGCCTCCTGTTCGGCATCCTGCTCTTGCCGTTTTTCCTCTTGCGTGCCGCTGTCAAGGTCGCGGCTGCATTGATTCTCTTTCCAGTCGTCTTTGCCTTGCTGCTGGTCGCGTTGATCGTCGGTGGAATTGGCTTCTGGTTGGTGATGTTCGTTCCGGTTCTGCCGCTAGTAGTGCTCGCGCTCTTCCTCTGGACCGCCTCCAGACTCTTCGCAAGACCCGCCTCGATCTGAGCCAACTGGCAATCACGCGACGCTCTCGGGCTGCCATCGCAGACCCAAGTTGATGATCCGCTGCAGAACCGCCTCGTACGACATTCCAACCCGTTCGGCGGACGCCGCAAAATCCTCGCCGCGAGCGATCTGGGGATTCGGATTTGCTTCGAGGACCCAGACATTGCCAGCCTCGTCGAGACGGAGATCGATGCGGGCGTAGCCACTGAGCTCGAGCGCTCGATACGTGCGCTTGCAGAGATGCTGAATCTGGTGAGCGGCCGATTCCGGCAGCTCTTGAGCCGGGCCGCTGTCGATCCCGTATTTGGTTTGATATTTCGCGCTCCACTTCACCCGATCCGTCGCGATCCGCTTACTGTCAGCCGGCATGTTCGTGAAGAAAAGCTCCCAGACCGGCAACGACTGAAGCGTTTGATTGCCGATCAGGCCGACGTACAGTTCGCGCCCTTCGATGTATTGCTCGACGATGGCGGCTGTGCCGATGCTTTGATGGATGAACGTGACCCGCTCCTTCAGCTTGTCGTCGCTCTCGACGACCGAGGCTTGCGAGATGCCGATGGAGGCTTCCTGGGTCAGCGACTTGACGATCAGTGGGAAGGGCAAGCGTTTGGGCCGGCGGATAGGCCGGCCAATCCGAAACACCTCGAACTCCGGAACGCGGATTCGATGGTAGGCCAGCAGCTTTTTCGAAAGGGACTTGTCGCGGGCGAGTAGTAGGCCTCTCGGATTGCAGCCCGTGTAGGACAGCTTCAACAGCTCGAGATGGCTGACGACATTCTGATCGAAGATCGTGATGTCGTCGAACCCTTCCAGGAGATTGAAGGCGATATGCGGCTTCCACTCCGTGGCCGCTCGACGGATGTCGCCGAGGTCGTCGTGAACACCCAAGGTTTGCACCTCGTGGCCCATCGACGTCAACGTCGTGATGACGTCATATTCGGTCCGCCACGGCGCCGACGTGATGTCGGTCCCTTGTTCGACATGTGCCGGTGGAATGAGGTGCCGATGCACGAGCGCGAGCACCCGAAGGCGGGATGTCGTCATAGTGCAACCCGGTGACGCCCGCTGTGCAGGTAGTTCATCGCCTGCACCGTCAGGAACACCATGAAATCGGCCTTCGTGGACTCCTCCGAGTCGGCGACACGCAGATTCAACTCGCGGCACCGCTCGATGATTTGTTCGAGAAGTTGATCGATCGTGTACTGGTAGCTCTCGGTGAAACTTGCCACGGTGGCGCGCACTTCTTTTCGAATTCTGCTCAGGAACTTCGCAGCGGTCTGGTTCTTCGCAAATTCGGGGGAGTCTGAAAACAGGTTGCGCAACTCGCTCTCGTGGAAATCAGGGCGGTCGAGCCGGTAATGCTCGCGCTTCTTGCGGTAGTGCTCGCCAAGCGTTCGCTTCAGTTTCGACACCGGATCCACGGTGCGCTTCGATTTCACGATCGGTTTCCGGCGTGTGAGCTCGCGCATCAACCGATCCATGTACTCGAGCTTTCGCTGCGCGGGCCAGCCGGCGTAGCGCGTGGACCACATCGACTGGGGATCGAGCCACACGGCGAACGTTTCTGCAAAGTCTTCGTCCGGGTGACTCTGGGCGTACCAACGATCGAGATGTTGAACGAAGCTCTTACTGTACGGTTTGGGAGTGTAGTACTCGGGATATGGCGTCGCCGGCGCGCCAAATAGGCGACGCCTCGTTGGGCGTCGCCGAAGCCGGTACGCATTGTCGATGGCGTGGCCCACTTCGTGCCGAAGGATCTGCAGACAAGACTCTTCATCGCCGCCCTCGACTTCGAGCATCTGCGCGAGCTCCAGCTTGGCCAGCCGCGGATGCGCCAGGTAGAAAGGGATGGCAATGCCTGGAACGTCGTCGGGCGTGAACCACTCGTCGGCGAGCCAGTAGTGAGGCCGAAATTTCAACGAGCGCGAGTCGAGCTCGGCGGTGATCCGCGCAATCCGTGCTTCGAGATCCGTGCCTTCAATCGTGACCCCGAGGTCGCAGAACCGCGCCTCGAGCAGCTTCTCGTCCGGCCAGGAGGCCCATTCAGGATCGGACATAGTCAAGCAGGAGACTTGTTCTCATGCCAACGCCGGCGGTTCTTCCTTGTACCAGGGCGCGTCTCGTTCGTAGGCGTCCGCGATTTTGAATAGTGTCGCTTCGTCGAATCGGCGCCCCGTGAACTGGATCCCGACGGGTAGCATCGCAGACGTGAAGCCACATGGCACGCTAATCGCTGGTAGTCCGGCCAGCGGTGCACTCACGGTGAAGACGTCAGCCAGGTACATCTGCAGCGGATCGGCGACCCGCTCTCCGATCTTGAACGCTGCGGTCGGACTCGTGGGCATGGCTACCGCATCCACACGATTGAAGGCGAGATCGTAGTCTCGAAGAATGAGCGTCCGGACCTGCTGGGCCTTCAGGTAGTACGCGTCGTAATAGCCCGCGCTCAATACGTAGGTCCCCAGCATGATGCGCCGTTTGACCTCGTCGCCGAATCCACCGGCACGAGTTCGCCCGTACATCGCTTGCACAGTGGTCGCCTCTGGCGCACGGAAGCCGTATCGCACGCCGTCGTACCGCGCCAGATTGGAACTGGCTTCCGCCGTTGCGATGAGGTAATAGACGCCGATGGCGTGCTTGGCGTGCGGAAGATCGATCTCGATGAGGGTGGCGCCTCGCTTCACCAGAACGTCGAGCGCGGTGTGGAAGGCCGTGTGGACGTCCGGATCGACGCCGCTTTCCAGCATGGCGGCGGGTACTCCGATGCGTGCGTTCCGTACATTGCCATCGAGGGCCGACGGATAGTCGGGTACGGGCGCGGTGGCTGACGTTGCATCACTTGAGTCGTGGCCAGCGATCACGCTCAATAGGACCGCCGCATCGTAAACGGTTCGAGTCAGCGGTCCGATTTGGTCGAGTGAGGACGCAAACGCAAGTAAGCCGTACCGGGACACCCGGCCGTACGTTGGCTTGAGACCGACAACCCCGCAAAGCGCGGCAGGCTGACGGACCGACCCTCCGGTATCGGATCCAAGCGCGGCTGGTGTCATCCGTGCCGCCACCGCTACTGCCGAGCCTCCGCTCGAGCCTCCCGGGATGTGATCGAGTGCCCAGGGGTTACGTGACGGTCCAAATGCGGAGTTCTCGGTCGATGAGCCCATGGCGAACTCATCGCAATTGGTCTTGCCGATGATGACTGCGCCCGCTTGTTCGAGACGCGTGACGACTGTCGCATCGTAAGGTGGCACGAATGACTCGAGAATTCGGGAAGATGCCGTCGTGCGAACATCGCGAGTACACAGGTTGTCCTTGAGCGCGATCGGCACGCCGCCCAGCGGCGCGTCCCGCCATTCATCGAGATGACGGTCGATATCGTTAGCGCGCGCAAGGGCCCGCTCGATGGTTACGGTATTGAACGCGTGGAGCGAAGGTTCTAGCGCCTCGATTCTCGCGAGCGCCGAGCGGCACACCTCCACTGCCGATCGAGCACCCGAGCGAATCTGTTCGCGCAGTTCACGAACTGTCGCGGATGCGCTCATCCAATGACTCTCGGCACTTTGAAGAATCCGGCTTCCGTTGCAGGTTCTGGTGCGTTGGAAAGCGCCGCTGCACGTTCGAGGCAAGTTTGAACCTGGTCGGGACGATCCGCTTCGTGGCGGGTGACCATGGAAGCCGTTGGGGCAACACCCTCAGTGTTCACGGCTAGCACGTCGTGGGCGTAGGCGAGGAAATCGCCCAATTGTCGAACAAAGAGTTCAACTTGCGTCGCGTCGAGTTCGAGCTGGGCCAGTCCGGCAATCGCGGTGACATCCGCTGCGGTGAATTGGACGGGCATGGGGAATGCTAGCATGGCAGCTATGGGCACGCTCGCGCGCCGGGTCGTTCCCGCGTCTTTGCATCGGCGTGCATCGTGGTAGCGGCTGGGCAGATTGATGCCGAACATACGACGCCCAGCGGTGGCCGGCACGTGGTACCCCGGCTCCGCAGCTGCGCTCAAGCGCGCCGTTGAAAACCATTTGGCGCGGGCTGACGCGGATGCGGTGGGCGACCCCGGGGAACTCGTCGAGCTCGTCGCCCTCGTCGCGCCACATGCCGGCCTGATGTACTCGGGTCCAGTGGCTGCCCATGCCTACCGTTTGCTTCGAGACCATCCTTGCGACGTGATCGTGCTGGTCGGACCGTCTCACTTCGTGCGCTTCGAGGGTGTTTCGGTTTACGCTGCCGGTGGCTTCCAGACGCCGCTTGGGGTGGCGGAGATCGATGAGCCGTGCGCAACGGCAATCATGCAAGCCACTGGTATCGTCGGCGACTATCCCGCGGCACACGCGCGCGAGCACTCGCTCGAGATGCAGCTGCCCTTCATTCGGCTCGTCGCGCCATCTACCAAGATCGTGCCTCTCGTAATGGGGTCCCAATCATCAGAGATGTCACGCAAGTTGGGGGACGCTCTGGCAACGGCCTTATCCGGCCGGCGCGCACTCCTTGTCGCGAGCACAGACTTGTCTCACTACTACGACGCGCAGACGGCGAGCCAGTTGGATCGGATCGTGATCGACTACGTTGCCGGTTTCGACGCGGACGGTCTCCAAAGCGCACTCGACCGTCGGCCCGAACACGCCTGCGGCGGGGGGCCAACCGTCGCAGTCATGCGGGCTGCGCACGCGCTCGGCGCGCGCGACGCGGTCGTTCTGAATTACGCAGATTCCGGTGACGTCTCTGGAGACAAGGCCTCAGTTGTCGGCTACATGGCAGCGGCGTTTGGAACGGTGGCGGGCGGTCGATAGCTCACGTTGACAGGAAGAATGACCTCCGACGTCGATCGTGAATTGCTTCTCGGCATCGCACGTGCGGCGATTGCCGGGCATGTTGGTGCGGTGGCGCCGGCGACCATCGATGCGGGAGAGATGAGTCGGCGGCTTGGTGGCGCATTCGTCACGCTGCACAGGGGAAACGATTTGCGTGGATGTATCGGCCATATCGAAGCCGACGAACCGCTCCCACAGGTTGTGGCGCGCTGCGCGGTAGAAGCCTGTAGCTCGGATCCGCGGTTCCCGCCCGTCACTGCCGCCGAGCTTCCGGAAATCGCGATTGAACTGTCTCTTCTCGGCCCCCTCGAGCCAATCGAAGGGCCAGCTGATATCGAGGTCGGTCGTCACGGCCTCGTCGTCGAGAGAGGATGGCGCCGCGGGCTTCTGTTACCCCAGGTGGCGACAGAGCGGAAATGGGACAGTGAAAAATTCGTCGCCCAGACTTGTCATAAAGCGGGCCTGCTGCCAGACGCCTGGAGACACGGGGCGAAAGTGTGGAGGTTCGAGGCCGAAGTATTCGGGGAATAGCGTCGGGGGCTAGTCATCCTCGCCTGAGCCGTGGCCGCGCGTTTCCGGCAGGCTCCTCGTCTTCGCCAGCTTCACGTCCGACGAGCCCACGTAACGTGTTCAAGTTCTTCTCGTCCAGCGCATCAACGCTCACAGCTCGCGGTCCGCGCCCCGGTGTCTTCGGCGTCTCGAGAAGCATCGGCAAGCCTCTGAAACGAATGTCGTTAACGAGCCGGCGGAATGGTTCGAGGCCCAGATGGCCCGCGCCAATGTGCTCGTGACGATCGACACGACTTCCAAGCGGTTTCCTCGAATCGTTCAAGTGAAATACCTTGAGGCGATCCAAGCCGACTTTCTGTTCGAACTTCCGAAAGGTGTCTTCGTAGCCGTCTCGCGAGCGTATGTCGTATCCCGCCGCGAGCAGGTGACACGTATCGAGGCAGACGCCGAGTCGCTTGTGATGCGTCTGCGCAAGAATCGAAGCCAGGTCTTCAAATGTCGATCCAAGAGAGGTTCCCTGGCCGGCGGTCTGCTCGAGCAGCACCATCGTCTGCCCTCGCGGCCGCTCGGCGAGCAGAGAATCGAGCGCCTGAGCGATGAGTTCGAGACCACCCGCGCGATCTCCGCGCGTGTAGCAGCCGGGATGCAGGACCACGCCCAGTAGACCAAGCGCCTCGGCCCGATCGATTTCATCAGCCATCGCTGTGACGGATTGATGCCGCAGCAGTTCGTCGGTGGTCGCCAGATTGATGAGGTAACTGGCGTGCGACACAACGGGTCCGATCCCGCTGGCCGCCAACCTGGATCGGAACTCGCGAACCTCTTCGGGTGGCACGAGCCGGCCTCGCCATTGATTGGCGTTCTTGGAGAAGATCTGAAAGGCGTCGCAGCGATGTGCGATCGCGCGGTCGACGGCCAGAGGTAGCCCACCGGCGACTGACATATGGGCCCCGAGGAGAATCTTGTGCTTCGGTCGCCCGGGCTTTCTACGCAGAACCATTGAACTACAAGGCGAGAATAGGCGGCATCAGGGGCCCAACTGTTCCTGCACGACCCGCCCGTCGGGCGCAACACGCACGCGAAGCGTGAACAGGGCGTTGTTTCGGGTTGGTTGATCCAGTGGTACAAAACTCGCCGCGAACCGCACGTCGCTCCAGCGCACGGTTGCGGCGCCTGTCGGCTCAACGAACGAACGGGCCGCAGGCAGCCGCGCAAAGCCTAGAAAGGTCTGGCCCAATGGTGAGGACGCCGCAGTGAAAACTGCCGGAGTCCAGACATTCGGAACGCGCAGAGTCGTCCGCCACATCACTTCCGACTCACGTGGTGGCCGGCGGAATCGAGGATCCAGCAGATCGAGATCCTGCAGCTCGAATGCATTGGACAGGTGCGCGATCACGCGCCAAGTGAAGGGTGAAAAGAACGTCGGGATCGCGACCATTTCGACGAGACATCGCTTGCCCACTTCAGGCGGTGTGGGCGGGGTTGCCGTCGGCCACGAAGCCATGATTTTGGTATTCGCCCCCGAATCACACGGCGGTGGCAGCAAAGGACCGAACAGTCGAGGCGCGTCAGCAAGCGCCTGATGGTGCGCGACTCCCCGCAGACCATAATTCGCCATCATCAGCACGAGCACGATGGCCGCGTTCCGTCGTTTCGCGGCCACCGACCCTCGGCCGAACATCAAGCCGGCCGCGAGCACGACGAGGAGGTAGACATCGATGATCGGCATCCAATCGGTCGAGTACCAGTGCCAATCGAACGGGCTCAGCAGGCGTGTGCCATAAGGTGTCGGCAAATCCATCAGCACGTGCATCAACACGCCGATGGACCCGGCCACGACCAGCATGCCGAACGACGCATGGCGGTCTTCCTGGTGATCGCGCTGCGAATCGAAGTACTGCCGTCCCGCCCACACCACTGCAGCCGTCAGCAGGCCAAGGCCGATAACTCCGAGAGGACCGTGCGTCGGGCCCCGATGCCAGGTCAGATATCCCCCAGGTCCAGCCAGGTTGGAGACGATGTCGAGGTCGGGGGCGTTCGAAGCGATGACGAGCGCTGTTGTGGTTCCCCGGCCCGCGCGTCCCAGAGGGGTACGGGCCAGAGTCAGTCCGAAGAGCGTGTGTGTGAGATTGTCCATCGATCGACAAAATTGGAGACGTTGGGAATTCAGGATGTTAGGATCAAACCCTCAAATCCTCAAATTCTGAGATTCTCAGAGTTTCAATCTTGATCCCCTCGAATTGTTTTGAAGCTGCGCGACATCGCTGAACGGCTGCAGTGCCGACTGGAGGGCGCTGTTGGCGACGTCGAAGTTGCCCGGGTTGCCGGTATCGAACAGGCAGAACCGGGAGACCTGACATTTGTCGCGAACGGACGCTACCACTCGCTTCTGAAATCGACGCGTGCGTCGGCCGTTATCCTTCACGTTCGAGACACGAGCGAGGCGCCGTGCGCGGTTTTGCGAAGCGAGAACCCGTACTTGAGCTTTGCGCACGCCGTCATCATGTTCAAACAACCGCTCGAGCCGGCGCGAGGGATCGACCGCATGAGCTCGATTGCCCCGGATGCTTCCATTGGACCCGACGTGTCGATTGGCCCGTTCGTGACCATTGGCGCAGGAGCGGCCATTGGCGCACGAACATTCATCTATCCCAATGTCGTCGTCGGGGCGGGTGCTCGTCTCGGCGACGACTGCGTTGTGCATTCTCACGTGTCGATTCGCGCCAACGTGACGATCGGGAATCGCGTGATCCTTCATGATGGCGTGGTGGTCGGGAGCGACGGATTCGGCTTCGTCAAGCAAGCAGACGGCTCGCACTTGAAGATCCCGCAACTCGCCGACGTCTGCATCGAAGACGACGTCGAGATTGGCGCGAACACGACGATCGATCGACCGGCAGTAGGGGAGACATGCATTCGCGCCGGCACCAAGATCGATAATCTCGTTCAGATCGCACACGGCGTTGCGATCGGTCGTCGCGTGCTTCTCGCCGCCCAGGTCGGAATCGCCGGGAGCACGGTGGTGGAAGACGACGTAGTTCTGGCCGGTCAAGTCGGCGTGTCTGGTCATCTGCGGATCGGCAAGGGCGTCGTGGCAACTGCACAGACCGGAATTCCGAACTCGGTCGGTGCCGGTCAGCACATTTCCGGTTATCCAGCGATTCCGAATCGTGAGTGGCTGAAGGCCTCCGCCGTCTTTCGTCAGCTGCCCGCACTCAGGAAACGTCTGGCCGAGCTCGAACGGTACATCGCGGAACTCGAGGAGAAACTGACTGAATGGCGGACACGTCCGGATCGCTAGTCAGGCACGCAGCGATGGCTGCGTGCCTGCTTATGCTCGCTGCAAGCGCCAACGCCCAATCACCAGATGCTCAAGCGCCGGAGCCCGGGTTCCTGACTCGTTACGACTTTCATCTGGGCGCAGATCGGCTGATCATCGACGACCCGCGCTTCTCGTGGGATACCCATTTCGGCGGCAGTATCGACGCGATCGACTACGTGGTCGGCCGGCTGTCTGGGATTGTCGAGTATGAAGCAATCCTGGGCGACGAGTTCCGTGCGTTCGATCCCAATCAGTCGTACTACACGTTGGAGGTGTCGTCTTCTTATCGCATCAAGGCGACAGAGATTGCTGGGGTGTTTCATCACGTCTCGAGACATTTGAGCGATCGGTCCAAGCCTTTCCCGATCGCCTGGAATGTGGCCGGCGCGAGAGTGCTGCGACGGTTGACGACGAAAACCGTAACGATTGACCTGCAGGGAGAAGCCGGCGGCATCGCCGAGCGTGCGTATGTCGACTACAGCTGGACCGCGGATCTGAGCGTGATGATTCGACACACATTGTCGCCGCGTGTGGGTCTCTTCGCCTACGCCTACGGAGAGCTATACGGTGTTGATGAGGCGATTTCAGACCGAAGTACTCGAAAGAGGCGGGAGGATTGAGGCTGGTGTCCGCTTCAACGGCAGCGCCGGCGCGATCGAGCTGTTCGCCGGATTCGAGAATCGTATCGACGCCGATCCAACCGATTTGATGTCCCAGCGGTGGGGCCTGGCCGGGTTTCGGCTGGTTGGCAAATAGGACGCGGGGATTTCGGAGATAATCAGTTTACTAGGGGTTACGCATGGTCCGAGCGTGCGCGTGGATTACGGCCGTCGTCGGAGTGTTGTCGGGCGCCTACATCGCGGTCTCGGCGGCGGTTCGGCCTCCCAAGCTCGAGTACCAACTGACGACATTACCGAACGGCTTGACGCTCGTTACCCAGGAAGATCATTCGACGCCGATCGTCCATCTTCAGATTTGGTATCACGTCGGTTCGAAAAATGAAAAACCGGGCCGAACGGGCTTTGCGCATCTATTCGAGCATCTCATGTTCAAGGGTTCCAAGAACGTGGAGCCAGAAGGCCACACGTCGATGGTTGCGGCGGTCGGCGGGCAAAGCAATGCCTATACGACCGACGATGTCACCGTGTTCTGGGAAACCGTTCCGGCGCAGTATCTGCCGATGATCCTGTGGCTTGAAGCCGACCGAATGGCCACGCTGAGGATCGATCGGACCACGCTGACGAACGAACGCGAAGTAGTCAAGGAAGAGCGGCGGATGCGCGTCGACAATCAGCCCTTCGGCCGATTGTCTGAAATCATCTTTGATCACGCATTCACGGTTCATCCCTACAAGCACGCGACGATTGGCAGCATGGTGGATCTCGAGGCCGCGTCGATCGAGGACGTCCGCGATTTCTACAAGACCTACTACGTTCCTGAGAACGCCACGGTCGCCCTCGTGGGAGACTTCGACACCGCGCAAGCCGTCCAGTTGGTCGCGCAGTATCTCGGGCGTGTGCCGAAAGCCGAACACCCCGTGCCGCGGGACATTCCCAAGGAGCCGCCTTCAAGCCGTGAAAAGCGCGTGACGGTCCGGGAACCTTGGCCGCTTCCGGCGGTCGTCGTGGCGTACCACATCACCTACGATGGCCATCCCGACTCGTATCCCCTCCATATCGCCACGAAGGTGCTGTCCGATGGTCAGAGCTCGCGCATCTATCGGAAGCTGGTTTACGAGAAGGGTATCGCACTGGCCGCAGCGGGAGAGGGGCACATCATCGAAGATCCGAACCTGTTTTATGCGGTTGCCTTCGTCCAGCCTGGCCATCAGCCAGAGGAGGCGGTCGACGCGCTCATTGCAGAGTTCGAGCAGCTCAAGGCTGAGCCGATCACTGCCCGCGAGCTCGAGCGAGCCAAGAATCAGTTTGCGCGCGACTACATTCTGGGGCGCGAGTCGAACGAGCAGAAGGCGCAAACCTTGGCGCACGCCCTGGTCATACATCGCGACATCAAGACCGCCGATGGGGAGTTCGATATTTTTCAGAGACTAACGACGGCGGACATACAACGGGTCGCGAAAACCTACTTCACGCCGGAAAATCGTCTTGTGCTCACCG
This sequence comes from uncultured Acidobacteriota bacterium, assembly GCA_963773035.1. Taxonomy (GTDB): domain Bacteria; phylum Acidobacteriota; class Vicinamibacteria; order Vicinamibacterales; family CAVVIG01; genus CAVRXZ01. Next base: position 152,630 of record CAVYZX010000022.1, on the reverse strand, counting down.
TGCTGCCAAGTCAGGGCAGTGCACAATGAGCGCCGGCGAACCGCGGAGCGCCATCGATATGCGCCACCACGCCACCGACTCAGCGAGTTCCTGCTGCGCGCGCCCTTCCAGGCGGCAAGGTCATGATTCCAGAGGAACCTTCTGGCACTCTGCCATCATTCTTCTGGCGGCGTTGACCTTCTACGGCCGGCCGGCGGTCGCCCAGGTTCAGTGGCCGTCCGAGCGGCCGCCTCGGCCGCTGCCGGCGCGCGATGTCAAGTTCCCTCCGTACCAAATCCAGACCCTGCCGAACGGTCTCAAAGTCGTAGCGGTTCTGCATCACGAGCAGCCAGCCATCAGTATGCGCCTCCTGGTTCGGGCCGGGAGTGCGTCCGATCCGAACAACAAATTGGGGCTCGTCCACGAGCTGGCCTCGCTTCTCGATCAGGGCACGGAGACGAAATCGGCAGGGGAACTGGCCGACGCGATCGACTTCATCGGCGGCGCGATGGGCGCCGTTGCCGGGACCGATGTGACGTATCTCCATATGGTCGTGATGAAGGACAGCTTCGAGTTCGGATTGCGGATGCTCTCCGACCTGGCGCGGCATCCGTCATTCTCGCAGGCCGAAATCGAACGCCAGCGCCAGCAGACAATCTCCGCGTTACAGGTCAGCCTGGAGGATCCCGATTTCGTTGCGGATGCCGTTTTCGACCGGCTGGTCTACGGGTTTCATCCCTACGGCCTGCCGCACACGGGAACGCCGGAAACAATTGCCGGGATTACACGAGAGGATCTTCTCGCCTTTCACAAGAAGTACTTCGTGCCGAACAACGCGATCCTCGCGATCGTCGGTGACGTGACCGCAGACGAAGCGTTCAATACCGCCAAGAAGGTCTTCGGTGATTGGGAGCGCAAGGAGGTCGCAACCGAATCGCTCATCGAGCCGCCCAATCCTACCAGGCGCGTAATCGTGGTCAACAAGCCCGACGCGGTGCAAACGGAAATCCGGGTCGGACACCTGGGCATTCCCCGCAAGCATCCCGATTACATGGCGGTCAACCTGGCGATCCGGATTCTCGGTGGCGAGGGGAGTAACCGTCTTCACAATGTCCTTCGCACGCAGCGAGGTCTCACGTATGGCGCTCAGGCCGACATGGACACGCTGAAAGAAACCGGGGATTTTCAGGCCCACACGAACACACGCTCTCAGGCGACGGCCGAAGTCGTGCGACTCATCTTCGAGGAATTCTGGCGTCTGCAACGCGATTCCGTGGGCGAACGAGAGCTCTCCGACGCGAAGGCGTATCTATCCGGCAGCTTTCCATTGACCATCGAGACGCCCGACGCCATCGCGATGCAGGTTCTCAACGTGTTGTTCTACGACCTGCCGATCGAGGATCTTCAGAGCTTTCGTGAGCGGGTCAATGCCGTGACGACCGACGACATCGAGCGTGTCGCCAAGGCCTATCTGAGACCCGACCGGCTGTCCGTCGTGCTCGTCGGGAATGCCGCGGCTTTTGCGTCGGATCTGCGGAACGTGGGATTCAACACGTTCGAAACGGTGGAGCTCAAGAATCTCGATCTCACGACTGCCGATTTCAAGCGCCAGGCCCAGAGGCCTGCGAACACCGTCCAACCGCGATATCGGCCGATTGCGTACCAACGGCCGGCGGCGCCACCGCCCGTATCGGTTCAAGCGGAGGAAGGGGCAAGGGCGAAGGCGTTGCTCGACCGGGCGATCGCCGCCAAGGGTGGTCTCGAAAAGCTGCGTTCTATCAAGACCATCACTGCGACGACGTCGACGACGATGACCGCGCCGGAAGGACGCGTTCAAGCGGACGCGACTACGTACCTCGAGTATCCGAATCACGTCCGAGTCGAGACGAAACTTCAGGATGTGGCATCAGTACAGGTGTTCGACGGTGAGCATGCGTGGGTCCGCGATCCGTCTGGTGTGCACGAAGTGCCAGAACGGTTCACGCGGGATCTGCAAATGAGCTTGAAACGGGACACGATCACGTTGTTGCTGGCAGCCGAGCGCGGAGCCATCAGGACCCGCATTCTGCCCGACGTTCAGGACGAGGCCGGGAAGCGCTACCACGCTCTGGAGTTGTCGGGGGCCGATCTGGAGCCCGTCGTGCTGTACGTCGACCCCCAGAGCTATCTGGTTTCGAAACAGACGTATGTGGCCGGCGGCGTTGGCCAACCGCTGATCGAGGAAATCTTCAGCGACTACCGCGCCGTCGATGGGGTTCAGGTGTCCTATTCTGCAACCGTCAAACGCGGCGGGCAGCCAATCCTGGAGCGCCGCATCTCCGACGTCAAGATCAACTCACCTCTCGATCCGACGCTCTTTCGACGCCCCACTCCTTGAGCGCGCGCCTCATGCTGTCGTGCGGCGAAGCGTCCGGCGACTTGTACGCGGGCGCGCTGGCGCGTGAGCTTCGTGCGCTCGATCCGACCATTCGTTTGAGCGGTCTTGGCGGTCCCCAATTCGCGGCTGACGGTGGACAGCTGATCGCCGATTACCGGGGCCTCGCGGTGACCGGGCTGACCGAGGCTATTGGCAAGCTGCCGCAGTGGTTCGCCGTGCTCCAGCGGCTCGTCGCCGAAGCACGCGAGTCGCACCCGGACGCGCTCGTCGCAATCGACTCGCCGGATTTCAATTTTCCACTGGCGCGCCGTTTGAAGCGACTGCGCGTCCCGATCGTCTACTACATCAGTCCCCAGATTTGGGCGTGGCGCCCTGGGCGCCTGAAAACCATTCGCCGCCTCGCCGACCTCGTGCTGGTCATTTTTCCATTCGAAGAGTCGATCTACCGCGATGCCGGCGTGCCAGTGAAGTTTGTCGGTCATCCACTGGTCGACCTCGTGAAGTCTTCGGACCGTGTGAGCTTTCTCCGGCGTCATGGCTTGTCGGAAGGGCAGCCGGTCGTGGCGATTCTGCCCGGCAGTCGTGCGAACGAGGTCCACCAGATCCTGCCCGACTTGTTGGCGGCGGCCGCACGCATTCGCGCGAAAGTCCCTGGCGCCCAGTTCCTTGTGGCGCGAGCGCCAGGTCTGGACGATGGCTTGTTCGCGGCGGTCGGATCTGGCGGGCTTGCTTCCATTGTCGTGGTCGAAGGCCAGACCGATGCCGTGCTGTCGGCGGCCGACGTGGCGCTGACGGCCTCGGGAACGGCAACCGTACAGACCGCTCTCCACGACACGCCGATGGTGGTCGTCTATCGGGTATCGCCGTTGACGTATCAACTGGCTCGCCGGCTGGTCACGGTCGACACCATCGGCATGGTCAATCTCATCGCGGGTCGGAAGATCGTGCCGGAACTGATCCAGGACGAGTTTACGCCCGACGCCGTGGCCGAAGAGGCGGCCGCGATGCTGACCGATGCCGGCCGTCGCAAAGAGATACGGGAAGGACTCGCCAGCGTGAGGCAACGGCTGGGCGGTCCGGGAGCGAGCCGGCGCGCTGCCGAAGCGATTCTCGATCTCGTCAACAGCAGGCGGCACCAGGCAAGAGGCAAAGGACATTGATATGACGAAAACTTCCGTCACCGCGCGTCTCCGCGTACTGACGCTCTTTCTTGCGTTCTCCCTTCAGGCCGGGCGTGGGAACGCCACCGTGCTTGCACCGGCAGATCTCGTGGATCTGACACACGATTCGGGCGCCATCATTCGCGGTCGCATCGCCACGGTAAATTCACGATGGACCGAAGATCGACGGGCGGTCGAAACACTCGTGACTGTGGACGTCGAGTCGTCGCTCAAAGGACCCTTCGACAAGACGGCGCAGTTTCTCGTGCCGGGCGGCACGCTCGGCCGCTATCGGAGTGTGGTCGTGGGAGCTCCTCAATTCGAGGTCGGGCAACGCGTGATCGTGTTCCTTGCCTGGCAAGGTCCCAGATATCCGCATCTGGTTGGCTTCAGCCAGGGCGTATTCAGGGTGGTCAATGCGGCTTCAGAGACCGGGTCGGTCGTCGTCCCAGCACCGATCGTCAGGCCTTCCGCTGGAGGAACCACAATCGTTCGAGGAGATCCCGCGCGCCAAGCGCCTTCACTCGTCGCCTTCGAGCAGCGCTTGCGGGCGCTGGTTGGGGCACAACCATGAGGTCGTCGGTTGCGGCATGCATCGCTCTCATCCTTCTGGGGCCAATCCCCGCGCGCGCCTACATGAAGTTCGGCGTCCAGGTCGGAAACAGGCAAGTGGAGCTGAAGTGGGCCCAGTCGCCCGTTCGCTATTTCGTGTCGGATCGGGGCGCTCCCGGCGTGAGCGCCAACGACCTGCAAGGAGTGGTGAGCCGCGCGTTCACCAAATGGCAGGACGTGGCGACGGCCTCGGTGAGCTACCAGTTCGCGGGTTTCACTGCCGCTCTTCCGCTGGACGAAGATGGATTATCGACAATCGGATTCGCGCCCCGACCGGATCTCGACCGTGTGCTGGCTGCTACGAATTTTCTTTTCGACACCACGACTGGCGAGCTTCTCGAGTCTGACATCTTCTTCAACACCGCCTTTTCGTGGTCGGTCGCTCAATCGGGCGAAGCCGGACGATACGACCTCGAGTCGATCGCCTTGCATGAGGAAGGGCACTTCAGCGGGCTGGGTCATTCGGCGCTCGGTGAGACGGAAGTATTTGCCGGCAGCGGCCGACGGGTGATTGGGGCTGAAGCGGTCATGTTTCCGATCGCATTTTCTGCGGGAAGTATTGTCGGCCGAACGCTTCGCGCGGACGACATTGCCGGGATTTCGGACCTCTACCCCGAGAGTGGCTTCAACACGAGCACCGGAAGCGTATCGGGCACCGTGACCAAGAACGGGCAAGGGGTGTTCGGGGCGCATATCGCCGCTTTCAATCCGAAGACCGGCGAGCTCGTCGGCAACTTCTCGCTGAACGACGAAGGACGCTTCGGCATCGAGGGCCTGGCGCCTGGACCGTACGTCATCAGAGTCGAGCCGCTGGACGATGCCGATCCCGAGAGCTTCTTCGAGTCGGACAAGCGGGTCGACGTCAACTTTCGCGTCACATTTTTCGATCGCCTCGTGGTTGCGCCGAGTGGGGGTAGCAGCGGCGATATCGAGATCAAGGTACTCGCGAAATGAACTGCCGTGTCGCACTGGTCTTGATCTCGATCGGCATGGGTCTTCGTCCCGCGGAGGCAGACGCGCAGAACGCGGCGCCGACAGAGCAGGGGCGATTCGAGCTTTCGATAGGGGCCCTGTGGATGGGAGGGGAGTCCTACGGCTCTCAAGACGCCAACTTGACCACGTCCACCGGCGGTTCCATCCACCTGTTCTCGACATCCAGCAAACTGGATTCGACTGCAGGTCTCGAACTGCGATTTGGCGGTCGAGTAGCTGCGAACATCGATGCTGAAGTCGCGGCGTCGTACACGACACCAGAGTTGCGAACGACGATCAGCACCGACCTCGAAGCTGCTGGTTCGACGGTTGCTGTCGAACCTATCCAGCAGTTCATCATCGAAGGGGCGGCAATTATCAAATTGACAAGGTGGCGACCTCGCCCCCGCGTGCTTCCATTTGTCAGTGTAGGCGCCGGCTATTTGCGACAGCTTCACGACGCAAAGACGCTCGTCGAGACGGGCCAGACCTATCACGTCGGTGGTGGCGCGAAACTGGCGATGATGTCTCGGATGGACAGCCGGCTGAAGATCGGCCTCCGAATGGAGGCGCGGGCTTGCATTCGCAGCGGAGGCGTGGCCCTGGACGATCAGGCTCACGCCGCTGCCGCGATCACCGCTGCACTGTTTGCGCGCTTCTGACGCTACCGCAGGTTCTGATAGACGAGCGCTTCGAAGTCTCTCAGCGTCCGGATCGCCCCGTCGTCATAAAACGGGAGGACCTGCATCATTTGAGTTCCCGCGATATGCCGCTCCTGGTCGATCCAGAATTCGGTGTTGAAGATGCCCGCCCAGCTGAGGCTGCTGGGACTGCGATACTTTGCGTACCGGTCGTCTTTCGAGGCGACTTGGAAACCAAGGCCGAACTTGTCGTGGCCTGCGCCCAGCGGAAAGGGCTTCGTCCGGAGCGGATCCGCGGCCGGCTGCTCCTCGACGAAAATCGACCCGATCTGGTTCTGGCCCATCATTTTTACTGAGCTCTCGGTGAGTATCTTGGTCCCGCCGAGTTGCCCGCCGTTCAGCAGCATCCGAATGAAGAGTCCGTAGTCTCGAACAGTGGAGTACAGGCCGCCATCGCCTCTGAATGGAGGGGTGGGCGTCGACGGAATCGGCGCCTTCGGCTGCTCCTGCAGCGTGCCCGTAGCGCGGCTGTGGATGCTCGCCACGCGCGGCTGTTTGTCGGCAGCGACGGCCCAAGACGTGTCCACCATGCCCAGCGGTTTGAAGATCCGTTCCTGATACCAGGTCTCGAGGGGCGTGCCGGTGATTTGTTCGACGATGAGTCCGAGGACGCGGGTGCTGGCGCTGTAGTTCCACTTTTCACCCGGATCGCTCAGCAGGGGAATTTCCCATTCACTCTTCTGATTGCCACGCTGCAGCCGCGCGACGATCGGACTGCAGAACGCGTACCCGATGCCGGAGGTGTGCGCGAGCAGGTGCCGGACGGTCATCGCGCGTTTAGCAGGGCGAGTCTCGTATGTGCCGTCCTGCTCGTCGAACTTTGTGATGACCTGCAGGTTGTCGAAGCCAGTCAGGTACTTCGAGACCGGATCGTCGAGTCGCAGCTTGCCCTCCTCGAGCAACATCATGATTGCGACCGAGGTGACCGGCTTGGTCATCGAGGCGATGTTGAAGATCGCATCGACGGGCATGGGAATGTCGCGTCCCACGTCGAGCTTCCCGGCCGAGCCTTCGTAGAGAACGCCGTTACGATCGACAACCAGGGCGACGACTCCGGGTGTATCGCCGCGTTCGACCGAGGAGGCGAGCTGCTTCGATAGCGCAGCTGGATCGAGGACTGCCGTCTTTGCGGCGAGTCCTGCCGGCATCTGCGAAGCGATGCCGAAGAGTCCGGCGACCACGAGAGCGAGCGAGACGCTGAGAATAGTTGGACGGTACCTCATCGCTGTGCTGACCTCCGCGCGAGAGTAAGTCTACAGGCTATTTCGCCCACTCTTCCAGCCCGTCTCGTCCGCGTGGTACGATCTGATCTTTTGAGGATCTGATGTCGAGCACGAATAGTTTCGGTATCCGAACGCCGCTCAAGGCTGGTTCCCGCTCGTTCGAAATCTACAGTCTGCCGGCATTGGAGGCCGCAGGGTTCTCCGAGATCGCCCGGTTGCCATTCTCACTGAAAGTCCTGCTTGAAAACCTTCTACGCCATGAAGACGGCCGCTTCGTCAAGGCTGCCGACATCGAGGCTCTGGCGCGTTGGGACGTCAGGAGTGCCGTGCAGAAGGAAATCTCGTTTGCGCCGGCGCGGGTTCTTCTTCAGGACTTTACCGGAGTCCCGGCCGTGGTGGATCTCGCCGCCATGCGTGATGGGATTCTGCGGCTCGGCGGCGATCCCAATCGTGTCAACCCGCTCCAACCGGTGGAGCTCGTGATCGACCACTCGGTGCAGGTGGATTACTTCGGACAGCCGAATGCCTTCGAACTGAACGCCGAGCTCGAGTTCTCTCGCAACAAGGAGCGTTACGCGTTTCTTCGCTGGGGGCAGAACGCGTTTCGGAACTTTCGGGTCGTGCCGCCCGATACCGGCATCGTTCACCAAGTGAATCTGGAGTATCTCGCCAGAGTCGTGGTATCGGCTGATGGGCCCAACGGCGCCATCGCCTATCCGGACACGTTGGTGGGCACCGATTCGCATACCACCATGGTCAACGGACTTGGCGTGGTCGGTTGGGGTGTTGGCGGCATCGAAGCCGAGGCCGCGATGCTCGGCCAGCCGATCTCGATGCTGATCCCGCCGGTCCTCGGCTTTCGTCTCACGGGCCGGATGTTGGAAGGCGCGACGGCCACCGACCTCGTGCTCACCATCACGGAACGGCTTCGAAAACACGGAGTGGTCGGCAAATTCGTCGAGTTCTTCGGAGCAGGCCTCGAGCATCTGACACTCGCGGATCGGGCGACGCTCGGCAACATGTGTCCCGAGTACGGCGCAACGATCGCGATTTTCCCGATTGACGAGATGACCCTCGACTATTTGCGCCTGACAGGGCGCGACGATGCACGAGTCGAGCTTGTTGAAGCGTACGCGAAGGCACAGGGGCTGTTCAGGCGGTCCAGTACGCCCGACCCCGTGTATACCGAGACAATCGAGCTTGATCTAGCCACTATCGAGCCGAGCCTGGCCGGGCCCAGAAGGCCGCAAGACCGCGTCTCGTTGAAGCAGGTCAAAAGCAACTTTCAGGCGGCGCTCGGCTCGATGCTCCCGGCCGTCAAGAACAGTTCTTCGAGCAGTGCAGGCGTGGCGAACATGGCGAGCGAAGGAGGCGTGGCCGTGCTTCCGACGGTCGCGCAGCAGCTCGAGCACGGTTCGGTGGTGATCAGCGCCATCACGAGCTGCACGAATACGTCGAATCCGAGCGTGATGATCGCCGCTGGTCTCCTTGCCAAAAAGGCCGTCGAACGCGGGCTGGCCCGTCAGCCGTGGGTAAAAACCAGTCTGGCTCCAGGCTCGAAGGTGGTGACCGAATACCTTCGAGTGTCGGGACTTCTGCCTTACCTCGAGCAGCTCGGCTTCAGCCTGGTCGGCTATGGCTGCACGACGTGTATCGGCAACAGCGGGCCGCTCCCCGACGACGTCTCGGCCGAAGTGGACGCACGAAATCTGGTCGTAGCCGCGGTTCTGAGCGGCAACCGCAATTTCGAAGGACGTATCCAGCAACAGGTTCGCGCGAACTATCTGGCCTCTCCGCCACTGGTGGTCGCTTATGCACTCGCAGGACAGATCACGCTGGATCTAACGACCGAGCCGCTTGGCGTCGACGCCAGGGGCGTGCCAGTCTTCTTGCGAGATATCTGGCCAACCGAGCAGGAGATCCAGGAGACGATGCTCGCGGCTGTGCGTGCCGACATGTTCCGGGAGCAGTACGCCGATGTCTTCGCCGGCGACGCGCGGTGGCAATCGCTCAAGGTCCCGACGGGCGATCGGTTCGCATGGGAAGCCGACTCGACCTACATTCGCAACCCGCCGTTCTTCGAAACGCTGACGCCAGAACCGGCGGCGCTCGAAGAAATTGTTGGAGCCCGTCTGCTGGCGCTGCTCGGCGACAGTATCACGACGGATCACATCTCGCCGGCCGGTTCGATCAAGAAGGACAGCCCGGCCGGGAAATATCTGATCGAGCATGGTGTTCAGCCGCACGATTTCAACTCCTACGGCGCCCGGCGAGGCAACCACGAAGTCATGATGCGCGGCACGTTCGCAAACGTACGCCTGCGCAACCAGCTGGCGCCCGGAACCGAAGGCGGCTGGACGACGTACCAGCCCGGCGGCGACGTGATGACCATTTACGATGCGGCGATGAAATACAAGGCGAGCGGCGTGCCGCTGCTGATCATCGCAGGGAAGGAATACGGCTCAGGGTCGTCGCGAGACTGGGCGGCGAAAGGCACGCTGCTGCTCGGCGTAAAGGCAGTACTGGCAGAGAGCTTCGAGCGTATCCACCGCAGCAATCTCGTGAACATGGGCGTTCTGCCGCTGCAGTTCCAGCCAGGTGCGTCGGCGGCTGCGCTTGGGATTACGGGACGTGAACGGTTCGATCTCGTTGGCATCGCCGCCGGCCTGGCACCGGGCAGTTCCGTGACTGTCCGTGCGACGGACGAAGGCGGCGCGCCGATCGAATTTCAAGCAGTCGCGCGGATCGACACGCCCGAAGAGCTCGTCGCCTTCCGAAACGGCGGAATTCTGCCGTACGTGCTGAGACAGCTCGCGCGTTGAGTCAGTTCGCGCCTTCGTGATGAGCAGGCGTGTATGCTGAATTCGCAAGACATCAAGCAGAAAGCTCGCGAATTGGGCTTCGATGCCTGCGGCATCGCGCCGGCCTCCGACCTCCCTGAGCTCGGGTTTTTCCGAGAGTGGCTGGATCGCGGATACGCTGGCGAGATGGCGTACCTCGAGCGATCTGCTGACCGTCGCGCTGATGTTCGCCGCGTGCTTCCCACCGCCCGTACGGTGATCGTCACCGGCACCAACTACAACACCAACCGGCCCTATTCGACCGAATGCCGGAATCCCGGTCAGGCTCATATCGCGAGATATGCGTGGGGCGACGATTATCACCACGTGATCTTGTCGCGCCTCGAAGCTTTGGTGGCCTGGATGCGAGATTCTTCGTCCGGGTCCTTCGATGCACGCATCTATGTCGACACCGGCCCGGTGCAGGAGCGCGTCTACGCCCGCCATGCCGGGATCGGCTGGATTGGCAAGAACACGTGCGTGATCAGTCCGACTGCCGGGTCCTGGCTCTTTCTGGGTGAGATCATCTGCAGCCTGCCGCTCGAGGTGGACGTGCCGTCGCTGGATCAATGCGGCACGTGCGCGCTGTGTCTCGAGGCATGCCCGACTCAAGCCCTCGTGGCCCCGGGAGTACTCGATTCCACGCGATGTGTGTCGTATCTGACCATCGAGCTCCGTGGCGCGATTCCCGATCAGCTGCGTGAAGGCGTCGGCGCTCATGTGTATGGCTGTGACGTCTGCCAGGAAGTCTGTCCCTGGAATGCCGTGGCTCCTCGATCCGAGGATCCCGCATGGCAGCCGCGTACCGTCTGGGATGGTACGGATGCGACATCGCTGGCCGGGATGAGCGATGCGGAACTCGCAGCGGCGCTCGAAGGGAGCGCGATGCGGCGCGCAAAGGTCTCCGGCCTGCGTCGAAACTTCGATGTCGTCCTTGGTAACAAAGATGTGGCAGCGATTGGACGACTGCGCCACACTTGACCTATGGACACCTCGTCGTCGCTGGCTCCTGCCTTGCTGCTTTCGATGCCTCAGCTCGCCGACCCCAATTTCAACCGCACTGTCGTCCTGCTGTGCCGACACAACGAAGAAGGGGCATTCGGGCTGGTCGTGAACCGGCCGGTGGTGACGAGCGGTCCGGTGATGGTTCAAGTCCGTACCGATGCCACGACAGAGCGACAGACGCTGGAGACGAGCGAGGAGTTGCAGGTCTGGGTGGGTGGACCGGTAGAACCACAGCGCAGCTGGATTCTCGTCGGGAACGACGAGGACGCTGCCGATCAAGAGCGGGGCGTCAGCATCGTCGAAGGCCTCTACCTTTCGACTTCGCCGGAGTTACTCCGTCGAGTGCTCGGGCCCACACCTCCAGCCCGAACGCGATTGATCGTCGGATATTCGGGATGGAAGAGCGGTCAGCTGGAAGCGGAGCTCCGCGCTTCAGCCTGGCTGACGAGCGAAGTCGATCGGGAGCTTATCTTTAGTACGCCGCCGGATCGCATGTGGGAAACGGCTCTTCGAAGGCTTGGCGCCGATCCCTCGACGCTTCAGATGTCCTCGTTCGAAGTCCACTGACCGAGGACAGCCTCGGCCGACCTTCAGTTCTCTAGTGCACAGAGCATGAGCCCGGTCCGCGCGGATCCCCGCAGGTGCCGCATGGCCCCGGACTGAAATCAGCTTGCGGCGCTGCTGAACCGCTCGCTCGTACGGCAAACGTCGAAAGATGCTTCTGGAGGGACTTGCCGTCGCATGCGGGACAGGCGACGCTGTGGTCCGTGCGTGTCAAGTGCTCGAAGTGATGGCCGCACGATTGACAGGTGTACTCGAAGATCGGCATGAGATCGATTGTAGCCTTTTTTTCTTCGCGTTTGAGCCCCTTCGTGATTGCATACAGGGCCGTGTTGCTTCCCAGGGACTCCCGATTCAACCACCCTGCCGTGCGGATCGCTGTCTTTGCCGTGCTGTTCCGTGTCGGGTCGGCCATCCTCGCCTTCGTCATCAACGTTGTCTTCCCGATGTATCAGCACGAGCAGTTCGCGATGTTCGACCGAACGAGTCCGTTCTGGGATCCGTTCACGCGCTACGACTCGGGGTGGTACTACGACATCGCGAGAAATGGATATGACGCCTCGACGGCGGTCGCAGGGGGGCGGAGCAATATCGCGTTCTTCCCGGTGTACCCGATGCTGATGCGGCATGTCGGCCGCCTCTTCGGCCGCGCGCAGGGCGACGTTTTTCTCGGTGGCATTCTGGTCGCCTGGCTGTCGTTCGTTCTGGCGATGGTGGCGCTCTACTATCTGGCCCGCCTGGACCTGCCGCGACGCGGGGCGGAACGGGCAGTCTTGCTGACGGCAATCTTTCCATTTGCGTTCTTCTTCGGTGTCGCCTACAGCGAAAGCACCTTCTTGTTGTTCACGGTCCTCGCTTTCTATTTATTGCGGACGCGACGTTGGGTAGTGGGCGGACTGGCCGCCTCCGTCGCAGGCGCCACACGAGTCACGGGAATTCTGATGTGGCCGGCGCTGGCGTGGATCGCGTGGCGAGCTGCTGAACCGACGACCCGCGATCGTGTTCGGGCGCTCGTCGCTCTTGTACTTCCCGCGACGGGATTCGCCGCTTATTGCCTGTATATCTACAGTGAGAGCGGCGATCCGTTTCTGTGGGCTGCTGCACTCAGACGATGGGGCTATTACCCGGGCGGGATGCCGTGGACGGCGCCCGTCCAACTCGTCGGGCGCCTCATGACGCACCCATATGCGTATCTCGCAGGGGATCGGATGGCGCCCTACGACACGCTCAATGGAGTCGCGGCGATCGTTTGTGTCCTGGCCATTCCATTCGTATGGCGACGGTTCGGCACCGGCTACGCTCTGTTCATGCTCACCAATCTGTGGCTGCCGCTGTCGTCGGGAATCTTCGAGGGAACCGGGCGCTATTGTGCGGTGATGTTCCCTTTCTTTATCTGGCTCGCCAGCATTCGTTCGCGAGCAGTGGGTACCACAGTAGCGGTGATGTTTGCGATGCTCTACACGCTCTGTCTCGCGTTGTTCACGAAGATACATCCGATTTTCTAGCTGGGGCCAGGAGCAGCAGGTTCTAGAAGAGGTTGGCGCCGAAAAGGTGTAAAGGGGTCGCCGATTCGGCGTTATCGTTTCTGGAGAGCTCAGCTGGTGCCATCGCGTGCCGGCCAGGTGTGTGCCACGGCGAGCGCTGCGAACAGGACGAGGCTGTTTACGCGAGCGCCGCGAAACAAACGCATCGAAAACGGCGTATCGTACCAAGGAGTCCTTCACCACCTACAGATGTCGCAAGACAGCGCTCTCAATGCTGGAAAAGATTTGCTCCCAGTCGAGTAACGTCTGTCGGCAAGCGGCCGAAAAGGGTTTTGTGCCCACCAACCTGTTGCTTGCTGTAGGTGTGGCCCTCTGTCTTGGGGGATGTGCTGTCCCGGTGGCGAAAGTCGAGGCGCCTTTGGCCTCACCGGCCAAAGAATTGGCCGAAGCCGACACGTTGGTCCGGGCAGGCTGCTTCGATTGCCTGCGAGACGGATTCGTGAAATACGAGGGCGTACGAACGAAAAACGGCATGCCAGCGGACGCCGTGGAGCGTGCCACCGCCGGGTCGATTCAAACAGCCGGATTGCTTGCGGTCCGCCAGCGCGAACTCGGCATGGTGGACGATGGCTATCTTCAGATAGCGAGGAATCTCCTACCGGAGCAGTCGTCCCTTTCTCGAGTTCTCGACATCATCGAGGTTCTCCCGACCGGGACTGCCGGCGGCGCCGGGCGGCCAGCAACGGGTGATGCTCAGCTGGCCAGGGTTCAGAACCTCTCGAAGAACTGGTCGGCTTGGCGACAGACGTTGCGCGACGTGGCTGGGCGGGACGCCCTGACGGCGTCAGTATGGATGTCCGTGGCCTGCGGATCGCCCGATGCGCGGGCACTGGGTATCGAGGAACTGATGGCGCCCATTCCAGCGGCGCTGCGCGAGACCCCCCTGCTCGCCTTCAGGAAAGCGGCCTGCGTTGGTATTCAGGCCGAACCGTTACAGCTCCTGCTGATGCAGGACCCGCGGTTCGCGGAAATCACCTATCTCCTCGGTTTGTCTGCTCTGAGCGGCCGGCGTGTCGATGAAGCGAGCGAATGGTTCGATCACGCGTACGCGTGGCGGCCGGAGTGGCCAACGCTCACCTCCTATATGGGCGATGCTGCCATCACCGCCGAAGAGTTCGAGCGCGCGTTGCTGTCCTACGAACGGACGCTGAGCTTCGAGCCTCTCACGGCAGATGCGCAGTTGGGAAAGATTCGCGCGTTGTCGTATCTGGGTCGAAGCGACGAAGCGCTCGTTGCCATCGATGAATTGCTGACCGAGCGGTGGTTTGTGGGGGATGGCCACTACTGGCGGGCGTTCAACGAGTCGCCGTTGGGACGCAACGACGAGGCCTGGCTCGACGTCGAGCGGGCCGCGCGCCTGCTCGTCAACGCCGAAGTCCCGAAGCTTGCCGGCATTATTGCCTACCGGCGGCGGCAGCTGGACGTCGCGCGCGCGAAGTTCGACGAATCGCGGCAGCGAAACCCCGCGGACTGCGAGACGGGCTTCTATCTCGGCATCGTGCTCGGCGAGCAAGGAGAGTGGAACAGGACTGTCGACGTGTTCGTCGACACGGCCCGGTGCTTCGAACTAGCCGAGCGGGAGTTGATGCGCGAGATCGAGGTCGTTCGAGCGTCCGACGACCCGGCGCCGCGGAAACAGCGACAGATCGCCCGCCGCGAGCGGCGCATCGCCAGCGGCCGGCGCCGCCTTGCCACGGCCTGGTTCAATACGGCCGCTGCTTACTACAACCTGTCGCGCTTTTCCGATGCTCGACCGTTCGCCGAGAAAGTGGCGAGCGACGATCAATTCGGCGAACGCGCACGAGAACTGCTCGCTCTCCTCAAGTAGCCGCCAGCCCCGAACCGTCCGAGCGTGTCGAACGTCCGAACGACTTGATTCTGTATACTGAACAGATGCCTTCGTCCGTTGAAAGCTCTCCGTCTCCGTACGGCCGCGACGTCGCCAACCCATTTCGCCGGAATATCGCCATCATCGCCCACGTCGATCATGGCAAGACGACGCTCGTGGATGGGCTGTTGCATCAGAGCGGCACGTTTCGGTCGAACGAGCGCGTGGCGGAACGGGCGATGGACAACACCGATCTCGAGCGCGAGCGCGGCATCACCATTCTTGCCAAGAACACAGCCGTCCACTACCAGGACGTCCTCATCAACATCGTCGATACTCCCGGGCACGCGGATTTCGGCGGCGAAGTCGAACGGACGCTCTCGATGGTGGATGGCGTCATGCTTCTGGTGGACGCTTCGGAAGGTCCACTGCCGCAGACGCGGTTCGTACTCCGCAAGGCCCTCGAACGTCGGCTGCCCCCGATTGTGGTCATCAACAAGATTGACCGTCACGATGCCCGTCCCGGTGAGGTGCTGAACGAGATTTACGACCTGTTCATCGATCTGGACGCTACCGAAGCACAGCTCGACTTTCCGGTGCTCTACACCAACGCGAAACTGGGCACGGCCGCGGCCGAACCCGAGACGCCAGCGACCGACCTGCGTCCGCTGTTCGACGCGATTGTGCAGCACGTGCCGCCGCCTCGTGGCAATCCTGACGCGCCGCTGCAACTCCTCGTGGCCAACCTCGATTCCAGCGATTATCTGGGCCGCATCGCGATCGGCCGTATTTTCAACGGTCGCGTGAAGATCGGCGATCGGGTCACCGTGTGCAAGCTGGACGCGGCGGTACAAGAGACGTATGTGACCAAGCTCTATGCGTTCGAGGGCTTGAAACGCGTCGACATTCAGGAGGCAGCGGCCGGCGACATCGTCTGCCTGGCGGGCATCGAAGACATCACCATCGGCGAGACGATTGCGGATGTCGAGCACCGCATCGCAATTCCTCCAATCGCCATCGACGAGCCGACCGTGTCGATGATTTTCGGCGTCAACACATCACCGATGGCCGGCCGGGAAGGGCAGTACGTGACGTCGCGACAGCTGCGCGACCGGCTGGATCGCGAGCTTCTCGGCAACGTCTCGATTCGCATCGAGCCGACCGATACCCCGGAGCAGGTCAAGGTCATCGGGCGGGGAGAGCTCCAGTTGTCGATCCTCATCGAAATGATGCGCCGCGAGGGCTACGAGCTGCAGGTCTCGCGCCCGGACATCGTGACCAGAGTGGTCGATGGCGGCGTGGTCGAGCCTGTCGAAGAACTGGTGATCGATGTTCCCGAGGATCACCAGGGCATAGTCATCGCGCAGGTCGGTGAGCGGCGTGGCACGATGACGAAGATGGTCAACCACGGTAGCGGACGCGTGCGCCTTGAATTCCGGATCCCCGCGAGAGGATTGATAGGTTTTCGATCGCAGTTCATGACCGACACCAAGGGCACGGGGATCATGAACCACCTCTTTTCGAGCTGGGAACCGTGGCACGGTGCGATTCCTGCCCGCGCGACAGGAGCTCTGGTGGCGGATCGCGCCGGTGTCGCAACGGCTTACGCGATTTACAATCTTCAGGAACGCGGCGAAATCTTCATCGAGCCCGGCGTGGCCGTATTCGAAGGGATGATTATCGGCGAGAATTCCCGACCGAGCGATATGGACGTCAACGTCACCAAAGAGAAAAAGCAGACGAACATGCGCGCCTCGACGGCCGACGAAGCCATCCGTCTGATCCCGCCTCGCAAGCTCGGGCTCGAGCAGGCCGTCGAGTTCATCAACGACGATGAGCTGGTGGAAATCGCGCCGTCGACGATTCGGCTCCGCAAGAAGATCCTGGCTGCCAACATGCGTCCTAAGAGCAGGGCTCAGGGCGAAGGGCTCAGGGCTCAGGGCTCAGGGCTCAGGGAATAGGCGTGTTTCAGAGAAGAACCACCGGATCCGTCGTGTGTCCATCTTGCGGGTCGCTCGTTGGCGTTCGCGACAACAAGTGTTACACGTGCGGACGCGCGAACCCCGGGTTGTGGGGCTTTGCTCCCGTGCTTCGGGAGTTGGGCGCCGACCTTGGCGTCGCCGAAATCGTCATCGGCGGGTCAACGATTCTCTTTGCCTTGACGCTGCTCGTGTCTGGCCGCAATGTCGAGCTTGTTGGCGGCGGACTCTCGTTTCTCGTTCCCGACGGTCGCGTCTTGCGGATGTTCGGCATGAGCGGGGGCTTTCCGGTCTTCTTCCGGGGCGAGTGGTGGACTCTGCTCAGCGCTTCGTGGCTACACGGAAGCCTGCTGCACATCCTGTTCAACATGATGTGGGTCCGCCAGCTCGGTCCAGCAACGTCGGAGATCATCGGGCCGTCGCGGACGATCATCATCTATACAATCGCCGGAATCGCCGGATTCTTCATGAGCTCGTTGGCGTTTGTCTTGTTCGGGGGACTGCCGATTCCATTTTTGAGCGGAGCGCCCAACACGCTTGGGGCATCGGCGGCCGTGTTCGGCCTGCTCGGCGCCCTCGTTCACTATGGGCGCAAGAGCGGTAGCAACCTGATCCGCACCGAAGCCAAAAGCTATGCGATCACGATGTTCATCTTCGGGTTGATCATGCCGGGGATCGATAACTACGCTCACGCCGGTGGGTTTCTGGGCGGCTATGCCGCCTCGGCGATGATGAATCCGCTGACGCGCGAGCGCGGCGACCATCTCCTGATGGCGATTGGCTGTTTCGTCGCGACCGTCCTCGCGATCGCCTTTTCGGTGGTTCGCGGGCTGGGACTGATCTAATTGCTGATTGCCAATTGTTGATTGCTAATTGAAATCAGCAATCAGCAATTGGCAATGTCTGGTTACTTCTTCGCTGCCAGCTCCTCGTCAATCACCCGCTTGAAGTTCTCGAACGGCTGCGCACCGGTGAGCAGTCGACCGTTGATAAAAAAGGCGGGCGTTCCCGTTACTCCCGCGTCGCTACCGGCCTGCGCGTCGGTGTCCACAACCGACTGGTACCTGTGCGAGTCGAAGCAAGCGTTGAACTTCGCGGCATCCAGGCCCAGGTCCACGGCGGTTTGTTTCAGATCCGCGTCGCCCAGCTTCTTGGGATCCTCGAACAAGCGATCGTGATAGGGCCAGAACTTCCCTTGCTCGTTGGCGCACTGCGCGCCCTCGGCGGCCGGCCGGGCGCGGGGATGAGTCTGGAGCGGGAAGTTGCGGAAAACGAAACGGATTCGATCGCCATAGGTGTCGAGGACGCGCTTGACCGTCGGCGCCGCCGCCAGACAGTACGGGCACTCGAAGTCCGCAAACTCGATGAGCTCGATCGGCGCGTTTGCCGGTCCCTTCGCCGGGCTGGTTCCTGCTTTGACGCTCGCCCGCGGCGGCTCGAGCATGATTCGCACGGGGGTCTTGGCCTTCAGTTTGTCCAGATACGCGTCACGTGCGGCCGCCATCCGCTCCTGTGTGAGCAACTGCCGAATCGGGGCCCGGACCTGATCGAGACTCGCGCCCTGCACGCGCTGGGGGTTGGCCTGGTACCATGCACTGACGTCTGCATCGGTGACGCCGGTCACCTGTGAAGAGATCTCCTGTTCGAAGAGGGCGGTGCGGCCGATGCCTCGCCGCTTCGCCTCTTCGTCGAGCAGGCGGTTCCCGACGATCTCGTCAGCAGCTACGCGCCGCGCCTCGTAAATCGCTTGCGCCAGCCGCAGGCTACCGAAACTCGAGGCCGGCTCTTGAAGCGCCTTCTCGTCCACCTCTTCCAACGTGATCGACGCCGTGCCGACGGTCGCCACAACGTCGGTCGGCGCGGGCTTTCGATTTTGCTGGGCTGCGGTCGAGCAGCCGAGAAACAACATGGAGCTCGTCGCCCAAGTCAGGACTCGAGAGAATTTGAGCGTTTTCATCGTGCACCAGTATCGCATGAGCCCTACTCGAGCCGGTCTGGAAGATCCGCAACCACGTAGGTCATGACGGCGACGGCGGCGGCGGACTTGGCCATCTCAGCAGGATCAACCTTGTCCACGGTGTCGGCCGGCGTATGGTGGATGAGAAAGTATCTCGGATCGTCGACCAGCAGGGCGAGGCTCGGGATCCGGGCTTCGCGGACACTTGGCCCAATATCGGCCCCCCCTCCACCGGGCACGATGGCATCCGCTCCTATTCCATTGAGCAGAGTCGCAATCGCCTTCAGCTTCTGACGGGCGACGTCACCGCCGGTGAACCCGAAACCGATGGGACGAATCACCCCATTGTCCGATTCGAGCATCATCACATGTTTTACGAGCTCGGCCCTGTGCTGATCTCGATAGGCCACGCCGCCACGGGCGCCGTTCTCTTCGTTGTTCCACAGAACGACACGCACGGTCCGCCGCGGCCGCAAATTCAGCTTCTTCATGATTCGCAGCGCTTCCCAGGTCACAACACAGCCCGCGCCATCGTCGCTCGCGCCGGTGCCGACGTCCCAGGAATCGAGATGCCCGCCGACCACCACGAGTTCCTCCGGCCGCTCGCGACCGCGCAACTCGCCAAGGACGTTGGCCGATTCGACGTCTGGTTCGAATCTCGCCTCCATTTTCAGGCGCACGACGATGCGGCTGCCGCGGTCCGCCATGCGCTGAAGCTGATCGGCATCCTCCGCCGTGATGGCAGCGGCGGGAATGCGGGGTGTGTCCGATGCGTACTGCAGCATTCCGGTGTGCGGCGTCCTCAGTCCGGGCGGGCCGATGGACCGGACGAGGGCGGCAACGGCGCCCCAGCGGGCCGCGCGTGACGGCGCATCGGATCGATACGTAACGGTCTCCTCATACGTCGTGTACTGCACGTTGAAGAGGACGATTTTCCCTTTGACGTGCCGCACGTTCGAATCGAGCTCGTTGAAGCTGTGAACGACCAGAACCTCGGCCTGCAGGCCTTCGGTGGGTGTCCCGACACTGTTGCCCAGCCCGAGCATCACGAGGGGCTGACGGACCGGTTCGACGAGCTCCGCGCTCTCGCGACCGCGAACCCAGTGCGGAACCACGACCTTTTCGGTCCGAACGTTCTCCAGGCCATCGCGCTTCATCTCTGAAACCGCCCAGTCAATGGCCCGCTCCAACTGCGGAGAACCGGCAAGACGATGACCGATGGAGTCGGTGAGGTCGGCTAATCGGCGCCAGGCGAAGGTGTCCTTCATCGCTTCGCCAATGAGGCGCGCCGCGGGCTCACGGTACGGCTCGAGCCAGTCTGGCGACGCCTGGCCGCCCAGAGACGGCGTGAGCGATCCAAGCATGAGGACGATGACTAGGACAAGAGCAGGTCTGAAGAGCCTCTGAAATTTTCTCGTGTGGTTTCCGCCTTTAGGCGGAAGAGGGCCGCCGGCATCGAACTTCCGTCTGAAGCCGGAAGCCACACAGGCGATTGATTCACAGGCTCTGAAGGCCTGCGTCGCCAATGCCATGATCACAATGCGCTGCTGGCGCCTGCACGGGACGGTGCGACGACTGCTTCAGGCTCCGGTGTGAAGTCTTCGCCAGGATTGATGAACCGATCGCGCTCGAACCGGTATTGCTTGTCGTACAGCTGTTGATAGCGCCCGCCCCGGCCGACCAGCTCTTCGTGCGTTCCACGTTCGACGATTTCGCCGGCTTCCAGCACCAGAATCTGATCGGCGCTGCGAATGGTCGACAACCGGTGGGCGATGACGAATGTCGTCCGGCCTTGCCTGAGCGATCGCAGACCGTCCTGAATGAGGGCCTCGCTCTCGCTGTCGAGGCTCGACGTCGCTTCGTCGAGGATGAGGATCCGCGGATTGGCGAGAATCGCGCGCGCGATCGCCACGCGCTGGCGCTGGCCGCCAGACAAGCGCACGCCGCGTTCGCCGACGATAGTGTCGTACTGCTTCTCGAACGACTCGATGAACTCATCGCAGTGCGCAATGCGGCTGACGGCCTTGATCTCCTCGAGCGTCGCGTGCGGCCTGGCGAACTTGATGTTCTCCGCGATCGTGCCGTCGAAAAGGAAGTTGTCCTGGAGAACGACACCCAGGTGCGCCCGGTAGTCTCGCAAGCGAACGGCGGTGAGATCGTGACCGTCTACGAGCACCCGGCCCGCCCCCGGGCGGTTGAAGGTCATCACGAGGCTGATCAACGTGCTCTTGCCGGATCCGCTCGAGCCAACGAGAGCTGTGGTCGAGCCGGCGGGTGACATGAATGACACGTGCTTCAGCACGGGCACACCGGCCGTGTACTCGAACGTCACGTCCTCGAATTCCACTTCGCCCCGAATATCTGCCAGGGGCGCCCGAACTTCGTCTTCCTGGTCTTCAGTCGCCATGCGGCGGATTTCGCGGATGCGATCGAGGCCGGCGAATGCCTCAGTCAGCTGCGTTCCGACCGACGCCAGCTGAAAAATCGGCATCGTCATCAGGGCGGTGAAGGACAGATACATCACGAGATCGCCGACAGTCATGGCGCCGCTTCGAATTGACGATCCGCCGATGAGCATCATGGCAATGCCGCATGCGCCGAGAACCAGTGAGGAAACAGCCATCACCGCCGACGTTCCGGTGAGCGACTTCGCTACGTTGCGGAAGAGCCGGTGAGCGCCTTTGGCGAACACCAGCTCCTCGCGCTTCTCCGCGGTGTAGGCCTTGACGATCCGAACGCCGCCAAGCGACTCGGCAAGCCGGCCGGTGACCTCGGCGTTGATTTGACCCCGTTCGCGGAACAGAGGTCGAAGGCGTTTGAACGCCGTGGCCATACCGCTGCCAAACGCGCCGAGAATCACGAACGTGACCAGCGTGAGTCGCCAGTTCAAATACATCAGGACAAAGAACGCAATGATGGCCGTCAGAATCGAGCCGGTCAGCTGAACCAGTCCGGTCCCGACCAGGTTTCTGATGCCTTCCGCGTCGGTCATGATTCGCGAGATCAGGATGCCGGTCTTCGTGCTGTCGAAGTACCGGATCGGCAACCGCAACACGTGCGCTTCGACTTCCTTCCGGAGCTCGGTGATCGCTCGCTGGGCGGCAACGCCCAACACCTGAGAATTGAGAAACGACGTCGTCGCTCCCACAATCGTTGCGGCACCGGCCGCCAGAGCAAGAGTCGGAAGAAGGTCCCAATTCTGCTTGCCGATGACGTCGTCCATGAGGTACTTGGACGTCGTGGGGAGTACGAGATCCGACAGGCGGCTGATGACCATCAGGAACAGACCGATTGCCAGACGCCGGCGATGCGTCCAGATGAGCGCTCGTGCTTCCTGCCAGGCGCCGACATTTCGACTTTTCTCTGGGGTTTGGGGGTTCGCCACGAACCGATCATACCGTCGGGAGCCCGTTGGCCCTCCCTACAAATGGGTAGGGCGGGCTAGGGCTCAGGGCTCAGGGCTTAGGGCACAGGGATCAGGGCTCGGGGTGTGTCGCTTGGTAAAGGTCGCGTGCCCGATCGATTTGCCCCGCGATCTCGCGGGCCAGGCGATCGGGCGACACGACTCGGGCCGACGGCCCGAAGCTCAGAATCCAGCTACTCAAGGTGCGATCGAGGCAGACATCCAGGGTCAGGTGAACGCCGCCATCTGCCCTGGGTTCGAACTGTTGTGATGGGTGCCATTCGCGTGAGCGCACGTAGTCGGCGACCTCGGCCTGAAAATCAATCTCGACTCGCTCGGGTGTTCCGGAATGGACGCCCAACGAATGCGGAAATGCCTCGTCTGGCAGCTCTTCGACTGGCGTGAATCGCTCTTCGAGGAGCGAGACGCTTTCGATTCGTTCCAGCGCGAATGTGCGAACCTCTCCGTAATCGGGCACGTAAGCCAGTAAGTAAAGCCCCCCTTGGACGTGTGCCAGTCGATATGGATGAACGAGATACGTCTTGGTCCGGTCGCTCGACTGCGAATGATAAATGATGGTCGTTTGTCGCTTGTGCAGAACCGCTTCGAGCAGCCGCGCCGCGGCCTGCTGATGGCCGGCCTTCCGCTTGCTCATCGGGTCGGCCTTCGAGGTAATCGCGCGAGGCAAACGGTCGAGAAACTGACGCATATGCGGCGCCAGAGCTGAGGCGAGTTTCTCGAACGCGGTCTCCAAATCGCTGCGAAAAGGTGCACTGGACACCGCTTCGAGCAGCGTGCGGCTGAAATACAAGGCACAGAGCTCCGAGAGTGTCAGGCCGGACGCGAGTCCCCGGAAAGCCTGCCCGTTGATAGTCCACCGTGTCCGGCCGTCTTCGCCCAAGCGGTCGTCGTACAGCGGGAAACCGGCCTCTTCGAGCGCCTGGAGATCGCGCCGGATGGTCCGCGTTGTCACGCTGCAGAGAGAAGCCAGTTCGTCGATCGTGACGCCATTTCTGGCCCGCTCCACTTCTCGGAGAATGGTCCACTGACGAATGACTTCGGCATTGCGGGGCACAAGGGCATTCTACAATTTGAGGATTTGAGGATTTGAGAATCTGAGAATCTGATTTTGAGAATCCGTAACGTGAGAATGTGGGTTCGGCAGGCTGATGACGTGGAGTGGCGATGACCGATGCTGAAGAAGCCGTGTACGGACGCCTGAACAGCCTGGGGATCGTCTTCACGCGACATGAACACCCGCCGGTGGCCACAGTCGACGAAGCAGAGCGGTATTGGGCCGGCCTCGACGCGGTGCACTGGAAGAATCTCTTCCTGCGCAACCAGAAAGGCACTCGGCACTACCTCGTGATCGTGGGGCACTCGAAGAGAGCAGACCTACGATCGATTGCCGATCAGATTGGAGACGGGAAACTGAGTTTTGCCTCGCCAGAGCGACTGATGACCCATCTCGGCGTGGCTCCCGGCTCGGTCTCTCCGTTCGGACTGATTCACGACCGGGAACATGCCGTGCGCGTCGTCATCGACCGCGACATGAAATCCGCGGAGCGCGTCTCGTTCCATCCCAATATCAACACCGTCACGCTGACGCTCGCTCGAACGGACTTCGAGATGTTTCTCGAGCATTCTGGCAATTCGATCGAATACGTGACCGTCTAGGGCCGATGCGCGATCGCGTGATCGCGATCACCGACTGAACCTGCGGCTCGGCCAGACACTCCTGGAGAGCGCCGGCTCCAACCATTCCCGTGGCTCCAAACAAGACGACGTTCACGGCTGAACGGGCTTCAATGTAGTCGACATTCTCAGTGACCTACCCTGTCACGGGATCAGCTTAAACTCCTTCATATGCTGAAGGATACGCCTCGCAATCTGCAAACAACTGATGGCGAATGGGTTAGTTTCAAAGGTGGCGAGCTCGAAGGCAGACGCCCCAAAACGCTCTGCCGAGCTTGCCGTGCTCGCCTGCATCGGGCCGGATTGGACCGGTCCGCAACGTTGCCCAAGGCATTGCCGCTGTGTTTTCAGTGCTACCGCGCCGACCTCGAGCGCGAGAAGGCGCTCAAAGCGGCAGGGCAGCTCGAGACGGCGTCCGAGGCGCGCTTTCAATTCACGCTGCCGTTCGATCCTGTGAACAAATCTCGGCTTCAAGCGCTGAAGGCGGTTCGCGCGAACGAACGAGCGGTCCTGCACAGCGGGATTGGCCGGTTTGAAGAGCAACGGCATCGGGCACAAATCAGAGCGCGCCACATGTTGCGGATGGCTGAAGAGGGCCTGCGGCCAGGCCGAGCGACGGCCGCGCAAAGCCGCAGCGAGGACTCTGTCGCGTGTATGAGGATGCTAGCTGCGGCCGCGCACGTGGCAGAACTTCAACTCCCTGAATCATGGCTGCCGTTCGTTGTCGCGAGATGATCCCGAGCCCTGAGCCCTCAGCCCTGAGCCCTCAGCCCTGAGCCCTGAGCCCTGAGCCCTGTACTTGTGAATGTAGGCGTGCGATACTAATGTCCATCGAGCCCTTCTCACTGGTCGTCGTCCTCACGATCGGACTAGCCTCGGGAGCTCTTGTCGCTTGGCTGGTCGCGCGAGTCGGGCAGTCCCGTCTTCGAGCCGAGCTCGAGCGCGATCGCGCCGTTCAGTCCGAGCGACTGAGGGCCTACGAGGATGTCGGCGCGAAGTTCCGCGAGACCTTCCAAGCGCTTTCAGCCGATGCGCTCACTGCCAACAATCGGGCCTTCCTGGATCTGGCCGAAGTACGGCTCTGCGATGCTCGTACTCAGGCGGCGGCGGATCTCGAGCTTCGCAAGCAAGCGGTCGAGAACCTTCTCGCGCCGATGGCCAAGACGCTCGAGCAGGTCGACCGCGAGATCAAGGAGTCGGAGCGGCGGCGCATACAGAACGATTCCTTATTGCTGCAGCGCATCGCCTTGCTCGATACCGCCGGACAGGATCTTCGGGCGCAAACCGGCCGGCTGGTCGACGCACTTAGGCGTCCTGGTGTCCGCGGCCGCTGGGGCGAGCTGCAGCTGAAGCGCGTCGTCGAGCTGGCCGGCATGGTCGAGTACTGTGACTTCGAGGAACAGCACACGGTTACAGCAGTCGACTCGGATCGCCGAATGCGTCCCGATGTGATCGTTCGTCTGCCGGGCGGCAAGCACGTCGTCATCGACGCCAAGGCGCCGCTCGATGCTTATCTGAAAGCGCTCGACGCGCCAGACGAGGCGACAAGACAGACGCTGCTGGCCGACCATGCGAAGCAGGTTCGCACGCACCTTCAGCAGCTGGCAGCGAAGGGCTACGCCGCCCACGTCCAGCCGAGCCCGGATTTCGTGGTGATGTTCTTACCGGGGGAGATGTTCTTCAGTGCGGCTCTCGAACAGGATGCGTCGCTGATTGAGTACGGCGTGGAACAACGTGTCATACCTGCCAGTCCGACGACCTTGATTGCTTTGTTGCGGGCAGTCGCCTACGGCTGGCAGCAACAGGCAATGGAAGAGAACGCTCGCAAAATCAGCGAGCTTGGGCGCAATGTTTACGAATCGGTCCGTGTTCTCGGCGGACATTTCGAATCGCTTGGCACGAGGTTGAAATCGAGCCTGGACGCGTACAATCAAGCAGTCGGATCGCTCGAAGGCAACGTGCTGGCGAAGGCGCGCAAGTTCCGGGATCTCCAGGCAGCGAATGGTGGAGAAGAGATCAAGCAGCTCGAACCGATCGATCGGATTCCGCGAATGCTGCAGGCACCGGAACTGACGGGCGGTCTCCCGTTTTCGGATGAAGAAGAAGTCCCAGCCGAAGAGGTCGAGGCGGTTTGATCATCATTCTGTTTACGTCGTGTACCTTCGTAACCCGCGAGGGGATGGCAAGGCGGGCTATTACGTCGGCATGACAGGATTGCCGCCCGAACAACGCTTCGAAAACCACAAAAACGGCATCAAAGCTGCGGGCGTCGTCCGGCGATTCGGCGAGCGCCTCGTTCCAAAGCTCTACGAACACCTGAATCCCATGCCGTTTGAGAAGGCCAGGGAGATGGAGTCGATCCTGGCCGACAGCCTTCGCAAGCGCGGCTACGTCGTCTACGGCGGCCACTGATGCAGCTCGGCCTACCCTTCGCGCCGAGCACCCAGCACGGAGCACCCGGCACCCAGCACCTCGCACCGAGCACCAAGCACCAAGCACGGAGCACGTGGCGTGACGAAATCGTCTTCGTCCGCCATCCACGCGCCCGCCGCTACGTTATTCGAGTCGCGGCAAATGGTGGAATTCGAGTCACGGTCCCAAGAGGCGGATCGAAAAGGCAAGCGCGTGCCTTTGCCGAGCAGCAGCGGCCCTGGGTGGAGAAGCAGCGGCGCAAACTGGCTCTCGACTGTGCGCGGGCCGGTCAAACCGTCGATCCCGAGGCAGAGACCGCATTGCGCGCGCGGGCCAAACTCGAGTTGCCGCCGCGGTTGCTCGAACTGGCAGCCGAGAACGGGTTGCGTGTCGCCAGGGTGTCGGTACGCAATCAGCAGTGGCGGTGGGGATCGTGCGCGCCGAACGGTCACATCTGTCTGAACTGGCGCCTCGTTCAAATGCCTCCGGAGATCAGAGACTATGTGATGATCCACGAGCTCATGCACCTGAAGCGCATGGACCATTCCTCCAGGTTCTGGCGGCTCGTCGCGTTGGCGTGTCCAAATTACGAGGACGCGCGCAGGTGGCTCCGCGAGCATGCGCAGCTTGGCACACCTTTGGCCGTCGACTGATTCTTTCGCAACTGCAATCCTCTTCTGAAGAAACAGCCGGGACGCACGTGGGATCCTGCTACCATCGCCGCTATGCGCGTGATTAATCGGACGGCAGTCACGGTGGTCGGTGCGAAACCGTACCTCGACTGGACCCAGCAAAACGATGCAGACTTCAACAAAGGCGCCTTGACCATTGGGCGGGCGAAGACCTACGGATCTGCGTTCCTTCTTCCGGAGTTCGAGCTCGAGGAAGATGTTCAAGATTGGGTGGAGGAGAACGCCGGCTGGCTGTTCGAATTTCAGCTCGCCGCATGGACTGATGACGAATCGACCTGGCCGGAGTCGAGAGATTTGAAGATGTTCCGGGAGTGGTTTCGCATCGACGTCCACAGTGTTGTCGTGGATGTCGGAGACGATGAGATCGAGGGCGAAGAGCTATGACGTACGCACGGTGGGTCCGGCTTCTGACTGTTCCTTGCTCGCTCGCGCTGGCCGCCAGCCTTGTTGCCAGACCGAGTGCAGGGCCGCGCGTCCGCACGCTTCAGGAAGGCCAGCCGAGGGGCGGCTCGGGACTGCCCACAGCATATACGAGGCTCGACGGTCTCAAAGCCAACGTGGTCGGCGACATCGAGAGCATGCGGCAGACCACCCAGCAGATGGTCGACCAGATCTTCAGCTACGCCGAGTTGGGCTACCAGGAGTTCGAGACGTCGACGTATCTCGTGGGCATCCTGGAACGAAATGGGTTCAGGATCGAACACAACGTTGCCGGCATGCCGACCGGCTGGGTGGCGACTTGGGGTACGGGTAAGCCTGTGATTGCGCTTGGGTCCGACATCGACGACATACCGCAAGCTTCTCAGAAACCCGGTGTGGCTTATCACGATCCGATTGTGGCCGGCGCGCCGGGTCATGGAGAAGGACACAACTCCGGCATGCCGCTGCAAGTCACGGCCGCACTCGCGGTGAAAAAAATCATGGAGCGAGAGCGGCTGACCGGCACGCTGAAGGTGTGGCCCGGTGTCGCGGAGGAGCTCGGCGGTGGCAAGGCGTACTTCGTTCGAGCTGGCGCCTTCAGCGACGTCGATATCTGCCTCTTTGCGCACGTCGGTAACAACTTCAACGTATCGTGGGGCGACCGCGTGGCCACTGGCGTTGTCTCGGTCGAGTACACCTTCAAAGGCGAAAGCGCCCACGCGGCGGCCAATCCCTGGCGCGGACGCTCGGCGCTCGATGCCGTGGAGTTGATGGACATCGGCTGGAACTTCAGGCGCGAGCATCTGCGACTGTCGCAACGTTCGCATTACGTGATCACGAACGGAGGAGACCAGCCCAACGTCGTCCCTTCGAATGCCAGCGTGTGGTACTACTTCCGCGAGATCGACCATCCACACATCAAGGAAATCCGTGAGATTGGCGACACGATGGCCCGAGCGGCTGCGATGATGACGAACACTGAAGTGAGCTGGCGCGTGACCGGCGTCGCTTGGCCGCAGCACTTCAACAAGATCATCGCGGAGAACATGTACGAAAACGTGAAGACGGTTGGGCTCCCGAAATGGGACGACAACGACATCACGCTGGCCAGGGCCATCCAGAAAGAGCTCGGCCAGCCGCAGCGCGGGCTCGCCAGCGAGATCTCCTTGCTGCAAGGGCCGGTAAGACTGGAGGACAACTACGGCGGCGGTTCCGACGACATTGGCGACGTTTCCTGGAATGTGCCAACCGTTACGTTGAACTATCCGTCGAACATTCCCGGCATGCCGGGTCATAACTGGGCCAACGCCGTGGCGATGGCCACCCCGATCGCTCACAAGGGCGCGACGGCGGGTGCGAAGGTCATCGCCATGACCGCGCTGGACTTTCTCTCGCGCCCCGAACTGGTGCAGCAGGCGTGGGATTACTTCCGCAATACTCAGACGAAAGATCAGAAATACGAGTCGCTGCTCGGTCAGGCCGATCTGCCGATCATTTCTCTCAACGCCAAGACGATGGAGCAGTATCGGCCGGAGCTGCGGAAGTACTACTTCGATCCGACCAAGTACCGGACGTATCTCGAGCAGCTCGGCATCAAATATCCGACGGTCAAGTAGGGCGGGATGGGCGGGAAGGGCAGAGGCCTGTGACTCAATCGCCCTCCTTCCGCCTAAAGGCGGAAGCCACTCGACCTATTGCGGAACGAGTTCAGGCGAGGCCAGGAATGTGTAGAGATGACGGCCCACGATCTCCTGAATGACGATGTCGGGGCGCTCCGCGAGGACCTCGTCGGGATCGAAGTCGTTCTGCCATAGGTAAACCGCCCGGCTGAAATGCTCGGACAGGAACGGCACGACGCCTGCCGTGAACGAATCACGGAAGATCACGGCGCGAGGCAGCCGGGGGTCGTCGATTTCGGTTACAAGGCGGCCGACCTGCGCCCTCGGTTCCGCTCCCATCGGCTCCACGACGCGTGCCCGCCGCTGACGTCTTGGCTGGAGTTGTAGATCGACTTCGGGAAGGCCCGTCAGCCCCACCAGTCGCGCGAGATCTCTTCCTTCGACCTCGGCTTCGATTGGCTGGAAATCTTCACGGCGCCAGGCAGGCGGCATGGCCGGTACTTGCTGACGAACAGCGTCGACAATCTGCTGGTACGCGATCAACGCGCCGCGATCGTTCCAATGCGTGTCGGTCAAGAAGTACAGCCGTTCGGCCCGCTTGGCCGCCAGGAGGCCTGGCCGGAGATCGACCGTTGCCACGCCAGTGCCGTCGAGAGCGGCATAGACCTGATCCATGCGTGATGTCGGTCCCACCTGCCGAAGAGCAGGCGTCACATTCTCGGGATAGATGACGTGTTTGTCGGGCGCCAGCACGAACACGTAGCCGATGTGACGGTTGCGCAGCCAGTCGCGGGCGCGCACGATGGCTTCGCGCCACAGCTTCACCTCGAGAGGTGTGAGAGGCTTCTGGTTCGTGTAATCGTCGAGCGCACCATCCTCCGCGTAGAACAGCCAGCTGTCCCGTCCCTTCATGACCGCGTTCGACGGAGACACGCCGAGGACGAACAGCCGACTCTCGGCATACCAGCGGACCAGCAGGTTCCGAAAACCGAAGTGGTCGTCGAACCAGCGGCCCAGAGCGTCGGGGTAGGTCGAAACCGATTTCCAGCTGTCGGGTCGGCTGGGGAACTGACTCAGTTCTCGGCGCTCGGCGGAGGGGTCGGCTCCGTCGATGCCGGCGAGGTTGGTCCCGAGCGGCAGCGCGATGATGAGGATAAAGCTGAAGACCAGCGCTCGATTCATCAGAAACGGAAGTAGATGAACGGGTTATAGGAACGCGCCGCGATCTGCATGATGGACGCGACGAGCAGCAGGACGAGAGCGGTGGCGCCGATCGCACTGAGGCGAGGCGCGAAGTCTCGCCCGGCGTCGAGCCCGCTCCACCCATCGCGCCACTTGGCCAACGCGGGCACGACTGGCATCGATCCGATGGCGCCAGCCACGAGCGCCAGCCACAGCTCTGGTGTGAGATACCACTGTAGGGCGTACGGAGTGGGTGTGACGGCTCCCCGGCCGGCCAGGGCCCTCAGAAACTCGACGGCTGCGGGCAATGACTCCGCACGGAAGAAGATCCATCCGATCATCACGACGACGAGCAGGTATGCATGCCTGATCGGTTTCCACAAGTGCTCGATCGCCTCGGCCAGTCCCAGCCGTTCCAAGACCAGAAAACTGCCGTGAAAGAGGCCCCAGACCACGAAGTTCCAACTGGCGCCGTGCCATAGGCCGCACAGAAAAAACACGATCACGAGATTGCAATAGGTTCGGGCCGCCGAGGTGCGGTTGCCGCCGAGCGGCACGTAGAGGTAGTCGCGGAACCAGGCCGACAGCGAAATGTGCCAACGTCTCCAGAAGTCCTGCACCGTCTCCGCAACGTAGGGCCACCTGAAATTCTCCGGGAATCGGAAGCCGAACATTCGCCCGAGGCCGAGAGCCATGTCCGAGTATCCGGAAAAGTCGAAATAGATCTGCAGCGTGTAGCAGATGATGCCAAGCCATGCGGCTGACGGGGTCATCGACCCTGGGGCCAGCCCGAAAATCTGGTCGGCAGGTCCGGCCACGACATTAGCGATGAGCACCTTCTTGGCCAGGCCGATGACGAATCGCCTGACGCCGTAGGCGAAGTCGTCGAGTGACACCTGCCGCGCCGCAAGCTGATCGGCGATGTTCCGGTAACGGATGATCGGGCCTGCAATGAGCTGCGGAAAGAGAAGCATGTAGAGCGCAGCGTGAACAGGGCTCTTCTGCGCCACGGCGTCCCCGCGATAGACGTCCACGACATACGAGATCGCGTGAAAGGTGAAGAAGGAGATGCCGATCGGCAGCAGCACCCGCGGAATCACGACAGGATTGACCTGCAGTGTCACCAGCAGCGAGTTGAGATTGTCGGCGGCGAAATTGGAGTACTTGAACACACCGAGCACGAGCAGGTTGGCCCCGACCGCAAATGCCAGCAGCCATCGTGCCGTCCTCGCAGCCCTGAAGGGCTGCGCCACGGAACTTCCCTCGGCCTGTGACTCCCGCGTCGCTGTGGCCGCTTGTCCTACAGTTGTGGCGCTGGGCTTCAGCCCTGCGATCGCGATCGCGATCCAATAGTTGAAGGCAATCGAGGCCAGCATCAGCCAGGTGAACGATCCGCCGCCTTTCGCGTAGAACGCGAGGCTCGCCAGGAGCAGCAACCAGTTGCCGTACCTGCCGTGAACTCGTGAGAGCGGTGCAAAGTACAGGGCCAGCACGATCGGCAGGAAAAGGAAAAGAAAGGTCGGTTCCGTGAACAGCACGAGGGACGTGCCTACCGCTTATTGAAGACCAGGATGTGTTGCCACGGCAGTCCGTCGTCGACACGGCCCAGGCGGAATCCTTCCGGCTCGACTTCCATCTTGGCTTCGGAGACGCTCATCTTGTGCTCGGGCCGGATGGGAATGGAGGAGTCTTCTTTCTTGTACTCGAGCAGGACCAGCCGGCCTCCTGGCTTCAGCGCTTGGTGAATGCCGCGCAGCATCGCCTGGGGCTGTGAGAATTCGTGATAGACGTCGACGAGAAGGGCGACATCGATTGACGCGGGGGGAAGTTTGGGATCGTCAGGAGCGCCGAGAACGAGCTGCACGTTGGTAATCCGGCTGCTCTTGAGTCGCTTGTCGAGGATGTCCAGCATCGGTTGTTGGATGTCGCTGGCGTAGACGACGCCATTCGACCCGACCCGTTTCGACAGACGAAGGGTCATGTAGCCCGAGCCTGCGCCGATGTCGGCGACCGACGTTCCCTTCTTGATGCCAATGATGCTGAGGGCCTCATCGGGGTTCTCTTCCGTCTCGCGCTCCTTACGATCTAGCCATTCCGCTCCGCGAGCGTCCATCACTGCGGCGTATCTGCGCCCACTGATCGGATGGACGCCGGTTGTCTGTTGAGCGACAACCGAGAGGGCGGTCACCGCGCCGATTGCGGCGACCACCGATATGCACCATGCCCGGATGGCGAGGCTTCGGGTCATGCGACTAGAATACCAACTAATGACGGAAACCGCGCTGACTGTCGCCCGTCTCTGGAAGAGCATGACGCTCGAGCAGCGAATGGCGGCTGCCCGGGCCTTCTGGCAGGACGAAGAGGCGACCAACGACCAGCTTCAAGCCGTGATGTTCATTGCTCAACAGAAGAAGTTCAGACCCAAGACTGTCATCGGTCTGGATGTCGATCGCCAGGCACGGCACCTTGCTACGATGCCGAATCTGCCAGAGGCGATCGCCGCGCGTGCGCTGGTGATCTATCACCTCGCTGAGCAGCGCCCGATGATGGGCGCGTTTCTCGATGGGTTGGGAATCGCGCACGAGAACGGCCTGATCAAGGAAGACTCGGTGATGCCCGACGCCGGCAAGTTGGCGCCCGCCGTTGCCGGGATTGCCGAGAAGTATCCGGCGGCGAATGTCGCGCTCTACCTGAACACGCTGCTCTGCCAGGACCCGGAGACCTGGGGAGGGCTGGCTGATATCGTCAAGACCCTCCAGGCCTCACCAGTCAAGTCTGAGTGACGTGCGCAAGCCCGTTGTCTTGATCACGGGAGCTGGCGGTGAGATCGGCCACGGTCTCGTGACCCGCCTGGGCTCTTCCGGTGCACCGATCGTGACGCTCGACGTTCATCCGCTCGATCCAGCGCTCGTGCCGCTGGTCAGTCGCGTCTTCACCGGATCGATTACCGACACGGGCCTGCTGGATCGCATCCTGGCCGAGTTCGAGGTCGATCGCGTCTTTCATCTTGCAGCCCTGCTGTCGACCCGGGCGGAGTTCACTCCGGTCACCGCGCATCACGTCAACGTGGAAGGCACGCTGAATCTCCTGGAATTTTCGCAGCATCAGGGGGAATCGCACGGCCGTCCCGTCGTGTTCGTCTATCCTTCGTCGATTGCCGCATATGGAATCGCCGATCTTGAAACCAAGACGCGGGCCGGTCGGGTTCGGGAGGATGAATTCGCGTTTCCCAAAACGATGTACGGCTGCAACAAGCTTTACTGCGAGCAACTGGGGCGTTACTACACCTTGCATTACAAGCAGTTGTCCGCCGATGCGATTCGGCACGTCGACTTCCGATGTGTTCGATTCCCGGGCCTGATTTCCGGGTCTACTTTGCCATCCGGCGGTACCTCCGATTACGCGTCGGAAATGATTCATGCGGCAGCAAAGGGCGAACGCTATGCCTGCTTCGTGCGGCCGGACACGACGATTCCGTTCATGGCCATGCCAGACGCCGTTGAAGCGCTGCTGACGCTCGGAACGGCGCCGAGCGAGCGGCTGACCAGGACCGCCTACAACGTCGCTGCTTTCACTCGATCCGCCGCCGAGATTCGTGAGGTGGTCCTCAGCGCGTTTCCGGAGGCGACGCTCACATATCAGGTCGATCAGAAGCGTCAGAGCATCGTGGACTCGTGGCCCGCTGCTCTCGACGATTCGGCCGCCCGCACCGATTGGGGGTTTCAGTCCACCTACGACTTCGACCGCGCCTTCAGCCAGTACCTCATTCCAACCATCAGACAGCGCTACGCAACATCATGAGCGCTAACGACTCCGTGATTTAGCATCGATCTGTGAACGAGTAAGATAGACGCCCACATGAATTCAGTAACTGCATTTGCCCCCGCAACAGTCTCGAATGTCGCCTGCGGATTCGATGTGCTCGGGTTCGCGCTGGCCTCGCCGGGGGACGAAGTGGTCGCCCGGCCGCAACCCTCCGGCGTCGCGATCGACGACATCATCGGAGACAACGGCCGGCTGCCGCGCGCGGCGGCGCGTAACACGGCAGGAGTCGCCGCTCAGGCCCTGCTGACTGCTGCCGGCGAGCGGCGCGGCGTGGCGCTCATCATTCGCAAGGGACTTCCGTTGGCGAGTGGTCTCGGCGGCAGCGCGGCCAGCGCAGCTGCAGCCGTCGTGGCAGTTGACGCGCTCTTCGAGCTGCATACACCGCTCAAAACCTTGATCGCTTGCGCGCTCGAAGGCGAGAGACTCGGCGCCGGCTCGGCGCATGCCGACAACATCGCCCCTTCCATCTGTGGCGGCTTCGTGCTCGTTCGATGTCCGAATCCTCCCGACATCGTCCGTCTGCCTGTCCCAATCGGGCTCACGGCCGTGGTCGTCCATCCCGACCTTGAAATTGAAACCGCCACGGCTCGCGCCCTGCTTGGCGACTCAGTGCCGTTGTCCGACGCGATTCAGCAATGGGCCAATCTGGGAGCATTTGTCGATGGACTGCATCGGGGCGATTTCGCGCAGATCTCGCGATCGCTCGAGGACACTATTGCCGAACCTCGACGGGCCTCACTCGTGCCGGGCCTGGCGGCTATCAAGCGCGCGGCAGTCGAGGCCGGCGCCCTTGGGTGCAGCCTCTCCGGCTCGGGACCTTCGTTGTTCGCGCTGTGTCGAGTCGAGGCAGACGCTCGACGGGTTGCCGAAGCGATGGAGAAAGCCGTCGCCGCCGAGATTGGTGGCGAGTCGCAAACCTACGTGTCATCCATCGCCCCGCATGGGGCGCGCGTCATTTCTGCATGCGTTTCGTAACCACCCGCGGCCAGGCGCCGCCGACTTCGCTCGAATGGGCCTTGTTCGACGGTCTCGCACCCGACGGCAGCTTGTATGTGCCGGAGACAATCGACTGCTGGAGCGCTGAGGAGCTGGCGAAGCTCCCGTCGCGATCGTTGTTCGATCTAGGTATGCGGGTGCTGCGCCCGTACACCGCAGGCGAGATCGACGAGGCCGCACTTGCGTCGATTGTCGGCGACGCCCTGAACTTTCCGATTCCGCTCGTCGAAGTCCAGCCTGGTATTCACGCGCTCGAGCTTTTTCACGGTCCGACGCTGGCATTCAAGGACGTCGGAGCCCGTGTGATGGCCCGCCTCGTCTCGGCTCTACACGATGCCGGCGCGCCGACCTCGGTTCTGGTGGCCACCTCCGGCGACACGGGAAGTGCCGTTGGGCACGCGTTTCACCACGTTCCGCATACTCGCGTGATCATCTTGTACCCTGACGGCCGCGTAAGCCGGAGGCAGGAAGCGCAACTGACCATGTTCAACGCGGAAGACGGGACGAACGTACGAGCGTATGCGGTTGCCGGAAATTTCGACGACTGTCAGCGGCTGGTCAAAGCAGCTTCGTCGGACACCGCGCTCCTGGAGCGCGTTCGCCTGACTTCGGCGAACTCGATCAACATCGGCCGGCTACTGCCGCAGATGGTCTATTACTTCCACGCCATCGCGCGGCTCGGCCCTTCCCTCGGTGACCGTCGGGCCATCGTATCGACGCCGAGCGGCAATTTCGGAAACCTGACCGCCGGGCTGATGGCGAAGCGCGCGGGATTGCCAGTCAACCACTTCGTGGCAGCGACGAACATCAACGACGTGGTCCCCTCGTACCTGTCTACCGGCACATTCGTGCCGCGGCCATCGAAGCAAACCCTTTCGAACGCGATGGACGTCGGCAATCCCAGTAACTTCGACCGCATGGTGTGGATGTACGGCGACGTAGACGCAATGCGGCGCGACATTTCTGGAAGCCGCCATATGGACGACGAAGTCGTGGCGACGATTCGGCGTGTTTACGAGGAGCGGGGCTACTTGCTGGATCCTCACAGCGCCATCGCGTACCTCGGACTCGTCAAAGGCGGAGTGATGCGCGAAGGCGCGCCGGGCATTTTTCTGGCGACCGCGCATCCCGCCAAGTTTCACGAAGTCGTCGAATCGATCATCGGCCGCGCGATCGAGAAGCCGCCGGCACTGGCCGACGCTCTCGCGCGTCCGCAACACATCATGCGAATCGACGCTTCGCTCGATGCCGTGAAGGAAAAATTGCTTGAGTAGGATCTTTCATTACCGTGCCGAGGTGATCGAGCAACTGTGGCGGCACGGCGCGCATCCGACCGATTCAACTCCGCCTGAGCTCGCGAGAAATTTCGTCCGGGATCTCTACAAGTACGAGATCCGCAAGTTGCGAGAACGCTTCCTGCGCAAGGAGTTTCCACGTGACGAATATGGGATGCGCGTGGACGCGCTCCGCCGGCGTTATCCAGTGCTTTCGTTGCCTGCCGTACTCTGGGTCGAATGAAGCGATCATTCCGATCGTGCGACGAGTCCGGTCACGTGATCCTTCGCAGATGAAAGAACCACGGATACCTGCGTCCGAAGGACACCGGCCAATTCTTTGATTCTCTCGTTGAGCCGCTCGAGGTCCTGGACGTCGTGCGCCCAAATCTTGAGCAGGTAGGGGAACTCACCCGAGATGTGATGACATTCTTCGATCGCCGGGATCTTGAGGACTGCCTCGACGAATGCTTTCTCGTTCTTCTTGCCTTCCACCGCGACGAGGACAAAGGCGCAGGCCGCGTAGCCGAGCGTCTGAGGGTTGACCAGGGCTACATAGGCGCGCACGTGTCCTCTGGAGCGGAGTTTTTTCAGGCGCTCGTTGACCGCGGATATCGACAGGCCAACCCGGTTGCCGAGCGCGGCTAACGACTGCGAACAATCGCGCTGGAGCAATTCGAGCAATTGAGTGTCGATGGGGTCCATAGCCGACATCACGAGACGTCAGTAAATAATGCCTATATAGTACTCTATTGCAGCAATTATTATCTAATACTTCAAAATGTACAGTATGTTGTGTCGTAGGAGGTTCTCATGACGAATGCGCTAACCCCGGCCGACACATCCCAGCCCAATGACAGGGGAGCCATCGAACGATTCACGGCAGAATGGAACGCAGCTATGAAGGCCAAGGACGTGGTGAGGCTGATGAGCATGGTGACTGAGGACGTCGTGTTTCTGCCACCAGAGTTTCCACCTATCCGCGGCCGCCAAGCCGTGGAGGCAATGTATCGGAGCTTCTTCCCACAATTCAGCAGCATCGAGCAGGAGGCCGTTTCCGAGGAAGTCGAGGTGATGGGGGACTGGGCCTTCGCCTGGGGCATGGAACGCATCGTGCTGGTTCCCCAAGGCGGACAGTACGCCGATTCGCATGGACGGAAAGGGACTGAGTATTTTGAAACGGCAGGCAGACGGATCGTGGAAGTGCGCGCGGGCCATCAACAATAGCCAGGTACGAGCAACGCCTCAAAACGCCGTCAGCTAACGGCTATCAGCTTTGGATCGTTATGTTGGTTATCGAGATTCGTGAACCAGGCGGCCCGGAGGTACTCGTGCCGGCGGAGCGGCCGCGGCCTTCCGTTCGAACGGACGAAGTCCTCATCAAGGTGGCCGCGGCAGGCGTCAATCGTCCGGATATCATGCAGCGACGCGGAACGTATCCGCCTCCTCCAGGGGCTCCGGATATTCCCGGGCTCGAGGTCGCCGGCGTCATCGAGGAGGTCGGATCGGGCGTCGGCGGATGGCGGTCTGGCGACCAAGTGTGTGCGCTCGTCACGGGTGGCGGCTACGCCGAGTACTGCGCCGCACCGGCTCCGCAGTGTCTTCCCGTTCCGAGCGGCATGGAACTCGCGAGTGCCGCCGCAATTCCAGAAACATTCTTCACCGTGTGGACGAACGTCTTCGAGCGCGGACGTTTGAAGCCGGGCGAGTCGGTGCTCGTTCACGGTGGCTCGAGCGGCATCGGAACGACGGCCATTCAGATGGCCCGAGCGTTTGGTTCGCGCGTGTTTGCCACGGCCGGATCGCCCGAGAAATGCGCCGCCTGCCAGCGTCTGGGTTCCGAGCGTGCCATCAACTACCACGAAGAAGACTTCGTAGCCGTCATGAAAGATCTCACGAGTGGCCGGGGTGTCGATGTGATTCTCGATATGGTCGGCGGCGACTACCTACAGCGCAACCTCGACTGCCTGGCGACCGACGGCCGCCTCGTACAAATTGCGGTGCTCGGCGGCGCTCGTGGACAGGTCAATCTTGCGACCGTGATGCAGCGCCGGCTGACGGTTACCGGTTCGACGCTTCGGCCACGCTCGGTAGCCGAGAAAGCAACCATCGCCAAGGCGTTGCGCGAACACGTGTGGCCGCACCTCGAGTCAGGAGTCATCGCGCCGGTCATCTACAGAACGTTTTCTCTGCGCGACGCAGCCGCTGCTCACCAGATGCTCGAGTCGGGTGTCCACATCGGCAAGTTGGTCCTGATCGTCGGCCAATAGAAGTACAATGGCGCACAAACCGCAACGGACCCTGAAAGGTCGAACGAGTCAAAGCTCGAGATCATGGATACCAAAGTCGGTACCGGCGCCACGGCGACGTCGGGTAAAGAGGTCACGGTTCACTACACCGGGTGGTTGTACGACACCAATGCTGCCGATCAACACGGCAAGAAGTTCGACAGCTCGCGAGATCGGCGCGAGCCATTTGCTTTCCGCCTTGGGGCGGGCATGGTCATCAGGGGGTGGGACGAGGGCGTCGCCGGCATGAAGATTGGCGGCGCTCGTACGCTCGTGATTCCAGCTGACCTCGGCTATGGTGCCCGCGGCGCGGGCGGCGTGATACCACCGAACGCGACGCTCGTGTTTGATGTCGAGCTGCTCGATGTGAGGTGACGGTTTCCGTTGCCATTCTCTCGCGAATCGTTCGTCGCCCTCCAACATCGCAACTATCGGCTGATCTGGATCGGACTGCTCGTGTCGATCACCGGATCGACGATGCAGAATGCGGCGCTGTTGTGGCATGTCTCGTTGCTGGTGCCGCCCGAGCGCAAGGGCATCGCGCTCGGGATCGTCGGCCTGGTGAAGGTCGTTCCAATCATCGTGTTCTCGATGGTCAGCGGGGTCGTGGCCGATGCCTGGAACCGACGCCGCCTGATGTTGTTCACGCAGACCGGGTCCGCGATTGTGTCGATGGCGCTGGCGTGGCTGGCCCTTGGTGGTGTCTCGAAAGTGTGGCCGGTTTACGCGCTCGCGGCGTTGGGTGCCGCCGTTGCGACCTTCGATTTGCCGGCCCGACAGGCGCTCGTACCGACTTTGGTGCCGCGCGAACATCTTCCCAACGCTATCAGCCTCAACACGATCATGTTTCAGACGGCCTCTGTGGCGGGGCCGTCGCTCGGCGGCCTGCTGATCGCTGTGAAAGGTATCGCCGCGGCCTACGTTGTCAACGCTTTCTCGTTTGGCTTCGTGATTGTCGCGCTGCTGATGATGCGCAACATGCCTGCACGTCAACTCTCTGAAGAGGGATCGCATGACGACGTGTCGTGGCACGCCGCGCTTGAAGGGCTCCGGTTCGTTTTTGGCCAACCGTTGATCCGCTCGACCATGCTGCTCGATTTCTTCGCCACCTTCTTCTCGTCGGCGACGGCCTTGCTGCCGATCTTTGCGCAGGACATCTTGAAGGTTGGAGCGAAAGGTTACGGGTGGCTATACGCGGCGCCGGCCATTGGCGCGGTCGCCACGAGCGCCTTGATGATCCCGCTGACCCCTCGAATCAAGCACCGCGGTCCGGTGCTGCTCTGGGCTGTCGCGGTCTTCGGCCTTGCCACCGTGCTGTTCGGGTTTTCACGATGGTTCTGGTTGACGTTCGTCTGCCTCGCGTTCACCGGCGCCGGCGACACGGTCAGCATGATCATCAGGAACATCGTGCGGCAGCTCGAAACCCCCGATCGGTTGCGCGGTCGCATGACCGGAGTGAACATGATCTTCTTCATCGGCGGCCCGCAACTGGGGGAGTTCGAAGCGGGAGCGGTCGCCAACTGGCTGGGCGCCACGGTCTCGGTTGTCTCCGGAGGCCTCGGCTGTCTGATCGCGACGGGATGGCTTGCCGCGGCGACCCCGGCGTTACGCCACTATCGCGCGGAAGAGCGGGCGGATGGCGAAGTCACGCGACGCCGAGAACTCGCGTGAAACGCTCGTCGTTGGACTGATTTCCGACACGCACGGGCTCGTGCGTCCCGGGGTCGCCAAAGCGTTTGCCGGCGTGAAGCTGATTGTTCACGCTGGTGACGTCGGCGGCCAGGTCGTGATCGCCTCGCTATCCCGGATCGCTCCTGTCGAGGCGGTGTATGGAAACGTCGACGATCCGCACGATCCGATGCTCGCGCGTGAACGAACGATCCCGCTTTCAGCCGCATTAACACTCCATGTCACTCACGGCCACGAACTGGGTCGCCCGACTGTTGAACGGGTGGCGGCCAGCTACGCCGGCGACGTCCTCGTCTTCGGCCACACACATCGGCCGATCGTCGCAAGACGCGCTGGAAAAGACGGTCGTTCACGTCTGGTCGTAAATCCTGGTGCAGCGGGACCGCGGCGTTTCGACATCGAGCCCACGGTCGCTCTTCTCACGATTTCAGCTGGGCATCTTGCGGTTGAGATTGTTCCGCTGGCGTAGAGGCGTGTAGTGGGGCCCCACGCGAGTCAATTAGATCGGAAATCAGTTGACTTGACGTGGTAACCGACCATCTCGCTCTTGTGGATATGCTCTCCTACCGCGTCAAGTCAAGTGATTTCCGGGATTGATGAAAACCGTGGCCCTCAATCGCGCGCTGTCGAAGCTCGGGATTCTTTCGAGGGCTCAGGCTACCGACGCCATTCAGGCCGGCCGCGTCCGCGTCCACGGCCGCATCGTCACGAACCCGCTTCAGCCTGTCGTTCCGGAGCGCGTCCATATCGTTGTCGACGGCGAGCCTAAAGGCGCGTCCGAATGGCGGACGATTCTGTTCCACAAGCCCCGAGGAGTGGTCACAACGCGGCGCGATCCCGAAGGGCGCCGCACCATCTACGATGTTCTCGGTGATGCCGGCAAAGGACTGGTAGCCGTGGGCCGGCTGGACCTCGCGACGTCGGGGCTGCTCCTCCTGACGACCGACACCCGTTTAGCCGATTGGATCACCGATCCCAGGCATGCAGTTCCTAGAATCTACGTGGCAACGGTTCGGGGGAATCTGGAAGCGTCGAGCGTGGCGCGGCTGACTGCTGGAATTGGGCAAGAGCGCAACCGGCTGCAGGCTCACGCCGTTACGATCCTCAAGAGCTCTCCGCATGAATCACGGGCGCACATCGAGCTTCGCGAGGGCAAGAACCGTGAAGTCCGCCGACTGTTTCAGGCGATCGATCGTCCCGTGACCGATCTCAAGCGCATCAGACTGGGAGGGCTCGAATTGGGTGTGCTCGAACCGGGCCACTGGCGCGACGTGTCCCGCGCCGAGGTCGGCAGGGCGTTTCCGGAAGCAAAGATCCGTGCACGCCGTTCACGGAGCGTGCGACGCGCCAAATGGCGTGAAGTATGATCGTCAAATGAACATGTTTGCGTCTGCGGAAGTGGCGGCCGCGCCGACCTTGCGAGATCGCCAGGACATCCCG
Organism: uncultured Acidobacteriota bacterium; assembly: GCA_963773035.1. Taxonomy (GTDB): domain Bacteria; phylum Acidobacteriota; class Vicinamibacteria; order Vicinamibacterales; family CAVVIG01; genus CAVRXZ01. The sequence continues at coordinate 110,957 of CAVYZX010000022.1, read as the reverse complement.
AAGCGGTTCAAGTGGGATCTCGCGCACATCTTCACGGACTGGGATGCGTGGCAAACAGCGTACGAGGATCTGGAATCCAAGATCGACGCCTTTGCGGCCCTTCACGGCACGCTCGCCGGTGGCCGGCAAAACCTGTTAACCGCCTTGCGGCTCAGGGACGAAATCGGTCAGCTCGAGTACAAGGTCTGGTACTTCGCCTCGTTGTGGTACGACCAGGACCAACGCGACAACCAAATCAACGCCAAGCGCCAGCAGGTTCAGATCCTGTTCGCCAAGGCCGCTCAAGCTGCTGCGTGGTTCGATCCGGAGTTGCTGAGGATTCCGCTGGCGGACGTGCAACAGTGGATGGCCGTCGATCGCGAACTGGCCGTCTACCGGTTTGCGATCGAGGACTTATACCGTCAACAGGAACACGTGCTCGACGACAAAGGGGAGCACTTGTTGTCGCTGGCGAGCCGCTTCGAAAGCACTCCGAACGACGCCTACGCGGCGCTGTCGACCGCGGACGCCAAGTTTCCAACCGTGACGCTCCCGAGCGGTGTCGCGGTCACGCTGACCTACGGCCAGTATCGAGCGATTCTGGCAACCAATCGGAATCAAGATGACCGAGCTGGGGCCTTTCACGCCTTCCATGCGCTGTATGAGTCGAGCCTGAACACATACGCCTCTCTCTACAACGGGGTTCTGCAGCGCGACTGGTTCGTGGCGCAGGCACGCGGATACGCCAGTACGCTCGAGATGGCTCTGCACGGGAACAACATCCCGACTGCGGTGGTCGAGAATCTGATCGCGGCGACAAAGCAGGGCGTCGAGCCCTTGCAGCGATATCACCGTCTTCGTAAACGTGTCCTCGGTCTGTCCACCTATCACACCTACGACACCAGTATTCCGATCGTCGATGTCGACCGGAAATACCCCTACGAGGACGTCCTGGAGTGGCTGACGGCATCGGTGGAGCCGTTGGGGCGCGATTATCAGCGCCAGCTCAGCGAGGTCCTGGCCGGCGAGTGGATCGACGTCTATGAAAATCCCGGAAAGCGCAGCGGGGCGTACTCGGCGCCAGTCTACGGTGTGCACCCGTACATGCTGCTGAACCACAACGACACGCTCGACGCGGTGTTCACGCTGGCCCATGAAATGGGCCACTCGATGCACACGCTGCTCTCGCACGCGCATCAGCCGTTCGTTTACGCTGGCTACACGATTTTTGTCGCCGAGGTGCCGTCGACGCTCAGCGAGGCGTTGTTCCTCGAATACATGCTGGCCCGGACTGCCGATCCGCGCGAGCGGATCGTGCTGCTGCAACATGCTATCGACGGAATCGTTTCCACCTTCTACACGCAGGTGATGTTTGCTGATTACGAGCTTCAAGCCCACCGCCGGGTCGAAGCCGGTCAGCCGATCACGGCGGACAGCCTCAGCGAGACCTATTTCTCACTCTTGAAGGCCTACCACGGCGAGACGCTCGATTACGACGAGCGGTCGCGGGTGACCTGGGCGCGCATCCCGCACTTCTACAGCACGCCGTATTACGTGTACCAGTACGCGACGTGTTACGCGTCGAGCGCGCAGCTCATGAGGCGATTGACGAGCGGATCCGACTCCGACCGGGCGGCGGCTATCGTCCGCTATCTGACGCTGCTCAAGTCGGGCGGGAGCGATCATCCGATGACGCTGCTGCAACGAGCCGGCGTGGATCTGAGCCGGCCCGAAACCGTGCGAGCAGTCGTCGATCAGCTCGACACGCTCGTCTCCCAGTTCGAGAAAGCGCTCGATACGCTGTAAAGCCGACGTGCCACATCTACGGATCATCAATCCTGACGAAGCGAGCGGCCCGCTCGCCGAGTTGTATGAGCGGTTCAAGGAGCGTCCCGCACCGCCCGTGTATCGGCCTGCGCATGGAGGCCTCGCCGGAATCATTCGGGCCCACAGCCTCGACTGCGGCCTCATGCCGCTGGTGTTTGCGTTCTCGGGCGGCGTGAACCAATCGGGGCCCTTGCCGTGGCCAGACCGTGAATTGATCGCGGCGACGACCTCTCGCCTGAATCAGTGTTTCTATTGAACGGCGGCTCACGCAGAGTTTCTGCGTGCCTCGCTTTCCGACGCCGCTCTGTCGCGCGCGGTCGTGATCGATCCACGGGCGGTGGCGGACCGCCATCCCAACCCGAGAATTCGAGCGCTCGCACGGCTCACCGTTGAGGTGACCGAGCGGCCGTGGGCGCTCACCAGTGCAGTTCTTGTCTCAGCCCGGGCAGCAGGGCTCGATGATGCCGCCGTCTTGCACGCGATCCTGCAGACGTCGCTGTTCGGACACCTGAATCGGATCGCCGACGCCGTCGGAGTCGAGTTGGATTACGCCGATTCGTTAGGTGCTCCCCATGTCGAGCCAGCGACACCGCCGTATCTGTGGCCGGACACGGTACCCGATCCAGCCGCGCGACAGCCCATTACTCTGGACAGCCGTGCCGGTGCCGGGGACCTTATGTCCGCGTGGCGGAAGTATGTGTTGGAACGCGACGCGCCGCTGACCTGCCGTCAACGCGCCCTCGTTGCGCATGCCGTCGCCGTTCGCCTTGGGGATGCCTCCGTACCGCCCGTCGAGCGAGAAACGCCATGTGACCGCGCGCTGACCGATCTCGCTGACATCGTGACCCGTGCGCCCTGGCAGCTCGGCCCGACGGCATATGCGCCGCTGCGTGCGCAGGGCCTTGGCGATGATGCGGATGTCTTCGATGCGGTCGCGACCGCTTCGTCCTGTACGGTGTTCTCGCGCGTACGTGTCGCGCTGGCGGCGCTCGCCCGCTGAGGGTAGGTGCTGCGGCGATGGACTAGGACTCGGGCCGCAACGCCGCTGTGCGATGGGTGGCATCAACTTCGGCAGCTACGCGTCTGCCGCTTTCGATGGCGCCGTTCATGTAGCCCTGCCAGCGCAGGCTGGTGTGTTCGCCGGCAAAGAACAACCGGCCGAACGGCCGCGGCAGCCAGAGCCGTAGTGCCGGATCGTACGACGGATCGAAGTACGCGTAGCCCCCGCGGACCCATGGGTCCGCCTCCCACACGGTCCGGTGAGATCTCATCACTTCGACATTTTTCGCCCCAAGCCAGTCGAGTGATCCAACCAGCGATGCCATGCCGCCTTTGTCGATCATTGACTGCGTGAGGGTGCTGGCTCCACCGCCCGCAAGGAGCGACAGAATTCCCGGCTTCCCGTTCTGCTCCTCGTTGCCGTCCCACACCGCGCCAAAGGGCAGCGAGGACCCGAACGCACGAGGTCGGCCCGTCACGCGCCAGAACCGGCGGGCGAACTGGATGAGGGTCTTGGTCCCGAGCCCGTACTTCAATCGCGCGATCGCTTCGTGCTGTTGCGCAGGCAGCGCCGGGCTGATGGGGATCCGACGCAGCAGCGTCGCCGGTAAGGCAAGCACGAGGTAGTCCCGCGTCAGTTGGGCGACGTTGCGGCCGTTCTTGACGCTGACGCGTACCTCGCGTCCGCGATGCGAGACGGCCACGACTTCCGTGTTGAGCTTCACCCGATCGCCCAGGGCTGCTGCCAACGCCGCGCTCAGCCGATCGTTGCCGCCGTCGATCCGATGCAGCTTCACGCCGGGCTCGCCGTTCGACGCAAATTGATCGACGAACGCCAGGAGCGACAGCTCTTCAGGATCTGCGAGAAAGAACCCACGGAGGCCCGAGGCGACTGCCCGCAGATCGGCGTCGGCTTTGATCTCGTCCAGCCAGCTGGCTACCGATCGTCGGCCAAGGTCAGCCGTGACCGGGGAGTCCCAGCGCTGCTCTGCCAGACAGTAGACGCGAATCAGACTCGAGAGGGATTTCGCAAGCCGGTCCCACCCGCCCGCTGTCTGCGGTCCGACGACGCGCACCCGACCGGATGCTTCAGCTCGGACGTAGCCAAACCCACCACGCAGAATGGGAACGAGCTTGAGACGAAGTTCCTGGGCCAACAGCCGGATTTCACTCTGGCCCTCGTCGATGAGATCGCCGCCGGCTTCGGCATGCTGGCCGCCGACGAAGGGATCGCGCACAGTGAGTACGCGGCCGCCGACACGGTCGCGGGCGTCGACCACGGTAACGTCTGCGCCGTTCAGCATCAGGTCGCGAGCGGCCGCCAGTCCGGCCAGGCCCGCTCCGGCAACCAGCACGCGAACGCCGCCGAGCGCGCCGGTGGTCACACTTGTTCCACCTGGTAGCCTTTCGCCTTGAGCAAGGCGATCAGTCCGTCAGGGCCTACGAGGTGCGCGGCGCCGACGACGACGAACGCGCGTCCGGGCCGGCTGAAGAGTGCCTCCAGTTTCGGCAGCCAATTGCGGTTGCGCTCGACGAGGAGTCGTTCGTACATCTGGGGTTCTTGTTTGAGATCTTGCAGCACGATCCGTTCGATCGTCGGAGTGTCCCCTTGCTTCCACGCTTGAGCGATTTTGGCCACGTTGCCCATCTCGGTATCCAACTCGCTCAATGTCGAAGCCAGCAGGCGCTCCTGCTGGTCCATCGACAGGCCGTCGAAGCGCGACACCTGATACTCCGCCGTCTCGAGGCCCTGGACTTGCTTGCCTTCTTTCCGTGCCCGGTCGTAGAAGTGCTTGTCGAGACCCAACTCCGCATCGAAGCCGGCTTTCTGCCATTCAAGCGCCGCCAATGTCAGTGCCAGGAGCCAGGGCTTGAACCGCTTCAGCGGTTCGACCGGCATGCCGAGTCGAGCGACTCGCTTGCTCACGAGATCGAACGTTGCTGGAGACACAACCTTGTCGAGCGACTGGTCCGGGGGCAGCATCCCGCGGCTGAGCATCTGAAGTTGTGCCTGAGGGGCCATAAGCTCGGCCAGGTCGACTTCTTCGACGAGCAAGTCGGATTCTTTGAATGCCTTCTCGAAGCCGTCGCTGAGTGGGTAGAAGTCCTTGTTCAGCAGATGCACGGATCCGACGAGATACACAGCGCCGGTCGCGCCGCTCACCTTCCAGAGGAAGTCGCGCGCGTCGGCGCGTGTCGCTTGACCCAGGGTGCAGCCGACGGCAAGGGCCGCACACAGGACGGCTCGAAGACGACCAGGACAATGCAATCTAGGCATGCGTTATCTCCCCGCGAGGGCTTTTGCTGGTTGTGAGCGAAAGAAGGCTTCAATCTCGTCGATGGTCTTCGGGACTGCGGACGACAGACTGCGTAGTCCAGTTTCCTCGAGGAGAAACGAATCCTCGATGCGCACGCCGGTATCCGCATACTTCCGGACGGCGGGCTGAACCTTCTCGATAAATGTGAGGTTCTCGGTCGTGCGTGGAAGCGCGTCGAGCGCACTCTGACGAATGTAGACCCCTGGCTCGATGGTGAACACCATTCCGGGCCGCAGCGGACTGGCTCGGTTGCCGACGTCATGCACGTCGATGCCGATGAAGTGCGTCGCGCCATGTGTGTACCACAGCTTGTATTGGTCGCCGGCCGTGTCGGTGATCAGCCCAAGCTTGAGGAGCCCTGCCTTCATGACCTCGACCGTCCTGGCGTGCACGTCTTGTAACGATGCGCCAGGCTTGGCGGCTGCGATTCCCGCCTCCTGCGATTGCAGCACGAGGCGGTACAAGTCCTTCTGAGCGTCGGTAAAGGTGCCGTCGACCGGATACGTGCGCGTGATGTCGCCCGACATGTATCCGTAGTTACAGGCAGCATCGACGAGTAGAAGCTCGCCGGTTTGCATCTGGCGGTCGCCGCCCGGGTAGTGGAGGATGGTCGCATTCGGTCCGCTGCCGACGATCGACGGATAGCTCCACGACGCCGCGCCGCGACCACGGTGCACCGCTTCGATCGCCGCTTTCACCTCGTACTCGTGCGCGCCAGGCCGGGCGGCGCGCATGCCCGCAAGCTGCGCCTCGCTCGAAATCTCGAGGCTACGCGCGAGCACCTTGCGTTCGTAAGGCGTCTTGACCGTGCGGAGATCCTCGAGAACAGGCGCGGCGTCGATCGTGGTGAAGCCCACGAACCTGTCTCGGACCTTCTGCGCGAATTGAAGCGCGGGCGACAGGGCGTCGGTCAAGCTGCGGCCGCTTTCGAGCGAGAGTGCGAGCCGGGCTCTTCCGCCTGCAAGGGCGGCTTGAAATCGCGCGGCGTCCTGGGTCGAGATGACGTCGGTTGAACGACCCGCCAACAGCGCTGTGACGACCGGTTCGAACTGACTTGCCGGCAGGACGGTTTCGATCGCCGTCAAACGCCCGGCCTCTTCGACACTCAGCCTGCGGCCTTCCCAATGTTCGCGGAGAGGATCGCGATCCTTGATGAAGAGAATCTCCCGGCGCGAGGCGTTGCCAGGCATGAGTACGAGGATGGTGCCGTCTTGTGTCAGGCCGGTCAGGTAGTACAGGTTGCTATCCTGGCGATACTCGTAGTCGATGTCGGCCGAATAACGCTGCGTGGGTGCGCTCCACAGGATGAGCATGGCGTCGGCGTCAAGGCGTGCCATCACGCTTTTCCGGCGGGCGACGAGGTCGTCGCTCAGTTCACTGGCTCGAGACAGCGATGCAAGAACGAGAAGGATCAGCGCGGTGATTGCGCCGCTTCGAAACTGATGTTGCCGGCGAATTCGCTCAAGCTTCACGTGAGAACCTCCGCGTGAGCCGCACACGAGTGATTTCGTTGCGTGAACTAGTCAACGACCAGCATCTTCCCCGGATTCATCCGGTTATCCGGGTCCAGGGCGCGCTTGAGCGTGCGCATCAGATCGAGGGCCGCCGGACCGTGCTCGACTTCGAGATATTTCATCTTGCCGACACCGACACCGTGCTCGCCGGTACACGTTCCCCCCAAACGCAGCGCCCGCATGACGAGGCGTTCGTTCAGTTGGCCGGCGGCGGCAAGTTCGGACGGGTCCGCCATGTTCAAGAGATAGATCAAGTGAAAATTTCCATCGCCGACGTGTCCGACGAGTGAGATCGGAAACGGAGCGGTTGCGTTGTCCTGTCTCGTTTCGAGGATGCACTCGGCCAAACGGGAGATTGGAACGCAGACGTCGGTGATCCAGGCCCGGCAGTTGGGACGCAGAGCGAGCGAGGCGTACAGAGTGTCGTGACGGGCCCGCCAAAGTTTTTCCCTGTCCTCCAAGAGCGTGGCCCACTGAAAATCGTGCCCGCCGCGTTCGGCGGCCAAAGACTGTAAGGTTTCCGCCTGTTGCGCTACGTGAGCCTGGGTGTCGCTGTGGAATTCCAAGAACAGCGTTGGCGCAACCGCGTAGCTCGTCTTCGAATATCGATTGACGGCGTCCATCTGGGTCTCGTCGAGCAGTTCCATGCGGGCGACCGGCACGCCGAGTTGGAGCGCCGCGATGACCGTGTCCACGGCGCCTTCCATCGAGTCGAAGAAACACACAGCCGACGACACCGCCTCGGGCACCGGGTGAAGACGAACCGTCACCTCGGTGATGACGCCCAGGGTTCCCTCCGATCCGACGAAAAGCCGGGTGAGGTCGTAGCCGGCCGACGATTTTCTGGCCCGGGTGCCGGTCTTGATCACCCGACCGTTTGGCAACACGACGGTCAATCCCAAGACGTTCTCGCGCATCGTGCCGTAACGCACGGCCGTTGTACCCGACGCTCGAGTGGCAGTCATGCCGCCGATCGAGCTATCGGCTCCGGGATCGACGGTGAACATCACTCCGGTGTTGCGGAGGGCTTTGTTCAGCTGCAATCGGGTGACGCCAGCCTCGACGGTTGCATCCATGTCTTCGGCGCTGACACGCAGCACCTTGTTCATCTCGCGAAGATCGATGGTAATCCCGCCGCGAATCGCATTGACGTGGCCTTCGAGGGAAGTTCCGGCTCCGAAGGGAATGACAGGGACCTGGTGCGCGGCGCTGATCGTCAAAATCGCCGAAACTTCATCGGTGCTGACCGGGAAGCAGACGATATCCGGCGCGGCCGGCGTGTGATACGACTCATCGTGGCTATGCTGTTCGCGAACGGCTGCCGCGACGCTCGCGCGTCCGCCCAGTAGCGCCTTGAGGTTCTCGAATGCAGCTTCGATTGCAGTCTCAACGTGAGGCATGGGTCAGGTCGGCTCCGCGCGAATCATTCGATTATACGCGGGCTTGCGGGAACGAATTTTCGGGCGCTATTCTTGCCATTGCCCACGCATGCGCGCCCTTGGTGCCGTCCAGCAGACCGTGATTGACGTGCTGAAAGAAGTAAGCCGGCGTCCAATCGAGCCAACACTCGAGAGCGATCTCGTGGCTGATCTTGGTTTCGATTCGCTGCAGGTTATGGAGGTCCTCGCCGAGCTCGAAGGTCGATTCGACATCGCGATTCCGCTCGACGAGGTGACCGCTACGAGAACCGTCGCGCAGGTCGTGGCGCGCATTGCGGCGCTGGTCGACGGCCGGCAGGACGCCTGATGGGTCGGCCGCGTACTCTCCCAGAAGCCCTCCTCGAGGCCTCACAATCGGGCGAGGGATACACGTTTGGCGGCCAGCAGACCGAGTCTCGACGTTCGTATGCGCAAATGCTGAACTCGGCGCGCCGAGTCGCAGGCGCGCTTCGAAGCAAGGGGCTGCAACCCGGCGATCTCGTCGCCCTCGTTATCGGCGACTCCGAACAATTTCTCAGTGCTCTTTTCGGTTCGTCGCTGGCCGGCCTTATTCCGGCTTCTCTCTATCCACCGGCGATCGTTTCTGATCTGCGCTCCTATCTGGAGGCGACGTCGAGAGTTGCCTGTGCAGCGGGCGCGCGCGCCGTCGTGACGACGTCGAAGCTCGCTCCAGCTTTGGAAAGGCTGCGAGGAACCGACGGTAGCCTCCTCGTTATTTCCTACGCCGATCTCGATTCACCGACTTCAAGTGATGGGGACGGGACTGGCGGAGAGTTCGATCGACCTCTTGTGTCGATCCACGACACTGCGTTCGTCCAATTCACCTCCGGTTCGACGTCTGCGCCAAAGGGCGTGGCGATCACGCATCGCAACTTGTCGGCGAACATCGACGCGATCAACGGTCCGGCCGGTCTCGGGGTGTCGGCTTCGGACGTCGGTGTCAGCTGGCTGCCGCTGTATCACGACATGGGACTGGTCGGCATGGCTCTTGGTGCGATGTATTTCCGAAGGCCGATGGTCCTGCTGACCCCGGAAAGTTTCGTGAAGCGGCCTGGAACCTGGTTGCGCGCGATCTCCCAGCATCACGCATCCGTGAGCTTCGCGCCCAACTTCGCGTATGACTTATGCGTGCGTCGGGTAACCGATCGAGACCTCGAAGGCATGGACTTGTCGAGTTGGCGCGTCGCCGGCTGTGGTGGGGAGCCGATTCATGCTCCTACACTGGCGGCTTTTGCCGCGAGGCTCCGCGGTACCGGCTTTCGCGAAACGAGCTTCGTGCCCAGCTACGGTCTTGCGGAGCACGTGCTCGCTGCGACCTTGGCGCCGTCGAATCGGATCATGCGCCTCGAGCACCTTCGCGCAGACGACATCGCCGAACGCGCTGTCGCCACACTTGCTGAAGGGACTGAGGCGGAACGTGTGACCGTCGTGAGCTGCGGCGGCCCACTACCTGGCCACGACATCCGCATCGTCGACGAGCACGGGAGCGCGGTGAAGGAGCGCGCCATCGGCGAGATCACACTTGCGGGCCCGTCGTTGATGCTGGGCTACTTCAACGATGAGGCACTGACTGCCGAGACGATTCGAGACGGGTGGCTGCATACCGGCGATCTCGGATACCTGAGTGACGGCGAATTGTTCGTCTGCGGCCGCATCAAAGATGTCGTCGTCATCCACGGCCGCAAGTATCATCCGCAGGACCTCGAGTGGGCGATCGACGATTTGCCCGGTATTCGGCGCGGCCGTGTTGTGGCATTTGGGACAAGTCGTCCGGGAGCGAGCGATCGCGTCGTGATCGTCGCAGAGCCAATCAGTTCGAGGTCGACAGATGGGCTTGCCAGCGCAATCCGTCAACGGATCGTCGACGCTTGTGGTCTGCCGGTTGATGAGGTTCTGTTGGTGGAGAAGGGCACCATCACTCGAACGACGAGTGGCAAGGTCCAGCGGGCCGCGATCAAAGCGCGCTTCGAGTCAGGTGCGCTGCTAAGTTGTGAGGGCGCGGGTTGACCTGGCTTGCTAACTTGACGAAGGACCGGCCTGCCGAAGTAGTTCGATGACTTCCGCATCGCTCAATTGATCGAACCGGTCGTACCATAGACCGACAGCCGTGAAAGGCTCCGGGCTTTCCAAGCAGATAGCCTCGTCAGCGATTCGTTTCAGTCGATGGCATGTTTCGGGAGCACCAACGGGGACCGCTACCAGGATGCTGGCGGGTTGGTGCTGCCGCACGGCCGCGACCGCAGCTTCCATCGTCGATCCGGTGGCGAGGCCGTCGTCAACCACGATCACCGTGCGGTCGGTCAGCACAGGACTGGGACGATCGCCGCGATAAAGCCGATCGCGCCTCTCGAGTTCCAGGCGCTCGCGTGCGGTTGCCTGATCGACCACGGTGTTGGAGATGGCAAGCTCTCGAAGCAACTCCTCGCTGAGGACACGCACGCCGCCGGCAGCGATGGCCCCCATCGCCAGTTCGGGGTGACCTGGGACGCCGAGCTTACGGACGAGAAAGACATCGAAGGGGACACGCAACGAACGAGCGACCTCGATCCCGACAGCTACGCCGCCGCGGGGAAGGCCGAGAACGACGACGTCATCCCGTGCGGCATAAGCGGTCAGCCGGGCGGCGAGCTGGCGACCCGCGTCAGTCCGATCACGGAATCTCATTAGGTGGGGCGTTCCCGCCGCACTCTCCTAGTGCAAGAACCGGTGTCCGGTCGCGACCAGCCACGTAGTGGCAGCAGAGGCAACCGCCCCCCAGGCGATATCGACTGCGGTCAGCAGGACCGGCCCGCGCTTCAAGTTCGAGAGGTTGGACAGGTCGTAGACGCCGTAGACTACGAGCCCGAAAAGCGCACCGCGCACGATAGGCGCCTCGTCGGGGGTTCGTGGCAACACGAACACAACGATGCCGAGCGCCAGAAGGACGTAGACGAGAAGGGCTGGCGTCCACAGTGGCGCCAGCCTGTTGCCCGACATGCGGGCGATCAAGGACAGCTGAGAACGATAGAACGCGCTCATCACAACGCCAAGCCAGAGGCCATCGAGCAGGCCAACGATGACCAGCGCCATCAGGAACAAGTCGAATCGATGGGTCATCCTAACGTGGGGCTCTTCACGCATCCCATTGGGGCCATCCCTGGGCGGACATATATGTGTAGAGATCCCGATAGATGGAGCGCTCGATTCGCATCGTATCAATTACCAGGGCGATGAAGTCGCGATCGCCCCGCAGTGCCGGAAAGATTACGGCGACCTGATTATTGAAGTATCCGAACGTCGGCCGATCCTGCTCCCGGCCCTTGGCGCGGGTAGCCATTTCGTCCAGCAATTTGTAAAAGGCGCGGCCTTGGGTGTCGGTTGCGCCGTAGTGGTCAAGAACGTCGTCGAGCGGCTTCCTGGTGCTGAGCAGGCGCAGAATGAGCTCCTGCATGGCTTCCACCTCGCGAAGCCGCGCGTCCAATTCGGCAAGGGTGATCGTGCTGTCTCCGTCGGCCATGTGTGACGCTCCTGAATTTGTACTTGAACTCTTGCCATTTGAATTCTACCTTTAACCAAACCGGGTTCTGCCCGGCCTTGTTGAAACCGTCCGGCGCGGGACGCGCCGGCTCCGATAGCCCGGCATGGTGTCCGGGATCACGATAGACCATGCTTCGCATCGTTTCGTCCACGTCGGCTGCCCGGCGACTTGCCGCCGCGCAGCAGTTCCTCGCCGATCGTCCACCTGGATCTGAAGTTGTCATCGTCGGTGCCTCCCGCGGCGCGGCCGACGATCTCGCCCGGGCTGCGGCCCTCTCGAGAGCCGCGACCTTCGGACTCACTCGCTTCAGCTTGACGGAGCTTGCCGCCAGGTCCGCGGCTGCGATCCTTCCGCGGTCACGCCGACTGCCTGCAACGCAGGTCGGGGCTGAAGCCGTTGCAGCACGTGCGGTCTTCGACGCGATGGCGGAGCGCGAACTGGACTACTTCGGGCCTGTTGCCTCGATGCCCGGGTTTCCGAAGGCATTGTCGCGAACGGTCCACGAGCTTCGACTGGCCGGCATGGAACCGAGTCGATTGGCCCAGCAGCGTCGTGGCGATAGTGCCAATGCGGACATCGGACGCCTTCTGGCGCGCATCGAGGAACGACTTACGCAAGCTGGAGTCGACGACAGGGCCAGCTTGTTTCGCCTTGCAGCCGACGCCTCTCGGTCGGGCCGGAACCGATGGGCAACGTTACCCATTCTGCTGCTTGATGTTCCATTCGATTCGCGCGCGGAGCGCGAATTCGGAGAGGCGCTGATTGGACAGTCACCAGATGTGCTGGCGACCTGCCCGGATGGTGACGAGTTTGCCATCGGGGCTCTCACGAAACTAGGCGGAACGGTCGAACGGCTGGACGAAAGCGATACTTCCGATCTGGCGACGCTTCGGCGGCATGTGTTTACCCTCGATCGCCCGCCCGAGCGCGAACGAAACGGCGACGTCCGGTTGTTCTCCGCTCCGGGAGAAGGCCGCGAAGCGATCGAGATCGTGCGCCGGGTGCTCGACGAAGCGACTCGCGGCGTTCCGTTCGATGAAATGGCTGTGTTCCTGCGAGTTCCGCTCCAATATCTCGGTCTCCTCGAACACGCATGCGCGCGCGGTGGCGTCCCTGCCTACTTCGATCGCGGCACCAGGCGCCCCCACCCTGCAGGCCGTGCGTTTCTTGCCCTGCTGTCGTGCGCGGTCGATGGTCTGTCGGCCAAGCGATTCGACGAATACCTCTCGCTCGGTCAGGTGCCTCAACTCGGGGAACAGGGTGTTGGTGCGCCATCGGTCGTGGTCCCGGACGACGACGTATTCGCGACCCTCAAGGGTCGCGCCACAACCGACAGCGATCCTGTCGACGGTGACGGTGTGGCGCAGGGCTCTAGCCCTGCGGTTGCTGATTCGGACGACGACGCTGTGGTGGCCGGCACCCTGAGGTCGCCTTGGAAGTGGGAAGAACTGATTGTCGAGTCGGCCGTTGTCGGAGGACGGACTCGTGCGGACGGGAAAGCCAGATGGCGCCGCCGTCTCGACGGGCTCGCGGCCGACTATCGCTATCGCATGTCGGAATTAGCCCGTGATGAGCCTGAGTCTCCGCGCATTGCCAGCCTCGAGCGCGATCTCAGAAATCTCGTGCATCTGCGTCAGTTCACGCTGCCGATTATCGACGAGCTGGCCGAGTGGCCCGAGCGCGCCACCTGGGGCGAGTGGCTCGATCGCTTCGATGCGCTTGCGACGCGGGCCCTGCGACGGCCACTTAGGGTCCTGCAAACGCTGGCAGATCTCCGACCGATGGCCGACGTTGGTCCCGTCTTGCTCGAGGAAGCTCGCGACGTTTTGCACGATCGGCTGGTCACGCTCGACTGGGATCCTCCGCAACGCCGATACGGCCGATTGTTCGTCGGCACTTCGCATCAGGCGCGGGGCCGCAGTTTCCGTGTGGTGTTCGTGCCTGGACTCGCCGAACGCGTGGTTCCGCAGCGGCCTCGCGAAGACCCGTTGTTGCTGGATAGGCGGCGCCGCGCGCTCGGCCCCGAACTGATTGGGCAGGAGGAGCGCGGGACCGCGGAGCGGCTGTTATTGAAGATTGCGATTGGCGCTGCGACCGAGCGGCTCTACCTGTCGTACCCGCGCTTGGACGTTGCCGAAACGCGGGCGCGCGTGCCGTCTTTCTATGCGCTCGATGTGATGCGAGCGATCACCGGCCGTGTACCCGACCACAGAGTTCTTGCCGCGGAAGCGGCGGAAGAAGGGGCCGCCAGCCTTGCGTGGCCGGCGCCGAAGGATCCGGATCGGGCGATCGACGATCTCGAGCACGATTTGGCCGTGCTCAAGCCGCTGCTCGATACGCATCCTTCGACCGCCGCCGCGCTCAGGGGACGCGCGCACTACCTTCTCGGCCTGAATGAGGCGCTGCGACGGTCGGTGATCAGCCGCTGGAAGCGCAGCCAGAAGGCCTGGTCCTCGAGCGACGGGTTGCTGAAGGTCACGCCGGGAATCGCCGACGTCATGGCCAGGCAGCGTTTGGACAAGCGACCCTACTCCTTGTCCGCGCTCCAGCGTTTTTCCGTCTGCCCCTATCAATTCCTGCTATCGACCATTCATCGACTCGAGCCGTGGGACGAGCCCGAGCCTGTCGTGCGCCTCGACCCGCTCACACGTGGAAGCCTGTACCACAAAGCTCAGGCCGAATTCCTGCGAGCGATGAAGTCGGCGGGTGAACTGCCCATCGATCGGGATAAATTGCCGCGAGCTGTCGAAGTCCTGACCACCGTGCTCGACAAAGTCGCCGCCGAGTACTCCGAGATGCTGGCTCCAGCGATCGACCGTGTCTGGCATGACGAGATCGAGGAATTGCGCCGCGATCTTGGCATTTGGGTTCAAAAACTGGCTGACGCTGGGGTCTGGGTACCCACCTACTTCGAGTTCAGCTTCGGTCTGAGCGACGAAGGAAGGGATCCCGAGAGCTTGAAAGAGCCAATCGTCCTCGACGAGCGGTTCGTTCTTCGAGGGTCAGTGGATCTCATCGAACGGCGCGCCGATCTCGACGTGCTGCGGGTGACCGATCACAAGACCGGCAAGAACCGATCGACTCCTGATCTGATTGTCGGCGGCGGGTCGGTTTTGCAACCGGTCTTGTACAGCGTCGCCATCGAGCGCGGATTGGGCAAAAAGGTGACCGCGGGTCGCTTGTTCTATTCGACCACCGCCGGCGGTTTCGTGGAGCTCGAGATTCCGATCAACGACTACACCCGCAATCAGGGTATTCAGGCTTTGACGATGGTCGATCGGGCAGTCGAAACGGGATTTCTTCCGGCCGCCCCCGCCGAGCGCGCCTGCACGTGGTGCGATTTCCGTCCCGTGTGCGGACCGCGCGAGGAAGAACGGGTAAGTCGGAAGAACCCGGATCGACTCACCGATCTCGAGGCCTTGAGATCGATGCGATGACCGACAGACTTCTTTCCGATGCTGACGCGCGGCGGGCCATCAGCGAGGCCCTCGACGAGACACTCGTCGTCGAAGCGGCAGCTGGAACCGGTAAGACCACCGAGCTGGTCAACCGTATCCTGCGTGTGCTGGCAACGGGCCGCGCAACGATCGATGGCATCGTTGCGGTCACCTTTACTGAAAAGGCAGCCGGGGAGCTGAAGCTTCGCATACGTGAGGCCCTGGAAAAAGAGCGGGCTGACGCGGACGTCGCGGACGTGAGAGAGCGACTCGAACACGCCCTCAAATACCTCGAAGAAGCGCACATCAATACCATCCACGGCTTCTGTGCCGAGCTCCTGAGGGAGCGTCCGGTCGAGGCCCGCGTCGATCCACTCTTCAACGTCCTCACCGAGCCACAAGCCGAGAGGCTCTACGCGCGAGCGTTTCGCGCCTGGCTGCAGGAATCGCTGCAGGATCCTCCAGAAGGCTGCCGCCGCGCCTTGCGCCGGCCCAGTGCTCCCT
The DNA here is from genome assembly GCA_963773035.1 of uncultured Acidobacteriota bacterium. Lineage (GTDB taxonomy): Bacteria > Acidobacteriota > Vicinamibacteria > Vicinamibacterales > CAVVIG01 > CAVRXZ01. Next base: position 95,423 of record CAVYZX010000022.1, on the reverse strand, counting down.
CGTTTCTCGGCCGCGACTCGGAGGGACCGATCGACCGACTGCGCAGCGCCGGCCGGAGTCTTGCCGAGTGGCGCGGGTTTCCCCACCTTTGGCATCGCCCATCGTTCGACCGCTCTGAGAAGATCGACCGGCTCATCACGGCACTGCACGAACTCTCTGACTTGACCTCGAAGGCCACATCACCACGCGACAACCTCTACGTCGACACCGATGCCGTGCGGCGGCTGAGTCGCCAGATCCGGCTCGAGCAGTCGTTTGGCCAGCGCGACCTCGATGGTTGGGAAGCGCGCCTCGTGGACCTGACGCGCGACCGAGGGCTCTCTCGCACACGGAAAGGCACTGGGTTCAAGTTCGGGCAGGACGTCACTCGAACGATGGTGCTGGCGGCACGCGACGCGTTCTACGGCGAGCTTCTACAATTTCGAGAAGATGCGAATGCCGATCTGGCGGCCGCGCTCCAGCGGGAGTTGGCCGGCGCGACGGCAAATTATCAGACCTTGAAGGAAGCGGCCGGGGCGCTCGATTTCGTCGACCTCTTGACTCGAACGCGCGACTTGCTGACCTCGGATCATTCGGTCCGTCGCGATCTGCAGCGCAAGTTCGCCCGCATTTTCGTCGACGAGTTTCAGGACACGGATCCGGTTCAGGCCGAAATCCTGTTGCTACTGGCGTCAGACGATGCCGACGTGGTGGACGGGAGTGCTGTCAGTCCTGTTCCCGGCAAGCTCTTCATCGTCGGCGACCCCAAGCAGGCGATTTATCGCTTTCGCGGTACCGATGTCGGCACGTACTGGCAGGTGAGCACTCAACTTGCTGCGTGCGGCGGGCGCATTCTGCAGCTGTCCACGAGTTATCGCAGCGTCCCCCAGATTCAGCAGTTCGTCAACGCAGCGTTTGCGAGACAGATGAAAGCGGACCCGCTTGCGCTGCAGGCAGACTATGTTGCTTTGGCTCCGTATCGTCTCGCAGACGACTCGCAGCCCGCCATCGTCGCGCTGCCCGTTCCAGAGCCTTACGGCAGAAGCGCGTTTCTCCGGCCGTCATCGAGGGCAATCGAGATGTCGCTGCCGGACGCCGTTGGTGCATTTATCGCGTGGTTGACCGACGGGCGGAACGGCTGGCACATCTCGGAGCGTCAAGCCAACGGCGACGAAAAGAAGGTTCCACTCCAGCCTCGTCACATCGCACTTCTGTTTCGACGATTCACGAGCTTCGGCGAAGACATGACACGCCCCTATGTTGATGCGATTGAGGCTCGCGGGATTCCACATCTGCTCGTCGGGGGGAAGGCGTTTCACGGCCGCGAAGAGGTCGAAGCCATTCGCGCCGCGCTGGCGGCTATCGAATGGCCCGACGATCAGTTGTCGGTGTTTGCCACCCTGAAGGGGCCGCTGTTCGCCATCGACGATGAACAGCTCCTTGAATTTCGGCATCGGTTTGGAACGTTCCATCCGTTCCGCATCCCGAAAGAGCTCGGAGGCAACTCAGGAACCGAGCTCGTATTGACAGCGGACGAAACGGCTCACTTGATGTCTATCGCCGCCGCGCTTCGGCTTCTCCAGCAACTTCACCGGGCGCGGAACTATCGCCCGGTAGCAGACACCATCGGACGTCTTCTCGTCGAGACACGCGCGCACGTCGGCTTCGTCTTGAGGCCGGCGGGCGAGCAGGCGTTGGCCAACGTGCTGCATGTGTCGGAACTCGCACGCCAGTACGAGCTCGGCGGTGGTATCTCCTTCAGAGGGTTCATCGAGGAACTTCGTCATGCGGCCGAGGCGACCGAGTCGGCCGAGGCGCCGATTCTGGAGGAAGGAAGCGATGGCGTGCGGCTTATGACGGTGCACAAGGCGAAAGGCCTCGAGTTCCCGGTCGTCATCCTGGCGGATCTGACATGCCGTATGAGCCGCGACGAAGCCAGCCGGTACATGGATGCCTCGCGGGGCTTGTGTGCGATGAAAATCGGTGGTTGGGCCCCGTACGAACTCCACGAGCATCAAGCTGAGGAGGTCGCGCGCGATAGCGCCGAAGGCGTCCGGCTGGCGTATGTCGCCGCCACCAGGGCGCGCGACCTGCTCGTCGTGCCGGCGCTCGGAGACGGGCCCTGGGAGGGTGGCTGGTTCAGCCCGCTGAACGATGCGCTCTATCCTCCGATTGCAAGACGACGCACGTCGTCGCGCGGGCCAAAATGTCCCGCGTTCAAGTCGCAGGACTCGGTGGGGCAGCGGCCGAACCAAGAACCGGCGGGGCCAGCCAATGTGTGCCCAGGGCGCCACGTGTTCACCGACGGAGGCTACTCGGTCGTCTGGTGGGATCCTGGCGCGCTTTCACTTGGCGCCAAGCCACTCTTTGGAGTGCGGCGCGAAGAGATCATCGTCAAGGACGTGCCCAGGTCCGTGATCGCTGACGGCCGCAGCAAGTACGACCGCTGGCATCTGGCGCGCGCCGACGCTCGGGAGGCTGCGTCCGTGCCGTCGATCGCGGCGCGGACCGTTCGAGAGTGGATCGCGATGGAGTCCGAAGAGGGTGCATTGGAGCTCGTGTCAGGGCTCCTGGTCGAACCGAGCGAAGTGAAAACGATCAAGGCCGACCTTCGAGAAGAGGCGTTTCGTCCTCGTGGGGCCGCGTTCGGCGCGCTGGTGCACGCCGTATTGGCGGAGGCGCCGTTCGAATCATCTCTGGAGTCGCTCGACGGACTAGCCTTGGCCGAAGCACGGACACTCGGGATGAGCGAGGTCGATGCGTCGGCTGCCATCCGGGTGGTCAAACGCGTGCTCGCTCACGATCTGCTAGTGCGTGCGCAGTTGGCTGCGGCGCGCGGCGCATGTCGTCGCGAGACACCAGTTACTTATGCCCTGCCAGAGGGGACGATTCTCGAGGGCGTCGTCGACCTCGCTTTCGAGGAGGATGGCCGATGGACCGTCGTGGATTACAAGACGGATTTCGAACTGGCCGCGGCCGGCGAGGAGCGGTATCGCCGGCAGGTGGCTCTCTATGCGTCGGCCATTGCCCGGGCCACCGGCTCGTCCTGTGATGGGGTCTTGATGGTGATCTGAATCTCCAGTCCCAAACACGGCGCGTTGAATCCACTCTGCGGTCTCGGCTTGGTCAGCGGCCTCAGAACCGCCAGCCTCGCGCTTCACGCTCGGCGCGCGTGCGATTGGCCCACTCGAGCGCCTCTTCGCCGGTTTCAAAGACACGAGTTGCCACCGCCGCGCCGTCGTACGCGATGTCGACTTCGATGCCGTAGGGGACGAGCCGAACGAGACAGGCGACTTCCTTGCCTTCCCTGCGAAGCGTCCACAGACGCGTGGGCTGGTCGTCTACCATATGGGGCTCCGCCCCATACCCCCGCCTTCGCGCGAAGCGCTACGGCGGGCCGCCGTAGCCTTAGCGGAGGCTGGCCGGCTCGGTCGCTCGCGGGGGCCCGACGCCCCGCGCCGCTCCCTCGCGGGCGCGCCGTGCGCGCCGCCGTTATGCGGCGGCGAAGACTGATTTTCGACGGGTCGCCGCATAACGGTCTAGCTTGGCTTTCTGGTGACGGGGGCGGCCACGTACCCGCCGCGGGCGCGCACACGGTAATCCGTGTTCGGCACGCGAACTCGAATGCTGTGGTACTTGCCGTCGGCGCCGTGCGACGAGGTGTAGCCCAGGAGATACTGATGGTTCAGCTCGTCGGCAATCCGCGCGGCCGCCTCGCCAATGTCGACTGTGCTGTACACGACCTCGGTTCTACCGCCGCTCGTGTCCGTAATCTCGCGAAGCGCCGTCGGATTCACGCGCGTGTTGATCGGCTGCCGCTCGGGGGAGTCGATGGCGATGGCGTAGGCGAAGGCGTCGCTTCGGAGCAGCGCCGAATGCACCTCGCGAAGCGTGGCGTCGCTCGCGGTGTCGGCCCCATCAGAAATGATCAGAATCGCGGCTCGTTGCCGTGAGCGCTTGCCGAACATCGGGAGCGACGCGACAACCGCGTCGTAGACCGCCGTACCTCCCCAGGCTTTGAGCCGGCCGAGCGCCCGGGTCACCACCTCCGGAGTGGCCGTCCATCCGGTCAGGATGTGCGGCTCATGATTGAAGGAAAGGACGAAATACTCGTCGGTGTCGTCCAGCAGATTGAAGAGGAAATACTCCACGGCGGTGTGGGCGTCTTTCAGACGCTGGCCGAACATGCTATCGCTGGCGTCGAGGAGAACGGCCAGGCTGATCGGAACGCGCTCGTTCGTAAACTGCGTGACGGTTTGTGCCTCCCCGTCTTCGTACACCTCGAACGCTTCGCGCCCCAGGTCGGTCACCAGGCGTCCCTGGTCGTCGCGTACCGTCGCCGTAATACTCGTGATCTCGATGCCCGACCGAAAAAGGCGGTTGTCGCGAAAGACCTGATCCTGGCCGACGATCGTCGAGCCTGCGAGGAGGATTGTAAAAAAGAGATTCAGACCGAGGCGAACACGCACCTCGCTATCCTACCCCCTAACCCCACTGGGTCCAGGTGCCTTTCAGCTCGAGGAGCTCTTCGGGTGACACGAGAGAGAACCGACGTCGGTCGGCTGCAGATCGCTCTTGCGAAATCAGCGTAGAATCAGCAGATGGAGGCCGGCACCTGCACCACTCACGCGTCGCTGCAGTCGGCCGTGGTGCACGACGGATTTGCGTTCGTCCATGGACACGCGATGCGCGGCATCCTATCGCCGTTCGGCGCCCTATCCGATTGGCCTCGGTTTGCGGAGAGTTGGAACGATCTCGACCTCGATACCTACATGGCTGACGGCGGACGGTACCGCCGCCGCCGTCACGCGGTGTACTCGGCAACCGCCGGCGGCACGGTGATCCGTCGTCCGCACGCGCCACATTACCAGGCCGTTGATTACAACCCACTGAATGGTGGCATCGCCCGTTGGTTCGAGCCGATCGAATCGGACGTCGGTGGTGGATCCACCATGGGCACGATCCTGAGCTTTTGCGAGTCGTTTTTCGGCGCCCTCGCCCCACAGGTGAAGGACTGGCACATCGAGGTCCACCAATTTCGGATCGAAGCAAGGCCGGCTGAGGAAGGACGGCCCACGCCGGAGGGTCTGCACCGAGACGGCGTCGACTACGTCCTGGTGCTCCTGATCCAGCGTCGCAACATCGCCAGGGGTACGACGACGATTCACGCGACCGCCGGCCGAACTTTGGGGAATTTCACACTGACGGATCCTTTTGACGCGGCGGTCGTCGACGATTCGCGCGTGTTCCACGGTGTGACGCCGGTACGAGCCATCGATCCGGCTTTGCCCGCCTATCGAGATGTGCTGGTGGTAACGTTTGCCGATGAAGCTCGCCGAGCGAGGCTGAGGGCTGGGGCCTAGGGATCGCGGACTGGGGCCTGGGGCCTAAGGAGTGGGGTCCTTGGCTTTGGCCTTCGTGAACTTCTCACCGATCTTGCCACCTGTTTCCTTCAGGCGGTCGAGCAGATTCCGGGCCCAGACGAACTCGCCAGCCAGAATAGCCAGCGCCACCGCGATCGTGACCCAGCCCGGCCCTGGAAGCACGAGCATCGCCACTCCCGCCGCGAGTACCGTGAACCCGACAACGATCTTGATCAGGCGCTTGACGCGAGCGATCACCATTCGATCGTAACATCGGATCGCGTAAGGGCGTCGCTTTCACTCCTCCAGCTTGCTGAGCCGACGGGATGAAATCGCCTGTGGCGTCTGACCACGCGCGGAGGCTGCGCTTGATTGAGAAAATCGCCTTCAGTCGAGGGTCTTTCGTCTAGCGGTATAGAACCAACACGGCCACGACGATAACCACGAAAGTGGAAACCTTCGGCCGGCCCCAGATCGTCGCACGCCTTGCGGCTCTGCCCACACGGAAGCGTTTGACGATCTGGGGAACTGCGCTGCTGGTCCTGAGCTGGTTCGTCTATATCTACACATTGTCGGTTCCGGGCCTGTTCGATCGAGTGGGCCGCGTCAAGGGCACTGACTACGTTCAGTTTTACGTCATGGGCTCGTTCGTCCTCGAAGGCAAGACGGAGTCCCTTTACGATCCGGCTGCGCATCTGGCCCAGGGTCAACGCGTAATCGATGCAGCGCTGCACCTCTACGCGTCGCATCCGAACTACGGTCCCCATGTCGCCTTGGCGTTCGCGCCCCTCGCAGCTTTGCCGTGGGGTTGGTCGCTCAGTCTGTTCATAACCCTCACGATTCTCTGCTACGGCGTCAGCGTCTGGATCATCTGGCGTGAATGTTCCTCGCTCCAGCGTTACGGCTGGCTGGTCGGCATCTTAGCTGCTGGCTCACCCCTCCTTTTCGCGGTGCTCAGATACGCGCAGACCAGCGCGTTCGCGTTGCTCTTTTGGTCGGTCGCCCTCGCGGCGCTCAAGCGAAAGCGTCCATTCGTGGCTGGAATGGCGATCGGATGTCTCGCCTACAAACCACAGATGGGAATCGTTCCTGGCGTTGTGTTCCTGGCAGCGGGACAGTGGCGAGTAGTAGTCGGGGCGCTTTCGACAGTGGGGGCACAGCTTGGCATCGCGTGGCTCGCGACCGGGTCTACGACGATGGTCCGCTACCTCCAGGAGCTATGGAATCTGTTCCTCAACCCTGGGCTCGTGCAATTGTTTCCATCCGAGATCCACTCGATCCGCGGATTCTTCCAGCTTCTTATTCCTTCTCCTGCACTCGTCACAATCTGCTTTCTGGCGGGGCTTTTCTGGACGTTGGTTGTCGCGCTGCGCACCTGGAGAACGCCCGCGCCACTCCCAGTTCGGTGGGGCCAGCTCGTTCTGCTGTCGGTGCTTGCCTCGCCTCACTTGATTAGTTACGACCTCCTGATCTTGTCGTTGACGCTCCTGGTGTGCGCAGACTGGGCGGTCCGAAACCCGGATCATCCACTCAGACCGGGCGTCGTCCTTCTCCTCGTCCTGGCCTACTTCGCGCCATTCAGTGGGATGATCGTTGCACGCCTTACGCACATTCAAGTGTCCGTTCCTGTTTTCGCGCTCCTTGCGTGGCGTTTATGTGCGATTTGCGCCAACACTCCATCCGAGGTGAACGTGAGGACGCACAGAATCGGCGCGGGACTGACTGCGCTGGGGCTAGAAGAGGGCTAGAAGGCCTCGTCGTCGGTGATTTCTTCGAGCTTTGTCAGAAGGGCGGCAAATCCGCATTGCTCGGGGTCGAAGAACCCCCATTCATCCTGGGGATTCTTCTTTTTCTTAACCGGACGATGGTTGTTCTTGCCTTTGCCGCGCGGTTTTTCTGCCGCCGGAGTCGATGCCGGTAGAGCGGCCGGCTCGGTGCCAAAGCGAGCCGTCTGATCCGGGATCTCGTCCAACTGCGACACGCTCAGGTTTGGCCCGATCATCGAGGGTGCGCCCCAGTCTGTCTGCAACTGGTGGACGTCATTGCGCAGCGACTCGACCATGTCGAGCCACTCGGGGCGGCCCGATTGTTTCGGCGCAGCCGACGATGACCCGGAAGCCCGGACGACTTCGGGATTTGGTGACGCAGACTGCATGATCGGTGCGGGCTCTTCGATGAAGGTGGACGAGGACGGCCACTCCTCGTGGAGAGGCACCCCGTTGCCCGAGTGGCCGGAATCGGCTTCTACGCTCGCCTTGATTGAGGTGCGAGTCGATGCGGCTGGAGTTGGCTCGGTGATCGGTGCGTCTACGTGGAACTCGGATGTCCGGGCTGACCGCCCACCGAGAGCTGGGGCGGCGCCTTTCGCCAGGCCCATATCGGCATCGGCGAATAGCTCGTCGACATTGATGTCGTAGGCTTGAATACTGGCGTCGTCCGGCTGACCGACGTTGCCCGTCTGCCAGACATCACGCGTCAAGCCCGCGCCTGTGCCAAGAGGCTCGTCGTCGGTCAAGTCGCCGAAGTCGATTTCGTACGTCTCTTGCAAGTCCTCAGAATCGTCTTCGGCCGCTTGCAAACCATCGACATCGGCCGTGCGATTGACGACGGGGGCGCTCGACACAATAGGTGGCGGCTCGTATACAGGCTCCGGCTGCCTGATGGATCCCCAACCGGCTGAAGCAGGTTCCGCGATCACCCGTGGAGGCGGATCTTCACGCTGAATGGGGGCCCTCCCGATGTCGAGCACCGACCCAGGAGCGTTGACGTATTCAGGGGCTTCGTCCGGAGCAGGGTCCGGATCTCGACTGTCCGCCCAGGCAGTCGTGTCGAACGAGGCCTCCTGTTTCGTTGACTCCGGTTCGGCGACCGCGGAAGATTTCGTTTCGACCTTGGTCGAATGTGGCGAGGCCTCGGTCGTGAAGTTGTCGCTGCCTTGATATCCCGCGCGCTCGGCTCGTGCGCGCTCCAGATATTCGGCGCACTGCTCGGCGAACACCGCAGGGTCGCAGCCCTCTGTCGGGTTGAATTTCTTCGATTTCCCCCGAAGTGACGACAGCATGCCGCCAACGCTCTTGCTTTGTTGCGGCGTGGCCAGCATCGGGATGGTCAATGTTTGAACGTGCGATGCTGCCCCGGCCAGCGAGCGGAGCCGCTCGTGCAACGCCATCTCGTCTTTTGGCAGCAACAACGCGGACGTCAGGACCAGGTCTGGCACGCGATCGCCCAGCGCCGCCAGTGCACGCTCGGCGGAGTCGGCCAGCACGAGCTCGGCCTCGAGGTGCGCCTTAGCGATTGAGCGCAGTTGAGTTGCCTGACGTTTGTCAGGCTCGATCGCCAGAATGAGAGGCATGCCTACGTTCGGATCATGAACAGGACGAGCACCGTCCCCGCGAATGCAAAGAGCAGCAAAGGCGCGTGCTCGACCGCTTGTTCGCGGGCAGCGTCGCCCACTACCGTGACCAGGTCGCGGGCGCGCGCACCTGCTCGTTCAATACCAACTGCCGCCGGCCGTGGGTTGCGGACTCGCACAATAATCTCGTCTCGCACGCGGTCGTCGACGGCGATCAATGCGAAGAGCAACAGTATCAACGCTCCCGCGGACAGCAGTGCGTCGCCAAAAACGCGTCGCACGCGCAAGCCTCCCTTCCCCGAAATACGGGTCTAGCTCAGTAATCGCAATTGTCGTTCCGATATCCGATCCGAACTTGAGGGACCATGCAAACCCTCGATTTGCCAATGGGTTGGCGCGCGTTCGATCTCGCCGGAGCGTTCTCGACGACGAGACGCATGCGATTTTGTAACTGGCTCAGCCGCACGAAATTCGCTCATACGGTTACGAATGTAGACACAGTCGGCCGACCGCCGAACCGAGGCTTGATCGCTCCATGTGCGAGGAGCCGATGTCGCTAAACACGTGCAGCATCTAGCGGTTGCACTCCCACGCGATCTCGGGCAGCGCCACTGGTACAGCCATTGCCCTTCACAGTGTCGTCGCGCAGTGAACGCGTGACGGTAGGTCGAACACTTAACAGAGAGCGCGTGGGAAACGCGCCGGAGGGCTCACATGAATTTCATTAATCGTCTGCGTTCGTTCGTGCGCGATGAGGAAGGCCAGGACCTGATCGAGTACGCGTTGCTCGTCGCCCTGATCTCGCTCGTCGCGGTTGCGGCTGTCACGACTGCTGGATCAGCGGTGAACAACATCTTCACCAGCATCTCTGGCTCGCTCAAGACGGCGCTCTAACTTTCAGGGACCGGGCTGGTCCGTCAGCTCGACGGTCGGCCCGGTCCGCTCCGCTGCGCACTAGGGAATGGAGGGGTCATGACTGCCGTGGTTCGTCTGGCCACAGGCCTCGTCCGTGGCGATGACGCCCAGGACCTGATCGAGTACGCGTTGCTCGCGGGACTGATTGCGATCGTTGCGTTGGTAGGGGTCACAAGTGTGGGAAGTGCTGTGAATAACGTGTTGTGGCAAGCAGTATCGAGCGGTTTGACCAGTGCACTCTAATGCAATTGTCGTTGCGACAGTCGTCGCCGGCGCCGGTTGGGGCGCCCTCGTGGATCTACGCACGAGGCGAGTGCCCAACGCGCTGACCGGCAGCCTGGCGCTCGCCGGTGTGACGCTCGCGGCCTCCGGTATGACAGGTGTCTCGGTGTGGTCTTCGCTCGCAGGTCTGGCGCTCGGCCTGGCGCTCATGTTGCCGGGTCACGTCATTGGCGCCACCGGCGCGGGCGATGTGAAACTTTTTGCTGCGGCAGGTGCGGTCATGGGCGCCGGACGAGTGCTGCCCGCGTTCCTGTACGCGACGTTGGCCGGCGGTGTCATCGCCCTGGTTGTCGCGGCTCAGCGGCACCGGTTGAAACACACGCTGGCGACGGCAGCCAGCCTGATTGCGACCCGCGCGGCCAACGTCGCCGAAATAGAGGGTCGCCACGCAAACAACAGATTTGCATATGCGCCCGCGATTGCGGTCGGCACTGCGCTCGCGGCGCTCGGCGTTTAAAAGGGGGAACCAATGTCGGCGGTGATGGGAAACCAATCCCACTTCCAGGGAGCAAGGTGAGCTTATGGCACGTGCCCGCGCATTTATCGTTTTCGTGCTTGCCATCACGGCCGGGGGCGCCCTGGCATTCGGCACGTATAACTACGTGCAACGACAGCCAGCCCCAGCGGCTGCAGTTCAAACCCAGCCGGTGGTCGTGGCTGCGGCCGATCTCGACATCGGTGCCGAGCTGAAGCCGGGGGATTTGAAGGTCGTCGACTGGCCGCAGGGGTCAGCGCCGGTAGGGGTCTTCACCAAGCCCGACGAGCTCGTGGGGCGTGGGGTGATTCTGCCGATCGTCCAGAACGAAGTGGTTCTGCCGGCCAAACTCGCCTCGAAAGAAGCGGGCGCCGGCCTGCCGCCGATTATTCCGACCGGTCTTCGAGCGGTGTCGGTGCGGGTGAACGAGGTCATCGGCGTGGCCGGGTACGTCTTGCCCGGAACTCGCGTTGACGTCGTCGCCACCGTCAACCCCACCAACCAGCAGGGCGACGTCACGACGAAGGTCATTCTCAACGACGTTCAAGTGCTCGCCGCCGGAACGAGGTTGGAGCGGGATGGCGACAAGAACAAGCCGATCACGGTCAGTGTCGTGACGATGCTCGTTGACCCCGAGCAGTCCGAGCGGCTGACGCTCGCGGCAACGGAAGGCAAGATTCAACTGGCGTTGCGAAACCCGTTGGACCGCACCCAGCCGAACACGAAAGGCGTCCGACCGGCCGGGTTGCTGGGATCGGTCGTGCCACAGCGCCCCGCATTGGTTGCGCGTGCGAAATCTGCACCCGCAGCGCCGCAGGTGGTCCCGGTGGCTTCGGACCCGACCGTGGAAATCATCCGTGGCGACAAACGCGCACGTGAGATCGTGAGGGAGCAGTAACTATGGCGAATAGATTGCGGATTGGCATCCTTATCCTGTTCGTCGCCATCGCGGGCGCGACGGTTCTGTACGCAGAAGAGCCGGACAGTGTGAATCTCACGGTCGGCCGCTCGACGGTGATCGATGTCGGCTCGCCGATTAGCCGGGTGTCGCTGACCAGCCCGGACGTCGCTGACGCCCTCGTCACCTCGCCGGCCCAGCTCCTGCTGCACGGCAAGACCCCAGGGACGATCTCCATGTTCATCTGGGACCGCGCCGGCGCGATCAAGCGGTACGACGTGGTCGTGCAGCGAGACCTGTCGCGGCTGTCGAGCCAGGTCCTCGAGCTGTTCCCTGGCGAGCGCATTTCGGTCCAGGGGAATGGCAAGTCGGTGATCGTGTCGGGCACGGCTTCGAGCAAGTACGTGGCCGACAAGGCCGTTGAGGTCGCCGCGGGCTACGTGGACAAGAAGGATGACGTCGTGAACCTTCTGCAGGTCCAGACGCGCGGCACGAACCAGGTGCTGTTGCACGTTCGGTTCGCCGAGGTCAGCCGAAGCGCGCTCACCGAATTGGGCGCGACGCTGTTCACCAGCAACAACGGCTACAAAGACTACCTCGTGCGCACCACCACGGAGCAGTTCCCATCTGTTACCTACACCGACCGGCTTGGTCCTCCTCCGTCGACGCGTCCCGACGCCGAAGGCAAGATGGTGTTCAGCGACTTCCTGAACGTCTTCATCTACAACTGGAAAGAAAACATCGGCACGCTGATCAAGGCGTTGCAGTCGCGTGGGCTCTTCCAGAGCCTGGCCGAGCCGAACCTGGTTGCGGAGAGCGGCAAAGAAGCCAGCTTCCTTGCTGGTGGCGAGATCCCGGTTCCGATCGCCCAGGGCACAGGTGGCAACGTCGCCATTTCGGTGTCTTGGAAGGAATTCGGTATCCGGTTGAACTTCACGCCGACGGTGAACGGCGACCGCGTCCATCTCAAGGTGCGGCCTGAGGTCAGCACGCTCGACTTCAACAACTCCGTCGTGCTGCAGGGATTCAGGATTCCTGCCCTCAGCACTCGGAGAGCGGACACCGAGATCGAGCTTCAGGACCGACAGACGTTTGCCATTGCCGGATTGCTGAGCAACCAGGCGATGCAGTCCATGCAGAAGGTGGCCGGAATCGGCGACATTCCGATCCTTGGCCTCCTGTTCAAGAGCAAGGCGGCGCAAAAGGATCAGACCGAGCTCGTCGTCATGATCACCCCGGAGATTCTGGCGCCCAACTCACCCGGTGTGACCAATGAACTGCCGCGTCAGATCGAGCCGTTCATGCCGCCGCCGTCGGCCAAGAAGAGCTTCCCGGCGCCGCCACCGGCATTCCGGCCGTCCGGCTCGGGCGCTACGAACGTCGCGCCGCAGGCCGCGCCCGCGAACGCCGCAGGAGTCGCGCAGGCACCCGCGATCGACGCTCCAGGCGCAGTCAGTCCGGCGAGCGAGCCGCCCGACGCGGGGCGCCCGCTGACGAAGGCTGAGAAGAAGGCGGCCGAGCAGGAGCTCCGGGCGCAGGCGGAACAGGAGAAACAAGACGCCAAGGATCGGGAGCGCCAGGAGAAGTTGGCGCGCGAGCAAGCCAAGCGCGACGCTGAGGCCGATAAGAAGGCCGCTGAAGTGGCCAAGCGGCAGGCCGAAATCGATCGTGAGCGACAGAAGGAGATCGACGCGGCGGCCGCCAAGTTGAAGGCAGCCGAGGCTGCGTATCAGGCGGAAGTGGCGAAGCGTCAGCAGCAACAGTAGGGACCCGATGGGCGCCCGGTTCCGGCATCTGCGATTCGACGAACGCGGCCTGTCGTATGCCTTCGTCGGTGTCAGCTTCATGACCGTGTTCACGGCCACGACTCTGGCGATTGATGTCGGCGTTTACACGGCGGCGCGAAACCAGGCACAGCGCTCCGCACAGGCTGGGGCGCTGGCCGGAGCCGCCGCGCTCGCATTGAGCAGCGATTCGAACCAGGCGCCCGTTGCCGTGCAGCGGGCCCTGGAAGGTGCGAAAGCAAATTCGGTGATGGGGATTCAGGTCTCGATTCAATCATCCGACGTGATCGTGGCCACCGACGTGGGCGGTCAGTCCCGACAAGTGAAGGTCTCCGTCTATCGAACCAGCGAACGGCACAACCCCGTTCGCACGGCCATGAGTACGGTGTTCGGTCTCGATCCCATCGATGTCAGGGCGACCGCGACGGCCGAAGTGCTGCCGCTGTCCCCTGTAGACGGTGTGGACGACGATGTTACGAATGAAAACGGCGGGCCCGCGCCGCTGGCTGCCTTTCCCAACGTGATTCGGCTGGTTCAATAGTCATGGCGCAACTCGTTGGCCTCATCGTCTCTGAAGACGAACCGTTCAGGAAGCAGGTTGGTCAACTCCTGCGCTCCGGCACGATTCCGGTCAGCGTTCTGAGCGATCGTCAGATGCGCGAGGGGACGTCGCCCGACTTCATCATCGTCGATATCCGAACCGACCAATCGGGCGGAATGGCCACGATTGAGCGGCTGCATGCCTCGAACGGGCAGGCGGGCATTTTCGCCGTCGCCCAGGCCGCCGATCCCGAGCTGATTCTTCAGGCGATGCGTGCTGGCGCGAACGAGTTCTTTGCCTGGCCGCCGCCGGACGAGACGTTTCACGGTGCAATCCGCCGGACGGCGGCGCGGCGCGAAACCACTCAGGGAGCGCGCCCGGCTGCGACCACCCTGGTATTTTTTGGCGCAAAGGGTGGCGCTGGCACGACGACCGTGGCCGTCAACTGCGGCGTCGAGCTTGCCCGCCTCGGCAAGCGCGCAACCGTCATCGTCGACCTCAAGCCTGGCCTCGGTGAGGTCGGGCTGTTTCTCGGCGTTCGACCCCGATTCAGCGTCCTCGATGCGATCGACAACCTTCACCGCCTGGACCGCGAGTTCCTGCGCGAACTGGTGACGAAGCACAAGTCCGGTCTGGAGATCCTGGCCGGGTCCGAGCAATTCGACCGCCCGGGCGCCGCAGACGGTGGTGCCATCGAAGAGTTGTTCCGTCTGCTCACCCGCCAGTACGAATACATCGTCGTGGATGCCGGCAGTCAGATCAACTCGTGCACGGTCGCCGCGTTATTTGCCGCCGACACCATGTACCTCGTCGCGAATCCAGACGTGCCCTCGGTGCGCAACGCTCAGCGGTTGCTCGACCGCGTGAGGCAACTGGGCGCGGCCGGCGATCGGATCCGGTTCCTGCTGAACCGCGCGGCCGAGCCGTTTCCGATTCCACGAAAGCAGATCGAGGGTGCCGTCGGCCACCCGATCCATCACACGTTTCCGAGCGACTACAAGGTCGTGTCGACGGCGTTGAACTCGGGCGTGCCGCTGACGCTGAGTGGCGCCTCGGATATCGCCACGCAGTTCGAGAGTTTCATTCGCGGCGTTCTCGAGATCGACGCGGCCGCGGCGCCCAACGCGGACAAACGTCCGCGGACCGGTCTCGAAAAACTGGCAAGCCTTTGGTGAGGTGAGATGAGATGAGTAGTGTGCCGGCCGGAGCCTTGCCATCACGACAGCAACCGCAATCGCAGCCGCGGTATGCCGAGCTCAAAGCGAGTGTCCACAAGAAATTGCTCGGACGGCTGAATCTCGAAGCCCTGGCACATGCGGATCGGACCAGGGCAGAGAATGAGATCCGGACGCTGCTCGCGGGATTACTGGCGGAGGAGTCGACGCCTCTCAGCATGTCCGAACGCGAGGCGCTGTTCGGCGAGGTGCTGGACGAGGTCTTCGGCCTTGGCCCTCTCGAGCCGCTTCTTCGCGACCCGACCGTGAACGACATCCTCGTGAACACGCACAAGTCGGTGTACGTGGAGCGCAGCGGCATCCTCGAGCGGGCGACGGCGACGTTCCGCGACGACAGCCATCTCATGCGAGTCATCGATCGCATCGTGAGCAACGTCGGCCGCCGCGTCGATGACAGCTCGCCGATGGTCGACGCCAGGCTTGCCGACGGATCGCGCGTCAACGCGATCATTCCGCCATTGGCCGTGGATGGCCCGCTGCTGTCGATTCGCCGATTTCCGGCAGAGCGTCTGCGGGCAGAACACCTGGTCAACCTCCGCGCTCTCACGCAGCCGATGCTGGACTTCCTGTCCCATTGCGTGCGCGCGCGGTTGAACATCCTCGTCAGCGGCGGTACCGGCGCGGGAAAGACCACGCTGCTCAACGTCTTGTCGAGCTTCATCTCCGAGCGCGAGCGAATCCTCACGATTGAGGACGCGGCGGAGTTGCAGCTCCACCAGGAGCACATCGCGAGGCTCGAGACCAGGCCGCCGAACATCGAGGGCAAGGGCGCCATTCGACAGCGGCAGCTGGTGATCAACGCGCTGCGTATGCGGCCCGATCGCATCATCGTCGGTGAGGTCCGCGGCGAAGAAGCCCTGGACATGTTGCAGGCCATGAACACCGGCCACGACGGCTCGTTGACGACGGTACACGCCAACGCGCCGCGGGACGCCCTGGCTCGTATCGAGACCATGATTGCGATGGGCGCAACCAATTTGCCGGAGCGCGCGATGCGCCAGCAAATCTCTTCCGCCATCCAGGTCGTCGTTCAGCAGACGCGCTTGAGCGACGGCACGAGGAAGGTGACGAGCGTCAGTGAAATCACCGGCATGGAAGGCGACATCATCACCATGCAGGAGATCTTCCTGTTCGAAAAAGTCGGTGTGACACAGGACGGCAAGGTGATCGGGCGCTTCCGGGCTACTGGCGTCCGGCCGAAGTGCTGCGAGCGGCTTCGCGCGTCGGGTATCCACTTGCCGGCGGACATGTTTGAAGGCGTCACCGAGGTGCGCTGATGATTCTCGCTGCACTGATGTTCTTCGTTGGCGTTGGGTTCGTGCTCGGCGCCTATTGGCTTGCGACGCATCTTCCCGAACGGTGGGACGCTCGCAAGCTCCAACGTCGCCTTCAGGACGTGGCCGGACCGGCGCCAGTTGCGCCGGGCGAGCCGACGATTGTTACACAGCAATCATCGGGTCCGCTTCCGGCACTCGACAAGCTCGTTAGCCAAGTGAAGGCGACGTCGTGGCTGGCCCGATTGATCGAGCGGTCGGGCAAGCGAGTGACGCCGAGCGGCATCTTGATCACTTCGCTTGGCCTCGCCGGCATCGTGGGTCTGCTCGTGGCACTGTTGTCGCGTTTTCCCCTTTTGAGTATCCCGGCCGCTCTTGCCGCCGGATCGCTGCCGTTCCTTTGGCTGAAGCGAATGGCTTCGGTGCGGCTGAAGAAGTTCGAGGAGCAGTTCCCTGAGGCACTCGACTTGCTGTCCCGGGCCATCCGCGCGGGTCACGCGTTTCAGACGGCCATGGGGATGGTTGCCGACGAAATGCCGGAACCAATCGGACCGGAGTTCAAGAAGACATTCGACCAGCAGAACTACGGTCTGCCGCTACGGGATGCGCTGAACCTGATGCCGGAGCGAGTGCCGCTCATGGACGTGCACTTTTTCGTCACCGCCGTTCTGATTCAGCGCGAAACGGGTGGCAACCTGTCGGAAATCCTGGACAACCTCGCTCGGGTCGTCCGCGAACGGTTCAAGATCCTTCGTCAGGTGAGAGTCCACACCGCGCACGGTCGTATGACGGGATACGTCCTGTTGTCTCTGCCGGGCGCTCTTGGGATCGCGCTGTCGATGATCAATCAAGGCCACATGCAACCGCTGTTTCGAGAGCACCTCGGTCAACAGATGTTGATCGGCGCGGCGGTCATGCAGGTGATTGGGTACTTCTGGATCAAGAAAGTCGTCAACATCGAGGTCTGACCTGTGATCATTCTTCTGCCGCTTCTCGCGTTTGTGTTCGCCTCGCTGCTCGTTGCGGCCGGCGCCATGATGTTGTCGCCCGGCCGGGCCGAGGCTGTCGAGCGACGGCTTGGCGAATTGACCGGTCAGCCTACGGTGGATGCGAGCGATAAGACGTACGACCGGATCCTCGAGACCCTGAAGCGGGTCGGCGCCGCTGCGCCACGCACCGTTGCCGAGACCGGAAAGCTTCGAAAGAGACTCGTGGCGGCCGGATATCGCGCCCACGAGGCGATGACAGTCTTCTTCGGCATCCGGATCGCCGTGGCGCTCGCCTTCTTCCTTGCCGCCACATCTCCACTGTTCCACACGGGCGTGTTCGTCGCCCTGGGTGCCTGCGCCATTGGCTACGTCGTTCCCACCATGGTGCTCGGACGCATCGCTGACCGGCGGAGGCACCGGATTCGCCTGGCGCTGCCCGATGCGCTCGACTTGCTGGTCGTCAGCGTTGAAGCGGGCCTCGGCCTCGATCAGGCGATTCAGCGCGTCGGCGACGAGCTTAATTTCGCCCATGCGGACCTGGCCGACGAGCTAAGGCTGGTCAATCTCGAACTGCGCGCCGGGACCGGCCGCGTCGACGCGCTTCGTAATCTCGGCGAGCGCACGGACGTCGACGACGTCATCTCGCTGGTCGCGATGCTGATTCAAACGGACAAGTTCGGAACGAGCGTCGCGCAATCGCTGCGCGTGCACTCCGACACGGTTCGCACGAAGCGCCGCCAGCGTGCAGAGGAAGCCGCCGCCAAGACCGGCGTGAAGATGGTATTCCCGCTCGTGTTCTGTATTTTCCCGGCCATCTGGGTCGTGACAATCGGACCGGCGGCCATCAAGTTCATTCAGGTGCTGTTCCCGTTGATGAACAAACAATAGCGGGAGGTCTTCGCGCCCCGCCGCAGGTCACCTATGCCAACTGCTGCCACGATCTCAGACCACGGTCCGAAGCTGTCGGCGGCGCCTCCGGCGCCAGCGACGATCGAAGACACGGGTCTTTCCGCCGATCAGCTTTCGCAGCTCGTGCTGAAGTCGCTCTACGCCGGGGAGGCGACGGGCCTTTCCCTGGCCGAACGGATGCGGATTCCGTACGGGATCCTCGAGCCGCTCATCGAAGGCGCCCGCATCGAACGGCTCATCGAAGTTCGGGGCGCCAGCGGCACGGGCACGGCCGGCTACCGGTACCTATTGACTGACGCCGGTCGCGAACGCGCACGGTCGTTGTTCGACGTCAATACGTACGTCGGTCCAACTCCGGTGCCATTAACCCAATACACGGCCTATATGGCCGAGCTTCGCGCGTCCCGAGGGTACGTCGATCGGCAACGGATTGCCGGAGGGTTCTCCAACCTGATCATCGAGCCGGGGCTGTTCGAAAAGCTTGGTCCGGCGATCAACGCCGGGAAAGCGGTATTTCTCTACGGACCGCCCGGAAACGGCAAGTCGGTGATCGGCGAGGGCATGGGCCGTTCTCTCGGCGGCGACATGTACATTCCCTTCGCGCTCGACGTCGACGGCCAGATCATCACCGTCTACGACCCTGTGAACCACACCCCGTTCGAAGGCGAGATGGACCAGAATACGCCGGCTCAGTCGGGGCTTCTGGCTTCGGCATTGCGCGATCGGCGCTGGATCCGCATCAAGAGACCCTGCGTGATAGTGGGCGGCGAGCTCACGCTTCCGATGTTGGACTTGAGCTTCAATTCGATTTCGAAGTTCTATGAAGCTCCGGTCCAGTTGAAGGCGAACGGAGGCGTGTTCCTCGTGGACGACTTCGGTCGTCAGCGGATGCGCCCGGAGGACTTGCTCAATCGCTGGATCGTACCCCTCGAAAACCGGCTCGACTATCTGACGCTGCACACCGGGAAGAAGTTCGTGATTCCGTTCGACGTGCTCGTGGTCTTTGCCACGAACCTCGACCCGTCGTCGCTTGCCGACGAAGCGTTTTTACGCCGGATTCCGTACAAGATTCCGATCGAAGATCCCGACATGGAGCAGTTCACGCGCATCTTCGAAATGAACTGCCGCAAGCGAGGCTTGAAGTTCCACCAGGTGATGGTCGCCTATCTTCACCGCCGGCACTATAGGCCATGTGACCGGCCGATGCGCTCGTGCCATCCACGCGACCTCCTCGACCAGATTACCGCCCTGTGCCGGTTCCGAGGCTTGGAGCCGGTCATCACCCGCGAACTGTTGGACGATGCGTGTCAGGCGTATTTCCTTGACGACCCATTGCCCGACCAGGAAGAAGACGCGTCATTTGGTCCACTGAGTGTGCAGTGAAGCAAAACGGCACCCGCCTGTCCGCCGGGGACCTGATCGCGCGGGCCGTTCTGGCCGGCCTGTATGTGGTCTTAGTGCGCGGTCTGCTGGGCGATTTCCTGCAGACCGGGCGGATCACCGGTCTCCTCCTCCTCGCGGCCGAGTCTCTGGTCATCGTTTTCACGGTCGCCCGGCGTCCGGCCCAGGTCGTCGACCGCTCGCCGGTCTCGGTCGTGGCGACGGCGATATCAGCCGTGGGTCCGCTGATCGTTCGAGCCGCGCCAGGAGCTGGGCTGTTGCCAGATCTCGTGACGACGTTGGTCTCGGCAATCGGTCTTTCGATCACCATCGCCGGTCAGCTGGCCCTGGGCAGGAGTTTTGGTATTGTCCCCGCCAATCGCGGTATCGTCATCGCCGGGGCGTACAACGTCGTTCGACATCCGATCTACACCGGGTACCTCATCACACACCTCGCCTTCGCGATCGCCCATCCAACCGCCTGGAATGCCTTGGTGCTGACCATTGCCGATGTCGCGCTCGTCTTTCGCGCGCTTCGGGAGGAACGGGTGCTTACGGCCGATCGTGAGTACGAAAACTATTGTCAGAGAGTTGCGTGGCACGTTGTGCCTGGGGTGTTCTGATCGATGACCGAATGAATGATTGAATGATTTGCAATCATTCGATCATCGTTCATCCGATCATCGATGGCATCTCGAGTGAGGGGGTTGCGGCCGGCGCGCGTCCGACCACGACGGCGACATCGCGGCCGAAAGCACTGCCGGCTTGCGCCTGAAGCGCGAGCTGTTCTTCGAGCAATGTGGCGGCGAAAGGCCCTTCCGGAGTAACGCGCTGAGCGTAGATCTGCCGGGCGCACTGCAGGTTCTCGCGCAGGCGGCTTTGGAGCTCCTCGGACTTCTTCCCGTTGGCGGCGTCCGCGTTGTAGATATGCTCGATCTCGTTGACGAGCATCGTGGCGTACTGGCGCAGTTCGGTGAGGGCGACGAGATCGGTCGACAGCCTGGTCAGCATGGGAATCGCCTGCCAGAGCAGGATCTGCGCGAACTTCACGCTGCGATCGGGCGAGAAGGCCTCGCTGCGCACCCGGTCGGCGTCATCGGCGTAAATCACAGCCAGGGGCTCGCGACGGACGACGATCGGCAGCGTTAAGACGAAGTTCGGCGTTCCGCTGAAAGGCAAACGGCGGCCTTCGGGTAGCTCGGTGGCGAGGAAGCCTTCGACACAGCCCGAAGTGACCGAGTGCGTCAGATGGGAACCAACGGTCAATGGAATCGAGACGGTTGAAATGTCGCCGTCAAAGTCCAGTCCGATCTGGCGCACGCCTTCGAGATGATTCCCGGTCACGCGAAAGAGGGCCACTCGAGAGAAGTCGCTGGCTAGAGCATCCACGAGAGTCGAGAGCACCTCGTCGATCGTCGTCGCGGTCGTGAAACTCTGAAGAGTCGTCAGCAGGGCATCGAACGGTTGTGGCGGCACCTTTGCCAGCGAGGCGGTCAATCTCGCGCGTTCAGCGGCCTCTTTCTCGAGCTCCTTCAACGACGCCGCGGCTTCGAGCCTTGCCGTTTCGAGAGCGCTCCGAGTTTCCTTCAGCTCGGCCTCGGCTGTGGCTCTTGCCTGCGACTCGCGCTGCAGAGTCCCTTCGGTATCGACCCACGCCGTCTCCGCCTGCACGCGAGCTTCGTCGATCCGTTTTCGATCGGCTTCGATCGTGCGGACCCGTTCCATTTCGGTCGAGTAGTCAACGCGAAGCTTTTCAAGCTCGCTTCGCGCAATGTCCATAGACCGAATGAGCTCCTCGTTCTCGCTCGCCCGATCGTGAAGGGCTGCTTTCATGGACTCGATGGTTGTTGTTGCGCTCGCGTTGGCATGATCGAGGAGCGATTGGGTGTGCGCGGCGGCGGCTTCCGTCAGCCTGTCGATCATTTTGCCGACGTCTTCGTCGTGTTCGACCGAGGGCTGTTCGGCAACGGCCGATTCGATCGACTGCATCGCCGCGTCGAGCGCGCTTCGAAAGAGCTGAAGCTGACGGAGGGACTTTTCCGTACAGCTCGCCTGGAGGCGGTCTACCAGAGCGGCTGCTTCATTTGAGGCTTGCTCGTGAAATTCCATGAGTAGGGGACAAGGTGCAATTCCCGGACCCCTCATCGACGACAATAAGCCTTGTCTCGACAATGACTTAGCGCTACATGAGGAGAGCCGACGCCGAGTCGAACACGATTTCGAACCTTCAGATGACGGTTTTGGCGGCGGATTCGACTGAATTGTGAGGGATTAGCGCTGATTCACGCGGCTTTCGAAAACCGATGGCGAATCGATCTTGCTGAGCGAGCAAATGAAGCGAACGGACGTGGGTGGACGAAGGCCAGCGACCGCATCACCAGCGTCATTCGAACGAGAAACAGTACGGCCAGGGAGCTGACGAACGTCGGCCCAAAGGGCAGGAGCTGGATGCCAGCGAGGGCGAAGAGGATGATGACTGACAGCCGGTCGAATCGCACTGGCCTGCGCGCTCGCAATCGACTCGCCAGATATCACACATTGTGTAAGTCGATCACGAAACTGTCAGACGATCGCATCGGATTCGCAAAACTCGGCCTGATTTTGCCAAATCGAGTGGGAGCGGATCCGAGGTCAACAGCACGATGCACGCGTCGGTCGTCCACTTCAAGTCGCAGATCAGGCTGCTTTTTTTCTCCCGATCGATCTGGCAAGCAGAGTTTGTTCATCCGAGCGCCGCATCGTTGATGTCGGTAGGCGGTTCGGCCGATACCGATTTCGACCCACATCCGCGGATCCCCGTAAGTGTCGAAGCCTTCCGCGGTAGAAGCTGCAGTCGTCCATGTCACGAGTTTCTGCCGATCCAGCGGTGGTCCTCAACGTTTCTGCTTCGCCGGCGACGCGCGCGCGCGTGGCCACGGCCGCAGAGCTCGGCCTGAACCGCCTGGCCTGGTGTTTCATTTCGTTGCAGCTCGCGCTGTTTGCCGCGACGTGTGTCCTCTTTCAACGATTTGGCCTCTCGATCGTATGGTCCAGCACAGCGGTGTACGCAACGGCGCTGAGCATGTTCGCTCTGGCCTGGCTCTGTCACTTCGTGTGGCCCGGACGACCGGGCGAATGGATTGTCGCCGAGACGCTTCTTATTGCGCTCCTGTTGTTGTCGCTGACTTACATCGTGGCGCCGGCACAGTACGCCGCTGTGGCTCTCAAGAGGCCTCTCATCGACGCGTCGCTGGCGGCAGCAGACCGCGTTCTGGGCGTGCACGTTCCGGCGCTCGCAGCGTGGACGCGGGAACACTCGATGATTTCGCGTGTGCTCACGCTCGCTTACATCACAATCGGTCCTCAGATGTTCCTGCCGGTGATAGTGCTGGGTTTGTTCAAGCGTGAGCGTGCTCGCCTCTGGGAGTACTGCTTCAATTTTCATTTCTGTCTCGTGCTCACCCTTCTTGCGTTGGCGTTCTTCCCAGCGGCCTGCGCGTTCAATTTCTACGGCTTCGAATCGACGCTCGATCAGACGAGATTCACGACTCACTTCATGCGCCTGCGTGAGAGTAGTTTTTCGGAAATCCACTACGACAAGATGGAGGGCCTGATCTCGATGCCGTCGTTTCACGTCGCCGCGGGATTGATGGTGACGTGGGCGTTCAGACAGCATCGAATCTGGATGATGTGTTTAGTGTGCTTGAACGTCTTGATGATTGCGGCCACGTTCATGAGCGGGGCTCACTACTTCATCGACGTTGTGGCCACTGCGGCTCTGTTCGTAGCTGGCGTCGTCGTTTACCGCTTGTGGGGAGCTGGACTAGTCGGCGGTTCAGCTGCAGACGGCGAAAGCCAGGCTGAGCGTCGTTAAGTCTCGCCGCTGACCGAGATGTAATCGAGTTACAGACTCGTTTCTCTCAAAGCCTGCCGCACCTCGATTCTGCTTAAGGCTGCGTGCAACGGCGCGGTATCTCCCTTGCAGTTCGACTTTCGATCGCACTATTCGTTATGGATCCGAGCCCTCTCGCATCGGAAGCCGGGATCGTCGAGTCTCGCGTCGAACGGCTGTCGTGGCCGATCGTCGTTCCGCTGTTCGCGACGACGCTCTTCCTGGGCTCGTTCCTGATGTTCATGGTCGAGCCCATGATCGCGAAGATGGTGCTGCCGATTCTCGGCGGCGCGCCAATGGTCTGGAACACCTGCGTCGTCTTCTTCCAGACTCTTCTTCTGGCGGGTTACGCCTACGCCCACGGCACCAGCTCGTGGCTGCATCCAAAGCGGCAGAGCGTCGTGTATTCCGTTTTGCTCATCCTGCCGCTGCTGGGATTGCCGTTCCGGATCCACGCGGCTTCCGGACCGGTTCAGAGTCATCCCATTCTGTGGCTGTTCGTGGCACTGGCCACCTCGATTGGCCCGGCATTCTTCGTGTTGTCCACGGCGTCGTCGGTTTTTCAGAAGCTGTTTTCGACGGCCAACCAGGCCGGCTCGCGCGATCCGTACTTCTTGTACGCCGCGAGCAATCTGGGTAGCCTCGTCGCGCTCGCGTCATATCCGACGCTGGTGGAGCCGACCCTACGACTCGACGAGCAGATCCGCTATTGGACGGTCGGGTACGCGTTCTTCGCCATATTCGCGGTGGTGTGCGTCGGCATCGCGAAGCAGCAAGCTACTGAGTCCGTTGCGGCCGATTCGGCGGCGGCCGAAGATGGGCAAGCGCCGACGTGGCCTCGCCGGGCCAGATGGGTCGCGCTGGCGTTCGTGCCGTCGAGCCTCATGCTGGGCGTAACCAGCTACCTTGCCACCGACATCGCGGCAGTGCCGCTCTTGTGGATTGTGCCGCTGTGGCTCTATCTCCTCACGTTCGTCGTGACATTCGGCTCGAAAGGTGACCGGGCGCGGGTTATCGCCAACCGAGCGTTGCCGCTCCTGATTCTGCCGCTCGCGTTGATGATGGTTGCGCAAGTCAAGGGTCCGTTGTCGGCTGTGATACCCGTGCATCTGCTCGTGTTCCTCGCGGCAGGCCTCCTGTGTCACAGCGAGCTTTCGCGAGACCGGCCGGGCGCCAGCCATCTGACGGAGTTCTATTTCTGGCTGGCCCTGGGCGGCATGGCTGGAGGGCTCTTCAACACGCTTGTCGCCCCGGTCGTCTTCAATCGAATCGTCGAGTACCCCTTAGCGCTCGGACTGGCGTGCCTGTTCCGACCGCGCCCGAACGTTACCGTGGAAGGGCGAAGGACGCGCATCGCGCTCGTGCCCCTGTGCGCGGTGGCTTGCGCAGCGTTCCTGCTCCTGACTGCCGGCCGTCTGGCGATTCCGCCACGCTTGCTGCTGGCGGTCTGCGGAGTAGTGGCCGTGGCAGCGTTCAGTCAATCTCGACGACCTGTCTCATTTGCGGTGACCGTGGGGGCGCTGCTGCTGGTCAGTCCATGGGCGGGTGACTCCAGCACGCGAATCCTCCACGCCGAGCGAACGTTCTTCGGCGTGTACCGAGTGAGCGTCGATCGGAGTGGAAGCTATCACGGCCTCGCCCATGGCACCACGCTGCACGGCATGCAAGCGCTGGCAAACGGCCGAGAGCAGGAGCCGTTGACCTATTTTCACCGTTCCGGACCTTTTGGCCAGGCATTCGAAAGCATTCCCAGGCTTGCCACCGTGCCGGAGGTCGCAGTCGTCGGCCTCGGCGTCGGTACGCTCGGCACCTATAGCACACCCGGTCAGCGATGGACGTTTTACGAGATCGATCCAGCGGTCGAACGAATTGCGCGGGACGAACGATACTTTTCCTATCTGCGACAGTGTGGCGAGCGGTGTACGGTTGTCTTGGGTGACGCGCGGCTGTCACTGGCCGATGCGCACCCGCAGCAGTACGGCCTCATCGTGCTCGACGCGTTCAGCTCCGATGCGATTCCGATACACCTACTGACGAGTGAAGCGTTGTCGGTCTATTTGTCACGTCTGGCGCCAGAGGGCGTGATAGGCCTTCACATCTCGAATCGTCATCTAACCCTCAATTCGATTCTCGCCAGGCTTGCCGCCAGTCACGGCCTGGTCGCCCTCGAGCAGCGCGATTTCCACAAGGGCGGGGACTGGCCGAAAGACAAGAGCGCATCCCATTGGGTGTTCATGGCGCGCGACCGGCGCGATCTTGGACAACTCGTCACCGATCCGCGATGGACGCCCCCTGCGGCGCCTTTGTCGACTCCTCTTTGGACCGACGACTTCTCGAACATCGTCGGCGTCTTGAGACTGCGCTGAGAAGCTGACCTTGCCGCGACGCCACTTGAAATCCAGGTCGTTGTGCGGTTGTGCGCACGCGAGCACGCGGAAGCCTGAAGATCGATGGCGGATCTGACGCCAACGTTACAAACTTGACGGCCTTGCCGGTCCGGGATTCCTGCAAACCCTAGAAACCATGGAATTCCTTATGGCAGCCGCATTGCTGAGTGCAAGGGTATGTCGTTGAGGTGGTGGGCTCGCGACGATGAAACGGCCGCGGCCGATCGGTTGCTCGATGCGGCGGTGCCCTTGATGCGTTGGCGTCTCTACGACGGCACGCAGTGTCTGATTGCCGCCGTGGGTGGCGCCTTCGAGGTTTGCCTCGTCCGCCACGACACGGTGGTGCAAATCAGGCGTTTCAGCATGCCTGGTCCCGCCTTCGACATGGCGCGTACGTGGCGGCACGATGCCGACCGTGCGCGCACACGTGCAGTCGACAGGTGCCTCCCTGATTCGTTTCCGCGATCGCCCGAGGAGGGTCAATGAGTCTGATGACAATCGTGCTGCTGCTCGTCGTAGGTGCGCTGGCGTTGATGTATGTGATGAAGCGTCGGGGCCGGTTGCGCGGCGGCAACTAGGCTCGCTTCGACATCGACTGTCGCCGAATGCGGTAGGCGCGTACAATTCCTCCCAGAACGGTTGGGGGGATCATGAGAGCTGCCGCCGCGATTTGTGTTGTCGTTGTCTCAACGTGTGCCTGCAGACCGAGCGACAGGGCCGCTCAGAAGGGGCCCGCTGGGCCGGCAGAGGCGCCGAAATCTGACTCCGCGGGCGCCAGCCTGCTGACGGACTGGGGCCGTCACCATCATCCGATCCGCACCTCAGTTCCGGCGGCTCAACAATTCTTCGACCAGGGCATGTCGCTCGTGTTCGCCTTCAATCACGAGGAGGCAACGCGCTCGTTCCAGCATGCCGCCGAGCTCGATCCGATGGCCGCGATGCCTCATTGGGGCATCGCCTGGGCCGTCGGTCCAAACTACAACCTGGACGTAGACGATCCGCGCGCGCGTCAGGCCTTTGCGGCGATTCAGCGCGCGAAGGAGCTGGCCGAAGGCTCGCCCGATCAGGAGCGCGCCTACATCGCCGCCATGGCCCGCCGCTACTCAGTCGATCCGTCCGCAGACCGCGCGAAGCTGGCGG
Organism: uncultured Acidobacteriota bacterium; assembly: GCA_963773035.1. GTDB lineage: Bacteria > Acidobacteriota > Vicinamibacteria > Vicinamibacterales > CAVVIG01 > CAVRXZ01. The sequence continues at coordinate 68,649 of CAVYZX010000022.1, read as the reverse complement.
CCGATTACCGGCAGGCGATGCGGGATGTGGTGCGCGCGTTTCCGGACGATCTCGATGCCGCCACGCTCTATGCCGAAAGCATGATGAACCTCCGGCCGTGGAAGTTGTGGGCTCTCGACGGCACGGCCGCGCCTGACACTGCGGAGATCGTGGCAGTTCTCGAGTCGGTGCTGCGGCGCGCACCGAACCACGTCGGCGCCAATCACTACTATATTCACGCCATCGAGGCTTCGCGGAATCCCGAGCGCGCCCTTCCGAGTGCGGCGAGGCTCGAGACGCTGGCACCTGCGGCCGGACACCTCGTTCACATGCCGGCTCACATCTACGCTCGCACAGGAGATCACGCGGCCGCGGCGCGGGCCAACTTGGCTGGCGCAGAAGCCGACCGGGCCTATTTGAAAACGGCACCGGCGGACGGTTTCTACGGCCTGATGTATTACTCGCACAACCTTCACTTCCTGACCGACTCGCACATGATGCAGGGACGTCTCCAGGATGCCCGGCGCGCGGCGGCCGAGCTCAGTGAACGTCTCACCCCTCATGCGTCCATGATGCCCATGATCGAATCGATGATCGTGACACCGGTCTCGGTCTTCCTGCGTTTCGGGCGGCATGACGAAGTGTTGAACGTGCCAGACGTCGCGGCCGACCGGCCGGTCATTCGAGCCTGGCGGCGGTTTGCCCGAGGCGTATCGCTGGCGCGCATGGGGCGCGTTGATGAGGCACGAGTTGAACGGGCGGCGTTCGTTGAGAGTCTAGGCGCCGTACCCGAGTCAGCGCTTTTCGGCGGGTCGGGCTTGGCCAGCGCCCGCGACGTCTTGGCCGTGGCGCAGCATGTGCTGGATGCCCGCGTTGCGTGGGCGCGCAACGACCGTGACGGCGCCATCGCCATGTGGACGAAGGCAGTTCAAGCCGCCGATGGCGTCTCTTATGACGAGCCGCCGGTGTGGTTCTACCCGGTGCGAGAATCGCTCGGAGCGGCGCTTCTGCTCGCCGGTGAACCAGCGAAGGCCGAGAGGGTATTCCGGGACGATCTCGAGCGGTTTCCTCGAAACGCACGGTCGCTGTTCGGGCTGCACGAGAGCCTCACCAGGCAGAACAAACAGGCAGACGCGGCATGGGTGCAGCGATCGTTCGAGGAGGCGTGGAAGAACGCCGAAGTCAAGCTGACACTCGAAGACTTGTGAACTGCTGAGTCCTATCTGACTGGAACCGGCTGACGGCTCGCCCGAACGAGCGCATCGGCTTCGAGACCCCGTCGCTCGCCGATCTGTTGTCGCCACATCGCGTAGTAGAGCCCTTTTTGCTCGATCAGCTCGTGGTGGCGGCCGGTTTCGACGATGCGACCCCGTTCCAGAACGTAGATGCAGTCTGCGTGCAGAATAGTCGATAAGCGGTGCGCGATCATGATCGCGATCGCGTCGCGTTGTTCGGCGACGTCGCGGATCGTCTCGACGATCCCTTCCTCGGTCAGCGAGTCCAGCGACGAAGTGGCTTCATCGAACACGAGGAGCCGGGGCCGACGGAGGAGCGCTCTCGCAATCGAAAGCCGTTGTTTCTCGCCCCCGGAGACTTTCACTCCGCCTTCTCCGATCACGGTATCCAATCCCCGATCGGCACGCGCCAGAAGGCTGTCGCAGGCCGCCCGGCGCAAGACCTCGTGACACTCCTCGTCGGACGCCGTCGGGTTCACGAACAGGAGATTCTCCCGGATCGTGCCTGAAAAGAGCTGCGTGTCCTGAGTGACGAATCCGATGCGTTCACGCAGGCCATCCAGATCGATATCGACGCCCGAAATGCCGTTGTACAGAATCAACCCGGATTGAGGGCGGTAGAGTCCCACCAGCAGCTTGACCAGAGTGGTCTTGCCAGCGCCAGAAGGCCCGACAAACGCGATGGTTTCTCCCCGTTTGACGGTGAATGAGATATCGCTGACGGCCGGTGACGTCGCGGACTGATGCTGGAAGGTCACGTCCTCGAATCCAAGCGAGGTCAGATCCGGTAATCGAACCGGATTGGTCGGGCGCGGCTCCTGGGGGATTTGGAGAATGCCTTGGAAGATGCCGAGCGAGACCTCGGTCTCGCGATAGATGTTGATGATATTGCCTAGTTCCTGCAGCGGGCCGAAGATGAAGAACGAATAAATGAAGAGCGAGAAGAACTGGCCGACGGTGATTGCGCGCGTGTAGATCAGGTACAGCATCAGGAACATGATGCTCGTCCGGAGAAAGTTCACGGCAGTTCCCTGGATGAAACTGAGGCTCCTGACGTATCTCACTTTCTTGAGCTCGAGGTTCAAGATCTTGTCCGTCGTGCTGTTCAGGCGCCTGATTTCTTGCGGCCCCAGCCCAAGGCTCTTGACCAGCTCGATATTCCGAAGTGATTCAGTCGTGGATCCGGCCAATGCGGTCGTTTCCGCGACGATGACTTTCTGAATCTTCTTGATGCGTCGGCTCAGAATGGAGCTCATCACTCCGAGCACCGGAACCGTCAGAAAGTACACAGGCGCAATCAACCAATGGACGCTGAAGGCGTAAATCATCACGAAGATGATTCCCACCAGCGACGTGAACAGAACGTTGATGGCGGCGGTGATGAGCTTCTCGACGTCGGTCCGGACCTTCTGCAGCTTGCCGAGCGTTTCTCCACTGCGCTGATCCTCGAAGACCGAGTAGGGAAGCTCGAGGGAGTGGCGGATTCCGTCGGAGTAGAGCTGAGCGCCGAGGCGCTGCGTGATGACGTTGATGTAGTAGTCCTGAAAATTCTTCGCGACTCGCGACACGAACGCCACGCTCATTGCCGCTCCGAGCAACAAGCTGACGCCTTTGAAGAACTCGGAGGTGGTGTATTCGCTGAAGCGCGTCGCGTACCGGTCGATGACATACCGAAGGATGAGCGGGTCGAGCAACGAAAAGACCTGGTTGATGGTTGCCAGCGTGAGGGCCAGCAGCACGAGACGCCAGTAGTTCCGGAGGTACGAATAAAGAAGCTTCATGCTGACATAGGTAGTTTAGTCTGCTTCGGTGGACATCGTTGCGTTCAAGCGGGTAGAGGGAGGCCGCGGCCGGCGACACGCGCCTGAGCCGAGCAGAACTCTTGCGCCGGCGATTCGATTGAAGAAGAGATCCAGACCGGGGCAATCCGTCCGGATCGGGGGGCGCGAAGCTGGGTCAGTCGAGCGAAAGCTTCTTCAGCAGCGTCTCATCACTCAACATCTTGCCCGCGCCGAGGACGACCGAGGCCAGCGGATCTTCGACGACCTGAACCGGAAGCTGTGTCTCTTGACGGATGCGGCGATCGAGATTTCTAAGTAGCGCGCCACCGCCGCACAACGCGATGCCGCGGTCGTATATGTCGGCGGACAGCTCGGGCGGAATCTGGTCGAGGGTTTCGCGTACGGCGCGCAGGATCACCTTGATCGGCTCGGTCAACGCCTCACGCACCTCGGCATCCGTGAGGTCAATCCTCTTGGGAACGCCACGGCCCAGATGTCGGCCTTTGACTTCCATTGTCATCGGCTCATCGAGCTCGGTAGCCGAGCCGATGGTCACCTTGATTTCTTCGGCCGTTCGCTCGCCGATCAGCAAATCGTGCTTCCTCTTCAAGTACTGCATGATGGACTCGTCCATGGCGTCGCCTGCCACGCGCACGGATCGTCCAATCACCACGCCGGCCAGCGAGATCACGGCGACGTCCGTCGTTCCGCCGCCGATGTCGATGATCATGTTTCCAGCGGCATCGGCAATCGGTAAGCCGGCGCCAACCGCCGCCGCCATCGGCTCGTCCACGAGGTGCACGGAACTGGCTTTGGCGCGATAGGCGCTGTCCTTCACGGCTCTGCGCTCGACCGGTGTGATTTCGGTCGGAACACCGATGACCACACGAGGACGCATCCAGGCACCCAGGTGCTTGTGTGCCTTCTGGATGAAATGGGTCATCATTTTTTCTGCGGCGTCGAAATCCGCGATGACTCCATCCTTGATCGGACGCACCGGACGAAGATGTGCCGGCGTCCGTCCCAACATTTCGCGCGCTCCGGCACCAATGGCTTCGACGGTCCCATTAGTGGTGTTGAAGGCGATGAGCGAGGGTTCGTTGATGACGACGCCGCGTCCACGGGCGAAGACGCACGTGTTGGCGGTGCCGAGATCGATGGCGAGGTCGGTTCCAATGCGGCCCAGTGACATGATGTTGTGCCCTTTCGGCGGGCAAGGAACATTCCAGAGCATCTCGAGTAAGGGGGTGGGCGAGATGCCTGGGAAAACAACCGGAGGTCGCGGAATCGGTCACGAACTGGGGTCGGCGAACTTACGCAACGCGACGGGCCGAGACAGTCTTGTAAGGCGGGCTGAGATGGGGCCACGAGGTTCTGCGGTCGGGCTTTTCGCCTCGCCGCTTCGTGACGCGCCTCTAAACATTCGATCGTATTGCGCCGACAAGCCTCGAGGGGGGTGGGCATGTTGCAGGGACCGAACGAGACAAAGAACGGTCAGATCGCAGCACTTGGTCGATCGGTACTCGTAAAAGGCGAGTTGACCGGATCGGAAGACCTGACGGTCGACGGCCGCGTCGAAGGGCGAATCGACCTGCCGGACCACACGTTGGTGATTGGGCCCAACGCGCAGATTCGTGCGGACATCGTCGCCAAGATCGTGACAGTTTTTGGCGCCGTCACCGGCGGCGTCACCGCGCGCGAGAAAGTCGAAATCAGACAGGGGGGATCCCTCGAAGGCAATCTCGCCTGCGCAAGCGTTCACATCCAGGACGGCGCGCAGTTCTGTGGAAAGGTGGAAATGCCGAAGCGGGCCCGGAAAAAGGAGGGGCCGCAGGCAGAGGCAGCCGCCCCTGCCATGGCCGCAGTCTAGATCGTCGCGCCTCGGGCAATCACGGCAGTCTCAGCACCTGCCCGGGCTTGATCTTGTCGGGGTCCGCAAGCTGATCGCGATTGGCGTTGAAAATGGACATATACGCCGTTGCATCGCCCAGCACATCTTTAGCGATCTTGCTCAACGTGTCTCCCGACTTCACCGTATAGGTCTGGGCGGGGAGTGCCTGGATATCCGCCACGATGTCTTTGGGCCAGTCCGGAACGGTCTTGATCGCGTCCCAGATCTTGTTGGCTTCATCCTGTGTCTTGGTCTTGCCTTTGAAGTAGAGCTTTCCGTCTCGTTCCTCGGCTGAACCGTCCATGTGGAAGTTCTTCGCTGTCTGAATCGCGAGAGTGTACTTATCGCGAAGGCCCATAGCCCCTCCTCTGTGAAAACGACTTCGTTTGAAGCTCCTGTTCGTGGTCAGTTGCAGTGCAGCGAGACGCAGGTGCAATCCTCTTTCGGGCTGGATGCGCTAAATACGAGCCTAACGACCTGCGAGCGGAGCGCTATGCAGTTTCGGCACGGGGGCCGACCCCGACCGGCTCCCGGCTAGAGAGTCTCTACAGATGAGGCCGCAGGGGTCAGGTGAACCTCTGCGGTAACCTCAGTTCCTTCATTGACGCGCGACCGGACGAGCAGTTTGCCGCCGACGATTCGCAGACGCTCTCTCATGCTGACCAGTCCCAGTCCTTTCGACGGATGGGACGAGTCGAATCCGACACCTGTGTCTCGGATATTGAGTCGGACCACCTCGTTGAGAATCGTGACGACGATCGCGACACGCGCGGCCTCGCTGTGGCGCGTCACATTGGTCAGTGCCTCCTGCGTCACACGGAAAAGGCAGACCGCAAGTTCGGGCGCCAGGGAGTTCGCCCCAGCATCGCACTTCAAGTCGACTTCGATCGGAAACTGCGCCGACACCTGGCCGCAAAGGTCCTTCAGTGCCGCTTCGAGACCGAGATGCTGCAGCTTGGTCGAATGGAGCTCGTGAGAGAGCTGGTGAATGTCGGACGCGAGCTCCTCCACGCGCTGCCGCAACGTGGAGACCTGCTGGCTCTCGGTGTATTGCCGTGAGGCGGTCAACAACTGCCTCAGCGTCTCGAGCTCTATGGCCAGCATCGAGATGCGCTGTCCGATGTCGTCGTGCAACTCTCGGCTGATCCGCCGCCGTTCGTCATCTTGGGCCCGAATCAGCTGCGACGTCAGCTGTTGAAGCTCCCCTTGCGCCTCGGTCAAGCCCTCTTCCGCCGCTTTCCGCTCCGTGATGTCCTCGACCATCGCAATGACGAGAGGTGGCTGCCCGTGATCCCTGTGTCGCAGGGAGACATGAAGACGTCCCCAAATCAGCGCGCCATCCTTTCGGATGAAGCGCTTTTCCATTTGATAGCGGTCGATGGCGCCGTCGAGCAGCTTTTGAAAGAGCGCTGAATCGACGGCGGCGTCGTCGGGATGACTGAATTGCGAACAGCGCAGCTTCAGCAAATCCTTGGAGCTGTAGCCCATCATGGTGCAGAAGGCAGGGTTTACGCGGAGCAGCCTGCCGTCGAGATTCTCCAGGGCAATCCCCAGCGAGGCTTCTTCGAAAAGATAGCGGAACAGGCGTTCGCTTTCTTCCCCGGCTTCGGCGGCAATCTTTCGCTCGACCGTCGCGACGATGAAGTTGCCCAGCAAGTCCAGTTGGTTGAGGAGTTCCGACGGCCACCCTCTCTCGATGGGGAACGTGATCTTCAGCAACCCTTTGTCTTCGGTGGCGCACCTGGAGGGGATGAAGGCGACGGATTTCACCGAGTAGCGTTCGAAGATTCTGCGGTCCTGCGCGGCAGCGGCAGGCAGGTCCTCCAACCGTTCGATGGCAACGGTTTCGCCGCGTAGCAGCCGATCGGTGGTGTACGGCAGATCGGTCGGCGCGATCACGGACGGTGAAGGTGACGCCCCGGTCGAGCTTACCGAGTACACACGAACCAGATTTGTCGCACTTTGGCGAGCTGAGTACCAACAGATGCGAGATGCTCCCAGCAACGTGAGAATCGCGCCCAGGCCGTGCTCGATCTCGTCGTCGATCTGCTCAGGTGGGCATGGAGCGAGGCGCGCGACAAACTCGGAAATCAGCTCTTCGAGTCGCATGGTCGATCGATGTGGGCTCAGACGCGCCTTCAATGCGGCAACAAAAAAGTGTGCGGCAGTATTCCACACAATTCAAGCAAAGACCTTCACACTTTCGCATGGTGGTACTCATCCGTATTGAGTCGATTCAACTCGCCGTTTGCGGGCGATGGGATTCGGCTTGAATGGATGAGCTTGCAGGCCTCGAAGAGGTTTATGAATACCTGCGTCGCCCGGTTCGAATCGCGATCACGTCGGGCGTGATCAGTGGTGAACGTGTGAAGGTTCCCGGGTTGACCGATGGAATGGGCAGCTCTTTAGTACGAAGGCCGGCGAATGCCCAGCTTCCGCATCATGGATTGCAACGTGGTTCGCTTGAGACCGAGGCGCGCCGCTGCGCCGCTCGGACCGGCCACGACGCCGCCGCTGTCACGGAGCGCGTCGAGAATCGTCTGCCGGTTGACGTCCTGAAGCGTGCCGGTTCCGCTCCGAGCGGGCGGTCCAACCGGCTTCGGACGAAAGTCCTGCATTGGAATCTGCAACTCCGGTCCGGGAGACAGGATCACGGCCCGTTGGATCACGTTCTGGAGCTCGCGAATGTTGCCGGGCCAGTGCCACCGTCGGAGCGCGTCCATCACATCAGGGGGAATCGTCGTAATCGGGCGCTGCAAGCGTTTGGCAAACCGGTCGGTGTAGTACCGGACCAACGTTGGGATGTCTTCGGGCCGTTCGCGTAGTGGTGGAACACGGATCGGAAAGACGTTGAGGCGATAGAACAGGTCGCTTCTGAAGGTGCCCTCCTCGACCATCGCCTCGAGATTTCGATTCGTGGCAGCGACAATCCGCACGTCGACCTGCAGTGTCCGCGTGCTTCCTAATCGCTCGAACTCACGCTCCTGAAGCACGCGAAGGAGTTTGGGTTGCACTTCAAGTGGGATGTCCCCGACTTCATCGAGAAAGAGCGTTCCATGGTCGGAAAGTTCCAGACGGCCGACCTTGCGCATCGCGGCGCCGGTGAATGCGCCCTTTTCGTAGCCAAAGAGCTCGCTCTCGAGCAGCGTCGCTGGCAGGGCCGCGCCGCTGAAACGCACGAAGGTTCGTTCGCTCCGTGGGCTGAGGTTGTGGATGGCCCGCGCCAGGAGCTCTTTTCCCGTTCCAGTGTCGCCGAGAAGCAGCACAGTTGCGTCGGTCGCGGCGACTGTCTTGGCTGCCTTCAGCGCGTTCTGGAGGGCCCGGCTCTTTCCGATCACTTCACCGAATTCCGCGCGGACTTCGGTTTCGAGATACTGCTTTTCTTCAGCGAGGTGATTCTTGATTGCGGTCACGCCGCGGTATGCCATCGCATTCTCGAGCGCAATCGCGATTTGAACCGAGGCTCTCTCGATCAGTCTGACGCTCTCGCCGGGGAACGCATCGGGCTTGGCGCTTCCGACGTTCAACGTCCCGAGCGTGCCGCGTCGGGTAATCAGAGGCACACAGCACAGGGACGCGAGGTTCTCCCATCCGATGGTTGGTGAGCCCTCGGGCCGAAGTGTTTCAAGGTCCTCCCGATAGAACACTGAGGCCACCCTTCGTTGAAAGGCGATCCCGGCCGGAGTCCGATCCATGGACAAGAGGGTCTGAGGCGTCGCGCTGCCGCGTTCCTCATCGTACGCGAGGATTCGCAGCTCGGCGGTGGCGGTGTCGTACGCAGCAATGCTGAAGTATTCGTGATCCACGACTCGGCCGATCGCGTCCGAGATGCCCTTCAACAGCGAGTCGTAGTCCAGATTCGATACCAGGAGATTGTTGATTTCCAGCACGAGCTGAAGCCGGCTCTGCTCGGCATGCAGTTCCTGCTGGTACCGGCGAGACTCGTCGTAATTGACTGAACTTTGGACGGCAAGCGCGACCTGTGCCGCGACGTGTTCCATGAACTCGATCGCGTCTTCGGAGTACTCGGATGCTCCGCGAGCTGGCGAAGCAGAGAACTCCGAGACGGCGGTGGCTGGTCGTCAACGGAAGCCAGCAGGTAACAGTTTGACCGATGCGCCGGGCGTACTCGAGTGCCAGAGGCAGCGGGCCCTCAGCCGGCACGGGGATGATGGCGCCCTTCTGTGTTACCCAGACTGACGCGGCCGGTCCTCGAGCCTCGACTGGCATGGCATAAACCGGCGGTTCGGGCAGGTCCGCCGGTTCGAGTACCACAAGACGCATTTCATCCGATGCTTCATCGTGCAGGACCAGTGCGAGACATTCGAACGGGACGACGGCGTGGAGCTGCGCGGCCAGAACGCGAAAAAGTTCGGCAATGGTTTTGTGTCGAGCAAGGACATGTGTCACGCGCAGTAGTGCGTCATATCGCGCGAGCAAATCGCGTTCTGTGGCGGTGATGGCAACGTCTGTCATGGTTTGGCGGCCCGTGAACTCATAACATGCTAGCTGGTTCAGATCGGCTATGCAGTACCGGCAACTGCCGGGCTGTCGAATGCCGAGATGCCGTCACTTCGGCACTGTCCCGGCCAAATCTCACTTCCTTGCAGAAGCGTTGAACTCTTGGCTATTCAACTACTTGCCGGTTCTATCCTATCCGCTCGGGGATGGCACGGCGTCTGCCCCTCAGATCAGGATGGCTATCCGCTTTCCCGAGGTCGGCGACGGTATTTGTCGAGCGCTGGTGGACCATGCGCTGGATCCAATGATCGTCCTCGGCAACCGCTGGGAGATCCTCTTTGAAAACCGGGCGCTCGGGCGCTTGCTTGGCGGTCTGCCGCATGAGCGCTCTGGACAAAGCCTTTTCACCATCGTCCATCCCGACGACGCGGATCGAGTAGAAGCCGCCTTCAAAACCGCCTCGGACAATGAGGAGGCCTCTACGAACATCGAATTTCGAGTGCGCCGTCACGATGGCGCCTGGCTTGCGCTCGGGACCGTCCTGCGGGCGATCATGGAAAGCGGAACGAAGCTCTTCATCGTCCACGCTCGCGATCTCGGCGCGCGGCGACAGCTCGAAGCTCGGTTGCGGCACGCCCAGAAGCTGACCAAACTCGGACGATTGACGGTCACAATCGCGTACGACTTCGACAGTCTCATCAGTACCATGCGGATGCACGTGTCTACGCTGTTGAATTCGTCCGATCCCAGCCAACCCGTACCGCTGGCGCTGCGAGCGATCAAGAAGGCCGTTGAAACCTCTGCGTCGCTGACGCGTCAGCTGCTGGCGTTTGGATCCACCGAACACATCGTGTCCGAGGCCATGGACATGCACGCGCTGCTGGCGGAGGCCGAGATCGGCATCCGAAAGCTGGTTGGTCCAACTCCTTGGCTCAAATTGACGCCAGAGGCCACACGCACTCTCGTACGCGCCGAGCGTGAAAGCCTGCAGCAGGTGACGATGAACCTCGTCATGAACCTGCGAGACGCTATGTCAGCAGGCAGCGTCGTCACGATCTATACGCATAACATCGCCGTGCCTGTCGACGATGCTCCTGATGGTACCGGCACTCCGCCGGTCGAGTTCGTGGTGGTCGAGGTCAGCAACACCGGTCACGGGCGGCAATTCTTCGACGCACAGCTTTTCGAGCCCGCATTCATCACGTCGGCATCAGGGGTGATCATGCTTGGCCTCGTCATCCTTCACGACATTGTTGCCGCGGCAGGCGGGTTCGTCGAGGTGGGGGCAGACTCGAGCGCCGGATCGACGTTTCGTCTGTTTCTGCCAGTTGTCTGACTTAAGTCGGCGCCACTTGGCGCAGCGGTGATGAGGGATCTCGGGTTGGGGTTTCTGGTCAGGTTGTTTACCCGCCACTTCCGGAATGCCGCTAGAATGTCGAGCGGCATGCAAATTGCCTCATGTCGCAACGTACTCCTCGCTCAATTCAAGACGTCGGAACTTCTGCGCTCATCGGACCGGATGTATGCGGAGGGTTTGGATAGCGCTTGGACTCGTTGGGTTCCTGATTGGAGCCGCTGAGCCAGGTCTGGCGCAAGTTATTGAAGATGACACGGCTCTATCGGCTCAGCCGGTTGGGTCGGGCTTCCTGATTTTCGAACCTCCAGCGCTGACGAACCTGCAGGCCCGCGCGGAGCTCACGCGTTGGGTTCATGAAGCCTCGAAGTGGATCGAGTGGCGGGACGAATGGTTGAGCACTCGAGAACAGGGATGGTTTCGCGTCCGCGAACGCAAGCAAAAACCTGATCCACCCGCGTGGTTGTTCGAGGAATGCAACCCGGTGTGGCACCAAGACGATGTGCTGCTTGTCGAGGCTTGCCGGATCCTGTCGAATTGGAACGACGATTTTGCGACGTCGCGTTTGAGACGAGAGATGAGCGCCGAACGTGAGCAGCGGGAGGCGCCGACGAAGACCGCGTGGTGGCAGCACGTGCACGTCGATGCGCTTTGGCCGATGACGCAGTGGCGCGCGAGCGTCTATGGAGTTGTCGGCATGCACGCAACCATGGAAGTCTCCGGTCGTTTTCAGGTCTTCATCGCGCCCGGGATCATCCTTCTGAACATGCCCGCTCCCGGAGGCGACCGTGAATGGAAACCCGCCACGGATTGGGGGTTTGCTTTTCGACTGTTCGATTTCAAGTTCCCCGTCGGCAACCGCCCTGCGAGCCTTCATCTGAACATCGCGAGAGCGTGGGTTTTTGCCAACGCTGGAAGCGTGCCGTTCGATTCCAGCATCAATCTCGCCGGATTCTCGGTGACGTTCAAACCGGTCCCGTAAGCTCAGGAGACCCTGAAAGCGAAGCATCGGGTTCCGGTTGCCGAATCTGCATACTCTGCCCGGTTTCCGATACATAATCTCAACCCCCATGGACGCAGGACCTAGCGCGGCGGGATTGTCACTGGAGGCTCCAGGCAACCCACCCTTTCCAGACATGGTCTGGATTCCAGGTGGGCAGTTCCACATGGGCTCCGATAAGCACTATCCAGAAGAGCGGCCCGTGCACCGCGTCGGCGTCGACGGATTCTGGATCGACCGCTTTCCGGTCACCAACGCGCGGTTTCAGCGATTCGTGGACGCGACGTCGCATGTAACGTTTGCCGAGATCCCACCCCGCGCCGAGGACTACCCGGGCGCTTTGCCCGAGATGCTCTACGCTGGCTCCCTCGTCTTCTTGAAACCGCCGGCCCCAGTGGATCTTCGCGGCCCGGCGAGCTGGTGGCACTTCGTACGCGGAGCCGACTGGCGCCATCCTCAAGGTGCGGAGAGCTCGAATGATCGACTCGCCGATCACCCTGTGGTGCACGTGGCCTTCAGCGATGCCGAGGCGTTTGCGAAGTGGGAGAGCAAGGAACTCCCAACCGAAGCCGAATGGGAATGGGCTGCGCGAGGCGGACTCGATCAGGCCGCGTACGCGTGGGGAGGAGAGTTCCTGCCGGACGGCAAGTACATGGCAAACACGTGGCAGGGCCAGTTTCCCTGGCAGAACCTGGCGACAGACGGCTACGAAGGAACGTCACCCGTGGGCGCTTTCCCGCCAAGCGGGTACGGACTCCACGACATGATCGGCAATGTCTGGGAGTGGACCACGGATTGGTATCACCCGCGACATCCGGGTGAGGTTCTCAAGGCCTGCTGTGTTCCCCGAAACCCCAGGGGAGGGCGGGAAGAGGAGAGCTACGACCCCTGTCAACCTGCGATCAAGATTCCACGAAGAGTGCTGAAGGGCGGGTCGCATCTCTGTGCCCCGAACTATTGCCGCCGATATCGGCCAGCCGCCCGCTTTCCCGAGCCGGTCGATACCTCAACGTGCCACGTGAGCTTTCGTTGCATTGTGCGGCCGACAGCGGCACGCTCTGCGTCCGACGCCGTGTGAGGAAGGAAAGCGCGTCGATGGGGCACGTGATGCATCAGCTCGCACGAGGGGGCTCATCAGAGGGTCGCCGGCGAAGCGAGTGCCTGGGTGTCAGGTCTTGCTGGTATGCGTGCCGGTTGTCCCGGTTGCCGGCAGTCGGGCCGATGTCGAGGAAGAGCGAAGACTAGGGGAAACAAAAGAGCGCCCAGCCAGGGCCTCTCGAATGGCCGGCAGCAGATCCGTGGCCATGTGTGACTTCAGAACGTAGCCGAGCACACCGACATTCCGGGCGGCCTCGAGGAACACCGCATCTTCGTGGACGGTCAGAATGACGATGGGCATCGTCTTGCCGGTCCGCGCCAGCCGCGCTGCGGCTTCCAAGCCCGTCAGCACCGGCATCGAGATATCGAGCATGAGCAGGTCGGGGTTCAGAACTGCCGCCGCGTCGAGCGCCGATTGACCGTCGCTGACGGCACTGACGACGTCGAATTCCGCGCTCAGCATGGCGACGAGCCGCTCGAGGACGATCGGATGATCATCGGCCACGATGATACGGACGCGAGACGCCACCGTTTTGAACCTCAATGCCAGACTGATCAGTTAGAAGGTTTCCTCGCCAAGACACTTAAGAAGCGGTTGAGGTAGGGCCAAGAATTTTCGGGTAAGGTCAAGCAAGAAGAGTACGTCCTTCGACCGCCCGATCACCACTTGTCAGGTTGACAGGATGTACGGAATGGAACGACAGGTGCTACACAATATGGTGCTTAATTGCAAACTGAATCAGGTCAGCCGTAGTCTTCATGTTGAGCTGCTCCATGATCCGGTACTTGTGAAACGCGACTGTCCGCGGAGCGATGTTCAGAATCGCTGCCACTTCCTTCATCGAATGGCCTTCCGCCAGTAACTGAACGACTTCGCGCTGCCGAGTGGTCAAATGCTGGCGCGACCGCGAAGCGTCTGCGCCACGCAGCATCGAGCCGACGAGATCGCTGGTGATCAACGGCGTTACATACGATCGATGGCGCATCACTTCGCGAATCGCCGTCAAGAGCTCGGACGCCGCTGATCGCTTGAGCAGGTAGCCCGAGGCCCCGGACCGGAACGCCTCGGCCGCGAGGTCCGGGTCCTCGTTCATCGTAAGGAATACGATTCGAGTCTCGGGGAGGGCCTGCTTGAGCTGGCGGGCGGCATCGAGGCCATTGAGCAAGGGCATGGCCACGTCCACCACGACGATGTCGGGCCGCAGCTTGTCGGCGGCGGCAAGCAAGGCCCTGCCGTCGGAGACCATGCCGACCACCTCGCACTCGTCAGCAAGTAATCGTTGAAATGCTTCAAGAAGCAGCGTGTGATCATCGGCGAGGAGGACACGGGGCCGCATCATCGACGGACCCTCGTGCCATGGCTCGGATCGGTGATCAGCAAGATTTTCATTCGGCGTAGGTCCGAAAGTTGGACGCTGTTTTTCACGACGCTCTAATTCGCGGAACTCAGACACAAAAAACGACTTGCACAGCCCCCGTGATGTTCTCACGCGAGAACCTAACCTGCAAGGTCGCACGAGACCGGCAAGCTCACTACCCGCGTCCGTTACTGGTTGTGGGATCGAGCCTTGGGGTTATAACCAACGGCCCTCTGGACGCGAAACTGTCAACAATACCAGTCCACGCAAAATCGTGTGCACATCATCAAAGGGGTGCCCCATCTCACGACTTGGGTATTCGACCGATCACAGTGGCCGCGGCCCTTCGCGGCCCGGCAGTCTTTCTCGTATGAGCGAGCAGTACTGACAGTTCTTCAACTTCGGGCCGCTGGCCATGATGCGTGGGGGTTTTCTCATGGAACGCGAGCCGATCGAGTTGGATGCCGGGCACGACATGCCGTGGTCCCAGCCCATGACGTCGACAGATATCCGGGACATCGATGGGATGGCCGCGGTTGCCGTCGATGGGATCGAGACCGATTGCGTACAACTCGAGGCGAAACCCCTTAGCAGCCGTTGGACGGTCGCTCAATTCATGCCGGCGGTGATGCACTTCGGTCATCAGGAGCTTGCGATCGTCCGCCGCGTTCGAGTACCTGCCGATAGATGGGCGTTCGTTGTGCCGCTCGTCGTGCCGGGACTGGCAAGATGGGACGGCCACGTGATCACGACTGGCGAGATCGTCGCGTGTCCGCCGCGCACCGAGAGCTACGCCTTCGATCCTGCCGGAATGCGATTTGCCATCATCAGCCTCCCGGTCGACGCGGCCGTCGGCTTGATGGGCGCGGCCCGAACGTTTCTTCGATCGTCCAAGGGAAGTCTGATAGTCCGGCCTATGGGTCGAAACGTGGTTCGGCTCCGGGGCCAGCTCCTCGAACTGAAAGCCATAACGGAAGCGCAAACAGACGCTTCAATACGCGTCGAGTTTTCCACGGCAAGCGAACAGGTCTGCCTGATCCTGGGCGAGTGCCTGCAAACTGCCGTCACCAGCTACAATAGGTCGACGGCGTTCCGGTCGCGTAGCGAGATCGTTCGCCGCGCGGAGCATTTTGTTCGCGAACACATCGGCGAGCCGATATCCATCGCACGGCTCTCGACTGTGGTCGGGGTGAGCGAGCGAAGCCTTCGCAATGCGTTCTATGATGTCTATACGACCAGTCCGAAGCGATACCTCAAGATCCGGCAACTTCATCGCGCACGCCATGCCCTCCGGGCAGCCGACGGCGGTCTGGCAACGGTGACGACGGTCGCCACGCTTCATGGCTTCTTCGAGCTCGGTCGTTTCGCAGGCGAGTACAAGGCGTTGTTCGGTGAGACTCCGTCGCAGACTCTCCAGAAGGCCAAGGCGCGCATGGCTACCGCGGCAAGTCCGCTCCTGTCGGGGCTCCAGCTTCAACGGCGCGCCACTGCCTGAAATGAGATGAGCCTCCTTCGGTTCGCCGTCCTGATGCTTGCGGTCGGGGCGAGCGACGAGGGCTCGATCGTCACAGTTCACACGTTGACCTTTCAGGGAGTGCACGCCATCGATGAGGGACTCCTCAGGCGGTCGCTTGCCACCCGCGGAAGCCCGTTCCTTCCGTGGGCCCGGAAGCAATTCTTCGACCGGACCCGTTTCGAGACCGACCTCAAACGCGTCGACGCCTTCTATGCCGACCACGGCTATCCGGACGGTCACGTCACGGATTTCAAGGTGGAATTTACCGACGACCAGCGATCGGTAGACCTCACCATAGTTGTGTCGGAAGGGGAGCCGGTCCGCATCGCGGCCATCCACTACGTCGGCTTCGACGTGATTCCCCCGGACCATCTGTCACGGTTCCGAGAGGCGGCGCCGCTGCACGTGGGCGAGCCCCGGCAACGGCCGCAAGTCTTGGCGACGCGAGAGATGGCGCTCAACGAGCTGCGCGACCACGGCTATCCATACGCCGCGACGACGGTCGAAGAGTCGCAAGAACCTGGTGTCCGCGACGTGGAGATCACGTTCACCGCCGTACCAGGTCCGCTCTCAGTTTTTGGCCGGATCGAGGTATCGGGAAACACGAGCATCAGCGAAGAGGTCATTCGGCGTGAGCTGCAGTACAAGCCGGGAGAGCTCTACCGTCGAAGCCTCCTGCAGGAGAGTCAACGGAGACTCAACGCCTCGGGACTCTTTCAATTCGTCAACGTAGAGATCGTGAGTCCCGACAGAAAGGACATCGACGTAACGACCCGGGTTACCGTGACCGAAGGCAAACACCACCGGCTTTCGTTCGGTGTCGGCTATGGCACAGAAGAGAAGGCACGGATGGATGCTGAGTACCGTCAGGTCAATTTCTTGGGCGGAGGGCGGACGGCGGGAGTGCGGGCCCGGTGGTCGTCGCTCGACCGCGGGGTGCGCGTCGAGCTGAGCCAGCCGCACTTTCCAACACCGACTTTTACGGTTGATCTTGCCGGACAGCACTGGGAGCAGTTCACGCCCGCGTACGACACGTCCGTCAGCGGCGGGCTGGCGACCCTGGTCTATCAGAAGAACGCGCGAACGACCTGGTCGATTACGGCAGGGAGCGAGTACAACAGCAGCTCGATCGCTCCAGATGTCCTGAACGATCTCAGCTTGTACGAGACCCTCATCGCTCTCGGTCTCGACCCGCGAACGGGTGAGCAGAACGGCACCTTAAACACGATTGGAGCCGACTTTCGCCGTGCAACCGCCAGGAACTTGCTGGACGCGAACGACGGATATCAGGTTGCGCTGCATGCCGAACAGGCCGGCCGGTTCCTGAAGGGTACGTTCAACTACTGGTCGTTCAGTGCCGACCTCCGTCACTATCAGCCGATTCGCGCCCGGATCACCGCAGCGACGCGATTGGAGTTCGGCAACATCCATCCCGAGAACGACCTCGAAGCCAACGTCCCGTTCGCCAAGAGGTATTTTCTCGGGGGGGCTTCTTCGGTTCGTGGTTGGGGGCGTTACGAGGTGAGTCCCTTGAGCGAGTCGGGCCTGCCAATCGGTGGCAACACGACCCTGGCCTTCACCGGCGAGCTGCGCGCCCGCGTCCACGGTAACTTCAGCGCCGTGGGGTTTCTTGATGGAGGAAATGTCTGGGAACGTTCGTCACAGGTTGACTTGTCGACGCTGGTGTACGCAATTGGTGCGGGTTTGCGCTACCAAACCGTGGTTGGGCCGATTCGCTTCGATTACGGCTACCAGCTCACTCCAATCGAAGGGCTCGTCGTCAACGGAGAGCTACAGAGCCGGCGCTGGAGAATACATATCAGCATCGGCCAGGCGTTTTGAGCTCGCCGTCTACTCCTGAACGATCCCGTGCTCCTTGATCTTGTTGAGCAGGGTCTTGTAGCTGATGCCCAGCATCGTGGCAGCTTTTCGCCGGTTCCAGTGCACGCGGCGAAGCGTGGGGATGATGAGATTGCGCTCGGCCTGTTGAGTCGCGACTCGCGCGACTTCCGAGAGCGTCTTCACGCCGTTCGGCGAACCGTTATCGTGGTTGCCGTTGGCAGGAGCTTCCCGAACTGTCTCTACCGGCTGTACTGGGGGTTCGTGGACGGCCGCAGTCTCCTGCTGGGCCGGAACCCGCGTCGCTTGGTCGGACGCCGAGGCCGAATCGGCGGCTTGCCGAACGGCCTGAGCACGGCGCTCGCCCGCCTGAAGATCGCGAGGAAGAAGTGTTTCGTCCTGAAGAATGACGAATCGTTTGATGACGTTTTCGAGCTCCCGGATGTTGCCCGGCCAGCTGTAGTTCTCCAGCGTTTCGCGCAGCGTCGGAGTGAGTGCGGTCTCGTGCCGGTTGTAGCGCTTGGCATACTTCCCGATGAAAAAATCGATCAAATGTGGAATCTCGTCACGTCGCTGCCGGAGCGGCGGGACGACGATCTCCACGACGTTGAGTCGATAGTACAGGTCCTCGCGAAACTCCGAGCGAACGAGCATCGCTTCCAGATCGCGGTTGGTCGCTGCCACGACTCGTACGTCTGCCGAAAAGCGCTTGTTGCTTCCCAACCGGCTGAATTCGCCGTCCTGGAGCACGTGGAGCAGTTTTCCCTGCAGACCGGCTTTCATCTCACCAATTTCGTCGAGCATCAAGGTGCCGCCGTCGGCGTGTTCGAACTTGCCGACACGCGTCGCGCCGGCGCCGGTGAATGCGCCCTTTTCGTGGCCGAACAGCTCGCTCTCGAGGAGATCGTCAGGGAGCGCGGCGCAGTTGACCTTGACGAAGGGCTTCGTGTGCCGAACAGATCGGTCGTGAATCGCCCGCGCCACGAGCTCCTTGCCAACACCACTTTCACCGCGGAGCAAGACGGTGACATCGTTGTCGGCCAGCCGATCCACGATCACCGCGATGCTTCGCATCGTATCGCTCCGCTCCCAAAACATGAACGCCTGGGCCTGGTCGTCGCTGACCTGACGACGCAGCTCGGTGACTTCGGAGACGAGCTGTCGTTTCTCCATCGCCTGCTTGATCGCCGCTTCGAGCGCAATCTCGCCAAGACCATCTGGATCGTTCGGCTTGACGACGTAGTTGATGGCCCCCAGACTGAGGGCTTCGACGATTGTGGCTGGGGTTTCTCGACCCGACAGCATAATCACCTGAACGTCGGGGTGGGCGGCTTTCAGGCTCCGGAGCGTCGCCAGACCGTCCATGCCCGGCATCATCACATCGAGCAGGACCACGTCGGGCAACTCGCCGACACGCGCTGCGGAGATCAATTCCGCGCCGTGCCTGTAGATCCGAGATTGATATCCTCGGCCATCCAGGAACGTCTTCAGATAGTTCCCAAATTCAAGATCATCATCGGCGATCGCGATATGGGGAGGCTTCATAGGAAAACCGGGGAGCGTGAGCCCCGACTCAAATGAGATGGCGTCCTTGAATGGTGCCTACGAGCGCCACGACCACGGCGACGAACGGCAGAACGTGAATGAAGCCGTTCAAAGTGAAAGACGCAACGATCGCGACACACCAAAGGAATAGCAGTGTTACAAAGCACGTCCAGAGCATCCGACCTCCGAGATGGTTCGAAAGGTTGAGGTAGCAGGGAACGTGCCACATCAGTTGGCGGCGATCCCTAGTGTTTCGCGAGGCGGGTTGGAAGCCAGCGACTCAAATCATGGCATTTCGCTTCTCACGCGACTTGGGCGAATACACTTCAGCTGAAGCGTAGCAACTTCCAGCCAGCGCTACTGAGCCGTTCCGCGCTGGGAATCACCGATCAGGTGTCCGCGAAACCAGCATGTAAGCCTGGCACCTGGCGTGCACTGAGCGTCACGCGCGACGCTCGGAAAAGGTCCATTCGCGAATTGAAGGTTAGCAGAGGCCGGAACTCGGGAGAGTGTTGTCATGGATGAAGGCAATCAGATCAGGCACGACGAGCAGGCTACCGACGGGGGGAAAATCATGATTCATGAATATGACCGGGCGGACGCGTGGGGTTCGGGCGCGGCGTTCTTCACGGGGCTCTTTGCGGGCGCTGTCATCGGAACCGGGCTTGGGCTGTTGTTCGCGCCGCGCAGAGGCTCTGAATTGCGCGAGCAGGTCGCGGAATCGGCCGCCAACGTCGGCCGGACCGTGTCGAAGACGGTCGATGACTTGGCGGAAACCGGTCGCGACGCGTATCAGCGCGGCCGTGAGGTCTACGAACGCACACGCACTGCCGTGAATCGCGCAGGCGAGACCATGGGCCGATTGGCCAGTGACACGGCGAAAGACGTGAGCGAGACCTTGACGGGAGCGGCGGATACCGCGACAGAACAGTCAGGCAGTCCGAACTTCCGCACGGTGAATCGGACCTGAGGCGGGTCGGTGATTCTTGCGGTTGCGTCCGTCCTGATTCGCATTATCCAGGGACAACGACCTGTCTGACCGCCGCGCCGTCCGTCGTGAGCTTTCGATCGCCGAGCACGATACGGATCGTATGCGTCGCACCATCGCTGGCAATGGGGATGGCGAGCGGATCGATCGGCGCGTCGTCGAGGGTCGCGTCCGCTATCCCCCGACAACGCCGCTGCGGGTTCGACACGAAAATCTCATAGAGCGTCGAACCGATTCGCCACGATATCGCGTACTCACCCCACGACGAAGGAATACACGGGTCGATTTCAATGACCATCCCGCGGCGCCGCAGGCCGAGGATGCTTTCGAGGCCCGCCCTGTACATCCATCCAGCCGCTCCGGTATACCACGTCCACCCCGAACGCGCGGTGTGGAGGCTGTTCGCGGATACGTCGCCGGCGATGACGTAGGGTTCGGCCCGGTAGCGTTCGAGCGCGAGCGCAGTCCGCGTCCGATTGACCGGATTGAGCATATGGAAAAGCTCGACTGCTTCGTCGCCATTTCCGAGTCGGGCTGAAGCCATGACGACCCAGATTGCGGCATGCGTATATTGGCCGCCGTTCTCACGAATGCCCGGTCCGTATGCCTTTATGTAACCGGGGTCTTCGTCCGCACGATCGAACGGCGGAGTCAGCAGGAGCAGGGTCTGCGAGCCGCGGTTGAGAAGATGCGTGCGGACTGCGTCCATCGCGCGTTCTGCATATTGAGTCGGCACAGCTTCGGAAAGTACCGCCCACGATTGCGCAATCGAATCGATCCGACCTTCCGCGCTATGCATGGAGCCCAGCGGCGTTCCGTCGTCGTAGTAGCCGCGCCGGTACCACTCGCCATCCCAGCTCAATTCCAGCATCGTTCGTAGGCGGCTTGCCTCGTGACGATAACGATCGGCTCGTTGACGGTCGCCCTTTTCGTCGCATATCGGCGCGAACGCGGTGAGCACCGCGTGCAGGAAGAATCCGAGCCATGTGCTTTCACCACGGCCGGCTTTTCCGACTCTGTTGAAACCATCGTTCCAGTCGCCGCTGCCGATGAGCGGGAGTCCGTGGGTCCCGACCGTCAAACCTTTTTCGATGGCGCGAACGCAGTGCTCGAAAATCGATCCTTCCTGCTTGGAAACGTGCGGTTGCAGGTAGGTCTCTTGTGAGTCCGGCGCCAACGTCGGTGCTTCGATGAACGGCACCTGCTTGTCGAGGAATTCGAGGTCTCCGGAACTCTTGACGTAGTGTGCCGTCACATAAGGCAGCCACAGGAGATCGTCCGAGCATCGCGAACGTAAGCCGCGCCCTCCAGGTTCGTGCCACCAGTGCAGCACGTCACCTTCGACGAACTGCCGGGAAGCTGCGTGGAAGAGGTGATCTCTCAGGAGGTCGGGGCGCGACATCGACAGCGCCATGACATCCTGCAGTTGATCCCGGAAGCCGAATGCGCCTCCGGGCTGGTAGTACCCCGTTCGCGCCCAGAAGCGGCAGCTGAGCGTCTGGTACAGCAGCCAACGATTCATCATCACGTCGAACGAATCATCAGGTGTTTGGACCCGGACGGCGTTCAACGTGTCGTCCCAACTGCGACTCACCTCGGCCAGACTCGTATCAGCCGCGGCGAGGTGACCGAACACTCGGGTCAGGTCGCGTACGGCCTGGGCGTCGGCGCCCTGACCCAACAAGAACACGAGACGGCGCTCTTCGCCGGGTTGGAGCGTCAGTCTGACGTGTAAGCCGGCGCAAGGATCGAGTCCGGCACCGAATCGCTCCGAAAGAGAGGGACCAGCGAGGCCAGCCGGCTGGGCCAGGGAGCCGTTTCGACCGAGGAACGACAGGCGATCGCCGGTTGCCGAAACCAGTTCTTCGCTGACGTAGGCGAACGCCACGCGTTTGGAAAACTGCCCGCTGAACACGTTCCGCGCGACGACAGCGCCCGAGTCGGCATCCAGTTCGGTCGTCACGTGCATTTGCTGATCGGATTGGGGTGGACCGAGCACCCATTCGTTGTACCCAAACACGCTCAGCTCACGAGGCGACTCACCTCGATTGGTCAATGTCAACAAAGAGAACTTGACGGGAGCCGATCGATCGACGAAGACCTTCAGCTCGTGTTCGATGTGCGACTCGACTCGAGCGAACGTCGTCACACCTGCCGAGTGACGTATGACGCAGCGGCCGCTGTTCGGGCCGCGTCGTATGGGTCCGGGTGTGGGCGACCAGATCTCTCCGGTATCGTCGTCGCGAACGAACAACGCCTCGGCAGTCGGGTCTGAGACAGGATCGTTCCAGAACGGCGTCAGGCGGTTTTCCCGACTGTTCTCCGCCCAGGTGAACGAGGAGCCTGAGGCAGTCACGATCGTCCCAAACGATGGATTCGCAATGATGTTGACCCAAGGCGCCGGCGTCTCGTGGTCCCCCTCGAGAACCACGACGTATTCCTTGCCATCGGCAGTAAAGCCGCCAAGTCCGTTGAACAAGAACAGGGGCGGGGGCTCGACTTGTGGCACTGCTTCCGCGGCCTTGGGTTCTCGACGAGCCTCGCGGTGCGCGGGGCTATCCGCTACGTCCCGACCTGTGCGGCCAGGGTAGGGTCGATCGATCTGGTTGGCGAGCGTGCCCCGGTTGCCGTGTAGAACTGCCCGGGCAACAGCAATGAGCAGCGTGCGATCGCTGTCGGCCATGTGGTCGGCGCGCAATAGATAGACGCCACCCGGGCGCTCCTTCCACCCGCGCCAAGGTCCGTCGGACAGCAAGGTGGTGATCTGCTCATGTGTCTCGTCGAGGTAGCTCGTCGGATGCTCGTTCAGGATGACGATGTCGGCGCCGAGACCTTTGAGTCGCCAGTATTCCTGGGCTTCGAGCACCTGGCGGATCAAGGCCAAGGCATCGTCTTCTCCGACGCGGATCAGCACGATTGGAAGATCGCCCGAGATGCTGTAAGGCCAGAGGCCTTCTTGCCCGAGTGTATTTTCGGCTTGTAGTTCCGGGCTTGCGCGGAGCGAGCCATCGAGATAGAGAGCCCGCGAAGCGAGTCGTTCGTACAGCAGCGCTGCATCGCTCGAAATACCAAGATGACGCAGCATGCTGTGTCCGTGAGTGGCGGCGAGCGCAAAGGTTCGGCCGGCACCGCTCGGTTCTCGATACTTGAGGGCCAGCGCCAGGGCGGTTTCGCGATTCGACGTCATGCCGGTGGCAAACGACAACCGCGCAAATCCGCCCGGCGCGAGCCGGACTCTCTGCCGCAAGCTGACGATAGGATCGAGCGTGGCGCCGGTGGTGTTGTAGAGAGAGCGTCCGTCGAGAGCCTGGGGATTATCGGGACCTCGACCGCGTCCCAGGAAGCGGCTGCGATCGGTTTCACATTCGAGCGCCCCCTGCGGCCGACCTTCGAGGCTCGCCACGTGCACGGCCCACAGTTCCTCGGCGTCGAACCCACCGGGACGCCGGCGGCAGAGCAGCGCGGAATAGTCGGGACGAAATTCGGTTTCGACGAAGAGCTTCACAAACGCGGGATGCGCGAGGTCGGCCGCCGGGGTTGCGAGAACGATCTCGGCGTAGCTCGTGATCTCGATCTCGCGCGTTCGATCGCTGCGGTTCATGATCGCGAGGCGGCGGACCTCCACGTCGTCTTCTGTTGAGACCGCGATTTCCAGATTGGTCGCGATGCCGTCCTCGAGTCGATGGAACGTCGCTCGCTCCGGGACGAGCGTCACCAGATAGTCGTTCGGCTCCACATTGAACGGTTGCGCAGTCGCCGACCAGACGGACCCGGTTCGCACATCCCGGAGATAGATGAACTGGCTGCCCAGGTCGCGCGTCGAGTCGCGCCGGCTCCGGGTGAGAGAGCGGCCACGGCACGAGCTCGCCCCGCCTCCGGAGTTGGTTACGACGGTGACGTAGTTGCCGTTGGACAGAAACGCGGCATGCGGAAACTGGGTGGCCGGCGTCCGGAAGCGGCGCACGGCGTCGACAGCAATCGGCGCGGCGATGCGGGTGGCTTCGAGCGGGCGAGGCGTGGTGACTGGAGAACGCCGTGGCATGCGTTCCTGCAACAGGAGCTCGGTTGCCTTCATCCTGGGATCGTCGTGGAACCGATCGACCATCTTGTGGCCAAGCAGCGCGCTGGCGATCGACACCAGTGTCATGCCTTGATGATGGGCCATGAACGTGCGAACGACGGTGCCGTTCTTCCGGGATTTGGTCGAGGTCGAGGGGCTCGAGTCCGCCACATCGTCAGTCCGTGAGGTGTAATCGATGGCTTCGTGGTAGCCGAAGCGCCCATCGAGGCCTTCACCGGCCAGGAGGCGGAAGTTGGCCGTCGCCGCCAGGGGATCGACCAACGCAGCGAGCGCCGTCGCGTACGGCGCGATCACCAGGTCGTCGGCGAGTCCGCGCCTCAACCCGAGTCCTGGTACGCCGAACGCACGGTATTGATATGTGTCGTGACGATCGACGACGTTGAACGCGCATTCTGAGATGCCCCAGGGCACACCGCGTTCTTTGCCGTACCGAATCTGCCGCTGAACGGCCATCCGGCAACTCTCGTCGAGAAGTGTTTCCGGATAGCTCCGCATCACCAGCAGCGGCATCAGGTATTCGAAAATCGTCGCGCCCCACGACAACAGCGTGGGAACTCCCTGAACACTTGTGAGAGGCCGACCCAGTCTGAACCAGTGAGCTTCCGGTACGTCGCCCTTGGCGATGGCTATGAAGCTTGCGAGGCGCGCCTCGGAGGCCAGCAGATCGTCAGTACGCCGTATCGAGGCGACCGAGGCTCTCTGCATCGGTCGGACGATAGCCGACCGACAACAACCCTCGTTGATTGTCGTAGAGGAGGCGGAAGTTCATGGCGTCGGCCAACGAAAGGGCCCGCTGCGCAAGCCATTCCGCGTGTTCTGGCGCGACCGAGTCCGGTTGCCTGGCGATCTCGATGTCGTGATAAAGGCGCTCGGTCCAGTAGGCGATTTCGGCCTCGTCGGTGTCGGCTGATTGCGCATCGAGCGTTTGACTCGCACCCTGCAAGCTCGCCGATGGACCGGCAAGTGCCGCGAGCCTGTCTTCGACAGTCCCAGAGCCGACGACAATCGTTCGGACGATTTGAAGGTGTGTTCGGAGGTCCTGGTACTCCGGTCGATGTTTGCCGTCTCGATCCGCCACTTCGAGCGCGCGCCTCAGCAACGAAACGACTTCTTCGAGACCGGAAAGATCTGAATAAGGCTTGGGCTCGGTCGGCAACTGACGCAAGCCGTTCGCCAAAGTGATGAGCGCCGCGGCGAGATTGCCGCTGTCGACCGAGGAGACGTACCGGGGCGCAAGCGGCACCAGCGTCTGGGAGTCGTACCAGTTGAAGAGATGACCGTCGAACCGCTCCATCCCCTCGATCGTTGAAAGCGTGGCCTCAACTCTGTCCGTCAATTCGCGCGTCGAGATGAAGCGAAGATCGTGAGCGGCCAGCGCCGCTAGCAGCCCCATCCCGATATTGGTGGGCGATGTACGGTGCGCGATCACCGGCTGCGGAGTTTCCTGAAAATTGTCTGGCGGCAGATGGTGGTCGCCGGCTCCAACGAAGGTCTCGAAAAAGCGCCATGTCTTCCTGGCGATGATGCGCAGCAGACGACGATCTTCCGGGTTGATTTCGGGTTGCCGCCGGGTGAACGGCTGGCTGAGCTCGTAAGCGACGAGGGGCGCGGCAAGCCACAACAGAAGAATCGGAAGGGCGCCAGGGAGGGCGCGCGGGCGGACCAACGCCACTGCGATGATGACGCACGTCGCCAGCACTGGACTGCCCAGCATCTGCTCGACGAACGGCCGCAAGCCCGATCGCCGCGTCGCATCGGACACGTGCGCGGAGGTTGCGGCGGTCTGCCATTCGAGCATCTTGCGATGCGTGACCGCGAGCCGGACGAGCGTCACCACGATCGCGTGGATCATCTGACAGCCGTGATAGGCGAGGAAGATCAATTGGACGCAGGCGCGCGCCAAGGCGGTCTTCGTGTCGTCGATCACGTTGCGCAGCAGCACGGGCCAGGGCTGCCAGGGCCGCGGGCCGGCCACGACTTCCAGGAGCCACAGGATCGGAGAGAAGATCAGCGCGCCCAGCGTCGCCAGCGTCCAGACCGTTGGACTCCCCGGCAGGGACGTCCAACCGAGAATGAACAACGCGATCGTCATTGGCGCGACGAGGCTGCGTCGGAGGTTGTCGAGAATCTTCCAGCGCGAGATGAGCGGGAGCGGATTTCGCGCAAAGCCGGTCCGGGTGGGCACGATAGGGAAGAGCCACAACAGGATCTGCCAATCGCCGCGGACCCACCGGTGCTGGCGCCGCGCGTGCGCGAGCACGCTCGACGGATAGTCGTCGACGACCTCGATGTCCGAGACCAGTGCCGTTCTCGCGTACAGACCTTCGAACAGGTCGTGCGACAACACCGCATTTTCGGGGATGCGGTTCTCCAACGCCGCCATGAAGGCATCCACGTCGTAAAGACCCTTCCCCGTGAAAATGCCTTCGTCGAACAGGTCCTGATAAAGATCCGAAACTGCCGTCGTGTATGGGTCGACCCCCGTGTGGCCTGCATAGATTCGAGCGAACAGCGAACCGGCGGCGCTCGCCATGGTCACGCTGACGCGAGGCTGAAGGATGCCGTAGCCTCGAACCACTCTCTTGGAAACCGGATCCAGCTGCGCCTGGTTCAGCGGGTGGGAAATGATCCCGACCAGTTTCTTGGCTCCGTCTCGAGGCAGCCGCGTGTCCGAGTCCAGCGTGAGGCAATACCGGACCGACGACAGAATCTCCCGAGCACCCGGTGAGACGGAAAAGCTCGTGTCCGGCGAGCCGCGCAGGAGTCGATTGAACTCTTCGATCTTCCCGCGCTTACGCTCCCAGCCCATCCAGACCTGCTCACGAGAATTCCATTGCCGTTCGCGGTGGAACAGGAAGAAACGAGCCTCATCCGAAGTTCCAAAGCGGCCGTTCAATACCTCGATGCCGTTTCTGGCGGCTTCGAGCACGGCCGCGTCCTCTGGCATCTCTCGGTTCGGTGCGTCGGGGAAGTCGCTCAGTATGGCGAAGTGAATCCGAGGCCCCGCATTGGCAAGAGCGGCCACTTCCAGCCGTTCGACAAGCTCGTCCACCTCGGTCACGGTCGTGAGCAGCGTGGGAACGATGACCATCGTTCGGGCATTGGGCGGGATCCCGTCCTTCAGCTCGAGACGGAGTAACCGGCGCGGTTGAATGAAGAGCGCGACGAGACGCTGTGCGATCACTGTCGCCACTTCGCTGGCCGGCACGATGAGCAGCAGACTGATCCAAAAGTACTTGTCTGGAGCGCCGCCGTTGTAGCGGACGTAGGCGAGACCAAGCCCAATCAGGATTGAAGTAATTGCCGCGACGGATCCCAGGTAGAAGAGCGTCGGGAAGCTCAACACCGTCCGCTTGATGCGCTTTGGAAAGGGAGGCCGATAGCCAAGGTCGGCCTCGAGCTCGAGCCGTCCCTCACCGACCAGGTGGAAGCCGACATGTGTGGCCCGATCGGTCATCGGTCCGACTTCCGCGGCCTGGCGCGCGCTTTCGATCGCGCGGAGCGCCACATGAACCTGGGCCTCCCCGGTCGGCGCCGCCAACTCCTCGACGGCCTGGCGCTGACGGTCTCGACTCAGGAAATCCATGGTGCCGTAGACGCCGGCTGGGTCGCGTTGAAGCACCTGCTCAACCAGGCTGACGGCTTCGAAGTAGTCACTCCAATTGAGCGTCGAGCAAAGGCGCAGGCTGGTCAGGACGTTCGCAACAGAGACCTGAGCGGCTGCCTGTCGCTGGTGCTCACTTCGAATTGCATCTTCGGCCGATATTCCACGCTGACTCAGATGCTGTTCGATGGCGGTGTGCAGCGGCGACAGACGCAAGCCGTACTCGCGCACCCGCTGTAGCAGCCTGACGACATATGCCATGTCGGCGGAGACGGGTATCGATGAAAGTGTTCGTCCGGCCTCGAGTTGACTGACCGTGAGATCCGCTGCAATCCGCGAGTCGCGCGCCACCAGGATTTCTTCCGCGAGTCGCCGCAGGTTTTCGATGAGGGCCAGCCTCAAGATACTCGGCCACGCCCATAGCTCGCCGATGGTCAGTGACGCCACCGATTGATAGCTGTTCATGAAGCGGACGAGTTGGGAGCGGTCGAGGCGGCTGTCGCTGTGCCGGATGAGCTCGAGAGCCATCGCGTACACTCGCGCGTGCCCCACCCATTGCCGCTGCGCAAGGCGAGGAAGCTCTCGGTAGTACGCTTGCGGAAGGTTCTCGCGCACGGCGCGGATTTCTGCCGCCACCAGATTGAAGTGATCGAGCAGCCACTCGGCAGACGATGTGACGTCTTCGCCTCGGTGCACGTCGCCAGCCAGGGTGGCGTACGCAGTACGGAGGACGCGAGCGTTGTCGGCCAGGCGCGGAAAGAGACTCTTCGCTCGCCGCGAGCTGGCTGCGACCGTGAACCGACCCGCTAGTGACTTGGCCCGCTCTTCGAGCCGCTCGATGCTCAGCAGTTCGTCGCGGAGAGGCGCTTCACGAGGCGGAGTACGGCGGAATATTCGAAACGGATTCCCCATGGGTAAAACTGTTCACTCGTAAGGCACGGCGGCGTGCCCAGCTCGGATCGGCTGCACGCCACGTGCCCAACCAAGCTCAATATCCAATGGTGATGCGCGGCGAACCGGTCGAACGCCGCAACCTGCCCTTTGTCGTTCGCTTCTGTCGGCAGTCGAAGGAACACTCCGAAGGACTCTTCTGGTCTTTCGGGCTTGGAACCGAAAGAAAACAGTTCCATCGAGCAATCTAGCTCAACCATACGCTGACGCGCCGGGGTGAGCCGTTCGAAGCAGCTTTTGTGAATTGTAGTCGAGTCTACTGCGCGATCGGTTGAAAGGACACGAGCTTCCACTGGCCGGCTTCCCTGGTCCACAGCAGACCCAGCGTCCCGCCGCCAGCCCTGCGGAACTGGAACACCACGCCGAAATACTGTGCGCTCGTCGCAGCCGC
The DNA here is from genome assembly GCA_963773035.1 of uncultured Acidobacteriota bacterium. GTDB lineage: Bacteria > Acidobacteriota > Vicinamibacteria > Vicinamibacterales > CAVVIG01 > CAVRXZ01. The sequence goes on along the minus strand of CAVYZX010000022.1, from coordinate 39,577 downwards.
GGCGCCCTGGCCGCACAGGTACGTTCGTGCCTCCGTCTCGGCGAGAGGGGTCAGGAGGAATTCCCGCCGGAACGGATGCTCCACGACGACGCGTTTGGGATCTCGTGGCGTGACCGCGAGAATCGCGCTCGTGAGGTTGGTGCGCGTACCGAGCTTGCCCGTTGCGTACTCCATGAGCCTGCGCAACTCGCGACGTGCGGCCGCGGCATCCAGCGCCACGCCCTGCGAGCTATCGTTGAGATTGAGGCACGCGTAGGCCCTGGGCGACATGACTTCGAGGGCCTGCTCGTACTGATGCCGGACCAGCCAGTCGGTCAGGAACTCCTGTGCCGCGTCTTCGATTCGCTCAGGCGCCGAACCGGCGGGGCGATCGGGCGGCAGCGGTGTGGCCGGCGCATCGGGCCGATCGAGATCGAGCGGGTCGCGCTGCTCGGGCAACGACTCCGGCAGGCGGCCCAAGGCATCCTGCCACCAGGTAATCAAGTTTCCCCAGCGCCCTCGGTGACGCGTCGAATTGTCTCCGACGCGAATGTCGGAGTTGGACGCCGTCAGGTGACCGTTGAAGAGACTCTGCGGGGACTTGCTGGAGCGGTAATCGACGTCGATGTCTGCCTTCAGTCCCTCTTCGGCTACAGAAAACTGGAGCGTCGGCTCCTTGCCGGCTTGTCGATACGAGTACGGATAGCCTGCGTGGTAGACCGTGTTCTCGCGATCGCGGATGAATTCCCGACTCTTCTCCAGCACTTCACGACTGTCCGGTTTCAGATTCACATACAGCCGGAACTGATCGTCGCCGCTGCGACCGGCGTACTGCCCCGCAATCCGTTCGACGGACTCCACCCGATCGAGCGCCACCCCGAGCGACGCACCGCTGGCATCGGTCAACCGCGTATTAGTGAGCGCATGCGTGATGCCGTAGAAAGTGGTTTGCTCTGAGACGCTCAGGCGATTGAAACCCTCTTCAGGCGTGTACCGGCTGCCTCGTGTCTGGTTGTAGCTGTCGCTATAAGTCTTGAACAGGGCCTGCTGCCGTTCACTCAGATCCGCGAAAATCCGCCGATCGACGTGCGCCGGCGGCATGGGCGGCGCCACCACTTTTCCGGGCCACGTCCGGTCGATCCCGATCACCTCAAAGCCATCTGCACGCCTCCGCAAGTACACGGTCACGCTCATCGCCGCGTCGTCCGCGTACACGCGAGCCGCCACGTAGGTGCCCACGCCCAGCGTTTGTATACCGGCCGGAAGCGCAGGACCGCTCCCGATCTTCTCGAGGAGCATGTCTTTGGTGTTGTCGAACCCGTACCAGTCCGTCGTGTACAGCCGTGGCGCTGACAAACCGTGCGCCACGCCGAGATCATCGTATTCGAGGGCATTTCCCGTCAGGCGGAAACGGTCGAGTGGCAGAACGCTCGAAAAGAACGCACGTCCGATTCGGTTTCGGCGTTCGATGAGGGCGGCACTGATCCAATCCTCGGCGGCCTTACTGTACTGCCCGGTTTGCACAATCGCGCGGATCTCCTCGTCGGTAAACGTCATCACCTGTTTGGCCGCCCAGAACGTGTCGTCGGGCAGGCGATTCACAAATGGCGGGAGAGGCTGGACCGTTTTCCACGTGAGAGGGTCGAACGTCTGGCTCTCGAATGCTCCGACCTCCGCGAGATCGGAATACTTGGCTTTCATCCACGCCGGCGTGGAGATGCCAAGGCTCGCGATGTTGCGCCTGATGGTGCCTTCCCTGGGGATGGCAGGTTCGTTCCCTTCCCACGCCAGCTTCGGTCCATCCTGAATGCCACTGCCAAGCGATCGGGTGAAGTCAATCAGGTAGTGACGAATCCTCCGAACGCCGCCGTCGTTTCTGAGGATATCCTGCGTGGACACTGCGCGGGCACTGCTGTTGTTGAGCCATGCCGAAAACACGAACAACCCGCGCAGGTCTCGTCGATGCTCGTGAAGCACCGTGTCGTTGGGGTCATCGCTCCTCGTCCCCCAGACCTGATACGGACCGAGGAGTGACTGACGACTTTCCGGCAGACGGGTGGCCACCGCGCGGAACGTGCGGCCAGCCGTGAGCGGCACGCGGCGAAGAAACGCGTCGATATCATTTGCGACAAGGGCGCGCGTACGACCGGCACTCGACACAGCTTGCCCCTCTGCATGGGCCACGAGTTGAGACCGGTCGAACCCGACGAGGTAGTTCTCGGGCACGTGATAGCCGAGTGCATAGAGGAACCGCGACGTCACCATCTCGGCGCCTATGGCAAGGCCTTCGTAACCGACCGGGTCGAAGCGCAACACATAGAGATCGTTTTTCGCGTCGCCGATTAGCAAACCGGGGTTCAGGCCGAACGGCTTGACGACGAGTACCTGCCACGGGGTTCCCGTCGCGGGCGGAGTATCGTTCCCCGGTCCACGCTGCAGCTCATCGATCGTCATGCGACGCGTCCCGTGGCGATTGACGTACCAGTCGCCGTCCATGACTTCGCCCAGCGTGTTCACGCCCCCGGCGGGAATAACGCCATTTGGCGGATGCCGTTGACCAGTCGTCTTGAAGGTGTTGTTAATCCGTTCGAGGATGTCGCTCAAGGCGCGAGGCTGGGGGTCGGGCACCGGCAGCGGCACGGGCTCGTTGCGCAGAGGATCGTCAGGATAGAACCGCGGCGTCTGCGTCTGGGCCAGCGCCGCAGCCGGAGCTATCGCGGCGATCAAGACTGCAAGAATGACTCGACGGGACATCATCGCGCCTACCACTTGGTTTTGTAGATGTCGCTGAAGGTCCAGACCATCCGGAAGCCCTCCGCCGATGCGGCGAAATCGATGCGGCTGACGATGGCGGAGCGCACTCGCACGCGGAATCCGATACCGCCGCTGTAGTGGAGATTGGTGGGGTCGACCTGGCGTTTGAGCGGCACGACCTTGCCCGCATCGACGAACGCGGCCATGTCGAGATTACTCGAGGCGTGCCAGCGGTGTTCGACGCCCACGTAAACCGAATGGTTGTCGCGGAAACGGTACCCACCGAAGCCTCGGAGGTCGTCGTTGCCCCCGAGCACCGGTTGGAGATACACGGGCAACTGGTTGCCCTCCTTCGGAAACGACAACACGATCGCCGAGCGTACGGCCAACACGCGTCCTTTGTTGAAGTACGGCAGGTACTGCTGCAATTCGAACTCGGTCTGTCGGAAAGCGAACTCCTTGCGATCCACATCCCAGTACTCGCGGTACCGCATGCCGTACAAGCCGCCGCTCCGGGGGCCCGTCCTCGAGTCGCGAAAATCGAAGTCCACGAATGCTCCGACTCTGGTGAACTGCGTGTCCTCCCCGAAGCCGGGAATCTCCTCCGGCGTGAAGACCTGGTCGATAGGCGGAAAATCATCGTGGCCCTGCGCCGTGTGTGCCCGCAGGTACCCCCCGGTGAACCCGAGGCGGACGTGCCTGAAAGCTTCCAGCGCGGCGTCGAAGTCCGTGGTCAGGTCGTCGTAGGCGTAGCTAGTGTGGTCCTCTTTGGGCGAGGTGTTCCCCAGTCCATAAAAATCGATATCGGGTGAGCTTTCGAACTTCGTGTACCACCGCAGGGACGTGCGTTCCGTCCTGAGGCCCTGAAAGTCGAGATCGGCATCAAAGAGGTAGGCGCCTTGGAAGGTACCTCGCGCGGTCGTGCGAAACCCGAGACGCTCCTGCCAGAGATCCGACTGACGATAGCCTAGCCCGGCGGTGAACCCCTGACCCGGTCGCATGCCTCCAAGCACGATCTGGGGACCGTTGACGCCGCGCCCGGAATCCAAACCTTCCTTGAAACCGCGCTCGACCAGACCGTTGACCGTGTTCACGATCGGCGATTGGCGTTCCGGCCAGAGCTCGGCTACCTTGTCGGCCCGCTCGCTCTCTATAGCCTCGGTCCTCGTGCCAGGCGCCTCGGTTCCAGGCTCCTGCGCGAATGCTGCCGTCGCGAAAAGCAGACCGGCTAGAGTGATCGCGACTTTTGCCGTACTGGACACCTTTCCTGAGCGCCGCTGCTGGTGGGGCTGTTTCAACAAAAACCGTCCTTTTGGACCTTCGCCCAAGCATCGGACACACCACAGATCATCTCGCCAGCGAAGAACCTCGCACCGGCCGTTCCAATCGGATCGAAACGGCCGGTGCGCTATCGTTAGACCTTTCGCCGGAAGGTGGTCACGATGACCAGCACCGCGATCGCGATCACTGCAAGCCCGCCTAAGAGCAGCCACGAACTGCTTCCGGCCTCTTCGCCGGAAGTCGCAGGACTCGCGGTCGACGGTGCGGAGACTGGAGCACTCGCGGGTGGCGGCGCACTCGCTGCTGCAGGTGCGGCGGGTGGCGGCGTGCTCGCCGCCGGTGCGGCGGGTCGCGGCGTGTTTGCTGTCGCAGGTGCGGCGGATGGCGGCGTGCTCGCGACCGCGGGTGGCGCGGGGCTCGGAGGCGGCGGACTTGACAGTCTGGCTTCAACCTCGCGTTCGGTGACGACTTTCGGCGGACCTTCCGTTACGATCGTGGCGGTCAGCTTGTCACGCGTGTGCAGGTCGGAGAATGAAACGGGACGGCCGTTCTTATAGATCTTGATGCCCCGCTTCTCCACATCCCCTTCGGTGTACATCTGGAACCCGTTCTGGCCGCGCACGATAATCGAGCTGGCGGAAGCCTGCACCACTTCAGCGTTTCGGACCTCAGTAACATAGACCGGCGTCACCGTCGTCGTGGTCGTAATCGTCGCCGACCCTTTCATCCCTGGCCGCAGCTCGCGCACGGAGACGCTCTTGCCATCGACGGTGATCCGGAAGTCGTCGGGTACCGTGATCTCCTGGGCACCTTGCTCCCCCTTGACCACCACCTTGTTTCCATCCACCGACACGACTTCGAAGTTCTTGACCTCGGTGGATGCGGTCTGTTGCTGCGCCGCCGCCGTGCTGACGATGAGACCCGAGAGGAGACAGATGCTGCCGAGCCCGACGAGCCACGTTCTGTTTCGCCGCATAAATCACCCTTTCGTTGGAAGATGAAAGCTCTCGACACCCGTCGGGAACCCATACCCCCTTCGCCTCGAACCCCTAGAGCCAGAGCCGCGAGCGGTCAACATGCGCCGCACGCGGCTCCTGGTCAAAGCATATCGCCTAGCTGACGAGGCGGCGCCTGATAGTCAGGGCGAACCCGACCGCGAGCGACAGGACGCTCGCCAGCCCAAACAACGGCCACGAGCTGGCGGTCTTCGGCAGCGTCCGGGTTGCGGCCGGCGTTGACGCCCGTGCCGTTGATCCACTGGTGGCCGCAGGTGCCGCCGTGGCCGCAGGTGCCGCCGTGGCCGCAGGTGCCCTCGTGGCCGCAGGTGCCGTCGCGGCCGCGGGTGCCGACCTGGCCGGTGCTGTTGCCGCCGGAGGCGCAGCTGCTGCAGCAGCCTTTTCAGTCGCGAGAGTTGCGTTCACTTCCTGCTGGGTCATGACCTTCGGCGGCCGCGAAGTAATGATCGTCGCGCTCAGCTTATTGCCTTCATGGAGCTCCGACAGTTGCACCGGTTTGCCGTCGCGAAAAATCTTCACGCCTCGCTTGTCCACCTCGCTCTGCGTGAAACTCCGGACTCCCTCGTTGGTTCGTACGATGATGGTCGAACCAGAACGCACCACGACGGTGCCGTTCTTCACCTCGGTGACCGTCACTGGCGTGACCGTTGTCTGCGTTGTGATGGTGGCCGTGCCCTTCATGCCCACGATCAATTCGTGTACAGACATCGGGCGTCCCTCTATGATGAAGCGAAAGTCATCGGGGACCGTCAGCTCCCTCGTCCCTTCCGGCAGCCTGACGACCAACTGATTGCCGTCCACCGCGAGTACCTCGAAGGTCTTCGTTGCCGACGAGCTCGTCGTCTGCTGCGCCGGCGACGCGACTGCTGTCAACAACACCACCGCCGCGGCCAGGACCACCCCACTCATTAAACGTGACATACACTTTTCTCCATTTCTGACACTCTGCGCGACCATTTACGAGACAGGAGAAGACCAGAACACCGTGACCAGCCGCCGGATTCCGCACAAGGGACAGGAGACGTGTTCAATGGATGGCGGCGAGAACGCCACTTTGTCGCCCGCGAGCACGGCACGGACGATGAACCGTCGGGGAGCGGAGCCGATGTAGTAGAAGGGATAGCAGGTGACCAGCGTCAGCGTGCGTGTGGACGTCGGGTCCAACACCGAGACGTCTTCCGGATTGACCACCCACGTTCGCTCGACGCGATACGATTCCTTTTTCTGGAGCGTGTCGAGCTCAATCACGTCACCCGGCGTGATGTCCTTCAGTCCCCGGAAGAAACCATCCCGGTGCCCGGCGATGCCCGAGTTTCCGTTCGTTCCTGGTTGCGCCGTGCCCTCGATATGACCGACGGCGCGATCGAGCGTGCGGTCGTCGGTGCCAGGCAGCACTGGTGCTTCGAGGCGAATCTTGGGGATTCGGAGCACCGCGAGCGGAGCGGGGGCCGGGTCGCTCAGCGCCTTACGCCAGGCGCTGACGCGATTCGGAGACCAGAGGGACTGGTCCGGCGTGCCGGCCTGGGGCGCGACCGACTGGAGCGCCGCGAAGCGCTCCAGATCGTGCCGCGTCGAAGTGGCAGCCCCGATGTGAAACGCCCCCCATCCCACCAGGCCGGCAAGGCCGAATACCCAGGTGGTTTTCTCGACGAGCAGCAGCAGCCGGCGACGTGTTTCCATGCGATTGGTGAACGGACCCGCACTCGCCCGTCAGTGGCTGACGGCCTAGCACTTGGCCGCTCCGACAGAGCAGACCGCGTACCGTCAGGGGAGCGAAAGAGATCGCCAGATTCGTTGAGGATTTCACAACGTGCCGCCGGTTTGGGCGCGGTCCACCGGCGCTGGTCGTCCAGCCCACCGGAGTACGTCCGAAATACCGTGGCATGGACGTTCCGCTTTCGCACCAAGGACGGCGACGCGCCGGTACAAGTGAGTTAGGAACGAGTGCGTCCGGTGACCGGAGGCTCCTCGACTGAGCCTTCGAGAAGCGCCTTGGATACGAAGCCCGCGATTGCGGCGCCGATCACCGGAGCCAGCCAGAACAGCCAGAGCTGCCCAAGGGCCCAGTCTCCAACGAACACCGCGGTTGCTGTGCTGCGCGCCGGATTGACGGAGGTGTTCGTCACCGGGATGCTGATCAGATGGATCAGTGTAAGTGCGAGGCCGATTGCGAGACCTGCGAATCCTACTGGAGCGCGTTTGTGAGTGGTGCCGAGAATGACGACCAGGAACATGAACGTCATCACGACTTCGCACACGAGCCCCGCCGCAAGCGAATATCCGCCGGGCGAGTGCATTCCGTAGCCGTTGGAGGCGAACCCGCGCGGCGAGGCTGAAATCCGCGCGGCCGCTCGCGATCAGGTACAGCACGCCTGCGCCGACGATGCCACCCAGGACTTGCGCCACGGTGTAAGGCAACAGCAGCGAGCCGGGAAAGCGGCCTCCCGCCCACAAGCCGACGGAGACAGCGGGGTTGAAGTGACCGCCCGAGATCGGGCCGAGCGCGTACGCCCCCGTCAGCACCGTGAGACCGAACGCCAGTGACACCCCGTGCAATCCGATTCCGACGGAGGGAAAGGCGGCCGCGAGGACCGCGCTGCCGCAACCTCCGAGAACGAGCCAGAACGTGCCGATAAACTCCGCAGAGAGCTTGGGGAACACAGCGCACTCCTTTGCTGCCGGCGATTCGCTCCTCGGCTTTGTCGCGTCGGAACCAACGAGGCTCCCGCGGGGCGATCACGGCGGACCGCCCCGGCCCAAAACGAAGCCCTTACTGGCCGCGCTCGAGCGACACCAGCACCGCTTCTGTCCAGACGATCTCGACCTTGTCGCCGACCTTCACCTTGGCGAGAGCCGCCGGGTCCTGCACTTTGGACGTGTACTTCCCGCCGTTCGGCCCGGTGAAGGTGACGGCAGGCGTGTTCATGTCGATGGCGGCGATCGTGGCGGTGATCGTCAGTTGCCTGGCTTTGGTGCCACCAGGCAGGGTCTGTTCGGAACCCGTCGTCCCCTTTGTCAAGCTGTCCACCTCCGGCTCGCCGGGCCGTTTCAGCCGGATGACGACGTTCTCGTAATACCGAGCGTTGACCTTGTCGCCGACCTTGACCTCAGCGAACCGCTGGATGTCCGGCCCCGCGACGACCGACACGAAGGTACCGTCCGGTTTCTTGAGCGTGACCGTGCGCGTCGAGGGATCGATCGCCTCGACGGTGGCCGTCTCCGTTCTCATCTCTGAACTGACGGTCTTGGTCTGGGCCATGGGCGTGCGCGCCATCGACACCAGAAATCCCGCTGCAATAATTCCTACGACCAACCGTTTCATGTGTCCTCCTAAGGCACGCCTTGACGCGTGTCCTTTTCAACGAACCGAATCCAGTGCCACTCGGAGGCCGACGGCAGATGCGGCCGATCAAGCGAGGGGCACGCGCGCGCGGCTGCATCCCGCGTGCCGTGGACGGTAACAGTGGATACGGGCATATTCATTGAGGATTTCACGACGGGCCGCCGGTTGCGTACAAACCGCCGGCGCGGCTTGCCCCCCGACCTGACGGAGGGCGCCCGTAATACAGTGGGCGAGCAGGCATGGCAGGCGAGTGTGCCAGGACTCGATCACGGGAACTGACGATCGTCAAAAAGCGAGGACCGTCTGCACCATCGGCACCCAGCCCGTCATCCCTGCGGTATACGGAGTAAAGGCCCCGCTATAAGGAGCTTTGTTGGCCCGAAACAGCTCTGTGTTGAACCAGAGTCGCTCGGTCGGAAGGTAATGCCACTTTGCGCCACCGCCATACTCATGAGAGTCGCCGAACTGCCCGCGCACCCACGATCCGCGGCCATACAGCATCATCTTTTTCGGCTTGACGAAAAACCCCGCCGAAAGCTCGGCGCCGCGGTCGAACGTGGATGCGAGCGGAAGTGGTCCGTCGGCTTCGAAATCATTGAGCCAACGCATGAAGTATTGCCCGTTGACCGCAAGCCCGTTCCATTTGATGCCGGCGTCGACCGCCCACATCCTGTACGTCGCCTTGTCGACCGTCACACCCGGCGCAAACGCTCCGGTCGAGAAGGTCAGCACGCCGTCGGAGTTGTACAGCGAAGTGTTCTCGGGACTTGTTTGATCGAGATTTGAAAAACGGTCCTCCCGGGATCTTGTAAACGAGGTGCCAATTCGAATGCGCACCTTCTCGGAGGCGAAATAATCGTCGTACATATTGCGTGCTTTGCCGGGTTCACCGTAGGCTCCCAGCGGTTCCCACCAGGTACTGCCGGAAAACAGCAGATGCGTGTCGATCTTGTTTGCCGAGATACTCAGGGTATTCAGACCATTGCCGACGAACGCCAGATAATTCAGGCTGTTCACCGGTTCTCCGTTCGCCCAGACTCCCTGAGTGAACCCGGGGCGGAAAAAGTTATCCGCCATGCTCCTGTCGGTTGCCGTAAAAAATGGGAACGTGTTGACCAGTGATCGGCTGCCTGGAACGCCGGTGTAACCTCCGGTGACCGCGAGGGCCTTGTTGAAAGTCCAGCCAATGTTGCTGGCCACAATGATCGAAGCGGCGCCGGCAGACGTCCAGACGGTGAAGCTGTATCGGGCCCTCTGATCGAAAACGTAGCCGCCCAGGATGAACATTGCGCGATTGACCGTGATGTCGTTCCGCGTATGAACCTCGCGGGTTACGCCCAGGTGGTCGGTGTAAGTCTCGTCGCTGTCCTGGGTGTTGAGATATCGGATCTGGGTATTGACGTTGAACTTCAGCAGGAAAGGGATGTCAGCGTCTGGGGGAGTCTCCCAGATGACCATTCCATCTCGATAACGATCGTTGTTTGTCTGTGGTGCAGTAACGGGTGCAGGCTGGACGGAAGAACTTGCTGAATCTGTCACCGCCAGTGGGGCGTCGGATTCCGAAGCGGCGACCGTGCTGATTGGCTGGGCTGCAGGAGATTGTCCGGAGGCAGAAGTCGTGAGGAACGGAACTGACGTCAACGCCAAGGCGACTGAAGCCTTGATGAATGCGCGGGGTATCGACACGCTAGATCTCCCTCCCGGAGCCATCACCAACTGATTGAAGTACTGGGATTGCGACACTCACCAAGCCACGGAGCGGCCCGTGACTTGGTGAGCCATCGCCGGGAAGCAATGGAGGCTCCTCAGTAGGGTGATCTTCAAGCCGAGTTCGAGCGAGGAGCCCCCATTCGATCAGCAGAGCACTACAGAGAGAGCGAGACCAGCCTCGCTTGTTTCCTTGTACTTGCTGTTCATCTCTTTCGCGGTTTGGGCCAGCGCCAGCACGGTCTCGTCGAAACTGATACGGTGCCTGGACGCGATCTCGTTGCTGGCGATCGCGTAGGCGGTCCAGGCCTTGACCGCGCCGAAGGCGCAGCGCTCGATGCACGGAACCTGCACGTAACCGGCGACCGGGTCGCAGGTCATGCCCAGGTGATGCTCCAGAGCCGATTCGGCTGCGTTCTCGACGACCAGCGATGGTGCGTCGTACGCGGTCGCGGTCAATGCTGCAGCCATCGACGACGCCACGCCGATCTCTGCCTGGCAGCCGCCCTCGGCCGCCGACAGCGTCGCATGGTGCTTGCAGAGGTAGCCGATCGCCGCGGCGGCGAGCATGCCGTCACGGATCTTCTGCCGGTCGACTTTTCGGACCTCGAGCAGCCCATAGACCAGCGCCGGCATCACGCCGGCGGACCCGCCCGTCGGAGCCGTGATCACGAGGTGGCCGCGCCCGTTTTCTTCGGATGCCGCCAGCGCAAATGCCGACAGTGTGCCGATACCGCGGTCAGCTTGAATCTTGTCGTCCATGGCGCGCTTGTAAACGGACGCCGCCTTGCTGTGCAGCTTGATCGGGCCGGGCAGCACGTCGTCTTCCGACATCGACAGCCCCGACTTCACCGTCGCGACCATCGCGTTGATGATCTTGTCGACGAAGGCATTGACCTCTGCTTCCGACCTGCCCGCGATCGACATCTCGTTGGCAAGAATGACCTTGGCGATCGTGGTCTTGTTGTTGTCCGCGTGGGCTCGCAGTTCTTTCATCGTCGCGAACGGGTATTTCGGCGGGTTCTTCTTCGGCGGCGTATACCCCTTCCACTCGATGAATCCGCCGCCCACCGAGTAGTACTCCTGCTCGAGCAGCACATCGTTGCCGCCAAGGAGCTTGACCGTCATCGTGTTCGGGTGCTTGAAGTCGCCCTTCGTCGCGTCGTAGATGACGTCCTTGAGGCTCACATCGATTGACTTGTCGCCCAGCTTCACCGGGAACACCTGATCAGGCTTGTCTCGCAAGCCGTCCAGAAATTTCGGATCGACCGTTGCCGGTTCTTTGCCGACGAGCCCTGCGAGCGCGGCTCGTTCCGTGCCGTGTCCCTTGCCCGTGGCGCTGAGGCTTCCGAACAAGTTCACCTGAAGCTTCGTCGCCTTGGCGAGTTTGTCGGCCGGCAGTTTAGTGGCTTGCTGGTAGAAATCGTAGGTAATGCGCATCGGACCAATCGTGTGCGAACTGGAAGGGCCGGGGCCCACCTTGTAGAACTCGTCCACGGTCGTCAACACCGGCCCCTTTGCCTTCATCACCACGTTCAGGTCGTCAGCCAACGGGACGGCGGGCGCCGGTGCGGCTGCGGCTGCTGGCGGAGGGGCGGTTTTTTCGGTCTCCGATCGCGTGCAGCCGTTCATCACCGCGGCCCCCGAGATCACGGCGCTGCGCATGATGAACTTCCGGCGGTCGAGGCCGGATGGAATCTCCTGTGGGATCAGTCCGCTTGTATCCGCTAGCGGATCTTCCCGTTTCTCATCATTTTTGTTTGACATGGTGCACCTGCTCCCTTTCATTAAGATTCGGCGGTGCGCCCCGTGCATTCACCGCAATGACGTGTAACTTCTTGGTCTCCGATACGGTCGCCGCGTGTCGGTGCGCAGGAAGCCCCTTCGCGGTGGCGACATTCAACAGCGCCGCGAACGGCATCACCGCCAAACGCACATCGTGTGCCAGAGAGAGGGACTGACCCAGCATCATATCCTGTTGTCGTCTGCACGGGTGGGGCGACCTCCTGATTCTGGCCCCGTCGTACCGGAGATGCTCCGGGATAGCGGAGGTGCCGCGAGTCCAGATGCCGGACCATGCCGCGGATGATCTGTTCGTTCTCAACGACTTGTGGCGCGAACCCCCGAAAATTGCGTCCGTGGCACCTGGCGTGCTGTGAGCCCTGCTAATGAGCTCACCGATCATTCCAGACATACCAACACGCGAGGCTGCGACCCGTGCTGGTGCTAGCCTCGGGGCGACTACTATTCTTCTGCTTCTTGTCTTTCTCACGGCGCCTGCGGCTGGACAGGACACGCAGGACGACTCGCCGACTAGCCAGAACGCCGCACCGTCGCAGGTCACGACCTCCACGGTGACGTGCTCGTCGAAGCCCGGTGAACGGTCGAGTTGCGCCGCCGACACGTCGAAGGGCGTTGTTCTTGCCCGGTCGTATGGCACGGCGGCGTGCCTGCTCGGGAAGACCTGGGGTTACGACAGATCGAAGCGTGTGGGTGTCGGATGGGTGCGTCGCCGACTTCCTTGTCGCCGAAACCGGGGCCGCCGTGCCGCCGCCGGAGACGACGAAAAAGGCGCCGCGTTACATCCCCAACGGCGGATTCCTCATCGTCGAGGATGACCTCGGCGAAGTGTACGTCCGGCTTTTCAGCTACGCACGCTATCTCAATCAGCTTGGCCTCGACGAGACCTACACGGACGCATTCGGGAACGTCCACACGGTGCAGCGGCGTCAGGACGCGCAGCTGCAGAAGTTCTTCCTGCCCTTTTCCGGCTGGTTCCTGACGCCGAACTTCCGTTACTACCTGTACGTATGGTCGGCGAACACCTCGCAAGGCGATGCGGCGCAGGTCGTGGGCGCGGGGAACATCAGCTATGTGTTCAATAAGTACGTGACGTTTGGCGGCGGGATCACGTCGCTGCCGAGCGTTCGCAGCACGGAGGGGCAGTTCCCGTACTGGCTGGGTGTGGACGATCGCCTCATCGCCGACGAGTTCTTCCGCGGCTCCTACACGTCCGGCTTCTGGCTCAAGGGCGAGTTCCCGACGAAGTTCAAGTACATGGCGATGATCGCGAACAACCTGAGCACGCTCGGGGTCAGCGCGGCGCAGATCGATAACACGTTCGACACGCAATCGTACATGGTGCAGTGGCTGCCGACGACCGGCGAGTTCGGCCTGTTCGGAACGTTTGGCGACTTCGATTATCACGAGAAGCTCGCGACACGCCTCGCGGTTCACTACACGTCGAGCACCGAAGAGAAACAGAGCCAGCCCGGCACGGATAGGCATCGAGAACTCTCAGATCCGCCTCACCGATGGCAGCCAGATCTTCACGCCGAACCTGTTCGGCCAGGGAATCACGGTCAACCGGGTGAAGTACCGGATGTCGAGCCTCGACGCGGGAGTGAAGTTTAAGGGGCTGTCTCTCGAGGGGGAGTACTACTGGCGCTGGCTCAGCGACTACGAGGGCAGCGCCGTCTCGGCGATCCCCGACATCAACGATCACGGATACCAGTTGCAGGCGTCGGCGATGGTCGTGCCGAAGATCGTCCAGGTGTACTTCGGGAATTCCGGGATCTACGGCCAGTATGGCGACCAGTGGGAAGGCACGCGGAGGCCTCAACTGGTATCCGGTGAAGCAGCGCGGGTTCCGGGTCAACACCGAGTGGATTCACGTGGATCACTCGCCCGTCGGGTACACCGCGTTCCCGATGCCCGTCGGTGCGAAAGGCAACATCTTTCACGCCAATCTCGAGTTGAACTTCTGAGGGACCAGGTGGGTGAGGGCAAGGAGCTGAGTTATGGCTGACCCCGTGTCCCGACGACTCTCTAGTGCCTGGCGGTGTGCGTGGCGGTGCGTCGCCTGGCTGTCGCCACGCGCGCGCCGGCGCTCAAGTGGCGCCTGCCGGATCGGCCGACAACACGTTCAACGATTCGCACTTCCATCTGACCAACTACATCCAGCAGGGCATCAGCGTCCGCGATTTTCTCGGGATCATGGGGACGCGGGTCGGCCGCTCGACGTTATTCGGCATCCCCCTCCAGCAGCAGTGGTCGTACGCGAATTCGGGCAATTTCGCGCCGACCTACTACCTGCACAGCGACGCGCCCCTCTATTACTACTCGTTCACCGACGCCTACATCGCCAGCCTCTACAAAGCGCTCACGCCGGCGGAGCAGGCGCGCTTCGATCCGATGATCACCGGATTCAACCCGGCGGACATGTACGGCGTCGATCACATCCGCCGCGTGCTGCAGACCTTCCCCGGCGTGTTCACCGGCATCGGCGAGTTCAGCATCCACAAGGAATTCGTTTCCGCCAAGATCCCCGGCGAAACGGCCAGTCTGACCAACCCGGCACTCGATCGGATCCTCGACTTCGCCGGCGAGGTGGGGCTCGTGGCGATCATTCACAACGACATCGACATGCCGTTCGCGAGGCAAGACGCCGAGCCGGTCTACCTGACGCAGATGAAAGCGCTGCTCGCTCGCCATCCGAAGACGACGATTATCTGGGCGCATATCGGCCTTGGCCGGGTCGTTCATCCCGTTCAGGTCTCCGCGGAAGCCGCCGAACGCAATCCCACGCAGCTGCAAATCGTGGAGTCGATGCTCGCCGATCCGGCGCTGAAGCACGTGAGCTTCGACATCTCGTGGGACGAGGTCGCGAAGTACGCCGTTGCCACGCCGCAGTCGATTGAGCGCGTGACAACGGTGCTCAATCGCTACCCGGAGCGATTTCTATTCGGCACCGACACGGTGGCGCCGGCCGGGCCGGCGCCGTACTTCGCGGTGTTCGACATGTGGACGCCGGTGTGGCGTCAGCTCACGCCGCAGGCGAGCCTCAGCGTGCGCAAAGGCAACTACGAGCGGATCTTCGACGAAGGACGTCGCAGAGTGCGAGCCTGGGAAGCAGCGAATGTGAAATGACGCCATCACATCGGAAAAGAAAGATATGTGCAACCTGTCATGGAGAACTGCCAGCTACCGTGAAAATTGGAGGATAGAAATGGGTAGACGTGTTCGGAGTTTCTTTGTTTGGGCGTGCCTGCTCGGTCTGGGTGTGCTCGCGTTGGCGACACCGTCGAGCGCGCAGTCGCCAGCCGAGATCCAGAGGGCGATTGACGCGGCATACGGAAAGTTCAGGACGCTCCAGGAAGGCAAGAATGCCGACTACATCCCGGCCCTGGCGAAAGTCGATCCCAATCTCTTCGGCATTGCGGTGGTGACTGCCGACGGCAAGGTGTACACGGCCGGCGATGTGAAGACAGAGGTCTCGATCCAGTCGATCTCGAAAGTCTTCACGATGGCTCAGGTCATCCAGGAGCAGGGCCCGAATGCGATCGAGCAACGCATCGGCGTCGATGCCACGGGCGCACGGTTCAACTCGATCATCGCGGTTGAAGCCGTCAGGACAGTCGCCGGGACGGGAGCGCCGGAGATGAACCCGCTGGTGAATCCCGGCGCGATCTCGGCGACGAGCATGGTGACGGGAGCGACATCCGATGCGGTGTGGCAGAAGATCATCGGTTTCCACAACGACGCCGCGGGACGACAGCTGAGCGTGCTGCAGGACGTCTACAAATCCGAGTCCGACACCAACCAGCGCAACCAGGCCATCGGCGCGCTCATGCTCGCGTACGGATACATCAAGGGCAACTGGCAGCAGGCGGTCGACCTCTACACTCGTCAGTGCTCGATCGGGGTGAACGCGAACGATCTGGCGATGATGGCGGCAACGCTGGCAGCGGGCGGCAGAAATCCCGTCACCGGCAAACAGGTCATTGACGCGGCCAAGGTCCCCAGCGTCCTCGCCGTCATGTCCACTGCCGGACTGTACGACGACTCGGGGAAGTGGCTGTACCACACGGGCCTTCCAGCCAAGAGCGGCGTCGGCGGCGGCATCATCGCCGTGTCGCCAGGCAAGTTCGGCATCGCCGTCGTCTCCCCGCCGCTCGATGACGCCGGCAACAGCGTGAGGGCGCAGCGCGCCATCGCCGACATTTCGGCGGCGCTGGGTGGCAACCCGTACGGCCCCAGCGCCAGCACGACGACCGCGGCCGCGCAGGCGCCGCCGAAGTCGAGCTTCGAAGTCTACGGCTTCGCGATGCTCGACATCGGCCACGACTTCAAGCAGATCGATCCGAATTGGTTCGACACCATGCGGGTCACCAAGCTGCCCCAGGTCGAGAACGAGTTCGGTCAGGACACAGCACGCCTTTGCCGGCGTCAGGCAGAGCCGTCTCGGCGTCAGATCTTCGACGCCAACCACGCTTGGCGAACTCAAGACCACGTTCGAGTTCGAGCTGTTCGGCACCGGCGTGGACGCAGGGACAGACCACGTTCCGCCTCCGCCACGCCTATGGAGAGCTGGGCGCGTTCGGAGCCGGTCAGTACTGGAGCCCCTTCATGCGATCCGGACGTGTTCCCGAACTCGGCCGGATACTGGGGACCGACGGGCATGGTCTTCTTCCGCAACGTGCAGCTCCGCTAGACGCCGATGCGGGGCGACTCGAGCCTCACGATGGTCGCCTCGCGCGGCCCGGGGCGAGCGGCGACGCCGGGATCTACGCCGACCGTGTCGAGCTTCAGAACATCACGCCGAGGTTTCCGATGCTCGACTTCGCGGGAGCGTACAAGCTGACCGGGCCGTGGGGCTACGCTCGGACCGCTGGCATTCTGCGGCGCATCGAGTGGGACGACAACTTGGCGGACCGGTTCGACCTCTCGGGCAATGCCACCGGCTGGGGATGTGAATCTCAGCTCGAACCTGAAGATCGGCAAGGGCGACATCCTGCAGGATGCAGTTCACGTTCGGTGAAGGCATTCAGAACGAAATGAACGACTCGCCGGTCGACATCGGCATCGGAACGACCTGTCGAATCCCGTGACGCCACTTCGCGGCAAACCGCTTCCGATCGTCGCGTATCGTCGTGTTCCTGGATCACACCTGGAGCGAGAAATTCAGCAGCTCGATCGGCTACTCGAGCGCAGACAACGACAACACCGACGGGCAGGCCCCGAACGCCTTCAGAGTTCGGTCAGTACGCGCTGGGCAACCTGCTCGTACTACCCGGTTCCCGAACGTGGTGATGGTCGGTGAACTTCAGTGGGGCCGCCGCGAAAACTTCTCGGATGGCTTCTCCAGCGACGGGCTTCAAGCTCCAATTCTCGTTCAAATACAACTTCTCGTACAAGTTGGGAGGATCGTAATGAACCTACGTACTCGACACCTCGTGACCGGCGCGTGCCTGCTTGGAATGCTCACGCTCCCTTCAGGTACGCAACGGCTCTCGGCGCAGGCGCCGGCCAACGTCCAACAGGCCGTGGACGCCGCGTACGCCAAATTCCGGACGCTCAGGGAGGGCAAGAACGCCGACTACATTCCGGCGCTGGCGAAGGTCGACCCGAACCTGTTCGGCATCGCGGTCGTCACCGCGGATGGCAAGGTGTACACGGCCGGCGACATCAACGACCGAGGTTTCGATCCAGTCGATCTCCAAGGTCTTCACGATGGCCCAGGTCATCCAGGAGCAGGGGCTCGAGTCCATCGAGAAGCGGATCGGCGTGGACGCGACCGGCGCCCGCTTCAACTCGATCATCGCCGTCGAGGGTGTTCGCACCGTCGTCGGTACTGGCGCACCGGAGATGAATCCTCTGGTCAACCCCGGGGCGATCTCGGCGACCAGCATGGTGACCGGGAACACCGCCGACGCGGTCTGGAAGAAGATCATCGACTTCCACAACGACGCCGCGGGGCGGCAACTGAGCGTGCTGCAGGACGTCTACAAGTCGGAATCCGACACCAACCAGCGTAACCAGGCCATCGGCGCGTTGATGCTCGCGTACGGCTACATCAAGGCCAACTGGCAGCAGGCCGTCGATCTCTATACGCGCCAGTGCTCGATCGGCGTCAACGCGCGGGACCTTGCGATGATGGCTGCCACGCTCGCCTTCGGCGGCAAGAACCCGACGACCGGCAAACAGGTCATCGACAGCGCGAAGGTTCCCGGCGTGCTCGCCGTCATGGCCACCGCGGGCCTGTACGACGATTCCGGCAAGTGGCTCTATCACACCGGACTGCCTGCAAAGAGCGGTGTCGGCGGCGGCATCCTCGCGGTCTCGCCCGGGAAGTTCGGCATTGCCGTCGTGTCGCCGCCGCTCGACGACGCGGGCAACAGCGTTCGAGCGCAGCGGGCGATCGCCGAGATCTCCAACGCACTGGGCGGCAATCCTTACACAGGCGGCAATCGATAGCGCCTCACTGACCCGCGGGTCCGGAGACGGCGAACATGAGGAGCTGCGTGGACTGGCTCAAAACCCTTCTCGAGACTTCGCCGATGACCGCGCTGTTCCTGGTCATTGCGGCCGGCTATTTCGTCGGCGAAGTCAACTTCAAGGGGTTCGCGCTCGGCTCGGGCGCGGTGCTGTTCGTCGGCCTCGCATGCGGCGCGTTTGCGCCGAAGGCCGCGCCGCCCGGAATGCTGGGCACCCTCGGCCTGCTGCTCTTCCTCTACTGCGTGGGCATTCAGTACGGCCAGCGAATGGTATCGCGGGCTCACGAGCCCCGCGGGACTGAGGGCCAACGCCGCGGCACTCTGCGGTCTGGCCGCCGCGGGGGCGGTCGCACTGGCGATCCAGTCGCACGGGCGCCGCGGGCCTGCCGGAATCGCTCGGGATGTTCGCGGGCGCCACGACGAGCACCCCGGCGCTGCAGGCCGTTCTCGACGCGCTTGGAAGCCAGGACGCTGCGGTCGGCTACAGCCTCGCGTACCCGCTTGGCGTCGCCGGACCGATCCTCTGCATGTACGTCTATCTCGCGATCTTCAAACCGAAGATTGCGGCTCCAGCGGACCGGCTGATGAAGCCGACCGAAGTCCGTGTGCGCAACGCGACGCTCATCGGCCGGCGCTTCGTCGATCTTCAGCAGAGCCTGCCGAAAGGCGTCCAGGCGGTGGCGATCCGCAGCGGCGGGCAGAACCGTGTCCCGGATCCGACCACCATCCTCCAGGCGGACGATGTGCTCCTGCTCGTCGGGACCGATCCTGCGGCGATTGGACGGGCGCTCGAGTTGGTCGGCGAAGCGGCCGCGTCGATCGCGGTGGATCGAACCGCGCTCGACTACATCCGTGTCTTCGCGTCCAAGGGCGGCGTCGTGGGAATGCCCCTCGGCAGCCTGAAACTTCCCGGCGGCTTCGCCTACAGTTACATCCACGTGCGACGGGGTGACGTCGATCTGCTGCCAGACGACGACCTGGTGCTGGAATTCGGCGACCGCGTCGGCGTCCTCTGCCATCGCGCGGATTTCGATGCCGTGCGCCGCTTCTTCGGCGATTCCATCAAGGGCGTTGCCGACTTCAGCTACATTTCTCTCGGTGTCGGCGCGGCAATGGGCCTCCTCGTCGGATTGATCCCGCTTCCCATTCCCGGAGTCGGCCGGATCACGCTGGGACTCGCCGGGGTCCTGCTGGTTGCGCTCGTGCTGGGCCACATCCGTCGCACCGGCATCGTATGGACGCTGCCGCTCTCGGCGAACATGGTGCTGCGAAACTTCGGGCTCACGGTGTTCCTGGCGCAGGTCGGCATCGCGTCGGGCCTCCAGTTCGCCGCGACAGTGGCGGAGAGCGGGTTCACGCTGCTCCTGCTCGGCGCCATCATCATGCTCGCGCTGATCGTGGCGACGATGATCGCGGGACGGCTGCTCGCAATTCCTGCCGACGATCTGTTCGGCATCGTCTCCGGTGTGACCGGGAATCCCGCCATCCTGGTGTACGCGAACCGCGCCGTCCCCACGGAGCGGCCCGACATCGGCTACGCGATGGTGTTTCCGTCGATCACCGTCGCGAAGATCTTGTTCGTTCAGATCGCCGCATCGGTCCTCGGCAGCTGAAGGCCGCGATGATCCCACGAGGAGTGCAGGAAGGCGATTGTGGCGATCGCCGTCGCATTGTCAGTGTCGGCGACCACGCATGCCCAGGGGCGAACCGACGTCGTGACCCTCGCCAACGGCGATCGGATCACCGGCGAGATCGTGCGACTCGAGCGGGGCAGACTCGAGTTCAAGACCGACGACGCCGGCACGCTCTATCTGGAATGGGACAAGCTCTCGAGCCTCGTGTCGACGCGTCTGGTCGAAGTGGTCACCACCGATGGCCGCCGATTCCTGGGCAGCCTCGGACCGGCGGCCGTCCGATCGATTACCGTCGTGACTTCAGCGGTATCGCTTCAGATGTCGGAGGTGACATTGATCACTCCGATCGGTACGAGCTTCTGGCGGCAGCTCGATGGGTCGATTGACGCCGGGTTCAGCTATACGAAGTCCAGCGGCGTTGCGCAGCTCAACGTGAATTCCGACACCGTGTACCGCAAGGTCGCATCCCGGGCGCGCCTCACGGCGTCGCTCACACAGACGCAAGAAAGACGACGATTCGGGTCGCGACGATCGGGCATTCGTGGAAATGTCGTACCTGCGCTATCCGTGGCAGCGCTGGTTCATCCTGACGGCCGGCCGATTCGAGACCAACGAGAGCCTCGGGTTGACGCTGCGGTCGCAGATCGGTGCGTCCGCCGGACCCCGTCTGGTCAACAGCAATCGCGCGCAACTCGTGCTCGGCGCCGGGCTGGCGTTCAACAACGAGCAGGGCGTGGATGTCGAATCCACGCAGAACGTCGAGGCGCTCTTCACGTTCGAGACCGCGTTCTACACGTATGATCGGCCGAAAACGAACGTTGACGTCAGCTTCCAGTACTACCCGAGCCTGAGTAACACGGGCCGTCAGCGCGTGCAGCTCGACGTCGGCGCCAAGCGGGAATTCTGGAAGGATCTCTTCGTCGCGCTCAATTTCTACAACACGTACGACAACCGGCCTCCGAACCCGGCGGCCGATACCAACGATGTGGGAGTCGTGCTGTCGATCGGCTGGACCTATTAAGAAGTCCCCGAGGTGCAATCGGAAGCGCCCTAGACGGACGCGCCAAACATGCTGCCAACACGATCGCTGTTCTGCGTCGCGCTGACCCTGATGTCAATCGCAGGCAACCCGCGAGCGTCCGCGCAGACGTCAGACTCACAGTCCGAGGCGGCGCAAATGGACCTGTTCGATGTCTGGCGGAGAATCCGGCACACGCCACCGCCGCCTGCCGCCGAACCGTACGATGGCACTGGGCGCATGATGGTCGTGACGCCGGTGATCGGATCGAATCCGTCCGCGGGGTTTACGTTCGGCGCTGCCAGTCAACTCGCCGTCGTGCGCGGCGATCCTCGCACGACCCGCATCTCCGCGGGCATCGCCAGCCTGACGTTTTCGACCAAGAAACAGGCCATGCTCAACATGCGCTTTGCGCTCTTCACGAACGAGAATCGCTGGCTCGTCGAAGGCGACAACCGCTTCCACAGTACGTCTCAGGACATTTACGGTCTCGGGACGGCGACGCCGGCATCGAGCGCCGTCGGCGCGGACTATGGCTTCGTCCGGCTCCACGAAACGGTGTACCGCCGAGTGACCCGCGGAGTCTGGGCCGGGGGTGGCGTGCTGTTCGATTCGCATTCGAACGTCGGCCCTGCTGAAGGTGTGGAGGAGGAATGGCCGACCAGTCCGTATGTGACCTACAGTCAGTCTCATGACCTTCCGCTCGAGGGGCAGCAGTCGGCTGGCGTCAGCGCGAATGTCCTGATCAACACGCGCGATTCGGACATCGAGCCGCGTCGCGGCTGGTACGCGAACGCCGCGTATCAGATGTTCGGCGGAGACTCCACGTGGCAGTTGCTGCACTTCGACATTCGTACCTATCTGCCACTGAACAAAGACCGCCGCCATCTGCTCGCCGTGTGGTTGTTTGGTGACATGACGACACACGGCGCGCCCCCGTACTTCGATTTGCCGGCGACCGTCATGGACATGTACGGACGTTCCGCCCGCGGCTACCGAGAGGGCCGCTTTCGTGGCGAGCGGCTCCTGTATGGCGAAGTCGAGTACCGCGGGACGATCACGCGCAATGGATTGCTCGGTATGGTGGCCTTCGCGAACGCGACGACGCTGACCAACCTGCAGGACGGAGATCGGCTGTTCGATTCGGTCGCGCCGGCCGCTGGCGCCGGTCTGCGGGCACTCTTCAACAAGCGCTCGAGGACCCGACTCTGCTTCGACGTCGCATGGGGAAAAACGGGATCGCACGGGGTCTACTTGGCGATCCAGGAGGCATTCTGAGCTCGACTGAGGGGGGTGGTGGGTGCGGGGAGACTATGGCTGACGCAGGGCGGTCAACGGATTCGTCCGAGCGGCCCGCCAGGCAGGGATGATGGTTGCTACGATCACGCCTCCGAGCACGACCGCGAACGCGCGAGCGAACGAGATCGGATCGGTCGCGCTGACACCGAAGAGCACGCTGCCGAGGAGGCGCGTCGCGGCCAGCGCGGCGACGCCGCCGATGACGGCACCGACCGCGCCAAGACGCAGACCGCGCCGCAGAAAGTGCCAGACGACTTCGATTCCTTGTGCGCCGAGCGCCATGCGGATGCCGATTTCATGCATGCTCTGCGTCACCGTATACGACACCAGACCGTACATTCCCATTGCCGCCAGCGCCATGCCCGCCACACCAAAGATGAACAGCGCGCTCGCCGCCATTTCCAGGATGATCAGCGCTGTCCGCGTCTGCTCGCTGAGGGTTCCAGCAGACAGAATCGGCAAGTCGGGATCGAGCGTTTGGACGTGGGCACGCACCTGCTCGATCAGTGGCGCGACGCCGGCTGAGCCGCGTGCGTGGAGCACCATGCTCGGCTGATAGGTTTGCAGAAAGGGCAGATAGACGTAGGGCCGCGGGGCCTCGTTAATCCGCGAGTATTTGATGTCGCGCGCCACGCCAATCACCATTCGCCACTCGCCCGTCGCCACGCGAATACGCTTGCCGACTGCGTCCGCTGCGCCACCCCAGAATCGCCCCGCCGCCGTCTCGTTGACGATGGCAACGGGCATCGCCGTCACATCGTCGCGACTCTCGAACTCGCGACCGGCGGCGAATCCGATCTTCAGCGTGCGGAAGTAATCCGGCGCGACGACGTTCGAGAGAAACGTCAGATCCTCGTCCCGGCGAGGCACGTAGCCATCGATTGCCGCTTGCCGGGCCCCATTATCGACCAGCGTGAGTGGAGTGGTCGTCGCCAGCGTCGCCGACTCCGTCCCGGCGTCACCGCGCACGCGTTCCAGCAGCTGAGCGAAAAACGCGCGGCCTCGCGTCTCGTCGTAGCCGTTCGGCCTGACATCGAGCCGCATCGAGACCACGTTGGTGGCATCGAATCCCGCGTCCGCATTCCGCGCGGCGTCGACGCTTCGGGCGACCAGTCCAGCACCGATCAGCAGCAGCATCGAGACAGCCACCTGCGAAACCATCAGTCCTGCACGAAAGTGTCCCTTCGCCGCACCACGCGACGAGAGATCTTCCTTCATCACCGACAGCAGGTCGACACGCGAGTGCCGCAGTGCCGGAAACAAGCCGAAGACGAGGGCGCTCGCGAACGCCGCCAGCACGGAAAACCCGATGACGAGCGGATCAACCGAGAGGTTGAAGAACACGCGCATTGGAGCCGCCGTGACCATGGCGGCCATGAGCAGCCGCAGGAACTGGGAGACCAGCACGACCGCTGCCAGCGCGCCAGGCACCGCCAGCACGAAATTCTCCACCAAAAGAAGCCGCAGGATCCGCGCCCGGCTCGCACCGAGGGCCAGGCGGAGCGCCACTTCTCCGCGCTTCGAAATGCCGCGCGCAAGGACCAGTCCGGCGACGTTCGCGCAGACAATCAGCAACAGCAGCGCCCCCATCGCGCTCAAGACGACAACCGCCGGCAGCATGTAGGTTTGCGCGCCAAAGGGCGATTGCCAAATCGGGATGGCCGTAAGCTTGTACGCGGCCGCATCGATATTCGCGTCGGCCCGCAATTGCGTCGAGAGCACTGCCAGCTGTGCCGACGCTTCGGCAAGCGTCGCGCCTGGCCTGAGACGCCCCTGCACGATCAGGAAGTTGGCCTGCTTGTCGGCGAGTATCGTCCGCGGGTCGCGCGTTCCGCTCAGTCCGATCTGCGGCGCCATCATGACCGGGATGAATACTTCGACGTCGAAGCTGACGATGGTTCCGTGGAACGACGGGGCCGCGACGCCGACGACGGTCAGCGGATAGGCGTTCAGGCGAATGGTCTTGCCGACGATGTCGGGATCGCCGTCGAAGTGGCGCTTCCATATGGTGTCGCTCAGGACGATGACCGGATGCTGACCGGGAGCGACTTCGTCGGAGGGGAGCAGCGTGCGGCCGAGCTGTGCGCGCACGCCGAGTTGCTGAAAGTAGTTGCCGGTCACGAACTCGCCCATGATCCGCTCGGCGCGATTGCCCAGTCCGAGGTTGACGTTGACGTTGGCGGATGCGATCAGGCCGGCGAAGGCTCGATCGTGATCGCGGACGTACTGGTAGTCGGGGTAGGAGAGCGACACCCGACGGCCGGCGCTCGTCTCGTTCACGACCACGCCGAGGCGGGCCGAGCCCTCGACGCCCGCCAGCGGGCTGAGGGCCAGACTCTTGAGCATCGTGAACACCGCGGCGTTCAAACCGATGCCGAGCGTGAGGACGGCGATGACGGTCAGCGAAAATCCGGGATTTTTGGCGAGCGTGCGGACCGCGTGGCGCACATCGCTCGCTAGATCGCGCAGCGCGTCGACCCACCAGGGGATCCACACCGATTGGGCGGCTTCCGTGGTCAGCGTCACGTTGCCGAAATCTTTGAGCGACGACAGCCGCGCGCTGTGTCGATCGGCGCCGTCGGCGACTCGTTCGTCCGCAGCGATGGCCAGATGCGATCGAATCTCCTCCTGAAAGTCCGCGTCGTCCAGGCGCCGCCGTTTCAGCCAGCCGAACAATCCAGACCACGCTGATCGGGCCACATTCACTCCTTCGGGCCGGTCGCCGGCTTCATCACGCTTCCAATCGCGTTCACGAGCTCCGTCCACCGCGATTCCTCGCGCATGAGCTGTTTCTTTCCTTCCGGTGTAATCCGATAGAACTTCGCCCGCTGGTTGGCCGGGGTCTGACCCCACTTGGAGGTGACCCACCCTTTTTTCGCCAGCCGCTGGAGCGCCGGGTACAGCGAGCCGGCTTCGACCTGCAGCACGTCGGCCGACTGTGCGCGGATGGTCTGCCCGATGGCATAGCCGTGCTGCGGGCCCCACTGGAGCGTGCGCAGAATCAGCATGTCGAGCGTGCCGTGCAGCAGGTCGGTGCGGGCGTCGGGACGTGAGGAATGGAGGGTCATGGTATAGAAAGTCTACAGCCTTGGACGTAGACTCTCTATAGCCTGTTCCATCAGCTGCACGCACGGGCTCGGTGCAACAGGACGATGTCAACATCCGGGATCTTTTACAGAGAGTTCCCGTAATTTGCCCAGACGGACACTGGCTGTTTGCACATTGCGGCTGTAAAGCGGCCCGAGTACATTTCGGTCGCTGATTCGGTCGAGTTGGCCGGAACCTGAGGAGGTCGCTATGTGGTATCGCGCGTCGATCGTGGCAGCGTTCGCCGGACTCCTGCTCGTGGCGGGGCCCGTGAGGGCCGCCGACCGCCTGAACGATGAGGACGTGCAGAAGCTGCTACAGAGCATCGAGCAGAAGCGCTCGAAATTCGAGGGAGAGCTCGATGAGAAGCTGAAGAACACAACTCTGCGTGGCCCACGCGGCGAAGTCAAGACCAACGCGTTCTTCGATGATCTGCAGGATCAAATCGCGAGAGCGCGCGAACGCTTCACGTCAGACTATTCCGCCAGCAGCGAGGTCGTCGCCCTGTTGGACTACACCAGCCGGCTCGACACCTGGGTGAACGCACAGCCCACAAGCTTCAAGGGATCGGCCGAGTACGTACCGTTCGCGGCCGACCTGCGCCGGCTTGCGGCGGCGTACAATACGACGTTTCCGCAGCCGGCCAACGGGACCGCGCGGCGAATCAACGATAAGGAGCTCGTGACCGCGGCGGCGAATGTGGAAAAGTACATCGACCCATTCAAAAAGGAGTTCGACGCCACGCTGGCCAGTCCGAACAACCAGCAGGTCGTGGGCACGTCGGGTCAGGTTGCTGCTGGCCGCGTCGACACGCTGAAGACGAACGCCCACGCCTTGAACGAGCGCCTCAAGGACAAGCAAAAAGGGGTCGCGGAAGCGCAGGCGCTCATCGCGCAGGCGGTGTCGCTCGCCAAGGACCTTTCGCGATATAGCCTGACGCCGAGTACCACGTCGGCCTGGCAGCCACTGCGCGCTGAACTTGGCAAGGTCGCCGAGGGTTACGAGATGAGCAGCGCCGATCTGCCCGCTCGGTAGAGCACAAAGGAGCCGAGCATGTCAGGGAAACTGTTGATTGGCGCCATCATGAGCGCCTCGTTCGTTCTCGGAGCTCACCCTGTCGTCGCCGGAGACGACGCTGCGGAGATCAGCAAGAACGCGAATGCCGCGCTCCAATCGCTGTATACGAATGTGCCTGCAGCCAAGGCACTCGGAGCGCAAGCTCGGGCAATCCTCGTCTTCCCGAAAGTCACCAAGGCGGGCCTTGGGGTCGGTGGACAGCACGGCCAAGGCGCGCTCATGAAGGGTGGCAAGGCGGTCGCGTACTACGACACCAGTGGCGCTTCAGTTGGACTCCAGGCTGGCGCCCAGACTTACGGCTACGCGATGTTCTTCATGAAAGACACCGCGCTCCAGGCGCTCGACCAGGCCAAGGGATTCGAGGTTGGCGTCGGGCCGACTGTCGTCGTGGTGGACGAGGGCATGGCGAAAAGCAGCACTACCACGACGATGAAGGAGGATATCTACGCCTTCATCTTCGCCCAGAAGGGACTCATGGCGGGGCTCGGGATTCAAGGCAACAAGATCACGAAGATCGAGCCGAAGTAGCGGGCGCGCGATCAGGAGCGGACCGACACTCCGCGAGCCAGCTCCCCCGCGCCCGCGCCCCACTTGGAGATGACCTTCACGGCCTGCGTGAAGGGCACATCCAGGGGATGGACGCGATCGCGTGGCAGGATGAACAGCGCGCCGGCCGCGGGCGTCGGTACCGAGGGGACGAGCACGGTGTAGCGCCCGTCGTCGAGCTCCTCGATGATGAAGCCGGGAGAGAGCGCCTCCTCCAGCTCCACCAGGGCCGGCCGGAACGCGCCCTCGCTCTCGTCGCCTGAGACGCGTTCTGCCAGGCCCCGTACCAACGCATAACCCGGGATCTTCTCGAGCACCGAGCGCTCGAGCGCATTCTTAGCGCGTCGCCCGGGGCCGGTGCGGACCACGAGCCCGGCCACGAAGCAGACGGCAAACACAATCAGGATGGCGATGACCTGCCGGAACTGACCGCCGGCCGGGACCGCCGCCGTGACCGGCGATAGCAACGCGAGGATGCCGGACAGCGTCTTTGCCAGCAGCAGGATGGACAGGTAGATCGGCAGCACGACGAGCAGTCCACCGATCAGGGTCGTCTTGGTGAACTCGGCCAGGCCCTTCATGCGGTAGTCCTCCTTCTGAGCGAGCGATGCGCCAGCCTAGCAATTCTGCGGCCGATGGAAGCCGCGAGCTCTGCGTTTGGACGGAGGGGCTCTCAGGAGGCGGTGCCTCTATGTCGGAGTCAGGTCCGCCATTCCGGAGGACCAGATCGTCACGACCTTGTCTCAATACGACACAAACTGACTTCAAGGTCTATAACGCATCGAAACGTGGTGGCGAGATCTTTGATGGCTGGGCGCATGTGGGATCAGGCGAAGGGCGCACTGCGCTTGGGGTGCCCTGCACCGAGTCCCGACAACCGGCTCGCGGCGCCCCGGTGTCACCGGCCATTCCTCGGCGCGCCTCCAAAGGGTGAATTCCAGTGGCGACACAATTTCTTGCTGGTGTGATCTGCGTGGGAGTGCTGATGTCGGCGCCGGGCATCTCGGCAGCCCAGACCAGTGAGGTGGCGAGCCAGGTCACGGTCCAGGGTACTGTTGAGGCCGTTGACCACATAGGCCGCACGGTGACGATTCGAGGGCAGCAGGGCAATTTGGTGACCGTGGACGTGCCGGCCAATGCGACGCGGTTCGAAGCGATCAAGGTTGGCGACGCCGTGACGGCCACCTACTACGATCGCGTCAGCGTCCGGTTGAAACCCGCCGGCGAGCCCGCGGTCGATCGCACGGAGGAGGCGACCATCACGCCGACGGCTGGGGCGCTGCCGGGTGCGACGAGAACCAAGCAGCGGGTGGCGACCGTGACCATCACCGGTTGGTCCCCGGTCGACAAGGTCGTGACCTTCGTCGGCCCGAACGGGACGTCCTACTCGCGCCGACTGCTGGACACCACCGACCCCGCGATCGTCGAGGGTCTCAAGATGGGTGATCGCGTAGACGTAACCAGGACCGAGGCCGTGACGGTCTCCGTGCAGTCGGCCCCCACCACCACGCTCGCACGCGTTTACGAGGAGCTCAAGGACCGCGTCACGGTCTCGGCCGTCTTCGGGTGGGACAACCAGTTCAGCGGCAAGATGATCAAGGAAGCCACTGGTCAGACGGTGCGTGGGGCCGTGCCAATCAACCTGGGCGAGACGACCTACGACGAGGTGTACGGCCGGATTGGGATGTTCAAGATCGGCGTGGGCTATCGGACCACCCCGCGCGCCGAAGCCGTATTCAACTTCGTGTGGTCCAGCAGTGATGCGGAGGAGGGAGGGGTCCAGGTCGGCACGGTGGGCACGGGCGCAGCGGCGGTCCCACTCACTGTCCAGTTCACCTCGTACAAGTACTGGGGCCTCGAGGTCGGCCAGCGGTGGTTCTTCACACGCACCCGCTTCACGCCCTTCGTAGGCTATCTCGTGGGCGCTAACCGCAACCAGTTCATCTATGGTACGTTCCTCCACGTACCTCCCGAGCTCACGCCCGCACTTGCGGCGCAGGATGGCAAGTTCTTCGACAAGTCGTGGGCCCTCAGCGTGGGTCCGACCGGTGGCGTGCTCATCGGCGTGGGTCCGTTCGAGGCGATACTCGAGACGCAGCTCCGCTTCATGGGCGGGCTGTCGGACGTGGACTGGCTGGTCGAACAAGGCCTCCGCGATATCAACACCGAGAGCTCGCGGTGGTCGTTTCCGATTCTGCTGGGCGCGCGTATCCGCTTCTGAGAGACGCGCGATCATGATCTTGACCCTCACGCGGGCGACGTCTTGGACGGTTCGGCGGCCACCGTATGCCGCGGCGGTTCACGCGACGCCTCGTGGTTCCATCGCACATTGTCCAGCTCCACCCAATGGAAATCGAACCGCCAAAGCATGTTACGCCGGAAGAAGAGCACCCGCAGTACTCGCACCGCTGGCCCGAGTCCTGCACCACGTGATCACCCCGCTCGGCGCAGAAACGTCGATGCGGAAGCGCGAAATCTACTCGAAGAAGGAGGCAACTATGTTTTCCGTGCGAACGCTTGCGGCAGGTCTGCTTCTGCTGGCGTTGGCCCCGACTGCGGCCCGAGCCGATGGCCTGATTACACCGTATTGGGGCGCGAACTTCGGCGGCGACGCCGGAAGTGAGCTGTCTGATGCGGTTGATGCCAGCCGGTTCGTCTATGGCGTCAGCGCCGGATGGATGGGCGCCGGAGTCATCGGTTTCGAAGGGGATTTCGGGTACAGCCCCGATTTCTTCGGCAAGACCGCCACCGGTAATACCAAAGTCCTGACGGTGCTGGGAAACGTCATCGTCGGGTTTCCCTTCGGTGGGCAGACCGGATTCGGGATTCGCCCGTATGGGTTCGCCGGAGCGGGAATGATTCGTACGGACATCGAAGGTCTCGGCGGCGGCACCAACGTCGACTTCGATCAAAACCAGGCTGCGTGGGACTTCGGCGGCGGGGTCTTCATTTTCTTCGCCACCCATGTCGGGATGCGTCTCGATTTGCGCTATCTGCGCAGTTTTGACGACCTGGATCTCGGTCCCATCAATATCCCGATCGGCGACGCACGTCATCCCGGAAATGTGGACTTCACCCGATTCTCGGCCGGGGTGACGTTTAGATTCTGAATGGTCCGCTCGGCTTAGGTCTTCGCGCTCCAGGTTTGCGTCGCGGGCAACACGGAGCGCGGGGGCTTCAGCCGAGCGCGAAAACCTTCACCGCCGGATCTCCGGCATCCTGCAACGACCTCCGGAATATCGGAGGCTCTCCGCTGGAGTCATCAGGTCCCGACACCATAATTCGTTGCCGTTTCAATCACTTGACGATGCGGCGGGTGAGAAGATGCGTGGCACCTGGCGTGCTGAAGACCGCACTCGTTGGCACGATTGCAACCAAGGAGTGAACCCATGACAACTCGACGCATCATCATCGCTGGCCTGGTCACCCTCAGCATCACCACCAGCGTGGCCGCGCAAACCACAACAAAGTCCAAGACCGCAGGCGCAGCGGCAGTGACCGGCGCGACCTCCATGACTGGAACCGTCGTGTCGGTCGACGGCAATTGGCTCCTCGTCAAGATGCAGCCAAGCGGGCTATACCGCATCTTCAATGTTCAGCCCGGCCGTCAGTTCATCATCGACGGTCAATCCAAACTGGTCGGCGATCTGACACCTGGCACGGTCCTCACGGCGAGCGTCGTCACCACCAGCCAGCCGGTAACCGAGCGCACCACAACTGTTACGGATGGCACCGTCTGGTATGTCTCCGGCAACTACGTCATCGTCACCCTCGCGAACGGAGAGAACCACGAGTACAAAGTGCCGCCGTCGTACAAGTTCATGGTCGGGGGAAAACCGGCGTCGGTGAGCGAACTGAGGAAGGGCATGAAAGTGTCGGCCACCAGGATCGTCGAGGAGCCCAAGACTGAGATCGAGACAACGACGGTCGTTACAGGCAAGGCGCCGAAAAAATAGTTCAGCCTCTCGACCACCGACAGGATCCAGACGATGGACGTTACGGTCCGCGCCGACCGCGAAGGCGACCGCGCCCGTCTGATCCCCATGGGTCAGTTTGATCTTGCGCACGCCGTGGCTGCCGCGCGGGCGATCGCAAACATTGAAGCCGCGCTGGCTGGCTGCCGTGCCGTCGAGCTCGATCTGACGCATGTGGACGACATCGACGGAACGGGTGCCGCCCAACTCGCCCGGCTCCTCGATCATGTGGAGGCAGCAGGCCCCAGCACGCAGGTGCTGGGAGAACACAATCCGAGAGCAGCACGCCTCATCGTCCTGTATCGCCAGCGTCGGACAACCGCGCCGGTCAAGCCGCGCCGATACGCGATTCTGGCTCGTTTTGGATCGTTTGCCGCTGAACTGCCTCGCGCCTTAACGAGCGGGCTCCATTCGATCGGTCACGACGCTGTTGCGGTGCGACAGGCAGTCGCAGCACCACGCTCGGTCGACTGGCGCTCCTTGCCACAATTGCTGCAGCAGATCGGTGCGGACGGACTGCCGGTCGCGAGTGCTGCGAACCTCCTCGTCGGCCTCATCATTGGCTTCCTCGGCGTCTCGCAGCTCGGCCGATTCGGCGTCACGGTCTATGTGCCGGAGCTCGTGGTCGTCGCACACTTCCGGGAGCTGGGTCCCCTGGTCACCGCGATCGTCGTCGCCGGACGATCGGGTGCGGGCCTCGCCTCTGAAATTGCGACGATGAAGGTTTCGGAGGAGATCGATGCGCTGCGTTCCATGGGATTC
Organism: uncultured Acidobacteriota bacterium; assembly: GCA_963773035.1. Taxonomy (GTDB): domain Bacteria; phylum Acidobacteriota; class Vicinamibacteria; order Vicinamibacterales; family CAVVIG01; genus CAVRXZ01. Next base: position 7,824 of record CAVYZX010000022.1, on the reverse strand, counting down.
GATCCCGTGAGATGGCTGGTTGTGCCGCGGTGCCTGGCGCTCATCATCGCGCTCCCAGTACTCACCTGGGTCGGTGACCTGTTAGCCCTTCTCGGGGGCATGATTGCCACGACCAGCCTCACTGACATGTCGGCGCGGGCCTACGTGACGTTGACGGCTGCCGCCATCAGTCCGACGAACTTTCTGGAGGGACTTGTCAAGACCCCGTTCCTGGCTCTGGCGATTGGTCTGATTGCGTGTGGTCAGGGGCTCGCCACGCAGGGCGGTGCGGCCGAAGTCGGTGTCAGAACGACAACGGCCGTCGTGCTGTCGATCTTCGGTGTGATCGTGATCAGCTCGCTGTTCACCTTCGCGTACACCGTGATAGGCCTGTGATCATGTCTCACCCTCGGCCTCACATCATCGTCAGCGACCTCCGCATCGGATGGGGATCGCACGTGCTGATGCAGCACGTCACCTTCGACGTCGACCGCGGGACGACCGTTGCGATTCTTGGTGGCTCGGGCAGTGGGAAGAGCACGCTGCTGCGCTACCTGATCGGTCTGGAGACGCCTTTGGCAGGCACCATCGATATCGACGGCCTTGGCGCGCCGGATCGCTACGAAGGCGTCCCTCGTTTCGGAGTGCTGTTTCAGTCCGGCGCGCTCTTCAGCTCGATGACGCTCGCAGAGAATCTCGCGCTCCCGCTGACGACGTGGACGTCGGTTCGAGGTGCACTCGTAAGCCAGCTGGTTCAGGCAAAGCTGGATCTCGTCGGCCTTGGACAGTTTGCCGAACATCTGCCCGGGGAGATCTCGGGCGGTATGAAGAAACGCGCCGGAATCGCTCGAGCGATGATGCTCGAACCTGACCTGCTGTTCTTCGACGAGCCCTCGGCGGGACTCGACCCAATTACCGCCTACGAGCTGGATCAGCTGATCCTCACACTCAGCCGCGACCTCGGCATCACGATCGTCATCGTCACCCACGAGCTGCCGAGCATCTTCCTCATGGCCGACAGCTGCATCGTCTTGGACAAAGCCACGAAAGGGATCATCGCCCGAGGCGATCCCCGCATGCTGCGAGACCACTCGGACATCCCGTTCGTGCACGGGTTCTTCACGCGGTCGTCGCCGGCAGCGGCCGCGAGTCAGGGAGTCTGATGATGGCCGCAGAAAAGAGTTACGCGCGGCTCGGCTTCTTCGTCGTGATCGGCGTCGCCATCATCCTGGCGACCGGGCTGTTCTTTGTCCAGCAAATGAGGAGCCGTGCGGTGATCAGCATGGTCACGTACACCACTGAAAACGTCAGCGGACTGGATATTTCCAGCCCGGTCCGATTTCGGGGCGTGGCGGTGGGACGGGTGACGGACATCCGCGTCGATGGGAGGGGGAACACCATCGAGATCGATTTCGAAGTCTTCCAGGAGCGGCTGGCCACAATCGGTGCGAACGTGCAGCGGCTCCAGCAACTGGCGGATCTAGCGGTGTTTCCGCAACTTCGATCCCGGGTGGTCGGGAACCCGGTGACGGGGGATGCCTATCTGTTGCTCGATGTTCCCGCCAATCCTCCACCGCCAGTCGCACTCGGGTTCACTCCGAGTCGGCCTTACGTGGCGTCAATGCCTTCGCCTTTGGCAACTGTGCAGGATCGGCTGCCGGCCGTCCTGGAGCGCGCCGAGATGACGCTTCAGACACTAGGGGAGATCGTGTCGAAAATCCCCGACAGTCTCGACCGGAGCGACCGGTTCTTCACCAATGTCGAACGCATCATCCGGGAGAGCCAGCTGCCTCAATTGAGCGCCGACTCGCGAACGTTCTTTGCGACCACGGCGGCGGAGATCACGCGGATCGCGACGGAGATGGACCGGCTGACGGGACCTGAGGGTAGCCTGGTCAAGTTCGCAGAAGAGGCGCGCACCGCGATGCGTGATGCCGATTTCCCTGAATCGACGCGATCGGCGCGCGACGCGCTCGACCGGACGAGTCTGGCGGCGGACGATCTGCGTCGTTCGTTGCCGGCGATTCGGGATGCGCTCGACCAGGTGCGTGAACTCGCCCGGCGGCTGGAAGAACAGCCCGAATCAGTGGTGTACGGTCCCCGCCAACCAGCGAGCAAGTCGCGATGACGCGCTTTCAGCGCTCTGCGACCGCCCTGCTCGTGGTTCTTGGTTGTGCCGGCGGAGCAGGCTGCCGACTGAAGCGGCCTGAAGTGATACCGGCTCGGATGATCGAGCCTCAACTCGTGGATCTGGAGCCGTTGGCATCCGCGAGGCCGGGGCCAACCGCCGCTAACGCCATTCCGGTTCGACTCCTCGAAACCCAAGCACGCGCACACATCGGCCGCAGTCTGCTCCGGCAACAGGCCGACGGCGAGCTCGTTGAGGACGCGGTGTGGCGCTGGTCGTCCGCACCCACTCGTTACCTCGACTCGGCGCTGCGGGTTGCCTTTGCGTCGAGCCCGGACGTTCGGCTTGTCGACTCGGCCAACGCTACCGCGATAGCAGTTACGTTGATCGCGTGGCATCTCGAGTCTGCAAGCAGCGTCCATCTCGTCGGCGCGGTCGAGCTCGTCATGACCAGCACCGACCGCACCGTCCGTGCACAGGTGATCCGTGGAAGCGAGCCGGTCTCATCGGAGCTGCCGGGCAACCTGGCTGCTGCCGCCGGACACCTCCTTCAGAAGTTGGCGTCGGATAGTCTCACGCAAGCGACCCACGTGAGATCTGCGCAGCGGTTGCCGCGCGACAACGGACGCCTTCTCGACACCGACGCCAGACGCTGAACGCGCCTCGGCGCGCCGTGGCTCTCTCTCCGTTGCGCGGCCTCGCCGCCATCTTTTTCCTGATGACGTGGATGGGCAAGAGGGATTGTGCGATCCGAAGCGTTGGGGCGATCCGATGTGAAATCGCGCGCTGTGATTGTCGGTCGCGCTGCCGCAGATCGCACAGGCTGACGACGCAAGCATGCCCCTCGCGATGCTAAGGCCGTTCAGTCGGGAATATCAATGAGGCCGCGTCCGGATGCGTCACACCAGTGGCGTCGCGCACGTCCAGATGTACGACGGCTTCAGCTCCGGGCCCATACGCGAACCAGGCCTCGCCGATGGCGATGGTATTCGATGGACTCCAATCCTGTACGATGACAGTGGACCCTGGGTCTTGGGAGTGAAGATTTAGCGTTCTGAAGCGGTACGCGTACGGCGGTGTACCCAATTCCGCGATGGCCGTGACCAACAGCGGTGTGTCGGCAGGCTTGGGTGGTTCGGGCGCGACCACCAACCTGGCGAGTGGAACCGCAAAATCGACGGGCGCCCATGCGTCGTACAACGATCGCGAGCATGCATGTCGCCAACGCCAGGCGAAGCACATTGCTGAGCTCATGCGACTGAGGCTTTCGCCGACCGAGCGCCGTCTTGGCAGTTATTATCGGCTCATGCTGCCCGAGGCGTTGCAATCAATTGATCGCCGGGCGTACGGACGAATTCTGTAATTTGGAATCGAATGAGTCGCCGAAAATGTTTGATGATTGACGATCAGTCATATATTCCACCGACAATCCGTCGCAGGAAACGCTATTTTGCGAGGCATCCCGATTCTGGGTGTTTAGGCTCTTTCCGTGAGCAACTACGTTCGTTACTCTCATCACCTCAGAGTTCGAGAAGCCCAAAGCCGTTCCATGTATTGTTCGTTGGGGTACCGGGGCGGTAAATTAAGATGGTTCGCAGCCGCGTGGGGCATTCAACCTCGAACCTGGGAAAGAGTGAGGCATCTATGGTTGGCAGCGATTCGCAAGTGCCTGTTCTACGCCGCTCGTTCTTGACACGACTCGGTGTGGCGTTGAGTACGGTCGGCATGGCGTTGACGGCCAGTGAGACGGCGCCGGAAGCACAAGCCGCGACAGGAAGCGCCGGTTGGCAGCCCAGACGTCATCCCCAGGATGATTGGATGGATCATGTGCCTGGCTCTCACCGGCTCGTGTTCGACTCGACGAGTCCGGACGGCATCGGCACCGCCATCTGGTACGCCAATAACTTCTACCTTGCCAACCAAAGTGGCTACGAGCTCGGGAACGCCGACCTGGCGGTCATCATTGTTCTCCGCCATGGCTCCACCGCATTCGCGTTTACAGACGCCATGTGGGCGAAGTACGGGCAACAGCTCGCGCAGCGCATCAATTTCGACGATCCGAAAACCAAACAGCGACCGAGCATCAATGTCTACAACTCGACGGCCCATGGCGCCCTGCTCCCGAGCGGAGGGATTACGCTCGACAGTCTCGCCAAGCGAGGCGTGCATTTCGCGGTGTGTCAGATAGCCGCGCGGCGGCTCGCCGGCGTTATCGCGACGGCGACCGGCGGCACCCCTGACACGGTGTATAACGAGTTGACTGGCCAACTGGTGCCGAACTCACACATGGCTGCGGCCGGAATAGTCGCGCTCAGCCGCGCCCAGGAACGCGGGTACACGTTCGCCGACGCAGGGTGACACCGAGCGTTCGGATGTGAGCGCGCTACATCCTCGTAGCCTGCTCAAAACTCGGGCGAGCGAGCAACCGAACGACGTCGCGCCAATACGCTTGACTGGCCGGCGCTCCTCATCCACGACAACCAACTCGATCGCTTCGTCCACGATCCCAAAGTGATCGAGTCTCGCGCCAATTCGGTCAAGTTCGGCGAATGCTTCAGGGGCAGTGGCGAACGAGCGCACGATGGTCGCCTTTGTGAAATCGATTGGGACCGCTGCCGTATGGCTGGACGATGTAGAAGGGCATTAGTGGCTGGAACTCGCAAGGTGCTGAGTTGTCGGTCACGTGTTGATTGTAGGCCGACCTCTGACAGGCCCCTTCCACCCAGTCACGTTAAGCGCGTCTTCTGTCCCTGGCAGGATGTTGTTCGGCGAACTCGCCGCTGCCTAGCGTTCGAGACTGATAAACACCACGTCAGAAGCCCAAGAGAGGGGGAGCGGCACAAATACAGAGCTAAGTATCGGGACGTCGGTGCTCACTTCCCAGGTGTTTCTGATTACAAGATTCGGCAGAACCGTTGACTGCCGTCCTCGTTCAGGTGGTCGGCGAAGGTCGTGGAGTCGACGACGCAGCCCGGTCGCCGCTCTGCCGGCGCGTCATCGACCAGGGCCATCACACCGCCGACGTGTCGCAGCGACCGCCGGCTGCGAGCTCAGTCCGTCGTGGACTCATTTCGCGGGCCAGTCTTCGAAGACCTGCGCCTCACCGTTTTGCTTCGCCAGCTCTTCGAACGCCTTCACGATCGCATCCCGGCGACGGAAGAGCGCCGGCAGCGCGCCGCTTTCCGTCAGGTAAGGACTGATTTCGCGCCTGACCGTTTCGCGATCCAAGGCCTTGATGCGTTCGAAGAACTGCCGATCGATTCGCTTCACGACCTTCTTGATGTCGAACTGGACCGTGGCAGTATCAGTGAAGCATCGAGAGCAATCGATCAGGATGAAGTTCCATGCCGGATCGAAGAGCCAGTTCCCGGCGTTGGGATCGATGTTGCCCGTCAGAGAGTGAAACACCTGCGCCCGGTGCAGTTGACGATTCCAGCGCGCGGCATCGGGATCGCGAACACCCTGTTTCTCGATGTCACTGAGCATGCGCGTGTTCTTGGCCCAAAGCTGCAGGGACGCCGGTGCGTTCTCGTACCGAATCTCGACGGTGGGAGGGACCATGTCCAATTCGAGAAGGCGGTCCATCTTGTAGGCAGCGACTTCGGACTTGTAGCTTTCGAAGAACCCGTCGCGCCGCCCGGGAGGGACCCTCCTGATGGCCGCGCCCTCGGCCAGACCACCCGGCGTGAAGTACCCGTGCCGGATAGCTAACACGCCGACCCCGGTGCCGGTCGTGCGCTCAATCTTGGCCGTCTTGAGGAACTCCTCGAATTCCGCGTTGCGCCCGAGCCAGATTTTGGAACTCTGTGCCTCTGCTTGCGCCGGTGGCGTCTGGGCGGCGGCGCCGACCGGCGCCTGTTGAACGGGGATCGCCAGCAAAACCAAAAGCCACAGCATCAGCCACATGGTCGCACCCTCCGTTAACTCGAGGAACCGTAACGGCGTGTCTCGGTGAATGTTCCGACTACAAGACATGCCAGGACGACGGAGGCCAATCGGAAGAGCGATCCAGGGGAAGGCACGGCGCACCGCATAAGCACCTCTACCTGAGATAACGATCGCCACGGCTCATCTAAACAGAGATTCTTAACCGGAGGGCAGTAGGTTGGCGTCAACTGACCGGCGTTCACTCAGGCACGCGCGGACGCCAGTTTAGGGGTGCGGCCAATCACTGGCTATTTAAGAAGCCCCTCTCGAACAGTTCGGGCGATCCAGTTGCAGCGTGGAAGTCTGAATCGTACCGGGATCGTGGGAGAGCGAATTATGTGAGTCAGGCGACGGCGGCCTGCTCATAGTAGCGCGCCTCATACTCGGCCGGCGGCACGAAGCCGATCGGGCCGAGCAGCCGTCGATGATTGAACCAGTCCACCCACGTGAGCGTGGCGAATTCGACCGCCTCGAGTGTCCGCCACGGACCTTTCCGACGAATCACCTCCGCTTTGAAGAGCCCGATCACCGATTCGGCGAGGGCGTTGTCGTACGCAGTCCCCGCGGCTGCCCACCGACGGCTCGATGCCGGCGTCGGCGAGCCGCTCCGTGTAGCGCATCGAGAGATACTGGCTGCCGCGATCGCTGTGGTGGACGAGGTCACCGACCGTGTCGTCACAGCGCGCGTAGATCGCCTGTTCGAGCGCGTCGAGCACGAAATCGGTGCGCAGCGAGGACGACACGCGCCAGCCGACGATCCGCCGGGCGAAGACGTCGATCACGAACGCCACGTAGACGAAGCCGTTCCACGTCGCGACGTACGTGAAGTCCGACACCCAGAGCTGATTCGGCCGGGTGGCGGTGAAGTGCCGCTGCACGAGGTCGGCCGGTCGCTCGGCGGTCGGATCCGGCTGGGTCGTGGTCGTCCACGCGCGCCCGCGGACGACGCCGCCGGAGCCCCAGCTCGCGCATCAACCGCCGCACTCGGCAACGCGCTTCGCGCAGCCCTTCGCGCCCCATCTGCTTCCAGACTTTGTGGGCGCCATACGCCTGGTCGTGCTCGCGCCAGATGCGCAGGATGATGGCCTTCAGCACCTCGTCGCGGATCGCGCGCGCCGATCGCTTGGCGGGATCGGCCTGCGCGGCCTTCCGGCGGAAGTACGTCGACGGGGCGATCGGCACCACGCGGCAGATCGACTCGACCCCATAGGTTCGGCGGTGCTGGTCGATGAAGGCGACCATCACTTCGGTCGGCGGTCGAGCTCCGCCTGCGCGAAAAACGCCGACGCCTTCCGCAGAATCTCGTTGGCGCGCTTCAGCTCGACGACTTCGCGCTCGAGCGCTTTCAATCGGGCGCGTTCGTCGGTGGTCAGGCCGGCGCGCTGGCCGGCATCGCGCTCGGCCTGGCGCACCCACCGCCGGAGGGTTTCCGTGGTGCAGCCCACCTTCGGGGCGATGGCCGCGATCGCCGCCCACTGCGAGCCGTGCTCGGCCGTGTGCTCCTGCACCAGGCGGACGAAGCGCTCGCGCACCTCAGGGGAGTACTTGCTGGGTCGTGCCATGGGTCCATCCTCTCAACGAATGGGCCCTCCGACAATCCCGGCGCGATTCAAGTGGGTCCCCGCTCCAGGCTCGCAGCCCAGCTACACCCTCTCCGGAGTGGTCGCCGAAATGAGTCCTACAGGGTTGGAGCCGGTCGGTGATGTCGAAGTCTATTGCGACTCGTGTGGGAGCCCTACCGGTCACACGTTCGCCCACACTGACGCACAGGGGTCCTACAGCTTCTCGTG
>CAVYZX010000021.1:0-106399 GCA_963773035.1 uncultured Acidobacteriota bacterium | reverse complement strand
TCACTGCCGGAATATCGGACTCCAGCGTGGATGGGTTTCTGCCCGAAGCGCGGTGCTTGTGAGGTGATGGGCCCATACTCGACCTGAGCAGTAACGATTCGCACCCCCGCCTCGTTCGTCGCGGCCCCATGCCCAAGGCCCCGCCGCCGATCTACCCGGAGCGCGCGGACGGACATTCACCCCGTTTCGTACGTTCGCTTCGCCGGACGCTTACGTTGTTCTCCTGAAGTGCCGGTCTCTCGCGGGGGGACGGGTCTTCTCGTCGGCACGCCGTGCCATTGCCCAGGGCCGGCCCCGAGTGCCATACTCCGGGTTCTTCTGACATCGGTCTCGCATGACGAAGATCAAGGGCCGATACGAGATCAAATCCACCCTCGGCGAAGGGGGCATGGGCGTCGTCTTGCGCGCCTACGATCCTCCTCCTATGGACCGCGAGGTCGCGGTTAAGACGCTGCACGAGTTCGGTGACCGCTTCGCCCTCGACCTCTTCTACAAGGAATGCAGCATCCTCAAGTCGATCAGCCACCCCAACATCGTCGAAATTTTCGACATGGGGGAGTTCGAGGAAGACGGGGAGAAGAAGCCATTTTTCGTCATGCCGCTGCTGCGCGGCCAGACTCTGGACGACCTGATCAAGAACGCGAGTCATCGCCTCACGGTTGACCGCGTCGTCCAGATCATCACGCAGACGTGTCGCGGACTGCAGGCCGCGCACGAGCACGGCCTGGTGCACCGGGATCTGAAACCGAGCAACCTGTTCGTGATCGCGGACGATTCGGTCAAGATCATCGACTTCGGCGTCGCACACGTGGTCGATGAACGTTCGCAAACGAGGAGCTTGAAGGGCACGCTCATCTACATGGCACCCGAGCAGCTCCAGAACAAGCCGGTCTCACCGCAATCCGACATTTTTTCGCTGGGTGTCGTTTGCTACGAGGCGCTGACCAAACGTCAGCCGTTTCGCGGCGCCACCCACGAGAAGATCATCGAGGCGGTTCAGAGGCATGTCCCGCCGCCCGCATCAGAGATCAATCCCGCGGTCAGTCAGGCGATCAGCCGCGCCGTCCACAAGGCGATGGCGAAGCAACCCTGGAACCGGTACGACAGCGCGAAGGAGTTCGCGGACACGCTGCAAAAGGCCCTTCACAACGAGCCGATCGAGTTGTTCGACCCGGCGCGGATTCAGCCCCGGATCGACCGCGCGTCGAAGGCGCTCGAATCCGGCGATTACCAGTTCGCCGGCGAGATTCTCAGCGAACTGGAAGCCGGCGGTCACGTCGATCCGCAGATCACGCTGCTGCGAGCGCAGCTCGATCAGAATGTCAGGCGGCGAACGATTGCCCAGCTGCTCGAAAGCGCGCGCGCCCGATACGAAGAAGAAGAGGATCCGCTCGCGCTGCAGAAGGTCCATGAAATCCTCGAGGTGGATCCCGGCAACGTGCAGGCACTCAGCCTGAAGAGCAAGATCGACGATCGGCGCAGCGAACGGCAGATTGAAAAGTGGGTGCGATTGGCGGAAGAGCACGTCAAGAACCACTCCTACGGTCACGCACGCGAGGCGTTGCAGAATCTGTTGACGCTCCGTCCCAAGGATTCGCGCGCGCTGCAGCTGGTGAAGGATCTGGAGGTCGAGGAACAGGAATACCTTCACCTGCGGCATGAAAAGACACAGTTGTATCAGTCGGCGCTCAATGCCTGGAAGAACGGCGACGTCAGCGAAGCACTGAGCCACATGCGCGTCGTGCTGGAGCTTGACGGGCGGGCGCCCGACATCCTGTCGCCGGAGACCGGAGCGTCTTATCAGACCTTCTACAATCAAGTCCGCTCGGAGCACGACGCCATCAACAACGGCTACGCGGAGGCGCGCCGCGGTCTGGCGGCCGGCGATTTCGCGCGCGCGCTCGAGATCTGCCTGGAATTTCTCGCGAAGTACCCGGGCCAGGCCCTCTTTCAGGCGCTGAAGTTCGACGTCGAGGAACAACAGCGGCAGCAACTCTCAGCCGCAATCGCTGACGTCAACCGCCGCCTCGAGGCCGAATCCGACCTCAACGCCAAGGTGAGCTTGCTGCGGGAGGCCGTCCAAGCGTATCCAGGAGAACCTCACTTCGAGCGTTCGTTGAAGCTCATGGCGGACAAGCGCGACCTCGTGAACTCGATCGTCCTGCGCGCCCAGATGCACGAGGAACGGGGACTGCTCAACGAGGCCATCAGCGATTTCGAGACCTTGAATTCGATTTACCCGGTGTTTCCCGGTCTCAAGTTCGAAATCGAGCGACTGCACAAGCGCAGAGAGCAGCAGAGCCGGGAGACGGCAAGGGCCAACTGGGTCAGGCAAATCGATCGGGTTCGCGAAGCGGGCAATTACGCACGCATGCTCGAACTGGTTCAAAAAGCGCAAAGCGACTTTCCCGACGACGCCGAGTTCGGCGAGCTGAAGAATTTAGCGCAGCAGCGTTTCGAGCGGACGCGTCAGGCACAGGAGCTGTTGGCCGAAGGTCAACAGCTGTACGCCGCAGAAGCGTTTCGAAGAGGCATTGGAGATCCTCAGGCGCGCCCTGCAGCTCGACGAGCAAAACGCTTCAATCCGGACGGCGCTGCGCGATGCGCTCGTCGAAACAGCCCGCACATTTCCGGAAAACGACTGGCGAGGGGCTGAGTCGTTGATCGATAACGCGCTGGAGCTCGATCCGCAGAATCAGCTGGCCAAAACGGTCCGAGCGCAGGTTCAAGCTGCGAAACGGGACGATGCAATCATGCAGTATGCGTCCCAGGCACGGCGATGGCAGGCCGCGGGCGAGTTAGCCAAGGCGGAAGCGGAACTGAGAAAGGGCCTGGCGATCTATCCGCGAGACCCGCGGCTGACAGCGATCCTCGGCACGCTGCAACACGAATTGGAACACTCGAACCGGAAGAAAGCGGGCCTGCGCGACGAGCTCACGACAACCGTCGATCGGGCTCGCGCTGTCGCGGCATTCTCCAGCAGCGAGCCGTCGGACGACGACGCCACGGCGATGGCTCGCGAAAGGGAACCTGGCGCGCGCGCGGGGGTCGAACGTGCGCGGACGGGCGAAGCTCCCCACGACGTCGTATCCCCTTCGAAGGCTGCGGACGCCGAATCGGCGACCGCCCGACGGTCAAAAGAGCCTCACGCCCGGGTTGCCGGATCGCGCGTATGGATCGGAGCGGCGGCGGCGCTTCTGCTCGTTCTCGGTGTCGCGGCAGCGGTCTGGCAACGCGGGCGGAAGTCAATCGATGTTCGCACGACGTCAGCAACGGCCGTAGAAGTTAACGTTCGCGCTCGAACATTGCCTCCAGGCGCCGTGATCCGTGTTGATGGTCAAGTAGTAGGTACCTCGGAGGCCGAGGTAACCCTCCCGACGGGCGATCACCAATTCGAGGCGACGCTTCCTGGCTACGCAGCCGCGAGCGAGAAAATTGCGGTCGGCGGTAACGCCTCCCCGGTCGTCGAGTTGACGCTACACCCCTTGACACAGTCGGTTCGGCTCGTCGTTCCTGACGTCGACGCCGGCGACATCTGGCTCGACGACGCACCACGCAAGCTCGAAGCAGGCAGCCTCACGATCGATGTGCCGGCGGACGGTCAACATCTGCTGCGAATCGCCGCGTCGAAGCCGTTGACGCAAGAAGCAAAAATCACTTTCAGCACGGCGGCCGGCACGATTCCGATCGTGACGCTTCTCGAGGCGCCGCAGCGTCAGATCGTGGCTGTGAGCTCGATGGGGGCCGAGGCGCGCGTGGCCAGCAGTCTCAACGGCGTCGTCGCGGCCGTGGACGGTCAACCGCGTGGCACCGTCACGCCGGAAGGGCTGATGGTTCGCGATCTGTCGCCCGGCGTCCACGAGGTGACGATTGGCGAAGGCAGAGACCTCCGGAAGATGGCCTTCACGGTAGGCCCCGCGCCCTCGCTCGACGCGATGGTCTTGTCCGACCGCGACGTGGGCAGTGTCCTCGTCGTGACCGGGGAAGATGACGTGACAGTGGTTGTGGACGGGCGAACATACCCGCGAAAGACGACGGCGGGCCAGATACGCATTACGAACCTCGCGAGCCAGTCGCACGCGGTGCGCGTCAGCAAGGACGGTTTCACCGCTCCCGATGAGCAAATCATAGACGTCGCGAAAGGCCAGGAGGCCATCGTCCGATTTGCGCTCGTGCCAGTGCAAAAGACCGCGAGCCTGTCGATTCGTCAGATGACGCCTGGTGTGCAGGTCTTTCTCGACGACAGCCCGACTGCTCTGGGCACAGTGACAGCCGCAGGCACCCTCTCGCGCGCTGATATCCCGCCTGGCTCGCATGCGTTGCGGTTTGTCATGGACGGCTACCAGGCAAAGCGCCTGACGCGCGAATTCGTCGCCGGAGAAACCGTGTCGCTGTCGAACAGTGACATCGAGATGCAGCGAGCCGCCGCGACCCTGGACGTGGACGTTGATGCGGGCGTGAGCGTAATCGTCCGAAAGGACAACACGCCGCTTCAGCAGTTTGTCGGGCCGCGCAAGCTGACGCTGGGTGAAGGGGCGTACATCATTGAGGGACGCAACGCGGACGGTCAGAGCACCTCCCAGAGCGTGGAGCTCAAAGCCGGCGAGTCCGCCTCCGTCCGCCTTCGGCTCGCCGCCAGTCTCGGGATGGAGCGGTTCGACCTGTCACAGTGGATGAAGAATGAGATGTGGTACGGGCGCCGCGGGCCCGCGCGTTTCGCGCTCTACAACCAGACGCGCACTCTCGGGCGAATCACTTTCGCGTTCAATCCGCCGGGCCGCAAGCTGGGGCTCCTTGGATCGCAGCATGTGAAATGGGTAGTCGGGTTCACCAACGACAAGAACTACGTGCTCATCGATCTGGACAGCAAGGAGCTCGTGCGGAGCGTGGTGAGCGACGGCAAGAAGATCGATCTGCCGAAGCTCGCCCACAAGATTCCGTGGGACCAAGAGCTCATCAACGTTGCAATCGAGGTCTCACCGACCACCTTGATCCATCAGTTCCAAGTGAAGGGCAGCGACTGGCAGACATTCGATACCTGGGACCGCACCAATCCGGGCACGGGGCCACGGGCGGTAGTGCCCAGCTTTGCTGATGGCAGTTTCGGATTCGACGGCGGAATCGACATGGCCAATTTCAGCTTCTCTCCGAGGGAGCGCTGAGCCCGCCCATATCTCCTCGCGACCAGCCAGCCACAGGAGTCCCTATGCGGCGAGTGCCGATCATGGTCCTATCAGGCCTCCTTCTTTTCATCGCAGCATGTAACGCTCCGCCAGCGAAACAGCCGCCAGCGGCGACAGCAAGCGCCACCGTGTTCGAGGGCGCGCGGTTGATTACCGGTGACGAGGCCCCGCCCATCGAAGACTCTGCGTTCGTCGTTCGGGAGGGCAAGTTCACTTCTGTCGGCCGACGGGGCGAGGTGCAGGTCGCGGAAGGGACCGCTCGGGTCGATCTGACGGGCAAGACCGTCATGCCCGGCATCATCGAAGCGCACGCCCACCTGGGGTACTGGAAGGATCTGAAGCCGTCGGCGGAGAACTTCACACGCGAGAACCTCCTGTCCGATCTGCAACGACTCGCGTATCACGGTGTCACGGTGGTTCTGAGCATGGGGGCGGATCGCAGAGAGATCGCCTGGCCCTTCCGCGACGAATTGCGGGCGAATCCACGCCCCGATGCGGCGATGTATCTTTCGGCCGGTGGGTTCGCCGTTCCGAAAGGCGGAACCTTCACGCCTCTCGGTGAGGCTGTCCGTATGGTCACAGAAGAAGAGGAAGTGCGAAGGGAGATTCAGGAGCTGGTTGCGAAGAAGGCCGACTTCATCAAAGTCTGGCAGGACAGCCGGCGTGCGCTGATGCCGCGGCCTCTCATTGAATTCCTCATCGCCGAGGCCCACAGGCATAACCTCCGCGTCGTGGCCCATACTCACGCGCTGTCGGATTTCAAGCATCTGCTGCGATCCGGCGTCGACGCGTTCGCCCATCCCACCTGGCGCCAGACCGAAGTCGAACCCGTGGACGAGGAGCTCATCGCGCTGTTCAAAGCGCATCCGAACGTGCCGGTGATGCCTGGCATGTGGACGCTACGTAACGAAATCTATGGTGCGCGTCCTTACTGGCTCGACGATCCACTGCTTGCCGAGACGTTCACGCGGGCCGAGATCGAGGCGTTGGAGAATCCTAAGACGCCCAGTGATGCGCCTCAGAGGTGGGCGGGCGGCCCTGTGCGCCGGAGTATGCGGAGGCTCAAAGCCGCGGGCGTCCGGATCTTGCTCGGGACCGACATGGGCGGAGGCCTTTCACCTGAACATGATCCGACACCGGCCTATCTCGGATGGAGTTCGCACATCGAGATGGAGAGCATGGTGAAGGCCGGTCTGACGCCGAGCGAGGTCATGACCGCGGCCACACGCGACTCCGCTCAATTCCTCGGACTCGATCAGCTTGGCATGGTCGCCTCTGGCAAGAACGCCGACTTCCTTGTGCTCGACGCCAATCCCTTGGACGACATCGCCAACACGCGCCGGATCTCGCGCGTGTACCTGCGGGGCGCGGAAGTCGACCGCGCGGCGCTGAAGAAACGCTTGAATGGCGGACATTGAAGTCACGCAAACTTCGGCCTCGCCGCACTACCCGCAAGCCGATAAGCCCGATTGTCGGTTCGCGCTAAACTCCGCGCGACAACACCAACGTCAAGGGCGTGGGTATCAGCGGGATGACCGTGGGCGTGCCGAATTCGGCATCCGCCAGCATCGCCGCAAGCTCCACCGCCGTGTACGTCGTCCCCTTCGGAGTCGTCAGCACCATGGTCATTGCGAATAGCGCCGGCGCCGGCGGAGATACGCGATCCTCATTCGGAATCCACTCGACAATCGCTACTCGGCCGCCCGGTGCCAAAGCCGCGCGGGCACGACGCAAAAGGCCGGTGCACGCCGCTCTGTCGAAGTGATGCAGAAAATTCGGCAGCAGCACGAGATCGTAGCCCTCGCCCCAGGGGACCTCAAAGGCGCTGCCCACGATCGTGTTGTATCGATCCGCCATCCCGGCGGCGGCCGCGTTCTCGCGCGCAACCGCAACCACTGCGCCCCAATCGAGGCCCGTCACGTGGCACTCCGGAAAGCGTTGGCCGAAAGCGATGCCAAAGAGACCGTGGCTTGCCGCGATATCGAGCACCTTCTTCGGTGCCGGATCGCCGGCATGTTCCGCCACCATCTTCGCATCGGGCGCCATGAAGGGTCCCATCGCGCGTGCGAAGCGTATCCAAATCGGATTGTCGGGCGCCACATTGGCCAATCCTTCCGAACCGCCACGACGCACCGCGCCAGCCGGATCGCGGAACACCAACTCGACGAATTCCGGAGCTGCCAGGAATTCGTGGATGCCAGCGATGCAAGCGGGCGAGGTCCGGTCCAGGAATACCGCGGCGTCCTCTGCGAGCGCATATCCCGCGCTAGACTTGGTGAGGAATCCCATGACCACGAGCGAGTCGCACAGTGCAGCGATTCCGCGCGGTACTGCATCGCACTTCGCGGCCAGTGCGTCTGCATCCAGGACACCATTGCCGATGGCGGTGAAGACGTCGAGTTCCAGTGCGGCCTTGAGCGTTGCCGTGTTCTGGAAACCGAAGAACACGCGATCGATGAAATTGCGTGGTGAAGCGGTCATAGTCCCCCTTGCCGGAAGTCGCCGGCGGACTATTCTACGCTCCTGCTGCCGCGGGTCTATCAGAGCCAGCTGGGTGTTTCGGACCAGCGTCCGCCGGATGAGTGTTGCGTTATGATCCCCGGAGTACTCTAGCCCTTCGAATCGGACCGACCGGTCACGACAATCATCGAGGAGGACGCCCTTATGGATCCAACCAGACGCAAGATTCTGAAAACGGGCGCCGGGATGGCGGCGATGGCTGCAGCAGCGCCAAAAGGATTCGCGCAGCAGGCCGGACAAAAAGGAACCGCACGCTTCTACGAGAAGGGCCCGGTTCGCATCCGCTATGAGGAAGCCGGGTCCGGGTTCCCGCTGTTGCTCATCGCCGGCGGCGGATTGAACTCGGTGATGGCCGGCTTACCACGCAGCCCCTTCAACCCGATCGAGGAATTCAAAGACGAGTACCGCTGCATCTACGCGGACCTGCGGAACGCCAATCCCGGCGAGTCTTCCGGCCCGCTCGAGATCGACCGGCCGTGGGATTCGTACGCCGACGACCATATCGGTCTGATGGATCATCTGGGCATCAACAAGTTCATGGTGCTGGGCTTCTGCATCGGCGGCCCGTTCATCTGGAACCTGATCAAGCGGGCGCCGGATCGTGTCGTCGCGGGTGTGCCGGCGCAGCCCGTCGGATTCCGGCCCGAGATGCCCAACGTCATGTACGACGCCAGCGTGACTGGCTGGGGTGCGGAGCTGGTCAAGCGCCGGCCCGAGCTCACGACAGAGATGGTCGAGAAGTTCGTGACCAGGATGTTCCGCACGAACGCCGACTTCGTCTTCACCGTGACGCGCGATTTCGTGCGCCAGTGCCAGACGCCTGTACTGGTCCTGCCGGACGACGTCCCGTCGCATCCATTAGCCGTCGCGATGGAGTGCGCGATGCTCGCGCCGAAGGCCGAAGTGAGCATCTACCCGTGGAAGGAGCCCAAGGAACGGATTCCGTTGGCGGTGCGCCAGATACGTTCGTTCCTTCGGGCGCATCGGCCTGCTGCTGCGTAATCAATACCGCGCGCGTAAGACTGACGAGACCGATCGCCATGGATACAGGCGAGACCGCGCCGCCCGTGCTGACGGGTCTTCGCGTCGGCGCCTACGTCGTGCAGGGGCCGCTTGGTACCGGCGGCATGGGTGTCGTGTATCGCGCTCTCGATACCAAGCTCAATCGCCACGTCGCTATCAAGTTTCTCCCCGACCATCTCGCCGGGGCGGCTGCCCACAGTCGCTTCCAGCGCGAAGCCCGCCTGGCTTCGTCTCTCAACCATCCGCACATCGTGACCGTACATGACGCGGGCGAGCTCGACGGACGGCAATATCTCGTCACGGAATTCGTCGACGGCGGCACGCTGCGCGCTTGGAACGGCGGGCAACACGGCTGGCAGGAAACGATCGAGTTGCTGGTGGGAGTTGCCGATGGTCTGGCTGCGGCTCATGAAGCCGGCGTGCTGCACCGTGACGTCAAACCCGAGAACATCCTGATTACCCGGAGCGGCTACGCCAAATTGGCCGATTTCGGGCTCGCCAAGCTGTACGAGGAGGCGACATCCGTAACGGCCACATCTGCACAAGCGGTGACGCAAACGCAGCTGGGGATCATCGCGGGCACTGTGGCGTACATGTCTCCGGAGCAGGCATCGGGACGGCAGCTCGACGCGCGAACCGATATCTTTTCTTTCGGCGTCGTGCTCTACGAGGCGTTGGCGGGACGCCGGCCGTTCACAGGCGCGTCCACGCCGGATCTGCTTTACGCGATTGTCCATCAGGCCGTTCCGCCGCTGCCAGAGCACATGCCGCCGGTCGTGCGCGGCCTTGTCGAAAAAGCGCTGCAGAAGGACCCCGCCGGACGGTTCCAGACGATGCGCGACATGGTCGCGGAGCTCCGTCGAGTGGTTCGGCAGGGAGCGGAAACGGCTCAGACGACCGTGGGGAACGGGCCTTTCGGGGCGCAACGGCGCTGGCGGGTCGCGTGGGTAGCAGCGCTCGCCGTCGCGCTCGCGGTTGTGGGCACGCTCTTGGGATCGCGATTGCGCCAGCGCGGCGAACCGGTGGATCGGCAATACACACAGCTCACCAACTTTGCGGATTCCGTCGTGTCGCCGGCACTTTCGCCAGATGGCCGCATGCTGACATTCATCCGGGGAGAGGACACGTTGACCGGTCTGGGACAGATTTACGTCAAGCTTTTGCCTGACGGCGACGCGGTGCAGCTGACGAACGACACCTACGCGAAGATGAGCCCAAAATTCACTCCGGACGGAACGCGGATCGTCTATTCGACTGCAATCGGATCGGCCACAGCGAATGACCCAGAACCGACCATGGACACGTGGGTGGTGCCCGCACTGGGGGGAGCGCCGACCCGTCTGCTGAGAAACGCGGAAGGACCGACCTGGTTCGTGGATGAAGCGGGCCGACCACGCCTGTTGTTCTCGAAAATGACCGGGCGCGACGTTCAGATGTCAATCGTGACGTCGACGGAAAGCCGCGTCGACGAGCGCAGCGTCTATGAGCCACCGGTTAGCGGTATGGCACATCGCTCCTATCTGTCGCCTGATCGGAAATCGGTGCTCGTCATCGAGATGGACGCCGGCAACTGGCTGCCGTGCCGTCTGGTGCCCTTCGATGGCAGCTCTCCCGGAAGGGCCGTTGGCCCGGCGGGCCCATGCACGGATGCAGCTTGGACTCCGGACGGAAAGTGGATGTACTTCTCGACCAACACCGGAAACGGTGTCCACACCTGGCGGCAGCGTTTCCCCGACGGAGCAACGGAACAAGTGACCTTCGGTGTCACCCAGGAGGAGGGCATTCATTTCGCCCCTGACGGCCGCTCGTTCGTGACGTCGATCGGCACGAGCCAAAGCACGGTGTGGATCCACGACGCGCGCGGCGACCGACAAATCACATCAGAGGGATACGGTTTTCAACCGTCGATCTCACCCGACGGCAAGAGAGTGTATTACCTGGTTCGTGGCGGCAGCACGGCGAGCTTCAGTGACGGCAGCCTATGGTCCGTCGATCTGACCTCGGGTCAGCGGCAGCGGCTGCTTCCGGATTTCCAGATGCGTCAGTTCGCCATCTCCGCCGATGGTCAGCGAGTCGTGTTCGTCGCCGTCGAAAAGGGCGAGGCCGCAATCTGGCTGGCGTCGCTCAATGACAGGACTGCACCAAGGCGTCTCGCCACGATGAACGTATGGGAAGCGTACTTCGGAGCGCCAAGTGAAGTCGTTTTTGAGGCTGAGTCAAAAGGCGCGATGTTCATGTACCGGATCAGAGAGGATGGCAGTGACTTGACGAAGATCATTCCAGCGCCCGGCTTGATTTCATTCGCGGCCTCGCCCGATGGCCGATGGATTCCCGCACAGGATTCCCGCGCCTGGGGCTCTCTGTTCGTTTTTGGAACTGAAGACGGTGCACGTACGCTGATCTGCGGGAAGTGTTCGCCACCACACGGGCCCAATCCGACGCCGCCGCACATGTCGTGGTCACCGGACGGGCGGTTCCTCTATTTGAAGTTCAATGCATCGTTGTTTGCGATCCCGCTCCAACCGGCCCGGACGCTGCCGGACATCCCAGGCTCCGGTTTCCAATCAGAGGAAGCTGTCGCTGCAATTCCGGGTGCTCAACTGATCTCGAAGGACAACAACGCGTATCCGGGTCCCAACCCATCGGTGTACGCGTTCACGAAGGTGACGACGCAGCGCAATATCTACCGCGTTCCCGTATCTTGATTACCGTCGCAGACCAACTGGTCACGAGGCTCGAGCCGCCGATGATTTGGTGCCGACGATTCCCGTCTGCAGCCGCTTGATCGCGTATCGCATCAACTTCTCGATGGCATCAGCTTCGGGCAGCTGGCCATCGATGGCGAGCATGGCAACCCCGTGCACGACGGCCCAGACAAACCTGGCCATCAGCAAGATATCGTCGCCGCGCACGACCCGGTCGCCCTGCAGCGAGCTGAGGGCGTCCACGAGCGCCTGAAATGCACCAGCCCCTTCGGTGGCGAGCTCGGGCTCACGCGGCTGCTGATCGACGAAACCACCGAACATCACGCGATAGTGCGACGGGTTCGCCACGGCGAACCCGACATAGGCCACGCCCATGGCCTGGAACGCCGCGCGTCCGCAGCCTCCGTCCTCCCATGCGGCGACGAGCTGCTGGCGCAGCGTGCGAAATCCTTCGGTGGCGACGGCGGTGAGCAGGGCGCGCTTGTCGGCGAAGTGCCGGTACAGGGCCGTGCGCGAAACGCCCAGCCGTGCCCCAATCTCACGCAGCGTCAGCCCGCCCACGCCTTCGGCACGAATGGTCGCCAGCGCCTCGTCGATGAGCGCGCGGCGCAGGTTGCCGTGGTGGTAACGCCCGCGCGGCTTGCGGGCGGCCCGTCTCGAAGCAGTCATTTCACCTCATCATAATCTCACGTGTTGACATCGTCAACATTGTGGGTTATTCATATGTTGACGATGGCAACATTAAGGGAGACGTTGAGGAGTAACTCATGGATATGACCCCACGCACCATCCGCTTCACATCAAGGGCTGGAGTCGTCGCCCTGTTCGATCGCTTGTGGAATGCGAGCCCGCCGCTGGCAGCAGTGGGCCTACTGATGATCGTTGTCGCCGGCGTTTCAGCAATAGGCCTGCTCGTCGATTCGCGAATCATTACGGGCGCGCCCGCCTGGCTCAAGCCTTTGAAGTTCGCAATCTCCACCGCCATCTACAGCCTCACGCTGGCGTACATTTTCGGCTGGCTGCCGGACCGGCCCCGCATCCGCCGCATCGTCGGCTGGACGACTGCGATCGTGTTCGTGCTCGAGGTGGCGATCATCGACGCTCAGGCCTGGCGCGGAACGACCAGCCACTTCAACGTCTCGACGCCGCTCAATACCACACTCTTCTTCATCATGGGCGGCGCTATCTTGTTTCAAACTCTGGTGAGCATCGCGGTTGCCGTCGCCTTGTGGCGGCAGCGGTTCACCGACCTGGCGCTCGGATGGGCCCTCCGGTTCGGCATGACGCTCACCATCGTCGGCGCGCTCACTGGCCCGCTGATGACGCGGCCCACGGCGGCGCAACTGGCAGACGCGCGTGCAGGAGCGCGGATGAGGGTTGAAGGTGCCCATTCAGTGGGTGGCATGGACGGCGGTCCCGGCCTGCCGGTCACCGGCTGGAGCCGCGAGCACGGCGATCTGCGCGTCCCCCACTTCATCGGCTTGCATGCGATCCAGGCGCTCGCTCTCATTGCGATCGGCCTGCGGCAGTGGCGTCGGCCTGAGGCGGTCCGTGTCAAGGCGGTGCTGGCGGCGACGGCCAGCTATGCTTTGCTGTTCGTCCTGCTGCTTTGGCAAGCGCTGCGTGGGCAAAGCGTCATGGCGCTCGACCCAACCGGACTCGCGTTGCTCGCGGTGTGGGCGGTACTCACGGGCCTTGCGTGTGCCTGGGTTGGCCTTACCGCGCGCAGCGCCTCACAGGACGGCTGGGACTGGATGACCGTATGACGGCGGAACAACTCTTCTCGACGCTGAACCTGATTGCCGTAGCAGGGTGGCTGTTGCTGGTGTTCCTGCCGCGGGTGCGCTGGACGTCAACGGTCGTCCCAGTCGTGATGCCGTCGCTGTTTGCGGTTATCTACGTGGTGCTGCTAGCGGCGACGCTGACGCGAAGCGAAGGCGGGTTTTCGTCTTTGGCGAGCGTGAGGACGCTGTTCGACAGTCCCTGGCTGCTGCTGGCCGGTTGGACGCATTACCTGGCATTCGATCTTTTCGTAGGCGGGTGGGAGGTCCGCGACGCGCAGCGGCATGGCATTTCCCACCTGCTTATCGTGCCAGCGCTGGTTCTGACGTTCCTCTTCGGGCCGGCGGGTTTGCTGCTCTATCTGGCGATCCGAAAGTTCGGGCCGGAGCGATGGAGAGCGTCGCACGAAGCCGAGTGATGGGTCCGCACGCTACTTTCCGCGTCGAGCCTTGCGTTCCAGTGCAATGGCCAGTTCCATCCGACGATTGGCAAGCGTCTGCTGAAGCGATCTCTTCGCGGCGGGGTCCGATGTCTGCCGGTCGGCCTGTTCCAATCGCGAGATCTCGTTCAACAGCTCGACTTCGGCTGGGACGCAGTTGGCGGCCTTCAAGATCGAATAGGCCATCCGCACGTCGCCGGGCGTGCTGAAGTACTCTTCGAAGTCCAGCGGCTCGCCGGCGCCCGGCAGGTTCTCGAACTCGCCTGACGCAATCGCTTCCTGGATCCGGTTTTCCGCGATACGGCTGAATGCCATTGATGAATTGTCGCACGTGCGACGCGCCTTGGTCCGGCGAACGTCGCGGCAGCGTCTCAGACGACAGAGCCCGAACGGGCCTCCGCCTCGTAACCGCAGGCCAGGTAATAGAGGGCGCGATCGAAGAACTCTCCAACCTGGTAGTTGAGCTCCTGGATGCTGTGGAGCTCGAGCCCGAGCAGGTCTTCGGGCATGACGCGGTCGCCCGCAAAGTCCACCAGGCCGTGATCGCGGATATATTGGCGAAGGTGATGCTTCGTAATTAGCAGCGCGTACACGAGCTCGCTCACCGGCACTCCCTCGCGAAACCGAGTCCGTCCCATCTCCTCGTACTCACGTCGTACCGCGGTCTCGTCCGCCTCGCCGATCCATTTCCCGAGGTTGTAGTAGAGCGCGGAAACACGCGTCTCGACATCGGCGGGGTTGAGCCGGCGGAACGTCGGAGTCCGCCCGTTAGTCAACAAGTCCTTGACCACGTCGCGGGTCAGGGGCCCCGCGTGAGCCTGGATCAGAAGAAGCAAGCGAGATCCGAGCATAAAAACTCCAGCTGGCGAGAATAGAGAGAGAGCCGATTGATATCAGGTCACGGGTCTGCCGTGAATCACTCGATACAGTCCACTAGTTCCGAAGCGTGCCGGCGCCCCGGAGGAGTGCCACGATTTCCGGCGAATGGCTCTCGGTCCGCTCGCCCCGATTTCCGGCGGCCACGTCGATCGCCGTTCGACCCATGTCGTCCTTCAAGTCGGTTTTGGCGCCGTGATCGAGCAGATATCGAACCACGTCGATGCGTCCGGTCTCGGCCGCAAAGAAGAGCGTGGTCTGGCCCTGGCGGCCGGTCAACGTATTGGGTCGTGCGATGCGGGCCGTCAAGCTGGTGACGTCGGTGATGCGTGCGTTCACGTCGGCGCCGGCCAGTCGCAAGATCTCCATCGCTTCCAGCGAAAGCGCGACCACGTTCTCGGATGGTCCCGGGCCGAGCACGCCCGAAGTCGTCCGCGTGCCGACGCCCGCCGCGGCCATGAACGGCGTCACTCCAGACGCGTTAGGCAGATCGACGACCGCGCCGTGCTCGAGCAATGCGCGGACGACCTCGTTGTCGAAAGTCTGGGCGGCGCGAAGCAGCGGAGTGGCTCCGGTCGTGAGCAGATCGTCTCTGAAACGATTATCCCGTCCGCCGCGGCTCGGTTCCTTGAAGGCGAGTTGCGCGTTCGGATTCACGCCAGCTTCGAGCAGCGCCTTGATCAACTCCAACGACTCTGGCGGCCGCTTTCCCGGACGGCTGTCGACTCCGCCACGCATCGTCACCGCCACGTAGAGCGGCGTTCGCCCCCACCAGTCCCAGGTATGCGGGTTGGCGCCCCGTTCGAGCAGGTAGCGCGCGACCGCAGGATACCCGTTGTCGAGCGCCATCATCATCGGCGTCATGCCGTCGGGATTCGGCCGGTCCATGTCGGCGCCGGCATCGAGCATGGCTTTCACGCAACCCATGCATCCGGCACGCGCGGCGTACAGAAGGGGAGTGAGGCCACCGGTCGGGCGATATTGGACGCGCGGTTCGTTGGTGATCTGGCTCGACCAGTCGGTCGCCGACGCGCGCATCGACAGGTCGGCGCCTTTGGATACCAGGAACGCCACCATGTCCGCATGGCCCTCGCCTGCGGCCCACATCACCGCGGACTGTTCGCGAAAATTCTCTCGCCGATTGACCTCGGCTCCGTGTTGAACGAGGAGTTGGGCGACCGCAACGTTGCCCGTCCTGGCCGCAAGCATTAGCGCTGTCTGTCCGTCCTCGTTGGCCACGTTGGCGTCGGCGCCGGCTTTGAGCAGCATCCCGACAAGATCCGGGTTGGCAACTCTGACCGCTTCGGCCAGCGGACTTGCGCCGTAGCGGTTGATCACACGCGCTCGCGCGCCCCTTTTCAGCAGCGCTTCTACCAGTTCGCGATCGACTCGGTAGGTGGCCCAGTGCAACGGGGTCGTTCCATCCGCCTGCGCATGGTTCACGTCTGCGCCTTTGGCGATCATTGCGAGCGCCGCGCGGCGGTCGCCGGCCTGAATCCGATCCGCCAGCGCAGACTGCGCGCTGGCCGTGACAGCCGTCCCCAACAGCATCAGAAATGTGGCGGCGATAGGCTCTCTACACCACATTTGCCGCCAGCTTGTTGTGGTGCGCCCACAACCCTTTCTGGACGTCGTAGAGGAACCCCTGCGGATCCTTCCACGTCCGGGGCAGATCGTTCAGTACACCCGCTTTCACCATGTCCGTAGCATCGTCGCCCTGACGGACCCGGTCGACGGCGCGGTCGTAGACGGTCTTCATCATGTCGCGCTCGGCCTGCAGATCCGCACGGCTCATCACCGCGCCGTAGCCGGGCACGATCCGCGTGCTGGCATCGCTCAAAGCGAGCAGCCGATCCATGGCGTCGACGCGGCCGCCGAGCCAGGCGCCGGTGAAGTAGTCCAGTTCCGGATCTCGCGACGGCGACGCGACGTCACCGCACGCGAGCACGTTCGAATCGCGGAAGAAGACGTAGATGTCGCCGCTCGTGTGCGCTTCGATCAGGTAGCCGTAGTCGATGCGCTCGCCTGCAACGTTCATCGACCCATCAGCGCGGAAGGTTTTGTTCGGATGCGCCGACGGAGGACGCGCCGGACGGTACCGATCTTCTGCTGGAATCCAGGTCGGCGTCGCCATCCAGAGCCGCGTGTTCTCATGGGCGACGATCGTCGCGCCGCCTTGACGGAGCACCTCGTTCGCGCCGGTGTTCTCCACGTGCCAATGCGTGTTGAACACAGTGGCCGCACGACCCCCGGACAACTGCCGCAGGGATCCCATCAATGAATCGACGAGCTCTGGCGTGCCGCTGTCGACGATCACGATGCCGTCGGCAGTCGAGAGGGCGATCACATTGGTACCGCCGCTCGTCACGAGCGACAGTCGGTCGTTCAGCGCAACCAGTCCGGTCTGTTGGGCAACACCGGTCTGCTGGGCGGCAACCCGCCGTGGCAGGAGCGTGCTGCCGAGCAGTCCGCCGACGACTCCCGTCAGGAGCTGTCTACGATCGAGCATCACAACCCCGCAATGGTGCCGATGCTGTCACCGAACGAGCTTTGCGCCGCACCGATCTTCTCCAGAATGCTCAGATGAAGATTGGCGATCGGTGTCGGCTGGGCCGGCGCGATGTGCTGGCCGCCACGGAGGGTGCCGTTTCCGCCGCCTACCAGGATGGTCGGGAGCGGGTGGCCGTTGTGCCGGTCGCTGTTGGACATGTTCGAGCCGTACAAGAACATGGCGTGGTCCAGCAGCGTGCCGTCTCCGTCGGGAGTCTTGGCGATCTTGTCCAGGAACGCCGCAAAGCGTTCGACGTGCCAAGTCTGGATCTTGATCAGCTTTTCGATCCGGGTCGCGTCGTTCGCATGATGCGAGACCGGATGGAAGGAATCCGGCACACCGATGTGGTTGTAGGTGCGGTTGGTGCCCTCGGCCACCATGATGTACGAAGCCACCCGCGTGAGATCTGCCTGGAGCGCCAAGGCGATCAAGTCGAACATCAGATCGACTTGCGAGCCGAACGCGTTCAGCTCGCCGATCGGCGCCTCGGGCACCTTGATGGACGACAGGTCGCGGCTGGACGCCAGCTGTACCCGCCGCTCGATCTCACGGACCGTCTCCACGTAGTTGTCGAGCACCGTACGATCGCCTGGACCCAGATCCTGCCGCAGCGCGCGGATGCGATCGCGGACGCGGTCGAGCAGGCTCTTCGTCTGGTCTGAAATGGCGGCGCGCTCTTCGGGCGTGTCGCCTTCACCGAAGAGTTGCACGAAGACCTTTCGCGGGTTGTGCTCCATCGGCAGCGGGGAATGTGCATCGCGGAACGAGAGCGTGGTGTTGTAGAAGCACGCCGAGCCGCTGCAGGCAGCTGCCTGCTGAGTGGTTTCAGAGGCCACTTCCAGTGACGGCAGCGTCGTGTTCTTGCCGAGGTGCTGCGCCACGACTTGATCGAGCGTCGTGGACATGCTCGCCGAAGCCGAGGCCTTGTCCGGCCGCATGCCGCTCAGCCACGTGGCTGGCGCCAGGCTGTGCACTCCACCCACCATCGCCTGGTTCTGAAGATTTCCGATCGAAGTGACATATTGCTTGTAGGGCTCGAGCGACTTCAGGATGGGACTCAACTTGAAGTCGGCGCCGGCGCCAGCCGGCGTCCAGCGATCCATCTCCGGGCCGAACGAGGTGTTGCCCATGATCGCGCCGTGAGGGAGGTAGAAAAAACCCACGCGCATCTTCGGCGACGCAGCCGTTTGCGCCAAAGCGGTTGCGGCCGGGATCATGGCATCGAGCAGCGGCAAGGCCAGCGTGACGCCAGCGCCTCGCAGCACGGTCCGGCGGGACAGATGTTTTTTGGTCAGAACCATATTTGCCGATCAAGCGAGCTGAGTTTAGTCCTTCTTGGCGATTCCACTGCTGGTGCGCTGTTTGACGTCGAGCGGGCTTGCCGGTCCCTGCATGCGGAAGGCATCACTCGCGACGATGCCGGAGACGATGGCCGACAACCGGTAATCCTGTGCCGCCGCTTTGCGCACCACGGCGCGGACTTGCGGCATGTCGTAGAACTCGAGCTCTCTCCCCACGGCGTACATCATGAGTTTCTCGGTGAGCGCCCGCACGAACAGGTCTCTGCCGCCGAATATCCCTTCGCGCAATTGAACGGGTCCATCGATGGCCCGCCCGTTCGGCAGCACCGTTCTGGCGTCGATCGGTGCGGCAGCTTCCAGATCTCTGTCGCGCCATCGGCCGATGGCGTCGAAGTTTTCCATCGCGAGACCGATCGGATCGATGACGCCGTGACACTGATTGCAGCCCGGCTTGGAGCGATGACGTTCGAGGCGCGCGCGCACCGTCTTCGGTGGCTCGCCCTTCGCGTTGGACAGATCGCCGACGTCCACATCGGGCGGCGGAGGGGTCGGCGGCGTGCCCATCAGCTTGCCGAGGACCCACGCGCCTCGTAGCACGGGTGACGTGCGATCGCCGTACGACGTCCGCAGCAGCACGGCGCCTTTGCCCAGCAGCCCCCAGCGCCGCGGATCATCGAGCGTCACGCGGCGGAACTGCGGACCCAGGACCGAGGTGATGCCGTAGTGGCGTGCGAGCCGCTCGTTGAGGAAGGTGTAGTCGGCCGTGAGCAGGTCGCCGACGTTGCGATCCTCGAGCAGGACGCTCGCCACGAACGACTCGATCTCTGAGGCCATGTCCTGCCGCAGCTGGTCGTTGAACGCGGGAAACAGGTTCGGATCGGGCACCACTTCCGCGAGCTTGTTCAAGTCCAGCCATTTGAGCGCGAAATTGCGCACCAGACTCGCCGCGCGCTTGTCGTTCAACATCCGGAGCGCCTCGGCCTGGAGCGCCTCCGGAGAATGGAGTTTGCCTGCGGCGGCGAGATTGAGCAGCGCCTCGTCTGGTCCCTGGCTCCACAGGAAGAACGACAGCCGCGAAGCCAGTTCGAGATTGCTCAAGGCGAACGCAGCACGAGCCGGAGCGTCCACATTTCCAGCGTTCCCCTTATTCTCCGGAGTTCGTATCGCGCGAAACAGGAACTCGGGGCTGACGAGGACGGCAGCGATCACTTGTTCGACGCCGGAGTCGAAATCCTGCTGCCGTCCGCGATCGAAGTACGGCATGAGGGCATCGATGTCTTCCTTCGTCACGGGCCGGCGGAATGCGCGACGGGCCAGGTTCTCGGTGATGCGCCGGGCGCAGGTTTGCTCCT
This sequence comes from uncultured Acidobacteriota bacterium, assembly GCA_963773035.1. Classification (GTDB taxonomy): domain Bacteria; phylum Acidobacteriota; class Vicinamibacteria; order Vicinamibacterales; family CAVVIG01; genus CAVRXZ01. The sequence goes on along the minus strand of CAVYZX010000021.1, from coordinate 86,667 downwards.
TATTTGCTTCATTGACTTGGGGGCGACAGACGAAGACGCGCCGGCGGCTCGGCGTCTCCGAAACCCCTGAAGAATTGAACGGCCCGACGACGTCGACGCCGACTGCGAGTCGAGGCTCGCGGTCGCCACGGCTGAACGCGTCGCCCGGCAGGAACCCGACGAACTCATCAGACTCGACACGGGCGCGCTCGATGAACGTCACGGCCACGTCGTGGGTGCCCGCCTTGACCGTGACCGGAATGTTCGCAAATCGCTTCATGATCTCGGCGCGTGCGGGGGCGCCGCCGTGGTCGACGAGCCTGAGGTCCTCGGTTCCGCCAATCGACTGGCGGAACACTTCGCGACCGTCCACGAGGATGATCAGCGTGTGACGTGTCTCAACCGCGCGGGTGTAGAGGTCGATGCCCAGATCGGGAATCGTGAAACGATACTCTCCATCCGCAGGAAAGTTGTGTCCGAACTTCACACCACCGCGCGTGCCCAGCGGCAGGCCGTCGAGGTGATCGGGCTGATCGCCTTCAGGCACCGAGTAATGCGCGCTCGTAAGTTTGGTGGATTCGCCGACGGCGAGCCGCGCCGCGAGCCGCGTGGCGGCGACGTATTGATCGAGGAAGGCGGGCGAGATGCTCAGCGCCGCGGCAATATTGTCGAACCCTTGGACTTCGATCTCGGCCGGCAGCAGTGCTTCTGCATCGAGCTCGATGCCGAGCAGATCGTTAACGGCCGCGCCGAACTCGGTGCGCGTCAGGCGTTGGATGGGTACGTGTCCGGCCACTGGACCACCGGCCCGGCCAGCGTCCTCATCGAGCCTCGCCTCCATCCAGGTCACGAACGCGTCGATCTCGCTTTGTTCCGGCTGACGGCTCGTGGGCGGCGGCATCAGCCGGCCGCGCAGCTTGCGTACGGCTTTTTCCCAGATGTCGGCGTGCTCGTGAACGGCGTCCAGAGGCAGGGTGTCGAACGCCACACCGCCGGCGCGAACCCTTGCGTTGTGGCATCCCGTGCAGTAGGTATCGAGCGTCTTGCGGGCCTGCTCGGAGCCTCGGCCCTCCTCGCCGACTTGTCCGAGGGCCGCGGTTGTCAGTGCCGCAACGGTGACTCCGATGCAGATAGTCCGCTTCACGGCTGTAATCGTCCCGCGCCTGGCCGGGGGTTACGGTCGACAGGAGATGATAGCCCGCAGCGGGGGAAGTTCGCTAACCTTCGTGGCTTCCGGCTTCAGCCGGAAGATCAATGCGGGTGGCTTCCGGCTTCAGCCGGAAGATTAATGCCGGGGCTCTCTTCCGCCTAAAGGCGGAAGCCACATGACCTAAAGGCGGAAGCTACATACGATTTCTTGACAGGCTCCAGGATTGGCGAATCGGTATAGAGTGTCGGGGTGATTTTGTGGGTCAAGCCATAAGGAGCAAATATGTGCGACCAGGATCATTTTGAAGACGATCGAAAGGAATTCGAAGCGTTCGGGTTGGTGACGCGCCGGCAGTTCGGCGTGCTCCTGGGTGCGGGCATCGCGATGATGCTGCCGCAGGTCGCGAATGCAGTGGCGGTAACTGATGCGGAGGTGACGGTCACAACGCCCGATGGCATGTGCGACGCGTACTTCGTCCATCCGGCGAGCGGCACGGCTCCGGGTGTCCTGGTATGGCCCGATATCTTCGGGTTGCGTCCCGCGTTCCGCACGATGGGCAAGCGGCTCGCAGAATCGGGGTACTCGGTGCTCGTGGTGAACCCGTTCTATCGCGTCAAGAAAGCCCCCACCGCGGACGCCGGCTCAGCCACCCCGATTCCGCAGCTGCTGCCGCTCGCGCAGGCCCTGAACGAGACCACGCATATGAGCGATGCGAAGGCATTCATCGCGTGGTTGGACCAGCAAGCTTCGGTCGCCAAGAACAAGAAGGTTGGTACGCAGGGCTATTGCATGGGCGGCCCGATCGCGTTTCGCACGGCGGCTGCAGTGCCCGATCGCGTGGGGGCCGTCGCCTCGTTCCATGGCGGCGGACTCGTGACGAACAACCCGAACAGCCCGCACCTTCAGGCGTCGAAGACCAAGGCGCAGTTCCTGATCGCGGTCGCGGCGAACGACGACCAGCGGTCGCCCGACGAAAAGAATGTGCTGAAAGATACGTTCGCCAAGGTGAATCTGCCCGCGGAAATCGAGGTCTATACTGGCGCGGCTCACGGCTGGTGCCCGCCGGATTCGGGCGTCTACAACGAGCCGCAGGCCGAGAAGGCCTGGACGCGATTGCTCGCGCTGTACATGAAAGCTCTGGCCTGAAGATCGAAATGTCGTGACGCATCCGGCGGCAGGGCGGCCCTCGGCCGCTCCGACCGCCGGCTGCGCCTGGTGGTGATTGTCCCTCCAGCTCCTTGCCGGTTTGCAACGGTGTCTTCAAGCCCTTCGTGAATGGAGACGGCCATGACCGTACAGCTCTTTGGTCGAATTGCTCGCGTGGCGTCAGCCGTGTGCCTGATTCTCGTCGGCACGACGTCGCTGGGTGCGCAGTCGGGTGCGAAGAACGGTGAGTGGCGCAGCTATGCGGGCGACGTCGGCAGCACCCGATACTCGCCGCTCGATCAAATCAACGCGTCGAACTTCAGCAAGCTTGAAGTTGCGTGGCGATTCAAGACCGACAATCTGGGTCCGCGACCGGAGTTCCAGTACGAGGGCACGCCATTGATGGCCAGCGGCGTCCTCTATGCGACGGCCGGCAGCCGCCGGGCGGTTGTGGCGTTGAATCCTGCAACCGGTGAGCAGCTGTGGATGCACAGCGAGCAGGAAAGCGCGCGCGGCGCGGCCGCGCCGCGCCAGCTATCCGGCCGCGGCCTCGCCTACTGGACGGACGGTCGAGAAGAGCGCGTTCTGTACGTGACGCCCGGCTACCGCCTCATCGCGCTCAACGCGAAAACCGGAGGGCTCGTCACGACCTTCGGCAAGGACGGCGTCGTCGACCTGAAACAAGACGATGATCAGGTGATCGACCTGATGAGCGGCGAGATCGGGCTGCACGCCACACCGATGATCGCCGGTAATGTCGTCATCGTCGGCGCGGCGGGCAAGACCGGCGCGAATCCCAAGAGCTTTCAGAACGTGAAGGGTTACGTCCGGGGATTCGACGTCAGGACCGGCAAACGGCTCTGGATTTTTCACACCATCCCGCAGCTGGGTGAGTTCGGCAACGATACGTGGGAAAAGGACTCGTGGGTGTACACGGGAAACACCGGAGTGTGGGGGCAGATCTCGATCGACGAAGAGCTCGGTCTCGCCTACCTGCCCGTCGAGATGCCCACCGGCGACTACTACGGAGGCCATCGTCCCGGCAGCGGCTTGTTTGGCGAAAGCCTCGTGGCCGTCGATCTGCAAACCGGCAAACGGAAATGGCACTACCAGCTCGTGCACCACGGTATCTGGGATATGGACATTCCCTGCGCGCCGATTCTGGCCGACATCACGATCAACGGCCGGACGGTGAAGGCCGTAGCGCAGCCGACAAAACAGGGAGTGCTCTACGTCCTCGATCGCGTCACGGGGGAGCCCGTCTGGCCGATCGAGGAGCGACCGGTTCCGAAAGGTGACGTTCCGGGCGAGTGGTACTCGCCGACGCAGCCGTTTCCGACGAAGCCGCCGCCCTACGAGCGAACTGGCGTGTCGACCGACGATTTGATCGACTTCACACCCGAGCTCCGCGCCGAGGCATTGGAGCTCGTGAAGAAGTACAAGATGGGTCCGATGTTCACGCCGCCAGTGGTCAGCAAGCAGGAAGGTCCCATCGCACTGCTGACCAGGGCGCTCGCCGGCACGAACTGGAAGGGCGGGTCGTTCGATCCCGAGACGCACGTTGCGTACGTGTATTCGACAGGAGCGATCGGGTCGATGGGACTCGTCCCGCCACCAGCGGGATTCTCGGACATGCGATACATCTCGGGGAACGTCTTGACCGGCGCTCGCCTCACCGGTGGCAGCGGATCCGCCGCAGGGGGAGGACGATCGGTGGCCGGTGGCGCCGCGACGAGTGCCGAGGCCGCGGGCGCAGAAGGTGGTGGTGGTGGCGGCCTGACAGTTCGAGGGTTGCCGCTTGGCAAACCGCCGTATGGGAGGATCACCGCCATCGATCTCGACAAAGGCGAGATCAAATGGCAGATCGCGCACGGCGAGACGCCGGACAACGTGAAGAACAATCCGGCGCTCAAAGGGGTGACGATTCCTCGCACCGGGCAGGGAGGCATGGCCGCGACGCTTGTCACCAAGACACTGGTCATCTCTGGCGAGCCTCGTGCGGGAATGACGTCGACCGGGCTGCGTGGCGCGATGCTGCGGGCGTACGACAAGTCGACGGGCGCGGAAGTCGGCGCCGTCTACATGCCTGCGCCGGAGAGCGGCGCGCCGATGACATACATGCTCGACGGCAAGCAGTACATCGTGGTGGCGGTCAGCGGAGGAGCGTACTCGGGCGAGTTGCTCGCACTCAGGCTGCCCGACTAATCGACTTCGCTTGAATCGATGATTGCATGAAGCACACCCGCCACACGCGTCGAGAGTTCATCAACGTTACAGGCGGCGTTCTCGCTGGTCTGGTCGGCGCGCCGTCGCTTGCAGTCAGCGCGTCCGCCGCGCAAGCCACGGCGCAGGCCGGGACTGCAGGCGGCAGGGATCCCGATGCGATCGTTGTCAACGCCGTGGTCTACACCATGGACTCACGGGCGCCGCGCGCGGAGGCGTTCGCCGTCACCAACGGGCGCTTCACGGCCGTGGGTTCGACGAGCGATATCAAAGGCCTGGCCGGCAAGAACACGCAGGCGTTCGATGCCAAAGGGATGGCCGTTGTGCCGGGGTTCATCGATTGTCACAACCACGCCGGCGGCGAAGTGCTTCTCAACGAGGTCCTGGTCGGCAATCCCTTCGAAGTCGAATTCGTGAGCATTCAGAGCATTGTCGACAAACTGAAGGCCAAGGCGCGGCAGACACCGCCCGGTACCTGGGTGGAGGGCTTCTTTTTCGACGACACCAAGCTGACGGACAAGCGCGCGCTGAATATTCGGGACCTGGACGAGGTGTCCAGGGATCATCCCGTGATCGTGCGCCACCGCGGCGGACACACATACTTCTACAACAGCAAAGCATTCGAGATGGCCGGCGTCACCAAGGCCACGCCGAATCCAATGGGTGGGACGTTCGACAAGGATGCGAATGGCGAGCTTAACGGGCGAGTCACAGACCTCGCGGCGGCCGCGTTCAACAATGTGGGCACCAGACCCACGTTCACGCCGGCGCAGATCGAGCAACGCTCGCGCGACGGCATTGCGCATATCTCCAAACAGTTCGCACGCTACGGCCTGACGAGCGTGCACCATCAGGGCGGCAACCTGCAGGCTATTCAGGACGTGCGTGCCCGCGGCGAGCTGCTGCACCGCGTCAGCTACGAGACGAGCGGCCGCGCGCTCGAGGCGATGATCGCCGCCGGCATCCAGACCGGCTTCGGGGACGAATGGATCAAGTTTGGAGCCACCTCCGAGCACACGGTGGACGGCTCGTTCTCGGAGCGCACGATGGCGATCAGCACTCCGTACCCCGGAGTGACTCCGCCCTACAAGGGGAATATCACCGAGACGCAGCAGACTCTGAACGAATGGGTCGAGCGCGTGCACCGCGCCGGCATCCAGGTGAACTGCCACGCCAACGGCGACGTGGCGATCGACATGTATCTCACCGCAGCGGAACGTGCGCTGAAGCTGGTGCCCCGAGCCAATGCGCGGCCGAAGATCACACATTGCACGCTCATCAACCCGGATCTGGTGCGGCGCATCAAGGCGATCGGTGCCGTTCCGGCGCTGTTCACGAGCTACGCGTACTACAACCCCGACAAGTTCGTGTTCTACGGCGAAGAGATGATGAAAAGCTGCATGGCGTATCGCTCGCTGCTGGATGCGGGCGTCTATGCGGCAGCCGGCTCGGATTTCAGCCCCGGGCCCTTCGCGCCCCTGATGGGCATCCAGGGGATGGTCACGCGCACGGGCTGGGACGGCAAAGCGTGGGGTGCGAATCAGCGGATCAGCGTGAGCGAGGCCATCGCCGTGAACACCTACAACGGCGCCTGGGCCTCGGGCGAAGAAACCATCAAGGGCTCGATCACGTCCGGCAAGCTCGCGGACTACGTGGTGCTCGCCGACGACCCGCACACGGCGCCGGTGGAGAAGATCAAGGACATCCAGATCGTCCGCACTGTCGTCGGCGGGAAGACATCTCACCAGGCCTGAGTCCGCGCCGACTGCTTTTTGGGGACTAAGTGAGCAGGTCAGGTACCAACTGACAGTCCTGCTCGGACGATTTTCAGCCTCCTGACCGGAGACCCCGGCTACGGGCTATACTCGTTTGGATCCGATTCGCGAGACGGATCTAAGTAAGGAGAAGGTCATGAGTGGTCGACGGCTGCAGCGGCCTTGGGTGCTCGGGGGAGCCGTGGCGTTGGGCGCGATTTTCGTGAGTGCGGTGCCCGCACGAGCGGCCGACGCATTGGTGTCCAAACCACCGACGTTCTCCAAGGATGTCGCGCCTATTTTTCAGGCGAAGTGCCAGGAGTGCCATCAACCGAACTCCATTGCACCGATGTCGCTGATCACCTTTGACGAAGCACGTCCCTGGGCGCGTGCGATCAAGGCGCGCGTCGCGGCGCGCCAGATGCCGCCCTGGCACATCGACCGCAGCGTCGGCGTGCAGAAATTCAAGAACGACATGTCGCTCAGCGACGACCAGATCGACACCATCGTTCGCTGGGTCGACGGCGGAGCACTGCAGGGCGATCCCAAAGACATGCCACCGCCCACGCCTCTCGTGACCGACAACGAATGGAAAGCCGTGAAGGATGGCTTCGGTCCGCCCGATCTCGTCATCAAGTCGGAGCCGTACACGATGCTGGCTCAGCATCAGGACGTGTGGTGGCGCCCCATGAGCGACATCCCGTTGACCGAGCCTCGCTGGGCGAAGCTGGTCGAGATTCGGCCGTCGACGCTCAAGGGCCGAAAGATTGTGCATCATGCCATCGCATACCTGGTTCTGAACAATGATCCCGAGGCAGTGAATACCGGTACCGCCAACGGTCGCTCGGGCGCGGCGGCGGTTGACGACCTCGTCGATCGGCGCCCGCAGTTGATGGAGTGGGCCATTGGAAAGGGGTACGACGAGTTCCGGCCGGGCACGGGCAAACTGCTGCTGCCGGGTGAAAAGATTTCGTGGGACGAGCACCTGCACGCCGTCGGCGAGGAGATTACCGACTCGGTTGAAATCGGAGTGTGGCTCTATCCGAAGGGTCAGGAGCCGAACAAGCGGAGTTATCTGGTTGGATTCACCGGGTTGAGAAATCGCGCGCTGCTCGACATTCCGCCCAACTCGGTCGCCCACACGGAAGGGTTCACGGTCCTGAAGGAGAACGCGCTGATCACGAACTTCCAGCCGCACTTCCACCTGCGCGGCAAGGCGATGCAGGTCGAAGCGATTCTCCCCGACGGCGGCAGCCAGATCATCAGCTACGTCGGCAACTTCAATTTCAATTGGATGACGAACTACATCTACGCAGATGATGCTGTCCCGGCGTTTCCGAAGGGGACGATCATCCATGTCACAGCCTGGTACGACAACACGAAGGCGAACAAGAACAACCCCGATCCCGATCAATGGGTGGGATACGGCGACCGCACCGTCGACGAGATGGCGCACGCGTGGATGAACGTCGTGTATCTCACCGATGAGGAGTACAAGGCGTGGATCGAGAAGCGCAAGCCGAAGATTGAGGTCGCCCAGAACCGGGACTAGGGAATGCACCGCGCGACCGTCGGCAGGCTGTGTGCCGCCTTCGCACTTGTTGGTGGCGCGCTGGTAGCGGCCCAGCAGTTGCCAAGCGAGCCGTCGAAGCAGTTCGGCACGAGCGTCACCGGCGCGTTCGAAGGATGGTTCGACAATTCCGACGGGACCCGCGGCTTTCTGGTCGGATACTTCAATCGCAATTCGGCGCAGCCTCTGGACATTCCCATCGGACCGAACAACCGGATCGAGCCCGGCGGTCCGGATCTGGGCCAACCCACGCATTTCTTGCCTGGCAGGCAGCATGGCATGTTCGTCGTGCCGGTTCCGAAAGGCTTCACCGCCGAGCAGCGGTTGACGTGGACGCTGGTCGCGAACGGTCAGTCGACCAGCATTCCTCTTCGGCTGCATCCCGATTACCTGTTGAGTCCCTTTGAGGACTCCGCCGTCAAGAACACACCCCCAATCCTTCGGTTTACGCAAAATGGGCCGGCCATTCAGGGCCCGGTGGGAGTCCTCGACAAAGCGGAGGTCCGCACGACCTCAGCAGCCATGCCATTGGATCTCACCCTCTGGATTCACGACGATGCGAAATATACGAGCGGGACGGGTGCGCCGCCGCGGAGCTCGCGGCCGCCGGTCACGATCATGTGGTCGCAGTATCGCGGCGCGGGCGGCGTCACCTTCGACAAGGTGAGGCCGGAGGTCCAGAAGCTTCCGACTGGGGACGCGGCATTCAATGGCAAAGCGACGGCGAGCGTTCGATTCGCCGAACCGGGCGACTACGTCCTTCAGGTGACCGCCAACGACTACTCCGGCCCCGGTGGAGGCGGGTTTCAGTGCTGTTGGACGACGGCGCTGATGAAGGTATCAGTCAAGCCCTGAGGTTTGAATCGCCTTCCACCCCCACATCCGCATCGTATCGTCGGAGCTGAACGCGTGACCGAGGTCGCGCGCCAGCATGCAGATTTGTCCCCGGTGGTGTGCGTCGTGCTGGATTAGATAGACCAGCATGTTGACGGCGCGGCGAGGCATGCCCTGTACACGCGGCCGGCCCGCCGTGAACGCTGCTTCGAACAGAGCCGCGAGATCCTCGGTCGATTGCTTCAGCGCTCGTCGAGCCTGCGTCGGGGTGACGCGCTGTCGATCCAGCGCCGGCGGACCTGGGCGCGCGCCACCCATCCGAGCGAACGTGCGCCGGACTCCCTGCATATGCGCCACGATGGCCGCAATCGAGCGGCCGCGACTACCCGGAGGTGCTGCACGCCAGATTGCGGCAGGCAGCGCACCAGTGAGGTATTCGCTCACCAGGCCGCTATGCCTGAACGCCTCGAGAAGCTCTCGCTCCACCTCTAATGGTCGACCTCTGGCCATATAAGCCTTGCCCTCCTGTGTCATGTTACGGTGAGTTCCGAACGCTATGAGCGAGTTCGAAGCACTGCTCGGGTTGTTGCTAGCGGCCGTGATCTTGGCGGCGGTGGCGCGCAAGCTCGGCGTCCCGTATCCGGCGTTTCTCGCGTGCGGCGGTGCAGTATTGGCGTTCATGCCCGGAGCTCCCGCGCTCTCCATCGAGCCTCGTCTGGCTTTGGCGCTCTTCGTCGCTCCCGTGTTATTGGATGCGGCCTTCGACGCGTCGGTTCGCGACCTCAAAGACAACTGGGTACCGCTGGTCAATCTGGTGGTGCTCGGCGTTGTCCTGACCACTGTGGCCGTAGCGTGGGTGGTCCGCGCGCTCGTGCCCGCCATGCCGTGGGCCGCCGCCATAGCGCTCGGCGCGATCGTCTCGCCGCCCGATGCGACTGCCGCAATGGCGGTTCTACGCCACGTCAGGCCACCGCACCGCATTCAAACCATTCTCGAGGGCGAGAGCCTGTTGAACGACGCCACGGCGCTCCTGATCTATCGACTGGCTCTGGGCGCGCTGGCAGCGAATGCGTTCTCCATCGGGACTGTTGCGCCCGCATTTCTGTTGGCCGTCGTCGGCAGCTTGGCGGTTGGTATCGCTGCGGCGCAGGTGATTCTGCGGTTGCTCAGTAACGTGCGCGACGTCCCGACTGCCATCATCCTTCAGTTCATCAGCACGTTTGGCGTCTGGATCCTGGCAGAACGACTTGGGCTCTCCGGTATTCTGACCATGGTGTCCTATGCCGTGACGGCCGCCCGGCGGGCGCCCGAGTTGACGCCGGCACGAATCCGGATTCCTTCATATGCGGTATGGGAGACCGCCGTCTTCGTCCTCAACGTCCTCGCGTTCGTGTTCATTGGACTGCAGATTCGCCCGATTGTCGTCGGTCTCGATCCAGCCCAGCGCCTGCAGTATCTCTATCTGGCTGCCGCTGTCTTGTTCACGGTTATCGTGGTCCGTTTTGCCTGGGTGACGACGTATAAGGTCGTGGTCGGCTGGAAGATCCGATTTTTCGGGTTCCATCCACGAAGACCGCGGCCGCGACCATCATGGGCAGGCGCGTTGATCGTCTCCTGGTCCGGCATGCGCGGACTCGTCACCTTGGCCGCCGCTCTCGCCCTCCCACTGCAGATGAACGGGGTCGCCTTTCCGTTCCGCGACCTGATTGTTTTCACTGCTTTCTTTGTCGTGCTCGGCACCCTGGTCCTCCAGGGCCTCACGCTCGGGCCTCTGCTACGAGCGCTCGTCGTCGACGACGACCACGAGGTTGAACGAGAGGTCAATATCGCACGTGACCGCGTGATGCAGGCTGCGTTCGAGGTACTGGACGGCGATGCGTCGGATGCGGCGCGGATCGTTCGTCATGAATTCTCCGCTCACCTGCGCCGCACGGACGGCGATCGAAGCGATCTGGAAGGAGTGGACCCCAACCACGACGAAATTCACAGACGCGCCATTACTGCCGCTCGCCAGGTCCTCTTCGAGCTGAGAGCGAAGGCCGACATCGGCGACGATGCATTCCACCAGTTGGAAGAGGAGTTCGACTGGATCGAGATGGGCACGGTAAGGCGAGAAGAGTAGGAACTCCTTTTTTACCGCAGAGCAACCTCAAGTTCACACCGTTAGTACACCGTTCCCAACTGTTTTCATGGCTGTCGCTCGAATGTGCGGTTGGCCCTATATCTTGCTGTGCTGAAGGTGCCCGGCAGGCGCCTGAACGCGAGTGCGGTCCGAGCGGTCACGTGATTGGAGCGAGCCATGAGCGGACGCGCGACATCGGCACGGGTCGGCTACTACGAGTTCGGGGACAAGCAGGATTGGCATCCATTCAAAACGGTCGTCTCGCTTCACTCGCATACCCATCATTCCCGCGAAGTCATGGTCTCCCTTCCTCAGTACTTCGCCAGAATTCCCATCGTGGCGTCCTGCTTCGTGCGGCACCAGCAAATGTACGCCGACCGGACGGGCGATTCGCTCGATTTCTCCAAGGGGTGGTGGCATCCACCGGTCAGTCCCCGCCAGGTGTTCGAGTCGGAAGTCCGTCAGATCGAGGCGCGCTTCTCGCTCTCGCCCATCATCTCGATTACCGATCATGACGACGTGGAGGCCGGAATCGAGCTTCAGGCGATGTATGCGTTACGACGGGCCCCCCTGTCTTTCGAGTGGACCGTACCTTACGAGGACGGCTACTTCCATCTCGGGGTCCATAATCTGCCGCCGTCCGACGCAGCAAGCTGGTACGCGCGACTCATGGCGTTCACTGACAAACGGGGCAGCGAGCCGCTCGGCGACATCCTGGCTGACTTGCACGCCTGCCGGGAGACGCTCGTCGTATTGAATCATCCCTGGTGGGATCTCGCCGACATCGGTTTGGGGCGTCATGCGCGAGTTCTGCGGCAGTTTCTCCGGGCGTATCGTTCGACGCTGCACGCGCTCGAGCTCAATGGCTATCGATCGCGGAAGGAAAACAATCGAGTCATCGTTCTGGCGGACGAAGCGGAGCTGCCGATCATCTCCGGCGGCGATCGGCACGGATGCGATCCGAACACACTCCTCAATCTGACGGCCGCACAGTCGTTCTCGGAATTCGCTGACGAGATTCGCGCCGGCGTGAGCCATGTGGTTGCCATGCCTCAGTATCGCCAACATCTCGTGGCGCGGACGATGGCGACCGCGTCCGACATCCTGCGTCGATACCCGCGGCATCCGGCCGGCAAGGAGTATTGGACCGATCGAGTCTCGTACGACTCGCAGGGCCGCATACTGCCGCTCTCGAGTCATTGGCCGCGCGGCGGGCCGCTGTGGGTCCGGTCGTCCGTGAAGGCGCTTCAGCTGCTCACCAGTCCGTTCGTTCTGCCGATCATTCGCGTGGCGTTGGAAACGATGGACTCCTGGAGCGTGAACAACGCGACCGACGCGCTCTTCGCCCAGCCGCAGCGAAAGTATGAGACCACTTAGACTTGCGCTGTTCAGCGACTCCCACTACGAAGCCAACGGGGTCGCGCGTACAACTTGTGCGCTCGAGCAGTACGCAGCCGAGCGCGGCACGCCGCTGCTGTCCGTTCACGCCGGACCAGTGCAACGGACGGTCGAAGACGATCCGATCGTGCGCGTGGAGCTGACACGCTGGAATGGCACATCGTTCGGGCTGGAGCACGATCTGAGCTTCGATGTGGCTCTCTGGCGGCACGTTCGGCGTGTCGAGACAGCGCTTCAAGACTTCAAACCTGACGTGCTGCACTTCACCGGCCCGAGTGACGTTGGCCAGCTCGGCGCCTACCTCGGCTACCGGATGAACATTCCAATGGTTGGCTCGTGGCACACCAACCTGCACGAGTACGCGGCTCGCCGGCTTCGATTGGGATGGATGACCAGGAAGGCGAGGCACCGCCTGCAGCGATGGGTTGAACGGAGTTCGCTGTGGACGTGTTTGCAGTTCTATCGCATCCCGGACGTCATCCTGGCGCCGAATGACGACCTGCTGGCGATGTTGAGAGATCGTCTGGGCAAACCGACTTTCCTGATGTCTCGCGGTATCGATACGAACGTGTTCAACCCGTTGAAGCGACGTCGTACCGACTCCGCGATCAACATCGGCTATGTCGGACGACTGTCCAAGGAAAAGAGCGTCCGGGTCCTGGCAGAGGTGGAACAGGCGCTTGTCAACAGCGGGCTCACGGACGTTCGCTTCACCATCGTCGGGGAGGGCAGCGAGCGGCAATGGTTGGAGCGCCGCATGATTCACGCCAGCTTCACCGGCGTGCTTCGTGGCGAAGCCCTGGCAGCGGCCTACGCAGACATGGACATATTCGCGTTTCCATCGGAAACCGAGACTGTCGGGAACGTGGTGCTCGAGGCCATGGCCTCGGGCGTCCCGGTGGTGGCCATGGCCAAGGGCGGTCCAAAGTTCATCACCAAATCGCGGCGGTCTGCGCTGCTCGTGCGCGACCACCGGGAGTTCGTCCACGCCGTTCAAGTACTGGTGCACGACAACCTGCGGCGTCAGGCGATGCGCACCGCCGCGCGAGCGGAAGCAGAGGACAAGTCCTGGAATCACGTGTTCGATGCGGTCTACCGCGCCTACAGCACAGCCGTATCCGTTGCCAGACATCAGCACGCAACGAGAACGGAACCACGCATGGAGCACCTATGAGCACGACCCTCTTGGTGGATCGGTGGCTGTGGTTGGTGATTGCGAGCGCTGCTGCCTTGCTTGCCGTCTGCGGCGCGCGAGCGCTCGTGCGGGCGGTTCTGACCTTTCGGGCCGTTGCGTGGGTTCCCACCGTCTCTCGGTATCTGTCGACGTGGGTGAAAGCGCGCCACTACACCGAGGAAGAAGTTGTTGGCGCCGACGGAGCGGGTGCGCCTTGGATCCAAAGGCGCCGGGAGGCGCTCGACCGGTTGGCCTCATCGCTGGACGCTCGATACGCTCGATCCATCGCCTGGGGAAACGCCATCCGTGAAAGCTTCTCGGATCTCCGCTTCACCGACACCAATCGCGTGCCGTTTCCCTTCGCGCGCGTGATTCGGGAGAAGTTCAATCTGTGCGCGGTCGTCACGGCTTCGAACGGCCCGAACCTCCAGGACCTTGATGGCAACTGGACCATCGACGTGGGCGGCTCCTACGGGGTGAACGTCGTTGGCTTCGATCAGTACAAGGAATGGATCGAAAAAGGTTGGGAACGGGTCAGGGAAGTAGGGCCAGTGCTCGGCCCCTTGCATCCACTTGTCGCCGAGAACGTCGAGATGCTCAAGCAAATCTCACATATGGACGAAGTGTCGTTTCATATGAGCGGCACCGAAGCGGTCATGGCCGCGGTACGCATGGCGCGGTTCAACACGCGGAGAAAGCTGATCGTCTGCTTTTCGGGCGCTTATCACGGTTGGTGGGACGGGGTTCAGCCGGGACTTGGCAGCGAGCGATCCCTCGACGATTGCCTGACGCTCAAGGACGTCAATCCGTCTTCCCTCGCCGTCATCCGACGTCGCGCGAGAGAGATTGCCGGCGTGCTCGTCAATCCCGTGCAGTCGTTTCATCCCAATTCACCTCCGCCGAGTGATGCTGTGCTGCTGACCAGCGACGTACGCAGGATGCAGGAGTCCACCGAGCGCTACGCTCAGTGGCTACGCGAGTTGCGGGCCGTCTGTACGGCGTGCGGGGTTCCACTCATCTTTGACGAGGTCTATACGGGCTTCCGGCTTGCCCCAGGCGGGGCACAAGAGTACTTCTGCGTCCGTGCGGACATGGTCGTGTATGGGAAGACTGTCGCCGGCGGCATGCCGATCGGCGTGGTATGCGGCAAGAGTGCCCTCATGCGCCGTTTCGATCCCCGATACCCGATGCGGATTGCCTACGTCGTCGGTACGTTTTCAGCGCACCCCGTCGTGATGGGCGCGATGAACGAGTTTCTGCGCTGGGTGGTTCAGCCAACGACGGCAACGCGGTACGACGAGGCCAACAGACAGTGTGCCGAATGGATCCAGGCTACTAATCAGCAACTTGCCAATGCCTCGCTACCCGTTCGCGTCCTGAACCTGGCGACTGTCTGGACGGTGCTCTTCAAAGAGCCCAGCCGCTACAACTGGCTGCTGCAGGTACTACTTGCGCGCGGAAGGCGTGACACTGAGCTGGGTAGGGACCGGCCGATGTTTGAGCAGCATGGACTTCACGATTGCTGATTACCGGGCGCTGCAGGAGAAGTTGTGTCGTGCCGCGCAAACGATGAAGGCCGATGGATGGTGGCTGACGACCCAGGAATATCCAGAAAGGGAGAAGCGCATGCGAAGACGTCTGATCGTGGAGATGGCGGGAAGCCTGGTGCAGCTGCCCGTACCGTTGCGCACGTTTTATGCGGCGGTCATGCAACGCAAGGAGGACGACCATCACGCGTCCCATAGCGACAAGGTCAATCAGCTGCTCCATCTTCTGAGTTCGAGCGTCTTTCTGTACTGCTATGCGGTGATTTTTTACGATCTAACGACTGCGATGTGCCTGGGTCTGGCGTCTTTGTTCGTGCGGCAATTTGGCCATGCGGTGCTGGAGCCGCCGTGTCACGACAAAGAGGAATTGCTCCTCGGATACACGACCCGCGACAAGACCCTCATCGTGCTCGGCTATGCGCTGATTCCGGTGATAGACATAGCACTGGCGGGCTCGTGGAGTCCGCGCGGGTTCCTGTCACTTCTGGACAGCATCGCGCTGCATTGGTTTCGCTGGACCATTTTCGTGGTGGGGCTCCGTGTCGCCTATCTCACGTGGAAGCACGATTTCCGGATCTCGATGATCTGGTTCGTCAAGCTCGTGACCGATCCGTTGACCGACGTGTGGACGTACTTTCCACGCCGGGCTCAGCGAGCGTGAATCTATTGGTCTTTGTCGGCGCCGCCCTTTTGCTCAGCCTGGAGCGGCTCTGCTACATGTGGATCTGGCATGCTCCGGACTCCTTTCGCTGGGTGTGCGCGACGCTGGGCGTGGCATCACCGAGCGAGCCCATCCAGGTACTGGAGTCCCTCTTCTACGCTTTCAAGGTCCTTCAGGTCGGAGTGTTCGTCGGGTGGTGTTTCATCTATGGTGACGGGTCCTTCTGGCCGGCGAATCCCAACCCGTCTGCCATCTGGCTTGGCGCAGCGATGATCCTTCTGGGACAACTGCTCAATGTGAGCGTGTTCTATCGGCTCGGAAATCTGGGAGTGTTTTACGGCAATCGATTCGGTTACCAGGTTCCCTGGTCGCGACAGTTTCCGTTCTCTCTGCTGGAGCATCCTCAGTACAGTCGGTGCGCTGCTCTCCATCTGGGGCCTGTTCCTGATGATCCGCTTTCCCCATGATGACTGGTTCATCATCCCCCTGCTCGAAACCGTCTACTACGTGTTCGGTGCTCGCATCGAGCGCTAGTGGGCCGGACACGGTGATTCAGTGGCGCCACAACGTTCAACGCAGAAACCGCGGAGACCGCAGAGTCCTTGGTTTGGGGCACTTGTCTATCACGAAGGCACGAAGTCCACGAAGTGTCACGAAGACAAGCAGTCGCCAAAAGCCAGTGTCGCCACGGAGGCACAGAGTCACGGAGAAAACGTGAGCCTGAAAGCGCTCGACGCGGGGCCGCGCAGCGGCGGCTCCGGCACGAAACCCGTCAGATGAACGATAAACCAGCTCCGAGAAAATCGTTCATCTGTCGGGTTGTCGTGCCCGAGACTCGGCCTGCTCCGCAGGCCGTCCCGCGTCGAGCGTCTCTGTGGCAAACATTGGTGACGCTTCATGTCTTCGTGGTTGTTCGGCGCTGCGAATTCGTTTTCTCTACGGTCGAAGCGCCTTCAACGTTTCGAGGAAGTTCACGAACTTGAACTGTGTCGCCCCATCAAACTCGAAACCGTTGATGTCGTCGGTGTTGGGAGGTTGTGACCTGCAACGAGAACGTGTCGGTTTCGCTACGGAAGTGTGGCCGGCGAGTTGAGCCTTTTCACGAGAATCTTGGAATGCCGGCCGCTTTGTTCGTATTTTTCACGGCGCGCAGGCGGCAGGTCGCCTGGCGCGCCTTCCGCAAAACCACCTTTGAACTGGAAATAGGTGAACGCCTGCGTCGAAAGCGCGAGCAGCTCGTCGAGGTTCAATTCGCGTGCTTTGTCTTCGACGAACTGGATCAACTTGCGCCCAATACCTTGGTTCTCGTGTGATGGACTGACGTACAGGCAGGCCAGCTCGCCCTTGCGTTGCTCGGGATAGACGTGCAGGGCAACGCACGCGACCGGCTGTTTGTCGATTTCGAAGATGGAATAGTCGCCGAGACTCTTTTCAATTGTGGTTCTGGTGCGCTTGACGAGTTCGTCCGCCTCTACCGCCTGTTCTGTCAGTTGTTGAATCGCCCGTACGTCTTTTTTCTTCGCGGGGCGAATGTGCTGATACTCGTCCGCATAGATCAACGTTCCGGTGCCTTCGTTTGAAAACACCTCGGCGAGCAATCCTTCGTCAACCGAACCGTTGATTACGTGAATGCGCGGAACCCCGGACCTGCACGCAGCGGCGGCGTGTTGGGCCTTCGACAGCATATCCGGCGCGAAACCGGCATTGTCCTGTTGCAGGAGTGCCTCGAGATCGGGCGCCAGCATGCGTCTGATGAGGTTCCCCCGATGGATGATCCCATTCTGCGACGTGATGAAGATGAGCTTGATGGCCTTCAGCGCCTCCGCAACCGCGACCGCCACGCCGTCGGAGTTGACGCGATAGGTCTTACCATCTCCGTCGAAACCGAGCGGCGGAATGACCGGCACCACGCCGTGAGCAAGCCACAACTGGAGCAGTTCCTCGTCCACTCGCTCGACTTTTCCGGTGTACAGCTGATCGATGCCCTGAATGATGCCCATGGGATGGGCAATGATGACGTTTGCCGTGGCCGCACGAAGGTCGTTGGCCGACAGGCCTTCGAGGATCTCGTGGGTCAGGCGGTTGGCGGCCGTGAGGGCATGCGTGAGGGTGGCCGCATCGGTGACGCCGGTGCCATCCGTGTTCGAGACTGTGACCCGATTCTGCTCGGCCAGCGCCCTGATTTGTGCCGACGCGCCGTGGACGATCACGACGCGGATGTTCAGCGACCACAGGAGCGCCACGTCCAGGAGAAGCGTCGCGAAGTTCTCGTCGGTGACGATCGCGCCGTCAATCGCCAGAATGAACGTCTTCTCGCGAAATTGTGGGATGTACTGGAGGATGCCCCGCAGGTCTGTCAGCTTCACCACACACCTCGGGCCATGTCAGCCATCAATACCATGCTCCCAATTCCATGTCACGACGGTGTAACGAACAGCCTATCGGGACGGCGATCGTCGAAAATGATGGCGACGTTCTGTTCCTGTTCACCGGACGTGACTGCGGGGTGCGCCAATGCGTTTCCAGTTCCCCATCATCATCATCGACGAAGATTTCCGTTCGGAGAATACGTCCGGGCTCGGCATCCGGGTGCTGGCCGAGGCGATCGAAAAGGAAGGCATGGAAGTGCTGGGTGTGACCAGCTACGGCGACCTGACTTCTTTCGCGCAGCAGCAAAGCCGAGCCTCGGCCTTCATCCTGTCGGTGGACGATGAGGAATTGGCGAGTGAGGAGGAGGAAACGATCGCTGGACTCCGCGCCTTCGTCGAGGAAATACGCTTCAAGAACGCCGAAATTCCCATCTTCCTGCATGGCGAGACCCGGACGTCCCGGCACATCCCCAACGACATCCTGCGCGAATTGCACGGCTTCATCCACATGTACGAGGACACACCGGAGTTCATCGCTCGGCATGTGGTGCGCGAGGCGCGCGCCTATCTGGATTCCCTGCCCCCGCCATTCTTTCGCGCGCTGACCCAGTACGCGGCGGATGGCTCCTATTCGTGGCACTGCCCGGGCCACTCGGGCGGCGTGGCCTTCCTCAAATCGCCGGTCGGTCAGATGTTTCACCAGTTCTTCGGCGAGAATATGCTGCGCGCCGACGTTTGTAACGCGGTCGAGGAGTTGGGTCAACTGCTCGACCACACCGGCCCGGTCGCGGCGTCCGAGCGCAACGCTGCTCGCATTTTCAATGCCGACCACCTCTTTTTCGTCACCAACGGAACATCGACTTCGAACAGGATCGTCTGGCACTCGACGGTTGCGCCCGGCGATATCGTCGTCGTCGACCGCAACTGTCACAAGTCCATCCTGCACGCAATCATCATGACTGGCGCGATCCCGGTGTTCCTGATGCCGACGCGCAACAACCTCGGCATCATCGGTCCGATCCCAAAACACGAATTCACCTGGGAGAACATCCAGAAGAAGATCGCCGCCCATCCTTTTGCCAGCCAGGTCAAGGGACAGCCGCGCGTGCTCACCATCACGCAAAGTACCTACGACGGCATTCTGTATAACGTCGAAGACATCAAAGGCATGCTCGACGGACAGATCGACACCCTGCACTTCGACGAAGCCTGGCTGCCGCACGCGGCCTTCCATGAGTTCTACGGCGATTACCATGCGATAGGGGCCGATCGGCCGCGCTGCAAGGAGTCGATGGTGTTTTCCACGCAGTCCACACACAAGCTGTTGGCCGGTCTGTCGCAGGCTTCGCAGATACTGGTTCAGGATGCACAGAACAACAAGCTCGATCGTGATGTGTTCAACGAAGCCTTCTTGATGCACACCTCGACCTCGCCGCAGTATTCGATCATTGCGTCTTGTGACGTCGCGGCGGCGATGATGGAGGAGCCAGGGGGTCCGGCTCTCGTTGAGGAGTCCCTGACCGAGGCGTTGAATTTTCGACGCGCCATGCGGAAGGTCGACGAGGAATGGGGCGCCGCCTGGTGGTTCAAGGTGTGGGGGCCGGACGATCTTTCAGAGGAGGGTCTGGAGAGTCGTGACAGTTGGATGCTCAAGGCTGGAGAGCGCTGGCATGGCTTCGGCGATCTCGCCGCCGGCTTCAATCTGCTCGACCCGATAAAGGCCACGATCATCACGCCGGGCCTCGACATCGAGGGAGACTTCTCCGAAGAGTTCGGAATCCCCGCCGCCATCGTCACCAAATACCTGGCCGAGCACGGCGTGATTGTCGAGAAGTGCGGCCTCTACTCCTTCTTCGTCATGTTCACCATCGGCATTACCAAGGGCCGCTGGAATACGCTGGTGACGGCGTTGCAGCAGTTCAAGGACGACTATGACAAGAACCAGCCGCTATGGAAGGTGCTGCCTGAATTCGTTGCCAAGCACTCGTGTTACGAGCGTGTCGGGCTCCACGACATCTGCCAGCAAATCCACGATGTGTACAGAAGCAACGATGTGGCGCGCCTGACCACCGAGATGTATCTCTCGGATTTGGTGCCGGCGATGAAGCCTTCGGATGCCTTCGCCAAGATGGCTCATCGGGAAATCGAGCGCGTGGCCATCGACGATCTGGAGGGCCGCATTACCGCCATGCTCGTCACACCCTACCCGCCGGGCATCCCTTTGCTGATCCCAGGTGAGCGCTTCAACCGGACGATTGTGAGCTACCTCAAGTTCGCCCGCGCGTTCAACGAACGCTTTCCCAGTTTCGAGACGGACATCCACGGTCTGGTGAAGGAGGATGGCAGTGGCAATCTTGGCTATTACGTGGACTGCGTGAAGAACTAGGAAGCCGATTTCTTCAGCCTGGCGCGTTCGCTCAAGAACGATTTTGCGCGTTCCAGCCCATTCGAGGAGAATTCCGATGCGTCGTGAGGCATCCAATCCGCGGCGCGCGCCTGGAAGCGATCGAGTGCGATCCGGTAGTCGCGGACACTCGCTCGATGCTGTCTGAGGCGTTCGCTATGAGCGTTCAAAGCCTCCGCATCCGTCGATCCTTTCAGACGCTCTGCTTCGGCAACCAACGAATTCGCATCGCGCTCTAATCTGTCCCGCTCGGCTCGTAACGCCTGCCGCGCAGCCCCGTAGACGTAGTCGTCGCCCATCATCTCTTCCCTGGATCCAAGGGGGTGTTGCAAGCGCCTCGCCAGATTGGTCGAGGCTCCCGCTGCGCGGCCATGCTAAGCGAATCAGTGCCGCGACCGGCGCAAGTACCGGCGAATCGCTAGAGAAATTTTCGGATGAGTGGGCTGGTTACTGTAGGTGAGCTACAACCCGCGGCCTGCTGCAAGCGTACCTTAGCTCGGACAAAATTCTGGCCGGACTCGGAACTCACCATCCCTGGTGACAAAGCCGAGTCGTTGGTCCGTCTGCCGATCCCTATAGATGATAGCGTTGGCCCAGCTGTCACACACGTAATCGAACATGTTGACAATGATCTCAAAGCGCTTGTGCCGGACGGCCGGCCATGACAAATCGATATCGATGATGTTCATCGTCCCCTTCTCGGTTGCGTTTCTTTCCTGTGTCGTTGGTGGATCATATCGTTTACGCCAGGCCCTGCAACTCTTGACAGGTCCCTGGAGGACGTGCTTTCACATCTCTTCCGTTTAGAACCGGAGCGTACAGGCCCAATCACCAGCCCCGCTGTTAGCTCTCCCGTTGCCCGCTGAGGGTTTGCGGCCGCTCGCCGTCACCGCGAAGTCTGAAGCCGCCATTGGAGGCAAGCCCAACCAGGAGACCTGAACCTGACCAAATCGGCGAAGGTCGGGGCGATTGCGCCCTGGATCCGATCTGCCGTGATAGGGCTCGGCCCGCAACTGGCCGTGGCAATGCCCACGACGACTGCCGTGACCGCGAGGTCAAAGCCTTTGCTCATCATGCGAGGTCCATTCATTTAGGACCCGTAGCTTCCGGCTTAAGCCGGAAGCCACCGCGTCGCGAACCACCTTGGAGCTGTCGTTCAGCATCTGCGCGATGCGATCGCGGTCCTGCACGACTACCCGCTCTCCCACCGGTGCGTGGCCGGCGAACTCGGGAGCATCCTCGACGACGAACACGAGCCGCACGTAGTGGATGTGCGTGAGTAGCTGCACGACCGATGGACTGCTTTCGGTCGCTTTGGCTTCGAGGCCGCCCACGGGGACGGCGCGCAGCAGGTTGATCAGGATGACATTGTTGCGATCCCAGGAATCCAGCCCATTGCCGTGCAGCATAGCGATTGCTTGGTACATTCATGTAAAGACGAAGGGTGATTCGACCCTTCGTCCTCGTTTTCACTCACGAATCTCAGCTGATGAGCTTCGGAGAAGCATTCTCGTTGCTACGATCACATGCAAACCGCTTCTACACTAGGAGACTGCAATGACAACGCTCGCGAACGCGTCTGAAGAAAGAATCGACAGTGCCAAGGACCTCAAAATTTTCGTCCGGTCGTGGCGTCCGGAATCCAAGCCGCGCGCGCTGGTCGTCATCTGCCACGGCGTCAATTCTCACAGCGGCCAATATCTCTGGGTGGGCGAGCAATTCGCGGCGGCTGGCCATACGGTGTACGCGCTCGACCTGCGGGGCCGAGGGAAATCGGACGGTGAGCGCTTCTACGTCGAGGATGTGGCGGACTACGTGAGCGACGTGGCCGGCACGATGGCCCTCGC
Source organism: uncultured Acidobacteriota bacterium (assembly GCA_963773035.1). Lineage (GTDB taxonomy): Bacteria > Acidobacteriota > Vicinamibacteria > Vicinamibacterales > CAVVIG01 > CAVRXZ01. Next base: position 64,489 of record CAVYZX010000021.1, on the reverse strand, counting down.
AAAGTTGCGGAATCCCGGTCTGCCGGTCTTCCTGCTGGGCCACAGTGCGGGCGGCGTCGTGTCGTCCGTCTATGTTCTCGACAACCAGGCCGAACTGACCGGGTTCATCTGCGAAAGCTTCGCATTCCAGGTGCCGGCCCCCGGCTTTGCCCTCGCGGCGATCAAGGGACTGAGCCACATCGCGCCGCGCCTGCCCGTGCTCAAGCTCAAGAACGAAGATTTCTCACGTGATCCGAAAGCGGTTGAGGCCCTGAACAACGATCCCTTGACCGCTCATGAAGTGCAACCGGCAATCACCGTCGCCGCGCTCGTTCGCGCCGACGAGCGGCTGCGAGAGGAGTTCCCGCACATCACGCTGCCGGTGCTCATCATGCATGGTACCGACGACAAGGCCACCGTCTGCCACGGCAGCCAATTCTTCTACGAGACAGTGGGATCGAAGGACAAGACGCTTAAACTCTACGACGGGCACTACCACGACCTGCTCAACGATCTCGGCAAGGAGAAAGTTATGGCCGACATCAACGGTTGGATCGACGCACATCTGGCGCCTGCGTCGTGACGCTGTTGGAGTCGGCGGATGCTGCCAACCGACATCACCTGGAGAGTTGGGCGCGGTCGTAGGTCGCCGTCATCGCGCCCAGCCTTTGGGTGATGTCAGGGGTCAACTGCCCTGGCCTCAGGCGCCACCGCCAGTTCCCCCCCGACGTGCCGGGGCGATTCATGCGTGCTTCGCTGCCCAGGCCCAGCAGATCCTGCACCGGAACGATCGCGGTATCTGCGACCGACGCCATGACCGCGCGGATGAAGTTCCACTGATCCTCAGGCCCGCTGAGGGCGAGATAACTTCGGGCGAACTCGCGTTCTTCTTCGATCTCGGCATGCGACCGCGTGCTGTGGCCCGCGTCGCCGGTCCACCAACCCATCGTCGTGTCGTTGTCGTGGGTTCCCGTATAGACCACGAGGCTCCTGGGATAGTTGTGCGGCCTGAAATCGGGGGCCTGCGGATCGGTGCCGAAGGCAAACTGGAGTATCGCCATCCCCGGAAGCCCCAGCCTCTCACGGAGCGCTTCCACCTCGGCCGTGATCACCCCGAGGTTCTCGGCTACAAAGGGCAATCGATCGATACCGAGCGACGAGCGCACGGCGTCGAACAGCGCCGCGCCCGGTCCCTTGACCCACTCGCCGTGCACTGCGGTGGCTGCTCCGTTCGGGATTTCCCACGCGGCCTCGAATCCCCGGAAGTGATCGAGGCGAACGCGATCGACCAGAGTGAGAAGCGCGCGAAAGCGTTCGATCCACCATGCATAACCGGTCTGGCGAAGAACATTCCAACGATAGAGCGGGTTTCCCCACAATTGCCCGGTCGCGCTGAAGTAATCGGGTGGCACGCCGGCGACAACGGTTGGGCGGCCGTCAGGTTCGAGCCGGAACAACTCGCGTCGAGCCCAGACATCGGCGCTGTCATGGGCGACGAAGATCGGCAGATCGCCCATGACGACGATGCCGCGAGCGCGGCAGGCATCGCGAAGGTGCTGCCACTGTTCGAAGAAGAGAAATTGGGTCAGCTTGTGCATCCGGATCTCGCGTGCGCAGCGGGCTGCCCAGCGCGCGACAGCGGTCCGGTCTCGCTGGGCGATCTGGGGCTCCCATGTCGTCCAGGCCCTCTGGTCATGTGCGGCCTTGATCGACATGAAGAGTGCGAAATCGTCCAGCCAGTCCGCATGGCGATGGCAGAACTGATCGAAGCGACCGCGCATGGCGGGAGCCGCTGCCGCATCGAACCGATCGAGCACGTGTGGCCAGAGGGCCGTCCGATGCGCGATGACGGCAGGGAAATCGACGTCGCCATCAGCGAAAGCTTGCGGCTTGCCAGCGTCCGGCGCTGAGAGCAATCCTTGGTGAATCAGGTCGTCGAGGCTGATAAGCAGCGGATTGCCGGCGAACGCTGAGAAACATTGGTAGGGTGAGTCCTCGTACCCGGTGGGACCGAGCGGAAGCACCTGCCACAAGCGCTGTCGGGCGCCGGCGAGCTGATCGATGAATTCGAAGGCGGTCGGGCCAAGATCGCCGATGCCGAAGCGCCCGGGGAGCGATGTCGGGTGAAGGAGCACGCCGCTCGAGCGGGAAAGGGGCATGTGGCCGATTACAAATGGGGAGCGGCATCGGTATCCCGCCGTTCCTGTGTCTTGAACTGTTGTTCGAGCAGTTGCCTGGCGGCGTCGCGCCCTCCGAGTCCGAAGGCGATGGCCAGACCCAGCATCAAAGCGCCGAACGCAATGGCGAATGCGGTGAGTACGACGGCGGTCGCCAACCCCAGTTGTTCGAGCGCCATGACCGCCGCAATGGCGATCACGAGGAGCCGGAGTGTGCCGCTGAGCAGGCGGGCGGCTGGCAGCCCGGCGTTGACGGACGCGAGCAGCGTGGCGCGCCAGATGAAGTTGCCCACCAGAAAACCCAGCGCCAGTACCAGCAGAGCCAACAGCGCACGCGGCACGAACCTGAAGAATTGCTGGACCAACCCCTGAAATGGTCCGAACTGAAGCGTATCGAGCGCCGAGACAATGAACCCGATCCAAACGATCCAGAAGACAATCTTGGCGATGAGCAACTCGGCGCTCGGCATTTCCGCGACGCGCAGCATCTCGCTGGCGCCGGTGCGCACAGCCACTTTGTCGAACTGCAGCCACCCGAGCACACGTCGCACGACCCAATGGGCGACGATCGCCACGAGAAATCCGCCCGCGAAAATGATAGTCGCGGCTACCAAGCGCGGCACGAACAGGATGAAAGCCGTGGCAAAGTCGCGCCATGACTGGGCGAGCGCCGCAGCAATTTCTTGAATCATCTCGACCTCACAGCTCCGCTGGCCAGCTGTCGACCAGCACTGGTTTCAGCCGTTCGAATGTCTGACTAAGCGACTCGAGTTGGGCCTGAACAGTCGCATCGGATACGAGTGTGGCGTGTGCCATGAATGTCGCGGCGCGCCACAGGTAGAGCGGGACGAACATACTCGCCCGCTGATCGACGGCCACTTGTCTCCGTCGGGTGGCTGCCGCGAACGCATAAACGATCCTGACCCAGAGGTCATCGTCGACCGGTAAGCCCGAAGACGATATGGCGGCGACCACTCGGGTGAGAAGACCGGGCTCGAGGACTTCCTCGAGGAGCGGTTTGATTTCGCCGATATCGTGACGGGCCTGTTCGGCCAGCTCCTTGTAATCCCAGTTGGGCGGTTTTGGCATGTCCTTCGGGACGCTTCCCCAGGTGCGCAGCTCCGCGACGCCATTCGCGCCCTTCCAGAACGAGTCGTGCGCGCGAAGGCTCTCAACCAAGGCGAGCACGACCTGGTGCACCGCCTCGCGCAGCTTCGTTCCCGAGCCGGCCGTCGGGGTCAGTGGACGCCAGATCTGACCCACGGCAAATTCCTCGGCGACGGCTTCGGTGCGCAGCCAAAGGTCGATGGCGAACCTCGCAGCATCATGGTCCCAAATGTCCTGATCGAGACAATGGGACGCGAAGCGTCCTGAGCAGGAGAACTCGGCGCCGAGCGGTTCATCCAGCGCGACGCCGTAAAGCGCGCGGACGAGCGGGCGCACCAGCTGGGTGACGAGCACGCCATCGCGCGGATTCCGCAGGTAGCAAGGTGCGAGGAACTCCACCTCGGAGCGCGCAATGGGCGTGATGAGCTCGGTGATGCGTTCGGGACTCGTCGCCGGACCGCTGGGATCGACGAGCACGAGCGTTTTTGCTTGCGTCAGATCCACTGCCGCAAAAATCGAGCGAAGCGCCGTGTGCTTGCCAGGCAGGCCATGGTACGGCGCCATCACGCGATGGAGCGTCCGCAGCGAATGCGACGTCAGCATCAGGTCGGCCTCGGCGAACGATGCGGTACGAATCAGTTCGGGGGTCCCGTCGGTCGAGCCGCCGTCGGAATTGATCAGGACTGTACGCAGCCGTGGAAAATCGCGCGTGAAACACACGTGCACGGCGCGAACGACGTCGACGACCGTCGCCGCATTGTTGAGCGTTGGTAGCCCGACCAGGATATCGACCTGGCCGACCGCCATCAGCTGGTGCAGCAGCGCATCGGAAAGGGTGCTCTGGTACTCCACGGCGCTAGCAGAGTGGTGAAAAACGCGTCAGGCGCAATGCCAAATGCACAATGCGGAATGCCGGTCGCTCAAAATGCCAGAACAACTGCCAATCTACATTTTGCATTCTGCATTTTGCATTTTCCGACATGCCAGGTTTCACCAGTCAGCCTAGAGCCAGCGCAGTCGGAACCAGTAGAAGTTGTGCGGCCCCATCATCATGTTGTAAGGCGTCCGTCCGATGCGCGGAAAGATGCTGCCTCCGAACATCTCGATCGGGATGGCGCCCGCCAGGCTGGACAGATCGAGGTCCACGACCTGCGCGGTCCCGGCGAGATTGTTGACGGCGAGCACCGTCTCCCGTTCGAGCGTGCGCGTGAACGCCAGCACGCGATGGTTGGCAGGCTTCAGGATCTCGATCGAGCCGCGGCCGAAGACGCGGGTCGACCGGCGAACCTGGATAAGCCGCCGAGTCCAGTGCAGCAGCGACGTTGGGCTTCGTTGCTGCGATTCGACGTTGACGGCCTGATAGCCGTACAGAGCGTTCGAGATCACCGGTAGCCACAGCTGCTCGGGATCGGCCGTCGAAAAGCTGCCATTGACCCCGCCGCTCCACTGCATCGGTGTCCGTACGCTGTTGCGATCGCCCAGATACATGTTGTCGCCCATACCGATCTCATCGCCGTAGTACAGGATCGGGCTTCCCGGCAACGACATGAGCAAGCCGTTCAGAAGCTCGATGCGCCGCCGATCTCCTTCCATGAGCGGAGCAAGCCGGCGGCGGATGCCGAGATTGATCCGGGCTTGAGGATCCTTGGCGTACTCATCCCACATGTAGTCCCGTTCCATCTGCGTCACCATTTCCAGGGTCAGTTCGTCGTGGTTGCGCAAGAACAGACCCCACTGGCAGGCGTCCGGAATGCTCGGTGTCCGCTCCACGATGTCCAGAAGCGGTTTGCGATCCTCGAGCCGAAGCGCCATGAACATGCGGGGCATGATCGGGAAGTGGAACGACATGTGGAACTCGTCGCCGTCGCCGAAGTACGGACGGACGTCCTCCGGCCACATGTTCGCCTCGGCCAGCAGCAATTTGCCGGTGTAGTGCGCGTCCAGGCGCGCCCGCAGTTCCTTCAGCACGGCGTGGGTTTCCGGCAGGTTTTCGCAGGAGGTGTCTTCGCGTTCGACGAGGTACGGGACCGCGTCCACCCGAAATCCATCGACGCCCAAGTCGAGCCAGAACTTCATCACCTGCCAGATTGCTTCCCGGACGGCCGGATTGTCGTAGTTCAAGTCTGGCTGGTGACTGAAGAACCGGTGCCAGTAGTAGGCTTTGGACACCGGATCCCAGGCCCAGTTGGAACGTTCGGTATCGAGAAAGATGATCCGTACGCCACGATAGCGATCGTCGGTGTCGCTCCATACGTACCAGTCGCGGCGCGGATTGTCCCGGGAGCTGCGGGCTTCGACAAACCACGGGTGCTGATCCGACGTGTGATTCAGGACGAGCTCGATGATCACCCGCAGCCCGCGCTCGTGCGCGCGGTCGAGGAATGTCTGGAAATCCTGCAGCGTGCCGTAGTTGGGATGGATGTTGGTGTAATCCGAGATGTCATACCCATCATCGCGAAACGGCGATGGAAACATGGGTTGGAGCCAAAGGCAGTCCACTCCGAGCGCCTTCAGATAGTCGAGCTTCGACGTCAGGCCGACGAAGTCGCCCATGCCGTCGGCGTTGCTGTCGAAGAACGACTTCACGTGGAGCTGGTAAAAGACGGCATCCTTGTACCACAGCGGATCGCGAGACATGGGGGTGGGCATGAACGTGAATTCAGAGTCGGTGGCACGGCCTGGGCGGCTTCACGGGCTCCATTATCCGGGGAAAGATGGATCTTGCAATGATGGGCTAGGTGGCGAGCGATTCGCGGCTGATGGCCACGCAGTGTATTGTCATTGATCCCTGGAATTCCTTGCCGATGATGAGGCTCTGATGTATCGCACAGGCCCGGAAGCGGAAACGGCTGCTACTCAACCACTCGATCTCGGCTCTCGTGCCGGCCACCTTTTTCCGACGCTGACAACGGCACAGGTCAAGAGAGTGTCGGCACACGGGTCGCCGCGCCAACTTCGATCCGGAGAAGTGCTGTACGACTCCGGTGACCGCAGCACGACGTTCGCTGTCGTGACCGGCGGTCAGATCGAAATCGTCCAACCGTCAGGCGTCGGCGACACTGTGATCACCGCTCTGAGGCCGGGCCAATTTACCGGCGAGGCCAACATGTTGTCGGGCCGGCGATCGCTGGTACGCGTTCGAGCAACCGAGTCGAGTGAGGTCATCCAGCTGACGCGCACGGACCTGCTCGCCCTTATCCAGACAGACGCAGAGCTCAGCGAGACCCTGATGCGGGCGTTCATCCTTCGTCGCGTCGACCTGATCGCGCGAGGGCTCGGGGGTGTCGTGCTCGTGGGATCGGTCCATTCGCCGGACACGCTTCGAATCAAGGAGTTCCTGACGCGTAATGGCCACCCATACGCCTATGTCGATCTCGAACGCGACGTCGACGTCCAGGCGATGCTGGATCACTTCCAGGTCGCGGTGTCCGAAATCCCCGTGCTGATCTGCCGGAGCGAGGTCGTGCTCCGGAATCCCACGAACCAGCAAATCGCCGGCTGCCTCGGCTTCAACGACGACATCGACCAGACGCAGGTCCGGGACGTCGTCATCGTCGGTGCCGGGCCCTCCGGTTTGGCCGCGGCGGTGTACGCCGCCTCCGAGGGTTTGAACGCCCTGGTGGTTGAGTCGAACTCGCCGGGTGGTCAAGCTGGCTCGAGCTCCAGGATCGAGAATTATCTCGGTTTCCCAACCGGCATCTCGGGACAGGAACTCGCCGGGCGGGCTTATGCACAAGCCCAGAAATTCGGGGCCCAGATCCTCGTTGCCACAGGAGCCACTCGTCTGACCTGCGACCGGCACCCTTTTGCGGTTCAGATCGATGACGATCTCCGCGTCCCTGGGCGAACGATCATCATCGCGTCGGGAGCCGAATATCGGCGTCCGGCACTCGACAACCTGTCGCACTTCGAAAACGCAGGTGTTTATTACGGGGCAACGCTGGTCGAATCGCAGCTGTGCAGCGGCCAAGAGGTGATTGTTGTCGGTGGGGGGAACTCCGCCGGCCAGGCTGCGGTGTTCCTCGCGCAGACAGCTCGGCGGGTTTACATGCTCGTCAGGTCGAGCGGCCTGGCCGAGACCATGTCGCGGTATTTGGTTCGCCGCATCGAGGAGAACCCGGCGATTTCGCTACGAACCAACACTGAAATCATCGGTCTCGAGGGCGGCCAGCACCTGGAACGTGTCCGCTGGCGGGACAAACTCAATTCCCGCGTCGAGACGCACGACATCGAGCATGCGTTTCTGATGTTGGGCGCGGTGCCAAACACACAATGGCTCGCGGGCTGTGTGGCGCTCGACGATCAAAAATTCATCAAGACCGGTCCTGACTTGTCTGCGGACGACTTGGCGGCTGCGCGCTGGCCGCTCAGCCGCCATCCCTATCTGCTCGAAACGAGTCTGCCCGGGGTCTTCGCCGTCGGTGATGTTCGGTCCGGAAACATCAAGCGCGTCGCGTCGGCGGTAGGCGAAGGTTCAGCAACCTTCGTGCATCGAGTGCTCAAGGAGTGGCGTTCGCCCTTCGCTCAGCATCGGCGAGAGTCCCTCTCGCCGCGTCATCACTCGAGAGCGCCGACGGTCGACCCTGCCCGAATGGGTGGTCTGACGAATGTGAGGAATCGTACATGGCCCTTTCACGATGGACCAGGAGAAGAAATCGTCATGCGCATCGGAATCATCGGAGCAGGAATGATCGGATCGACGCTGGCAAAGCTGTGGGTGGATGCCGGCCATGACGTTCGTGTCGCCTCGAGACACCTCGATACGGTTCGGCAACTGATTGAGCCGCTCGGTCCCCGAGCGTCGGTTGGAACACCCGAAGAAGCGGCGACGTTCGGCGAGGCGGTGCTGTTGACGATCCCGTTGAAGGCCATTCCCGATATCGCTCGCGACCTGGCGCCATTGCTCTCAGGAAAACTCGTGCTCGACACGTCGAATGCGTATGAGCGTCGTGATGGCGACATGGCGCGACAGGCCTCCGCGCATCCACAGGGGTCCGCCGGTTGGGCGGCGGCGATGTTTCCAGGCAGCCGCTGGGTGAAAGCCTTCAATACGGTTTACTACAAGACACTGGCAATCGAGGCCCATCGCAAAGGCGACCAGGTGGGCATTCCGCTTGCCAGTGACGATCAGAAGGCTCTCGAAATGGCGGCGGCGCTGGTCCGCGATGCCGGATTCGATCCGGTCATCGTTGGTCCACTCGTCCGAGGGAAGGAGTTCGAGCCGGACACGCTGTCCTACAACACGGGCATGAGCGGACCTCAGTTGCGGGAACTCTTCCAGAACAAGTGAGCCACTTCGCTGCGCGGACGAATCAAGTCACTCCCGATTGTAGAAGTGAGGAGGCTCGATCCCCAGGGCGCGCAAGTAGACGTATCCCTCACCGCGATGATGGATCTCGTTGTCGATCGCGTAGAGGAGCAGGTCGTACACGCGCCCTGGGTATTGGCCAAAAGCGGTCACCGTCTCACCGAACCGCTCAGTCGGGATCTGCGGCCAGAGATCGTTGAGCGCCGAGGTAGTGTCGTCCCACAGTTGCAGGACCTCGCTTTTCGACGGCGCGCTCGGCGCGGCCGGCTGCTGCCAATCACCAGTGACGATGCCTCGGACCATCGGCGCCGCGATCCCGATCAGCTCGAGGCTCATCGCGCCGAAGGTCCGCATGCCACCAATCGAGAAGCTGAAGAGCTGATCCTCGGGGAACGCCTCAATCACACGCCGAGTCAGTCGACGATGCCCTTGCCAGTGCTGTAGAACCGCATCGGCCGGGATGGCCTGGACCGAGACATTCCTGACCCACATGACTGCCTCCTCATGAACCGGGACGATCGGCCCACAAGGATACCGGCATGCACACCTCGTGACAAAGCTGGAGCGGCCGGTCACCTCATGTAAAGCAACCACGATGGACACAAAGAGCACAAAGAGATAGGGTCGGTGGATTTCCGGGGAGCGCTTTGCTGAAGTTCCCTTACGTTCACATCGCAGAGGCAGGCTTGATGAGCTTGCGCGCCGCCTAGACTGCCGGCGTAAAAGGAGCACAATCATGAGCACCATCACCGTCGGCAAAGAAAACTCCACTGCTATCGAGTTGTATTACGAAGACCACGGCTCAGGATCGCCCGTCGTCCTGATTCACGGTTGGCCGTTGAGCGGGGCGTCATGGGAGAAACAAACGGCAGCGCTCCTCGCGGCTGGGTACCGCGTGATCACGTACGACCGCCGCGGCTTTGGACGTTCGAGCAAGACGGGGGTGGGCTACAACTACGACACGTTCGCAGCCGATCTCGACAAGCTGTTGAAGAAGCTCAACCTGAAGAAAGTGGCGCTCGTCGGCTTCTCGATGGGAACAGGTGAGGTCACGAGATACATCGGGAAGTACGGCACCAAGCGCGTCCGCAAGGCGGTGCTGATCGGGACGCTCGGGCCGTACCTCGTGAAAGCACCCGACAACACAGACGGTGTCGATGGCAAGGTGTTCGAGGACATCAAGGCGGCGCTGCGCGCAGATCGGCCCACGTTTTTGATGGAGTTCCTGCGCAACTTCTACAACTACGACGTCACCGGCGGAAAGCTGGTGAGCGAACGCGTGCTCGAAGACAACTGGAACGTCGCCGCTGGCGCGTCTGCGATCGGCACCGTGGCGTGCGTCGACTGCTGGATCGAGGACTTTCGCAAGGACGTGAAAAAGAACAACGTGCCGACGCTCATCCTGCACGGCGACGCCGATCGCATTCTGCCGCCAGACGCCGCGTCGAGGAGGCAGGCGAAGATGATCAAGAACGTCAAGTTCGTCGAGCTTCCCGGCGGGCCGCACGGCGTGCTCTGGACGCACGCCGATCGAATCAATTCCGAATTGCTGAACTTTCTTGCCTGAGTGAAGCGGCGCTCCATTCAAGGCCCGGGCCGGTGAATGGGAAACCGTGAGCGGCTCGGCGCTCGTTTACTCGGCTCAACTGGTCTAACGGTCAGCCCAATCGGGCTGGGTTTGGCCGCGCTCGGCAGGCCGGCCTACATCAATCTCGGACGAGATCGGGACTACGGTCGCGCGCGGACAGTCGCCGACATGAAGCAACGCTGTCACGAGATGCTCGACGCGGCGTATGCGGCCGGCGTTCGCTACGTTGACGCAGCACGTTCGTACGGATTGGCGGAGGAGTTTCTCGGAACCTGGTTGAGCGCGCGACGGCCGTCGCGCGATGCGCTGACGATTGGCTCCAAGTGGGGCTACACGTATGTAGGGAAGTGGCGGCTCGATGCTCAGGTCCACGAGGTGAAGGACCTGTCGGTCGAGACGCTGCGCCGGCAGATTACCGAAAGCAGGACGCTGCTTGGTGAAAGGCTTCGCCTTTATCAAATCCACTCGGCCACGATCGAAAGCGGCGTGCTTGATGACGTACGCGTGCTCGACGAACTCGGTCGGCTGCATTCCGAAGGGCTTGCCATCGGGCTGACCGTCACCGGGCCTGGACAAGCCGATGTGATCCGCCGCGCGTTGGATGTGAACACGAGACGCGCGAACCTGTTCCAGGTTGTTCAGGCGACCTGGAACCTGCTCGAACCCTCAGCCGGCCCTGCGTTGGCCGACGCCAAGGCCTCCGGATTGGGCGTGATCGTCAAGGAGGCCGTTGCCAATGGCCGCCTGACCGAACGGAACACGTCAGAAGAAGTCTCGCGTCTGAAGCAATACGCTGACACGCACCGCACGTCGCCCGATGTCGTGGCGATCGCCGCGGCGCTGTCGAATTCCTGGGTCGATGTGGTGCTGTCAGGGGCAGTGACGCCCGAACAGCTGGCCAGCAACCTACGTGCAGTGGACCTCGCTCAGGCCGCTGGCGACTGGCCAGAGATCGCTGAGCCGCCAAACGAGTACTGGAACCGCCGTAGCACGCTCGCCTGGGGGTAAAAGAGGCTGGCCTTCGCCGATCCCGAACCTCAGCTGTTGTCGATCGCTCGGGACAGCGGTCCGACGGCCGTAGACAAACCGGGTGTCGATTTTCGCGATTCTCGTTCGACGTGTGAGTGAGTCGGACACCTGAAGCGCCGCAAAGGCGCGAGAGAAGGAGATTCAGATGAGATTTCTGTCGATCTACAAAACCGCCGAAACGAACACCCCCCCGACCGCCGAGTACGTGGCCAATATGCAAAAGCTCGTAGAAGACAGCATGAAGTCGGGCGTGTTGCTCGCCACCGAGGGCTGTCTGCCGAGCGCAAGAGGGGCGCGGGTCCGCCTTGACGGTGGAAAGGTCACCGTGACGGATGGGCCGTTCACGGAGTCGAAAGAACTGGTCGCGGGCTTCGCCATCCTGCAGGCAAACTCCAAGGAAGAAGCGATCGAGATCACCAGGAGCTTCCTCCAGGTCGCTGGCGGCGGCGAATGTGAGATTCGTCAGATTTTTACGTCGACCGACGACGCGACGTGCTCCACAACCGACCAGCTTGCCGCGCAATACGCACAGGGCTAGACGCGTTCACCGCCGAGACCGCGGAGTTCGCTGAGAGGGCTACAACCAACGGCGCACGCGGACCTTGTAATCGCGGAAGGCGCCGCCGAACCGCCGTTCCAGGTACGCCTCCTCGCGCGCAACGACGCCGTAGCGGATCGTGACGGCCAGAGGCAGCATGAGGATCAGGGCCCACGGGCTGCGCGCGGCAATGCCGATGCCGCCGTAGAGGAGAAACAGGCCGACATAGATGGGATTGCGGCTCCAGCCGTGAATGCCGGTCGTGACCAGCGCCCGGGTGGGCTCGTTCGTGGGCACCGGCGTCGCGGCCCGAGAGAAGTTGCGAATACCTGCCGCTGCGAGCCCAATGCCGATGAGGATGAGAGAGCCGGCGACGGTCCAGTCTTCCCAGTCGGCCCCGGGATCAGGGAACGGGAGAGGCAGCAGGCGGTCGCAAACGAAGCCGAGCAGAAGAGCGGCGAGAAAGAGAAGTGGCGGTCGCGCGATCACGCCCGCGGTTGCGGTGTCGTTCACCTGTGGTCTGTTCGGGTCCATGTCGCATCGCCTCCTCGACCCTTACCTGGCCCGCGGCATCGACCATTCGAGAAGCTCCATCTCGATCGTGCGCCAAAGAGTACTCGTCCCCTTCCTTCCGCGAGTCGACGAGGTGCACCCGAAATCCATCTCCGGCAGGTACCGCCAAGACAAGAGGGCGCGTAAGGTCAGGCAGATGGGTCTGCCACCAGGCTCGCGCACTAGTGCGCGACCAGGATTCCTCGCTCCCGGATCGAGGCAACAATTCCGATAGCGCTTCGGCATCTCGAGGCCGGCGGCGAGGATTCTTCTCGAGACACGCGAGGACGAACCGGTCCCACTCGGCCGAAATCGGCAGCTCTGTACGTTGCGAGGGGGGCACGGGGATGCTCTGGACGTGATGCGTCAGCATACCCACCGAAGAGCTCGCTTGGAATACCAGGTTGCCCGTAAGCAGCCAGTAGGCGAGACAACCGATCGAGTAGACATCCGCGCGCGGCCCGATCTCCGAATCACCCAGAATCACCTCAGGCGCCATATAGGCGGGCGTGCCCGATGTCGACTCCGCCGTCGTGAGAATGTCGCTGCGCAGGCCTGGCGGGCTGAACCGGACGAGTCCGAAATCGAGGACTTTCACGAAGTCGTATTCGAGGCCCATCCGGCAGACATACACGTTGGCGGGCTTGACATCGCGGTGCACGAGGCCTCGCGCATGCGCTTCAGCAAGAGAGTGGCAGACTTGTCGCAGTAGGTAGGCGACCCGGTCTGCGGGCAGCGCACCGAACTGACGAACCAGCGACTCGAGGTCGCGCCCGATCAGCAGCTCCATCACGTAATAGAACGCGCCGTCCCGAGTCCGACCGAAATCAAACAGGTCGATGGTGTGCGGCGACGTCAGTACCGCCGTTGTCTGCGCCTCACGCTCGAATCTGCTCAAGGTGTCACGAGCCTCCTGATCGCTGACCCGACCCAGCATGTCTCGCCGCACCAGCTTGATTGCAGCTGGTCTGGCGAGAAGACGATGTTCGGCGCGCCACACTTCACCCATTCCGCCATGCGCGAGCCGCTCCACCAGCTCGTAGCTGCCAAGCTGTCGCGCATTGCTGATTTTGCGCCCCATTCGATGCTGCGCAATCGAGGGCAGGACCGCGATGGCGGCGCATATGTAGTTCGGGTAATACAACAAGAACCCTTGCACGAAGGTGGGCTCAGGCAGACCGCGCAGGTTGGCGAGTCCCACCGCCAGCGGGTCGGCCGACGCCGCAACGACGCACGCCGCGAACATCTTGCTGGGGGTCGTCGGAACGGCGATCGCGTAGATGAGGATCAATATCGTGTTCCAGGACAACTCTCTGGTGTCGGGAAAGGTCGGCACCCATTCGTTGAGCACGGCAATCGCCAGTGAATTGACGATAAGGAGACCGAGTCCGAGTTTGAGCATGGCGCAGCTGTCGTGCATCGCCCGCAGTCGCACCTGGACGAAGCTGGCGGCGAGTAAGGCAATCATGACGCCGGCAATGAGATTGCCGGGCCATGGGAACGCTGTCGGCACACTCGTGGGCCGCATCACGTTCCTCATGACGGCCTCGACCATCCAGATCCCTGCGCCTACCGCACACAGCGTCGAAAGACGCTGGGCCGTTTCCTGCTGAAGATCTTGGGGCAGATCTGCAGGCCCTGCGCCCGGGTCGTCGCGAAACGGGCGATCGACGTCCACGACACGCTTGCGGTGGGGTGGGATCGTCGTTTGAGTGGACGAATCGCGGTCGGCAGACGTGGCCATGATCGAACCGTCGCCCTCGTAGCGTCGCAGTCTTCACGCTGCGGAACAATCGAGCGCTGGGCGGATGGTGTGCTCGGCCTTGACTCTCACGCCAAGCACAGTCGTTCGGACGATCAGGCTCTCGGACTTTCGGAGGAGGAGGGTCTGGCGAAGACGGACCACACACGATGTTAGTCGGATTAGTCGAGCTCGGTCCTCGGCTATTGAGCTCGAGGCTGCCGGCCCTCGGCTCCATCGCCTGGCGCCCCCGTGCCAGACGAGCCGGCGAAGAACTCGCGGCCATCCGGCAGCTTGACCGTCCGGCCATTGGCCGTGTTCGAGCCATTCTTGGCGCGGAAGCCGCTCACGACGACCTCGATGCCCGCCGGGAAATCCGATGCCCTGAGCCCGCGACGCAGTAATGCGTTCGGCGCGCCTGCTTCGATCGCCCAGTTCACGACCGTACCGTCGGGCTGTTTCACGTCTATGTAGATCCACCCGTGCGGGTTCACCCACTCCATCCTCGTCAAAGTACCCCGCAGCGTGATCGGCTTGTTCTCATCGAACTCGGCCGCGAACGAGTGATGTGCCCTGACAATCTTGACTGGCATGACGCATAGCATGAAGCTCACGCCGGCCGTGAGTAGTGATCGACGCCCCTTCATTCGAGTGCCTCCTGTTGATCGCACGTCACGTGTTGAGTCCTCTACACAAGCAATAGAGGCGCCACGTCCGCGCGATGGAGAAGCCCCTTGAACGGTGCGTCGAACGCGCGCGGCAGCAGGCTCGGGCGAGCTCACCGACATCCTTGTTTGCCTCGCAGCGCGCCCGCAAACGAAAGTGTCGACCTCAATTGAGGCTGCGCCCGGTGGGCGACACCTTCGTCGCTCCGCTGGAACGCGACGAGACCAATTGTGTCGCCCGGCACATGTTCAGAGTGGAGCGGGCACAATCGCGGCCGATGAACGCTCTGGCTCGCCTGGACGCTCGGCGGGAATGCTGGAGCGAGCTTGCTCCAGCCAGCGACGCCGGGCAGGCTTCAACACGAAATACGCGAGCAGAGCCGTCGCCGCGTCCATGGCAATGATGACTTGGAAGACCGGAAGCCACGAGTCGGCGGCGGCATGGAGGAGCGCAGCGAGCGGCCCACCCAGCACCGATCCGAGTCCCTGTGAGATGTAGAGGAACCCATAGTTCGACGTGGCGTGACGCGGCCCGAAGGTGTCCGTCAGCGTTGATGGGAACAACGAGAAGATCTCTCCCCATCCAAAGAACACCACGCCAGACATCAGCACGAACACCGTGGGGTTGTGCCGGGTCAACAGCCAGATCGTCATCGCCGCGCCTTCCAGGCCGAAGGCGATCGCCATCGTGTTCTCGCGACCCACCCGGTCGGACACCCAACCGAAGAACGGGCGGGTGAGACCATTGGTGATTCGATCGAGCGACAGAGCCAGCGGAAGCACAGGCAGGCCGAATACCAGCGCGTCGGCCAACCCGAAGTCCGTGGTGAAGGCGCCCATCTGCGAAATCACCATCAGACCGCTCGTCGACATCATGGTCATCATGAGGAACATGAGCCAGAAGATCGAGGTCCTCAGCATCTGGCGGGAAGTCACGCTTCGTGAGCGGTCCTGACCGAATGTCATGGCCAGAGACTTCTGCTCGGCTTGGGTTGGCCGCCTGAATCCCTGGGCTGCGAGACCTCCGACGAGCGCAAAGATCAGCCCGAATTGCCAGAGCACCTCTCGATAGCTCGACGCATCCATCACCTTGGTGATCGGGAAGGTCGTGAGGATGGCTCCAATCCCGTAGCCGGCGGCGACCAGGCCGGTCGCGAGACCCCGCTTGTCGGGGAACCACCGTACCACGTGGCCCACGACGCCTATATAGATGATGCCGGTGCCGAGTCCGCCGAGAAGCCCGTACGTCAGATAGAGCTCGAGGACGCCGGACGCTCGAGATGCCAGCATCCAGCTCAGGCCCGTGAGCACGGCGCCGGTGGAAAGCAGGATCCTCGACCCGAATCGATCGACGAGGAATCCCTGCGTCGGCGCCAAAAACGTCTGCACCACGATCAGAATCGAGAACGTCACCTGAATCTCCACCAGCGACGCGCCGATCGTCGTCGTCAGCGGCTTGGTGAAGAGGGTCCAGACGTACTGCGGGCTCGAGATCGCAATCATGCAGATCACGCCCAGCCCAAGTTGAACCCATCGCGTACGCTGCAGCATCGTTGTCGCCCCATGATTGCCAGCGCCATGGCGCGCGCCTGCCGCTTGGCGCTAAAGAATCGGCTCGGGTACGGCCGCGCCGTCTTTCCTTGGATCCGAGGCGCCGTAGTTCACGCGCATTGCTCGATCGCGCATGACACTCTGACCGCCACCCACCATGCTCGAGAAATGGCCTGCGACCTCGACCTCGTGCCCCTTGCCCGCCAGGCCGGCCCGCACATTCTGCGGAATGCGCGACTCGACGAGCACGTCGCGCCCGGCAAAAGTCAGCTTGGTAAATCGCGGGGCCTCGAGTGCCGCCTGGATGTTCATCCCGTGATCGACGACATTCGAAACGAACTGGGCATGAGCCTGTGCTTGGTTCCAACCCCCCATGACACCGAATGCCACCGCCACCTCGCCTCGCTGCATGAACCCGGGAATGATCGTGTGCAAAGGGCGCTTGCGAGGCGCCAGCGCATTCGGGTGGGCCGGGTCAGCGCTGAAAAGACCGCCGCGGTTCTGAAGGGCGAACCCGGTCCCTTCGGGCACCAGACCAGATCCGAAGTTCGCAAAATTACTCTGGATCAGCGACACCATATTGCCGTCGCGATCGACGACGCTCAGATATGTGGTGTCGCCGCCGCTCGACGCGATCGCGCCGGGCAACCCGCCATCACGTGCTCTCTCGGGATCGATCAGGGAAGCGCGCTCTGCAGCGTAATCCTTAAACAGCATTCCGGCCACCGGAACACTTTGAAATCTCGGATCGGCAACGTAGCGGCTCAAGTCGGCATAGGCGAGCTTCTTCGCTTCGATCATCGTGTGAAGCGCGTCGACTGAGTTGGCGCCGAATTCGCCAATTGGAAAGTTCTCCAGGACATTGAGCATCACCAGCGCAGCAAGGCCCTGGCCGTTCGGCGGCAGCTCGTAGATGTGCCAGCCTCGGTAGGTCGTGGAAATGGGCTCGACCCACTCCGCTTCGAATTCGGCAAGATCGCAGGCGGCCAGCGTGCCGCCGTGCTGCGCCGAGCACATGAGCAGACGGCGTCCGACCTCGCCGTCCGACAGCGTAGAGGCACCGTACGCGGCGATCTGACGGTAGGTCCAGGCGAGATCACGGTTACAGAAGATCTCGCCTGCGCGCGGTGGGCGCCCTCCTCGCAGGAAAGTCTTCGAAGCGCTACCGTCGCCGCGCAACATTGGCACGCCGCCGGCCCATTCGCAGGCAGTGAGTTCCGAGACCGGGAAGCCGGCCTCTGCGTGATGGATGGCCGCTGCGAGAATCTCGGAGAGCGGCTTTCGACCGAACCGATCGCGAAGCGCGGCCCAGCCGCTGACTGCGCCGGGAACCGTGACAGAGTGAATGCCGCTTTGCGGCATCCCATCGATGTCATTTGCCCAAAGCAACTCGAGAGTAAGGCCTGCGGGCGCCCAGCCGCTTGCGTTCAGACCGTGCATCTGTCCTGATGCCGCCTCGTAAACGATGGCAAACAGATCGCCGCCGACACCGTTCATCATCGGTGCGACGACACCCATCACCGCATTCGCGGCGATGGCCGCATCGACAGCATGCGCGCCGCGGGCCAGGAGGGTCGCCCCAGCCTGAGAGGCGAGCGGGTGCTCGCTGGCGACCACGCCGAGCGCCGACATGACAACGGATCGAGCCTGCACCCGGTCGATTCGGGTGCGGAGATAGTCAGTAGCCGCTTCGTTTCCGAGAGTCGACAAGGCGCTCATTCGTTTCCGGTTTTCTTCCCGGTCTTTGCTGCCTCGTCACCTGGCCGCATCATCAACTCGACGGACCGGTTTCCTTCCCAGACCGCGCTCTCCATCTGCTCGTACCCCGGGTCGGTGTTGCGCCGATAGTTCATGCCGATTTTCCAGGGTCGGGTAAACACTTGTGGATCTTCGATCGTGGCTTCGTAATCGATGGCGTCAGGCCCGACGAACGTCCATCGCTCGACTACGTGCAGCGCCGTACTGTGGAAGGCGCCGACCTGGTCGAACCACGTCTGATCGTTATGGTTCGTGACGTCGATGACGAGAGTGCGGCCCTCCCAGTGGCCGCGCGAGTCGCCCATCCATAGCTCAATAGCGGTCGGCAGGTGCGGCCGCCCGTCGATCGGTACGACGCGATAGTGATGTCCATACTCGTAGAGGAACACTACGTATCCGGAGGGCTGCAGAATCTCGAAGCCGGTCTGGAGATTGATCCGCGGCGTGCCTTCTAGGAACCCGCGCGCCACCGGATCCAGATCCTGGATCCTCGTGGGCCCCAGATGCACGTCGAGAAGATATTGGTACTTCTCCGCTGCCCACGGTTGAAACGGAATCCTGCCGTCCGAAGGGTCGACGATTGGCTTTCCGGTGGCTGCGCGTTGGCCGGTAATCCGAATGTGCTCGGCTCGATCGCCCTCGCCTCGTTCAAGGCTATAAGTCGTGACGTTGTTGCGTTGGCCCCAGTAGCCGTGGATATCGGGCTGACCGTCGGGCGTCCGCGACGGCTCCCACGAATGCGCGGGTGTTTGACCAGCCACCACAGCGCCGGACGCTGCCAGTGACATTGCCAAGATGGCTCCGAGGATGTCGTGTCTCATCACATTTGTCCTTCGGCCGAATGGTGCGAGGTGGCGGGCGTCCTTCAATGCTCAACGTGGAACTGATCGTCGAACGCGTAGCACTCGTATTCGAGGACCTGCGCATCGCGTTCCATGCGCCGGTAGAGCGGCATGCTCATCGTCCACGGCCTAGTAAAGACCTTGGGGTCGTCGACCGTCACCTCATAGCGAATGTGATCCGGGCCCAGCGGTGTGTAGCGCTCGACGAGGTGCAGCTGCTCGCTGTGAAAATTTCCGGCGCGATCGAACCATGTCCGGTCGTTGAAGTGGATCACGTCGACGACCAATGTGTCGCCTTCCCAGTGGCCGCGCGAGTCGCCCATCCACCAGTCGATGTGACCGGCGGGGTGAGGGCTGCGGTCCATGTAGACCTCGCGCATGGCATGCACGTACTCGTACAGAAAGACAACCCGTGTCGGAGTCTGGAGAATCTGAAAGGGATAGGGCATGTAAGTGACTCTCGGGACACCTGGGAGCAGGCACTTCGATTCAGGATCAGCAGTCGCGCGGTTGGCGAAGTTGTCCTTCTTCTTCTTCGCGGCCCACGGCTGATACGGGATGTCGTTTCCCTCGACGACGCCGCGTCCGGCGGGAACGTCCTTCTGCGCGTGGTGGTCCTGAAGATCCCATGCTGCCGTGTTCAACACCTGCCAGACACCGGAGAGATCGGGTTTCCCATCAGCCGTGCGCCGTATGCTGATCTCAGGTGGTGTGACGGCCTGACTGCCGGAGACAGTTGAGATGGCGGCAAGGACGAACGTTCCGATCAATCCACTCGCGGCGATGTACCGAAGACCCATTACGATGACCCGCCTCCGATCAGGTTCATTGCGCTGCGAAGTTAGGTGAGCAAGCTGCATACCACGCGGAGCGATGCACTGTGAGTGAAGCTTTTCAGCGGGTTTGCTGCCCGCCTCCGGCTCGGCGCGGCCTCGAATCGACAACAATGTGCCGCGTCCGATCGGGATAAAGGAAGTTGAAAACAACTTTGTTGATAACGCAATTCGATCGCGACGACTTTGTTGCTCGACCGGCGACGCCTTGGACGTTTGTGTTGCGATTCACGGCGTCCGCGCAAGTGTTCCGACGAATCGAGACAGCAGTTCGGCGCGAAACATTCGATAGAACGTGGCGATCGCGCAGCTCGCGAGATCGTGGTATGCCACTTGCTCCACTGCTGGTCGCAGGGAATCGCGGTGAAGTTCATGATGCGCCCCGGCGATTCCAAACGACATCCTGCGTATCGGCGTTTCACTGACTGCGTACGTCGCTGAATCAGGTCAGAAAACTCACAGTCGTCCGCAACTGTGGCGTGGAGAAATGCCGCAGCAGAGGAGGTGTGTCGATCTCGGATCCCGGTTTGTCTGATGAGCCGATGAGCAGCGCGATCGAATGGCGCAAGGAGCAAATCTATGACGACGAATGGCGGGCGGTTCCGGCGACGAATAATCAGCGTGGCGATCACGGCGTGCCTCGGGGCTTGGTTCGTCACACTCGACCTGCAAGCCCAAGCCGGGGCGGCGATACTGGGTGCCGTCAGCGATTCGCAAGGCCTACCGCTGCCCGGCGTGGTCATGACGCTGATCAACGAAGAAAGCGGCCTGACGCGAACGTCAGTGAGTCAGGTCAACGGCACCTATCAGTTTTCGGGGCTGCCGCCGGGATTGTACGACCTGAAAGCCACTCTCGAGGGGTTTGGCGAGTCGGAGCTCAAAGGACAGGTGCTGACGGTCGGCCTCGAAGTAAAGCACGACTTCACGATGACGATTGAATCGCTTCAGGAGTCCTTGACGGTCACCGCCAAGGTGCCGCTGATCGAGACGACGAGAAGCGAGGTCGTGGGCGTGGTGACGCAGCAGCAGATCGAGAACGTGCCGGTGCCGACGCGACAGACCCTCAACCTCGCGCTCCTCTTGCCTGGAACGAACACCGACGGCTCCGTGCCGCGCCGGGTGAGCGTCAGCGTCGGTGCCGGGGCGGCGGTCAGTCAGAACGCGTTTCTCGTCGACGGCGTGACGAATCAGCAGAGCACGAGCGGAGATCCCCGCCAAGACTTCCCGCAGGGAGGCATTCGTGAATTCCGCGTCAACGTCAGCCAGGCGCCGGCAGAGATTGGCGGGACCACCGGTGGAGTGGTTGCGGTCGTCACCAAGAGCGGCACGAATCAGTTCGATGGCGAAGTCTTCGAGTATTTTCGCGACAAATCTCTCAACGCGATGAACGTCTTCGAGGAGCAGGCGCACGACACCACCGGAGCGCCGAAGCCAGACTTCCGCCAGAACCAGAGCGGCTTCACGATTGGCGGGCCGATTGTCACGAACAAAGCGCACTTCCTGGTGGCGACTGATTTCACCAAGACCGACCAATCCATCATTGTCAATACGAACAGGCCTCAGGACTACTCAGCCGTCGAAGGCGCCTTTCCGAACGACACGTTCCGCCGAATGTTCTTTGGCCGAGGCGACATTCAGCTGACCTCCAAAGAAACATTCTTTGCGCGGTGGGGATGGGAGCGGGACGAGATCACCTGCCAGAGTTGCGGCGGCACCAATGCGTCGACGTCGGGGAGCCTCGTACAGCAGCGCCGAAATTCGCTGGTTCTGGGGCACTCCTGGGTTCTGTCGAACCGCGCGCTGAACGAGTTTCGCATGCAGTGGGCGCCGTTCGCATTCCTGAACAATCCGTCGGAGGCGACCAGCGTCTGGACAGAGGTCGGCGATTTCGCACCGGAGCGGTTCGCGGAGATGACCCCGGTGTACATCTTTCCAAGCTTGAGGTATGGAACGACCTCCAACAAAGTGCAGATCGAAACGTGGTGGGAATTCCGCGACGACTTCTCGTTCACGACCAACAAAGGTGGCAGCCACAACTGGAAGATGGGCGTTGCGTCGGTGCGGGCACCCAACACCGAGGATCTGACCGGCAATCCACTCGGCACGTGGACCTTCAGCACCGATCAGCTGTTCAATCCGAACGATCCGGCAACGATCGCGGCGTTGACCAAGCCCACTCAATTCTCTGCCTCGGGGCCGCCGGTCGTGCACGATCTGAAGACCAACTTGTTCCAGACCTACCTGCAAGACGCCTGGAGGCTATCAGGAGGGCTCACCGTAAATCTGGGCGTGCGGTACGACTTGGAGTACGGCTCCTTCAACCAGGACATGGACCTGTCGGCGTTCCCAAAGCCGCTGCCGTACATCAACCCGAGCACCCGAGGCGACCACAACAACGTCCAGCCTCGATTGGGTTTCGCCTGGGATCTCAACAAAAGTGGGGAATCGGTCCTGCGGGCCTCGTACGGCCTCTACAACGGCGTCGTGCGCAACAGCAGCTTCGGCACCGAACTGGCCAACCTGCTTCAAAGCAACATCATCATCCGAAATCCGGCGTATCCGGATCCCTATGGGGGCAAAGACCCGCTTACGTTTGCCTCCACGGCACCGCCGAACATCACGATCATCAACGACGACATCGTGAATTCCTTTGCCCAAACTGCCAACATCGGGTTTTCTCAACAGCTCGCGCGTGATCTGGCGATTCAGGTGGATGGAGTCTACACGAGGGGTAGTGCCAACCTGGTGTCCTCCAACATCAACAGCCCGGATCCCACGGCGGGGCTCAGGGCGCTGCCAGAGTGGGGCCGCATCGTGCAGGTCAGTCCGATCGGCGACACGAAGTATCGCGCGTTGTTCGTGCGAGTCGACAAGCCGTTCGTCAACCGCTTGCAGTACACGGTCGCTTACACACTAGTCAAAGGAGACGACAACCTCACCTCGATTAACTACTTCAATCGCGCCGCCGACTGGGGACCGTCCAACACCGACCGTCGTCAGACCCTGGTCGTCAGCGGCTCGGTGATGGTTCCGTGGTCGCTGATGGTAGGCGGTGTCTGGACGCTGCGTTCCGCGATGCCATTCAGCGCCGTCGCGGCGACCGACCTGAACAACGATGGATCAATCACCGACTTGGTTCCGGGTACGACCCGGAACTCCGGCAACCGGGATCTCAACCTCGTGGCGGTCAATGCCTACCGCGCCGCGAACGGCCGCGCGCCAATTGCGATCGATCAGATCGACAGCAACCGCTACAACAGCCTGGACGTCAGGGCGACCCGGACCTTCAACCTGTCGGGCAGTAAGAAAGTCGACATCATCGCTCAGGTCTTCAACGTGCTCGGCTCTACGAACCTGCTGGCCTCTGGGGGCGTTGGCAGCTATGTCACCAACGCGCTCTCGGACTCGTTTGGCAAGGTCCTGCAGGCCGGAAACCGGCAACAGGCGGAGTTTGCTGTGCGCTTCGCATGGTAACGGTGATGGCGCGGGCGTGATCGACCATTGGATGTCCTCTGCGAAAGGAGTCGTGACGTGCAGTCGTCTTCTGTTGGTTGGCTGATGCGTGCGGCGTTGGCGCTTGTTGCGGCCCGCGTCGCGGCTCAAGGGATGCCATCTGCGTTGAACGCGCTCCCGGACGGTCCAAACAAGCGCCTGGTTCAGCAATCGTGCACGCGGTGCCACAGCAGCGAGAAATTCACGGCCGAGCGCCATACGCGCGACGATTGGGCGGACGAGGTCAATGTCATGGTCCGCTACGGGACGCCTTTGAATAAGGAGGAGGCGGCTCAGGTGACGGACTACCTGGCGACAGTATTTCCGGGAAAACCGAAGCCGCCAGGCGTGGTGGTGCCAGGTCCAGTTCGAGCCCTGATTCAGGAGTGGCCGGTGGCGACCCCCGGCGCACGGCCGCACGATCCAGCGGTTGCGCCGGATGGAACCGTCTGGTACACCGGGCAGGCGAATGGCTCGCTGGGGCGGCTCGATCCCGCTACGGGCGAAGCAAAGGAATTCCCCCTCAAGAAATTGCCACAGACCAAGGCCTTCTTACCCTATGGTGTGGGGCCGCACGGATTGATTGCCGATCGTGACGGAAGCATCTGGTTCACGGCTCAGCTCGCCGGGTTCGTCGGAAAGCTCGATCCACGGACCGGCGAGCAGGTGCAGTATCGGATGCCTGATGCAGAGGCCCGCGATCCACACACGCCGATCTTCGATCAGAACGGCACCCTCTGGTTCACGCTGCAAATGAGCAACATGGTTGGCCGGATCGTCCCCTCGACGGGCGACGTGAAGGTCGTGCGCGTGCCTTCTGCGGCGTCCCAGCCCTACGGGATCAAGATCAGCTCGAAAGGGGACCCGTGGTTCGTCGAACTGACCGGAGGTCGGATAGGTAAGATCGATCCGGTGACATTCGACATTCACGAATATGCGCTGCCGCACGCCGGCACCATGCCTCGCCGGATTGCGCTCACGTCTGACGATGTCGTTTGGTACAGCGATTACGGGCGCGGTTATCTCGGCCGCTTGAACCCTGACACCGGAACAGTCACCGAGTGGGCAACGCCGAGTGGCGCGGGTCCCGATTCGCAGCCATACGCGATCACGGTGGTGGGAAACATCGTGTGGTACGTCGAGACCGGCGTCAGGCCGAACATGCTGGTGCGATTTGATCCCGCGACAGAGACGTTTCAGTCCTGGACGATTCCCTCGGGCGGCGGCGTTGTGCGGCACATGGTAACGGGACCCGACGGTACGTTGTGGCTCGCCTGCAGCGGGGTCGACCGCATTGCGCACGTCGAGATCAAAGCACACTGAACGTGAAGATTGGTGGCGGGGAGCGCCCGGATGCGAAGGAATGCGAAATGGCGGCGCGTCGGCATAGTCGCGATCGCGGCGATGGCGGCGACCGGCACCAGGAGCGTCTCGGCCCAGAGCGCCACGCCGGCGACGCTTGACGCGGTGACGCTTCCTCCGGCGGCCGCCAAGCGAGCGCTGAACAAGATGGAAATCAACGCGCAAACCGCCGAGCAGCTCGTCAACGCGTGCATGGAGTATTCAAAGGCTCACAATGGCGGTGCCAGCGTGGTCGTGATCAGCCCGGCCGGCTATCTCGTCCACGCGCATCGCACCGATGGCCAACAGCCGAACAACATTGATTCCGCATTGCGCAAAGCACAGACGGCCTTATATCTCAGGGTTTCTACCAGGGAAGCGCTGAACCGCTGGAACACACTCGAAGCACAGCTGGTCCGATCGGACATGCATCTCTATCTCAATCCCGGCGGTTTCCCCATTATTGTGAGCGACCAGCTAATTGGCGCGCTTGGCGTCGGTGGCGCGGCTGGCGGCGATGAGCAGTGCGGCTATGATGCGCTGACCAGGGTGCTCGGGCAGCAACCGCCGATGGCGCCTGCGCTGCCATTTGGCGGCATTGGCAACGAGGCGCCGCCGGCGCGTTAGGAGAGAGTCATGAGACAAACGGCAGTCCGCATGAACCTGACAATTCTCTTGCTGGGTCCGATCCTTCTCGGTTCCGCCGTGGACGCTGGCCAGGCGCCGCAAGGTGGTCGAGGACCGGCCGACCATCCTGCCGTGACCGTCATGGGAAAGACGTACACACCCGCGTCCATCCTCGCGCGCAACATGGGGACGACCGAAGATCAGGAGACGCAGTTCCCGCCACATAGGATTGTGGGCAACATCTATTACGTGGGGACCAGGACGCTCTCGTCCTTCCTGGTCGTGACGCCGGAAGGCAACATTCTCATCGACAGTACCTACGAGCGGAACGTGCCAACCATTCAGAAATCGGTTGAGCAGCTTGGTTTCAAGTTCTCCGACACGAAGATTCTGCTCGGGAATCATGCGCACGGCGACCATCAGGAAGGCGACGCGTTGGTCAAACAATTGACCGGCGCACAGGTGGTGGCGATGGCCGAGGATGGGCCGGCGCTGCAGGCGATGAAGCCTGGTGGGAAGGAACACCCGATCGACAAGGTCGTGCACGATGGAGAGTCTGTAACCCTCGGTGGCATGACGCTGGTGGCCCACCTGACGGCGGGTCACACACGAGGCGCGACGACGTGGACGACGAAGGCAGAAGAAAGGGGAACGACCTACGATGTCGTGTTCTTCAGCAGTTTGCGCGGTCCTGGGGTCATCACCCCGTCGATCGCAAGTGAGTTTGACCGCTCATTTGCGCTCGTGCGCGCGCTGCCGTGCGACGTGCCGCTTGGTGATCACCCCGCGCAGTACGACATGACCGCCAAGCACGCACGGTTCAAGGACGGAACACCGAACCCGTTCATCGACAAGGCCAATTGCCTGCGCGAGGTGGACATTCAGGAGGCCATGTACCACGCCGTGCTGGACGAGCAACAGAAGGCACCCTCCCGGCCGTAATCGACATCGATGGACTCAAGGCCCAGGTAGGTGATGAAGACGCGTTTCTGAACGCGTCTCACCGACGCGGACGTTAGCGCGTCCTCCATCCTCCCCACGGCTGCGTCCAGGCTTTGGTCTTCCACCGCCATACGAAATGTACTGTCAAAACCCAAACTGATCGCAGAATAGGTCTGAAATTCGCCGTCTCCAGAATCATCCCAGGATCGTGCTGAATCACTGCTTTGCGCGAGCGAAGCCACCGATCAGGTGATCATCATGCGCACGTTCGAGAGTCTGTCTGAACGCGAAATTCTGGCGTTGGCGATCTCCCTCGAAGAGGAAGACGAACGCGTGTACGCGGATTTCGGCGAAGGTCTGCGCGAGTCCTTTCCGGCCTCCGCCGCGGTATTCGAGGCGATGCGTGCCGACGAGACCAGCCATCGGCAAAGGCTGCTATCGCTCTATCGCGAGAGATTCGGCGAGCACATCCCGCTGATCCGCCGTCAGGACGTCAAAGGATTCGTGCATCGCAAACCCGTGTGGTTGGTCCGTCCGCTCGGATTGGACGCTGTGCGAAAGCAGGCCAGCGCGATTGAAGAGGAGACCCGCCGGTTCTATGAACGAGCCGCGGGCCGCGCGGAGGACGCGAGCGTTCGACAGCTCCTCGACGACCTGGCACAGGAAGAGCGCGCGCACGAAGATCGAGCGCAACAGCTCACTGCCGAGAAACTGAGCCCGGAAGTTCGAGAGAACGAGGAGCAGGCACGGCGCCGACTGTTCGTACTCCAGGTCGTGCAGCCCGGCCTCGCCGGCCTGATGGACGGATCGGTATCGACGCTCGCTCCCGTATTCGCTGCGGCGATCGCCACGCGAAACCCGTGGTATGCGTTTGTCGTGGGCATGGCCGCGTCGCTGGGCGCGGGGATCAGCATGGGATTCGCGGAGGCGCTGTCGGATGATGGCAGCCTTACGGGACGCGGCCACCCGCTGCTGCGCGGTCTCGTCTGCGGCGCAATGACCACGATCGGTGGGGTTGGCCATACGCTGCCGTTTCTCGTCCCGGACTTCCGCGTGGCCTTCATCAGCGCGTTCGTGGTCGTGCTCGCCGAGCTGGCGGTGATCACGTGGATTCGACATCGCTACATGGATACGCCTGCGGTTTCGGCAGCAATCCAGGTCCTCGTGGGCGGTGCCCTGGTGTTTGCGACGGGCGTTCTGATCGGCAGTTCCTGACACGCGATGTCTATCCAGGTCACGATCGGGAAACTCAGGTAAAGTAGCTCGTGACCGAGGCACGATGACCAAGAAACCCGCGCGACGCCGGAGCGTGAGCTCAGAACGCCGGCGAGTGAGCGCGAAATCGAAGAAGGCGTCAGCGCCGCGAAAACACAAGTTCACACGCGGGCTGTACGGCCACATCACCCATACGGACCTGGCGAGTACCGATCCGAGCGCGACGAAAGAGTGGTGCAGGAAGGTCCTCGGCTGGAGGTTCAGGTTCAGTATGCCGGTGCCCGGCGGCGAGATTCACATGTTCGCGTACTCGCCGAAAGGCGGCGGAGGAATCCGTCCGACAAATCCTCCCGAGATGCCTGGGAGCATTCCGTACATCCACGTCCCGAGTTGCGCGGATGCCTATGCAAAGGCGCTGCAGGAAGGCGCCGAAGAAATGATGTCGCCGACGCGAGTGATGGAGGGCGTCACGGTTGCGATCGTCCGCGCGCCGGGCGGCGTGCCGATCGGTTTCTCGGGTCCGTAGCGGTTTCCCGAATCACCGAGACAAGTGACCGAGTCTGGTCTCTGCGCTCACCTTCCGCGAGCAATTGCAGCGCCTGTCGCTCCCACGGAGTGATTTGCAGCACATATCCTCCTCAGGAGAAATGCACGAGGAAGGCGGAATATGCATCCGTCATACGTAGACGCAAATCGAACGCCGATGGGTTCCGTGGCCCGCTGCGCGAGCCGGCGGCCGCTTTGAAATTTGAAAAGGAGTTCGATTTTTCAGGCCGCGCCATCGATTGCGCGAAGCTGTCGGTCAGGATATTCGTTGGACTCGAGCGACAACCCCAGGCTCAACCTCTTCAACAGCGCAAGGTCCGATGGTGTCACGCCGAGCATGCGACGAAATGTGCGGGTCAAGTGAGCGGCGTCCGAGAACCCGGCTCGATGAGCTGCGCTCGTGACGCTGGCGCCGTCCTTCAAGTCACAAGCCGCCCGCTGGAGCCGGAGCCACAGAATGTAGGGCCGCACTGGAACGCCGACCGACTCGGTGAATGCGTGCATGAAGCGGGACGGCGACAAGCGCGCGATGCCGGCGAGCGTCTTCAGAGACAGATCGTCCAAACCGGCTTGCGGTTCCCCAAGGTAACTCAGCGCGCGTTGGACACCCGGATGGATTGCTCTGTCACGCGTCCGGGGCTGGAGGAATTTGATCAGCCATCGCTCGACGCGCTCCTCGTTCGGTGTCCGGCCCAGCACGGCGCGCCAACGGGCAACTTGGTGTGCAGCGACGCAGGCGACCTCGCCGTCGATGAGCTCAGAGAGCGCCGAACCCATGCCGCTCTCCGCGCTGAAGAACCCGATCAGCAGAGTGCGACCCCGGCCGTCCACCTCATGCGTGGCATCGGGCCGCACCCAGACCGCGCCGCACTTTCTCCACGCTTTCTCCCGGCCGCTGCGCACCCGGAGCGACCCGCGCAAGGTCATCAGCAGTTGGACGCTATGATGGCGATGCGGGGCAGTTGCGAAGCCTGGGCCCCACACGATAATTGCAGGGGGCCACGGTACCGCGCCGAGACCCGCACGGAGCCGCATGCGCGGATTCTGGCATCACGCGGCGCCGCCTGCAAGTGAGCCGGTTCGTTCGAGACGCGAGCGAATCCCGCTCATCGTGGTTGCAATCGGGTATCGAGGTTCACAGCGCGTGAGCACGACATGAACATGCACACATACGTGAATTTCGCAGGCCGATGCGCGGAAGCGTTCCGCTTCTATGAAAAGCATCTGGGCGGCACGATCGGCATGATGATGACGCACGGGCAGGCGCCCGATCAGAGTCAGATCAAGCCGGAATGGAAGGACGCCGTTCTGCACGCGCGCATTTCGATCGGCGGCACCGAACTGATGGGGGCGGACATTCCGAACGCGCAGCCGATGCGAAGCGCGTACTTGTCGCTCGGCGTCGACAGTGATGCCGAAGCCGAGCGGATGTTTTCGGCGCTGGCGGACGGTGGCGAGGTCTTCATGCCGATGCAGGAGACCTTTTTTGCCACGCGCTTCGGCCAGCTTCGTGACCGGTTCGGCATCAACTGGATGATCATGCACGAACGGCCGACGCCTCCCCGTGGATAACTCAAATATGGTGACTCAGGCCGTCTCTGAGAGCCCGAGCTCGGGGCGCACCCATTCCGCCAATCTGCGAATCGCGTCGTCCGCAACGGGATCGTGCCCCGCGGCGAACTGGAAGGTGTGCTGACACTGCGGAAACACATCCAGCCGCACCTTCACGCCGGCTTCTTTGGCCCTTTGCGCAAGGCGCCGACTGTCGTCCAGCAGCGTCTCGTATCCTCCAACCTGAATGTATGTGGGCGGAAGACCCGTAAGGTCGCCGTAAAGCGGGTTAGCGAGTGGATCTCGTCGATTTCCATGGGGGCCCAAGAAGGCTGTGACCAAGTTCGCGACGACGTCAGGATGAAAGAACGCATCGTTAACGCGGTTCGATTTCATCGTTTCACCGACAACCTCCATGTCCACCCAGGGCGACAGGGGCATTGACGCTGCCGCCATCGGCAGACCTTCGTCGCGTGCGCGCATGAGTGCCGTGACAGCCATCCCGCCGCCGGCTGAGTCGCCTGTGATCGTGA
This sequence comes from uncultured Acidobacteriota bacterium, assembly GCA_963773035.1. Classification (GTDB taxonomy): domain Bacteria; phylum Acidobacteriota; class Vicinamibacteria; order Vicinamibacterales; family CAVVIG01; genus CAVRXZ01. Next base: position 34,574 of record CAVYZX010000021.1, on the reverse strand, counting down.
TGTGTTTCGCGTTGATGCCCTGATCGAGCAACCAGCGATACGCGCGAAGAGTGTCATCAAGCGCCGCTGGAAACACGTATTCCGGCGAGCGCCGATAATTCAGAATGAGCGCGCGGCAACCGATGGCTTTCGCAATGTGTGCGAACAGTTTTCGATGAGTGTGCATCGAGCCGGTGATGTATCCTCCTCCATGAACGGACAGGACGACGCGGTCGATCGTGCAGCTTCTTGGAACGGCCCACATCGCCGGTACACCGGCCGCGTTGGTCTCGGTATATTCCACTTCATGGGGTTCCGCCGTCACGTCGCCCCACTGTTCGATGATGTGTCGTCGTTCGTCCAACGACATTCCAGGGTCCTTTTGGAACGCTGCTGCCCATGCCAGGTAGAGTTCCTTTACCACGTCACGTTGTTGAGTTGCCATCGTGTGGCTCTTCCTCGCTCGAACATTCATGCGTGCTTCTTCGATCCGTTCCCTGATTCCCCAGCGCGCGTCGGATCATGTTGAAGCACGCGGCGAGCATATTCTCGGACTGATATCAGTGCCATAGGGAACGACGTCAGGGTTGCGCTCATGTCGATGACATCTCCATCGGCGTAGCAACGACTCAAGCCCGCGAGGGAGCGCTGCAACGAATCCGGCGCGTGTTGTTGTTGCTCTGCGAGTTCTTCCTCGGGAACAGAGTCCAGGTGGAACTGCCGACCGCTGATTTCCTCAAAAACCCGGACGACATCAAGGGGGCTCATCGCTTCCGGACCGCCCAGTTCAAACGTTGCGTTTCGCGCCGGCGGCGAGCCGAGGGAGGTCACCGCAAAACGCGCGACGTCGTACATCGAAATCCAGCTGATTGGGTTGTGACCGCGACCATAGATCCGTGCGTGGCCATTGTGGAAATCAAAACCCGCGATCGGATTGAGCCAGACCTCCATCAGAAACGTCGGCCGCAGGATCGTGTAGACCAGTCGACTCTGTTTCAGGTGCCGCTCGACTCCTCGTTTCGCGTTTCGAAACGGAAAGTCGCGGTCGATGTGCTGCGAAAATGAGACATACACAAAAGAGCCAACGCCGGCAGCCATGGCCGCGTCGACAAGATCGTTTTGTCCGGCGCCGTCGACGCTCTCGACCCTGTCGCCTTCCTGATTCGAAACCATCATCGATGCCGTCGAGATGACCGTGTCGATTCCCCGACAGGCCTCGTGTAGCGAACGCGGATTCTTGAGGTCGCCGGCGATGAGTTCGACTCCGATGCGCGCTAGGTTCGCAATCCTGTCAGGATTTGCGGTCGAACGTACCAAGGCGCGAACGGGGTTATCGGCAACACGGAGTTGGCGGCAGATCTCGCCGCCCAAGCCAACCGGGCCAGTCGCACCCACAACCAGATACATGATCAATTCCTCCGCCAATCCGCACGAGGCCGCCGACGGGCGCAATGCGACGCCCTTACCCGGCTACCCCTTCTGCATTTGCATGGCTGCCTCTATGCTTTCGAGAACCATCGGATTCTCAAGCGCCATGAGGTCATCGAGGGAAGCTTGGTCAAGCGGATATTCGCTGAAGAATCCGAGTACCCACCTCGTACTGACCTTCTTCCCGCTCGGGAGCGGGACGTTCTCTCGCGGCAGATTGCATGCCTCGGCGATTGCGGAGCTGACCTGGTTGACGAGCTGGCGTTTCGCCTCGACCGGTAGCCCTGGCGGGACGAGGAAATTACAGATGGGGCGCATTCGGTGACCAAGTTCACCGTCGATACTTATCTGCTCGGCAGACCACTCGCGAAGAAAGACTCGTGTGTCGGGGATCATGTACGCGTGGTGGATGAACTCGGCGACCTCCTTGACCAGTCTTTTCTTGATATCGACTCCAAGGCCGGACGGCAGATCGAGGTACGCGACGGGCATGTGAATCTCCTTCAATGCTGAAGACAACCAGACACATGATCAATTCCTCCGCCAATGCACGCAGCGAATGTCGGCATGTTGAGGATGAGTGACCGACTTAATGAGCGACGGCGTTCTTGTCTCTGAAGCATGTCGCCATTGTTTGTGAATCGTGTGCGCGTGTGGATGACCACTTCGACGAAGTACTATGCGGCCACTCCAACCGAGGTGAGGACGTGGATCAAAGTGGTGGCTGGACACCGTGGGCCGACCTGGAAATTCCCGACGCTGACTTTGATATCGCGGCGCTGCACTTTGCCATTGACGAAAGGGTGTCGCGAACGACAGATGAGTTGGATAGCAGTCGCGCGCGAGATCGGCCTCAGGTGATGGGCTTGGCCCGCTGGCTGCGCAGCCCGGCCGCAACATTGACACGAATCGCCCCCTGGTAGCACTTGGACGCAGAGGGCACGAAGGATCCTAGTCAGCAGATGCCGGGCGCGATTCCCATCGCACGATCTTCAGATCGAGCACGAAGACCGAATAGATCACGGGCACGAGAAACAACGTCACAGCAGTCGCGAGCGTCAGGCCGCCGATCTGGGCATAGCACAGAGCTTCCCACAGCGGCCCGCCATGGAGAGCCAGCGGAAACAGCGCGAGCACGGTTGCACCCACCGTGATGAGCACGGGCCGGATGCGACGGATGCCGGCCTCGATGAGGGCTTCCCGCAACGGTGCGCCTGATTCATGCTGCTCCTCGATGAAGTCGAACAGCACGATCACATGACTCACGATGACGCCTATGAGGCTCGTGATTCCGAGGATCGCGAGGAAACCAATCGGCATCCCCGTCAACCAGAGACTCGCGACGGCGCCGACTGCTCCAAACGGAATGCCCGCGAACACGATGAAAGGCTTCACCGCATTCCTGAATTGGAAAACCAGGGCGAGATAGATGGCGATCACCGACGCCAGCACCACCGTCAACGATTGCTTCTGCCCTCTCAGTTGTTCTTTCAATTCGCCCACGATTTCAAACCGATAACCCGGGGGCAATTGCTGTTCGAAGTCGCGGATTCGCGGCATCAGCGGGGTAGTGACTTCATCGGCCAGGCGGCCCGGCGCTGGCAGCGCCGACACGTTGATCGCGCGGTATTGGTCGACACGATTGACGACCGCCATCTCAGGGCTGTACGTCAACCGCGCAATCTGTTCGAGCGTCACCCTGACCGGTGTTTGACTCGAATACACGTACAGCTGCCTCAGATCGGTGACGGTTTCGCGTTGACCATAATTCATCAGCTGCACGATCGGAATGTTCTTGCGTCCCTCACGCAAGTGCGCGATCGGCGCACCCACGACACCGGAGTACATCGACAGGGCGATGTCGCGGCTCGACACCCCAGCAAGCCCCGCGCGGTCTTGATCGATTTCGAGCCGGGTTCGGATGGCGTCGTTGCCCCAGTCGTCTCGAACGTTCATGGCAAACGGTGACGTCTTCAGGATCGTCCGCAGCTTCTCCGCCTCGCGTCGGAGCACGCGCGCTTCGTCGCCGAGGATCCGCATCGACACGGGGATGATCGTCGGCGGGCCGGTTTCGACCGTGCGCACGTCGATTCTCGCGCCCGCAACACGTGTGGCGAGCGCTTCCTGGAGAGGGCCGACCAGCCGATTGGTGTCTTCGCTTCGACTGAATTGGAGGAGCAGCTGCGCGTAGTTGGGTGCCGGCGGCTCCGGACGCACCGAGAACCAGAAGCGCGGGCCGCCGGCGCCGATGAACGACGTGACGGATGCCAGCGAGGGCTCATCACCGTGGGTCCGGTCGTACTCTTCGGTCACGTCGCGGATCAACTGATCGGCTTCGCGCGCGACGCGGGCAGTCTGCGCGAGCGGGGCGTCTTCTGGCAGCCGAATGTCCACGTAGGCGATGTAGAAGTTGTCGCGTGGAAAAAATTGATGATGAAGATGCGATGCGAAGAATCCACCAAGGACGAGCGCCAGCGACGAGGCCGCCAGGACTCTCCAGCGATGATCGATGGCAAAAGTAACCGCCCGTTCGTACAGCTTGCCGAATCGACTCTCGCGTGGCCGATCGGCCATCGGGTCTCGACCCGGTTTCAAGATGTAATACGCCAATAGCGGGAGAAACGTCATCGACATCACGCGCGATGCGACCAGCGAGCAGGCAATGGTGACAGGCAGGCTGTAGATGTACCGCCCGACGTCGCCGTTCAACAGCAGGAACGGCAGGTACGCGGCGATGTTGGTGATCGTGGCGTACAGGATCGCTTTCGACAACTTCTCGGGGCCGAGCCAGGCGGCAATCGATCGAGGCTGGCCGCGCGCGAGCTCTCGCTTGATCGCATCGCCCGCAACCACGGGATCGTCGACCAGCAAACCGAGCGCGATGATGAGCGACGCGATCGACATCTGTTGGATGTCGAGGCCAATGATCTGCATCAATCCGAATGTCATCGGCCAGCGTAATCGGGATGGACAACGCCATCAGCAGCGCAGAACGCCATTCCCAGAACCCCACGAACGAGACGAGAACGACCAGCAGTACGGCTTCCCACAGGCTGCGAGTGAACAGGTCCAACTTCTCGCGCACCTGACGTTGTTGATCGGACGTCGTGCCGATGACGAGGTCGGCAGGAAGTGACTGGCGGACCTCAGCCACCCGGGCGCGGACCGCCGTCCCAAAACGATCGATCTGTTGACCCTTTTTCATTTCCGTCGACACCGTGATCGCGCGGCCTCTCAGCCAACGTCCCTTTGGATCGCGCCATGTGTAGTAGGAGACGAGACGCGGCGGGTGTTGGTAGCTGCGATGGACGCTGCCGATGTCGCGAAGGTAGAGCGGCGTGCCGTTGGCCGTTTGCGTAAAGACGACTGTCCCGATGTCCGCGAGTGTCCGAAACTCACCTGTTTGTTCGAGGGCCAACTCACGGCCTTCCGCGTTCACCGTGCCGGCTGGCAGGGTCGTATTGCGTGTTTGGAGGGTTCCGCCGATGGCCGCCGGTACGATCCCGAGCGCCGCCAGGCGGTTTTGCGAGTAGCGTGCTTCGATTTGCTCTTCGATGACGCCGACCCGCGTGACGCGCGAGGCTTCCGGCGCGATTTTGATCGCCTTTTCGATGCGATCGGTAAAATCATCCAGTTCACGATACGAATATTTCGGCCCAGCTTCACGCACGAGCGCGTCTGCAACCGAAACGCCAGGGGTGATGACGATCGGATCCCAGACATCCGGATGAATGTCCGCCCGTTGCGGCAGTCCTTCCCACACTCGACGAACACCGCGCGCTGAAGTGCCGGCATCGCCACGGGTCGAGAGTCTGATGATTGCAAAGTTTCCGCCCTCGATGACGCGCAGGCCGGTTCCCAGGCCCTGACGGACCATGGCATCTCCCAACAATCCAGCTGCTTCACGCACGAACAAGGGATCAGGTGAACCGGAACTGCAAAGCACGACGTCGAGCGAGGAAGAGTCCGGGGCCGCCGCCTCGGCAATCTGCCTGGCGAGCAGTTGAAGCTGGGGTCCGCTTGCCGGAGGACTGGCCACTGTGAGCATCAGTGCTGCAGTTTCGCCAAATTCCTTGATGTATTGAATCGGCCCCGCACCCTCCGGGAGATCGGTCAGCGCATCGAGCTTGACTTTGATGTCGTCGAACTCTTTGCCGGTGTCGATTCGCGCCGTCTCGTCCACTTCGGCGTAAACGACCGAGAGTCCAGGTCGTGTCGTCGACGTGATCTGGGCGACGCGAATGTTTTGGGCGACCTGTCCCTCGATCTTCCGCGTAACCAGTTGCTCGACCCGCTCTGCACTCTGGCCGGGCCACGGCGTCACGACGGCGACCTGACGGACGGGGATGTCTGGATCTTTGCGTTTGGGCATCGCCGCATAGGCCCAGATCCCCCACGCGATCACTCCCACCAGGAGCACCCAGGAAACGTGCCGGTTCTCGACGCAGAAACGAGCGACGCTGTAGCGGGGCGGAGTCGACTCGAGATTGGCTTGCATGGCGTTCAGCTGGCCCTGTATTGGCTACTCGATTTCCTTTACCGGGTCGCCCGGACGGAGCAGATTCGCCCCGGAGGCGATGATCTGTTGCCCGGCCGTGAGGCCCTCGAGGACCGACACCTGGTTCCCGACGAGCGGGCCGGGGCGGATGTGGATTGCCTTCGTCACGGTTTTGCCATCCTTCTGCTCCAAGCCGTACACGAGGTATTCGTCGCGCACGGGATCATGAACGAGCGCATCGATCGGTATGCGAAGCCGGTCATGATCTGCCACGTCGGCACCGACGCGGATTGACGCAATCATTCCCGATCGCAGCTTCAGGGTTGGATTGTCGATCGCGACGACGATCTCGAACGTTCGTGCTTTGGGGTCGGCCGCCGGTGCGACCGACAACACACGACCCTCGAGTTGTTCATTCGGGAATGCGTCAACCGTCAGTGCCAGGCCCTGTCCGGCGCGAAACAAGTGAAGCGCCGTGTCTGGGGCGTTGAACCGGGCTTTGACCAGGCGCAAGTCCGCCACGGTGAACGCGGGCGTGCCCGGTGCGACGAGCGTGCCCACATCGACCTGCCGCGCGAGAAGCACAGCGTCAAAGGGCGCACGCAATTCGGTGTCGCCCAAGGCGATTTCTGCCTCCTGCAGCTGCGCTGCCGCGGCGGCGGCGCGCTGTTTCGCCGCGGCAATGGCGGCGGTCGCCGCATCGACCTTTGCGCGAGCCGCGTCCAGCTTTGCTTTCGTGCCGTCATATGCCGGCTTCGTGACGCTCTCTTGCTGCCAGAGAATCGAGATGCGTTCAAAATCCGTTTCGGCTTGAGTCAAGCCGGCTTGCGCTTCGGCGAGTCCAGCCTCCGCGACCGTGACGCCAGCGCTCGCCTCGTCGCGTGCACCGTGGGCTTTATCGACGACCGCTTGGTAATCAGTCGCCCGAACGCGAGCCAGCGTTCGTCCTCTGGCAACCGTCGCACCCGGTTCCAACGCACGGGTCCGGCCGTCGGCCCCTGTCGTTCGATGGATGTCCACGACGTATCCTGAGACCCGGAACGCGAGATCCACTTGTGCGTTCGGGGTGATGACGGCGGAGTACGCTGTAGACCCGGCGCTCGCCGAGGATTCAACGGTAACCAGCCGGACCGCCGTCGGGCTGCGCGCCTCGTCGTTCGCTGCGCGACCAGCGCATCCGCCGGTCAGGATCGCCGCACTGACGAAGAAGCCAAGCCACGTCGGACAATCGTGCGCGTTCATTGATCCCTGCCAAGAGCCTTTTCAAAATCCGCCTGTGCCGTTGCGAGATCCATCAACGCCTGCGTATAGCGATGGTTGGCCTCTGCAAGACCCGACTGGAGCTTCACCAAGTCGCTCAACACGGCTTCCCGCTGCATGAATCGATTGCGCGTCACACGAAGTCCCTCGGTGTTGGATGACTGGAGGGCCTGCGCGAGCTCGACTTCCTTCCGTGCTTCGGCGATCTTTCGATAATGATGTGCGACGTCGGCGCGGACTCGCGCTTCCGTATCCTTCAATTCCAACGCTGCTTGCGTCTCGGCGTCTTGTTTCGTTTGGATCTCCTTTCGCTTCCGGCCCCAATCGAACACGTCCCAGCTCCCCTGAATGCCTACGCTACTCACGCTGTTGGGAAGGGTGCTGTTGAAATTGACCGTGCGTAATGCGAACAGCGACAGACTCACGTCGGGAATTCGTTCGGCGTTCGCCAGTCGCCGTTCGAGCTCGCTCTTGCGTTGCTGGACTTTTGCCAACCGAATCTCCGGTCGAGACGTCAGAGCTTCAGCATAAGCGTCGGCCAGAGAAACGACATCGCCGCCGACAATGCTCGAGGGGTCGATTTCAAGCGGCTCGTCGATGGAGCGGCCCATGAGGCGATTGAGCTGTTCCTTCTGGGACTGAATAGGGTCATCCATCTTGAGCAGCTCGAGTTCCGCCTGAATGAGTTGCGCTTTGACCGTCAGCAGGTCTGCTTGTAACGCGACTCGCTGGATCGCCTGTTGGTTCGTCTCGCGATCCAGCTGGTTCAGAAAGTTGACCGTCGTTTGGAGCGTTCTGCGACCGCTCTCCGCCTGAGCAATCCCATAATAGAGGCGCCGCACTTCATTGATGACGCCTTGTCTCTTCGCGCGAAGTTGTTCACTGCTTGCGTCGACGGCAACCTTGGCCAGGTCGATCCCCAGGCCGATCTTGTACTGTTGCGAGAGCGGCTGCGCCACACTGGCATAACCGATGAATCCGAACTGCAAAGGACTTGTCAGCGTCGTCGTCTCGCCAGGAATCGGCCCATCGTGTGGGTAGACGCCGAGGCTTCCGCGCTCGAGGGTTATGCCCAATTGCGTCAGGGGCTGCGACGCGAGGGCGGTGACGGAAAAGATCGGGAACCGGTGTGTGTTGGCAACCTCTACTTCGCGCAGCGCTTTCTCGTGGTCGAGTGCCGCAACTCGAATAGTGCGATTGGCGGTTTCCGTCTCGCTGATCGCATCGGACAACGTCGTGATTTGCCCATTCACGAGGGAGGGAGTACCAACGCACGCGACCGTAATTGCCAACAACATTCGCCGCGCGCGGAATGGCACCTGATTGCACTGAGCCATTGGTAACCCTCTTTCGCTCGCGGATCCGCAGCCGCGAATTAGACGCAGGCGAGTTCGAAGGCGAGGCTACGTCCCAGCTCTGACTAGGCGGGCATCTCCCGAAGTAGACGGACCTCGCTTTCACCTTCGCCGACAGCCTTAAGGAAGCGCTGACTCCACTCGATCGCCTCGGCCTTCGTGTTCACCTTCACCACGGCGTAGCCGTCGATGAGCCCGTTCTTGTCTGTGAACGGCCCGTCGCTCACGGTGAACTTTCCCGAATTGATCTGAATGCGCGCCCCCTTCGAACTCGGCTCGAACCCCTCAGTGCCGAGGAGTACTCCAGCTTGCGCCATCTCCTGCACGAGCTTTCCAACTGCTTCCATTTCGCGCGGAGAAGGAGGCGTGTTCGTTTCTGGCTTCCCCGATCTGTAGAGCAGCACGTATCTCATTCGATCTCTCCTTTTTCCAGAATCACCTGGGATTGTTCTCGATGGAATTGGACGAGTGGATGACCACTTCAACGAAATACGATGCGGCCACTCCACTCGAAAGAGCCACTTCTGGCGGCCGGACGGCTCCAGCTCTACCTTAAACGCGGAAAATCACTTGGCGAGGGTCGGCGACGGTACCGAACGTCGAGCCGCATCGATCGAGGCCGCGAGCTTCTCCATACCCCGGCGCAGCGCGTCCGGCCGACTCGAGGCAAAGCCAAGCACTAGTCCGCTCACCGTGGGACGGCCGATGAAGTACATCCCGAGTGGGGCCACTTCGATGCCCCGGTCCCTCGCCTCCAGACACACGCGCTCTTCGTCGACGCCGTGCAGATGAGCGACAGCGTGCAGCCCTGTCTGCACATTCCGGAGTTCGAGCGCGCCGGCACACAAGGCGCCGGCCGCGTCGGCCAACGCCTCGAGTCGCTCGCGGTAGGTGGCCCGCATCCGCCGCAAATGGCGCGCGTAGTGTCCGCCGACGATGAAGTCCGCGAGCGCCATTTGTTCGAGCAGCGGCGGATGCAAATCAGCGGCGCGTCGAGCCGCGAGAAAGACTTTGCAGAGATCTGATGGGACGATGATGAAACCAAGGCGCAGAGCTGGAAAGACCGATTTCGCGAAGGAGCCAACGTAGATGACGCGTCCGTCCGCATCGAGGCCGTGCAGGCTTGGAAGCGGACGCGTCGCGTATCGAAACTCGCTATCGTAATCGTCTTCAATAACCCACGCGCCGGCTCGACTCGCCCAGTTCAAGAGCGCCAGTCGGCGCGACAGATTCATCGGCATGCCCAGCGGAAATTGATGGGACGGCGTCACATACGCCATCCGTGCGTCAGGGGCCATCTGTGTTGCTGCCCCGACGTCGAGTCCGTAATGGTCGACCGGGACCGGCACGATCAGAGCACCGGTGGCCGTGAATGCTGCGCGTGCCCCAGGGTAGCCGGGTTCTTCGAGCCACACCCGATCGCCTTGGTCGAGCAGCACGGTTCCGATCAGTTCGAGGCCTCGCTGCGCGCCGGCGACGATGAACACTTGATCGCTGTCGCACCGCGTGCCCCGGGCCGCCCCGACGTGTTGGGCGATCGCCTCCCGCAGTTTTGAAAAGCCAGCCACATCCGTGTAATCGAGCTGTCCGATCGTCATTGAACGCAGACGTCGGTTAATGAGTTGAGCCCACAATCGAAATGGAAAGAGATCCAGAGCCGGCGCGCCGAGGCGAAACGGCCGTGGCGGTCCGGCAATCCGTCGAGCAGCGCCCGGAGTACTGCCCAGGGCAAGGCCTCGGCGCGACGGCTGGGGATGCTTGGTCCGCGCCGTTTCGCGTGGCAACGCTTGCCTCGGGAAATCGTCAGGCAGCTCGCTGGCGACGAACGTTCCCGATCCGTGGCGAGCACTGAGGTACCCCTCCGCCAACAACTGTTCGTAGGCCAGCAACGTCGTCGTCCGAGACACCTTCAGATCTTCGGCCAGCGCTCGCGACGATGGCAGGCGCGTACCGGGAGGGAGGACTCCATCCAGGATCTCGCGACGGACCTCACTGTAGACTTGTTGCTGCAACCCCTCGCTCGCCTGCGAATCGATCCGAACGAGGAGGCCCGAAGCCGGTGGCCGTGGGGGGTGGTTACTTGTATCGAACATATGGGGGCCTCAATGAGCGCGTGCGAGGTCACCGAACCGCCCACGCCCACCCGACGAACAATACCTGCATCGGAACACGCAGCCACAACGACGTTGCACGACGGCCTCGCAACAGGACGCCTCGTCTGGCGGCGCTGATATTCGCAGGCAACATCAGCGCCATCAAAACCATCAATCCGCAGGCGGCCCAATAGCTCGTCGCGGGGATCAAGAGCCCGACGCTTCCAGCCAACTCCGCAATCCCCGTAAGGAATACAAGCAGATCCGGACGCGGCAGCGCCGGTGGCACCATGGCGATGAGGTCCTTTCTCATCGGCGCGAAATGCGAGATCGCCGTGAACGCGAACATCGTGGAGAGTGCAGCTCGCGCGCACATGAGCCAGGTCGCGAAGACTCCGACGCCGGTCAGGCCAAGTATCCGGAATACTGCGAACGATCCGAAGAGAACGAACAGCACCGACATGAACAGGTGCTGATCTTGACGGCCGACCGCGGGCCATGTCTAGAACGAACTGGCTGCGAGCCTCTGGCCGGTCTCAGGTGCAAAGCTGTTTCATTCCTTGTCGGCTCAGCCAGTTCGTTCAAGCGGGGGACTGTTGTCAGCGGTTACCATTGCGATCCGGCGTTGACGACAGTAAGGAGATCATCTGGTGTCCAGACTCAGGGGAAAGGACGTCCGGCTCGGCGGTGGCGTCAGCACGATCCGGCAGTACCTGCAGGCCCGTTTGATCGACGAAATACACCTCTCGATTGCACCGGTGATTCTTGGGAACGGCGAACATCTGCTTCACGGGATCGACACGCCCGGGCTGGGCTATGCCTGCACGGAACACGTCACGACTGATCACGCGACGCATTTCGTCCTGACGAAGCAACGATGACTGTTCCCGAATGTCGATTGCTGTTCGAGTACAACGACTGGGCCAATCGCTCGCTTATGGGCGCGGCGGCTCGTTTATCGGCTGAGCTCTTCGTCCGTGAATTGGGCGCGAGCTTTGGCTCGGTGCGCGGCACGCTTCTTCATATCGTCGTCAGCGAATGGAGGTGGCTTCAGTTTTGGCTCGATAGGCCGCACGAGCGTGATTTCCCGCCTGCCGATTATCCAACTGCCGACAGGCTCGACGCGTTCCGCGCCGAGGTGGTTGAGGCCCAACGTCGATTCGTCGCGGCGTTGACCGAAGACGATCTGTCGCCGACCGCGCCTCGTGCGTGGCCGCGACCGCCCACTCGCCGACACGCTTCAGCACCTGTTGAGCCACTCGACATATCACCGTGGACAGGTTGCCACGCTGCTTCGTCAGCTCGGACAGACACCACCAAACGGATTTTCTTGTGTTCTTGGGAGAACAACCCTGACAAGAAAGGGAAAGTGGATGTCCCACCCAAATAGGTCAAAGGAACGAGCGACAGCAGGAAGGCCAAGTGATACCAGACAGGAAACTTGTCCCACAACATCACGTGCAAGGGGATGAAACCGATGAGTAGAAGCACGCCTGGAATCAGTCTCGCGAGCTTCGACTGCGGGACGATAGTGGCGGTAACCGTGCCGGTTGCGAGCGTCGCCAGAGTAGCTATTGAAAGCCGGGCGAAGAGCATCGGCAGCGTAAACGTCATTGCGTCGGCAACACTCGAGTACGCAGGCCAGGACACCCGCATGATCGCGCCCACCACACCCACAACCATCACCCATACTGCTAATCCGGCGACGACGCCGAGAATCTTCCTCGCCATAGCGCACCTCTCGCACGATCGGAGAGACATGCGTCCCGATGCAAAGTGATGACACGCCTGGCCGATCGTCGGAGTCGAAGTCTAGGGGAGGTCGTCGCAGCGGGTCTTGGAAAAATCGGCCACGCACCTCGAGGCCAAGTGCCCCGGTGTCGCACCCGCAAATCTCGTTAGATTCAGTGACATGTGGGACTGATCGAAATAGCCGGTCTCGGATGCCAGAACCGCGGCCGGTTGCCTTGGCGAATGGTCCATTTGTTTCAATGATTCTTGAAATCTGACGATGCTGGCGAAGCATTTCGGATTGTAGCCAACCCACATCCGCATCAGGCGGTTCAGGTGGCGCGGGCTGACGCCGCAGCGGGCAGCGACTTCCGCAACCCCCACACATCCGTGCGCCCGCTCGATTTCGCGCATGGCTGCGGCGACGACCACCTGGACGTGCGCGCCCTTCAGGCTCTGGACGAGAAACCCTTGCAGAGCAGCTATGCACTGCTCGGGCGTCCGTAACTGAGCTTCGGCTGAGACGAGCTCGTGAAAGGCCGGGATCGCGCTCAAACTGATCCGGCGACCGACAATCGCCTGCGCGGCAATTCCGCTCAGGATGAAGGCGACACCTGGGCGCAGTCGCACGCCGATCATGATCGCCGGCGACTTGAATCGTCGCTCGTCAGGCCGAATCAGCGGACCGCGCAGCGTCCATCCCGTCGGCTCGCTCTTCACCAGTTGAATGGAAATGGCGGTGCTGCCGTCCGGCACGACGCGAATCGTAGCGTCCCGGTCGGCCGTCACGACCCAAAAGCACCCGACGAAGGCGTGCAACGAGGCGGCCGCCTCGTGGAATTGAATCTCCGCGCTATGGACGAGAGTGCTGCTGATGCTCATCCTTCGGACTCCGCATAGGCCGCTTCACAACAGCCTACCTCTCCGCTTTGAAAAACTCCACCGACGCGCTATTTTGGGATTGTTTGCCCGATCGGATCCGGAGGGCGCCAGACCCATGGAACCAGAACGACGGCCGATCGGACGTTCACAGTCTAGATAGGGCAATTACTCAACTCGTAAGACCGGCGCGTCGCAGCACGTCCTGAAATGGTTCCTTCATGCGAAAGGGATCCCACTTCGGGTCCATGGGCACGTAAATCAGGTGGACGTCGCGGACGACCCGCGCCTTCTCGAGCCATTCGAAGACACGCTCGTGGTCGTTGAGCCCGGCATAGGCGAGTGCGAACGCAATGGGCGGCACGTAATGATCCCTGGCCCTGCCTTCGAGAACGGCCAAACAATGGCGGGCTTCGTCGAATCGCCGATTGGTGGCGAGCAGGTAGGCTGAGACTGAAACCGGCTTGGAGTTTCCGTTGGACAGGCGCGATGCTTGAGCGAGCGCCTCCAGAGCTTCATCAGTTCGACCAAGTTGCTGATAAGCCTGGCCCAGTTGCCAATGTGCAACCCAGTAGTCGGGTTCCGCAAGAAGCGCGTCCTGCGAGTGCCGTGCTGCCGCTTCCATATCCCGAGCGGAAAAAGCAATCTGGGCAGACATGCAGTGTGTGAGGGCGCTGAGCGGATCGAGCTCTCTCGCGCGCTGCGCGGCGGCCAACGCCTCATCGTGCCGACCCTGCTGAGAAATCGCGTGGCCAAGCATCCAATAATTTTGGGCATCCCCGGGGCCGAGCGTGAGGGCATGGCGAAGGGTCGCTTCGGCGCGAGGCCAGTTCCAGTCAAATAAGAAGTGAACGAGGGCCATCGTCGCGTGTGCCTCTGCGACATTCTTACCGTGCTTGAGGGCCTGTTCGGCCGCGCGACGCGCTTCCGCTTCCACGTCTGACGGGCGGGTATCGCTGCTGAACAATTGGGACGCCCAGGCGTCGGCGATGCCTGCCCACGCCAACGTGTACGAAGCGTCGAGGGCAGTGGCGCGGGCGAAACACTCAAGCGCCCGGGCAATGGTCGCCGGCGTCATCTGGTTGTAATAGTGCCGGCCTCGGAGAAAAAGGTCTGTACGCCTCAGGATTTGACGTCTGTCGATGCGCGATTGTGACGCTCCGCTGCGGCGACAGCCGAAGTTCAATTTGTTGAGCGATGGCACCGCCGAGTTCCGACTGCAGGCCAAGGAGATCCTTCGGTGCGCGGTCATACGTGTCCGTCCAGATTTGGACCTGGTCGCTCACCCGAACCAGTCGGGACGAAACGCGAAATCGTCCGCCGGCGGAGCGGACCGAGCCTTCGAGGAGGTAGTCGACTCCGAGCCCCCTCCCGATTTCTGTGAGCGACTTCTTCGAACGTCTGTAGGCGACGCTGGAGGTTCGACCGATCACTCTGAGGCGCTCTGGATCGATGCGGCCGAGGCCGACGATCGTCTCTTCCGTCAGCCCGTCTGCGAGGTAGTCCAGTTCGCTGTCGCGCTGAAGATTCTCGAATGGCAGCACGGCAAGGATAACGGCATCCGCCGATTCGACGTCTGCAATAAAGCGATACCCCTTGCCTTGTACTGTTTCGACAAAGCGCGAACGGCTTGCCGAATCGCGCAAAGCGCGGCGGAGCTTTCGGACGACCGTATTGACACTTGTGTCGATATCGATGAATACGTCACGGCCCCAGAGCGTCTGGACGATTTCCTCCCGGGTGACGAGTTCGCCCCGGCGGTTCACCAGCAACATGAGCAGCTCCAACGGCCGCGGCTCAATCCTGACTCGTCGTCCTTCTCTGGTGAGTTCGTAGCCCGACAGATTGAGTACAAAGCCACCAAACCGAAACGTGCGCGATGGCGGCCGATCGAGCATGGAGCGTTAAGTCTACAGCGTCCAACGCTTGCTGCTTCAATGGCTTGCAGGGTCAGAAAACCTTCAGAAGAACTTCAGCGAGCCTCCATCGCAACGGACTTTGCGCGGCAGGAGAATTTCACCGTGCAACTCGAGCGAGATCCGGACCAATCGACTGAATCCTGGAGCCCATACCATGATCGCGAGTACGCATGTCGCCCTTCCCATCCTGGCAATCACTCCTTCAGAACGTGCCGCGCTTCAGCTGTTGGCCGACGGCGAAGGCGCAATCACGATTGCAGGTCGCCTCGGCATCGGTGAGAGCGAGGTCGACGCGCACTTGACGATGCTATTTGCGAGAATGGGCGCGGCAGATCGATCCGATGCGGTGACGAAAGCCTTCCGGCGAGGCTTGTTGAGACTCGACGGCAAACAGCGGCAGGACGAAGCGTGAGCACACTCGATCTCCTCAACTTAATCTGCTGCCTCGGGTCCGGGCTGATGGCTGGCTTGTTCTGGAGCACCGGACCCACTGCCGTCCTCCGATTCGAGGCGAGAACGGCGGTCCGGAACTCCTCGAGGGATGACTCGACACTCTTCCTGCCGAGTCGTTTCGCGATGGGCTCGAGTACCCAGCCTAGCAGCGGCGGAAACCGACGGGTCAAGCCGATCGTCTCCATCTCGACATATACGCCGCCCTCACGCTCGATGAAGTTCGTAAACGAGCTCGCGCGCCAGAGGTAGCCGCTGTCCCGTCCTGCAGAAAGCCGTTGTTCGTCGGCCTGTCCTGCATTCCTGACCTCGCGGATTTCCTCGGCATTCGATACAGAGTGGGCATGTCGAGAGTCTGGATAGAAGTATTGAACGTTCAGCCAGATGTCGAGGACCGCGCTCACGCCGGCGGCGCCTTCCTTGAGGCGAAGCCACACGTGGAAGGTGTCGGCGCTGCGATCGAGCAGTGTCGACCCGATGATCGGTTTGTAAATAGTCCTGTAATCGGAGTAGGCGTAGGACAGGTCCAGCACGCGCTGAAGGCTCACGTTGTCGATAAACACTGCGCCGACCC
This sequence comes from uncultured Acidobacteriota bacterium, assembly GCA_963773035.1. Lineage (GTDB taxonomy): Bacteria > Acidobacteriota > Vicinamibacteria > Vicinamibacterales > CAVVIG01 > CAVRXZ01. The sequence continues at coordinate 18,408 of CAVYZX010000021.1, read as the reverse complement.
AGTGATGCACGAGACCGCCCGGAACTTCGATGATGCCGTCCCGGCCCTGTGCGCGCACGACCGGCGTGGCATCCCGTGACGCACCTGGCGCCACGCCCGCAGGCGGAACGCCGCTGCGGATACGATCGAGAAACATCTGCTTGGCCCGTGCAGCATAGGCATCGTACGCGCGACTCGTACGCTCCTCCAGTTCAGCGGCGGAGGCCGTCACCGCGGTCACAAGGCAAGCGAGTACCACCCCAGCTGTCAGCTTCACGATCGAGCATCCGTCAGAGCATTATCCCTGACCGCGCGACGTGTGCTGGTTACGCAGCAGCCGACAGCAGCGTGTGGAGACCTGTGATATCGAGGAGTCGCTTGACGTAGCGGCTGGCATGGGCGACCTGCAGGACGGCGCCGACCGCTCTCGTCATGTTGAAGATCCGAACCAGTTCGCCGATGCCGGCGGCGTCGATGTCGGCCACCCGCGACAGATTCAGCAGAACTCGTCGCTCACCGCGAGCCAGGGCCCCCTCGACTTTCTGGCTCAACTCCGAATTCACGGGTGCCTGGAGTTTCCCCTCGACTTGAACAGTCCAAGGCTCTGTGCCCGGCTCGAGCGCAACGCTTGTGGACACTTCCTCGACAATCGCTCGAGTTGCGGCTCCAGCGATCAACCTGCTGCCTTGCCGGTAAGCTTTGGCGAGGAAGTCCTTGCCCAATGCGTCAACGGATGTGACGCCCATCAAGTCGAGCAACACTCTGCGATGCGGCTGCTTGCGCGCGGCAGCCGACCAGCTTCGCGCCAGTTCGCGGATCCCCGGGCCAGCCAGTCGACCGTCAAGTCGAAAGGTGGTGACCGTCGGTGCGTCAGCTTCAACGGTAATCATGAGCATATTGAACAAGTTCCGATCGACGATTCGCGACGGTTGAGCTCGGTCGACCGCTCGTTGGCTATCGTCGACGCCTGTGCCTCTACTTACCTTGTCGAACGACGCCACCCGAAATCGACAAAGCGACGTCAGTACCCTGATCGAATGTCGCCGAAGATCACAACTGGCTTTCATCGTTCAAATATTCACTTTAGACCGTTGACGAGCGGCGGAGGTTCCCGGTCCAGGTAAGGTTTGATTGTGTCGAGCCGGCTGATCAGGAAGCTGAGGGGCTCCGGGATCTATTCGAGACGGACCAACCCGCGGCGTGTGGCAACCTTGATGGCTTCGGTGCGGCTCGTGACACCCAGTTTCTCGAAGAGATGGGCCAGGTGGGTCTTCACAGTGCGCTCGCTGATGTCCAGCTCGTTGGCGATTTCCTTGTTAGCCTTGCCATCTGCGAGAAGCCTGAGTGTTGCCATCTCCCTCGGCGTAAGTTGCACTCGGGTGACGCCCTCGGCCAGCTTTGCCGCCGCCGCTGGCGCGAGGTAGGTCTTGCCGGCCAGGACGTTGCGAATGCAGCTGACGAGGTCATCAGCGGAAATGTCTTTCAGCACGTATGCTTTTGCCCCAGCCTTGAGCGCACGCGAGATCTCGTCGTCTGTGTCGTACGTCGTGAGCACGATGACCAGGGCTTTCGGATCCCGTCCGCGAATCTGCCGAACGACCTCGACGCCTTCCATGACGGGCATTCTCAGGTCGAGCAGTGTGACGTCTGGATGATGGCGCTCGTAGGCTTCAATCGCTTCGACGCCGTTCCCTGCCTCAGCGACGACGTGCAGGTCCGGTTCCTGGTTGATGATGTTGGCGACGCCAGTTCGAAGCAGCGCGTGGTCGTCCACGAGAAGCACTCGGGCACGTGCCGATGCGCCGGACGTGGAATCAGCTTGCAACATGGACCTGTGTCGGCAGGGAAGTGGGTTCCCATGCGAGCACGACTTCCGTGCCATTGCGTGGCGCCGTCACGATCGTCAGCGAGGCACCGATACGCTCGGCTCGCTCTTGCATCCCAATCATCCCGAACCCGGCGTTCGGCGTATCCCGGCCGATGCCGCGGCCGTCATCAGCGACCGAGAGGCGCAGCCCGACCGACTGCACGGTCGATGCGCGAATCTTGATGCGCCGCGCGCGCGAGTGACGGACGGCATTCGTCAGCGCCTCCTGCGCGATCGCCACGATCTCGCGTTCGACACCATCGCCGAAGCGGGGGAGCTCGTCCACGACCACGTCGATCGGAACGTTGCTCGTGCGTTGACCAAGCTCGGCGAGGCGTTTCAGCGACGTCGAGATGTCCTCGCCGCTCCCGACGTTGGGACGAAGTGTTCCCACCGATCGTCGTGCCTCGGTCAGGTGAGTGCGCGCCAGGTCGATCGCCGTCTCGATATTGAAGGCGACGGCCGGCGTCACGCTGCCGGCCTCGCGCTGGGCCGCCTGAAGCTGCATCAGAATCGCGGCGAACCCTTGGGCCAGGTTGTCGTGGATGTCGCGTGCCAGACGGTTACGCTCTTCGAGGATCGCCTTGCGGCGCTCTTCACGCCGGTTGAGCTCGATCAGGCGGCTGTGGTGCAGGGCGAGGGTTGCTTGACGCGCGATGGCCTCGATGAGAATCACCCGCCACCACCGGCTCTCGGGCTCCGAGGCGCGCGGGCTCGATACAGTCATCCAGCCCAGATGCCGGTTGCCCAGTCGCAACGGTGTGGCCACAATCTCGTCCCATTCCATTTGACGGCTGAACTCTCGAAACGCTTCCGGCAGCCGTTGGTCGTCGCCCTTGTATTCGATCGTCTGGGTCCAGCCCTCTGCGTACTCGAATAGGTGCTTGGCCATGTTCTGGCAGGGGAACGTGGCCTTGGCCCCTTTGCACGCTTCGTTCACACCGCCACCTTTCGGCGGCATGAAGAGTCGATCCTTCACGTAGGCCATCCACAGCTCGCACTGCTGAACGCCCTCGTCGATCAACCAGACGGCGCACGTGTGGCTCTCGCTCTCCACGACCATCGTCTTGCTCAACGCGCCGAAGAAACCTTCGATGTCCGGCTCCCGCACGAGCAGATCGAGGGCATGCTTGACGACCTCGGTCTGCATGTTCGCACGGCATTCCGCGCGGCGGCGTTCGCCAGACTCTCGAATCAAAGCAGCGCGAAGTACATCGGGATCGCTTGAAGTGACTTCCCTCGGATGCTGACATCTGCCGCGTTCTGCAGGTGCGCAGGCCGAGTCTTGTCGCGCGTCTTCCTGAGTGGACGGTTGAGCTGTGGTTCCCACATCGCCCCCTGGGATAGGTGAGAGCTCGTCGAATGGCCGTCTTGGCCACGACCTCTCTCAATTATCTCTCGAGTAGTCTGCGCCAACACTGCCGTCTTTTCGAGATGCCCTGAAGGCCTATCCGGCCGCATCGTCCAAAAGGCGGAGATCCCTCTCGTTTCGATGCGTGGTCTCTGCATCCCACACACGCACCACGAAAAGATCGCGCTCCTGCCCGATTGTGGAACGTCTCGCGCGAGAGCCAGAGTAGGGACATTCAGGAGGTTGGTGATGACGATGAAGCACTTGATCGCGCTGGTACTCGCAATGACGGGAATCGTTGGAACGAGTCGCGCCCACGCGCAGGAAGCCTCACCCGGACCTGGTCGCATGGAAGTGACGATCATTCCGGCGGGCGGTGTGTTCTTCACCGAGAACAAGGACGCACAGGAGCCAAGCTTCGGCAACTACGATCTCGGCGCGTCCTACGTCGTGAACTTCAACCGATACGTCGGCGTCGAGGGTGAAGTGAGCGGCGCCCTGGGCGTATCACAAGGCTTCCAGTTCAACGGCCTGACTTTCGATCAGCGGACGCCGCATCTTCTCAACTACAGCGGCAACGTCGTGATCTCTGCGGCCAACAAGGGCTCGGTGGTGCCGTACGTCACTGCAGGAGTCGGCGGCCTCAGCATGTTCGAGAGCGCGGATCTCGACATCAACAGCACGGAAACATTCCTGACCGGCAACGTCGGCGGCGGCGTCAAGTGGTACGCCGGACGCTGGGGCCTGCGGGGCGACTACCGGTTCATCGGTGTGCAATCCAAAGACGATGCTCCTACCTTTTTCGGCCAGGAGAACAGATACGGCCACCGGGTGTACGGGGCGGTGCTCATCAACATCGGCCGTTGACGAGGGTAGCTTCCGGCTTAAGCCGGAAGCCACAACTACAGGAAGCCACAACCCTACGGACGTAGCTTCCGGCTTAAGCCGGAAGCCAGACAGCGATTTGGGGAGCGTATGGCGAAACGAATGATCGTGATGTTGGCCGTGACGATGCTCATCGTCGGCGGTCTCGGATTCGTGAAGTTCAGGCAGATTCAGACGGCGATCGCCCAGGGTGCTGCATTCCGGCCGCCACCCGAAGCCGTTACCACCATCGTGGCGCAGCAGGAGCAGTGGCTGGCCACGTTGGACGCGATCGGGACTGTTGCCGCTGTGCAGGGCGTCACGGTGAGCGCCGATCTCCCCGGTACGGTCGAGCAGATTCTGTTCGAGTCTGGACACTCCGTGCGCGCTGGCGACGTGCTCGCACTGCTGGACACGCGTCAGGAAAAGGCGCAGCTGGCGGCAACCGAAGCGCAGCACGAGCTTGCGCGGCTTACGTTCGAACGGATGCAGGGGTTGCTCAATGAAGGGGTGATCTCGCGAGCCGAGTTCGATCGCGCGACCGCCGAGTTTCGCCAGACGGATGCGCAGGTCGGAGAAATTCGCGCAGTCATACAGCGAAAGACGATCCGCGCGCCCTTCTCCGGGATTCTCGGCATTCGTCAAGTCAACCTGGGTCAGTACCTGGCCGGCGGCAATCCGCTGGTGACGCTCCAGTCGCTCAATCCAATTTATGTCAACTTCGGCGTTCCCCAGCAGTCCGCGGGTCAGCTGCCGGTCGGCCGTACCGTGCGCGTCACGACAGACGATCTAGCGGGCGCCCAGTGGACCGCACGAGTGACCGCGATCGACTCGCTCGTGGACGAAACGACGAGAAACATCCAGGTGCAAGCGACTCTCGCCAATCCTGACGGTCGACTGCGGCCGGGAATGTTCGTCAGGACTCAAGTGCCGGTCGGCTCTGCGAGGACCGTCGTGGCGTTGCCGGCGTCAGCGATCAGCTATGCGCCGTACGGTGATTCGGTATTCGTCGTCACCGATCTCACGGACGACAACGGACAGTCCTATCGCGGTGTGCGCCAGCATTTCGTCAAGCTCGGAGCGACGCGCGGCGACCAGGTGTCCGTCCTGTCGGGCATCAAGGCCGGTGACGAAGTCGTGACTTCCGGCGTGTTCAAGCTGCGCAACGGCGCCGCTGTTCAGATCAACAACTCGGTCCAGCCCGCGAACATCGCGGCGCCCAAGCCGGAGAACAGCTGATGAAATTCACCGATCTCTTCATCAAGCGGCCCGTCCTGGCGATCGTCGTCAACCTGGTCATCCTGATCGCGGGCCTGCAGTCGATCCGCGCGCTCAGCGTCCGGCAGTACCCGCGCACCGACATCGCGGTCGTCAAGGTGTCGACGATCTACGTCGGCGCGAACGCCGATCTCGTCCGCGGCTTCATCACGACGCTGCTCGAGCGGGTGATCGCGAGCGCCGACGGCATCGACTACATGGAATCATCGAGCGCGCAGGGTCTCAGCACGATTACCGTTCACCTGCAGCTCAACTACGACACCAACGCGGCGCTCACTCAGATCCAGGCCAAGGTCGCTCAGGTCCGCAACGATCTGCCGCCGGAAGCCGAGGCGCCGATCATTCAGCTCGAGACGGCGGAGGCCCAGTTCGCCGCGATGTACCTTGGCTTCTCCTCGCCCGACCTCGACCAGACGCAGATCACCGACTACCTGACCCGCGTCGTGCAGCCCAAGCTGAGCGCGATCAGCGGTGTGCAGCGCGCCGACATTCTTGGGGACCGGACGTTTGCCATGCGCGTGTGGCTGAAGCCGGACCGGATGACTGCTTACGGCATCTCGCCCTCGGCCCTGCGCGAAGCCCTGGCGCGCAACAACTATCTGTCGGCGGTCGGGCGCACCAAGGGATCGATGGTATCGGTGAATCTCATTGCCAATACCGATCTGCGGACGGCCGACGAGTTCCGCCAGCTGGTCGTGAAGGAACAGGACGGCGTGATCGTCCGGCTGGGTGACGTCGCCGACGTCGTGCTCGGCGCCGAGAACTACGACCAGGACGTACTGTTCAACGGCGAGTCCGCGGTGTTCATGGGGATCTGGGTGCTGCCGACTGCCAACACCCTGGACGTCATAGACAAGGTCCGCGCCGCGCAGCCAGGGATCCAGGCGCAGCTCCCGGTGGGAATGAAGGCCGGAATCCCGTACGACTCGACCGAGTACATCAAGGACGCGATCAGGGAAGTGCTCACGACACTCACTGAGACCCTGCTGATCGTGATCGTCGTGATCTTCCTCTTCCTCGGATCGCTCCGGGCGGTGCTCATTCCCGTCGTCGCGATCCCGATTTCGCTCGTCGGTGCCGTGTTCCTGATGCTCGTTGCCGGGTTCACCATCAATCTCCTCACGCTGCTGGCCATCGTGCTTTCGGTGGGCCTGGTCGTCGACGATGCCATCGTGATGGTCGAGAACGTGGAGCGCCACCTTCAGCAAGGGAAGCGTCCGTTCCGGGCGGCGATCGATGCGGCACGCGAGCTCGTCGGGCCGATCATCGCCATGACCATCACGCTGGCTGCCGTCTACGCCCCCATCGGCATTCAGGGAGGACTGACCGGTGCGCTCTTCCGTGAGTTTGCGTTCACACTGGCCGGCGCCGTCATTGTGTCGGGCGTCGTGGCGCTGACGCTCTCGCCCATGCTGGGCGCGAAAGTGCTGCACGCGGGAGCCACCGAGCGCGGCTTTGCCGGCTGGATCAATCGCCGGTTCGAAAGTCTCCGGCGCGCCTACATGCGCTCGGTCTCGAGCACGCTCAAGTACCGCCCGGTGGTCCTCACGGCGTGGGCGATCGTGGCGCTGCTGATCGTGCCCTTCTACATGTTCTCGCAGCGGGAGCTCGCGCCCGCGGAAGATCAAGGCGTCGTCTTTTCAATCATCCAGGCCGCGCCGAACGCAACCATCGAACAGACCAGACTCTTTGCGCACCAGGTGAACGAGGTGTTCAAGGCGCTTCCCGAATCTGGTGGCACCTTCCAACTCACCTCGCCGACGAGCGGGTTCGGCGGCATGGTGACCAAGCCCTGGAGCGAACGAACCAAAACGGCGCAGCAGCTCCAGATCGAAGTGGCCGAGCCGCTCGCAAAGATTCCTGGCATCCGCGCCTTTCCACAGACGCCGCCGCCTTTGCCCGGGGGCGGCGACTTCCCGGTGGATCTCGTGATCTCCTCGGCAGCCGAGCCGCGCCAGCTCGGCGAGATCGCGGGCGAGCTCGTCAAGAAGGCGTTCGCCAGCGGGATGTTCATCTACGCCGACGCCGACCTGAAATTCGACCAGCCGCAAGCGGAGGTGGTCTTCGATCGCGACAAGCTTCGATCGCAGGGTGTCGATCTGAGCCAGGCCGGCCGGGACCTGTCGGTCCTGCTCGGCGGCGATTACGTCAATCGCTTCAGCAATCAAGGGCGCAGCTACAAGGTGATTCCACAGCTGGAGCGGGTGGAGCGGCTGGCGCCCGATCAGCTCTCGCAGATCTACGTCACAGGATCCAGCAACAAGCTCGTGCCGCTCTCCACCTTCGCCGGCCTGCGGACGACGGCCGAGCCGCGCGAACTGAAGAAGTTCCAGCAGCTCAACGCCGTGCGGGTGCAGGGCGTGATCCCGCCACCGGTCGCGCTCGACACAGCGCTGGGCTTCCTCGAGAAAGAGGCGAGGGCCATGCTGCCTTCCGATTTCACCCTCGATTACGCAGGTGAGTCGCGCCAACTGCGGACCGAGGGCGGCGGGTTTCTCGCAACGCTCCTGCTCTCGGCCGTCCTGATCTACTTGGTCCTTGCCGCTCAGTTCGAGAGCTTTCGCGATCCTTTCATCGTGCTCGCAGGCTCGGTGCCTCTCGCGGTTGCCGGCGCGCTGCTGTTCTCTTTCCTCGGCTTGACGACGCTCAATATCTACAGCCAGGTCGGTCTCATCACGCTGGTGGGCCTGATCGCGAAGAACGGCATCCTCATCGTGGAGTTCGCCAATCACCTCCAGGAGACCGGCAAGGACAAGCTGGCGGCGGTGGTCGAGGCAGCGGGCACACGGTTGCGGCCGATCCTGATGACCACCGCGGCAACCGTTATGGGTCACTTCCCGCTGGTCCTCGCGACCGGGCCTGGGGCCGGGGCACGCAACAGCATCGGCATCATGCTGGTCAGCGGAATGATCATCGGCACGATTTTCACGCTCTTCGTCGTGCCATCCATCTACATGCTCGTCGCGCGCAAGCACGTGCCTTTCGGCGAGGTGCGGGAAGTCAGAGTCACAGAGCTCGCCGAAGCCGTGTGAATGCGAGGTTGTTTATGAACACGAGATTCATTCCTGGAAGCGTTGGCGCAGTGGTTACGCTCGGCGCCCTTTTCGCGACGACTGCATCGGCGCAGATCGTTGCAGGTTCAGAGCAGCAGAAGGGAACAGTGCAGCCGAAGGAAACGCTGCAGCTCACCCTGGACGACGCGGTTCGTCGCGCGGTCGAGAACAATCCCGAGCTGGCCATCGTCAAGCTCGGAACCGAGGTCGAAGCTGCGCGTGTCGGGGAGAGCCGGACGGCCTATACACCCATGTTTTCGACCGTGCTGGGGCGGTCGAGCAGCGCCACGCCTCCATCGAACTTTCTGTTGGGCGATCGTGGGGTAGACGTCGACGACTTGTTCTCGTCGACAGGCGTCCGGCAGCGTCTCCCGATCGGCTCGGGGACGTGGAGCGTTTCCTGGGAGAGCTCGCGCACGGGGACGAACAACCCGATCAGCAGCTTCGATCCCAGCCTGCAATCGGGGATGCTGTTCGCGTTCTCGCAGCCGCTCCTGAAAGACCGATCGATCGACGCGGCGCGACAGCAGTACGTCATCGCCAAGCGGAACCTCCAGAGCTCCGATCTTCATTTCAGGGAAGCCGCCGTCCAGACGGTTGCCGCCGTGAAGCAGGCGTACTGGACGCTCAAGGCCTCTCTGGCGAACATCACCGTTCAGCAGCGCTCGCTCGAGCTGGCGCAGGATCTCGCGCGGGAGAACAGAGTAAAGGTTGATGCCGGACAGATCCCGCGACTCGATCTCGTTCAGGCTGAAGCCGAAGTGGCGCAGCGCCGCGAGAACCTCATTCGTGCCCGGACCGGAGCAGAGGATGCGGAAGACGCGTTGCGCAGGCTCATCGTCGATCCAGCCGACCTTTCGTTCTGGCGGCTGCGAATCGATCCCGTCGAGGAACCGACGCGCCTTGGAGCTCTCCCGGATATCGACGCGGCAGTCGAGAAAGCATTGAACGAACGATACGACCTCGCCCGAGCCGATGTCGAACTCGAAAACGCCAAGTCAAACGTCGCCTTCCTCGACAACCAACGTCTCCCGGATGTGCGGCTCGAGACGTCCTACCAGGCCAACGGCCTTGGCGGCACCCAGTTTCAACGCACGGGCGGCTTTCCAGGTCTCGTCACCGGCTCGCGAAATCTCGGGTTCGGCAATGCGCTCAACCAGGTTTTCACCAACGACTTTCCCGCATGGAGCGTCGGGGTGACCGTGAGCTATCCGCTCGGTCGCAGCTACGAAGCCGCCAGCCGGGCGCGGGCGGAGGTCGAACGCCGGCAGGTCGTGCAGCGGATCGCGAGCCTTCGCGTTCAGACCGCCGAAGCGGTACGGCGGGCCGGCCGGCAGATTCACAGCAGCGCCGAGCGAGTCGACGCTGCTCGGGCCGGTGCGACGCTGGCGGAGGAGCGGCTCAACTCCGAACGGCGCCGCTACGAGGTTGGACTGTCGACGACGTTTCTCGTGACGCAGGCACAACGCGACCTCCTCGAGGCGCAGGTAAATCTGCTCCGGACCAGCCTCGACTACGAGTCGGCAATTGTGAACTTCGAGGCGATTCAGCAGGCCCCGCCCCTCGCTGCCGGCGACACCGTGGATGCCAAGCCCGCGGCTGTGGTCGAGGTCCCAACGCCCGCGCCGCGCGGGATCTTCCGTCCAGCCACGGCCACCGTTCCGGGATTCTAGGGGATCTGATGAATCGCCCAATCGCAGTGATCGGCGCGCCGTCCAGCATCGGTATCCGGCCGTACGACGATGGAGTAGTGAGGCACATCGACAGAGCGCCTGGTGTTCTTCGAGAGCGCGGTTTGATCGAGCGCCTCGGAGCGATCGACCTCGGCGATGTCGCCTCACCTCCCTATCGCGACTACGTCCGGCCGTTCAATCGTGCGCGCAACGAAGATCAAGTGATTGTCTATTCCCGTTCCCTCAGCGCGCGGGTGGCTGAGGCCACGAGCCGCGGCCGTTTCGGCGTCGTCTTGGGCGGCGACTGCAGCATCGTGCTCGGTTGTCTTCTGGGTGCTCGTCGGACGGCTCGCGGCGCGGTGGGGCTGGCTTACGTGGACGCGCACGCCGACTTTGCTACGCCGGACGAGTCGCGGACAGGTTCCGTCGCCAGCATGTCGCTCGCTCTCGCGTCCGGCCGGGGCGATACACCGCTCGCGCGTCTCGCCGGCCGCACACCATTGGTCGATGGAAAACATGTCGCCCTCGTGGGGCGTCGTGACGCAGCCGAGTTCTGGTACGGTCATGCGGCTCTCCCGGGAACGACCATTCTCGATATTCCTGATGCTCAACTGATCGCGGAGCACGGCCGCGACCCTGCCGCCGCGCTCCTCGATCGTGTGGCCTCGCCCGACGTCAAGGGATTCTGGATTCATCTCGACGCCGACGTGCTCAACCCCGCGGTTATGCCGGCGGTGGACTCGCCAGAACCCGGCGGGCTGATGCCCGGCGAGCTGGTGGACCTTTTGCGACCCCTTGTCAACCATCCCCGCGCGCTGGGACTGGACTTGACTATCTACGATCCTGCTCTCGATCCCGACCGATCGTGCGCAAGACAACTCGTGAGCCTGTTAGAAGCACTTCTGGGTGCGCCGGAACGACGCCGGAGTCTAACCCGCTCTAAGCCCGCCTCTGTTGGCTCCAAGCACAAAACATCTGAAAGGCGCTTTCTTGTACAGCGTTGCGCGGAATGAAGTCCGCTGAAAATGAGACGAACATGGGAAACAGAACACTTGTATTGCTCACAGCCTTGCTTCCTTTGCTGATGGGTCCGTCTGTCGCCCGGGCTGAGAACTCGAAATATCCTCCACTCGCGGAGTACCTGATGCCGCGCGCTGCCGAAGTGGCGCTCGCGCGGAGTGCGGCTCCCTTGCACATCTCGGAACGGGCAACGATCAAGGTGTTGACCGCGTCGGGGTACGAGGTGGTTCGCGAAGGCGACAACGGTTTTGTCTGCATGGTCATGCGCGGTTGGACCGCGCCGACCTACACACCGGTACCGCTGCGCGAGCTCGTCTACGACGCCGCGGTCCGTGCACCGATCTGCTTCGACCCATTAGCGTCGCGCACCGTGATGCCGTACTACGAGCTACGAAGCCAGCTAGGAATCGCCGGCAAGGCGCCTGATGAGATCGCGATTGATGTTGAGCTTGCCTACATCGAAGGGAGGCTGCCGGCGAGAGTTGGCGTCGCGTTCGCATATATGTGGTCTGCGGATCAGCACCTCGGCACAGGAATCGGCCACTGGCATCCCCACATGATGGTCTTCTCGCCGTTCTACAAGAACTCGATGCTCGGCGACAACGAGTTTGGCCAGCCGTTGCCAATCGTGACCGATGATGCCGGAACGCCGTTTACCGTGGTTGTCATTCCGGTGGACGACAAGCTCGCGATCAAAGCAGTAGCGCAATGAGTGGACGAACCACGGACAAAACGACAGCCGATACCACGTTCGGCCTCTCGTTCCAGAAGGTAACGCCCATTTCACCTCGAACTGTGGTGTAGGGTTCTCGGAAGGCGCGATTCTCCTGCCGAAAGGTCCCGGTCGGGATACCGGAATTTACATCTCTGTAACGCGGACTGGCTGCCCGGTCTCTGTAGTCTGATGCCTTGCCGGACGAAGTCCGTTCAAGCAAGACTCTGCAGAGGCCAGGTACTTCTTGGACATCACAGAAACGATCTATGGATCGGACAAGGCCGGTTTGGTGTATGGCTACGTGTTCGATCCAGGACAACCTGGCCGCCTTCTCGACTCTGCCGAGGCCGCGCAATTTCTTTCGGTCGAGGCGCCTGTCGCCGGGGTGTCGTTCGTCTGGCTTCACTTCAACGTCGCCAACGCGGCATCCGAACGGTGGCTCCGGGATCATTTGTCGGCGCCAGAGGCCTTCCTCGAGTCATTGCACGACGCGACGTCGACGCGCGTCGAGCAGGACGGAGAGGCGTTGGTCGCGGTGCTCAACGATGTTCGGTTCTTTGCGCACGACGTCTCCAACGTGTCGGCCGTGAGTCTGTGGGTGGATCGACGCGCGCTCGTCAGCGCTCGCGTGACGGCCCTGCGGTCGGTCGATCGCTTGCGCGAGGCTGTGAGGGCTGGTGAGATCTTTCGATCTCCGGCCGAGCTTCTCGCACATCTATTGCGCGACCAGGGTGACGTTCTCGTGCAAATCGTTCGGGACACCACCAAAGATGTGGATGCCATCGAGGATAGGCTGATCGCCGAACAAGAGGCATTCAGCCGCGCAAAGCTCGGATCTCTCCGGCGTGTCCTGGTTCGTTTGCGCCGCCTTCTCGCGCCCGAGCCCGCCGCGCTGTTTCGTCTGCTGAACCGGCCGCCGACGTGGATCAGTTCAGACGATTTGGGCGACTTGCGCCAGTCGGCGGAGGAGCTGTCTGTCGCGGTTGCCGACGCGGCCGCATTGGCCGAGCGGATCCGACTCATTCAGGAGGAGATGGTCGCGCTGGTCAACGAGCAGACCAACCGCACGCTGTTCGTGCTGACGGTGGTCACCGTGCTCGCGCTGCCGCTCACCATCATTCCCGGTCTATTCGGCATGAATATTGGCGGCATTCCGCTCCGCGAACACGATGGCGGCTTTTGGATTGTCATCGTCTTGCTGGTGGTCTTCGTCTCGTTGGGAGGCGCACTGGTCTTCCGAGCCCGTCGCAACTCCTGATGAGTAGCTGGAACAGTCAGCGGCATCAGTTGGCGACCTGAGGCCTGTCGTTCGTGACGAGCATCGCGCGTCAGAGACCCGTACCGCAATTACATCGGAGGTAATCAGCTGAGCAATCCGCGTTTGAGCGCGCCGGCAATGGCTTCCGCTTGGGTGGCGGCGCCCATTGCGGCAAAGAGCCTGGTCAAGCCTGATTCAAAGTCTGGGGTTCGCATGCCCAAGCGAGTGGCAATTTCGTTCGTCGCCTTCCCGGCCGCCAACAGCTGGAGCACATCGCGGTCCCATGGAGTGATTTGAAGCACCGCACCTTGGTTGTCCATACGCCTGCTCTTCTGCGCCACAATCCCGTCAGATACTGCGAAAACGGACGCTGCGGTCATGGGAAAACCCCAAGCCGTAACTATAAAGACGGTCGAGCTGATCGATCAGTTCGCGTCACGACCTCGGCGCGACTGTTCACGAGTGCCGGCGCCGCCATGTCATAGCTAGGACGGACGACCCGCCGCAGATGTGACAAGGAAGATTCCAGCTGGGTTTCGCCTAGTATTTATTCAACCTGCGGCGGATCGGCAGCCATTGGCGTCGTACCAAGGCAACAGCGTTGCCGCAGGCTTGACCAGCGCAGACGTTCGCGCGCGTAAATGGTGCAGACATGCATGTCCGAAGCCACGGTTCTCACGGCAACATGGTCGCCGTCATCGACATCGGTTCGAACTCAGCCCGCGTGATGGTCTTCGAGCGCGAAGCCTCGAGCCATCTGCGCCTGATTGCCGGCTCGCGGGCCCCGCTGCGACTCGTGCACGACGTCGATACACGGGGGGAGCTGAGCGACGCGACCATGGCCCGAACGACTGAGGCCCTACGGGATTTTCAGGCGATTGCGACCGGCGCCGGCACGAGGCGCATCGTCTCCGTAGCCACGGCGGCAATGCGCGACGCGCGCAACGGCGCGCTGTTTGCCCGGCGGCTGCAACGCGAGCTCGGCATGCGAGTCGACATTGTCGGAGGCTCCGCTGAAGCGCGCTACGGTTTCACCGGAGCGGTCAGGGGCCTCGCGGCTTCGAACGGCCTGCTCTTCGATCTGGGTGGAGGCAGTCTGCAGATCACCAGATTCGCGCGGCGTCGTCCATCCGGCGTCGTGAGCCTGCCGCTCGGTGCGCTTCGACTGAGTGAGAAGTATCTCGAGTCCGATCCCCCGACGTCCAAGCAACTCCGCCGCCTGCGCGACCACGTCCGCAGTCAGCTGACAAAGTCGCGGGTGGGCCGTCTGGGTTCGGGCGACCGACTTGTGGGTACGGGAGGCACACTGCGCAACCTGGCCAAGATCGATCGTCAGGCGCGACGGTATCCCATCGGCTGGCTGCACGGTTACGAGCTGTCGGTGGACAGCCTTGCGGACATCGCCGACGCCCTCGCGAGGACCAAGGAGAAGCGGCGCGACGAGGTCGCGGGGCTCAGCGCGGAACGGGCCGATTCGATCGTGGGCGGCGCGATCGCCATTCTCACGCTGGCGGAATTCGTGCGCGCCAAGGACATCCTGGTTTCGGGGCAGGGCGTCCGCGAGGGGATCGCTCTCGAGCTCCTGAAGATCGCCGAGGGACCGCCACAGGCGGTGAAGGAAGCTTCCCTGTCCTCGCTGGTTTCCCGCTTCGACGGCTGGCGGAAAGTTGCAGCGTCTCGCCGCCGCGGCGTCGCTTCAGCGCTGGCCCGCGTGTTGGAGCCGCGCGCTCCGGCGAGCCTCGCCCAGGCCATCGATCATGCGGCCCGCGTGCTCGACATCGGCCGGAGTCTCGATGTCGTTGCGCGCCACGAGCACGTTGCCGACATTCTCCTGAGCACCGAGCTCACCGGCTTCACGCACTACGAGGTCGCGCTCGTCTCGGCGATCGTTCGACGCGCGGGCGACCGGCATGCGGAGGTGCTGTGGCTGCCAAGCGGCCGCGACCCGATCGATCGGGACACGATCGATCGCGCAGCAATCATTCTCGCCCTCGCCGACGAGATCGAAGCCCGATGCTCGGGCACTGGCCCGATTTCGGTCGATTGTGAGATCGGGCGTCGCGTCACCGTGTCGGTACCGATGCTGCCGTCCTGGCTCGCCGAGAGTCTCGACAAGCGATTCGAGCGCACGTTCGGCCGGCCGCTCATCGTCCGCCACTGACGGCATATGGTTGAGTAGGCAGCTCGAGAATTTACTTCGTCGTTGATCCGGGCGCTCGATGCCCGCTACCTCACGGTGTGCTAGCTGTGCTGTCTTCTCATTCCGACGGCTACACAGAGCCAGGCAATCGTCAGGAACACGAACCCGACGAACGGCAGCACTGACGTTTCTGCCAGCCCGGGGGCGAGTCGCGGGCCCAGCGGCTCGCCCGGCGCGGCCCGTGCGACAAACACGAGGGCATTCGTAATTCCCAGGAACGTATTCGCGATCGCGGCAAAGATGCCAGCGAGCGTCACCGGCCGCATCAGCGCCAACCAGCGTTCGTTGGGGCGAATAGCAAATGCGATCCCGAGAAACATGGGCAGGGCACTGACGAACAATCCGAAGAGCCCGGCCAGGCCGAGATTTCTGAGGGCTTCCATGGTCACCCCGCGGCGCCGTATGGTGTTGGCGCGTCTGGAGTATGAACGCGCAAACGACCACCAGCGTGACCAATGTCACGCGCGACGCCATTCCGCGTTTCTATGGCATGGACCGGGACTGCGAGCTGGAGCTCGTCCGGCGCGTCCAGAATGGCGACCGCGACGCCTTCGACGCTGTGCATGTTCTGTTCAATGCCCGGTTGTTCGGTTTCCTGGCCCGCCTGGCGAGAAACCGAGACGTCGCCGAAGACCTGCTCGAGGTGACTTGGCTGCGTTTCGTGACACACGCAGGCCGGCTCGATTCCGAGACGCGCCTGGGGCCGTGGCTCTTCGCCGTCGCGCGCAACCTCCACATCAGCTATTGCCGGTCCAGAGCGATCGAGGATCGCGCGGCCGACTCGATTGGGTTGTGGCCGGCGGGTCTCCCGGACTCGCCATTCGATCATGCGGTCGGCAGCGAGCTGGAACGGCGGATAGAGGCCGCGCTCGCCAGCGTACCGGTTTCCTTCCGTGAGGTCTTGCTGCTCGTCGGGGTCGAGGGTCTCAGGCCGATCGAAGCCGCTGCCATCTGTGGCGTGACTCCGGAGGCACTTCGACAGCGCCTGAAAAGGGCCCGCGCGCTGCTCGCCGGTCGTCTCGCGGAGATGGGGCTGCGACCGTCCGTTGATCTCGGTGAGGTGCGCGAATGACATCCAACGAGCAGACCGATCCGGTACTTCGCGTGTTGGCTCAGTTGTCGGCACCAGCAACGAGCGCCACACGGAACGAACAAGTGCGATCAAAGTGCCACGCTGCGATGACTCGACGGGATGTTTCGCCAACACGCGGTCGCCAGGACCTGACACCGCTCGCACGCGTGCTCGATGTGGCCCTGATAGGCGCGGTGTGTTTCTACGCGGCTGCGACTCTCGTGGAGGCGATCCGATTCGTCGGCCTGCAGTAATCAGTGCCAGATGCCGAGCGCCCGGCGAACCGCAACCAGCTGACCGAGATGATAGGCGTTGTGGTCGACCACGAGCAGCAGCGCTCGAAGGTTTGTTTGCTGCCCCTTACCCGTCGGGACCGTGGCGAAAAGGTCGACGGAAACGTCTTGGGCGAGGCGCTTCAGCGCCTCGCGATCGGTCTTGAACTGCTGCACGCTCGCGTTCCATGCCGCCGAGTCTGGCGGCGCAGGATTTCGTGGCCAGTAGTCGTCCGGCCAATTCAGCGCATGCACGTACTGCGGATTCACACAGAAGTCGAGGAGATCTTTCTGTGCGAGGCGCATGTGCTCCATCAACTGCCAGGCAGAATGCTCGAAGCCTGGTGGCACCGATCCACGTTTGTCTGCGGGGATGCCTTCGACGGCTTTTTCGAAGCCGACGTGCGCCTCGTCCCAATCAAAGATCCGCGCCAATTGCGTCCGTAGAAGATCAGTTGATTCTTTCATCGTCGCCATTGTCGGCCTCCAATGTCCGTCTCATCGCCGCGCACCCTTGGTCCATCATGCCATCGACGAGGTCCGCCAGATCCTCGGGCAGCAGGTCGGCGATCCAGACGATGCGACAGCGTGACTTGCCGGCGGCGAATACCTGTAACGACGCGTTGTGATGCGTCGTGCGCCAGTCGACGACCGCGTACGCCAGCCGTCGCAGGCGATCGTCGATGTCGATGATCCGCTCGCGGATAGCGGCGCCGTTCGCGAACGTGACCAGTCTCGATTCTCCATCGAGCCGGGTATCGACGACGAACTGCCGTGCCAGGCGCGTATGGATGCCACCGACATCGCGGATGGCTCCCCAAACCTCTTCAATGGACGCGTCAACCAACACTTCCTTGTGAATCGAAGCCATTGCATGCCCCTCCATGTCAAACTGTTATAGGACGCAGCCGGAGGAGCCGTCTTGGCAAAAATTGCGGTCGAACTCGAGCGCGCGCTGGTGCTCCGCAGGGATGAGGGAACACCGGGTCGGACGATGCCTCGTATCCTCGCGCAAGGCGATGGCTGGGCGGTTGCCGATGTGTTGTGCACGGCGGGCCCGCAGGATCGGCCATTCGAAGAGCAGCATACCCAGTACTCGATTTCAGTCGTGCTGGCCGGCAGTTTCCAGTACCGCTCTTCCCTTGGACACGGAATGATGCTTCCGGGTTCTCTGATGTTTGGCAACCCCGGGCAGCGCTTCGAGTGCGGGCACGAACACGGCGAGGGCGACCGCTGTGTGGCGTTCTGGTATGCGGCCGACTACTTCGAGCGTCTGTTGGCCGGCGCCGGCCGCAGTCGACACGGCAACGGCTTCAACGTGGCTCGTTTGCCTCCAGTGCGTCCGTTGGCGGCATTGGTCGCGCGCCTGGGTGCGGTTGTTATCGATCCACGTAACGTTTCATGGGAGGAGCTTGGCATCAGGCTGGCCGCCAGTACCTTGAGTGTTGCGGCAGGGATGTCTTTCGATTCAAACCGCGTCATGCCTAGTGCAGAAGCACGTGTAACGCGGACGGTTCGAATGATCGATCGACACCCTGACGCGATGCTGACGTTGGGACAGTTGGCGCGCGAGAGCGGCCTCAGCCCGTACCACTTCCTGCGGATGTTCGAATGCCTCACGGGCCTCACGCCGCACCAGTATGTTCGGCGAGCTCGCTTGCGCGAAGCCGCCATGCGGCTTACCAGCGAATCGGGCAAAGTGCTCGACATCGCGCTCGACAGCGGCTTCGGCGACGTCTCGAATTTCAATCGAGCGTTCCGTTCGGAGTTCGGCATGAGCCCGACCGTCTATCGAAAATCGCTCTA
>CAVYZX010000020.1:0-14757 GCA_963773035.1 uncultured Acidobacteriota bacterium | reverse complement strand
AACCTTCGCTCACGCCTGCCAACGAACCGTGAGCTACGGTTGGCAAGCCACGCGAAGGTTGTCCGCCGTTGGCGGAGGCGGACCAGCGAGATCCCCAACTTAGTCCCGCGATCGCGCGAAAGTTGTCTCGCCGTAGCGCGCAGCACGAAGGCGGACCTCAACCACTCACTCCACCGTCGACCGCGTGTTCAAAATATCGCCAAGAATCTTCGCGAGTTCGACGCCGGACTGTCGTTCGTCGAGTAACCGGATCGCGTCTTCCGTTGCCGCCGGACTCAGGTGCATGTAGCGCTGCGTCGTCGGGATCTCCGCTTTTGCAAGTTGACGGGCTCGCTCATAATCTTCGACGATCGACGGCAACGCTGAAAGGTATCGCCATGAGACAACTGAGCCTGATCCTCCTGTTGGTTGCAGTCATCGCCAGCGACGCGGAAAAGATGGCGGCGCTCACAGCGTGTACTGTGTCGGCACTGCAGCAGAAGGCGCCGCCTGGAACAACTATCACGGCCGCAGCGGTTGTCGCGTCCGAAGGGACCACGCCCGAGTACTGCCGCGTCGATGGCTCCGTCGCCACGCCGGGAAACACAGTGAACTTCAGGCTGGGGCTGCCGCAAGCGTGGAACGGCAAATTCTTTTTCGAAGGCGTGGGCGGCTTCGGCGGCGCGCTCGGATCGTTAAACGCCGGTCTCGAGAAAGGCTACGCGTCGGCGTCGACCGACACGGGGCATCAGGGTGTGGTGACCGACGCGAGCTGGGCGCTCAACAACCCGGCGAAGCGAATCGACTACGCCTATCGCGGCACGCACGTCGCCGCCGTCGCGGCCAAAGCGCTGAGCCAGGCGTTCTATGGCATGGCCCCGCGGTACGCGTACTTCGACGGGTGTTCGAACGGCGGACGGCAGGCGTTGATGGAGGCGCAGCGCTATCCGGAGGACTTCGACGGGATCATTGCTGGGGATCCGTCGTTCGGCACGTTGGGGCAGGTGAGACGCACGCTTGTCTATCAAACGCTGTTGTCGTCGCCGGAGCATTTCCTTTCGGCCGCGAAGATCGCGCTGCTCGCCAACGCTGTGATCAAGAGCTGCGATGCGCAGGACGGGCTGTCCGACGGCCTCATCACCGATCCGCGCGCGTGTGCGTTCAAGCCCGAGTCGCTGAAGTGCGCAGGGCCTGACGGTCCGAATTGCCTGACCAGCACGGAGCTCGAGACGGTCAACGCGATACACGGGGATCTCAAAGGACCGTTCGGCCGCACGCTGATGCGGTTTCCGCTCGGGCACGAGGCCGGCGTGACGGGATGGCAGGCATGGGTGACCGGCGCGTCGACGCCGGAGCGGCGCCCCGACGGCACACTCGCGCTGACCGGCAGAATGCCGGCCGGTTGGGCCTTCCAGGATTCGTATCTGAAATATCTCGCGTTCGACGGCACGGACGGCACGCTCGACTGGCGGACGTTCAACGTCGATCGGGACGGTCCGAAGCTCCAGCCGTTCATGGACGAGTACAGCCCGACCAGCCCCGATCTGTCGAAGATGCGCGCGCGCGGCGGCAAGCTGATTCTGTACCACGGCTGGGCGGACCCGGCGTTGAGCGCGCTCGGGACGATCGCGTACTACGAAGAGGTCGTGAAGAAGGCCGGCGGCCGCAGTCAAAGCGATCGTTTCGTCGAACTGTTCATGGTGCCGGGCATGCACCATTGCCCGGGGACTGGGCCGGGACCGAACAGGTTCGACATGCTGACCGCTCTCGACGAATGGGTCGAACGCGGCGTGGCGCCATCACGCGTCATTGCCTCACATACCTCCAAGGGAAGCGCCGATCGTACGAGGCCGCTCTGTCCATATCCGACAGTCGCGAAGTACGTGGGACGCGGCAGCATCGATCAGGCGGAGAACTTCCAATGCGCGACGCCTGAAGCCGCGCCAGGAGTGGCGTCGGCGTCACGTGCCCAGGCGCGCGCGTTTACGCCGGTGAAAACGCCGTGGGGCGACCCGGATCTGCAAGGCAACTACACGAACAAGTACGAGTCCGGCACGCCGTTCGAGCGCCCGCAGGAATTCGAGGGCCGGCGTCTCGAAGACGTGACAGGCCAGGAGCTCTTCGACGTCGTGAAAAAACGCCAGCAGACCGTGCTCGAAAACGCGAAGTTCCTAGGCGGCGATCCCGAAGGACGGATCGGCAACTCCGCAGAGTTCCGCGACATCTACGAAGTGAGCCGTGGCAGCCGGGCGTGGTTCGTCGTCGATCCACCGGACGGCAAGATTCCGCCGATGAAGCCGGAGGCGCGCGCGCGAGTCACACGGCCCGGCGGCGGCAGCTTCGGCAGCGGCCCGTTGAACGGACCCGAAGATTTCAGTGTGTGGGAGCGCTGCATCACGCGCGGATTTCCGGGATCGATGTTGCCCGGCGCCTACGGCAACTCCTATCAGATCGTGCAGGGACCGGGATTCGTCGCGATCCGGTATGAGATGGTTCACGATACGCGGATCATCCGTCTCGACGGCACTCCCCATCCCGGACCGAATATTCACCTTGACATGGGCGACGCGAGAGGCCACTGGGAAGGCAACACGCTCGTGGTCGAGACGACGAACTTCAAGCAACGAAGCGCGTATCGCAACGCGAATGCCGCAACGCTTCGCGTCGTCGAGCGCTTGACGCCGACGTCGGCGGGCACGGTCGAGTGGTCGGTCACGGTGGATGATCCATCCACGTGGACGCGGCCGTGGACGTTCTCCATGCCGCTGACGCGGAACGACGCTGAGGCGATCGAGCAGTATGAGTGTCACGAAGGCAACCAGGGAGTCCACAACATTCTCAGCGCAGCTCGCGCGACCGAAAGGGCGAACGCCCAGAGCGCTCGATAAGAGTCGATTCGCACGGCCGTCGGAATCCGAATCAGGTTAAGTCGGTTGTCCGACATCCCCGATCGTGCTCGACCACCCGCTTGTCGCGTACGCGAGACGTCTTTTGACGGATCTCGTCCGTCCTGCTTCAGCGGCCGCGGGGTCCGCGGCAGCATCAATCATCAGGACCGGCTCGAGCGGACGCTTCCGAACGAAGGCGGACCGCGCGACGTGGTAGCTCTGATCGGAACCCCAGAAATTCCGTCGCATCTCGTCCAATTCCGCGCTCCGGTACTGCGCGAGCGGCTTGCGGTCTTCGTCGGCGGCGCGCATTGCGCCTTTGAGCCTGGTCAAGCCGGCGACGATCTCCCCGGCGGCGAATTTCGCGGCGATGCGACGAATCTGTTCTTCGAATTGTCTGAAGTTGTTCACGCCGTAGTTGTCCTGAATGATCACGTCATCGATCAGCCCGATCTCCCGACCCTGCTGGACGCTGATCGGCAGACATTGGTCGGTGAGCTGCTGTGCGAGGTCCGTGCCGACGCGCTTTGGCAGCGTGTAGGTCCAATACTCCGACCCGTAAAGGCCGCCCATGCCCTTGTAATGCGGATTGAGCACGATGCCTTCCCGCGCGAAGACGCGGTCGGCGGCGAGCGCCATCATGAGGCCCCCGGCACCGGCGCTGCCGTACATAGCCGCGATCGTGACGTGCTCGGTTGCCGTCAGGATCGACAACACGAGATCGTTCATCGCGTTGATGTTTCGCCACGACTCCTCGGCGGGATCCGGCGCCGCCTCGATCAGATTGAGGTGGATACCGTTCGACCAGAAATCACGCCCGCCGAAGAGAACGATCACGCGCGTCGGCCGGCTTCGCGCGTAAAGCACGGCTTCCGTGAGCCGGCGGCACTGATCGGTTCCCATCGCGCCGTTGTAAAAGCTGAAATGGACGTAGCCGACCGCATCCGATTCCTCGTACCAGATTTCTCGGAACGTCTCGCTGCGAGTGGTCGTGTCAAAAGGAAGCGGAACCTCCGGTACGTTGACGAGCTGATCGCCGAGAACAAGGGCGGCCGGCAGCTTGATATGCTCCTCGTGCGGTCCTTTCTGTCTGAGATGTGATATCCAGACTGCGCCATCGACCGCGGCACGACAGATGGCGCCGTTGCGTTGCGCGATGATCTCGCCAGGCGGTCCGACCAGCGTGCCCTCCCGGTGCGCGCCGTACAGATAGACGGGGATGCCGCCGATCTCGTCGAGCACACCGGGCGACCCGTCGGCCGAGTGAATTTTCCTCAGAATCGTCTGCGCAGTGTCCGAGGCCCAATCGATACGTCGCTCGCCGGTTATGCGCGGCCGGAAGCGGCCCCGGACCTCAGGCGCCGAATAGTCGAGAGGTGCGGGAACGAACAGGCCGCTCTCGTAACGCTCCACCGCATCCAGCATCGCCTTCATCGCCGCACGTGTCACCTCGTCGCGATAGAGGCTGCTTTTGCTCCCTTCCCGCATCTTGAATTCGTTCGTTGCCCAGATCGGACCAGAGTCGACGTGGACGGCGGCCTCGACTGCCGTCGTTCCCCACGTCGGTTCGCCGTTCAAAATGGCCCAGTCGAGCGATGCGGCTCCCCTGTCTCCAATGATGCCGGGGTGCAAGATGATGCACCGATATGACTCCCAGATCGATCGCGGGATGATCCGCGTCAGCATTGGGGAGAGGATCAAGTCGGGCTGGAAGGTCTCTACCGCCTGCGTCATCGCCTCCGACGCCAGGACGACGGCGACGCCGACCCTGTGCTGAAGCGCCCTGAGCGCCACGTGCGCATGCTGCGTGAGACTGTTGTACGCGCTGGAAAGGAGCAGGATATTCATCGCCAGCGAGCGCGCTGAATGGTTGGATACTACTCGCTTCCGCCGGACACGCCAATCGGTAGATCGGTGCTGCGAACGATTTCGGCACACTGTGGCTCTTCAGTAACGCGACCGGCCTGGACCTATCGCAGGCCCCAGTCGATTCTTCAGTGGGGACAGACCTCTCGTGCTACCGTGGCTAACGAATCGCGCATCACTTTGGAAGGAGACCGTATGAACAAAAGGCGTGCACTATCAGCGGCCATCGTCGGAGTGATGTCGCTGTGTCCTCTTCAGGCGACGGGCGATGCCCAGACGCAGGAGAAGCCGATCGTGCAGATCCCCCAACCCGGGGTACCGCAGATCCTGACGTTGGAGGGCAAATTCGTCCGGGCCGCGTACAACAACGAAGGTTATGTAATCCTCGGATACCAGGCCTCCAACCGTTCGATCGGCGACGAATGGATGCTCCTCGAGGTCGGCATGACGGTGCGCGACAAGACGCCGGACTACAGGTTGACCCGCGACGCCATATCGCTCGAGACGCCTGATGGCAAAACGATTCCCCTGCCGTCAGTCACCGAGCAGCGGGGGAACACGCAGGCGATCGAGCAGCGGGCGAAGGTCCAGCGCGATTCCATCAACTACTTTCCGCCGAAGGCGAGCCGGGCGTGCGCCATCCTGTTCTTTCCCGACCTGGGATCTCGCGCGCTGCCGTACGACGTGGTGGATCTCAGCGACGACCGCGCGTGTGTCGGCCGGTTCTATTTCAAGATCCCGGGCGGAATCACGTATGGCCAGCATTGGCTCAACGTGAAAGTTCCAGAACAGCCTCGTGCGTGTGCCCTTTCGGATCCTGACGGAGGACGAAGAGAAGCTCCTCTCGAAGAACTACAAGAGCATCGAGAAGCAGGTCAAAGAGGCGTTCAAGCCGAAGAAGTGATTACTCCTGCGGGATGTCTTGAATGATTTCGTCTCTTCTGGCATTCGTGAGCTGAAAGACCATCTACATCCGCCGAATCGAAGCCGGGGAGCGCATCGCCATCACCAGCTTGAAAAGACACAGTTAATCGAGTTCGATCCCCGTAGCCCGCTCCAACCTTCGCTCACGCCTGCCAACGAACCGTGAGCTACGGTTGGCAAGCCACGCGAAGGTTGTCCGCCGTAGCGCTTTAGCGCGAAGCGCGGACCTCAGTCACTCACTGCCCCGTCGCCGCGTGTCCAAAATATCGCCAAGATTCTTCGCGAGTTCGACGCCGGACTGTCGTTCGTCGAGTAACCGGATCGCGTCTTCCGTTGCCGCCGGACTCAGGTGCATGTAGCGTTGCGTTGTTGACAGGTCTGCGTGGCCGGCCAGCTCCTGGATGGCCCGCGCCCGAGTGGCTTTGCCTGCGATGCCCAGCAAGCGCTCGTACTGATCGAAGCCATGAGACCCCATCGTCTTCTTTGGATTGGGCAACAACTTGATCGCGCACGGCAGCAGCTCGAGCTCACCCCATTCCACAGCCTTCGGCAACGCGGTAAGGTGGGAGGCGACATGTCAGGGCGGATCGAAAAGCAGAGTGGTGCGAATCCGTAATTGCTCCGTGCCAGCGGCGTCGATGGCAATGCCTTCTCCCATCGCGCTGGCCGACACCACCGATGGCTCGATCGCGGCGCGAAAGCCATGGCCGCGTTGCCCGAACTCTTAAGTCGAGATGAGTGCGTGCTGCTCCGCGGCCGGGGTTATCCAAGCGCGCATAATGGGTTCGTGACGGCCGTGATTCCTGCGGAAGGCGCCATTCTCGAGCGTGTCCTCGACGCCACGTATCGGACGTCGCACAGCGGACTGAATCGCCAGGCGTACGGCAAGTTTCACGCGGCCCGGACGAAAACCTCCTGGGGCAGCCGTTACCAACGAACCTTCGCGCTGGTCGACGGTAACGACATCCTCGCCAGTGCGGACCGGTACGACCTGCCGGCAGTGTTCGATGGGCGGGCGCTGCGCGTCTGCGGCGTTGGCTCCGTGTCGAGTGAACCGTCGCGGCGTGGCGTCGGTCGCGCGCGTATGTTAGTCGACGCGCTCGTCGACGATGCGGCACGCGAGGGAGCGGAGATGGCTCTTCTATTCTCGCAAGCCGGCGTCGATGATGACTCGCGAATCGATTTCCAAGCGATTCCGTTGACTGACCTGACGCTCGGTGTGACCGAATCGCCGCGTCACGGCGCCCCGATGACCATGGTGCGAGGTGGCGAGGAACGCGACCTCGCGGCGATTGTGGCGATGGGAAGAATACGCGCCGAACACCTCCGCTTCCACCTCGATCGAGACATCGACTTCCTTCAGTACGCCATCACGACAAAGCGGCTGCTCGCGGGTCTCGGATCGAACGCACGCCAGCTGCATTTCTTCATTGCCGAAGAAGGCATCACCGCCGCGGCTTATGTGATCGTGAGCGTCGTCGAAAACAGCTGGACGCTCGAGGAATGCGGCGACCGCGACGCCTCCGGCGCACGAGTCGGCGCTCTCCTGCAAGCGATGATCGCGCGCGAACCGAGCGAGCAGCGCCCGAAGATCCGGGCCTGGCTGCCGCCGCGCTTCCTGCCTCCCCAGGTCACCGTCGCGTCCCGGATGCCTTCGACAGAAACTATCGGGGTGCGTATGCTTGGCTCACGCGCAGCGGTGCCGCCGCTGTCTGACGACGACGTCTTGTTCTGGCGCAACGACTTCTTTTGGGGCTGATCACGGTTCGCCACGTATCGCCATCTCTTCATTCGCCAGCCTATCGTCGTCCAATCTGGAGCAATCGGTTGTGACGCTTGGCAGCTGTCCTCGACCGCCCCTTGCGGATGTCATGGCCCCATGACGCCAAAGCTGCGCGGCGCATAGCGGCCAGCATAAGTATTCCCGTTGACCGTGGTCATCATCTGAGGAACGCATAGACGATGGCGGCTCCCATCGAAAGGCCAAAGGCCCAGGTCACGAACCTCCGCACGCGCCGATCATGAGCACGCCCGCGAGCAATCCAGGCGGCCCAGCGAGGGTCGAAATCGGGATCTGGTGCGACGGCCGGCGGAGCGTGATGCGCGGCGCCAACCGGAAGCTGATTGAGTAGTTCGGTGCCCATGTGTATCACCTACTGGCGGAAACCGTCGGCCACCGGTGGTGGCGACCAATCAACTATGACCACTATTGACCGGCCTATGCTGTCCAATCGGGGACAGTGCGCTGTACCTGGTCCGAGGTACGCTCGTCGTGATGGCCATCGATCGGAATTGGCGCTTTCTGGCCCTCGTGTAGGGGTGGCGCTGGTCGTTGTCGCCGGCGTGGCGTTTGGCGCGGCGGTGACGGTGGGTACCGGGGCCATGTTGTTGGCCCTGAGCTTGGTCCCCCCTGCCATCGTGCTCCTGCTCTGGCCCGGAGTCCAACCGCTCACGGCTGCAGAAGTGCTTCATGGCCGCGATCGGCGCGCCTGATTGCAAACAACATCGCGCGTCTCAACAGTTCGTCCCTGAGTATCTCCTATGCCCTATACATGTCGGTCGCTCACCTTCGCCTGGCTCATCACCCTTGCACTGTTCGCAGCGTCCGCGTCCGGAGTGTTCGTGGGCTGGTCGTTCGTCGCGCTGCTCGCGGTCGCCTTTGCTGCCCCCTGGCTCGTTCTGAGGAGTCCAGCCGAGGCGAACACCAGCTCACTCCAACCATGATCGCGGCTGACGACCGCGAGCGTTCACCGCTGGACCTCGGCGGAATCGACGGCTGGCGATGGAGGGTTTCGTGTTGCTGTCACCACTGCTCGTCAGCCTAGCGACGGCCGTCGTTCTGACCCAGGTCGCCACCTTCAGTACGACGATCTACCTGCACCGCTGTGCTACGCATCGCGCGTTGACCCTCCATCCGACAATCGCGTGGCTGTTCAGATTCGCCTTATGGATCACCACCGGCTTGTCGACGAAGGAATGGGTGGCCGTCCATCGAAAGCACCATGCGTTTACAGATGAGGATGGGGATCCGCACAGCCCGCGGTTGAAGGGCTTCTGGCCCGTGCAGTTGGGCAACGTGTTCTTTTACGTGCGTGAGACCCGCAATGCGGAAACCATCGAGAAATACGCGCGCGACATCAAGGTCGATCGGTGGGATCGATGGCTCTTCAATCGTGGCCTGGTCGGCCCAGCGGCCGGCACGGTCGCGCTCTGCGCCCTCATCGGCGTCGGCTGGGGACTGCTCGCCGCAGGGCTACACGCCGTGACCTACGTCTTTTTCCTGTCCTCCTCCATCAACGGTCTCTGTCATTCTCACGGTTATCGGACCTTCGACAACACGGCCACGAACATTCGATGGCTGGCGCTCGTCACGGGCGGCGAAGGGCTGCACAACAATCACCACGGCTTCCCCCGCAGCCCCAAGTTCAGCCTGCGTGCGGGTGAAATCGATCCGAGCTGGCCGATCATTCAGCTGCTGACTCGCATGAAGCTCGCGCACCCTTGTCGAACGATTGAGGAGAAGGCGATCGGCTTCAGGCCGGATTCCCCTGCGGTCGAACTCTAGTCAGTGAGCGCTGCCGAACAGCGACAACGAGAAGGATTCGGCCCAGCCGCCCACAGTGTCTACACCATCTGCTCCTCGCTCGACACGCGGCGAAAATGGAGCGGGTCCCGCAGGTTTTGCAGTTCCCGGTAATAGTAGAGAGGGGTTGGCCGTTCTCGCCTGAATTTCAGCTTCTTGAGAAACTCGATTTCCTCGGCCGTCGCATCGCCCCTCAAAGAAGGATCCTGAAGGAATGCACGGAGCCCCGGCTCTTCGTCGACCGGTGAGGCGTGTTCCAGTTCCACGAACCCGAATTTCTTCGGGTGGCCTGGCGCTAGGCGTCGGTTCAGCACAATCTCCATCCCGAACGTGGCGAGGTCGATGTCCCACGATTCGATGAGCGGGTCGAGAAAGGTGACGCAATTTTCGACCGAGACGTTGAAGATATCCGACTCCAGGAACTCGAGCATTGTGACTCGCATCTCCTCATAACTTCGGCCGGTGAGTCGAGCCACGAGGTGGAGCCAATTTTCATCGTCCAATTCCTCTTTCGTCACTCGTTTGACGACGTCCAGTAGCTTCTGCGTGACGAGGCGTTCGAGGGGTCCGAAGGGCTCCTTTTCGAACATCGCCCGGATGGGTTGTTCTTTGCTGGGATCGCATTTTCGGAGAATCAACTCGCGCACGTCCTTGAACAATGGCGTGGGCGGGTCCACGAGCTTTCTCTTCAAGGCGTCCGTCCGCATCAGGTCCGCCAGCGTGGCCAAAGCCCCCGCTGGAAGCCTCAAAAACGTCTCCATCTTGTCGTAAATATCGGTGCGCTCGGGCGCCGGGGGCGCTTTTTTCCCGGTCAGAAGCTGGGAAATGTAGGACTCCGTCACCTGCGCGGCCGCGGCCAGATCTCTTTGCTCGGTCCCCAATTCTTTGAGCCGCTGTCGGATAAGAACCGCAAAATCCATCGGATTTCCTACTGATTAACCAAGTATGTTTAACAATTTGTCAGAAAGAATATCATCGCACATTAATATTGACAAGTATGGTTAATTAACAGATAGTGGTTAACAAGATTGCGGCGTACACCCCAGTCTTCAGACTATCTGAACTAAGTCAGGTTTATCTGGTTTCCCCTCTTAGGCACGCCAACCCTGGAGGTTGACATGTTTGCACGCCGTGTTTCGTTCCATCTCAAGCCGGGGCGCGCCGCAGAATTCACACAGCTCATCGACAAAGACGTGATTCCGGTGCTCCGGAAGCAGAAAGGCTTCCAGGACGAAATCGCGTTCGTCGCCCAAGGCGGAGCTGAGGCGGTCGGCATCAGTATGTGGGATCTGAAGGAAAACGCAGAGACATATGGCCGTAGCGCGTATGCCGGTGTCCTCAAGACGCTGGAGCAGGTGGTGGAGGGCACGCCTCGAGTGAAGACGTACGAGGTGTCGAACTCGACCTTCCACAAGATCGCCGCGCGCGCGACTGCTTGAAGCCGACACAGTCGGTCCGCTTGGAGTGCGGGCCGATCGCCCAGTTCTTCCATCAGCTGGGCGGATAAGAAGTTCTGCCGCGACTGTATTACACAGAAAGAGGAGATCATCATGACTATTGGTCGTTGGGATTCGTACCGTGACATCGCCGCCCATCAGGATCGGCTGAGCCGGATGTTCGAGGGCTTTTACGGCCGTCCACAAGAAGACCTCGCCCGCGGCTCGTGGGTGCCGGCGGTCGACATTTACAGCAACGGCCAGCACGAGCTGGTGCTGAAGGCCGAGTTGCCGGACCTGAAGGAGGAAGAGATCGAACTGACGGTTGAAGACAACACGCTCACGCTGCGTGGCGAGAGGAAGGTCAACACGGAAGTGTCGCAGGACCAGTTCCAGCGTATCGAGCGCAGCTACGGCCCGTTCGCGCGGACGTTTTCGCTGCCGCCGACGGTCGACGCCGGCAAAGTCACCGCCGAGTACAAGGCCGGCGTGCTGACGGTCCGCCTGCCGTTGCGGGAGGAAGCCAAGCCGAAGCAGATCAGAGTTCAAGTCGCCGCGTGAGTCGCTTCAGGAGACGGGCGAGTAACCCCGTCTCCTTTTTCGCTCTGGCGCGGTGCTGATTGATGCGTCACAAATCGCGTCGCGCCATTCGTGAGGATCGAACCCAGTCAGGCCCCCGAGGGAGAATTCAGATGATTCACGCTCGTATTCTCGCAATGTCCATCGCTTGGGTCGTGATGTCCTCGTCTGTAATCACCGCCCAAGATCTGTCAAGGTACCGGGA
Source organism: uncultured Acidobacteriota bacterium (assembly GCA_963773035.1). GTDB lineage: Bacteria > Acidobacteriota > Vicinamibacteria > Vicinamibacterales > CAVVIG01 > CAVRXZ01. The sequence goes on along the minus strand of CAVYZX010000020.1, from coordinate 3,297 downwards.
GTTTCGATTGGGAACCAGCCCTGCCGCTGTCGCGCAACAGGCCGGTATCACGCCTCAGATGCGCGTGCTTCATCAACGTCCAGAACTGATTGAAGAACTGACATGGACCCCGCAACGCAGTCTTGGTTCGTCACCATCAGCAGATTCCGTCAGGAGAGTGCTGTTCAGTTTTTACAACGGGCAGCTGTTTCGCATCGTCGTCAATTATGAGTGGGATAGGACCGAAGGAATGACGGTTGAAGACATGGTCGAAGCTCTTTCGACGCCGTACGGTGTGGCGCTACTGCCCAGCACCGAGATCTCACCCTCGTTATTCACGATCCAGACCGACAGCGACAAGGTCGTGGCGCACTGGGAAGACCCGGAGCACTCGCTCGACCTCTTTCGTCCATCCTACGCATCCACCTTTGGGCTGGCGATTTTTTCAAAACGGTTGGATGCCTTGGCCCGTGCGGCCAGCGTCGAATCGATCCCGCTGAGCGACGAAGTGGCTCCAGGACTAGCAATCGACCGGAAACGAACACAGGAAGACGAGGACCACGCTCGGCAAGAGAAGGCCAGGGCAGTGAACAAGTCGACCTTCCAACCCTAAGAAGGGGGACATCATGGAAAACCGCTGTCAGCTACGGAACGGTGCGTCATGACCCAGCTCCTTTGGCTATCTGGAGCGGCCGTCGCACTGACGATCTGGATGTACCGTTATCGACCTCTGCCTGGACATGACCTGGGCACCGTCAGCGCGGCGTGGCTCCATGAGTATCGCTGCGAAACGCACCCGGACGATTGAACCGGCGATCACCGAAAAGCATGGTGACGTCCTTCGGCACAAATGTGAGGCGGAGCACGACATCAAATGAGATACGCACTCTACGGAGACGCGACCACACACAAGTTCGCGCTGCTCCGGCTGCCGAGCGAATTTGTCGAAGGCGATAAGCTCCCGATCCTGGCGACCGAACGATGGTTCGATAGCCGCGAGGAGGCCGTCGCGGCATTGCCTGAACTCTTGAATCGCGAGGAATGCGAGCCGGGCAGTGGATAAGCAGGGATCGGTCAAGGGGCCATTGATCCAACGAAGCCTGGGAGGGCAATACCCATGGTCGGCATCGAACGGTTTACTCAGCTTCCAGTCCGCGCCGCCTATCGCACTGCGACGGCCGCCATCGCACCTGCCGCTGATTTCGGCAATCGCTGGGTCGCGCGAGCGCGCGTTCATGGGCGTCGCGGACGGCGCAAGTTCATCGTGTGGGCGGGCGTGCTCGCGATGGGAGCCGGCATCGTCTATGCCTTCCTCCGCTAATGACGACACCCATCGAATTCTGGCGGTGGGAAGATGGAAAGAAAGCTTTCGACCATGAAAGACAAGCTGTCGCCTAACCATGTTTGGCCCGTGGCATTTGGAAGACCTGCGAATGGCGTCGCGGCGGCGCCTTCATTCAACGCCCAGGCGTTTCTCGATTCCGCGGGCGTCGCGAAGACCATCGTGCAGTACGGGCGAGGTGACACCGTCTTCACGCAGGGTGACGCCTGCGAGCATGTCATGTACATCCAGACCGGCGGCATCAAGCTATCGGTGCTGTCGAAGACCGGCAAAGAGGCCGTGGTGGCGATGCTCGGGCCGGGAGACTTCTTTGGCGAGGGGTGCCTGGCGGGTCAGCCTTTCCGCATGGGGAGCGCAACGGCGATCACGCCGAGCGCGATCCTGTTCGTCGGCAAACAAAAGATGCTTCGGCTGCTGCACAAGCAGCATGCCATGTCCGATCGCTTCATCTCACACATGCTGGCGCGCAACATCCGGATCGAGGAGGATCTGATCGATCAGCTCTTCAACTCGAGCGAGAAGCGGTTGGCGCGCACGCTATTGCTGCTGGCGCGCTACGGGAAGCAGGATACGCCGGTCCGGGTGGTGCCGAAGATCTCACAGAACACGCTCGCCGAGATGATCGGCACGACGCGCTCACGGGTGAACTTCTTTCTGAACAAGTTCAAGAAGCTGGGCTTCATCGAGTACGACGGCGAGCTCCCGCTCAAGGTCAACAGCTCCCTCTTGAGCGTCGTTTTGCACGACTAAGGACTCCCCTTGAGCCACGCCGAGGGTAGCCGCCTCCTGAGCGTCGTGCTGCACGACGTCCCGGCTTCCGACCACTGACTTCCCACACGAATCGGATGCCCCTCAGCGACTGCTCAATCCTGAACAGAGCCACGTGTAGCCCAGGACCAGTGTGCTCGAGTGCACAGACACACACCTCTAATGCTGGCATGCTGTGTTGGACGGCCGAAAGCCAGGGCACATGATCCTGATCTCGAAGTTCACGGTTCCCATCGGCTGGACGGTGATTCTCCGGCGCACCTGCCGCCAAATCTACCGCGGCCAGTGCTTCGGGTGGGCGGCGGCGCTGGCGTATTACTCGTTCCTCGCACTGTTTCCCGCGTTGCTCTTCGTGGTGTCGGTCGCCAGCTTTCTGCCCATTCAACACCTGATCGACCGGGCCGTGGACCTGGTTGGCCGGTTCGCGCCAGACGATGTGGTGGCAATTGCCCGCGAACAGCTCCTCCAGATCGCGGACAAGCCCGACGGCAGCCTGCTGGCGCTGAGTCTTGGCGGCGCGATCTGGAGCATGTCGTCGGGGATGGTGGCGCTCATCGGCACGCTGAACCAGGCCCAGCACATCTCTGAAGGACGGTCCTGGTGGCGAGTTCGCACCACCGCGATCGCCCTGACGATCGCCCTGGCGCTCGTCATGGTGCTGTCCTTCACGCTGGCGATGGTCGGGCCGACAGCGGCAGAGCACGTCGCCGACTGGCTGGACCTGGGCGCAGTCTTCACCCTGGCATGGCAGATCGTCAGGTGGCCAGCAGCATTCGGCCTCGCCGTGACCGCTATCGCGATCGTCTATCACTTCGCGCCGGACGTCAAACGTGAATTCGTGTGGATCACGCCGGGATCCGTCGCAGCCACCGCGCTGTGGCTGGTGGTCTCGCTGGGCTTCAAGTGGTACGTGTTCCAGTTCGGGAACTACCAGAAAACCTACGGCGCCATCGGCGGCGTCATGGTCGCGCTCTTGTGGTGCTACTTTTCAGGACTCTCGATGCTGTTGGGCGCGCACCTGAACGCGACGATCGACCACGCCTCGCAACCCCTTCAGGCGGAGGCGCTGAAGGTCGCGTAGTTTCTCACCGAGCGGCCGTCCTTTACATCGTCGCTTACGCAACGCCTTGTCTAGAACTGAACAGCGCGGCTCTCGCGATTTCGCATAGAGTCGCCAGCAGCATAGGGAACCTGCGCAGAGCTCGGTC
>CAVYZX010000019.1:0-39451 GCA_963773035.1 uncultured Acidobacteriota bacterium | reverse complement strand
AGCGTACCGCCGCCGCTCGTCTCCATCCGAACCCGCGCGAACTATGGCTTCAGAAGCTCGGTCCGGTCCGCTGGGACTGACACGTGGTCGTGCACAACCAGCCACACGCCATCGATTCGCCGGAAGCACGCGGTCCAACGCACCGACAGGTCGGTGATGTGGCCGTTAGCCAATGTGCCGCTCACGTGGTTGAGGCTATGAACGAAGGCCAGTTCGCCGTGCGTCGTGACGGTCAAGTCGCGTACCTCGTAGTCGAAGGGGCCAGCATAGATAGCGAAGGCTTCTTGCCAGGCTCGACGTTTATTGTCGGCCCCAATGTATTGCAGGGGCGGAGCGAGATCGAATGACACAAGGTTGGGTGCATAGAAGGACATGACGCTGTCGATATCCTTCGCGCGCAGCGCCTTCACCAGGTCCTCTACGCGCTGTCGAATGAGGGCTTCAGCCACGGCTTCCTCCTTCTCACCCCGGGACATGGGCGAGTTGCTTCCTCTCGTTCTAGGGACGACGGTCCGTCCCCCTCCGCGTGAACCAACACTGCGCTCGGCGGAATCACGGCCGCCGCGGTGACGAGAATGGCGAGTAGCGTAGTCTTCATCGGTTGGTCTCACTGTTCGCCCTCGGGAGCGCACTTCCTACTGGAATGACGGGCGACGGCGCGAAGTGTGACCGACCGAACCTGTCACCAGTGCCGCCTAGGTGTTTAGTCCCACGGTGTGGTGGTGGTGGCACGATCGATGTCGCCACGACCAAGGAGGCACTATGGGACAGGTACTTCACGGAAGCGCCACTCATCAATCTGCCCTGCTCGCCGGCGGCTCAGATGCAGGGACACAGGGTCGTCACCGGGCTTGTGCCAATGGAGGAAACCGAACACGGCTGACCGAACCGCGGCGTCCACAATGACGGCCGCATCAGCCGACCGTTCCCAAAGGCCCAGCACAGGTCGATGTCCACGAGTCGCTCGCCAAAAACGGCCATGAACAAAGGCGAAAGGCGGTTGCGAGGGCCCGCAACTAGCGGTACTTGCAAGTGGTAGGCGGCGGAGTGAATTGGCGTTGCGCCTCGGTTCAGTTCGCAGCCGGTGCTGAAGTCGCTGACTAATCTTATGGGCTTTTTTGGAGTTACCGCAGCTCCCCGATCAGGCCGTCAAGACTCCGGTCCAGGAGTATCTGGATCCAGTGATAGTCGCTTTGCAGCATCTTTGCGATTTCGTCCCGCGTCTCTTTTTGCACGACCATCTCGTGCACGCGGTTTCGTAGCGCCAACGTGCTGTCGCGGAATTTGCGCATCTCCTGCTTCGTCGTGACAATCCCGTGACCCGGAACCACGGTGTCGAAATCGAGCTGCAGCGCTGAATCGAGCGTTTTGGTCCATTCCTTCGCACTGCCGCCGCCGGCATAGTCGATCAACTGCGGTGTTGCGTCGCCGAACACGAAGATATCTCCAGAGGCCAGCGTCCGCGCCGCTGGAAAATAGACCACGATGTCGCCGCTGGTATGGGCGCGGCCAAAGTAATAGAGCTCCAGGCGCCTGCCGCCCAGATGAATCTGCATGTGATTCTCGAACGTGACGTTCGGAAAGCCCGGCTGCGTGTCGATGAACAGGCCATCTCGCGGACTGCCCGCCATGTTCTCGCGGGCTTGCTCGGACGAGACGATCTGGACGTTCATCTGCTGCATCTTCACGTTGCCGCCGCTGTGGTCTGCGTGATGATGCGTGTTGATCACGTATCTGATCGGCTTGCTGGTGACCTTCTTCAACTCCGCCAGGATGCTGTCGTGGTCGACCGCGAACTTGTCGTCCACCAGCACGACGCCTTCGTCGGTGATGAGCGCCGTCGTGTTGCCGGGGACGAAGTCGTTGTGGATAACATACAGATCGTCGTTGATCTTGATTAATTGCTGTTTCGCCGCCACTTGACCGAGCTGCTGACCGTGCGCGTATGCCACCCACATGGCGCCACAGAGCAGCAGCCCAACGGCTACACGGAGAGGTGGCAGGTTCTTCACGAAGTGAGTGTAGCAAGCTGAGCGACCATCCCTTAAGGGAGATTGTGCTGTTGCTCTTTTACATCGCGCTGGACGGAAAGCTCACGTCGGCTCGGCTCCAGATCGGCGCCGACAGCCGGTCCCTCAACGTGATACTCCGGTCCCGCTCTTCACCGCGAACGTTGGTTCCGTCGGCGGGCCCGGCCCCCAGTACGTGGTATCGGCGGATGGGCAGCAGGTTTCTGATGAACGCGGTCGTGTGGGACGCCGACGCACCCATTCGGCTGATCTTGAACTGGAACCCACGGCCTTGACCATGCGCTCTCAGGGTCAGATCTACGCTGGCTAAACCTCGTGTGCGGACACACCGTGCGGTCTCGGCGAGAAACGCGGCGCGCTCGTCGACGCCGCGCTCGAGCGCCTCGTGATACGGCCACTCGATCGTCGCCCACCGCTCAGGCACGGTGCCTATTGCCTGGCTGACTGCTTCAGCAGCCAGGGCCAATTGACGATCACGTTCAACGGGTGAGGTATTGGATCCGGCTGCCAGAGGAGCGCGGACCGACACGTTCAGGTTCCACTCACGGCGCGATCCTCGAGCCCGGTGATAAACTCGGCCGCATGGCCAAGAAAAAGAAACCAACTCGAAGGAAGAAATCAGCGGGCAAGAAATCAGGTCCGCTTCGCGGAACGGCCGCACGAAGGAAGAAGGTGTCCCCGTCGAGCAAGCGTTCGCGCCCGAAACAGATTGTCCGGACCCCACGGCGATCTGCGCTAGTCACATCGCTCGACGATGAAACTCCCTCGACGCGAAGAGGTCTCGGCGCCCATTCAGCCGGACAGTCTGGGGATACTCAAGGATTGTCGAATGTGCAGGAGGCAGATTCAGAGAGCGTGGAAGAGCTTGTGGAGGAAGGCCAGGACTTCGAGGCGGGTGCGGTGGCCGGCATCGAAGAGGCCGATGCCAGTCAGGGAGAAGTTCGGACCAAGCAGGTTCCCGAGGACGATGTGCCTCGCGAATATCTCGAGAACGATCTAGACCGGCTGAATCGCAAGAGCCCCGTAACGCCCAACACAACGGCGAAACAGCCCGCAACCTCCGCCACGCGGGTCAGTCGGGGACCAGTGGATGCCCCAGGAGAGCGTCATCGGAACCCTCTTCCTCAAGAACCGATAGACAAGCGTATGGGTGAACCCAGGGGCAAGCAGATGGGCCAGAAGAACGCAAAACGGGCCGACCGCGGCGGGCGACGCTAGCACACGATGGACGGCAACGTTGTTGCGCAATGGTCGCCCTGACCGCGCCTGTCACAGGTCGGCCTAACAACACGGGTTCGAATTCCCAACGGAACTCAACCAGCTGTATGTTGAGGGGCCCCTGGCGTGTCTAAGCGATGCTCGGGGGTGATCATGTTGATGAACCGACGAGAATTCGTAGGCGTTGGAATCGCGGCGATGCCGCTGGCCGTCGGGCACGTCTCGGAGCAACCACGTCAAGGAGGCCGCATGAGCGTGCTCGTCCTGATCGACCTGAAGGTGAAAACTGAACTCGTGGAGTCGACTAAGGCCCGCCTGCAGGAAGGATTGCAGGACATTCGGAAGTTCGACGGCTGCGAAGAGGCGCTCATGCACGTCAATCAAGACGATTCCGCCAATCTGCTATTCGCGGAGCGATGGACATCTCGCGGAAAGTACGAAGCGTACAGAGCTTGGCGGGCGCAGCGCGGTGACAACGCGTGGCTGACTTCGACTCTGATTGGCCCGTTGGTAGTTCGCGTCTTCGACGTGCTTGCGTGAGCGAATCGTGACCTAACCAAGTGCTCGTGCCAAAGGAGAGTCCGGTGACGCGATTTGACCCCTCGGCTTCGGATGCGCGCATAGTTGCCGTGCTCGAGGCGCGAAGTCGGCTTGGGGCCGCAATGCTGGCCGCGGATCTGACGGCGATAGAAGCCCTGATGGCACCTGACCTGGTGGTCAATGCACCGATCAACAGAGTCGTTGATCGCACCAACATCCTCGATCGGCTCAAAGCCGGTCAACTCAGCTATGAGCCCGACTTTGAGGACAATGTCGAGTTCGTCGGAGTGCGTGGCGACTCTGTCGTCATCATGAGTGAGGAGGTTGTCAGGCCGATAGCCAACACACCCAACGCTGGCAAGATCGTACGACGGCGCTCCACAGACATCTGGCGAGAGGTCGATGGCGCCTGGACGCTCGCCATTCGTCAGGCAACCGTTACGTCTGCGGAATGACTGGTGTGCCGCCTAAGATAGCGTTTTCACGCACGCTGGCGGCCGAGTCTTTTGGGCTGCGGCTGATAGTAAGAGCGAACGAAACGACACCTAGGCGATGCAGTGAATAGCCGCGAGGGTGGTGTGCCCGGCTGCGAGACCCTGCAGCAACTAAGACGGGTGGAGTCGCCCTGACCGCGCCAGTCACAGGTCGGCCTACAATCAACGCTATGATGGCCGACCGCGAGTGGATGCGCTGGAATCACAAGGCGCCAGCGCCCCGCAGTTAGTTTACGCCGTTGCGCTTTACTCGCTGTCGCTGCTCATCGACCACGACCAACTCAAGTGCATCTTGCGGAATCTCGAAGTGATCGAGTCGCGCTCCAAGGCGATCAAGCTCTGCGAATGCTTCAGCAGCAGTATCGAATGACCGAACAACAGTCGCTTTGTGGAATCGATCGGGACTGCTGGCGTGGCTGGACGATGTAGAAAAGCATTTGCCGACTCACGTCAATCGAAAGTTCATTGCGTCTTCGGGTTGACCGCGCCAGCGAAAGACACGGGCTGACTTTCGACGAGTGCTCGAATCCCGGCATCGATCTGAACGTTGCGGTCTCCGCCCGGTTGTGGGCGAGTGCGTATAATGTGCCCCTCGATTGCATTTGGCCCTTACCCCTGGCGCGCGGCTCGGCCCGTATCAAGTCCTGTCGCTCCTCGGCAGCGGTGGCATGGGCGAGGTCTACCGCGCCCGCGACACGAAGCTGAATCGCGACGTCGCGCTGAAAATCCTGCCCGAGGCGTTTGCTCAGGACCCTGAGCGCCTCGCCCGGTTCAAACGGGAAGCCCAGGTCCTCGCGTCGCTCGACCATCCGTACATCGGCAGCATTTACGGCCTCGAAGACGCGGACCACGCGTATGCGCTCGTGCTGCAACTGGTGGACGGGCCGACGCTGGCCGATCAGATCGCACGAGGGGCGATTCCCCTCGACGAAGCGCTGCCGATTGCGCGCCAGATCGCGGAGGCCATGGAGGCCGCACATGAGAAGGGGGTCATCCATCGCGATCTCAAGCCGGCGAACATCAAGCTGACATCCGATGGCCAGGTAAAGGTCCTGGACTTCGGGCTCGCCAAGCTGCTCGACATCGATGCACCCAGTCAGCCGCGCGTCGACAGTGGTCTGACGCACTCGCCGACGATTACGACTCCGGCGATGACGATGGCCGGCGTCATTCTTGGCACAGCCCCCTATATGAGCCCGGAACAGGCAAAGGGAAGGCCCGCGGACAAACGCAGCGACGTGTGGGCGTTTGGCTGCGTGCTGTTCGAGATGCTGACGGGGCGCCGCGCGTTCGACGGCGAGGAGGTCCCCGACACGCTGGCGGCGATTCTCATGCGCGAGCCCGAGTGGACGCGTCTGCCCGCCGCTGTGCCGCCGCCCGTCCGGACGCTCCTGCGGCGGTGTCTCGAGAAAGATCGGCGGCGGCGAGTCGCCGACGTCTCAGCGATTCGCTACGTCCTTGACGACCCGTCGAGCGTGACGTCGATGCCCCACACCGCGCACCGGCCCTGGTGGCGAGCCGGTGTGGTCCCCGCGGCCGCGGCGTTGGTGATGGGCGCAGTGGTGACGATGGGTTTCTGGATCGTCGATAGACAGCGCAGCGCGGTCCCCGCGGCGCCGGTCCGCTTCACCGTTGAGACGCCGACGCAGCCGCTCAGCATCCAGGGGGTTTCGCGGGACATCGCTCTCACGCCCGACGGCCGGCAAATCGTGTACCGCACAGGGTCCTCCAATGTGACGAGCGGCACTCAGCTGGCCGTGCGCGCGCTCGACCAACTCGACGCGCATATCCTGCCCGGCATCACAGGCATCCGGTCGCCGTTTATCTCTCCCGACGGACACTGGATTGGTTTCTTCGAGGGGATCGGCGGCGCGCTCAAGAAGGTGTCGATCCTCGGCGGTGCCCCCATCACGCTCTGCCCGTACGTCGGAAATCCCATTGACGCCAGTTGGGGGCCGGATGACCGGATCATCTTCGCCACCAGCGATCCAAGCACCGGACTCCTGCGCGTCGGCGCCGGCGGCGGCGACCCGCAGGTGCTGACGACGCCCGATCGGGCGCACGGCGAGGCCGATCACGTGACGCCCTTCATCCTGCCGGGCGGGCGCGCGGTGCTCTTTACGATCCTCATGCAGGGCGAGGGAATCGAAAACGCGCAGATTGCGGTACTCGATCTGCAGACCGGACAGAAGAAGATCCTCGTTCGCGGCGGCAGCGACGCACGCTACGTCGACACGGGACATCTGGTCTACGCGAATGCCGGGACGCTGAGCGCTGTGCGGTTCGACCTCGCCCGCCTCGAGGTGACGGGCGATCCGGTGTCCGTGCTCGAGCAGGTCACGATAGCGAGGACAACCGGGACGGCCGATGTTGCGCTTTCGCAGACCGGCACGCTCGCGTACGTCTCCGGCGGGGCATCGAGCGCAGCGGTGCGGACGCTCACGTGGGTCACCAGGCAGGGCCATGAAGAACCGATCGCGGCGCCGCCGCGCGCGTACGAGCTGCTTCGAATATCCCCGGATGGCACGCGCGTGGCGCTCGAAATTCGCGATCAGGAGAACGACATCTGGGTCTGGGATCTGAAGCGGGCGGCGCTGGCGCGGCTGACCTTCAATGCGGGCGCCGACTATGCCCCGGTATGGACTCACGACAGCCTGCGGATCATCTTCGGGTCCGACCGTGACGGGAGCGCCCCGAATCTGTACTGGCAAGCCGCCGACAACACCGGGACGATCGACCGGCTGACGACGAGCCCGAACGCAGAGTTCCCGTCGTCGATCTCGCCCGACGGGAGCCGCTTGCTCTTCCACGAAATCTCGCCGAAGACGAGGGCCGACATCGACATGTTGGTGCTCAAGGCTCTCGAGACGCCCCCCGGGCAGACACCGGCGGCTCCGCTAGGCGGGGCCGCGCGGTCTACTGCACCGCTCATCCAGACCTCATTCACCGAAAATTCCGCCGCGATCTCGCCGGACGGACATTGGGTCGCGTATCAATCGAACGAGTCCGGGTCGGTCCAGATCTACGTCCGGCCGTTTCCAGCAGTAGACGGCGGACACTGGCAGATCACGACCAGCGGCGGGACCCGACCCGTGTGGGCACGGAGCGGGCGCGAGCTGTTCTACGAAGGGAACGGTGCGCTGATGACCGTGGCGCTGCGGGCCTCGGGGACGCTGTTCACCGCGGGGAATCCCGCCAAGCTGTTCGACGTCGCGCCGTACTATTTCGCGGGCAACTCCGGCACCACGTACGACGTTTCCGACGACGGCCGGTTTCTGATGATCAAGCCGGTCTCCGCATTGGGCTCGACAACGACCCGGCCCCATCTCGTTGTCGTCGAGCACTGGACCGAAGAGCTGAAGCAGCGCGTGCCCGTGAAGTAGCCCAGGTCATTCGCGTCAGGTTCAGGTCTCGGTTCCTGTGACGATCGTGGCGCCTTCGCGGCGCCGGCGGCCGTGGGCACAAGCGCAAACGCGTCTGCAGCGCGCTTATAAGAGAGAACTCCACCGCGCTCTCGACGCCGCCCTTTCGGGGGCGCAATCGCCGGCACAGTCCCGCCGGATTCTCGGGAATTTCCATCGCCGACAAGGAAACGACGGTTGGGCGAATGCCGATGAGTGCATCCTCATGCGCGCGAGAGCTAGCCGAACGCAGGAGGCTGAGAGCCGCCCTGAAGGCGATGCCCCGCAGTGTAGAGAACACCGAGATACGCGCTCAGTTGAGAGTCGAGCTAGGCGCCGTCCGAGCCGCCTTCGCGAAGGTGAAGACGAGCATTCAGATCACGGAGCTCAAGTCAGCCCGCAGCAGTCGCACCATCGCTTTACCCGCGGTTGCGGTTGCGGCGCTGCGGTCCCATCGGGTTCGACAGCTCGAGGCGCGCCTCGCGGCCGGCGGACATTGGCAAGACGGCGGCTTTGTGTTCACAAGCTCCATCGGTACGCCGTTCGAGCCGCGAAACGTGACGCGCCAATTCAAGGCGCTGCTGACGGCGGCGAAGCTGCCCGACATCCGGCTGCACGATCTGCGGCACTCGTGCGCGACGCTGTTGCTCGCCCAGGGTGTCAATCCGCGTGTCGTTATGGAGACGCTCGGCCACTCGCAAGTGTCGCTTCACGCTGAACACGTACAGCCACGTGCTGCCAGCCCTGCAACGCGACGCCGCAGCCCGGATCAACGCCGTTCTTGAGCGGTAGTGTGTCAGTTAGTGTGTCAACGGCTCGATTCGGCTGCAAAGCGAATACAAAGGAACAGCGATTTGCTAAGAAAGCGTGGTGAGCCGGGTGGGAATCGTCCACGTTGGCGAGGCCGAAGGCCGGAGCCGCGTGGCTGAAGCCGGCCGGGATCAACTAACCCGAACGAAGTGAGGGTTGGTGAGCCGGGTGGGAATCGAACCCACGACCCGCAGATTAAGAGCGGATCACGCGACGTGATCGCGACGCATCACACGAGAAACTGGAAGGCATGCCGCGACGGTTGAGGCTCCACTACGATCATGCGAGCATCCGGGAACTGAGGCCGAACCAACACTGGTGCGGATCTGCCCGTTTAAGAGCGTGGCCTGGGGAGTCTTGCGGCAGCATCACTGGTGACACGCGCGATGCCACGCGCGTGATCCCGTTTGGGAGAATGTTCTGATGCCGTCGCCCTGTCCCCGGATGCTCCACGCCCAGGATGGAGGAGCCTTCGATGAATGACAATCGCCGCCATCGCGCTGGAAAGCCGCGGGTGTCCCGGTCGGTGCTGGACCGCATCAACCCGCATGCCGCCGGGATCGATTGCGGATCAGGAGAGCACTACGTCGCAGTGCCCCCTGATCGAAGCCGATCCGCGGTCCAATCCTTCAAGACGTTCACGGCCGATCTGTTACGACTCGCTGACTGGCTCTCCGCCTGTGGGGTGACCAGCGTGGCGATGGAAGCCACCGGCGTGTATTGGATTCCGATCTACGAAATCCTCGAGGTCCGCGGTATCGATGTCCTGCTGGTGAACGCACGGCACATCAAGAACGTCCCGGGGCGAAAGAGCGATGTGTCCGACTGCGAGTGGTTGCGCGAGCTCCACAGCGTCGGCTTGCTCCGCGGGAGTTTTCGTCCCACCGAGGCCATTGTCGCGTTGCGGGCGTATGTACGCCATCGGCAGGGCCTGGTGGAGAGCGCCGCGACCTACGTCCATCGGATGCAGAAGGCGCTGGTGCAGATGAACCTCCAATTGCCGCTGGTGGTCAGCGATATCACTGGCGTGACGGGTCTCCGGATCCTGCGCGACATCATTGCTGGTCAGCGTGACCCGGTCTCCCTCGCCAACCACCGCGACTACCGGTGCCGCGCCTCGAAGGCGGAGATCATCGCTGCCTTAACCGGCCACTATCGGCCCGAGCACCTCTTCGTCTTGCAACAAAATCTGGAACTCTTCGACGCGTGTCAGACTCAACTGGCGGCCTGTGATCGCGCCATTGAGGCACACGTGCAGGGGCTGACCGCCACCCTGGAGGCGCCGCCGACGCCGCTGCCGGCGCCACGCGTGAACCGCAAGCGAGCCGACAACGAACCACACTTCGAGATCCGAACGCCCCTGCATCACCTCACCGGCGGCGTCGATCTCACACAAATTGACGGCATTGCTCCGTACACCGCGCTGAAACTCATCGCCGAGATTGGGACCGACATGCACCGCTGGACGACCGAAAAGCACTTCACGTCGTGGCTCACGCTCGCACCCACCAACAGAGTCTCCGGTGGGCGCCTGCTCAGCTCGCGCACGGAGCCGTCCGCCAATCGCGCCGCGGTGATCTTGCGCATCGCCGCGATGACTCTCGGTCGCGGACAAACAGCGCTCGGCGCGTTCTATCGGCGTGTAGCCGGGCGCATTGGCAAAGCCCAGGCGATTACGGCGACCGCTCGCAAGCTCGCCATCCTGGTCTATCGTGCACTGAAAGGGGAACTCGTCTACCGGGATCCCGGAGCTGATGCCTACGACCTACAGCAGCGTACGCGCGTGCTCCGTCGACTCCGCCAGCAGGCCGCCACGCTCGGCTTCGATCTCATGAATCGCGACACGGGCGAGATCCTCAATGCCGCGCCCGCTTAATTCGCGCAGTTTCTTGGGAGTCGGTCCGGGTCGCAAAAAACGTTCGAAATCTGAATGATTTTGAAAGCCTGGTGTGCAGGTCGCGGCAGAGGGACGCAACGCGCTGCAACCCCCGCGCAACCAAAGTTAATCGAGCGGATTATTGAAGACCGAGAAAATCAGACATGACCCGTTTGGCTGTCGGCGCACGCGGCGCCTCACTGGACGCTACGAACCCGCACCTTCGATCCACTTGTTTAACAGTGGTGTAGGTGGACCAAGAGCGAGTCGTGAGGGCAGAGTGACTCCAACCCTTCAACCAGGCTGGATGGACCCTCAGAATACGACCGGTCGCATTTGATAGCCGTTGTCTGCGAGGAATGTGGGCGCGACTCTACAGGGCCAAAACGGCGCTACGCCGCGTGCTGGCCTCGCGTTATTACAGGTCGGCCTAATCGCCGACGCCGAAATTCGCAATTCAGACAAGTATCTAGCAGTCAATCGCTTATCGGATGTCCCTGGTGACGGCGGTTTTTGCGTTATGCGAGCGCGGTAGGGCCGACCGCTATTATAGTGGTCGGCCTACTATTAGCTGGGCCGACAGGCCAAGGCATTGACGAAACCAGAATGATTCCGGGGCAATGCCGAGCGGTGTTTCTCGACTTGAACGGCACGCTGGTGTTGCCGTTGCTCGTCGATCGTCCACACGAATATCAGCTCATCGCACAATCGGCGGAGGCGGTTCGGCTGCTCTGTGAAGCCGGACTCGTGTGTCCGGTCATCACGGTGCAATCAAGAATCGAAAAGGGCCTTTACAGCGAGACAGAATTTCAGGAATGGTTCGACTCGCTTAAGGCCGCCCTGGCAAGGCAAGGTGCGGTCATCGTGGGCCCGTATATCTGTCCGCACCGGTACCGGACGCCATGCCGCTGCAAGAAGCCGGCAGGGTTGCTGTATCGACGCGCTGCAGCGGAACTGGCCATCGATCTCGCCAAGTCCTTTGTCGTTGGCGATACGGCCGATGATTTGGAGGCAGCGCGAACCTTGGGATGTCGCAGTATCTTGGTACGCACGGGTTGGCAGGTTGAACCCCATGTTGAGGCCTTGGCTGATCACACGGCCGACGACGTGTTGGCGGCTGCACTCTGGATCATGGGCTTCAATGGAGCGGCCCAACATCGGCTTGGAGCCGTCGCGCCGACCGTCCGTGCGATGATGTCGCCGCGGCGCGCGGCTCAAGCCGGGCGTTAGGCGTTCGAAGAACGACCCGTGGGAGCGAACTTGCTGGCCAATCTTATGCGCTGGATGTCACGTGGCGGGTCGCGCGCCTCAGTTCTGCTAGCGCTTGTCTTGCTTCTTCCCAGTTCTCTGGGCGCTCAGGGGAGAAGCCATGGCTACGTTTCTCTCGGTGCCGGTGCCACTGATCTCAACGGCGGCCTGGATTGGGTCATCGCCGGCGGGCCAATCGGAATAGGTGCCGACGTGGGGGCAGGGTGGGTGTTCTTGGCTGCGATCACTGGGTCGTACCATTTCCCTGTCCGCCGATCGAGCAAGCACGATGTGTTCGCAACCGTCGGCTACGCGGGGCTAGGGAACAGCGAGTTTTCCTCGCAGGGTGTGACGTTCGGCGGCGGCGCGGCGTACTGGCCGGCGGCGCACCTGGGCCTCCGGTTCGACGCCTTCAGGTTCGTTCCCGTTTCGACCGATGACAACATACCCGCTGAAGCACGTTCTCCATCTCGGTACTGGGGTGTGCAGGCGGGCGTGGCATTTCGCTTTCACTGAGGGGTGACGGCTATCGCGTGATTAACGGCACTACGGTGTCTTGCCAGGCGGGGGTCGCACGAAACCAGTTTCCCTCCCGACCCCGGTAGATTGATGCGGAATTGAGCGGAAACCACTGATCCCCTTTGCTGGGTAGGTAAACGTAGCCTTGGGAAGTTGTGGGGTCATATTCGTATGAGACCACGTAGGCAAGGTGTTCTGGTCCAGGCGGACCTGCAAAGCGATCGTCGACCACGAAAAACGAAACTTCGTAATGCTGCAACCCGCTCGGCCGCTCGACGGTCGCACCGGCCAACCAGTCGATGATGAAGCCTTGAGTCCCCTCGACGCAGTTCGCTCTACCTCCGACGCAAACAGTAGTGCCAGGCCCGGTCCACACCTGAAACTGCTTAACGATGTTCGCGTCCGAAATGTCAATCGGTGCGGCGAGGGGAGCGCCAGAAATGACGATCTTGCTCGTTGATCCCTTTGACGACAGAACGGCGGACAGCCAGAGCAAGACGCCAATGCGAGCCAAACTTCGGAGTGCAGCCTTCATCGCACCCTCCTGCTCACTGCCAGATTACACCCGGAGGCTCAGGAAAGTGCACCGAGATGCACGTGAGACCGTCGACTGTTCGGAAAAGACGCATCAGAGATGCACACGACGCCTTTTATTCGCAGCGGAGCGCGACCATCGGATCGACTGTCATCGCCCGCCGCGTTGGGATGTAGCACGCTAGTAGACCCACGATCAAAAGGAGCAGTGCGACGGCGCCCAGCGTTAAAGGATCGGTAGGACTCACTCCGAATAGTAGGCTCTTCATAACGCGAGTGACGCCGATTGTTGCCATCAAACCAATCAAGAGCCCGACCGCAGAGATTCTCAATCCTTGGCCAACGATCAGACGAATGAGATCAACGCTCTGCGCACCTATTGCGACACGAATTGCCATCTCATGAATGTGACGATTCACAATCGTGTTCAGCAGACCATAGATTCCGATCACGGCTAGGAACAGCGCGATGACAGCGAACACTCCGAGCAGAATCGTATATAGGCGAGGTTCGGAAACCTGCTCTCCGAGGATTTGATCCACGGTTCTGGCGTTCGATTCTGGGAGGGTCTTATCAACAGACCAGATCGCTCGCTGAACTGCATTGCGCACCGCGAATGGATCGCGCTTGACACGAATCACCAATGAAGCGCCCAACCAAGGCAACTGAGGCCAGTGAACAAATATCTCTGGCCTGACCGGTCGAGTTGGTTGATCCTGGCGGATATCCCGCACGACTCCTATGATCTCTCGAATGACTCGTTGATTAAGGTAGTCGAAACTCTGAACCGGAGCGACGCGGATGCGGCACGGGCGATGGTGCACGCGTTGATCTCGACCCTCCGCGACAGAAAAACGAGGTGCTAAATGCATTTCTTCCATGGGGTCTGCCTCTCTCATGGGGTCATGCGCGCCTCCCAGGATCGGCGTCGCGACAACACCGTGACGTGGTGGCACCTGATGCCCGCAGGGGCGCGGTGGCCAGAGCGTCAGTGAATCCCGGACGTATTTCGGTTTCCAGTTCGGCGGTGGCGCGAATCTGGCCCTCTCCCCGTACGGAGAGTGACACCTCGGGGCGTGTATCCACTCGGGCGCGACGACTCCATCGGCGCTGTCGCACGGCGCGCAGGGACGAGTGCCGGTGCGAGCGGGCCCCGGATGGATGCGGGGCTAGCTTCCTGCTACGGAGTCCTTGGGCGGTTCTTATCCTGCTTCCTTTGTTCCTCTTGTTTCTGTTTCTTCAACTGCTGTTGCTTGCCTTTTTCCTTGTCTTTCTTGCCACCTTTGTCTCCCATGCCTGCTCCTTTTTCGCCATTATGACTCGTGACGGTGAGTGAGTTTTACGCTGACGACGGTGTGAGATCGAGAACTTTCGCGAGGCCGAAGCCCGTCGCCAGGGCCGCAAGAATGATACGCAACTGCATTGTGGCCGGTCACGCCGCCTCGCGGGTAGTGGGTCAGTTTGAACTCGGCCGCAACTCATACGCGAAGTGACGTTCAACGGTTTGGCGGCTATACGGCCGCTCCGCTTGCAACAAAATCACCGTGTAGACGACCTCGTGACGAGCCAACTGCGCGGTCATAAATGCCACACCATTGGCAAAGTCTTCGTAGGTGAATTTGACGAGGCGACCTCCTGGAATCACCTTCGTCCACTCATCTTCCATGGCTACAGAACTCTTGACCTCACTGCCGGTCCCCGCTCAAAAGCGGCCGTTGTCAGTTTTATGGGCGGTTGAGCAGTTCCACGATTTCATCCACGGACCAAACGTGGCTTGCAATACCGGACTCTCGCCGCAGCATGCGAAGAGGCTAGTCGAGCTTCTAGCCCGCCAATTGACAGGCTTTGAAAAAAGCTTTGGCCCGATACCGATGCCTGCGGACTAACGATGCTTTTTCCATCTGGTTTTGGCTGCTTGGAGCGCGATTTCTCGTCGTCTTGTGGCGGACAGGGCCTTTGCTCTGGCCAATCCGCCTTTTGGCCCTCCCAGCTTACCGAGAGCGACGGCAGCCGGATTCTTGCCTTCGTCTGGATTCGGTAATGGAGAGCCGTCTAGGTGCTCTCCGATGGCTTGTTCAACTACACGCCGCGCAACGACTGTAAAATCGTGGGGTGTGCCCTCGCGTTTCGGTTTCGATTTGGCCTTGCTTGAACGGGTAGGCATAGCCCATTCTGGCACGAACGGAACCACGCTGCGAGATCATCGGATTTCAAACTGACCCACTACCGCCTCGCGCGCCACGCGATATTCATGGTGCAGCCCGCGCAGAATCGTCGCGACGACTCGACCACGTTCGGGGAGGTGATGGCCGACTGGTACCGGCCTGATCCACTCGGGTGACGGATCAGGAATCCCTGGTTCCCAGGCTGGCATGCGGACGACCCCGGTTGTAGTGGGTCACCCATTCGCGCAGGCTCCGTCGGAGATGTCGTTCGGTGAGGGGATCAGTCAGTCAAGACACTCCCGACGCATCGTGCCGTCGAGAATCGCTGAAACTCCACGTTGCCGTTGCGGCTCGAAAACGCGAGGTTGTGAAAACATGGGGGCGATTGAGGGCGACCGAGGCATGTTGCCGCTACAAATCCGCTCCAGCGTAGCGGCAGCGTTTTCAGACGCCATTCGATTCAAGGGGCCAGACATCCGGCGGGACCCGTGTCGGATCGACCATGACTGACTTCGCCTCTTCTCTCACGCGTACCGTCGCGCGACAGTACGACACGTTCCAGAGCTCCCTGGAATTGCTCCAGAAGGACCGCAAGTTCTTGAACTACGGATACACGGTCTCGGGCAAGGAGACCTATGAGGATCGCCAGCAGCAGCTCTGCATCGAGGTCTTTCAGGCGGCCGAGATCGGTAAAGGAAACGTCATCATCGACGTCGGCTTCGGGAGCGGAGAACAGGACTTCCTGCTGGCAAATGCGTACGAGTTCGCGCGCCTGATTGGCTTCAACATCTCCGAACGACAGGTTCGGTACGCGAACGAGCGGGCTAAGCTGGAACACTTGGCAGACAAGCTTTCGTTCCGCCTGGGAGAAGCCGAGCGTCTTCCCGGCGTCGAGGGCTCATCGGTGGATCGAGTGCTGGCGATCGAGTGCGCGTTCTACTTCGATAGACCGCGCTTCTACGAGCGCGCGGCGCAGGTTCTGAAGCCGGGCGGCCTGGTGGTCCTGGCCGACATCGCCTTCGCCGATTGTGCCTCGTTTCTGACGCGACGTGCTGAGGACCTGCGACGGGTCGGCACCCAATCGTCGAACCGTACCGAGTGGGAGAGGCATTTCCGCACCCGATCCGTGTCCCGCATCAGTGAGCGGACCCGGCCAGGCGCTCAGATGACCGTCTGGCAGATCCTCAAAAGTGCACCCTTCTCGCGCCTGAGCGCCGCCGAACGCCGCGAGTGGATGAAGATGGCGTTCTATTCTCAGCTCGTCGCGCTCGGCTTGCAGGTCAGCTTCATCCAGTACGATCTGATCGTGCTCCAGAAGACGTAGTCCGTCGCTGGCTCATTGGTCGGCTGGAACGTGCCGAACAGGCGGTCCCAGATCGTGGTGCTGATGCCGAAGTTCACGACCTGTCGATAGTGATGGAGGTGATGGAGTCGCTCGAGTCGTCGCAAGTAGGCGACGCTCGCGAGGTCCTTGCCGCGATGGTGTTGCCAGTGGTGCACGAGCGCGAAATAGTTGTATCCGGCATACAGGCCGAAGACCAGAAGGGCGGCGACTCCGGGCGGAAGCACGAGCCCGAGCAGCCCCCAAATGACAAGTGCCCCGGTCATGATGACGAAGAGCGGCGTGCTGATGAGCGCTCTGGGCTTGGCGTGGTGTTGTGCGTGACCCCGCGTCGCCATAGAGGGTGGGCCGTGCAGGACCCACCGATGCACGACGTACTCGAGCAATCCCCAGAATATGAACCCCACGATGGCGACGCCAATGGCCACGACCCACGGGCCAGAGAATCGATTGAGCCCGAGGGCCAGAAATGCCAGCGCCGCGGCTAGGTCGCTGAGCATCGCGACCCAGTAATTAGCAGAGTTGTAGACGATCCGATCCAAGGCGCCGAGCACAATTCTTCCGGACTGAGTGGCCATCAGTTCACCCACTCTATACCCATTCGCCACACACACGTCGCACGCTGTGGTCCCTTGTGAGCAGGCGTCAGCGTCGGCCACGGCTGATCCAAACTGAGTCAATACCGCCACCATCTGCAATCTGTTAGAGTTCTGCGCGCATGCCATTCGAAGCCCTGGGAATGATCGAGACCAAAGGTCTCATTGGAGCGATCGAGGCGGCCGATGCGATGGTGAAGACTGCCAACGTCGTTCTTGTGGGCAAGGAATACATCGGCGCCGGCTACGTGACCGTGATGGTACGCGGCGACGTCGGCGCGGTGAAAGCTGCGACAGACGCCGGAGCAGCGGCGGCGCGGCGCGTCGGCGAGCTCGTGTCAGTCCACGTCATCCCCCGCCCGCACACCGAGGTCGAAAAGATTCTTCCCAAGGGCAGCCAAGACTCCGTGACGGCGTGAGCTTCCCATGGCGGCCGAAGCCTTAGACTTGCCGTTGCATACCTTCTTTTAGCTTACGCATCTGGTAGGGGCACGCGCAGAGGAAGGCGCTCATGTGGAAACGAGATCAGGCTGTCACGCCGCCCAGCGCTCACCGGGACCGGTCCGCAACGGTCGCGCCAGCCGCTAGCAGCTCTGCGGAGAAGGTCGTGATGGATCTCGGAAAGTCTGTGGTCATCAAGGGCGAGCTGAGCGGATCCGAGGATCTCACGCTCTATGGTCAGATGGAAGGCAGTATCAGGCTGCCCGATCACACGCTCACCATCGGCCCGCACGCCGACATCAAGGCCGACATCTCCGCAAAGGCCGTTGTGATCATGGGTGCGGTCACCGGCAGTGTGACCGCTGGGGAAAAGGTCGAGATTCGGGCGACCGGCTCTGTGACCGGTGATATCGCTTCGCCTCGGCTCGTCATCGCCGATGGAGGCTGCCTCCGCGGCAGGGTCTCGATGCCATAGTCCGATGGCGGTCGCGTTCGATAAGGGTCACCGTCGAAGGCCGCTGGGGTCGGCCTCTCTGCGTGATGCTCAGACCGAAGGAGGCCACGGAGGCCACGGAGGCCGATCGTATCTTCAAGGCTCTGGCGGAAGGGGGCATGGTGCAGATACCCATTGCGGAGACCTTCTGGGCGCTGCGGTTTGGCCAGCTAGTTGATCCATTCGGAGTGCCAAGATCACCAACGTGCGACGAGCTCACGTCGAGTCCGTCAGGCGCCAGCAACGCGGGCGCCGTTGAACGCTGACCTTCAAAATCCCGGGCGCCGGCAGGTCGGACGGCCGCTCAGAACGCGCCGTCCTGCACGGCCACGCCGTGGCCTGGGGAACGTCCATCACTGACGACACCAAGCGTTTGGGATGTGCTCGGGTGTCAGACGAACCCCGTTTCAGGCGATCCACTGATGGCGCCGGTGCGGAGAAAATCACGCCGGTGGCACATGAAGGTGTAGCATCCGGTGGATGACACACTCGCGCGGCGAGCTTGCGTTCGCGCGGATGCTGGTCGCGATTCTCATCGTGGTTATTGTGTGTTGCTTGGGCGTGCCGTCCCGAGCTGCGGGAGGGATGGCCACGCGCCGCCTCGCCATGATCCTTCTTGACTTCACACACGTCGCGACGACGTCCCAACGGGAAGAGCTTCACGCCATCCTTCATGACAACACCGCCACGGTGCACGAATGCGTCGTCGCCGCCGCGCTGCTTCACATGGAGCATATTGTTAGTGTGGAGGATCGTCGACGGCTCGAGAGAGTGATCGGAGACGCGTCAGCGCCAGAAGACGTCAGAGTCTTGGCCTCGATCATTACCGAGATGACGCACACGCTCACCCAACCGGAGAGGGAGCGCGTGTGGAGGCTGTTGCGCAAAGATGGGGCGTGACCGACAACGAAATCGCTGGCTGGAGGTGTTGATCTGTCCTCGGAGCTGAAGCGGTTCGGACTCAGGAATGTCGAGCAGATATCGCTGGAGTGGTGCGGACGGTCGACGAGCCTGTCCGCGTAGACCGTCGTCTCAATCTGTCTCAAATTTCCTGAACGCCTCAAGATCGCGCCCATTTCCCGTCAAGAGCCCGTGCCTGCTAAGCACAAGACCAGTCGGGGATCGCGCCTGCTGCTGGTGTCCCGCGTCTCAATCTGTCTCGCCTGACGCGATACATCCTCAAATTATTCGGGGATCTGCAACACGGCGCGTGCTTACCAGCCACATGACCAGCAAAATCGGGCGTTTGTGCCGGGGCCATTTGGGTAGTCGCCATATGGCAAGGAATTCCGCCGTGCTGAATCGGTCAATAGCACGGCGTTTTTCAGGACTGACCGGTCGACCTTCGGGCGCTCAACACCGTTCTCCAGGGAACACCTGTGGGCGCTCGGGGTGAGGCGCAAGATACGCGTCGTCCTCCGCATGATGTATACTCGTGTGTCGGATCTTGCCGCGTGCTGTGCTGATTCTTGGCGTAACGAGCCTCTCCTGACTCGCTCCACCCCGAGTTCCTAGCTACGAGACGAAATTCCGGACCACGGCTCATCCCTTCGAGGCTGTGGAAACTGTGCGCCGCCTAGGCGGCGTTGATGTCGCGTTTCGCGGCAGAGGAGTCAGATCATGGGTCGAAAGTTGTATGTCGGAAATTTCCCGTATGAAACCGGAGAAGCAGAGCTCCAGGACCTGTTCGCCCGTGCCGGCACCGTGGAAACGGTGAAAGTGATGCGCGACATGGCCACGGGGCGGGCGCGCGGGTTTGCGTTCGTTGAGATGAGCAGCGATGACGAGGCGCAGAAGGCGATCGCCGAGCTGAATGAATATCAGCTTGGGGGGCGCAGTCTCGCCGTCAACGAAGCGCGGCCGAAGCCCGCGTATGCTGGGGGGTTCGGCGGCGGCGAATCGCGACGTCGCTCCGAGCCGCGTTGGTAAGCAAAGTACGAAGGCCGTGGGGCGACAGGGCGCCAGCCTTGTCCCTCCACCGCGTCGCGCTGCTTTGCCTGCTATTCGGCGACAGGAGCGCGGCGACGTCAACCAAACAAGTCATGCCATCGGTCGAGTTGGACTCGACAGCGATGGTCGAAAACCAAGAGATCGGAGATTGATAGATGATGGGGACAATTCGGACGCTGCGAGTGGACAAAGGCTTTGGGTTCATCAAGGGTGAGACGGGGCAAGAATATTTCTTTCACCAAAGCGCTATCTATGGCGAGGGCATCGCAGATCTGCGCGAGTGTGATGGAGTCGAGTTCGAGGTTGCCGACAGCCCGAAGGGTCCGCGGGCGGCGAACGTTAAGCGCACCACGACGTAGGAGAACGGAGCTCGAGGATCAGGTTCAGGCGCCTGTAGCTCACAACCCATCCACCAACAGACCCCATGGAACTCAATGACCCCATGGAACTCAAAGACCCATGGAACTGGCCCGCGCATAAAATAGATAGACGATGGCTGCCTTTAAGGACGGCGACAACTCGACCGACCCACGACGTTGTACGGCGCAGTCAAGGCAACGCGGTAAGCGGTGTAAGAACGCGTCGATTTTAGGTGGCCGAATCTGCCGTTATCACGGTGGCGCAGCCCCGCAAGTGCAGAAGAAAGCGGCCGAGCGACTCAAGGAGCTCGAGCATCCCGCGCTCGATGTCTTCCAGCGCGTGCTGGAAGCCGACGAGGCGCACCCTGAGCATCGGGCCCTGGCGATTCGCGTCGCCGAGTCGGTGCTCGACCGCACGGGCCACAAGCAGCCGAAGAAGCTCGAAATCGAATCGGGTCAGACCCTCGACGTGAGCATCTTCTCGACGCCGCTGATTCGGCAGATGGTGGCGGAACTGAAGCTGCACGCGGCGCGCAATCAGGGGCCGGGTGTTTCAGACAACGGGGACGCCCTGCTAGAACCGCCGGATGGCGAGCCTCCCGTCAGTTGACCCCCTCAGTCTGTTCCGCGAAGCCGCGCTGCGCGACCGCCAGAAGTTCGAGCACTACTTTCCAGACTGCCGGCCGGGCTATGTCGTCGACTCCACGACGGTGCTTAATGCGTTGCGCTCATGGGGTCTGACGACAGCGCCGAACGAGTGCTCGGCCACAACACGGGTTCGAATCCCCAACGGGATTGGACACCCCGTGCAGTCCATTCGAACGAGAGTTTCGAGCGGCATGAGAGAGGTTCCACAGTCCGGAACAGGACCGAAGTGGCACGACGACCAGCCACAGCCATCGAAAAGGACTGTCGATAACGGCGGCGTCATACTGGATTGCACAAGACCTTTCACAAAACCAAAGAAGTATCGCAGTTTTAGCTCATCTGTTGTGCTACGGTTCCCAGGCCTTTCATTCAGATGTGCTGTTTAACCCGCGAACATTAGGCGTCCCACATGGTCACGAATGGAGGTGGTCCATGAAACGACTGTTTGTAGCCATGTCGACTCTGCTGCTTCTGGGTCAGTCCGCTCAGGCGTTGTCGGTTGTATGTCTCGCCTGGCAGACCAATCCGATCTACTGGCAGGCGAAAGTCGCGTTAGAGGCGGCTAAGACCAAAGGCGTTGTCACATCGCTGAAAGACTGCCAGATGCAAGCGAAAGACGGGGCGGCCTTCGCCAGACTGATCGACATTCCACCCGTTATCAGCGGCACCTTAGGGGGCTGTCTTTGCGACGCGGTCTTCAGCGGCGGACCTCAAGACAACATTTGGGAACTAGTTCAAGGAGAGGCGAATGACATCGGGGCGAATGGCGGAAATCTGGTTGTTGTTGGGACGACGGTGGGCGCCTTCGGATTCGGTATTTTCAAACGGAACGGTGGCCAATGGGAAAAACTGCCGGGCGAAGCCGTCGCCGTTGCTGTCGATGACAGCGGAGAGCCGTGGGTTGTTAACAACCAGGATCAAATCTTCAGAAGAAGCGGAAATCAATTTATCCCCATTCCGGGAAATGCGAAGGATATCGCATTTGGCGGGGGATCAGCATGGGTCATTGGGACAAATCAAGGGCAAGGAGGGTTTGGAATCTACAAGTTCGACGGCCGAAACTTCCAGCAGGTCGCTGGGGCGGCAGTTCGAATCGCTGTTGAACCGAACGGCACCGCGTGGGTAGTGACCGACATCGGCGCTATCTTCAAGCGCGAGAACAACCGATGGACGCCTATTGGTGGCCAAGCTAAGGACATAGGCGCAGGCAACAAAGGCGTTTTCATCATCGGCACCATTGCGGGGCCTGGTGGATTCAGCATTCACAAGCTTAAGAACGGCGGCTGGGAGCAAATTCCTGGCGCTGCAGTTCGAATCACCGTTGGTAACGATCTGTGGGTCGCCAACGATGGGAAAGCCATCTTTAAGTACATCAAGTAAGGTTTCGCATTCGATTCTTGATTGAGGTCGTCATTTTCAGCGGCAAGGGTAGCTCCCTGGCCGACTCCGCACCGCTCGCCCGCTGAACCTTTCTCAATGCCTCCCGACGGTCATGACAGCGTCTGTCACAGGTCGGCCTACAATCAACGCGTGACCGACAACTCCTGGATGCTCTGGAACAATAAACCCTCACCGCCCTCGCACCCGCCCCGCGAGGAGGTCTTCGGGTTTGCGCTGGTGAAGGACGTTCGGACGATGACCGGTCTATTGCGCCGCGTCGACGATGAACGCTGGGAAGCGGTCTACTTGATTGACGGGGCGCTCTACATGACGATGACGCTCAGCAGCCGCGAGCTGGCCGAGCAGCATCTCGCCAAAAACAGAACCGCGCTCGAGGTAATCGGATGGGTCGAGAGTTCTGGGTCGTCTTGAGCGGGTACTGACATGGCCAAAAAAACCCTCGGCACGAAGTGGGCGGTCATCATCAGCGTCGTGCCGAATGTGGGCTCGGCACTCGTCTGGTACTTCGGTCAAGAGGCTTCGGCCAGGCCCGTCCTCACCAGCGACAGCACCTTGTTCGCCGTCGCCATGGCCGCGGTGATCTTCGGCGCAGGGTGGGCCTGGTACACACTGCCGTGGAAAGACGAGCGCGATCACGAGTGAGCTACCCCCGTATCCCTGTTTTTGTCCTTCACGCGCGACAGTGAAAGGCAGGAAACGACGAGACGGCTCCGTCGCGGCGACTTAATCGTGTTAGCGATCTTGATCGCCTTGGTGGTTGTCGCCCGCTATCTCGGATGGTGTCGCGAAGGCGGCGGTCAGAACCCTGACGCTACCGTGGTGAACTCGTTTGCCAGACGTGTCGATACGATCGACTTTCCATAACGCATGACGGAGGTGAGTGCGATTGCCGTACCGACCCCTTGCGACGTCCCGCGCTCCCAGGTCGATTCGCGACTTCGTCGCGGCGCATATCGACATGCAGTTTGCGGATGTCCATGCCATGCTGCGCCTTCCCTTTGCCGAAGATGGAATGGAAGCCGTCTGCACATTCGCGTGCGTGTCAACACTCTGCAGTCTCATCGCTGGGGCTTCCACCATCTTCTACGAACAGAGCGGCTCCAATCGAGACCGGTTCAGGGGCGTCCTAAACGACTATTATCCGTGGTCTCAGCAGCCAAAGGGAGGTGCGTCCCAAGCGGAGTCCGTAACGGCGCTCTACAGCGACTATCGCAATCCGCTGGCGCATGCGTGGGCCCGTTCTGTCCCAGAACTCGATCGATCTGTTGTGACGGGCCGATACCCAGCGGCTCTGATATAAGCTCCCGCTTGTGATCGCTCCCGCGGCCCTCCAGATGCTGTTGCTGGTCCTGACTAGCTGGCTCGGGCGCCGCGAACGGGAGGCAATCGCCTATCTGATCGAAGAAAACCGTCTCTTGCGCCGTCAGCTGGGTGGGCGGCGCCTGCGGTTCACCGATGACGAGCGGCGGCGACTGGCCGTGCGAGCGCACCGGTTGGGCCGTCAGGCGCTACGCGACATCGCCACGATCGTCACGCCCGACACGTTGTTCCGCTGGCACCGGCAGTTGGTCGCCCGCAAATGGACGTACGCGACACCCCAGGTGAGTCGGCGCGGCGTGCTTGCCGAGATTCGGCGTCTGGTCGTGCGCATGGCGGGGGAGAATCCGACGTGGGGGGGCTACACGCGGATCCAAGGCGCGCTGAAGAACGTGGGCCATCGGGTCGGTCGGTCGACGATCGCGAGGATCCTGAACGCGGCGGGCGTGCCGCCCGTGCCGGAGCGGCCGACGTCGTGGCAGACGTTCCTGCGAGCGCATTGGGGCGCGATCGCCGGCGCGGATTTCTTCACGACGGAGGTCTGGACGTGGCGCGGGCTCGTCACGTTCTACACCGTCTTCGTGATCGACCTCGCGTCACGCCGCGTGCAGATCGTCGGCTCCACACCGTATCCCAATGACCTCTTCATGCGGCACATCAGTCGCACCTTAACGGCCGCCGAGATCGGTCTGCTGTGTCACCATCGCGTGCTGATCTGCGATCGGGATCGGAAGTGGCACGGGGAAGTGCGACAGCTGTTGGCCGACACCGGCATTGAGGTGGTGTTGACGCCCGTGCGAGCGCCGAACGCGAACGCGTATGCGGAACGCTGTGCGCCACGACGGCGCAGAGAGGAGACCGCGATGTAATCGCAGTTAACTCACTGCAGCCTTGCTGCACAAGAGATGAGGGTCGGCCCCTCGGACTCGGACTGCAGGGTCAGAGTCCAAACCACCGGCAGCGGCGTCGGTCCCATGACCGGGGTCGTGAGCGTGACGGAAAAGGCGGGACGTACCCGTCAGGTGTGTGCTGGGAAGACGAACGCGAGTGAACCGTCGATGACATGTCGACAGCGTAGGGACGTCACCGAAACCAGGCTCCAGCGTTTGGCCTGGGATGAGGCTCGGCAGGTGCCTGCTGACTGCCCGAGTGGTGACCGGCACGAAGACGGCGTGAGCCCAGGACAGGCTCTTGTGCGGAACGTGGGAACCTGTCGCCTCGATGCGAAGGGAGACCTCCAAGTGGTGGACCCATGAGGAATCGAGTACCGATGCGAGGCGAAGGGGCGGACGGGCTCGTAGTAGCGACGAAGTCTAGTAATGCAGACGGAGCGAAGGGGCCCGACAATCTGGCCGAGGGTGTAGGTCAACCAGCGATGGGAGGAGCCCATGCCTGAGGCGAAGCCGTAGAGGCTGGATTGTAGGAGCCGTATGAGGCGAGAGCTTCACGTACGGTTCTGGGAGGGCGCGGGGGTGAGATTCCCCCGCGCTACTCGACTTGTGCGATCGATCAAAGAAGAGTGCCTGGATCGGATCATCCCGATCGGGGCGCGTCACTTCCGCCGCGCCCTGACCGAATTCGTGGCCCATTATCACCACGAGCGAAATCATCAGGGGCTGGGCAATGTACTCATCGACGGCGACCCGGAGAAGAAGACCGGTCGGCGTATTCGCTGTTACCACCGACTTGGCGGACTCCTTACTTACTACGAACGAGCGGCGTGACAGGCTCGGCCGAGCGGTGGGACAGTACGGAGTCGCCAACTCGGACACAAAGATTCGGCCATTACGCTGAAGGTCTACGCGCACTGGTTGCCTGAGTCGACCGCGTCGAAGATCGTCGACTGGTTGGATGACGCGCGACCAGCTGCAACCCCCGCGCAACCAGAGCGGAGGATGGCCGTTGGCGAAAGGGCGCTAAGTCGTTATGGAGCAGTGGTGAGCCGGGAGGGAATCGAACCCTCAACCCGCAGATTAAGAGTCTGCTGCTCTGCCAATTGAGCTACCGGCCCGAGTGTGGTGGTGAAGCAGAGAAGCGGCACCGACGCCGCTACTGACCGCTAAAGCAAACAAATATTCTAGCACCATCCAGCTTGGCTCGACCGGAACGCCGCATGGTATTCTTGCGCCGACGTCACCGACGAGTGTCTCGCGGTCTTCAGTGCGCCCGTAGCTCAGTTGGATAGAGCGACAGGCTTCGAACCTGTAGGCCGGGGGTTCGATTCCCTCCGGGCGCACCAACCTTCGCTCTCGCTTACTCGTGCTCACCGAAGTCAACGGAATTCAACTGCACTACGAGATCCACGGTGAGGGTAAGCCGCTCCTGTGGCTGCACGGCTTCATGGGTTGCGGATCGGATTGGCAGTACATCTTCACCGAACCGCCAGCGTCCTATCGGCTCTTCGCTCCCGACCTGCGCGGACACGGCGCGTCGACGAGTTCATCGGGCAGCTACTCTCACCGGCAGTGCGCACAGGACGTTCTCTCACTTCTCGATCATCTGGGGATCTCGAGCGTGAAGGCGATCGGAGTCAGCGGCGGAGGCATCGTTCTCCTGCACATGGCGATCGCCGCTCCATCCCGCGTGAGCGCGATGGTCATCGTCAGCGCCCCGCCCTATTTTCCGGCGCAGGCCCGAGTGTTTCAAAAGCGATTCTCGGAAGCCTCGTTGAGCGATGCGGAACTGACCCGAATGAGAGAGCGTCACAAGCAGCCCGGCCAACTTCTGGGCGTGATCCGATTTGGTGGACAGGTTAACTACGTCGTTTCTTCCGTTCTTCGTTCTTCTCTTTGACAGAACACCGACGGGTGTGGGGCCTGTGCGAAACCGCGTTCTGGGCGGTTTTGCATAGGATCCACACCCTCTTCGTTTTTGCGTCGCTCGAATTCGGCCGGACTGATCTGACCGAGGGTCGAGTGTCGGCGGCGCTGGTTATAGAACACTTCGATGAAGTCGAACAACTCCATCTTCGCTTCGCCGCAGCTCTCGAAGCGATCGGCGACCTCGCTCTTCACCGTCGAAAAGAAGGCTTCCATCACCGCGTTGTCGTAGCAATTGCCGCGGCGGCTCATCGAGCAGGTGATGCCGTACGCGTCGAGCATCCGCTGGTAGTCCTCACTCGCGTACGTGCAGCCCTGATCGGAGTGGTGCAGCAGACCAACGTCGGGACACCGTCGTTTCAGCGCCATCCCGAGCGCCTTCAACGCGAGATGCCGATCATTGACGACACTCACGGCCCAGCCGACGACGAACCGTGAGAACAGGTCGAGGATCGCCGCGAGATACAACTTGCCGCTCTCGCCGATCACGAACTCGGTCGTGTCGCCGACCCAGCGCCGATTCGGCGCGTCCGCGGTGAACTGCCGGTCGAGCAGATTCGCCGCGACCGGCTGGTCGTGGTCGCTCATCGTCGTGCACTTGAACCGTTTCCGCCCACGGGCTTTCAAGCCGTCCTCCTGCATGAGTCGGATCACCCGCTTCCGGCTTACCTGCTCTTTCTGCTCGATCAGGTCCTCGTGAATCCGTGGGCTACCGTACCGCTGTTTACTCGCAGCAAACGACGCGCGCACCAACACCCGCAGCTGGCGATCGCGGAGGGCATGAGTCGATTCGGATCGGCCGCGCCAGGCGTAATAGCCGCTCGCCGCGACGCCCAGGACCTGGCACATGGTCGCAATGGGAAAGAACGCCTTCCTCGCATGAATCAGCGCGAACGTGTCGCTGGCTCTTTCGCAAAGAAGGCCGCCGCGTTTTTTAGGATCTCCCGCTCGAGCCGCAGCTGGCGGTTTTCCTTCCGCAGCTGCGACAGCTCCTCACGCTCCGCCGTCGTCAGCCCGGTCCGGCCTCTCGTGCGATTGGCGCGCGCGCGATGCACCCACTCGCGGAGGGCCGTTTCCGTCAGATCGAGATCGCGGGCGACAGCGCCGACGCTCTTGCCTTCGTCGAGCACCAGCCGGACCGCCTGCGCCTTGAAGTCGTCATCGAACCGCCGACGCGGGCGTCGCCTTTTGGGGGTCTCTGCCATGGTCGTGGACATCGTATCCGCCTTTCGGAAAGTGTCCACGAAACCGGATCACGCCCATTCAGCGTCTGTTCGCCATTGCTCGGGCATTCGCCGACAGTTACGACGACGTGAACTTCACCCCGCCACTGTTGTCGACGATCACCGCCGAGTGTCTGATCGTCTTTGGCGACCGCGATCCCCTGTATCCGGTGACACTGGCCACCGAGCTTCGAACGGCGATCCCACACTCATATCTGTGGGTGATTCCGAACGGAGGGCACGGACCGGTCTTTGGTCCGGCGAAAACGCTCTTTGCGGAAACGGCGCTGGCCTTCTTGAGTGGCGCGTGGAAGTAGGAGCGTCTATTTCTCTCCCAGAATGACGGGCAGGCCGGTTTTGGTGTTGCCAATCACGACAACCTTCGTATTCGG
Organism: uncultured Acidobacteriota bacterium; assembly: GCA_963773035.1. Taxonomy (GTDB): domain Bacteria; phylum Acidobacteriota; class Vicinamibacteria; order Vicinamibacterales; family CAVVIG01; genus CAVRXZ01. The sequence goes on along the minus strand of CAVYZX010000019.1, from coordinate 11,635 downwards.
GCTTGCGGCAAGCTTCTCGGTGGCTTCAATCCCTTTCCATTCGAGCAGCTGAGAACTGATGCCCTGAGCCACGATCCGCTGGAAGTCGGCGATGCCCTGCGCTTCGATCCGCTTCCGCTCGGCTTCCTGCTGCTCCTTCTGAAGGACGAACTTCATCTGCTCGGCTTCCTGCTCGCGACGGAGCTTTTCCTGAATGGCATTCGAAACCAACGGAGGGAGGCCAATCTTTCTCAGCAGAACCTGTTGGACGACGATGCCGCGCTCGCTGGCAAGGCGCCTGAACAGTCCCAGGATCTCGGTCGCGATCTTCTCGCGCTCGGCCGAATAGAGCGCCTTGGCTTCGTAAGAGGCCGTGATCTCTCGAATCGCGGATCGAAACTGCGGTTCGACGATCGTGCCGACGTACTCGCTGCCGACCGTTCGGTAGATGTCAGCGGCTTTCGCGGCTTCAAGCTGAAACAGCAGGGAAGTCTCGAGATTCAAAATGAGCCCTTCCTGCGAGGGGACCTCCGCGACTTCCTTGATTTCCTGAGTCTGCACCGACATCTTCACCACCCGCGTGAGCGGAAAGACAAAGCGAATCCCCGGCGACAGCGTGTCGGAGGAAACCTGCCCAAAGAAGTCCTTCACGCCGACGTGGCCGGCGGGGACCGTGCGCAGAGGGCCGAAGAAGAGAAACAGCAGGAGCAGACCGATCAGGCCTATAAGACCGGCGAGACGACGGGGCTGACGTGGAAAGACTTCCTTCGGGTCAAACGTCCGGTCCATTGTGTTGCTCCTTGCAGCTAACGCCGCTGACCCCTTTATCGGCCGCGGAAGGAAGGGTAACGCTTCTCAGCGTTGCACGAGGTTACAAGACCGTTCCTCGGAGGATGACGAGTCCGACGCTGAAGTAGATCACCAATCCGGTGACGTCGACCAACGTGGCGACGAACGGCGCTGATGACGTCGCCGGATCGAAGCCGAGCCGGCGCAGAAGGAACGGCAACAACGACCCAATCAGTGTTCCCCAGAGGACGACGCCCACCAACGCGGTGCCGACGGTCACCGCGACGAGCAGCCAGTGCGGACCGTAAAGAGTCGAGAACGCCGACCAGACTGTGATTCGAAGGAATCCAATCGTGCCGAGAATGCCGCCCAGCGCGAGTCCCGCGAAGATCTCGCGCCGCATGACCCGCCACCAATCTTTGAGTTCCAGCTCGCCGAGCGCGATGGCCCTGATCACGAGGGTGGATGCCTGAGACCCGGAATTGCCGCCACTGGAAATGATGAGCGGCACGAACAGCGCGAGCACTACAGCTCGCGCGATCTCCTGCTCGAAGAATCCCATCGCCGTCGCCGTCAGCATCTCGCCCAGGAACAAGGCGGTCAGCCACCCCGCCCGCTTCTGGATCATTTTTGGGAAGGCGATCTCCATGTACGGCTCGTCGAGCGCTTCCGATCCGCCGATCCTCTGGATTTCCTTGGTCGCCGCCGACTCCGCCACCTCGAGGACATCGTCGATGGTGACGATGCCGATCAGAACTCCGGCCGAATCGGTGACGGGTAGTGCCAGACGGTCCTCGGTCCGGAAGACCGCCACAGCGGTCTGCTGGTTGTCGCCGGCCTTCAAGCCGACGAAACGACGGTCCATCAGGTCGGCAACCGTGTTGGCAGGAGACGTCAGCAGGAACTCGCGGATCCGGATGTCGTCGACCAGGACGCCATGGTCGTCCACGACGTAGAGAACGTTGAGCGTTTCGCTGTCGTGCCCGTGAGTGCGAACGTAGTCGAGGACCTCCTGGACCGTCCAGTGCTCGCGGATCGCGATGTAGTCCGGCGTCATCAGCCGGCCGATGGAGCCTTCTGGATATCCGAGAAGCGTAAGCGCCGTCGTGCGTTCCTCGGGAGTCAGCAGGTTGAGCAGCTGCTGCGTAACGACGGCCGGCAGTTCCTCGAGGAACATGGTCCGGTCGTCAGGCGCCATGTTGTTCAAGATGGCCGCGACGTCTTCCTTCGCCAAGGCTTTGAGGAGCGTCTCTTGATCGTCTTGCGAGAGGTATTCGAAGGTCGCGGCGGCGACCTTCCGAGGCAGCACGCGAAACACGACGGCCTGATCCTCGACCGTGAGGTCGGTGAGGACCCGGGCGAGGTCGCTCTCGCTGCGATTGCGGACCATGTCGCGCAACCTGCCGAAATCGCGCTGATGGACGACGGCGGCGAGCTCGTCGGCCGGTTTGGCGACCTGCCTGATGAGATCGAGCGCTGCCTCCCGGTTGGACCCGTGGAGTTCTTGTTCCATATGCGTAAGAGCGGCGCGCACGACGTCGTGATGATGAACGTGCGGGCCTATGGCCTTGACCGCGTCGAGCCAAAGCGAGTGGATGCGGTTGAGATCGTCGGTGCTGAGGTCGGGCGCATGCGCGCCCAGGTGATACAAGGCCGTGCGGCCGCTGCTGTGATAGATCAGGAGCCGAACGTCGAAGGCCTCGGTTTTCGAAACGCGCTCCCAGGCTTCACCGAGGAGCAGGGCCTGATCGTCGGCGGAAAGTGTCTCGGATTCACCGGTGTAAACCTCCGATGAGCGCAACCGCACAACCGTCTGGGCGACGGCGTCGAAGACGTTGGAGGCGGGAACAATGAGGAGCCGGACCGGCCGGCCGTATCGCTCGGCTACCGTAACCACCGCTGTCAGCAGCCGGCGCTCATCGTCGGTGACTTGAGGGGGCGCTTGCAACGCGGTGGAGGTGGCGTCGGGTTCCACGAGGCGAACCGTCATCGCGACGACATCGCGATCGCCGGCTGCCTGAAGCGCTGCAGTCAGATGTGCGAGAAAGTGCGGTCGTCGTACGGCGACCAGCAGGTTACCCGGCTTGGCCTCGACCGAGTTCAAGCCGGCTTCGGAAGAGGGCAGCAGCTGAAATTCGTCAGGTGCTCCTGCCAGGGCTTTCTGTTCCGCGTTGGTGGCGCGTTCCGAGACGGTCAGCAACGTCGTCAACACGGCAAGGATCGTGGCGCCTGCGATTGCCGCCGCGTCACCGCTCACCAGCACGAGCGTTGCCGGGATGCCGATCAAGCCTCCGAGTGTCATGAGTCCGATGGGCCATTCGCCCCCGGCCGTCCTGATATTCAAGGGGACTCGAAACGCTCGCGGCTCGGATCGCAGCGTGCGGTACCGAATCAACACCGCGATTTTCAGCAGGGCGCCGCAGGCCAGGCCAATCGCGTAGATGCGGGTCAGCCATGAAACTTGACCGGCGCTCATCACGACGATCCCTGCCTGAATGATGGCGACGAGATCGATCAGTCTCGATCGCGTTCCGAAGCGGGAGTGCAGCGATTGAATCCCTCCGGCGAGCAATCCCTCTTCTGATAACCGAGACAGCAGGCTCTGGACACTGACGGCCGACCGGAGCACCGCGGCTGCCAGCATGACGCAGCCGCTGGCGAGTCCCGCAAGCGCCACCAGGACCTTGATCCAGGTTGGACCCGGCAGGTTGGGGAGCAGTGCGGCAAGCGGCGCATCGAACCACACTTCCCGGACGCCGGCGGACACCAGCGCCGAAAGGAGAAACGCCACGCCTGCCGTTGCGTACAGAGCGAAGGCGCCGACGAGCCGCGCGGTGCGGCGTAAATGAAGAATCCGAGGTTGCTGCAACTCGGGCGCGACGTGCGCGAGTGCGCCGGCGCCACCCATCGCAAAGAGGCAGTAACCGAGGGCGGTCAGAAGCACGACAGGCGCCCGAACTGCGAACGGGAAGGCCCCCACCGCACCGGGGGTCAGGCGTTGAAGCTCAGGGACATGAAGCGGCCACGTGTCCGGACTCAGCCCGCCGCGAACGATGGCGCCAATGGCGCCCCAGACGACGATTGCACCAAGCAGCGCCGCAACGGCAGCAACCGCGCGCGTCACGGCATCGTTCGAAAGGGCACGTCCTTGCCGCTGCCACCACCAGACGAAGCCCAACAGGCAGACGGCGAACAAGGTCGCCAGATCTTCGGTCGCCACGTCGCTGCGGATCCGTGAGATGCCCAAGAGCGCGGTTCCCGCCGCGCCCACGTAATGGCCGGCGATACTCGCCGCGATCGATCCGAGCAGCAGGTACTCAAGGAGGTGGGCGGACGCGGCCAGGTTGCCCGCTCGCTGACCGAGCGCCGCCTTGGCCATGCCGTAAGGACCTCCGGGAATGAAGAGCGCGCAGCTTTCGAGGTCGACAGCTCGGAGCACGAGCCCCAGCAGCACCGCGGCAAGCACGAACCACGGAGCAGACGGGCCTAGTGCCCGCTCTGCGACCCCACTCGCATAGAAGGCAACGACGCCCAGCTCGACCAGCGCGAGAGCAGCACCCCGCCCTGAGGAAATAAACGAAAGAAGAGTGGTCGTCGCGAGAACGACGCGTACGGGTGTCTTAGGCTGGGAGGGGAGCCGAGGCCACATGCGGACGGTACGTGAGGGAGTCTACACCGCAACCGGCACGAAAGAGCAGTCTGAAACGGTTGTAACGAGGTGCTGGAACATCTATTTACTTGCGAAAGATGATGATGTGCTGCCGAGGCAGTCCGGGAACGAGGCGATCGAACCTGAATCCTTCCGCTTCAACTTCCCTTCGCACATCCGCGACGCTCATCCTATGCGTAGGAGCGATAGGAATGCTCGGATCTTCTTTGCGGTACTCGATCAACACCAATTCTCCGTCGGGTCTCAGTGCCAGGCGGAGGCTTCGAAGCATCTCCTGCGGATGCCACAGCTCGTGATACACGTCGACGAGGAGCGCCAGGTCGATGGTGTTTTCCGGAAGATGCGCGTCGATTTCGCTGCCCTGAACGACACTCACGTTCGACAAGTGTTCGGTCTGTACTTTGTCCTGGATGATGCGAAGCATGGCAGGTTGAATATCGTTGGCGAACACCTTGCCGCCTGGCCCCACGAGCCGCGCAAGGCGTGTTGTCATATACCCGGTGCCGGCGCCAACGTCCGCGACGACCATTCCGGGGCGAAGGCCGATCAGTGCGAGTGCCTGCTCTGGCGCTTCCTCGTGCTCACGCGTCGCGCGGTCGAGCCAGCTCGCGTCGGTGGCTATGCCTGCGATCTGCCGTCCGGTCAGCGGATGAACCGGCGGCCTCTGCGTCGTGATCAGACGCGTGCCGGCATAGAAGGCGACAAGCCCGAGCAGGCCGACAAGAACGAGGAATCGCCGTCGTATCGTCACGACCAGCGGCCTTGCTTCCTCAGTCCGCTGTCCACGCTGCGGCGACGTCGATGTCATCGCGCGAGACGTCGCGGAGCGTCAATCGGCCGTTTTCCGGAGGCTTGCCTTCACTCCACAAGAACGAGGACAGCAGCCGATGGGCCTGCTCGCGCCAGAACGCGCCGCCAGGCCGAAGCTCGCGACGGGTGAGCCGGGTCACGCGGGCGACTGCCTCGGGATCGATCAGAACGGTCACCGTCGACTCGACGCCGTGGGGGAAATGCGTGACTCGAAAGACGTGTTCAGCCGAGGTGGGATCGGTCGGGCCGGGCGCGCGGACAATTCGGAAACCATTGAGCGTGAGCGACTCGATCTGCGGCCGCTGACGGTCACCTGGAACGGCGGCTCGTTTGGTGGCCGCGCGCGGCAAGCTCGCGACCGCCGCCGCGACGGCGCCGCGGAGTGTCTCCGGCGTCATCGGCTTTCTCAAGAAATCGCTCGCTCCGAGCTTCATCGCATCGACGGCAAGCTCGATTGATGCGAATGCGGTGACCATGATCACGCAGACCTCAGGCACATGCTCCTTGAGTCGCTTCAGTGTCTGCAGTCCGTCGAGGCCAGCCATCTTCTGATCGAGCAGCACGGCAGCGTACGTGCTCCCATCCCCAAACTGCTTCAAGCCGTCTTCGCCACTAGTCGCTTCGTCAACCTCGTACCCCGCGGTTTCCAACGTCAGCCGCATCATCTGCCGGATATGCGGTTCGTCGTCGACGATCAAGAGCTTCATGCGCGTGTCTCCGCGGGCTGTTCTTTGCCAATCGGCACGGTAAAGGTGAACGTGGATCCTCGACCCGACTCGGACTGCACCGTCAACTGGCCACCGTGCGCATCGACGATCCGGCGTGAAATCGTCAGGCCGAGCCCGGCGCCACCCACCGGTGCGTTCGGTACCTGAACAAAGGGCTCGAAGATTCTCGGGAGGTACTCTCGGGGAATCCCCGCGCCCGTGTCGCCAACCGAGAAGGCGACATCACCGTCACGTCGGACCGCAGCTATCGTGATCGTCCCACCCGCCGGCGTCGCGCGGGTGGCGTTTGTGACCAGGTTCACGATCACGCGCTCGATTTGATCGCGGTCCGCCAGGATCGACGGCAAATCCCCGGCCGGTTCCACGACGAGGTGGAGCCCTTTCGCTTCGACCTGCACCCGCACGGCATCGGCCGCCTCCTGCACGAGGTCCTCCGGTCGTACCGGCGTTCGGACGGCCGTCGAGGCCCCCGATTCGACCTTCGACACATCGAGCAATTGACGCATGAGGCGATCGAGCCTGTCCGTATCCTCGCGACACACCTCTAGAACTTCCTGCTGGCGTTTGTCCAGCGTGCCCGCAGCTCCTTCGAGCAGCAGGTGGATTCCCATTTGCACGCTGGTGAGCGGCGTCCTCAGCTCGTGCGACGCAGCGGCGATGAACTCGGATTTGAGCCGGCTGATCTCGCTGAGATGGGTCACGTCCTCGAGTAGCGTGACTGCTCCGACGAGCCGATCGTCGGCATCGCGCATCGGCGTCGATCGGATGCGAAATGCGCGCCGCGCGCCGTCGACCGCCCACGGGAGCACGGCGGTGGGGCTCTCGGAGGCGACGGCACGCCGCGATCGCAGGACGTCGGTCACGGCCTGCGCAATGCGCGCATCGCGCGCGACCTGATCGATGTGCTTTCCCAGGGTCTCGGCGCGCGCGCCGAACAAGCGCTCGGCCGCTTGGTTGATGCGAGTAACGCGTCCTTCGCTGTCGGTGACAATCACTGGATCGTAGAGCGAATCGATCGCCGCTTCCGTCGTCTGTTGGGCGAGCACCAGCTGGCCAAGATCGGAGCGGCGCAGCTCGCGGATCCGCTCCGCCATTCGGTTGAAGCCGATGGCCAGCGCGCCGATCTCGCCGGACGACCGCACCGGCACGGAGGCATCGAGATCACCGGCCGCGATCCTCGTCGTCGCCTCAGTCAGGAGCCGAACCGGACCCACAATGCCTTTCGAGAGGCTCAAGGCGGCCGCCATACCTGCGACCACGAGCGCGGCGGCCAGCCCGAGCGTGATCAGGAACCAGCGTTGCGCTGTCGCAGACGCTGCGGCGGCCTTCTGGCGCATCGCTTCCTGGTTCAGGTGGAGGAGTCGATCGCACTCGGCACGCACCGCGTTGAAGCGAGGCTCCAGCTCGCGGAAGTACTCCGCCGTGCGATCGCCTGAATCCCGCAGGAACTCGTCGTATCGGCGGTAGTAGTCGTCGCGAAGGCGTCTGATCGCTTCGATGACGTCCGGTTCGCCCGGTTCGGTGATATTCCCGGCCGCCTTCCGGAAGGCAGCGTCAAAGCGGGCGCGGTGCTCCGCCGCCTGCCGCAGCGCCCGTTCGTGCTGGCCCAGTAGTTCGAACACGGCGGCCGAATCCTGGCGCTCCAGGCTTTCCTTCATGTCCTGCGCTGCGACCACGGAGTCGTAGTTCTCCGAGATGATTCGACCCGAGACGGCGCTCATCCGGTTGAGCGTCCGGGCGCTCCAGATGCCCAGACCGCCGAGCGCCAGGATGAACCCGGCATAACCGAGCAGCAGTTTGGTCCGCAGTTTCATGGCGCTGGTCCGTACGCCCGGAACGTCCGCCACCGGCGCAGCGCAACGAACGCCCAGACCGCCTCGACCAGGCCGAACGGCCAAGCGCCTTGCAGGAAGCCATACGCCGACCCGAGCGCACACGCAACTGAAAATCCCAGGATCCACCAGGGACTGCGATGCTCAAAGGCGTAGCAGACCAGCATCGACGTCACGGCAAACAACCCGAACACGGTCAGCGGCGACATCATCTTTTGGTTTCGAGCTCGAGGTCACTGCCCCCGCCGCAACGATTCCGGACGTGATGGTAGATCGGGAGGCATGAGGGAACCTTAAGGGGTTCATAAGGATCGTTCACACCGGCGCGTACCGAGTCGAGCGATCAGCCACGACGGTGACCTGCATGTCCCGAGCAAGATTCACGATCCGCTGGACCAATGCCGATGCGAACCAAGAGCGCAACGCCGTCGGCCTCTCGCGCGCGACGAATATCTGAGTGACGCCATGCATGCGAGCGAAATTCACCATCGTTTCGGCGATATCGGTTCCTTGAAGGACTCGGGTCTCGATCTGTAGACCGCGAGCGAAGTTGAGATGACGCTCCAGGCTCTCCCGATCGGTGTCGGTCAAGTCTCCAAAATCCGGCGTCCCGGTCACGTACACGGCGAAGCAGTCGGCCTGGAGGTAGTCGGCAACGCGCCGCCCCCGGCGGATCAGCGCGGCGGTGGAAGGATCCGGCCCGATGAGCAGCAGCAGGCGTTCGCGCGCCTGCGATTCAGCCACAGAGGAGCCGCCCAGGGTCGATGTATCCTCGTCACCCGGCAGACGGCATTCGATCGCATAGGCCGCCTGACGCATCGCCAACTCGCGCAGCGCCACGAGCGTCGACTCCTTGAAGAACCCCTGCAGGGCGGCCTTGGCCCGTTCTGGCAGATAGATCACACCCCGCGCAAGCCTGTTGAGCAGCGCCCGTGGCGTGACATCGACCATCACGACTTCGTCGGCTTGCTTCAGCACCCAGTCGGGGATCGTCTCGCGCACGCGGACGCCGGTGCTCTGCCAGATCTGGTCGTTCAGGCTCTCCAGGTGCTGCACGTTCATCGTCGTCAGGACGTCGATTCCTGCGTCGAGCAGGACGTGCACATCTTCCCAGCGTTTGAGCCGCGCCGATCCCGGGACATTCGTGTGCGGGAATTCGTCGACGACCGCAACCTCGGGATGGCGACTGAGCGCCGCGTCGGTGTCCATTTCCTCGAAGCGCGACCCGCGGTACTCCACGACCTTTCGAGGAATGGTTTCCAGATCCTGGCTCAGCGCAATCGTCTCCTTGCGGCCGTGCGGTTCGAAATACGCGATGACGATGTCGACGCCGCGGCGCTTCAGCTCGTGGGCCTCTGTCAACATCTGGTAGGTCTTGCCGACACCGGCGGCGTAACCCAAGAACACCTTGAGCCGGCCCCGTTTTCGCGCTTCGCTGGACGCCATTACCGCGGAAACACGCGAACGTCGATGCCCTCGGCATCGCGAATCAAGCGGTCGAGTGGCGTGCCGCCCAAGCGGTCACGCCAACTGCGACGGAGGTTGTGGCCGACGAAGATCTGCGTGATGCCGTGCTCCCGCGCGTAATCCAGAATGGTCTTGATGGGATCCTTGCCTTCGAGGGTTTCGACGTGCGCCTGCTGTGCACGTGCGAGCGTGACATTCCGCTCGAGCGCCATTCGATCTTCGGCCGTGAGATTTTCTTGAGTCACGTAGATGGCAAAGAGCTCGCCGTGAAAGCGGTCGACGTTCCTTCGTCCGCTGGCCAACATCTTCGACGCGTTCGCTCGCGGTGTCATGCACACGAGAATCCGCTCCTGCGTGCCCCACGACGATTGCAGACCGTGCAGCCGGAGATACGCTTCGAGTTGACGGTCCACGACATCGGCCGTGAGTAACAGCGCGCGCTGCCGAAGCTGCGAGAGCTTGTTCGCGCCGATCGCTTCGTCCGCCTCAGGCGGAGCATCGACAATGACCACTTCATCAGCGCGGTCGATGAACTCCTGCGGCACGGTCTCGGCTTTCGTCGTACCCAGGATGCCACGTACGAATTCCTGTTGCTCGGCGATGTACTCGAGATTGATTGAGGTGAGAACCGAGATCCCCGCCTCGAGCAGTTCCTCGACATCTTCATAACGCTTTCGATGCCGACACCCCGGTGGGTTGTCGTACGCCAGGCCATCGACGAGGCAGACTTGCGGGCGACGTGCGATGATCGCGGGCACATCGATGACGGGCACACCTCCGACGCCTCGGGTCGGAATATTCTCGAACGTTCGAATCACTTGGGCGACTTCGGGCGCCGACTCGGCTTGGGCAGCGACGACGACGATGTCCTCACCTCGTTCGCGTCGACGCCGACCCTCGTCGAACAACTTGAAGGATTTTCCGACTCCAGACGCATAGCCGAGAAAGACCTTCAGCTGTCCCCGATGTTCCGCTCGCTCGGCCGCCTCGATCTGTCGAAGCAACACCTCTGGGTCGCGATGGTGCGTGCGATCGTTGTTATCAGTGTCCATGTCGGGTGATGCTGAGGCGATTGTAGCGGACGAAACCGTGGCCACTCATACTCGCGCTGCAGTCATCGCGAGATAGGTCACTGCTCCGGCGGCGTAGCCGAGCAGGGCTGGCAGCGACAAATGCCGCACGTACCAACCGAAAGTGATCCGCTGGATTCCCATCACCGCGACGCCAGCGGCCGAACCGATGATGAGGATGCTACCGCCGGTTCCGGCGCAGTAACTGAGGAACAGCCAGAAATGATGATCGGTCGGAAACTTCGACAGGGGATACATCCCCTGAGCGGCCGCGACGAGCGGGACGTTGTCGACGACCGCCGACGTCAGACCGATCGCCAGGGTGATCAGGTTGACGTCGCTGATTGTTTCGTCCAACCGCCGCGCGAAGGCGGCAAGGATCCCCTCGCTCTGTAGCGCGGTGATTGCCAGCAGGATGCCGAGAAAGAACAGGATGCTCTGGGCGTCGACTCGCTGCAGGGCACTCGCCACCGACAGCGCCCCTTTGCCTTCGTCGGTCTTCTTCTTATGAATCACTTCGGTCAACGCCCACAACAGGCCGAGCCCGAGCAAGATTCCCATGAACGGCGGCAGGTGCGTGATGGTCTTGAACATCGGCACGAACAGCAGCGCTCCAACCCCGCCGACGAATACGACTCGGCGCTCGAGCAGGGTCGTTCGCATCGGCACCAGGCCGTTGATCAGGAGGTTCAGCGCCAGCGGCACGGTCTCGGTCGTACCCGACAGCTCGAGCACGTCACCACCGTGCAACATCTCGCCCGGTGACACGCGGGTCGTGACGCCGCCGCGGCCCACCGTGACGACCGTTGCCCCGGTGTGAGTCCGGAGGTTGATCTGTGACAAGCTCCGACCAACGGCCGCCGCATCGTCGGGCAGCGTGAACGACGTCAGCCCGGACGTCGGTGACGGCGCGCCGGCCACGATCGGGCCGTTCTCGAGTAATCCGCGGCGTGTGATCTCGCCCTGCATCCGCAACCCGACCCAAAGGACCGGCACGACGACGCTCACCAGCGACGGCAGGATCACCTTCCTGACGACGCTGGCCGCCGTGATCTGGTCCCCGATCCACAGCATCGTGGTCGTCACGTCGCCGATCGGCGACCACGCACCACCCGAATTGGCGGCGATGATCACGATGCCGCCGTAGTACATTCGATCGCCCTCGTCGGGCACCAGCTTGCGGATCAGCGACATCATCACGATCGACGTCGTCAGGTTGTCGAGCACCGCTGACAACACGAACGACAGCAAGGCGACCAACACCAGCAGCTTCCGTCGGCTGCGAGTCCG
>CAVYZX010000018.1:0-103355 GCA_963773035.1 uncultured Acidobacteriota bacterium | reverse complement strand
GATCAGGCGAGCCTTAACGCGACGCACGACCCGAACAAAGCCGGACGGAGCGTGTCACGCATCGCCGTCTCATGGCTGAGGTAAGTTGACCACCGACGGCGTGTAGAATTGCGTAACGATGCGCAGCCAGCACGGCCGGCCGTCGATGAGCCATGTTGTTCAACTCCCTCCAGTTTGCCGTGTTCTTCGTGGTCGTCACGACGCTGTACTTCGCGCTGCCCCACCGTGCCCGCGGTCCCATGCTGTTGATCGCCAGCTCGTATTTCTACATGGCGTTCGTTCCGCGGTACATCCTGATTCTCTTCTTCACGATCGCAATCGACTACGCGGCGGGACTGCTCATTGAGGGGGCGACCGGGGTCCGGCGGCGGCTGTTGCTCGTCGCAAGCCTCGTAGCCAACCTCGGCGTGCTGGCATTCTTCAAATACTTCAACTTTCTCAACGACACGCTGCGCGCCGTGGCGATCTGCCGTGGACGTGCCATACTCGGTGCCCGCTCTCGCGATCATCCTGCCGATTGGACTGTCGTTTCACACCTTTCAGTCCATGAGCTACACCATCGAGGTGTACCGGGGTCACCAAGCCGCGGAACGGAATTTCGCGCGCTTCGCTCTGTACGTGATGTTCTACCCCCAGCTGGTCGCGGGCCCCATCGAACGTCCGCAGAACCTGCTTCAACAGCTGAAGGAGAGGCACGAATTCAGCTACGAGCGCGCGCGAGCCGGCCTGCAGTTGATGGCGTGGGGATTCTTCAAGAAGATCGCCGTCGCGGACAGGCTGGCACCGGCGGTCAATTCGGTCTATGCCGACCCGTCGTCGTACAGCGGGTCGGCGATTCTGCTGGCAACGTATCTGTTTGCCATCCAGATCTACTGTGATTTCTCCGGCTACTCCGACATCGCCATTGGAGCAGCTCAGGTGATGGGGTTCCGCTTGATGCGCAACTTCGATCATCCGTACTTCAGCCGTTCGATTCCTGAGTTCTGGCGCCGATGGCACATCTCCCTTTCGACATGGTTTCGCGATTATGTGTACGTCCCGCTCGGGGGAAGCCGGACGACGACGCAGCGGCGTGCGTTGAACTTGATGGCGGTCTTCCTCCTGAGCGGTTTGTGGCATGGCGCGAGTTGGACGTTTGTCATCTGGGGGGCGCTGAACGGCGCCTATATGGTGGCATCGTACGCCTCGGCGAAGATCCGCCGGGCCGTCGTGGCGTTGAGCGGCTTGGACCGGCTGCCGTATGTCCACGCGGCCATCACCGGCATCATTACGTTTCATCTGGTTCTCGCCGCGTGGGTATTCTTCCGTGCGGAATCCATCGGTGACGCGCTGTTCGCCTTTCGAGCGATCGCAACGAATAGTCCTGGCCTCGAGCTCCCGTGGGACAGTATCGGCGGTGCAACGAGGGTGACCCTGAGCATAGCCGCCTTGATCGCAGTGAGATCATCCAGTTGCGTATCGATCTCCGCGCGCTCATCGCGAACCAGTCGGTGGCCATCCGGTGGCCCGCGTACGTGGCACTCATGGTCGGCTTCCTCCTGCTGGGCAATTTCGGAGCTGATCAGCGATTCATCTACTTCCAATTTTGATCGTGGAGCCTGATGAGAAGACTGCTCGCAAAGTCCGCGCTTCTGCTGGTCCTGATCGCCGCCGTAGAAGGCGCGATCGTGCTGTGTCCCATCAGCAAGACTGTATTGAATCATTCGTACCTCACCGCCTGGGGCGCGAAACACGCGCGTCTCGTGGCGTCCGGAGTCGACCGGATCATCTTGGCGGGCGGGTCCAACGTCGCCTTCGGCGTCGACTCATCGCGATTGGAAGCGCTCACGAGCCGGCCGGCCATCAACCTGGGGCTGCATGGCGGTCTCGGACTTGCGCTCATGCTGCACGAACTGCAGGACCAGGCGCGCCCCGGCGATCTCGTCATTCTGATTCCGGAGTACGAACAGTTCTACGGCGATACCATGAACGGTGACGCAGAGGCGACCGAACTGCTTCAACACAACTGGAGCGCGCTCCCGTACTTTTCGTCGTGGCGGCAATGGCGCAATCTTGCCGTGAGCACGCAGGTGCTGGCGAGCGCCGCGACATTTGCCTTGATCGATCGGGCGAAGATGAGACTGCTCGGACGGCGCCAACCTAAGGAGGGTGTTTCTGTTTATCGGAATGACGCGTTTGACGAGCATGGAGACATGGTTGGCCACCTTAACCAGCAACCGAAGGCCGATCAGGTGGCCAAAGGCTTCGAGCGTATTTCAGGAGGGTTCAACCAGCGGGCGGTCAGCATGATTGCGCGATGCGCTGAGGTCTTGTCGGCCCGAGGCGTCACATTCGTGATGCTTTATCCCTCTGTCGCCACAGGGTTCTGGGATCTGAATCAGGATCTGGCCGAGCAGGTCGCCGAGAGCATCCAACCCACATTGACGGTCACGCGGCCGCAGGACTGGGTGTTTCCGAACGACTGGTTCTATGACACCCCGTACCATTTGACTGCGCTTGGCCGCGAGATCCGCACTGGTCACATGGCTCGCGTGATTCAGGAGCTCCCGGCACCTCGATCGGCAAGTGCGACGGAACCTCATTGATTGGCCCCACTTTCGCGAGAGCCTGGCGACAGTGAATGGAGCCGAGGGTTCCTCGGCGGCTTAAGGCTGAACCTCACGCGGCGTCACGGATTCCACCGGGACGGGCCTTCGCCGATCTTCACAATGTTCGTGACGAACGTCAGTTTGGAATCCTCGTGCCCGCCGACGAGGGCCGTCACCTCCCAGCAGCCCGGCGTTGGAAAGATCAGATAGCTCGGTTGGAATCCGATCAGGCTCACGCCGTTCAGCCGTCACGCCTTTCCATGTGCGTGGTGTCGATCCCACGGGTCTTCAACACGGCGATCTGCCGTCCGTAGGAGGCTCGTGCGCCTTCTGTCACCTCCTTCAATCTGTCCGCGGGGAGCTGCGCGTACGCGTCCAGCAATCTGCGTCCGGCCGTCAGGCTGGCCAGCACATCCCGTTTGGTGACACCAGCCCGGAACGGGTTGATACCGTCCTCGCCTGAGCGTCGTTCGTGGGACCGGCCAGCTGCCTCCGTCAACGCATACACGCACGATTCGCAACGTCATACAGATGGAGGTCCGCAGGACACCACGTATCGGGCAGAAGCGCGTTGGGCTTGACCTTAAGCACCTCCCCCTGGCCAGCGCTGGCCACACGTCGAAACATGCGAAATCGTCGTAAAATGATTGCCGGGGGCGGGGATCGAACCCGCACGACCCTCTCGGGTCACAGGATTTTAAGTCCTGTGCGTCTGCCAGTTCCGCCACCCCGGCCAAAGGGATTATCGCACGTCGTACCAATGAGTTAACGCGATCCTCAACCTCGGTGCGCCATCGCGCTGCGGGCCACCGGCGGGCCACAGCGGGTACTGCACTTACGTCTCCTCGAACACGTCGCTCACGTTCTTGCTGAGGGCGAGGCATTGGGCCATGACGACGATGCCCGCCTCAAGCAGCTCGCGATGGCGCGCCTCGTCGCTAACTGGCCGCATCGGGAATTTTCCCCCATGAAAAAGGTTGTTACGAACCACCCGAATCAATCGCAACACGAACTGTTCGTCGGTATCGCCGCCCTGGTTTGAATCAGCCCAATCGAGGTGACCGCTCGGCAGGGCAATCTGCTTCTTCGGTGGAGCCTTCTTGAGGAACGCGATCGCCTGCGTGAATTTGGCTCCTTTACTGCCACGAACTGGCCACGCAAGCTGTTCGCATAGTTGTCCCAGTGCGCTTCCACCCGACCATCCGGCCATCGATTTAAAAAGCCTGAACGCTTCAGCGCGTACTCAAATCGAGAGAACATTGCGAAGTAGCTAAAGACTAATTCCTTGTTCCCAGCGATTCCGCTTACGATCTCGACTGCGTTCATCGCATCACCCTCAACTGGCCACTGCGCGCAGATTTCGCCGTCGTCGCTTCGCTTCAAGCTTCTTGAACGCCTGCTTCACGCCCTGCGCAGTCGCATTCAGGTAAGTGCTGGTCATCTTGATGTTCGTGTGACCGAGCGTCGCCTGCACTTCGTGGAGTTCCCCGCCGGCTTCGAGCAACTGTGACCCGAGCTCGTGGCGCAGATCGTGGAAGTGCAGGTCGTCGATGCCCGCCTTTCTGCGGGCCGCGTTCCACCAGGTATTCGAGAGGCGGCGCGGAATGGGCTCCCCCACTGCATTGCCGAAGACATGGGCGGTCGCCGGCAGATCGACACCGTCAGGACCCTTGCGCCGCCGGTCCAACATCCTCCGCAGCGTCGGCGAGATCGGAATCAGACGCTTCCGTTTCGTTGGGGTCACTTCGTCGTGGAATAATGCTGCCGATCTTTTTCATTGTCCGTACAGAAGGACTCGATCAACTCCTGATCGGGAAGCAGCCGCAACTTCTGTGTAATCGTCAGGGGCGTCTTGAAGGTGCCCGGGTCCGTGTAGGTCACTTCGACGTCCAGATGACCGACATCGATTCTGCGGAAGCGCTCCGTGAGGACCAGCGCTTCGGTATGCGGATGCCCCTGTACGTCAAGCCAGCTGCGGTCAGTCAATCCGCTGGTTGTCACGACGAACGTGTCCTCGTCCCATCGACCGATTGAATACCCCATCCAGGTCGGAAGCGAGTCCTCCGGTAGCGGACGCCCATCCGTGAAGATCTGTCGGTAGGTCGTGTCGTACTCATGCAACAACAGGGTCAGGCCCGGAGTTTCAATAATCTTCGTCGGGCGGGTGAACGAAAAGATGCGTGGGGCACCCGGCGGTTGACATCGGGCGATCGGATCTGCGGCGCCATCGGTGGCCAGCTGCTCTCGGTACCGCGATTCCGCCGCCGGAACGAGGACGCTCTCGGGGTCTTCAAGGTCCTGAGTGACGTCCATCAGATAGCGCGGAAACACCGTGTTTTCCACACCTCCAGGTGTTCCATTCGGATCGGGTTCTGGGGCCCACAGTCCCGACAGATCCGGTGTACCGTGGCTCGTCCGCCGCGCCGGCGAGGTCAGGTTCACATGGCCGTCGGGGCTCCGTGGCACGTCGGGAATGGTCCGGGCCGGCCATTGGGCATGCGCCGCAGGAGCAAGGCTCAAGAAAAACGCGACATACAAAGGAGTTCGGTGCAAAGGATCTCCTATAAGTGAGTTGGGGCTACGCCAAACTTCGGCGCTAGTTCTGACCCAGCCGGCGAAGGATCTGGTCCCTCACATACGCTGCGTCGGCGCCAGCACCATCGATGAAATTTGAACGACGCGTGTGGAGCCACCGGAGACCCAGGAAAAATAGACCGGGCTGGGTACTGACTCCACGAACATGCACGGGATCGCAACCGGCTGCGATCGAGGGACTTTCAATCCAGTCGAAATGGCGGCTGAAGCCCGTCGCCCACACGATTGAACGAATCCCAGCCTGCGCGAGATCAAGCGCTTGTCACTTCGTTGCGCACACGCTCATCTCCGCGATTGCGTCGAGCGTCCGACGGATCGCACGCGCAGCTCATTCTTGCTCAATGTATCGATCGACGCTCTCCACGAAGCGTGCGTAGACCGTATCCCCATCCGCAAGACTGGCCTCAAGATCGGTGGAGAACCGTACGCATGAGTCCTCCGCGCCGGCTATGTGACCCAGCAGAATCATGCCTTCCTGCTCGAGAGCCCGAAGATCGAGATCGTGTCCACCACCAACGCCCGTGAGAGAAACACTCGGTCGGCGCATGGCTTCCTCCAAGGACGGGAGCGACCCGACCGTCGTGTCGAAGGTTCCAAGCTGCTCCATCCACCAGATCGTGTCGTGTCCTCTGTACCGGCGTGGCAGTTTGTTGTGGGACCCGACGGAAATGTAGACGATGCGTCCGGAACGCATCAGTTCTTCAGCGATCTGCTGACCCGAGGCGCCCGCCCCGACCACCAGGACCGCGCCCGGGGGAAGCTGCCCGGGATTGCGATAGTGATTGGAGTGAACCTGTACCACCGTCCGCGGCAGCAGCTTGCTGACCGGTGGCACCTTCGGCCGATGGTAACCCCCGATAGCCACCACGACATTGTCCGCGTCGAAGCTTGTTCCGTCGGCGCCACGGACAATGATTCGGTTCGAGCCGTCCGCAGGGTGGACGCGCGTGACGTCAAATCCGCATTCGATTGGCGTCTTGAGCAGGGACGCATAATCTGCAAAGAACTGAACGATTTCATCGCGTCCGATAAATCCATTCGGGTCGTCGCCACTGTAGCGGTACTTGGGAAGGCGGGTGAACCAGTTCGGCGAAAGCAATGTCAGAGAGTCCCACCGCTCGCGCCATGCTTGGGCGACCTGTCCCCGCTCTAACACAATGTGCTCTCGTCCGGCATCCAAGAGGCACGCACTCATCGCCAGTCCGCACTGACCCGCGCCGATCACGACGGTCTCTATTCGCTTCATCATGACAAGAGGCCTCACATCGGCTGACGAACGTGACGCAAATATAGGACGTTCGCCACGTTTCTCTTTCTTGTCGTGCGCGGAAAGCGGGAGGAGGAGGTCAGTTTCTGGGTAACGGCGTAGATGGATGGAGGTAGGTCATGCGCTTGGCTAATAAGGTTTCGCTCATTACTGGTGCTGGAGCGGGGATGGGCTATGCGGCCGCCCACATGTTCGCGCGCGAAGGCTCCGCCATCGCGGTGGTCGATTTGGATAAGGCAAGCGGGAACGCCGCCGCGGAATCGGTGCGGGCCGCCGGCGGAGACGCCGAGTTCTTCCACTGCGATATTACGGAGCCGGCGGGTGTGGAAGCGATGATGACCGGCGTGGTCCAGCGCTTCGGCAAGCTGGACGTTCTCTACAACAACGCCGGCAGCAGTCACGGCGTGTTCGGACCGCTGCATACGCTCGATGTGGATGGCTGGGAACGCGTCATGAGGACGAACATCCGTGGGACATTCCTATGCAACAAGTACGGCATTCCGCACATGCTGGCGAACCGCGGCGGTTCCGTCATCAACGTCGCGTCGGCGGTGGGTCTGGTCGGCTGGGCAGGAGGCGCGGCTTTGTGTACCGCCAAGGCGGGAATCGTGCTGATGACCAAGGCGATGGCGCTCGACTATGCAGCTGAGAACATCCGCGTGAACTGCCTGTGCCCGGGCTCGACGCGCACTGCACAAACAGAAGCGCGGCTCAGGGGTGCCGCAGATCCGGATGCGGTGATCGCGCCGCTTGTCGCAAATCAAGCGATGAAGCGTTTGGCCGATCCCGAGGAAATCGCGGCGGCGGCGCTGTTTCTCGCGTCGGATGAGTCCACGTTCGTCACCGGCACCGCGTTCGCGGTCGACGCCGGCTGGACAGCGATGTAGGAGCGCACACCGTGCGTCGGCATGCTGTCAGCGGCGGGTAACATGCGGTCATTTGAACGACGATTACGAAAGGATGAAGCCGACCGACTTCGGTCGTCAGCTGCCAGTACCGAGGCCTCCGAGCCATCGAAGTCGCCGCCGTAGTTCTGCCGGTGGGTTCGCGGGCCATTCGCGGGCCACAGCGTACCTGAATCGGCCCTCCAAACGCCGAGCGATTTCCATCCCGGTTCGTGACTGAGCGTTCACGTTTCATACGGCACAAGACTCCCACGGCCTTGCCGCAACTCATCCGTATCATCAAACCTGCGTGCCAGCGAATTTGCGCAACCCGCGGGTCAGCGGCTGGTCGGTTGGGGTAGCGCCTCGAACAGCTCGTGAACCTCGCAGGTCCCCTGGCCGACCACGTTCAGGAACTTCCGGCACAGGTCGATGACCTCGGCCTTCGAGCCGGCGCGCAGCAGCGCGTAGCCGCCGATGACCTCCTTCGCCTCCGCGAACGGTCCGTCGGTGACGATGATCTCGCCGCCGCCGTCCTTGTGGACCCGTACGCCCTCATGGCCGAACTGCACGCCCTCGGTCGCGATCAGCCAGCCGGCCTTCATCCCGTCCTCGATCAGCTTCCCCATCGTGGCCATCTCGGCCTCGGTCGGGGGGACGTTGTGCTTCTTCTCGTGCGTGAAAATACTGATGTAGCGCATGGCGTTTTCTCCTCGTTCTGGGTTGGCTTTCCGTCCTCTTAACCAGGCGACGAACGAGGCGGGGCGAAATCGACACGCCCGCAGACTTTTTTTCCAGCGCGACCGTGTGGCGGCGCCGTCGCCGCGTGCTAAGAGACGGCCATGATCGATCACACCGGTGTCACCATCAGCAATCCCGTGCGCGCCCGGCGCTTCTCCGCGGTGGTCATCCAGAGCCCGCCACGGTCGGAGACTTCATGCGGTCTCGTGCAACGAGTTGCGAAAGTCGCCCAGACACCCCGCCAAACTCGCCAGCCGTAATTCAATAACTTGCGCGAACGGATGTCTCCCGCGATCTATCGAAAGAGTGCCTGCAGCAAATCGACCAATTCACGACGGAACACAGGCATTTGGTGCGCTCCTTCGTACTCTCTCCACGTGTATGCCACCTTGGCCGCTTCCAGGCGCTGGACAAATACTCGAGAGCCGCGACAGACGTTGTCGGTGGTGCCGCACCCGATCCATATCAACTTGTAGTTCCTCGACACGTTTGAGCGCGCCAGGGACGGACCGAATCGCTGGTCCATGGATGGCAGGCCTTCCTCCTCGTCGCCGCGCGGCACCAGTGAACCGCTGATCGATCCGATATTCCCAAACAGTTCCGGATGTCGAAGGCCCGCGTACATGGCAAATTCACCGCCAAGCGACAACACCTGCGACTGCCCATGAACTCGCGTCTGTCCTTACGCGATATCGCGCTTTGACCAGCGGCACGAGTTCATCAACGAGAATCGTTTCGAACTGACCCAGGTTATCGTCGCCACGACGAGCTCTTGCGCGCCGGTTAACGTCCGAGGCATGCATCACGACAATCGCCGGCGTCATTCGACCTTCTGCGATGAGATTGTCGAACACAATTTCGGCCGATCCGCCGCCGCTGGTCCACTCCGTTTCATCGCCTGGAGTGCCGGGCAACAGGACGAGCACCGGATACCGCCGAGACGCCTTGGCTCGTATCCTGGAGGGGTATAGACGACGAACCCGCGCATGCGCTGCTGCGATCGTGAATAGAACCGCTCGTGATGAAGCGTTCCCGGTGGCCGATTCTGCGTTTCCCATGGCGCAGTGCGGCTGCGCGACGATGGTGAAACGATTCGAGGCGCCTCGTCCCGCCCCAAACGCATACGTGCATCGGCACGACGGATCATCAGCTCTCACGCCATCGACCAGGAAGGCGTACTGGTAGATGTTTGGTTCGAGAGGCCCTTGCGTCGCAGTCCAGACACCTTGAGCGTCCCTGGTAAGAGCGACTGGTGGACCGCCCATCCAATCTCCGGACAGTTGAACCTCTTTCGCCATCGGCGCCCAGAATCGGAACACGATCGTGCGATCGGGCCGCACCTCGGGCGAGACGAGCACCGGCGGCTCCTGAGCCGACACCGCGACTTGAAAGAACGCGAGACATATCCCTAGCAGCCTGCCTGCGTGTCGGATCATCAGAGCGCTCCTACGATGGCGTACACGCTAATACTTCGCGATTCCGGAGACTAGGTCCCGCTAGAGCGGTCGGGTCAAACTGATTGGCTCGCGCCGCTGAAGCTACAACAACTCCTCACGCGCGCCAACGCGATCTTCAAAGGTGCCGCTAGCCTCGTTGAAGCAGAAAACGCTATACAGCGCTGATAAGCCAGGGTCGAAAGTCGTCCCAGACACCCTGCCGCACGACTCGGACATTCGCGCTGCTGAGGGAGTGTCACGGATTGGGAAGACCTATCTTGAAGCGACCGTCGAGCAGCAATCCCTGGCATTAGCGGGGTGCTGACCAAGTGTCTTAGCTTTGACCTGGCTGCACACCACTACTCTCACTGAACTATCGTGACCCAATAACTTCCCAGGGTAGGCAACTTGTTCTCGTAAGCACATTTTCTCTCCTCTCGCGATCTTGTCCATCGTGATCCGTTTGAACCGCCTGAAAGCGGGACCGAGATCCGAGTTTGTGCACCCTTCACGGAAGACTGGCGTTCACAACAGGACCGACACGTGGGACACTTCGGGGTCAGACATAGTCAGGATTTATCTTCGGATGACACCTGTATAATCGCTTTCCGTCTCCGAACATCGAGGATTGCCAGGTCCGTAGAGAATGTCGATGCAGCAGGCTGATGGATTCTTGAGCTACACAAGGAAGGACGACGAATTTTTCGGAGGCTACATTACTGAATTTCGCAAGATGCTGCAGAACGCGGTCCACGTTGTGACCGGCGAGACAAGCTTCCAGGTCTTTCAGGATATCGAAGGCATCGTTATCGGTGAAAAATGGGAAAGGAGACTTGCGGAGATCATCCATGCCTCAAGCTTTTTCATTCCCGTACTCAGTCCGCTGTTTTTTAACAGCGGGCCTTGCCGCGACGAAGTCACACAGTTTCTCAAACACGAACGGACACTCGACAGAGACGACCTAATCCTGCCACTCTATTTCGTTGATTCACCGCGAATTGAGAAGGCAGAGGAAAAAGCCAAAGATCCAGTGGCACAGGAAATCGCAAGTCGACAGATATTTGATTGGCGACAGAATGCCGGCCTGCCGCTGCATGATCCGATGGCGCGACGCGCGATACTGGTGCTTGCCGGAGAAGTGGCCGAACGGCTTCAGACGTTCGATGCTAAACCGCCTGATGAGAAACAGCGTCAGCTTCGTCAAAGCGGGTATGAAGGATTCGCAACTGATCCCCGAGTCGCCGCTGGCGTTACTAATGCCAAACGCGAGGAATTGACACAACGAACGATCTTGTGGGTGGATGATAGCCCAGACAACAATATTTGGGAGCGACGAGCGCTGGAGTCTTATGGAGTGCGCTTTTCGCTCGCTCGGGATACCGACACGGCCGAGCGTTTGCTGTTTACCGGGCGCTTTGCAGCGATCATCTCGGATATGGGGAGACCCGGCGACCGGAAGGCGGGGCTAACACTGCTCGATCGAGTCCGCAAAAAAGATGCTGATACACCTTTCTTTCTCTACACTAGCGAACGAGTTGCCAGGGCGTGGCCACTCAGCGAACTGAGTGGGGCGCAGGGGATAACAGCCGATCCCGATGCGTTGGTCCAAATGGTAGTCGCCGCGATCACATAGCAGATGTCGGATATTGACGACGGGATCATCGGACGCAAAATTCACGCCGTGCGCCAAGACTCGGCTCAAGCGGCCATCGGCTCAAGACGATACTCATTGTGAAGAGCGGTCGATTCCAGCGGTCGACCGATCCTCGATTTGAGCAAGTATTTATTGACTAATCCGACGTTTTTGCGCGCAACCCTGTCATTTTGAGTCCTGTGCGTCTGCCAGTTCCGCCACCCCGGCAGTAAGAGTTGCCAGACGTTTGCGAGTTAACTCTGAAGGACGCTCGACTTGAGTATCTACTCAGAAGTGACGGAATGCTCTTACCCGGTGCGCTCGCCAGGATGGGCCGCTGATGCAAAGGATTCCGGGTGCTGCGCGTCCGGGCCGCGTCTGAACGCGTACACGTCTTGAAGCTCGTGCCAGCCGCTCTCCCGATAGTAGACGGGTTCCCAGCATCCGACGCTTCGTGCCATTTCGATCATCCACGACCGCGACGTTAGCGATACGCCGTTGCTGCCCGATGAACTGGCATCTACCCACGAGTAATCGGTATACCCATAGCCCTTCTCGTGATAGTCGCGGAGTGACTTCTCCACCCCTTGCTCCGACAAATCGCTCCTCTTCTCCTTCTTCGGTCATCATTCCGCCAGCGAACTTTTGTCCGAGAGTCGTGAACACGCACACGCCTCGATCGGCCAGGTGGCGGCAAAAGAAATCGAGGAGATCGACAGCAGCCCATTCGTCGATGTGAGTAATCAGAGACCCACACCAGATCAAATCGAATCTGTGGGGAAGCGAGAGGTTCCTGAAACTGCCGAGCGGGGCTCGATGGGTATCCCTGAACCGAGAAGGTCCGCCGGCAGAAGTTAAGGGCTGCTGTCTCGATTTCTGCGCCCACGATTTGTGAATCAGGAAACATTTCCTTGAGAAACCGGAGAATTCGTCCGTACCCGCACGGAAAATCGAGAACAACGCCTTTCGAAATGACCTTACCGGCGGCGTCGAGCGACGCTCGAATCTCGCGGCCGGCCGAGAGCCCGGCGGTGAGATAGCTCGTCGACCAGTCATCAACATACATGTAATCCGAGGCACTCACTTTCAGCGAAATCCTGCGGACGAGGCGCTTCTCTGCGTCACTGAGTGGACTGTCGAGGGCATACGCGCGCAATTGATCCTGCGAGAGATCCGCGGAGCGGCACAAGATTCTTCTCGAGCGACGGAGCTCATTGGTTCTGAGCGCACTGGTATACATTCGGCGCAAAGGCCGAAGCGACTTCCGAAGGACAGTAATCGAAGCCGGTGTGCCGATGGTCTTCTTCCCCGACTGAAGAGGTGGGATAAAGCATAGAGAAGATCAGAAATCGAGCCGCGCAAAAATCCGTGCTCTCCATTAAGAGTTCGTAAGCGATTCGTGAAATTGGAGTCGCGCGCGGCCGATGACCTCGAGGCCTTCGCGCTGCGAAGCACATCGACAGGAATTTCAGGTACGCCCCGGAAGAATTTGTGCCCGAAGTCTGGCGAAACTACCAGATCAGAATCCGGGCTTCAGCGTGCCCTTTTGACGGGCGACCTCCAATAGCGTGGGATAGAACTGCACGAACGTCCGTTCGACCGCGGTGTGCTTCGTGTGGCAGTCGACGCATCTCGCCACCTGATCACCGGCCAGGGGTGGTGCGTCCGATCCGGCTCCGAAGTTGAAGTACGCCCAGCCATCCGGAAACCGCGAGTCCTTCACCTCGGCCTCCACAGCCACGACCCCAGTCTGAAACCTTCCGGACTTGTTGATCGAGCCTTCGCTCTCGGACCTCCGAATCTCGAGCACGAAGATGGTGCGATCCGGCCACTTTCCCGTCTGCAGGAAACTGCGATAGGAGGATGGATTCACGAAGACGTTGCCGAACGAGGGCGGCGTTGACGAACCCGACGACGGTTCGTACGTCATGCCCAGGCCCGAGCTGAGAAAGATCCACTCCCGATAGTCGGTCGGACGGATGAGATGTGTGCCGTTCGTGTACCGCGGACCGTCGCCCGGCGCCGGCTGCGCGCGGACGGAGAGCGAGAACGCGATGCTATACAGCAGACCCGCGACGATTGTCGTCTTTGTTGCTACCGTCATCGGTCGATTGTACCTGGGCCGCAACTGAAGTCTGAACGGAGAAGTTAGTTGGGAAACGCGGCTTTCAGCACCGACGCCAGACGCTGCCCTGCCAGCCGCAGCTGACTCAGAATCACCGGCACGCTCGCCTGCTCGTACGAGTCGGCAATCTTTTCGTGCAGCTGCGCCATGCGTTGACTGACCTGATTGTTGTCGGTGCAGGACGCAATCATCGCGGCCGACGCCGGCTCCATCGGCGGATTCACCGGCAGCCGACCGTAGGTGACCATCCGCGCCACGGCGTTCGAGCTGCTCGCCCACGACCGGATCCGTGTCGTCGTCGGGATCAATGGGGCCACCGTCGCCGGCAGACTGCTGTCGGCAGCACGATTGGCCAGGGCCTGCGCATCGGCCAACCCCTCGGTATTCATCAGGCGCCGAATGATCTCGGTGTCCCAGACGCTGTGCAGGTTCGGCCTGAAACTCCCGTTGTCCCCTTCCTGTGGCGCCTGCATGAAATAGGTGATCGGCACACAGTTGCCGCCGCGGTCGCCGTTCGAAATCGTGTGAAGAGGCTGGTGCAGGTCGCCCAAGAAATGAATGACGAACCGGAGCGCGTTCGCTTTCAGCGTCGGATCGGTCGACGTCCTCAAGACGTTGAACTGCTTCACGATGGCTGCGATGATGCAGTCGCCGTTCGGACAGAACGGGATGTGGTTCGTCGTGTTGGCTCCCAGGGATCGGGGAAAGTCGATGAAGTGCCAAGCGGCGGTCTGCGGCTCGACATCGCGAAAGTCGTCCGCCCACGTCGCCACGTCGGCAATGATGTCTGTCGGCACTGGAGGACAGAATCGCGGGAGTGCCGGATCGACCGGGGCCGCCATCAAGACCGCTCGCACACGGGTTGCCACGCTGCTGCTCAGGAGCCGCTGCGCGACAATCGCGACGGCGCGATGGCCATCGCAACCCCACGCCAGCACGTCCGAACTGCCCGCGGTGACGAGCAGCGCTACCGCAAGCACGAGCACCCGGACCATTTCGATCCTCCCTGAGAGCCTCCTGAAGAACCGACGATTACCGCAGAAACCGCAGAGATCATTGCGGAGACCGCAGAGATGGCAATCAACTCATCGGCATCTCGGCGAGTTCGGCGGTTCTTGTCAGTTCAGCAGCCCACTAAAACCTGAATCTCACGCCGCCGGTCACCTGCAAACCACCGGCTCGGGCAGTCGTCGTCACGTTGGCATCGCCGGCGAAATCGAGCGACGCACGACTGTAGCGGACGTCCAACCCAGCGCCCACGGTAGGCCCGAAGAACTGCGTCACACCTGCGCCGACGTGAAACCCGAAAGCGTTGTCGCTGATCTCGGACTGGCTCGTGTCGGCAATCGTGACCGAATCGTACGGGTACACCTCGTTCAACGCAACATTGGCCACGAAGTCCTGCGTGACGTGAAAGATCGACGGCCCACCGAAGATCGTTATGCGCGTCGCCGATCGGAACGATGAGGTCCACAGGATCGGGATGTGCAGGACCAGTTCCTGAGCCGATAGACTCGCCGTCGTGAACGTGGCATCCCGGAGGGTTTGAAACACGAAGGGATGTGGCACATGGGCATCGACCGTCGCCGCTTCGTCGTGCTTGGCGTACGAGATACCGAAACCGACGCTGATGTGTCCCGCTATGCGTGCGCCGCCGACGACGTCGAACAGGAAGCCGGAGCTTTCGCCATAGTTGGCGTCGATACTCCCCTCCTCCGCATACGTGTCCTCGAATGCGACCAGATGACGTGTAAGGTCGGTGCTCCCCAGTTGATAACCGGCCCCGATGTTGAGAAAGGCTGTTTTTTCCAGCTGTCGCGAGACTGGCCGTTGCGCGGTCTGCGCCTGTGCGGTGGTGGGTGTGGCCGGTCGCGTCACGGGCGCCACGGCTTCCACGCGAACCTGGATCGCCCGTATATAGCCGACACGCGGCCGCGACCCTGGCGCGACGGGCACATCGGCCCCGGAGGAGCCCGGCGGCAGCTCGACCTCGTACCAATCGCCGATGCGACGCGCTTCCATCAACACCGTGTCACGCTGGACCTGATTCAGCACGACAGCGACCCCCGTTGGGGTGCTCCAGATAATGGCGCGCTCGGTGATGACGCGAATCGTGTCGGCACGGGCGACGGTTGCGACCAGGAGAATCAGGAGAGCCGGCAACGCTCGAGCGACGTGAATGCCTGCTCGCCCGCGAATCAATTCACACCTACCGCGGTCCAACCGTCGCGCACCGCGTTGTAGGGCGGACTATTCACACCGTAGAGATCCTGCGCTGCCTGCAATGTGATCGCGCGCGCCAGTGAGAAAGTAGCGTTCGACGGCATCAATTGCGCGAAGGCGCGATAGTAGACTTTTTCAATCTGCTCCCGGTTCGCACCACCGACGCCCTGGACTCGGATCCCAGACGTCCGATTGGTGCCGCCCTCGAGCGCGAGATAGAAAGCCTGATTAGGAATTCCCGAATTGATGTGGACGCCGCCATTGTCGTTCTCAGGAGTCGGCGGCAGGATGACGCGTTTGCTGTAATGGTCGGGCTGGCCGAAGAGACCAGGGTTCTCAAGGGATCGGACACCTGCCAGCGCTCCCGGGACGGCAGGCGTGAAGATGTCTTCGCCGAGCAAATAGTCGGCTTGCCGCAAGCCGACGCCGGGTGTTTGGTAAAAGAACTCGATGCTGGTACCCATGACGTCTGAGAACGATTCGTTCAACGCCCCCGACTCGTTCACATATTCGAGGCGCGACGAGTAATCCGTGACGCCGTGCGTGAGCTCGTGCCCTGCGACGTCGAGAGCACCCGCGAAGTAGTTCACGTGCTGCCCGGTCGGAAGAATGAGGGCAGGTGGCAAGCCCTCCCCGTACACGATGACGCCTGAGCCGTAATAGCCCGCGTTCAGGAAGAACTCGTCCGGCGCAAGAGGAGCGCCGATGAAGTCGTCTCGTGACACAGGGTGAACCAGGCTGAGTATGCGGACATTGGCGTTATCAAGCCCGCGCCGTCCGAACCGCTTGAAGTAGTAGTCGTATGTGAAGCCCGCATAGACGTGAGCGTCGACGACCGCCGCATCGGTCCAGTCGTTGTCGGAGTCGGAAGCCGAGATCGCTGCTGTTCAACGCGACGATGCCATTCAGAAACTGAATGACCCGCGTGAAATTCGATCGCATGTTGTATGTATTCAGCACAGGAGGACGAAGCGGATCGGACGCGATGAAAGTGCCTGCGAACGGAGTCGAGCTTACCTTCTTGCTGTCCTGGAGCACACCAACGCCATGCCCGACATTGACTGTCGGCCCCTGGTGCTCTCGAATGCTGTAGGTCTGAACGACTGCACCGGTATTGGCGTCGAGAAATATACGAAGGCTGTCGGCAATGGTGGCAATCTCACCCACCCAAACCAGGCGGAACGCATTCTCGGTTGGGAGAATCACGAGCTCGGGAAGTCGATCAGGACCCAGTTCCGCGCCGCCAATCCGCTCGACCGCGGCCTTGGCCTCGTCCTGGCTCAGGCTCGGCACGACGTCGACAGCAATGTCCGCATAGAGCTGCCCGAACACCGAGACGGCTTGGCTCCCGATCAGCTGACGGCTCACGCTGCCGCCCCACACCCGTACGCCCTGGTAGTACTGGTCGAGCTGTTCGATCGTTCTTCCTGGAAGCAACGTGTCGCTGCGTGTCCGGCGAACCTCCAGCTCGCGTGCGCGCACCATCCGGTTGACGGTCGCATCCCACTCACGAACAGCAGCAAGCGTTGAAGGTGCGACGGTGAGCGCCCTTACCTGACTCTGAGAAGTTGGCCGACCGGCGGCGAGCAAGCTGACCAGGACCGTGACCGCAGCAAGGCGTCGAGCCGCCCAGAACTGGCGCATCGAACACTCCTCTGTCTTCTGATGGAACGCGGCTGCCGCGGGTCGACGGCTTCCGGCGGGAGCGATGCATTCTCCGCGATTTGGCGGCGCTGTTCAACCGGGCGGGCTTCAGTGAACGGACGTCGAAGCAGGACCAGGTTGTCGGAGCACTCGAGCGATCATCTGTTCGAGCGCAGCCTTGTCAATATCAAACGGTCCGGCAACGGCTGCGCCGAGCGTGATTTCGATGGCGATGACGACGCCGCCGTCCTCGAAAGGATTGACGATCCAACTCAAGCCTCTGAGCGCGACGGGTACTTCTTCTTCCGATCGATGTTTGAGCCGGTGCATCGTTCGCAGCATGCCCTCGAGCACGAGCCTCACATCATCGTCGCTCCAGGCCGCCGGTGGGCTGGTGACGTCGTCCAGCGTCTCGGTCTGAGCGACGTCGGTTCCTCGCAACCACACGTCAACCTGTATGCTCATGCCAGCATCTCCTTCAACGCCGCGGCCTCGCGGACTGGCGCTTCGCACGTGAAGTTGCGGCATACATACGCGAACGCGCCATTGCGTGGCAACTGCATGCTCGCGATAAACGGCATCGTCGCCGCCAGGTTATTTCGATGTCTGTCGCTGATGTCGATGGTGACGGCGAAAGGCAAGTACCGGCTCGCCACCACGTGCGCAAGTTGGGCCCGGTCGGCATCGGCTCCGACCAGCACGATCTGCTGGACACCTGCGAGGGAGGTCGAGAGCGCCGCGGCCATCATCGGCACCGCGCGGCCCATCTGTTCGAGCCGCGTTCCGAACAGCCGCAGCGTCCGATCGATCTGTTCGGACCACTGCGAACTCTCCGTCAGATGCGCGAGCACGAGCAGGTTCATGACAGCAACGGAGCTCGCGGTCGGCTCGGCTCCGTCGTAGTCCTCCTTCATTCTCAACAGGACGCTCCTGTCCCGGCCCGTGGTGCTGAACCAGCCACCCTCGACTTCGTCGCCGAATAACGTATCCTGCCGGCGCTGGAGTTGGACCGCCCACTCGAGCCATGCAGGATCGCCGTCCGCTTGAAACAGCTCGAGCAGTCCGAAGATGAGGTACGCGTAATCTTCCGCGTAGCCCTCGATTTCGGCGTGGCCGTCCCGGAATCGCCTGAGCAGCGTCTCTGAAGCCGATTGCCAAAGCTGATCGCGAATGAAGCCGGCGGCCCGCTGGGCTGCCGCCAGGTACGGTGAGGCTCCTGCTGAGTTGTCGAAGGCAGGAACCACGCGGGCGGCCCGTGCGAAGGCCGCAATCATCAGCCCGTTCCAGGCGGTCAGCACTTTGTCGTCCAGGTGAGGCCTGGGTCGGCCCAGCTGGACCTCGAACATGCGGATGCGGGCACGCGTCAGTGCGCCACCTACGTCCTCCACGTCACGATTGAATCGCTGCGCGAGATCCTCGACCGACTGCGCTACATAGAGCAGGTTCTTGCCGACGAATTCCTGCTGCGGGTCGCTCGGCGCGTTGCCGTTCGGCTCCACGCCGAACCGGCCCTTGAGCAGCTCGGCGTCCGGACCGAGCAGCGTGTCGAGCTCGTCGGCCCGCCACAGATAGAAAGCGCCTTCGGACTTGTGCGCCGCCGAATCCTTCGAATCCTCGGGGGGAACGCTGTCCGCATCCTCGGCGGAATAGAAGCCGCCGCCCTTGTCGGTCATCTGACGCATGACGTACTGAAGCGTGTCCTGCGCCACGTTCGAGAAGAAGGTGTCGCCCGAGATCTGGGCACCCTCGAGATAGGCCAGTACCAGCTGTGCCTGGTCGTACAACATCTTCTCGAAATGCGGGACGCGCCATTCGGCGTCGACCGAGTACCGATGAAACCCGCCTCCGACGTGATCGCGAAGACCGCCAAGCGCCATCGCGCGTAACGTGCGCAGCACCATGTCGCGAGCGTACTCGTCGCCGGTGCGCGCGTGTTCGCGCAAGAGGAACAGCAGCTCGCTCGGCCGGGGAAACTTCGGGGCGTCGCCGAACCCGCTGTTCCGCCAGTCGAACGATTGATGAAACTGGGAGACGGTCCGAGCGAGCGCCTCGGCGCCGGGAACCGCGGAGGCGCCGGGCGTCGCGCGCTCCACCTGCCGGAGCTGATTCGTCAGCGACTCCGCCGATTGAACGACCTTGTCGCGCTCCGCGCTCCAGACACGCGCGATCTCCTGCAGGATCTCGCGGAAGCCAGGCCGGCCCCACCGCGAGGTCGGAGGAAAGTACGTCCCGCCGTAAAAAGGCTTCAGGTCGGGTGTCAGCCAGACGCTCATCGGCCACCCGCCCGAACCCGTGGTGGCCTGCACGAAGGTCATGTATACGCGGTCGACGTCGGGACGCTCTTCGCGGTCGACCTTGATCGACACGAAATGCTGGTTCAACGTCTCCGCGACGCCGCTGTTCTCGAACGACTCGTGCTCCATGACGTGACACCAGTGACACGTCGAATAGCCGATGGACAAGAAGATCGGCTTACTCTCCGCTTTCGCTTTCTCGAACGCTTCATCGCCCCAGGGAAACCACTCGACGGGATTTGCGGCGTGCTGCAAGAGGTACGGACTGCGTTCGCGGGCCAGCCGGTTCATCGCTCGATCATCTCCGATCCTTTCCCGCCAATCCACGTTTTCATTCGCTTCGGTGATTTCATCAGCGTCAGATCGAACGTCCCATCATCTCGCACGGAGACCGACGAGGGGCCTGGAGTACAGATCCCGGCGGAGGATCTTCATGGCCGAGTCGGCGTCGCTGGCTGGAAAGCGGGTGGCGATTCTCGTCGAAGACGAATTCGAGGACCGCGAACTGACCGGACCGCTCGAAGCATTGCGTGAAGCCGGTGCCTCGGTCACGATCGTCGGCCCGACCAAAGGAGGGGCATTTCGCGGCAAGCGGGGCGAGGCGACGGTCACATCCGATCTCGCCGCCGGAGACGCGCGCATTCAGAACTTCGACGCGCTCGTGATCCCCGGCGGGCACGCGCCGGACAAGATGCGCCTGCGCCACGCCATGGTGGACTTCACGCGCGACGCGATGGAAGCGCAGAAGCCGGTCGCCGCGATCTGCCACGGCCCTCAACTTCTGATTTCGGCCAACGCCTTGCGCGGGCGGACCCTCACCTGCTGGCCCTCGATCGCGATCGACGTCAAGAATGCCGGCGGACTGTACGTGGACAAGCCGGTCGTCGAAGACGGCAACCTGATCACCTCGCGGAAGCCGGACGATGTGCCGGCGTTCAGCGCCGCCCTCATCCGGGCTCTTTCGCGCGTGGCGGTATAGGAGCCGGCCGCGATTCCTCGGGCCGTCCGCGCCGAAGCTGCGCGTAAGCAGCTGTGAATTCGACTCCATACAACAGAATCACCGCCTGCGTGTACACCCACACGAGGAACACGATCACCACTGAGACCGATCCGTTGACCCGTGTGAAGCGCGACATGTCCCGGACATACCAGGAAAAGGCCTCGAGGCCCCCCTTCCACAACAGTCCGGTAACTACCGCGCCGACCCAGACGTCCCGAAATCGCACCTTCGTGTTCGGCACGATGTAGTACACGAGGCCGACGACGAGAATGAAAAGAAAAATGGTGGCATAGCGAACGGCGAAGCTTCGCAGGACCGCCAAACCGGGAAAGCTTGCCATCACACCGGCAAACCAGGACGTGCCGACCAGGTGGCTCGCGCTGATCAGCAGAAGCGTAACGAGCAGGATCAATCCTGCTATACCCAGCATCAGAAACGAGAAGAGGCGGTGTTTCCAGAAGCTGCGCTGCCGCTCGACGCCCCACGCATGATTGACGGCCGTGCTGATCGCGCTGAAGAACCCCACCGCGCCCCAGACCAGCGCCAGAGTCCCCGCGATGCCGAATGTCGAATCGCTGATGAGAAAGGCGTCGAGCTGCCGTGTGACGAAGTCGAACTGCTTCGGAAAGTATTGAAGAACGAATCCGAAGACGGCCGTCCGCTGCTGTGGATCGGCCGCGGCGCGCCCGAGCAGCGTGAACGCGAGCAGGAGGAAGGGAAACAGCGACAGGAGCGCGTAGTAAGCGATCGATGCGGCGTAACTCAGGTTGTCGCTGTGGTAGAAGCCGATGAGGCCGTGCCACGCCGACAGACCGGTCAGCCGCGCGATTCCACTGACGCGCCGGCCGATCGCGCGGAGCACTTTCACGCGTTAGTTACTGGTCGACCGGGCGAGCTCGGCCCTCGACGCTTTGCCGGCATCGCCGATCTCGTGCTTCTTCATCTTGCTGTAGAGCGTCGGCCGGTAGAGGCCGAGGATCTGCGCGGCTTCCTGCTTGTTCCAGTTCGTCCGTTGCAGCGTCTGGAGAATGGCCATCTTCTCGATCTCGGCCAGGGTCCGGTGCGGCGGAATGACGAAATCGGCAGAGCTCGACGACTCCTCGCGAATCGATTCCGGGAGATCCGCAACCGTGATCTCGCTGCCCTTTGCCACGAGCACGGCCCGCTCGATCGCGTTCTCGAGCTCGCGGACGTTGCCGGCCCACCGATTGCGAATCAGCACGTGATACACGGACGGCGCAAGCGTTTTCACGTTCCGCTGATAGCGCTGGCGGAACCGATCGAGGAAGTAATCGCAGAGGAGCGGAATGTCCTCGGTCCGCTCGCGCAGCGGCGGCACGCGGAGTGCGATCGTGTTGATGCGGAAATACAAGTCTTCGCGCACTTTGCCGTCGCGCAGGGCGGCCTCGATGTCGATGTTGGTCGCGCACAGCAGACGAAAGTCCACGTGGACGATTCGATCGCTGCCGATCGGCCGGTACTCACGCTCCTGCAGCACCCGAAGCAACTTGGTCTGCAGGTACGGCGGCATCTCCCCGATCTCGTCGAGCAACAACGAGCCGCCCTCGGCCATCTCGAACAGGCCTTCCTTGTCCATGGTCGCGCCGGTGAACGCGCCCTTCTTGTAGCCGAAGAGCTCGGATTCGATCAGATCCTTCGGAATCGCGGCGCAGTTGATCTTGATGAACGGCCCCTTCGATCGCTTGCTGTTGTAATGAATGGCGTTGGCGATCAGCTCCTTGCCCGTGCCGTTCTCGCCCTGGATCAGAATGTTCGCTTCGCTGGCGGCAACGTTCTCGACCAGCTCGAACAACTCCTGCATCTTCTTGCCCTTGCCGATCACGTTCTGAAACTTGTAGCGGTCCTGCAGCCTCGCTTTCAGCTGCTCGTTTTCATCCACCAGCGACTTCTGCTTGATGGCCTTTTCCAGCTTGTCGAGCAGGCGCTCCGCATCGACCGGCTTCTCGAGAAAGTCGAAGGCGCCGGCTTTGACCGCTTCGACCGAGCGCGGGATGTTGCCCTGGCCCGAAATGAGGATGACTTCGGCTTCAGGATCGAGCTGCTTGAACTTCCGCACCAGGTCGATGCCGTCGACGTCCGGCAGCAGCATGTCGGTGACGACCACGTCGGGGTGCCACGACTTGAAAAATTCTTCGCCACGGGCGCCGATGAGCGCCGTCTTGACCTCATAACCCGCATGCTCGAGCAGGATTTTCAGCCACTCGGTCATCGCCGGCTCATCATCTATGGCAAGCACTCGCCGCTTACGTTTCGGGACCATAGCACACGAGTTTAGCGGAAATGCGTCATCAGTCAATACACTCTTGCGAAATCCGTCTGATTCCTTTACATGCCCGATGCACCAAATTCAACGAATCGTCAGCTTTTGCAGGCCGGGAACCTGCGGGCCGACGCGTGCGATAATGCCGGCCATGTCCGAGCCAGAGCCTCCGTCACCAGCTCGGCCGCTGCCTCCCATCAGGGTAAGCCCCCAGAACGACAAGGTGTTGTGCGAACGCTGCGGCGCGGAGATGTACCGGATGCACGCGGTCTGGCGCTGCACCGAGTGTGGGTTCAAGACCGACTGCTGCGGCTGGTAGATGCAGGTCCTCCCTACACACGTCAATCCTCGAGACCCGGCGTTTTCGGCCAACCGCGAAGCCATGCGGCAGCTCATCGGCCAGCTCCGGGACCGGGTGGACGCGGCTCGCAAGGGCGGAGGGCCAAAGTACCTGGAACGTCACCGGGCGCAGGGGAAGTTGCCGGTCCGCGAGCGCATCGATCTCCTGCTCGATCGAGGATCGCCGTTTCTCGAGTTGTCGCCGCTGGCGGCGTTCGACATGTACGACAACGACGCCCCCGCCGCTGGTCTTGTCACCGGCATCGGACGCGTGTCCGGGCGTGAAGCCCTCATCGTCGCGAATGACGCGACGGTCAAGGGCGGGACCTACTATCCAATCACCGTGAAGAAGCACGTCAGGGCGCAGCAGATTGCGCTCGACAATCGGCTCCCCTGCATTTACCTCGTCGATTCGGGCGGAGCTTTCCTGCCTCTGCAGGCCGAGGTTTTTCCGGATCGCGATCATTTCGGGCGGATCTTCTTCAATCAGGCGCGCATGTCGGCGCAGCGGATCCCGCAAATTGCCGTGGTCATGGGATCGTGCACGGCGGGCGGCGCGTACGTCCCGGCGATGTCCGACGAGACCATCATCGTAAACGGGACGGGCACGATTTTTCTTGGCGGCCCTCCGCTAGTCAAAGCTGCCACTGGCGAAGAGGTGACGGCGGAAGAGCTTGGAGGCGCCGACGTCCACACGCGATTCTCCGGCGTCGCCGACTATTTCGCCGAAGACGACGCGCATGCGATTCGGTTGTGCCGGACAGTCGTCTCGACGTTGAACAGTGCGAAGCGCTTGCCGGCCGATATGACTGCTCCAGAGGATCCCAAGTACGATCCCGCCGAGATTTACGGCGTGGTCAACGTCGATCTCCGCAAGCCGTACGACGTCCATGAAGTAATCGCCCGGATGGTGGATGGATCTCGATTCGATGAATTCAAAGAACGGTACGGGACGACGCTGGTCACCGGTTTCGCGCGGCTTCACGGGTTTCTCGTGGGCATCATCGCGAACAATGGAGTGCTCTTCTCCGAGTCGGCTCTCAAGGCGACGCATTTCATCGAGCTCTGCAATCTCCGCACTATTCCCCTGATCTTTCTGCAAAACATCACAGGGTTCATCGTCGGCCGTCAGTACGAGCGCGCCGGGATCGCGAAGGACGGCGCGAAGATGGTGCATGCCGTCGCCAACTCGGTGGTGCCCAAGTTCACCGTCATCATTGGCGGATCGTTTGGGGCCGGCAATTACGGGATGTGTGGCCGCGCTTACGAGCCCAGGTTGCTCTGGACCTGGCCCAACGCCCGCATCTCCGTGATGGGCGGTGAACAAGCGTCCGGAGTGTTGACCGTGGTGAAGCGCGAACAGCTCGCGCGTGAGGGCAAGCCCTTCCCGCCGGAAGAGGAAGATGCGATCCGGCGGCCGATACTCGAGCAGTACGAACACGAAGGTTCACCGTACTACTCCGCGGCTCGTCTCTGGGACGATGGCATTCTTGACCCCGTCGAAACGCGACAAGCGCTCGCCCTCGGACTGTCGGCGGCGTTCAACGCTCCAATTCCTGAGGCGAAGTTCGGGGTCTTCCGTATGTAGGAACCAGGAACCACAGGGCACGGATCACAAGGTCCAAGGAATGCCTTACAGATATCTTCAGGTAGAAAGAACTGGTTCGGTCGAATACCTCACGCTGAACCGCCCTGACGTCCGCAATGCCTTCAACGAAGACCTCATCGGCGAGCTGACCGAGTGGGCCGTCAGCGTGACCGAGCGGTTCGATCCCGACCGTCCTCGTGTTGTCGTGCTGGCCGGCGCGGGTAAGGTCTTCTGCGCCGGAGCTGACGTCGCGTGGATGGCGAAAACGGTTCAATTCACAGAAGAGGAGAACCTCCTCGACGCAGCGGCCGCGGCAGGATTGTTCGCAGCTATCGATGCGCTGCCGGTGCCCGTCATCGGCCGCGTCCACGGCGCGGCACTCGGGGGTGGCGCCGGCCTCACCGCGGTCTGCGACATCGTCGTTGCCGACAAGGACGCCGTGTTCGGATTCACCGAAGTGAAGCTCGGCATCCTGCCTGCTGTTATTTCGCCGTTCGTGATAAGCAAGATCGGCCGATCGGCCGCGCGCGAGCTTTTCCTGACGGGCGCGCGATTCTCCGCGATACGGGCCCGCGAAATCGGACTCGTCCACACCGTTGTGCCTTCAGCCGAACTGGACTCGACCGTTGCGCGATACGTCGAGGAAATCCTGACCGGAGCGCCGGAGGCAATTGCCGAAGCCAAAGCGCTCATCAAGAAGGTGTCTGAAACTCCCGCAGACGAAGCGATGCCGCACACCGCCAGAGCGATCGCTTCGCGCCGGGCGTCACGCGAGGGGCAGGAGGGGTTGAGGGCGTTTCTCGAAAAGCGCAAACCTTCATGGAACGAGTAACCTATCCACCACGGAGGACACTGAGGACACGGAAGACAAATCGGTTTCTATCTCAGTGTCCCCCGTGCCCTCCGTGGTGGAGATTTTCGTGATCCGCCGCCTTCTGATCGCCAACCGCGGCGAGATCTCCATCCGAATCGCTCACGCCTGCCGCGAGCTGGGCATCGAAAGTGTCGCCGTCTACTCCGACGCCGACGAGCGCGCCCCGCATGTCATGGCGGCTGACCGGGCTGTTCGGATTGGTCCGGCGCCGGCAACAGAAAGCTATCTTTCGGGCTCGAAGCTCATTGCCGCAGCCCAGGCGGTCCAGGCCGACGCCGTCCACCCGGGCTACGGATTCCTGTCGGAGAACTTCAAGTTCGCAGCCGCCTGTGAATCGGCCGGGCTTGTGTTCGTCGGTCCCCCGTCGAACGTCATCGCTCGCATGGGTTCCAAGATCGAAGCGCGGCAGACGATGGAGTCGGCGGGCGTGCCCGTCGTTCCAGGCGAAACGCCAACGGATCAGTCGGACGCGGGCATTCAACAGGCCGTCCGGCGTGTCGGGCTGCCGGTTCTCATCAAAGCGTCAGCCGGCGGCGGCGGCAAAGGCATGCGACGTGTCTACGATGCCGCCGAAATCGGCGAGGCGACCGGCGCGGCCCGGCGGGAAGCGATGGCCTCCTTTGGCGATGGCACGCTGTACGTCGAACGACTTCTCGAACGGCCGAGGCACATCGAGGTACAGGTTTTTGCCGATGATCACGGTCACGTGGTGGACTTGTTCGAACGCGAGTGCTCGGTACAGCGGCGCCATCAAAAAGTGATCGAAGAGAGCCCGTCGCCGGTGGTAACGGCGGATCTTCGCCAGCGGCTCGCTGAAGCCGCGGTTCAAGCGGCCCGCGCGGCCCGGTACCGCAATGCAGGGACCGTGGAATTCCTTCTCGATGCTTCCGCCGATCGTTCGAAGGATCCAAAGGGCCAGGCCGCCTTCTACTTCCTCGAGATGAACACGCGTTTACAAGTAGAGCATCCGGTCACCGAGGCGGTCACTGGCGTCGATCTGGTGCGAGCTCAACTGCTCGTCGCCTCCGGCGAGACATTGCCGTGGCTCGAACGTCCACCCACCCAACGCGGTCACGCGATCGAAGCGCGGGTGTATGCGGAGGATCCCGCACGCGAGTTCATCCCGCAGGCGGGCCGTGTCCTGCTGTACCGCGAACCCCGGCTCCCTGGTGTGCGCGTCGACAGCGGGATTATGGAGGGTACCGACGTCCCCGTGCACTACGATCCGCTCCTCGCGAAGGTCATCGCCTATGGAGAGTCACGTGAGGTTGCTCGGGTGCGCCTGCTTACCGCCTTGCGCGCCTTTCCGATCCTTGGTGTCGTGACGAACGTCCCGTTTCTATGCCGGATACTGGACCATCACGACTTTATCGAGGGACGGACCGACACGCGATTCCTCGAACGCGAAGGGCCGGCGCTCACCACGTCGACCGAGCCACCGGCGTTCGTG
Source organism: uncultured Acidobacteriota bacterium (assembly GCA_963773035.1). Classification (GTDB taxonomy): domain Bacteria; phylum Acidobacteriota; class Vicinamibacteria; order Vicinamibacterales; family CAVVIG01; genus CAVRXZ01. The sequence goes on along the minus strand of CAVYZX010000018.1, from coordinate 76,393 downwards.
CGAGCGGCCATGGGTGCCGCGGAGGCCGAAGACTACCAGCGGCTGCCGCCGGGCGAATCTCGAGAAGTCTGGGATCCCTGGAAGCAGCTGCGAGAGTGGCGGGCCTGATGGCGGAAGGGAGCCCGATCAGGCGAGTCGCCGCGGGTACATTCCGGGTCGATGAGGCCGGGCGTTCCGAAACCATTTACGTGGCCGGTCCAGCCAGCGACCGCTGGGCGTTCTGGAACGGACACGTCTTCCGAACCGGAGAGAACGACGAGACGCGAGACGGACGACGAACCGCCACCCGAACACCGACCGCCCAACGTTTGTCGGCGCCTATGCCGGCAACCGTCACGCGCATCCTCGTCACCGCGGGCTCCCACATCAACAAAGGCGACACTGTCCTCGTACTGGAAGCCATGAAAATGGAGCTGCCGGTGCGGTCGATGAGTGCGGGCACGGTGAAGGCGGTCCGATGCCGTGAGGGCGATCTGGTCACCGCCGATCAGACGCTGGTCGAGCTCGAGTAGGAATGGACCTGCACAGCCTGCAAGGCCGCCGGATTACGGTCGTTGAAGTCGGACCGCGAGACGGGCTGCAGAACGAGCGGGCGGCGGTTTCGACCGGCGACAAGGTCGAATTCGTCAATCGCCTGAGCGACGCGGGTCTTCCAGTCATCGAGGTGTCTGCCTTTGTCAGCCCGAAATGGGTCCCACAAATGGCTGACGCCACCGAAGTCTTCGCGCGAATCATCCGCAAACCCGGCACTCGATACTCGGCCCTCGTTCCAAACGTCGTCGGGCTGGAACGCGCAGTTCAGGCTGAAGTCGGAGAAGTCGCGATCTTCGCCGCCTCCACGGAGACGTTCAGTCGCAGAAACATCAACCAGTCCATCGACGAATCGCTGGCAACCTACAAGCAGGTCTGCGATCGCGCGGCTGCGCTCGACGTGCGGGTCCGCGGATACGTCTCGACGGCGTTCGGGTGTCCTTACGAGGGAGATGTCCCACCGGCGAAGGCCGTCGACGTCACCGCACGATTGCTCGACCTTGGCGTGTTCGAGGTTGCAGTCAGCGACACGATTGGAATCGCGCATCCCGGGCAGGTCGCGCGCGTGCTCGACGTCCTGCTCGCACGGATTCCCGTCGAGCAGGTAGCGCTGCATTTTCACGACACAAGAGGCACCGCGTTGGCGAATGTCCTCACCGCACTGTCTTACGGCATTTCAACGTTCGACGCTTCAGCGGGAGGCCTTGGAGGTTGCCCCTATGCGCCAGGCGCGGCAGGCAACCTGGCGACCGACGATCTCGTGTACATGCTCGACGGGTTGGGTGTGAAAACAGGCGTGTCGCTGGCCACACTCTCGAGCGCGTCGGCATTCATCGGTGAACGATTGGATCACCCGCTGCCATCGCGCTATGCGCAAGCCGTGGCCGCCGCATCGCGGCGCTAACGAAGACTACCTACGCTGTGACTTCGGGACTTGGCTCTGCCTGAAGCACCTTCACGACCTCTTCGAAGGGATGCATATTGATGGCGTCGTAATCGGGCGGGCACCCGAACTCCCGCTGCTGAGGAGCCGTCGGGTTCCCCAGGGTTACGCACAGGCCGCAGCCAATGCACAAGTCCGCGCGTACGGCGCAGACCATCCGCCCGTCGCGATCCGGCTCTTCAACTATGCAATCGGCGACTGGACAAGCCGCCTGACAAATCGAGCACGCAAACGCACCAAAACAGCGGTCGGGGTCGATGACCGCAATCGTCTTGGGGGCCTTCTTGCGCGCCCCACCCATCATCTTGGTCCACATGAAGACGATTATACCGTGGGAGAGAGCGGAAGCCCTGCGGCTCGCTCACTGAAGCGGATGGCCCGATGCGGGCGCACCGACCTCCGGCATCACCGCAAAGAGCGAGGCATTGCTCTCGTAGATCAGGCCGTTGGCGTTGGTCGCCAGGAACCGCGGGTTTCCCGGCTCCGATGGATCGGCTGCCGCCTTGAAGCCCTGCCCCGCTTCGCCGGCCGCGAGCCCGTTGCAGCTTGGGGGCGCACCGGCAAAAGGCGTTGCTGCGACTTGAATGACGTAGCCGGATCTCGTGACGGCGTTGCTCACACCGAGACCTGGAGTAATGAAGGCCTCGCGGCTGCCGAGAGGCGGCGTGCCGAGGGTCGTGAGGTTCGGAGCGTAGAAGCCGTTTCCGCACGTGATCGCGAAGGTGAGCTGCGCGCTGTTGACGGCTCGCATCGCTCCGATGGCCGAAGACGAGCCGGCTGCCTGCTTGGCGAGCAGCAGGCGTGGCAAGGCGATTCCGCACAACAGGCCGATGATGCCTATACAGAAGATTATGTCGATAAGTGCGAAGCCCCTGTTGTCGCGTGTCATGGTTCAATCGCCTCGATTAACGTTCCGGCCGACTTCGTTACATGCGGCGTGCCGGACCGCCTCGAATGAACTAAGCACCTACAAATGAGCTAGTTAGCTCCGCGACAAACCGCAACAACAACGTGTGGGACGTGACTTTTTCTGTCAGTCTGCGGGTGGACTGACACTACTTGCCAGTCGCCTTGGTCACCTGCGGGACCTAAAACCGCACCGCCAGTCCGAGGCTTGCGCGCCAGAAATCCAGCTGATCGTCAGAGGCACCACCCAGAATCGGCACGTCTCCCCAGGTCTTGAAACGGCGGATGTCGCCGCGAATCCCGACCGAGTGGGTGAAGTACCCGCTGATGCCGAAGCCGTAGTCGTAGCCGAACGAATTCTTCGAGAACGACGTGAGCGCGCTTGCGACGTTCAACGAGGTGTGTGGGCGAATCAGCCCCATACCGAACAGCGCGTACGGCTGGATACGGCCTCCGCCGGCACCCACCAGCACGTTACTCATCAGCGTGAAAACCGAGTTGTCGGCCCCAGGCACTTTTCCGAAGAAGTCTTTGGCAAAAGCGAAGTCCTGCTCGAAGCCAACCACGTTCCCCATCGAGCCGATGGAGACGCCAAAGTTTTTGCGCTTCTCCTCGCAGTTCGTGAGACTCGCGCAGTTTGAATTACCACCGTAGTTGAATCCGAGATAGGGAACGACGAAGCCTTCCGCCCATGCTGGTACCACCGAAACGGCTAGAAACGCGACGGCCAATCCGGTAGCTCTTAGTGACCGCAACACAGTCCTCCTTGTCGAAGCCTTAGTCCGATTTAGACGTCCAGCCAACCCTATCGGCTGAACGGACTCCACCGGTCAGCGTTCTCGCCAGCAACTCATCAATAAACGAGAGGAATCTTGCAATTTCGAAACCCGGGCGACGGAATCCACTTCAGCCCCGGCCATCGCCGCACAGGATTGCACCGCGATGCCCTGGAACAGGTGTTGCCTCAGGAGCGCCCATGGCCGTTGTCTGGGGCAGCCCACAAGAGATTCGGTGGAGTCTTCCTGCCGCAAGCGTCCGTCTTGCGAGGTCGAGGGTCATTCGAGCGTGCATTCTGGCTCTCCTTCTCGCCTCTGCCGTCGCGTACGAACTTTTCTAACCCCCGCCAGTAAGCCTTCAGCCAGTCGAACCGCTTGATGGCGGGCTTCGCTACAATGGCGCCCTCGCGTTGGACTCCTGTGGTCCTGAAGTCTGGAGAGCGCCATGTTACGGAAGATCGCCCTGCAGATCGTCCCGTTCGTCTTGCTGCTCCCGTTCGTGACGGGCGCGACTGCCCAGTCCCAAGGCAGCAACATCGTACCATTTCGCATCCATGTTCCCGATGAAGTACTCGGCGACCTGAAACAGCGTCTTGCGCGCACGCGTTTTCCCGACGAAATCCCCTCGACCGGCTGGGACTACGGCACAGACCTGCAGTATCTCAAGGAGCTCGTCGCCTACTGGCGCGAGAAGTTCGACTGGCGCGCGCAGGAGCGCCGCTTGAACCAGCTCGAGCAGTTCAAAACGACCATCGACGGCATCGATATCCATTTCGTCCATCAGAAGTCGAAACAGCCGAACGCCTTTCCTATCGTGCTCACGCATGGCTGGCCTGGATCGTTTTTCGAATTCAGCAAAGTGATTGGACCGCTCACCGATCCCGTTGCCCACGGAGGGCGCGCCGCTGATGCTTTCGATGTCGTCGCCATCTCACTTCCCGGGTACGCATTCTCAGGCAAGCCGCGCGAGCGAGGGTACGGACCGGAACGCATGGCGGGAACCATTGCGGCGCTGATGGCGCGGCTTGGCTACAGCCGTTACGGCGCACAAGGCGGCGATTGGGGCAGCCCGATCAGCCGCTTTCTGGCACTCAACGACGCCAGTCACGTCGCGGGATTGCACCTCAACTTCTGCCAGGCGGGCCCTCCTCCCGGGCCGGATCCGAATGCCGGTGTTCCACCAGCGGAGCTCGAGCGCATGCGCGCTCGTCAGGCCTTTTTCGAAACCGAGCGCGGGTATTTTCTGGAGCAGTCGACGAAACCTCAAACGCTCGGATACGGTCTCAACGATTCGCCTGCCGGTCTGGCCGCGTGGATCGTCGAGAAGTTCCGCTCCTGGTGTGATTGCGACGGCAACGTCGAAAAGCAGTTCACGAAGGACGAGATCCTCACCAACGTCATGCTCTATTGGGCGACGGGAAGCATCACGTCCTCGGCGCGCATTTACTACGAGAATCAGCGCGCTGGCGCAGGCACGGGAGCACGGGTCGAAGTCCCAACGGCGTGTGCGGTGTTTCCAAAGGAGATCGCCATCCCTCCCCGCCGGTGGGTGGAGACGCGCTACAACTTACGGCGTTGGACCGAGATGCCTCGCGGCGGGCACTTTGCGGCGCTCGAACAGCCGGAACTGCTCGTCGAGGACATTCGGGCGTTCTTCCGGGATCTCAGATAGGCGCAATTTCGTTCCTAAAACAACCGAGCGTCCTGGGTCGGACGATCTCAAATGACGACCCGCACGCCCGTCGGCTTCGAAGGGGGGGCGCCGGCGGCCATTGGCCCGATGTACGATGTCGCTGCCACGACGTTGTCGTACCGCTTTCGGGCCACCGCCAAGGTGTTGCTGTAGACGTGGAGGTCAAGAGTGAAGCGGTCGATTTTGAGGGCCGTCGTCTCGCGAAGCCGCAGGTTTTGAAAGTCGGCGATCAGCTCTCCGTCCAGCCAGAACGCGATGCGCCCGTCACGCTGACCCGGCGTGTTGGCCTTCACCATCATCTCGTAGCAGTACCAGCGCCCGAGTTGAGGGGTGACATCTGGCCGGGCCACGAACTCCGGTCCGAAGTTGAAAGGCGTGCTCGAGAACGGTAGAACCGTTCCAGTGGGGAAGAAGTGGTCGCCCCAGATGTCGCGCTGGTCCGGGTGGTAGACGTAGGCGTTCAACCGGCCAGGATTCGGCGTCGCGCTGCTGTCCCGCCACGCTTCGTAGCTGACGAGAAACTTGTTGAAGCCGTCGGCGCGGACGCCGGGACAACAGGTACCTGGGCCGACATCGTGCTGCCGTTGTGGCTGGACCCGATGACATCGAAGCCAGCGTCGTACCTCGCGTAGTAACGCAGGAACAGCGCATCGCGTCCAGGACTCACGACCTTCGCGACGGTGTTCGACACCTCGCTGCTCGTCTGAGGTACCGTGAGCTCGAGCGACTTCCCGCCGGCGAAGACGTTGCTCGGCTCGGTCGCAATGCGGATGTTCGCCGAGTGGTACGCCTCGCTCCACTTGCTCGTCACACCGGCGGCGCTGTTGTAGGACTCGAAGTCGTCGGCAAAAATGACGGACGGATCGGAGGCGATGCCTGCGTCCGAAGGATATCGCGCCGCGATGCCGGTGTTGCCGCTTGGAAGCGGAGCCGCGCTCAACACCGCGATGAGCGCGAGTCCAAGCGCGGACCATGACACGACAGTGCGCGTGACCATTTCACTCTCTCCCACCAAAAGTGCCGACTGACGTTACAAATCCGTGCACGCGTGCCAGCCAGAGAGGAGCGCTGCCTCGAAAATCTCAGAGGCCCTGAGTAGCCCGCATTCGGTGCGACCGGTGACGGCAAGCGTCGTACCGGTCTGGCGTGTTCTGGCCGCCGCGCCAGATGGCACCTCCGTTGCTATTCGAGGCACGTCCCGCAGCAGCGCAAACCGTGAGCAGCCTGACGGTTCGAACCGGTCGCCGCGCTTCTCGCTCGAGGCGTCGAGGGTGCCTCGCTTCCCTCGCGGTGGCTCTTTGTCTGGCTCTCGGCCTGGGAGGCCGGCCGGCGTTTCTCACGGCGCAGTCGAGCGGTACGACGCCCGGCACCATTCGAAGCTACTCCACGATTACGTCGATTGGGATCGAGTGGCCGATCGTCGGCGACGCCGATCACGACGCGACGGCAGCCGTCGAGTTCCGGGCCACTGGGAGCGCTGGGTGGCAGCCTGCACTGCCTCTCGTTCGCGTGGACTACAACGGCGCGAACATGCTCGCGGGCAGCATTCTCTTCCTGGATCCGAATACGGCCTACGAGCTCAGGCTCACGTTGAGCGATCCTGACGGCGGTGCCACCGTCCAGACCGTAACCGTGACCACACGACCGATTCCGGCGATGCCTGTCGGCGGAAGAACGTTTCACGTCGTGTCCGGGTCTGGCGGTGGTGCGGGATCCTCAGCCAATCCGTTCAGGGGCATCGCAGCCGCCGAATCCGCGGCGCAGCCGGGAGACATCTTTCTGGTCCACGCGGGGAGTTACGGCGGACGGATCACGTTCAGCAGAGCAGGCACTCCGAGTCAGTACATCGTGTGGCAAGGCGCGGGCGACGGCGAGGCGCTGTTCGCCGGCATCGACGTGTCGGCCAGCTACGTCTGGCTGGAGGGCCTCACGCTTCGCGATCAGCCGTATGCGCTGATGTCCAAGAACGCGCCGACGGGCGTGGTGATCAGCCGCAACACGTTCTTCAACAATCACTATTCGATCTACCTTCAGCGTGGCGGCAGCAATTGGTACATCGCGGATAACACGATTGTCGGCGACACGCCGTACTCGACGGAGAGCCTCGACGGCGAAGGCATTGAATTGAACGGCTACTCCGTGGACAGCTACGGCCACGTGGTCGCTCACAACAGCATCACGAAGGTCGCGGACGGCATTTCGAACGGCACCTACAACATCGACGTGTTCGGCAACGACATCTTCGACACCTCCGACGATGGCTTCGAGGGAGATCCAGGCGGGGCCAACATCCGCGTATGGGAAAACCGGATCCACAACGCCGCGCACAACGGCATCAGCTATCAACCGCAGAACGGCTCGCCGTGGTACATCCTCCGGAACCAGCTCGTGGGCTTCATGGAAGCGCCGTTCAAGTTCAGGACGACCGACCGATCGATCATCGCGCACAACACCATCGTCATGTGGGGCCAAATGTTCTCCGTCAACGACGCGCATCTGCTGGGATCGATCGTGAAGAACAACCTCTGGGTATCGGCGTCCGGTGGAAGGATCTGGGACTTCGGATCATCCGTGAGGGATTGGCGGACCGACTTCACCAACGACGGGTTCGACTGGGGCCAGAGCACGACGCCGTTCCGTTATGGCGGCGTGCTGTATTCAAGTCTCGCGACCTTTGCGGCCGGCTCGGGTCTCGAGACGAACGGCCGTCAGATCAACCGGACGACCTGCTTCTCGACGTTCACGGTGCCGGGCCCCGCGCCCGTGCCAATTCCCGCGCAGTACATGACGTTGAGACCGGGCTGCACCGCCGTGGATGCCGGGGCGGTTCTCCCAAACATCAACGACGGGTTCCTCGGCGCCGCACCGGACCTGGGTGCGTTCGAGCTCGGTCAGCCGCTGCCGGCCTACGGCCCCCGCGCCTCGTCGCAGCCGCCGCCGACGGCCCCGACGAACGTGCGCGTCGTCTTCTGACGAATCACGATGGAGAAACGACTTAGTCTTTGCAGCCTGATCGGCGTAGGGGTGCTGGTCGCACGTCTCGCTTCGGCAGCACCACCGCAGACCAGGGCGTGTCAAGCTCCGCCTCTTCCGTCGCCGACCGGCGGCGTTGTGACCGTAGCCACCGAGCCGGCACTTCGAGCGGCCGTCGGCAACGTCACATCGAACACAACGATCCTGATTCAGCCGGGCACTTACAATCTCGCCGCTGGTGGAGGCACGCTCTATTTCAACCGAGCCGTCAGCAACGTGACTATTCGGGGGATCACAGATCGATGTGATGATGTAATTCTCATTGGAGCGGGGATGGCCACGCAGGGAAATACGCCGTTTGGGATTTGGGTCGGCGGACCGACTGGGATGACGATCGCCGATCTGACGATCAGGGACATCTTCTTCCATCCGATCATGCTGGATCCAAACGCCGGCACGCAAAGCCCGCGTGTGTACAACGTTCATCTCATCAATGCTGGAGAACAGTTCGTCAAGGTATCTCAAATGGGCAGCGGCACGAACCCGGCGCCCGGTAGCGGTGTCGCAAACGGCATCGTCGAGTACTCAATCATCGAGTACACAACGGCCAAAGACCCCAATGGGCCGGGTGGGCCGGCATATACCAACGGGGTTGACGTGCTTTCGGGACTGAATTGGGTGATTCGATACAACGTGTTTCGAAATATCAGGGCGGCACCGGGGTTCGGGCTTGCTGGACCGGCCGTTCTAGCCTGGCGAGGAACCATCAATACGACCGTCGAGAGCAACCTCTTCTTGAACTGTCAGTACGGGATCGCGCTGGGTTTGGACGGCGCCGCATCTGCTGATCATGCTGGAGGAGTCGTCCGCAACAACGTCTTCCACCGTAGCAGTGGGCAAAGCGGAGATGTCGGGATCGTCGTCAACAATTCGGCCAACGCGAAAGTCCTTCACAATACGGTCGTCCTGAGCGGCACGTACCCGAACGCGATTGAGTACAGGTTTGCTGGAACGACGAACGTCACGATTCGAAACAACCTGTCTGACGCCGGGATTCAGCAACGCGACGGCGCCTCGGGGACGATAGCCGGTAACGTCACAACTGCGCAGGCGAACTGGTTTGTTAGCGCTGCTACCGGCGATCTCCATCTAGCGGCAACGGCGACGGCGGCCATCGACCGCGCCGCGTCGCTCGCCGACGTCGTCAACGACTACGATGGTGACGCTCGTCCTTTCGGTTCCGCCCCAGACGTTGGCGCCGATGAAATGACTAGCGGCAGTGCCCCCATTCCGCCGTCCGCCCCAACCAAAGTGAGAGTCGTGTTCTGAGGAGACCGGGATGCGACGCCGCTCCCGTCGGTAACGGGCGTCTCGAGCTATTTGTCACTCACCGATTCTCGCGTCGGTCCGTAAGTCGCACCGTGGACGGTGCGCTGCGACACGAGCATCCAGCGCCCGCTTTGCCTCTGGTAAACGCGCTCGTACCAGACGGCGAACCAGGCCCGATCTGGGTTACTGCCCCTCAGCGTTGCCGTGTAGCGGCCGAACGTGACGGCGACGTCGCCGTGCATCTCGGCCTGCTGCGAGTCGAAGTGCCACTCGAGATACTGGTGGTTCCTGATGCGATTGGAGAACGTCTGTCTCGTGTCGATGAGCGTCGACCAACCGCCTTTCGTCCACGGATCGCTGTGCCACATCAGGAAGTCGTCCGCGGTGTGGCGGTCGAAGAATTCGGAATCTCCGCCGGGCACGGCTGCCCCCAGCTTGCGCTCGTACTCCAGCAGATCGGCCGCTTCCTTCGAGGCCGGCGTGTAGGTTTCGGGCGCGGCTTTCGCGAGCGGCAGACCGGGTACGTAGCTTGCCGGCTGTTCCGGAGGCAGCCGCGTTGGATCGACGCCTGCCGGTGACGGATTAGGTCCCCAGACCGTCCTGTGGGAGAGCCATTGCCACCGGCGATCGCGCTTCGCCCAGACGCGCTCGAACCAGACCGTCGTCAGGCCTGGCGGGTTGGCCGAATTTCTGTTCTTCGGCATGAAGAGACTGACGTAACGTCCCCACGTGATCGCCACGTCCCCGTGCATCTCGATGTTCGGGTTGTCGAGATCGTGGACGAGGTACTCCTTCTCTGCGATTCGCTGGAGGAATGCCGCGCGGTCGTCCTCGATGCCGCCTGTCTTCTCGCCACGCGTCCAGCCGTCACCATGGCGAAAATGGAAGTCGCTCGACAGAACGGTTTCGGCGAAGGCGACGTCGCCCTTGACGACTGCCGTCTCAATTTTCCGCTCGAGCGCCAGCACTTCGGCCGCATCACCAGAAGCATTCGCGGCCGTGATTCTCGGCGCCGGTGACGGTCGAAAACCGCCGGCGGTCTCAGGCACCTGACTCGAGACGGGCAGGCCGAACGCCCATATCAGGACGGCTAGGAGGCACGTCGGCAGACGAAAGCCACTCAATCGAGTGTGCATATATAGCGCGGAATGTCCGCCGCATTGCATCGGCACGGACCGGATTATGCCAAATCCCCGGTGAGCGTGCACCAGGACATGTCTTGACGCCGGAGTTCGGGGAGCCTGTGGCAACGCGATCCGCCATGGGGCGGCGATAATAGGCTCGTGAAACATCTCGATTTGAAGGTTCTCCTCGCACTGGTGATCGCGAGTGCTTTCAGCTTCAACATGTCGCCCGGGGTGCTCCGGGCTCAGGACCCATCGCCCGCGATCCCAAACGGCCCGCTCAAATTCGGGATGTTTATCAGCCGCTTCGATGCCGGCGGTACGTTTTCAATCGAAGGAAAGGACTGGTCGCCGCTCAAGGGTACCTGGAAGGCAAGCGATTCTCAGATCGAGCTCGTGGCGGCCGAAAAGACCAGCGGCTGCGAAAGACCAGGCACATACAGGTTCCGACTGGACGGAGCGCACGTGAGCTTCGATCTTGTGTCCGACACGTGTGACGAGCGCCGGATCTTGCTTGATCGCAGCACGTGGGTTCCGGCTGAAGAGGCTCCAGCGGTTGCCGCGCGACACATCGTACGAGCAGCCGTGGACCTCGGACGCCGGCTGCCGGTTCCCGTGTCGCCGCGGGGCAGCTGGCCCTCGTTCAGAGGACCTCAGGCGTCTGGCGTTGCCGAAGACCAGAACCTTCCAGACCGATGGAACGTCCAGACGCGAGAAAACATCTTGTGGCGCCGGCCGATTCCAGGCCTCGGTCATTCGAGCCCTGTCGTCTGGGGCGATCGCATCTTCGTCACGACTGCGATCAGCAGCAATCTGAAAGCGACGTTTCGCCCGGGCCTCTACGGCGATGGCGATGCGTCCGACGATCGCTCGCGACATCGATTTGTGATCTCTGCGATCGACAAACGAAATGGGAGCCTTTTGTGGGAGCGGACTGCGTTTGAAGGCCCGCCCATCGACAAACGACACATCAAGTCAACATATGCCAGCTCCACTCCGGCCACCGACGGCCGCATCGTCGTCGCCTGGTTCGGATCGCAGGGTGTCTACGCCTACGACGTGAACGGCAATCTTCGCTGGAAGGTCGACTTGGGCCATCTCGATCTGGGGGCCTACAACATCCCCTCGCTCGAGTGGGGGCCCGCCAGCTCGCCCGTCATCTGGAACGACCTCGTCATCCTGCAGTGCGATACGCACGCCGACTCGTTCCTTCTTGCGTTGAAGGTCGATACCGGCGAGGTAATCTGGAAGACGAATCGTGAAGAACTGCCTTCTTGGGGAACGCCAACCGTCGCGATGACATCACGCGGACCGGAGCTCGTGACAAACGCCAGCAATTTGATCCGGGGCTACGATCCGCAGACCGGAACGGAATTGTGGCGGCTGGGAGGAAGCTCGTTGATTACCGCGCCTACACCCGTCTACGAACGCGACGCTTTTGTAATTGCGAGCGGCCGCGCTCCTGAGCGTCCGATTTTCGTGGTGCGAGCGGGTGCCCGCGGCGACATCACGTTGAAGGAGGGTTCAACACACAACGACGCGATCGTCTGGAGCCGAACTGGACGAGGCTCCTATATGCCGACGCCACTCGCCTACGACGGCATTCTGTACGTCCTGGCGAACAACGGCGTATTCGACGCGTACGATTTGACGACTGGCACGGAATTCTATCGCCAGCGGATGCCGGAAATCGGAAGTGGCTTCAGCGCGTCCCCTGTAGCAGCAGACGGGAAGATCTACGTCTCGAGCGAAGACGGAGAGATATTCGTGCTCGGCGCGGGACCCGCGTTCAAGAGAATCGCCACCAATTCGATGGGCGAACTGCTCATGGCCACGCCGGCCCTTTCGGAAGGCGTGATGTACGTCCGCTCTGCCCAGAGCCTCTTCGCGGTCGGCAGGAAGCGGTAGACGCACTCTTGTCGATTGCCTCACCTGGATTCGCAACAGTCGCTGGATATCGATTGGAGTACGAGTGGCACGGGCCGCTGGCCAGCGAGGCGCCCACGATCGTGTTCCTGCATGAGGGGCTCGGCGCGATCAGCCGGTGGCGCGACTTCCCTGCCGCCCTCTGCGGGCGACTCGGCTGTGGCGCACTCGTGTACAACCGTCGGGGGTACGGGAGATCCGATCCGTTAAACGCGCCGCTGTCTCCGGACTTCATGCACCGCGAAGCTCTCGAAGTACTCCCGCGGCTTCTCGAGGTCTTCGGTGTCCATCGACCCGTCCTCTTCGGCCATAGCGACGGTGGTTCCATTGCTCTCATCTACGCCGGTTCCGGGCTGACACCGCCAACAGCACTCATCCTGGAGGCGCCACACGTATTCGTCGAGGACCTGACGGTCGCGAGCATTGCCGAAGTCCGCAACTCCTACCGCTCGAGCGACCTGCGCGCTCGGCTCTGGCGCCATCATGGATCGAACGTGGACCTCCTCTTCGACTCGTGGACGGATGTGTGGCTGAGCGATGAGTTCCGCGACTGGAACATCGAAGAGTACCTCCCGCGAATCACATGCCCAACGCTGGTCATTCAGGGCAGAGACGATGAATACGGAACGGTGAAGCAGGTGGACGCAATCAGGACGGGAGTGTCCGGAACGATTGAAGCGCTGCTCCTCGACGCTTGCGGCCACTCGCCGCACATCGATCAGCGCGAGGCCGTGGAAGCCGCGTCTGTCAGGTTTCTCGAACGGCTGGTGCTATGAGCAACGCTCATTGTGATCCTCGCATCCGCTGCGACGACTTCTCGTTCTCGAGGCACATCTCGTCGATCAGTTCGGTATCGAGCGTGATCTTCTGGGGCATCTCGACCGTCCATGGACGTGTGTACGCCTTCGGGTCGTCGATGGTGATCTGAATCGTCAACGTACCGTAATTCGGCCGTCGAATCCGTTCGGTCATTTTCGCGGCGTCGGTCATCGGGTTCCCGCCCATATCGAGCCACAGACCGTCCCTGAAGCCGATTGACTGGACAACCAGCGTATCGCCCTCCCAGGCAGCCGTTGAATATCCGTTCCAGGCGGGATTCGGATCGACAGGCAGCGGCCGGCCATCGATGAAGATCTGCCGGTACATCGCGTTCACTTCGTTGAGCAGGACCAGCAATCGCGGCGTGTGCACAGCCTTCGTCATGTGCGGCAGCCCGTACGGCCGCGGCGGGTTGTCCGGCAGACATCGCGCGTGCGGGTCGTCTTTGCTGTTGTCGACGGTCCTCTGTCGGGCCAACGCTGCCGCCCAGGGCTGGTACGGCAGTCCGCCAGGTACACCAGCGCCGATGTTCACCGCGAGCGGCGAGCCGCCGATCTCGAGGCCGCATTCGATGAACCGGCTGAATTCCGGGGTGCATGGAATTTTCACGGCAGATTGCCAAATGCCCGAGAAATCTGGCCGGCCGTCTGGAAACCTCGGCGGTAGCGCAGTCAGATTTGGCTTACCGTCGGCTGTTCGTGGGACATCCGGAGTCGGGTAATGCAACCACTGCGCAGACGTCGCCGGGGGCGCACCGATCAGAACGACGCCAATCGATGCAATCGACAGGAGCGTCCTGCACCGCCGCGTGGCCTGGAATTCGAAGGAGGCTGTCACAGCTATTCTCTCGTGCGATCTTATAGGTCCGAACTGCTATGAGTGTCCACCGCGCTCCGTCGGCCGTATCATAGGCACTGAAGACAACCGTGCATCGGAGGAGATGACATGCAGCCTTGGCTTGTCGCGTTTACTCGATGTTCGATGATGGTTGCTGTGTGGTGTGTGGCCCTGACGACCCTTGCCGGTCAAGCTCCAGGCCCCAACACTCCCCGCGGCTCAGCCGTATCTGGAGCCAGCACACTGAACATTAGAACGCCATGGGGTGCGCCCGACCTGCAGGGAACCTGGACGAGTGAACCGGAATTCGGCGTTCCATTCGAGAGGCCGGCCGAGTTCGCCGGCCGCGAGCTGCTGACCGATCAGGAGTATGCGAAGCGGGTTGCCCAATCGGAAAAGCAGGCGGCCGAGGCGCTGAACGAGATCGATGTGTTCACGATCGATACGTCGAACGCCGGTGCCGTCGGCTCACCGACCTCGCCTCCGCCTCACTGGCTGGAGCGGAGCACGGCCTCACGCCGAACGTCGCTCGTCATCGATCCGCCCGACGGCCGGATTCCACCCACCACGCCTCAAGCGCGTGCCCGGCTTGCGAACCAGACGCGGGGCAGCTTCGGTGACGGCCCATTCGACAGCGCCGCCGACTTCACGCTGTACGACCGCTGCATCACGCGCGGCGTCCCTGGCGCAATATTCCCTGCGGTCTACAACGCGACGACGCGGATCGTGCAAAGCCCAGACGCGGTCGCCATCACCTACGAAATGATCCATGAGACCCGGGTGATTCCTCTCGAGCCGCTCGACGCGGTCTCCGGAGCCATTCGCGAGTACCTGGGCATCGCGCGCGGCCGCTGGCAGGGGAACACGCTGGTGGTCGAAACGACGAATTTCAACGGCAAGACGGTTTACCGCGGCGCGAGCGAGAAGCTGCGGATGGTCGAGCGGTTCACTCGCCTCGACAAGGAGACGCTCCGCTACGAGGTCACACTCGAGGACGCCGACACCTGGCCACGGCCCTGGACCGCGCAGCTGAACCTCAGGCCGCGGCCCGAGGGTCTGTTCGAATATGCATGCCATGAAGGGAACTACGGCATCCGGAACATGTTGAGCGCCGCTCGCGCAGCCGAGAAAGAGGGGGCGGACGGTTCGAGCCGGTAGGCTCCCAGTGAAGTCGTGGAGTGGATTCGAGGCCAATGATCAAGAAGAGGAAGATCATCGTCCACATCGCGACCAGCGCGGATGGTTACATCGCCCGACGTGATGGCGACATCGATTGGCTGACGAATCGGCCGGCCCCCAAGGGCTTCTACGGAATACCGAAGTTCGCGAAGTCAATCGACGCGACGATTCTCGGCCGCAAGACGTTCGACATCAGCCTCGAGATGGGCGCGACTTATAAGGCCGATGACGTGCACTACGTGTTTTCTCGGCGCCCCGCTCCCAACTCAGTCCCTGCCGGCGTCGAATTCGTCACGGAGTCGATCGGGGCATTCGTCAAACGCCTCCGCAACAAAGCCGGGAAGAACATCTGGATGATGGGCGGCGGGGAGATCATCGCGTCCTTTCTCGACGAGGGCGCCATCGACGAGTTTTTCATCAGCGTCATCCCGACGTTCATCGGCGATGGCATTCCGCTTATCGCCCCGAAGCATCGGCATGTGCCTCTCCACTTGCGTTCTGCCAAGTCCTTTCCTGACGGTGTGGTACAGCTTCACTACGAGGTCGCGTCGAAACGTGCTGCGTCGAAGACGAGGCGTTCCAAACGGGCCTAGAGGCTCCGCCCAAAGCCGAAAGCCGAACACGCCTGAGCTCAGTTCGTGCGTTCCCACTGCCATCCCGGCGCGAGAATGCCGGGTCGTGCGTGCACAGCCAGTACGGCGAGTCGCTCAGGCCGCCCTGTATCTCGAAGTGCACCGCAGGACTGTTCATACCGGGCTGCGCCAGCCACTCGCGGCAGTGGAGGCTGCAGTTCAACTCGACCCGGTAGGTGCCCTCGTTCAGAAACCGCTTCGGCAGTTGACAGCGCAGCTGCACGATGCCGCGCTGCAGGCGCGGCCAGCATTCTTCCGGACCGTCCGTGGTCAGCGACCAGAGCAACAGCTGCGAATCCTGGTTGAAGAGCGCGAACCCCATGCACAGCGCAGGGTCGAGCTGCCGCACGTCGGCGCGGATCACCACGAAGAGCGGCTCGTCGTTTCGCGCCGGCGCCATCAGCGGGCGCCCGTCGGCGTCCTCGATCCCGAAGTAGAGCGGCCGCATCACCGGATGCTTCAGGGCGTCGTCGGTGTTCAGCCAGACGCTGGCGGGTGCCTTGTCGGTGTCGCCGCTGCCTAGATACCGCGTGACGATGGCCCTGACGTTATACCCCTGTGCCGCCACGCGGCCGCGTTCCAGGTACAGCGCCTGCGTGCACAGGTTCTCGACCGCGTTCATGTTGTGGCTGACGAACAGCACGGTTCGGCCGCCTTTGGCGACTTCGCTCATACGCCCCAGGCATTTCTTCTGGAAGTACGCGTCGCCGACGGCCAGCACTTCGTCGATCACGAGGATCTCCGGATCGAGATGGGCCGCCACCGCAAACGCCAGGCGCATGTACATGCCGCTGCTGTACCGCTTGACCGGCATTTCCAGGAAAGGCTCCACCTCTGCAAACGAGACGATCTCGTCGAACTTCCGCATGATCTCGCTGCGCGTCATGCCGAGGATGGCGCCATTCAGCATGATGTTCTCGCGCCCGGTCAGCTCTGGGTGGAACCCGGTGCCGACCTCCAGCAGGCTGGCCACGCGCCCATCCAATGTGACGCGCCCCTCAGTGGCCTCCGTGATGCGGCTTAAGACCTTGAGCAGCGTGCTCTTCCCGGCCCCGTTGCGCCCGATGATGCCGACCACTTGACCGCGTTCGACGTCGAACGACACGTTCCGGAGCGCCCAAAATTCCTTGCGTTGAGTCGTCTTCGCGCGACGGCGATGCCGCAGCCAGCCGGCCGCCGACGCGAACCTCGCCGTCAGGACGTCGCGCAGCGCAACGTACTGAAAACCGCCACCCTCCCGACTGACGGTGTAGCGCTTGCCGAGGTTTTCGACAGCGATGATCGGATCGCTCATGGCGCGTCAGATAACATCGGCGAAGCTGCGCTCCATGCGGCGGAAGTACCACACGCCGAGGAACACGGCCGATGAGGTGACGATGGCAGAATGCGCGACCGCCTCGAGATCGAGCGGTGCGCCGTTGCCCAGAATCGACCACCTGAAGCCCTCGATGATGCCCACCATGGGGTTGAGCACGTAGAGTGCCCGCCATTGTTCCGGCACGCTGCTCAACGTGAACGCAATCGGCGACACGAGGAGACCGAACTGGACGAGGAAGGGGATGATGTAGCGGAAGTCGCGGTATTCGACGTTCAGCGCCGCGAGGTACACGCCGACGCCGAGCGATAAGCCAATCGCGAGCACCACGAACACCGGCAGCGCGAGCAATTCCCACCCGGGTGATATCCCGTACCAGAGCATCAGCGCCGCGAGCAACCCGAGGGTGATGGCGAAGTCGACGAGCGACGTCACCACAGCCGCGGAAGGGATAATCAGTCGCGGAAAATACACCTTCGAAATGAGGTTGGAGTTGACGATCAGGCTGGCCGATGACTCGGTGAGCGCTGCCGAAAAAAACTGCCACGGCAGAACGGCCGCGAAGACCAGCAGCGGTTCCGGCGCCGAGCCCGGTTGGATTCCAGCCAGCCGGCGGAAGGCGATGAACACCAGCATCGTTACCGCCGGGCGCAACAGCGCCCAGGCCACGCCGATCGCCGTCTGCT
This sequence comes from uncultured Acidobacteriota bacterium, assembly GCA_963773035.1. Lineage (GTDB taxonomy): Bacteria > Acidobacteriota > Vicinamibacteria > Vicinamibacterales > CAVVIG01 > CAVRXZ01. The sequence continues at coordinate 58,724 of CAVYZX010000018.1, read as the reverse complement.
TGTAGCGCACCACGGTATCGCGCCACGCGAGAAAGTACATGAGCTCGCGATAGCGCCAGAGATCGCCCCAGTAGTTCCGCGACGTTAGACCCGGCTCGAGCACGAGCTTCCACGGTCTCCGCCGTGCTGTCCGACGTCTCTCGATACCCAGTCTCGGTCTGACGGCAGTGGTCACCGGACAACCTCATCAATGGGGAAGACACGATGGTTCGTGCAAGGTGTACTCCACTGAGGCGGCGAGGACTGTGTCGCGGACGAATGCAGTGTACTGGTGCTGAAGAGCTCCCGATTCGTGCAGCCAATTGCTACACCTGGAAAGCTTATGGCATGGTCCGCACGACGATCCCGGACTGAATGGCTGACGTCACCCGCCGCAGCGCGATGCTTTCGTAACGGACGGCGGAAACTGCGCCTGACTCTAATGACTCTACTATTTGATACGGTAAGTCGATGAAGCCTTCAATGATCGACGCTGACGCGCACGAGGAACCAGTTCCGAGGTGCCTGGCAGGCAACAAACACCAGGCACGAGGCACCTCGAGGATTGGGTGGGTTTCGGTTCCTAGCGACTCGAAGTCGTCGGCGGAGGCGCCTTGCATGTCCAGTTGGCGCCGTCCTTGAGATCGCCGCTTCCTTTGTACTCCGCGTATTGCGGATACGGGCACAGCGGACGCGTAAGCCCCTGTGCGCCGGTGCCCAACATGGTGTCCGGGGCGACGCCCTTTTCCACCCATTTCTCGAGGGTGCCGATCGAATCGAACGTGTTCACGCCCGGGCCTCCGCCGCAGTGCCCCATGCCCGGCGCCATGAACAGACGCACCCAGTCGCTCTGGTTCTGGCCCATCTTCTCGAGGACGGACTCGTAGTACCAGACACTCGTTTCCGGGGTGATTCCGGTGTCCGACCAGCCGTGCGTGATCAACAGCTTGCCGCCGCTCGCCTTGAACTTGCTCAAGTCCGGGTTCACCGCATCGACGTAGCCGATCTTTTCGTCGAGAACTTTCATGTCTCGATCGAGCTTGAAGTTGTGCCAATCGAAATCGGGATCGTTGTACACGATGCGCACGAGGTCGAACACGCCGCCGGGGCCCTGGTTCGTCGGCCGCTGCGCGAGAATCGGGTTGCCGAGCGCCTGGCCGGAGAAGATCAGCTCACCTTTGGAGTTCTTCACACCGCCATAGAAGGTTTCGACCGTCTTCAGCTGTGGTTCGGCGAGACACGCTCCTTCCGCGCTTGCGCCCTGGCATTTCAGTACCGAAAAATCGACCTTGCACGACCGCGGGTTGTTCAGAAACCCTTCCTTGAGCGTATCGCACGTGTTCATCACGAGGTTGTTGACGAGCGCGGCCTGCTCCATCGTGATGGCCTTTTCGGGATGGCGCGACAAGTCGATGCTGCGCTCGATCCCGGCCGTCCACATGTGGATGTGACGGTTCGCCAGCGAGCCGGCGATGATGCCGTCGTAATCGTCAGGGTAACGCTGCGCCTCCATCAACGCCATGCGGCCGCCGGTCGAGCATCCCTTGAAATACGAGTACTGCGGGCTGCGCTCGTAGAACGCCTTGACGATCTGCTTGGACTTCAGCGTCATCTCGTGTGTGGCGCGGTAGCCGAAATCGATCATCTTCTCGGGATGACCTATCGCCCAGGCTCCACCCTGTTCCTGGTGCCCTGTATCGGTACCTGCCGTCGCATAGCCGAGGCGCAGCGCCTGCGGCATCTCGTTCGTCAGGCCCTGGATCGACCCGGCAAAACCGCCGTTGCCCACGCCCATGAACTTCCCGTTCCACTTCTCCAGCGTCGGAAGCCACAGTTCCATGTTGATCAGCGAATCAGGCGTGGGTGTGAGCACGAGCTGCACGCGGCAGTGCGCAGGGATCGTTGCGGGTGCGGGTGGCGGACTGCCGCCGGCGCGACCCTGCCGTACGGGCGCCAGGCCTTCGGCCACCATCTGCGCGCTCGTGACCCTCGCCTTGTCCAGTTTCAGATTCGTGAGACTTTCGCAGGGTGCCGTCGCCGCCGCGCCGAGAAGCATGAAGGCGATGCTGCCGATCATGGAATCAATCCTCCTGCCCGGCCGTAGGATGGGGGCTTTGACGTCGCGTAGCAATAGAAATGTTCGAAGGGCGCGTTCCCACGTAAACCTCATCCGCATCGGTTTCGATCAGTTCAGCGAAGCGCTATTCCATGTCGCTGAGAAGGCATACCAACAAGAATATGGTCGCTGGAGAGGCGCTCCCCCTGTGTTGATTGATGGCTTTCACCCGAACGCGACAGGGCATCGAATCAGTACCCGTCACATTGGCGCCGGGCCAGACCTGGTATGAGGGACCGGACGACGTGCACGTCGTCAGCCGAAACGCGAGCACCTCGGCGCTCGGCAACAAGGAACCGGCTATACGCGAGGAAGGACATCGATCATGAAATTCTCGGCGGCACCGGGCTCATCGGACGAAAGTCGTGACCAAGCTCAGGGAACACGGCCATGAAGCCGTTCGAGGACGCGGCGGTCATGGAGCTCTTCACCACGTCCACACGCAATCTGCTCGGGCCGCCGGTGCCGCCGGCGTCACACACTACGTGGCGCTCTCGGTGGTGGGAACCGAGCGCATACCCGCCAGTCCCTATCCCCGAGCGAAGAGCGCCACGGCGAATCCCCTCTCGCTGTCACCCTGTTACTTGCGCAGCGAGCGGAAGCCCGCGCGCATTTCCTCGGACAGGAACTTCGGCTGCTCCCAGGCCGCGAAGTGTCCGCCCTTCGGCAGCTTGTTGTAGTGGATCAGTTTGGGATACGCCCGCTCTGCCCAACTCCGCGGAGCCGGATAGAGTTCGTCAGGGAAGACGCTCACGGCAGCCGGGATGGAGACGCCTTTGGCATTGAAGTACCCCTTGCCCCAGTATTCCCAGTAGAGACGGGCGCCAGAAATCCCCGTGTTCGTCAGCCAGGTGATCGTGATGTTGTCGAGAATGTCGTCGCGCGTGAGGCCCTCAGGCTGGCCGTCGAAGACGCGCGCGATGAGCTCCAAGCTGCGCGCGTCGTGATCGAGGAAATACCCCGCCAGGCCGACGGGCGAATCCGCGATTCCGTACAACGTCTGCGGCCGCAGCCCCATCTGGTACCCGTAGCCGATTCCCTTTTGATAGACGAACTGCAGACGCTCGTACGCGAGTCTCTCCTCGGCTGAGAGACCCGCTGGCGCCGGCGCACCGGAAAAGGCGGCGCCGTCAATGTCGGCTGGAAAGATGCCGGGCATGTTGGTGTGAATGCCGAGCAACTCCGGGGGTGCCAGGACTCCCATCATGTCGACGACCACCGCACCCCAATCGCCGCCTTGCGCCACGAATTTCGTGTATCCGAGGCGCTGCATCAGCACGACCCAGGCACGCGCGATTCGCTCCGGTCCCCAGCCGGTTCCGGTCGGCTTGCCCGAGAAGCCGTAGCCCGGGATCGACGGAATCACGACGTGAAAGGCATCCGCTGCGCTGCCGCCGTGCGCCGTGGGATTGGTCAGCGGCTCGATGAGCTTGAGCTGCTCGACGATGGAGCCCGGCCAGCCGTGAGTGATGATGACGGGCAACGCATTCTCGTGCTTCGAACGCACGTGAATGAAGTGGATGTCGAGACCATCGATCTCGGTGATGAAGTTCGGCACGGCGTTGAGCCGCGCTTCGACCTTGCGCCAGTCGTAGTCCGTCGCCCAGTAACGCGCGAGCTTCTGCACGGTCGCGAGCGGCACGCCCTGCGTAAAGTCGCCGACGGTTTCCTTCTCGGGCAACCGGGTCGCGACGATGCGCCGGCGCAAGTCGATCAGGTCCGCCTCCGGGACATTCACCTGGAACGGACGGATCGCCGCTGACTCCACCACGTTTGCGAGCTTTGTCGTTGTCATCACTGCCTCCTTCGCAGCCAGTTCGCGACTGCGGTTCGACAGGACCCAAAGGCAAGCGGCTCGCCACACCTACATTATTGAAAATGAACGCGATCCAGTCCGTGGCCGACTGGTGAGAGTGGTGACGGTGGTGAATCTGGTGAATCTGGCGAATTTGACGGCGCTTCAGCGGAACTTGAACTGCGTCTTGCTGATGCCCAACGCTTTGATGCGATGGTCAAGCGTCGATGGGGGCACTCCGAGCTTGGCCGCCGCCCCCGAGCTTCCGGCGACCCGGCCCCGGCACTCGGCGAGGGCCGCTTCGATGATCTCCCGCTCGCCGCGAGTCTCGCCTGGCAGACGCGCCGGCGCGGCGACCCGAGGCCGCGGTTGCACCGACTGCGTCGACAGCCAGGCCGGGTCGACGGTAAAGACCTCGCCCGAGCTCACAATCACAGACCGCTCGATCACGTTCTGCAACTCACGGATATTGCCTGGCCAGTCGTAGTACTGCAACAACTCCAGCGTCTTCTTGTCGATCGAGTTGAGGCGCTTCCCCGCCCGGGTGGCGTAGCGTTGCACGAAGTACTCGACGAGCATCAGGATGTCGTCTGCCCGTTCCCGTAGCGGCGGCACTTCGATCGGAAAGACATTGAGGCGATAGAACAAGTCCTGGCGGAAACTTCCATTGGCCACGGCGGCGGTCAGATCACGGTTGGTCGCCGTGATGACTCGAACGTCGACCCGGACCGTCTGCGCGCTTCCGACCCGCTCGAACTCGCGCTCCTGCAACACTCTTAGGAGCGCCACTTGCGTGTCGGGCGGGAGTTCACCCACTTCATCCAGGAAGATGGTGCCGCCGTCGGCCATCTCGAACCGACCGAGTCGCCGCTGCAGGGCGCCGGTGAAGGCGCCTTTCTCATGACCAAATAGTTCCGAGGCGATCAACGTCGGAGCCAGAGCGGCACAGTTCACACTGACGAACGCGCGCCCGGATCTCCGCGATCGTTTGTGGACGGCACGGGCGATGAGTTCCTTGCCGGTGCCCGTCTCTCCGGAGATGAACACGGTGGAGTCCGTCGGCGCCACCTTGGCAATGCGCGACAGCGCGGCCTTCAACGTCCTGGATGAACCGACAATTTCCTCGAACATCGAGATCCTGTCGACCTCGTCGCGCAGGGCCAGGTTTTCCCGATAGAGCTGATCCTTGAGCGCGCTGATGCGCGCCTCGCGCTCTTGGAGGTCGCTGTAGAGACGCGTGTTCTCCATGGACATCGCCGCCCCAGAGGCCAGCAACTTGAGGACGGCCATGCGGGCTGGCGTGAACGCGTGAGGCGTGAGACGGTTTTCGAGGTACAGCACCCCGAGCAGTCTGGTCTGCTTGAGCAGAGGCAGGCAGAGCACAGAACGAGGGTGATGCTCGCGAATGTACTCGTCCGTCGCGAAGATGTTCTGACCGGACGCATCCTGCAAGAGCACGCTCTCCTTGGTCCTCAGGACATACTGAAACACCGAACCCGGGAGAGCCGCGGCGGTCACGCTCGCCTGCCACAACACGACATTCACGTAATCGCTGCTGGTGGTCGCCTCCGCCTCGATGCGATAGTCCTCCCCTCGGGGAAGAATCAGGAGACCGCGTTCGGCACCCGCGTGCTCGATGGCCGTGCGCATCAGAGTGTCGATCAGCTTCTCCAGCACGATCTCACCCGATACGGCTTCGGATACCTTGATCACGGTTGCCAGATCGAGATGCTCGACTGGTGTCTGGATCGTCGCGGTCGCATCGGAGATCGATTCTTCCGTTCCGATCTGAGGATAGAGCTGCTCGAGTCGTCGAACCTTGGCATCCGCTCCCCAGCGGCGATAACAGGAGCGGGCATTGCGGAGGTAGGCCGTCGCAATCCCCTCAAAGCCCCGCGCCGCGTAAAAGCGACCCGCAAGCTCGTTGGACACCGCCGCATTGTGCACGGAGCCGTTCGCCTGTGCCAGACGAATGGCCGCTTCGTAGAGTTTCTCGGCGTCCAGGATCCTGTCTTCGATACGCGCGACTTCCGCACGGACAAGCATGGTGCGATCCGCGAAGTTGGCCGGGCAGTGCTCTGCCCACACCTCGAGTTGCGTGTGGTGAGCCGCCAATGCTTCCATGTTCAGAGCTTTTCCCTCCGCGGCGGCGATATCCCACCAGGCAGCATGGGCAAGCGCTGCATAAAAGCGATAGTCCGCCGTGACGATCTGGGACGGTGCCGTCCACAGCAGCCGCTGCGCCTGCAGTGCGGCAGCAACGGCCGAAGCAAAGTCACCGGCAAAAAACCGCGCTTGCATTTTTCGCGTCCAGTAGCAGAACTCGGCAAGCGATAACATTGGGTTACCCGCCAACTGGCGCTCGGCGTCCAGTTCGTCGTACCTGTCGTAGCTCAGGCAGCCAAACTTCGCGGTCAATCCGCGGAGAGTCCGGACCAGACCGAGCTGCGATCCGCAGACGTGAATCACATAGCCGAATCCCACGCGCTGGCCGAATGCCAGGCCATTTTCAGCTTCCGTCTGGACCTCGACGAGAGAGTCTCCGGCGACCAGGTAGTTCGCAGTCAACTGCTCGCCTCGATAGGAGGCAAACGTCAGATCCCCGGCGCGGTAGGCAAGGTCGAACGCACGGCGAATCAACTCGCGTTCGCTTGCCGCATGCTTCGCCCACGGGACCACGGCATTCCCGAATGTGATGTAGGTTCGCGCCTGGTAGCGCGTCAATCCCGCTTTTTCGACCAGATCAAAACCAAGCTGACCAAACCGATATCCATCCTTATAGTTGTTGAACTGCGGCCCAGCCGCCATGGAGAACCACGCATAGCCGAAGCAGGAACCATCGCAGTTTCCATGCTCGAGGCTCAGATTCACCATCCGACACACGACAAGGGAGAAAAGGTGCTCATCGTAAAAGAGCGTGGGCGTCACAATTTCGGTGAAGACATCCATCGTGTCGACGAAATCCGTGTCAGCCGCTAGGGGCAGATCCACGAGCTCTTCAATCGTTCGGGTGCCGAGCAGCGTCCAGATTCGTTCGTACTCACGCATGACGTCGTCGCGAGTCGGGTGATTCGACCACACCGTACCCTGTTGGCGAAGCCAGTCCAGAAATACGTCCACTCCGCGATCGCTCTGATCCACGGCGGTGTAGAGGGTGAGGCGCAGGCGCGTGACCACGCAGAAGTCGTGACGATTATTCGCACGTTGCACCAGACGCGAGAGTCGATCCTCCGCGGAAACCATGTCCGCCGTCATGAGCTCGCACTCGGCCATCAGATACTCGATCGAGAAGACGAGTTCGTAGTTGCGCGTCCAGGTCGCCTCCGTCAGGAGAGCCTGGCCGGCCCTGAGGTACTTGAGAGCAGAGTCATAGGCGGTCGAGTTCTTCGCGCGCCGCGCCGCGATCAGATTCAGGTCGGTGACGCGCTCCCGTTCCTCGACCGAGGCGATGAGGTGGGAGCCGCGATTGAGCTGGTTGACGATTTCGAAGATGGCTTCGTCGCGTTTCGCCGGCGGCGTGTGCGCGGCGAGCAGCATGCCGATCCGCAGGTGAGCCTCGGCGCGCTGCTCCTTCGGGATCAACGAGTAGGCGGCTTCCTGCACACGGTCGTGCAGGAATCGATACGAATCGTCCGCACGAAAGATGAGCCCCGACCGCACTGCTTCCCAGAGATGGTCGTGCATCTCCGCGGCCGAGCCGGGATTCGCTATTCGCAGCATTTCGAATTCCGCGCTGTTGCCCAGGCAGGCGAGCTGCTGGAGCGCATGCTGGGTCTCAGTCGGCAAGCGATTCAACTTCCCGACCATGAGCTCGACGACGTTGTCCGTGAAGTCCTTGGCGTGAATGCGACGAAGGTCCCAGGCCCAACGCCCCTCGCCGAGGTCGAACGTGAGCAGGCCCTCGTCCGCCAGGGTCGAGATGAACTGAATCGCGAAGAACGGGTTCCCCGTCGTCTTTTCGTGGATCAGTTCCGCCAGCGGAGCGGAGCGTTCCGGTTCGCCGTGAAGGGCGTCCGCCAACAGTTGCCCCAGATCGTCTCGCCCGAGCGGGGTGAGCACGATGTCCTGCACGGCCGCACCGGCCTGGCGGATCGCAGCGAGCTTGCGCACAAGCGGGTGCGTGGCACTGACCTCATTGTCCCGATACGCACCGATGAGCAGCAGGTGTCGGAGATCCCTGCGGGTCAACAGATCTTCGAGCAGGTTGAGTGTCGCCGCATCCAGCCACTGCAGATCGTCGAGAAAGAGCGCCAGCGGATGCTCCGGGCGCGCGAAGACTCCGATGAACCGCCGAAACACCAGCTGGAAACGTCGCTGCGCCTCCTGCGGTGGAAGCTCCGGCACCGGTGGCTGCTCACCGATGAGGTGCTTCAGCTCCGGGACGAGATCGACGATCAGCTGCGCATTCGGCTCCAGCGCCTCCCGAAGCGCGTCACGCCATCTGCCCAGGTCTGCTTCGTTCTTGCTGAGGAGCGGCCGAATCAGGCCTTGGAACGCCTGCGCGAGCGTGGCATACGGGATGTCGCGCTTGTACTGGTCGAACTTGCCGGATGCAAACAGGCCGCGTGGAGGGACGAGCGGCTTGTGGAGCTCGTTCACGACCGCCGACTTGCCGATGCCGGAGTATCCGGAGACCAGCACCAGCTCCGGCCGGCCGCCGGCGACGATGCGATCGAACGCGGTGAGCAGGGTGTCGACCTCACGTCCCCGCCCGTACAGCTTCTCGGGGATCATGAGGCGATCCGGAGTGTCATGCGCGCCGGGCGTGAAGTCGTCGATGCGTCCCTGGGACTCCCATTGCGTCAGGCAGCTCCGCAGATCGCTCTCGACGCCCGCCGCAGTCTGATAACGCTCCTCCGCCGCCTTGGAGAGCAGCTTCATCGTGATCGCGGACACCGCGGCTGGCACACTGCTCTGTCGCTCGCCGGGTGTGTCTGGTAGTCGAGCGATGTGGGAGTGCACCCATTCCATCGGATCGGATGCCGTGAACGGAAGGCTACCGGTCAGCATCTCGTAGAACGTGACGCCGAGTGAGTAGAGGTCGCTGCGGGAATCGATCGAGCGATTCACTCGTCCCGTCTGCTCTGGCGCCATGTAGGCGAGCGTTCCCGCGATCAACTCGGGAGGTTCCGGCGATTGGCGCTCGCGCGGGAGGCGCGATGCGATGCCGAAGCCGGTCAGACGGACCCGACCGGTTGCAGAGTCCACCAGCACGTTGGCGGGCTTGATGTCCTTGTGGATCAGCCCGCGCCCGTGGAGCTGGCCCAGTGCGCTGGACAGGGCCACGGCGAGCCGGAGGAACTGTCCGATCTCCATCGGCTGCCGGACGAGGCGATCGAGGGGCGCGCCTCCGGTGTACTCGACAACCAACATCGTCTGTCCGCGCTCGCGCGCGAGATCCACCGGCCGCAATGCCCACGTGGGGTCCAAGTACTCTCGAAGTTGGTATTCGTGTGTGAGGCGATTGAGGCTCTCGAGGGTCGGGTGTTCAGCGCCGGAAGGGATGGGTACAAACGCGTGCGTCTCGCCCTCAGCACCACGCGAGAGTCTGCAGAACGCACGAGCACTGTCTCGCCACAGCACCTCCAGCGAGTCGTCTTCCCAGCCAGCGCCGAACAAGACCGATGCTTTCATCTGTCCCGTTTCCTCCTGCCGCCCGAATCCGGGACGGGGCCGCCGGCGCAACCGTTGTCGAGGAGCAGGCTGGACAATGTTGCGATGAGCTGGGGAATTCTATCGCGCAGGGGTAGCGATCGTGGGGCTCAAACTTCGGTCTCAGGTGAGTCGGAGGGGGCATGCAATCTCATGCTCAGACACTGATCGTGAATGCAAACTTGATGCGGTCTGGCGTCAGGACACCCGAACCTGCTCCGTGAAGTCGACGTCGTGCTCGTGCGGCCGGGCGCGAGCGTACCGGTCGACGGCATCGTGCTGAGCGGCAAGAGCGACGTGAATGAATCGATGATCACGGGCGAATCGGTTCCGGTGTCAAAGGTTGAGGGCGCGAAGCTCATCGCCGGCACTGTCAACGGTTCCGGCTCCCTCCGCGTGAAGGTCACGGGCACGGGCGAGCGGACCGCGCTCGCCAATATCATGCGGCTGGTTGAACAGGAGCAGACGTCCCGCTCTTTGGCACAGGCCCTGGCTGACCGCGCCGCGTTCGTCTTGACCATCGTCGCGGTCGTCACGGGCGCGCTCACTTTTGTCGTATGGCTCGCCGCCGGAGCGACTGGCGCATTCGCCGTCGAACGGCTGGTTTCCGTGCTCGTCATTGCCTGTCCCCACGCGCTCGGGCTCGCCGTGCCGTTGGTGGCAGCCATTTCCACGAGTCTCGGCGCACAGTCGGGACTGCTCGTCCGCGATCGACGCGGTCTCGAGGAAGCGCGCAAGCTCACCACCGTGGTCTTCGACAAGACTGGCACGCTGACGCGGGGTGAGTTCCGGGTCGTCGACGCGACCACGGACGGCAGCCTCAGTGCGGACGAGGCGCTTCGGATTGCAGCGGCAGTCGAACGCGATTCCGAGCATACGATCGCACAGGGGATCGTCAAGAGCGCCGAGGAGAAAGATCTGAGCGTCCCGAAGGCTGACCAGTTCGAGGCGATTCCGGGACATGGCGTCAAGGCCGTCGTCGAGGGCAAAGAGTTCTACATGGGAGGACCCGCGATGCTCGAGCGCTTCGCCCTCACGCCGCCCGCCACCGTGTGCGAAGCGGCCGGCCGAGCGGCGGCGCGTGGGCAGGCATCGATCTACCTCCTGACCCGGAAGGCTGCCGTCGCTTTCACGATCGCGGACGCCGTGCGGCCGGAATCACGCGAGGCGATTCAGAGGCTGCATGAGCAACGGATCGAAGTCGTGATGCTGACCGGTGACGCGAAGGCGGTGGCCAAGGCAGTGGCCGCGGATCTCGGAATCGACACGGTCTTTGCCGAGGTGCTGCCGGGCGACAAGGTGGACAAGATTAAGGAGCTCAGGGCTCAGGGCAAACGCGTCGCCATGGTGGGTGATGGCGTGAACGACGTGCTCGTCTGGAGCGACCCGCGCGACGTGCCGCGGATCATCGCACTCAGCCGAGTCAGCTAACGAAAGATGATGCAGAACCTCTGGTGGGCCGCCGGCTACAACATCGTCGCGATCCCGTTGGCGGCCGGCGTCCTGGCGGAGCGAGGGATTCTGCTGCCTCCCGCGATTGCCGCGGTCTTAATGTCGGCAAGCACGGTCATCGTGGCGATCAACGCGCAATTGCTGCGGCGCGCCAAGCTGTGAGCCAAGAGTTCGGGACTAGCAGCGTTTTAGGAGGTGGCTCGCCGCACTCGCCTCAGTCCTTGAAGAATGCTAGCAGTTCGGGATTCACCACGTCGTGATGCGTCGCGAACAGCCCGTGCGACAGGCCGGGATAGATCTTCAACTTTGCGCCTTTGACCAGCTTGGACGAGATCATCGCGGAAGCGCCGATCGGAACGATTTGATCATCGTCGCCGTGAATGATCAACGTGGGGACGTCGATCTTTTTCAAGTCTTCGGTGAAGTCCGTTTCGGAGAAGGCTTTTATGCAGTCGTAGGTCGCCTTAACGCCACCCATCATCCCTTGTCGCCACCAGTTTCTGATGAGGCCCTCAGAGACTTTCGCGCCAGGCCGGTTGAAGCCGTAGAACGGCCCGGTGGGAAGGTCGAGGTAAAACTGGGCACGGTCAGCGCGCTGTGCCGCGCGCAGGCCGTCGAACACCTCGATGGGCAAGCCGCCAGGATTGGCGGCGGTCTTGAGCATCAACGGCGGCACGCCGTCGAGAATCACGGCCTTTGCGATGCGGCCCTTGGCGCGGCCGGCGCCGTGGCGGCCGATATAGCGGGCGACTTCTCCGCCACCGGTCGAGTGCCCGACGTGGATCGCGTTTTTCAGGTCGAGCTTCTCGACCAGCGCGATCAAGTCGTCGGCATACGTATCCATGTCGTTGCCGTCCCATGTCTGGGTCGAGCGGCCATGTCCGCGGCGGTCATGCGCGATGCAGCGAAACCCGTGCTCGCCGAAATACAGGATCTGCGCATCCCAGTCATCAGAGCTCAACGGCCAGCCGTGGCTGAACACGATTGGCTGCCCAGAGCCCACATCCTTGTAGTAGATCTCGACGCCGTCTTTGGTCGTGACTGTGCTCATTGCGCGCTCCTATTCATCTGAGTGGCTGGGTGCGTTTCCAGACCAGTCTGGGCGTGATCCGCTCGCCGCCGTGGCTGGCCGGAGTTGCGCTTTGCTGGGCAGATTCAACGGGACGTGACCCTTCGGCGAAACCTGTCTCCGCATGTGCTTCGACCACGCCCACAGTGGCGACGGCCTTCGAGGCGCGGCATGAGGCCGCGGAACTGTGCGTGACGTACACGGTCGTGAGCTTCTTTCCGCTGGCCGCGATCCAGTCGGCGAGTTCGCGTGTCTGGTCCGCGGACAGGAATGTGTCCACGAGGACGGCATCTCTATCCCCATAAAATCAGCGTCACCGTGTTGGCGACCCACTGCAGTGCTGCTGTTCCAGGCGGTAGGCCCTGCGTCGCACTTCGACGCCTCTTGGCGAGTGTCTTCCACTTGAGACCGGAGCCGTCGTTCGTGCCAGTCATCACCTGTACTCCCGTGCGATCGCATAAAGTGCTCGGCCGCATTCGACACCGTGATCACACAGGAAACCGGCCTTCCACATCTATTGGACGATCGTATTGGGATTCGAGTAGCGATCGCGGCAGAGCCGAGACGCCAACAAGCCGACTCACGCCTTGAGTCGGATCCGCGCAGCGGGAGCGAATCCAATTTCTAAGCGTGCTCCTTCGGCGACATCGGACATCTCACCGATGCTGAGAATGCAGCGGTTCTGGAGACCCGTCGTTTCGAGGCGCTGTTCGCCGTTGTCGTGAGACATTTTCAGATCAAGCACTTACGCTGTGGAAGTTCGATACTGCGATTCGGCTTGTTTCGTAAGTTACTTATTGACAGGTCTTTAGGAGGTGGCTTGCCGCACTGAACGATTTTCGACCCTGGCTCATCCGTGAGGCGGCCTAATGTGGCGGTCTGACGTCGGAATCCGTCTCTCGGGACATCGTCGATTTATCTAGGTATCGATCGACACGATCGTCCAATGGACGTTCGTTCTCGCCAATGGTCCAATCGATCATGTCCCCAGAAGCCATCCTCGTCACCGGCGCCGCCGCCGCGTTCCGAAAGGATCGCGTCATCAGCCCAGATATCGCCACCGATCCACTGTGGTCGGGCCCTGCGGAGAAGTACCGGAGGATCGCAATGCAGCACGGGCTTCACACCGCATGGTCCGTCCCGATCGTAACGGATAACGGCGACCTGCTCGGGACCTTCGGCCTGCATCACGCAGGTTCGAAACCTGTCGGCAACGACGAACTCGAACTGCTCGAGAGGGCCGGTCATATCGCGCTGATCGCGATCGAGCGCGCACGAGCGCAGGCGGCGCTCACGGACGCGCTCGCCGAAGTCCGGAAGTCAGAGACGGAACTCCGGACGATCGTCGACATGATTCCGCAGCTGATCGCCGTCCTCGCGCCCGACGGACAGACGCTCTACGTAAATCAGGCGAGTCTCGAATACACCGGTCTTTCATCGAATGAGGCGACTGGGCACGCGTTTCGCGGGCGCGTCTTTCACCCGGACGATGTGGAACGACTCACAGGCGAGCGTGCCGGCGCTTTGGCGCGTGGTGAGCCGTTCGAGAACGAGCAGCGCGCCAAACGACACGATGGGCAGTATCGATGGTTTCTCATTCGCTACCGTGCCTTACGCGACGAACAGGGCCGCGTGCTGCGGTGGTATTGCACCGCCACCGACATTGACGATCGCAAACGGTCCGAAGAGCGGACCCGCAACGAGAATCTCGCGCTTCGCGAAGAGATCGACCGTTCGTCCATGTTCGAGGAGATTGTCGGCTCGTCCGGGTCGCTCCGACGCGTGCTGACGCTCGTCGAAAAGGTGGCGGAGACGGATTCGACCGTCCTCATCACGGGCGAAACCGGCAGCGGCAAAGAACTGATCGCACGGGCCATCCACAAGAAGTCCCACCGGGCCGCTCGCGCTTTCATTCGCGTCAACTGCGCCGCGATCCCTGCGTCGCTTGTCGCGTCGGAGCTCTTTGGACACGAGAAGGGCGCGTTCACGGGTGCGTTGCACCGGCGGTTGGGGCGATTCGAATCCGCCAATGGCGGCACGATCTTCCTGGATGAGATCGGCGACCTGCCGGCCGAAACACAGATCGCGCTGCTGCGCGTGCTTCAGGATCGGGAGATCGAGCGATTGGGCAACAGCCACCCCATTTCCGTGGATGTACGCATCCTGGCAGCGACCAATCGCGACCTGGAGACAGCAGTTGCCGCAGGAACGTTCCGGCTAGACCTGTTCTACCGGCTCAACGTCTTTCCGATCCGTGTGCCGTCGCTCCGCGAGCGCGCCGAGGACATTCCGTTACTCGTCGAATACCTGATTGAGCGCTATGCCACGAAAGCCGGGAAACGCATTCGGAAGATCAGCAGGCATACCCTGACGCTGTTCCAGGCGTACGACTGGCCAGGCAACATTCGCGAGCTGCAGAACGTGATCGAACGGGCCGTGATCTTGTGCGACGGCGACACCTTCTCCGTTGACGAGACGTGGCTCATTCACGACGCGAAGCCCCCCTCCGAGCCCAGCATTTTGATCGGCACCTCGCTGCCACAGCAGCAGCGCATCCAGTCCCAGACCGAACGACAGATGATCGAGACGGCCCTGGCGGCAACCCGGGGCGGGTCGCCGGTCCACACGGTGCAGCGGCCAAGCTGGGTATTCCCCGTCAGACCCTCGAGTCGAAAATCACTGCGTTTGGGATCGACAAGCATCGGTACAAGAGTCCCTGACCGTCGCCTGCGTCCGTCGAAATGCTGACGGATCAGCAAATCCTGAAGATTCAGCACGCCATCGTCGTGTAAGTCGTTGGCTCGAATAGGCCGGCGACCGGTCTGTCCATTGCACGGGCCTCCGCACAGTTGGTTCGCGACGCACATGACACTCAGGATCGTCGCCGACATCCGCGAAGACGGGACCACGATTCGTCTGATCGGCCGCATGCGGGCGGAACACGTCGAGCATGTGCGCGCGGAGATCGCGAGTCGCGCTCCAGCGGCGCTGGACCTGGACGAATTGACTCTGGCCGACGTCGATGCCGTTCGTTTCCTCGTCACAGCCGAGCGGCAGGGCATCGTCCTGCAACACTGCGCGCCGTACATCCGCGAATGGATGAGCCGAGAAGCGCATCGATGACTGGTGTAGCCACAAACAACGTCGAGTATGGAGGAATCGTATGCAGACCAAGCCAAGCATTGTGTTCGTACACGGACTGTGGGCGGACGGGTCGTGCTTCAGCAAAGTGATCCCGGCGCTTCAGGCGGAGGGGCATGAAGTGATCGCCAGCCAGCACAGCCTCGACTCGGTGAAGGGTGACGTTGCCACGGTCAAGCGTACGCTCGGACGCGTCAGCAGTCCCGCCATCCTGGTCGGGCACTCGTACGGGGGTACGGTCATCACGGCGGCGGGAACAGACGACCGTGTGGCGGGGCTGGTCTACATCGCTGCGCTCGCACCCGACGGGAACGAGACATCCCAAAGCCAGCAGAATCAGTTTCCAAGGACGGACGTCTTCTCTTACATCGAGGTTGCGGACGGTCGCGTCTGGTTGAGGCCGGACGGCATCGGCTGCTTCGCGGGAGACTTGTCCGAGCAGGAACAGAAGCTGGTCTGGGCGACGCACATGGTGCCGGTGGCCGATCTCTTCGAGCAGAAGGTTGAAGGGACCGCTTGGAAGTCGAAGCCGAGCTGGTACATCGTGGCCACGAAAGACCGCACGGTCAATCCCGAGTTGGAGCGGTTTGTCGCGAAGCGCATGGGCGCCGCCACAACTGAGCTGGACAGCAGCCACGTCCCGATGCTCTCCAATCCGAAACTCGTGCTCGATGTGATCCGGAAGGCGGCGCATGCCGTTCAGACGTCCGCCGCGGCTCAGAGCGTTTAAGGAGCAGTCCAGATCATTACGCCGGCTGGAGCATTGCGAGGAGATCACATGCCGCCCACAGACACCAACGCCTTCCTACATTGGGAAGTATTCGTGACCCCTGGCATTCCCATAGTCACTCGCGACAAGCCTCCGGACGTGCGAGAGACATACTTTCAGGCGATGGCGGCGACCCTTATCTACGGTGTGCGGGACGCCGTCCTGGTCGATGCGTTCATGACCGTCACACAGGCGAACGCGCTGGCCGATTGGGTTGCCGCACGAAACAGGAATCTCAAAACGATTTACATCACCCATGGTCATGGCGATCATTGGTTTGGCGTCGCGACACTTCTCGAGCGATTCCCGAATGCCAAAGCCGTCGCGACTCCGAACGCCGTGAGGGTGATGCGCCAGAACGCCTCGCCAGACGCGCTCGAGGGAGTCTGGAAGGCGTCATTCCCGGGCCAGATTCCGGACAGACTGGTCATCGCCGAAGAGCTCGACGGACATCTCATCGATCTCGAAGGACATGAACTGGTCGCCGTGGAACTGGGTCATACCGACACCGACCACACGACCTGTTTGAACGTCCCTTCGATCGGACTCGTGGTTGCGGGGGATGCCGCCTACAATGACGTCCACCTCTACCTCGCCGAATCAACTGTGCAGACACGACAGGAGTGGATCGCCGCGCTCGACAAGATTGAGTCGCTCAACCCACGCGCAGTGGTCGCATCACACAAGCGACCTGAAAACGACGACAATCCTGGGATCATTGAACAGACTCGGCAGTACATCCGCGATTTCGATCGCCTTGCGGCGACGACGACGAGCGCTCAAGACCTCTACAAGAAGATGCTGGAGCTCTATCCCAATCGAGTCAACCCTGGGTGGGCGCTCTGGAGTTCGGCACGTGCGGTCAAGCCGTTGAATCCGGAAGTCGTTGCCTAATGGAGAAATCGATGTCATCGACCAAGGCCGCAAGTAATACGACCGCCCCCACACAGCTCCTCCAGGTGAATGGCCATTCCTACGCGTACCGGCGGTTCGGCAATGGCTCTGGGCTGCCGCTGCTCTGCCTTCAACACTTCACCGGGACGCTCGACAACTGGGATCCAGCGGTGACTGATCCGCTCGCCTCCGGAAGAGAGATCGTCCTGTTCGACAACGCTGGCGTGGGGCGTTCCACTGGCGACGTCCCGGAGACGATCGCCGGGATGACGGGACACGCGTTGGCCTTTCTTGACGAACTCGGAATAAAGACGTGTGACGTTATCGGGTACTCCCTTGGCGGGATGGTCGCGCTTCAAATGGTACAGGACCGTCCGTCGATCTTTCGACGGATGATCCTCGTTGGAACCGCGCCGCGAGGCGGCGAAGACATCATGCATCTCGAGAAACCGAGCCTGGCGAAGCGTGTCCAGGACCCCACGAACCGAGGGTACGATGTCTTGAAAAAGATCTTCTTCACATCGTCGCCCGCGAGCCAGGCCGCGGGTGAGGCATTCGTCCGGAGGCTCTCACAGCGCAAAGACGACCTCGATCCAGTCTCGGGTCCGAAGGTAGCGAACGCTCAGATGGCGGCATTCCGTGAGTGGGAAGAGTTCAAAGGCGAGCGATTTGCTGAACTCAAGGCCATCCGTCATCCCACGCTCGTCGTGAACGGTGTCCACGACGAGATGATTCCAGTGTCCAACTCCTACCGATTGAGCGAGAACCTGCCGAACGCCGTCTTGCTCACATACCCCGACGCGGGGCACGGCTCTCTATTTCAGTATCCGGAGTCTTTCACGAGACACGCGGCGGCGTTCCTGTCCTCCGACTCCGAGTCGGCCGCCTTCTGAGCGCGAGCCGTACGCAACGACGACTTCATGGAGAGACAGGCACTTCGTGGGACAGAGCACCATCCTCGCCCTGTCGGCCGACCGAGCGACCGGCGAGGCGTACTGCCTCGCCCACCACGTCACGGTCGACGGCAGCAAGCGACGTCTGATGGTGGCTTCACTGCGCTACCTCGACGCGTTCGTGAAAACGGGCGGCGCATGGCTGTTCTCGGAGCGCCTGTTATACGTGGACTGGGTGGATGAGCGCGTGCTCTCATGACCGTGACCGAGAACCAGAAGCGGCTGGTCGTCGTCGGTGCGACCGGAATGGTCGGTGGCGAGGCGCTTCGCTACGCGCTCGATCACCCCGCCGTGAGAGCTGCGACCGCGATCGGCCGTAAGCCCACGGGCCTCGCGCACCCAAAACTGAAAGAGGTGCTTCATCAAGACTTCGCGGACTGTTCCGCACTCGCCGGCGCGCTCTCGGACCAAGACGCGGCGGTCTTTTGTCTGGGTGCCTATACCGGCGCGGTCCCGGACGCGGAACTCCGCAGGATCACCGTGGATTACGCTGTCGAGTTCGCACGAGTGCTCCGCGCCAGCAGTCCCAACGCGACATTCGCGTTCTTGAGCGGGGGTGGCGCGGATCCGACCGGGCGCAGTCGACTGGCCTTCGCACGCTACAAGGGCGAGGCCGAGAAGGCATTGTCCGCGGCAGGATTTCCCCGCTTGTACATCCTCCGCCCCGCGTACATCTACCCCGTGCAGCCGCGCAGAGAACCCAATTTCAGCTATCGCCTGCTGCGCGCGATCTATCCTGCATCTCGGGTGTTGTTCCCCAACCAGGTGATTCGTGCCGACGACCTGGCCCGAACGATGGTGGATGTCGCCATGAGAGGCACTGGAGAAGGTCGAAATCTGGTTCTCGAGAACCGAGACATCCGCCATCTCGCGCACAGTTCAAGTGGGCACGACTGACCCACCGCGCAGGAATCAGGGGCGCATGGGTGGACGCGAAGGCCGCAATCATGTGAGTCGGCGCCGGAATTACCCTTGCCGAAGGGTGATGATAACGACCTCCCGCGGCGTGAAGATCCGAACAGGCAACCAGTCACCTGCCCCGGCGGAGACGTCGAGAGACGCGCCACCATTTCTAAACTGGCCTTGGACGTAATCGTATGCCTCGATAAGTGGCCGGCCGAACAGGCTGACCTGGCCGCCGTGCGTGTGACTCGCCAGCGTCAGCTGCGCGCCAGACGCCGCCGCGATCGGGAAGAACTCGGGATGATGCGAAAGGGCGACGACAATCTCCTCTCGCGCGACGCCCGCGAATGCCTTTGACGCATACGCACGCATCGCCGCATCCTGTTCGGCTTGAGGAAGCATGTGACCGCCTTGGGAGTTCAGCGGATAGTCTGCTCCAACGATTCGGAGATGGGCGTCGCCACGTGCGATCTCGGTGCTGCTGTTGACGAGCAAGTCAATCCGAGGGGCTCTCCGACGATAGGCGTCCACCACAGCTTTCTCGTTGGCCATCTTGTCGTGATTCCCGAGAACCGCCACGATGGAACGGGCAGCGCTTCGCTCCAGCGCATCGAGTGCTGGCTCGAGTTGCGTGAGGTCGTCGATCAGATCACCGGTCATGGCGAGCAGCTCGACCTGATGCCTATTGATCATCTCGATCGCGCCAGCGAGATCCTCGACAGAACTGAAGAGGCCGATGTGCACATCACCCAAGTTGGCGATTCGTAGCCCGTCGAGCGCGGCCGGAAGACCGTTGATGCGCACCTCTGCTTCACGCACCCGTAACGCGCCAATACTACCGAACGCCACTCCGACACCACACGCGAGCGACAATCCGGCATAGACGGCCCGAAGAGAAGACCGGCGCGCCGCCGCGCGCCCCCCGAGAAAGCGCTGGCCGATGACGGCGACGGCGAAAGGAACGATGAGCAAACCCCCTGCGATCACTGCTCCAATCCACACGATCGTCAGCCAGCGTCCCGCACCGCCCAGGACGCCGTGGAGATCGGGCAGCCACCACCAGAGCACATGTACGGCCAGCGCGGCGCCCCAGTAGAGACCAAGCGCACGTCGCGATCTCGCGGAGCTCCAGGTCAGGACGAGGAAGAGCCCAATCACCGCCGTCAGGACGACGGAGGGGACGAACACGACGAGGAAAATCATGGGAACTTCAGCTTTGCGGCGGGCACCGGTAGGGGCCAGCACCCGCCTCAATCGCTCAAGTCATCGCGTCGACTACCGCGTCGCGAGCGCCACGCCCCTCGCCGCCTTCGCAATGAGGTCCGCGACGGCCCGCGGCTGCGACACGTAGACAGCGTGACTGCCCTTGGCCTCGACAACCGTCGAACCAGCGCGCTTTGACATGGCGCGCTGCGCATCCGGCGGAATCATCTTGTCTTCGGTCGAGACGAGGTACCAGCTTGGCTTCGTCTTCCACGCGGGTTCGGTCACGGCGCCGTTGAGCGCTTCGAGACCCCACGGGACCTGCGAGTCCGCCATGAATGCCGCCGCGTCAGCGCTCACATCCGCAGCGAACGACGCTCGGAACTTCGTTCGATCGAGAAAGAGGAAGCCGTCCTGTGGGGGCAGGATCGGAGGCACGGGCGCACCCGGCGGTGGATTCTTGATCAGGGCCGTCACCGACTCGCCCTTGTCCGGAGCAAAAGCCGCGATGTAGACCAGCCCCGCAACTTTCGGATCGTTCCCGGCCTCGGTGATGACGACGCCGCCGTACGAATGGCCGACGAGAATCGCCGGACCGTCCTGCGCCGCCAGGGCTCGCTTTGTCACCGCCACATCATCGGTCAACGAGATCGTCGGATTCTGGACGATGGAGACGGTGTAGCCGTCTTTCTTCAGCTCGTCGTACACGCCCTGCCATCCAGAGCCGTCGACGAACCCTCCGTGCACGAGCACCACATTCTTGATGCCGCCATTTGCGTTTGCCTGTGACATAGACACCTCCTGATAGCCGAGCACCTTGTCCTATCATCGCCGCTCAGCGCAAGTCGGCTCGCGGCAGAAGATAACAAGCCGCGTTGTCTGCGGATGGCTCCTGAGTGCCACGTGGTCACCGGTTTTCTTGGCTCTGCGCGCCAGCTGGTCCTTGGAGGGTTCAGGTCTGGTGCGGCAATCGACTCACCGGCCTTCCCACTTGCCGCGCACAAGATCCACAGCAGCGAGGATCACCTCCGCCGTTTCTTTCGGCTTCGAGAGAAACGGCACATGACCCGCGCGTAGGGAGAGGACGCGCGCCTCGATCCGGGTGGCAATCTCGCGCTGCAAGGCGGGAGAGATAATGCGGTCTTCATCGGTGACGGCGTACCACGAGGGCTTGGTACGCCACGCGGCTTTTGTCACTCGATCGAGAAGCGCGCTGGCCCGAATGGGCGGCTGCGCGGCGGCGAGGACCCCGACCTCAGCTGCTGACAAGTCGTGCGCGAGGAACTCCCGCACAACAGCCAGCGGCAGGTATAGAAACCCACCGGCGTCTACTTCGAATCTACTGATAACAGGCGACGAAGGACCGTATCTCTCCACATCAGTCGTCGACTCGCCGATGTCGGGCGCGCACGCGGCGATGTAGACGAGCGCGGCAACACTCGGGTGATCTCCGGCCTGCGTAATGACTGTCCCTCCATAACCATGGCCGACGAGCACGACCGGACCTGGTTGACGCTTGATTATGCGTGCCACGGCATCGACATCGTCCGCGAGAGCGCTCAGGGGATTCTGCGCGGCGATGACGCTCAAGCCCTTGACATGCAACAGCGCAATCACTTCGCGCCAGCTCGTCCCGTCAACCCAAGCGCCGTGGACGATCACCACTGTCGGAGCCTGGTGGTCGCGCGGCGTGTCCCGCCGCGCATGTTGTTCCCTTATGTAGCCGATCGACGATGACCCATCCGTTCGGGACTCGTTCACTGCACGAAGATAGCAAGCGGCGTTTTGTGCGGATGGTTGCTGAGTGCCAGGTACTCGGCGGTTCTTGGCTCTGGGCGCCAGCAGGTCCTAGGATTCGCCGAAGCCACACGGACCGAGCCTTGGTTCGAAAGGCTTAATCAGCGGACGTTGACGAGTGTGCGAACGGTGTGCCGTGGCTGGCTCGGCGCATCTGCAGCGGCGTCTGGCCTGTGCGGCTGCGTAGGACCTTCACGAAGTGGGACGCATCCGAGAATCCGGCGCGTCGCCCGATCTCCGCTGTGGTCATGCGACCGAACAGCGGCGATTGAAGCATGCGTACGGCGAGATCGACGCGAGCTTGGATCAGCATCGCGCCGAACGTTTCGCCACACGCCGCCAACGCTCGATGCAGGCTTCGCTTGGACATGTTGAGCGAACTCGCAACGTCGGCCGCCTGCAGGGATGTATCGGCACAGCGCTGCCGGATGTGATCGTAAACGTGGTCACGCATGGAGCGCTCGGCCGGCGTTGACACGGCGCGACGCCCGCTGAGTTCACTCGCGGTCAAGGCCAATAGCGCTCCGAGTTGATCGATCAGCACCCCCTGCGGCAGCGGAGCTTGCACGACAAATTCAGGCGACAACTGGGCGACGTAACTCGCCAGGACGCGTCCCCACTGGGAATCGGCAATGCGCCGCCCACCCAGCACGATGGGATTGGGCACCGATTTGCGCACGAACTGTTCA
Source organism: uncultured Acidobacteriota bacterium (assembly GCA_963773035.1). GTDB lineage: Bacteria > Acidobacteriota > Vicinamibacteria > Vicinamibacterales > CAVVIG01 > CAVRXZ01. The sequence continues at coordinate 36,312 of CAVYZX010000018.1, read as the reverse complement.
GACAGCTGCAAAACAAAGGTGCTCCAGTGAGGCAGAAGGTCGCAGTCCTGGGTATAGCGGGAATCGTAGAAGATGAGGTCGCCAGGGCCGAACTTGTTGCGCGTCACACTCGTGAAATTCGCTGAACCGCTCATTACCAGAGCAAGAGAGAAATAGCGCTGAGAGGTGCGACGGATTTCCGAGGGACCACGAATGGAGCGTGTCTGTGAACCGCTCGCTGCCACGATGGCGATCGATGGCAGCTCCAGCGCGGTCACGTCCAATTCGTACTCGGACGGGTTTTCGGTGGACACCGCCGACGGTGCGAGGGCCGAGCCCAGGATCCAGCTTGCGTAGCTCAGACGGTCCGCCGGTGCAACGTCACGCGTTGACAGCCGCACGAGTTGTGAGGATTTGTCGCGCACCGCGATGGTTCCTCTCTGTTGTAGGGCGATAGACTACTGCGACGGCGTGGTGGAGGCAATCGACTCACCGGTGGGCGCTAGGGCCGGCGCCTCGCTTGACTATCTCGTCGGGGTCCAGGCCTCGGTCGATCGGACAGGCAACGGGACGACCTCCAAGGCGAGCATCACGCCTCCCGGAGGGTTTTGTCGCTGCGCGAGCCCACACTGGACCCCGGCAGAAAATCCCGGATGGCCACGGCGATTTCGTCGCAGTGCGTCTCTAGCGCGAAGTGTCCCGTATCGAAGAACGTGACCTTCGCGGTCTTGATGTCACGCTTGAAAGCGTCCGCGCCTGCGGGTACGAAAAACGGGTCTGCGTTGCCCCAGACGGCCAGCAGCGGCGGCTGGTGCTGGCGAAAGTACTCTTGGAACGTCGGATACATATCGACATTGCTCGCGTAGTCGAGGAACAGGTCCAGCTGTATCTCATGCGCGCCGGGTCGGGTCATGTAGTAGTTGTCCAGGTTGTAGCCGTCCGGCGAAACCAGGGATGTGTCTTTGACGCCGGTCGTGTACTGCCAGTACGTCGTCTCGGGCGTGAGCAGCCTACGCAACGCGTCCCGGTTGGCCTGCGTCGGCTCCTTCCAGTACGCGCGGATGGGATTCCAACCGTCGCTCAGTCCTTCGACGTAGGCGTTGCCGTTCTGCGTGATGATGGCCGTCACCCGCTCTGGGTGTTCGACCGCCATACGCAGGCCCGTGGGTGAGCCGTAGTCGAACACGTACACGGCGAAACGATTGAGCCTCAGCACCTCGGTGAAACGCGCCATCACCTTCGCCAAGTTCGAGAACGTGTACTTGAACCGCTCACGCGACGGTAAATCGGACTGCCCAAAGCCCGGCAGATCGGGCGCGATGACTCTGTACCGGTCGGACAGTCTCGGAATCAGATCCCGAAACATGTGACTCGAAGTCGGGAAGCCGTGCAGCAACAGCAGCGCTGGTCCGTTCACGGGGCCCGCCTCGCGATAGGCCACGCCAAACCCATCGACATCGATCCGGTTGTACTTGATAGCACTCATCTTCATTTCCTTCCGGTTCGAACAACCCCGCGCATCGGTTGGGTGTATTTTCAGACGCGGTCATCGGGTGATCATGGCCGTCACGGTGATCAGCGATCTTCCAAGTCGCTCAGCATCTGGCCCAAGGCCATTTCCGCCTCTCGGGTCTGGAAGCCGTTTTTGAACGCGGCTTCGAATCGCCTTCGGGCTTGGGTGGTGCCGACGCCCTCACCGAAGAAATCGGAATCGCGGCGGAAGTCCTCGGCCGGCGCGAGCGCGATCGCATTGACGCGCTCCTTGACCACGACGTGGCCAGCGGCCGGAAGCCTAGCGATCCGATGCGCGAGCGATCGGACGAAATCGTCCAGCACCTTGGCGGGCAGTGCTCGATTGATCCAGCCGTACCGTTCAGCCAGGTCCGCATCGTAGTCATCCGCGCTCAGCATCACCTCCAGCGCCCGTGCGCGGCCCATCAGGCGCGCGAGGTGTTGGATGCCGCCCGCGCCGGGGATCCCACTGAGCCCCGTTTCCGGCTGACCGAAAATTGCCGACTCTCGCGCGGCAAAGCGCATGTCGCACGCCAGCACGAATTCGCTGCCGGCGCCACGCACGCGACCTTCGATCTGCGCGATGGTGACGAGGCGGCTTGCGCTCAGATGGCGAAACAGGAGGCCAAGCGATGCTTCCCCGGTCAGCTTCGCTGCCTCCTGCCGGTACTCCTTGATCCGTCTCACGTCGACGTGGGAGATGAAATAGTCGGGATCGGCGCTCTTGAACACGATGACCTGGATGGCGTCGTCGGACTCGGCTCGCTGAATCAGCGACACCAGGTCGCGGACGAGTTCGGGCCCGAGAAGGTTCATGGGCGGGGCCGCAATATCCACGAACAGAGTGGCCCTTTCCTGCCGCACTCTGAGCGTTTCGAGATCCACGATTTCCTCCTGATTGGGCCGGTCCTCTGTCCGATGCCGCACTACATTGTCTGCCGGGCACGGACTTGAGTGCTGCCTTCGACCGAAAGGCCATTGCGGGCTTCGATGGCCCTGACGGTGTTGCCAAATGCCTTTTCCAACACGCGCTTGCCGACAGTCCCGAGCACGATCCCGAGCGCCCGACCTTTGAGGTTCTTGCCCTCACGTACCACGACGGCGTCCACGTCGGTCGTTCCGTCGGGCCGCCGCGTGAAAGTGTAGGTGTGGCCCGAGCGGCCTCCCCAAATGTTGGAGTCGGTGGTTGTCATCACGACACGGTTGGGATCGGACCAGTCGTAGTGGAGGCGCTCCCAGATGCCGCCCGAACCCTCGGTGACGTCGGCGTCAGAGGCGCTACGGTGATGCACCTTGAGATACTCGTCCGCGCTGTTGCCAAAGAGCTTCGAGCGGCCCGGCCCGAAGTCGATCAGCGCGGCGAGGAACTGCTCGCGCGTCGAGGTCGTTGTCTTGTGCAGATGGATCGTAGACATGTGTACTCCTTCACCTGCCAGGCGATGGTGATACTCGGGCGGCGAGCGCAGGCTCCGACGCACGCTTCGACGAAGCGTCTGCGAGCGTTCCAAGCTGCGCGGTTGATCTGGTCCCGGCAGTGGTTTGAATTGCCATCGTCCGTCTCCTTAAGCCGACCGATTCACCGATCTCATCCGAGCTCGCTCAACCATCTCAACGCGGACAAGCTCGGCATGAAGAAGTACTCGCCGCCACGAAGCACGTTGAAGGTTTCGATGCCGTGGATGCGACGCCTCACTGGCTCCTTCGGAATCGTGAACGTCGCGCCGTCGTCCTGCCGCCCGATGATCGGGTCGCGCTCGCTACCGGCCCCGATGAAATTGCCGTCGTTGATCCACTCCTGTTGCAGGAATTCGATGGTGGCCATCGCCTTGGCGCTGATGAACAGGAAGTAGGCGCCGCGCGGGACTTCGTCGGCTTCTTCGGACAGCGCGTTCGGATCGTACGGTGCGCCATACGTCGTCCCGCGCCTGATGAGGCGATGGATGTTGACGTCGGTCAGCCGCGTGAGGTTCGTGTCCCGCGGGTTCATCCGCCGGATATGACATCCGAGCGGCACTTGCCGGCCGCGCGCATCGTTCGAGTAGTCGAAGTCGTTGTTGCGATGCGGGTCCGCACCCAGCGCGGGGTTGTCGACGTCCGGCGCCAGGGTCAACGGCGCACCGCTGCGCCAGCGGCCGACCAGCTTCGCGGCGAGCAGTTCCCGTTCTTCCTCCGTGCTGCCATTCGCTCGGAGGAATCGATTGAAGGCGCCGACGCGCGACTGATATTTGCGAAAGCCCACATACGTTCCGTTGCGACCGAGGATGTCTGGCCGCGGCATCGGCAGCGGTACTCCAGACTCACCTGGATATCCGAGGATGAACTCGCCGGCCTTGATCGGGCGTCCCTGGCCAGGTAGCGGATCAACGCCGCTCCCCTCGATCGCCGGCTGGTCGATGCCGTCTTTGTAGCCCAGCGAATTGAGGTCGCCCGGCTGCGCGCCGAAATCCTGCATGGCCAACACGCTGACGCCCGAGAAGGCCTCGTACTGCTCGCGAGCAATGGCGAGGACGCGGCGCCGCTTTTCCTCGGAATCGCTGAAAGCGCTGACGCCGATGTGGACCTCACCCTTGCCGTACGGCTGATCCCAATTCTTCGGATCGTTGACGCCCTCATCTCCCAGATATCGGGCGCGCTCCGCCATCCCTGCGCGGAACGCCTCCGGGAAGCTGTGCAGCGAATCTGAAGAGACGCCAAGCGCCTCAAGGCCGGCGTAGCTGATCCCGACCTCCAGCCAGGGATCCACCGCGCTCCACCAGTTGGCAGCGGAATCGATATGAGGCGTCAGCCGGCGCAGGAACAGCGCGGCCCGCTCGAGCATCGTCGACGCGCAACAGCACGTGAGTGCCGAAGTAGGGCGCCGGCCTCGGTCTGAGTATGGTCGCCTGGATCTCATGTAAGTCGAGCGTCGGCGCATGCCTCGAAAGACTGCCGTCGACGGATTCCTTGACGGACGACATGGGCGCACCTTTCATGGGTCCGGATCCATTCAGACCCGGACTCGAGCGAACGATTGGCCGCTGCGGCAAACCAATCTCGGATCTAGTTGCCGATCTTGTCCAGGAATTCGTCCACTGCCTTGCCGATGCGCTTCAGCCGCGTGATCTCAGCCACCGTCAGATCCGGATTGGCGACGTACCAGCCCTCCGCCGTAATCTGGTGTTTGACCAGGTAGTCTTTCGCCTGCGGGCTGCGAATCCCCGGCCAGCCTTCCCACGCCGAGTCGATGACATCGAGGAAATCGGGAATCTTCGTCACGAAGTCGTCGATATAAACGTCCCAGTCGCCGTCGAAGGAGGTGGCGAAGAGCATCCTCGTGTCGTTGTCGATAAAGACAAAACGCATATCGTGCAGTGTGCCGACCTTGTCCGCTCCACCCGACAAATTGCCGTCCAGCATTTTCAAAAACGCGCGCAACCGTTTCGCACCGCCGGGAGCCAACGGGACGATCATGGTCAATTCTGAGCGCTGGCCCAGACGGGCGCCAACCCGGCCAGCGCTTTCCACTTTTGCTCGCGGCTCAGACACCTGCGATTTCAGTTCAGCGATGACGTTCTCCAACGCCTTCTTCCCTAGCTCCGGTGCGTCGGCGAACAGCGCACGGAACGCCTCGATCTTCTGCTGAGCGTCCGCCGGCTGTTTCGATCCCGTCTGCATCGGCGTCTGTGTCGTCGTCGTAGCCATCGTGACCTCCTGTCCTGTAGTTCTGATTGCGCCACCATCCTTCACGGGGCCTGGACTACCCAATCTCGTCGAGGAATTCCTCAACCGCCTTGCCGACATGCTCGAGCCGTCGGGTCTCCGCCACCGTCAAATTCGGGCTGGCGACGTACCAGGCGTCCGCCGAGATCTGGTGCTCGACGATCCAGTCTTTCACCTCCGGGCTCCGAATCCCCGGCCACCCCACGGCATTGCAGAACAGCAGATCCAGAGCGTTGGGAATCTTCGTCGCGAAGTCGTCGATGTAGGCGTCCCACTCGCCATCGTAGGCGGTGGCGAAGAGCAGCTTCGTGTCGTTGTCCAGGAACACGAAGCGCATGTCGTGGACCGTGCCCACCACGTCTGCGCCCCGGAAGTTGCCTTCCAGCAGCTCGCAGAAATCCGCGAAGCCGCTTCGCTCCCCCTTTCGCGAGCGGAAAGATCCCGGTGAGCTCCGAGACCCTGCCCTGGCGAGCGCCGATCCGACCGGCGCTTTGCGCCGCCGTCGTCGCTGCCAGCTCTCGTTGTGAGATCGGGCAGCCCTGTTCTCCAGCGCGATTCTGCCCAACTCCGGCGCGTCCGCGTAAAGCTCTTTCAGCTTCTGAATCTTCTGCTCGACGACGCTCGATCCGGTTCTGTCTGTGTTTGCGTTTGCATGGTTTCATCCTCTTTCAACATTTGATTGATAGTTCACTTTCCAGCGATGCGTGCCCAACCTACCGGCCGGCCGCCATCTGCTCGCCGAACACTTCTGCCAGGTTCTTCGGTTCCTTACGCTCCTGGTTGTTTGTTTGGTGGCGAAGGATCGATGATTGTCGGTAGACCTCCTTGCGCGAACGCATGATGTTGCCGAGCGGACGATGCTGCTCCGTGACGCGCCAGGCGGTCATCGAAGTCTTGTCCATCTTTTCGAAATTGTCTTCCCCGCCGATATCCTGTTGCGGCAGCCGCAATTTCGCGACGGTCACATACGGCGAGAGGCTCTCGGGCCAACGTACTGTCGTTTTCTCAACGGGCATTTGAGCCAGATCCGTGCAGAGCTGGACCTGGATGTCGAACTCGTAGGGTCGCTTGCGCAGCTCCGCGACGAGCGCCGGCCGGAAGACTTGTTCGGCAGAAGTGAGATCGAGAGCTCGCTGTTCAACGCGGTCGGCGAACGATTGAACCGGGGCCACACGAACCTTTGCGACGTAGTCGCCATGCCGCACCGCACCCATCGTCCAATACGTCGAGAGGAGGAGATTCACGGGCTTGGTTTGCGCGAGCTGCAGGAAGGCGCCGAGTTCCTCCCAGGCCCACTGCTCCGGAGGCAGCGTGCCCTTGCCCGTCACAAAGTTGTAGAGAACGCGGTGGAGTGCCGCCTGCCTTTCCTCCGGCGTCAGGTTCGCTGGCGGCGCTAGGCCAAGGTTGGCAAACAGAGACTGAATGAACACATAATGCGCGAGCGTGTTGACGAAGAAGACCGGGTGGTTGATCAGCGCATAGTCGAAGGTGTGACTGTCCGGCTCATCTTCCAGAAGAGTTTTCCCCTCGATTCCGAAAATCTTCAGCCCGATGCCGATGATCGGTCCCAGGAACCGATCGCCGCCAACGTGATTGGTCCCATTTGAGAAACGAACCATGGCTTCGTGGCGTCCCGGTTTGGCGTAGATGCCCTGCGCGTACTCGTTCGGCATTCCACTGAGGATTTCAAATTCTCCCCGGGCTAGACCGTAACCCTTGGCATGGGCGTTGCGCACCACAAGCCCGATCCCCTCGGTTTTGAGCGAGCCGCGCATGTGCTGTTTCATGTCATCGAGGACCTGCTGCAGGGTTTGTTCGAAATCAGGCTCCTCCTGTTCGACGTCCGGACTGTAACGCACAAACTTCTGAGTCATTGTTGCTCCCTCCTTTGAGGCGAACGGCGGGTCATCCTGATCAAGACCTTCCACTCCTTCGGTGCAGCGTTCGTCGTCTCGGCCCGTTCGGTCACACTCAGACGGCGCCAGACACCGCTGCGATGCGCGACGAAGTAGTTGGCCCGCGGTCGGCATCTTTCAGCGTTTCGGGCATGAGCACGGCGCGACCAACCAGGCGTCCGTGCTCGAAATCGTCGTACGCCTGCTTCGCGGCGCTGAGGGGATAGCGGTCGAGCGCAGTCGTTGACCAGTCGACCGCGCGCATGCGTTCGCCCATCTCGCCGCCTCCGGTGAGCACCGACTCGATCAATTGCATCGTGCTGTGATCCATCTCGGGACGCCAGCGTGTAATCCGGCAGGTCCTTCGCCCGCCATGATTCCAGCACTCCGATGACTGTGCGTCTATTGGACGATGGTGTCGATCGATCCCTTGGTATGGGAGGTGGTCAGCTCTTGGTACTCTCGACAACGCATGAGCCGCAGTCGGAGTTGAGCTTGTGTCTTGATCCAGGTCAGGCGGCACCGGTCAACGGAGACGTCCTGTAGGTGGCTGAGCTTTAGTGGCCTCATTGCAATGCCCTCCACCCACAGGAGACGCGCCGCAGTTGCAATTTATGTGTCGAGGAGCGTGGCCAAATGCGCGCCGAACCGATTTTCCAGGTCGCCCTCCTGCTGCAGTCCGCGCGCGAACAGCGCTTGGACTCGCTGTTGCGTTTCCGGCCATGTCAACGTGGTCGCAAAGGCGTTGCGGCCGTCGAGGAGCCGGTCGACGGATGGCAGCGAGACGTGGTTGATCAACTCCTTTGCCGTCGCGATAGGGCGCCGATCGAAGGAGGCGATACGGCGGGCGACCTCGTCGACGAATCCGTCCAACTCGCTGTCCGGAAGTGCCCGGTTGACGTAGCCGTACCGTTCAGCAGTATCGCCATCGAAGTCGTTCGCGCCGAGAATGATTTCGAGAGCGCGACCGCGCCCGACCAGCAATGGGAGGCGTTCGGTGCCGCCGCCGCCGGGGATCACTCCGGCCCCGACTTCTGGTTGACCCAGGATCGTCTTCTCGCGCGAAGCGAAGCGCATGTCACAGGCAAGGACGAACTCGCTACCCACACCGCGGACGCGGCCTCGGATCTTCGCGATGCTGGCGACGGGGGACTTGGTGAGACGGACGAACGCGTCCGTCGGGATCGGCAGGCCCGAGGGCCCGACGGTTTTGGCGACGCTCACCGACTTGCCGGTCATGTCAAAGTGGGCGAGGTAGAACTCAGGATTCGCGCTCTCGAACACAACGACACGAAGGTCCGGGCTGGTGTCCATTCGTGATAGCAGCTCCTGCAGGCCCTCGAATACGCTGCCATCGACGACATTGAGGGGCGGATTGTCGAACAGAACTCGCCAGTACGCCGGCGTCTCCTCGACAATGCGGACGGGCGTCGATGATGTGGTCATGATCCCCTTCCCGGCTACTGCGCACTCATTTCAACGAGCGAAGACATCGACTTGACGAGTTCACTGGTGGTGACGACGTCACTGGCGTAGTTTGGGATGTTGACCTCGAGCGCGGCGTGCATCGCTTCGTCCGAATAGTCCGCGGTCGCATCCCTGACCACCGTGACGTCGTAGCCAAGTTCCGCGGCGAACCGAACCGTCGCCTCGACGCAGGTGTGTGCGATGAGCCCGATGATGATGAGCCTCTGAATGCCGTGCCTCTTGAGCTGGAGATCCAGGTCCGTGTTGGCGAAGCCGCTCGAGCACCAGTGCTCGAGCGCCACGATGTCGCCCGGTTGCGGAGCGAATTCGCTGCGAATCTCGCCGCCCCACGTGCCGTACTCAAAGGTCTTTCGCGACCAGGCGGCCTTCTGAACAGGAGCCACGTACTTCCAGGTCTCGTAGTCGCCGGGGCGGTAGCGATGATGGAGCGCATAGAACACGCGCAGCTGCCGCGTTCCGCGCCGCAGTCAGGACCGCCATCATATGAGGAATGCAGTTGTTAGCCTCTGCCACACTCCTCAGGCGATCCCAGAGCTTGCCGCCCTCGGAAATGAAATCGTTGTAGGGATCGATCACAAGCAGTGCCGTGATGTCCCTGTCGTATTTCACTGTGTTCATGATCTGTCCGTCATGAAGATATTTACCGCTTCCCGTACTCCGTAAAGACGTAATCTCTCGCCTTCGCTCTCGTGTGGCACACGACCCCGCACTTGGCGTCGTTCCCCTGCGGCGGTGTGCCAGCGGTGGTGCCGGGCTTGAACGTGTCGGACGCGGCGTCGTAGTCGAACACGGCATATCCCCATCCGCCACCGTCCGCGAACCTTTTGCTGTCCTTTACCATGAAGTCCACGTTCAGCAGGCTGCCCGGTACGGTCGCCTCCGGGAAGAACTCGCTTGGTTTCGGAGTCCAATGGATCTTGGCCATCTTGGCCCCGTCCGGGACCGGCTTACCGTTGCCGGGAATCCCGGCCCGGTAGGCGTCGATCATCACGGGATTGCCGAGGATCATAGCGACCACCCTTCCGTTCCGACTGAGGGAGATGGCCTGCCATCCTTCGTATCCCCTGAACTCAGAGAACGCGAGCCCGCCCGGCACTTTCACGGTGTACTTGTCCTGCGCGGAAATGGCCAAGACGCCTAAGACGGCGAGCCATACCGTCGTAATCCCAATCGTCAGCACGGTCTTGCGATTCATCGCAGCACCTCCTCTATCAAGTGTGGTGTCGTCACCAATAATTCATGGAACAGAGTCGTGCTCAAGAACCGGCGGCGATCGCGGTTGATGTCTTCATGCAGGTCTTGAAACCGTCGGCCCACCAGTTCCCTTCAGGTCCGCTTTACGAGCTCGATTAAGCCAGATGGGCGAAGGTGAATCTATTGGACGATGGTATCGACCGCGGGGCGGTCTTGTTGAGTTGGGCCTCCAGCATTGCAACAGATTGCGTTTCTACCAGCGACCCGATGGGCAAAGATGAGATCGTGCCGGAAAACGACGTGGGGGTTGGCGTCGGCTACAGTTCACGATTCAGGAGGGATCTCATGGCAAGGCGATTGTGGGTCTGCGTATTCGCGTGTGTTCTGGTACTCCTGGCGCAGCCCGTTGCGCCCCGCGCGCAGCAGCAGACTGCCGGAGCCAGGTCGGCGATCGCGGTCCGCACGGCAACTGCGGATGGGGTGTCGGTGCAGTATCTGAGCGCGGGCAGCGGTCCGGCCATCGTGCTCCTGCACGGCTACGCCGAAACATCACGCATGTGGCGGCCGTTGATCCCGCGCCTGGCGGCGACGCACACGGTGATTGCACCCGATCTTCCTGGGATCGGCGGATCCGCGATTCCGTCCGACGGCCTGGACATGACACACGCCGCCGCCCGCATGCATGCGCTCGTGAAAAGCCTTGGTGTGAACAAGGCGGCTGTCGTCGGACACGACATCGGATTGATGGTCGCCTATGCATACGCCGCCCAGTTCCCAGACGAGGTCGACAGGCTCGTGCTCATGGACGCATTTCTGCCCGGCGTCGATGGCTGGGAGACGATCTACAACAATCCTGCGATCTGGCACTTCCGCTTCAACGGGCCCACGCCGGAGGCCATTGTTCGCGGTCGTGAGCGGACGTACTTCGAGCATTTCTGGAACGACTTCGCCGCTGATAAGACACGATCGCTCCCCGAGGCCGATCGCCAGGCCTACACCACGGCCTATGCTCGCCCGGGGAGGATGCGCGCTGCGTGGGCGTACTTCGTGTCGTTTCAGCAGGCAGCCACGGACTTCGCGCGCCTTTCACAGACGAAACTCACCATGCCGGTTCTGTCCATCGGTGGAGAGAAGGCAAACGGCGCAGCCCTTGCCCAGCAGGTTCAGCTCGTGGCCACGAATGCCCGATCAATGACGCTGCCGAACACCGGACACTGGGTGATGGAGGAGAGTCCGCAGGCAACGATGGACGCGCTCGTCGCGTTTCTCCAGCCATCGACGGCGACAACGAGAGCTTCGACGGCAAGCGCAGTGCCGAGTTCGCAGGCAGCGAGGTCCACGCTCCCGCAGATGCGATTGACACCCGATGAAGTCCGCGCGAATCAGACCGGCACGGAACAAGTCGGCAGCTCGTTCCTCGCCGGGGTGAGCACCAAAGTGCTCGCCGGCGATCCGTCAAAGCCTGGCTTCTATACGATCATTTTGTCTGTGCCGGCGAACACCACCATTCCGGCTCACTCGCACCGCGACGACCGGATGGCGACCGTTGTGACGGGCACGTGGCAATTTGGTTACGGCGATCGATTCGATGAAAACGCGTTGAAGCGCCTGCCGCCTGGGAGCGTGTACTCGGAACCAGGCGGTGGGAATCACTTTGCTCGCACGGGTGCCGAACCCGTACTCGTGCAGATCACCGGAATCGGCCCGACAGACACTCGATACGTCAATCCGTCGGATGCGCCAAAGACACCCGATCGGTAGCACGCATCGGTATTTCGCGAATTGGCCCGCCGGGCACCGCCTCGGTCGACGGCCTGAGGTCGACCCATGTCACGACGGACATCGAATCGCGGCCCGTTTTTGCCGTACTTGACTGATGGAAGTACGGGTAGCCGCAGCGGCCGGAAACTTTTCTTGGACGATTTGTCGAATTCCGGTCCGGCCGTTCGTCTATGAAGTGAAGGAGAAGTCATGACACAGTATTTGGTGGCTATTTACCGTCCCGAGAAGTACGACCCGACCGTCTCAGAGGACGAAGCGATGGGCCGCGAAATAGACGCGCTCAACGACGAGATGAAGGCTGCTGGTGTCAGGGTTTTTGTTGGCGGCCTGCAACCGGAAAGCCGCGCGAGGTCGCTGCGATTGCAGCCCGCAGGTAAGGTGCTCATCACCGACGGGCCGTACGCGGAGACCAAGGAACACATTGGCGGTTTTTGGGTGCTGGAAGCCACTGACCTGGACGAGGCGCTGGTGTGGGGGCGCAAGGCCGCCGTCGCCTGTCGGGCGTCGGTCGAGGTGCGTCCGTTTCACTGACGGCGGACCGACGGAAGCATTTGAGCGGGCATGGGCGCCTAGTCAGGAATGTAGACGAGCCCGTAGTCGCGAATCCCCGGAATACACCCGCGGTGTCATTCCCGCGAGTCGCTTGAACGCCTTCAAGAAGTGGGACTGGTCGAAGTAGTGGTCGTGAATCAATGGAGCGTAGTGACCGTCGGCGGATCGCCTCATCCGTTTGTACACCGCATGGAATCGCAAGACATTCGCAAGGTCTTTTGGTCCCACGCAGCCGGTCCATCAGCTCGTCTTGGAGCCGTCTCGCCGCGGCGTCGCAGATCTCTTCGCCATCAAACGTGCGGTTGGTGATTCCGCTGTGCGGCGGAGCTAGAAGGCGGCCACGAGCATTTCTTTGGTGCATTGCGTCAAGCGGGCCTTCCTGAGTAGCGCCAGAAGCCCCGCGCCCCTCACATTGATTCTCCGAAACCCAAGATCCGAAACGCCGACGCCGGGACACTTTTTGTGCGGCGGGCCTCTTCCAACGCGCGCACGGGCTCGTCAATGCCCTCCGCCGTCATCGGGAATGTGCCGAAGTGCATGGCGATGCTCTCGGTCGCGTCGAGGTCGAGGTGCGCCTGCACCGCCTCGGCCGGGTTCATGTGCACGCTCTGCATGAACCAGCGAGGCTCGTACGCGCCAATCGGGAGCAGCGCCAGGTCGATCGGCCCGAGGCGCTGTCGAATATCGTGGAAGAACGGCGCGTACGCAGTGTCGCCCGCGAAGTAGATACGCGCGTGATCTGGCGTCAGCATGAATCCTCCCCAGAGTGCGCGGTTGCGATCGAACGGGCCGCGGGCAGAAAAGTGATGCGCTGGCGTGAGCGTGATCGGCACACTCGAACTCTGCGCGCTTTGCCACCAGTCGAGTTCCTCGACCCGACGGATGCCAGCTGCCCGCGTGAGGCGGCCGTTACCGAGGGGCGTGACGACCAGAGGATCGAAGCGTTTCGCAAGCATGCCCAGTGTGGGCAAATCGCAGTGGTCGTAGTGGTTGTGACTGAGGAGCACGATCGAGATCGGCGGTAGCGTGTCGAACGCGATCGCGGGCGGCCGGACGCGCCGAGGTCCGAACCGGTTCCATGGGCCCGCGTGATTCGAATACATCGGGTCGGTGAGGATGTTCCCGGCGGCAGTCTGAATCAGGAATGTCGCATGTCCGACAAAAGTCACGACCGCGCTAGCCATATCGCGCGCCGGCGGTTGCCTGGGCACGTCAGGGACGTATGAGGGCCACCTGGCTCGACGCGTCAGCAGCATGCGCGGCACGGCTGTAAACGGCTGCAACGCCGGGCCGGTCGGATTGAAGAACCGTTGCCCATCAAAGTGGTCGCTTCGGGCCGCTCACCAGGGTCTTATACTCCAGTTGATCAGGGAACGCGGCCCTCGGGGACGTGGCGCTCCGCAACACGCAAGCAGATTAGGATCGGCTGTCGGCCTGAGACGAAGGTGACACTCTTTCAGACGCTTTTGATGCTGGCAACGTTTCTGTGTTCGTTGGTCGCCGGCTTTCTGTTCGCCTTCGCGGTCGTGATCATGCCAGGCATCAGAAGCCTGGACGACGGTGGCTTCATCCGAGGGTTTCAGGTGATCGATCGCGTCATCCAGAACAATCAACCACTGTTCATGTTTGTCTGGGTTGGTTCGGCGCTGTCCTTGATAGCCGCGGCTCTGTTTGGCTTTTGGGCATTGGGCGGAGCCGATCGCCTGCTCTTGACTGTTACTGCCTTCCTCTACCTTCTAGGTGTACAGCTACCGACTATCACCATCAACATCCCCTTGAATAACGCGCTTCAGAAGCTGGATCTCAGCACGATGAGCGAAACGATGCAAAAGCGTGCGCGGGCCGATTTCGAGCCCCGCTGGAATCGATGGAACAGAATCAGGACAGCCTGCGCGAGCCTGACGTCCATTCTGATGCTGATTTTGCTCTTCAGAGCGTGAACGTCACCGCTCGCGATCGAGTTTCTCCCATGGCGAGCATTCATCAGAGGATCTCTTCGATCACGTGAACCGGCCCGTCGGCACGGATCTCCCCCCGTCCGACGGCGAGCAGCCGGTTCAAGAAGGAGTATTTCGCCTCGGCCGTCTCGAAACGCGGCAGCGTGCGAAAGTAGGGAGCTCCTGCCGCTCCGTCGTCACGGATGCCCTCGAACGTCATGTGGATGAGCGCGCCGTCGTCGGTCTCGAGCGTGACGCGCAAATCGAGCTCGATGACGCCATCCGAGCGTGTGACCGTCCAGTCGTCGCCGCCCGGTAGCACCTTGCCGCGAAGCCGGTCACCGTCGAATGAACCGCCGGTGATCGGAAATGTGACGCGAGTGCCGTGCGATCCGGCGCCGATGTTTTGCGTGGGCGCCGTGCTCAGCCGAAGAGTCATCAGGGGAAGCGTTCGCATGGCAATATTCCTGAAGACGTCTCTTCGTCGAGGGTTGACGGGGCCTCACAAGATCTCGTCGATCGTGTAGATGGGACCCTCGGCGCGCCGATCGCCGCTCGATACGGCGAGGAGGCGATTCAAGAACGTGTACTTCGGGTGCCCGGTCTCGAACCGTGGCGTGGTGCGGAAGTAGTACGTCGAGGGGTCGACCCTCTCGCCGCGCGCGAGCGCCGCTATCACTTCCGGCGGGCCGTGACGAAGCCCGAAGGACGTCATGTGGATGAGGGCGCCGTCGTCGGTCTCGAGTGCGATCCGGAGGTCGAGCTCGAGGACGCCGTCGGCTCGGAGGAGCGTCCAATCGCCGCCACCGGGCAGCACCTTGCCGCGGAGCCGAGGGCCCTCGAAGTGGCCGCTCGCGATTGGTGCCGTGACACGGGTACCGTGAGGCACTGCGCCGATCTTCTGTGCGCCGGCCACCGCGACCTGCAATGTCATCAAGAAACGTGAGTCCATTTGCTCACCCAGCCACCGACGCAGTGTTGACTGATGGCGCCACGAATGAAACCAGACGCGCGGAGTCCAATCCATTGGACGATGGTATCGATCCCTCGGCCCACCGGGATGAGCCGAATCGATACCAACGTCTGATGGACGATTCCGCCGGGGAGGGGCATCCTTTGCGCAAGGAGCACGCGCATGTCCACGATCCACCTCCACCAGACCACCACCTCAACTCCCGAGCAGTTCATCGCCGGGCTCACCGACTTCGGGCCTGGTCGCTCGAAGCTCTTCGGCAACAGCGCGGACGAGTACCTCAAGGTGCATAACCAGGGCCCCAAAGAGGCCGACGTCACCGAGGGCTCCGGCGGCATCTGGGAACGCCTGCACTACGACTGGTCCGATCCCAACCGCGTGGTCATGACAACCACCGACTCCAACCTATGGGGAGGCGGCTCAGGCCACACCTATACCTTCACGCGCCGGCCCGACGGGACGACCGACCTGGACGCGGTCGTGGTACGCGAGGGCAAGAACATCAAGGGACGGGCGCTCGGGTTCGTGCTCGGGATCTTTGGCGAGCGCGTCCTGGGAAGTGCGCTGGCTAAGACCGTCAAGGCCATCGAAGCCCGGAACGACGGGGCAAAAGCGGCTCGCACGCGGTGATCGCAGTGAACACAACTCTCCGTGTGAACAACACGACCCACGAACTGTCGATAGACTCGCGCCTGACGCTGCTGGACGCGCTGCGCGACGTGCTCGGTCTGACCGGCACGAAGAAAGGTTGCGATCAGGGCGCATGCGGCGCGTGCACGGTCATCATCGACGGCCAGCGTGTCTTGTCCTGTCTGACGCTTGCGGCGGCGTGCGAAGGTCAGCACGTCGTGACGATTGAAGGCCTCGCCACAGGCGACGAGCTTCACCCGATGCAGGCCGCCTTCCTGCACTGCGATGGCTTTCAGTGCGGCTACTGCACGCCTGGGCAGATCCTCTCGGCCGTCTGCGCCGTTCAGGAGGTGCACGCGGGCGTGCCCAGTCACGTCACGCCAGACGTTCGACAGACGGTCAACGGCGCGACAGTGACCGACGAGGAGATCCGCGAGCGGATGAGCGGCAATTTGTGCCGCTGTGCCGCCTATCCGAACATCGTGGCCGCCGTGAGGCAGGTGCTCGCTCAGCGAGGTGCGGCCTGCCCTGAGCGGAGTCGAAGGGTCGTGAACGCCTTCACCTTTCAACGGTTGACTCGCCCGACGGATGCGGCGAGCGCCGTGGCCGCGCGTCCTGGCGCGATGTTTCTTGCTGGTGGCACGACGCTCGTCGATCTGATGAAGGTCGACGTGCTGACACCAGACACCGTTGTGGATGTTCGGCGTCTCGGCCTGTCGAGCATCGACGTGTCGGATCACGCGATCGCCGTCGGCGCGGCCGTCACCAACAGTCAGCTGGCGTGGCACCCGGTCGTGCGTGACCGCTTCCCGGTGCTGTCGGAAGCGATCCTCTCGGGCGCCACCACACAGATCCGCAACATGGCGACGGTCGCCGGCAACATCCTGCAGCGGACGCGCTGCTCCTATTTCCGAGATGTTCACGCGTCGTGCAACCGCCGACAACCGGATCCGGCTGCGATGCGCTCGATGGCTTCAACCGCGGCCACGCCGTGCTGGGCGTCAGCGACCACTGCATCGCCACGCATCCATCCGACATGTGCGTGGCGATGGCTGTTCTCGATGCCGAGGTTCACACGGTACGGGCCGATGGCACCACGCGTTCGATTCCGTTCGGTGAGTTCCACAATGCTCCTGGCGACACGCCGCACGTCGAAGTGGCGCTGGCGCACGGCGAACTGATCACCCACGTCGTCATTCCACACCTGGCGGCGGCCCGGCGCTCGCACTATCTCAAGGTCAGAGACCGGGCGAGCTACGAGTTCGCGCTCGCATCGGCGGCCGTGGTCCTCGATCTCGACGGCGACACGATTCGAGCGGCGAGGCTGGGGTTAGGCGGCGTCGCGACGAAGCCATGGCGCGCGATCGAAGCCGAGCACATCCTGACCGGCCGCAAGGCGACTGACGACGCGTTCCGCGACGCAGCCGAGATCGCGCTAGCAGGAGCGGTCGCACGAGAACACAACCACTTCAAGATCGAACTGGCGAAGCGCACCATCGTGCGCGCGTTTGCCACCGCGAGAGATGCGAACCTATGAGCACCGACAACCATCGTTGATGTCGTCGGCACCCCTCTGGATCGCGTTGACGGGCGGCTCAAGGTGACGGGTGCCGCCACCTATCCGATCGATGTGAATCCTTCCCGGCGTCGCCTACGCCGTGCTGGTGCGGAGCACCGTGACGAGCGGGCGAATCCTCCACATCGCGGTCGATGCCGCCGAGCGAGCACCTGGCGTGCTGGCGGTCATCACGCACCTCAATACGCCCCGCGTTCGCGCATGCGCCAGCCACTCTGAGAATGGGAGACCCGATCGGTCCGCAGCCCTTGCCGCCGTTCCAAAGCGACGCCGTGCTGCATTACGGCCAGCACGTCGCGATGGTCGTCGCCGAGACGAGGGAAGAAGCGAACGCGGCGGCGGCGCTGGTCGAGGTCACGTATGAGCGCCACGCGCCGGTGCTGTCGTTCGACGACCCGCGAGCATCTCGGGTCTCCCATCCATGGACGCCCGATTACAAGCGTGGGGACGTCCCCAGCGCGCTGGCGGCAGCCGACGTGCAGGTCAAGCAGACCTACACCACCACCGACAACACCAATAACCCGATCGGCCTGTTCGCCACCGTCGCGGCGTGGGACGGCGACGCGCTCACCGTCCACGACACGACGCAACATCCACATGGCGTGCGCGACACGCTGGCGACCGCGTTCGGCGTCGATCCGGCCAGCGTGCGCGTGCTGGTGCCGTTCGTGGGTGGTGCGTTCGGCGCGGGGCTGCGCGCCTGGCCGCACGTGACGCTCGCGGCCCTTGCCGCGCGGATCACGAGGCGGCCGGTGAAGCTGGTGCTGACGCGCGCCCAGATGTTCACCTCGGTCGGCCATCGGCCAAATACGATTCAGCAGGTGTCCATCGGGGCGAGCCGAGACGGACAGCTCACCGCCATTGAACATGTCTCGACCTCGTCGATCGGCATGGCAGACGAGTTGATCAATCTGATCACGTACGGGACCCCCCATGCGTACGCGTGCCCCAATGTGTCGACTCACGCAACCCAGGTTCGCCAGAGCATCCCTATCCCTGGCTGGATGCGTGCACCCGGAGAAGCCGAAGGCTCGTTCGCCTTGGAGTCGGCCATCGACGAGCTCTCGTACGCGCTGGGCATCGATCCCATCGAGCTGCGGGTGAAGAATCACGCGCACGTGCATCCGGACTCTGGGCTGCCGTGGTCGAGCAACGCGCTGCTCGACTGCTATCGACAGGGCGCCGAACGCTTCGGATGGTCGACGCGCAATCCAGAGCCCCGGTCGATGCGGAACGGCCGGGCAACTCGTCGGATACGGCATGGCACGAGGGGCGCTGCTCGCGTATCAGCCCCCATGCAAAGCCATCGCAACGATACGGCGAGATGGAACGGCCTTCGTCCGCAGCGGCGCGACCGATATCGGGCCGGGCCCCTACACCGTGATGACGATGCTCGCGGCTGATTGTCTTGGCGTGCCGATCGAGCGCGTGCGGTTCGGTCTGGGTGACAGCGCCATGCCGAGGGCGCCGCAGGAAGGTGGATCCGGGTTGACCGGCGCCCTGGCAACGCCGTCCACGCCAGCCTGCGTCGAGTCTCGTCCGCGCCTTCGTGAATCTTGTCACATGACGACGAGGGATCGCCGCTCAAGGGATGTCGTTTGGATGGCATCACCGTTCGCGACGGAGGCATCCAGATCACCGACGATCCGGCGCGCTTTGAAACCTACGCCGACATCCTCACGCGGCACAGGTCTGGACGAGCTGACGATTGAGGCGCGAGAGCGCGCCGCCGGGCGAGACGTCGTCGGCCACGCATGATCGTCCGCGGACGGTCGCTTCGTCCCGTTCACAGCGCCATCAACCGGTGCCCGCGCGCACGCCGGTGGATACGCCGCCCACTTCGTCTTGGTCGACGAGATGTCAACCGTGGGTCGCGTGACTCTGGCGCTCCGAGAATGGGACGAACACCGATACCATAGTTAGATGGAGAACGTTGCCTCAGTCGACCACCCTTCTTCGATGACTCAGAAGTACGACGCGATCATCATCGGCACCGGCCAGGCAGGGCCATCTTTAGCCAAGCGGTTGTCGCAGGCGGGGATGTCGGTCGCCGTCGTCGAGCGTCATCTCTTCGGCGGCACATGCGTGAATACCGGGTGCACTCCAACCAAAGCGATGGTTGCCAGCGCGTACGCCGCACACGTCGCCCGACGCGCGCACGACTTCGGCGTGGCCATCGACGGTGATGTTCGCGTCGACATGAAGCGCATCAAGGCGAGGAAGGACGCGATCGCCGAACGATCACGCGTCGGCATCGAGAAGATGCTGCGCGGCCTCCCCCACTGCGATGTCTATACCGGCCACGCCCGGCTCAGGACCGCCCGGGAAGTCCTGGTCGAGAACAAGATCCTGACAACGGATCGCATCTTCATCAACGTGGGTGGGCGCGCCGCCGTGCCGTCGATTCCAGGGCTCGACCAGATTCCCTTCCTGACGAACAGCTCGATGATGAACTTGGACACGGTGCCGCCGCATCTGGTGATTGTTGGCGGTAGCTACGTTGGGTTGGAATTCGGACAGATGTTTCGGCGGTTCGGTTCTCAGGTGACGATCGTCGAGATGGGATCACGGCTTGTTCAGCACGAAGACGCCGACATCTCCTCGGCGATTCAAGAGGTTCTCACCGGCGAAGGGATCAACCTTCGCCTGAATGCTCGTTGCATTCAGGTCAGTGGACGCGCAGGTGCCGTGACTGCCCGTGTCGAATGCCAAGAGGGCAGTCCGTCGATTGACGGTACGCATCTGCTCCTCGCGGTGGGCCGCAAGCCGAATTCGGATGATCTGGGCCTCGACGCGGCGGGCGTCTCACGCGATGAGCGTGGTTACATCACCGTGAACGATCGACTGGAAACCAATGTGCCTGGTATCTGGGCGCTGGGCGACTGCAATGGCAAAGGCGCTTTCACGCACACGGCCTACAACGATTTCGAGATCGTGGCGTCCAACCTGCTCGACGGCAGCAGACGCGGCGTCTCCGACCGAATTCCCGCGTACGCGCTCTACATCGACCCGCCACTCGGCCGCGCCGGAATGACCGAAACTGAAGCGCGACAGCACGGACGTGCGGTGCTGGCGGCAACACTACCCATGACTCGCGTGGCCCGCGCGATCGAAAAAAGCGAGACGGCCGGGATGATGAAAATCGTCGTTGATGCGCAATCGCAGGACATCCTGGGTGCTGTCGTGTTCGGCACCGGTGGCGACGAAGTGATCCATTGCGTGCTGGATACGATGTATGCAAAAGCTCCGTACTCCGTCCTCCAGCGAGCGATGCACATCCATCCGACGGTTTCGGAGCTCGTACCGACGCTGCTCGGAGAGCTCAGGTAAAAAACGACCGAGTGTCCCCGGAAACCGATGCTAAAGTCTGATGGACGATGTGCGCTTTGTGCCAGCATCCTTTCGCATAGCCGGAGGTCATAATGAGCACCACACAGATCAGCAATAAACACGCAGCCCAAGTCCCGAACGCTGCGACGGTCGATCTCAAACTCGAGGTCGTCGCCATCCCGGTATCCGACGTTGACCGCGCCAAGGCCTTCTACGGGAGTTTAGGATGGACGCTCGACGCCGACTTTATGGTCGGGAAGGATTTTCGAGCGGTGCAGCTAACACCTCCCGGATCGCCATGCTCGATCCATTTATCGACAACGGCGGTGCCAGGCTCTGCTCAGGGGATGTTCCTCGTCGTATCTGACATCGAGGCAGCACGCAGAGAGCTTATCGCCCGCGGGGTCGCTGTGAGTGACGTGTTTCATTTCGATGGTAACCATCACGTTGTGCCAGGTCTGGACGCAGAACGTCAGTCCTACGGCTCATACGCATCATTCAACGATCCAGACGGCAATCAGTGGATTCTTCAACAAGTCAAGACACGGCTTCCCGGACGAGGACTTGGCAGCATGGATGTCGCGACTCTGACAGAGCTTCTGCGAGAGACAGAGCAACACCACGGCGAGTACGAACCGACCGCGCCCAAGCACCACTGGTCAGGGTGGTACTCCGCCTACATCGTCGCGCGCCAGCGCGGGAGGACTCCCGACGAGGCAGCCAAGGATGCCAGGCTCCACATCGAAGCGGCCCGCCAATGATTCTCTTGTCGATTCAGTGGCGGAGCCAAGTCGCGACGTCTGTAAAGCCGGCGCCAACTACCGCAACGATCTGAACGCCGCTCAGACCTCTTCAGGCCAAGAGAACCGCTGCGGGCGGAGCGATGGGCTCTACCGGGCAAGCTCGCAGACTGCTCGAGCTGGCTACCCCGCTTTATGCGTTCCTTACCGAGACGACGCGTGGCGATGCGCTACCCTCTGCGGATATGCTCGACGGGCAAAAACGCATGGGAGGCGCGCGCCATGACGAATGACGCAGCACAGATTCCCCTCACTGGCTCCACGCTCGAATCTTCCGCTGAGGAAGTCACGCGACTGAAGGAGGCACTGCGCGAGAGCGAGCGCACGTTCGTACCTGGTCGTGGACAACATTCCAGGTCTGGTCGCCCTCTTGACCACCGACGGTGACGTCCAATTCGTCAATCGCCAGATCCTCGAATACACCGGACAGACGCTGGAGGAGTTGAAACACTGGGGGACGAACGGCACCGTTCACCCCGAGGACCTTCCTCACGTCATCCAGGTCTTCACACAATCGATCGCCTCAGGCAGTCCATACGAGATCGTGCAGCGGCTCCGGCGGTCGGACGGCGTCTATCGTTGGTTCCAGAACAACGGCTTTCCGCTTCGCGAGGCAAGCGGCCATATCGTTCAGCTGGTGCGTGCTGTTGACGGACATCGACGAACGCAAACGCGCCGAGGAGGCTCTCGCAGCGAGCGAGCGTAATCTCAAGCTGATCATCGACACGATCCCGGCGCTGGCCTGGTCGGCCCGTCCCGATGGAAGCGCCGAGTTCTTCAACCAGCACTATCTGGACTTCATCGGCCTTTCGGCGGAACAGGCGAGCGGTTGGGGCTGGACGGCTGCCGTCCACCCTGAGGATTTGAACGGTCTGGCGGCGACGTGGCAGCGCATCATGGCCTCGGAAGCACCGGGAGAGGCGGAAGCGCGACTTCGCCGCTCTGACGGTGAGTATCGGTGGTTCCTGTTCCGGGCGAACCCGCTGCGCGACGAGAACGGCAACATCGTCAAGTGGTACGGAATAAACACCGACATCGAAGATCGAAAGCGGGCCGAGGCGGAGCTCAGGCGAGCCTACGACAGTTTCGCCGACGCCCAGCGGCTGAGCAAGACGGGCAGCTTCATCACGGACCTGGTGGCGGACGACCACAATTGGTCCGAGGAGGCCTTCCGCATCTTCGAGTTCGATCCTGCGACGAAAGTCACGGTGCAGAGCATTCGAGACATCATCCACCCCGACGACCTGCCGTCGTTCGAATCCGTGATCGCGCGCGCCATGACGGGGACGGACGTGAATTTTGTCTTCCGCATCGTGACCGCGAGGGGCGTGTAAGCATGTGCGCGGCGTTGCCCATGTCATCGAGAACGTCGAGGGTCGCCCGATGTTCATCGGCGCCCTTCAGGACGTGACGGAGAGCATGGTCGCCGAGGAGGCCCTGAACAGGGCCCGCTCCGAGCTCGCCCATGTGGCGCGGGTCACGACCCTGAGCGCGTTGACCGCCTCGATTGCTCATGAGGTCAACCAGCCGCTCTCGGGCATCATCACCAACGCCGGCACCTGCCTGCGGATGCTGGACGCCGATCCTCCAGACATCGACGGCGCGCGCGAAACCGCGAGGCGGACGATTCGCGACGGCAACCGCGCCTCGGATGTGATCACGCGGTTACGTGCGCTGTTCAGCAAGAAGGAGTTCACGCTGGAGCCGCTGGATCTGAACGAGGCCACGCGAGAGGTCATCGCGCTGTCGATGAGTGACCTTCAGAGAAACCGCGTGATTCTTCAGTCGGAGCTCGCCGACGACCTTCCGACGAGTCACTGGCGATCGCGTCCAGCTCCAGCAGGTCATCCTGAACCTGCTTCGCAACGCCTCCGACGCGATGGTCAGACGTGGACGATCGCCCGCGGCAGTTGCTGATCAGAACCGAACGAGAGAACGGCGATCGTGTGCGCGTGACGGTGCAGGATGCTGGCGTCGGCGTTGACCATCAGAGCATGGACAAGCTGTTTGAGGCCTTCTACACGACGAAGAGCGGCGGCATGGGTATCGGGTTGTCTGTCAGCCGCTCGATTGTCGAGAGGCATCATGGTCGTCTCTGGGCGGAGCCGAACGATGGGCCAGGTGCCACCTTTTCGTTTTCCATCCCGCGCAGCGCGGATGGCGTCCTGGACCTGGACGGGCGAAATCAGTAGCCGACCCGATACCAACGTCTAATGGACGGCTCCCGCCACACTGGCGGATCCTATGCCAGTGTTCTCCCTCCCACCGGCCAACGCGTATGAGGGACACGCATCCCTGAGGACCTCGTGATGGCCACGCGTTCGCTCGTGTCGATCGTCGACGACGACGAGTCGGTGCGCGAGTCGCTGCCGGACCTGCTGCGGCAGTTCGGCTTTGCCGCCGAGGCGTTCTCGTCGGCAGAAGCGTTCCTCGCGTCCGAGTGTCGTCAGCGAGACGCGCTGTCTGCTCCTCGACATCGCGATGCCCGGCATGTCGGGCCCCGAACTGCAACAGGAACTGATGCGTCGGCGGCAGGAGATCCCGATTGTGTTCATCACCGCGCGAGGCGATGAGTCGGTTCGTCCGCGCCTGCTCGCGGAAGGAGCCGTCGAGTGCCTGTTCAAGCCGTTCAGCGAGACGGCCCTGCTCGACGCGCTCAATGCCGCGCTTCGGATGAGGTAAGTCATGACCACGATGAGCACGGGAAACGTTACGCGCGCGCCATATACTGGGACTTCGGCGATCGCCTCTCGTTCGATCGAGGTCCTCACCATGCCGGACGTCACGTCCGTTGTCTTCGTCGTTGACGACGACGTCTCGGTGCGCGAATCGTTGGAGCTGCTGATCAGCACCGCGGGCTGGCAGCCCGAAACGTTCGCGTCCGCACAGGAATTCCTGTCCCGCCCTCGCGCTACTGTTCCGTGCTGCCTGGTGCTCGATGTGACGCTGCCAGGACTCAACGGTCTCGAGCTGCAGCAGCAGCTCGCCGACCGGACCGACATGCCGATCATCTTCATCACCGGCCACGGCGACGTGCCCATGACGCGTGCAAGCGATGAAGGCGGGAGCCGTCGAGTTCCTGACGAAACCGTTCAAGGACGACGTGCTGTTGGACGCCATTCGCGGCGCCATCGAGCGCAGTCGCGCCGCCCTCCGTCTCGACGTCGGAGATGCGAGCCTTGAGGAACTGCTATGAGTCGCTGACTCCGCGCGAACGCGAGGTGATGGCATTGGTCGTTTCCGGGCTGTTGAACAAACAGGTCGGTGGCGAACTCGGCATCAGCGAGATCACCGTGAAGGCGCACCGAGGTCAGGTGATGCGCAAGATGAAGGCCGACTCGCTTCCTGACCTGGTGACAATGGCCGCGCGCCTCGGCCTGCGCTCTGCGCCGAAAGACTGACAGCCGACACGACCGTCCCAAGTACATCTGCCCGATCGCTGTGAGGAGTGCACGTAACGTTCATGTGACATGCGCGGCCTCGAAGTTACGCGGCCCCGGCTTCGCGAATCCTATGAACTCTGGTAGGCTCTGCGCGTTTTCAAAGCGGTGGGAAAGATGGGGCTCTGGAGTGCGGCTTGGACACTATCGGTTACGGTGTTAGTGGCTATCGCAGCTGCGGTGTGGCGGCGAGTACGAGCTGCACCAAAGGATCTTGGCGCGGTCAGTGCGCGATGGGTGGCCCAGCAACGAAGTAATGCCGACCCTGATGATCCTCGCGGTTTCTGAGCACGCCAAGCGTTGATTCCGAAACGCCTTGAATGTGCGGAAACGTGGGCCGGGAACGACAGGACCGCGAATCTTGTCGAGTTACCCGGTCTTGCGGCATGGGTGCATTCCATTCCGGCCGGGACGGGTAGCGCTGGCGGCGATGTCCACTACGTGTCGGTGTGCCCCAGTTGCATTGTCTCCCGTATCGCGCTAGCTGATGTCAGCGGGCACGGACAGGCCGTGGTGGAACTGAGCGAGAAGCTCCAGGAGCTGATGCAGAGACACCTTTCGGCAATCGAACAGATCGGACTGATGCAGGACCTCAATCAGGCCGTTCAGGAAGAATTCCACGAAGTGCACTATGCCACGATGGTCGCCGTCGGGTGGCACGGCCGCAGAGGCCTGCTCGTGCTGACCAACGCAGGGCACCCAACGCCTCTCTGGCATCGTGCCGTACGCAAGGAATGGAGCTGGCTCGAAACGCAGCGCCCGAGCGAGGGAGGGCGGCCGGGCGGGCTTCCGCTAGGGCTGCTCGGCGACATCAACTACGACCGGAGAGTTGTCAAGCCACAGACCGGCGATCTTGTGGTCTTGTACTCGGACGGCGTCTCCGAAGCCACCTCTCCCGCTGGAGAGGAACTCGGTCGTGACGGGCTGATGAACCTCGCGCGCTCGCTCGACTCCAGTTCCCCCGAAGCATTTGGCACTCAACTCGCCTCAGCGCTGAGCGACTTTCGCGGAGGTGTTGAACCCGTGGATGATCAGACGATCATCGTGATGCAGCGAGTGGCACGCTGACAGACCTGCGTGATGGCTGCACAAGCCGATCCTTATGCAGCCATTTCGAGCTCGGCCGGTTGCAGGGCAAGCGTGAGCACTTCGTCCACAGATCCGACGATGTGGAATTGAATCTGATCGCGTACCTCTGGCGGAACATCATCGAGATCAGCCTGATTGCGCTCGGGCATGATGATCTCGGTGAGGCCGGCGGCATGCGCGGCCAACACCTTCTGCTTCAGACCGCCGATCGGAAGGACTCGGCCCTGGAGCGTCACTTCGCCGGTCATACCAATTGTGCTCTTCACGGGACGACGGGTCAGGAGCGACGCGATCGCCGTGACTATCGTGATTCCCGCGCTTGGCCCGTCCTTCGGGATGGCGCCGGCCGGCACGTGGACGTGCACTTCCCGTCCGTCGAGCGCGTGCTCGTCGATCCCCAACTCGGAGGCGTGGCTTTTCACATAGGTGAGCGCGATGCGCGCCGATTCCTTCATCACATCGCCCAGCTGACCAGTCAGGACCAAGCCGCCGTTGCCGGGCATCGAGGCCGCCTCGACGAACAACACGTCGCCGCCGACGCCCGTGACCGCGAGGCCCGTAGCTACGCCAGGCACCGCCGTGCGAACGGCCGCTTCGTGAAACACCTTGGGGCGGCCGAGCGCGTCGCGCACGCCCGCTTCGTCGATCGCGATGGGTGCCGCCTGGCTGGCCGACGCGATCCGCGTCGCAGTTTTTCGCAGCAGCGTCCCGAGTTCCCGTTCCAGCTGGCGAACACCAGCCTCCCGCGTATAGTCGTGGACGACGCGACGCAGCACGGAATCTGTGGTGGTCACTTCATCCGGACGCAGACCGTTCCGCTCGACCTGACGCGGCCAGAGATGGCCACGCGCGATCGCAATCTTTTCGTCGACCGTGTAGCCGTCGAACCGGATCACCTCCATCCGGTCGAACAGCGCGCCGGGAATCGTGTCGGCCACGTTCGCGGTGGCGATAAACAGCACCTGCGACAGATCCAGCTCGACGTCGAGATAATGGTCCCGAAACGCGTGATTCTGCGCCGGATCGAGCACCTCCAGCAGCGCGGCCGACGGATCGCCACGCCAGTCGGCGCCAACCTTGTCCACCTCGTCGAGCATGATGACTGGATTCATCGTCCCGGCATCGCGGAGCGCGCGAACCAGTCGGCCGGGCAGCGCGCCGATATAGGTCCGGCGATGGCCTCGGATTTCGGCCTCGTCGCGGACCCCGCCGAGCGACATCCGGACGAACTGCCGGCCGGTGGCGCGGGCGATAGACTCGCCGATCGACGTCTTGCCCGTGCCGGGAGGGCCAATCAACGTGAGAATGACGCCGGATTGCCGGTTCTCTGTCATGCCCCGCTCGCTTCGGAGCTTGCGGACGGCAAGGTACTCCGTGATGCGTCGCTTCACATCATCCAGGCCCTCGTGGTCGGCGTCGAGCACCGAACGAGCGTGCACCGGGTCGAGGCGATCCTCAGACCGTTTCGCCCACGGGACCGCCAGCAGCCAGTCGAGGTACGTTCGAATCATCGACGATTCGGCGTTCGAATCGCCCATTCGCTCCAGACGGTCCAACTCGCGGCTCGGCCTGCTGACTCACGGCGTCCGGCATGGCGGCGT
This sequence comes from uncultured Acidobacteriota bacterium, assembly GCA_963773035.1. Lineage (GTDB taxonomy): Bacteria > Acidobacteriota > Vicinamibacteria > Vicinamibacterales > CAVVIG01 > CAVRXZ01. The sequence goes on along the minus strand of CAVYZX010000018.1, from coordinate 8,835 downwards.
CGGCAATCTTCTGGCGGTACTCGTCGACCACCGACGCGTCACTCTGGCCAAGCTCCTTGCGAATGGCCTCCATCTGCCGGCGCAGAAAGTACTCGCGCTGCTGCTTCTGCGTGCCGTCCTCGACATCGTCGTGGATGCGCTTTCGCACTTGCAATTCCGCCAACCGGTCGCGCTGGAGCTGGAGCGCACTCTTGAGCCGCTCCACGACATCGAACGTTTCGAGGAGTTGCAGCTTCTGGCTGAAGTTGAAGTCCGGTGAATAGCCGGCCGTATCGGCCAACGCGCCGGTATCCGTAATGGACCGCACGAACGCGCGAATCCGTCCATCGTCGCCGCGCAGCTCGAGAATCTCGTCGACGACGGCACGGTACTCTCGTTCGAGCTCACGCGTCAGATTGCCCGGCGGCGCCTGATCCGGACGGGCTTCGTAGTCGACACGAAGGACGCCGTCCTCGTCGGCCGACGCGCTGCCGAGAGTAGCCCGATGGAGGCCGGTCAACGACACGGCGACGCCACGCCCGGCGAGCCTCATCCGGTCGGATACCTCAGCAACGATTCCGACCTTCGAATAGACGTTGTTCTGCCTAGGAACCAGGAGCACGCGATCGTCGCTGCCTACGTCGACGGGCAGAGTAACCGGCATGCCCGGAAAGACGACCGAGTCGTCCAGGGGAATGATTCTTAGCCTGTTCATAGTGGGACCATAGTAGGCCCAATTACTTTAGTTTGTCAACTATTAACTTACTCAAGTATAATGGCTGCAATGAGCCGCGCCGATGCCGACCCCTGTCGAGCCTGGCAGCTGCTGGTGAAGTTCTTCTTCGCGCAGCGCGAACACCTGCCGTCGATGGGTGAAGAGTTCGAACTCTCGCCTGTGCAATGCCACGTCCTGCACTTGATCGAGCCCGAGCGGCCGTTGCCGATGGGCCGGCTGGCGGACACCCTTCGCTGCGATGCGTCGAACGTGACCGGCTTGGTCGACCGGTTGGAAGCACGCGGGCTCGTCCAGCGCCGGCCCTCAGCCGACGATCGCCGTGTCAAGGTGATTCAACTCACGCCCACGGGATCACGACTGCGTGCTCAGCTGCTGAGACGGATGACGGGGGGCTCGTGCTCGCTGTCCAGACTGTCGGCCCGCGAGCAGCGCTCGCTGGTGAGGATTCTCGAGGCGCTCGTCGACGACAAGTGACGTCGACGTGACCGCGTGCTCCTGAGCGATTGCTGCGGAGGCAACGGATGTTAGCGGGCTTTACGCCCAATCAGGTTGGCGTCTGAAGATGGCTCAACACGGCCAGGGCTTCTCGGAGATCGGCCGTGTTGTGGCCTTCAGAAAAGCTGTCGTACGTCGCTCTGAGGCCTCGATGAGGATCCACGGTGATTTCGTGACCAAGTCTGACGCGACTCAGACTGGTCAGCACTCTGAGCTCCCACGAACGCGCCTGCTGTTCGCGAGCGATCGTCAGCGCCTGCCGAAAACTATTCGCGGCCTGGGTCGCAACACGGGGCGGGATCGTTGAGGACCGACGCCATTCGCCGGTGGAGACCCAACGTTCCCCACCAACGCCTTGCGCAAGTACGAACTCTCCTTGCAGGCGATACAGCTCTGCGGCGGGCCAGTTCTCGCCCGTATCCGCAACGAGTCCAAGGACCCGGGCCAGTGCCGCCTGCGCTTCCTGTATCTGGCCGACGCTCGCCAACGCCTGCGCCAAAAGGCCGACGAAATGCGCTCTCCAGATTCTGGTGCCTGTCGACTCGCACGCCGAAAGTCCATCCCGAAGTTCCTGGATTCCCTCGGTCGAGTATCCCTGTTCGAATCTCGCCCAGCCTCGATTCAGATGCCCGAATGCAGCCCACATGGTCAATCCGTGCTCTTCGGAAACGGCAATGACGGTTTCTGCTCGGTCCTGGCTCAGTCGGGCCTCGCCGCGAAGCTGATGAAGGTGTGCGGCCACGTGCATCGCGAGAATCAGGCTTTCAGCGTGGCCGATCCGTTGCGCCAGTGACATCCCGCGCTCGACTCGCTTCAGCGCCTGATCCGGGTATCCCAGAAGCCAGAGAGCACGCGCCGAAAAACAGTCGCTCACCACCTGTGGATGCAGTCCAGCGAACGGCGCTCGTGTGCCATAGCGATCAGGATCGTAGAGCACCGAAACCTGATCGAAATGCTCTAACGCATCCTCGTACCGGCCAAGCTCCACAAGCACGATCCCCGATGCTCGGTGGCCTTCGACAAGCATGGGAGGTTCGCCCACACCCTCGGCTCGATCCATGAGTAGCACCACGATTTTGCGGCAAAGCTCAATCTCTCCGCGGAAGTAGTGGAAATAACCCAGCAACCATTGGACCATGAAGGCCTTGAACGAAGCTCGATGTCGCGCACAGAGTTCGAGCGCCGGGTTGACAATGTCTTTCACCTCCTCAGCGGCGAACCCCTTCAACGTCATGATCGCGACGCCAAGGATCAAGCGGAGACCCAACTCCTGCTCGTCGCGTTCGGGGCTCGGAGGCAGCGTTTCAACGGCCTGCAAGCCCCTTTGCGCCAATGCTGCCGCTTCATGATGAGCGGAGCGATATCTGGCATTCTCCGCAGCCTGGAGAAGGTATTTCACGGCACGCGGATGATCACGGCCCTGCTCGAAATGCATCGCTAATTCGGCCGCGATCTCGCGGACGCGGCTCAGGTAGAAGGCTTCGCCCGCCGCTCCAATTCGGAGGTGAATTTGCGCTCGCCGCATCGCCGGGAGCAGGCGGTACGGCACTTCGAGATACAGGATGTGGCTGAACGTGTACCGCGGCGTCATGGTGCCATCGGGCAATTCAACGAGCTGCGAAGGCGAGAGAAACCGGTGCCGCCGCACGAGGGCTTCGCATCGCTCTTCAACCCATTCAGTAGGTCGTTCCAGGCCCGCGCCAATGGCGACCGCCGAGCATTCCATGCCGACGACACTCGCGCCTTCGAGGACGGTTCGCTCGTCCGGACTGAGCCGCTCGATGTGTTTTTCGATGAGTTGCCTGACGCTGTCGGGCACTCCCGATTCAATCGCGGCATAGGCACCCTGCAGCTGCCATGCTCCGTCGATCTTCACAATGACCGCTTCGTCGATCAGATAGTCGACGAGGTTGACCATGAACAGCGGGTTGCCTTCGGTCCGCTTGTAGATCAGGCGGGCCAGGCGTTTTTCCAGTCGATGGCCGGGGAGCGTCACATTCAGATACTGAGCGACGGCTTCCTCAGTCAAGTACTCGAGCGAAAGCTCAAGACACAGGCCATGCGCCTGTAGTTCGCGCTTCACGCTCTTCAGCGGGTGCTCCCCCACGATCACTTCGACCGGCCGGTACGTGCCAATCACCATCAAGCGAGCGCGATCGTTTCGTCGCGCAAGATAGGCAATCAAATCGAGCGTCGAGTAGTCGCTCCAGTGGAGATCTTCGATGACGATGATCAGTGGCGCCTCGGTCGTCATGGCCTCGATGGCTTCGGCGATCTCGCGCAGCATCCGCTCGCGGGTCGCCCCGCCTGCGTGGTGGCCGCCAGCTGACTCCCGTTCCTCAGGACCGACCAGGGACGGCAGTTCCAAAAGCCACGCCGGCGCGAACTGACGAAGGCACGCCACGACGGATTCGCCCCCAGGGCCACGACCGAGCCGCGACAAGGCGTCCAGGATCGGGAGGTAGGCTTCACCCGCGCCGAACTGGTCCAGGCACTGGCCGCGGGCCATCCTGATTCCGTGAGTCGCAGCCTGGTGCAACAGCGAGTCCACGATAGTTGTCTTTCCGATCCCGGCTTCGCCTGTGACGAAGACAACTTGACGTTCGCCCGCGAGCGCCCGGTCCAGGCGTGAGCGTAGTGTTGCAAGCTCAGCGTCGCGGCCGAGAACCTCGCGGAGAGGCGACGGCGCCAAAGAGCCGCTGGGAATCACGACGTCCAACGCCGCGACGCGACGACTGACCTCATCGACTTGCGGCGCGACCACGCTCTCCTCACTGGTTCGGCCTACAAACCGGTAGCCGCGGCGGGGCGCCGTCTGGATGTACTGGGGCGACTCCGCATCGTCTCCCAGCGCCTCGCGGAGCTGCCGGATGATGCCTTTCACCACCGCATCGCCCACGAACGTTCCGGGCCACACCGCGTCGAGCAGTTGCTGTTTGGTCACCAGTTGACCGCGGTGATCCACGAGATGCTTCAGGACCGCGTAGACCTTCGGCCGAAGCGTGATGACCTGAGTCCCCTGCAAAAGGCACTCGTTTGTCAGATCGAGGCGAAATCGACCCAGTGGTATCTGTTGGTTGGTCGGCATGACCGAAATGTCACCGCCGCATAACCGTCACGTGATGACTCATGGCCGCGGCGCTCGCTATTCTGCCCCCCGCGATGAAGGGATTGCAACGACACGAGAGACACGGCATCGGTCGACAGCACCGGCGCCGCTCAGTCGACTCATTCACAAGAGGACATCAATGGCCAACCAAGTAAGCATTCAAAGACCCGAGGTCACGCAGTTACCTCGAGTCGATCACTTCGTCGAACCGTCGACTCCGACCGACGCGATCGTCGATGCGATGGTCACCAAGGCACTCGCCGCGCAGCACCAGATCGAGGACTGGAGTGAGGTGCGGATCGACATGCTACTGCGGGCGTTGAGCGGGGTCGTCGCGGAGCACGCCCAACCGTTGGCCATTGCTACGGTCGACGAAACCGGCATGGGTAATGTCCGTGACAAGACGATCAAGAACTCCCTCGCCAGCGTAGGAATCTACACGCAGCTGGCCGGGCAAATCGGGCACGGTGAAATCGCCTTCGACCGCGAGCGTCAGGTGGCCGAGATCGCCAGCCCGGCCGGCGTGGTCGTTGGCCTGGTGCCGGCGACGCACCCGGTGGCGACTTTTATCTTCAAGGTCTTGATCGCGCTCAAGGGTCGTAACGCGATCATTCTGAGCCCCAGCCGGCGGGCGCAGCGAGTGTCGCAACAGGTGGGTGAACTGATCCGAGGCGTGCTTCGCGCGACGTTCGCGCCCGCCGACTTGGTGCAGTGGACGGCGATCGGGAGCAGTCGTCAGACGACCGCCGCCTTGATGAGTCACAGGGACGTCGGGCTGGTCCTGGCCACTGGCGGACAGGCGATGGTCCAGGCCGCATATCGGTCGGGCAGGCCGGCGATCGGTGTGGGTCCGGGAAACGCGCCGGCGCTGATCGCGGCCGACGCCGACTGCCGACACGCGGCGCGCAGCATCGTGCAGAGCAAAACGTTCGACAACGGGTTGATTTGCGGAGCCGAGAATCATCTGGTGGTCGAGGCTGGTGCTCGCGAGCGCACTGATCGCCGAGTTGGTGCAACAAGGGGCGGCGGTGCTGACGAAAGAAGAGAGCGAACGCTTTCAAGGCGCGACCGTTGATCCCGAGACGCACCGGTTCATGTCGCCGATCCTCGGCCAGGACGCGGCCACGCTCGCCGCGCTGGCACACATCGACCGGCCGTACGACATCCAACTCCTCGTGGTGCCGACCGAGTCGCTGGCTCCCGACAACTACCTTGCCGCCGAAAAGCTCGCCCCGGTCGTGAGCCTGTTTACGGTTGCCGACATGGATGAGGGATTGAACGTGTGCCGTGCGGTTGCTCGAAATCGAAGGGGCCGGCCACACGGCGCTTATTCATACACGCAACGCTGACTCGAGTCGGCGCTTCGCGACAACCATCCGGGCCAGCCGCATTTTCGTGAACTCCCCTGGGACACAGGGCTTGATGGGACTCACCACCGGTCTGGTGCCCTCTTTCACCTTGGGGTGCGGCACATGGGCAGGCACATCCACGACCAATAGCATCACCTACAAGGACCTGCTGAATATCAAACGCGTCGCCTACTACACGCTCGGCGCGCGTGAGGGCGTCGTTACGCGCACAGAGTGAGGAGACTTGCCATGACACCGATCGAGAGCCATGCAGGGAGCGACATGTCGACAAATTCCCGTCCAAGCTATGTGCAAGGCGCGTCCGAGCCACCGCTGATCGGCGCGACGATCGGCGAGATGTTCGACCGAATGGCCATCGCGCATGCGGAGCGTGAGGCGCTGGTTGTGCCACATCAGCAGGTTCGCTGGACCTACGCAGAATTGAAGCGCCGCGTGGACGAGCTTGCCCTCGGCCTGATGGGTCTAGGGCTCGAGCCCGGCGACCGGTTGGGCATCTGGTCGCCGAACTGCGCCGAGTGGGTACTGGCGCAGTTTGCATCCGCCAAGGCGGGCCTGGTGCTCGTCAACATCAACCCCGCGTATCTGAGCGACGAGGTCGCGTACGCGCTGAACAAGGTCGAATGCAAGGCACTCATCCTGGCGCCTGGCTTCAAGAAGACCGACTACATTGCGATTCTGAACGGTCTCTCGCCAGAGATGAAGGATGCCACGACGAACGAATGGCGGAGCGCCGCCTTGCCGTCGTTGCGCACCGTGATCCGGCTGGGCGCAGACCGAACTCCCGGCATGTGGAACTTTGACGAGCTGCTGCAGCCGGCCGACCGAGCGAGTCATGCGCGCCTGGCCGAACGCGCCGCCCGGCTGCAGTTCGACGATGCCATTAACATCCAGTTCACGTCGGGCACGACCGGAGCACCGAAAGGCGCCACCCTGACGCACCACAACATCCTGAACAACGCCTTCCTGGTTGGCGAGGCGGTGAAGCTCACGCCTGATGACCGCGTCTGTATCCCCGTTCCGCTCTATCACTGTTTCGGCATGGTCATCGGCAACCTGGGCTGCGTCACACACGGCGCCGCGATGGTCTTCCCCGGCGAGAGCTTCGATGCGCTGGCGGTATTGCGCACCGTGCAGGCGGAGCGCTGCACCGCGCTTTACGGCGTGCCGACCATGTTCATCACCATGCTCGACCATCCACGATTTGGCGAACACGATCTCGCCAGCCTCCGCACCGGCATCATGGGAGGGTCGCCATGCCCAATCGAGGTCATGCGCCGCGTCATCGAGAAGATGCACATGCAGCAGGTGACGATCGCGTATGGCATGACCGAGACCTCCCCGGTCAGTTTTCAGACCGCGATTGACGATACGCTGGAAAACCGGGTGTCAACGGTGGGCCGCGTCCAGCCGCACCTGGAGGTCAAAATCGTTGACGCGGAGGGACGTATGGTTCCGCGCGGCCACACGGGCGAGCTGCTGACGCGCGGCTACTCGGTGATGCTCGGCTACTGGGGCGACGAGGCGCGCACGCGCGAAGCCATCAACGCCGCGCGCTGGATGCACACGGGCGACCTGGCGACGATCGACGACCAGGGCTACTGCCGCATCGTCGGCCGCGTGAAGGATATGGTGATCCGCGGCGGCGAGAACATCTACCCGCGAGAGATCGAGGAGTTCCTGTACCAGCACCCGAAGGTGCAGGACGTGCAGTGTGTCGGCGTCCACGATGCCAGGTACGGCGAGGAACTGTGTGCCTGCATCATCCTGCGCGAAGACCAACACGCGACCGAGCAGGACATTCGCGATTACTGCGCGGGCAAGATCGCGCGGTACAAGATCCCACGCTACGTCCGTTTCATGACCAGCTTTCCGATGACCGTCACCGGCAAAGTCGCCAAGTATCTGCTGCGCGAGCAGATCGCCCGCGAGCTGAGCGCGGACGAGAAGGAGGCGGCCTGATGGCGAATGTCGGTTCGAACGTCACCGCCGGGTTTACCAATCTGTCACCGCGTGTTGATAGAGTGGCGCCTCGACTCCTCCTTCTGCCTGCCGTCGCATTCTTGAGCAGTGTGGCGGCCGTCCGGCGCGCGTCGGACTACCGTCCATCGACCGTCGGTCTCGTGTACGACACGACGACCGTGTCCGCCGCCCAAGTCGGCCTACCAGTCACGAATCGCGAAATGACGAACCGCCCTCAACCATTGGTTGAGGGTCACTTCAGAAATGAGTAGCACAAATGGGACGGCTTCTTGTCATCCGAGGCGATGCGGCCCTCATTGAGGCGCTGAGACCTCAGCTTGCCGCAGGCGGGCATGAATGTGACGTCTGCGAGGGGAATATCGAAGCGCTCCGGCGTCTCCGAAGTCGAGCCATTGACGTCATCGTCACCGATCCTGCCACCCCAATCACAGAGGACCTGGAGCTGGTGGACGCGCTTCGGGAGGCGAGACCTTGTACGAGGGTTATTCTTCTGGCCCCGAACGCCACGCAAGAGGACGTCGTCAGCGCGCTGCGGGCTCAGGTGTTTGCGTGCTTCACGCCGCCGTTCGATTATGCCGAGATCGCGGCCATGGCGCTGGCGGCGGTCAATGACGAAACCGGACGCCACGGCATCGAAGTCGTGTCGGGACTGCCAAACTGGATGACCCTTCGCGTGTCCTGCCACCTCCTGACCGCCGAACGGCTCGTGCTGTTCATGACGGAGTATCAGCAGGCGCTGCCTGAGTGCGACCGCGACCTGTTGATGACCGCGTTCCGCGAGATGCTCCTCAATGCGATGGAGCACGGAGCGGGCTTCGACTCCGAAAAAGTCGTGGAAGTGACGGCGGCCAAGACCGCACGGGCCATCGTGTATCACTTTCGAGACCCTGGCTCCGGATTCAACCGCTCCGATCTCGAGCACGCCATCCAGTCGACCCAGCCCGAACTCATCCTCGCTGCAGCTCAGAGGCGAGAGGAGATGGGGTTGCGAGCCGGAGGCTTCGGCATGCTGATAACGCGGCAGATCGTCGACGAGCTCGTCTATAACGAGCGCGGCAACGAGGTCCTGCTGATCAAGCATCTGGACTCGATTGATGGTCAGGATCAGGCGACGGGCGGCCAGATTCTTTCCTCGAGGCAGACGGTGGGCTGATAACGGGCGACGC
>CAVYZX010000017.1:0-458671 GCA_963773035.1 uncultured Acidobacteriota bacterium | reverse complement strand
GACGATCAACCGTCTCGCAAGAGCCAGATCCCCAGCTGGCTCCCGTATGCCGCAGCCGCGCTGATAGGCGTCTGGTTGCTGCAGGCGGTGGTCGCCCCGCTTCTTCCTCGTGCGGCGGAGATCCCGTACAGCGAGTTCAAGATGAAGCTGGCGGCGGGCCAAGTCACCGACGTCACTCTGGGGACACCCATCGAGGGCGTGATGAAGAACCCCGAAGGCCAGACACCCGGGCAGGCGACAACCCGGTTCGCGACCCTGCCGCCGCCTGACGGCGATCCGGATCTCATCAGAGAGCTCGGTGCCGCACACGTCACGTACCGCGCCAAGACGCCGCCCAGTCCGATTGCGACCTTCATCCTCAGCTGGGTGCTGCCACTCGTTGTCATGATGGGGCTCTGGTCACTCGCCGGTCGCAGCCTTGCGGCGCGCACCGGAGGCGGCATGTTAGGGGGCGGCATCTTCGGCGTCGGCAAGAGCAAGGCGACCGAGGTGAAACCCGAGGAAGTGGGCGTCACGTTCAAGGACGTGGGCGGCGCCGACGAGGCGATCGCCGAGCTGCGCGAGATCATCGAGTTCCTCAAGACGCCGCAGCGATTCGCGAAGCTGGGCGGGCGGATTCCGAAGGGCGTGCTCCTCGTCGGCCCGCCCGGCACGGGCAAGACGCTGATCGCGAAGGCGACCGCCGGCGAAGCCGGGGTTCGCTTCTTCGAAACGAGCGGCTCGGAGTTCGTCGAGATGTTCGTCGGCGTCGGCGCGGCGCGCGTGCGCGACCTGTTCGAGCAGGCCCGGGCTGCGGCGCCGGCGATCGTGTTCATCGACGAGATCGACGCAATCGGCCAGAGCCGCGGCGGCGGCGTCCGTCTGATGACGAACGACGAGCGCGAGCAGACGCTGAATCAGCTCCTGGCAGAGATCGACGGCTTCAACACCGGCGCCGAGAACCCGGTCATCATCATGGCGGCCACCAATCGTCCGGAGATTCTCGATCCGGCGCTGCTGCGGGCGGGCCGGTTCGATCGCCAGGTCGTGCTCGGAAACCCGGACCTGACGGGCCGGCTGCAGATCCTGCAGATCCACAGCCGCAGGATCACGCTCGCACCCGACTTCGATCTGGAACGCGCCGCGCGCATCACACCCGGCTTCAGCGGCGCCGACCTGGCGAACGTGATCAACGAGGCCGCCCTGCTCGCGGCGCGCCGTCAGGGCGCGGGCGTCACCTTCGCCGACTTCGAAGCCGCGATCGAGCGCGTCCTCGGCGGCCTCGAGCAGCGCAGCCGGGTGATGAACGCAAAGGAGCGCCAGACCGTCGCGTACCACGAATGCGGCCACGCCCTCGTCGCGAGCCTCGTGCCGACCGGCGATCCCGTGAGCAAGATCAGCATCATCCCGCGCAGCCGCGGCTCGCTCGGCTACACCATGCAGATGCCCAAGGAGGATCGGTACCTGCTCTCCATCGAAGAGCTCAAAGACCAGATCGCGGTGATGATGGGAGGCCGGGCCGCCGAACAGGTCATGCTCGGCACGATCAGCACCGGTGCGGTCGACGACATTCAGCGTGCGACGCAACTCGCCAGGCGCATGGTCACGGAATTCGGCATGAGCGAGAAGCTGGGATCGGTGCGGTATGCGGGCCAACGGCTGCAGTACCTCGGCGCCGCGGTCGCGGAGGGCAGCGACGCCAGTGCCGCGACGCACGAGACGATCGATGCCGAAGTGCGCCGCATTGTCGGCGAGCAGTTCGAACGGGCCGCGACCCTCGTCGGCGGCGCATCGTGACGCGCTCAGCCAGCTGTCGGGCGAGCTGCTGAAAGCCGAGAGCCTCGACGGCAGCGCGGTCCGTGCGGCGCTGTCGGGCGCACTCCAAGTGGTCGCGTCATGAAGGTCGAGAGGTGAGGTCATGAATTGGGACAGTCTGATTCGCGTCGCTGAAGTAATGCTTGCACCTGTCTTCGTCCTCGGCGGGCTTCTGACGTTGCGCAACCCGCAATCGCGCGCCGACCAGCTTGCACGGTTGCGCTTGCCCTTTCCGCTGCTCCTGGTGCGGCTCAACGCCGCAGTCATGGTCGTCGCCGGCTCGGCCCTTGCCTTTAACATCCTACCGGCCCTGGCGAGCGCGTCCCTCGCCCTCGTTCTGGTGCCGACGACAGTCGTCGGTCACGCGTTCTGGATCGCCGAGGGTACCGCTCGGCAGGAGCAGCTGGCACATTTCATCAAGAACGTCGCAGTGCTCGGCGGCCTCGTGGCGATGATCGTCGCCGTGGGGTGATGCCGCGGGACCACACATAGATCGCTATGGCCTGGACTTACGTGATCGACGAAGCGGCGCTGCCGGAGGGGACCATGGCGCCCGTCTACCCGCTGGGAGTCAACGTCCTCGTCGCGCGCGTCGGCGGAGCCGTCTATGCAGTCTCCGGCAGCTGCGCTCACATGGCCTGTCCGCTGCTGCTCGGCTCACTGGATGGCTGCACGCTGACGTGCTCGTGCCACGACTGGCGCTTCGACATCAGGACGGGGCGCTTCCTGAACGCGCCGGAACTGGGAATCGCCACCTATCGAGTCAAGTCGGAGGCGGGACAGGTGTATGTGAGCATCGATCGAGAGGACGAGTGATGGACAAGATTTCGATGTACACGCTGTCGACCTGCCCGTGGTGCCGGAAGACGAAAAGTACTTCGCCGAGCAGCACATCCCGTTCGAATACATCGACTACGACCTCGCCGACGAGACGACGCAGGACCGCATCATCCGCGAGCTCGACGCCGCGGGGGCGAGTGGCTTTCCATTCGTGAAGATCGGGAATCACATCGTCGAAGGCTACCGGCCGGATCGGTACGCGGAGCTGCTGGGCCTGGCAGAGACCGGGCGATGAGGTACGGAACCCAGAAAGCAGGCGCTGCGCTTCTTCTACACGAAGGCGGTGGAGCCGCTCGGGTTCAAGTTCACTCCGGACGCCGAGCTCGCGGAGTATCTGCTCGACCAGGAAGTCGCGCTTGAGGCCAGGCACGGCATCCCGTTCTGTCCCTGCCGGCCGATTCGCCGTGACCGTGCGCGCGACATGCAGATCGTGTGTCCCTGCATTCCGTTTCATCGGCGGCATTTCGACGCCATGAAGCGGTGCTGGTGCGGACTGTTCGTACACCAGGACGTCACCGATCCCGACAGCCTCCCGCAGATGTCGCCCAAGGAGCTGGGCCTTGAGTGAGCGTTTCGTCCAGGCGATCCGGGCCGACGACATTGCTCCTGGCGGAATGAAAGCCGTGGAGTTGCACGGCCGCGAGATCGTCCTCTGCAACCGCGGAGGAACCTTCCACGCGATTGCGAGGCGATGTGGACACATGAATGCGCCGCTCGAGAAAGGCACGCTCGACGGCGCAATCGTGACCTGTGCAATGCACTGCGCGCAGTTCGACGCGATCACCGGTCAAGTACTCTCCGGCCCGGTGCCGACCTATCTCGGAAACGAGACAATTCCTCCATCGGCCGCCGTCCGACTGCACACCATCGACATGCTCATGCACGGCGTGCGCACGGAGCCAATCCCCACGTACACCGTGAAGGTGGAATCCGGTTGGGTCTGGGTGGCGGTGTAATTTTCCTTTACGTCACTTCTGTCCGCGCATTCCCACTGGCAGCGCCAGCCCGACGCGATGGCGGGACATGGCGTTACCGCGATCGAGGTTTGCGAGCATCAGGGCAGCCGCATCTGCGTACGGCACGATCATCTGGGGAATCAGCGACGCGAAGACCGGCAGGAAGGACGAGTCCGGCAGGGCCCGCGCGACGGCGGGAATCTCAACGGGCAGGGCGTCGAGCGAGATGCGCAGCCGGTCCAGCCCGAGCGCCGGCTCATCGACCATCGGGCCAGGACAGAGAAGTCGCCAGTCCAGGCGCGAGCGGCTCAATCGCTCGAAGTTGACCTGGTGGGGCCAGTAGGTGGACTTCACCTCGGGCAGATCGACGCCGCGACGCCCGGACGAGTCGATGTCGAGGAGCGCCGCGCCCGCGAGCAGCCAGCAGACCGGCTGCTCCGCCGCGGGAAGGAGGTCCACGCAGGAGACGAGCCGGTCGACCAGGCCGACGAACCTCTCGCCATCGGCGACGTGGCCGGCGCAATTGATCAGCGCGTCCTGGCCGCTGACGAGATCGGGGGGCACGACGGCGCTGAGGTCGCCGGTGTGAACGGACACTCGTTCCCGGAGTTCGGCCGCCAGCTTGGATGGCGTGCGGACGAACACCGTGACGTCGTGGCCGGCGGCGAGCGCCTGTCGCAGCACGTGGCGACCGAGAGACCCGGTCGCGCCCAGGATCAAGAGGCGGGACATGTCCGTGCGTAGTGCAACGGCGCGGCCACAACCTGACTTGCCTGTCTCGAGCCGATTACGGTGCTCGTCCGCGCACGTGCGCTGAGTCCTGCTGACGGCCACAGGTCGCGTGCCTTGATTTCGTCACGACACTGAGCACTTCATCGCCCCGACGCCTGCGCAAGCCTGCGTGCGATCGAGAGATCGAGGGCTTCTCTCCAGCGGACCCACTGGAACGCCCTTTGCGAATCAGCCCGGTGACCGTCATGAACCTGCCTCCGTGCGCGAACGTCTGGAACGACGCAGCCAACGCCGGCGCAATACGCATCGGTTCCGGCAGATCGCCAGCGTCGCAGTTCGATACGGCCTCGCCGATCGCCTTCGCAAGATGCCCGGCAAGCGCATGCAACAATGGCTGCGCGGGTCGGCAGGCGAGAGCATCGTGGATCTCAGCACGCCCGTCCGCATCCGGCTCGCGCTGAGCGAACTGGGCACCACGTTCATCAAGTTCGGTCAGATGCTGAGCACGCGGCCGGATCTGGTCGGGGAGGATGTGGCGCGCGAGTTGACGCACCTGCAAAGCCAGACGCCGCCCGATCCGTCTGGCGTGGCGGAGGCGACGATTCAGAAGGAGCTCGGAAGTCCGCCCGCGACCCTGTTCGCTTCGTTCGAGCCGACGCCGTTTGCATCAGCCTCGATCGCGCAGGTGCACCACGCCCGTCTGCACAGCGGCGAGAACGTCGTCGTCAAGGTTCAGAAGGACGGCATCGAGAGTCGGGTCGAAGCCGACCTGAGCATGCTCGCGGATCTCGCGGCACTGGCCGAACGCCATGTCGACGACCTGAAGCCGTACCACCCAGTCGCCGTCGTCCGTCAGTTCACGAAGATGATGCGCGCCGAGCTCGATTTCCTGCGCGAGCTGCGCAACATCCAGCAGTTCCGTCAGAACTTCGCCGCGGACGACACCGTCCATTTTCCGGTCCCGTATCCCGAGCTGTGCTCACGACGCGTCCTGACCATGGAGCGACTCGAGGGCGTGCTCGTGTCGCAGATCAAGATACTCCCCGGTCCGAACCCTGAGATGGACGAGTTCGCGCGGCGCGGCGCGAACATGTACCTGGAGATGATCTTCCGTGATGGCTTTTACCACGCGGATCCGCATCCCGGGAACCTCATGCTCCTGCCCGATGGCGTGGTGGGGGTGCTCGATTGCGGCATGGTCCAACGGCTGGACGACGATCTGCGCGAGGCCATCGAGGACCTGCTCCTCGCAGCGGTGCATCGCGATCCGCAAACCGTCACCGAGGCGGTGTGGGACCTCTGCACAACGCCGCCCACGACCGAGCGCCAACGGCTGCAGTCCGACATTACGGAGCTCGTCACCGAGTACGCGGGGCAGAGCATCGGCAGCGTCGATGTCGGCGCGCTGGTCAACAGCCTGACGGCCGTCATCTACGAAAACCACTTGTTCCTGCCGCCTGGCGTGATGCTGCTCCTGCGGATGCTCGGCGAGCTCGAAGGGACCGCCAAGCAGCTCAATCCGCAGTTCGGCCTGTTCGAATTGATTCAACCGTATGCCGAAGACGCTGCCAGGCGCAGGTTCGCCCCCAAACGTGTCTGGCTCCAGGTGCAGCGCGGCGCGCGGACATGGGAGCGTCTGCTGCGCACAATCCCGAGCGACCTCAACGACATGCTGGCGAGCATGCGCGCGGGAAACCTCAGCGTGCACCTGGATCATCGACGTCTTGACCCTGTCGTCAATCGTTTGGTCCTGGGTCTGCTGACATCGTCGCTCCTTCTTGGCTCGTCCCTCCTCTGGAGCCTGCATGCTGAGCCGCTCGTCGGAGGTGTGTCGCTGTTCGGCGCGATCGGCTATGCGACGGCGTGCATCATGGGCGTGAGCCTGTTCCGCGACATCAAGTATTCCGAACATCCCCCCGAAGACAGGTGACCGGGGAAAGCGCCCGCGATCACCCAGCGCCAGCTGCCTCTATTTCGTCATGCCGACCGAGAGTGACGCGGCGCCCACGACGCCCAACCTCCTGAATATCAATCACATCGCAGAGCAGCCCGAGTGGAACTGAAGTTGCCTCCGAGTCACGAGTGCGCGGAGGAGTGGACAGAATGATCATGTGGGCGATCCAGATTTTCCTCGCGGTTGCCTTTGGAGCGGCGGGGACGATGAAGCTGGTGCGGTCGAAGGCGCGGCTCGCGGCGACTCCGCACATGGGTTGGGTGCACTCCGTCCCTGAGGCGCAGATCAAGCTTCTGGGTGTTGCGGAGGTGCTCGGCGCGATCGGCCTGGTGGCACCGATGGCAACCGGAATCGCGCCGTTCCTGACGCGCGCTGCCGCGGCGTGCTTGGCCGCACTGATGGGCGGAGCGGTGGCGACGCACATGAACCGTCGGGAGCCCGCGGCGGTGGCAACCGCCCTGGCTGCATTGACGATCGTCGTGGCAACG
Organism: uncultured Acidobacteriota bacterium; assembly: GCA_963773035.1. GTDB lineage: Bacteria > Acidobacteriota > Vicinamibacteria > Vicinamibacterales > CAVVIG01 > CAVRXZ01. The sequence goes on along the minus strand of CAVYZX010000017.1, from coordinate 451,907 downwards.
TTCCGATGATCGTCGTGGTCTAATCGCGCGCGTTGCGCGGAGAAGTGGGAGAAGAAGACATGTTCGCTACCATTATTGGGGACCGTGTATACCTGAGGCTTTCGCGCCGTAACCTGCGCCAATTGGACGCCATCCTCGATGACCCGGCCATTCGTAACAGGTGCCTGGCGCGCAGGGCCGAGAACGGCGTGTCTCTCGTCGTGCAAGTCGAGGATGATGCGGACCATTACGAGGGACGCGATCCCGGCCAGCGGATAGGCAAGGTTGCGTAATAGCACGGGCATCGATGGACTGGAGCAGTCTTCGTTTCGCTGTAAGTCATGTCTTGGCGATCGGCCTCGTTCTGGGCGGAACACCGTCTGCCCAGGCGCAGCTGCGGCCCGAACCCGACGCCATCAAGCTCGCTCCGCGCGAGCTGATCGATCGGCTGCGGGACAATCCGACGGATTACTTCCGGTTCGTCAACCGGCCCTGGATCGCGCGCGTGTGCGAGGTGTTCGCTGCAGACTTGCCCAACGTGCCGATCGTACGTCTGCACGGAGACGCGCACATCGAGCAATTCGCGGTCACCGAGGACGCATGGGGCCTCGATGACTTCGACGATTCGGCACGAGGTCCGGCGCTGGTGGACATCGTTCGGTTCCTCGGCTCGATCGACATAGCGCTCCGTCGGCGCGATTGGAGCCGCAGTCGCGAAGCGGTGTTCGATCGTTTCTTCGCCGGGTATCGACGAGGTCTCGCTGAGCCGGACTATCGGCCGCCGCAGCCGGCCATCGTTGGTCGCCTACGCACGCAAGTGCCGCGATCGCACGCGGCGTTTCTCGAGTGGGGAGAGACGCAACTGCAGCCGATGGGTGAGGCGGACGTGAAAGCCGTCGTGGCAGGGATGGGCGCGCTCGCGCGCGTCGTGCACGCAGAGCGACCGGACCTGCCGCCAGGCTACCTGACCGTCGCTCGCGCGGGCTGGCTGCGCATGGGTGTGGGCGGCGCTCTGGCGGACAAGATTCTGATCCGCGTTCAGGGGCCATCCGCGGAACCTGACGACGATGAGCTCGTCGAAGCAAAGCAGGTTCAGCATCTCGGCGGCCTTCCCTGCCTCGAACCGCCGCCCACCAGCCAACCAGCGCTTCGCGTGATTGCCGGAGTAAGGCAGGTTGGACGGCTGAAACACAACATCCTTGCGGCCGGTCCTGACCTCGTGATTCCAGAGGTCGAGGTGCAAGGGCAACAATTGCGCAATTGGTGGATTCGCAGCTGGGACTGGTCCTACCGTGAGCTCCGCGTCGACGATCTCGGCTCCGTGCAGGAGTTGGAAGAGGTCGTCTACGACGGCGGCGTGCAACTTGGCGGTGGCGCTCTGAGGGAGCTTGCGGGAGCGGAGGCCTATTCAGGCCAACAGAGGGTGCGGGAAACCCTCGCTCGGCTGGAGCGCCGGATCCGGGACGAAACGTCACGGCTAGTAGAGGAGCTATTACTTGGATGGAAGGCACTCGGAGTGCGATGAGCCGGCGGGCGGTTGGGAGACCGCATCGGCCGCGATAACAACTGACGCTCCGGGAAGCATCGTGTTCAGTCAGACCGAGCGCGCGATTCGGCATCCACGCCGCGGGCACGCTATTGACCACAATGGGATCGCGTCGCATTAAAACGTTGATGATGTCGTTCCATTGTGCGGCGGTTCAGGAGACCGCTGCACAAGGGTCCTCCAACAACCGGCGGTTCGACCAATGAGGTAGGTTCCGCCTTGCGTCTACGCGGTCTCGCCGCAACCCAGCTTGCCCTTCGACCCCTTGGGGCGTATAACGTCTGAAGCAGTTCTTGGTCGGCTGCGGTCTCGATGCGCGTCAGAGCGTCGCGGACCGAACCCACCGCTTGTTCGCACCAGTGGCCTCAAGCCGAGGTTCCCACACGACCACGCTCTGAACGCCGCGGCGCAACGCCCCGGCGCTTCAGCGCTTCCTTGAATCACCTCTCGCAGCGACTGCCAGGGCGTCTTCACGGACAACCCAAACAGCAGCACCCAAGCAAGGAGGGGCGATGTCTGACGTTCGATGGGGTGATCCGCGCGAATACGGCGAGCGAGATCGCGACGACGGGCGGCCGCGCGTGTACGACGAGCGTGACCGGGACGACCACGATCCGCGCGACGGCCTGATGCACGACCTCGACTTGCCGCGCGGCGAGGAGCGCGAACTGGTCGTTGATCGCGATCGCGCCTACGAGCTGAACGGCGAAGACAGCCGCACGCTGGCCGCCGTCGGCGCCTTCCGGGTCGTGCCCGAACAGGACCTCGACATCGACCACGAGACGCTCGACCACCTGCGCGATGAGGGCCTCGTCGATGTCGTTGACCTTGGCGACGACGAGCGCGGCGCTGACGCTGACGAAGGATGGCCGAGACCTCCTCGATTCGCACTCGATGGATCGAGGCGATGAACCGTCGCAGGCGTTCTACGCTGGCGTCAGTCGGTCCCGCGAGATCGACCACGACTCGAACCTCTACGCGACGTACCGCCAGGAGGAAGCCCGTCTCCGAGACGAGCACGGCGACCTCGACATCCGGCGCGTCATCCTCGAGCAGGACTTGAAGCGCGAGTACCAGGAGTTCCTGCAGGAGCACAACCGCAACCGCTCCGACAGCGACGGCCGACCTGACCGCGACGAGGACGAGATCCGCGACTGGGCGCGCGAGCACGACCTGCCGTACTTCGACGGCCAGGTGCACTTCCCCGACTACCGCATCGAGTACGAGGTCGATGGCCGGGAACGCCACGAAGACGTCGAACTGTTCACGCCGCACTACCGCGGCGCTCACGCCGCCAGCCGCGCGAAGACCGGCTTCCGCATCTACGTCGTCGCATCCCGCGGTGGCGGCGGTCGTTCCGGGCCGCATCCGCGCGTCATGGAGGAATTCCTGTGACGCACGAATACCCGCACAACCCGACGTTCGACAGCGTCAGCATCAGCCGGGTGACGAGCCTCGGGGAGTTCGGCTTCACGCAACGGCAGCGTGAGTTCCTCGTGACCGTGATGGTCCACTCCGGGTGCTTCCTCGAACGGCAGTACTGCACGTTCACCGGCACGGCGCGCGGCCAGAACAGCCGCGAATTCGTCGCCCGCCTGGTGGCTCGCGGATTCGCCCGAGCCATCGAGCCAGGACCTGTCCGGCGAGGGCGTCTCTACCACGTTCACCACAAGCCGCTCTACGAGGCGATCGGGCATCCGGACAACCGCAACCGCCGTCTGCACTCGATCGGCCGCATGGTCGAGAGGGTGATGATTCTGGACGCCGTGCTGAGCGATCGACGCTGCTGGTGGTTGAGTCCCGAGGCGGACAAGCGAACGTTCTTCGACGTCACGCAGGAGACAGGTCTGCGCCCAGAGGAGTATCCGCACATCACGTTCAGGTCAGGTTCACGGAAGACCGTCCGCTGCTTTCCCGACAAGCTGCCCATCGGCATCGAGAAGGCGGACACCAGTCGGTTCGTGTTCCTGTACCTGGTGAACCGGCGAATCCCCGTGGACTTCCGCCAGTTCCTGATTCGTCACCACAACCTCCTTCTCAAGCTGCACCGATGGACGATGCGTCTGCTCGTGCCGCGGCGCTTCAAGAAGGTCGGTGGCGCTCTACAAAGCCGCGCTCCGAGAGGAGCTCTGGACCCCGCTGAATCCGAGCGTCAGCAAGGCTCTGGAGACGTACTTTCGCGAGCGGAAGGAGCAGGGCGGACACCTCGGAGACCCGACCGATCGCTACATCGCAAAGGAGTTCCGGCAACAGGGGATGGCGAAGATCGCGGCCCTCTATCGAGCTTGGCGACGGGAGGGCGACGTGGTGCTGTGGAGGTCGTCATCGACGAGCCTTCGTGACGACCGAATGCACGGCTGCTCGGCCTGCGAAATCCAGATCCTGGATGGCCAGTACCTGCAGCTCACCGGCACGCATGGACCGAGAGGCGTGGGCCAAGAGAGGGGCGAAGCGAAAATCGCGTCAGGTTGGCCCCCCGCTTTCGACGGCCTCTCCAGACATTCCCTCACCCCTGGTAGCCCCATGACCGCGAACCGTGTGCAAGCGTCTCTATCGCAGCAACTTGCCGCGAGCACGACATCGAGGCGGCGCTCTGTGCCGCCGTCACCGCCGGAGCCGATGTCGCAGTCGCTGAACCAACGATGGCGTGAACGACCCCGCTGTCCTACCTCGCCAGTGACCCCAGACCGTCGAGACGGGGTCGTTCACGCCATCGTTGGTCGTGCCGCATGTCACTGTCTGCGCGCACAGTTCGTGCAGGACGAACGCGCCGCCCGCGTGCACGTCTTCGTGTCCAGATTTGCCGGAACAAGGCGAACGCTGAGCCGTACAGAAATCGGTTCGCGCGCGTGCGCAAGTGTCCAGGAAGAAGCGTCGCGCTTACGAATCCAGATCTTGCTGCCGCACCATCGCGCCTTTCATGCTGGCGCCGTGCTCGGCGTCGTCAATGCTCTTCGCTTCGCTTCGACCCGGCCGACGGCCGGGCCTTCGGGCATTGACGACGCCTCCGCGCGGCACATGTCGGGCTCTTACGCGATGGTGGCCAACATGATGACCGCTCGAACGAAGTTGACGCGAGAATCGCGCAGGCGTATGTTGGCGTCATCACGTCAGTGCCGCACGGCACTCCCTCCGTTCGCCCCAAGGGCCAACGGAGCGCGCATCCGGTCGGCGCCCTCAGGGCACGGCATCGAGCGCAATCCTCAGCACATCGCAGTCCGTTGCACGACAACCGAGAACGGTCGGTCGGCACGTCTATGAGCTGCGAACCTCGTGACCTCTCGCGGCGCATCGTCCTCAGGATCAAGCGCCGCGCAGGGGATGCGTTCACCAGCGGCATTGCGTTGCCCTGGTCTGACTGAACGCAACAGACGGTCGAACCATTCACGATCGTCACCGCTCGGAGCGCTGCTCCGTCGGGACGATGCCGGCTTCAGGCCCGCATCCGCGCTCACACGGACATCGGCGCGTCGACCGACACATCGACGCGCCCGAGCGCGCCACCCATTCAACACGAATCGTCGCGACTCGCGTTCAAAGGGGAGCGCTATGGATGTACCCGATCGTGCGGAACAAGAGCCGGAACCGATCTCCGTCGCGCGGTGCCGGGAACTGCTGGGCGATGAGGCAGACACGTTGTCGGACCAGGAAGTTCTCATCGTCGCGCGTCACGCGGAATCGCTGGCGCATGTTGTGATCGATCTCGCCTTGCAGGACGGTCGCATCCACTAACTGCCATGGCGAGACGACGCACCTTGCCGGCGGCCGGTGATGGGGCTAAGCTGCCAGATATGGTCGGCGCGGTGATCTACCTGCGCGTCAGCACGAAGGAGCAGACCGAGAATCTGAGCCTGCCCACGCAACTTCGTGCGTGCGAAGAGTACTGCCGCAGGGAGGGGTACGAGATTCTCGAGCGGTTCAGAGAAGAAGGCGAAAGCGCAAAGACGGCCGACCGTCCTCAGCTGCAGCGGCTCCTCAAGTACTGCCGGACGCACAAGGGCAAGGTCCACTTCGTTGTTGTCTTCAACCTCACGCGGTTCGCGCGCGAAAAGTACGACCACTTCGCGCTTCGGTCGCATCTGAAATCGCTCGGCATCTCCTTGCGATCGGCGACTGAACCTATCGACGACACATCGACGGGCAAGTTAATGGAGGGCGTACTTGCGTCCTTCGCACAGTTCGACAACGACGTGCGGTCGGATCGTACCCGCGCAGGGATGAAGGCCGCTCTTGAATTGGGACGATGGACATTCCTCGCCCCCATCGGCTACATCAACGTCCCAAGGACGTACGGCAAGAGCCTCATACCGGACCCCGAGCGAGCTCCGGTTGTTCAGCAGATTTTCCGCGACTTCGCCACGGGACGATTTACGAAGCAAGAGCTGTTGGAAGAAATGACCCGTCGAGGACTGAAGACCCGGAAGGGCCTGCCGGTCAGTTCTCAGGCGTTCGCCACGATGCTGCAGAACAAGCTATACGTCGGCATCGTGAACGTCCCTGGCTACGGCGTCGTCGGCAAGCGCGGAGACTTCGACCCTCTGATTCCCGACGACGTGTTCTATCGAGTTCAGGCGATCCTGACGGGACGAGTGCACACACCGGGCCCATTCCAGCGCCGTCGGCCTGAGTTCCCGCTGCGGGCGTTCATCAAGTGTGCTGCGTGCGGACGCGGTGTCACGGCGAGTTGGTCGAAGGGACGCAGCGCTCGATACGCGTACTACCACTGCCTCCCACCCTGCCGGGCAGTGAATATCACGAAGGCGAAACTCGAAGGGCTGTTCGTGGACGAGTTGGAACGATTTCAACCGACGCCGGGTTATATGGGCCTTCTCAAGGAATCCGTCCTGCGCGTGTGGCACGAGCGCAAGGCGTCGGTCAAGCACGAGGTGGCGAGCGCTGAGCATCGAGTGAAAGCGATCCAGCAGAAACTCGATCGCCTCGATGACGCGTTCATCTACAAGGAGTCGATCGACCTCGGCACGTACGAACGCCAACGCGATCGGCTTCGCGAGGAGCTGACGCTGGTCGAGATCGACCGGCACGCTTCCAAGGTCGAGGAGTTCGACGTCGAGGGCATACTGAACTTTGCCGAGCGGGTGCTACCGCGCGCCTCGGATCTCTGGATACAGGCGTCGTTGGAGCAACGGCAGCGGCTTCAACGACTGTTTTTTCCGGAAGGCGTGGCGTTCAGCGGAAAAGCATTCGATCGAACCGTCGTAACGTCTTCTCTTTTCGAGGTACTTACGGCCGCTTGACAGGTCGAATGAAAATTTGGTGGACCAGACCGGGATCGAACCGGTGACCTCATGAATGCCATTCATGCGCGCTCCCAACTGCGCTACTGGCCCACTCGGAGGGAACCCCTAATTTTAGCGCAATTCCGACATCGTTGACCTGATTGATGCCCTGGATCGGGCGTGCACCGCAGGAGCGATCGACAGATCGATCAGCGCAGCCAGACACACAAGCCAAACGCGAGCCGCGACTCGCCGCAACAAAACATCACGGCCGTGCAGACGGGGCTGGAGTCGGCACGATCGTCGCCGGCAGCGGCCAGTGTCCCTCGGTACGGCGGCCAGTTCGGGACGGCGAGCTCCGGTCCCGGGTAGAACATTGCCGTATAGATGGTCCGGATTCTGCCCTCCTCGATGTTGAACCACTCGCTGAAGACATTGCGCGGTGTCGGAGAACCCGGGCGGCGGACGAAGACGGCCATGCCAAGCACCATCTGCGCTTCCTGATCGACCAGCGGAATTCGCCGGGCGACCACCATCGAGAGATTGAAGTTCGCCAGACCGGATACACAGTCGTTTGTCGACCCACCCGCGGGCGCTGGAGGTGCTCCGGCCGCGGGCGCGACCGGCGGGAGGAACCGGCCGGCGGGTGCCGGCGTGCCATTCTCCGCACGACCGCATCCCGGATGCGTCAACGCGACCGAACCGTCGTGTGAGGTGATGGCGTCGAAGTAGCTGTTGACGACCGCCACCAGTTCGTCGCGCGACAGACGCTGAGCCTGAGGCACCACGCGGTCCGGCGGAGGATGAGCGATCAGGTACTCCGGGTTCAGCAAGTTGGCGGGCGGACGGCCGGGCTGCCGCGCTCCGTTCAACCCGGGATCGCTCGCGCGGGCCAGATACCATTCGGCTTCGGTGAGCTTCTGATTCTCGATGCGGAGCCGCACGGTCGCCAGCGCGACATCGCCAGCTTCCTCAATCAGGCCGTAGTAACCAGCCTGGCCGCTCACTGGATCCAGGTAGCGCCGCTGCATCGTCCCGAGGCCGGTGACGGTCTTCCACACACCGCTTCCCGGTGCCACATTGATGGCGTTCTCGGTCTGCCGGAAGCCGATGGCGAGCGGTGCAGCCTTGGGATCGTGCTTCGTCACGGCAGCAAGATACTGATCGAGAACGTTTCGCAGGCACGTCCGATCGCACGTCGTTTGCGCCGACGCACCGCCAGCACTACCGATCGCCACGAGGACACCGATCGCGATTCGTCGTCTCAATCGAGTCATTGATTTTGGCCTCCGAGGCTGCAACGAACTATCCACCACAGTGGTGGCGAGGTATTGTCTGCCCGTACGTTAGCACCTGCAACTATGAGACGATTACCGCGAAACGCGAGCAGACAAATGACCACAAACCCGAAACTCTTCCTTCGTCTCATCGGAATGGCAATGGCAGTGATTCTGGGCTCTGACCTCGCCGGGGCACAGGTTCACAAGCCGCCGAAGGCTCCGAAGTCGGTCCGGCTGTTCATCTTCGACTGCGGCGTCATCCATACAACAAACGGCGATGCCTACTCGCTGAAGAAGGAAGAGATGGCCTCGACCGAAATGTCCATCCCGTGCATCCTGGTCGCCCATCCAAAGGGAACGTTGATGTGGGACAACGGCTACATTCCGGATCGCGCATTTCCTCCCGGCGGAGGTCAGGCCAGCTTGGGTGTCGTCACGCAGGACAAACCACTGCTGCCCCAGATAGCGGCGGTCGGGTACGCGCCCGGCGACATCACGTATCTCTCGATGTCCCACTATCACGGCGACCACGTCGCCAATGCGAATTCGTTCGCCGGTGCCACCTGGCTCGTGCGCAAAGTGGAGCGCGACCGGATGTTTTCGGACACGCCGATTCCCCGTTCCGATCCGGCCAATTACAACGAGCTGAAAACGAGCACGACGATCCTTCTCGACAAAGACGAGTGGGACGTGTTTGGCGACGGCACCGTCGTGATCAAGTCCACGCCGGGGCACACGCCCGGGCACAACGTGCTCTTCCTCAAGCTCAAAAAGACCGGGCCGGTCGTGCTGAGCGGCGATCTCTATCACTACCCCGAGGAGCGTACGCTCAATCGTCTGCCGGTGGCGGACTTCAACAAGGAGCAGACGGCGGCGTCGCGCGCCGAACTCGAGGACTTTCTCAAGAAAACCGGCGCCCAGCTCTGGATCGAGCACGACATCATTGCGAACGCCAAGTTGAAGAAGGCGCCGGCGTTCTATGAGTAACGGAGGCGATACGCTGCGTTACGGCGCACCTTTCGGCGTCCTACGGCGTTTTGGCGATTTCCGTGATCCTGCCGCGCCGTCTTTTGCAGCCATCAGGCTGAACGCTTCGCGGATCAACGCTCCGAGCCAATCGTCATCGATTTCCGACAACTCGACCCCTATCCAACCGGCTGGACCGACGTACGGCGGACGGAAGTAGATCTCCGGCGCTTCTTCGATGAGGGCGGCCTGGACGCCGGGAGCGGCCGGCAGCCACACCGCAATGTGGCCATCGTTATGATGGTTGTTCGCAAACATGGCGAAGACGCGCTTCGGCGTGAAGAACGTGGGCTCGCCGTGAGAGATCTTCTCCATCGTTCCTGGAATGGATAGGCAGAGGCGACGGAGCCGCTTCAGTTGCGTGTCATCGTCTTTCCGGGAAGCCGGTTGCGGTTTGCGTACGGTGCGCTTGCCCGTGGGCATTTGTTACGGCGATCATACGTCCCAGAATTATCCTGGTCCGCCAAATATTGGTTGAAGCTGGCAGAGACGGAGAAGCTCATGGCAACTTTCGAACGAGTCATTCCGCTGCTCACCTATCAGGACATCGCCGCCGCACACGACTTCCTGGTTCGCGCATTCGGGTTCGCTTCGGGAGGCGTCCATCGAACACCAGATGGTCAGGCAGTCCATGGCGAGATACGGGCCGGAGATGCAGTCATCTGGCTGCATCGCGTCACCGCCGAGCACCACCTCGACTCTCCTACCGCTGTAGACATGGCAAATTCCGGGCTGGTCGTCCAGGTCGATGACGTCGACGCGCACTACCAGCACGCGCGCGCCGCGGGCGCTCGCATCGACAGCGATCCGGTCGATCAGCCGTACGGCCAGCGGGAATACGGGGCGCGCGATCCTGAAGGCCACCGCTGGTGGTTCACGACGCCGATGAACAGACAACGTCAGGGAAACTAACGCTACGACTTGGGCGATTTTGCGGCCGCGGCGACACCGGTAGCTTCCGGCTGGCTACTCATCGAGCCCGAACACGAACAGCGAGAGTCCGGACACCACCGAAACGTACTGCTTGCTGCCGACACGGAAACTAATCGGGCCGCTGTTGATCGAAGCGCCCAGATTCGTCTTCCACAAGAGCACGCCCGTCCGCGCATCGAGGGCCTGGAAATAGCCTTCCCGCCCCCCCGCGAACAACAGGTCGGATCCCGTCGTCAGGATGCCGCTGTCGGTCACGTCGGTCATCTTGAATTTCCATTTCTCGCGACCCGTAGCCGGATCGATCGCGATCACGGCGCCGCGACCGGCCGCCTCCGTCCATATATTGATCGGCCCCCGAGTGAGACCAGGCGCGCCCGGCACTGCTGAAAAGTTACGTGGACCAGCGCCAACGAAGTTCGTTCCTTCCTTGAACTCCGCCTTGTACTGCAATGGAGTCGGCGAATAGATGCTCGCGTAGTCCTCCCAAGCGGACACGTAGAACAGGCCGGTCCGCTGACTGAACGAGGGCGAGTACCAGTTCGTCCCGCCTTGATTGCCCGGGTAGGTCGGTTGTCCCTCCGGCTGCGGCGTTTGCTTTGGGCGGCCTCGCTCGTCGAACTCGCTCATCCAGTTGACCTTCACAAACGGCTTTCCGAGCAGAAACCGTCCCGTTTCCCGATCGAGCACATAGAAGTTGCCGTTGCGGTTCGCCCAGGTGATCACGTTGACGCGGCTGCCTGCCCAGTTGTCGACGAGCACGGGGATCTGCACGGAGTCGTAGTCGTAGACGTCGTGCGGCGTGAACTGGTAGTGCCATTTCAGCGTGCCGGTATCGACGTCGAGGGCGACGACAGAGTCGGTGTAGAGGTTGTCACCGGGCCTTTGCACGCCGTTATAGTCCGGTCCGACGTTGCCGACCCCCCAATAGGTCAGATTCAGTCGCGGATCGTAAGAGCCCGTCAGCCAGATCGAGCCGCCGCCGTGTTTCCAGGCTTCGGGATCGCAGGAGGTCTCGGTCGGCGCGCAGCGCTCCCACGTTTCGGAGCCCGGCTCGCCAGGGGCGGGAATCGTGTAGAAGCGCCACAGCTCACGTCCAGTCGCAGCGTCGTACGCAGCGATGAAGCCCCGAATACCGTATTCGCCGCCACCGACGCCAACGATCACCTTGTCCTTTACAACGAGCGGTGCGAGCGTAATCGAGTACGCGGACTTGGCGCTCCCCACCTCTGTCTTCCAGATCGGGTGACCGCTGGTCGCGTCGATCGCGATCAGCTGCGCATCGAGCGTTCCCATGAACAGGGTATTGCCGAGAATCGCCAGGCCACGATTGTTTGCTCCGCAGCAGACAAGCCGTTCAGCAGCCGGCGTGTAGCGATAGGTCCAGAATGCACGGCCGGTCGTCGCGTCGAGCGCAACCACATCGTTCAGGCGCTGAGTGACGTACATGACGCCGTCGACAACCAGCGGCGTGGTCTGCCAGTTGCCTGCGACCGGCGACTGATACACCCATTGGAGCTTCAGATTCTTCACGTTGGACGGCGTGATTTGATTCAGCGGGCTGAAGCGCGTGCTGGAGTAGTTGCCGGAGTAGGTGAGCCAGTTCTGCGGCTCGTTGGCCGCCGCGGCGAGCCGCTGCGACGTCACCTGGGCGTGCAGACGGATCGACAACAGAGCGATGAACGATACGAAGCAATATGTACCAAGCGAACGTCTCCTGGCCATCGCTACTGTCCTTTCAAAGAGAGCAAATATGCGAGCACGTCGGCAATTTCTTCGTCGGAGAGCTTGCCCTTGTAGGACGGCATCGGCGACGTCGTCGAGATCGTGAACTCGCGCAGCTCGCTCTTCACGAGCGAATGCAGGCGCTCGCGGTCGTCGATGATTTGCACGCTGTAGGTGTCCTCGTTGAGGCGGCGGCCATTGATGACGGTGCCGTCCTTGGTGACGAGGCGGACGGGTCTATTGATTGGCATCATCTGGCTGGTCGGCTCGAGGAGCGATCGCTGAAGCGATCCGGCGCTGCGGGCCGCGCCGATGTCACCGAGGTTCGGAGCGACGCGCGATCCCGCCTCTCCGACGCGGTGACAGGCGGTGCAGCCACCCTTGCTCTCGAAGGTCGCGCGTCCGCGCGCCGCCTCTCCGATTTTCACCGTCGTGGAGTCGGCCGCGTTCATGTTGCGAAGGTAGGCGATGATTCCGGCCATCTCCGCGTTGTCCAGCGCAAATTCTGGCATGCCGGCCGGCGATCCGGTTCGGATGAACCGCTCGAGCTCGCGATCGGTCACAGCGTTTCGGAACTTCCCGCTGCGCAGGTTCACACCGCCGATGCCGTCCCCCTGCGGGCCGTGACACGTGACACACTTCGACGCATACAGCGTCGCACCGTAGGCGATGTCCGCGTCCGAATACTGGCTGTCGTGTAACGGTACCTGCGACTGCGCCTGGCCGGACGGTGAGCCGCTTACCCAGAACACCATGGCAAGTACAGCCGTCACAGAAGTTCTACGCATAGCCCATTTCCTTCAGAATCGCTGGCCTGTCGGGCCGGCGCCGACACACTATCCGTCCGCCTCGGGTCCATGTCAAATGATCACGACTCGGCTCTCAGGCTCCGCCACTGGGGTCGCCGTACGAGCGTGATACCATCGGGCACCACGTGATAGAAATCACTCCGAAGGGTCGAAGGAAATGAAAAAACTCTGTTCGCGCTGCGTGCTGGCCGGCTTCGTTGCTGTTGGCACGCTCGTGCCGAGCGTGATGCTGGCTCAGGACGTGGCCATCACCAACGCCAGAATCATCGTCGGCAGTGGCCAGGTGATCGACTCCGGCACGATCGTCGTGCGTGGCGGACGGATTGTGTCTGTTTCGGCAGGCGCCGGAAACACGCAGGGGCTGAAAGTGATTGACGCCAAGGGCATGAGCGCCATGCCCGGCTTCATCGACGGCCACAAACACATCAACACAGGCCCCGACGAGAAGCCGCAGATGCAGTCGCTTCTCGAAGCAGGCTACACGACTATCTTGTCGGGCGGCGGGCCTGGCGACGGCAACATCACGCTCAGAGACAAGATCGACAAGGGTGAAATCAACGGTCCTCGAATCATTCCCTCGGAACGAGTGAACCTCCGCAGCACGCCGGCTGAAGCACGTGCGGCAATCCAGGCGATGGCAGCGAAGGGAATCAAGCACACGGGTGAGATCGGATTGACGCCGGAGCCGGCGCCGCCGCAATCCGAGATCGAGGTGCTGAAGGCGATCGTCGACGAGGCTGCCAAGGCCGGCGTGCAGGTCAACGTTCATGCCGTGAGCACGCCGGCAATGGTCGCGGCGATCGATGCTGGGGTTCGTCGTTTGGTACACCTCCCGAACAAGGATTGGACCAGCTACGAGGCGGCAGCGAAGGTCGGAGCGACCAACTCGATCGTCGCCGGCCTGATCGCCTTCGGAGCACCGATCATCGATCGGGAGTCTCCCGCACCCGCGCCGGTGGTGTTTCCGCGAGACAACACAACACGCTTTCGTGACAGCAAACCCTGGCCCGAGGCAATCGCCGGCGCGAATCGTGAGCCCGGCGGCAAGGCCACGGGCACAGAAGCCGGCTATACGATCGTGAACGCCCGCCGCATCTGGGATGGAAGCAACGGGCGGGGAATCTCGTACTCCACGGATCAGAACTACGCCGACCTCGTGGTGCTCGAACACGAACTGAAGTCGTTCAGCATCGTATTCTCGATGCAGGATATCTTCAGGGTCATCGGTCCCAACGCCGCCGAGTACGTGGGCATGGCCGATCGGATCGGCACTTTAGAGGCGGGCAAGCTGGCCGACATCATCCTGATCGACGGCAATCCCACTCTCAACATCTACGAGATGCTGAAGACGAAGGTCGTAATGAAGGAAGGCAAGGTCGTCGTCGACAAGCGCTGACGAGGGCCACGCGTGCACGGCTTACAGGATACGGTGACGAGACCAGGCAGCATGAACAGCAAGGTCGTCCGGCACGCAGTTCGGAGCACGGTGTTGGCCGTGCTCCCTTCGCTGGCTCTCGCGCACGCTTCGGCTCAGGCACCTACCAACACCCCGACGCGCGGGCGCGAGGCAGCGTCATCCTCTGTTGCACGCACGCCCTGGGGCGATCCCGACCTCCAGGGAACCTGGGACTTCACCACGATTACGTCGCTGGAGCGTCCGCCCGAGTTCGCTGGACGAGAGTTCCTCACCGACAGTGAAGCCGCGGCGCTCGAGAAACGAATCAATCAGCAACGATTCGAGACCGAGGCCACGTCTCCGGGATCATTGAGCGCGGCCGGTCGACCGGAGTCCGACCCCGGTATCTACAACTTGGGCTGGTGGTGGGAGCCGCGCGGGCGGAAACTGGTTCGAACGAAGAGGACCTCGCTCGTCGTCGATCCGCCTGACGGCCGAATTCCACCCCTGACGCCACAAGCGCAACTGACACTGCGCGCGCGGGAAGCAGCCCGCGAGCGCAGTCATGGACCGGAGGATCTGCCTCTGGCCGAACGCTGCATCCTGGGGTTCAACTCGGGCCCGCCGATGGTTCCCGGGCCCTACAACAACCTGGTTCAGCTGTTTCAAGGACCCGGCTACGTCGTGATCGTCAACGAGATGGTGCATGATGCGCGCATCGTCTCCCTCGACGGCCGCCCCCATCTGAACCGCGCGCTTCGGTCCTGGACGGGCGACTCGCGCGGCCGATGGGAACGCGGCACGCTTGTTGTCGAGACGAAAAACCTCACCGACAACGGCACCGCGACGTTCGGACTTCCCGGATTGATCGACAGGAGCGCGGAACTGGTCGAACGCTTCACACGCGTGGACGAAAACGTGCTGATGTACCGATTTACCGTGAACGATCCGACGGTCTGGAGCAGATCGTGGAGCGCCGAGGTCCCCATGACGAGGATTACCGGCGCGGTGATGGAATACGCATGCCACGAAGGAAACTACGGCTTGGCCAACATCCTGTCAGGAGCCCGCGCCGTTGAAGGCAGCCTGCAGACGCCGGCACGTTAGGCATCCCCCCTCCTGAATCGGCCTGCAAGAAAACACGGGACGATCGTTCTAAGGCCAGAGGTGCTCTGGCATGGCCGACCCACGCCTATACCAAATAGGCACACTTGCGTCTCTTCTCGTCTACGGGATGGGGTGGCTGGACTTCGATATCACCGTCAGCCGGGTCGTTCTCCTGCTGGCCACGGTCCTCACGACACAGTGGAATTGCGATCGGCTGGTCGGGGGCCCGCCGTTCGGATCGAGCGCGCGCAGCGCGATGATCTCCGGCCTCTCGCTCTGCCTGCTGCTGCGGACCAACCGCGCCGATCTCGCCGCTCTCGCGGCCATCGTGACCATCGCTGGCAAGTTCCTGATTCGCGTCAACGGCAAGCATGTCTTCAACCCGACCAACGGCGGCATCGTCGCGATGCTGCTGCTCACTAATCAGGTCTGGGTATCGCCCGGCCAATGGGGCGCGGCAGCATACTTTGCGCTCCTGCTGGCGTGCGCCGGCTTGCTCGTCGTCAACCGCGCCGCAAGGTCCGATGTCACCTATGCGTTCATCGCCTGCTATTGCGCACTCCTCTTTGGTCGCTCGCTGTATCTCGGCGAGCCGCTGACAATTCCGCTGCATCGGCTCCAGAGTGGTGCACTGCTGTTGTTCACGTTTTTCATGATCTCGGATCCAAAGACGACCCCAGATTCGCGGCTCGGTCGTGTGCTGTTCGCCTCGCTCGTGGCATGGGGCGCGTGGTACGTGCAGTTCCGGCTGTTCAGAACCAACGGCCTCCTCTGGTCGCTGGCCGCGTGCTCGACGATCGTCCCGCTGATCGATTGCATCGCGCCCGGCTCACGGTATTCGTGGACAGCGCCGAGGTCAACGTCAACTCCAACCCCCGAGCGCCACCACGTTCAACGCGGTTTCGATCAGGAGATACATCTCACTAGAAGGAGCAGGTCATGAGACGAATGCTTTTTGCGGTCACACTGGTGTCAATCGTCGCTTCGTCGACGTCGGCGGTCCTCGGCTTCTGTGGCTTCTACGTCGCCAAGGCGGATACGAAGCTTTTCAACAAGGCATCACAGGTGGTGCTCGTTCGCGACGGCGACCGCACCGTGATGACGATGGCCAATGACTTCGAGGGAGAGCCGAAGGAATTCGCCGTCGTGATTCCAGTGCCGACGGTCCTCACACGCGAACAGATTCACGTCGGCGAGAAAGTGCTCGTCGATCATCTCGACGCGTACTCGGCGCCGCGCCTCGTCGAGTATTTCGATCAGAACCCCTGCGAGCGCCGCGAGAACCGGTTTGCGGTGCCTATGTCGCGGTCGCTCGATGCCGCGAAGGAGTCGAGGCAGCTCGCCAAGGCGTTGGGCGTCACAATCGAAGCGCAATATACCGTTGGCGAGTACGACATCCTCATCCTGTCGGCACAGCAAAGCTCCGGCCTCGAAACATGGCTGCGACAAAACGGCTACCGGATTCCGCCTGGCGCGTCGGATGTGATCGGGAGCTATTTGAAGCAGAACATGCGCTTTTTCGTGGCGAAGGTGAACCTCGCCGAGCACCAGAAGCTCGGATTCTCCTATCTCCGGCCGCTGCAGGTTGCCTACGAGTCGCCGAAGTTCATGCTGCCAATCCGTCTCGGCATGGTCAACGCGAAGGGACCGCAGGAACTGTTCGTCTACGCCCTGACGCGCACCGGCCGCGTCGAGACGACGAACTACCGTACCGCAAAGCTCCCGTCCGATATGGAACTGCCCGTCTACCTCAAGCAACCGAACGAGTTCGCCAACTTCTACAAGGCGATGTTCACGCGGCAGGCGCAGAACCAGGATGGCCGGGCCGTGTTCCTCGAGTATGCGTGGGACATGAGATGGTGCGATCCGTGCGCCGCCGATCCGCTGTCGAACGACGAATTACGGCGCCTCGGCGTCTTCTGGGCCGACGGCGGCGACCGCGGGACACCGAATGTGTTCCTCAGCCGCCTGCACGTCCGGTACGACAACGCGCATTTCCCCGAAGACCTTGTATTCCAGGAAACCGGCGATCGCACGAATTTCCAGGGACGTTACGTGTTGCGTCATGCCTTCCTCGGGGCCGACACCTGCACCGCCGCGGCAGACTATCGACAGGCGGTCGTCGATCGGCGCGGCCGCGAGGCCGAGCAGCTGGCGCGGCTCACTGGCTGGAACCTCGCGGACATCCGGCAGAAGATGGGTCCGGGGCTGCCGGCGCGGGCCGAACCGGCGTGGTGGGAGAGGCTTTGGAAGTGATTGACGGTGGGAAAACGTGCCGGCGTAGAATCAGCGCACACACGAAGGGGGAGTAAACGGACTGAAGCCTGGCGATAAGCTCGGCGCCTATCAGATCGAACGGCCGCTCGGCCGTGGGGGCATGGGGGTCGTGTTTCTCGCGCATGACGCCACGCTCCATCGTCAGGTGGCCCTGAAGCTGCTCGAATCGCCTCCGGACGACGTGACGGCGCGCGCCAGGCTTCTGCGGGAAGCTCGCAGTGCGGCCGCCCTGAATCACCCGAGCATTTGCACCGTGTACGAAGTCGGCGAGTCAGACGGCTGTGCGTTCATCGCGATGGAATACGTCGATGGACGGCCTCTGAGCGATCGGCTTTCTGAGGCTCCCCTCCCGATGCACGAGGCTCTGCGATACGGGATCGAGGCCGCCGACGCGTTGGCGTATGCGCACGACCACCGTGTCGTTCACCGCGATTTGAAAGCCGCCAATGCGATCGTGACCACGACCGGTCGCTTGAAGCTCGTCGATTTCGGCCTCGCCCGCCGTGAGGATGCGTTGCTGGCCGATGCGACGACGATGGCGTCGGTGGCGCCCACCGGCGTCGCGGTCGGGACGCCGTACGCGATGGCCCCAGAGCAAGTACGCGGGAGCGCGCTGGACGCGCGGATCGACATCTGGGCGCTCGGGGTGTTGCTGCACGAGATGGTGAGCGGCACGAAGCCGTTCACGGCCGCGACGACGCCGGAGCTGTTCTCGGCGATTTTGAGAGACGCGCCGGCGCCGTTGCCGGATGCGACACCTCGGGCGCTGAGATCCGTGATCGAGCGGTGCCTGGAGAAGGAACCCGAGCGGCGTTATCAGTCGGCGCACGAAGTCCGGACGGCGCTCGAGGCGATTCAGGGAGGCACGATACGACCCTGGGCCAACTGGCGCACGCCGTTGAGGCGCCATCCCCGACTCGCCGCGGCGGTCGCGGCGCTCGCTTTCGTCGCAGTGCTGGTGGGCACAAACGCGGGCGGCGTGCGGGAACGCCTCCGCGGAAGCCCACAGACTGACGATCCGATCAAACTGGCCGTGCTTCCTTTTGAAAATCTGACAGGGGATCCCGAGCAGGAGTACTTCAGCGACGGTCTGACCGAGGAAATGATCGCCGAGCTCGGCGGCTTGAACCCTGAACGGCTCAGCGTCATCGCTCGTACCTCGTCGATGCGGTACAAGCACAGCGATATACCTCTCGATCAGATCGGTCGAGAGCTCGCCGCCAGCTACGTCCTCGAAGGCAGCGCCCGTCGAGAAGGGGAACGGGTGCGTGTGACTGCAACCCTCGTTCGAACCCGCGACCAGACCCGGCAGTGGTCGCAATCGTTCGACCGCGAGGCGGCGGGCATCCTGACCCTGCAAACCGATGTGGCGCGGGGCGTTGCGAACGCGCTGGCGGTCAGGTTGCTTCCAGGCTCGCAAACTCGACTCGATCGCGAACGCCGAGTCAATCCTGAGGCATTCGAAGCGTACCTGAAGGGCGCTCAGAGCACGTACGGCATGACGCGTCAGAGTCTTGAAACGGCTCTGGGTTACTTTGAATCCGCAAGGTTGAAAGACCCCCAGTACGCGCCGGCATACGCTGGAATCGCCGTCACGTGGGTGTCACGAGTCGCAGGGGGCTTTGTCGCGCCTACGGAAGGGACTCCAACTGCAAAGGCCGCGGCACTCAAGGCGCTCGAATTGGATGACAGTCTGCCGATTGTCCATCACGCCCTTGCGGATGTCGCGATGCTGGAGTGGAATTGGCAGCTTGCGGAACAAGAGTATCAAAAGGCGATCGAGCTCAATCCGTCGTTTCCCGACTCGGCGTCACTATACGGCATGTTGCTGGTCCAATTGGGGCGTAACGACGAAGGGCTTGCCCAGAGCAAACGGGCGATCGAGCTGGATCCTCTCAACGGATTCTATTCGGTCATGTACGGGTCCGGGCTGCATCTGGCTCGAAGATACGACGACGCGATTGTCAACGTTCGCGCTGGACTCCGATCGCTTCCGGATCTTCCGATGGCGCATTGTTTCCTTTGGTTCACGCTCCACGCGAAGGGCTCGAGCGGCAGTGAAGCCCTGGCGGAAGCGAAAGGCTGCTTCGCTCAATACGATAGCGAGGTGCAGGCGGCTCTGGATCGAGGCTATGCCGAAGGTGGCTACCGGCGCGGAATTATCAGAGCGGCCGAGACGATCACGAGCCAAGGCATCTATGCTTCGCCCGCGGACATGGCGACCTACTATCTGATGGCTGGCGACAACGGACGCGCGCTCGAATGGCTGTCCAAGGCCGTCGACATCAGAGATCCAAACGTGGGCTTCGTAAGGGATCCAAACTTCGACCCGCTTCGCGGGGACCCGCGGTTTCAGGCTCTGGTGCGGCGCATCGGTTTACCAAACTGATCGACAGGCTAAAGAGACGCCCCGGGGCGATACGACAAAGTGATGCCCAGCCCCGGCGGCTCAAAACGTGAACTTGAAGATACTGGCCGACGCCCGCCGCGGATCCGGATACTGTGGATTGACCTCCTTGTAGCTCTCCGGCACGCTCGCCCAGTCGCTGTAGATGTTGCCGCCGACATAGAACCCGGGCTTGGGGGCCGTCTGTGACTCGGGCTGCGGATTGGAGAAAAGCGTGTAGCCGCGCTTCGGTTCTGACGGCCCGGGCTTATCGGTCGCCGGCACGTACTCTGTGACGCCATCGCCGTCGATGTCGGCCCGAATCCAGTCCACGTGCAGGAGTCGATGATAGGTCCGATCCACGATCATGTCGTGAAGTTGCGCGTTGAAGCGGGCGATGATCGATTCGGCATCCGGTCGCGTCCGCCTGACGGTCAAGTACAGCTCCCGCTTGAGTAGCGGCGTCGAGCCGATCTGCAGCTTCGCTTCTGATTCCTTCGGGTAGTTGCTGACGATGTACTGGACGACGAGCTCGTCCATCAGCGTGTAGTCCACGCTGCCCTTCAGCAGTCGCGCAACACTGTCTTCCTCGCCGCTCGAACGCACGAACACCGGTCCTGCCAGCTCGATCGCGTAGCCGTACGCGTAGCCTTCGACGATCGCCACCCGTTTGCCCTGGACATCAGACAGCTTCTTCGCCGAGACGTCGGCGCCGTACCGGCCGACGAGCACGAGCCGGTTCTCGAGGTAAGGCTGAGAGTAGATCAGCGCGCGCTCCCGTTCGGGATCTTTCCATGCGGCCGCACTTCCGTCGAACTTGCCGTTGAGAAGCGAGGGGGTGAATTGCGCAGGGCTGACAATCGTCGTCTTCGCCGTGAGACCGACGCGACCGAGCGCGGCCTCGACCAGGTCGAGCGCGAACCGTGGCTGTCCGGGTGGATTCGTAAACGGTGGCCAGGCCGTCGAGACCAGCGTCAGCGGCGCCGATTGTGCCGAGACGACATATGAAACCGCGACGCACGACAGAACGAGCATGGCGGCACTCGTCCGGCGGGCGTTGCGGCGCAGGGCGTTGAAACAGGAACCCACGGGAGCCTCCGGTTCAAGCGTATCCGAATCCACACACCTGGGCCACGTCAGAAGTCACCGTGGACCGATCCAAGCTCGTCGGGCATAATCTGCCGCGAACGCACTCATTACGCCCGCGAGCGGTTGAGGAGAGGGTATGCATCCGGATGGCCCGAAGCGGCGCAGTCCCCTGCTCATAAGCATTCTGGCAGTGGGCCTCTTCTGTCGGGCCGACGCACAGCAAAACTCTGGCAGCTGGAAACCTGACATTCCACGAACGTGGGTTGACGAGGAGATCGCCACGCTCGAGGTGCCGCTTGCCGACGCCGCGAGCTCTCCACAGCACGTGACAGCCGACTATTACTACCGCATTCCAGTCCGTCCGATTTTCAAGACGTATCCTGTGTATGCGCCTGGCAAGGAACCATCGGGGTACATCGAGCGGCTCCGAGCGTTGGAGCCTGAGGCTGCCTTCGATGCGTCGCGTCTGAAGACCGAAGAGGACTGGATCAAGGCCGGCGAGCTCGTCTTCGACGCGCCGATTACCACCGGCCGTCTTGGCGCATTCGCCACGACGAGCGACCTCTACTTGCGCGATCCACGGTGGTACGAGGTCACGCGAGCACCACTCGCCAAGGACGGGACGTTGCCGTTCTTCCGCTACGTTGTGATGGAAAAAGGAAAGGTAGAGATCGGCATTCTCGCCTGTGGGATGTGTCACACGCGGGTCCTGCCCGACGGGAGCCTGCTGAAGGGGGCGCAAGGCAATTTTCCGGGCGATCGAGCGTTGGCCTACGACTATCGGACACTCAACGACATCGACGAAGCGCGGGCGCTCGAGCGCACGCTGTTCACGGTACCAGGAGGCAACGGAACGCCGACCAATCAGTTCGAGCAGCGGTCGCTGGACGACCTGGCTTCAGCGCACGAAGCCATTCCGCCCGGCGTCCTCGCGCGGCACCGTTCGAGCGTTTCGTATCCTCCTCAAGTGCCGGACCTGATTGGCGTCAAGGATCGGCGATACCTGGACCGCACCGGCCTCCAGAGGCACGGCTCGATCGTGGACTTGATGCGTTACGCCGCGCTCAACCAGGGCGGAGACGACCTCGCCAGTTTTGCCGGCTTCATTCCAGCTGCCATGGACGGAAAACGGCCAGACCCGAGCACACAGCTGCGCTATAGCGACGAGCAGCTGTATGCCCTCGCGCTCTACCTCTATTCACTGAAGCCGCCGGCGAACCCGAACCGATTCGACGGGCAGACTCAGCGTGGTCAGCAGATATTCAACCGGGAGGGGTGTGCGACGTGCCACACGCCTCCCCTCTACACCAACAACAAGTTGACACCCGCCACCGGATTCACCATTCCCGCTGACCATCGTCAGCGATTCGACATTCTGGCGATGTCGTTGGGGACCGATCCGAACCTGACCATGAAGACGCGGCGCGGCACGGGGTACTACAAAGTGCCATCACTCAAAGGTGTGTGGTACCGAGGTCCATTTGAACACAACGGTTCGGTCGCCAGGCTTGAAGATTGGTTCGACCGTCGGCGACTGCGCGACGACTACGTGCCGACGGGGTTCGTAGGCGCGCAGGTGAAGACACGCGCTGTTCGAGGTCACGAATTTGGGTTGAACCTCCCGGACGATGACCGTCGGGCCCTTATAGCTTTTCTGAGAACGCTATAGGGACTCGTTCGCCGGGACTGCGGCGTGACGGTCGAACCCCACACGAGAGAGAATGCAGTATGAAACTAGCAACCCTCCTTCTGGCTTCTCTTCTTTTCACTCCTGGTTGTCTCGGCACAGGAGGCGGGAAGGCCATCGACTCCTCAGGCGAACTCAACCCCTCAATCGGCCGACTCCGGACGCTTGAGGCAGCTCATCCCGGGCCACTACATGTACTCGACGCTGACGGGCGGCAGGCCTTTCAGCAGCGGCATCATCGTCACGAGCGAAGGAGCGCTGGTCGTCGATACCCTGGGATCGGAAGCCGTCGGCCGTGCCCAACGCGAGTCGATTACGAGTGTCATCAAGCAGCCCGTTCGCTACCTTGTTTCGTCCTCCTTCCACGATCAGTTCAATAAAGGAAATCTCGCCTACCCGGATGTCTTCAAGGTTGGACACGACAACTATCGCGCCGGCCTTCTCGAACAGATGCAACGCGGGGGCGCGTCTGCCGACGAGCAGCGAACGCGATTGCCGAACGCCACTTTTCGCGATCGCATGACCCTCCATGTCGGCGGGAAAGAGATTCAGATTCTCTATTTCGGTCGGGCGCATACGACAGGCGACTCCGTCGTCTTCGTCCCGCAGGACCGGATTGCCTATCTCAGCGAACTGTTCTTCGCTGACGAATTCCCGAACATGGCGCAGGGCTACGGAGTGTCGTGGCTGCGAGTGCTCGAGCCAATCCAGGCCCTCGAAGCCGATATCTTCGTACCGGGCCACGGTCCCGTTCCAGATGATCCAAAGGAAACACGGGCGAGCCTGCGCCGTCTTCATCAGCTTCTGGTCGAGACGCGAAACGCCATCCAGAGCGAGATCGCGCGGGGAGCGACCGAAGATCAGACGGCGGCGGCAGTGAAACTCCCGCAGTACGAGAGGATGCCGAACTATACCGCGCAGCGTGAAACGACGGTGCGTCGGATGTACAAGGAGTTGACAGGCAGTCTGCCTTAACGTGCGGCTGCTCTTCAGCCGCTTTCGAGAAACCGGCGCACGAGCGCCAGCGTCGCCTCGAGTCGCTCGGCCTGCGGAATGTGCCCGCAGTCGCGCACGATCTCGACCCGGCTGCCACGGATCGCGTCACCGAACTCCGTGGCGTAGCCCACCGGAATCAACGCGTCATCTGCGCCCCAAACAATCAGCGTCGGCGCCGTCACCCGGTGCAGCCGCGCCCGCAGACCCTTCTCCGGGATCGGCCACACGAACTTGCCGGTGCAGCCGCGCGCCCATACCATGCCGGCTATCAGATTTACCGCAACGGCCGGATCCGATGGTGGCGTGAACATCGCCCTCGCTGCAGCGCAGCCTGGATCCTTGAACAGCAGCGCCGGGAGCTCAGAAGGTGGAGTCGTCATCCAGTTTGCGATCGGCAGATCCGGGCGCCACAAGCCGAGCGGAGCGCAGAGCACGACCTTGGCAAATAGCGTTGGGAAGTACGAAGCCAGTTCCGCCGCGAGCATTCCGCCGAAGGAGGGTCCAAAAACGATCGGCGCGCGCAAATCCAACTTCGAAATGGTTTCCTCGTAGATCAGCACCAAATCGGACAGGTTGTCCACCTGGTGAATCGCGTTGGGGTCGCCCGCGCTCGTACCGGGCATCTCGGGCGCGTGGATGGTGTACTGCGTGCTCAGTTCCACGAGAAACGGGTCGAAGGCAAGGCCCGAAGCTGCATGGAGGTACACGAGCGGCGCCCCTTGGCCGACGGTCTTCACACGCATCTTGATGCGGCCGCCCCAGACATCGAGCGCGCGCTCGCGGATATCAGGGAGGCCAGGGCCAGGAGTCATCGCGCTCCCGCCGTCCCGGCAGCGGCCGCCGGCTGCGATGGACGCCCGCCGAGCCGCTCGGGCCACCAGTGATGCTCCCACCCCTCGTCTGCCCACAGCGTTCGCAGCGCCGGCAGCACGTCCGACGCGAACAAAGTGATGTTGTCGAAGACAAGCTGGCGCGGCATCGATCCGACCTGCAGCATCGCGTGAAGGTTGCCAATGCGGCAGCGACGCACCAGGTCGGTGAGCCGATCGATCACCGTCCGCGGACTACCTACGATGACAGCACCGGCCTCCACCGCCTCGTCGAACCCGATCGTCCGCAGCCGCTCCGCCAGGCCAAAGTCTCCCGGGTCGCGCATGAGCGCCTGAAGTCCTACGAGGCTGATGGTTCCAGGTATGGCCTGCTTCTCAGTGCTGACCGCGCCCGGTCCCTTGTGGAGCATGTACTCGACGTGCGGACGGAAGATGCGGGCAGCCTCGTCGTCCGTCCCGGCGACACCGACCAGTTGCACCATACCCAGGCGGTACGGATTTCGCGGCAGCCCGCATTTGTCGGCGAGATCCCAGAAGCGGCCGAAAACGCGCGCCCCGGCCTCCGCACCGAAAAAGCTGAGATAGTTGAAGCCGAAGTCGAGATCGAACGTAGCCTGCATGGTTCCCGGGTTGCCGATTCCAGTGAGCCAGACTGGGGGACGAGGCCTCTGCTGCGGGCGGGGCCAGATGTTGACCGTTGGGTACTGGGAGAACTTTCCGTTCCACGCAAATGGCGTGTCATCGCGCCACGCGCGCAGGATCAGCTGGAGATTCTCGTCGAAGCGCGGCCTGAGCTCCATCGGCGGGATGCCGTTGTTGAGACACGCGTCGTACGGCAATCCGACCGGAAACCCGGCCACGAGCCGACCGCCGCTGACCGTGTCGACCGTCGCATACTCCTCGGCCACCTTTAGAGGCTCGCGGGTCTTGCCAAGCGAACGACCGGCCGGGTGGATCGCCACATCGAGTCCTTCGCTCTCGGTGGCGTAGGCGAGCGCGTTCGCCGTCAGACTCGGATTCGCGCTCATGTCGTAGCTCGCCTGCGCGTGTTCGGTGACGACCAATCCGTCGAAGCCGGAACGCGCGGCAAGCATCAGACCATCCAGGTAGTCACGATGCGCGGCGCGAACCTCCTGCGGATCGACGAGTCCCCACGGTGTATCGACCGCCGAGTCGTAGCGCTTCTCGAAGTCCGCGGGAAACTGACGATAGCCCAGTTGCGCAAATGCCGTAACTTTCATAGCGACTCTTCTACCACGAATACTAGCTGAGTCGGGAGCCGCTCCTGCCTTCAGCGGATCAGGAGAATCGTCTCGCTCGACGGCGATTGTCGTCTTATACTCACGGCGCGCGGCTCTGTCACGGGAGACTCGCATGACTTTCAGCTCATTCACCCGATGCATCGCGTTCATCCTCCTCGGCATGGTCGCGGTCGGCCGCGCCCAGCAGCCCGAGATTGGCGTACCCGTACCGCCTTTGGGTGCAGGGCCGTTCGTGCTCGATACTGCCGAACAGCACAAGATCCGCGTGACCGTCGTCACCAAGGGTCTGTCGCATCCGTGGGCTATCGCTTTCCTCCCTGACGGGAACATGCTCGTGACCGAACGGCCCGGCCGGATCCGCGTCGTCCGCAATGGAGTACTCGATCCGACGCCTATTGCTGGCGTGCCTCGCGTGAGGACGGATGGCAACGGCGGCCTCATGGACGTCGCGCTCCATCCTCAGTTCGCCACAAACCAACTGGTCTACTTCACCTACACCAAGCCCGTCGAGAACGGCAAAGGCACGCCGTCTCTCGCGCGAGGCCGGCTCGAAGGCGGAGCCCTCACCGACGTCAAGGACCTCCTGGTGCCGGAGGCCTACGAAGGCAACTCGGGTCTGAACGGCCGAGTCGTCTTCGGACCGGATGGCATGGTTTACATGTCGACCGGCGGCAATATCGGCAAGATCGCGCAAGAGCCCTCGAGTCTTCGGGGCAAGATCCTGCGACTGCGCGACGATGGGTCCGTACCGCCTGACAATCCGTTTGCGGGCCGCGACGGCTATCGACCGGAAATCTTCACCCTCGGTCACCGGAATACGCTGGCGCTGATCGTTCATCCACAGACCGGAGCGTTGTGGAACAACGAAAACGGGCCCAATGGCGGGGACGAAATCAACATCATCCTGCCCGGCCGCAACTACGGCTGGCCCCTCGTGAGCTTCGGACGCGACTATCCTGGTCCGCGCATCTCTGAACATCCCACTCGTGAGGGAATGGAGTCGCCGCTCGTCGTGTGGCTTCCCCAGATTGCAACCGCAGGCATGGCCGTCTACACCGGCGACCGGTTCCCGGCGTGGAAGGGCAACGTATTCGTCGGCAGTATGCGCACGGGCGGAATACCCGGCACCGGTCATCTGGAACGCATCGTGTTCAACGCAAAGACCGAAGAACTGCGTCGTGAATCGATGCTCAACGAGCTCAGGCAGCGAATCAGGGAAGTTCGCCAAGGCCCCGACGGCTTGCTGTATCTGCTGACAGACGAAGACGACGGCGCGCTGCTACGAATTGAACCCGCATCCTGAACCGCCGCGTCCAGGGCGCTGCACGCGAAGTCCCCGCGGACACTCCTTTCTTTGATACTGCGACACCCGCTCCGTGTGTTTTTGGCTACAATCCCGTCACCTCGTACACCTACACGAAAGGCAGGCGCCGTCATGACCGAAGACACCGTCACGAAATCAGCATCCCCAACCGAGGAGCAAGAGACTGCTGGAACCACGTGGAGGCGGCGCGGAATATTTGCGGCGGCGTGGGCCGCGGTCGCGGCGATCGTTGCGAAACAGAGCGAGCAGGCCGTCCAAGCGGACGGCACGCAGGGAACGCCCATGACGATTGGAGCCTTGAATACTGAAACGGTTGCTACACATCTGAAATGGGTCGGGAACCCCCAGTCGACGGTTCTCTTGTTGGCAAACGATACCGGGTTTACCCCGACCCAAGCGGATTTTCCCGCCGCCCTGGGAGGCTGGGCGAGCGGAAGTTCAGGCGTCGCAAAAGTCCCGCACGGAGTCTACGGGTTCACGTCGGACGCCTCCGGCAACGGTGTTGTGGGCGTCTCAGTCCAAGGCGCTGGCGCCGGAGTGTACGGGTTCACAAACGCCGGTGCCGGAGTGCGTGGTCAGACCTTTGGCACCGGTTTTGGCGTGTCGGGAGAAATCCCCGTTGGCACCACTCAGAATGCCTCCGCCGTCTACGGCTCGAATTCCTCGAGTTACGCCGGTCCAGGTCCCGGCGCGGGTGGGTTCGGCGTGTTCGGCCTGTCCGCCAAAGGACATGGGGTTGTTGGAGTCACAGGAGCTGTGGGAGCGGCCGGTATCATCGGCACCACAAACGGCGCTCCCGGCGTCTATGCCGGCATCTTCTTCGGTCCCGTGATCGTCAGCGGCGCCTTCACCGTTTTCGGCCCCAAGAGTGCCGCCGTGCCGCATCCCGATGGCACCCACCGCTTGCTCTATTGCGTGGAGAGTCCCGAAAGCTGGTTCGAAGATTTCGGGAAGGGGCAACTCGACTGCGGACAGGCGGAGGTGGCGATCGACCCGAACTTCGCTGCGATCGCCAACATGGAGGACTACCACGTGTTCCTGACCGAATACGGCCAACACAACGACGTGTATGTGACGCAGCAGACGCCGCAGGGCTTCCGCGTCAAGGCGAAGAACGACGAGGGCAGCGGCACGTTCTCGTGGCGGATCGTCGCGAAGCGGAAAGATATCGTCGGCGAGCGGCTGGCCCCAGTCACCCTGCCGCCCGAGCCGGTCATGCCGACACCGCCGAGTACGCTCGATGGGTCCGGAATACCCGTTGACAGTCGCCAGGTCCCGTTCCGGCGCCGCGTCGGATAGTCGACAACTGAGTTCAGGCCTTCGCTCGCCATTTGCTGTGCAGATCGCGCACCACGGCAATCGCTTCATCCGCCGTCTCGAGGCACATTGGAATCTGCAGGTCCTCGGGATTCGCCAGCGCCAGCGTCGGGTCGAGCATGCTCACTCTGGCCCACTCGACCAGGCCTCGCCACATCTTGCCCACGAGAATGAGCGGCACGTTGTCCACATGCCGGACCTGCAGGAGCTGCCAGATCATGAGCGTCTCGAGGACGGTGCCGATGCCGCCCGGCACGACCACAAACGCGTCGGAGGCGATCACAAAGTGATGCAGCCGCGTGAAGAACGTCTCGTGCTCGAAGGCTTGCTCGACGAACGGATTCACGCCCTGCTCGAACGGCAGCTCGACACGGATACCGACCGATCCCGGCGCGCCAGCCACGGTCGCGCCCTCGTTGGCAGCCTGCATCAGACCAGGCCCGCCGCCTGTGACGATGTCGCAGCCCATCGAGGCAAACGCGGCCGCCACGCGCTTCACCTCCTCGTACACGAACGTCCCCGGCTGCGCGCGGGCCGAGCCGAAAATCGCGACTCGATAACGCTCGCGCTTCGACGGCCGGAGCCGTGTGAGATTGTTGACGACCTTCCAGAGGTTGAGGACGGTTGTCCCGAGGATCTCCTTGACCGCCTCCTCGTCCGACAGACTGACGAGGCGGGCGGCGTCCGATCCCTTCGTCGCGCTCGACATTGATGTGCTCCTCAGATGTTGTCGCCGTCGGTGGAGCTGCGCTGGCGAGTCGTGGCGGCCTTGCCGCCCCATCGCCAGTTCAAGATCCGCGGATCGTCTTCGCCATACCGGGTGATGTATTGCCGATGCTCGATGAGCGCGTCGCGAATCGCCTGTTTGGCGTAGCCCGCACGCGGAGCGAGTGACGGTACACGGTCGATCACCTCTCCGACCAGACTGAACCGATCGAGACCGTTCAACACGCACATGTCGAACGGCGTCGTCGTTGTACCTTCCTCTCGATAGCCACGAACGTGGAAATTTTCGTGATTCGTGCGGCGGTACGTCAGGCGATGGATGAGCCACGGATAGCCGTGAAACGCGAACACCACCGGTCGATCCTTCGTGAACAACGCGTCGAAGTCTTCGTCGCTCAAGCCCGACGGATGCAAAGTGTGCGGTTGCAGAGTCATCAGATCGACGATGTTCACGACGCGAATCTTCATCTCGGGCACGTGCGTGCGCAGCAGTTCCACAGCGGCGAGCGTCTCGAGCGTGGGCACGTCGCCGGAGCAGGCCATGACCACATCCGGATCGCTCCCGCGATCGTTGCTCGCCCAGTCCCAGATCCCGATGCCCTTGTCGCAGTGCTTGATCGCCTGATCCATCGTCAGCCACTGTGGCGCCGGCTGCTTGCCAGCGACGATGACGTTGACGAGATTGCGGCTGCGGAGGCAGCGGTCCGTGACGTGCAGAAGGCAGTTGGCGTCGGGCGGCAGATACACGCGGATGATCTCGGCCTTCTTGTTGACCACGTGATCGATGAAGCCCGGGTCCTGGTGGCTGAAGCCGTTGTGGTCCTGGCGCCAGACGTGGCTCGACAGGAGATAGTTCAACGATGCAATCGGACGACGCCAGGGGATGTGATTGCAGACCTTCAACCACTTGGCGTGCTGGTTGAACATCGAGTCCACGATGTGAATGAACGCCTCGTAACAGTTGAAGAAACCGTGGCGGCCCGTGAGGAGATAGCCTTCGAGCCACCCCTGGCATTGATGCTCCGACAGCATTTCCAATACGCGGCCGTCGGGCGCCAGGTTGTCGTCGATCGGCAGGATCTCGCCAACGAAACCGCGCTTCGTCACGGCGAAGATGTCCTGCCAGCGGTTCGATGCGTTTTCGTCGGGACTGAATACCCGAAAGTTGCGGGCGGCGAGGTTCAGCTTCATCACCTCGGCGACGTACTTCCCCTGGACGCGCGTGGCTTCCGAGGTCGATGCGCCCGGCGCCGGAACTTCGACGGCAAATCGCTGAAAGGCCGGCAGTCTCAATTCCTTCAGGAGCAGTCCGCCATTGGCGTGCGGGTTGGCGCCCATACGGCGCCCGCCTTTCGGCGCAAGCGCGGCCAGGTCGTCGTGAAATCGGCCCGCATCGTCGAAGAGTTCGGCGGGCCGGTAGCTCTTCAACCAGCCTTCGAGCACTTTCACGTGACCTGGCTTGTCCATGTCGCCCATCGGCACCTGATGCGAGCGCCAGTAGCCTTCGCACAGCTTGCCGTCAATCGTCCGCGGACAGGTCCAGCCCTTCGGTGACCGTAGCACGACCATCGGCCAACGCGGCCGGCCAGTGAAGCCTTTGCTACGCGCCTTCTGCTGGATTGCTTTGATCTTCGCCGCGACAGAATCGAGCGCGGCGGCCATCTGCTGGTGCATGCGGGGCGGATCGTGCCCTTCCACATAATGCGGTTCGTACCCATACCCGCACAGCAGCTGGTCGAGCTCCTTGTGCGGAATTCGTGCGAGCACGGTGGGACTGGCGATCTTGTAGCCGTTCAAGTGCAGGATCGGCAGCACCGCACCGTCGCGCACCGGGTTGAGAAACTTGTTGGAGTGCCAGCTCGTCGCAAGGGCGCCTGTTTCAGCCTCGCCGTCGCCGATCACGCACGCCGCGATAAGGTCGGGATTATCGAAGACCGCGCCGAAGGCGTGAGACAGCGAATAGCCGAGCTCGCCGCCTTCGTGAATCGACCCCGGCGTTTCCGGCGCGACATGGCTCGGGATCCCGCCAGGGAAAGAAAACTGGATGAAGAGCCGCTTCATCCCTTCCTCGTCCTGCGAAACGTTGGGATACACCTCCGAGTACGTGCCTTCCAGGTACACGTTCGCCACTAGGGCCGGACCGCCGTGACCGGGGCCGGTAATGTAGACGATGCTCAAGTCGCGTATTTTGATGAGGCGATTCAAGTGCACGTAGATGAAGTTCAGTCCAGGTGTCGTGCCCCAGTGACCGAGAAGACGGGGTTTGATGTGCTCGATCTTCAGGGGCGTGCGGAGCAGCGGATTGTCGAGCAGGTAGATCTGGCCGACGGACAGGTAATTCGATGCGCGCCAATAGGCGTCGATCTTACGGAGCTCTTCGGCGGTCAGCGGCCCGCGCAACGAAGAAGCCGGGCGGCTCCTTGAGACGTGCCGTGTCTTAGCAGGCTTCGTTGACTGCCGAGCCGTCATGGCGTTTCCTCGAAGTCGTCATCGCGGAATCAAGACGATCAGAAGTCGATGGTTTCGCGATAGGCTGGCATCTCGGCGCGGAGACCGAACCGTTCCTGAATGCGTTTGCCCAGCGCCTGGCGTGGCCCATCCTCGCCATGCGTGAGAATCACCCGCGGTCGAGACGCGCGAGCGTTCCGAACCAGTTGAGCAGGTCCGATTGGCCCGCATGACCGCTCAAGCCGCCGAAAAGATGCGCTCTCGCCTGCACTTGTACCGCACGGCCGGCGATGCGTAATTCCTTGGCGCCGTCTGCAAGCAAACGTCCTACTGATCCGCGCGACTGGTAGCCGACCATCAGCACCAGCGTAGTCGGATCGGGCAGGTGATTCTGAAGGTGGTCCATGATCCGGCCGCCCGTGCACATGCCGGCCCCCGCGAGCACCATCCAGCGGCCCGGCTTGCGCGCGAGCGCGTACGAGTCCGCGGCTTTCTGACAAATCCTCACCGTGCGCAGGTTGGCTGAGAGATCGCCAGAACGGCGCATGGCGATTGCCTCGGAGTCGAACAGCTCCGTGTGCGACTTGTAGATATCCGTCGCGCGGATCGCCATTGGACTATCGAGAAAAATCGGAAACGGTTTCAGCGTCCGGCGCTTGAATGCACCGGCCAGCAGGTACAGCAACAACTGCGATCGACCGACGGCGAAGACCGGCACCAGGACTCGGCCACCCTGCTCCACCGTGGACTTCACGGACTCGCGCGCGGCCACCGCGGTTTCGGCAAGCGATGGGTGTTCCTTGTCCCCATAAGTAGACTCGATGAACACCAGATCTGCGTGCTTGAAGGGCACAGGATCCCGGTGAAGCGGGGCGCCGCGCGGCCCGATATCGCCGGAGAACACCAAGACCTTCTTGCGGCCGTTGTCGTCGATGGTCAGCTCCAGGCTGGCCGAACCGAGGATGTGCCCGGCTTCGACCGCGCGGACGCTGATGCCAGGAGCAACCTGCGTCGGGTGGTCGTACCGCAGGCGACGGTAGAGTGAATGGAGGCGGTCCACTTCCTTCTGCGTGTACAGCGGCTCGATGGGCGGCTTGCCCGCTTCCACACGACGACGGTTCTGGCGCTTGGCATCCTCCCCTTGAAGATATGCCGAATCCTTCAGGATTCAACTCGGCAAGCGCCATTGTCGCCGGTGTGGCGTAGATAGGGCCTTTGTAGTCGAAACGTGTCAGGAGCGGCAGGCGACCGGTGTGATCGAGGTGCGCGTGCGTGAGAACCACTGCATCGAGGTGCTGCAGGGCGCTGCTCGCAGGCAGGCGATTGAAGTTCTCGAGCTTCTGCGAACCTTGGAAGAGACCGCAATCCACCATGACGTTGGCGTCGCCGGTCTGAACCAGGTACGCGGATCCGGTGACTTCACCTCCAGCCGCACCGAGCAACGTGATCTTCATCAGTGGGCGCACTCCAGTACCGATGAGCCGCGTGAGATTCTACATGACCCGCCAACACATTTTCAGCGTGCTCGCCGTGCGACGCGTTTACGGTTGCAGCGTTGTCCCGTCGACGGATGCCGGGAGCTTCTGCAGCATGCAACGAAAGAACCGGTCCATCATCATCTTGGCGGTCGCGCCCAGCAGGCGTTGACCGACTTGTGCGATGAGTCCTCCTACGTGAGCCGTCGCCCCCACTTCGACGGCCACGCCGTCAGGATGTTCGGCGAGCTTCATCATCGACTCGCCTTTGACGAAACCCGAACGGCCGCGAGCGTCCACAATCAACCGGTATGAAACCGGAGGCTGTTTATCGGCGATCACCACCGTCCCTTCGAATGACCCGGTGATCGCCGCGACTCCGGCACGCAACACCACACGGTACTGATCCTCACCGATTGACTCGAACTGCTCCGACCCGGGAAGGCACGACGCGATGACTTGCGGATCCATGAGAAGTTCCCACACCCGCGCTGCCGGAGCCGGAAACACGTAGCGTGCCGTCAGCTCCACGGAGACTCCTCAACCGCGCCCGGGTCGTGTCCGGCGCGTGCCCGGACCATTCCACGACCGGCCGGCCGCACGAGCCGACGTCCTCGCGAGGAAAGCGTCGCCAGATGAGCGGCAAGCGCCTCGAGGCTCGCCATGTTTCGAATCGATAGAAAATCGTCCACGTACGGCAGCGCAGCCCTCATGCCGCGAGTCAACGGTTCGTAATCCGGCGAGCCGACGAGCGGGTTGAGCCAAATCAGCCGGAAACAGCTGCGTTTCAGCCAAGCGATCTCGGCTTTCAACAACTCCGGATCACCCAAATCCCAGCCGTCCGAAATCAAGAGGACGGTCGGTCCCCGCCGAAGGACTCGGCGAGCCCAGTCCACGTTGAACGTCCGAAGTGCTTCGCCGATGCGTGTGCCACTCGCCCAGTCGCGCACGGCATCGTGAAAGCCCGACAGAGCATGATCGGGCGAGCGGCCCACGAATTGACGCGTGATCCGTGTCAGCCTGGTCGAGAACGCAAACAGCTCGACGCTGCGATGACGCTGCGCCAGGGCGTGGGCAAACAGCAAGAGCATGCGGGCGTAGGGCTCCATCGACCCGCTGACGTCGCAGATCAGCACGAGTGGGCGCGTGGTGCGGTGCCGTTCGCGTCGTGGAATCACGATCGGCTCGCCGCCGTGCCTCGCATAGCTGCGAAAGAGACGCCGGAAATCGACGGTTCGGGCGCCGCCGCCCGAGATCCAGCGACGCGTCACGCGAACGCCGGGCGTCCACGCCAACCTCGCAATCACCACTCGGGCGAGGGCCGCATCGCCAGCGTCGAAGGCAGCGAAATCCTTGTTACGCCACGCTTCGTCCGGACTGTAAGTTCGGATCGTCCCCTCGCCTTCCTGCACCGAGCCATCGGCGCCTTGATTGCCAGCCGAAACCGAGCTCTGTGCGCGCCATTCGACCTGAGCGGCAACTTTTGCCGGAACCTGCATCGGCCGCGGCCGATGCGAATCAACTGACGGGCGTGGCTGCCGCCACAATCGATCGAACGCCCGATCGAAACGCGCGAGATCTTCGTGTCGGCTGACCAACACCGTGCGCAACGCGTCTCGTACGTCACTGCGCCGGCGGATGCCGATCAGATCGAGCGCTTGCAGAGCGTCGATAGAGGCCGCTGCAGAAACGGCGATGCCTTCCTCTCGCAGAGACCGGACGAACCGCAACAGATGTTTGACGATGTGGCTCACGGGTAGGCTTGAAGGAACAACCTCTCGAAAGTCAGGGTTGAGCGGCAGCTCGGCCGAGCAGGGCCTCGAGTCGCTCGCCCCGCAACGACTCAATGTCGTCGTGGTCCTTCACCAGGATTCCGAGCGTGTCGTCGACGACCTGGGCGTCCAGACCATCCCGACCGAGCGCCACCAGTGCCGACACCCAGTCGAGGGTCTCCGAAATGCCTGCCACCTTGTGCAGCTCCACGTGCCGTAGCTCCTGCACGAATGCAGTGACTTGTTTGGCCAGTCGTTCGGGGGCCTCAGGCAGGCGGGTCGTGACGATTCGGTACTCCTTCGCGAAATCAGGGTACGGGATCCAGTGATAGAGGCAGCGGCGCTTCAAAGCATCGTGAATTTCGCGGGTTCGATTCGACGTCAGGACCACCACTGGCGGCTCTGGAGCCTTGATGGTGCCGAGCTCCGGAATCGATACCTGGAAATCGGAGAGCAACTCCAGCAGGAATCCTTCGAACTCATCGTCTGCGCGGTCGATCTCGTCGATGAGCAGAACGGGAACGCTCCCGGACTTCTGCTCCAGTGCGCGGAGCAACGGCCGCTTGATCAGAAACGCTTCACTGAAGAGCTCCCTGGATGCGCGCGCGGGATCCAACGCATGAGTCGCCTCGAGGAGACGAATTTCCAGAAGCTGTCGCGGGTAGTTCCACTCGTACAGCGCCTGAGTCACGTCGATGCCGTCGTAGCACTGCAGGCGAATCAGCTCGGTTTCGAGCGCGGCAGCCAGCGCTTTCGCAATCTCTGTCTTTCCCACGCCCGCCTCGCCTTCAACGAAGAGCGGCCGGCGCAGGCGCAAGGCGAGATAGACCGAAACGGCAAGGCTCCGATCGGCAACGTACAGTTGACGCTCGAGGAGAGCCTGAAGATCGTCAATCGAAGCAGGAAGCATGGCGGGTGTCTGACTCATCTTGCGCGAGCCAGGGCAGATGTCAGCGCCCGCTCGACATACACGGGTGCCATCGCCGATCGGTACTCGGCGGAGGCATAGATATCACTCAATACGTCGTTCAGCACGCCCTTGACCTCCCCAGCGATGCGCGAGATGTCGGTTGCGGAGCCCCGCTGACCCTTGAGAGCCCGTTCAACCGCCGTGCAGCGGGTCGCAACAGGCAGCAGACCACCAATCGCGACACGAGCATCCGTGCACGTGCCGTCCTTGACCGTGAGGATTGCCGCCACACCGATCACCGCGTATCTCGACGCGGGATGGCCGAACTTCACATATGCCATGCCCTGTCCCGCCTGCCTCGACGGGACCTCGACCGACGTCAAGATCTCGTCCGGCCCAAGCGATGTCGTCATCATCCCTTCGAAAAATTCGGACGCTGGAATTGAACGCTTGCCCCGTGGCCCCATCGCGTGCATCTTCGCCTCGAGCGCCAGAAGAACCGTCGGAAGATCCGACGCCGGATCTGCGTGAGCGATATTGCCGCCGATGGTGCCCGCGTTCCGGACTTGCAAATCGCCGATCATTTCGGCCGCTTCCGGCAGAATCGGGCACGCCGACGCCAGAGTCTTATTCCCTGCGATTTCCGAATGTGTCGTCAGGGCTCCGATTCGTAACGAATCACCACTCGACGAGACGCCCTTCAGGTCCTTGATGCGTCCGATGTCGATGAGTGCCGGCGGCGCCGACAGTCGGAGTTTGAGCAGCGGGATCAGGCTGTGCCCACCTGCGAGGAGCTTCGATCCGGGGTGGTCGGCCAGCAGCTTGTGCGCTTCGGCCACAGAGTTCGCGCGAAAGTAATCGAACGGCGCCGCGTACATGTGGACTCCTCGGTCGCGTTCAGTTGTGCCTCTGCGCCTCGTTCATCGCACGCCACACCCGTTCGGGCGTCAACGGCATGGTAAGTCCGGTGACGCCAAACGGCTGAAGGGCATCCACAACGGCGTTGTACACCGCTGCCGTCGACGCGATTGTCCCTGCCTCACCGATGCCTTTGACGCCGAGAGGGTGATGGGGGGACGGCGTGACGGTGGAAAGCACTTCGATATCCGGCAGTGCGTCCGCGCGAGGCAACGCGTAGTCGAGCAACGATCCTGTGACGAGCTGTCCGGTCTCGTCGTAAACGGCGCCCTCCCAGAGCGCTTGTCCGACGCCCTGAACGACGCCACCGTGGACCTGGCCCTCGACAATCATCGGGTTGATCTGGGGACCGCAATCATCGACGGCGACATAGCGCTTCAACTCGACCCGTCCGGTCTGACGATCGACTTCGACGATGGCGACATGGGCGCCGAAGGGGTAACAGAAGTTGGGAGGATCGTAGAAACTCGTCGCCTCGAGACCGCCTTCCATTCCCGCCGGCAGGCTCCATGCAAGGTTGGCCATCAGCGCGATTTCTTGAATCGTCTTCGAGCGACTGGGTGTCCCCTTCACGAAGAATCTGCCGTCCTGGTACTCGATGTCCTCCGGCGCGGCTTCGAGAAGGTGGGCGGTCAGGCGTTTGGCTTTGTCCTTGATCTTTCCGATCGCGGAAGCCAGTGCCGCACCACCGACGGCCGTCGTGCGGCTGCCGTAAGTGCCCCATCCCATCGGTGTCGTGTCGGTGTCACCGTGAATCACCTTGACGTCGTTGACATCGACGCCCAGTTGGCTGGCGACAATCTGCGCGAACGTCGTTTCTTCACCCTGTCCGTGGGGCGAGGCGCCGATGAAGACGTTGACTTTGCCGGTTGGATGGAAGCGGACAATCGCGCTCTCCCATAACCCGCCCTGGAACCCGACCGCTCCCGCCACCTGCGAAGGCCCAAGACCACAGATCTCCACGTAGGTCGTGACGCCGATGCCCAGATAGCGACCCTGCTGTCGCAGCCGGGCCTGCTCCGCCCTGAGATCGCCGTACCCGGCCTGACTCAGCGCTTTGTCCAACGCACCCTGATAGTTGCCGCTGTCGTAGGTCAAACCAGTCACCACGGCACACCCGTTGTCGAAAGCCGGCAGCAGATTTTGTCGGCGCACCTCAACTGGATCGAGTTTGAGCTCGTGCGCGAGTCGATCGATCATCCGCTCCAACATGAAGGTCGCTTCCGGACGGCCGGCGCCACGGTAGGCTTCGACCGGCGTCGTGTTGGTGTAGACGCCGAAGACGTCCTCCTTCAACGCCGGAATCGAGTACGGGCCGGAGAGCATCAATCCGTGGAGAATCGTCGGAATGCCGGGCGCGGCGGTCGAAAGATAGGCGCCCATCCCGGCCCACACTGTGCAACGGATCCCCGTGATCTTCCCGTTGCGTGTGGCCGCAATTTCTACGTCCTGCAACTGGTCTCGGCCGTGCGTCGTCGCCTGATAGTTCTCCCGCCGGGTCTCGGTCCACTTGACCGGGCGTCCGAGTCTCATCGAGCAGAAAACCGCGAGCAGCTCGCCGGGATACACCGCGATCTTGCTGCCAAAGCCTCCTCCCACCTCGGGCGCGATCACTCGCAGCTTGTCTTCCGGCACGCCGGTGACGACAGAGCAGAGAAAACGAACGATGTGAGGGTTCTGAGTGGTGTTCCAGAGCGTGAGCTCCCCAGTCGCTGGAAGATATTGAGCAACGGCAGCCCGCGGCTCCATGGCGGTTGGTATCAATCGCTGCTGAACGATCCTTTCGCGCACGACGATCTCTGCCGACGCGAACGCGGCATCGACGTCACCGCCAGCGACCGTCCAGTGAAACGCCTGATTGCCAGGGATGTCGGCGTGGAGCTGGGGCGCGCCCGCCTCGGTCGCGCGTTTGGGGTCGACAACCGCCGGAAGTGGCTCGTACTCGACCTCGATGAGGTCGAGGGCATCTTGCGCCTGGTAACGATTTTCCGCCACGACAACCGCCACGCAATCGCCGACGTATCTAACCGTGTCCTTGGCGATCGCAGAGTACGCGGCGACCTTGAGGTCGGCGTTCGGCACGAGCCACGCGCACGGCACCGGCTTGAGCGGGCCTTCGGTATCGGCGGCGGTGAACACTTCAAGAACGCCCGGGGCGGCTTTGGCTGCGGCCGTGTCGATGCCTTTGATCCGGGCATGAGCGTGCGGGCTTCGAAGGATGGCTGCATGCACCATGCGGGGCAGCACGATGTCGTCCGTATAAGCGGCGGTGCCGGTGACGAGGCGCGGATCCTCGCGCCGCCGGATTCCCGAGCCGAACACTGTAGCGGTCATCGGGGACCTCCGACGGACGCAGCCTCACGAACGGCGCGGACAATGTTCTGATAACCGGTACAGCGGCACAGATTGCCTTCTATCCCTTGCCGGACTTGTTCGGCAGTCGGGTTGGGGTTGACCTCGAGGAACGCGACCGTCGTGAGGATCATACCCGGCGTGCAAAACCCGCACTGCAATCCGTGCTTCGCCCAGAACGCTTCCTGTACGGCGTGAAGCGTACCGTTCGGCGCCAGGCCTTCAATGGTCGACACGTTGGTGCCGTCAGCTTGAACGGCAAGGCGCGTGCACGACTTGATGGCGAGGTTGTCGACGAGCACCGTGCAGGCGCCACATTGGCTCGTGTCGCACCCGACCTTGGTGCCCGTCAGCCCAATAACTTCTCTGATGAAATGGACGAGGAGAAGACGCGGCTCGACGTCGTGCTCATGGCGACGACCGTTGACCGTAATAGTGACGGCTGTTTTCACATCGCAATCCCCTTCGTGTTGCGGCGGTCGCGTGAGAACTCGCGGTAGTTGGAACCGCGGGAG
This sequence comes from uncultured Acidobacteriota bacterium, assembly GCA_963773035.1. Taxonomy (GTDB): domain Bacteria; phylum Acidobacteriota; class Vicinamibacteria; order Vicinamibacterales; family CAVVIG01; genus CAVRXZ01. The sequence continues at coordinate 412,588 of CAVYZX010000017.1, read as the reverse complement.
CCAAAGCGTAGGGGCCCACGACAGCCAAGTCAAGGTCTTGATTCGTAACGATGTGATTAGGAATGGGGGCTCTTCAGCCGGGATTCGGAGGTTGATACAGCTGAATGAGATTGCCGCAGGTGTCGGAGCACACCGCGATTGCAACCGGGCCAGCTTGCGTCGGCTCCTGGGTGAACGCGACACCCAGTCCTGTCAGCCGTTTGAATTCCTTCTGGATGTCGTCGACTTCGAAGGCGGCGATTGGAATGCCCTGCTTGAAAATGGCCTCCTGAAAAGCCTTACCGGCGGGATTCGCATTGGGCTCGAGAGAAAGCTCCAGATCGTCCGGTCCTTCGGGCGATACGACGGTCAACCACTTGTACTCGCCGACAGGGATGTCGTGCTTCTTGATGAAGCCAAAGATTTCCGTGTAGAACTTCAATGCCTTGTCCTGATTGTCGACCATGATGCTCGTGAGCTTGATCTTCATGAGTCCTCGCAGCGCTGCAGGGCGTCGCGCCCGACCGGAGCAAGGACAGTCTCCTTCACCACGACACCCGGCTGCTTCTCGAAAATTGCGAAAGCGGCAGCCATCAAGCTCAGGCAGCCTGGCGTCAGTTCCTTGGGAAGCTTGCCGGAAATTTGCACAATGGAGCGGATCTGCCGACGGTACGCCGAAGGAGCGCTTCCTACACGGCGGGCGAACAGATCGCTGAAGCTTCCAAGGCTGGTAAAGCCAACTTCCATACAAACATCCGTGACCGAATAGTCGCTGAGAGCCAGCAATTGCTTGGCTTTCTCGAGGCGTGCCCGGATACGGAACTGGTGGGGCGTCTCGCCGAACAACGCCTCGAACTGCCGGATAAAGTGAAACGGCGACATCGCCGCCTCGCCCGCGACGGCTCGAATCGATATCGGCTCGTCGAAGACCTCACGCAACATGTCTCTCGCACGGCACAGACGAGTGAACCGACGCTTTGTCAGCATGGAGAAACGTTCATCGCTGAGCCACGAGTTTCCGACTGCGGCGGAGGGTCCAACCTAGACCGGCGACGAAACCAATCAATGCGGCAAGAAGGACCGAGCCACTGCTGATAACCGTCCCGCCCCCGTAGCCGCCCTCGCCAGTCCACTTGGCAAGCAGGAACGGCCCGAAAACGGGTATCACAAACGAAACGACGATCCAGAGCGCGGACGTCACGATTGCAGTGACGATGCCGACGACAAAGCTCTTCAAGTAGATCATCGCGTTCCCTCAGACTGGCCACACTATCAGATCTGAAGCGGCTTTGACGCGCGAGGTGATCTGTGCTCGTGGAGGAAATCGGGGCGCCTGCCGATAGAGGGAAAAGGTGCTCGGTTCACGCACAACCATTCTGCTGGCGGTTGCGACTGGCGTCGCACTCGAGCTCGGTATCGGCGCGATGAGCGGTCGTCGCGAGGCCTGGGACAGCTCGCAATACTGGACAATCGGTTTGCCGATTGCCGGTGTCGTCTCGTTGGCGATTGGATGGCTCTCACGCGGCCGCGATTGGTTCTGGACCCTGCTCGTCGTCCCCGGTCAGGTGCTGACCATGATCGTGCGAAGCATGGAGATCAGCGGCTTATGGCCGCTGGCGCTTATCTTTTCGGCGATCCTCAGCACGCCTTTCCTCATCGCAGCATTCATCGGATCACGGTTCCGGCCGGGGCCACCTCGTTCTACGAAGAACAGCAGCGACTCGGAGTGAGGTTGGAAACGGGAGGCGAGACTACTTCGTCAGTAACTGGAAAGCTCGATCGACAGCCTTCGTCTTGGCCTCGAAATACGCCTGAAGCTCGGCGCCGCCAAAATCGACCGCGAGTTTGGGATCGTACTTCGCTTTGGCCTCTTCATGAGCCGCTCTGATCAGCTCCAGGCTCGCGCCTTTTGGAACACCAAGAACGTCGTGCGGATCGAATTCGTCGTCTGGTGCGTCCACCAACTGTCGTTTCGCCCGAGCCTCGTCTGCCCGTTGACGGCGTCCCTCCCCCTGACGCGCGAGCTCTTGTTGGTGTTCGTGCTCCTCTTGCCGCAGGCGGGCCACTCCTTCGTGCCGTATCGTCTGACGGCGCGCCGCTTTCGCGACAGCGCTTTGGTGACGCTCCTCTTCTTCGCTCGCGCGCTCTCGTGCCCGTTGCTCTTCCTCGCGCTCGGCGGCGGCGCGTCTTACCGCCTCGGCCGCTTCATGCCGGCACTGCTGGCACAAGTCACCTGATTCGGGAACGTTTCCGCAGACGCGACACTTGAGCGTCTTGGGCATCTCGCGCGCTCGCGGCTTTCGAGCCAGCAGCGCCCCGCCGCCTGCCACGACCAGCGTCGCGATGATGGCAGCGAACCACAAAATAGCCGATTGCGAAGATGGCTGTGAGACCGCTTGAGTTACAACTGGGGCGGCAACGGTGGTGGCGTGCACGTCCGCTTGCGCAGGCGACGGAGGCAGAGTCTCGGTGGACGCTGGCTGCTTGGAACGATTTCGTCGATTCCGTAAAGCAATCAGTTGGTCGCTCAGGCAGCGAACGTAGGCTTCGCGGTCCATGCGGAGTGGGCTGCATCCCGAGTCGAGGGCCTTTCGTTCGGCCGGCGCGAGGCCCTTCAGATTGATGCCGAAATCACCGCGCAGCGATTGGAGCTGGCCACTCAGACAGGCTTGATAGATCGCAGGCTCGCCAGTCGGCCTGCCGCCGCACATCTGTTCCATCAGCGCTTGCTCGATCGGCGAAGGCGGTGGCGCCTCCGAGACTTTCTCTTGCGGCGCGGCAGCAAGAGCGACAAGCGCCCACGACGCGATCAGGCTCCGCAGGAGCTTCCGCTCCAAGTCAAATCTCCTCGTAGATGGGCAGCACGCCATCCACGGTGCGATTGAACGAACGCACGGTGGAAGTCAGGCCCAAAAGACGCGCGGCGTGCATCATTCCGGGAGGGACCGGCGGTATCTGGAAGGTCTTCGGGAGGGGCGGCTCTATCAACTGAATAGCCACCCCACCGTTCTTGCTGACGAAAAGACATGTCTCTAAGGCAAGCTTCTTCATCGGAATCCTGTCCTTTTGTTGGCCTTGCTCACCTCATATATCGGCCTTGTTGAGCTGGACCATCGGGCTTTCGCCGAGTTCTTTGAGTTTCGGCGGCTTGCGAAGCAAATCGATGACGAGGAACGGGCAGCTCAAATGGCTGGTGAGGTCTCGTTAACTGCGAGGACAGAGGCGCCGTGTGCAGATGTGTAAGGCGGCATGAACATCATGAGGGTCGCGACCCCGAGCGTCGCCAGAGCGAGCCTTACGAGAAGGGCGTCGTAGGAGCCCGTTAGGTCGAACGCTTTGCCCATGAGAATCGGACCGAGTGCCCCTGCGCATGCATAGGCCGTCCAAGTGAAGCCGTACAGCAAGGAGAACGATCGCAGCCCAAAGTATCTGGAAAGGATGTACGGCGTCACATCTGCTTCTCCCCCCATGCCGATCCCGATCATGACGGCAGCTACGACGCCCATCGCCACGGATTGCGCGCCGGAAAGCAAGAACGTACCGAGCGCCGCAACCGCGAGCAGGGCAATCGACACACGCGCCGCAAAAAAGCGATCGAGGAGCCAGCAGGTCAGAAGCCGGCCGGCCAGACTGGCTCCGCCCATCGCGGACACGGCGAGCGCAGCACCACTTGCGGATACACCGCGATCGGTCAACAAGGCCGCCATGTGGGCGATCGCGCCGTTCTGTGCGATTGAGCTGCAGAAGAGAACAGCCGCCAGAATCCAGAAGACCCGCGACATGAGGCCTTCCCGAAGAGAGGCGCCAGGTTGCTCACTCTTTCCTGCCAAAGCGTCATGCCCTGACGGACGTTCGCGTACGAAGCCCAGCACAGTGGGCAAACCGACGACGAGCACCATGGTCCCGAGCAACACGCTTGCGCCGCGCCAGCCCATCGAATCGATGAGGGACTGAGCGACCGGCGGCAGCACCATCGCGCCAACGGCGCCGCCGGACATCACAACGGCAAGCGCGACCCCGCGGCGGCGCGCAAACCAACTCGAGACGGTCCGCGCGTACGCCATCTGCGCCGTTCCGTTGGCGACCATGCCAAGAATCACGAAGGTGGCATAGAGGTGCCATAAGCTCGGTGTCAGCAGCGACAGCGATGCGAACGCGGCCCCGAAGATCGTGAGCGAAGGCACGATGATCCACCTGGGGCCGAATCGATCGAGGCAGAACCCGAGTAGCGGAGAGCAGACGGCCGCCGTCATGGCTGCAACGCCGAACGCCGAGGAAACGGCTTCGCGGGACCACCCGAATTCCTCAGCCAGCGGTTTCAGAAAAATGCCGAAGGTATAGACCAGCAGCGCTGCGAAGCTGACGAAAACACCGACGCTCGACGCGAACGCGATCCGCCATCCTTCATAGCGAAGACTGCCCTCGCTCACGGTTAGAAAACGAGCATGGCCGCGAACTGCATCAGTCGCGGCGGAGCCGCCGAGAAAATTCGACCGAGCGCCGCACATACGAGGAGTGTGATCTTCATTCGTTTCACTCTCCCATCACCAAGGCGGGCAGTGATTACTGGTCGGCGCGAACATAGCCCTCGAAAGCCATCCGCCGCCCCATCTCGTCATAGAGCTCCGAATCGGATGGCGTCCACGTAGCGAGGCCGTCGACATAGCGGTTGTACATGCAGAAGGCCGCGGCGATCAGGACAGTGTCGTGGATCTCCTGGTCGGTGGCGCCGGTTGCCCGCGCGTGTTCGATATCGCTTGCGGCGACGTGCTTTCCGCCTTGTTGAACCTTCGCGGCAATCGCCAGCAGCGCCCTGAGCTTCGGCGAAACATCCGCCGTCTGAAAGTCGTGCCTCACGGCGTCGACGAGGGCGTAGTTGCCGTTGAGATGATGCGCGGCAGCAGCACGGTGACTGTCGCGACAGAAGTCACATTCGTTCCTCGCGGACACGAATGCGGCGATCATCTCCCGTTCACCGCTGGTCAAAGTGCTGGGACCTCTAAGGAGGACTTCGGCGAGTTCGCGAAGTGGCTTGGCAGTCGCCGGCCTGAAGGCGAAGCCACTCGTGATTCCAGGCAGATCATCGGGCAAAGCAATGTGTGGCACGGCACTGGACTCCTTATCGCAAGTCCAGCGAATTTACGTGGGCTACGGGCGTCTGCTCAATAATCAGAATGGACTAGCGAGGGGGAATGAAAGGATGGAGAGATCCGACAATTCGTAGGTAGTCCTCTTTCGTGTCAACGTCGAGGAAGGCTCCATCATCTGCCACTTCGACGTCACCTTCAGCCGAGGCGTGCGCGCGCAGCACCGGTTTGACGCCGACTTTTGGATCTGCCCGGCGAATCAGATCGAATAACGCCCGATCGATGATCGCGGGATGGCCGTGCTCACTCCCGCGGACGGGCCGTACGACCGGCGCGCGTGTCTGACGATACCGATCGACCACGGCGCGTACGGTTTCCACGGACACAAGCGGTACATCCACGAGCGTGACGAGCGCCGCCGCAACACCGGGCCGGTCGATGGCGTTGAGCCCTCTGACTAGCGACGAGGCCTGGCCACTGGCAGGGTCGGGATTTTCGATGAGGCGTGCCACCTCGCCCGTGCGCGCGAATGTTTCGACGATGCTGTCGGCGTCGAAACCGACGATCACGACCACGTCTTCGATACCAGCACGGCGGAAAGTCTTGACGATTCGCGAGAGAAACGTATCGCCATCTTCCAAAGGCAAATTGGCTTTGGGGCGCCCCATCCGCGACGAAGCACCGGCGGCAAGCACGATGGCGGGAGTCACGTTCAGACCAGGTTTTATCACAGCGTCACTCGACCGTAGCACCGAGTCAAAGTGCGCTAGAATCGCCCGGATGAGCGAAACGGACCTTCAGATCCGCTGCCAGCGTTGCGGCGCCCAGATGGAAATGCGAGATCCCGGTCCAGGTATGGCGTGGACGCCTGATCAGTTTTGGGTATGCCCGCGATGCGGCCGGCATTTCTGGTCGACCTACCCGCCGCCAAACCGCGAGAAGGCCAAGCCGGCTACGGAGCCGGGTTCATGATGTCCCTTCATGTCGAGGTCTTTACGAAGTGTTTGCAGCTTGAAGACGACGTCGAAGACGACGATCTCGACGAAGACGATGACTTCGAGGATGAAGACGACGATAAGGACGACGACGAAGACGAAGAGGATGAGCCTGAAACGTGGCAGGTTTATTCTGCACGCTAGTTCCCCTAAAGGCTGGCTCCGGCTTGACTTCCGGGGTTGAACTGCCTAGACTGGCCCTGATTTTCCAGCCGAGCTAAGGCTGGACCGACTCGGCTGGGACCGCGTCCCGACGGCTTTCCTTCTCGTTAGGCGCCCGTAACCGGCTGAGTTCCCTGGGATTTCCCTAGGGGTTCGGAACGGAGGTTCGGGTATGCCGACGGGGACAATCGCACGCCTCCTAATCGACAAGGGATTCGGGTTCATCCGGGACGAAAGCGGTATCGAGCACTTTTTTCACCGGAGTTCGGTCCGCCAGGCAGTGTTCGAGTTGCTGCGCGAAGGACAGCGCGTCGAGTTCACTCCTGAAGAGTCGCAGAAGGGGCCGCGCGCCGGCGACGTGCGTCTGATCGAAGGCTAAACTCCCTCCGAGTGCAGGTTCTGGCCGCAGAGATTCAGACTCGTCTGCGGCCGATCGGCAATCTGCCCTCCGCCACTACAATTCAAGAGGAAGCGAACGGGGCCCGGTGGCCCTCCCGGTCTTCAAAACCGGTCGCTCCCTGCTTACGCGGGGAGGCTCGGTTCGACTCCGAGGCGCTTCCGCCGATCACTCAAACAGCGATCGACAGGCTCAAAACTCTGAGCACGTGCTCAGTGTCGGCAAGGTCTTCCAACACGACGTCCGCCCCAGCGGCGCGCAGGGCCTCGGCATGGTAGCTTCCCGTCGCCACAGCCACTGATCGAGCGCCCGACGCAGCCGCGCACGCAATGTCAAGCGGCGTGTCGCCAATCACGACACTCTCCGAAGGGCGGGCCGCTGGTCCTCCACACGCGTGAATTCTCGCCAGTGCACGCGGCAGCAATCGGTTTCGTTCCGGAGCGTCGTCGCCAAATGCCCCGCACGGGAAGTACCGCCACAGATCGAAGTACTCGAGCTTCGCGCGTGCGGACTCTTCGTAGTTTCCCGTCAGCAGCGCGAGATAGACGTCGCCACGACCGGCCAAGGTTTCGAGCAACGAACGGACGCCGGGCATCACGCCTTTTCGTGGGCCCGGCAGGTGAAGCTCGTTGCGCAAGTGCGTGAAATAGACCGAACGAAAACGCTCGAGGTCGGCCGAATCGGTCGGAATGCCATGCGCGACCGTGGCATCGGACAAGATCCCGGCGTCGGTCCGTCCGGGCATGGGGATGTTGGCGAATGCGTCTGGGATTGAGAAGACGTCCTCGAAAGCCCGTCCCATTGCGCGCCCGCCCGCACCCCCGGTGAGCACAAGCGTACCGTCGATGTCGAATAGGATGACTTTCGTCACAGTCCGGGAACCGATTGTAGCCGCGATTCCCGGACCCGCTTCAAGCGGCCGGCATTCCGGCGCTCAAGCGTCAGCGCGAACGTTGCCGGCCCGAGGCCCCTTGGCTGACGGCTCTTCGTCGAAGTTGACTCGCTGGCCTTCGTTCAGTTGCTCGAAGCTACCTTGAACGGAGCTGCGATGAAAGAACCACTCCTGGCCGCCGTCGTCGCGAATGAACCCAAAACCTCTGTCACGAACGAGTCGCTTAATCGTACCGCTCGGCATCCGAGTCTCCTTGGGCACACGTGCCCAAGGGGTCGCGAATATCAAATCTCGTTCCAGCCGGACATCCGTATGTACGGCCGAGATTTCACACCGGGCCCTATCAGCTCGTCCGATAACCGACGCGAATATGTCTTCGACGTACAAAATCCTACAGTTTGGCAACGGATGATTTCGCGCCTATGGCTCGACATTGACGGTGATCGTCTGGCACAGATCGTCGCCGGTTTTGTGGAGGTCGTCGCCCAATTGCAGAGTCAGCTTGTGCTGTCCAGGCGGAAGCTGCATGTCGATCTCGGTGCTGCCCGTTCCGAAGTGCACCCACGAGGGCGTGCCCTTGACGATTGTCGTTCCTGGCGCCAGGCAATCCTGATCGACGCCGACGTGATGATGTCCCATCCCCGGCCGAGCCGTCTCGACCGTGCCTTCAGGGACCGCCGCGAGCTGATAGTTCTCGATGCCAAACTTGAGGTGAACGGGACTCTTCACCGTCGCACCGTCCTTCGGTTCGACGAAGAACACGCGAGGCTTGGATCCGCCGGAAGCAGGCGATGACGTCTCATTGGACCCGCAAGCGCTCGCGGCAACCATCATCACCAGCAGAGCAAGACAACGCCTGACATTCATGTGCGATTCTCCTTAGCAAAAGGCTGGATGGGGCGGGAAGCCTCCTGCCCTTCCGCCGGACGGTAGGCATTCTGGTCCGCAATTCAAATTTCCGCAACCGCCGACGTGTCGGCCTCGGCGCGATTGCCATCTCCAAGGGTTCCCCTTAGCGATGTCGTAGCCTCGAGAAGAACCCGCGCCGATCGGTCAAACGTCCGGTCGAGGCATCGAGCGTGAGCACTCGGGTCGCCACGGCATTCGCGAACGCGGTATCGCCGGTCAGTGCCACGACCGCAGCACCTCGGCGGCGGGCCACCGTTCGTATGTGCTCGCCCAACGGGCCGACTTGCTGTCGGTCGACGCCGACGGTCGGATGCTCGAGCAGCACCACATCGGGATCCAACGCCAACGCTCGTGCAAGCCTCACTCGCACTTGTGAAGCCGCATCCAAGGTAGCCACCGCGCTGTTCCAGGCGGCATCTGGCAACCCGACTTCGCGGGCGAGGTTCACGATGCGGCTTTCAACATCAGCAGGAATCGACTCGATGTCGAGCGTGAATGGCACCGCCAGATTCTGAAGGAGCGTGAAAGCCTCGAGCAGCACTGCTCGACGGCTGACAATTCCAAACCGATCGACGACGGCCAACCATTCGGTGCTGTTGGAGATCGTCGAGCTCGGGCGACCGAAGATACGGACTTCACCCGCATCGGGCAGTGCACCGCCCGTCACGAGGTTCACGAAAACTTCGGCCATGACCTCGTCCAGCCCAACGAGCGCGAAGCTCTCGCTCGTAATCACTTCGAGCCGTTCGATACGCAGGGGCCGCAGGCCTCGGTAGTCTTTGACTGTGTTTGTCAGCTCGAGGATGGGGGAGGTCACGTTCCGATCTGGCGATTCACTTCATCGACGACGCGCGCCGATTCGATGAGCGCGTCGATTTCGATCTTCACCGCCGCCAGGTTACAGGCAATCGCGCCGTAGGCGATCATCCCGTGAATCACGGCCGGCAGGACGCCAGTGTCGACACTCGCCCCAAGGATTGCGGCCACCATCGTGACCGCCATGGCAAGAGCACCGATCGAAAATACCGGCTTTCTGGCGGCCGCAATTCTCTGGAAGTAGTCGCCGGCGACGTTGTGCTCGGCCATCGCGTCCTTGACAGCCTTTCCCTTGCCGATGAGATAAAACATCATCATCGAGTGGGCGAGCAGCATCACCATCGTTGAAAAGAAACCAAACGAGATGTGACGGCCGACGTCGGTGCCGCGCAACCCGAACACGGCCGCCGCAACGAGCCCAACGAGGCCAACGCCGATCGCGCTCAGTAGGGCTTGAGCCATTTCGCTTGTTCGACCAATCGCTCGAATGCATCCTGCGGCAGCGATACGCTGCCGGGCGCCGAACCACCGTGCACATCATCGGCGTGATAGTCGGATCCGCCCGATACAGCCAAGCCCAGGTGGTCCGCCAGATCAAGATATCGAGCCGTCACGTCCGCCGTGTGATCGGTGTGGTACGCCTCAATAGCGTCCAGGCCGGATTCAACGAACTCCGGCAGCCATTCGTCTCGCTGGAGCAAGCCCGGGTGTGCAATGGACGCCACGCCGCCCGCATCGTGAATGCGGGCAATCACCTCGTTCACAGTCGGTCCCACGCGGGGAATGAATGCCGGCCGACCGGTGGCGAGCCAACGCTCGAACGCTTCATTGACTGTCGCGACGTGGCCACCAGTGACCAGAGCTCGGGCGATCCACGGGCGGCCAACGGCCTTGGCACGGTCGTCTATGGCAGGCTGCAGGATGACGTCGGCATCCAGCACGATGCCAAGTTCGCCGAGACGGTCGACCATTTCGCGCAAGCGGATGATACGGTGCTGCCGCTGCTCCGCCAGAAAGGTCTTCAACGCCGGCGAGCCGACGTCGAGAAAATATCCGAGCGTGTGTACGTCCACGCCGTCGCGAACCGCGGTGATTTCGATGCCGGGAACGAACTGGATGCCTGCGGCCGCGCACGACTCCGACGCCTCGCCACAGCCAGCAACAGTGTCGTGGTCGGTGACGCTCAACACGCGAACGCCGGCGCGACGGGCACGATCGACGAGCTCGGGCGGCTTGCAGCGGCCGTCCGAGGCAGTGGTGTGAGTGTGAAGATCGATCAACGCGCTGATTTCAAGGCTACGGGCTTACGGAGCCGCTGGCGGTGGGCCAGGCCACGGTACTCTCGAATGAGCAGCTCGAGATGTTCGCGCTCTTCGGCAGCGAATTCCAGAAAGATCTGCTTGCCCTGGGAATCTTCGAATCGTTCGCCGTATCGCTTGAAGAACTTGTGCGAGCCCCGCTCGCACTTGATGCCGATGAGCAATGCCTCCTGGTCGTTGATGCCTTTTCGAAGCTTGGCGGCACCCTCGTCGAACAACCCTTTGGCCGCTCCCTTGAAAAACAGGAACGCCGGACGCGATTCGAGCTGAGGATCGGTCGCAATCAGTTCACGATAGCGCCGCTCGAGCTTGCCCAGATGCTCGCGTTCTTCCGCTGCCAGCTTCTGAAAGACGGTCCGGCCGCGGGAATCCTTCGTAAGACTCGCCGCTCGGGAATAGAACTCATAGCCGCTTTTCTCGGTCGCAATCGCGATGCGCAGCGCATCACGCGCGAACACGAGCTCTGTCGTGGCCCCGTCCATCGCGCCGGTCTTCGTCCGCCCGGCACCCGTCCGGCATTCTTCACACATGCCGAAAATCTGAACGACCGTCTTCTCGGGCGTGAAACCGCGGGCCGCCGCCACTTCCTCCACGAGGGTCTCGACATCCGAGCTCAGGAATTCGGACGAGCGGTGACAGGTGTTGCAGATCAGATGGAAATGGCGGGGATGGCCATACGAGGGCTCGAAACGCGATCGGCCCTCGCCAAAGTCGACCTTACGCGCCATGCCCGCCTCGACCATCCATTGAAGCGTGCGATAGACGGTCGCCCTTCCAATTCCTGACGCCTCGCGGCGCACCAGGTCGAAGAGGTCATCTGCGCTGAGATGCCCTTCCTGCTCGAGAAAGATCGTGAGAATCCGGTCCCGCTTGCTGGAGTGCTTACCACCTGCCGGCCGCAAGCGGGAGAGATCAAGAGCTCGTTGAACCATGGACGGCCAAGCCCCGGAAAAACGGGCGCCGCGGCCTGACGGACGGGTTCACTCGACGGAGAACGATTGGCCGCAGCCGCAGGTCGAAGTTGCGTTCGGGTTCTTAATTGTGAATCCACCGCCGGTGATCGTGTCGACGAAATCGACCTCGGCACCCTTCAGATAGCGGACGCTAATCGGGTCGACGTAGAGCTTGACTCCGTGTGACTCGAACACTTGGTCGCCGACGCCTTCTCCGTTTTCTTCGATCATCAGCCCGTACTGGAAGCCCGAGCATCCGCCGCCTTGCACGAACACGCGCAGGCCGCTGCCGGCCTTGTTTTCTTCGGTCAGAAGCTCGTTGATCTTCGCCGCGGCCATTTCCGACACGTTAATCATGGGAGATGTTCTCCTCGCGCAAACGCTACAGCGCGATTGCCTTCATTATAGCAAGAACCCCCGATAATATAGTGTTTTCCGGCCACAGTCAGCCGTGCCTCTTTGCGATATCCGAACCCGAAAATGCCATATATCCACCTCCCGCCCGCCGCTCGCGAAGAGCTGGAGGCCGCCGCCGATGAACGCTGGAACGCCGTATTGGCTGCCCGCCCCGAGCTCGGCCCGGCTGTGGCCCTGCAGCGCCGCCTTCTCGCGCTCGTCTTCGACTTGAAACAGACACTCGAAGGTTCTCCCGTCCCGCGCCTCTCCTTGCCGCCGAAGTACATCATCGCCAAGCTTGCGCGCGGTGTGCCTGGGCTCGCGGGCGAGCCGATACCCCTGCCGATTCCGATTCTGACCGGCGCCTTGCTCGGCTTCTGTAGCGAGCTCGCTGCCGGTGGCGGCGGAGCAGTAGCGGACCACATCGCGACCGCAATCAAGAACAAGAGCCTTGACGTTGGCTCTCTGCTCTCCGCCTCCCTCTCGCGCGATCAAGATGCGATTCGGACCGGGGCCGCTCATCGCGGTCTCGCGCCAGATCTGGTCTGGCTCGTAGGAGAGCTCGCTGTAGGCCCGTTTGCCTACCGGCTGCTGCAGGCGTTCTTCGGAGATTCGATCGCCGCTGCGCTCGACCAATGGAATCATGGCTACTGCCCCGCCTGCGGTTCGTGGCCGGCATTGGCCGAGGTTGTCGGCGGCCATCGAACGCTCCGCTGCTCGTTCTGTGCGTCTGCATGGGAGCTGACGACTTACGCCTGCATCTACTGTACGGAAAACGGAGAGCCCTTCGTCACCGCAGCGCCCGATGAAGAGCGCAAGGATCGTCGCGTCGAAGTCTGCAGCGGCTGCGGCGGCTACCTCAAGACTGTGGACGTCGAGAAGTTGTCCGCCTTCCCTCTTCTCTCGATCGGCGATCTGGAAACGATGGACCTCGACGTCGCCGCGATGGAGCACGGCTACGCGCGTCCAACCATGAAGGAGTTCGCAAAGACAGCTCGTCGGTAGCGCGCCCTCATATCCAAGTGCACGCTACTTCTTGAGCTCGTCGTAGACCGCCTGCGTGTTCCCTTTGGCTCCGCCGACCGAGCCGACGCCTGCCGTGTAGCCCTTGTACTTGGCTGGAACCTTGTACTCGGCCGCAGCCTGGTCTACGGTCTTTCCAGCTTTCATTTCCGCCTGAGCCCAGGCAACAAAATCCTTGCTGAAGTCCGCGTACTCCTGCAGATCGTTCCACTTCAACAACGGCGTGTGTCCGGTTATCACCGTGTCGACGTTCTTGATCATCGAAATGGCCTTCGCAAGCGTCTGAGGATGGGCCACAGCGCTGCCACCGTTCGACACATCGATGAAAGGCAGCGCCTTCCACGCAAACATGTCGCCGGCATGGATCGTCCGCAGAGCGGGGAACACGACGAACGTGTCGCCGTTGGTATGACCGGGACCGAAGTAGTAGAGGTCGATCTGATCTGGGCCCGTACCCACCGTCAGTTTGTCTTTGTAAGTCTTTTTCGGCAGGAACCTCGCCTTGTCGCCTTTGAAGTCGTCCATCTTGGCCATGTTCGCTTTGGTGTTCTCGTGGACGATGCTCTCGACGTTCGCGCCGAAGAAGGCGTTGCTGCCCGTATGATCGCCATGGGTATGCGTGTTGATGATCGTCGTGATTGGCTTGTCGGTTACGGTCTTGATCCTGTCGACGATCGTTTGACCCCAACCCGGCAGTTTGGTGTCGACAATCACCACGCCACCGGCGGTGATGAAGACGGCCGTATTACCGCCGCTGAACGCGTTCTGATCCTCGGCTCCGGAACCCGTGATGACGTACAGATTCTCCTTGACCTTCTCAATCTTGGTTGCCGCCAAGGCGGCCGCCGTCGGTCCTTGCGGCGGCGCCTGAAGTGCGGAGGCCGCGACAGAAAGGCCACCAAGCACAACGATCGCTGAGAGTATCCACGCCCGTTTCATCACATGCCTCTTTCTCAGGCCATCATGGCTTCGAGGTGCTGGCCTGATTCCTGTTCGATGTTTTTGTGCAGACTGTTTCCGTGAGCGTCCATCGTGACAATCGCCGGAAAGTCCTTCACGGTGAGGTGCCACATGGCCTCGGGTGTTCCAAACTCCAGCAGCGAGACGCCGTCGACCCGTTCGATCGAGCGCGCGTAAAACTGGGCGGCGCCGCCAATGGCGTTCAGGTATACGGCGCCATGTTCCTTGAGCGCAGCCAGCGTCTTGGCGCCCATCCCGCCCTTGCCGATCACCGCGCGCAGCCCGAATCGCTTGATGATCTCGGCCTGGTAGGGCTCCTCACGAATGCTCGTGGTCGGACCGGCTGCGGTCACTCTCCAACCCTCTCCCTCTTTCACGACGACGGGCCCGCAGTGATACAGGACTGCTCCACGCAGATCAACCGGGGCATCGTGTTTCATCAGGTGGGAGTGGACCGCATCACGCCCAGTGAATACCGGACCCGAGATGAGTACCACGTCACCGACCTTCAAGGATCGAACGTCGGCCTCCGTCAGCGGTGCACGGAGCGAGATTTCGCGGCCGGTGCGTGTGAAGCCAGGCCGGTCCAGCATCGGGACAATCGGCCGAGATGGATCGCGGTAGAGCCAACTCTTAATCGCGCCGGTGGATTGATCGAGCAAGACGCCAAGGCGGCGGAACGCCCAGCAATCGTAGGCTACCGAGACAAAGAACGACGCGGGCAGGCGGTTCTGAACGCCAATCTTGCAGCCGATCAGCGTGATGTTGCCGCCAAAACCCATCGTGCCGATCTCGAGATTGTTGACCGTCGACATGATCCAGGCTTCGACCTCGGCAAGCCGCGGATCTGGATTCACATCGTCCAGCGTTCGAAAGAGCTGTTCCTTCGCGTGGGTATACCCCGACGTCCGGTCGCCCCCGATGCAGACGCCAACGGCGCCGGGGCTGCACCCTTTCCCTTGGGCGTTCCAGACCGCGTGAAGGATGGCTTTCTTGACTCCGTCCAGATTGCGATCGGCACGTCCCAAGTGAGGCAGCTCGACGGGCAGCGCGTATTGTGCGTTGACGTTCTCGCAACCTCCACCCTTCAGAATCAGCCGAACCTCGATCTCGTCCTTTTCCCACTGATCGAAATGAATAATCGGCGTGCCCGGTCCGAGATTGTCTCCAGAGTTCTTCCCGGTAATCGAGTCCACGGAGTTCGGGCGAAGCTTGCCGCGCCGCGTCGCTTCGGCGACGGCCTCGCGAATCTGCTGGCGCATCCAGATCTGATTCGCGCCGACGGGAGTCTTCACCTCGAAGGTCGGCATCCCGGTGTCCTGGCAGATCGCGCCTTCGGTGTCGACCGCGAGATCGATGTTCTGCGCGATGATGGTCAGTGCCTGCCCCGATCGTGTGTCCGACGGCTCGGCACTTCGCGTCGCACCCATCGCCGCGCGTACGTCAGGCGGCAGATCGGTCGACGTCCGAACGATGAGTTGCAGCACGCTGTCGAAGAATGAAGGGAGCATAACCCGGTCAGTATACTTAACCCCTGGGGGCGTGAGCATGGAGTACCGTACCGAGCGCGACCCACTCGGGGAGGTGAAGATTCCTTCGAACGCATATTACGGCGCGCAGACGGCGCGAGCGGTCGAGAACTTCCCCATCAGCTCCCTACGAGCACCGGCCGACCTCATCGTCGCGACTATCCTCGTCAAGAAAGCTGCCGCCGAAGCCAATGCTGCACTCGGGAGGCTCGATCCCACCGTCGCACATGCGATCGTCTCGGCTGCAGATGAAGTGCTCGCCGGGCGTTTCCGCGATCAGTTCGTTGTTGACGTCTATCAAGCAGGAGCAGGGACGTCGCACAACATGAACGCCAACGAGGTCCTCGCCAATCGAGCGGCCGAACTGCTCGGCGAGCCGCGGGGCACCTACAAGCGCATTCACCCCAACGATCACGTCAACATGAGCCAGTCGACCAACGACGTGTTTCCGACGGCGACCCGGCTGGCCTTGCTCCTGGGCGCCGGGCCGCTGGTCAAAGCGGCGCAAGAGCTCGTGCAAAGCCTCGAGCGGAAGTCGGATGAATTCGCCCGCGTTCTGAAAACCGGTCGCACACATTTGCAGGATGCCGTGCCCATGACGCTCGGCCAGGCGTTCGGCGGCTACGCAGCCTGCGTTCGCCGCGGCGCCGACGACGTCGCTGAATCGTCCGAACAGCTGCTGGAACTGAACATCGGCGCGACTGCGGTCGGCACCGGATTGAACGCCGGCGACGACTACCGCCGGCGTGTCGTCGAGAATCTCGCTCGCTACACGGGTCTGGCCGTGACGCCGGCCTTGAACCTGTTCCGGGTCACGCAGAGCATGGGAGACGTTCTGGCCTACTCGAGCGCGATGCGGCGGCTTGGCGTCGAGGTCGGCAAGATCGCCAGCGATCTCCGGCTCCTGGCCATGGGACCGCGCGCCGGGTTGTCGGAGATCACGCTGCCTGCTGTTCAGCCCGGCTCGTCAATCATGCCCGGCAAGGTGAATCCGTCGATCCCTGAGATGGTCAACCAGGTGGTGTTTCAAGTCGTCGGATGTGATACGACGATCGCTATGGCGGCGGAAGCCGGTCAGCTGGAGTTGAACGTGATGATGCCGGTCATCGCTTGGAACGCTCTTCATGCCTCGACGATCCTCCGCGAATCGATCAAAGTGTTGCGGATCCGATGCGTGGATGGCATTACGGCAAACGTCGCGCGTGCGCGTGAGCTGCTCGAGCGAAGCACGGCCATGGCGACCGCACTCAGTCCATACCTGGGATACGCGACGACCGCCGACCTCGCCAAGACTTCAGTCGAAACCGGGCGGCCGATCCGCGAGCTGGTTCTGGAACGCGGCCTGCTCGACAAAGACCGGCTCGATGCCATTCTGTCGCCCGAGGCGATGACGCGCGGCGGCATCGTCGGGGGGGATGAAACGAGCAAGACGACTGAAACGAGCGACGCTCGACCGCCGGCATCACCCAAAAGGACGGGCAGGCCATGAAGCGAGCAATGGTGGGACAACTCGTGATCGGTTTCTCGCTATTCAGCGCGACTCAATCCCTTCCTGCCCCTCCTGCCGCTCCCGCCCCTCCCGCCTCTCCTGCCCCTCCCGCCCGCCCCTCCCGTCCCTGTCGGCCAGCAGAAAACCCAAACCCGGCTCTTCCCGCCCCAGGATCTCGGCTTGATCGAACCGGCCGACCGCGAGCAATGGCAGCAGCCCGAATCGATCCTCGACGCGCTGCTCGTCGCCGACGGCGCGGCCGTTGCCGACCTCGGGGCCGCTGGCGGGTGGTTCACGCTCCAGCTGGCGCGCCGCGTCGGACCGAGCGGCGTCGTGTACGCGGAAGACGTGCAACTCCAGATGTTGGAAGCGATCCGTCGCCGGGCACAACGCGAAGGCTTCGCCAACATCGTCACCGTGCTCGGAACGGCGACCGATCCGAAGCTCCCGAAGGGCGGCCTCGATGCGGTGCTCATCGCGGGTGCCTATCATGAGATGTCGTGCGCCGTGGGCCCGTCGTGCGAGGATCCCACCGTCCTCCTGGAGAACGTCGCACGCGCGCTCAAGTCCAAGGGACGCCTCGGCATCCTCGAGTGGACGCCGGGCGACGGCGGCCCCGGACGGCCCACCGACGAGCGGGTGGATGAAGCAGTCATCGTCAGGGCGGCGCGCGCCGCGGGCTTCGAGCTGATGAAGCGCGAGCAGCTCCAGTTCCAGTACCTGCTGGTGTTCGGCAAAGCCACGCTCGCGCACGTGACACGATGAGCGAGCCGAAGATCGTTCTGACCATCGCCGGCAGCGATTCGAGCGGCGGTGCTGGCATTCAAGCGGATTTGAAGACATTCGCCGCGCTCGGTGTGTACGGCACGAGCGCGATTACCGCAGTGACGGCGCAAAACACCGTCGGGGTGAACGAGAGCCTGGCGCTGCAGGCCGATCTCGTCACTGCGCAGATTGAAGCGATTGCCGCCGATATTCCCGTCCATGCGACGAAGACCGGCATGCTGGCCACGGCGGCCATCGTCGAAGCCGTCGCAGCTGCGATTCAAGAGCTCGACCTGCCATTGGTTGTCGTCGATCCGGTCATGGTCTCGAAGAGCGGAGCGCGATTGCTGGATGATGATGGCATCGGAATGCTTCGCACTGAGCTCCTCCCCAGGGCCCTCGTCGTGACGCCCAACATTCCAGAGGCAGAGGTCCTGACGGGAAGGCGGATTCAGTCGATCGAGGACGCGCGCGCCGCCGCTTACGAGATCCACAGTCGAAGCGGCTCTGCCGTCGTGATCAAGGGAGGACACGCGAAAGGCGACCAGCTCGTCGATTTACTCTTCGACGGTGAAATGTTCACCGAACTCCAAACCGCTCGCATCGCCACGCGGAACACGCATGGCACCGGATGCACGTTCGCGTCGGCTATTGCGGCCAACCTCGCCCTCGGTCACTCCCTCGTGGATGCAGTCGTTCGGGGGCAAGCCTATGTCGCCGGTGCAATCGAGCATGCCTTGTCAATTGGTCAGGGCCACGGGCCTCTGAATCACTTCTGGAGGATCGGGTCCTGACGGACCCAATCTATACTGGTGTTATGCCTCAGCTTCTGGCGATCGGCTCGGATCGACTCGAGCTCGGCCGGTTGATTGCCGCCGTCAGTGAGAGCTCGGAAGGAGCGCGAGGCGCGGATGGCGCTGTAGTCACGTTTCTGGGGCTCGTCCGCAACCACAACGTTGGTCGTCGCGTCCGATATTTAGAGTACGAGGCGTACGAGCCGCTGGCGTTGAAGACGTTCGAACGGATTGCAGCTGAAGTGCGAAGCCGATGGCCTCAGGTACGGCTGGCGCTGCATCATCGCGTTGGCAGGCTCGAAATCGGAGAAGCGAGCGTCGCGATCGCCGCAGCTTCCCCCCATCGGGCTGACGCATATGCCAGCAGCCGATACGTGATCGAACGGGTGAAGCAAGTGGCGCCGATCTGGAAGCGTGAGTTTTTCGATGGCGGCGATGTCTGGATCGAGGGCGCAACCGCCGATCCGGACGACGAGACCGCCCGCCGTGAAGCGGAGCGGAGGGCATGCGCGTAACGGTGCGGCTGTTCGCCAGGCTGCGCGACATCGCCGGCGCAGCGGAGCTGGCCCGTGATATTCCATCCGGATCGACGATCGGGAGCGTCTGGCGGCAACTCGCTACCGACTATCCCGAACTCGGGCCGTACGAGCGGTCGATTTCGAGTGCCGTGAATTTCGACTACGCCCGAATGGACACCGAGCTCCGCGACGGCGATGAGGTGGCGTTCCTGCCGCCGGTCTCGGGTGGGTAGTGACGTGTGACAAGCTGACAAAATCGCGACCCTTCGACAGGCTCAGGGTCGTCTCGGGGATGGTCGAGGGACGAAGGCACAGGCGCCGGGGTTAGGGCCCGCCGCAGGGTAAGAAATGTTCGATAAGCTGGCAGCGGTTGAGCGACAGTACGAGGAAATCATGCAGCTCCTCGGCAGCGCTGAGGTGCAAAGCGATCAGTCCGAGTATCGGAAGCAGGCGAAAGCGCTGTCCGATCTCGAACCACTGGTGGATCGATTTCGCGAATACAAGACGCTCGTCCGAGACATCGCCCAAACGGAGGAACTGGCTGCGTCGGGCGACGCCGACATGCGTGAGCTCGCTCAAGAAGAGCTGAAATCGCTCGTCAGCCGGCGGGATGCGCTCGTCGCGGAGCTCAAGACTCTGCTGATCCCCAAGGATCCCAACGACCAGAAGAACGTGGTGCTCGAGATACGCGCCGGCACCGGTGGCGACGAGGCCGCCCTATTTGCCGCCGAACTGTTCCGGATGTACAGCAAGTTCGCGGAGCGCCAAGGGTGGCGGATCGAGGTGTTGTCGAGCAACGAAACAGGCGTCGGCGGGTTGAAAGAGGTGATCGCGACGATCGAGGGACGAGGCGTTTACAGCAAACTGAAGTACGAAAGCGGCGTCCACAGAGTACAGCGCGTCCCGGCAACGGAAGCGAGCGGCCGAATCCACACCTCGACGGTCACGGTCGCCGTCCTGCCGGAAGCCGAAGAGGTGGATATCCAAATCAACGAGAAGGATCTCAGAATCGACACGTTCTGCTCGAGTGGACCCGGCGGCCAAAGCGTCAATACGACTTATTCGGCGGTGCGCCTCACGCACATACCCACCGGTCTCGTCGTGTCGCAGCAGGACGAGAAGTCGCAGATCAAGAACCGCGCGAAAGCAATGAAGGTGCTTCGCTCCCGGCTGTACGAAATGGAGCTGCGCAAGCAGCAGGAAGCCATCGCCAAGGATCGCCGCAGCCAGGTTGGAACGGGAGAACGATCGGAAAAGATCCGGACGTACAATTTCCGCGACAACCGCATCACCGACCACCGGATCAACTTCACGACGCACCGACTGGTCGAAGTGCTCAACGGCGATTTGGCCGAACTGCTCGACACCGTGGGCTCTTACTTCCAGTCAGAAAAACTCAAGGACGCGACGGCAGTCTCGTAAGGGCTGATGTGGCCGGTGGCCCAGACTACCCTGCCTCACACGACCGCTGATGCCTACGATCTTCGAACATGTCGCGGCTGCCCGGCAGGCGCTGCGAAAGGCCGGAATCGGCGCCGTCGAGGCCGAGCTCAGCGCTCGCGTACTCGCTGAACACGCGCTCGGTTGGGACGCCGCTCGCTATTTCGTCTCAGCGAACCAACTGGAGTCCTCCACGTTTGCCGAACATTACGACTCGCTCGTTGCCCGACGGGCTGCGCGCGAGCCGGTCGCCTACATTACTGGACAACAGGAATTCTGGGGTCTATCGCTCGATGTGTCTCCGGCGGTACTCATCCCTCGACCCGAAACCGAGCTCATTGTCGAAGCCGCGTTGGAACGGTTCGCGGACCGGACTCAACCCCTCGCTGTCGCTGACGCGTGCACTGGCAGCGGTTGCTTGGCGGTAGCGCTCGCGGCCGAGCTGCCCCACGCAACCGTAGTGGCGACTGACATTTCGCAGGTCGCACTCGACGTCGCGCGGCGAAACAGCGAACGCCATCGTATGGACGGTCGAATCCGCTTCATCCGCACCAACGTTCTCGACGGCGTGGACGGCATATTCGACCTGATTGTGGGCAACCCGCCGTACGTTCGGACGGTCGACCGCCCGGCGCTGCAACCAGAGGTTCGCGACTTCGAGCCCCCTGTCGCACTTTTTGGAGGTGAAACGGGCATGGACATCGTCGCCACGCTCGTCGGCCAGGCGGTCGGTCGGCTCCGGCATCAAGGGTATTTGATGTTCGAGTTCGGCTTCGGACAAGAGGTCGCCGTCGAAGAGTTGATTGAGAAGACGGAGGGACTGATATTTATCGGGCTGTGTCGCGATTTGCAAGGAATCGCACGTACCGCCATCGCGAGAAGAACGTAGATCAGCTATCAGCTTTCAGACGCTATGTCCAATTGCCTCTTCTGCAAGATCATCAATCGAGAGATCCCGGGCTCCATCGTGTATGAAGACGCACGGCTGCTGGCCTTCAACGACATCAACCCACAGGCACCCACGCACGTTCTCGTCGTGCCCAAGCGTCACATCGCCTCGTTGAACGACCTGAGCGGGGAAGACGATGGGCTGGTCGGCGAGATGGTGCGGCGGGCTGCTGCCATTGCCCGGGAACGCGGGATCTCCGACGGCGGCTTCCGGACCGTTTTCAATACGAACCGCGATGCAGGACAAACGGTCTTCCACATCCATCTGCATCTACTCGGTGGCCGGACGATGCACTGGCCGCCAGGCTGAAGCAGATCCAGTCCCTGATAAACGATCTCGAGAGATGAGCCCGGGCAACTCGCGCAGGGAGCCAATGACAGCGACTCCTCGCTCGGTAAGCTGGAGCAGCTCCGGATGTGCCGCGGGACCCCGATGAAGCAGCACGGCGCGCATACCTGCCCGCAAGGCACCTTCGACGTCCTGGCGCACGCTGTCCCCAACCATGATCGCGTCTGCCGCCTCGACGTTAACTAGCTGCAGCGCCGCCTGGAAGATGCTCGGATGCGGCTTCATGAGGCCATGGTCGGAAGACGACACAGTCGCCGTCACAAATTCCTGCAGCTCGAAATGGGACTGGAACGACGCCAGACAGCGATGCGAATTGGAGATCAGCCCAATCCGAATGCCGGCCGAGGCCAGTTCCTGTAGCACCGCGCGGACCTCGTCGTACAGCTCGAAGTGGTGACACGCCGCCCATTCACGATAAATCTCGCGGGCGCAGGGATCCAGGCCCGCTCCCCGGCCGCCCATGTGCTCGATAATCCGCCGTGTGTAGGCCACGAAAATTTCGTCGTCATATTTCGTGTCGTCGAGACCGTCGAGCAGCGCGGCAGCAGCGGCGACAGCCGCACCAAATTTCGTGTCGTCTATCTGGATGCCAAATCGCTCGCAGAACGAGCGATACCCTTCCCCCTGGAAGATTGGCCCAGGATAAATCAGTGTGAAGTCGACGTCGAAGAAGACAGCTTTCGTGGCCACCGGAGTCGAGGGAATACTATGAGAGGCCGACGAGCTTTGCGCTCAACTGCCAGAGACGTTCACCTAAGAGGTCGTCTCGGGCTTCAGCCGTAGGCTCGGTCAGCCTGCAGTTCGC
The DNA here is from genome assembly GCA_963773035.1 of uncultured Acidobacteriota bacterium. GTDB lineage: Bacteria > Acidobacteriota > Vicinamibacteria > Vicinamibacterales > CAVVIG01 > CAVRXZ01. The sequence continues at coordinate 390,063 of CAVYZX010000017.1, read as the reverse complement.
ATAGTAACCGCCGCTTCGGCCTTCGACTTCAGGCGAAGACGCCAAGTAGATGCTCGTCCTCGCTCCTTGTTGCGGTGATCTCATCAACCAGCCTCCCAAGATCATAATCAGCTTGTAGGGCGTAGTACTTGCAGACAAGAGTCCTGTATGGACGACTCCTGGATGAACGGCGTTGATGGTTACGCCGCTGCCCTGGAGCCGCTTTGCCAAAGAGCGCGTGAACAAGATGTTCGCAAGCTTCGACCGTGAATAAGCCCTGAATCCTACGCCGCCACGCTCTCCCATCAGATCCTCGAGGTCGAGCTTCACGTTTCGATGTGCCTCCGACGCGACCACGACAATACGCGTGGGCGCGCTCTTCTTGATCTTTTCGAGCAGCAGGTTGGTCAGCAGAAAAGGCGCGAGGTGATTCACTGCAAACGTCATCTCGTATCCGTCACCGGTCACGGTCATGGGCCGGCCGACGACGGCCGTGCCGGCGTTGTTGATCAGAACGTCAAGTCGCGGCAACCGCTCATTAAGATCCTTCGCCAGTCGCCGGACATCGGCGAGCGAAGCGAAATCGGCCTGCACGAAAGAGACCTGCTGATTTCCGGTCGCCCGTACTAAGCCGGTAACCGCTCGTTTGGCCTTGTCGGCGTTGCGGCCATGAACGATGACCGCGGCGCCCATACGGGCCAGCGCCTCGGCCGTGGCCAGACCGAGGCCGCTCGTCGCTCCGGTCACGAGAATCGTTCGTCCGGTCAGAGTCCTGTCGCGGTTCATGTGCCGATAGCCGACAAAACAGTGTAGTCCGCCTCAGCCATCCGCCACCTGCCATCTCGAATCGCACCGCTACCCATGCCACCAACGCTTCGCCTGCCGACCTCGTCTAACCGTGATATTTGGAGGTGTCTGATGCGCTCGAAGTGGATTGACAGTGTCGCGACCGGATTGGCCTTGTGCTTGTCGGCCGCCAATCCGGCTTCGGCGCAGCAGGATTTTCAGTGGCGGGGGCGTCTCTCGGTCGGGCAGACCATCGAAATCAAAGGGATCAACGGCGACGTTCGCGCCACCCCATCGACATCAGGCGAGGTCGAGGTGACGGCAGCACGATCGGCACGCCGCAGCAACCCCGACGAAGTTCGCATTGAAGTCGTGCAACACGCCAGGGGCGTCACCATCTGCGCCGTCTATCCAACACCTTCCGGCGGCGACCCGAATCGGTGCCAGCCGGGAGACGGTGGTCGACTCAACAACAAGGACAACGACACGGTCGTACATTTCGACGTACGCGTTCCCGACGGCATCGGGTTCATCGGGCGGACTGTGAACGGCGGGGTGAGTGGCGAATCGCTCCACGGCGACGCCGACGCTCGCACCGTGAACGGCTCGATCCGCCTCACGACGACCGGCCTCGCCGTTGCCAAGACCGTCAACGGGTCGATGAACATCACGATGGGTCGAGCGGACTGGCCCGATGGCGCGAGCTTCAAGACCGTGAATGGGAGCATCACGCTCACTCTGCCCAGCGCCCTTGCCGCCGAATTGCGCGCTGAGATGTTGAACGGCACGCTCACATCCGACTTCCCTGTATCGGTGATCAGCAGCACCGCGAACCCGCGCCGGCTGCGCGGAACGATCGGCAGCGGGACACGGCCGCTCGATATTTCGACGGTCAACGGCAGCATCCGTCTGCTGAGAGCGCAGTAACCAACTCTCCACCGCAGTGGTGGCGAGTTTGGTCCCTTGCTAGCCCTGATAAGGGCCAGCAATCACGATGGCGGCGCGATCGGGATCCAGGACTCGCTTCGCGGCCGCGTGTACATCATCGACGGTGACGGCGTGCAGAAGATCCGGCAGCCGGGCGTCGTAGTCGAGGCCTAAGTCGAAAAACTCCACGGTTTGAAGAAAGGTCGCAATTCCACTGCTGGTCTCGAGGGCCCGCGGCAGCGACCCGACCAGGTACTGTCTTGACTCATTCAGCTCTTTCACGGTGACGCCGTCGCGAAGCAGCCGAGTCACTTCTTCGTCAATCGACGCCACCGCGCGATCCACGTTTGCGGCACTGACACCCGCGCGAATGGTCAGCGGCCCCTCGATCACGTTGGCGTCGAGGCTGCTGAACACGTAGTACGCCATCCCCTGCCGTTCGCGGATGCTGTCGCCGAGCCGCCCACCCATCGAGTACTGCCCCAGGACGTGGTTCATGAGCCAAAACGCATGATACGCAGGGTCGCGACGGGCAACTGCCCTGAAGCCGTAGGCGACGTCGGCCTGGGCTTTGTTCATCATCGGAATGACCAACCGCTGCCTTCTCGAAACCGACTCGACTCGCGGCAGATCGACAGGAGGAGGCCTATGCAGGCGCCAGCCGCCAAACACCTGATCCGCGGTTCGCGACGCACGGTCGACTGAAACGTCGCCCACGACGACGACGCTCAACTCGCCGGGAGCAAAGCGCTGGGCGTGCAGACGGACGAGCTGCTCACGGGTCAGGCCACTCACGATGTCGGCGGCGCCTTTGAGTCGCCTTCCGTACGGGTGGTTGCCCAGATAAAGAAGAGCCATCAACGATTCGACCGCACGAACTGCCGGATTGTCTTCATCCTGACGAATGCTCGTGACAACTTCGGTCTTTCGAGTGGCGATCTCATCATCCGGAAACGAGGGCGACATGACGACATCGCCCAACAGCGCCAAAACCTCGTCGAAGTCCTCCGACAAACACGTACAGACGAGCGACATCGCCTGGCGTGTCACCACGATGGTCAGCGTAATGCCGCGCGTGTCGAGATCCTCAGCGATGTCACCGGCGCTGCGCCGGGTTGTGCCGCGGTCGAGAACCCGAGACATCAGGTAGACGGAGCCTGGTGCATCGACCGGATCGCAAACAGAGCCAACACGTATCGACAGATTGATGGTCACCGCCGGAATCGCCCGAGTCTCCTTCGCGATAACGACGACGCCGTTGGAAAGGGTGATGCGGGAGGGCGAGAGGCCTGGACCGGATAGATGAAGGCTCAAGGCTCGAGTCTAGGCTTCGTTCCGCAGCGGATCGAACCACCCGATTGTCCGGTTCGATGAGCTCAGAACTGCTCGGGCAGCAGCGGCGACGCCATCCAGTGTTGCCGCCGCAATTCGTGACGGCATCTCGAGAAAGGCGTCCAGGCTGTCAATTGTCTCGAAGAACCCAAGCTGATGAGCAATGTTGGTGATGCTGTCGTTGTCGAAGACCAGGCGCGCCTTCAGCTGCCGTTTCGCTTTGGACAGTTCCGCCTCTGTGATTCCGTGCGTTCGAACGCGCTCCAGCTCCTCGAGCAAGGCGGATTCGACAGTTGAAAGAGACGTGCCTTCGGTCGCGGTCGCCGAAATCGTATACAGAAAGGGGTGCTCGGTAGGCAACAGGGCGCCGTTCACCTGCGCGGCGAGGCCCGTGTCAACGAGCGCGCGATACAGCCGCACGCTGCGTTGAGGTGGAGGCACGCGAAAGCTGGACCACAGATTCAGGCCTTTCGCACCAGTCAGCGCGGCGTCCAGAACCAGCAGCGAGACAAAGTCCGAATTGGCGACGGCTGGAGCGTGGTAGGCCGTCTTGATGTAGCCGGTCGTTCCTTCTTTGCAAATCGTGAGACGTCGCTCGCCGATCTGGTCGGGCTCGACGGTCCGCATGCGCGGCGGCGCTGCCCCAGGAGCGATTTTGCCAAAGTGGTGCTCGATCTGCCGCAACGTCTGCTCGGTTTCCACGTCGCCCACAACGACGAGTGTGGCGTTGTTCGGCACGTAGTAGCGCCGATAGTAATTGTAGAGATCGTCCCGACCCATTGTTTGCAGGTCGGATAGCCAACCTATGGTCGGATGACGATACGGATGCGCCTTGAATGCCGTCGCGGTCAACTCCTGATCGAGGAGCTGGTCGGGATCGTTCTCACCGCCTTGCAACTCGGAAATGATCACCGTGCGCTCGGATTCGCAATCGTCGGGATGATAGAGGCAGCTCGCCATGCGCTCCGATTCGATGAACAACATGCGATCGAGCGCATCGCGACTGGCGGTCTCGAGATACGTCGTCTGATCGATCCAGGTGTAGCCGTTCCAGGTTCCACCGAACTGCTCGATGATGCCCTTGACCTGATCTCGCGGAATGTTCGCCGTACCTTTGAAGTTCATGTGCTCGCACCAGTGCGAGACACCTGTGAGGCCGGGGCGCTCGTCCTTGGACCCAACCTTGTACCAACACCACACTGAGGCCAGTGGCGCGGTGTGATCTTCTCGAACGAGGACCTTCAGGCCATTGTCGAGCGTGGTCACACGCGGGAGGGCGTTCAGCCTGGTTTCCTCAATCACGGTTCAGCGGCTCCACCATGGTCGACTTCACACGCTCGGCAACGCAGTTGCCCGAACGGATCGACAGTTCATTATAAAATCGTCGGATACTCATGCCTGAGTGGAAAGATACCGTCAATCTGCCGCGCACCGCCTTTTCGATGAAAGCGAACCTGCCGGCGAGCGAACCCCTCGCGCTCGCGCGCTGGGCCGAGATCGACCTGTACGAGAAGATCCGCGAAAGACGTCAAAACGCGCCGAAATTCATCCTCCATGACGGCCCTCCCTATGCGAACGGCAACATCCACATCGGAACAGCGCTCAACAAGATCCTGAAAGACATCGTCGTCAAGTCGAGGTCGATGGCGGGATTCGACGCACCGTACGTGGTCGGCTACGACTGTCATGGACTGCCGATCGAGCTGCAGGTGGACCGCGAGCTTGGGCCGGCGAAGCGGCAGATGTCGACGGCCGACTTCTGCCGAGCGTGCCGCGCTTACGCCGAGCGCTTCATCGGTGCCATGACCGAGCAGTTTCAGCGACTCGGAATCCTGGGTACCTGGGACGCCCCGTACCTGACCATGGCCTTCAAGTACCAGGCGGCGATTGCGCGCGCGTTCGGTCGATTCGTCGAGCAGCGACTGGTCTACAAGGGCAAGAAACCGGTTCATTGGTGCATTCATTGCCGCACCGCGCTCGCAGAAGCTGAGGTCGAGTACGAGGACCACACGTCGCCTTCGATCTACGTCGAGTTCCCGGTTGCATCCGACGCTCGGGCGGTTCTCGCGGAACGCATCCCCGAGCTGGCTGGGCGCGACGTCTCGGTCCTCATCTGGACGACCACGCCCTGGACGATTCCGTCGAACCTGGCCGTCGCGTTCCATCCCGAGTTCGATTACGCCGCCTACGACGTGGACGGACGCGCGGTCATCGTTGCCGAAGCGCTGGCGCCGACGGTCGGTCAGGTTGTCGGCCGCGCCTTCGATCGCCCGGTCGCCCGATTCAAAGGCATGCCATTGGAGGGCATCCGTTTTCGCCACCCGATCTACGAGCGCGACTCGAAGGGAGTGCTCGGAGAATACGTGACGCTCGACGCGGGGACGGGCGCGGTTCACACAGCCCCTGGCCATGGCGCCGACGATTTCAACACCGGAATGAAATACGGGCTGGAAATCTATGCGCCGATCGGACCGGCTGGTCATTTCCTCGATTCGGTCGAACTTTTCGGCGGAATGAGAGTCTTCGACGCGAATCCGAAGGTTGAAGAGGCGTTGCAGGCGCGGGGCCGGCTGTGGCATCGGGCGTCGTTCCAACATCAGTACCCACACTGCTGGCGCTGCCACAACCCGGTCATTTTCCTGGCGACGTCTCAGTGGTTCATCCGAATGGACGGCGAGCCGGTCATCGCTCAGGGCTCAGGGCTTAGGGCTCAGGGCTCAGGGCAAACCGCTGAAGAGCGGCGATGGACCCTGCGGGAAGCGGCGCTCGAGTATGTCGATCACCGGGTGAAGTGGATCCCTGCCTGGGGTCACGATCGTATTTACAACATGATTGCCAATCGCCCCGACTGGTGCGTGTCGCGCCAGCGTGCGTGGGGCGTGCCGATTCCTGCCGTCGATTGCACGGCGTGCGGCGAGGCTATCCTGACGCCGGCTCTCGTCGAGCAGGCGGCCAAGGTATTCGAGGCCTACGGCGCCGACGCCTGGTACGAGCGGCCGACGGAAGACTTCATTCCCGTGGGGATCGCGTGTCCTTCGTGCGGCGCTACTTCCTTCGAGCGCGAGATGAACATTCTGGACGTCTGGTTCGATTCCGGATCAAGCCACGAAGCGGTGCTCTCGGTTCGGCCAGAGCTGACGTGGCCGGCCGACTTGTACCTCGAAGGAACTGATCAACATCGCGGTTGGTTCCAGAGTTCGCTGCTGGTCGGCCTTGGTACGCGGGGACGCGCCCCCTATCGTGAGGTCGTCACCAACGGATTCGTCGTCGCCGAAGATGGCCGGAAGATGTCGAAGTCGCTCGGGAACTCCATTGAACCGGCCGACGTCCTGAAACAAAGCGGCGCCGACATCTTGAGACTGTGGGTTTCGTCGAGTGAATACTCGCAGGAGATCCGCCTCAGCAAGGAGATCCTCTCGCGCATCGTCGAGGCGTACAAGAACATTCGGAACCGCCTGCGTTATCTTTTGGCGAACTTGTACGATTTCGATCCGAAGCACGATCTCGTGGATTCGGAGCGTCTCGAGGAGGTGGACCGATACATCCTCGCCCGCTACGCCGAGGTTGCACAGCGCATCCTGCGTGCGTATGACGAGTACGACTACTCCACGATTTTTCAATCCTTCAACAGGTTCCTGACCGTCGACTTGAGCGCCTTCTACCTCGACGTTTCAAAAGACTGTCTCTATACATTTGCGGCGAGGGCCGCGGAGCGCAGATCGGCGCAGACGGCAATGTATCTGATGGCGGACGGCCTGACGCGGCTGCTCGCGCCAATCCTCTCGTTCACGGCGGACGAAGTGTGGCAGTCTCTTCCCTGTGAACGAGAGCAGTCGGTTCACATCGCAGTGTTTCCTGATGCCGCCAAGCTCGACAAGCACCACGATGCGGAGCTCGTCGAGCGCTGGAATCGGCTCATCTCGATTCGCGAGCATGTACTTGCCGAGATCGAACCGCTACGTAAAGACAAGCGGATCGGCAGCTCGTTGCAGGCCAAGGTAATCTTGTCCGCGGGACCTTCTGACCTGGCATTCCTCGAGCGCCATGCCGTCCATCTGCCCATGCTCTTCATCGTTTCCGAGGTCGAGCTGCAGGCGGAGGCCGTCGGGGACGGAGACTCGACCGCGTCTTCGCCTCGGATAACAATCGAGCGTGCGGCTGGTGTGAAATGCGAGCGGTGTTGGCGATACGTCAACAAAGTGTCCAACGAACCCGCCTGGGCGGGCTTATGCGAGCGCTGCCGGGATGCCCTGGCCGAAAGATAGATGGCTGATCCTCTAACCGAAGCACCGGCTGTCGTGACCGATGGCATCGACGCGTCGACGGTGTTGCGGAGCCGACGCCTCGAGCTGTGGTTACCGATCCTCATCGTCGCATTCGATCAGTTGACGAAAGCGATCATTCGGTCGACCATCCCCCTGTATTCGAGCGTAACGGTCATACCTGGACTGCTGAACCTCACGCATGTTCTCAATTCGGGTGCGGCGTTTGGCATATTGAATACTGCGGACTTCGCGTTCAAGACGGTGGTCATCGCCATCGTTCAGACGTCCGCGCTCATCGGCGTGGGGTTGTACGCCGCGAGCCTGGCCCATCATCAGCTCGTGGCTCGCACGGCTTTCGCCTTGATCATCGGCGGTGCCGCCGGCAACCTGGTGGACCGGATCGTCGCCGGCTCGGTGGTGGATTTCGTCGACGTTTACTGGCGGACACATCACTTCTGGGCATTCAACGTAGCCGATTCTGCAATCACGATTGGCGTCGTAGTCATGATTCTCGACACGCTCGGGGCTGGTGCGCGTGTATCCAAGACTGATTGAGCTCGGACCACTTACGATCTACTCCTACGGCGTGCTGTTGGCCGCGGCCTATCTGCTCGGCCTCAAGCTGGCCATGGTGCGCGCGAAAGCCCGCAAGCTCGATGCGGCGCGCATCCTCGACCTCGGCATCTACATCATCATCAGCGCCCTGATCGGCGCGAAAGTCCTGTTGCTTGTCACGGACTTCAATGCCTTTCGAAACGATCCGCGCGAGCTGCTGACGCTGGCGCGCTCGGGCGGCGTCTTCTACGGGGGGCTGATATTCGCTGTGGCGGTCGCCCTGACGTATATCCGTCGCAAAGGCCTGCCGCTGTGGATGACGTGCGATGTATTCGCGCCGGGGATCGCGCTCGGCCACGCGATCGGCCGGTTCGGATGCTTTTTCGCGGGCTGCTGTTATGGAAAGCCGTCGAGCCTGCCGTGGGCCATCACGTTCCACGACTCTTTTGCCGCGGCGAACGTGGGCACGCCGCTCGACGTTCCACTGCATCCCACACAGTTGTACGAAGCCGGCGCCGAACTGCTGATCCTCGTCGTTCTGCTGCTGACAGAAAAGCGGGGGAAGCCGTTCGCCGGACGGACGTTCTGGCTCTACATCCTGCTCTACGCCATCTCGCGCTACGTCATCGAGATGTTTCGCGGCGACCCGCGCGGAACGGTCTTCATCTTCTCGACGTCCCAGTTCATCTCCATCCTTCTCGCACCCCTCGCGGTCGTCATGCTCGTATATCTCGCGCGTGGCGAAGCACCGACACCGAAGACCGCTCGCAAACTGGCGGCCTGATACGTCGGTTTGGCAATGGCGCAGCACACCTTCTCGGTCCCGGAGGACAGCGACGGCGCCCGCCTGGATCGGTTTCTGGTCTCGATTCTGCCCAACCGGTCGCGATCGTGGGTCCAGCGGCTGATCAAGGAAGGCCACGTGCAGATCGCCGGACGGCCAGCCAAGCCGAATCAACCGGTCAAGGTCGGTCAGCAGGTTTCGCTCGCGATTCTGGACCCTGTCGAAGGAGAGCCCGAGCCCGAAGAGCTGGCGCTTCCGATTCTCTATCAAGACCACGACATTGCGGTGGTCGACAAACCCGCAGGTATGGTCGTCCATCCGGCAGCAGGCCATGCCCGCGGTACCCTGGTCAACGCCCTTCTGCACCACCTCAACGATCTCAGCGGCATTGGCGGCGAAAAGCGACCCGGCATCGTGCATCGGCTCGACCGCGGCACATCAGGGCTGATGGTCGTCGCCAAGCATGACGAGGCCCATGAAGAGCTGGCCCGACAATTTCGCGAGCGCGAGGTCGAAAAGGAATACATCGCATTGGTGTGGGGAGAGGTGCAGGCGGGTCGTCGAATCGACGCACCAATCGGGCGCGATCCGGCGAATCGGAAAAAGATGTCGGCACGCGCTCGCCGGAGTCGCGAGGCCGTGACCCGGATCACTCGCGCCGAGCGCTTGAATCCGGCGTTGACGCTCGCTCATCTAGCGATTCACACGGGTCGAACGCACCAGATTCGCGTTCATCTGAGCGCAATAGGCCACCCGATTGTGGGCGACCCGCTCTACGGCGGCGTGCGGCGTCACGTTCCCGGCGACCTCAGGGCCGTGTCACATCTCGAGCGGCCGTTCCTTCATGCGGCCCACCTGGCGTTCAAACATCCTTCCGATCACCGGCGCATGGAATTCACGAGCCCGCTTCCAGACGACCTTCAGCAAGTGCTGGACTCGCTCAGCACGCACAAATGAATTCGGCGGGCAATCAGCAAGTCCACCGGCCGTACCGATCAACCACAATGGACACAAAGGACGCCCCACCAAAGCGGACCCATCTTTTGACGTGAGGAGAGTGCGATGGCGATCGTCTATACCGGCCGCGTGTTCTCGGTTGATGTGGAAACAATTCCCGGCCCCAACGGACGCGAGTATCAAGTCGAAACCGTCCACCATCGGCCGTCCGTCGTGCTGTTGACGATGCATGATAACGAGCATGTGATCCTCGTTCGGCAATACCGTCATAGCATTCGGCGCAAGACCTGGGAACTTCCGGCGGGCAGCCTCGATGAGGGGGAGTCGGCTGAGTCGGCAGCCGCTCGAGAATGCGAAGAGGAAATCGCGCTCGTCCCCGGGCGGGTCGACCGCATCAGAGGACTCTTTCCGGCGCCGGGCTTTTGTGACGAGGAGCTGATCTACTTCCGGGTCTCGGATTTTCGGCGGCCCCCTCCGGACTCTCCGCACAAGCCCGACGAGGACGAAGACATCGAGTCGCGGGTATTTTCGATCGAAGAAGCCAAGGCGATGGCGGAACGCGGCGACATCGTCGACCTGAAGACGGCGTACGGGCTCACGCTGATCTAAGGGGCTCGGGACTGGGGACTGGGAACCCAAGTCCCCTGCAATACCCCAGCCCCTAGCTCCCAGCCTCGAGCCTTATCGCTTCCTCAATCGTGGCCACATGAATGGCAACGGTGTCCTCAAGCTGCCTCGCATAGCCGCCGGCCAAGGTAATCACCAAGGGGACACCGGCTCGTCCCACGGCTTCGAAGACCAGCCGGTCGCGGCGGCGCAAGCCGCTGCTCGTCAGCCGCAGTCCGCCGAGTTGGTCGTCTTCGTAGGGATCGGCCCCGGCGAGATAGAAGACACATTGCGGATCGCTGCCCAATACTTTCGGCAGGCTCTCTTCAAGATGGCGGAGGTACTGCTCGTCACTCGTACCGTCGGCCAGGCCGATGTCAAGGGAACCTCGCGGCTTCCACATCGGGTAATTCAGCTGTTGATGCATCGAGAAGGTGAACACGCGCGGATCGGATTCGAAGATGAACGCCGTCCCGTTTCCATGATGGACATCCAGGTCGACGATGGCGAAGCGCTGCAGTCCGGATGCCTGCAGAAGCCGGACCGCGACTGCCACATCGTTGAAGAGGCAGAACCCTTCGCCATGATTCGCAAACGCGTGATGGAGGCCGCCCCCGATATGGCAGACAATCCTCGAGTCCGACCCATCCCGCCGTTCGCCGACCTTGTTGCTCGACAGCTCAGGATCGCGATCGAAGCCGCACACCATTGCTGCGGCCGTTGCGGTCCCGCCGGTCATCGTGCGGAATCCTTCCACGATCCCGGCCGACCACGGCAGCTCGAGAGTCGCCAGCTCCTCAGGGGTAAAGCTCCCGCGCCGGACCTTGGCCAGGTACTCTGTTGTGTGCACTCGGGCCAGCTCCTCCCACGTCGCCGGCGCCGGTTCGACGAAGCGAGACGGACCGAGCAGCTGCGAATTGAGCAGCTGCCGATGAACCAGACCGTACTTTCGAGTTGGAAAAACGTGGGGACCGAGATCGACTTCGTAGCGCGGCGAGTAGATCACCCGCATCGAACAGTCAGTCGCGAAGAGTCAAGACAGCACGTCAGGCTGGATCGGCGAAACCTGATTACGCGGCGATTGCGGCGAGTACGTTCTACCGCCTTTCACGTCGCCCTTCCCTTCATCACGCTTTCGTTTGACCTCAGGCGCTCGAATGTCGGAGGCCAAAGGCACGAGAGCCAGTGCCAGCACTTCATCGATCGTCGAGATGAGGTGGACGGTCATTTCGTCCCGAAGCTCGGGCGTCAAATCTTCGTTCACATTCTTTGCGTTCTGCCGCGGCAGGATGACTTCCCGGATACCAACGCGGCGGGCGGCCAGCACCTTCTCTTTGATGCCGCCGACAGGCAGCACGCGGCCGGACAAAGTGATCTCGCCCGTCATGGCGATATCGCCACGCACCTGGCGGCCGGTCAGCTCCGACGCCATGGCCGTGGCCATCGTCACACCCGCGGAAGGCCCGTCTTTGGGGATCGCGCCCGAGGGGACGTGCACGTGCATCTCGGCGTTCTTGAAGAAATCGGGATCGATGCCGTACTCCTTGGCGTGGGCACGCAGCCAGGAAAGAGCGGCGCGGGCCGATTCCTTCATGACGTCACCCAACTGCCCGGTCAGGGTGAGTGAACCGGTTCCGGCCATGCGGGATGCTTCGATGAAGAGCACTTCGCCGCCCGTGGGCGTCCACGCGAGCCCAATCGCCACACCGGGGTTCTTGGTGCGCTCCTCCATTTCCTCATCGAGAAACCTCGGAGCTCCGAGCATCTCTACGACGACAACCGAGTTGATTTCAATGGGTGTTTCGTTGCCTTCGGCGCGGCGGCGTGCGACCTTGCGGCAGAGCGCGCCAATCTCACGCTCGAGATTTCGCACCCCAGCCTCGCGTGTGTAGCCGCGAATCACCTGCCGAAGCGCGTCGGGAGTGAAGCGGATGTAATCCGCAGTCAGTCCGTGGTTTTTCACCTGCTTGTCGACCAGGTGATCGGTCGCGATCTTCAGCTTCTCCTCCTCGGTATAACCGGCGATTTCCAAGACCTCCATGCGATCTTTGAGCGCCGGCGGAACCGGGTCGAGGATGTTCGCGGTCGTAATGAAGAGGACTTCCGATAGGTCGAACGGGACGTCGAGATAATGGTCCCTGAAGGTGTTGTTCTGTTCGGGGTCGAGCACTTCCAGCAGCGCAGAAGAAGGATCGCCCCGAAAGTCGGACCCCAGCTTGTCGATCTCGTCCAGGATGAATACCGGATTCTTCGACTCTGCCCGCCGAAGGCCCTGGATGATCTGGCCCGGCAGCGCTCCGATGTAGGTTCGTCGATGCCCCCGGATTTCTGCTTCGTCCCGCATGCCGCCCAGCGACACGCGCACGAACTTCCGGCCGAGCGACTGGGCGATCGATCGCGCGAGCGACGTTTTTCCGACACCAGGCGGCCCTACGAAGCAGAGGATTGGGCCTTTGACGTCTCGATTCAGCTTACGGACCGCCAGGTATTCGAGAATTCTGTCCTTCGCCTTCTCGAGACCCGAGTGATCCGCGTCCAGAACAGTCTTGGTAAGGGGAAGATCGATCACTTCGTCGGTGCGCTTGTTCCAAGGCAAGGCAACGAGCCAATCGAGGTAGGTCCGCGAAACGGTGTACTCGGCCGCGGCGACCGGCATTTTGGACAGCCGATCGAGCTCCCGAAGAGCCTCTTTCTTGACTGGTTCGGGCATGCCCACGGCTTCGATCTTTTCGGCCAGCTCCTCGATTTCCTTCGTCTGGTCGTCGCCCTCGCCGAGCTCTTTCTGAATGGCCTTCATCTGCTCGCGCAGGAAGTACTCCCGCTGGTTCTTGCCGACTTCGGACTGCACCTGCGATTGAATCTTCGATCCGAGCTCAAGGACTTCGAGCTCTTTGATGAGGATTCGGTTCAGGTTGTCCATTCGGGCACGGATGTCGAGCGTTTCGAGGACCTCCTGCTTCACGGCCGTGCTGATGGTGGAAAGCGAGGACGCGATGAAGTCGGCCAGCCGTCCTGCCTCGGTGATGTTGGTCGCCAGCGTCTGCAGGTCGTCCGAGAGCAGCGGAGAGAGCGAAACAACCTGCTGGAAGTTCGTCTTGATATTGCGCGCCAACGCATCGATCTCGAGCCGGTCGCCTTCGTTACTGTCTTCGGCGGCCGCATGCACGCGCGCCCGCAGATAGGGATGGGTGGCAACGACTTCATCGAGCGTCAGCCTGGTCAACCCTTGAACGATCAGCCGCAAGCTGCCATCAGGCAGCTTGAACATCTTGTGGATGTGCGTGGCGGTGCCGACCGTGTACAAGTCGGCTTGCCCCGGCTCTTCAACCGACGCATCCCGTTGTGTGAACACGGCTATCAGTTTTCCGTTCGCGATCGCGTCGTCGATGAGGCGCACCGAGCTCTCGCGCGCGACCGCCAGCGGCATGAAGGAATTCGGAAAGAGAACGGTCTCCCGCAGCGGAAGGATCGGCAATTCGGCCGGAATCGACAGCGGCCGATCTCCGTCGGAGATGTCCTCGTTCTTGAGGTTCTCGATTTCGTCGCTCATGGCGACCTCATTATAGGGACGCGCGGTCCGGAATCAGGTCGTGAATCGACCGCTTCCGACTCTCGACTCCGAGCCAATCGTGCTGGGATTGCTGCCTTCGGAAGGACGGGCTCCGCCAACGGCGGAGCCCCACGAAACGCTCGGGACGTTTACATATCGAGGAACAGAGAGGACGCGCCGCGCCGCTGAGCCAGATGTCGCTCACGTTGCTCGGCGACTTCCTTGGCCTCCTCACAGTCCTTGCAGCGGACGGCGAACGGCAGAGCACGGAGTCGCTTTTCGGCGATTTCCTCGCCGCACTCGAAGCAGTATCCGTAGTCGCCGTGCTCGAGGCGCGACAGCGCGTCGTGTACCTTGTTGAGCGTTTCGGATTTCATCTGAATGAGCGCCAGCTCGATGTCTTCCTGGATGTCGGCTTCCGAACTCTCGACGGCGTCGAAGACCTCGTTCTGCTTGCCGCCCCACGCACCCTCGGCCCGGACATCGCGCATCTTGTCCTGGACCTCTGCCTGCAGTTCCGACCGGCGCTCTACGAGCATCTTTTTGAGCTCGGTATAGCGCGACCGAGCCATCATGGCTCCGTCGGCCTTTTGGATTTCCTTCGTAACCGCCATAACCGCCCCCTTGTCTGCCCTTAGTGGGCGCGTCCTCGTCGCGCAACCGCTATGCAACTGTTCTGCCAGACATGACCGTCTAACCCTGTTTTCAAACTGCCCGTTATTGAAAGCAACTTCACAGCTTCCGTATGACAGGCAATCGCGGCCCCGGGCGCCATCGCAACCTTCGTCCAGAACCAGTTTGCCTTCATAAACACTCTATCTAAACGATTTTGTCTGACGCATTCAACTCGGCTCAGCCTCTCTCATCGTTCACAGCGTTAGACGCCACGTGTGCCGAACCGGTTCGAACGATTACAAAATTGGCGCTAGCCGTTCCTGAAGAGCGACTTCTGGGTGTTGCTCAAAATTGTCGGGCTGTCTCGTTCTAGCACCACTTGGCCTCCTGGCGGAGCAGTCGATCTACGGCCCCGAAGGGGTGATCAGATGCTGGAAATGGGGGGCGGCTAACTCGGCAGAAGCCCGGCGGGCCTTAAATGGACCGCGCCTGGTTATTGAACGCGGCTGCCCCTGAGCGAGGCGTTGGGAACGATTCCCCGCTCGACCAGGAGCTTGCCGCTCCTTGAGCTGCCGGTCATGAGCCACTTTTCATAGAGCCGGAGGAGGTCGGCGTTCGAACCGCCGACAGTGCGTTCGCTCACCTCGGAAAGGACGTCCACGAACGTGACAAACTTGTCGGCCAGCTCCGCGAACACTCCCGAGCGGGAATCGGTATCGAGGCGACTCAGGGTGTTGTACGCATACCCGCCGACACTCACGTAGTAGTCGACACCGACAGGTTTGCGGCGCAGAGAATCGGAGAAGAATCCGGAAACGAACAGCGTGACGTCACCAATCTGTTTGAGCGACGCGCGCTGCTCGGAGCCACCCGAGTCCAGGGCTTTGGCGAGCTTGAGCGCAAGTGGCTCGATGTCGTGGTCGGAAGACTGACGGAGGAACGCGACGAGCAGGTGGACGACGTACCAGGCAGTCAGCTCTCCGGCGCTGACGCCCTGGTTGGCAAGTGCGCCCTCGACGAGCTCCTTGAAGTACTCGAGAGCGGATTCACGGTGGAGTATCGATTCGAGCATACTCGTACCGCCTTCGGGTCTGCCGAACGTCCGCCTCGTTCCATTGCAAGCGGCGTTCCGATGAATTCGAGCTAATTTAAAGGTGATTGTACAATGGGGGATTCAATGCTTTGTCCCCTCTGCGGCCAGCGGAAGGCCCGTCGTGCCTGCCCCGCACTCCGCGAGCAAATCTGTGCAGTCTGCTGTGGCACGAAGCGGTTGACTGAGATTCGGTGCCCGAGCGACTGCACGTATCTCGCCACTGCTCGAGAGCACCCTCCGGCGGTTGCAGTGCGACAGCAACAGCGCGATGTGGCCGCGCTGGTCGGCTACATGCAGGATTTCAGCGAACGGCAATCGCAACTGTTCTTCTTGATCGCCACATTCCTGCTTCGCTACGAGCCACCTGAATTGCACCCGCTCGTTGACGACGATGTCACCGAAGCGTCAGCAGCCATTGCCGCCACGTTCGAAACGGCTTCACGGGGCGTAATCTACGAGCACCGACCCAACTCGCTGTCGGCCGAGAGGCTGGCCAGCGAGCTTAGACCGCTGCTTGCCAAAGTGAGCGATCAAGGGGGTGAAAGCGCGCGGCGTGACTCGGCAGTCGTGCTGCGACGCGTGGAAGCGGCGGCCCGCGAAGTGGGCCGCTCCGCCGGCGGCAGCCGGCGCGCATTCATCGATCTGCTCGGACGCGTCGTCAACGTCAGGGCTCTCGAAAACCGCGAGACAAGCTCAGACGATAGCGCGCCGCGTTTGATCATTCCCTAGGATCCCGGGATCTGATAGGCTCGTACCTTTGGTGGTCGGGTCGTTTTCCCCGCCGTCAGGCGCCGGATCCAACAGTCGGTGCTCAAAAGACAGAGTTGAAGAAGGTACCAAATGGCCAAGCGTTGTGAGCTTTGCGGCAAGAGTCCCGTCGTCGGTCGTCAGGTGAGTCACGCCCATAACGTCAGTTCAAGACGGTTCGAGCCAAACCTGCAAACCGTGCGGGCGATGATTGGGGGTGGGGTGAGGCGGATCAAAGTCTGCACGCGCTGCCTGCGGTCGAACAAGGTCGTCAAAGCCGCCTAATCGCATGATCACTGCTGTTTCGAGTTCCGAAGCTCCGAAGGCCGTCGGACCGTATTCTCAGGCAGTTCGCGCTGGCGGCCTTCTCTTCGTGGCGGGACAGATCCCGCTCGATCCGAACGGGAACCTCGTCGAGGGTGACGTGGTCGTTCAGTCGCGTCGTGTTCTGGATAACATCGGCGCCATTCTCAAAGCGGCCGGTCTAACATTCGCCAACGTCGTTCGCACGACCGTATTCCTTGCCGACCTCAACGACATGGCCGCGATGAATCAGGTTTACGCGACGTACTTTTCGGAACCGTACCCGACCCGCGCCACGGTCCAAGTTGCCCGCCTGCCGCGAGACGTACGAATCGAAATTGAAGCGATAGCGGCGTACTGACAGTGGGCCGGAAAGCTTTCCCGACTATCCAGCCCGTCCCGCCCTTTCAACCCCAAGAACACCGTCGACAGCACGCAGGGACTTGATCACCTTTTCGAGGTGCTTGAGGTCGCTGATCTCGACGGTCATGTCGATGCGGGCACGCCGATCTTCGTCAGTGTGGGCTTCCATGTTCTTGATGTTGGTATTGATGTCGGCGACACGCGCGCTCACCGCCGCCAGCAGGCCCTTCCGATCTTCGACTTCCATGGTCAGCTTCACCGTGTAGCGCGACTCCTCGGTGCCTTTGTCCCACTCGACATCGATCCGCCGTTCGGGATCGTAGAGGAGATTGACCACATTGGGACAGGTCGCGGAATGAACCGATACGCCCTTTCCCCGTGTTATGTATCCGACAATCTTCTCGCCGCGGATGGGGTTGCAGCAGCGGGCGCGGAACACCAGTAGATCGTCGAAACCACGAACCTTGATCTTCTCTTCGCCTGTACCCAGCACGCGTTTGAAGGCGGCGGTGACCGGACCCTCCGGCGGCTTTTCTCTCAGGCCATCGGCGGGCACGAGCTTGATCAGGACCTGCTTCGACGCCACCTTGCCGTAGCCGATCGCTGCAAAAAGATCCTCGGGCTTTTGAGCGTTGAACTCGGTGAGCGTCTTCCCAAAGGCCTCGCCTTCGACGAGAGTCCTCGGGTTCAGGTCGTAACGTCGTGCCTCTTTCTCGAACAACTTTCGTCCCACTTCGATCGCACGCGCTTTCTCCTCCAGCCGGATGAGGTGTTTGATCTTGTACCGCGCGTGGGAGGTAACAACGACGTTCAGCCAGTCCCGACTGGGCTTGTGGCCGGCCTGCCTGATGATCTCGACAATGTCGCCGTTCTTGAGCCGCGTCCGCAGAGGCACCATCTTGCCGTTCACACGCGCCCCGACGCATTGATGACCGACGTCCGTGTGAATCGAGTAGGCGAAGTCGATTGGCGTCGCTCCGCGCGGGAACGCTTTGACCAGGCCTTTCGGCGTAAAGGCGTAGACCTCGTCCGGATACAGCTCGATCTTGAGGTTTCGTATGAATTCCTGCGGGTCCCGAAGGTCCTGTTGATTTTCAAGGAGCTGGCGCATCCACTGGAAGTACCGCTCGTCGCCCTGATCCCCGACCCGGCCTTCCTTGTACTTCCAGTGCGCAGCGATGCCCTCTTCCGCCATTCGGTGCATCTCCATCGTTCGGATCTGCACTTCGAACGGGGTCCCATGCTCGCTGATGACCGACGTGTGCAACGACTGATAGCCGTTTGGACGGGGCATGGCGACGAAGTCCTTGATACGTCCCGGCACCGGCGACCACGTCTGATGAATGATGCCGAGAACGCCGTAACAGTCCTTCACGCTCTCCACGACGATGCGCAGCGCGAGGAAATCGTAGACCTGATCGAGATCGATTTTCTGCCGTTTGAGTTTCTGGCTGATGCTGTAGAGACGTTTGATCCGGCCGTCGATTAGGAGGAAGGGAACCTGCGTTTCGCGGAGCTTGGCGGTAATCGTGCCTTTGAGCTCCTCGATCAGCCCTTCCGTCTCTCGGCGTTTGGCGTCGACTTTAGCCCGCAGCGTTTCGTAGGCTTGCGGCTCCAGATAGCGGAAGGAGAGTTCCTCAAGCTCGTTCTTGACCTTGCTCATCCCGAGGCGGTTGGCGATCGGTGCATAGATGTCGCGCGTCTCCTGCGCGATCATGATGCGCCGCTCCTCGGGAAGATGTTTGAGCGTCCGCATGTTGTGCAAGCGATCGGCGAGCTTCACGACGACGACGCGGATGTCGTCCACCATCGCCAGCAGCATCTTGCGGAAGTTTTCGGCCTGCCGCTCTTCGCTCGACGCGAACGTCATGGCGCTGATTTTGGTCACCCCCTCTACGACGTGCGCCACCGCGGGGCCGAACAACTCCTCGATTCGACCTATCGTGGTCAGTGTGTCCTCGACGACGTCATGCAGGAGACCGGCGGCTATCGCGACCGCGTCGAGTTTCATGTCGGCGAGCAGATCCGCCACGGCAAGGGGGTGGATCAGGTAGGGTTCGCCGGAATGCCGCACCTGGCCGCGGTGCTCGTAGGCAGAGAACACATACGCCCGCCTCAACAGTTCGACGTCAGCCTCCGGAGCGTAGGCCCGGACCTTTTCGAGCAGTTCCTCGAAGCGAATCATAGGAATCGGTGTCTAACGACTTGTTGGACGCCCTTGTTTTTCAATCATAGGGAGCGGCTGGCGCGGCCGCAAGGGCGGTTTCCGGGCCCGGCATCGTTCTTGACTTGGCTTTTTTGGGTTCACTATACTGACGCTCCCTCGCTGAACGAAAGACCCTGACGGTGGGTTCCCGCACGAGCTCACAACGTCAACGACGACAAATGATACGAAGGAACGAATCATGCTGATTGGCGGTCACAACGGAGACGCAATGCGGTTTCTTTCTGGGGCGTCGCTGACCGCTCTGGCGATGCTGTCCCTCGGAACGATCGGTTGTACGCAGATGGGCGAACTGAAAGCCAGGAAGGCCTTCAAGGAGGCCAACCAGGCCTACGCGGCTCAGGACTACAAGAAGTCCGCGGACCTCTACGAACAAGTCATCAGTTCCGCTCCCGACGATCCGGACATGTCGGTCGCCTACTTCTTCCTCGGGAACAGCTACGACAATCAATTCAAACCCAGCAGGAAGGGCGAGCCGGACAACGACCTCATGCTCGAGAAGGCCGTCAGGAATTACGAATTGGCCGCGGAAAAGATTGCCGCCGTCAACAATCCCGCTTATAAGACCTACGGCAAGCGCGCCATGGAGTATCTCGTGCTCGCCTACGGTGCAGAAAAGCTGAACGACCCTGCGAAAGCGGAACCGGTCGTGCAACGGATGATTCAGCTCGAGCCCGGCGAGCCCACAAACTACTTCCAGTTGGCGAAGATCTACGAAGACGCCGGCGCCTACGACAACGCCGAAGAGATTCTGCTCAAGGCCAAGGAAGCCCGCCCGAACGATCCAACCGTGTACACGACGCTGGCGAGCTACTACAATCGGCAGGGTCAATTCGAGAAAACGATTACCGCGCTCCAAGAGCGAGCCTCGAAGGAACCGAACAACCCCGAGGCTTTTCAAACTCTCGCCGTGTTCTATTGGGACAAGGCGTTCCGCGATGCTCGTTTGAAGGATAACGAAAAGAAAGACTTCGTGCAGAAAGGCATTGGCGCCGTCGATAAGGCGCTGCAGATCAAGCCGGACTACACCGACGCGCTGGTCTACAAGAACCTTCTCCTGCGGCTTCAGGCGAACGCAGAAAAGGACCCCGCCAAGCAGCAGGCGCTGCTCAAGGAAGCCAACGAGCTGAGGGACAAGGCCGAGGATCTGCGCAAGAAGAAAGCGTCAGGAGTCGGGAACTAGCGGCAGGCAAGACACCTCTTCGACGAATTGGATCAAACCAGCCGCCGGATCGACCGGCGGTTGTTTTTTTTCCAGGCTGTTACATCACCCACAGTAAAATTCAGCTCGACAATCGCCGCGAATTCCGCTCATCAGGAGTCCCCCATGGATTGGAGAAAGAGATCGCGATTCGTGTGTGTTATCTGGGCCATCGTTGTCGTGGGACTCACGTGTGTTTCCCCATCGTACGCACAGTCCACTACTGACGGGGCGATCGGGGGAACCGTCACTGATCAATCGAACGCTGTACTACCTGGTGTCAGCGTCACGGTTCGAAACATCGCCACCAACAGCTCCGCCGAGGCGGTAACTGATGGGGTCGGCCGCTTTCTGGTCATTCGCCTGCAGCCAGGCATTTACAGCGTCACAGCCTCGCTCGACGGATTCTCGTCGTCCAAACAAGAGAACGTTGTCGTCGAGGTCGGCCGAACCACATCCATCGACGTCTCGCTCGGAATTGCAGGACAAGCCGAGACGGTCGTGGTCACCGGGCAGTCGCCAATCATCAACACCGAGCAGTCGGACTTCTCAACGAACATCGATCAGACGGCCATCAACAATTTGCCGACGAACACACGCCGGTGGTCGACCTTCGCGCTCATGACGCCGGGAGCAGCGCCGGACGGAAATTTCGGCCTGGTGAGCTTCCGAGGCATTTCAGGGCTCTTGAACAACAACACCGTCGACGGCGGAGACAATACGCAGGCCTTTTTCTCGGAGGAACGGGGCCGGACTCGTCTCGCGTACTCAGTCAGTGCAGACGCCGTTCGGGAGTTTCAGGTCACCACGTCGAACTATTCGGCCGAATACGGACGCGCCGCAGGCGGCGTCGTGAATGCGGTCACAAAGAGCGGCAGCAATCAGTTCCACGGTTCCGGCTTCTACTTCATCCGTGACAACAAATGGGGAGCGACGAACCCGTTTCAGACGCAAACGGCGTTGGTTGATGGGGTGTTTACGCAGGTGCCCTTCAAGCCGCAAGATCGCCGTCAACAGTTCGGGGCCACGCTCGGCGGGCCCATCGCCAGGGACAAGCTGTTCTTCTTCTTCAGCTATGACGAGCAGGATCGCAATTTCCCCGGCATTGCGGCTCCAAGCAATGCGGGCGGCTTTTTCGCACCTTTCTCGGCGGCGGAACAGTCGGTCTTCGCTCAACGCGGCGTCACACCCGCACAGCAGGCGGATGGACTGAATTTCCTGCAAGGACTCACGGGCGTCGTGCCGCGCGACGGCGACCAGCGGATCTTCCTGCCAAAAGTGGATTGGGTGATCACGCCCAATCACACGTTCGCAGCCAGCTACAACAATCTCCGCTGGGACTCTCCCGCGGGGGTACAGACCGCCGGCGTGGTATTCCGCGGTATCGAAAGCTGGGGCGATGATGGCGTCCACGGCGACTGGGCGACGGCCCGGCTGACGTCGATTTTCGGCTCGCGCATGACCAACGAAATCCGCTTCCAGTGGGGGCGGGACTTCGAGTTCCAAGCGAGTCAGCCGCCGATTCCCGGGGAGCCCGTGGCCGCCAACGGGCGGACGCCGCAAACGACGATTCAAGGAGTTGGTGGAATCGTGTTCGGCAAACCCGACTTCCTCGAGCGGCGTTCGTACCCAGACGAACGGCGGACGCAGATTGTCGACACGTTCACGCTGGTCAAAGGCCAGCACGCAATCAAGTTCGGCGGCGAGATCAATCACGTGTCCGATGTGCTCGATAACCTTTTCCAGGAAGGTGGCGCCTACAGCTACAACAACCGCGTCGACTTCATCAGCGACTACGAGACCAACACAAAGACGTCCGGTCTTCCGACGCGCTTTTACACGAGCTTCAACCAGGGCACTGGACCAACCGCATTTTCCTTCTCCACCGATGATTACGCCGTCTTCATCCAGGATTCATGGCACGCCAATTCGCGTTTGACGCTGAATGTTGGACTGCGATGGGACTACGAGCGCATGCCAGACCCACAGATTCCCAATCCCCTTCTGCCTGCGCAGTCTGTTTTCCCGAACGACACCAACAACTGGGGTCCTCGCCTCGGAGCCGCCTGGGACGTCTCCGGTGACGGGAACACTGTTTTGCGGGGAGGCTACGGGATGTTCTACGGCCGGATTATCAATTCCTCGATCTCGAATGCCATTACCAACGTCGGGACATCGGCCGGTCAAGTTCAGCTGTCTCTTACGAACACCTCGTCAGGAGCGCCGGCCTATCCGAACATCCTCGCGGGTGCCTCCGGAACGCCTGTCAGACCCGACGTCGTGGTATTCGCCGACGATACGCAGAATCCGTTGGTTCACGAGTACGATGCCGTCCTTGAACGTCGCATTGCCACGAACACGATGGTGTCGGTGTCGTACGTGGGAAGCGCTGGTCGCAATCTTCCGCTCTTCATCGACACCAATCTCTTTCCTCCCACGTCGACTGTGACCTATCTTGCAACTGGCGGCCCGTTCGACGGTCAATTACTGACCATGCCTGTCTTCACTGGTGCGAGACCGGATGCCAACTTCAGCCGGATCACGACGATCTCCAACATCGTGAAGTCGCGCTACGACGCGCTCGTCCTGCAGTTCAATAGGCGCATGACGGGCGGGCTGCAATTTCAGGCCAGCTACACCGAAGCAAGGGCGACGGATGGTGGACAAAGCTCGCAAACGTTCACGTCTTCGAACAACGTTCTCAATCCCTTCGATCTGGGACTCGAGGAAGCAACGTCCAACTTCGAAATCCGGCATCGTTTCGTGGCGAACGCCGTCTGGAACCCCACGACCAGAACCCAAAGTGGCGCGTTGAATACCGTTCTCACGGGCCTCACGATATCGCCGACTTTGGCAATTACGTCGGGAGTCCCCTACACGGCTACGTTGACCGGTAACACGCCTGTCACCGGGCGCGTTTTGACTGGTGTATTAGGAGCCGGCGGTACTAACCGTCTTCCTTCGATCCCGCGCAACGCGTATAGCTTGCCGACGACGGCAAACTTCGATTTGCGAGTGGCCTATGGATTCCCCCTGGGTGGTGGAGGACGAAGACTCGAAGCGATTGCCGACGTGTTCAACATGTTCAATCACTTGAACCACACCGCGGCGAACACATTGATGTACACCGTACAAGGTACGGCGACTGCGCCGGCGCTGGCCTACAATTCGGCGTTTGGAACGCTGACCAACGCAAACAGCAACTATTTCGTGTTCACTCCACGCCAGCTCCAGTTGGCGCTTCGATACACCTTCTGACGCTGAGGGCCGTCCGAATTGGGCGGCCCTCAGTTGTCTCTCGATCCGGTTGCCGCCAGGATGGACAGTTCTAGCTGGCGGACTGCCGCATCTTCTCGGTCACGATGCCGACCTTCTCGACACCAGCGCCTTTCGCGGCGTCGAGGAGTGATATTGATGTCGTCACGGGCACGCAAGGTTTCACCGCGAACAGACACCCGCACCAAAGAAAAGGGCCGCCTGGTTGGGCGGCCCTGAGTCGGCTCTGTTCCGTAGGGAATTGACGTTAGTCAGCCGCCCCCGAAGATTTCCGCATGCCATCCGTCACGATGCCGACCTTCTCGACACCGGCGCCCTTGGCTGCATCGATCACTTCGATGATGTCCTTGTAGCGCAGCGTGCCGGCGGCCCAGATGAACATGTTCTTATCTTTGCGCTGTTCATAGATCGTTCGGAGCCGTTCCTCCAGCATCGGTATCGTCACATCCTGCTTGTTGACCGAAAGTCGGTGGTCGGCCGTGTACTCCAACATGATCTGGCTGACATCGGGAGTGATGTCCGTCGATCTCTTGGTTTCGGCCGGCAGGTTGATGTCGACGCCCTTTTGCGTGAGGGGCAGCGCCGCCATGAAGATGACGAGCAGCACGAGCAGCACGTCGATCAGCGGCGTGACGTTCATGTCGCAGCTGGTCTGCAGGGCTTCGCCCTTGACAACCTTCTCTGCGCCAAGATGATGGTGAGCGTGGGCCATGGTTACTGTCCTCCCGCCGTCGAGCCGGAACCCTTCTTGCGCTCGGTAATGAGCCCGATGTCTTCGATGCCCGCCTGCCGCAGCTGATCCATTGTCGCCATCACGGCGCTGTATTCGACTTCCTCGTCAGCCTTGATCAAGACAATCTTATCGGCCTTGTTCTCGAGCAGCTCATTCACCCTCGTGGCCAATTCGCCCTCTTGAACGATCTTGGCGTTGAGATACGTCTGCTTGTTCGCAGCGATAGCGATGACCGTCTGGCCCTGCTGCTCCGGCTTGTCAACCGTGTTGCCTGCCTGCGGCAGCCTCACGCTGACGCCCTGCTGCAGCATTGGCGCAACGAGCATCATGATGATGAGCAGAACCAGCATGACGTCGACGAGGGGCGTCACGTTGATATCGGCCTTGACGCCACCTTTTGAGCCGCCAACATCCATTGACATAACAAAACTCCGGGTTCAGGGTTCAAGGTTCAAGGAGGAACCCAGAACGTTTAGGCGGTCTTCCTCACAAAGTAGTCGACCAGCTCGGACGAGGAGTTGTCCATCTCGACGTTGAAGTACTCAATCCGCGACGTGAGGTAGTTGTAAATCCACACAGCCGGGATCGCGACGACGAGACCGAGTGCGGTTTCGACGAGCGCCTCGGAAATACCAATCGAGACGGCACCGATGCCGGCCGAGCCGCTGGCTCCAATGCCCTGGAACGCGTTGATGACGCCGACGACCGTGCCGAGGAGCCCGACGAACGGAGCCGTCGAGCCAATCGTCGCAAGGGCGGAGACACCCTTCTTGAGGTCGGAAGCGGTCAGTGCGGCGGCGCGTTGAACGGAGCGCCGCACCGTGTCCATCAGGTCTTCACGACTGAGACCGCTGCCACTTTCCTGCTGGAACTGATATTCCTGCAGGCCCGCGAGGACGACTTTCGCGAGGTGGCTGTACCGGTAGTTCTTGGAGGTAGAGAGCGCGATAGCGTCCTTCAAGCGCCCCTCTCTGAGGTGCTTGGCAACCTGAGGTGCAAAGAGCTTCGACTGGTTGCGCGCCTGCTGGTAGGTGAAAAACCGCTCGATCCCGACACCGAGCGACCACATCGACATAATCAGAAGAACGAAGGCCACGAACTTGGCCACGTACCCCATTGTTCCCCACATTGCCATTAAGTCCACGATCCACCCTCCATCGAAATTGCGGGAGCCGGCCGGAGCCGGACCCACGGTCTCGCAGGGAACGGTCCCCAGGACCGTCTCCCCTGCACCAAGTTCATTGCAACGTGAAATTGACCGTCACGGTCATGATGACCGGCACGGGCTGGCCGTTAAGAGTCGTTGGCGTGAATTCCCATTCGCGCACCGCATCGAGCGCGGCTGCATCGAGCAACGGAATCGACCGCAAGACTTTCGCATCTTGCACTTTGCCGTTCGGTCCGATCGTGGCCTCGATGATCACGACGCCTTGCACTCGGGCCGATTGCGCGATTGGCGGGTAGACCGGCTTCTTATCCTTGATCTTGGTCGGTTGCTTGATGTTGCCACCGACACGGACCGGTGCCGGCGGTGGTGGGGGCGGTGGGGGCGGTGGTGCCTCGGCAAGACCACCGATAATGCCACCCGCGACTCCGCCGACAACGCCGCCCTCGACGCCGCCGACTGCACCTTTCACACCGGCTTCAATTCCTGTTTCCGGCTTGATTTCGCGTGGGGCCTCAACGGGAGCAGCCGCCGGGTTGACGTCCATCACCGGTTTCGGTGCAACAACCTGAGCGGGGGGAGGCGGTGGCGGCGGTGGGGGTGGTGGAGGCGGTGGCGGCGCAGCGACGAAAGCCATCATGGCCGGAGGCGTCGGGAGGACATCTGCGGCCATCAGCGGAATAATGATGATGGCTATGATGAGCGCCGTGTGCACGATGATTGACAGCGGGACGGTGTACCACTTCCTGCTTCCCACCTTGACCGACGGATTAACCACGTCGCCGAACATGTCACGTGGCACGGTGTCTCCTCCTAGGGGCTCGACCGTCTAGGCGCCAAAGAGCGCCGATTATAGTCAGACCAAAAATTGAGTGTCAACGAACCTTTCTAGGAAAGATTAGACACCGGGATTCGCGGAATGGGGTCAGCCACGGAAGTCTGACCGGGCGCAGACTTAGTCGCAGTTGTGTCATACCTGCGCTGATCCGATCCGCATCATATAAAACGATCGCCAGACGAAAATCATCGAAAGAACGAAGAAAAGCGCGGCCAGGCCTAGACTGAGGCCCGGGCCCGCCTGACGCAAGAGACTGACGGCAAGGTCGACCGCAAGCAAGCCGAACAACGTGGTGAACTTGATGACCGGATTCATAGCTACCGACGAGGTGTCCTTGAACGGATCGCCAACCGTATCCCCGACGACAGTGGCGGCGTGTAACGGCGTTCCTTTCGCTTTGAGTTCGACCTCGACAATTTTCTTCGCATTGTCCCAGGCGCCTCCGGCGTTGGCCATGAAGATGGCCTGGAACAACCCGAACAACGCGATCGAAATCAGATAGCCGATGAAGAAGTACGGTTCGAGGAATGCAAAAGCGAGCGTTGCGAAAAACACGGTGAGGAAGATGTTGAACATGCCACGCTGTGCGTACTGCGTGCAGATTTCGACTACTCGCTTGCTGTCGGCCACCGACGCCTTCTCAACGCCGTCGAGCCGGATGTTCGCTTTGATGAATTCGACGGCACGATAAGCACCCGTGCTCACGGCTTGCGTCGCGGCGCCCGTGAACCAGTAGATCACCGCGCCACCGGCGATCAGGCCCAGGAGAAATGGCGGATGCATCAGCGAGAGCTTGTCGACGTTGGTCGTCAGGCCCTCCGTCAACGTCACGATGATTGAAAAAATCATCGTCGTCGCGCCTACGACCGCTGTACCGATCAAGACGGGTTTCGCCGTAGCCTTGAAGGTATTGCCGGCTCCGTCGTTCTCTTCGAGAAGGTCTTTCGCGCGCTCGAAATTCACGTCGAAGCCGTATTCGCGCTTGAGCGACTCTTTGATTCCAGGGGTCTGCTCGATGACCGACAGCTCGAAGACAGACTGCGCGTTGTCGGTGACCGGTCCGTAGGAGTCGACGGCAATCGTCACCGGTCCCATGCCGAGGAAGCCGAACGCGACGAGACCGAAGGCGAATACATGCTCGGCGCGCATCAGCGAGCCCAAGCCGAACGTGCTGACGAAGTAGGCCATGCCCATCAGCGACACGATGCTCAGCCCGAGCCAGTAGGCGCTGAAATTGCCGGCGACGAAGCCGGACAGAATGTTCAGCGACGAACCACCCTCCTTCGACGAAGTCACGACTTCTCTGACGTGACTGGACTCAGTCGACGTAAACACCTTCACGAACTCTGGAATGATGGCGCCGGCCAGCGTTCCGCACGTAATCACGGTTGACAGCTTCCACCAAAGCGTGCCGTCTCCGAGATCCGGAATGAGCTGATACGACACGATGTAGGTGATGGCGACGGAGATGATGGACGTGAGCCAGACCAGCGAGGTCAGCGGCGCCTCGAAGTTCATCTTATCGACATTGGCAAACCGAGCCCTGGCAATGGCGTCGTTGACGAAGTAGGAAAGTCCGCTGGCAATGATCATCGTGATGCGCATGACGAAGATCCACACCAGGAGCTGCACTTTGACCCGCGCATCGGGGACCGCCAGCGACAAGATGAAGGCAATCAACGCCACACCTGTCACGCCATAGGTCTCGAAACCGTCAGCCGTGGGACCCACCGAATCACCGGCGTTGTCGCCCGTGCAGTCGGCAATCACACCAGGGTTCCTCGCATCGTCTTCTTTGATGTTGAAGACGATCTTCATCAGATCTGAACCGATGTCGGCGATTTTCGTGAAGATTCCGCCAGCGATGCGCAGCGCCGCCGCGCCAAGTGACTCGCCGATGGCGAACCCGATGAAACATGGGCCGGCGTAATCCCCGGGAATGAACAGCAGGATGCAGAGCATGATGAACAGCTCGACGCTGATGAGCAGCATCCCGACGCTCATACCAGCACGAAGTGGAATTGCATAAAGCGGAAACGGCTTGCCACGCAGGCTGGCAAACGCCGTACGTGAGTTGGCGAACGTATTAATGCGGATGCCGAACCACGCAACCCCATAGCTGCCAGCGATACCGACCAGGCTGAAGAGGAGGATGATCGACAGCGTCAGCCCAATCGGCTTACCCGGCACCGGCGCGAGCCAGCCGTAATAGGCGCCGATAATCAACGCGATAAAAACCCACAAGATCAGGATGAACTTCCCCTGCGTGAGCAGGTATGTCTTGCAGGTTTCATAGATCAGCTCGGATACTTCACGCATCGAGGGGTGTACGGGCAGGTTCTTGGTCTGGGTAAACACCATCAATCCGAACAACAGGCCAAGCCCGCATATCACGAGGCCGCTCGATAGGAGGGAATGGCCATCAACACCTCGAAATTCAACCTGCGACAAGTCCGGCAGGATCAAGCTGGCTTCACCGCCGCGAGGTTCCTGCGTGGCCGTCGGTTCGGGCTGGAACGCCCACGCCGCACGCGGCGCCAAGGCGATTGAGCCCAGGACAACGAGCGACCACACCCACACGGTCAGCCGTTTCAGCATTCTCTGCGACACGGTCATCTCACCTCATCAAGACACAAAGACTCGGATTATACCCGGAAGTCGCGGATGTGGTCCTACTCGTTGCCACTCTGCATGCGCTGGGGCATCGCCATGCCGCCGGTTAGGAAAATGCGGATCCCCTCTTCGACCGAGATGTCAGGGAACGTCACGCGCTCGCGTTCGCAGATGGCAATGTCTCCGAGATAGAGATGATTGGTCGGCACGTAGACGGCGACGAGCCGCTCGGGTCCGCGACCTCGATCCACGGTGAATTCCCGGGTCAGGAATCCCAAGGCGAAGCCCCGTTTCGCATCCTCGATCAAGGCGACCTTCTTGAAGCCGTATTCGTTATCCGGCGAGAAGGCGACGACGAGCTGTTTCACAGGTGCATAGATCGTGCGAAACACGGGGACCAGTAACAAATAGCCTTCGAGGCGCTGCAAAAATCGCCGGCCGATGACGTTGCGGGCAAATGCGCCGACGAGGACGATCACGAGAGCCGTGGACAACGTCCCCAGCCCCGGAATCCGGCGGCCGAGCCATCGATCGTAGAACGGCGTCGTCAGGTCGTCGACGACGTTGAAGAGCCATACGAAAGCGGCGACGCTGATGAACACCGGAACGGTCACGAAGAAGCCGGCGATGAAGTTGCGTCGCAGCCAGTGCATCTAGGCGGTCATCCAACCCAGAGCGATCGCCGCCAGAAGAGCGATGCCCAGGATGATCCGATACCATGCGAATCCGGCAAAGCCCGAACGTCTGACGAAGCCGAGGAACGGCTTCACGACCAGAAGAGAGGCAACGAACGCGGCAACCAGACCGATCGTGAGCTCCAGGGCTCGGCCCGGAGACAGCTGCGATCGCACTTCGAGCAGATCATGAGCAAAAGCCGCGGTCATCGTTGGAATCGCCAGAAAGAACGAGAATTCCGCTGCGGCCGGCCGATCCAGGCCGAGCATCATGGCCCCGACAATCGTGGCGCCGGATCGGGACACGCCAGGCACCAGGGCCAGCATCTGACAACAACCAATACCGAGCGCCCGGCCGATCGGCGTCCGATCCGCGTCTTCGACCTTGGGCGTCGGCCGCAGGCGTTCGACGATCAGCATCACGATCCCCCCGACAATGAAGGCCCAGGCGAAGACGCGGGGGCTCGCATAGAGCACACCTTTGACAAACGGAGCGAGAAACGCACCTGCGAGAAGGGCGGGAACGGTCGCAACCGCGACTGCGAGCACGAACTGTCGAGCCTCGGGCCTCGTCGGCAGTTCGGCCACGACCCTCATGATCTTCGCGCGATACAACCACACGATCGCGAGAATCGATCCGAACTGGATGATCACGGTGAACACGCCGCCGGGGTCGTCGTGACCGAACAGCCGGCCAGCAAGCAGCAGATGAGCCGTCGACGAAACGGGAAGAAATTCAGTCACACCCTGGATCACGCCCAGCAGAGCGGCTTGAACGGATAGCGGCATGTGGCGTTCAGCTCCTGGTTTCCTGGACTCCGCTAATCAGCTTGAGCTTCTAGCCGAGAGCTGGAAACCACGAACTGACAGCCTCAGGAAGCACGAGCCTTCCGCTGAGGCTTCGATCGCCGCGCGGGCTGAGGCGCCGTCGCAGGCGCGGGTGCGTGAGCGGCGGCTCGAGTCACGGACCGGGCACGCCAGAAGCTCACCATCGCCGCGGCGATGAACACGCTCGAGTATGTCCCGGTGATGATGCCGACGATCATCGTAAACGCGAAGCCGTGGAGGACTTCACCGCCGAAGAAGAAGAGCGCGAGCGACGTCAGGAGTGCCGTGCCGGCCGTGATGACCGTGCGACCCAAGGTCTGATTGACGGACTTGTTGATGACATCACGCATCGAATCGCGGCGCATCGAGCGCAGATTCTCGCGGACTCGATCGAAGATGACGATGGTGTCGTTGGTCGAATAACCTGTCATCGTCAGGATTGCGGCAATCACGTTCAGCGTCATGTCGTACTGGAAGAACGCCAGGAACGCGAACGTCACGAGCAGGTCGTGCACGGTGGCGACGACGGCGCCGACCCCAAAGCTCAACTGAAAGCGAAACGCGAGATACGCCAGAATCCCAGCCAGGGATAGGACCATCGCCCATATCCCCTTGCTCGTCAGCTCCCGACCGACCGCGGGCCCCACGATTTCAGTGCCGACCACTTTGAAGTTGCCGAGATTCGCCTGCTTGAGCGCGTCGACGACCTGCTGTTGGACTGCGCTCAGCGAGGCGCCCGATTCCGCGCCCACCAGCGGCACGCGAACCATCATCTGGCGGGACGACGGGTCACCGTAGGAGTTGATACTGAGGTTCTGCCCGCCTCCGGGGAACGATTTATCGAGTCCGCTCCGGACCTGTTGGACCGTCACGGGCTGATCGAATTGTGTGATGACAACCGTGCCGCCGGCGAACTCTACGCCCAACGGCAGCCCGGTGGTCGCGACCCTCGCAATGCCGGCAATGATGACGACCCACGAAAGAATGATGGCGTGCCAGCGCCAGCGGAGAAAGTCGTAATGAGTGTCTTTAAAGATGTGCATAGTCACTTGTCGGCCCAGTCTGTTGACCGGTTCGGGCCGCCCCTAAATACTCAGCGTTGCTACCTGATGCCGGCGATGGAGCGCCATCTCGAACAGCGTCTTCGATACAAAGATCGATGTGAACAGATTCGACACCAAGCCGATGAACAAGGTGACGGCAAAGCCACGAATCGGACCGGTTCCGAACTGGAACAGGAACGCACACGAAATCAGAGCAGCCACGTGAGTATCAACGAGCGTCCAGAAGACTCGGGCAAAACCAGCGTTGATCGATGCCCGGACACCTCGCTGGGCCTCGAGCTCCTCCTTGATGCGCTCGAAAATAAGGACGTTCGAATCAACGCCGATGCCCATGGTCAGCACGAAGCCGGCAATTCCGGGCAGGGTCATCACGGCGCCGATGTACGCCATCAAGCCGAGCAGGATGACAAGGTTGAATACGAGCGCCACGACCGCGTTCACGCCCGACAGTCTGTAGTACACCAGCATGAAGCTGACGACCAACAGAAGCCCGACCACAGACGCAATGAAACCCGAGCGAATCGAATCGGCACCAAGACTTGGGCCGATCGTCTGCTCCTGGAGGTACGTCAACGATGCCGGAAGCGCACCGGAGCGGAGGATGAGCGACAGATTCTGAACTTCCTGCTGAGTAAAGTTGCCGGTAATTCGTCCTTCGGCACCGATACGAGTCTCGATTGTCGCGGCGGACTGGACTCGGCCATCGAGCACGATCGCCAGCAGCCGTCCGATATTCTCGCTGGTCGCCTTGGAGAACTTCGCCGCGCCCTCATTGTTCAGGGTGAAGGCAACCGCCGGGCGACTGTTTTCGTCTACCGTCGGGCGCGCACTGCGCAGCTCACGTCCGGTAACGGCCGCAACCCTTCGGAGCATGTAGAAGACAGTTCCCGCGTCGCCTCCCGACGACAAGCCAGGAAGAACTTCCATGCCCGCAGGAACCTGACCGCTCGGCACGAGCGCTTCGCGGCTCGCCGCCGGTCCCTGCTCGACGATTTTGAGCTCGAGGAAACCGGTCGAACGAATAATCTCCTTCGCCCGATCCACGTCGGTGACACCTGGGAGCTGGACCAGGATCTGATCGCCGCTTTGACCCTGCTGCGCGATGCTGGGCTCGGTGACGCCGAGCTCGTTGACGCGGCGCTCGATCGTTTGTCGCGCCTGCACCACGGCTTCACCGCGAAGGTTCACTTGTACGTTCGGCTTCATCGTGAACGTGTACGTGCCATTGGTGCCGGAGCTCCGATCGAAGTTCACAGTGACGTCGGCCGCGGCCTGTCGAAATGCCGCGTCCTGATCCGGTGACACTCCTTCCGCTCGAAAATGCGTCGAGTCTGGCGCCGTGAGCGACGTGACGTTGACCCGGCGTTTGGTGAGCTCCTCGCGCAAGCGTTCCATCTCGCTCTCGGTCTCGACCTTCAACGCGTCATCGGTCTGCACGCGCAAGACGAGATGGACACCGCCCTTGAGGTCGAGACCCAGTTTCAACATCTTGTCCATCAACCATGACGGTTTGGTGATGCCGTAATACGACGCGAACACCGGGTAGACCCCGACACTCGCAAAGATCACGAAGACGGCAATGATGGTGATGACTTTCCAACGAATGTCCGACATGTTCACTCCGCTCGGCTAATCTACTCCGGTCGGGCTAAAGCCTTCGCGCTCCATGCCATGCCCGGCGTCCTGGCTACTGGCTCGCCCGTTCGCCGGCCGGTTCCTGCACCGGCTCCTGGCCCTGATATCCGCCGATCGCCGCCTTCGCTATCTCGATTCGCACTTTGTCGGCGACCTGCAGCTGCACACTCTGCTCGCCGAGGCGCGTGATCTGGCCGTAGATGCCGCCGGTCGTGACGACACGGTCATTGACTTTCAGGTTATCGAGAAATTGCTGGACCTTCTGCTGCTTGCGCTTCATCGGGAGCAGAATGATGAAGTAGAAAATCGCCAAGACGATGGCAAAAGGTACGAACTGCAGCCACGGATTCGCGCCTTCGGGAGCAGCGCCCATGGCAAACACGCGGCCGACGTCCAGCATCATTCTAAAGTGGGGCTCCGCCCCACACCCCCCGCCTCCGCTCTTCGATCTCCGGCGAGGCTCGCCGAAGCATAGCGAAGGCGGCGGCTCGGTCGCTCGCGGAGGCCCCATACCCCGCGCCGCTCCCTCGCGGGCGCGCTGTGCGCGCCGCCGTCACGCAGTCGACGACCAGTACGAATTTGCGCTTCGAGCCGCATGACGGGCCAATTGTACGTCGCAACCCCAGCATAACGAGCTAATCGGCTGCCTGGCGGGACAAGCTCTCGCGGAATGCCAGCCTGAAACTTTCGAACCGCCCAAACGCTATAGCCTCCCTAATCCGGCACATCGTGTCAAGGTAAAAGTGTAGGTTATGCAACGTGTTAAGGGTCGCTGCGTTGATTTCACCGACGAGAAACAGGTGACGCAAATAGGCGCGGGAATAGGTGCGGCACGTGTAGCAGTCGCACGAAGCGTCGGGGGGTCGAGGATCTTCGGCATACCGCGCGTTCTTGATATTGAGCCTGCCCTCGCTCGTGAACAATTGACCGTTTCTGGCATTACGCGTCGGAAGCACACAATCGAACATGTCGATGCCTCGGGCGACTGACTCGACGAGATCCTCCGGCGTGCCCGTCCCCATCAGGTAGCGCGGCCGGTCCACGGGCAGAAAACCGGTCGTGAAGCGAACCATCTTGTACATTTCATCCGTTGGCTCGCCGACGCTCAGGCCGCCGATCGCGTAGGCATCGAACTCGAACGCGACCGTTTCGCACGCACTTTGCTCGCGCAGAGGCGCATAGACACTGCCTTGCACGATTCCGAACTGAGCCTGGTCTGGATTCGTCAGGGCCACACCGTCCACCGCCTTCTCTTTGAGGGCCAGCAGCCGATCGCGGCTGCGTCTAGCCCAACGAAGTGTGCGCAGCATCGCCTCTCGCGCCGGCACTAAGTCAGACGGGTACGCGACGCACTCGTCGAAAACCATGGCAATGTCCGAACCGAGATTCGCTTGAATGTCCACCGCTTTTTCTGCGGTCAGCAGGTGCGCCGATCCGTCGACGTGCGATCGAAAGTGCGCGCCTTCTTCGGACAACGTGCGGCGCGACGCAAGGCTGAAGACCTGGTAGCCGCCGCTGTCGGTGAGGATCGGCCGCGACCAGCCGCTGAACTTGTGCAGTCCGCCCTGACGAGCGATGAGCGCATCGCCGGGCCTGAGATACAGGTGATACGTGTTGCTGAGAATGATTTCAGTACCGAGGCCTTCGAGATCGCGATGCGTGATCGCCTTGACCGCGCCCTGGGTACCAATCGGCATGAAAACCGGGGTTTCAACGGTGCCGTGGGCAGTTTCCATGAGACCGCGGCGCGCAAGGCCGTCGGTGTGCGTGACGCGAAAGGTGAAAGGCGACCCTGACATGAGAAGGAACAGACAGTTTACAATCTGATTGAAGACGCCGAGTCACCACCCGATACACAGAACACACAAGCTCTTTCACACGCTCTCGGCGTCCCTCGCGTCGGTCAAGCGTGCAGACAAGGGAAAGGACTGGAAATCGGTTCCGTGAAAAAACTTCGAGTTGGTGTGATCTACGGCGGTCGATCGGGCGAGCATGAGGTGTCGCTGGCCTCCGCCGCCGCGGTTTTTGGCAACCTCGACCCCGAGCGCTACGACCCGGTCGCGATTCGAATCGAGAAGGATGGGCGGTGGACGCTACCGGCCCAGCCTCCCAAGCTTGCGTCGGCTGCGGCCGTTCTCGCCGGAAAGACCGAATCCACTGCGCACGGTCATGCCCGGGAGACCCACCTGGTCGCCCACCCCGGTTCCGAGACCCTCATCAGTATCGACCGGACCAGTCCGGCGACGATCTCCGGCTTCACGCTCGACGTCGTGTTCCCGGTTTTGCACGGACCGTACGGTGAGGATGGGACGGTTCAGGGACTGCTCGAGCTGGCCAACATCCCGTATGTCGGCGCGGGCGTCCTCGCGTCCGCCGTTGGCATGGACAAAGCCACGATGAAACTCGTGTTCGCGGCACGAGGGCTTCCCATTGGAGACTACGTGGTCGTTACCAAGCACGACTGGAAACGCGACGAACACGGCACGATGAAAGGCATCGTCAATCGGCTTGGGTTTCCGGTCTTCGTCAAGCCGGCAAACCTGGGGTCGAGTGTCGGCATCTCGAAAGCGAAGCATGCATCAGAGCTGCGTACCGCGATTGCGCTCGCGGCCAGCTTCGACCGCAAGATCGTCGTCGAAGCCGCCGTGCCGCAAGCCCGCGAGATCGAAGTCGCCGTACTCGGCAACGACAGTCCGGAGGCGTCCGTGCCGGGCGAAATCATTCCTTCGCGGGAGTTCTACGACTACCAGGCCAAGTACATGGACGATGACTCGAAGCTGTTGATTCCGGCGCCTCTGACCGAGTCTCAGACCGAGAACGTGCGGCAACTGGCAATCGGCGCATTCAAGGCGGTCGACTGTGCGGGGATGGCGCGCGTGGACTTCCTGCTGTCTGGCGAGAACGGCACTCTGTACCTCAACGAGCTCAACACCATCCCGGGCTTCACGACGATCAGCATGTACTCGAAGCTATGGGCAGCCACCGGCGTCGCGTATACCGCATTGCTCGACCGATTGATTGCGCTTGCACTGGAGCGGCATCGAGACAAGCAGGAACTGAGGACAAGTGTGTGAATCGCCGGTCGACGATCGGTAGTCGACGGTCGCGTTGTCTTGCAATTGCAACGGCGGTATTACTTTCAACAACGGCTGAGGCTCACGCGGCGCTCACGGAAGCGTCCCGGTTGGCCGCGATCTACGACCTGATCCTCGACGCACGATTCGATCGCGTCGATGCCCAAGTAGAGCGGGCGTGCCCGCCGGCGCCGAAAGAAGCGTGTTCGGCGCTCGCCAGTGTTTCACTGTATTGGCAGATCCTGCTCGATCCCGACAACAAGCAGCTCGACGGCCGCGTCAACGAACGAGCGGCAGCGGCGATAACAGCCAGTGAGGCGTGGACGAAGCGCGAGCCGCAATCCGCGGAAGCCTGGTTTTATCTCGCCGGATCCTACGCACCCCTCGTCCAGTGGCGCGTTCTTCGCGGCCAACGCTTGTCCGCGGCGCGTGAAGGCCGAAAAGCAAAGGATGCTTTGGAGCGTACGCTACAGCTGGATCCGACCCTGGACGATGCCTACTTCGGTATCGGCTTGTATCACTACTACGCCGACGTCGTGCCTGCCGCGGCTAAGATTCTGCGCTTTCTGTTGTTGCTACCTGGCGGCGATCGTGTGCAAGGGCTGAGCGAGATGTTGCAGGCGCGCCAGAAAGGTGTCCTGCTCAAGGGCGAAGCCGACTATCAGCTCCACCTTATTTATCTGTGGTACGAACACCAACCTGCACGGGCGATCGACCTGCTGAACGATCTCGACTCGCGCTATGGGTACAACCCGCTGTTCTTGCAACGGCGTGCAGAAGTGCAGTCGAAATACCTTCACGACCGATCTGGCAGCGCGTCCACCTGGCAAACGCTGCTCGATCGAGCGCGCGCCGGACGCGTGTACGACGCACGACGCGTCGAAGATCGCGCACGCCGCGAGTTGATTGCACTCGAACGCATCTCAACCGAGTCGCTCAATTGACGAGCGCGGGACGCGCGCGCCAACTTTTTTTGACTTTTTACCCACATTGTGCTTGACACTCAAAAATTCTCAACCATAATCTACATCTGGTATGAGGATGGAGAACGTAGGCCATCCCTTGTGAGCAAGATGAGGTGAAATCCGACCTCAAGCGTGGAGTGCCGGGATCGAGTGAGCGTGCCAGGCGGCAGCCACTACGACGATATCGCAGGCGCTCTCGCAACCAATCCCAGATGAAGGGGGGGATAGCAGACAATGGCAAAGAAAGCCAAGGGCGGGAAGAAGAAGGCCGGCAAGAAACGCTAAGCTGACCTCGCCCGTCAGAAAAAAGGGGGTGGCTGTCGCCCCCTTTTCAATTTTCAGCCGACAAGTTTCACGCTCCGACCATTTACGACGCCAGCTACCTTGCCACCGGCGTTGGGCCATCCCACACGTGAACACCGCGGATCACGTCGCCTCGTTGCAAAGCATCGATTACTTCAATACCTGAAACCACGCGGCCGAATGCCGTGTACTTCGCATCGAGATGCGGCTGTGGGGAATGCGTGATGAAGAACTGACTGCCCCCAGTGTCGGCCCAATCGAGCGCCATGCCGACCGTACCGCGGAGATACGGCAGCTGATTGAGCTCGTCCCTGATCGTATATCCCGGTCCGCCCTCGCCATCCCCGCGTGGATCTCCCGTTTGCACGACGAAGTCGGCCACGACACGGTGCACGCTGAGACCAGTGAAGAATCCGCTGCGGGCGAGCGTCACGAAATTGTCAACCGTCAACGGCGCATCGAGGACCGCGAGCTCGACCAGGATCGTGCCTCGGTCTGTCTCGAAATAGACCTGTGTGGATACTTGAGGCTTGACCAGATGTGGCGACTGATACGCGTCGGGAGTCAGGCGGGTGGGCGCCGGACGGATCTGCTGAGCCACCTCACTCGCCGGATCGAGTTGCTTCAGCAGCTTCGCCGCGTGCACCCGTACCGCCCAGTCCTTGTCGGTTAGCGCCTGCATCAAGATCGGTTGTGACTCGGTACCGTATTGGGCCAAGGCCATAAGAGCAGCCGCCCGGGCAATGTAGGTCGAATCTCGAAGCCCGGATTCGTAGGCCGACGCAAGGGCCGGCACGGCGTCCGGAGGCTTGAGCTCTCGAATGGCGTTGGCGGCAGCGGCTCGTACGGCCGGATCGTCCGCCTTGAGACGATCGATCATCAAAGTTGCGGCGTTCGGTGGATGGAGCTTCACGAGGGACGCGAGAACAGCTGGGATCACCCGCTGGTCGGAATCCTTGAGCAGCAGTTCGAGTCTCGGTAGCGCCATGTCAGGACCGAGGGTCCCCAATACCGACGCCAGAGTCGCCCGCACGGTCCAGTCCGGATCGATGTCGAGCCCCGACAACGCGGCGACGAAGCCTTCTGGGTCGAGGGCCGCGCTCGAGCGAAGCGCCGCGGCGCGAATGTCGGGATTCGGATCCGAAAGGAGGTCGAGCAGAAGACTCTCGACACCCGCGGCCCGCGTCGTTGCAAGGGCCGCCAGTGCCTCCGCCCGGACGACCACGTCCGCCCGATTGTCGCGGACAACGCCCAGTAGCGCACCGCCACCAGCCGGATCGCCAATTCGGCCAAGAGCCCGGACGGACTCCACGGCCAGAGCACGATCCCGCGTCGATACCAGCGGAACGAGCGTCGGGACTGCCGCCCGAGCTTTCAAAGCTCCTAGGCCTTTAATGGCGAAGGCTCGCGTATTTGGTTGCGTCTCTTGCGCGAGAGTGAGGAGGGCATCCAGACCGCGCTTGTCCTCGAGCCGCTGCAACGCATAGGCCACGGGCCACCATCGCACGCGCGGTTGTCCTGAGGGGTCGAGCACTGCGGCTGCAAGCTGATCGAACGACTTCATCCGCACGATCGCGTTGAGGCCAAGCCGGAAGACCGCGGCCGGCGTGTCGCGCTTGGTTTCGGCATCCTCTCCGGGTGACTCCGAGAACACGCCCGACTCGACGATCTGCGCAACCATCTTGCCGACGGGCTCAGCAGCAGTTGCGTCACCAATGAGTCCCAGCGCCTCGGCTGCGCTGCCCCTGACTATCAAGGCTGAATCGGCTAGCGCCGCGATCAACGGATCGCTGGCGCGTCCGTCGCCGAGCAGGCCCAAGGCGAACGCGGCCATTTGCCGAACCTCCGCGTCGGTATCGCCGAGCCTGGCGATGAGCGGCTCGACACCCTCGCCAAGTCCGACCCGCCCAATCGCCAACGTCGCCCGCCGACGCACTCTGGCTTCATCGTCATTGAGCAGGCGCAACAAATCCGGCCAGGGTGGAATGACAGGCGAAGCGACGACAGCGGATTTCTTCTTTCCGCGAGCGGGGGGTGGCGGTGGTGGAGGAGGCGGTGGCTCGTCCGGATCGCGCAGCATCCGCTGATCCTCGAGTCGCAGAATCCACGCCATCTTCTGTTCGTAGGGTGGACCGACGGGTTTCGGAGCGAGGACGACCGGGGCTGGTGCGCTCATGCACGCCGCACAAAGCGCCAGCACCAGCACCATCGTGAAACGGATCGGGACCATAGCCATCGAACTCTCCACCACTGTCGTGGAGAGTTCGCGATGATATCATCGGCCCATCCTTGCATTTCCGTTACATCGCCATCGAAGGCCCGATTGGCGCCGGCAAGACGGCGCTCGCCGAACGGCTGGGGGCTCGACTCGACGCAACGGTCGTCCTCGAAGATACCGAGAATCCGTTTCTTTCCGACTTCTACGCCGATCGGCCGGGCTCCGCACTGCAGGCCCAGCTTTTCTACTTACTCAACCGCCATCGCCAACAAGTGACGCTGCGCCAGGCCGATCTCTTCAGCCAGGTGACGGTCTGCGACTATCTCTTCGACAAGGACAAAATCTTCGCCTACCTCAACCTTGACGACAATGAGCTGTTCATCTATCAGCGTTTGTACGATTTGCTCGCTCGGGATGTCGCGGCTCCGGATCTTGTCTTGTACTTGCAAGCCCCGACCGACGTCCTGCTTCGCCGCCTGCGCGCCCGCAACAGCGATCCGGAGTTAGCCGCGTTCAATCCCGACCCGGACTACCTGCGGGAACTGAACGAGGCGTACCATCATTTCTTCTTTCACTACAACACGAGCCCACTGCTGGTTGTCGAAACTTCACAACTTGACGTGGACGCCAGCGACGAAGCTCTGGACGATCTACTGAAACAGATTCGAAGCGCCGGTCCAGGAACTCGCTACTACGTACCCCGGACCCGCTGAGCCCTGAGCCCTGAGCCCTGAGCCCTGAGCCCTGAGACATTTGATAAGCTCCTCCAATGGCTTGGTTCAAGAAAGCTCGCAAACCGATCGCGACCGCGGCAAAGGCGAGTCGCGTGCCGGAAGGTTTGTGGGTGAAGTGTCCGGGCTGCTCGCAGATCATCTATAACAAAGACCTCGAAAAGAACCTGAACGTTTGCCCCAAGTGCGCCCATCATTTTCGGATCGGCGCGATGGAACGCCTCCGCACACTGTTTGACGACACGTGGATCGAGTACGACAAAGGGCTGGCCTCGACCGATCCCCTCAACTTTACTGATACGAAGCCCTATAAAGATCGCCTGCGGTCGTCGTTTGAAAGTACCGGTTTGAAGGATGCGCTGGTTGTCGCCTCAGGGCGCATTCAAGGCATCGAGACGATGGTGGCGGCGATGGAATACTCGTTCATCGGCGGGAGCATGGGTGTGGTCGTCGGCGAAAAGATCGCACGGGCCATCGAGAGAGCGCTCGAAAGGAAGTGTCCCCTCGTCATCGTCTGCTGTTCGGGAGGCGCACGCATGATGGAGGGGGCGCTGTCGTTGATGCAGATGGCGAAGATCTGCGCCGCGCTCGCTCATCTCGACAGAGCGCGGTTGCCCTATATCTCGGTGTTGACCGATCCAACGACGGGTGGAGTCACCGCCAGTTTTGCGATGCTCGGCGATCTGAATATCGCGGAACCCAAGGCCCTGATCGGTTTCGCGGGGCCGCGCGTCATCGAGCAGACGATTCGCCAGAAGCTGCCCGAGGGATTCCAGCGTAGTGAGTTTCTCCTCGAAAAGGGCATGCTCGACCTCATCGTCGATCGCCGGGAATTGAAAGCGTTGCTTGTCAGCGCCCTCCGTTTCATGGGTGCTC
The DNA here is from genome assembly GCA_963773035.1 of uncultured Acidobacteriota bacterium. GTDB lineage: Bacteria > Acidobacteriota > Vicinamibacteria > Vicinamibacterales > CAVVIG01 > CAVRXZ01. The sequence continues at coordinate 348,783 of CAVYZX010000017.1, read as the reverse complement.
ACGCGGAGACGCTAGAGCCTTCTGCCGCGCTCGTGCCAACGCCTGTGGGCTCCGTTCCCGATGAATCGCACGGACCCGCTTGAATACCTGTTCGGGCTCGAACGATTCGGTATCAAGTTCGGCCTCGAGAACATGCGGGCACTGGTGGCGAGCCTCGGCCACCCCGAACGCGCCTTTCGGTCCGTGCACATTGCCGGCACGAACGGCAAAGGATCCGTCACCGCCATCGTGGATTCGGCTCTTCGAGCGGCCGGCTTCCGCTCTGGCCGCTACACCTCTCCACACCTGGTCGACCTCTCCGAGCGATTTGTCGTGGACGGTCGTCCGATCGACCATGAAGTACTCCTGGCCACTGTGTCCCATGTGCGGGAGCACGTCGAGAAGCTGATCGCTAGGGGCGTACTATCCGCGCAGCCAACGTTTTTCGAGGTGACGACGGCGGCGGCGCTGGAGTTCTTTGCCGCATCAGGTGTGGATATCGCCGTCATCGAGGTGGGCCTGGGCGGCCGCCTCGACGCCACCAACGTCATAACACCTGACGCCACGGCAATTACGTCCATCGCGTTCGATCACGAAAAGTATCTCGGCCAGACGCTGAGCTCGATTGCCAGCGAAAAGGCGGGCATCATCAAGCCAAAGGTGCCGGTCGTCATCGGCGCCCTGGATCCGGACGCCGAAGCCGCCATCGAAAGCATCGCCAGAGAACGTGGCGCGACTATCGTCCGCGCCAACGAGGGCGTGGCGTTCGAACGGCTTCCGCCACCTCCCGGCGCGCCGACCCGCATCCGCCTGCGGACGCCGACTCACGACTACGGCGAGTTGACGATTTCGCTTCGCGGTGCGCATCAAATCGGAAATGCCATCGTGGCCGTTCGACTACTCGAGCTTCTGGACACCCTGGGGGTTCGGGTGCCGGCGGCCGCTATCGCCGACGGTTTGGCAAACGTGTCCTGGCCCGGCCGGCTCGAGCACCGGCGCGTCTCGGTCGACCGCGAGATGATTCTGGATGCCGCCCATAACCCCGCCGGCGCCGCGGCTCTCGCGGCTTACCTCGGTGAGACCTTCGACGAAAAGCTGCCGCTCGTGTTTGCGGCCATGCGCGACAAAGACGTGCCGCGCATGTTCGAGGTTCTCCTTCCCGCAGTCTCAACTGTCATCCTGACGCGCGCGTCCAACCGCCGATCGGCCGATCTCGAAGACCTTGCTCAGCAGGCCTCGGCGGCTGGATCCAAGACCTCGGTGCTCGTTCGGCCGGCGCTTGCCGACGCGTTGGCCACCGCGTGGAGCCTCTCGCCACGCATTGTGGTCGCCGGTTCCATATTCCTGCTGGGAGACGTCCTGAGGGAGATCGAAACGGCGTGATACCCTTCGAAGACCCTCTCGGTGGAACCAAGATGTCTCGACTCCCCAGTGGCCTCCTGCTCATCGTACTGGCGGTGTTGGCAACGCCAGCGTTTGGCCAACAAGCGGCAGCGGGCGGACAGCAGCCCACGGAAACTCAGGTCAGCGATTCCGTCGAGCGCATCGGCGAGAATCATATCCGGCGGATAGGCCACGTCGAAATCGTTCAGGGCGACAGCACCTTTTACGCCGACGAAGTCGAGATCTTCCAGGACCGCGATCATGCGATCGCGACCGGCAACGTCGTTCTCTCTCAAGGCAACAATCGAATCGCTGCCGAGCGCGCCGAGTTCAACACCAAGACACTCTTGGGCACCTTCTTCAAGGCGTGGGGCATCGCCACGCTGCAACCGCCTCGACCAACACGAGCTGCTGGCATCGCGCCGCCGACGCTCGTAGGCGCCGAGACCGACGTGTACTTTTTTGGTGAGACCGTCGAGAAGATCGGGCCGCGCAAGTACAAGATCACCAACGGCGGGTTCAGCACGTGCGTGCAGCCCACGCCCCGTTGGGAATTGTCGTCATCGACCGTAGTGTTGAACGTCGATCACTACACGCTGCTGCGAAACGCCGTCTTCAGCGTGAAAGGCGTGCCGTTGCTCTACACGCCGTTCCTTTACTATCCAACCAAACGGGAGAACCGCGCCACCGGCTTTCTCATCCCGTCTTATGGTGTATCGACGATACGCGGACAGTCGCTTTCGAACGCATTCTTCTGGGCCATCAACCGGAGCCAGGATGCAACGTTCATGCACGACTGGTTCTCGAACACCGGTCAAGGTGTCGGGACCGAGTACCGGTACAACCTTGCACCAGGCTCGGACGGAGAGATCAAGACGTACGTGCTGCAGGGAGAAGGAACGGCATCCGCCGACCCGAACGGTGGAGTCTCGACCGAACGAAGCTACGAAATACGCGGCACGGCAAACCAGCTCTTACCATATGGGTTCCGCGCCCGTGGAAGAGTGGACTACTTCTCGAACGTCACCACGATGCAGACGCTCAACACCAACATCTACGACATGTCCCGCAACCAGCGGATCTACGGCGGCAACATCGTCGGCATGACACGGCAGTTCTCGGTGAACGCCACGTTCGATCACAGCGAGTACTTCTATTCCGATTCCTCGTCGTCGATCGGCGGATCCTGGCCGCGCATCAACCTGACGCGCAACGAACGGCCGCTGTTCGGTCCCGATCTGTATTACTCGGTTGGCGGTGAGGTGGTCCACCTGTTACGCGTCAACAAGTCCGTGACGACTGAAGACGATTTGAGCTTGAGGGCGATTGAAGACGATTTGAGCCTGAGCCGGTTCGACTTCAGCCCTCAACTCAGGTATCCCTTCCGAAAATGGTCGTGGTTCACGGTCAACTCGACGATCAACTGGCGAGAGACGTATTACACACGCAGCTATTTGGTCGACCAGACCTCGCCGATTGTCGACGAAGGCCTGAACCGGTCGTTTTTTGATTTTCGGTCGCAGCTCATTGGGCCGGTCTTTACCAGGATTTTCAACACACCGGACAGCGGCTACGCCGAGAGATTCAAGCACACGATCGAGCCGTACGTGACCCTCTCCCGCACTTCCGCGATCGACGATTACGACAGAATCGTGAAGCTCGATGGACTCGATTACACCGTCGGCAATACGACGTCGTACACGTACGGCCTGAACAACCGTCTTTACGCCAAACGCCGGCCACCCCCGAACAGTTTCGTCCGCACCGGCCAGGCACGCGAGATTGTGAGTCTCGAGATTGCCCAGAGCTACTACACGGACGCGCGGGCCGCGCAGTGCGATGCTCGGTACTCGACGAGCTGCGGCGGAGGGGTTCCGCCAACCAATTTCTCGGCCATCGCGCTAAGCATGCGCGCGCTGCCCACCGACCTGTTCAGCGCGAACATGCGAGCCGAGATCGACCCTCAGTTTCTTGTCCTGCGAACCATTGCCGCAGGCGCCACCTACTCGATTCCGAACCAGCTCGTGGCCACGTTGACCTGGAGCAAGCGCAATTTCGTCAACGAAAGCGTACCAGGGTTCAACGACCCCACGCGTCTGGATCAGTACATCAACACATCGCTCAACCTGCACACGCGAGACAATCGCTTCGGCGGCATCTATTCGGCCAATTTCGACATCTTCAACTCCAGAATTCTCCAGCAGCGGCTGACGGGCTTTTACAACGCGCAGTGCTGCGGAGTCGCCTTCGAGTATCAAACATACAATCTGAGCTACACGGGGAGCAGCGTCTCAAAGGATCGTCGCTTCTTCATGTCCTTCACGCTCGCCGGACTAGGGAACTTCTCGCCCTTCAGCGGCGCGATGAGCGGCGTGCCCCGCTGACGGGCGATGTCGAACACTGTTCTCGTCACCGGCGCTGCCGGCTTCGCAGGCAGCTACGTCATCGAGCTTCTCGCAGCCCAAGGCGCCGACATTCTCGCGTGGCACCGCCCTGGCGGCCGCAAGCCGTACGATTCCCCGCGCACGGTCTGGCAGGAAGTCGATCTTCTCGATTTCGGCGCCGTCAAGCGCGCCATCAACAGCGCGCGCCCCAGCCGCGTGTACCACTGTGGTGGCGTCGCGCACGTCGGCCGCTCCTGGAACAACACGGCTGAAACCTTCGCCGTCAACGTGCGAGGGACACACTACTTGTTCGAGGCATTGCGGCAGGCTTCCGTCGAGGCCCGGGTCGTGATTCCCAGCTCGGCGTTGGTCTACAGTTTCAGCGAAGAGTTCCTCGACGAAGATCAGCCGCTGGTGCCGGCCAGCCCGTACGGGGTCAGCAAGCTGGCGCAGGAGCTACTGGGGCGGCGAGCGTCGAACGGTCGGATCAGCGTCGTGATTGGGCGCGCATTCAACCATATCGGGCCTCGACAGGATCCGGCGTTCGCCGCTTCAGGCTTTGCCCGGCAGATCGCTGAGATTGAACTGGGCCGACGCGAGCCGGTGGTCTTGGTCGGCAACCTCGAGTCGCGGCGCGATACCACAGACGTCCGCGACACGGTTCGAGCCTACCAGCTGATCCTCGAGCGCGCCCAGACCGGCTCGACCTACAACATCAGTTCAGGAGCGACGATTGCAATGGGAGACATGCTCGATTTGCTGAGGCAGCGCGCGACGGTACCGGTCCGAGTCAGCGTGGACGAAACGCGATTCCGACCCAACGACGCGCCGACCCTGATTGGTGACTCGAGTCGGATTCGAAATCAGCTCGGTTGGACGCCGACCATCCCGTTGAATCAGACGTTGGACGATCTGCTGACGTATTGGCGAAAGACGCTTCGAAGCGCGTAGCTGCGGGAAGGAACGCTGTGTCGTTGAGCTCCTTGCTCCAGTTCTGATAGCTCAAGTGTGTCCTACCGGACCGGCACGCGCGCCTTCAGATCCTCGACCCAATTGAGCAGCACGCTGATTTCAGTGGCCGGCCGCTCCTGCTCGCCCATATCACAGGGCAACGAGGGCGCCGGCCGGCGTCTGACTCTTGACGCAGGCAATCTAATGAGCCAATGATAAGGCGAACATAAAGCGAATCAGATGCCGCTCAAGGTTTCAGAGACGACCTTTCCTCTCCTCTTTGATCTCGGAGCGCGGAAGCCGAGCACCCGCGACGTCGCTGATACCGTCAAGCGCGGCGGCACCGAAGCCTTGACGTCAGCGCAGCAACGAGCCGATCAGGCTCGCTACCAGGAAGTGACCTGCCGCTCTGCGCTCAACCGCGTTCAGGGCATGCCGTTCGAATGGACGTTGAATCCGTACCGCGGCTGCACGCACGGGTGCCACTACTGTTTCGCGCGCCGCTACCACGTCCAGTTCGAAATGAACGCAGACGATGAGTTCGCGTCGGTCATTCTGGTGAAACGCAACATCGTCGACGTCCTGCGCCGCGAGCTCGATCGGCCGTCGTGGGCCCGCGCGCTCGTCGCCTTCGGCACCGCCACCGATCCGTACCAGCCGATTGAAGGGCATTACAAGCTGACGAGAGGGTGCCTCGAAGCGCTCACAACCGGACGGACGCCGATTGGTCTCGTGACGAAAGGGCCGATGATCGTCCGAGATCGGGATGTCCTGCTCGACATGAGCCACGCGGGCGGATGCACCGTTCACATGAGCATTCCGACGGTCGACGAAGAAGCCTGGCGGCTTCTCGAACCGGGCACGGCCCACCCAATTCAGCGACTGCGCGCGGTCCGAGAGTTGGTCGATGCCGGGATCAATGCGGGCGTCCTGATGGCGCCCATCGTGCCTGGATTCTCATCGTCTCGCGCCAAGCTCGAGCGAACCGTGAAAGCCATCGCCGATCATGGCGCTCGATTCGTCGGATGCAATGTGATGCATCTCCAGGAGGGAACGCGGTCGCATTTCATGAAATTCCTGGATCAGGAGTTCCCTTCGATGGTCCCGCGCTACGAACGGCTCTACGAAAAGAAGTATCCGCCGATCGCCTACCGCAAAGAAGTGCAGGCTATGGTCAGGACGCTGCAAGATCGGTATGGGTTGATTGGGCGTGAAGAGGCGAAAGCGCGACAGAACGTTTCAACGACTGCGGGAGCGTTCGCGCCGGATCAGTCACCAGAACCCGAGCAGGTTGGATTCACGTGGTAGCGCGTCAAGCGACGTCGCCGTAAGCCCTCGTTTTGTCGGATGCGGCCAGCCCGGGCGACCGGTCATCGATCGTGATCTGTCCGCCGGCGATTTTCACGTGAAAGTGCGTACTCTCACGCCACCGGGCGCTGATCGGCAGCTTGATCCGCTCGTCGATGAGCCGTTTCAGGAACCGCGCGCCGAACGCCACGTTGTACCCCTCCGCCACAATCAACTCCAGGGCATCGTCGTCGATTCGGAGGGTCTTGTCGGCCTTGGCCAGCGCAGCTCGAATCTGCGCGAGATACAACTTCGCTATTTCCCGGACTTCGTCGATCGTCAGCGGCGCGAAGAGCACGACCTCGTCGATGCGGTTCCTGAACTCCGGCGGGAACCGGCGCTCCAGCTCGCGCATGACTTCGCTTTGAACGTGCTCGATGCCGACATGTCGCGACAAGAAACCCATCGGGCTTGTCAGCTGCCGGAAGTGCTCGGAGCCGACGTTCGACGTCATGATCACGACGGCGTCGCTCAAGTACACCCGCCTGCCACGGCCGTCCGTCAGCCACCCTTCATCGAAGGCCTGCAAGAACAGATTGAGCAAGCTCGGACTCGCCTTTTCGACTTCGTCGAGCAAAATGACGCTGTACGGGTTGTCACGGAGCTGATTCGTCAGAACACCGCCGCGCTCGCTGCCGACGATTCCGCGCGGCATTCCGATCAACTTGTCGACCGACACCGAGCCGTCTTGATACTCGGACATGTCGATCCGGATCATCTTCTTCTCGTCGCCAAAGAGGAATTCCGCGACCGCCTTCGCCAGCTCGGTCTTTCCCACTCCGGTCGGACCCAGAAACAGCAGCACACCGTCCGGGCGGTCGAACCCGTCCTTCAATGGCCCTTTGTTCAAGACCAGACGATTGGCGACCGCACTGATGGCGTTCTTTTGACCGACGACCCTGGCCTGCAGACGTGTCTCGATGTCCCTGAAGCGATCGGTGACGTCGCGAAACACCATGTCTTCGGGGATTTGCGCAGCATGCGAAATGACCGCAACGACGTCCTGGGTACCGACTTCCCAACGACGGTCGATTTCCGCGCGAACGGCTGCCGTGTCCAACCAGCCAATCACCTTGTCGGGCATATGTAGATGACGCATGTAGCGCGGGGCAAGCTCCAGCGCCGCCTCCAACGCCTCGTCCAGCAGTCTCACCGAATAGTTGCGTTCGAGCCGGGGACGGAGACTGTACAGAATGCGCCTCGTCTGCTCGACCGTGGGCTCGCTGACATGCACGCATCGGAAGCGGCGCGCCAACGCCTCGTCTTCCTGAATGTATTCCTTGTATTCACTGAGCGTCGTCGCCGCGATCATTCGAATGTCGCCACGGGCGAGGACCGACTTGAAGACATTCGCCGCGTCGGATGGAGCGCCCAACGCCGAGCCGGCGCCCACCATGGTGTGCGCTTCGTCTACGAACAAGATGAAGTTTGGCCGTTCCTTCAACTCGCGGATCAGGCTCTGAATTCGATCCTCGAACATGCCGCGCAGCATGGTTCCGGCAACGATCGTATTCATCTGCAGATTGACGACCTGGCAATCACGCAAACGGACCGGTACGCTATCGGGTTCGAACTCGATGCGCCGCGCCAAGCCTTCGGCAATCGCCGTCTTCCCTACGCCCGGCTCGCCGACCAGCATCACCGAATTGGCGCGCTCGCGATGGCAGAGAATTTCGAGCACCTGCTGAATCTCGTGGTCGCGGCCGAATACCGGGGGAACCTTATCCTGACGAGCCAGCAGGTTCAGATTCGTCGCGAAATGCTTCAAGAATGGTGGGAGCTCGAAACGCTTCTTGAGGCGCTCTTCCCGCAGTTCGACATCCCGCAGGTGTGAACTCATTCGCGAGATGACGGTTTCGGGCTCAACCCCGTGGCGCCGAAGAATGGAGACCGGAACTCCTTGTCGGTCTTCGAACACGGCCGAGAACAGGTCGGCGGCTTCGATGGTCTGGCGTCCGGCGCGACTGGCGTGGTGCAGCGCGAGCTTGAGGACGAGCTTAGCCGACTGCGACACCCTCAGGTCGTGGGTGGAAGCGGAGGGAATCCGGTGCAGGTGTTGTTCAATCGCTTGGAGAATCGTGTGAGGATTCACATCGATGTCGCGCATGATCTCGGCGAAGAGGTCCCACTCCACCTGAGCAAACGCCAGGAACAGATGTTCGTTGGTCAGCGGGGCTTGCTCGCGTCGCCGAGCTTCGTCCACAGCGCGGTCGATGATTCGTTGCGCCGTGTCGCCGATCTTGCTGGATGAGATGTCGAGGTCGTCTACCTGCACGTCTGCCTCCCGCCTGCTTCAGAATCAGCAAGATGCAGGCCAGTCGTCACGTGCGGTGGCTGGCGCCTTTGCCCAACGGGAAACAGTTCAGGGGCAACAGGTTGTCACCGAAAAGCTGCTTCAAGACATCGCGACCACTGGACCAAATTTGGCCGAAGTGCGCCTCCCTGGCCCACGAGATGCCGCTAGCGCGTGCCCAAGAGCGCCTGCACGCGCGCCTCAGTTGGCGGATGCGTGCTGAACATTGCCATCAAACCGGAAACCGACCAAGGCTTGATGATAAACATGTGCGCGGTGGCCGGGTTCGCGTCGAGCGGCACCGCACGCGACGCCGACTCGAGCTTGCGGAGCGCGCTTACGAGGCCCATCGGATTGCCGGCAAGTGCCGCGCCACCTGCATCGGCAGCGTATTCGCGAGACCGGGAGATGGCCATCTGTATGAGCATGGCGGCAATCGGAGCCAGGATGATCGTCGCGAGAAGGACGAGGAGGTTGTTCCCCCCGCCTTCGCGGTCGTCGCTCCGCCCGGTGGGACCCCAGAACATCGCAAACCGCGAGATCATCACGATCGCCGCAGCGAGAGTCGCAGCCACGGAGCTGATCAGGATGTCGCGATGCTTGACGTGCGCAAGTTCATGAGCGAGGACACCTTCTAGCTCCTCGTCGTTCAAGATGCGCAGGATACCCTCGGTGGCGGCAACGGCGGCGTGGTCGGGGTTGCGTCCGGTTGCGAAGGCGTTCGGAGACGGCTCGGGAATGATGTAAACGCGAGGCATTGGCAGGCCAGCCCGAGCCGCAAGTTGGCTCACCACCTGATGCAGGCGATGACCGGCGCCGACTTCCTGCGCCCGGTACATCCTCAATACGATCTTGTCCGAGAACCAATACGACGCGAAGTTCGTTCCGGCGGCAAACACGAGGCCAATGAACATCCCCTGTGCGCCGCCAAGCGCGTCGCCGATTAGCAGAAACAGGGCGCTCATCGCACCCAGCAGCAGAGCTGTTTTCACCATGTTCGGCATTGTTGGTCCGTTTCAACCGGGAGTCGCACGGAGATAGGCCCGAGCGAGCCCTGAATTCTCAAACGACCCCTGTTTTACAGACGCCTCAAATCGCAGTTGGGTTCCCAAGCGAAGCGCGGAGGCCAAAGAAGCGCGGCGTATAATCGAGGATATGTGGGCGTTGCTTTTGGCCACGCTGGTCTTCGGGCACCAGACGCCGGTGCCGCAGCCATTTCCGCGCCCGGGAACATCGCAACCGGCGCAGCCGGCTCCTCCGCCGGCGACGACTCCGCCTGCCCGTCCGGCGCCAGCGCCCGCGCCCAGTGCTGCCGCCGGAACACCAGCGCCGACCGAAGCGACTCTGGGCGTGCCGCTTTACCCTGGCGCGCAATTCCTCGCGTCTTACGACGCAGGTCGGGGACAGCGTTTCTACGTTTTCGGGTCGAGCGCGCCGTTCGCCGACATGGTCACCTACTACCGCAGCGTGCTGAAGCAGAGGGGCGAGCTGGTGTTCGACGTCCCTGCCACTCATGAATTCGACGTCGGCAGGTTTCGGGAAGACTCGATGGCGTTTCCGCCCGGTGTGACGATCAAGGACTTTCAGACCGCCGTCTCGGAGGGTTATCCGAATCCAAAGCCAGGCGGCCAACCCGCCCGCTTCCGCACTATCGTTCAGATTGTGCCGGTTACCGAAAAATAAGCCCGGCGAACCAAAGCGATGCACCGCGACACGATGATCCTGAAAGCCGGCTGCCGGCCGTCTGCCGAAGCCGGCCCGTTTCTGCTCGGTCCACAGTTCTCCTCGACCTTCACGTCACCTGGCGATCCAGCCCAGCATCGACTCACCTACGGGCGTTTTCACAATCCGACCTGGACGGCCTGGGAGGAAGCGCTGGGAGTGCTCGAGGGTGGTGAGGCGATCGCGTACGCGTCGGGCATGGCGGCTGTCGCGGCGGTGTTCGGCGTGTGCCTCAAGCCTGGTGAAGCTGTCGTGCTACCCTCCGACTCGTACTACACGACACGCGGTCTGGCGGCAGGCTGGTTGAAATCGATCGGGATCGACGTGCGCCTGGCGCCCACCCGCGATAACGCGCAAGCCGGCCCACTCGAGGGCGCCCGGCTCCTGTGGATCGAAACACCAACCAACCCACAGCTGGACGTGTGTGACATCGGAGCCTTGGTCCAGGCGGCCAGGAACCATCGCGTGCTGGTCGCGGTCGACAATACGACGGCGACGGCGTATCTGCAACGACCGCTGGAGCTCGGCGTCGACTTCGCGGTCGCTTCCGACACCAAGGCGCTGACTGGCCACAGCGATGTGGTGCTGGGCCATGTGGCAACGACGAACGCGGAGCAAGCCACTGCTCTGCGCGGATGGCGCACTCAGCACGGAGCAATCCCTGGGCCCATGGAAGTCTGGCTGGCGCACCGTTCGCTCGCGACACTGCCTCTGCGCCTTGGCCGTCAGTGTGCCTCCGCCCAGGCACTTGCAGACTTTCTGGTCACGCAGCCAGATGTCGCAGCCGTGTATTACCCCGGTCTAGCTGGTCATCCCGGTCATGCGATTGCAAAGCGTCAGATGCAGGCGTTCGGCACGGTCGTGAGCTTCGACCTCGTCACGCGCGCGCGGGCCGAGACGTTCCTTCGCTCGCTGACGCTGGTCCGAGAAGCGACCAGCTTCGGGGGAGTCCATTCGACGGCAGAGCGGCGGGCGCGATGGGGCGGCGATGCCATCAGCGAAGGGTTCGTTCGGTTCAGCGTGGGCTGCGAGTCTCCCGAAGACCTCCAGACTGACGTCGCCGCAGCACTCAAACACGCTGCGCGCTGACGCGATCGAGCGACTCAACTCTTCGTCGCACTGACATACAACTCGCGGCCCCGCCTGAACTCCAGCGCCTTTTCTTCCATTCCTACAGAGACTGCGGACTGATCGTCGATCCCTTTGTCCCGCGCATAGTCGCGGACCTGCTGGGTCAACTCCATGCTGCAGAACTTCGGGCCGCACATCGAGCAGAAGTGCGCGACCTTCGCGCCCTCGGCTGGAAGCGTTTGGTCGTGATAGGAGCGCGCGGTGACAGGGTCGAGCGCGAGGTTGAACTGGTCCTCCCATCGAAACTCGAAACGTGCTTTGGACAACGCATCGTCCCACTCGCGAGCGCGAGGATGCCCCTTCGCCAAGTCCGCGGCATGCGCGGCGATCTTGTAGGCGATCACCCCGGATTTGACATCGTCGCGATTGGGAAGACCGAGATGCTCCTTCGGCGTGACGTAGCAGAGCATCGCCGTGCCATACCACCCGATCATCGCCGCGCCAATAGCTGAAGTGATGTGGTCGTAGCCCGGCGCGATGTCGGTCGTCAAGGGACCGAGGGTGTAGAACGGCGCCTCGTCGCACCACTCGAGCTGTTTCTCCATGTTCTCTTTGATGAGGTGCAACGGGATGTGGCCAGGGCCTTCGTTCATCACCTGGACGTCGTACTCCCACGCGATCTTCGTCAGCTCGCCCTGGGTGTGCAGCTCGGCGAACTGGGCCTCGTCGTTGGCATCCGCGATCGAGCCTGGTCGAAGGCCGTCACCGAGCGAGAACGACACATCATAGGCGCGCATGATTTCGCAGATCTCTCGAAAGTGCGTGTAGGTGAAATTCTCGCGATGGTGGGCGAGACACCACTTCGCCATGATCGAACCACCGCGCGAAACGATGCCCGTCACACGGCGAGCCGTCATGGGAACGTACCGCAGGAGTACGCCGGCATGCACGGTGAAGTAGTCAACGCCCTGTTCGCATTGTTCTATGAGAGTGTCTCGGTACACTTCCCAGGTGAGGTCTTCCGGACGACCACCCACTTTCTCGAGCGCCTGGTAGATCGGCACCGTGCCAATCGGCACCGGAGAGTTGCGAATGATCCACTCGCGCGTTTCGTGGATGTTCCTGCCGGTCGACAAATCCATGACCGTGTCGGCGCCCCACAGCGTGGCCCAGCGCAGCTTCGCGACTTCCTCTTCAATCGACGAAGACACGGCAGAGTTCCCGATATTGGCGTTGATCTTGACGAGGAAGTTCCTGCCGATGATCATCGGCTCGAGTTCGAGGTGCTTGATGTTTGCCGGAATGATTGCGCGCCCACGCGCGACTTCTTCGCGAACGAAGTCCGGCGGCAGCCCTTCGCGGATCGCGATGAACTCCATCTCGGGCGTGACGTCGCCACGACGGGCATAGTGGAGCTGCGTCACGCAGGCGCCGGTTCGCGGTTTAACCCAGGACTCGCGGAGCTTCGGCAGCCCGATCTCGACGTCGATCCCGTGCGGTCCGCTGGTGTCGTACACGTTGAGCGGCGGCTCGCCGCCCGACACAGAAATCTCACGCATCGGAACGCGAACACCCTGAGGTCCATCCACGTAGATTTTTTGCGATTTTGGAAAAGCTTGGCTGAAGTCTGACATCCGCCCTCCCTTCGCCGGTCTCAACCGGATCAGGTTCCAAGGGTGTGCTCTCAATCCGCTCGAGGCCGGTGTCCTGGCGGCCCGTGATGGATACCCCTGGCGGTCCCTTCCGGGACTATAGCACGACCGAATTCTGAACAGTCATCACGCAACCGCGATCACTTCCCAAAAACTTCCAGCTCAGCGATCGTCCAATAGAACACCGGATCGTGGCCGAGCTGTCGCAACCGCATCAGTCGTGCCGACACCGATGGAAGTGGAATCGTGAGCGGGGTCTGTCGCGGGTTACGTACGGCCCCGGCAAACGCAAGGACGCCCGTCGCCCCTTGCCACTGTTCGGTCCACGCTTCCCCGTCGTTGGACGTTTCGACGACGAGCATTCTGGGAAAGTCAGAAAGGTGTCCAGTAATGGTCATCGTCACTGCGCGGATGGTCCGGGGGGAGCCAAGATCGACGACCACGGTTTCCCCACCGCGCTGTGGACCGCTGTCCCATCGTGTCGTCGAATTTCCGTCCAGTGCCCGGGCGATTCGCTCGCTGTTGACGTTCGCCGAGAGCGAGTGAATCTCCAGCCGGTCGGAGGGCCTCGCCGCGTACGTGGGAAGTGAACCGGCCTTCAACAGGAAGAACTTCCAGTTCGCTTCCTCGCCAAGATCGACGGTTTCCGGCCGCGACGCAAGCTGGCTGACCCAGCGGCCGCCGGTGTCGCGATTTCGATCGACGGCAACGGTCACCGGTCCCCAGGCTGCAATTGCATCGAACATCTGCGGATCGCCCATCGTCAAGCCGCGCTTCAATGCATCGTAGCTGGCCGGAAAAAATCCACTGTAGCCATTGACGATGGCCCGACCGTGATACATGCCACGGTACATCGCCGCGACGTCGTCGCCGGTTTCGCCGAGCGGCAGCTCCAACACCGGCGTTGCCGACTGCGACTCGAGCGCCTTCAAACGCCCGGGCAGTCGCGGCAGCGGCGTTTCGCTGATCCAACTGTCGATGAGGATGCCCGCGATGGCGAAACCCGCCAACGTCGCACGGCTCGGCCATCGCGCGCGGCTCGTCAGCCGCACAAACGCCAGGGCCGCAGCGACCGACAGGCAGAGCGCTGCGAGCATGGCAAATCGTGCCGGAACTCGAACCGCGTCGTAACCGGGAAGGGCCATCAACCAGCTGTATGGCGCGCGGTACATGAACGGCACGCCGAGAAATCGTGGCTGCGGACCAAAGCAGAGCAGGTACATCGTGGCCGTCGCGAGCGTGTAGAACAGGAGCGCGGAGCGCCGCTGCAACGTCCCGACGAAGCGCGGTTCGAGCGCCAGCGCCGCGATGAACAGCAGAACGCCTATCGACAGAGGCTTGCTGACGACACGCACGGAGACGAGCGTGGTCCCCGCAATCGTGATAGTCCATGGGCCGAACAGCATCGCGCTAAGTGCAACGCCGATGAAGGCGATCGCGGCAATCAGCAGAACGAGACACGCGCGCGGTGCCCGCTTATCGCGTTCCGATGTCCACAGCCACTGGATGACGACGAGCAACACGAGAAGCGACGCCGTCAAACCCGGGAACAGCTCCCCTTCCGCCTGATGAAACGAATGGAGGTGCCAGAATTTCGACAAGGGCGAAATGTCCAGCAACGACACCACGTCCGCCCCGAAAAAGTTCACTTCTCCAAGATCCCGTTGAAAACCGTAGGTGTCGTGAATCCGGTGGTAGCCCCAGAGCAGCGGCACGAGAGGAATCGAGGCCACCGCCCACGCTCCCAGAATGGCGGCCATTGTCCGGATGCGGGACGGCGAAAGCGTGAACCACACAATCCACAACCCGGCGAGCACTGGAAAGAAGAGCAGGTAGTAGCCGTTCGAGAGGGCCTGCATCAACCACGCCCCGGCCGACAACCACAGCCAGGGTCGCCGCTTGCTTTCGAGGTAGGCGTGTAAACCCAGGAGCGCGGTCGGCATCCAATACGACGTCATCACCTGGATCTGCGGGAAGTGGGCCACTCGAAAGGGATGAAATCCGTAGATCAGTCCCCCGAGGAGCGCGGCATCGTGGCGGCGGGTCAGCCGAAACACGAGCGCGTGAGTCGCCAGAGCCGAGAGTGGAAAGGTCAGAAAAAACGCGACGTTGTAGGCCGTGCTCGGACTGCCGCCCAGCCATTGAATCGGCGTCGTGATCGGCATCAGTCCGATCAACGTTTCGGAAAACGCCAACGAACCGCTTGAAGGCCAGAACATCGGGCCATCCCACCACCGCGCCGTGAGCGGCACCGCATGCGCATTCCACCAGATGATCCAGGTGTTCAAGACGGGGTCGCCAAGGTCGCTTGCGAGAACGACCGGAAGTTGAACGACCAGCGGCCACGTCAACACGACGGTCAACGCCACGTAAGCCAGGGCGGCGAGCAGCCAGGGAACAAGGCGCCTCGTCATTCGTGGTCACTTTCTCGTTTTGGTGACACGCAACATCTCCTGCCGTTTGGCCGCTGGCATCCGTTCAATTGCGTACCGCAGGGTTGTTCGCGGAATGACCGGACCGTGCTGCCGCAAATAGCGTTCGAGTCGTCTTGTATTGGTCTTGCCGGCTTCGCGAAGCAGCCACCCGACTCCTTTATGTATGAGATCTTCCTTGTCGGGATGTAGTTCGAGAGCGATGTCGTAAGCCAGGTCGAGCGATTTGCCCTTCCGTGCAAAAGCCGTGAGGCTGACGGCCGCCGCACGCCGAACCCACAGGCTGCGCGCGCGGGCCCACGCACGCATCTGCTCGGCCAAATGAGGATGCGCCGCCAGCAATGGAGCGATCAGAATGCCGCAGATCGCGTCGGTCGTCGCCCAATTCGCGGAGTATCCGCGCGCCAGCCAGCGCTTCCAGACCATCAGGAGCCTCGGGGTGAAATCGCGCCGATAGCGGGCAACAACCTCAATTCCAACGAGTTTCGCCTCGAGATGGCGGTCGCGGATGAGTATCTCGGCGAAGTCGACGGCGTCATCAACCGACCAGTCGTGCCGGTGCGTGGCGTGGATCGATCGCGCGAGGGTGCGCACCGCGAGCATACCGACGTTGTAGAAGCCAAGATCCACATTCCCCCGAAAGTAGCGCGTTGCATCAAAAGTTCCGGAGGGCCGCGCCATTCGGCTCAATGCACGTCTGGCGTCAGCCGCCAGTCTGGACGGCGAACCGCGATTCGAGCGTGAAGCCGGCGCAGTCAGACGATTTTTCGCAGGATCAGACACTTCAGGTAGTAGGTCTCCGGCACACCGAGCAGCACCGGATGGTCCCGGCCCTGCATCCGCTTCTCGACGACCGTGACAATCGCCGGCGCATCGGCCGCAGCCTCATAGACTATCTCAGCGAACATGGCTTCGGTGACGTGGTACGAGCAACTACACGTGATGAGTGTACCGCCTCGTTTGAGCAGCCGCAGGGCTCTCAGGTTGATCTCTTTGTAGCCGGCTGTAGCCTTGGGCACGGCAGCCTTGGTCTTGGCGAACGCCGGTGGATCGAGCACGATCGTATCGAACCGTTGTCGCACGCGTTCCAAGCCTCGCAACTCATCGAACACGTTGCCGACCCGAGCATCGACCATCAGCCCATTTCGGGCAGCATTCTCGCGCAGGCGTGTCACCGCCGCCTCTGAGATGTCGTAAGCCACCGTTTCCCGACATCGAGAGGCCAGCGTCAAGGCGAAGCCACCTTGATAGCTGAAGCAATCCAGAAGTCGGCCGCGCGCGTACTGTCGAGCCGCCGCGCGATTCTCCCGTTGATCCAGAAACAAGCCGGTTTTCTGTCCCTCCCTGAGATCCACCTGGTATCGGATGCCTTGCTCGGTGACCTCTACGCTCTGAGGCACTTCTCCCGCCAGCACGTCCACCCGCTGTTCCAGTCCTTCGAGTTTGCGGGCGCGCGCATCGTTGCGCGCCAGGATGCCGGCCGGCCGCAGCAGCGTGGTGAGTGTTTCCACCACAGCCGCACTGTGACGGTCCATTCCCTCGGACAGAGTCTGCACGACCAGAAACTCGCCATATCGGTCCACAATCAGCGACGGTAACAAGTCGGCCTCGCCGTGCACCAGCCGGTATGCGTTGGCATCGATGTCGAGAGACTCTCGAAACGCGATCGCCGCCTCGATGCGGGGTCGCAGGAGCTCAGTTGCGCCAACCTTTGCGTCCGCGTCGCTTCCGGCCAGCATGCGAAGGGCGATCTGCGACTGGCTGCTGTAAAACGCCAGGCCGAACGGACGACCGCGAACATTCCGGACCTTGACGATGTCGCCGGCTTCGGCGCGGACGTCGACGAGATCGCCGCGGTAAATCCACGGGTGACCGCCTCGAAGACGATCCTCACCGCGCGACGAGACGACAACCGTTGGAACAGTCAAGGAAAAGGCCCAGGGTCAACACTGCATGAAGTTCACGCCGAGTCTGACATAGTACAATTGCGCGCTGTGCGGATCGCTATCGGCGCCGATCACGCGGGCTTTCCGCTGAAAGAGCACCTGAAGGACACGTTGCAACGTCTCGGCCACAGCGTCGACGATTGCGGCACCCATAGCGAGGAGTCGGTGGACTATCCGCCGATTTGCATCGCCGTCGGACGCGCGGTCGCCGAAGGGCGGGCAGATCGCGGCATCGTGATGGGCGGCAGCGGTCAAGGCGAACAAATCGCCGCGAACAAGGTGCCGGGTGTCCGGGCCGCCCTCTGCAACGATCTGTTCACTGCCGCTCTCTCTCGGCAGCACAACGACGCGAACGTCCTCGCCATGGGTGGGCGCATCGTCGCCTTCGGGCTCGCCGACGAAATCCTCAAAACGTGGCTTGCGACGGCGTTCGAAGGTGGTCGGCACCAGCGCCGAATCGACCAGATCAGAGAAGCAGAGAAACAGCTCTGCGCGGACCTAAAAGCAGTTCCGCGCGGATAATCCGCCCGAGGTCAACGGATAGTGCCGGAGATTTCTCCCGCGCGAAAAACCCACAAGGCCAGCCTGAACGAGCGCGTGGTCGAAGTATTTTCGCCAGATGGCCCGCTGGCGCGTGCGCTCCCGCACTTCGAGTCTCGCCCCGGTCAAGTAGAGATGGCCAGAACGGTTGCCGATGCCTTCGAACAAGGGGGCGTGGTTCTGGCGGAAGCCGGCACGGGAACCGGTAAGACGCTCGCGTACCTCGTCCCGGCGGTCCTCAGCGGCGGACGGGTGCTCATATCGACCGGCACCAAGAATCTCCAGGAACAGATTTACTTCAAAGATATCCCGGCACTACGAGACGCCCTCGGCATCAACTTCACGGCCACCTATATGAAAGGACGGGCCAACTACCTCTGTCTTCATCGCCTGGAACAGCTCGTCGACGGGCAATCGTTGTCCATGGGAACCGAATCCATCTTCCTGCCGATGATTCAAGAGTGGTCCGCCAAAACGGAAACGGGCGATCGCGCGGAGCTCGAAGATCTGCCTGAGGACCTTGCGTTCTGGAACAGCGTGTCGGCTACGGCCGAAACGTGTCTCGGCACAGAGTGCACCCGCTACGACGAATGTTTCATCACACGCATGCGGCAGCGCGCTGCCGAGTCCGACGTGGTCGTCGTCAACCACCACCTCCTGTGCGCCGATGCGTCCGTTCGGCAAAATGCCTACGGTGAAGTGATCCCATCATGCGCCCACGCAATCATCGATGAGGCTCACCAGCTCGAAGATGTCGCTACTCAATATTTCGGGTACAGCGTCAGCACGTACCGAGTCGAAGAGCTCGCGCGGGATATCGAGCGTGCCGTTGAACGTGCCGGAACAGTTTCCGGGATGCGTCAGGGCGAAGTGCCTCGAGCCATCGAGCGGCTCCGCGATCGGGGACGCGCGTTTTTTGCCGATCTCGAACTTGCTCATCGTGAAGTCCGCCGAGGAGCAGCCAATTCGAGGGAAGAGCGTGTCAGGGTGACCACGGCATCGCTGGCTGAGTCGCACGACACCGCCGCGAATCTCATCGGCGCTCTCGACCTCATCGAGTCGACCCTCGCGCTCATGGGCATAAAAGGAGGAGACGAGAACAATGTCGAGGCCGCCGAACGACCCGAGGCCGTTCCGACGGCTGAAGACTTCGAGACACTCGCGGGACGGGCAGCGGCCCTCAGAGACGAGGTTCGTTTTCTCTTACGGGCGAACGACTCGGATTTCGTCTTCTTTGTCGAGTTTCGGGGTCGCGGCGTCTTTTTCCGCGCTTCACCTATCGATGTCTCCAAGATTGTCCAAGAGGTTCTTTTTGATCGCATGCGCACGACTGTGCTGACGTCGGCGACTTTGGCCGTCGACGGCCGATTCGACTACATCCGCGAGCGGCTCGGCATCGGTCGGGCCTATGAAGTTCGTCTTCCGTCCGAGTTCGACTTCAGCCGTCAGGCGCTGCTTTACCTTCCGGCGCGCATGCCTGACCCACGCTCCCCTGAATTCGCCGTGGCTGCCGGGCGCGAAGTCGTCGAAATACTGAGACGATCGAAAGGGCGGGCCTTTGTTCTGTTTACCAGCTACGCGATGCTTCGCGAGGTGCAGGCCATTGCAGAGATGGCGCTCGACTACCCCCTGTTCGTGCAGGGGACTGCGCCCCGCTCCCAGCTTCTCAGGCAGTTTCGGGAGACGCCGCATTCCGTATTGCTGGCCACCTCCAGTTTCTGGCAGGGTGTCGACGTCGTCGGAGACCAATTGAGCTGCGTAATTATTGACAAGCTGCCGTTTGCGTCACCTGCCGACCCCGTCACCGGGGCTCGAATCGAGTCGATCCGCGCCCGCGGAGGAGAGCCGTTCGACGAGTACCAGGTGCCCTTGGCGATTCTGACGCTTCAACAGGGGCTGGGCCGTCTAATCCGTCATCGGCGGGACCGCGGCGTCCTGGCCGTGCTCGACCCCCGGCTCAGGACCAAGGCCTACGGTCGGCGTTTCGTGGCTTCGCTCCCGCCAGCCCCGACTGTTCACGACCTATCTCGCATCGAAGCGTTTTTTTCAGACTGAGGTAAACTTAGGCTTCGTTTTCGGACCTACTGAAGAGGAGGATGTCATGGGCCGCCGACAATCTGGCCGATTCGCCGGCCTGGCTTTGTGCGTGTGTTTGGCGACGCTGGGCTTTGCACTGCCGGCAGCCGCTCAGGCTCTGGTGCAGGGCACGGTGGTCGACGACAAAGGGCAGCCTGTCGAAGGCGCTGCCATCGTCATCGAGCAGGAAGGCACGAACCGTCACTTCGACATGAAGAGCAACAAGAAGGGCGAGTTCATGCAGATTGGCCTTCCTTCGGGGAACTACAAGGTGACGGCGACGAAGGACACTCTCACCGCCTCACAACCGGTCAGGGTCACCCAGAGCCGCCCCTCACCCGTCAAGCTCGTGCTCGGTGCCGCCGCCGCAGCGGGTCCGGGCGAGAATGCCCAGCTGACCGCCCTGAGGAAAGTGCTCGACGATGCACTCGCAGCGAGCAATGCGGGACGCTACGACGAGGCCATCGCGGGGTTCCAGAAGGCGCTCGAAACAAACGCGACGTGTGCTCCTTGTTACTACAACATCGGGTACGCGTACACGCAGAAGAAGGACTACGACAACGCGGAGACGAACTACAAGAAGGCCATCGAGCAGAAGGCTGACTACGCTGATGCCTATTCAGGGCTCGCCAACGTCTACAACGCGCAGCGCAAATTCGATCTGGCTGCGGCCGCGAGCACCAAGGCGACCGAGTTGTCAGCAGGTGCCGCCGGCGGTGCGGCTGCGGGCGGCGGTGGCGGAAATGCCGATGCGTTATTCAACCAGGGCGTCATTCTCTGGAACGGCGGCAAAGTTGCGGATGCCAAGAAAGCATTCGAGTCTGCGATTCAGGCCAATCCAAACCATGCCGAGGCCCACTACCAGCTCGGGATGGCGCTCGTGAACGAGGGGAACCTCGCTGGTGCGGCAACCGAGTTCGAAACCTACGTGAAACTCGCACCGGATGGCCCGAACGCGGCCCAGGCCAAGGCGTTGGTCGCGCAGCTGAAGAAGTAACGAACTCTCAAGCCTCAATTCTGGGGTCTCGATTCAGTACTCTTAGGTTCCTGGACTCGAGACTTCGGAGTTGAGAGTTTTGCATGGTGGATGCCGCCGCGCTGCGAGCCCGGCTTGATAGCGTTCGCAGCCGTATCGAGCGGGCGGCCAGCCGAGTCGGACGAGACTCGTCGTCGATCCGCCTCGTCGCCGTCGCTAAAACCTTCGGGGTCGAACACGTCCGCATCGCAGCGGAAGCTGGCCAGATCGATTTTGGTGAGAACCGAGTGCAAGAAGCCATCGACAAAATGGATGGCACTGCCGATCTGCCGATTCGATGGCATCTCGTGGGGCATCTTCAGTCGAACAAGGCCAGAAAAGCCGCCAGCCGCTTCGACGTCATCCACTCGCTCCACGCAGCCGATCTGGGCGACGCACTTGAGCTCGCGGCGGGTGCGGCCGACCACCCGATTGAACTGCTCGCTCAGGTCGACCTCGCCGGCGAGCCGACCAAGCA
Organism: uncultured Acidobacteriota bacterium; assembly: GCA_963773035.1. GTDB lineage: Bacteria > Acidobacteriota > Vicinamibacteria > Vicinamibacterales > CAVVIG01 > CAVRXZ01. Next base: position 327,514 of record CAVYZX010000017.1, on the reverse strand, counting down.
TGGCGCACGCGAAGAGCAGCTGGCAGGAATGTTCGAAGCCGCGCGTGGTTGGCAGACTGCGCGACTGGTCGGGTTGATGGTGTTACCACCCGCAGTGGACGACACCGAGCGGGCCAGGCCATACTTTCGCGCCCTCAAGTCTGTCCGCGACCGTCTGCTCGCTCGGGGCGTCGATGAAGCGATGCTGACCGAGCTGTCGATGGGAATGAGCCACGATTTCGAAGTGGCGGTCGAAGAGGGGGCGACACTCGTCCGCGTGGGAACCGCCATTTTTGGAGGGCGAGCCAATGTTTGACCCGGCGCTGTCGCGCAAACCGACTCGTGCCGATATGGAGACCGACCGAAAACCCCTCCTCGAGGCGGAAAGCCGTCCAGGGGCCACCGCCCCGGGACAGATGTTGGGCCTGGCGCCCGCCGGGCGTCGTCTTGAGGAATTTCGAGGCAAAGACATGAATATCAGTCCGATCGATCTGCGGCAACAGCGCTTCCGCACCGCGTTGAGCGGTTTCGACAAGGTTGAAGTTGCATCGCTCCTGGCAGCCGTGGCCGACGACTACGAGCAGGCACTGCGCGAGGCTGACCGGCTCCGGCAGGATCTCTCGCGGATGGAGGCCGCGCTCAGCGAGCACCGGGAGCACGAGCGCAACCTGCGCAATACGTTGCTGACGGCCCAACGGCTCGCCGACGAACTCAAAGACAACGCGGAGCAGGAGGCCAAACGTATCATCCGAGAGGCCGAAGTTCGTGCGGATCTACTGGTCGAAAAGGCGCAACTGCGCCTCGACGACATTCAGCGCGACATCGACGGTCTGCGCCTGAAGCGGCGTGAGGTCGAAACCTCGTTGGAATCCACGATTCAGACGCTTCGCAGCACGCTCGATTACGTACGCGACCGGGATGGACGGGACGCTGAAGACAAGATCCTGCTGCATCGGCCCCGGCAGGCAGGCGACACGTCGATTAGCGAAGAGACTGCGCCGAGGGGCCCGGAGCGGCGGGTCGTCCAAAACATCTGACAGGCTTCACTTATCGGATCTGGTGAAACATCCGGTCCCAGCGGGTTCGAGTGAAGAAATGTACGAATACCGAGCCGAGGCCCTTCAAGGTCGAACCCGCACCACCGTCCTGATAATCGTCGCGCCCCGCCTCGTACGACCAATAGATAACCAGCGCCCGACCCTTGATGTAGTCGCTCGGTAGGAATCCCCAGTACCGGCTGTCCTGCGAATTGTCCCGATTGTCCCCCATCACGAAGTACTGGTTCGGCGGAACCGTTACCGGCCCGTAGCGTTCGCGCACGTCGAAGGACGTGATTTCGTGCAGCTCGGAGGGCGTCGCGGTCGGTTGCAGGAAGTGAACGAACGGTTCGACGAGAGGTTTTCCGTTGATGTACACCTTCTTCTCGCGCACCTCCACTGTTTCGCCCGGCAACCCGATGACACGCTTGATGAAGTCGCGATCTGGCTCCTCTGGATACTTGAATACCACGACATCATCGCGCTTCACGGTGGCCAGAGGGAGTAGGACGCGCTCCAGCGAGGAGACAGCCGGACCGAAGATGAACTTGTTGACGAGCAGATGGTCGCCGATGAGCAGGTTTTCCTCCATCGAACCGGTTGGGATTTTGAAGGCCTGCACCACGAAGGTACGGATGAACAGGGCCAGAATGACGGCGATGACAATCGACTCGAAGTACTCGCGCAGCATCGACTTCTTGACTTCGCGTTGCATTGTTACTCCGGCTCCGTGCCCATTTTGAGGACCGCCAGGAATGCTTCCTGTGGAATCTCGACGCGGCCCACGCGCTTCATGCGCCTCTTGCCTTCCTTTTGCTTTTCGAGCAGCTTGCGCTTCCTGGTGATATCGCCGCCATAGCATTTGGCCAGCACGTTCTTGCGAAGTGCCTTCACCGATTCGCGAGCGATGATGCGGCTGCCAATCGCCGCCTGAATCGCCACTTCGAACATCTGGCGTGGAATCAACTCACGCATCTTCGACGCCAGCGCCCGGCCTCGTTCGTACGCCGTATCTCGATGGACGATAATCGAGAGCGCGTCGACGGGTTCGCCGTTCACGAGAATGTCGAGCTTGACGAGCGGCGAAGGCCAGTAGCCCGTGACATGATAGTCGAGTGATGCATATCCTCGAGACAGTGTCTTCAGCCGGTCGTAGAAGTCGAGCACCACTTCGTTGAACGGCAGCTCGTAGGTAATGAGGACGCGATCGGAGGCCAGATATTCCAGCGTTTTCTGCACGCCGCGCTTGTCCTGGCAGAGCTGGAGGATGCCCCCCACATGCTCAGCGGGTGTCAGCACCATCGCTGTGATGACAGGCTCTTCGATCGTCTTGATCCGGCCGGCATCGGGTAGTTTCGCAGGGCTGTCTATCTCGTGCGCCTCGCCATCGGTCGTCGTGACGCGGTACAACACGCCCGGCGCCGTTGTCACCAGATCCATGTTGAACTCACGTTCGAGCCGTTCCTGGACGATCTCCATGTGCAACAGGCCGAGGAACCCGCACCGGAATCCAAATCCAAGCGCCGCCGACGTCTCCGGCTCATAGAAGAACGACGCGTCGTTCAACCGTAACTTCTCCAGCGCGTCGCGCAGTTCCGGATACTGGTGGCCCTCGACCGGATACAGGCCGGCAAAGACCATCGGCTTCAGTTCCTTGAATCCGGGGAATGGCTCCGAGGTCTGCCGCGTGCTCTCGGTGATCGTGTCGCCGATCTTCGCGTCGCTGATCTTCTTGATGTTGGCAACGAGAAAGCCGACCTCGCCCACACCCAGTTCATCCATCACGACCGGCTTGGGCGAAAAGGCGCCGACCTGTTCGGCGTCGTAATCCTGGCCCTCGGCCATGAGCCGAATTCTCATCCCCGGCTTCAAGACGCCATCGATCACCCGCACGACAATCACGACGCCTCGATACGCGTCGTACCACGAGTCGAAGATCAGCGCTTTGAGAGGCGCGTCGGGATTCCCGCGCGGCGGCGGCAAACGACGAACGATCGCCTCGAGGATCTCCGGCACGCCGGTGCCTTGCTTCGCGCTGGCGAGCAGAGCTCCCGATCCATCCAGGCCGATGATTTCTTCGATCTGTCTTCTGGCTTCTTCGGGTTGTGCGCCTGGAAGATCGATCTTGTTGATGACCGGGATGATCTCGAGGCTGTCGTCGACGGCGAGATACGCATTGGCGAGCGTCTGGGCTTCCACGCCTTGAGAAGCATCGACGAGAAGAAGCGCCCCTTCGCAAGCCGCGAGCGAACGCGTCACCTCGTACGAAAAATCGACGTGCCCAGGAGTATCGATCAGATTCAGGACGTACTGTTCGCCCGACTGGGCCGTGTAATTCAGGCGTACGGGATGGGCCTTGATCGTAATGCCGCGCTCACGCTCGAGATCCATCGCATCGAGCACCTGGGCTTCCATTTCGCGGGCCTGCAACGCCCCGGTCAACTCCAGGAAGCGGTCGGCGAGGGTCGACTTGCCGTGATCGATGTGCGCGATGACCGAGAAGTTACGAATGTGTTGAGGATCCACGAATGGTTGACTTCAATTCTGATCGAAAGGTGCGGCAATCGCCAAGCGAAGACGCCGAGGCGGTCAGGCCGCCGGGAATCCTATCGGTCTTCGAGAGGCTTGTAGCGTTGGGGGTATTCCGGTCCGACGTACTCCGCGCGCGGCCGAATCAGACGGTTATTGGCGTACTGCTCGAGGACGTGCGCGGTCCACCCGGAGATTCGGCTCACTGCGAAAATCGGCGTGAAGAGATCGATGGCAATTCCCAGCGCGTGGTAGGTGGTTGCCGAGTAAAAATCGACATTGGCATTCAGGTTCTTCTCCGCTTTCATCAGCGCCTCGATGCGCTGCGAGAGCTCGAACCAAATCGGCTGCCCGGCCCGCTGACCAAGATCGCGGGACATCTGACGCAAGTGCGTGGCGCGCGGATCCTCCGTGTGATACACGCGGTGGCCAAAGCCTGGAATCTTCTCTTTCTTCGCCAGCTTGCCTGTGATGATGCCATCCACTCTCTCGACCGGGCTGTCCGTCCCGATGTCGAGGAGCATGCGCATGACGTCGGCGTTCGCGCCGCCGTGCAACGGGCCTTTCAGGGCGCAAATCGCTGCCACGATCGCGGAATGAATGTCGGTCAGGGTGGCCGCCGCGACTCGGGCGGCAAAGGTAGACGCATTCAGCTCGTGATCCGCATGAAGGACCAGAGCGACGTCGAACGCGCGTGTGGCCAGGCCGCTCGGCCGCTCTCCCGTCAGCATGTACAGGAAGTTGGCGGCATGCCCGAGCACCGGGTCGGGCTGAATCGGACCGCCGCCCGCATTGATGCGACCAAGCGTCGCGACAACCGAGCTGATTTGCGCGGTCAGTCTGACAGCCTTGCGGTAGTTGGCCTGGGGAGAGTTGTCGGATGTATCGGGATCGTAGTGGCTCAGCGCCGAGGTGAGGGTGCGCAGCAGATCCATCCCGTCGTTCGAATGGCCTGATGCCGACCCGGCGGGAAGCACCCGCATCAGTCGCAGCACCGGCTCCGGCAGCGGGCGGCCGGCAACCAACTGAGCCTGCAGATCGCCAAGTTCGCTACGCGTCGGCAAGCGTCGATGCCACAACAGGTAGCAGACTTCTTCGAATGTCGCATGCCGCGCAAGGTCGTGGATGTCGTATCCACAGTACGACAGCACGCCGCGATCGCCGTCGAGATAACAGATTGCAGAGGATGTGGCGACTGTGTCTTCGAGCCCCGCCTTGGGCTTCGAGGCCGTGGTCATGACTCCGTAATCATAGCAGCGCCCGGAACGCTAGGGCACACCTCGCCGTTGTCACCGAAGGAGTGTGGCCAATTGCGGTCATTGGACCCGCGTCGTCTTGGTGGCGGAGTCCGATGTCGGGAGGAGTGGTGACCCTTGCGGCCCCATCTGCGCGTAACGCAGGAACAATTGCCCCCACTCAGTGCCCTCGCACCATTGCTCGAAAGCACGGCGATCGAGCAGCGGCCAACGGCACAAGTCGTGATACACCTCGCTGGCCAGGACAAACCCGTGAACCATCGGGGTGTGGAAGAACAGTTTCTGGAACGATTTGAGCGGACCAAACCAGATCAGGTCTCCGCCAACCCGCCGGACGAGGTTCTTGCCAACCTGGAAATGCCAGTTCTCTTGCGCGATGTCGATGTCGCCGACCAGTTCAATCTCTCGAGGATCGCCCACACCAAGTCGATCTTCGTGAGCCAGGTTGATGTACTGCAGCGACAGCGGATCGAAACCCATCAGCTTCGCAGCGACGGCATCAATGGCCACTTGATCCGCGGAAGCGAGCATCACGTTCTTCACGACTGGATACATGGTGCGCGGTCCGGGTCCATTCCCGGCAGTCGTGCCATCCATGATCGCAAACAACCCGGAATGAATTTCCTTCTGAATCGCCAGCAAATCGACGAGCGTCTCGTGAATCCACGAATGCGTGTAATGCCGGCGCGTGTTCAGCAGGCCGCCAAACGCATTCTTCATGGCGCCGGTCGTCGTCGTGTAGATGTGGCACTTGGTCGTCGGCAAGTGCACGATGTTCTTGCCGAAGAAGAAATCGGGGATGTGAATTCCTTCCGGGAAGACGCGCTTCAGTGCGCGCATCCGCGCCTTCGGCTCGTACGGCACCCACGTCATGTCCCCAGGTTTGAAATTGTAGAGAACCGGTACGCCATACTGCCTGAAGATCGGAACGTAGTGATTGAGATCCTCGCCTTTGAAGGCGTTGGTGACGACAGTCTTGTTCTGGACGCACACTTGATCGGTAAACCCCCGATTCGCCAGCGCCTGAATCGTGCCTTCGAGTTGCCATGGCGTCGTATTCGCAGCGGGAAACGGGAAGTGCCAGGAGATGTTGTCCTTGAGAATCGTCGTCTTGCCGGCAGCGAGCGCGCTCGAGACGTCTGCAAGACCTGTCAAACGATCAATGTCGGAAAGAATGGTATCCGGGGAGACTCTGAGAAGGGCGACCTTTGATTTACTTGCCACTCGCCACCTGTGTGCTGAGGACCACTGGATCGCCGGCGTACTGCTGAACAACGGACATCAAGCCCGTGTAGAGAAATCCGACTTGGAACAACACCAGGAACGGCAGCGTGCCGTAGATCTGATTCGCCAGCGCGTAGAAGACGGTCGCCGTGAAATACAGGCCCAGTGCCAATTCGACGAGCGGTTGAATCGCCACTGACTGACGGTATTTCTTCCCCATCCACTCGTCAGCATCACCTTCGATGCGATACTTCGGCGTCCGGGCGAACTCGGTCGGTGTGTTGAACAACGCCTCGAGCACGGCCCGCGTGTTGTTGATGGACAAGCCGATGCCGACGGACATCAGAAACGGCACATATCGCAGCCGGGCCAGCCAGTCCTTGTGGATCTCACGCTGGCACACGATGTAGAAGTTGCAGAAGGAAAACGTCGCCGCAAAAAACAGCGGCACGTCAATCAATAACATCTCGTACCAGCCCATGTTGTAGCGGATGACCATCGACGGGAACATCAGCATCGAGAGGACGCACATCAACGGATAGTTGAAGTTTGCGGTGAGATGGAAGAACGCTTCGATCTTGATACCCAGCGGAAGATTCGACTGCAGGATCCGTGGCAGGAGCTTGCGGCACGTCTGGATCGACCCTTTGGCCCAGCGGTGCTGCTGCGACTTGAACGCGTTCATTTCGACGGGCACTTCCGCAGGAGCGATCAGGTCGGATACGAAGACGAAGCGCCAACCGCACAGTTGCGCCCGGTAACTCAGGTCGAGATCCTCGGTGAGAGTATCGTGTTGCCAACCGCCCGCTTCCTCGATCGCCGTCCGCCGCCACACGCCAGCCGTGCCGTTGAAATTGAAGAATCGGCCGCCGCGATTGCGACCGCCATGTTCGAGCACGAAATGACCGTCGAGCAGGATGGCCTGGATCTTGGTCAACAGGGAGTAATCCCGGTTGATGTGGCCCCAACGCGCCTGGACCATGCCGACACCAGGATCCGAAAAATGCGGCAGCAGGCGTTGGAGGAAATCTGAGGGCGGAATGAAGTCGGCGTCGAAAATCGCGATCAGTTCACCCCGCGCTACCTTCAAACCAGCTTCGAGCGCTCCGGCCTTGAAGCCCTTGCGGTCGGCGCGGTGGCAGTACTTGATGTCCACACCCTGCGCCGCAAGCCTGCGGACGCTCATCTCCGCCACGCTGCGTGTTTCGTCCGTCGAGTCGTCTAAGACCTGCACTTCGAGCAGGTCGCGCGGGTACTCAATCTTGCACACCGCCTCAATCAACCGATCGGCGACGTACAACTCGTTGTAAAGCGGAAGCTGAATGGTGACGACTGGAAGGGGGTCGAGCGGCGCGCCAGGCCGCGGCTCGTTGTCCCGGTACCTCATGTACAGGTACACGAGGTAGTAACGGTGCCAGCCATAAATCGCCAGAATAATCAGGACGAAAAAGTAAGTGGCAAGCGTGAGCGTTTCAGCGGGCGTCATGGGCTACGGTCGCGTCGTTTGTCCTTCGTCGCGATCCCAGCAAGCAAACCTCGCGCCTACGATCGAAGAAACACAAACGGTACAATGATTTATATTACTGATGGGCCTGACGAACGTCAACAAATCCGCGGCCTCGTACGATGAATCCTGTCGAACTTCAGAGCCTCATCCACGCGGTTGCGCGCGGCGAGATCGACGTCAACGCCGCCCACGAACGCCTGTTGAATGCGTTGCGTGCGCAACCGTTCGAAGATCTCGGATTCGCGCGGGTCGATCACCATCGTGTGTTGCGACAAGGCTTTCCTGAAGTCGTACTCGGCCTAGGCAAGTCGCCAGCGCAAGTGGCCGCCATCGCTGCAGAAATTGTCGGCCGGAACTCGACGCTCCTCGTTACACGGGCGAGCGAAGCGATGTACGACGCCGTCAAGGCGCGCGTACCACAAGCGATCTACTACACGGACGCCGAAGTGATTGCTCTTCGTCAGCGTGACGTCTCTCGCGGCAAGGGAACCATCATCGTCGTCGCCGCGGGAACTTCCGACTTGCGTGTGGCTGAAGAAGCCGCTCGCACAGCCGAGCTCATGGGAAACGATATCGAGCGCTTGTACGACGTTGGTGTTGCTGGCCTTCACCGCTTGCTCGGCGAGCAGGCACGGCTGTCCGCCGCTCGGGTCATCATCGTCGTCGCGGGGATGGAGGGCGCGCTGCCAAGTGTCGTCGCCGGACTCGTGAGCGTGCCAGTCGTGGCGGTGCCGACCAGCGTCGGTTACGGGGCGAGCTTCGGTGGCCTGGCTGCGCTCCTCGGCATGCTTAACAGTTGCTCGTCGGGCATCGCGGTGGTCAACATCGACAACGGCTTTGGAGCTGCTGCCATGGCCAGCCTCATCAATCATTTGTAGAGATTCTGGTCTTTCCGAGACGCGAACATTTCGCACCTCCTGAGCCGCCGCAGAGCGCTTACACGTACGTTACAATACGCGGATCTCTGCGCCTATCCGGGGCGGCACCTTCTTACGCTTCCAATATGCAGCCAGGTGTTCTGCGGGCTCTCGAATTCGATCGTATTGTCGAGGCCCTTCAGAGCTTTGCCCTTACGCCGATGGGAAAAGAGCGGCTGGGACGGCTCGCCCCGTCGAGCGAGCCCTCCAAAGTTGCTGAACTCCTGACAAGTACCTCTCAAACCCGGCGCTACCTCAGCTCCAACCCGCTCTTTCCTCTCCGGGCGTCGACTGATTTGCCGCAAACACTCGAAGCGCTGGCCGTTCAGGGACGCATGCTCGAACCGCTGCGACTGTTGACGCTTGCCGACTTTCTCGACTCGATCGACGAGGCGCGAGTCGGCATTCGGCGAATGAGCGGATCGTTCGGATCGCTCGAGGCGGTTACGGCGAACGCCTCGTCGTTCAAGCGCGAGACTGCGCAGGTCCGCGAGAAGATCGACGCCTCCGGTGAAGTCGTGGATCACGCGAGTCCGGAGCTGAAGCTGATTCGCGAGCGGCTTCGCAAACAGCGCACCAGACTTCGCGGGACGCTCGAATCGTACTTGCGCGGGAAAGAGACGTCGAAATATCTCCAGGAACAGGTCGTCACCGAGCGGAACGGCCGGTACGTCCTGGTTGTCAAGGCCGAGCACCGCAACGCGATTCCGGGCATCGTGCATGGCACGTCGACGAGTGGCGCCAGCCTGTTCCTGGAGCCGTTGAGCACGGTTGAAATCAACAACGACATCGTGGCGCTCGAAGAACAGGAGCGCGAGGAGATTCATCGAATCCTGCTCGCGTTGACCGATGCGTTTCGTTCCCGCCCTCTCGATCTGCACCGAACCGTCGAAGCAGGGACCGAATTGGACGTGTTTCAGGCCCGCGCCCGTTTTGCCATGGACGTCGATGGCATAGAGCCGGAACTCTCGACGAACGGTGCCTTCGAGCTCCAGGGCGCTCGCCATCCTCTCTTGATGCCCCAAGTGATCGGTCTGCTGGATCGAGCGAGGGTTCGGAGCGACAATCCGGCACCTGGGCCCGTTCCCGTCACGATCAAGGTTCAACCGCCGGCAACATGCCTGCTGATCACCGGGCCTAACACCGGCGGAAAGACGGTGGCGCTGAAAACTGCGGGGCTGCTAGCGATGATGGTGCAGGCCGGTCTTCACATCCCCGCTGCCGAAGGATCGAAGCTCCCGGTGTTCCGCACGGTCTTCGCGGACATCGGGGACGAACAGTCGATTGATGCCAGTCTGAGCACGTTCTCCGCTCGCATCACGAACATCGCGGCCATGGACCGCAATCTCGCCGTGCCCGCCCTGGTGCTTCTGGACGAGGTCGGCTCGGGTACCGATCCCATCGAAGGAGGAGCGCTCGGCGTGGCTATCGTCGATCACTTCCGTCGCCAGGGAGCGACCGTGATTGCGACCAGCCACTACGACTCGCTGAAAACGTATGCCTCCACCACGGAAGGTGTCGCCTGTGCAGCGTTCGGTTTCGACGTCGATACCTTCGCGCCGTCCTATCAACTTGTCTACGGATCGGCGGGACGCAGCTTAGCGCTCGAAATAGCGGCCCGCCTGGGCCTGAATGCGTCGGTAATTGCTGCAGCACGCGAGAACTTGAGCGCGCGCGAAGCACAACTGGCGGAACATCTCGCAAAGATCGACCGCGATATGAGGGCCCTCGAACACGAGCAGCGTCTCTTCTCGCGCGAGCGTCAGACACTCGAAGCTTCCGAGGCTCGGATGCGGCAGCGTGAAGAGGTGCTTCGACATCGCGAGGAGACCTTCCGCCAGAAACTGAACGAAGAGCTTGAAACCAAGGTTCGCCAGGCCCGCCAGGAGATCGACGACGTCGTCGCCCAGTTGAAGACGAAGACGACTGCGATCGCCCAGGATGTCAGGCAGCCGATATCGACCGGCGAGACGGGAGCAGTGAAAAGCGACGCCCGGGCCGCCGTCGACACCATCGTGAAGCGGTTTCTCGAACCTGAAGAGGAGCTGAAGCCGGCCGCCGGGCAGGCTCCAGCCGTCGGCGATCGGGTTGTCGTGGGTGGGCTCGGCCTTGAAGGGATTGTGACTGGTGTACATGATGGCACCGCCGATCTCGACGTGCGCGGAAAGCGGATGCGCGCAAGTGTCCGCGACCTCCGCGTCGTCGGCGGCGGGACCGTGCCGGCCCCTCGGGTCAACGTCAACGTCCAGCTGCAGACGCGTGAAGCCGCGTTGGCGGACCTGAATGTGATTGGATGCACGGTCGACGAAGCCATCGCCCGCGCGGAGCGGTTCCTGGACGAGTCGTTGTTAACGGACCAGCGAATCGTCCGCCTGATCCATGGATACGGCACGGGCCAGCTGAAACGAGCCCTCGCAGGCTTTTTGCAACAGCATCCGCTCGTCGCCCGATTTGCGTCAGCTCCACCCGAACAAGGCGGAGGGGGTGTCACGGTCGTGGAGTTAAAAGACTGAAGTGGGTCTCTTCCCCCAGCGGTTCATCGATGACATCCGCCTGCAGGCCAACATCGTGCAGATCATTCAGGAGTACGTACCGCTGAAGCAGGCGGGGACGAGGTACAAGGGGCTCTGCCCGTTCCATTCCGAGAAAACGCCATCTTTCAGTGTGGATCCCGACCGTGGGTTCTTTTATTGTTTCGGCTGCCGCGCTGGCGGAGACGTGTTCAAGTTCCTCGAGCTTCACGAGAAGATGGGCTTCCAGGATGCGGTTCGCCTGTTGGCTCAGAAGCTCGGCATGCCCGTCCCTGAGGAGACCGACGGCCCGTCTGTGGATGCGACCCTGCGTGAGGGTCTGCTGAAGGCTCATGAAATTGCCGCCGGTTTTTTCCGCGAACAGCTTTCCGGTGCCACGGGTGCCCGGGCGCGCCGATACCTCGCCGAACGGGAAATTGCGCTCGAGGCGGTCGATCAACTCGGCCTGGGGTTCGCACCGGCCGGACCGACGGCGCTCAAGAAGCGGCTACTCGACGCCGGGCTGACGGAGAGCCTGCTGATTCAGAGCGGACTGGCCCTTCGGCGTGAAAGCGGGGAGGTCGTCGACCGGTTCCGCAATCGGCTGATGGTGCCGATCTCGCGCGACACCGGTTCGATCATCGCTTTTGGGGGCCGTGCGCTGGATGCCGATCAGATTCCGAAGTACCTGAATTCGCCCGAGACGGCAATCTACTCGAAGGGGCGGACTCTCTACGGGCTCAATCTCACGAAATCGGCGATTCGGCAGGTGAATTTTGCCGTTCTGGTGGAAGGCTACTTCGACTTCGCCCAGGTATTCCAGTCGCAGGCGGCGCCAGTCGTCGCCTCGTGCGGTACCGCCCTTACATCTCAGCAAGCGCAGTTGTTGCGTCGTTTCACGACAAAAGTCGTCCTGAGCTACGACCCGGACGCGGCAGGCCAAGGAGCGGCCGCACGGTCCTGTGAATTGCTGGTCGCCGAGGGATTCGACGTCAACGTTGCCGTCCTCGAGGCGGGCCAGGATCCAGACACCTTCGTTCGCCGGAACGGCCCGGAGCGTTATCGAGAGAGGCTGCGGACTTCGCGGCCCTATCTGGAATACCTACTGGATCGGGCGTCTGAAGGCGTCGACTTTGGGCAAGACGAGGGCCGGCGAGAGTTCCTGGGCAAGATGCTGGCGGTTGCCGCCCGCATTCCGGATCCGGCGGCGCGCGACCAGTTTGGCGATCGAATTGCACATAAAGCTCGTATTACGGAAGAGGTGGTGCGGGCTGAAATCCGCAAGGCGGCAGTCAATCGCCGGCCGGCAATCACCAGTCGTGAGCTGCCGTCCTTCGGGGACTTGAAATCCGCCGAAAAAGGGCTGATTTGGGCCCTGATCCATAATTCTGAAGAGGCTCTTCAAGCACTCGAAGGTCTCGGGACCGACGACCTGGACGCCCTATCAGGACGGGAGGTCTTCGAAGTGGCGCGGGGTCTGCACGATCAATCCGGAGCGTTTTCACCCTCGGCGCTTTTGCAGCGTCTAAGTACCGTGAACGCCCAGCTCGTTACAAGCATCGCCGCCAATTCCACCCCGCCTGCTCCCGCGCTCGAGTGCGCGCGGGCGCTGCAACGGTTGAGGTGTGAACGCGAGCGTGCCGCCATTCAACGTGAAATCGACCGGCTGCAGGAGCTGGGAGCCGGTCAGTATGGACATGAGATAGACGCACTGTGGCATCGAAAGAAAAACTTACTGCATCGGATCGAAGAGCTCACCTAAACCCCGATCGAGTGGCTGCCGAGCGCGACGATGCGCATGGCTCGGCGGGCGGGGGCTCGTCTGGGCGCGCATTGGAGGACACGCATTTGTCGATCGAAGAAAAATACGACGAAGTGCGGCAGCTCATCAACATCGGCAAAGAGAAGGGCTACCTCCTCTACGACGAGGTCAACGAGTTGCTGCCGTCGGAAATCACGTCCTCCGACGAGCTGGACGACCTCTTCAACACCTTTGGCAGCGCAGGCATTGAGGTTATCGACTCGGACCAGAAGTACCTGCGAGACGAGAAGGCGCTCGACCGCACCGGAGAAGGGGCTGAGGAGCTCGAGCTCGACCTCACGCCTGGCGCACTCGACAAGACCAACGATCCAGTCCGGATGTATCTGCGCGAAATGGGCACCGTCCCACTCCTGACGCGTGAAGGCGAAGTCGAAATTGCTCGACGAATCGAGCGCGGCAAGCTCGCCGTCATCAAATCGATTTCGCGCACGCCGCTGATCGCCCGAAACGTCATCGAGCTCGGCGATCAGCTCCATAGCGGCGACCGGACGATCCGCGAGCTCGTCATCTTCAACGACGAAGAAATCACCGACGAGCGGATCCAGGAGCGGTCCAAACAGGTGCAGAAGCAGATCGACGCCGTGCGGAAGGCGCGTGCCGCGTCCGAGAAGCTCGAAGAAAAGCTGCGCGAGACACCGCGGGGAACGACCACACGCGATAAGCGGAAGTACCGCCGCGCGCGGTGGGCCGCGATGCGGGCGCGCGTCGAGTTGTCGATCTACATTCGCCGGATCGAGTTCACCGAGTCGATCAAGCGGCGCCTGATCGACGACATGAAGGACGCCGTCGACGCTGTCCAGAAAGTACAGCGCGACATCGAAGGCGTGAGCCGCCAGCTGAATCCCAAGAACAGGAAACAGCGGCTCAAGGAAGAGGAACGCAAGAACGCCTTGCGGCAAATCAAAGACCTCAGGCTCAAGCTGAAGACGATGACCGACGGGCTCGAACAGGAACCGGCCGAGCTCAAGCGGACGCTCGAGACGATCATCCGCGGCGAGTGGCAAGCCGAACAGGCGAAGAAAGAGCTCGTGGAGGCGAATCTTCGACTGGTGGTCTCGATTGCGAAGAAGTACACCAACCGCGGGCTGCAGTTTCTCGACCTGATTCAGGAAGGCAACATCGGATTGATGAAGGCGGTCGACAAGTTCGAGTACCGCCGGGGGTACAAGTTCTCGACTTATGCGACGTGGTGGATTCGTCAGGCCATCACACGCGCCATCGCCGACCAGGCGCGAACCATTCGCATTCCGGTGCACATGATCGAGACGATCAACAAACTGATTCGGACCTCGCGCGCCTTGGTCCAGGAGCTGGGACGCGAGCCGACGTCAGAAGAGATTGCCAAGCGCATGGACATTCCGGTCTCGAAAGTCCGGAAAGTGCTCAAAATCGCTCAGGAACCGATTTCGCTGGAGACGCCGATCGGCGAGGAGGAAGACTCGCATTTGGGCGATTTCATCGAGGACCGACAGGTCGTTTCTCCAGCAGAAGCGGTCATCAACCTGAATCTCAAGGAACAAACCGAATCCGTGCTCAAGACGCTCACGCCACGCGAGGAAAAGGTCATCAAGATGCGGTTCGGGGTTGGCGATGGCAGCGAACACACATTGGAAGAGGTCGGACAGAGTTTTGCGGTCACGCGCGAACGGATTCGCCAGATCGAAGCCAAGGCGCTCCGCAAGCTTCGTCATCCGTCTCGAAGCCGCAAGTTGAGGGCGTTCCTCGAAGGAAGAACGTCGTAGACTTGTTCCGGGCCCATAGCTCAACGGTAAGAGCCGCCGGCTCATAACCGGCCTGTTCCAGGTTCGAATCCTGGTGGGCCCACCAGATATGATTTCGCAGGTCCGGAGATAGAGATTTGACCGCCACACGAAGCCGGCTCCAACGAAGACGACCAGCCCCGGTGCGCCAAGCGCCGGGGCTTTTTTTGTTTGGGGCGGCGCAGGTTTCTACATGAACGCTGACCTCGAGCGCGTCATCGCCTTGCAACGGCTCGATTCGACCGTTCAAAACGCCGAGCGTCGTCTCGCTGCCGAGCCGGCTCGGGAGCGGGCCTTCGAGGCACGCCTCGAAGGCGCACGTCAGCACCTGGCCGCGGCGAAAGAGCGCCTCACCGAGAACCAGAACGCGCGCCGGGCCGTCGAGAAAGAGGTCGCCGTCCAGCAGGGCCGCCTGTCGAAGTTTCGGGATCAGCTGATGGAAGTGAAGACCAACCGCGAGTACCAGGCGATGCAACACGAGATCGAGATTGCTCAGAATGAGGTCAAAGCGCTCGAAGAACGGATTTTGGAGCGGATGCTCGAAGCCGACGACCTCGCCGCGATCGTCAAACGTGATCGAAGGCGAGCTATCTGCCGAACAGAAGAAGGTCGACGCCGAGCGTCGCGACATGGCTGCCGAACATGCGGAGCTCGCAGCATCATTGGCCAAAAATGCCGCGGATCGTACGGCGTTGGTGGCGGCGATCGACAAGCAGGTCTTGGCGATTTTCGACCTGGTGTCGCAACGCCGGCACGGTATCGCCGTCGCAGAAGCACGCGACGGCATCTGCACCATCTGCCATGTGCGGCTCCGGCCGCAGGTCTTCAACACTATTCGGCGCAACGACGAGATCATTCAGTGCGATAGCTGCCAGCGAATCCTGTACTTTGTCCCCAAAGCGGTGGAAGGGTCCGCCGACAACGTCAATCAGTCCGCATGACGCTTGCAGATTCGTCCGAAACGCCTGCCTCATCTTGAACGATGAACGCTGAACCGATCTCAGATTCCGTGGTCACCTACATCGACGGCGGCGCCCGTGGTAATCCGGGTCCCGCCGGATACGGAGTTCGGATCGAGCGTGCGGATGGAACGCTGATCGAAGAACTCCAGGGATCCATCGGTGTCGCCACGAACAACGTGGCCGAGTACCGCGGCCTGCTTGCCGCGCTCGAGTGGGCCCAGGCTCACGGCCACCGCGCCGTTCACGTTCGATCCGATTCACTCCTGCTCGTTCAGCAGATGCTCGGACGCTATAAAGTCAAACACCCCGGGCTCCAGCCCCTGCACGCCAAAGCCACGCTCCTCGCGCACAAGATTGGACATGTCAGTTTCGAGCACGTCCGCCGCGAGCGGAACGCGCACGCCGATCGGCTGGCCAATAAAGCGATGGATGACAGTCAGAAGAAAGAAGCCTAGCGAGCGGGCCTTGTGCTTCGGATGACGGCCGCCATCCGCCCGGCGCGAGTTCCGTCGCGGCGGTACGAGCAGAAGGCGTCTGCGTGACTGGCCGTGCACAGTTGCGCGGTAAAAACCTGGCCAGATGGAATCCCGGCTTCCATCAACAGATCACGAGTCGCAGTCCAGATATCGAAGAACCAGTGCCCTTCTCGCGCCCGTTTCGAGAGGCCTGACAACCTCGGATTCGTCGCAGATTCAACTGACTCCACAAGGAACCAGCGCTCCAGAGCGCGACTTGAAAAGCCCTGTGCCTCGAATCGCTGGCGCACGTCCGTACCTACCTCATAACAACATGAACCGATCGATGGGCCGATCGCGGCCACGAGGTCTGACGCACGGCTGCCCAATTGCTCGACCAGAGCCGCGATGGTGACCGAGGGGACTCGAAGCGCAATCCCACGCCAACCGGCGTGTGCAGCAGCCACCGAACCGGTCGATGAGTCGGCGACCAGAAGGGGCACGCAATCCGCCGTTTGAACAGCGAGCGCGACCGAAGGGTCGTCCGTGATCATGATATCGGCGTCGGTAGTCGGAGTGATCGGCCGTCCGGCGTGCTGCACGACCACGGTGGCCCCGTGAACCTGGCGCATGCGTACGAGACGCCCCGACTCCACCTCGATCGCTTTGGCAACCTCATCCCAACCCGTCGCAGCCGATTCGTGAGAGCCTGAACCCAGGTGCCAGGGCCGCGTCGTAAAAGCGTGGCGCGCGACGGATTCGAGGGGATGGCACACCAATGCGGTTCGAGCGCACGTCGCGGTCCATTCGAAGGTTCCATATGGTTGTGGCTGTATCATTTTTCTATGGCGAACATACTGGGGCTCGGGCTCGACGCCACCGACATCGACCGTATCACGGCGACGATCTCAAGATACGGGGATCGCTTCGTGACGCGAATCTTCACGACCAACGAAATCGCCTACTGCGCTCGACGACGCACTCCAGCGATCCATTTTGCCGGCCGATTCGCAGCCAAAGAAGCGGCCATGAAAGCGCTCGGCACCGGACACTCGCGCGGGGTGCTGTGGCGCGACATCGAGGTCGTGCGTCACGGCGGCCCGCCGCAACTCCAGTTTCACGGCGGTGCAGGTCGGCGCTTCCATGAGATGGGTGGTCGGTCGTCGCTGCTCACAATTACTCACTCGGATGATCTTGCTCTGGCACAAGTGCTGATTCTTGGCGACTGACGCAACCACGGTTGACGTTTGTGCCCAGCACGTGCGCGCTCTTCTTCTTTACCTGATGAAGTTTCGCTAACTCAGGACTTCCCTTCAGTTTCCAGCCACGCTCCACAACGCCCCCCGAAGGCACTCGACTTGAATAGTCAAAAGCGTGACGTGGCCAACCGCCACCGGACGCATTGGCGCAGCGGCCCGCAAAGATGCGGCGCTGACGCTTGCCACTTATTAGCGGCCTCGGCTGGTGATTGGCACGTCCTTATGTGAGAAGGAGCGCGACCGTGACTGTCAAGATTACGCCAAACGACAAAGGGAACCCACCGGGTAAGGTCGCTGATGCGGAGCTGCACTTCACCGAAGGGCCGCTCGAGGGTCTCAAGCTGATCGGTTTCTCGGTGTGGGAGCGACGAGGCAATGCGAGCGGCTTCAACGTCACGTTCCCGGCACGCCAGTACAGCGTGAATGGCGAGCGTCGCAGTTTTGCCTTGTTGAGGCCAATTGTCGACACGACGGCTCAGAACAAAATCCGCGAGCTGATTCTCGAAGCCTATCAGGAGTACGAGCACCGGTCGGCCGTGGCGAGCTGAGAGAGGGCGTCTCCGGTCACGAAATCACTGGCAGGAGGCGCATGTTCTCCTGTTGCCGCTTCGGAGGCAGAGTCCATTCTTCTCGAAGTCCCTTGGCGAACTCTGAATGGAAGAAAGCACTCTTCATGCCGCCGTCAATGATGTCCCACGGCAGCCAGGTATCGCGAGAACGATCGCGGAAGATATAGAGATCGGCGTCGACATTGGCTTCTGCGACCGCGGCCCTCCAATTCTGGCCGTTGCGTTCCGCCACCTCGATTGCGCCGGCCACACGACGGTCGCCCAGCGAGAGGAGTGCCTGATAGTAGGAGTGGCGTTCCGACTTGATGTTGAAGTACACGTTGTCGATGTCGGCCATCAATGCGCGTAGCCGCTTGATCTTCTTGGCCGTCACGTTCGGGTCTTCCATCGGCAGCCACTGATAGGCGGTCGCCGGCTTGGGAACGAGGGGGTTCACGCTGCCGACGATGCGACCGATTTGGCCGCGGGGCCGGGCGTACTTCACCATCCGCTCCCGGAGTTGCAATGTGAGGTCACGAATGGCGACCAGGTCATCGTCAGTTTCCGTAGGGAGGCCGATCATGTAATACAGCTTCAGGTTTTCGACGCCGGTCGAAAAGATCAGCTCGGCCCGGTCGAGAATTTCATCGTTCGTGACCGTCTTGTTGATCACTCGTCGTAGTCGGTCGGATCCGGTCTCTGGGGCAATGGTGATCGTGCGCTCACCGCTCTCGCGCAGCAACCGCACGATCGACTCGGTCAGATCGTCAAGGCGCAACGACGCCGGACTGATGGAGTAGCCCATTTCTTTCAGCCTGACCAGGATGCGTTCGATGTCTGGATGATCACAAAGAGCGATGGAAACCAGCCCGGTTCGAGACGAGTAGGGCCGGGCGGCCGACGCGAGCTCGAGAATGCGCTCTGTCGGAAAAGCGCGGACGGGAAGATAGTTGTAGCCCGCCCAGCAGAAACGGCAAAGATTCGCGCAGCCGCGAACCACCTCGACGAGAAACCGCGATCCGAACTCGGTGTCGGGGGTGAAGATGCTGGTCGCAGGCGGATCCACAGCCTCGGTGGTTTTCAGTGCCGCCTTTCGCACTGGAAGTGGAACGTCGTCTGTCGCGACAACATGCGACAGCGTGCCGTCGACGCTGTATCGAGGCTCGTAAAAGCTCGGGATGTAGAATCCGCGCTCGGCGGCGAGGCGGCGCAACAGGTCTGCCCGATCCGCCGAAGCACCGAACGCGCGTTCGAAAGCAGGAATCAGCGTCTCGCCTTCTCCGGCAGCGATGACATCGGCAAATGGTGCCAAGGGTTCGGGATTGACGAAGGTGACAGCACCGCCGATCACCACGAGCGGGTGACGCGCGTCACGTTCGACCGCATAACGGGGAAGACCCGCGAGGCGCAAGAGCGTCAGGACGTTTACGTAGTCCCACTCGAAGGAGACGGAAAACGCAACGACGTCGAAATCAGCGATCGGTGTCTGGGATTCCAGCGAGAGCAGAGGCGTGTTGGATCCAAGCAGCTGTGCGAGCTCCTGTTTCGGTGGCAGGAAGACGCGCTCGCACACGACATTGTCGAGCGCGTTGAAGAGCCGGTACACGGTCTGAAAGCCCAGGTTCGACATCCCGACCCAATACGTATTCGGGAAGGCCAGCGCCACGCGCACACGATTCCCCGTGGGCTTTCGCACGTAGCCCACCTCTTTCGAAAGGATTTCCAGTGCGCGTTCCCGCTGTACCCAGGAGTTCATGGCCGGAAGAGACCCAGGAGGTGCTCGAAGAAGGCCCCGTCGAACCTTCCGCAACTGTGATCAGGTGCCTACTGCTCAGACGTCGCCGTTCACGCGTGCCGTGGATCTACCTAGTCTACCATCGCCGACGCTCCGTACCACCGGCTGACGGCGACGCGCATAGGCGGCGTCGAGCTTACACCTCCTGCCGGCGCAGGAAGGCCGGCACGTCGAGCGGCGAGTCCGCGTCGCCGTCCGACGAAGGAAGGGACCGTTCCTCCGATGCGCCAGTGGGCACTGGCGATCCGGCTGCGCTGCCACCGGCTGTCGACAGAGGACCAAGCGGCAGCTCAATCGGCCTGCGGGCGACGGGCGGCATGATGGACGGGCGCCGCAGGGCCAGGCGTTCAGCCGCTGCGGGCGCCGCAGGAGCAACGTCGCCACGCAACTTCGCACCGTCCGAGTAGAGGCTCATGTCGATTGGCGTCTGCAGCGCCGACCCAGCCGGTCTGGCCGAAGCCGGAGGGCCAAACCCGGTCGCAATCACCGTAATCTTGACCTTGCCGGTCAATGTGGGATCGACGACCGCCCCGAAGATGATGTTCGCGTCTTCGTCGGCGGCCTCTTGAATGATCGACGAGGCTTCACTCACTTCGACGAGCGACAAGTCGGGTCCGCCGGTGACATTAATGATGACTCCGCGAGCGCCAGTGACCGAGGCTCCCTCGAGCAGTGGACTGGAAATCGCGCGGCGCGCCGCTTCGACGGCGCGCTCCTGGCCGTCGGCCACACCGGTCCCCATCATCGCGAAGCCCATGCCCGACATGATGGCTTTGACGTCGGCGAAATCGAGGTTGATCAAGCCAGGAACCAGAATCAGATCCGAGATGCCCTGAATCGCTTGCCGGAGCACATCGTCGGCCGTCGCAAAGGCTTCCGTCAACGGAGTCGTCCGGTCGATGATGCTCAACAGGCGGTCGTTGGGAATCGTGATGATGGTATCGACGCTGTCGCGCAGGGCTTCCAGCCCTCGTTCGGCTTGGAGTTGTCGTTTCTTGCCTTCGAACTTGAAGGGCTTCGTGATCACGGCAATCGTCAACGCGCCCAGCTCGGTGGCCAGGCTGGCGATCACGGGCGCCGCTCCGGTGCCCGTGCCTCCCCCGAGTCCAGTCGTCACGAACACCATATCCGCGCCGTCGAGGGCGTGAATGATCTGCTCGGTATCTTCCAGAGCCGCGGCCCGGCCGACGTTGGGGTCCGCTCCAGCTCCCAGGCCCTTGGTGAGCTTGCTCCCGATTTGCACCTTCAAGGACGCCTGGTTGGACTTGAGGGCCTGAAGATCGGTATTGGCCACGATGAACTCGACGCCATCGAATCCTGCGCCGACCATTCGATTGACCGCGTTCCCGCCACCTCCGCCCACTCCGATGACCTTGATTCGGGCCGTCGGCGTCTCTTCCTCGGCGAGACGAAGACGCAAGCGACGCTCGTCGTGGTGGTGGTTGGAGTCGGGCTTGTAGAGTTCGGCCATTACGAGTCGCTCCTTTAGAAGAATTCCTTGAAGAGGCCGCGCAGCCGTCCGGCCATTCGTCCGAAGGCGCCGGCTCCAACCGGCACTCGCCCTCCGTCGCCGGCAAAGTTGCGGTGCCCGTACAGCACCAGGCCGACACCGGTCGCGAAGGTCGGACTATTGACGTGATCGGCCAGGCCCCCGACACCGGTCGGGCAGCCGCGCCGGATTGGCAGATCGAAGATTTGTTCCGCGATTTCCGGCATGCCGTCGAGGATCGACCCGCCGCCGGTCAGCGCGATACCGGAATTGAGACTCTTTTCGTAACCCGCTCGTCTGATCTCGTCCCAGACGAGGTGGAAGATTTCCTCAGCGCGAGGCTGAAGGATCTCGGAAAGGATCCGGCGAGCCATCACGCGCGGTTTGCGACCGCCGACGCTCGCGACCTCCATCGTCTCGTCTTCATCGACCATCCCCGACAACGCACAGCCGCACTTGCGCTTGATCTTCTCGGCGTCCGGCACTGGAGTTCGAAGGCCGACGGCGACATCGTTGGTGAAGTGGTCGCCCCCGATTCCGACGACTGCGGTATGCCACAGGCTTCCTCGCTCGTATATCGCGATGTCCGTCGTTCCGCCACCGATGTCCACCAGCGCGACACCGAGTTCCTTTTCGTCTTCCGTGAGGACCGCTTCGCTGGCGGCAAGTTGCTCGACGACGGTCTCCGCTACGGCTACGCCCGCCCTGTTTACGCAGGCCACGATGTTCTGCGTCGAGCTCTGACTTCCGGTAATGATGTGAACGTTGACCTCGAGACGGGCGCCCGTCATGCCGACCGGAGCGCCGATTCCGTCCTGTTCGTCGACGACGAAGTCTTGTGGCAGGACGTGTAGGATCTCCCGTCCAGTCGGGAGCGACACGGCCTTGGCGGCATCAATCGCCCGCCGGACATCTTCCCGGGTGATTTCCCGATTTTTTCCCGCCACGGCAATCACGCCGCGGCTGTTGAACCCCTTGATGTGTGGGCCGGAAAGCGCCAAATGAACCGTGTCGATTTCAACGCCGGCCATCAGCTCGGCTTCTTCAATCGCCTTCTTGATCGATTCGACCGCCGCTTCGAGGTTCACCACGATGCCGCGCCGAATGCCCCGCGATTCGGCCACACCCAGTCCAACGATGTCGATCCCCTCGCGTTCGAGCATCTCACCGACGACCGCGGTCACTTTGGACGTGCCGACGTCCAGGCCTACCAGATACCGCTCTCTTCGCGCCACGCTTCCTCCGACCTGATGCCCGGCGCGCGCCGGACACGTCGCAACATCCCCGGCCTACGGCTTCGCCCTGCGAACGAGCATTCCCGTTTTGGCCGTCTTCCCGACCGGGCGCACGTAGATGCGTCCATCGAAACGCAAATCGACCGAGTCGATATCGGCGACACGATCGTGGAGGGCCGGCGCCAACTCGAGATACGACTGAAGCCGGCCCAGAAACTCCTGTTCGCCGAGCTGAATGAGGGCAGGGTCTCCCTTGAGCACGACGGCGGCGTTGTGCGCGTCGTGGACGTCGACCTGCGACAGCCGGCCCAGGATCGCCGGCTTCGATTTCAGCGACGTGATGACTCTTGACGCCAGCTCCGCACGCGCGGCGTTTCTCGACGCATCCGGACCGTCGGGCGGCGAAAGGCCGTCGATGATTGGAAGGTCGAAATCCGTGTATTGCGGACCGTAGTCGTCGATGATTGCGCCGCGATCGTCCACCAAATACACGTG
Source organism: uncultured Acidobacteriota bacterium (assembly GCA_963773035.1). Taxonomy (GTDB): domain Bacteria; phylum Acidobacteriota; class Vicinamibacteria; order Vicinamibacterales; family CAVVIG01; genus CAVRXZ01. The sequence continues at coordinate 304,735 of CAVYZX010000017.1, read as the reverse complement.
ACCGTCGATCCTGCCGATGCCGACCGGTTGGCGCTCCGCGACGACCACTTCAACCGTTGACGGCAGCACCCGGCGCAACACCGCATCTCGAACCCAGGGTGATGCCAGCAAACGGCGGCGCCACGCGTTGAGATCCGTCCAGATCACGCTTTCACCGCGAAGACCGTGCAGCACGGCCAGTACGTCTCCTGTCGATAGTCGCTCGTTGCCGACGACCGCGATTTTGTCGACCTTGAGCACGTGGGCCGTGGCGACGAGATTGGAGACGTACGTTGCGCCGTACAGAACGGCGACGGTGATCAAGCCGGCGCGCACGACGCGGCGGACAAGGGCCCGCCAGCCGCGCCTGACCCGCGCCGGCTTGACGTGCGCCCGGCGAAACCGCCGGTCGGCCGAGACGGCAATCGGGCTCACACGCTGCTCCTTGTGGCGTGAGTGCCGGTGGCCTGTTCGGCGAACGCTTCCACAAGCCGCCCTGGCAAAGTCCCGATTGAGCCGGCCCCAAGAGTGATCACGGCGTCGCCCGGACGTGCCTCTCGAACCAGCGCACGAACCACATCATCGAGCGCCGGAACGACCTCGACACGAGCAGACGTGCCGTTGCGGATCGCTACGGCGAGACGTTCGATGGTGATTCCAGGAATCGGATCTTCCCCAGCCGCATAGATATCGGTCAGGACGATGTGATCGGCTGCCGCCAGCGCTGGCCCGAACGAGTCCAGAAGTGCGGCCGTGCGCGTATATCGGTGCGGCTGAAAAGCGACGACCAACCGACGGTTCAACCTCCGAGCGGCATCGAGCGCCGCTGCGATTTCGGTTGGGTGATGGCTGTAGTCATCCACGACGAGGATGTTGTTGGGTTCGCCGTGAATTTCGAAGCGGCGCTCGACTCCGCGAAACTCGGCCAGGCCGGCCGCAATGCGCTCGAAAGAGAGGTCGAGCTCCAATCCGACGGCGACGGCGGCCAACGCGTTCTGCAGGTTGTGGCGTCCCGGGACCTGGAGCGACAACGATCCGAGTTTGACGAGCGCAGGGAATCCTTCGGCGCCGCGCTGCCGTTGCTGAATGGTCGCCCGGACAGTGAGAGGCCCAAACGACACATCCGTGGCCGTCACGTCGCAAGCCGGCCCTTCGAGCCCGTACGAGATGACACGACGCGTCATTCGTGGAATCAGCGCAGCAAGCACCTGATCGTCAGTGCAGGCCACGACGCTCCCGTAGAAAGGGACCTTGTTGACGAAGTCGACGAACGCCTGCTGCAGATCGTCGAAGTCGCCGTAGTTTTCGAGATGCTCGCGATCGATGTTGGTGACTACCGCCATCGTTGGAAATAGCCTGAGAAACGACCGGTCACTCTCATCGGCCTCTGCCACCATGAACTGACCGCTGCCAAGTCGCGCATTGCTCCCAAACGCGCTCAGCCTGCCGCCAATCACCGCTGTCGGGTCGAGACCGGCTCTTTCGAGGACGAGGGCAATCATCGACGTCGTCGTTGTCTTGCCGTGAGCGCCGGCCACCGCAATGCTGAAACGGAGCCGCATCAGTTCCCCGAGCATCTCTGCGCGGGGGATGACGGGAATCTGACGTTGTGTCGCTTCGAGCACTTCAGGGTTTCCTAGCTTCACGGCCGACGACACGACGACGACATCGGCCTGGCCGACGGCGGCCGCCGCGTGCCCGTACGTCACTCGAATGCCCATCGCGGCAAGACGATCCGTGACATCCGATCGCTTCTCGTCCGAGCCGCTGACGGCATATCCCAGATTAGCGAGGAGCTCGGCAATACCGCTCATGCCGATCCCGCCAATTCCAATGAAGTGCACACGGCGCGTCTTACCGAGCACGACGCAACCTCAACCTCAGAGTCTTGAAGCCGAACCTCGAGCCGTTCATGGTCTCGTCTTCATCAATTCCAATGCTCGATCGACGATCACGCGCGCCGCATCGGGTCGAGAGAGCCGGCGAGCCGCTGCGGACATCCGATCCCTTCTGCCTGCGTCATTGGCCAGAGCGACAATCCGATCCGCCAGCTTGTAGCCGGTCATGTCGGCCTGAATCAGCATTTCGGCGGCCCCAGCGCCCGTAAGCGCTTCAGCGTTCGTCCGCTGATGGTCGTCTGTCGCGCCTGGCAACGGAATCAGGATCGCCGCTCGCCCAGCCGCCGTCACTTCAGCGAGGGTCGTCGCGCCAGCACGGCACACAATCAAGTTGGTCTCCGCCAAACGCTTCGGCATGTCGTCGAAGAACGCGGCGACCTCAGCGTTGAGCCCAGCCTTTCGATAGGCCTGCCGGACCATTTCAAGATCCCGCGCCCCGGTTTGGTGCGTCACACGAAGATCCGGGACGCGTAGGACCAGTTCTGCCGCGCCGTCCATCATCGCCATGTTGATCGCATGCGCTCCCTGGGACCCGCCAAAGACGAGAAGCCTCACACCGGAGTTGGCGACCTTCTCGGCCTCGATGCGGTCGACCGGCGAAAGGAACTCCGGACGAACGGGGTTGCCGCTGAGAAATGCTTTCGCTCCAAACAGCGCCCGCGTCGATTCGAAGCTCACGGCGACGGCGCGTGAGAACGGCGCCAGGAGCCGATTCGTGAGCCCAGGCACAGCGTTTTGCTCGAGCAGCATGGTTGGAATCCGGCGGGCCGCCGCAACGAGGACCACCGGCCCAGAGCTGTAGCCACCGACCCCGATCACGAGTTGAGGCCGCCGGATCGATAGAACCTGCCAGGCGTCGAAAAGACTGAGTGGCAGCAATGCCACTCCTTGCGCTCGCGCTCGAATCGATTTTCCTTTGATGCCACTGCTTCGAATCAAATCGAGCGCAAAGCCTTCGAGCGGCACCACGCGGGCCTCTATCCCGCGGGACGTCCCGACGAATGAAACCTGAGCACCCGGCACACGCGATTGGATTTCGCGAGCAACAGCGATTCCGGGGAACAGATGGCCACCCGTGCCACCGCCTGCGATGACCACTCGGACTGACTCCGGAGCCGCCATCGTCCCGCTCGATCCGGCCACGCTCGTCACGAAGATAACTCCCGAGTTCTTGCGTCATGCCTCGGACACGTGCTGCGACACATTCAGAAGAACGCCCATCCCGAGTAGATTGATCAACAACGATGAGCCGCCGGCGCTGACGAACGGCAAGGGAATCCCCTTGGTCGGCATCAGCCCCAGCACGACGCTGATGTTGACGAACGCTTGGATGGCAATCATCGTCGTGAGTCCCAGAGCGAGAAACGCCCCGAATCGGTCGGGCGCACGAAGGGCCACGTGGAAACCGCGCCACGTGATCACGCAAAAGCACACAAGGACCGCGGTAGCCCCGACCAGACCAAGCTCTTCCGCGATGACGGAGTAAATGAAATCCGTGTGCGGCTCGGGCAGAAAGAACAGCTTCTGGACGCCGTTCATGACGCCCTTTCCGAACAAGCCTCCGGTGCCGATGGCAATCAACGATTGGATGATCTGAAATCCATCACCAAGCGGGTCTTCCCATGGATTCAAGAACGTCAAGAGACGCCGGCGTCGATATGGCGCGCTCATGATCAGGATCCCGATGGCAGGCAGGAGGGCGAGCATCGCGCCAACGATGTAGGTGTAGTCCAGACCCGCGGCAAAGACCATCACTCCGGCAATCAACGCCAGAGACATCGACGTGCCGAAATCCGGTTCGAGCAGAATCAAGCCGACGAGAGAGAGCACGAGCACGGCAATCGGAACCAGGGCGTATCCGATCTCGTTGACGCGGTGCATCCGCCGCTCGAGCAGCGCCGCAATGAAAAAGATTGCCGTCAGCTTCGCGAGCTCCGAAGGTTGAATGCCCAGCTCGCCGATCGCGAACCACCTGCGCGCGTTGTTCACCGGTCGGCTGAAAAGCACCAGAATCAGCCCGACGCTCACGAAGGCCAGCGACGACCAGAGAAACACCGGCTGCTTGTAGTGTCGATAGTCCACGCGCATCACGATGCCCAGCACAGCCATTCCGAGCGCGGTCCACAAGCCCTGTTTGATCAGAAACAGAGAGGGTCGTCCGGTCCGTTCCATGGCGACCACCGCCGAGGCGCTGTACACCATGACGATGCTCAAACCAACCAGCAGGATGGTCGAGATGAACAGCACGCGGTCAGATTTGAGCTTTCGAGCCACGTCCCTCTTTCGACCCCCTCAACCTGAAATCGCTTCCGACGGCCCTGGCGTAAAGCCGAACGCCACTTCATCCGAAAACAACACCCGGCGTCGACAACCGTTGGGAAGTCAGAACTTAGAACCGCCAGGCCGAGCCAATCTGGCGGCCTCGGGATGTCCAACAGTTCTCGGTTCCGAGCTCCCACAAGGGACTAGGATGTCGTGAGCGGCCAGCAGTCATCAGTCGGCATCGGATGAAGGCACCAGCTTCGCAGGCCGGGGCAGCCTGCGTTCCCAGCAGCCAGCCCTTCACCGCGGAGAACCGACTGACGACTGCTCACCGCTCACAGTTGCTCAATCCCTCGCTCTCGCCTGGGGACCCGTGGTTCTTGCAACCCGGGTCACCTCTTCCTTAAAGCGCCGTCCTCGTTCGGCGTAATCGTGGAACATGTCGAAGCTTGCGCAGGCCGGGGCGAGCAGCACGACACCGCTCGGCTTCGCGCGCGCGAATGCCTCGTCAATCGCTTCCCGGAATGACGACGCCTCGTGAACATCGACAACGTCTCCCAGCACCTCACGCACCAATCCTCTGGCCTCGCCGATGGCGACAACGGCTTTGGCGCGAGCACGTAGCGGCTCGCGCAACAAACCCATATCGCCGCCCTTGAATCGCCCGCCGACAATCACCACGAGGCCGCGCTCGAAGCTTTCGATGGACCTCAAAGCCGATTCCACATTCGTGGCCTTCGAATCGTTGACGAATCGAACGCCATCGACGCTGGCGACGAACTCCATCGCGTGCTCGAGCCCCTGGAAGGCATCGACCGCCTTAGTCATCGCTGCAGGCGGTGCGCCGACGATGACTCCCACTGTCGTTGCCGCCAGGACATCGCTCAAGAGGTGATGGCCCAGCAGATGGACTGCTTTGAGCGGAACCAGCGGTTCGATTGAGCGAGGCCGCCGTTCGACGATCCATTCCCCATCGACAACGACACCTTCGCTGAGCGACGTGCGACGCGCGAATTGCCGCCTCGACGCCCGACCGCGGCGCGCCAGCTCGAGTACGACCGGATCGTCGGCATTGACGACGGCCCAATCGGTTGCCTCTTGATTCAGAAAAATGCGGCTCTTCGCAGCCATGTACGCCTCCACACTCGGATGGCGGTCCAGATGATCCGGCGACAGATTCAGCATCACGGCGATCCAGGGATGGAACGCCTCGATCTGTTCCAACTGAAAGCTGCTTGCTTCCACGACGTGCAGCATCTCGGGTGTCGAGTCATCGACCTGATCGCTCAACGGTCGACCGATGTTGCCGCCTACCGCGACGCTGAAACCGGCTGCTTCGAGCATCCGGCCGGTCAGCGTCGTCGTGGTCGACTTTCCTTTCGTGCCAGTAATGGCAATCACACGGCCTCTGAGCCAGCGAAACGCGAGCTCGAGCTCACCGATCACCGGCACGCCGCGCTCCCTGGCCGCGGCCACGGCAACCTGTTCTGGCGGCACGCCAGGGCTCAACACCACGACGTCCGCACTCGTAAATGTGTTTGTGATGTGCCCGCCGAGCTCGAGCGTGATGCCAAGGCCCCGCAGCGCCTCAGCTTCCGGGACGTGCGAACGCATGTCGGAAAGCGTGACGTGAGCACCCCGCGCCGCCAGCAGTTTGGCTGCTGCCAGGCCGCTCCGCGCCGCTCCCGCGACTGTCACCCGCTTGTTCCGAACGTCGAACATCTTCAAAAGCCGCTTTCCGTCACCTCAACTTCAGCGTCGTCAAGCTGAACAACGCGAAGATGATCGCGACGATGACGAATCTCGAAATAACCTTCGGCTCGCTCCAACCAATCAGCTCGAAGTGATGATGGAGAGGCGCCATCTTGAACACCCGGCGCCCGGTCATCTTGAAGTAGCCGACCTGGATAATCACCGACAGCGCTTCGAGGACGAAGACACCACCAACAATCAGCAGCAACAGTTCTTGCTTGATGAGAATCGCGACTGTGCCCAACGCGGCGCCAAGGGACAGCGACCCAACGTCGCCCATGAAGATTTCCGCGGGATACGAGTTGTACCAGAGGAATCCGAGTGAGGCACCAACTAGGGAGCCACAGAAGACCGTGAGCTCGGCGACACGGGGAGTGTGGACCAGCAAAAGATAGTCGGCCAGCACGCGGTTTCCGACAACGTAGGTCAAGGCTGTATACGCGGCCGCCGCGATCACGAACACGCTGATCGCGAGGCCGTCGAGGCCGTCGGTCAGGTTCACGGCGTTGGATTCAGCGACCAGTACGAAGACCGCGAACGGCAAATACCCCAGACCCAGGTTTGGAATGAGGTTCTTGAAGAACGGGAAACCGAGCTGCGTGCTGTAGAGACCGCGGCGGGCGAGGAAGAGCAGACTGGCACCAACGGCAATCGCAATGACGATTTGACAGCCCATCTTGTAGCGGGGCAGCAAGCCGTGGTGCGAGCGGCGAACGATCTTCAGGTAGTCGTCCCAGAACCCAATGGCGCCAAAGCCAGCGGTGGCGACGACCGCGATCCACACGTGTGGATTCGTCAGGTCCGTCCAGAGCAGCGTCGGCGCCAATGCAGCCGTCAAGATCAGGAGCCCGCCCATCGTGGGCGTCCCGGCCTTGGGCCGATGAGTCGTCGGTCCCTCTTGTCGAATCACCTGCCCGATTTGAAACTCACGCAGCTTCCGAATCATCCACGGGCCAAGGACAAGGCTGATCGCCAGCGCCGACAGGCTCGCCGCGGCCGTGCGGAACGTGATGTACCCGGTGACATTCAGGGCCGAGACTTCGGAACGGAACGGATACAGAAGGTGGTACAACATCAGGCAAACTCCGCCTTCAGCCGATCCACGACTCGGTCCGTCCGGACGCCCCGAGACCCCTTCACCAGCACCAGGTCACCCGATCGCACGAGCCGAGCAACCTCGCTGGCGGCTTCGTCACTCGTTGCAAAGTAGCGCACGCGCGTCTCGGGAAGGCCGGCCACGACGGCGGCTCTCGCAAGAGCTGAGGCTGCTTCGCCACCAACAGTCAGAAGCAGGTCGAGCCCCAGCCGTGCGGCGGCCTGCCCCACGTCGCTGTGCAAGGAGATCGCCTGGTCGCCAAGCTCGAGCATCTCGCCGAGCACCGCCACGCGCCGCGATGCGGTCGCTTCTGTCGCGAGCACCTCGAGAGCCTTCCGCGTCGCGGTGGGATTCGCGTTGTAACTGTCATCGATTACCGTGACACCGTTGGCCAAGCGCACGATCTCGCCTCGGTGGGTCGCCGGCCGCAACTGACGGGCGCGAAGAGCGACGGCATCGAGCGGCACGTCAAAAGCAATCGCCACGGCGGTCCCGGCAAGCACGTTGGCAAGATTTCCGCGACCGACGAGAGGCGTCGCCAATTCGAATGAACCACGAGGCGTCGAAACCCGTGCCGTCGTGCCATCGATGCCCCGGTCGACGACCGATGCCGCGTGGACGGCCGCGGGGCGTTCGATGCCAAACGTCAGCACGCGCCCGGGAAACGAGGTCACTCGTGCCATGACGCGGTGATCGTCGGCGTTTGCCACCAACACCGTGGAAGCCGTTGCTCGTTCGAGAATCTCGCTCTTGGCGTCCGCAATGGCGTCGAGCGAGCCGAAGAACTCCAGATGTGCCTCTCCCACGTTCGTCCATACGCGGACGTCCGGTTCGGCAATTCGTACCAGCGTGCTGATTTCTCCGGCGTGATTCATGCCAAGTTCGACGACTGCGATCTCCGGTCGCTGTCTGAGTTCGATCAGTGACAGCGGCAAACCGATGTGATTGTTGAAATTCCCCTTGTTCCGTATGACCCGATACGCCGCCCCGAGAAACTCGGCGGCAATTTCTTTCGTCGTCGTCTTACCCGCGCTACCTGTGACCGCTACGACCTTCGCCCCCGACTCCCGCCGCACTCGCTGCGCAAGCGCCTGCAGCGCTTCAATCGGGTCGGCAACTTCCAGTACTACTATTGGGCCCGAACCTCGAAGCCCTCCGTCGCGTCCCCGTTCAACGACCACGCCAGCGGCGCCGGCCGAAAGCGCCTGGCCGACAAAATCCGCTCCATCGAACCGCTCTCCTCGAATCGCGACGAACAGCTGACCGGCGATCAACGTTCGCGAATCGATCGAAACGCCGGAGAACTCACGAGTCGCTTCACCAGAGACGATGGCGGCCGACATCGCCTCCGCCACCCACTGCCCTGTTAGGCGAATCCCCGATGTTCCGGCCACGACGGCTCTAATCCCGGAAATCACTTGACTGGACGTGGTAGGTGAGCAATTCCACAAGCGCGACCGTCAATTGCCACGTCCAATCAAGTGATATCCGATCTAAACGACCCCCGAGTTGCTGCGCCGGCGCGCCAACGCCTCCCGCGCGACCACGGCGTCGTCGAAAGCGATGACGCGGTCGCCGATCACCTGGTACTTCTCGTGCCCCTTGCCCGCGATGATGACGAGATCGCCCGGCCTTGCCAGCTCGACAGCTCTGGCGATCGCCTCGCGCCGATCGACGAGGCTGAGCACCAGCGGCGCGCTGTCGCGCCGCTGGTCGGCTGTCAGTCCACGACGAACCTCCTCAACGATGCGATTGGGATCCTCGGTCCGCGGATTGTCCGACGTGATGACCACGACATCACTCAAACGGCCCGCAACCGCGCCCATGAGTGGACGCTTCGTTCGATCGCGATCGCCAGCACATCCAAAAAGAGTAATCAGCCGGCCCATCGCCAACGGCCGTGCGGTCTCGAGCAGGTTTCGGAGCGCGTCGTCTGTATGCGCGTAATCCACGACGACTGTGACTTCGTCTTTAGCTGTCGACACGAGCTGGAACCGGCCGGGGACGCCTTTGAGCAACTGAATTCCTTTTTCGACCGCTTCGATGGGCACGTCAAGGGCAGTCGCAGCCGCGACAGCGGCGAGAATGTTGTAGACGTTCGGCCGACCCACAAGCGACGAACGCACGCGAACCGGTCCGCGCGGCGTGCGAACGTCAAAAATCATCCCTTCGAGCGAGAACGAAAGCGGGCCGGTCGTAACGTCCGCAGGTCGATTGACTGCGTAGCTCACCGGCCGCGTCAGGAGCTCGACCAGCCCCGCCCCCCGTGGATCGTCGAGGTTGATCACGCCTGGTGCCTCACGGGGCAGCATTTCGAACAGGCGTCGCTTCGCCTGGAAGTACGCGTCCATGTCGAGATGAAAGTCGAGGTGATCGCGCGTCAGGTTCGTAAAAACAGCAGCCGCAAAAGTTATCCCATCCACACGTCGAAGCGACAACCCATGCGAGGAGACTTCCATGGCGCATGCCCGGCAGCCGGCGGCAACCATGTCGCGCAGCAGACCTTGTATTTCGGGCGCTTCCGGAGTGGTACGTGTGGCTTCGCGCAACTCGTCGCCAACCTTGTGTGCGATCGTCCCAACAATGCCGCAGTGAATGCCGGCTGCCTCGAATATGGAGGCCAGGAGATACGCCGTGGTCGTCTTTCCATTGGTCCCCGTGATGCCGACGACCCGCATTTCCGCGCTTGGATTTCCGTAGAACGTGATAGCCAGCAAGGCCAGCGCGAGACGAGCATCTGGCACCGTTACCCAGGGGACATCGAAGTGGGCCGGTGGCGGTTCTTCCGACACAATCGCGACGGCACCGCGACTGACCGCCTGGGTCGCGAACAGGTTTCCATCGGCACGCAATCCCTTGAGGGCGATGAAAACGTTCCCGGGCTCCACGGCTCGCGAGTCCCACGCCAGGCCCGTAACAAAGAGAGCGCCCGTATCGGCGGCTACGCCTTCATCAATCCGATGGAGGCCCGCTTTGCGCAGCGCCCCGCGCAGTTCATCCCACGTCATTGGCTGGATGCACTCGAAAGAACTCGTGCTGGAAACCTGTCGAGCACAAGCCGACAGACATGGACAGCGTCCACGGGGGTCCCGGGCGCCGGATCCTGAGAAATGACGACACCGTCCCCCGACAAACTGACATCCAAGCCGAGCTGGCTGAGCTTGAGCAGAGCTTCCCGACCGGTGAATCCGCTCAGATCGGGAAGCGTTCCCGGCACCGTCGGAGCTTCGGAAATCAGCGTCACGACCGGCGTTGACGTCTGCGGCAACGTGGCGAGTGTTTGCGGGTCGTTGCGTGCGATAAACACCGGCGGCTCTGGATCGATTGAACGCGGAACTCCGAGATACTGGAGTGTCGACTCGGCTATTCGCTTGAAGATCGGTGCCGACACGGCGCCGCCGTGGTAGCCAGCGGGTCCGTGCGGCGAGTCTACGACCACGATGATCGCGACTGCCGGATTTCTTGACGGAACGAAGCCGACGAAGGAGGCGTTGTAGTCGGACTTGGAATAGTGACCGGCACTGAGTTTGGCCGCGGTGCCAGTCTTGCCAGCGATCGTATATCCAGGAATCTTCGCGGCTTTCGCCGTCCCGCGCTCGACGACTTGCTCCATGATGCCCGTCAGCGTTGCGGCCGTCTCTGCGCTCACTGTTCGTCGCAGTACGCGCGGCGCCACGGCGTATCGGCGGTTGTCTCGATAGATCGCTCGAATCATGCGTGGTTCGACGAACTCGCCCGCGTGCGCGACCGACCCGACGGCGCTCACCATCTGCAACGCGGTGACCCCAATCTGATACCCCATGGAGACCGACGCGAGCGCCCGCTCCGTCCATTTCGCGGCATCCCAGACGATCCCGGGGCTTTCACCTGGAAAGTCCGGCGAGGTGGGGCGTCCGAAGCCGAAGCGCTCTACGTAGCGGCTCAGCCGTTCCGTGCCGACGCGGAACCCAATCTTGATCGCCCCGATATTGCTGGACTTCACGATCACGTCAGTAAAAGAGAGCACGCCATAGTTCCGTCCGGCATCCTCGCGAACCACATCGCTCGCCGTGAATCGAATCTGTCCCGGAGCGGTGTCGATGAGCGTGGAGATAGGCAAGACGCGTTCTTCGATCGCCGCGGACGCGGTCACGACTTTGAAAGTCGAGCCCGGCTCGTACAAGTCCTGGACCGCGCGATTGCGCCAATTGACTTCTTCGAAATCACGGTAGGCGTTCGGGTTGAACGTCGGCTCGTTCGCCATCGCCAGAATCTCGCCCGTATGCGGGTCCAGGATGATGGCGGTGCCTCCAGCCGCATGGTTGCCGACAACACCGACGTGCAGCTCGCGCTCCGCAACATGTTGCAGGTATTCGTCGATCGTCAGCTCGACCGTGGATCCTGATGTCGGTGGCCGCTCGAACCGGCTGAAGGCCTGTCGTCGTGCGTCGGTTTGGACCAGAACTCGACCGCTTTTTCCACGAATCTGAGAGTCGTACGCCGCCTCGAGTCCTCCCAACCCGACGTTGTCGATGCCGACGTAGCCGAGCACGTGGGCACCAAGCTCCCTGTTGGGATAGAAGCGTCTGCTCTCCTTCACGAAGCCTATGCCATCCAGGTTGAGCTCCTCGACTCGCCGTTTCTCGTCGGGAGACACCTGACGCCGCACGTAGGCGAACGCGCCACGGCGACGTAACCGCTCAGTGAGCGACTGTCGCTCCTTGCGGGTGCAATCGCGAAAAGCAGCACAAAGCTTGGCCACCGCGTCATCGGGGTCGCCGATTTCCGAAGGCACGGCGTAGACGGTGTCCGCGTCGACGCTCGTCGCAAGAAGGTGTCCCTTGCGGTCCACGATGTCGCCGCGCTTGGCGGGAACGTCTCGAGTACGGTTGTGCTGTTGTTCGGCTCGGGCCTCGTAATCAGCGTGCTGGATAACCTGAACCCACGCCAGACGCAGCTGAATGAAGAACACCCACACGCCGAGGACGGCGGTGACGACCAGCACGCGACGCTTGAACGTCAAGCGCCAGTCGTTTCCCTGTTCCCGCCCTTTCGGCGGGCGCTCGCGCCGGCGGAGAACGCGACCAACGCGATTGAACCAGGTTTTCACCGGAGTGCAACCACCGATCGGCCCGGCGGGTCGGCCGCGGGCACGCGCTCAATCACAATCGCCTCTTCCTGCGACGGCGCCACCAGGTGGAGCCGCTTGGTCGCAAAAGCTTCGATGCGCTTGGGCGACTGCAAGGTTTCTATTTCCAGCCGATACTGCCGGCCGAGCTCCTCCTGCAGAGTACGTTCGCGCTGGAGCTCCTCGACCTGATAACCATGGCGCAGCAATTCGAAGTGCTGCCACGCGGAGAACAGCAGGACCAGGACCAGAAGACATGCGATCCCGACCGAGGTCCACAATTCGCGTTGTCGCTCTTCATCGATTTCACGGACGATTGCGCTGTTGCGAACGTCCTTTTTGATGGCGTATTCGAACGACTCCATGGCCCCTCTGCTTCTGCAACGAAACGCTCACACTGACGCGGTCGCTTGATCTCCGTGGTGCGTGAGTGGTTCATGCGGCGCGTTCCACGGCTCTGAGCTTCGCGCTCCGGGCACGTGGATTGCGCCGGACTTCTTCTTCAGCCGGACCGAGTGGCTTCCTGGTCAGCACCCTCATCGTCACCTCGCTCTTCTCCAAGGCCCGAAAAGTGCGCTTCACGACCCGATCCTCGAGTGAGTGGAACGTAAGGACAACCAGACGGGCCTGCGATCGGAGCCGCCGAGCTGCAGCCTCGAGGAAGCGATCGAGACCCTCGAGCTCCTGATTGACCCAGATCCGCAGGGCCTGGAACGTGCGCGTCGCCGGATCGATGCGATGCCTTCCCCGGTAGGGGATGACCTGCCTGACAATCGTCGCCAGCCGACCGGTCGTCGCGACCGGCGACTCGCGCCGTGCCCTGACAATCGCGCGCGCGACGCGGCGGGAATGCCGTTCTTCGCCGTACTGGAAGATCGCGTCCGCCAATTCGCGCTCGTCCGATCGCGCAACCAGATCCGCAGCGCTTTCGCCGGCGTTTCTGTCCATGCGCATGTCGAGCGGTTCGTCGCGTTGAAAGCTGAATCCGCGACCCGGAGCCTCGAGCTGCAGGGAGGAAACGCCCAGGTCGGCCAGCGCACCATCGACGAGCGTCACACCCAGACGATCCAGGACCGCGTCAATCGAACGGAAGTCCGCGTGAACGAGGTCGACGCGCTCCGACCAAGGCGCCAGGGTCTGTCGAGCGCGATCGAGTGCATCCAAGTCGCGGTCCAGTCCGATGATTCGGCCGGCGCCCGCTGCCAGCAGCGCGCTGGAGTGACCGCCGAGCCCCACGGTGCAGTCGACGAATACCCCGCCGCGTTCCGGTCGCAACTGCTCCACAACTTCCGAGACCATGACGGGCAGATGGTTCGTCAAATGCCGAACTCCGAAAGCGCGCGTGCGTCGTCGTCGGTGTACGGCTCCCGCTGAAATTTGGTCAGAAGGCGTTCGTGGTTCCAAACTTCGAGGTAGGTAGTCAGTCCCAAAACGTCCACGTCACCGGTCATCGTCGCCGCCTCGCGAAGACGCACCGGGATCAGCACGCGGCCCTGCACGTCGAGCTCACCGACCTGGCCGAAATAATTCACCCTGTCGAGGAATCGAAGCTTCGACGGGTTGGTCGAGGGCGCAGCCCCCAGCCTCCGCTCGATGACGAGCCATTCGGGCATGGGATAGATGCGCACGAACTCCCCCGTCAAACTCGTGACGAACAGCTCGCGCCCGTAGTTGGTTTCGATCAGTGAGCGGAATGCATTCGGGATCTTGAGTCGACCCTTGTCATCTATCCGGGCCGGCGCGTTGCCCCGAAACACGCCTTCCTGGCCATTTTTTTCCACAAAATTCCACGCCGATACTAGTGAACGCTCAGCTGGAAGTCAACCGCAAAATCTATGGCATCAGCAAGTTACGCAAAATTTTCGCCTTTCTATCTCCTGGGTCATCTTACAGTCGCTATGGCTTGTGCTGCGGCCCACGTCTACCCCGATAGATAGAGGTCGAAAGTGCGCTAGCATGCCCGGGCGGTACTCAATGCTCAGAGCCGGCCTCATCGGATTCGCATCAAGCGGCAAGACCACGCTCTTTCAACTCATGACCAGCGCCAAGGACGTCACGCGCGCGGCGCACGGACGGGGCGAAGCCTCGATTGGCATTTCGAAAGTGCCCGACCGGCGGCTGGATCGCCTCACCGATATGTACAACCCTCGGAAGCGCGTACCGGCGACGGTCGAGTTCTCGGATCTGGCTGCTCCGGCCGCTGGCGCAGGAGCGAAGGCGCTGGTGGATGTCGTCGCGTACAAGAACGCCGACGCCCTCGTCCACGTTATTCGCGCGTTCCACGATTCCGCGAGCGCCCATCCCGCGGGCTCAATCGATCCGGCGCGAGATGCCCGGACGATGGAGGAAGAACTAATCCTGGCTGATTTGGGCGTCGCCGAGCGCCGCCTGGAGCGGATCGAGAAGGATCTGAAGAAGAACAGGTCCGCCGACCTCGAACGCGAGCGCGACGTTGTGACGATGTGCCGCGAGGGGCTCGAGGGCGGCCGGCCATTACGGTCGCTCAATTTGGCGGGTGACGATCTGAAACGGCTGCGTGGTTTCCAATTCCTGTCGGCAAAGCCGTTGCTGCTCGTGGTCAATCTCGACGAGAAGGTACTCACCGAGGGTGGTGGGGGTGCAACGCAGCTTGCGGAAGCCGTCGACAACGCGGGTCTGCGGCCGTTCCTTGCCGGAGCGGAGACGGCGGCCGTGGCGGTTTGCGCCAAGATCGAGCTCGAGATCGCTCAGCTCGAACCCGCCGACGCCGCGTCGTTTCTGGCCGACCTCCGTTTGACGGAATCGGGGCTCGATCGCGTCATCCGTGCCAGTTACGATCTCCTCGGCTATGTATCGTTTTTCACAGTGGGCGAAGACGAGTGCCGGGCGTGGTCGATTCCCCGCGGAACCTCGGCCCAACTGGCCGCCGCCGAAATCCACAGCGACATCGCCCGCGGCTTCATTCGCGCCGAAGTTGTCACCTACGATGCGCTGATCGCTCGAGGCACGATGGCCACGTGCCGCGACCACGGCGAAGTGCGCCTGGAAGGCAAAGAGTACGTCGTGCAGGACGGAGACATCATCAACTTCCGGTTTGCGACGTAGGCCGTCCTGAATGCCCAATCAACCAGCAGGCCACGAAATCCCACCGACGACATCAGTGGTCATTCCAGCCTTCAACGAAGCCGCCACGATCGGCCCACTGGTCACAGCTCTCCTTGGGACCGCCACATGGCACGAAATCCTGGTGATCGATGATGGTTCGGAAGACAAGACTGGCGATCGCGCCGCGGACGCTGGAGCCCGCGTCATTCGTCATCCTTACAACAAGGGAAACGGCGCGGCCGTCAAGACCGGTATCCGGCGAGCGACCGGACAGATGATCCTGGTCATCGATGCCGACGGGCAGCATCAGCCCGCCGACGCACTTCGTCTCGTTTCACACCTCGACAGGTTCGATCTGGTCGTCGGTGCCCGGACACGCCAGTCGCACTCGGGGCTTGTGCGCCGGATCGGCAATCAAGCGCTCAACCTTATCGCGGGCTATCTCGCGGAACGACCAATTCCCGACCTGACGTCAGGTTTTCGCGCCGCGAGACGTGACTGCCTGCTCGAATTCATCCACTTGCTGCCAAACGGCTTCTCGACGCCGACAACCACGACGTTGGCCTTTCTGAAGGCCGGCTATAGCGTGTGGTTTGAGCCGGTCGAGGCCACACGCCGACATGGGACCTCGAAGATCAAGCTCGGATCGGATGGCGTCCGCTTCTGTCCTCATTCTTCTCAAGGTCATGACGATCTTCAGTCCGCTGCGCATCTTTCTCCCGTTGAGTGCGATGACGTTTGCTACCGGCGCGGCATACGCCGTGTGGACGATCACGACGCAATCCCACGTCACGAACTCGTCCGTGCTGCTGATTCTGGTCAGTGTTCTCATCTTTCTCGTCGGCCTGGTCTCCGAGCAGGTTTCGACGCTCAGATTCGAAGGGCGACAGCCTTACGAAACGCACCACGGTCGTGATTGAGCCGGTACGGCGTGGGAGGGTTCTGCCGGCGGTATTTCGTGCTATGGTTGCCCGACTCAACAATGTCACGGTCTTTCGCTCAGAAACCGCCCGGCCTGAGTATCTTCTTCCCCGCCTATAACGACGCCGGCACCATCGCCAGCATGGTCATCCGCACCCTCAAGGCGGCGTCGGAGCTCACGTCGGACTTTGAAATCATTGTGGTTGACGACGGCAGTGCCGACTCGACGGCTGAAATCGCCGACGAACTTGCCCGAACCTATCCTCAAGTCCGGGCTCTCCACCACCCCACGAACCGCGACTACGGCGCGGCGCTACAAACAGGTTTTCGCGCCTCGACCAAAGAGCTCATTTTCTATACCGATGGCGACGCGCAGTACGACCCGGGAGAGCTTTCACGGTTGTGGGAGAGCATGGCAGCGGACGTCGACCTCGTGAATGGCTTCAAGATCAGCCGGGCCGATCCACTCCATCGGATCGTCATCGGACGGATCTATCACCATATCGTCAGCGTACTCTTCGGCCTCAGCGTCCGGGACGTCGACTGCGATTTTCGTCTGCTGCGCCGATCGATCTTCGAACGGATCAATCTGGAGAAGACCAGCGGAATCATCTGCGTCGAAATGATGAAGAAGATCACCGATGGCGGCTTCCGGATTGTGGAAGTGCCCGTGCACCACTACCACCGCGCGTACGGCAAATCGCAGTTTTTCAATTATCGCCGGCTCTTCAGAACGGGGAGGGACATGCTGCGCCTGTGGTACGAGCTCGTCATCAGGCGCGAGCATCGCAGGCCCGGCGTGACGCCCCTCATGGCTCGAGCGGATTCGGTCGACCGCGCATACTCGCCTTCACCGCGGCCGTGAACCCACGGTACTCCGAGTTCTATCACGGCCGTAAGGTGATGGTCACCGGCGGCCTCGGCTTCATCGGCAGTAACCTCGCCAGAAAACTCGTCGAGCTTGGCGCAGAGGTTCTTCTCGTCGACTCGCTAATCCCCGACTACGGCGGCAATCTGTTCAACATCGACGGGGTGGCCGATCGCGTCCGCGTGAACGTTGCAGACATCCGCCAGCAAAGCACGATGAACTACCTCGTGCGCGACCGAGCCGTCATCTTCAATCTCGCCGGGCAAGTCAGCCACATCGACAGCATGCTGGATCCGTATAGCGATCTCGAAATCAACTGCCGCAGTCAGCTCACGGTGCTCGAGGCCTGCCGCAACTTCAACCCCGGCGTCAAAGTCGTATTTGCCGGGACACGGCAGGTGTACGGGCGCCCCGACTCGCTGCCGGTCAGCGAGTCCCACCTGGTACGGCCGACCGATGTCAACGGCATCAACAAAGCCGCCGGTGAGTACTATCACCTTGTGTACAACAATGTCTTCGGTGTGCGGGCCTGCTCCTTGAGGCTCACAAACGTCTACGGCCCGCGTCAGCTGATCAAACACAACCGCCAGGGTTTCATCGGCTGGTTCATCCGTCTGGCGATCGAGAATGGAGTCATCCAGATTTACGGCGACGGCTCTCAACTCCGCGACTTCGTATTTGTGGATGATGCCGCAGATGCATTCCTGCGCGCCGGAGCCGACGACGCCTGTAACGGCGAAGCGTTCAACGTCGGCGGC
Source organism: uncultured Acidobacteriota bacterium (assembly GCA_963773035.1). Lineage (GTDB taxonomy): Bacteria > Acidobacteriota > Vicinamibacteria > Vicinamibacterales > CAVVIG01 > CAVRXZ01. The sequence continues at coordinate 287,010 of CAVYZX010000017.1, read as the reverse complement.
GATGTCCCCCACAGCCACCGGGAGCTCACGTCCCTGCTTCTGGAGGTGGCCGGTTCGGGTCGCGTCGAGTACGTTGAGTGGCCCGCGGACAAGAAGGCCATAGACATCGGAAGTTTTTACGCCGACTCATCCAAGTTCAAGCGCGTCACTGGATGGCAACCGACAATAGCGCTGCGAGACGGACTCCAGCGAACGATTGCGTTCTATCGTCAGCACCTCAATCGTTATGTCGATGCGCCTGTTTCTACGGAGCGTCGGTGACTCGCCGGCGCATACCGTTCGTGTCCCTGACGCCCGGAGAGGACTCCCGCAGCGTGCGCCAGGCGATCGAGCGGGTGATCGAGCGCGGCTGGTTTGTTTTGGGGCCGGAGGTGGAACAGTTCGAAGTGCAGTTCGCCGCAGCGGCCGGTGCGTCCCATGCGATCGGCGTCGGGAATGGAACCGATGCTCTCGCGCTGATCCTTCGCGCACTCGGTATCGGACCCGGCGACGAGGTGATCACGACCTCTCTTTCGGCCGCCTATACAGCCCTGGCGATTTCAATGACGGGTGCGACTCCTGTGTTCGCCGATGTGGACCCAGTTCGTCTGACGATCGACCCGGATTCTATTGCCGCGGTCGTTAGACCACGCACTCGTGCGATCCTTCCAGTTCACTTGTACGGGCAGGCAGCGGACATGCTCCCGATCGAACGTCTCGCCTCGAGGCACAACCTCGCGATCGTCGAAGACTGCTGCCAGGCCCATCTGGCGACCGCAAACGGCCGTCCGGTCGGGACCATTGGCCACGCCGGGGCGTTCAGCTTTTATCCAACGAAGAATCTCGGCGCGCTGGGCGATGGCGGCGCCGTGATCACCAACGATCGATCCCTTGCAGAGAAGGTGAAGCGCCTGCGTAACGGAGGGCAGATCGACCGGTACCATCATCAGGAACGAGGAATCAATTCTCGACTGGATGATCTCCAAGCGGCCGTCTTGGGAGCGAAGCTTCCCTGGCTTCGCGGTTGGACCGATCGACGTCGTCAGCTCGCCGCCAGCTACCGGGCGGCGCTAGAGGGATCGGTCGTCGATGCACTCCCCGAGTGCGATACCGGCCACGTCTATCACTTGTTCGTGATTAGAACGGCCGCGCGCGACACGCTCCAGGCTCATCTCGCCGCCAACGGCATCGAGACCTTGGTTCACTATCCGGTACCGATTCCGAAGCAGCCTGCGTTCGCGGATTCTGTTCACGAAGAATGTCCGGTCGCATCGCGTCTGTGTCAGGAAATCGTGTCGCTGCCTCTTTATCCACGCATGACTCCTGATGATGTCGCACAGGTGGCGACCGCCGTCAACGAGTCGCGAATCGAAAGGACACCATGCGAGCCCTGATCACCGGGGGCGCCGGATTCATCGGGTCGCACCTTTCCGAAGCGTTACTGGATCAAGGTCATCACGTCCTGATCCTCGACAACCTGTCGACCGGATCGATTGACAACATCGCGCACCTCAAGGGCCGGCGCGGTTTTGAATATTTCATCGACTCGGTCGACAACGAGCCGCTGTTGGCCGAGCTCATCGATCGCAGCGACGTCGTCTTTCACTTTGCGGCGGCAGTGGGCGTGAAGCTGATCGTCGAGCAGCCGGTTCGTACGATTGAAACCAACGTCTACGGCACTGAAGTCGTGCTCAAGCACGCCAACAAGAAGAAGAAGCTGGTCGTGATCGCGTCGACGTCCGAGGTGTACGGCAAGAGTAACGACGTACCCTATCGTGAGGACTCGGACCTCGTCTTGGGTCCTACTCCCAAGCATCGTTGGGCATATGCGTGCAGCAAGGCCATCGACGAGTTTCTGGCGCTCGCCTACTGGAAGGAGCGCAAGCTGCCGATCATCATCGTTCGATTCTTCAATACCGTCGGGCCGCGGCAGACAGGTCGGTACGGGATGGTCATCCCGAATTTCGTCCGACAGGCTCTCGCCGGCGAACCCATCACCGTGTTTGGCGATGGCAAACAGTCACGCGCTTTCACCCACGTGACAGACGTCGTCGGGGCTTTGATAAAGCTGGTCTCCGAACCCAAGGCGATCGGTCAGGTGATCAACATCGGAACGACGGAGGAAATCACGATCAGGGAGCTCGCGGAACGGGTACGCGCGCTCAGCGGGTCGCACTCGCCGATCAAGCTCGTCCCTTATGACGAAGCGTATGAATCGGGATTCGAGGACATGCCGAGACGGCTGCCGGATCTGACCAAAGTACAAGGGCTGATCGGCTACGCCCCAGCTCACACGCTTGACGATATCCTGGCGCAAGTTATCGAGTATTTCCGTGAAAAATAGTGGACCGTCCCCCCGTACCTGCTTGGATTCAGAGAAACGCGCCGGTATACTCAGGCCATGCGAATGCTAGCCATTCTGTCGGCCGCTACCCTCGCGCTGCTCGGGTCAGCTCCCCAGGTTGGCGCTGAAGTTCAACTCAGCATTCAAGATGGTCGCGTCAAGCTGGTCGCCAGGGATGCGACCATTCGTGAGATCCTCGCGGAGTGGGCGCGAGTCGGTCAGACGAAGATCGTCAACGCGGAGCGCATTCCCGGCGGACCTGTCACTCTCGAATTGACGGACGTTCCCGAGCGCGAGGCACTCGACGTGTTGCTGAGAACGATCAGCGGATATGTCGCGGCGACGCGGACGACCGTCGTCGCCCGGGCATCCATGTTCGATCGAATTATCGTGATGCCGACGAACGTAGCCGCCCCGAGCGCCGCAAGTGCTGCGCCACCGCCGTTCGCTCAACCGACGTTCGCGCAGCCGACATTCGCTCAAGCGCCTCAGGTTCCCGACGACTCCGACGACGATCGTCCGACGCCGGCAGGACCCGGGCCACAGAATCGCCCACCGGTCTTCGTGTTCCCGTCACCGCAGACGACGAGTCCGCAGCAGATGCCACCGGTGGCAGCGCCGACCGGCGCCTTCGTTCCTCAGCCCGCGCAAACCGTTCCTGTACAAAACGCACCACCAGCGGCGCTCCCGCCGACCGCGCCGTATCCAGGGGCGCCGACGACCAACGTCGTGCCGGGCGGGGTCGCCGTTCCAGGCATGGTGGCTCAACCTCCGACGCCACCTCCGGGGCAGCAGCCGTTCGTCGTTCCGCCGCCGCCGCAGCAGCAACCACGGTAGCAGTCGACATTGTCTCTGATTGACGACGTCCAAGCGGCCATGACGGACGCTATGCGCGCGCACGCTCAGCCGCGCCTGAGCGCGCTGCGCATGCTCAAAGCCGCGCTGGTGAATCGAGAAGTCGAGAAGGGCCGTCCTCTGGAGGAGGCAGAGGCCAGACAAGTCGTCAGCTCTCTCGTCAAGCAAAGGCGGGACTCAATCGAGCAGTTCACGAAAGGAAACCGACCAGACCTGGTCGAGAAGGAACAGGCTGAAATCGTCGTCCTCGAAACATACCTGCCTCGGGCTGCGGACCCGGCGACGGTCGAACGGGCGGTCGCAGAAGCCATCCGCGACATAGGCGCAACGTCTCCGAAGGACCTCGGACGAGTGATGAAGGCCGCGATGGCCAAACTCTCCGGCCAGAACGTCGACGGAAAGTCTGTGAACGAATTCGCCCGTAAGCTACTCGAGGGAAGAAGTTAGAAGGAAGACGGACTCCCTTTTAGCTCTTTTCCATGCTCCGCGATCAGCCCGTCGCAGAAGTCCCGCTCGCCCGATCCGCCGGCTTGGCTGGAGTGGCCACGCTTGCGAGTCGCATCCTCGGCCTCGTGCGCGATCAGGTCCTGGCCGCGCTGTTCGGCGCCGGCAACGACATGGATGCGTTCATCGTCGCGTTCAGAATTCCCAATCTGGTCCGAGATCTCTTTGCTGAGGGCGCGATGAGCGCGGCGTTCGTCCCGACGTTCACACGTCAGCTCACGTTGCATGGAAAGAGCGAAGCGTGGCGCTTCGGCAACAACGTCCTGAACGCCCTGCTGCTCGTCACCGGTCTGGTCGTCGTGCTCGGCGTTGTCTTTGCTCACCCCATCGTCGCCACCTATGCAGCTGACTATACGGTGGTGCCTGGCAAGCTCGAGCTCACCGTTCGTTTGACCCGCATCGTGCTCCCATTCCTGGTGCTGGTGGCAGTCGCCGCCGCGATGATGGGCATGCTCAACTCGCTCCACCATTACTTTCTGCCGGCCCTGGCGCCGGCGACCTTCAATCTCGCCACAATCGTCGGCGCCTTCACCCTCGTCCCGCTCATGTCGTGGGTCGGCTGGCCACCGATCATGGGAATCGCCATTGCGGCAATCATCGGTGGAATGGGACAGGTTGCGACGCAGTGGCCCTCGCTGCGAGGCGAAGGTTTCAGGTACCGCCTCCGCTTTGAACCGCGCGATCCCGGACTCCGCGAGGTGTTGTTCCTGATGGGACCCGGAACCATCGGGCTTGCAGCAACCCAGGTGAACGTCTTTGTCAACACGCTGCTCGCTACCGGCCAGGGCACCGGCGCTGTCTCATGGCTGGCCTACGCGTTTCGACTGATGTATCTCCCGATCGGGCTCTTTGGAGTATCGATCGCGACGGCGGTTTTGCCCGCCGTCGCGCGGCGCGCCGCTTCGCAAGATCTGGACGGAATTCGAGCAACGGTATCGCGCGGGATCTCACTCATGCTCATGGTGAACGTGCCGGCCACGCTCGGCTTGATGACGCTGGCGACACCCATCGTGCAGCTCTTGTTCGAACACGGACGATTCGGACCTGCGGACACGGCCCCGACGGCAGCGGCTCTCCGCCTCTACGCGGTCGGACTCATCGGCTATTCCACAGCGCGCATTGTCTCGCCAACGTTCTATGCGTTGAGAGAGAGCAAAATCCCGGTTGCTGTGAGCATGGGGTCCATCGCGCTGAACGTCGTCCTCAGTACTGCCCTCGTAGAGGTCATCGGTTTTCGAGGTCTCGCGCTCGGGACGGCTCTGGCCGCCCTCTTCGACGGCGCCCTGCTGATGTTTCTGCTGCGGCAGCGACTGAATGGCATCGGTGGCGCGACGCTGGCCGTCGCCTTTGCAAAGGTCACGCTGGCCGGTCTGGTGATGGCCGCGGCCACGGTGGGAGTGGAGTGGATCCTGACCGGTATCGTGCTCGGCGGGAGCGTTTACGCCCAGGCCGTGCGCTTGTCTCTTGAAATCGTGACGGGACTCGCCGTGCTGGCAGTGGCAGCAAAGCTCCTGCGGATCAGTGAGTTTGCCGACGCCGTTGCCCTGCTGCGATCGCGGCTGGGAAGCTCAAAACGAGCGGCATTGTAAGCCCGGCCTTACGGCCGGCCCTCCACCGCGGGTCGCATGTGAATCGTCGAAACTCGCTGAACGAAAGTTGCGTCTCAGTAGGACACTGACAGTGTCGATATAGTACGATCCCAATTTCGCGCGATGCCTCGCTATCACTCTCCTTACGCCTCTTCGTTCTCGTTCGGACCAGGACCGATTTCAACAGCTCTCAAACTGTTGATTGGGATCAACGTCGCGCTGTTTTTTGCCACCATCATCCCGTCGGTGGCGGAGTTCTTTATAGGATTCTTAGGCCTGCGACCGCTGCGGGTTGTCGAACAGTTCTGGTTCTGGCAGCTCGCCACCTACATGTTCCTCCACGGCGGGTTGTTCCATATCCTGTTCAACATGCTCGCGCTCTGGATGTTCGGAGCGGACCTCGAGCGCATCTGGGGCACGCGGTTCTTCCTGAAATTCTATTTCGTCACCGGCGCCGGAGCAGGACTCCTGACGGTTCTGTTTTCTCTCCTGCCGTTCGGATTCGCCCAACAGCTGTACGGATCGGTAATCATCGGTGCTTCCGGGGCCATTTACGGCCTGCTACTCGCATACGCGCTGTACTTTCCGGATCGACCGATCTACATGTGGTTCGTCTTCCCGATTCCGGCAAAGATCTTCGTGCTGATCATGGGCGCGATCGCGTTCTACGCGTCGCTCTCGCAAGCCGGGGGCATCGCCAACGCCACGCACCTCGGTGGCCTCGTCGTGGGCTACCTCTACCTGAAGGGACTTCGCGTCAACCCGCTCGCCGAACTGAGGTACCGGTACCTGAAGTGGAAGATCAACCGCGTTCGCAAGAAGTTCGATGTCTACTCGGGCGGGCGCGAAAAGGATTGGGACCGGCACGTACACTGAAAGCAATTGACAATTTAGGCGACCTCGGCATCTTCAAGATCTGGGCGTCCCGGCGACAGCCGAGGGGCACTCAGCGAGGGCCGGCGGGCGGTAGAGGCCACACTTCTTCGGTTGAACCCAACCAGTCCTTGCGAATCGGACTGAAGACGTCGAGCTCGAAGGTATCTTCGAGCGCCTCCGCTTGATGCTCGACCGATGACGGAATGTGCAGAACTTCGCCTTCCCGTACAGTGATTTCTTCGCCACCCACGAGAAACTTGAGTGCGCCCTGAAGGATGTACGTCATCTGCTCGCTGTCATGCGAATGCATCGGCACCAGGCAGCCGCGTTTCAAATAGACCTGAGCCATCATCTCGCGCTCGCCGATCACGATCTTCCGAGACACCATCTCCGTGACTTTCTCGAGTGCAATTTCGTCCCAACGATGGAGCCGGACCGCTTCACTGCTCATGATGCAGGAGAATATATCATCCGGGGTGAATGCTATAATTTCCGCGGATGAAGGCGTCCGTCGTCAACGGCCGCGAAGCCGCGCGCACGGCGTCCAGCACTTCGGACGGTGCGCTCTTCGAAGGATTGAACCGAGAGGCGTTGCTCGGCGTGCACCGGTGCATGCTGTTGTCGCGCAGACTCGACGATAAAGAAGTCCAGCTCAAGAACCAAAGCCGGATCTACTTTCAAATCAGCGGCGCCGGTCACGAGGCCATCAACGTGGCCGCCGGGCTCGTTCTGAGACCTGGCTACGATTGGTTTTTCCCTTACTATCGCGACCGCGCGCTATGCCTCCAACTCGGCATGACGCCGCTCGAAATGTTTCTGGCGGCTGTGGGAAGCAGCAAGGACCCCAGCTCCGCCGGGCGCCAGATGCCCTCGCACTGGGCCCGCCGAGATCTGCATATCGTGTCGGGTTCGAGTCCCACCGGCACGCAGGTGCTTCATGCCGTCGGCGCCGGAGACGCAAGCGTCATCTACAGCCGCGTCCCGGACATTCAAGACCGCGCTTCACATTTCCACGCCGATGAAATCGCATTTACGTCACTAGGCGACGGAGCCACAAGCGAGGGAGAGTTCTGGGAAGCGCTCAACACGACGTGCTTGCGGAGCCTGCCCGTCCTCTTCCTGGTGGAAGATAACGGCTACGCGATCTCCATGCCCGTGGAGTACCAAACGCCGGGCGGAGACATCTCGCGTCTGGTACGGTCGTTCCCCGGTCTCTACGTCGATTCGACCGATGGCACCGACTTCCTCGCGAGCCTCCGATCCATGCGTGAAGCCGCCGCGTACGTGCGCGCTCGTAAGGGCCCCGCGTTCGTTCACGCACGCTGCATCCGACCTTACTCACACTCCCATTCGGATGATGAGCGGTTGTACAAGACACCCGCTGAACGGGAAACCGAAGCGAAACGCGATCCTCTCGTGCGGTTCGCTGAGTTTCTGAAAAGCAACGGACTGGCGACGGATCGCGAACTCGACGCGATGCTGGAGGACGTCGATCGCGAAGTGAACGACGCGGCGCTCGAGGCCCTTCAAGCACCGAAACCGACAAAAGAGTCGGCAGCGCTATGGGTCTATTCTCCCAATGTGGATCCGGCCTCGTCGGCGTTCGAAACCACTGCGGAGCCAGAGGGGCAGCCTGATACGGTCGTCGGGGCGATCAATCGCACGCTGAAAGACGAGATGGCAGCCAATCCGCGCCTCGTGGTCTTCGGCGAGGACGTCGCGGATGCCAGCAGACGGGAAACATTGCCGCTGGTGCCCGGCAAAGGGGGCGTGTTCAAGGTGACGCACGGCCTCCAGCGCCTGTATGGCGACGATCGTGTGTTCAATTCCCAGCTTGCCGAAGCCAACATCGTCGGGCGAGCCGTCGGGATGGCGCTGCGCGGACTGAAACCTGTCGTCGAGATTCAGTTCTTCGATTACATCTGGCCCGCAATGATGCAGTTGCGCGACGAGATGTCGATGATGCGCTATCGATCGGGTAACAACTTTTCATGTCCGATGGTGATCCGGACTCCCATCGGCGGTTATCTGAGGGGCGGCGGACCGTACCATAGTCAGTCCGGCGAGAGCATCTTTGCGCACTGCCCGGGCATTCGTATCGCGTTCCCATCAACGGCCCTGGATGCGGCTGGCCTTCTTCGGACGGCGATTCGCTGCGACGATCCTGTGTTGTTCCTGGAACACAAGCACCTCTACCGCCAGCCGTACAACAAGGCAGCCTATCCTGGTAAGAACTTCATGATTCCGTTCGGGAAGGCGAGCCTGCGCCAGGATGGAACCGATGTGCTGCTCGTGACCTGGGGCGCGCTGGTGCAACGATCGATTGTGGCCGCACATCAGGCAGAACAAGAAGGAATCAGCGTCGCGATTCTCGATCTGCGCACGATTGCCCCGTACGATTGGACCAGCATCGCCGCGCACGTGCAGCGCATCAATCGCGTGGTCGTCGCTCACGAGGATCAATTGACGTGTGGCTTTGGCGCGGAGATCGCCGCGCGGGTGGCTGGAGAGCTCTTCGAGTATCTCGATGCTCCCGTCAGGCGAGTTGGTGCTCTGGACGCGCCCGTTGCGTATGCTCCCGATCTGGAGGACGTGATCCTGCCTCAAACAGGCGACGTCCTGACAGCCATCCGCGAAACGGCCAACTATTGACCGGATATCCGTGATTCGGTAGTTGATTGATGTGGCGGCCACACCCACCTCAGCCATCGCCCGTGCGCTTTGCGGCTCTCTTCTTGCCAGCCTCTGGCTCTCGACGCCGTTACCGGCTCTGGCGCCAGACATCGTCCGATCGATAGGTGCGGTTCCGCTCGATATTGCTGGTCGCTTCAGAAGCCCGAGCGGCTTTCAGCAGTCCGCCTCGGGACAATACTTCGTCTTCGATCGCCGGAGTCACACGGTTTTTGGTATCGATGCACAACAGACGAGCGCCTGGCAGATCGTCGAAATCGGCTTTGAGCCGGGCCGGATCATCGACCCGACCGCATTTTCGGTCGCGCCCGACGGTACATTCGTGGTCGCTGACGCGCCCAACAACCGTGAGCGGATTCAGATTTTCAGTCCCGCCGGCTTTCGCATCGGAGGCTTCCTGCTGAGCGGCCGGCTGAAGCCCCGTGTGGTCCTGGACAACCTGGTGGTCGGCGGCATCGGCTCGATGCAGTACACCGGCACGTCGATTCTGATCTCCCAGCCGGACACCAGCGCTCTGATCACCGAATACACGCTGGCGGGCGGCGTGAATCGTCTCATTGGCACATTGCGTCGAACCGGACACGAGGACGACCCGGAACTGCACGTCGCACTCAACACCGGCGTGCCCTTGATCGATCCAACCGGCGGTTTCTTTTTTGTCTTCCAAACCGGTGAGCCGATGTTCCGCAAGTACGATCACAAGGGCCAGCTATTGTACGAGCGACGGATACAGAGCAGAGAAATCGACGACTTCGTGTCGAAGCTGCCGACGGTGTGGCCACGGCGGCAGACTTCGGAAGGGGAGCTGCCTCTGGTGTCGCCCACGATTCGAACGGCGGCGGTCGATGCCCAGGGTCGGTTGCTCGTGAGCTTCGTACTCCCGTACGCCTATCTATTCGACCCCGACGGCGACAAGATTCGCGCTCTGCAATTCCGCGGAAGCGGCATCATGGCACCGACCAGCATCTTCTTTACTCAGAAAGGCCGGGTGCTCGTCACGCCCGGATTGTACGAGTTCCCTCCCCTGACGAAGTGACGGGGCCCAGCCCCGGTCGGATTTCTCCAGACGGTTGCGATATCCTGAATCGATGACAACGCCGATTCAGTCCGTGGCGATCCTGGGCGCCGGCACGATGGGCGCGCAGATCGCGGCGCATTTTGCGAATGCTGGCGTCTCTGTGCTGCTGCTCGACCTGACCAACCAGATCGCCAGCGAGGGGCTGAAACGAGCCCGCCAGCTGAAACCGGACCCTTTCTTCTCCGTAGATGTGGCCGGCTGGATCAAGACAGGCGGATTCGACGGCGACCTTGCGCGAGTCGGCGATGTCGACTGGATTATCGAGGCGGTGATCGAGCAGATCGACGTCAAGCAATCGCTGCTCGCCAAGGTTGACGCCGTCAGACGCCCCGGGACCATCATCACGTCGAACACATCGGGTATACCGATCTCGGTCTTGGCGAAAGGACGAAGCGACGACTTCTGTCGTCATTGGCTCGGCACTCATTTCTTCAATCCGCCGCGCTACTTGCGCCTCCTGGAAATCATTCCGACCGCCGACACGGACCCAGCCGTGGTCGAGCGCGTGTCGGGCTTTGCGGATGGTCGTCTCGGCAAGGGCGTCGTTGTCGCCAAGGACACGCCCAACTTCATTGCGAATCATATCGGTCTGTTCGGCATGATCCAGGTCCTTCGTGCGCTCGAATCGGGCAACTACACCATCGAAGAGATCGATGCCATGACCGGGCCTGCTATCGGCAGACCGAAGAGCGCAACGTTTCGGACTGCCGACATCGCCGGCATCGATGTGCTCGGTCACGTGGCACGGAATCTCGCGGCGAGCCTGCCCGATGATGACGCGCGCGCCGTTTTTCGGTTGCCGCCACTCGTCGACGCTCTCATCGACCGTGGGTGGATTGGTGAGAAGGCGGGCCAGGGGTTCTACAAGCGCGGCCGCGCGGGAAGCAGTGGAAGCGAGACGGAGATTCTGACTCTCGAGCCCACTACGTTGGCCTATCGGTCGAAGCGCACTGTGATGCTGCCGGCCCTCGATGCGGCTCGTTCCATCGATGACGTTGGCATGCGCCTCAAAACGCTTTTTCTTGGTCAGGACAAGGTCGGTTCGTTCCTCCGCCAGACGCTTGGGCCGACGTTGCTCTACACGGCGCGTGTCGCTCCGTCGATCGCCAATTCCATAGACGACGTCGATCGCGCGATGCAGTGGGGTTTTGGCTGGGAGTTGGGACCGTTCGAGTCGATGGATGCGATCGGTATCCGCGAACTCGTCGACAGCGTCAATGCCGCCGAACCGCTGCCGCCGCTCGTTGGCAATGCCTTGCGTGCTGGCCACAATCGCTTTCGTGACGGGAAGGTTCCGCCTGCTGGTCCCAATCTGCAGATTCTGAGATCTGCCAAGGATCGACAGCGGATCGTCCGGCGTAATCCTGGCGCCAGCCTGGTTGATCTGGGCGACGGCGTGCTCGCCCTGGAATTTCATTCGAAAATGAATGCGATCGGTGCTGACGCCATTGCCATGATGCAGGCGGGTGTCAGAGAGGCCGCTGTCAATTTTCGGGCTCTGATCATCGGCAACGACGCGCCGAATTTTTCGGCCGGCGCGAATCTCATGCTGTTGTTGATCGAGGCTCAAGAAGGGAATTGGGACGAGATCGATTTGATGGTTCGGACCTTTCAAGCAGCGACTTCGGGGCTGCGATATGCAGACGTTCCAGTCGTGTCATGTCCGGCCGGTCTTACCCTTGGCGGCGGCTGCGAGATCGCTCTTCACGCCGATCGAATACAGGCTGCCGCCGAAAGCTACATCGGCCTCGTCGAAGCCGGCGTCGGTCTCATTCCGGCGGGGGGTGGGACGAAGGAAATGCTGGCTCGAGCCGTGGAAGGATTAGCTTCCCCTTCGACCGACCTGCTGCCGGCCGTTCAGGGTGTCTTCGAAACCATTGGGTTCGCCAAGGTCTCGACGAGTGCCGAGGACGCTCGCAGGCTGCGTTACCTCAGACCGGTCGATTGCTCGACGATGAATCGTGAGCGGTTGATGGCGGACGGAAAGGCGCTCGCGCTCGAGCGCGTGCGGGAGGGGTATAGCAAGCCAGCGGTCCGCCAGGCGATCGCGGTCGGCGGCGATGGAGTTCTCGCCGCCCTGAAGCTTGGTGTCCATCTGGCATGGCGAGCGGGGCGGATCAGCGATCACGACGCGCTCATTGGGCGTGTTCTCGCCGGGATTCTCGCTGGAGGAGCTCTGCCCCATCAGACTGCGGTCACCGAACAATACCTGTTGGACCTCGAGCGTGAAGCGTTCTTGAAACTCTGTGGTGAGCGGAAAACGCTCGAGCGCATACAGCACACGCTGAAAACAGGAAAGCCGCTGCGGAATTAGCCGACCTGAATAGTTGGCGTTAGTCGTTAGCCGTTTGTGGAAAACATGTCATACATCGACGTCGGCACCGGGCCTCCACTCGTCCTCGTCCCTGGGATTCAGGGACGGTGGGAGTACCAGCGCCCTTGTATCGATGCGCTGGCAAAACGGTTTCGCGTGCTGAGCCTCCCTCTGTCCGGCGAGCGAGGGGCCGAGGGTGACCTGAGCGTGGCGGCCGGACTCGACAACGACACCCGGCAGATTGCCACGATCCTGGACCGCTCGGGCATCGATCGGGCAACGGTCTGCGGGGTGTCATTCGGTGGGCTCGTGGCGGTTCACTTCGCGGCGGCGTATCGGCATCGGGTTAGAGCTCTCGTTCTCGCATCGACACCCGGTCCAGATATGCATCTACGCCGGCGTCACGAAGTGTACGTTCGACTTCCTGGCCTATTCGGTCCTCTCTTCTTTGCCGAGACACCATTCCGAGTTCGCACCGAACTGCTGGCGTCCTTCCCGCACCGTAGCGACCGTTGGCGTTTTTCGACGTGGATGCTCGGAACCTTCGCACGTGCTCCTGTGTCCGCCAAGCGAATGGCGGCCCGGGCGACCCTTCTTTCAAGGACCAGCGTGCTCGACGATTGCATGAAGGTCACCGCGCCAACGTTGATCATCACTGGTGAGCGAGCGCTCGATCGCGTCGTTCGCGTCGACAGCACGCTGAAGTATCTCGAACTCATCAGGGATGCGCAGCATCGCGTCCTCAGCGCAACGGGACACCTCGGATCGGTGACCAAGCCCGACGCGTTTGCCGATCTGGTGAGCGATTTTCTGGCGCGCGCGAGGGAAAACGATGCTGCGTGAAATCCTCGGACCAGTCGGACGGCTGGAAGCCTTGCTCGACGAACCAGCAGCCGGTGTCGACGTTCGTGCGGCTGTCGTTTTCGCCCATCCGCATCCGCAGTATGGCGGCACAATGCATTCGAAGGTGGTTTATCAGGCCGCAAAGGCACTCGGGCGGATTGGATGTGCGGTTCTGCGTTTCAACTTTCGCGGCGTTGGTTCCAGTGCTGGCGCATTTGATGAGGGCGTTGGGGAATCCGACGATTTCCGCGCCAGCCTCGATTTCATGCAACAGCAATATCAGGGCGTCCGGTTATGGGCGGGTGGCTTTTCATTCGGCGCATGGATAGCTCTGACCGTTGCCGTGCAGAATTCGCGCGTGTCCACGATGATCGGTATCGCTCCGCCAATCGCTCGCTACGACATGGAGGCGGTTCGACGCAGCGTGAAGGCCAAGTTCTTCATTCAAGGCGAACGCGACGAGCTTTGTCCTTTGAAGGAGATGCAGGAGTTCTACGCGCACTGCGAGGAGCCGAAGGAGCTGGTCGTCATCGATGCGGCCGACCACCTTTTCGACGGGAAGACCAGCGAGGTCGGGGACGCCATCGAGGATCTGCTCGGCGACTGGGAAACGTGAAGTGGAGTTCACAGTGAGGGGGTCTTATGCCTGATGCCGTTATCGTCTCCGCCGTTCGTACTCCGGTCGGCAAGGCGCCGAACGGCACGCTTCGCAGCACGCGCCCGGACGATCTTGCCGCTATCGCGATTGGTGAAGCGCTGCGGCGGGCTCCAGGCGTTGAGCCGAATGAAATTGACGATGTGATTCTCGGGTGTGCGATGCCCGAAGCCGAGCAAGGACTGAATGTGGCGAGAATCGCCAGCCTACGCGCCGGCATTCCCGTCACGGCATCCGCCGTCACGGTCAACAGATTCTGCGCATCCGGGTTGCAAGCCATCGCTTTTGCAGCCGAGCGGGTAATGTCTGGCTCCTCGTCGGTCGTCGTCGCAGGCGGGACCGAATCAATGAGCCTCGTACCCATGGGAGGCCACAAAGTCGCGCCGAATCCGACTCTGGTCGATCAGTACCCCGACGTGTACCTGACGACAGGACTAGTCGCCGAGAACCACGCTCGCGAATTCGGCATCTCCCGCGATGAACAAGACGCCTTCGCGCTGCGTAGCCATCAGCGTGCCGTGGCCGCGATAGACGCCGGTCGATTCGCCGACGAGATCGTCCCGGTCACGGCGCGACTTCTGGAAGCGCCGAACGGCGGGACACCTCGAGCATCCGAGAAGCAGTTCGCCATCGACGAGGGGCCTCGGCGTGAGACGTCGGAGTCGGCCCTCGCAAAGCTTCGCCCGGCCTTTCACGTGCAAGGGACGGTCACCGCGGGTAATTCGTCCCAGATGAGCGACGGAGCGGCCGCGGTCGTTGTGACGACCGCCGAACGTGCTCGCCAACAAGGCTTGACGCCTCTTGGGCGCTTCGTCGCGTTTGCCACCGCCGGCGTAGAACCAGAACGATTCGGGATCGGCCCCGTGCCGGCGGTCCGGAAAGCACTCAAGATCGCTGGTTTGACGCTGGATCAGATCGATCTGATCGAGCTGAACGAAGCATTCGCCGCACAGGTACTCGCGTGCCTCCGCGAGCTTCCGATCGATGAGGAGCGACTCAACGTCAACGGAGGAGCGATTGCACTCGGCCATCCCCTCGGGTGCACAGGCGCCAAGCTGACGACCACACTCCTATATGAAATGAAGCGTCGGAACGTGCGATACGGGTTGGTGACGATGTGCGTCGGAGGCGGCATGGGGGCAGCTGGGATTTTCGAGCGCATGTTGTGAATGGGACACGAACTCCATCATCCTTTCGCTGTTTGGGTGAGCTCATGAAGGCAGGTCCAGCGCTCTCGAAGCGACTCAGGCTTCGAAAGCGCACCACGATTGTGGTTTGCCTCGGCCTGCTGGTTGTCGCCGTGATGCACGCTCAGGTCCCCGGCGACGGTCCCGATCTGACGATGTACGGGCGCATCCGTGATGAAGGGAATAGTCGGTCGAGTGTCATGGACTATGCGACCGAGCTGATGGACGGCATCGGTCCGAGACTCACCGGCTCACCGAATCTGGACAAGGCAATGTCGTGGGCAATGGAAAAATTGGCCGGTAGTACGAACGTTCGAAAGGAAAGCTGGGGTGAGTTTGGACTGGGCTGGCGACAGCGCAACGTGTGGGTCAGGCTTGTGGAGCCGTACCCGGCGAACTTCATCGCGGCAGCAGGGCCGTGGTCGCCTGCGACCCCAGGGCCAATCACCGGAGACGTCGTTGCGGTCCATGGCTTCAATGACGAGAGCGGGTTTCAGCCGCTTCGAGGCACACTGCGGAACAAGATCGTGCTGCTCGGGAGGTCGGCCTCGATGCCTGCGGCGCCGCCCATCGACAAACCGCTGCTTGAACGGCTCGAAGAACCGCAACTCGCCACCTTGGCACGGCCTGAGCCAGACACATCACGCGAAAGCAGTCAGCTGTTGGAGAGCGCCTTCGCCAATGCGGAATTTGCGGAAAAGATCGGCAATTTCTTCGCGGACGAAGGTGTTCGTGCGGTGATGGTCCCGAGTGGAAACAATGCTCGAGGCGGAGCGAGCGGAGGGACTCTGTACGCCGACTGGAACTACATCCTCGGGATGTACGCGTACCAGAAGGCGCACGCGATGCGCGTGCCGCTGGTCGTGCTAGCCGTCGAAGAGTACCTGAGGATGAGCAGGCTTCTGGAGCGGAGTGTGCCGGTGAAGGTGGAGATGAACGTCGACGTCGAATTCTCGGACGACCGCGTGGAAGGCTTCAACGTGTTGGCCGACATTCCCGGCGTCGACCAACGTCGCAGAGATGAAGTCGTCATGATCACCGCTCACCTCGATAGCTGGGCAGTTGGCACAGGCGCCACCGACGATGGAGCAGGCGTGGTCATCGCCATGGAGGCGATGCGTATCCTCAATGCCCTTCGCATACGGCCGGCGCGAACGATTCGGATTGCCCTCTGGACCGGAGAGGAGCAAGGCGTTCTCGGCTCGCTGGCCTATCTGAGGCGTCACATCGCCGAGGTGCAGTTTGCCTCCACACCGGAACAACTGCGAATTCCTGAAGCGATGCGACAGCGGGTGGGCCCGATCGTGACCAAGCCAGACCACGCTCGCCTCTCGGCGGTGTACAACGTGGACCTCGGGGCCGGAAGAATTCGCGGCATCGGTGTGTCCGGCAACGCCGCCCTCGTTCCCATCTTCCAGCAGTGGATCGCACCATTACGCGATCTCGGCTTGACGCTCGTGACAATGCGTCCACGATGTGCCGGCGACTGCCGTCCGTTTGCAGACGCCGGCATTCCAACTCCCGGCGTCATTCAAGACCCACTCGAGTACGACACTCGCACCCACCACACGAACAGTGATACGTACGAACGGCTGATCCCTGAAGACTTGCGTCAGGCCTCGGTCGTGATGGCGACCCTCCTGTACAACACGGCGATGCGCGATCAAATGTTGCCGCGCCCGCCATTGCCTCAGTAAACGGGCCGCATTCGGTGAGAACGTTCACGCCCCGATCCTGGCGACCCACAGACGATGCGTGTCACAATTGGTGACGAGATGACCACCGACGTCTCCACTCCCCGCGGCGGTGCCTGGCTCATCGAACCGACGGACTGCCAGGCGATCTTCACGCCGGAACGCCGAACAGAAGAGCACCGCCTGATTGCCCGGACTGCGGAGGAATTCGTCGAAAACGAGGTGTTGCCGGTTCTGGACCGGCTCGAGCAGCACGACTGGGCCCTTAACAGGCAGCTCTTGAAGCGATGCGCCGATCTTGGACTGCTGGGTGCAGACATCCCTGAAGTCTACGGTGGCGTCGGGCTCGACAAAGTGTCGTCGCTGCTCGTCAGTGACCGACTCTCCAGGTCGGCGTCTTTCGGCGCGACCCATGGTGGTCAGGCGAACCTTACGGCGCTCCCGCTGTTCCTCTTTGGCACCGAAGCCCAGAAACAGAAATACCTGCCCAGGGTGCTGTCCGGAGAGCTCGTCGGCGCCTATGCCCTGAGCGAGCCCGGGTCGGGATCGGACGCGTTGGGTGCAAAGACGCGCGCGGCACGACAGGCCGACGGCAGCTTCGTGTTGAACGGCGAGAAGATGTGGATCACCAACGGTGGATTCGCCGACCTGTTCATCGTCTTTGCCAAGGTCGACGGAGAGCATTTCACATCGTTCATTGTCGAACGTGCATTCGGAGGTCTCACGAGCGGCAAGGAAGAGCACAAGATGGGCCTTCACGGATCGTCGACAACGGCCATCGTCTTTCAAGACGTCAGGGTCCCCGCGGATAACGTGCTCGGCGAGATCGGTAAGGGACACAAAGTTGCCTTCAACGTTCTGAACTTCGGCCGGTTCAAGTTAGGGGCCGCCTGCAGCGGCGGGGCCCAGGGCGCGATCGGCGAGGCCGTCCGGTACGCAGCCGCACGCCGACAATTCGGTCAGCCAATTGCCAACTTCGGAGCGATCCGACACAAGATCGGCGAAATGATTGTGCGCGCGTACGCGCTCGAAAGCCTGCTCTATCGCATTGCTGGACTGATCGATCAACGGATCGAAGGCACGCCGCATGATCCGGCCCAAGGAGCTGCCGCGCTGGCCGCGGTCGAAGAATTCGCAGTCGAGGCATCGATCGCCAAGGTCGCGGGAAGCGAGACTCTCGACTTCGTTCTCGACGAAAACATTCAGATTCATGGCGGCAACGGGTTCGTGCGGGACTATCCAGCCGAACGCCATTTCCGAGACGCGCGCGTCAATCGCATCTTCGAAGGAACAAACGAGATCAATCGGTTGTTGATACCGGGAATGCTGGCTCGCCGGGCTGTAAAAGGGGATTTAGCGTTGATTCCTGCAGCGAAGGCACTGCGCGAGGAACTGCTCGGTCCGCCCCAGATGCAGGCGACAGACGACTCATTGCTGAGCGACGAACGGCGGACGATCGACTCCCTCAAAAAGACCGCCTTGATGGTTCTCGGATTGGCGATGGAGACCTTTGGACAGCAGCTGAACGATCAGCAGGAAGTGCTGATGCACGCGGCGGATATCCTGATCGATGTCTTCAGTGCGGAAAGCTCGGTCGTCCGGGCACAAGCGGCGGCAGCCCAGCGCGTTCCATCGGCCGCACTTCAAGCGGATGCCGCACGCGTCTTCGTCAACGACGCCGCGATGCGTATCGATGGAGCCGCGCGCCAGGCGCTCGCGGCAACCGTTGAGGGAGATACACTTCGAACGATGCTGGCCGCCCTGCGGCGACTGGTGAAACTGACGCCAATCAACACCGTCGCGCTCCGTCGACGGATCTCTGAAGAAGCAGTCGCGCGGGCAGGCTATGTATTTTGAACCACGACGGCGGAAGCACGTGAAGGATCAAGTGAGGCGGAGATGCGCAAGCCACGCAGCTGCTGTCTTCACGATGACGCTTGTCTGCGCTTGTGGCAACAAGCCGCCGGAGGATCCCAAGAGCTACGTTGCGGAAATCGCCGCCGCGCGCGCGAGCAAGGACGAGGCATTCAAGTCTGGCTCCGATTCTCCAGTCCCCGAAAACCGGCGCGCCGAGCTTCTGCCGCTCGCGTACTTCCCTATCGAGCCGGATTACAAGACGGCTGCAGCTCTGAGCCCGACCAACGACACGACCGTGCTGCAGGTGCCCACTTCGACCGGTGGCCTTCGGCAAATGCGACGGGTCGGCTCGCTGGAATTCGGCTTGAAGGCGCAGACTCTCAAGCTGACGGCTTTCGTGGAAGTCGGCGCGCCCGACCTGAACCACCTCTTTGTCCCCTTCATAGACCTGACCAGCGGCACCGAGACGTACCCGGGAGGTCGATACCTGGATCTCAATCGCAACGCCACGGGCATCTACGAAATCGACTTCAATCGCGCCTACTTTCCCTACTGCTACTACAGTCCAACCTACGAGTGCCCGTACCCGCCGCCCGAGAACCGGCTGAAGACGCCGATCAGAGCTGGCGAGCGGTTCAAGATGGCAAGTTCAGAACCTCAAGATCAGAAGTAAATCGGACGAGAACATTGGCTCCCCAGCTGCGATGATTCGCGCCGTTGTCTTCGATTTCGACGGAGTCATCGCCAATAGCGAGCCTTTGCATTTCGCGGCATTTCGAGACGTCCTCGACCAACAGGGGGTCGAGCTCGCCAAGAACGACTACTACGATCGCTATTTGGGTTACGACGATGTCGGGGTATTTCGCGCGGTCAGTGGCGATCGCCGGTTGAACTGGAGCGACGACCGAGTCGCGGCACTCGTCCGTCGCAAAGCAAGCCGTCTCGAAGACCTCGAACGCCACGTGTCGGTCTTATTCCCCGGCGCGGAAGCGGCGGTCCAGCGCCTCGCCCAATCATTGCCTTTAGCCATCGCGTCTGGAGCGTTGCGGGCCGAGATTGTCCGCGTGCTCGAACAAGCCGGAATGTCACAGTACTTCGTCGCAGTCGTGGCCGCTGAGGACTCGCCAGTCAGCAAGCCGGCGCCGGATCCCTATCTGCGTGCAGTCGAACTGGTCGCAGGGGCGATGGGGCAGTCGTTGAAGCCTGCGGAATGTGTCGCAATCGAGGATTCTCAGTGGGGCCTCGAATCAGCCCGCGCGGCAGGCCTTCACACGGTTGCAGTTACTCACACTTACCCAGCTGACCACCTGGAACAGGCCGACTCGGTGATTGCGAGTCTTGACGAACTTGACGCCGCATATCTGAGAAGGATTGTGAGTCGGGAATAATCCAATATCTCGGATGGCACGACGACACCGTTCGCGGTGTCGAAAACAACCTGGATTCGAGTCGCGAGCGTCGCCAGTCGTTCAAAACTCCTGTAAGCTCTGTGGATCGCGGGCGCTAGACGCCCCGGGGGTCGTTACTTAGAACCATACAGCGTCGGTTCTCCCACACCGAAAACCAGGTGTCAGCTCTGCCTTAGACGGGCGGAACGACACATGAGTAGACTCTGATTGCCTGGGGAGGACGTCCATGCGGGGGCTAGGCAGTTCGCTGCGGGCCACGTTCGCAGTGTTGCTGATCGCACGGCTTGCAGCCGGCCAGACGACCAGCGGAACGGTTACTGGTCACATCGTCGACACCCAGGGACTTCCACTGCCGGGCGTCACCGTCACGGTCGAAGGGCGCAACCTTCAACGGGCGGTCATCGCCATCAGCTCCGAAAACGGCGACTACGTTATTCCGCACCTGCCGCCAGGCACCTTTGAGATCTCATTCGAGTTGAGCGGTTTCGAACGGCAGCACCGGATGGTGAACATCGCGCCCACTCAAAGGCTGCCGATCAACATCACCATGGGTCCGGCGATTGTGGCCGAGACGATCGACGTCGTCGCCCGCACAGCAGACGTGCTGACGCAGACCGCACTCGTCGCAACCAACTTCAAGCAGGACCTGGTGTCCACACTTCCGACCACTCGCGATATCAACGCAATCGTTTTGAGAGCGCCGGCCGTTCACCCGTCGGGGCCGAGCGGCGCGTATTCGATCGCGGGAGCGATGTCGTTCGAATCACTGTACATGGTGAACGGCGTCACGGTGAACGAGAACGTCCGCGGGCAAGCGAACACGCTGTATATCGAAGATGCGATTCAAGAGACCACGGTCGCGACCGACGGCGTTTCGGCCGAGTACGGACGCTTCAGCGGTGGCGTCGTGAACGTGGTCACCAAGTCAGGCGGCAACCTGTTCAGCGGCTCGTTCCGCGATACCCTGAACAATGACAGTTGGCGGGCGCTGACACCGTTTCCGGGTGACTCGACGACCGACAAGGTCGTGCCTCAATACGAATACGTGTTCGGCGGACCAGCACTGAAGGATCAGCTGTGGTTTTTTACGGCCGGTCGCTTTCAAAATCAGGCGGCAACCCGCCAGACCGTGGCGCCGCTCAACATTCCGTACGAGTTCGAGGACAACACGAAACGGTACGAAGTCAAAGCCACGTATTCGGTCAACTCGAGCCACCGTTTGCAGGGCAACTTCATCAAAGTCACCGAGCTGCAGGTCAACGATGCCTTCGGGTCAGTGATGGATCTGGCAAGCCTGCGGACTCGCGAACTGCCTCAGGATCTGTTCACCATCGGCTACAGCGGCATCCTGTCGCCAAGACTGTTCGTCGAGGGTCGATACTCTTCGCGGCGAAACAGTTTCATCGGATCCGGCGCTCCTACGACCGACCCCATCTACGGAACCTTGCTGCAGGATCGTGCGCGAGGAAATCTGCGCTACTGGTCGCCCACGTTTTGTGGCGTCTGCGGACCCGAAAAGCGTGACAACGACGACACATTCGTGAAGGCCACGTACTTCAAGTCCACGAAGGGCTCCGGCTCGCACAACATGGTCGTCGGCTACGAGACCTTCGACGACAAGCGATTCAACAACGCGCACCAATCCGGAAGCGACTATCGAATCGTCGGCACGACGACGATCATTCGAAACGATGTCATTTACCCCCAATGGCTGCCAGGCGTGTCGACCCAGCTGCTGTACACGCCGATCACCCAGGGCAGTCTCGGAGCCCACTTCCGAACGCACTCGCTTTTCTTCAACGACAACTGGCAGTGGAGCAATCGGGTGACGCTCGGGCTGGGTGTTCGCTGGGACAAGAATGAGGGACGAGACAGCGCTGAACAACTGGTCGCGGATGACAGCGCGGTCAGCCCAAGAGTCGGCGTCGTGTGGGATCCGAGAGGCGACGGACGCTGGACGGTGACTGGAAGTTTCGGTAAGTACGTCGCGGCCATCAACAGCACGCTGGCGGATGCGACGGCGGCGGCAGGCAACCCCGC
The DNA here is from genome assembly GCA_963773035.1 of uncultured Acidobacteriota bacterium. Classification (GTDB taxonomy): domain Bacteria; phylum Acidobacteriota; class Vicinamibacteria; order Vicinamibacterales; family CAVVIG01; genus CAVRXZ01. The sequence continues at coordinate 265,095 of CAVYZX010000017.1, read as the reverse complement.
GGCCTTCGTCTGGGTTTACGGCGGACCTCCCATCAACCCGGACGCGACCGCGGCCACGCTCACCACGTCAGACGCCGCCATACGGCAGGTGTTCAACTGGTTCAACGCGAATGGCGGCACATCGATGGCCCCGGCCGCATCTGCGTTGCCTGGCGTCTCGACCAGGATCGTCGACTCGCTGGATTCACCGAACGTTCTTGCGTATGCCGCCGGCGTTAGTCGCCAGATCGGCAACCGGGCGGTGGTCCGAGCGGACTTCTCGTATCGGGACTACCGCGATTTCTATTCCATGCGTATCGATACGAGCACTGGAACCGTAGTAGATCCACTCGGCAACAAGCTCGACCTGGCGATTGTCGAGAATACGAACGACCTCAAGCGACGCTACAGCGGCGTCACGCTTTCGGCGAACTATCACGCCGGGCGGCGTACCGATATCGGCGGGAACTACACGCTCTCTCGCTTGTGGGGCAACTTCGACGGCGAGAACACCAACAGCGGGCCGATGTTTGCCGACGCGTTCCAGTATCCCGAATATCGGCAGGTCTCGTGGTACGCGCCCGAAGGCGACCTGGCCGCGGACCAGCGCCACCGGTCGAGCATTTGGGTCAACTACGGTGTCCCAGGCATCGAAGATCTGACTGTCAGCTTGCTGCAGGATCTCGCCAGTGGCGTGCCGTACGGCGGCGTGGGTACTGTCGACGCGCGGCAGTTCGTCACGAACCCCGGGTATGTCACGCCGCAGGGAGCGGCCACCGAGCTGTACTACTACACACCCCGTGATGCGTTCCGAACCGCACCATCGATTCGGACCGACTTCTCTGCGAGCTACGTCCATGGGATTGGCATGGCGACGAGGAAGCTCGAGCTATTCATCCAGGCGCAAGTACTGAACCTGTTCAACAATTCAGACTTGTGTGGATGTGGTGCCGACGTCTTCGGTAACGGTGGCTCTGTGTACCTCTCGAGAATCGGCCAGAGCATTCTGAGCGCGGGCACGGGTTCATTCGCCAAGTTCAATCCGCTCACCACCGCACCCGTTCAGGGGACTAACTGGAACTACGGTTCGAACTTTGGCACCGCGCTCAGTCGGCTCGCCTACACGTCACCGCGCACTTTTCGAATGACGTTCGGTGTTCGCTTCTGAGCCGGGCGTGCTCAACAGCCGAGAGTTTCCGCCCTTTTGAGGTATCCTGGCAGTTGTGCTCAAGGAGCAGCTAGTCCGCAGTTTTGCGCACGCCGCCCTCAGTCCGGACCCCGATCTGGCGATCGCCGCATTGATGATCGCGCGCATCGAATACCCTTCACTCGACTCGGGCCCTTATCTCGACCGACTTGACGCGCTCGGCGAGGAGGCCAAGCTGCGTGTGGCCGAAGCGCCGATCCACGCGGGCGATGCACCGCCGCGGGTTGATCCGGATCGGTACGCGCGGGTGATGGCGCTCAACGAGTACCTGTTCAAAGAGCTTCGGTTCGTCGGCAATGAAGTGCAGTACGAGGATCCGCGCAACAGCTTCCTCAATGAGGTGCTCGACAGGCGGACAGGTATTCCGATTACGCTGGCCCTGCTGTACATCGAAGTCGCACGGCGAGCCGGCCTGCAGGTGGAAGGCATCAACTTCCCCGGACACTTTCTCCTCCGGTGCCGCGCGAGGCGGGGCTCACCGTACTTGGAGGATCTGATCATCGACGCGTTTCACGGCGGGGCGCTGCTATCAGAGGACGCCTGTCGCGAACTGCTCTATCGCCACGTTGGTGCCGACGCGGTGTTCGAGTCTCACCTGTTTGCCCGTGCGACGAAGCCGCAGATCCTCGCGCGCATGCTGTTGAATCTGAAACGCGTGTACGTGCGCATGCACTCGTTCCCTCAGGCGAAGGATGCCACCGAGTTGCTACTGGCGGTCGACCCCTCGGCGGCCAACGAGCTCCGCGATCGAGGGTTGCTCGCGTATCACTTGAAGGACTTCGCCGCAGCGCTCCGCGATCTTCAGGCGTATCTGCAGCTTGCCTCGACCGCGAAGGCCGACAAAGACGAGGCCGACGACCACGAACAGATCTGGGAGCACGTCAAGGCGCTCCGCAGGAGAGCGGCGTCACTCAACTAGATCGGATTGACGTCAGACGGGCGCGACGACGTGCGAAATTTCGTCGTAGAGATACGCCGACGCGATGATCCCATTGTGGAAGTTCCCGACGTCGAGCTTCTCGTTCGGCGCATGCGCATTCTCGTCCGGGAGTCCTACACCAAACAACACGGAAGGCAGACCCAGCATCTCCTGAAACGTCGAGACGACAGGAATCGAGCCACCTTCGCGCGTAAAGACCGGCTTGCGTCCAAAACCGCGCTCGATCGCCCGGCCGGCCGCCTGCATGAAGGGATGGTCGGGAGAGGCCATCCACGGTTTCCCCCCCTGCATGCGAGTGAATTTCAGCTCGACGGTCTTGGGCGCAATCTTCCGCACGTAGTCTTCGAAAAGATCGGCGATCTTATTCGGGTCCTGGTTCGGAACCAGACGCATGCTGACTTTTGCCATCGCTACTGCTGGCAACACGGTCTTGGCTCCTTCACCGGTGAACCCGGACAGAAGGCCATTCACTTCGAGCGTCGGGCGAGCCCACGTCCGTTCGAGCGTGGAGTATCCAGACTCGCCGAACAGCTTGGGAATACCGAATTCCTTACGGTACTTCTTCTCGTTGAACGGCAACTGGGCCCACGCCTGGCGCTCGGCATCCTCGAGCGGCCGCACATCGTCATAAAAGCCAGGGACCTTGATTCGGCCGCTGCGATCCTTCATTTGCGCGAGCATCTGGGCGAGCACGAACGCCGGGTTCGACACGGCGCCGCCGAACACGCCCGAGTGCATGTCGCCCTTACTGCCTCTCAACTCGATTTGGGTGTAGACCAGTCCACGAAGTCCGTAGCAGATCGACGGGACACCGCGATCGAACATCCCCGTATCCGAAATCACGACGACGTCGGCCTTCAACTCCGTTTTATGAGAAGCGATAAAGTCGTCGAGGTTGACGCTTCCGACTTCCTCTTCTCCTTCGAGAATCAGCTTGATGTTCACAGGCAGCCGGCCGTTTTCCTTCAGATGCGCCTCAATCGCCTTGAGGTGCATGAACACCTGCCCCTTGTCGTCCGCGGAACCGCGGGCGTAGAGTTCGCCGTCGCGGATCGTGGCCTCGAAGGGCGGCGATTCCCATAACTCCAGCGGATCGACAGGCTGCACGTCGTAATGGCCATAAAAGAGGATCGTCGGGGCACCTTGCGCTCCCGTCCACTCTCCGTAGACGACCGGGTTACCGGGTGTGTCGATCAGATGCACGTTTTGTAGACCAATCCGGCGCATTTCGTCCGCGCACCAGGCCGCACAGCGTTTGACGTCCTCTCGATGTTCGGGAAGCGCACTGATGCTTGGGATCGCCAGCAGCGCCTTGAGTTCTTCGAGATACTTCTCGCGATTCACGTTGATGAAGTCGATGACCTTGTCCATATGTGCTCGCTGTGTAGTGTCCGTCAGAGATTCCACCGATCGCCGTCGCTGAAAGCTAGCCTTTCCGCCTTCAGCTTCTCCAGATGAGCCCGCACGCTCCCGCCCGCCGCTGCCTGCAGCGCGGGATCGAGTCCATGATAAATGGACTCAACGATCGCCGGTACGGTTGACCGACCCTCACGCAGCGCCTGGATGACCTGCTGCTCCCGTTCGAGCCGGTGTTCAATGCTGCGCACCAAAGCCGCAACAGGATCTTCGATGAGGGGTCCGTGGGCAGGAAACATGACCGCGGGCTGAAGTCTGATGAGCCGCTCCAGCGACGCGAGATAGGCTGCCACGTCACCGCCATAGGCCCAACTGATGACGACACTTCCTCCCTGGATAATCAAGTCTCCTGTAAAGGCCGAGCGAGTCTCTTCATGCCAGAACGTGGCGTGATCCGGAGAATGGCCCGGAGTATGAATCACCGTCAAGCTCTGGCCGTCTAGAGTCACCGTGTCTCCCTCCGCGAGCGGCTGCCAGCGCACGTCGTAGAGCTTGTCGCTGTCCGGCCAAGGAAACTTCGCGAAAGTCGCCTCGGGATGTCGTGCGGCGATGCTCGGTGCACCAGACACATGGTCGATGTGCCCGTGGGTCACGAGCACACGGGCCAGCTTCGAACCCCCGAGCTGGCGGTCAATCGCGGCAAGGTGACGGGACCTCCCTACACCCGCATCGACAAGAATCGCCCCCTCCGTGCCGGCTAAGAGGTACGTATTGTTGCCGCTACCCGTCATCGGACCGGGGTTGTCGGCGTCGAGGACGATCGGGTCAAGAGACATTGCAAGTTGAAGCCGTGGAAGTACGAAATCGTAGCGTCACAGGCAAACCCGATTATGTGAATCACTTCACAATACTGCCAAATCTCGCCAAAATGTGGCCACTGTTTGCATAAAATGAGGGCGGATGCCCACTGACGTCGGCGCTGTCGAAACCTTCTCGCCAGACGAGGCTCGCGTCCTGGCGCCCTACTTCACCAACACCGACCGACCGGTCTTCGCGCTGCGCGGCTTACCCGAGGCGGTCAAAGGCGCGCTTTTCGCCCGATACTCGCGCTCCGCGAAATCGCTGCGTCGCCTCTTTCTCGACGAATTCCTCGATCATGTTGCCGCGGTGTCGTCAGCCCCCTTGGAGGCAAGCTCCCGCGCGGTGAAAGAAGACCGCGCCGACAAGCTGTACGCCCGGGTGTTCGGAGAGTTTGGCGACGACTCCGTCGCACAACTGGGCGGTGCGCACCTTGCCTGCGAAGGTGTCTCCAACATTCTCACGAAGGTGCTCGAGTGGGGCCGTCTCATGGCGTACCTCGAGCAATCGACTCGATACGTTCCCTACACCGATCGCCCCGACGGTCGCTGGAAGTATCACATCCCAGTCGAGCTCGATGGAACACCGCTTCGGGACTTGTTCGTCCGCACGCTCGATGTGGCATTTGAAACCTACGCTCGATGGATTCCGGCGCTGGAGGCGCATTTTCGCGCGAAATACCCGAAGTCGCCAGACGACTCGGAGGCAGTTTATCGGTCTGTCATTCGAGCCAAGGCGCTGGATACCCTTCGGGGACTACTACCCGCAGCCACTCAATCGAACGTCGGGCTTTTCGGCACAGGCCAGGCCTACGAATCCTTGCTGCTGCGGATGTTCGGACACCCGTTGAAAGAAGTCCGTGCGTACGCGCATTTGATGCTCGGCGAGCTTCGTGAAGTGATTCCCGCATTCTTGACGCGCGTCGATGAACCGACGCGTGGCGGCCGCTGGACAGAGTATCTGGCGGACACGCGGCGCGCGTTTCACGCGGCAGCCGACCCGTTCGTCGCGCAGATCGCTGGCGAGGACCGGCCGGAGGTCGCTCTCACCGATTTCGACCCGGACGGTGAAATCAAAGTTGTCGCGGCCGCGCTTTACGATGTGTCGGCGCTTCCCGACGACCAGCTCATCGCTGCCGCCCGACACATGTCTCCTGACGACCGTGCCCATCTGCTGCGAGCGTACATTGGAAATCGGACGAACCGCCGTCATAAGCCTGGCCGTGCGTTCGAACGGACTTCCTACCGCTTCGACATCCTGTCGGACTACGGCGCCTTCCGCGATCTCCAGCGTCATCGGATGCTGACTCTGGAGTGGCAACCATTGGGCACCCGTCACGGTTACACGGAGCCTGCAGCTATCGAGGACGCGGGCGCGCTGACGGACTGGCGCGGCGTCATGGACCGTTCGGCCGAGTTGTGTGCCGCTCTCGTTGCGCAAGGATTCGGCGACATCGCCGGCTACGGCGTGGCGATGGCCTACCGTGTGAGGTTCTACATGCAGATGAACGCGCGCGAGGCCATGCACGTCATCGAGCTCCGTTCAGCGCCACAGGGTCATCCAGCCTACCGTCGTGTGTGCCAGCTCATGCATCGCGCGATCGCAGACGTCGCCGGTCATCGGGCGATCGCCAACGCCATGACTTTCGCGGATCATTCCGAGGTCGAACTGGAGCGGTTGCAGGCAGAACGAAGGATGGAGAAGAAGAGAAACGAACGCGTTTAGTCCTTGACCCAGTATCGGGCGTATTCATCCAGAAACGTCAGCGACTCGAACGAACGCATCCGATCGAAAAACAGGATGCCATCGAGGTGATCCGTTTCGTGCTGAATCACCCGGGCCGGGAAGCCTTGCGCATGAAGCTCGATCCGCTCACCTGCCCGATCGAAGGACCGAACCTTGATCTCGCGCGCCCGCGGGACGCGGCCGCGGATGTCTGGCACGCTGAGACATCCTTCCCATCCCTCCTCCATTTCGTCTCCGACAGGCGTGATTTGCGGATTGATGACGACAGTCGGCTCCCCTTCCGGATCGCCCGCTTCGTTCGCGTCCACGATCGCCACGAACAGACGCAGCCCTTCGTGAACCTGAGGAGCCGCAAGACCGACACCGTGGTACTCGATCATCGTCTCGATCATGTCGTCGATCAGCCGTTGAACGGCGGTATGTTTGATTTCTGAGTGTTCGAGGGCGCGCGCCTTGGCACGAAGCACGGGATGTCCCATGCGCGCGACCTTCAGAATGGACATGAAGGCGAATTATACCGCCGTTGAAAGAGAGCACCGGTCGAGGTGATGATGAGCGTGATGTCCTCCGCGCCTCACCCCCACGCCGATGTGACGCCAGACTACCGTTTCTGTCCGCGCTGCGGCGCCGCGCTCGAGCGCCGGATCATCAAATCCAACGATCCCGAACGATTGGTGTGCGTCGGGTGCGGATTCATTTTCTACCTCGATCCGAAGATCGCCGTCGGTACCATCATCCGGACGGACTCCGACCGACTCGTGCTCGTTCGGCGTGCCATCGAGCCCGGATACGGCAAATGGGTGTTCCCAGGCGGCTACGTTGACCGCGGCGAGACGTTGCCTGGAGCAGCGCTTCGGGAAGCGCGTGAAGAATGCGGGCTCGAGATCCAGCTGGACGGCCTTGTCAACATCTATTCGTATGCCGGCCGCGCCCCCGTCATTGTCGTGTACGCCGCCACGGCTGTTGGTGGGACGCTCTGCACCGACGAGGAAAGTCTCGAAACGGCCGAGTTCGAAAAAGTCGCGATTCCCTGGGACAACCTGGCGTTCAGAAGCACCGAAGAAGGCTTGCGCGACTATCTGGCGGGCCTTCTGCATCCTGTCAGACCGTAGGCGTCATTTCCCAGGATTTCGAAGTCGGACCCATCACGAGCTCGCAGGATCGTGGTTGGGCGTACCGACTTTGTAATCCGCACAAGGTGCAGCGTGATTCCGAAAACGATGACGGAGCGCAGAATCAAGGACGCAGCGGCGCGGGTGGTTTCACTCCTCGCGGTCGTCCTGTTCGCGACGGGTTGTGGATTCGAGCACGAAAGAAACGTGACCGCTCCGAGTTCCGGCCCGAGCTCGAACGCCAGCAGCGACCCGACATCGAGCGGTAACGGAACGTATGTCGGAAACTGGGCGTCGCAGCAATTCACGATTCCGAGCGGAACGTCCTGCACCAATTTTCAATGGACCATCACGAGCCAGAGCAACACGTCGCTCGCCGGCACGTTCACCGTCGATTGCACCGGCAACGTGACCATCGAGGGCAACGCGTCTGGGCAACTGGTGGGCGAAAATCAAGTTGCCCTGACCGCATCGGGAACAGCGACGATTGCCGGTATTCTCCCCTGCCCATTCACGCTGAATGGGACCGGAACGCTCGTGGACAACACCACGCTCACCATCCCGTACTCGGGAACGACGTGCTTGGGGCCGGTGAGTGGGACCGAAACGCTGAGGAAGCACGTGGAAGCAGGGCCGCCGCCGCCACCGCCGCCCGCACCGGAACCACCGCCGCCGCCCCCGGCAACGGGCAACGGCTACCATGTGGGCCCGGGTCCGCTGAGCGTCGCCCGCGCGCGTCAGGTATTGGACGCAACATCGGCCGAGTTCCCATGGTTGTCTGGACCGCAGCCCACGCAGGATGCCAGCTTCAATGCGACAGCGGAGCTCCTGCGGCGGATGATTTGGCACCTGCAGGTGGCTGGCTACCAATCCGCACGTCAACGCAATCCATCCGGTGGGATCTCGAAAGACAAGCTGACCATCTTCATCGATGGCCAGTGGCACGCCTACGACGTGTTCGTCGCTGTGGGCACGCCAGGCGTCCCCGCCAACATCAACATGCTCGAGGTTTACCCAGCGAGTCCGGTGGCCGACACCGGCGTTCCCGATTAAGTCAGGGGATCGAGGAGGGAGCGGAAGGCGGGTTCAACAAGGCCCGCCTTCGACCTTCAGGCAATCGTCACGTCTTTGCTCAAATACACGTCCTGGATGGCATTCAACAGACGCACGCCCTCCGCCAGCGGCCGCTGAAACGCCTTCCGACCCGAGATCAACCCCATCCCACCGGCGCGTTTGTTGATCACGGCGGTCTTCACGGCCTCCTTCAAGTCGCTTTCACCGGCTGACGCTCCGCCCGAGTTGATCAGGCCGGCGCGGCCCATGTAACAGTTCGCGATCTGATATCGGGTCATGTCGATTGGGTGGTTGCTCGTGAGATCCGAGTACACCTTCTTGTGCGTCTTTCCAAAATTGAGGGCGTTGAATCCGCCATTGGTTTCCGGCAATTTCTGCTTGATGATGTCGGCTTCGATGGTGACACCGAGGTGGTTGGCCTGGCCGGTCAGATCGGCGGCGAGGTGGTAATCGGCCTCTTTCGTCTTGAATGCCGAGTTGCGGAGATAGCACCACAAGACGGTAAACATCCCCAACTCGTGGGCATGCTGAAACATGTCGGTCACTTCCTGCAGCTGACGCTTGGACTCCTCCGACCCGAAGTAGATCGTGGCGCCGATACCCATGGCGCCCATCTCGAAGCCCTGTTTGATGCTGGCGAAGCGGATCTGATCGTACGCGTTCGGATACGACAGGAACTCGTTGTGGTTGAACTTGAGCAGGAACGGAATCTTGTGCGCGTACTTCCGGGCCACCGCGCCAAGGACACCGAGCGTCGACGCCACGGCGTTGCAGCCTCCGTCGATGGCCAGCTTCACGATGTTCTCTGGATCGAAGTACGCAGGGTTCGGGGCAAACGACGCGCCGGCGGAATGCTCGATTCCCTGATCGACGGGAAGAATCGAGACATAGCCCGTTCCGGCGAGCCGGCCGTGGTTGAGCAGGGCCTGGAGGCTCGTTAACGCACGGATTGGCCGATCCGACGCGGCGGCAACGCGGTCGATGAAATCCGGCCCCGGGAGATGGAGGCTCTCCTTGGGAATGCCTTTGCACTGATACTCGAGGAGTCCCGTCGCGTCCTCTCCAAGAACGGCCTCAATTTGTGACATTTCGATCGTGCGGCTCATGATGTCCTCCGAGTGCTCGTTCCGCAGCCGAGTATGTTAGCACTGGGAATCTGAAGTCTTCCACGGCGGAAGACGCGACGGCTGCCTCCACCATATCGGCCAAAGGCAGGGCGCGCTCCGCTTCTTCGATCTCCGCCCGTCCGACTCGTGTCGCCGGATGTCGTGGCGTGAAAAGCTGACAACAGTCCTGATCGGGAACGATCGAAATCGGAAACGTCCCGAGTTGCTCGGCCGTAGCCACGATCTCGTCCTTGTCCATGCCGATCAGCGGTCTCAGCACCTCCAGCGACGTCGCGCCGGCGATGGTCGTGAGATTTTCCAGCGTCTGAGAAGCCACCTGACCCACGACCTCGCCGGTGACCAGAGCCCGAGCGCGCCACTGGCAACCCAGCCTTTCGGCAATGCGCAGCATCAGGCGGCGATAAACGACAACCCGCAGGTCCGGAGGAATCGCCAGCAGGACCTTCTGTTGCAGTTCACCAAACGGCACCATGATCAGGCGCGTGCGCAGCTGATAGGTCGTCAGCAGCCTGGCAAGCTCTCGAACTTTCTCTTGAGAAGCGCTCGACAGAATCGGATACGAATGAAAATGGATGAGCATGACCGAACAGCCGCGTCGCATGATGCGATACGCAGCGACAGGAGAATCGATACCACCAGAAAGCAAGCACGCCACGCGGCCGCCAGTCCCCGTCGGCAAACCGCCTGCGCCGGGCTCTTTTCCGAAGTAGTAGAACGCGTGATCCGCCAGCATTTCGAGATGGATCGTCAGTTCTGCAGCATCCAGATCGACACCCCACCCTGTGGCTTTCTTGATCAGTCCGCCGACTTCGCGCTCGACCTGCGGCGACGAGAACGGCAGTCGCTTATCAGCCCGCCTGGCTCTCACTCGAAACGAGGCTGGGTGCCTCGTGCCGAGGTCGGCGAGAATCGCCGCGGCGAGCGCCTCGAAGTCGTGCGGCGCACGACCTGCCAAGGAAAAGTTGGCGATTCCGAAAACGCGACTGAGTCTCGTCCGCACTTCTTCCCAGGCGCGTCTGCTTTCGTTCAACTGTCCGTTCGAAAGCGGTGCGAGCTCGATCTCGATACGTCCCACCAGCGCGCGAACAGATATCACGCCGAGACCCGTGAGCGCAGTCTTGATGTTGCGCACCAGCTGCTGGATGAACCAGGGCCTGTTCCGACCCTTCAGCGCGAGCTCTTTGTAGTGGACGACGATCGAGTTCATGGACCTGGTTTTTGCTCACTCAGAATCGCTTCCGCGGCCCATTGACCACTTCGAACGGCGCTTTCGATTGTCGCGGGCAAGCCAGTGTCGATCCAGTCGCCGGCGAGGAACAGTCCTCTCAGACCGGTCGCCGTCGACGGACGGATCGGCTGGCCGGGGGCCAGCGAGAACGTGGCCTGACGCTCACGAACGACCGATCCGCGAACCAGACGTGCCGACCGGGCGCCTGGCAGTGACTCGAGAAGCTCCCCGTGAGCCAAAGCGATGAGCCGATCGTTCGGCAGGCCGACGATCGACTCGGCGCCACTCGAGACGAGCGATAGGTGATCGGCGCCGTCGCCCCAGATCATCCGCTTATCGAACACCCATTGCATCTCACGGCCTGGAAGTCCTACGAAGGGCTCGTTGACGAGGGGTTTGTCGAACCAGAGATTGACGGTCGCGATCTGGCGATCCGGCCATGCGGCCGGCTCGATCGATAACGGAGGCCAGTGCCAGAGGGATGCCGTCGAACAAGCCGGCCAACCCGAACCACGGCACGGCGGCCACGACCGCATGCGGCCGCCAGCTGTCGCCGCCGGCTTCGACAGCATCGACAGCATCACCGGACACAAGAACGCGAGCGGCGGCTCCTGTTCGCACCTCGCCTCCCCGGCTCTCGATGAACGCGCGCGCCGGCTCGGCATACATCAAGTTCAGGGGTTTGAGCGGCAACGCGACCGCCGCTCCTGCCGTGCCCGAAACTAACATCTCCCCGAGCACCCGAGCAAAGGTCGAGGCGCCAGCTTTATCCGTCGGCTGGTTGAGCGCCGCGAGGGCAAGAGGACGCCAAAGCATTTCGCGAATGCGTTCAGTCTGGCCGTGACGAATGAGCCAGTCTTCCACAGTCTCCCCTAGCGACGCGGCGAGCAGGCGCGAAGCAGACACATCGTGCCTAACAGCCGGTAGGGTTCCGTCCGGTCGACGAGCGTCGGCCTTGGCTTGTCGCATGGCCAGCTTCAGCGGCGCTCTCAGACGTAAGACGGCCAGGCGGTCTTTCCAATCCAGGGCATCCCACTCGAGCACGCCTGCCACGAGGTGCAACGGTGGGGGCAGCGACGGACAATCGAGCTTCGAGCGTCGGCCCGCCCGATCGATCATCGGCACACTCAAATGCGACTGCACGCGCACGTGATTCTCCGCGCTAATCTCCCGCAGGAACTCGAACGTGGCGGAGTAGCAACCGAGCAAGACATGCTGGCCGTTGTCGACCACCTCACCCGTGACCGAGTCGGCAAACGCCGTCGCACGTCCGCCGAGTCGGGCGCGAGCTTCGAGAACCAGCACACGCAGGCCACGCGCGGCCAGGCGAACGCCCGCGCTCAGCCCGGCGCATCCGCCGCCCACGACAACGACATCCGGAATCACTGAAACGCCTCCGATCGGGTCATCCTGACTACGCTCACGCTGTCCGCCTCGAGATGCATTCCGGATTCATCCGCCTCGTGCAAGCGACGAGACATACTGTTTCAACGCGATGACGGCTTGCGTCGCCCGGGGCACGCGAACAGCTTCCGTAAAGACGTCGTAGCCACGAAGCTCGATCCGATTCAATGTTTCGTAATAAACCGCCCGCATGATTTCAGCCGCTACCAGCCTCGGCCGATCTTCGACCGGAAGCGCTGCCGCCGCTCGCCGATAGAAGTCACGCGCTCGACCGCATTCGTACCGAACCAGTTGCTGCACCGGCTCGGTCACGACGCCGCTGGCGAGAGCATCTTCAGTACACCCGAACGCTCTCAAATCCTCCAGCGGCAGATACAACCGGCCGCGCAGCCAATCGCTCCTGATATCGCGAAGAATGTTGGTGAGTTGAAGAGCCACTCCAAGATTTACGGCATACTCGCCCGCTCGGGCGCCGCGGCAGCCGAATACCTTGATGCAGATGAGCCCCACGGCGGACGCAACGCGTCGGCAATATTCGTACAGCTCATCGAATGTCGCATATCTCGTGGTATCGAGATCCATCGCCACGCCGTCGATCACGTCGTCGAACGCCTGACGCGGCAGGCCAAACCGCTCGATGAACGGCTGCAGCCCACGACCTTGCCGGGTCTGCGGTGGCTCGGCATTGAAGCACCGAGCAAGCTCGGCGCGCCAGAAACAGACGGCTTCACGTGGAGTGGCCGCTTGGCCGCTCTCTGGAGACTCGTCGACGGCATCGTCTACCGCGCGGCAAAAGTCCCATACCGCCACAACGGCTCGGCGCTGCTCCGCCGGCAGAACGAGGAAGGCATAGTAAAAGCTCGTTTTGCGGGCCATTTACGATCTCGCGAGGCGGCTGTGCGGCAGCCAGCACAGCGCTCGAGACACGAGCAACGCGGCGTCGGTCGTGCCTAAGGACGGTCGGCGCTCGAACAGGTCGAACCGACCCTGCTCGGTCCGCTCGAGAATCCGAACACCGCCGAGCCACGTGAATCGCAGCTCGAGGCGCAACCGCCCACGCACACCGTCGCACACGGCACGTCCTTCTTCGAACAGCCTGCGCGTAAAATCCACGCACGATTCGATCGCGCGCGCCCAGGTCGATGACATTCGGCCGCCTACCAACTCCGCCTCGTGGGCACCGCATGCGTCCTGGACCTCTCGTGGCACATACAATCGGCCCACACGCCAGTCGCGCCCAAAGTCCTGCCAGAAGTTCGTCAACTGCAGCGCCGTGCACAACGCATCAGCGGATTGATCGAGCGATCCGTCACGGTAGCCCGCAATCCGCAAGACGAGGCGGCCAACCGGATTCGCCGAGCGGCGACAATAGTCCAGGACGTCGCACCACGAAGCATAGCGAGTCGTCATGGTATCCTGGCGAAACGCGCTCACGAGATCATCGAAGAGAGAGAGTGGGAGATCGAGCGATCTGATTGAGTGGCCGATGGCCGTCAAGATCAGGTCGTCGCGGTTGCCCGTTCCCGGTTCGACGTCCTGCCCCTGCGCCGCCGCGTGGAGGCGCTCTTGCCAGGCGCGCAGCTGCGCTTGACGCTCTTCGGCCGCGACCTCCCCCTCGTCCGCAATGTCATCAGCGATGCGAGCAAAGGCGTACAGCGCGGCCACGTGTTCCCGCATCGCAACCGGCAATAGCCGCGACGCGACTGGGAAATTCTCGTAGTGCGACTTCGCCAGCTGCTCACATGCGGCGTACGCTTCCTTCAACGGCAGAGACACAGAGGGCACCGAGGCATTCTAATCCTGGCACGGCTCGCGGCGTCGCCGAGTGCAGCCAACCGCCGAAAGCCTGGACGGCCGCATGCTGTTAGGCTATGCGCGAGACATGCGTGATCTGATCGCTGGCCTGGTCGCTTTCGGCCTGTTGCTCGTCGCTGCGAGCCTCGCCACCTCGTTGCACTTTTACCGAAAGCGGCGCCAACGGTTTCGAGACACACAGCTTGCTCACGGCCGCACGATCATCGCCGAAATTCCGGCAAGCGACGACCTCGTTTTGTTCGCGGAGGACGACACATATTTTCACTACGGCGGACAGTCGATTGACAAGAACACGGTGACAGCGGTCCGAGTGCTGATTAACGGATCGCCCATCGCGGCGGTGGTGTCTCGGCGCGCGACATCGGACAGTCCCGCGCCTGTGACGACTTTCGAAGACCGCCCCGAAGGGATCGCTCGCGATCGGTGGGATGTCGCGATTGAAACAACCTCGACCGCCGTCTTGATCGAGTGCGGGGCGATTAGGGAGCGTGTGTCGCAGGAGCTGGCACGCGCCGTGTTCGATGCGGTCAAGCGAGACATCGAGCGGCGCGACCGGCCATGAACGCCGTCACCATTCGGTTTCCGCCACTCCGGCTCGCCTGTTGGCCACTCGGGCGATGACGAAAAGAAGATCCGACAATCTATTGATGTATTTGAGAAACACCAGTTCGACCGGAGGCTCCAACGATATGATGCGACGCTCGGCCCGGCGACACACGGCGCGAGCCAGGTGCAAGGCGGCGCCCGAGGGGGTGCCGCCGGCGAGGATGAACCGACGGAGCGGAGACAGCTCGAGCTCGAGACGATCGATGACCTGCTCCAACCTTTCGACATCGGCGTCCGTGAGAGTGGCTTTGGTGACGCGCTTGGCGATGCGGTCGGCTGGGTCGGCGAGCTCGGCGCCGAGCGCGAAGAGATCGCTCTGGAGCCGAGCCAGCTCGTCGTCCAGATCGCCCTTGGCAAGTGAAGACCGGACGAAACCAAGCCACGCATTCAATTCGTCGACGTCACCGTACGCTTCGACGCGCGCGTGGTCTTTCCGGACACGAGTCCCGTCGAAGAGCGACGTCTCGCCAGCGTCGCCCGTACGCGTGTAGATTTTCACGGTTCGCCGATTATACGACGCTCATGTCCAAAGCCTCGCGGAAGGACTCACTCCCGATCCCCGGTTCAGTCGAGCGTCGCCGTTTCCGCCAACGACTGCTCAACTGGTACCGCCGTCATGGTCGCGATCTGCCGTGGCGGAAAACGTCGGACCCCTACCACATTCTCGTTTCCGAGATCATGCTGCAACAGACGCAAGTGGACCGCGTGCTGCCCAAGTACGCCGAGTGGCTCGAGAAGTACCCAACGTTACAAGCGCTCGCCGCGGCACCCGAGCGGGAAGTGACCGAGACCTGGTACCCGCTCGGCTACAACATTCGGCCACGACGTCTTCACACGATAGCCCGCGAATCGGTATCGAGGTACGGCGGCCAACTGCCGGCCGATGAGGAAACGCTTCGCTCGTTCAAGGGGATCGGCGCGTACACGGCAGGGGCCATTCGCAGCTTCGCGTTTCGCGAGCGGGCGGCCATCCTCGACACGAACGTGGCCCGCGTCCTCTTTCGAGTATTCGTGGGAGGCGGGGATCCCAAGAGCCACGCGATGAAACGTCACCTGTGGACTGTTTCAGAAGTGCTCGTCCCACACCGGCATGTGTTCGACTTCAATCAGGCTCTGATGGATTTCGGTGCGATGGTCTGCGTCGCACGCAGCCCAAAATGCCTGCTTTGCCCGATGGCCAAAGGCTGTCGGAGCTTTCCCTACAATCCGGAAAAATCATGACCGTCGTCGTGTGCGCCGCGATCATCGAACGCGATGGCCGATTCCTCGTGACTCGCCGTCAGAGGGGCGTACACCTCGAAGGTTACTGGGAGTTTCCCGGCGGCAAATGCGACCCCGGAGAAACCCTCACCGATTGCCTGGCCCGAGAACTGAAGGAAGAGCTTGCCCTCGACACCCATGTGGGCATGGAGCTGCTGGCGACCACTCACGTCTACGCCGAGCGCTCGGTCGAGCTGCACTTCTTCCTATGCGACACGATCGGAGAGCCGTCGCCGCAGCTCGGCCAGGAGATGCTGTGGGCGCAACGGGACGAGTTGAAACGTCTTGCGTTCCCGCCAGCCGACACGGAGCTGATCTCGATATTGGCGAAGGATTGAACATCCATCACTGTTCTGTTTTGACAAACGGCAAGCGTTCGACCAAGGCTTCCACACCGTCGATCATCACCGCCGTCCCTTCCGCGAGAAAGTCACGGTGCAAGTAAGCGAGCGCGATCGGCTTTTTCAATGTTGGTGAGACCGCCGCACTTGTAACCTTCCCGATCTCTCGATCGTTGCTCATCACTCGGGCACCGATCGACGGGCTCGTCTCCCCTTCAACGACGAGTCCGGCGAGCTTACGGGCAACCCGACCGTGACCGCGGTGAAGGACCCGAATGATCACCTCCTGGCCCACGTAGCAGCCCTTCGAAAAGCTAATGGCTCTCGACTCGATGCCGGCTTCGAGTGGAATGGTGTCCTCATCCATGTCTTGGTTGAATTTCGGAATGCCCGCTTCGATTCGAACGACTTCGGCCGTTTCGGGATCCAGATTCTGAATACCGTTGCCGACCAGCGCGATGCGAAACACGTCTGCCTTGGCGGACTCCACGTACACATCGAAACCCATCACCCCGGTGTCGTTGGTGCGAGTCAGAATCACCGGACGGTCCTCGAACGCTGCACGCAGATTCCCATGCTCGGGCATCGCGCGGAGATCGTCTGCGGCCAGACCCAGGATGTTGGCGAGCGTGGCCGGCGCCGAGGGGCCGACGATGGCGGTGGCGAGGAAGGTTTCAGTGACATCGCCGAGCTGAACGTCCTCGCTGAAGACAAGTTGGTCGAGTTTCGCCAGGACGGCGTCCTTTTGCGGTCGAGGCAGCGCGAGGAGCATGACGTCGCCGAGCTCGTACACGAAAAGATCGGTGATCATCCGTCCTTGCGGCGTCAAGTACGCCGCATAGCAACCGGTTCCGGACTTGAGGCCCACGATATCGTTGGTGAGCAAGCCCTGCAGGTACGTCGCGCGATCCGAGCCGGATACGACGATGAGGCCGCGGTCCAAGCGGTCGAGGAAAGCGACGTGTTCGCGTACCGTCCGATAAGCTGTCGCAGAAAACATGGTGTTAAACTACGGTGCCCTTGCCTCTGATTCATTCTATCCGCGCTGTCGTTCTCGTCGGTACTGCGGCCACAGCCATCGCTGCGCAGCAGCCGGTCGTTCCGAACGCATCAAAGTTTCTGGTCCTCTTGCGTTCCGCGCAAATCGGGACCGAAGAAATCGCCGTCACGCAAAACGCGAGCGGCTGGACGATTACGAGCGCGGGCCGCATAGGCGCACCCCTCGAGCTGGTCACGAAGATGTTGCAGATCCGTTATGACCCCGAGTGGAAGCCGATCGATCTCAATCTTGACGCCACGGCACGAAACCAGGCCATTGCGCTTCAGATCTCGGTGAATGGGACGAGCGCCACGACCCACCTGACGAGTGGAGGTCAGACGACTGACAACACCCACACCATCGATCAGGCGGCGATTTTGATGCCCAATCCCTTTTTCGCCGCGTACGAGGCTGTGGCCGCCCGTCTTCGAACCGCATCTGCTGGTTCGGTGCTTCCGGTGTACCAGGGCGCTGACACCCCTGTGACGCTTCGCGTCGGCGACTCTCAAGAGGACCGCATTCAAACCGCAGCCCGGGTCATCGCTGCGCGCCGCACGCACGTGACCTTCGCCTCGCCCGGAGTCCCCGAAGTTGAAGCCGACGTCTGGGGAGACGAGAACGGCCGGCTCCTCAGGCTCAGCGTGCCCGTCCAGGCGATTGAGTTCGTACGCGAGGATATTGCATCGGTCTCGACTCGACACGTCGTCATCTCTCGCAGCAACGACCAACAGGTTCGGATTCCGGCGAATGGCTTTACGTTGGCCGGCACGGTTTCGCTGCCGGTCGGCGGTTCGGGCGCCCGTCTTCCGGCCGTCGTCCTGGTGATCGGATCCGGTCAGGTCGATCGCGACGAGACCGTGGCGGGCATCCCGATCATGGGCCAGCTCGCGGGCGGCCTGGCTGATGCGGGTTTCCTCGTGTTGCGCTACGACAAGCGCGGAATTGGGCAGAGCGGCGGACGGCCGGAAGCGGCCGGCCTGTCCGAGTATGCCGAGGACCTTCGGGCGGCTGTCGCTTTCTTGGCAAAGCGCAAGGATGTCGATGAGAAGCGAATCGCCGCGGCGGGCCACAGCGAGGGCGGCTCCGTTGCGTTACTGGCCGGTGCCAAGGATCGTCGAATCGCCGCAATCGTCTTGATGGCTGCCCCCGGCGTCCCAGGCGATCAGATAATCCTGGCGCAGCAGCAACGCATCCTGAACCGGTCCACGATGTCGGAGGACGAAAAGCAAGCCAAGATCGACCTGCAGAAGCGCATTCACGAAGCCGTGCTCACTGGCAAGGGTTGGGACACGCTGCCAGCCGACGTGAGACGCCAGGCCGATACGCCTGGATTCCTGAGCCTGTTGACCTACGATCCCGCGAAAGTCATGCCTGACGTCAGACAACCCTTGCTGATCCTGCAACCAACCCTCGACGCTCAAGTCGAACCATCCAATGCCGACCGCCTCGAGGAACTGGCGCGCGCGCGCAAGCGGATGGCCGCAGTCGAGGTCGCGAAGCTCCCGGGAATCAACCATCTGCTGGTTCCGGCGATCACGGGCGAAGTGGATGAATACGGATCGTTAGCGGAGAAAGAGATCAGTTCAGCCGTGCCGCGAACGATCTCGGAATGGCTCCTGAAGACGCTTCCCGGACCGGCCACTCGATGACCGCCATCTGGGTTCTCCGAGGTTCCGACAAAGATGGCGCTGTGACGTTTCGCATTCCCCATGGCACCTCTAAGACGGTCGGGCGAGCGGCGCGAGCCGACTTCATCGTCAAGGCGGCGCTCGTCTCACGACTACACTGCCGAATCGTCGGAGGGGATCAGCGGATGGAAGTCGAAGATCTGTCCAGCACGAACGGGACGTTCGTGAATGACAAGCGGATCGAGAAAGGCCATCTCACCAATGGAGATCGCCTGAGAATCGGGCGGGTCGAGCTGAAAGTGGAGCGTCAGACTCGTAAGCCGCCGCCGAAATCTCAGTAGCCGACGGTCGGCCTTCCGAGGGTTCGTTCTTACTGTCCCGTGAGAAACGGATTCGTTCGGCGCTCCTGCCCGATCGTCGTACGTGGTCCGTGCCCGGGGTACACCTCGGCATCATCACCAAACGCGAAAAGCACCGTCCGAATCGATCGAATCAGCGTGTCGTAGTCGCCGCCTGGCAGGTCCGTCCGTCCGATCGAACCGGCGAACAGCGTATCGCCGACGAACAGCTTCTTGCCGGCGGTACCCTTCAACCCAACCTGCAGGCAGACGCCGCCGGGACAATGGCCCGGCGTATGGTGTGGCCGCACTTCGTACTTTCCGAACGCAATGGCCTGGTTCGCGGTATAGAAGACGTCAATCGGCGGTTGCGGCTGCACGCTGAGCCCGAACATAGCGCCCTGACCGACCGCGTTGTCGTACAGAAACAGGTCGTCGCGATGAAGGTACACGGGTGCCCCGAGGATTCGTTTGGCGACAGCGACGCCAGTAATATGGTCGACATGCGCATGGGTCAACAGGATGTGACCGATGGTCAGCACATGCTGTTCCGCAAACGTCAGAAGCTGCTCGACTTCATCACCCGGATCGATCAGCACAGCCTCCCGCGACTCTTCGCACCCGATCACAAACCCGTTCTTGAAGAACGGCCCTACGGCTTGGATCTCCAGTAGCATTGTTCGATGATTCTTGCCATCGTAGACGATTTGATGTTCACGTCAAAGATCAAGACCGCCGCCAACCAACTGGGTGTGCCCATCGTTTTCGCGAGATCGAAAGAGGGGGCGCTGGACGAGATGCGCAAGCGCGCACCGACACGGGTGATCTTCGATCTGAACAGCGCCCGCACAGATCCGCTTGGCATCGTTGGCGCCATGAAACAGGACCCTGCGCTGGCATCGCTTCCCACGGTCGGGTTCGTCTCGCACGTCCGCGCGGACATCATCGACGCCGCACGTCAGGCAGGTGTTGACGAAGTCATGGCGCGATCCGCCTTCACAGAACGGCTGGCCGAGATTCTGAAGAGCTGAAGCGGGCCGTAGCAATCCAGAGGGCTCCCGCAATGACGATCGCGAGCGGAACGACGAGTACCGCGCGAGCCAATCCGCCGACATCGGCGAGCAGCCCGATAATCGGTGGAGAAATCGCTCCGCCGAGCACCTGAATGGCGACAATACTTACTGCCATAGCCATCGCTCGTATCGTCGCCGGCACGACACTCACGATGACCACATTGATCGGTCCCGTGCTCATGAAGAGCAAGAACTCCGCGATGAACAGGCTCACCTGATAGACGGCGGGTGATGTGGCCGTCAAGGCAAGCAACGCCGGCGGCACTGCGGCCAGCGTGGAGATTCCCGACAGCCAGAGTTGTCCGTGCTGGAAACGGGAAGCCAGTCGATCGCCGATGTAACCGCCTACGAACGTTCCGCCGAGCCCTGAGACGGCGGTGACGCTTCCGACGAGGAAATCCGCGGGCGCCAGATCGAGACCACGGACTCGTTCGAGGAACGTCGGCATCCACACCGCAAGACCGCCGAGCGCAAACGTATAGGCAGCGTACCCCAACACTGTCCCGACGTACGCCCGGTTCAGCGCCAGGGAAACGAGCGTTGCCCGAATAGACCCGGACGAATCACGCTGAGCGCCGTCAGTCAGCATCCGCGTCGGATCCGGAAGTGTCAACGCCAGTGACGCGGCAATCAGGCCGGGCAGGCCCACTGCGTAGAATGCACCACGCCATCCGAATTGCCGCTCGAGCACTCCGCCCAGGAGAAAGCCGATGGCCGCGCCCACGGGGATGGCCATATAGAAGATCGCGAACGTGCGGCCTCGTCGCTCGACTGGAAAGTAGTCCGCCAAAAGAGAAGGAGCGATGGTCGTGTACGCCGCTTCGCCGACACCGACGCCGGCTCGCGCCGCAACCAGTTGGGCATAGTTTCGCGCGAGACCCGCGGCGGCCGTCGCCAAGCTCCAAAACGCTCCCGCGCTGGCCAGCAACCGGGCACGAGAGCCACGATCGCCGAGGCGGCCGAACAACGGCGACGTTGCGACATACGAGACGAGGAACGCGTTCGACAGCAGTCCAAGCTGGAAATCACTCAATACCAGCTCGGTCTTGATGCGCGGGAGCACCGCCGCCAAGATGTACCGATCCACGTAATTGATCAGGTTGAGCAATGTAACGACGGCGAGGCCGTACGACGACATCCTGGCAGAGGCCGTCACCAGGGCGGAAGAAGTGAGGAGAGCCATCGTCGTCCCGCGTCAGAAGCCATCGCGACCAGCATCACGACGACGAAAAGCCCCAGGCCTATCGCGATCCAGAATGCTCCTCCGCGACGATCCGCTTTGACGGCAACAGGGGATTCGTGATGTCGTGGCGCGCGAACGTTGACGGCGGCAGCGCTTTCTGCGTCCAGCGCAGCGACTACGGACCGGAGCTCAGCGGCAGGTGCCGCTGCGCCTTCGTATCGCTCGTTGGCGTTCTTAGCGAGCATCCTCCGCAGGATGGCCTCGAGCGCCGGTGGCAGCCTTGCTGACATTCCGCTTGGCGAGGTCGCCGGCGCCTCCAGGATTTGCCTGGCTAATTCGTTGGTGGTCGCACCGGTAAAGGGCGCCCTTCCCGTAAGCATTTCGAACAGCACGGCCCCAAGCGAGTAGATGTCCGTCCGGTGATCCACAGATTCACCAACAAGCAGCTCGGGTGACGCATAGGCAACGTCGTGGGGGCGTGCTCCAGCCCCAGTCACGGTCACTTGCTGGCCGTCTTCGAGGCGGCTAATCGGCACTGACAAACCGAAATCGAGGAACTTCGCGTGACCTTTTGGCGTTTCGACGATGTTGCCGGGGTGAATCCCACCATGGATGACTGCATCGGCATGCGCGACGGCCAGAGCGTCGGCAAGCTGGATCGCGACGTCGAGGGCATGGCGCGTGTTGAGCGCTCGATCGCTGATCAACGCCGCCAACGTCTTGCCAGGCACATATTCGAAAACCAGAAACAGATGTCCCTGCTCCTCTCCAATCTCGTACAGCGTCGCCAGGCTCGGGTGCGACAGGGCAGCCGTCGCGCGCGCCGCCCGCAGAAAACCCTCGCGACTCTGTGGGTCGTTGACGATTTCGTCGGCTACCACGCGGACGGCGACAGTACGCCCGGCCCGCTTGTCGCGGGCGCGATAGACGGAACCAGTCCGGCCCACGCCGATCCGGTCGAGGATCTTGTACTGTCCCAGCGTTTCGAGCATCGGAGATAGGCAGCCCTACTTCGAGCGCAGGTTCTCCATCGCACTCTGGACCAGTTGCTTCGCATCGTCCAGCTGCTCGAGCACCATGGCGATATCCATTCGCGGCTTTCCCGGAAAACGCTCGCTCTTGCAGTAGACGCCATGCTGGCCGACCAATGCGAGGGAATCAGTCAAGAGATCGAGCGCGACGGCCAACCGGCCGCGAGTGGCGCCCATCATCGTCTCGTGGTGCTCGAGCGTGTCACGATGTTTGTCGAAGACAGAAGGCACGGTCTTTTACTTTCTCGGCGGTTTCGTCGGTCGAAGCTCGACTCGACTCGGCAGGCTTCGCCCCGGGTGATGGAGCAGGTTGAGGACAACGTCCGCGACTTCATCTGCCGAGACCTTCCACTCGGCGCCCTTGGATTCATCGCCGCCCGAAAATCCGGTCGCCACCGACCCTGGCATCACGTAGCTCACGCGAATGTTGTCGTACCTGACCTCCTGCATGAGGGCTTCGCTGAAAGCGTTGAGACCGGACTTCGACGCACAGTACGCGGCCGCCGACGGGAATGCATTCTTGCCGGCGAGGCTGCTGATGTTGATGATGAACCCGCCGCCTCGTCGCCGCATCTCCGGAATCGCAACTTGGCACGCATAGAACACGCCGGTCAGGTTCGTGTCGATCACTTCAGCCCATTGCTGCGGGGTCATGTCGGCGACGTTCGTGAAAATTCCGACGCCGGCATTGTTGATGAGGATATCCAATCCGCCGAAGCGAGCGACCGTCGCAGCGATCGAGTGCTGGACCTGGTCGTAAAATCGGACATCGGCCTGCAGTGTCTCGACCAATCCGGGTCCCGCCCCCTCAATCACCGGTCGCGCGGCGTTCAAATGTGCCTCGCTCTTACCTGTGACGGCGACCTTGACGCCTTCAGCTACGAGTCTGCGGGCGACGCCGAGACCGATGCCCCTCGATCCGCCCGTCACGATAGCGACTTTTCCTGTCAACGATTCCATATGGTCAACTCGAACCGGCTGCATCCTGAACCAAACATGTTCTTCTCAGCGGTCTGGCGCAGCCTCGCTAGAATAGCCCACGAATGAGCGATATCGCCATTATCGGCGCAGGAGAGCTCGGCGGTTCGGTGGCCCACCTCGTCGCGCGGCAAAATCTCGCCCAGACGATCTGTCTTATCGACGATGCCGGCCGAGTGGCTGAGGGGAAGGCCCTCGACATCTCTCAAGCGGCACCGATTGAGGGATTCGCCACGATGCTGTCAGGGTCGACGGACCTGGCATCGGCCGGAGGTGCATCGGCCATAGTCATCGCCGATCGAGCGGCAGGCGTGGAATGGGCAGGCGATGATGGTTTGATGCTCTTGAGGCGTTTGTCCCGGGTTGCGCCGAAGGCGGTGATCGTTTGTGCAGGTCCGTCTCAACGAGACCTCGTTGAGCGAGGCGTCCGTGAGTTGCATCTTCGACGGGAGCGCCTGTTCGGCTCTGCTCCTGAAGCTCTCGTCTCGACAGCTCGGGCTCTCGTTGCGCTGACGATCAACGGCTCGCCACGCGACGTGGCCCTCTCGGTGCTCGGCCTTCCCCCGTCACTGATCGTTCTCCCGTGGAATGACGCAACCGTCGCCGGATTTCCCCTCACCGGCGTTGTGGACGAACCGACGCGGCGCCAGCTCCATCGTCGAATCGAGGCGGCATGGCCGCCGGGACCCTATGCGCTGGCGTCAGCGGCGTCAAAAGCTCTTGAAGCGATGTTTCGTCGGATACAGATGATCGTGAGCTGCTACGTCGCACCAGACGACTCGGCCGGGACAAGAACGCGGACTGCGGCGCTGCCCGTAAGAATCGGACCAACAGGGATAGAGAGCGTCGTGGTTCCGTCGTTGAGCGTGGTGGATCGCATCGCCTTGGACAACGCGATGCTGCTATGACCCGTCTCCGCACGAGAACCGCGCGATCAGTCGAGGCGTCGCACAGCGCGCCTGCGAGGGAGCGGCGCGGGGCAGAGCCCCACTTGGCTAGGTTCCGTAGATTGGGCGATGGAGGGTCAAGCCGCCAGCGAAGTCGGCAAGCTGCTTGCGAAGAATCAGCCGGCCGCGGTGCAAACGAGACTTAAGTGTCTGATCTTTGACCCTGAGAACCGCGCTCGCCTCTTCGGTCGACATCCCTTGGATATCGCGAAGCATGACGGGGGCCCGGTAGATCGCCGGAAGAGCGAGGATCGCACCGAACAGGCGTCGGCGCAGTTGGGAGCGCAAAACGCGCTCATCAGCCAGTTGCGACCAGTCCGCCGGATCGTGCACCCCCTGACGGCTCACATCGTCGACGGTGGTCGATGCGGTCTGGCGCTCTTCGCCCTGAGCGCGTTGGAACTGAACCGTCCTGACACGGGACATCGCCGCGTTGAAGGTGATTCGATAGATCCACGACGACAGCGCCGCGTCGCCCCGGAAGGATGAGATGCCTCGGTACACCTTGAAGAGAACGTCCTGGGTGATCTCTTCGGCGTCTTCCCTGTTCTTCACGTACCGGAAGGCCAGTTGGTAGATTTTCGAGCTGTACAGGCTCGCCAGCTCTTCAAGCGCACTCTCGTCGCCTGATTGAAGCCGTGTCAGCAGCATGTCGTCCTTCGGATCCCGCATGTACCCCTCTGATGCGCTGTAGAACACCAATCCGGGAGTAAATATTCCCGACCGGAAATATCGCCTTTTAAGTCCTTGTTATACAGTTAGATGTGGACTAAACGCCTCGTTGCAACTCAACGTCGGTGCGGGCGAACACTTCGCAAAAATTCGAAACGAGGCGTCCCTCGACCACATAACTGTCGAGCTGGCGGCCCAGAAGACGCTCGAGCGAAGTGACGCCCCGGTCGGCAATTCCGCAAGGAACGATCAGGTCGAAGTAAGTCAGGTCCGTCGTCACATTGAAGGCAAATCCGTGACTTGTCACCCACCGTGAAATACGAACCCCGATGGCTGCCAGTTTCTCCCTTCCAACCCACGCTCCGGTCAGACCTTCGACGCGCTCGGCGACGACCCCGAAATCGGCAGCCGTCCGGATGAGCACCTCTTCGAGATCGCGGACGTACCGGTGCACGTCACAGCGATCGGGCCTGAGGTCTACGATTGGATATCCAACGACTTGCCCCGGTCCGTGGTAAGTCACGTCACCGCCTCGACCCGACTCGTGGATCTCGACGCCACGAGCTGCCAGCTGATCCTCGCTTGCCAGGACGTGTCTCCGGCCACCGTCGTTTCGAACACCGAGTGTCAGAACGTGAGGATGCTGGACAAGGAGCAAGACATCCGGCACGCGGTTGCGCTGACGATCGTCAACGAGCGCTCGTTGAAGCGCTAGAGCGTCGGCGTACGCGACAAGTCCCAGACGACGCACTTCTAGCGGCTTCATCCTGTCCGAGGAGCTCAAGCCTGTGCGGGATCCCAATTCTCGAGCGTCTGTTTCACGTGAGACATGAACTGATCGGCTACGGCTCCGTCGATCAGGCGGTGATCGTAGCCAAGGGTGAGGTAGGCCATCGGTCGAATCGCAATCGCATCGTCAATGACGACGGGCCGCTTTTCCACATTTCCCACGCCGAGGATTGCGACCTGGGGTTGATTGATGATCGGCATGCCGAACAACGCTCCGAATACGCCTGGATTCGTCACCGTGAACGTGCCGCCCGAAACCTCGTCCGGCTTGAGCTGCTTATTTCGTGCTCGCGCGGCGAGATCGGTCACTGCTCGGCTGAGACCCAGAAGATTGCTGCCGTCGGCCTTCTTGATGACCGGAACGATCAAACCCCAATCCAGCGCAACGGCAATCCCGATATTCACGTCCTCGTGGTACACGACGTTGTCGCCGTCGATCGAGGCATTGACGACTGGCACCGCCTTCAGGCCTTCGACGACCGCCTTCAGAATGAAGGAAAGATACGTGAGCTTCACGCCAGCTTTCTCGTATTCGTCTTTCTTGGCCTCACGAATCTGCGCAACTCGATGGAAGCTCACCTCGAACACGGAGTGAACGTGAGCCGACGTACGCCGGCTGAGCACCATGTGCTCGGCGATGCGCTTGCGCATGACGGACATCGGTTGCGTCTGGCCAGGCAACCCGCTGCTCTGAGGCAGTGAAGGAGCAGGCGGGGCCGGGCGAGCCGCAGCTGTTGCCGCTGTCGGGCCGGAGACAGCAATGAAGTCGAGGATGTCGCGCTTCGTGACGCGACCGGCAATGCCGGTGCCGTGAATTTTCGAGATGTCGATGTTGCGATCCTTGGCGATTTTCCGAACAAGCGGCGACGATCGCTGACGGATTCTGCTTTCGATCCCTTCCGACGGCGGCACGTCAGATGGAGGCGCGACAGGTTGAGTAGTCGCGGCCGGCGCGGGCGCGGCCGAAGCGGGAGCCGGAGGCACTGGCGCTCGAGTGGAGGGCGTCGCAGTGCCGTCTCCGGCGAGTTTCTTTGATTGCTTCTCATCGGCTTGACGGATTATCGCGACAACGCTGTTGACGGGAACAGTCTCACCCTCGTGGACACGGATTTCATCGACGACACCGGCTGCGGGCGACGGAATCTCCGCGTCCACTTTATCGGTTGAGATCTCGAACAGCGGTTCGTCGCGCGCGACCTGGTCGCCCTCTTTCTTGATCCAGCGAACGATTGTCCCCTCGGCAATCGATTCGCCCATCTGCGGCATGACCACATCGGTAGGCATGAATCTAAGATCTAAATATGTATCGCGGCTCCGTGGACCGCGTGAGCTGCCTCGCCGACAGCTTCAGCCATTGTAGGATGCGCGTGAATCGTTCGGATCAGTTCTTCGACGGTACTCTCCAACCGCAACGTCACCGTGGCCTCGGCAACCAGTTCGGTCGCCCGGAGACCGATCATGTGTATCCCCAGGACTTCATCGTTCTTCTTTTCGGCGACGATCTTGACGAAACCCTCGGTTTCGCCGGCAATCTTCGCGCGAGCAAGCACGCCAAACGGGAACGTGCCCACGCTGACGTCGTAGCCTCGCGCTTGCGCCTCACGCTCGGTCAACCCAACGCTTCCGATCTCTGGATCGCAGTAAGTACACCCAGGGACGTGATCGTAATTGAGCGGCCGCGTCGGCTGACCGGCAATTCGCTCCGCCGCCAACACGCCTTCCGCCGACGACACATGTGCGAGTTGCGGATGACCTGGCGCGCCAAGAGTGACTACGTCGCCGATCGCGGAAATGCCGGTGACGGTGGTTCGGTACTGCGCGTCGACTTGGATATATCCACGGTCGAGCCGCAGTCCGACGCGTTCGGTCTCGAGACCGCTTGTTACCGGTCCGCGCCCCGTGGCAACCAGCAGGTAGTCGACTCGAATTCGTTGCGACGTGCCGTCGGCAAGCTGTGCCTCGACGTCCACGCCATCACCGCTGATCTTGGCGCTGGTCACCTTGGCGCCAGTGTGACACGCGATGCCTTGCCTGCGGAACGATTTCTCGAGCTCGGCCGAGATAGCTTCGTCCTCGACCGGCACGAGCCGCGGAAGCAGCTCGAAGATGGTCACCTCGCTGCCGAAGCGTCGGAAGATGGACGCGAACTCGACGCCGACCGCTCCACTGCCCATGATCGCGATGGCCTTCGGGACCTCTCTGAGACCGACAGCCTCGTCGCTCGTGATGATTCTCTGGCGATCGATCTCCACGCCGGGAACGCTTCGAGGAGTCGAGCCTGTCGCGACAATGATCTCTTTAATCGCTCTGAGTGTTTGCGTCTCGCCCTCGAACACCTCGACGCCGCCGTTGCCGGTCAAACGAGCGGTGCCCTTGATCCAATCAACCTTGTTCTTCTTGAACAAGTACTCCACACCCTTGGTCAGGCCCGTGACGATGCGGTCCTTGCGCGTTTGAACCAGCCCCATGTCGAGCGCGATGTGTTCCGACGTCCCGACTGCAGCGATACCCCATTCCTTCGCGTGTTGCACGATCTTCAACGCGTGGGCGTGTTCGAGCAACGCCTTAGTCGGAACACAGCCCACGATGAGGCACGTTCCTCCCAGCGCTTTCTGCTTCTCGACAACGGCAACCTTCAGACCGAGTTGGGCCGCCCGAATCGCGGCAACATATCCACCCGTTCCAGCGCCGATCACAACCAGATCGTACTCGTGAGCCATAGTGGGTACTCGCAAGAGTGCCGGAGATCTCGCAGTCGGGCATCGACTTCCGCCACGGCTGCTAACGTTTCAAAGAGGAGACCGGGATGAAAGCGCTCGTCCCGGGTGGCGGTGCCGCCGGCGCACCGGGTTGGTCCGGTTCGAGGTGGTTGACGCGCGACTGCAGCTGGCCGAGCTCGTACCGCAAGTCCCAGTACGATTCTGTAAGCCGCTCGAGCCGCTTCGAGAGACGTCGCATGCGCTCGAACACCAGCGCGGCCAGAACCAGGACCGCGCCCAAAAGAAGCCAGGTAAGGCTCAACAAACGCCGTACCTTATCGGACAGCTTGCGAGAGTGTCAAGGTAACTGCCCTTGTCTTCGCCCGTGTCCCCTGCCAAAATGACTCGTCAATTCGAGCCACGCTTATCGCAATGAGCCAGAAACCCAAGACCATCCTCATCGTTGATGACGACGAGGGGATGCGGGACACGCTGACCGCGATCCTCAAGCGCGAGTACCGCGTCCTGCGAGCCACGAGCGGCGAGGCCGCACTGCCGATTCTGAATCGGGACAACGTCGATCTGATGCTGCTCGATGTGCGCCTGCCCGGCATCAGCGGTTTCGAAGTGTTGCGCATTGTCAAAGAAAATTACGCCCTGATCGAAGTCCTGATGATTTCGGCCATCAACGACATCGAGACCGCGGTTCAGGCGATGAAGCACGGGGCCTACCACTACATCACCAAAGACTTCGACTACGACCAGCTTCGATCGCTCGTACGCAACGCGAGCGAACGTCAGGACCTCAACCGGCAGGTCATGACGTTGTCGGCACAGGTCGCCGACCAGACCGAACGCGAATTCATCGTCGGGTCGAGCAAGATCACGCGTGACATCATCGACCTGGTCCAGAAGATTGCGAAGTTGTCGGCAACTGTCTTGATTCTCGGTGAAAGCGGCACTGGCAAGGAGCTATTGGCTCGCCTGATCCATCGCGAAGCGGGCGATCAGGACGCGCCCTTCATCGCCGTGAACCTTGCCGCCATCCCGAGGGAGCTCGTGGAGAGCACGCTGTTCGGCCACGAGCGCGGGGCGTTTACGGGCGCTTACCGGCAGCAACTCGGCAAATTCGAGCTCGCATCCAACGGCACGCTCTTCCTGGATGAGATCGCGGACCTGCGACTCGACCTGCAGGCCAAGCTGCTCCGCGCCATTCAGGAAGGTGAGATCGAACGCGTTGGTGGCAACAAGCCGATCAAAACAGAATTCCGCCTGATCGCGGCGACCAATATGGACCTCGAGAAGGCCGTTAAAGACGGGCGTTTCCGCGAGGACCTCTTCTACCGAATCAACGTGATTCCGATCAAGCTGCCGCCGCTGCGCGATCGGCCCGAAGACATCACGCAGCTCGCGGAGTTCTTCCTGCGCCGGTACAACGCGCGCTTCCGAAAGAACATCCTGGGCGTCACCGACTCGACACTGGCGATGTTGAAGAAGTACTGGTGGCCGGGTAATATCCGCGAGCTTGAAAACCTGATCGAACGGCTGGTCGCCGTCGGCGACAAGGACTACATCAGCGAAGAAGACCTCCCTCTGGAATTCCATTTCGCACAGCTGGAGCCCCAGGGCACGCGCGGCGACAATCTGTTCGAAGAAGCCACGAATACCTTCGAGCGCAACTTCATCCTTCGTTCGCTCGAAAAGTGCGGCTGGAACGTGACCGGCACGGCTGAGTATCTGGGAGTTCCGCTCAGTACGCTGAAGTACAAGATGGATAAGCTTGATGTGCGTCAGCTGGCGAAACGCCTGCGAGGCGCCTCTTAGCATCGGCCCGCCCGGCCCTCACGACCTCACAGAAGCAGCAGGCCAGCCAAATTGTTGGCCTCCTCGGCCAATTCGTTGACCGGTCGCGCTAATCCCCTGAGAGAGTTCAGCTAACCTCTAGCGGTTCTTCGCGGCTCCTCGAGATGCGGGCAATCACTTGTCCGCGGATACTCGCGGCGCATGAGGGCACGCTACGACACGTGCGTCGGTGATCGCGAAATCTTCAATGATTTCTGCAAAGTCGAATCCACCGCCCGAAGTCCGACGCAATTTGGAACATCAGTTGCAATTTCACGCGTAAGTCGTGGCGTGCACTCGAGCTTGATGCGCGCTTCGGGCCGATCTCGACCTCAAGACGCGAGGCCCCGTGAACAACACCGCGATGCAAACATCCATCTTCAACATCCGTGTGCCATTGCCCGAACGGGACGAGGTGTTCCTGATGAACACGCTCACCGACGCGCAGCTCGTCGTGTCGCCCGACGTGGCACGACTTCTCGACCGCGCAGGGGCCGCCGGCGACAGCGGATCGGACGCCCTCTTCAACGCCGAGGAGATCCAGGCGCTCGAATTGCTCCGCGACAACGGGTTTCTCGTCACGGATCGACGCACGGAGCGTCGTGACCTCGATCAGTATTTTGCGCGAGTGACCAGCGACCGATCGGAGCTTCACATCACGGTGCTGACCACTCTCCAATGTAACTTCGCGTGCGACTACTGCTTCCAGGGCGATCACGGGGATTACAACAAGTTTGCCGACAAAATGACGCTCGAGCGGGCCGTCAACGTCGGCGACTGGATTGAGCGCGAACTGGACCGCGTACAGCCCGAACGTTTGACGCTGATGTTTTTTGGCGGCGAACCGCTCCTGAACCTGCCCGTCATGTACTACCTGTCGGAACGGATGTCACGGGCCTCGCGCGAGCGCGGTTTGCCGATGAGCATCACGATCATCACGAACGGTCTCCTGCTCACCCCTGACGTCGTGGACCGCCTGCTGCCGTACGGCTTGAGCGGAGTGAAGATCACGCTCGATGGTGATCGTGAGACACACAATCGGATGCGGCCGTTGCGCGGCGGTCAGGGTACTTTCGACCGGATTATCGAGAACGTTCGCAGAGTCGCCGGCCGGGTGCGGATCGCAATCGGCGGCAATTTCGACGAGAACTCCGTGGACAGCTATCCCGGCCTGCTTCAGTTCCTGCGCGAACAGGACTTCGCCGACAAGCTCATGAAAGTCAATTTCAAGCCGGTGATCCGTACCGACACGCCGACGCCAAAGGGAGTACTGCCGCTCACCCCCGTTGGCACCGATGGCAAGCCGCTCGGGGGCACGTGTATGACGGCCGTCGGCGGGGGCAATTCGCGAGCGTCAGCATGCGATTCCTGTGGTTTTGCCGAAGAGAAGATGTCGTTTCTCCGCGAGGAAACCAAGCGCCTCGGGTTCCCAACGCCTGATGGCGTGCACAACGGCCCGTGCCACGTTCACATGAAGCACGCACATACCATCGGGCCTGACGGTTCGCTGTACGCGTGCCCGGGGTTCACGGGCGAGCTTGGTCTATCGACCGGGCATATCGACGACCGGCGCGAACCGATGCGCGAAAACAATCGCGGTCGTTTCGACCGGCTGAACCCCTGGGCGGAGTGTGGAGACTGTGCGTTCATTCCGGTGTGCGCCGGAGGCTGCCTGGTGGCATCGCACACGCAGCTTGGAGACATGAACCTGCCGACATGTCACAAGCGAAGTCTCGAATCGGCAGTCATCTCGCTGGCACATGACGTAGCCGGCGCTGCGTAAGGAGACTAGAATGAAGATCAAAGTGGTGAAGAAGGGCACGTTCAATGCGAAACCGAGTGGCTTTTGCCCCTTGCTCGTAGACGATGACGGACTCAACGGTCAAAAGAAGTAGATCGTCGTCATGCTGACGGACGGGACGCACCCAACGCTAACGGGCATTTCGCGGCATGGCGTTGGGTTGCTGCTCATCCTGTCACTCGGTGCGCTTGGCTGCGCGGGCTCGGGTGCGAATGGCGTTCCGCCTGGGCCCGCTACATTGCGAATCGGATTCGGACTCACCGCGGGTACAAGCCCCGAGATCGGTATTCAGCAGACAGCCCGGAACATCGCGCTGGAGGGCCTGGTAGGGGTCCGGCGAGACGGACGAGCCGTGCCGGTTCTTGCTGAAAGCTGGTCCGTCTCCGACGACGGCCTCGTGTGGCATCTCCGCCTGCATCCTGCGGCAGCATTCCACAGTGGAAAGCCCGCCAACGCTCAGGCCATCCAGCAGATCTTGCAAAAGCAGCTGCCTGGCGCGCTTGGACCCGCGATCGAGGATATTGCCGACATTCGGGCCGTGTCCGATCACGACCTCGAGTTCCTGATGCGACGACGCTCGACATTTCTCTTGGAGCGTCTCGATCTCGCCATTCAGGAACCAGGATCCGATCTTTCGGGCACAGGACCCTTCCTTGTGGTCAACAGCGAAACCAACCAGGTCGAAATGAAGGCCAACGAAGCCTACTACGGCGGGAAACCGCTGATCGATCGAGTCACGCTCATGCCGTACACCTCGGTACGAGCCGCGTGGGCTGACATGCTTCGAGGGAAAGTGGACATGCTGTACGACGTCGGAGTCGAGGCGTTGGACTCCATCGAGGCGTCAAAGGAAATCCAGACCTATACGTTTCAGCGGGGATACGCGTACATGATGCTTCTGAATGTACGTAGGCCACACTTGGCCGATGCTGCTTTTCGGCGGGCATTAAACGCCGCTATCGATCGTGACGCCCTCGTCCGCGACATCTTCGAAGGCCATGGCGCGCCAGCCGAAGGAGCCGTTTGGCCCCACCATTGGGCCTTTGCGGCGAATCTCCCTCGGCTCCAATATGACCCCGAGGCGCTGGACGTTCGATCCGGTCCGCATCGTTTCAAGTGCCTGTTTGTCGACCCCTCGCATGAGCGGCTGGCGCTCGCCATCCAACGGCAGCTGCAGGCTATCGGCGTCGAGTTGGAGCTCGAAATGCTTCCGGGCAGCCAGGTGCTCTCTCGCCTTCAATCGGGAGATTTCGATGCGATCCTGGCTGACTTTGTTCAAGGGCCCAACCTCGTGCGGCCGTACTTGTTCTGGCATTCCGGTGGGCCGTTCAACTGGGGCCATTACCGCAATTCGCAGGCGGACGCTGCGCTCGACGCAATCCGTCATGCCTCCAGCGACGAGGCTTACAAGGCTGGCGTCTCGGCATTCCAGCAGGTCATCGTTGACGATCCCCCGGCGATATTCCTGGTGTGGAGGGAGCGGGCTCGAGCAGTGAGCGCCCGGTTTCGAGTTCCGGCGAGGCCGGAAGACGACATCCTGAGCTCGCTTCAGCTTTGGCGGCCCACGACTGAGCCGTTGGCCGCCCGCCGAAACTAGGTTCCGTCGAATGGCGATACGGATCCGCCACATCGCGACCCGATTTGCCCTGCTGCTTGCAGTGGCCGCTGTCGCCCCATTGCTGGCGTACGGGTTCGTCTCGCTGCTTTCGCTTCGCAGCGGCACACGCGATTCGATCATCACAGGCAACCAGAACGTCGCGACCCGGGTCGCCGCCGAAATTCGCCGCTACATCTCGACGAACGCAGAACTGCTGAAAGCGTTAGGCGCCGACCTGCAGGAAACAGGACTGCAATCCTGGCAGCAGGATCGAATTCTCAAGAACTACGTCCTCCAATTCCGCGAATTCAAAGAGATCACCCTCTTCGACGAAGCGGGTGAGGCGCTGGCCTCGAGCCGCGTCGGAACGGCCCGAGTGCCGATTCCGAAGAACGCCGCCATGACTGTCGACGGCGTCGCCATGTCGCCCATCCGGGTGGACGACGACCTGCTTCCAACCACGGTCTTCGGCATTCATCTCAAACGGCTGAACCAACCGTCGGGCTGGCTGGCCGGTGAGTTCAGCCTCGAAGAAATGTGGCGCATGGTCGATCGGATTCGCATCGGCCAGCACGGCTTTGCGATGGTGGTCGCGCCCGACGGCGAGCTGGTCGCCCACGGCGACCCCGACAAGAAGGCTCTGGTCGCACTGTCACGCAACATGTCGAAACATCCGCTCGTGAGCGCGCTCCAGGCCGTGAAGGGCGACATGCCGATTGCGGCCGAGTACAGCGACGAGGACGGGGGGCAGAAGCTCGGCGTGGCCGCCAGGGTCGTGCCTCTTGACTGGACGGTCATCGTCGAACAGCCGACCAGTGAGGCTTACGCTGACGCCAATCGCCTGCGACGGCAGCTCGTCGTGGCAATTCTGCTGGCGCTCCTGGTCATGGTTTCGATCGGCTACGTGTTCGGCCGTTCCTTCATCTCGCCAATCCTGACGCTGCAGCGCGCGACACAAACCGTCGCAGCGGGCCAGCTCGACGCACGAGTCGACATCAGGACAGGGGACGAGTTCACCGATCTCGGCGGCGCCTTCAATACGATGGCCGATCGGCTTGTCGAGCTGACCGAAAACATCAAACGCCAGGAACGGCAGGCGATGTTCGGCAGAATCGCCGCGGGTCTGGTTCACGATCTCTCGCACCCGATTCAAAACCTCGGCAACAGCTCGCGGCTGCTCGTTCGGGAGGAACTCGACGCCGAGTCGCGCCAGTCCATCCTCGCGACAGTCGAGCGGGAGCTCGAAACCCTGAAACGGTTCATGGACGATCTTCGCAACGTCGTGAAGCCGAGACCGGTCGAACGATTCGCACTGGACATCAACGCGTCGGTCGCCGAGGTCGTCGACCCGATGCGGTCCGAAGGCGAGCGTGTCAAGGTCGCGCTGGAAGCCTTCTACGCGACAGAACCCCTTGTCATCGAAGGGGATCGCTTTGCCCTCGGACGTGTGTTTCGGAATCTGATCACGAATGCCATCCAGGCCACGCAGCCCGGAGGCCGAGTGGTCGTCCGGACGGCTCGCGTTGGCGACCACGTCGAGATCAGTGTGACGGACACCGGTTCTGGCATTGCGCCAGACCGCTTGGCGCAGATCTTCGAGGATTTCGTCACGACCAAGCGACGGGGCCTCGGCCTCGGTTTGGCCATCTCGAAGCGCATCGTCGAGCAGCTCGATGGAACGATCACCGTCGAGAGCGAGTTGGGACGAGGTACAGCGTTTACATTACGGTTTCCGGCCAGCGACAATCGTACGGTTCAGGCCGCAGCAAGTTGAGAGCGCCAGTGAGGGTGCGCCTGCGGCCATGCGAGCCCGCGGCCAAGCGAAGCTGAGGGCGAGCATCAGCGTCAGTTCGCGGCGGGGGTGGGGCCCCGCCGCCAGTGGAGGAAAGGATCCATCCATGTTTCGAACACTATTGAAAACCGAAGCCTTAGCCATCAACGACCGGACGGTTCCGATCCGGTATTTCGAGCTGCGGACGCTCCGGGGGGCGCGGCGGTACAGCGTTGAGATCCTGCTCGGTCCCGACGACCGCATCATCCTCGACGATGATTCGGTGAACAATCTCGAGGCACGGACAGCGTGTCTTGTTCCGGCGACCTTGTACAGCCGGTTGTTGGCGGGACGAGCGACGGCCGCCTGACGATAGACGACCACACGACTAGGGAGCCAGCCCCGCGACGTCGATCATGTCGTCTCGTCGATGAAGCTACGCGCTGAGCGGGCTGACGGCGAGGAGCGACGTCACCTTGCGACGCCGCTCTCACAACCTGAAATCTTCTGACGGGGTGGGGAAGGGGAACGTCGCCGCGCCTACTTGCGCGGCAGCACCGCGTCTTTCAACTGCTTGGCAATGCGAGCTTTCACCACCGTCTTGGCGGGAATCTTGATCGCCTCGCCTGTCGCCGGATTGCGGCCCATTCGGGCCTTGCGCTTCTGAACCACGAGTTTGACCATACCGGGCAGCACGAATTCGCCCGAGCGTTTCAGCTCCTTTTCGGCAAGCGCCGTCAGTTCGTCGAAGTACTCGCGGGCCTGCGTCCGCTTCACTTCGAATCGCTCGGCGAAATGCGAGAAGAGCTCAGATTTGCCCATCCTTCGGGCCTCAGCCATTGCGTCCCCCTCACTCGATGCGCGTCATGTTCCCCTGCTGATCGCCGCGCGCAGCGATGATCGCAGGTTTTCTTCGAAAAACGCCGTATCCTAGCGCGCGACTTCCCGGGTGTCAATGCGACGGCTCTGCAAAACCGCCATTTACGGCCCTAAATGCTAGAATTTTTGCGTATATGTCAAGCCCGTCGATCGAGACGTTTCCCAATCCGCGACCCGAGCGCGATTACGAGATCGCGATCCGCTGCCCCGAGTTCACCTCCCTGTGCCCGAAGACCGGCCTTCCCGATTTCGGCGAGATTCGCATCACATACGTGCCCGACGGGTTGTGCCTGGAGCTCAAAGCGCTCAAGTACTACATGATCGAGTTCAGAAACCGAGGTATTTTTTACGAACACGTGACGAATCAGATCCTCGACGATCTCGTCAGCGTGATTCACCCACGCCGCATGACGGTGGTCGGCGATTTTTCAGTGCGGGGCGGCATCAAGACCGTGGTGACCGCGACATACGAAGCTAAGGCCGTCTAATCGTAATGCAGAATGTCGAATGCAGAATGCACACGAGAATGACTGAACATCCTCGCACTTGGCATTTGGTGCTGGCGTTCCGCATTTTGCATTCAGCATTCTGCATTACATGATCTGACCATGTCCGAAACGCCCATAAGCATCCCCATCGAAGCCGAGATAGACCTGCACGCCTTCGCCCCGCGGGATGTCGCTGGCGTCGTCGCAGACTACGTAGACGCTGCTGCCCGGGCTGGGCGGCGCGAGGTGCGTCTCGTGCACGGGCGAGGCCGCGGTGTTCAGCGCGGCCTCGTTCAGGCGGCGCTCGAGCGACACCCGCTCGTCGCCGAGTTCTGGGACGACGCGGCTTCCCACCTCGGCGCGACGGTCGCGCGACTCATCGTCTCCAGGTGAGTAGACCATGAGCCCTGCTGTGCTCGTGCGGCTACGACTTCTCTTGCTGACGAGCGGGCTCGGGCTCATTTTGATTGCGCCACGAGTCGCCGCCCAGACGCCGAGTCCGGAATCCTATTTCGGATTTCGGATGGGAAGCGATTCTCAGGTCGC
Organism: uncultured Acidobacteriota bacterium; assembly: GCA_963773035.1. GTDB lineage: Bacteria > Acidobacteriota > Vicinamibacteria > Vicinamibacterales > CAVVIG01 > CAVRXZ01. Next base: position 227,741 of record CAVYZX010000017.1, on the reverse strand, counting down.
CACAGCCGACGGCATCGAAGATTACTTTGGCCTGGTCGCCGCCCGCTCCGATCGAGTCGAGCTCGTCGACATCGGCCCGACAACCGACGGCCATCGAACCATCGCCGCAATCATCAGCGCACCAGAAAACCTGCGAAACCTCGATCAGATCCGCAGCGTGAATCAGCGACTGGCTGATCCGCGAAGGCTGTCTGGCGACGAAGCGCGGACACTCATCGCAAGTCATAAAGCGGTGCTGATGATCGGTTGCAGCATCCATGCCTCTGAAATCGGGGCCACACAAGCCGCCAACGAGCTTCTATATACACTCGCCTCGTCTACCGAACCCGAGATCCTGCGTGTGCTGCAGGACGTCGTCGTCATACTGATTCCGCTACTGAACCCGGACGGTCATCGACGTGTTGTGAGTTGGAATCAGATGATGAAGGGCACACGATACGAGGGCTCGCCGATGCCGTGGCTGTACCACAGGTATGCGGGCCACGACATCAATCGTGATGCATTCATGATGAACCTGGCGGAAAGCCGCAACCTGGCTCGCTTCATGTACACGTCGTGGCATCCGCAGGTCTTTCTGAGCATGCATCAGATGGACAGCAGCGGTCCTCGCATGTTCGTTCCTCCTGTTTCGGATCCGATCGATCGAAACTACGACGCGCGCATCTGGCGTGAAGCGGCGCTGCTCGGCAGTGCGATGGCGTTCGAGCTACAACGCGAAGGACGATCCGGAGTCGTATCGAACGCTTTGTACGACTACTACTGGCCAGGCTACGAGGATTCAGCCCCGCTCGGTCACAATACCGTCTGCCTCCTCACAGAGGTCGCGAGCGCGAAGGCCGGTGCGGGCACAGGCACTGTCCCGAGTGACCTGAGCGCCGGCCGCCGTAATTTCTCCGGTCGACCCCTCATCAATTATCCGGATCCGTGGCCCGGAGGATCTTGGACACCGCGAGATGTGGTCGACTACAACATGACCGCGCTGCGGGGACTGCTGCGTGCAGTCGCCGTCTATCGTCAGCAGATCGTTCAAACGTTTTACGATCTCGGGCAACACGCCATCGAACTGGGCCAGCGAGGTGGGCCTTTCGCCTTCATCATTTCCTCAGAACAGCACGATCCCCATGCCACAGCCAAGCTTGAAGAACTTCTGCTACAGGGGGGGATCGAAATTCATCGCGCACTGGAGGCATTCCGAGCCGATGGCCAATCGTATTCGGCTGGCAGCGACATCATCCTGCTGGCGCAACCGTTTCGCGCGTACGCCAAAATATTGATCGAACGTCAGGATTACCCGGCCGTACCGGGTGGGGCACCACGGCCGTACGACGTTGCCGGTTGGACGCTGCCGGCGCAAATGGGCGTCGACGTGCGCACCATTGACGCACGATTCGAAACGCCGAGCATAAGGCGCCTCGATGCAGTGTCGGTGAGTCCAGGAGCAATCGAAGGCAACCCCAAGCCCGATCACTACCTCATCGATGCGAGAGGAAACGGTGGCGCTCTCGTTATCAACCGGTTGCTGATGGCAGGGATCAAACCGAAGTGGCTTTCCCAGGAATATCGCGCCAACGGACACGAGTTTGCTCCCGGCTCGGTGGTCGTCGAGGGCTCGAAAACTGCGCGCGAGCTTGCTGAAGGATTGGCAAAGAGTTTGGGCGTTCACGTCGAAGGCGTGCAAGGAAAGCTTGGACCGAAGCTCATGCGGATCGGCACGGCCCGCGTTGCCTTGTATAAGCCATGGATTGAAAACGCCGATGAAGGGTGGACCCGCTGGCTCCTGGAACGGTACGCATTTCAGTTCACGAACATTACCGATGCCGACGTGCGCGCGGGAAATCTGCACCGGTTGTACGACGCCATCATCCTGCCGACGGCTTCACCGGAACTGTTGGCGTCGGGAAACGGAGCGGACGCCGTGCCGCTTGAGTACGCTGGAGGTCTTGGTGAGTCTGGCGTCGCTGCGCTCAAAGCATTCGTCGCTGCTGGCGGGACACTGATCTGCCTCAATCAGGCGGGCCTGTTCGCGATCGATCGGTTCGAATTACCGGTGCGCGACGTCGTTCGAGAAGCAAGCACGGATGAGTTCGCCTGTCCGGGATCGATCCTGAAACTCGATCTCGATCCGCTTCAGCCCCTGTCCTACGGCATGAATCCGCGCACAGCAGCATTCTTCTCGTCCAGTTCGGCGTATGACATTGTTCCAACTGCACCCGCAACGCGCAGAGCTGACGGCTCCTCGATCGACAACGTTGACGTTGTCGCGAGATACGGCACCAGCGACATCCTTTTGAGCGGATGGCTCGAAGGCGAGCAAGTCATCGCCGGGCGCCCGGCGGCCCTTGTGGTCCGACTCGGCAAAGGACGGGTGGTGTTGTTGGGATTTGCCGCGCAACACCGGGCTCAATCCCACGCCACCTTCCGGTTGTTCTTCAATTCGATCTTCACGTCGACGCGCGATCAGTAGCTTTCCTGCCGGCCTGCCGCGCTCTCCTTCACTGGCACTCTGTTTGCGGGTCACCCTCTATAAAAGCCGCCACAATCGCGTTCTCGGCGCAATATCGGATCGTGCCTCGAACGCGGTGGCAGCTATTGAAAGGGGAACGGCCAGCATCGGATGCAAACTTCGCGAGCGTCGATTCCTGAAGACCGAGGCCAATTTGCGACTCGCGCAGGCGATGTCGTCCGCATCCGTTCGCAGCGGTGGCACGTGCTTGATGTTCAATCGTTCGAGCACTGTCAGCTGATCACGGTCAGGGGGATTGGCGCGGGAAACGCTGCCCTCACCCGGCAGTTTCTTCTTCCATTCGAGACCGTCCGCACTCTCAATCAGCAACCCTCGCTTCGCTTCGTCTCGGCACGTCTCTGGAGACGCGGCTTCCGGACCGTATTAGCCACCCACACACCGCCCGGAAGTCTCCGCGCCGCAGGTCCGGCCCGTATCGATCTGATGCCCCACCAACTGGAACCAGCGCTGGCGGTCATTCGAGGTCTCGGAGCCCGAGTGCTCCTGGCCGACGATGTGGGGCTGGGGAAGACTATTCAAGCGGGCCTCATCATCAGTGAGCTCGAGACACGAGGTTTAGCTGAACGAGTCTTGATCCTGACGCCGGCCGGGTTGCGCGAGCAGTGGGCAGGCGAGCTGTCCACCCGATTTGGGATCAACGCAACCGTCGTCGATTTTCGAGATGTCCGGCAGCGGGTTGCGAACCTGCCCCTCGGCTTGAACCCGTGGTCTACCATTCGCCACGTCATTGCATCAATCGATTACGCCAAGCGGCCCGAAATCCTGAGGTCGGTGCTCATGTGCCGGTGGGACATTCTGGCCGTAGATGAAGCGCATGGAACCGCGACAGACAGCGCTCGCCATGCGGCGGTCGAAGCCCTGGCGTCTCGCGTTCCGTACGTGCTCCTGCTCACTGCGACCCCCCATAACGGCGATGAGGCCGCTTTTCGCTCTCTATGCCGCACCGGGCAGCACGGCGACCCAATCCTGGTCTTTCGCCGCCAGCGCACGGATGTGATGTTGAGTGCACAGCGGCGCGTTCACCGCCTGCGCGTACAGCCAAGCCGATCTGAATCTCACATGCATCGGCTTCTGTCGGAGTTCACGCGAGCCGTGCGTCTAGAACATCGATCGCCGGACGCATGGTTATCGTTGTCGGTCCTTCACAAACGGGCTTTGTCGAGCGCGCAGTCGTTACAGTTGTCGATCAACCGTCGCCGCGAGGCGCTGGCGGCAGACTGCGATCCAGAGACCGTCCAGCTTTCGCTGCCACTCATGGACGCGAATGGCGAGCTCGATCCGGCAGACGAGCCGCCGCCCTGGACCGGCCGTTGGGCGCTCAGAGACAGATCGCTCGAGAGGCAATTGCTCGAAAGGCTAGCCGAGTCGGCAACCCTTGCTGCTGGCGCCGAGACCAAAGTGTCGGCGGTTCGGCGTCTTGTCCGCCGTATATCTGAGCCGCTGCTCATCTTCACGGAGTATCGAGACACATTGATGCATCTGCAGCGGCAGCTCGACCTGCCCGTCTCGATACTTCACGGTGGACTCACTCGCGAGGAACGGACGGCCGCCCTCGACGATTTCATCGAAGGACGCTATCGCATCCTGCTCGCCACCGACGCAGCGAGCGAGGGCCTGAACCTTCATTCGAAGTGTCGCGTTGTCATCAATCTGGAACTGCCGTGGAACCCGATGCGGTTGGAACAGCGGATCGGACGGATCGATCGCATCGGCCAGTCACGAACGGTACATGTGTTCCATTTGATCTCGAACGGCACCGGCGAAGAACAGATCCTGAATCGCCTGAAGCGACGAGTCCAACGGGCACGGCAGGACATCGCAGCCGCCGACCCGATGGCGTTCGATGAACGCGAACTGGCCGAGCTGGTCATCGGGTCGGAGAGCGGCGAAGGTCCGCAGTTGCCCAGCGAGGAGCCACCCTCTGAAAGGCTGTCGCCGGATCGCGTGGTCGTTGACGTACGGCCGGAAGCACAGGTGGAGACAAGCCGACTGCAATGGACTCGGAATCTCTTACCTGGAAAAGGCAACGAAGTGTACGCGGCGGTCGAAGGCAACACCTGGGTCGCGCGAGCGCGTCGGCATTCGACACGACTTCATCTCGGCAGTCGCATTGTCGCAGTATTCAGCGTCGAAGACGAAGAGCAAGAGCCAAGGGTCACCAATCCAATCCTAGTACCGCTTGCAGTCGCGCTTCGTGGACACCCACGGTTCAGGCATTCAGGGATCCGTGCATTCGTACGACAAGCGGGACACGATCTTCGCCTGCAAGCCCAGGAAGTCGCCGACCCACAGCGGCGTGACGCCGAGACACTCGCCCGAAGGTTCATCGAGACAAGAAGCGCGCGCGAAGCCGCAATCGTCGAGGTCATCGCCGCCAATCAACGGCGGGCCCCGATTCAGGCCGGCCTGTTCGATCGGCGCACGGAGTACGAGCACCTGACGGCGCGAGCGGACTCCGAGGAAGCCGTTGAGGAAGCGACGAGACGTCTCGCCAGGTGGCGTCGGGCGGCGACGGCGCTGTCCACGCGGGTCAGGCTGTTGCTCATGTTGGTCCCATGACCATATGCTGCCCGGTTACAGTGGTCGCCTCATCGCCGAATCCTTCCTCGGGACAGAAATCGAGGCCAGGACGCCCCAGTTTCTCAAAGCCCAGGCGGAGGTTGCGAGGAAGCGACTCGCGGGCCTCCGTCAGGCGTCTCAGTGGCTGGGTCCGGCGTCCTCGATTCAAGCTCTCCTCGAAGCCGCGACGGAACCACTGCTCGAGACACTAGGCTTCCAAAGACCCACCACGATTACGCGCCTTAGTACGGCGCTCGTCGCGACGATTCGCGCCGGGCCACAACCAGTTGTGTTGGTACTGACGCCGTGGGGAGAGCGGCTCGATTCGAGTTGGCGGCTCGCGGTCACCGAAGCGATTCGGCGCTCGGCAAAGTGGTGCCTGCTGTTCAACGGCACCCATATCCGGATTGTCGATGCCGATCAGCTCCACTCCAGACGCTTTCTGGAGTTCGACCTCGACCTCGCGCTGGACAACGTGCAAGTCTTCGCCGCGTTCTGGGGGGTGATTCACGCGTCGACGTTCTCACCAGGAGCCAACGGGGAGACACGCCTGCAGGCGATCGTGCACGCTTCGCAGCGGCACTCAGCGTCGGTCTCTCAATCACTGAGAGAAGGGGTCATTGAGGCTTCCGGCGACGTGGTCGCCGCCCTGCTTGGTTCCCTAGGACGTCGGACGGCTGCCTGTTCGGTGAACGACGCGTTCGAGCAGGCACTCACGATCGTGTACCGAGTGCTCTTCTTGTTGTTCGCTGAGGCACGCGGTCTCGTGCCCATCTGGCATCCGGTCTATCGAGACAGCTACAGCCTCGAGTCGCTCAGGACGGCCGCGGAGCGGCCGGAGACGGCGGCCGGTCTTTGGGAGGCTCTTCGGGCGATTGCGCGGCTCGCGCATGCTGGCTGTCGCGCCGGCGATTTGCGAGTGACGCCTTTCAACGGGCGACTCTTTTCTCCGGTGCGGACGCCGCTCGCCGAGCGCAGGGACCTTGACGATCAGGCTGCGCGTCGAGCTCTTTTGGCGCTGTCAACCCGGCCTTCAACTGACCGGGTCGGACTCGAGCGCATCGCGTACCGCGATCTGGGCGTGGAACAGCTCGGTGCCGTTTACGAAACGCTGCTCGACTACGAACCTCGCCTGTCGTCGCGTGGCGTGGAGAGACGACCAAGTCGATCGGCAGTCGTCGAGCTCGTGCGGGGATCCGGAACGCGAAAGGCGACGGGGTCGTTTTATACACCACTGCCGATCGCCGACTACCTGATCCGGCGAACGCTCGGGCCCCTGGTCAAGGACGTTGAGCCCGAGCGGATTCTTCAACTTCGAGTGGTCGATCCGGCCATGGGAAGCGGGGCATTTCTCGTCGCGGCTTGTCGATACCTTGCGGATGCCTACGAGGCGGCAATGCTCCGTCGCGGCGGATGCCACCCCAGCGACTTTGGGGAACGAGAACGGGTGGCGATTCGACGAATGGTTGCTGAGCGGTGTTTGTACGGCGTCGACGTGAATCCCATGGCAGTGCAGCTCGCCCGTCTTTCCCTCTGGCTCGCCACACTCGCGTCGGATCGGCCGCTCACCTTTCTCGACCATCACCTGCAGGTCGGTGACAGTCTGCTGGGCGCGTGGATCAGCGGGCTCCGGCAGCCGCCGACGCGTCGATCCACACACGCTGCCGTGACACTCCCACTCTTCAAGGACGACCTTGTCGGCGACGCGCTGCGAGCCGCTTTGCCGATCCGGTTCAGTCTCGAAACGACCCCTGACGATACGGTCGACAACGTGCGGATGAAAGAGCGCGCGCTGGCTTCGCTGATCCGGCCAGACACTCCGCTGTCCCTGTGGAAACGCATTGGCGATATCTGGTGTGCGTCGTGGTTCGACAGTCCGGTCCAGAAGGTCCCCGCGTCGGCTTTCAACGCTCTGGCTGATGCACTCCTGAAGGGTATTGGGGCGTTACCGCAAAAGACCGCCGACGACTACTTACAGGCTGCAGCTGCCATCTCCCGCTCGAGACACTTCTTTCATTGGGAGCTCGAATTTCCCGAGGTGTTCTTCGGACCGAACGGTGAGCGATTGGCAAACGGAGGCTTCGATGCGACGATTGGCAATCCGCCGTGGGACATGATCCGCGCCGACGCAGGTTCTGCGGACGATCGCGCCAGCTCCCGGACAGCTGTTTCCCATTTTCTGAAATTCACTCGGGATGCCGGCGTGTACGCCACTCGATCGGGTGGCCACACGAACCGTTATCAGCTCTTCGTCGAGCGGTCGATTGCCCTGACCCGGCGGGGCGGCCGAATCGGTCTTGTGTTGCCCGGGGGGCTGGCCACCGATCACAGCAGCGCGTTGCTCCGCAAGAAGCTTTTGACGGAGTGCGATGTCGACGCAATCGTGGGATTCGAGAACCATCGGGGCATTTTTCCAATTCACCGCAGCGTTCGTTTTCTGCTTCTCACCGCGGCCCGCGGATCTCCGACACGGACAATTTCATGCCGCCTTGGCGAGGACGAACCTGCCCGCCTCGAGCCGCTCGACGAGGAGCCCGCAGATCAATCATCGTGGTTCACCGTACGGCTTTCACCGGAGTTGCTGGCGCGACTATCAGGCGACGACCTTGCGATTCCGCAACTGCGCCACCGTCTTGACCTCACGATTCTCGAACGCGCTGTCACTCTTTTTCCGCCTTTGGGGAGCCATGCGGGTTGGGGCGTTCGCTTCGGCCGCGAACTGAATGCGACTGACGATCGCCGGTACTTTCAGCCGCGCACCGCGGGATTACCGGTTCTGGAAGGCAAGCACATCGGACCGTTTCGGACGGACCTCGGATCTGCGAGATATAGCGTCGCGCGAAAAGATATCCGCCAACTGCTACCGACCGCGCCGTACAACCGCCCCCGGCTCGCGTATCGGGACGTGGCGAGCGCCACCAATCGCCTCACCCTCATTGCGGCCATTCTGCCGAAAGGGTGTGTTTCGACGCACACTCTCTTTTGCTTGCGCACGTCGCTACCACTTGGCGCACAGTATTTTCTGTGCGGATTATTCAATAGCTTCGTTCTCAACTATCTCGTTCGCCTTCGTGTCACGACTCACGTGACGACGGCCATCGTCGAGCGACTACCGGTTCCACGGCTCAATGAAGTGCCGGCGGCGTTTCGTGAAATCAGCTCGTTGGCGCGATTGCTCAGCCGTCGAGACGATGCCGACGCGGCAGCCAGGCTCCAAGCCACTGTCGCGGCGCTTTATCAGTTGACCGCCACGGAATTCGAGTACGTGCTCAGCACATTTCCATTAGTGGATGAGGAAGAGCGAGAGGCTGCCCTACGTGTCTTTGCCGCGGAAGCGAGGGGGCACTGGGCTGAATCAGCTTACGAATTACGACTGTCAATGCATGACGCCGAGAGCGGAACTCTCTGGATGCACTTGCGTGGACGTACCTGCATCGCGAATCCCGGCTACGGTGGCCGGACCGCGCTGCGATGCCTTCCAAGGACCGCGGGCCGCGAGGTCCGTGACCTCGCTTGCTCCCCCGAGGCTTCTCGCGCGGTCAGGCGACGTCTGTCGGCCTGACCTCCGCAGGGATTCGCGTTGCAGTACGCCCACACAAGTGATCTCGGAAATAGGCTTGTCTATGCCGGCAATCATCCCGTCGAAAACCTGCGCGTCTGGCCGAGATAGCGCGTCGCTTTCTCGATCGCTCGCTGCTCGGCTTCGTCGCGTGTCGAGCCGTCGGCGCGTGCGATCCGCGCGCCAGGGTCGGCGCTGGAGATCGTACAGTGGTACACGTCGCCCAGCCGGTAGCTCTCCACGATGACCGGCCAGCCTGCCAGTTCCAGCTGCTGGTGTGATTGTTCTTCTGGTTTCATTATTACGTGGGGCTCCGCCCCACACCCCCCGCCTCCGCTCTTCGAGCTCCGGCGAGGCTCGCCGAAGCATAGCGAAGGCGGCTCTATGGCTTCTCGACTGCCGCTCCGACCAGATTGCCCCACTCGGTCCAGGAGCCGTCGTAGTTCTTCACGTTCTGGAACCCAAGCAGGTATTTCAGGACAAACCACGTGTGGCTCGACCTCTCGCCGATCCGGCAGTACGCAATCACGGGCTTGTCAGCAGTGATTCCTGCTCCACCGTACAACGCCTGGAGATCGTTGGCGCTTTTGAACGTCCCATCGTCGTTGCACGCCTTGGCCCAGGGAATGCTCTTCGCTCCCGGAATGTGGCCACCACGCTGACAGGTCTCCGGAAGCCCAGGGGGAGCAAGGATCTCTCCGGTGAATTCCTGCGGACTCCGCACGTCAACAAGGGCGGCCGACTTTTGTGCCACCGCCTTTTGCACTTCGGGTAGAAACGCCCGAATCGAGAGATCGGGTGCGCTCGCTTTGTAAGTCTTCGGCGGAAAAGACGGCTTGTCGGTGCTCAGTTCTTTCCCTTCAGCGACCCACTTCTTACGCCCTCCGTCCATGATCCGGACGTCCTCGTGGCCGTAGATCTTGAGCTGCCAGAAGGCCCAGGCAGCAAACCAGTTATTGTTGTCGCCGTACAGGATGATGGTGGTTTTGTTGTCGATGCCGTCTTTGCCCAGCAACTCCTCGAGCTTCTTGATCGGCACAATGTCGCGGACCAGCGTATCGCAGAGCTCGGTGGTCCAGTTCCATCCGGCGGCGCCGGCCACGTGGCCTTGGTCGTACGCTGTCGTATCGACATCGACTTCGACGACACGAACTCCGGTATCAGCTGCGTGCTGTGCCACCCAGTCGGTGGTCACGAGAACGTTGGGAATCGTTGCAGCGGACATCATCGCCTCCTTTGCAAAACCGTCATCTTGTCACGAGCGCGACCTGCAGTGCCACCGGTTGCCTCGGGGTCCGACGGACGCATATAGTTGGCGGTTATGCCTGGTTTCGACGAGACCCTTGTGTAAACGTCCAGATATCCTGCACTGAAGATCCGGCTTTTCACCCAGGAACGTACCTGACCCGCAACGGAGCTGCCAGTCGTGATCAACCAAAACCAGGTCTACATCAACGGCCAGTTCGTGGATGCGATGGCAGCCGAGCGGATCGATGTCATCGATCCAGCAACGTCGGACGTCATCGCACGAGTGCCGAATGCCGGCCGAGCTGACGTCCAGAAGGCCGTCGTCGCAGCACGAGCCGCATTCGACAGCGGACCGTGGTCGGAGACGTCGGCACAGGACCGAGGCCGTATTTTGTTCAACCTCGCGGGCATCGTTCGTCGCCGTGCGGCCGAGCTGGCGGAGTTGGAAACACGCAATAGCGGCAAGCCAATCGTCGAGGCCGAATACGACATCGCCGACGTGGCGACCTGTTTCGAGTACTACGGGGGCCTCGCCACGAAGATCCACGGCGACGTGCTCTCAGTGCCCGACAACGCAATGACCCTCGCACTCCGCGAACCTATTGGAGTCGCTGGTCAAATCATTCCATGGAATTATCCCTTGCTGATGGCAACCTGGAAGCTGGCGCCGGCGATCTGTGCCGGTTGCTCGGTTGTGCTCAAGCCTGCCGAGCAGACTCCTCTCACGGTTCTCGAGCTGGCGTCATCCTTCGAGGAAGCTGGACTTCCTCCGGGGGTCGTCAACATCGTCACTGGTGAAGGTGAAACGGCAGGCGCCGCGATCGTGGAGCATCCAGACGTCGACAAGATCGCATTTACGGGAAGCGCAGCGGTTGGCAAGCTGATTATGCGTACCGCGGCCGAGACGCTGAAGAAGGTGACGCTCGAACTCGGAGGGAAGTCGCCGAACATCTTTTTCGCGGATGCTGACTTCGATGCGGCAGTCGACGGGGCGTTGTTCGGCGTGTTTCTCAACCAGGGCGAGATGTGTTCGGCAGGCAGCCGTATTCTGGTGCAGCGGCCCATCTACAAGAAGCTCATCGACGCGATGGTCGAGAAGGCACGAGGAATCAAGGTCGGCTCGCCTTTGGATCGCGACACGAAGATGGGCGCACTGGTCAGCCGAGAACAGTTCGAACGGGTACGGCATTACCAGGAGATCGGCAAGACCGAAGCAAAGGTCGCCTTCGGCGGCGGTCCCGCCAATGGCGGCGCGCTCGCGCGCGGATATTTCGTCGAGCCAACCATCTTCTACGATGTCGACAATTCCACGCGCATCGCCCGCGAGGAAATCTTTGGACCCGTAGCGAGCGTCATTCCGTTCGACGATGAAGCCGAGGCGCTGCGCATCGCGAACGACACGTACTACGGCCTTGCCGCAGCTGTCTGGACGCGAGATATTTTCCGCGCGATGCGTACCGTCAAGCAGCTCCGCGCCGGTATCGTCTGGGTGAACCACATGCAGCCCACCTATGTCGAGGCCCCGTGGGGCGGATACAAGCAAAGCGGCATCGGTCGCGAGCTCGGGAAATGGGGGGTCGAGGAGTACCTCAACGTCAAGCAGGTGTTCATCAATCTGTCGGAACAACCGATCGGCTGGTACTAGCGCGAAGGGTGGATTGGTCTGATCAAAGGAGCGCCCGCGGCCATTCCGAGCCGAGGACAAGCAGATCCGAGGCGAGGAATCGGCGTCAGTCCGCGCCGGGGGTGGGGCCCCGGCGCCAGTGAAAATGACATTCACATCGGAGGCGGAAGCCACACAGTATGGGCTGAGTGTGAGAGCTGGAAGCTAAAAGGAGTCGCAGACTATGACTTACTACGGAGCCAAAGAACTGGCGGCATCGTTCAGGACCGTTAGGAACAACACGATCAAGATCGCGGAAGAGGTTCCCGAAGACAAATACGATTTCAGGGCGGCGCCGGACGTTCGGAGCATCAAAGACACGCTCGTTCACATTGCGCTTTCGACGGAGCTCCAAAGCTACGTTCACCGAAACAACATCAGCGACATGCAGAGCGTGAACTTCCAGGAGCTCATGCAGAAGTTCGGCGAGGAGCAGGCAAAGCCGAGGAGTAAGGCCGACGTCCTTACGTTGTTGACGGCCGAAGGCGACAAGTTTGCCAGCTTTCTGGAGGCGCTGCCCGAGTCATTCCTCACAGAAACCGTGAAAATGCGGCCCGGTATGGAACCTGCGAGTCGCAGCCGCTTCGAGATGCTGCTGAGCGCGAAGGAGCACGAAATGCACCACCGCGGTCAGCTCATGGTCATGGAGCGCATGATTGGCCTCGTGCCGCACCTCACCCGTGAGTTCCAGGAGCGGATGGCCCGCCCTCAGCCAGTTGCCGCTCAGAGATAGCGTGACCGCTAGGACGACGCCACGGTTCACGTCGCAAGCGATCGCATTTCTGCGTGCGCTCAAGCGAAATAACAACCGCGAGTGGTTCAAGGCTCATAAGGAGCAGTACGACACGCTCCTGCGCGCGCCGATGCTCGCGGTCATCGAACGGCTGGCACACGACTTCGAGGCCTTCGCGCCGGATCTCGTCGCCAACCCAAAGGCCTCGCTTTATCGAATCTACCGAGACACGCGATTCTCGGAGAACAAAGCGCCGTTGAAGACACACGTGGCGGCTGTGTTTCCGTGCCGTGGTTTGGCGAAGCATCAAGGCGCCGGTCTGTATCTGGAAGTAGCAACGGGCTGGGTGTGGGTTGGCGGAGGGATGTACGCGCCCGAGACATCAACCCTGCAGGCCGTCCGGGAACACATCGCCGCCAACCTCCGACGTTTTCGCGCGATTGTCGAATCGCCGGGATTCCGGCGTACGGTCGGCCGGTTGAGCGGGAACCAACTTCAACGAGTCCCCCGTGGCTTTGCGAGGGATCACGAAGCGGCCGAATACTTGAAGTTCCGGCAGTTTCTCGCCGGACGAGAATTTCCGGCACGCTTTGCCTCGAGTCCGCGCTTCTACCGCGGCGTCGTCGACACGTTTCGGCAGGTGGCGCCTCTCATTCGTTTCATCAATGAGCCGTTGCTCAACATCAACAAGAGGGCGCGGCCTTGATCTCTGTTCCTGGGGTTCATGGTTCAAGGTTCAAGGTGCAGGGTTCGGTTCTGGGTTCCGAGTTCAGGGTTCTGGAATAGATGAACGCTGAACAGAACCCTGAACCCTGAACATTGAACCGAACCCTGAACCCTGAGCCCTGAGCCCTGAGCCCTGAACCGTAGAACAATACACGTCTATGACTACCAAAATTACCTACGCCACGATGAGCGCGGAGCGGATGGAAGATCTGCACCGCGAGTTGGACCACGCGATCGAAGAGGTCCGGACAAGTTTTGGCAAGAGCTATCCGATGATGATCGGAGGGCAAGCGGTCAAAGCGGCCGGTGAGTTCGACGACAGAAGTCCGATCGACACGAGGATCCTGCTGGGCAAGTTTCAGCAAGGAAGTCGCGAGGACGTTCAACGGGCGATCGCCGCCGCCAGATCGGCATTCCCAAGCTGGAGCGGCCGACCCTGGCGCGAACGCGTGATGCTGCTCAAGAAAGTCGCCGACGGAATACGCGCTCATCGTTGGGAGTTGTCCGCCCTCATGGGCTACGAGGCCGGCAAGAACAGGCTGGAATGTGTGGGCGATGTTGAAGAGTCGGCGGATCTCATCGAATATTACTGCGACCAGATCGAGCAGCATGACGGCTTCAGCACGAGACTCGGCACTCTTGGACCGAACGAAGAGAACTCGAGCGTGTTGCGCCCGTACGGCGTGTGGGCCGTCATCTCGCCTTTCAATTTTCCACTTGCTCTGGCCGCAGGACCCTCGGGGGGCGCGCTGGTGGCGGGCAACACGGTCGTCTTCAAACCAGCTTCCGCGACTCCGCTTCTCGGCTACCGGCTTCACGAGATCACGACAGAAGCGGGCATTCCTGTCGGCGTGTTCAACTTTGTCACCGGCGGCGGCGGAAGCGCCGGGCAGGAGTTGATCGATAACCGCAGCGTCGACGGAATCGTGTTCACCGGCTCCAAAGAAGTCGGAATGCACCTGATTCGCGACAACGCGACTCGGCCGGTCCCGCGCCCGCTCATCATCGAGATGGGAGGCAAGAACCCCGCGCTGATCATGAAGTCCGCCGACCTCGATAAAGCCAGTGACGGCGTGATGCGCTCGGCGTTCGGCGCACAGGGCCAGAAGTGCTCGGCATGCTCACGCGTCTACATCAATAATCAAGTCCGCAACGAGTTCGTCAGGCTTCTCGTCGAGAAGACGAAAAAGATCAACGTCGGCAATCCTCTCAACCGCGACGTCTACATGGGACCGGTGATCTCGCAGGAGGCGGTCGAGACGTTCGAACGTGCCGTTGCAGAAGCAACGAAAGACGGCGGCAAAGTGCTGACCGGCGGGAACATGCTCATTAGCGGCGACTTTTCGCATGGCTACTATGTCGAACCCACGGTCATCGACGGACTTCCAGCCGACCATCCACTATTTGGCCGCGAGCTGTTCGTGCCCATCACGCTCCTGGCGGATGTCGTGACGCTCGATGAAGCGATCGAGTTGGCCAACAACACCGAATACGGTCTCACCGCCGGCATTTTCTCGGAGGACGATCGCGAGATCGAGCAGTTCTTCAGTGGCATACAGGCAGGGGTCACATACGCAAATCGGCGAGCGGGTGCCACCACCGGGGCGTGGCCAGGTATCAATTCCTTTGGTGGCTGGAAAGCGAGCGGATCGACCGGCCGTGGAACAGGCGGCCCGTACTACGTTCAGCAGTTCATGCGGGAGCAGAGTCGAGTCCGGATACGGTGATTCGACGCACGTCGAACCAGCACTTTTCGGTGTGACCGACCCCAACGGGCAGTAGGCCGTCTAAGTCGAAGAGGTGCGCCATGGCGCGGCTACTCGCGGTCCTCGTTGGAACATTCGCACTCGCGTCGACAACCCTCGCCGAAGCTCAGGCAATCTTCGTGTCATCCGGCGACTCGGGCCTCTTTGGTGGCGTAGTCGCCAACCCTGGCCAGGCGCCGCCGCGCGACAATCAACAGGCCAAACTCGGTACTGCGACCGTTCGCGGCCGTGTGGTCGCAGGAGATAGTGGCCAACCCCTCAGAAAGGCGCAGGTCCGCATCATGGCCAATATCAGCCCGGGCAGCACTCAACTCCCTGAAAGCCGTCTCGTCACGACGGATGCCAGTGGACGCTACGAATTCAAGGAGCTGCCGGCCGGGCGCTACAACCTCACGGCCTCGAAAGGCGTCTACGTGAGCTTGCAGTACGGTCAACTCCGGCCGTTCGAGCCCGGCAAACCTCTCGAGGTCCTCGATGGCCAGACCCTCGAGCGCATCGACTTCGCGCTGCCACGCGGCAGTGTGATTACCGGGCGTGTTCTAGATGAGTTCGGGGAGCCGGTTTCAGACGTCCAAGTCTCGGCAATGAGGTATCAGTTCACACCGGCCGGTCGGCAATTGGCTATGGCTAGCCGCCAGGCGACAACGAACGACATCGGCGAGTACCGACTGTTCGCGTTGGCGCCGGGCGACTATTACGTGTCAGCAACACTCCGCGGCGCTAACCCTTTCGAACGCACCGACGACCGATCCGGCTACGCACCGACCTACTATCCGAGCACGGCGGATACGGCAAGCGCGCAGCGTCTGACCGTCGGCGTTGGACAGACGCTGAGCGAAATTTCGATTTCTCTGTTGCCTATTCGAACCGCGCGCATCAGTGGAACTGCAGTCGATTCACAGGGACGACCGATGACCGGTCTGGTCATGGCTCTTCCCCGATTGGGGTTCTTCGGAGGACCTTTCGGCTTGTCGCCGGCTCAAATACGTCCAGATGGTTCGTTCACCATCAACGGCTTGACGCCTGGTGAGTACACGCTTCAAGTCCAGAGTCAGCCGTTTGCCGATCAGACAACTGCTGAGTCCGCCTCGGCCGATGTCACGGTCGGCGGCAGCGATATCAACGACCTTCGACTCGTTGCTTCGAGGCCATCGAACGGTTCCGGACGCATCGTCTTTTCGGACCCGGCGGCTGCACAGTCGCTGCGGTCGTCGGGGGTTCGCGTCATGCCGGCGCCGACGCCAACCGGCGGCATCGTGTTCGGCCCGGCGGGCGCTGGTGGTGCGGTCGGCGAAGACTGGACCTTTCAAATCAAGCTGCGACCCGGCTCGACGCGAATCAACGTGATGGGACAACCCGCCGGATGGGTCGTCAAAGCGATTCGGCATCAGGGCAACGATGTGACGGATGCCGGCATCGACGTGAAGCCGAACGAGGACGTCACCGAGATCGAAGTCGAGCTCACGAATCGAGTCACGGAAATATCCGGTCGCGTTACCAACGGCCGCGGCGACCCGTCGAAGGACTATTGGGCGATCGTCTTTGCACCCGATCGCCAAAAGTGGCAGCCGACGTCGCGCCATATTCGAACCGGACGGCCAGACCAGGACGGCCGCTTCAAAATATCCGGCTTGCCCGCCGGCGACTATTTGGCCATTGCGATCGACTTCATCGAGCAAGGCCAAGCAAATGATCCCGAGTTTCTCGATCGGATCCAGGACCGAGCTGTTCGTTTCTCGCTTGGCGAAAATGAAGCGAAGGCGCTGGATTTAAAGCTCGGCTCACTGCCTTGATGCCCTGGCGACCTGTTTGCGCGTCCAAGATCGGATGCCAGAATCTGCCAATCTGGCTGCCACCCAGGTCGCATTTTCTTAAACGCCCCGAGCGTACGGCCGGTCTAACCCGGCATGCGTAAGCTTTTCATCAATGCCATCGTCGCGGCATGCGTCCTGGCCTCAATCGTCGGGAGACTTCCGGATTCCACTGCCGCCTCGTTCCCGAGCGATGACAAGGCCTTCGCACATGTCCTGAATCGTGTCGCCTTCGGTCCGCGGCGGGACGACATGGCCCGGCTCAGGCAGATCGGGCTCCAGCGCTACATCGAGGAACAGCTGCACCCTGAACGCATCCCGGACGAGAGCGTCAACGGCCGACTCGCGGTCCTTGCGACCATTGGTTTGAGCGAGGACGAGATTGTGGCGCGTTACGAGATCCCTCAACTTCAGGCGCGTCGAGAGCGAAGGCGAGAAGCCGCGCAAGGTTCACCGCAGGAACAAGAAAACCCGCGACCGAACATGCCGCCTGAGATGATGCAGCGCGCCAATCAGCTTGTTGTCGAGTTGTCGGAACAGAAGCTGCTCCGCGCCATCTACAGCGAGCGGCAACTCCAGGAAGTCCTGACCGACTTCTGGTTCAACCATTTCAACGTCGACGCCCGAAAGGGCCGGGCTCGCTTCATGCTGACCTCCTACGAGCGCGACGCGATTCGGCCGCATGTACTGGGCAAGTTTCGCGAGTTGCTTGGGGCCACCGCAAAGAGTCCGGCCATGCTCTTCTACCTGGACAACTGGATGAGCGCGGACCCGAACGGTCCACATCCGGACGCTCGGGGCACGTCTCGCGCACCGTTCGGACGTGGGCAGTTCGGAGGCCCGTTTCCCCGTGGCGCAGATGGCGTTGACAATCCAGCCCGCAGGATGGCGCGCGGCCTGAACGAGAACTACGGTCGTGAGCTGATGGAGCTGCATACCCTGGGCGTGGACGGCGGCTATACGCAGAAAGATGTCACCGAGGTTGCGCGCGCGTTCACGGGCTGGACGATTCAGAACCCGATGCAGGGCGGCGGTTTCAGATTCGAGCCGCGGATTCATGACGACGGGGAGAAGATCGTGCTTGGCCATCGGATCAAGGCTGGCGGCGGCCAGCGTGATGGTGAAGAGGTCCTCGACCTGCTTGCCGCGCATCCTTCGACTGCGCGCTTCATCGCCACGAAACTCGTCAGACGGTTCGTGAGCGACAGCCCGCCGGCATCGCTGGTCGACCGCACGGCGGCGACTTTCCGGAAGAGCGACGGGGATCTACGCGAGGTGATGCGAACCATTCTGACATCGCCAGAATTTCTCTCGCCTGATGCGTATCGCGCGAAGGTGAAAACGCCGTTCGAGTTTCTCACCAGCGCGCTTCGGGCCACAGCGGCGGACGTTCAAAATGCGGCCCCCCTCGTGCGGGTCATGCAGCAGCTGGGGATGCCGTTATATCTCTGCCAACCGCCAACCGGTTACAAGGACACGGCCGAGACTTGGGTGAATGCAGGTGCGCTCGTGAACAGGATGAACACCGGGCTTCAGCTGGCGAGCGGTCAGCTTCCCGGCGTCTCGATCGATCGCGGAGCACTTCTACTACAGAGCTCTGATTCGTCGGCCGATCTCACGACTGCCCGCACCACCTTCGTGCAAGCCATGCTGGGCAAAGACGTTTCGCAATCCACGCTCGAGACGATTGCCGAGGCGGAAAGTGTCGCGCAGATGGCAGCGTTGACACTCGGCTCACCTGAGTTTCAACGGAGATAGCAATGATTTCGCGAAGAGTCTTTCTCAAAGACGGCGCATTCGCCCTCGTGACTCTGGGCTTCGCGCCTTCGTTTCTCGCCCGCACGGCGTTCGCCGAAGGACGATCGGCCCGAGCGAAGCAGCTCGTCGCGATCTTCCAGCGTGGCGCCGTTGACGGACTGAGTGTCGTCGTGCCGTTCGGCGAGAGCGACTATTACCGCCTCCGTCCGACCATCGCGCTGGCGCGTCCGGGTTCCGGCAGCAACGCCTCAATCGATCTCGACGGCTTCTTCGGCCTCAACCCCAGAGTGGCACCGCTCAAGCGGCTCTGGGATGCCAATCAGCTCGCAATCGTCCATGCATGCGGCTCGCCGGATTCGACACGGTCGCACTTCGACGCTCAGGACTACATGGAGACGGCAACACCGGGCGTGAAGAACACCGGCGATGGATGGCTGAACCGCTACCTTCAGACGCGCCACGTCGAATCAGCGACGCCGTTTCGGGCGGTGTCCTTGACCGGGCAAGTGCCACGCGTTCTCCAAGGGGCTTCGCCGGCGCTCGCCTTCAGTCAAATGGGCCAGTTTGGTATCCGGGCCGGAATGTCGACCGAAGCGGTCAACTCCTCCTTCGAAGCCTTGTATGCATCGGCGGCCGATCGGATCTTGAAAGGCACGGGCCGCGAGGCTTTCGACGCCATGAAGATGCTCAAGACGACCGACCCCTCGAAGTATCAACCGGAAAACGGCGCAGAATACCCTCGCAGCCCATTCGGCCAGGCGTTGCGACAGATCGCTCAACTCATCAAAGCCGACGTCGGCGTCGAGGTCGCGTTCGCTGATGTCGGTGGCTGGGACACGCACGTCAATCAAGGATCGTCGCAGGGACAGCTGGCGGGCCGGCTCGATGATTTCTCACGCGGCGTCGCTGCGCTGACCACGGACCTCGGCGATCGAATGGCCGACACCGTGGTGCTCACGATGTCTGAGTTCGGGCGCGCCGTTGCGGAGAACGGCAATCGAGGCACCGACCACGGGCATGGCAACGCCATGTTCGTGATCGGCGGCGATGTGCGCGGGGGCCGCGTCTACGGCAAGTGGCCTGGGCTATCCCAGGAGAAGCGCTTCGAGGGTCGAGATCTGGCGGTGACGACAGACTTCCGCGACGTGTTCGGTGAAATCGTCGTCCGCCATCTGGGCGTGACAGACGCTCGGCCGATTTTTCCTGGCTACGCGATCAGTCCTTCACGATTCGTGGGACTCTTTGCTTGAGCGACCCTCGTAATGCAAAATGCCCAATGCAAAATGCAAAGTGAGACTTAATCGCCCCAACGTTTTGCCTTATGCATTTCGCATTCTGCATTGTGCATTTCACGTTTTTGGTTTCTAATCGTAGTAAGCCGGCGATTTCTTCAACTTGGCGTCAGCAATGATGTCGTGTTGAATCCACAGCGTCGCACCCTTTTCCTTGAGCAACGCCTCGACCTTGGCTTTCGACGCGACCTCCTGTTCGGGATTCCCTAGTGCCGCAAATGGCGTGAAATCCTTCAGCGTACGTTCCGCCGGATAGTGGTACAGGTCGCCGCTCAGAAGGACCGGACCAGTCTTCGCGAGCTTCACAAAGAGCGCCTGATGACCCGGTGTATGTCCTGGCGTCGACACGACGACCACCGTCCCGTCACCAAATACGTCATGGTCTCCGTTCAGGAGCGTCGTCTTGCTGTCCTTCAATGCCGCGAAGCGAGCGTTGACCGTCTCGATACTCGGGCTGTTGGCCGACGTGGGACGCTGGGCAGCCGAGAACATCGCGTCGCGCTCCGTCTTTTGCACCAGCCATGTGGACCCTGCGAAGGCGTTGGCGTTGGCTGAATGGTCGTAATGGTTGTGCGACAGCGCAAAATACGTGATGTCGGAAGGTTTGTAGCCGATCTCTTCCAGCTGTCCTTTCAGAGTCTTCTTGACCGTTGCTCGGAAGTCGGTCGTGCCGCCGGGTTGGATTCGCTCGTCTGGAATGACGCCGGCATCCCACAGGAGCGTTCCGCGCGGATGCACGACCAGATAAATCGCCACCGACATGTCGGTGGTCGTGACGCCGCGCTCGAGCAGCGGCGCGGGGTTTCCGCTCTTGAGAGTCCCGCCGTCGAAGACATACAACTTGAGGGGCTGCTGAGCCGACGTCTGAAGCGTTGCGCCGGCCAGCAATGCCAGCAACAGTCCGGTCTTGATCACGACGATACCCTCCTGTTTCGACCTTATGCTACGCCGAAACCGTTGCGCCGGTGACGGGACGGGACCCAGCAGCAGGCGGAACAGGTTCAGGAATAGTCCACGGACCGCTCAGATCGCATACACTAGCTGCGTCCAATCTTCCAGTTGCACAACAGCGATCCGAAGCAGGCGAATGGCGAGCCATGGCTGACAAGGACAAGCGTGAGATCGGCGACGCTCTCGGGTTGATCGAAACCAGAGGTCTCGTCGGGATGATCGAGGCGGCGGACGCGATGGTGAAGGCCGCCAACGTCGTTTTCGTGGGATGGCAGAAAGTGGACGCCGGCCTTGTCACAGCGATCGTCCGCGGCGACGTTGGGTCGGTGAAAGCCGCCACCGATGCCGGCGCGGCCGCGGCCCGTCGGGTTGGTGAGCTCGTTGGAGTTCACGTCATCCCAAGGCCCGCCGACGATCTCGAAAAGGTCTTTCCGATTCGGTGAAGTCATCGATCATCAATCATCGTTCATCAATTTTCTTTTCCTTCCCTTTCTCCTAACCCTGCCCCCCAACTCTTTCAAGAGTCCCTCGTTGCCAATGACGAGCAGTGGTTGAGTGGGCGCCCTGACCAGATTGTAGAATTCGCCCGCCGCCGTGCGTGTGTAGATCTCATGGCCGTCTGTCAGCAGTCGCACGGAACCGCCCTCGCTCGTCGCTTCGAAGAGACGTGCGCCGAATTTCTCTTTGAGAATCCGCACAATCGAGTGCAATTGATGGACTGAAAACCCTCGCCGTCGAAGATCTGCCAGGACAAGCAGCTCGAACAGGTCGATGGGTGTATATCGGCGCTCGGTGTATCCGCCTGCGGCGGTTCGGCGCGGCGGGACCGCAGGAGGGAGGAGTCCGTCTGCGTCCCAGACCTGCAACTGCCTTGCGGTCAGGCCAGTGATCGCTGCGACTTCTCGCGAGCTGTAAAGGCGTTTCAGGCGCATCAGCGGCGTGGTCGGCTCGTTTTCAAACTACCGAGGCTTTCGGTTTCGGACTTCATCCAACCTGATTCGCGCCATCTCGAGGGCATCGAGCGATTCTTTCTGCAGTTCGATTGCAGTTGGCCCTTCTGCGGTAATCGCGAAGGCGCTGCCGGCAATCGCGCGATGGTACGCCCGTTCGGCAGCTTGCAACGCTTCGAGCGCTTTCTGATGCTCGGGTTGCCACTCGAGCCACTGGCTGAGACCGTCCATGGCCTCTGCTTCTGTTGCACCACTCCATTCAGCGCCGAACGGCCTGCCGTTCGCTTCGCGCTCGGCGCGAGCCACCCACTGGCCGTCCCGGTCGACAGCGTTTAATCGGTATGCTACACCGCCAATCGAGATGTGCCTCATCTGGGCCGTCGAGCGTGGACGACGATCGCGCTTATCTACAAATCCCCGAAACGCGCAGGGCTTACGGCCTCGAGCGAGGGATCATCGTGGCGATCGAGCAAAGCACCAGCAACCAGTTTCGCCGTCAATGGGGCCAGCAAGACACCATTTCGAAAGTGCCCGGTTGCATATATCAGATTTGTGACGATGCGAGATCGACCGATGATCGGCAGACCGTCAGCAGTCCCCGGCCGGAGCCCGACCCGGACTCCATCAAATGCCGCCGTCCAAGCCTGGGGTGTAATGTCGCACGCGGCCTCGAGCAGATCCCGAACGCCGGCCACGGTTGCCCGCTCATCGAAGCCGGCTTCTTCCATCGTCGCCCCCACCAAAACGGTCCCATCGTCCCACGGAACGAGATAGCACTTGGGACTCCAGACCACGCGTTTCAACCGGGAACCCTGCCAGGCCAGACGCACCAATTGACCGCGGACGGGTTTTACCGGCACACGAGTACGAGTTCCTTGAATCTCGACTGAACCAGACCAACTCCCTGCTGCGAGGACGACCGCGTGTGCACTGCGTGATCCGCGATCTGTTTCGACGCTGATGCCGTCGTTCGTGCATGAAACTCGTCTCGCTGGGCACTGCTCGACGAACCTGGCGCCATGGCGTTTTGCCGCCAAGGCCGCTGCCCGAGTCAGGTCGGTCGCCGAAACGAATCCGTGAGACGCGATCAACAGGCCTCCGATAATGTCGGCAGCCAAGTGAGGTTCTTCGGCGCGCGCAGTTGGTCCGTCGACGAATTCGACGTCGATGCCGTGGCGGACCAGCGTCTCAGCAGTCGTCTGCAACGCCTGCATGTGCAGATTGTCCGTCGCGACATCCAACGTTCCACTTCGGTGATAGGAAACTGTGATCCCGCTGTCCGATGCCACATGTTCAACGAACTCATCAAAAAGACCGAGACTCTGTACAGCAAGCGCAAGCAGGGGACTGCCCTCGTGTAACTCCAGATAAGGGGCGAGGATGCCGGCCGAAGCTTGCGTGGCACCCCTACCAATCACCCGCTCATCGAGCACTTCGACAGAGGCACCACGACGCGCCAGCTCGTACGCCACCGCGCACCCAACAATTCCGGCACCGATGACAACGATGTCTGATGCTTGAGCCATGAACGAATGCAGAGAGCTACAATTTACAATTCAGCACGCGCCAAAGGGGGCCGCTCTCGCCATGAATCTGAATTCGATGCTCTCATGGCAGGACACCTTTCACGGGAATTGGACATTGGGACCCGATGTCTCATTCTAGTAAACTACCGAATTAAAAGGGGTTGGCTGACGTCTGACCCTCTTGGGTTGGGTACGAGGCTTGCGTTCCAATCGGCGGAAGTCCAAGGGAGATCGTTAGCAATGCTGTCCAATCGCCTCGCGTTCGCTGCACTGGCTGTCGGCTGTCTTCTGGCGGCGGCCGGCGGCGGCTATCTGGCCTCGCGGTGGAGCGCTCCACCCGTGGCGGCGAGCGATGCTCCAGCCACGAGCATGAAGTCAAGCTCGGCTGCTGTTCAGGCAACCGAAATCGTAAGCGAGAGGACATCGGCCGAAAGACCAATAACAGACGCACTACCTGCTCCCAGCACGCCAGCACCTATCGCGAGGCGGGCTGAAATATCGGCGCCACCCAGAGCAGTCAATCCTGCAGCTTCGCGCGCGCCGAAAACAGGAATTCCCAAGCCACTGCCGAGCTCGGATCGCACGGCTCAGAGTGGCGTGCCCATTCCGTCTGAGGTCCAGACCCCGACACCCTCGATTGCGGTCCCGTCGGTCGAGCCGAGCGCCCAACTGCCTCGAGCCGACGAGCGCGTCGCGCCGGATTTCCCCAGGCCTGAACCAGCCCAGCCAAACTTCGAAGAACTCGTCGTCGCTGCCGACTCGGTCATCGGGCTTCAGGCAGAGACGTCGGTCTCGAGCGATCGCGCGCGGGTGGAGGATCGCGTCGAGGCCCGGATCACGCGAGACGTGAGAGTCCGCGACCTCGTTGCGATCCCCGCCGGCGCACGGGCCATCGGATCGGTGACGCTGGTCGAACGGGGTGGTAAGTTCAAGGAGCGTGCTCGGCTTGGGATTCGGTTCCACACCCTGGTCCTTGCCGATGGCACTCGCCTTCCTATCAGTACCGAGACGATTTATCGTGACGGCGACGCCCCCGGCAACGAAAGCGCAGCCAAGATTGGCGGAGCAACCGTCGCCGGCACGATTCTCGGCGCCATCATCGGCGGCGGTAAGGGAGCGGCCATCGGCGCAACGGCTGGGGCGGCTGCCGGCGCCGGCACGGTCATCGCGGGTGATCGCAATGCCGCCACGCTCCGCTCGGGCGAGCCCGTAACCATCCGAATCCTCAGCCCGGTCACCGTCAACATCGACAAATAGACGTACACGGGCCGCAACCAGCGCTATGATGGAGCCGTCGCTACCATCTCGAAAGGCTGCATCATGCGCACTTTCCAGTTGACCGCCATCCTCGTCGCCGTTGGCTCGGCCGCTCTTCTGACGGCTGGACAGCAAGTCACGAAGGAAAACGTCCCGGGCGTAACGAATTTCACCCGTCTCGAGACAACGGTCGCCTGCGCGGGCGCCGTCAAGGTCGAAGCGGTTCCAGAAATCAAGAAGATGGGCTTCGCGTCGATCATCAATCTTCGGCAGGCGAGCGAACCGGGCGCAGATATCGACGCCGAGGCAGCCGCCGCCAAGGCCGCCGGCATTCGCTTCTACCACATTCCATTCAACGGCCAGGCGCCCGAGCCTGCGGTAGCCGACAAATTTCTCGAAGCAATCACCACCAAGGGAAGCGAACCGGCTTTCATCCACTGCGCCGGAGGTAATCGCGCCGCCGCGATGTGGCTCGTCAAACGGCTCGCGGTGGACCACTGGGACGCCGATCGCGCGACCGCGGAAGCAACCGCTCTGGGTTTGACCAGTCCCGCACTGAAGCAGTTCGCGTTCGACTACGCGCAAACGCACAAGCGATAGCCGACCCGAATGGATCCGGCGACGTTCCGTAGACACGGCTACGAGCTCGTCGATTGGATAGCCCGTTATTTCGAACATCCCGACCGGTACCCTGTCCTCGCACGGGTCAAGCCTGGCGAGATCACGAACGCGCTGCCGGCCCAGGCGCCGGAAGATCCCGAGACATTCGAGGCTATCATGGCCGACTTCGAGCGAGTGCTCGTACCCGGCCTGACACATTGGAACCATCCGGGTTTTCTCGCCTATTTCGCCACGACTGCAACCCCACCGGGTGTGCTGGCAGAGTTTCTTTCGGCTGCCCTCAATCAGCAGGCGATGGTTTGGCGCACGTCGCCGGCGGCCACCGAGCTCGAGGCAGTCGCGCTCGGATGGCTTCGGCGCCTGATCGGCTTGCCCGACAGCTTCGAAGGCGTGATCTACGACACAGCCTCAATCGCCAGCCTGCATGCCCTCACCGCGGCGCGGCAGGCCGCTGTCGCCGACGTGCGGAGCCGGGGACTTGCTGGCAGAAACGACCTGCCGAAGCTGCGCGTCTACTGTTCCGAGCAGGCACACTCTTCGATCGACAAAGCAGTCATCACGATCGGTCTCGGCCACGAATCTCTGCGAAAGATTCCTATTGATGCCGCTTTTCGACTTCGTGTGGATGCGTTAGCCGATGCGATTGCTGAAGACCGCCGAGCCGGCATGATGCCCATAGCTGTGATCGCGACAGTCGGCACAACCTCCACAACCAGCGTGGATCCGGTGGCTGCGATTGCGGACGTCTGCGAGCGTGAGCAGTTGTGGCTACACGTCGACGCAGCCTATGCCGGAGTCGCGGCAATGGTTCCTTCCCACGCTCACATCTTGGACGGTGCCGATCGCGCCGACTCGTTCGTCGTCAATCCTCACAAATGGCTGTTCACGCCGTTCGATTTGAGCGCGTTCTACTGTCGTAGAACGGACGTTCTCCGCGCGGCGTTTTCGGTCACGCCGGAGTACTTGAAGACGCCGGAGGACCATCGTGCGCATAATCTGATGGACACCGGGATCCAGCTCGGCCGACGTTTTCGTGCGTTGAAACTCTGGATCACCCTGCGTTCGTTGGGGGCGCAAGCGATCCGCGAGCGCCTGAACGCACATATGCGGTTGGCTCAAGAACTAGCGTCATGGATCGATGACGATCCGAACTTCGAGCGAATGGCCCCGGTGCCGTTCAGCGTCGTCTGTTTTCGGTGGCGGCCCAGGGACGGCGCGCTACCAGAGGCTGAGCTGGACTCGGCGAACGAACATCTGGTCGACTCGGTCAACGCCTCAGGAGAGGTGTTTCTCTCGCATACGCGGCTTCTTGGCCGCGTCGTGCCACGCATTGCGATTGGGCACTATCAGACCACAGAAGGTCACGTGCGCAGGGCGTGGCAGCTACTTCAGCGCCACGCAGCCCTATTGTGATCAGAGCGCGCCACAATCCTCACCCAAGCGGCAGACATTATTCCGCATAGGGCCGCATTCCGAGACCTTTTTGGTCGTTCTCCAAATGATTAAAGCCATCCCTCCGGCGGGGCTTTAACCTATATCTAGTCAGTGATATATCGCCATAACGATACCGGTGTGTGTCGTTAACGTACACCTGGTCAACATGTTGCAGCCACCGGCCCGTCCGTTCTGGGTTTTACCCAAAGAAATGAGTATAAGGCGATGAGAGATATTGAGAGTTCGGCATTGGTGGCGGAGAGTCGGGTCATGAGGGAGCTGCAGGCCGAGGTCGAGCGAATCGCCCTGGCCGACGCGAAAGTGCTGATAACCGGTGAAAGCGGTGTGGGCAAGGAAGTCGTGGCCCGCCAGATTCATGCCCTTGGCCCGCGTGCTTCGAGAGCATTCACCCCAATCAATTGTGCGGGAATTCCGGAAACGCTGCTCGAAGCTGAGCTGTTTGGCCACGTCAAAGGCAGCTTTACCGGCGCTTATCGCGACAAACCAGGAAGGCTCGAGATTGCCAATGGAGGTTCAATATTCCTGGATGAAATCGGGGAGATGAGCTTGCGGATGCAAGGGCTGCTGCTGCGATTTTTGGAGACCGGTGAAATCCAAAAAGTTGGCGCGGAGAGGGTCAGCATGGTGACCAACGTTCGCGTCATGGCGGCAACCAACCGCGACCTGCGCGACAGAATCACGGACGGCCTCTTTCGGGAAGACCTCTTCTATCGTTTGAATGTCATCCAACTAAACGTGCCACCGTTGCGCAATCGCCGAGAGGACATCCCTCCGCTGATCGATCACTTCCTACGGCGGCGGTGGGTGAGGCACGCCGGCAGAGTTTATGGCGATCTTGAACCGAAGGCTAAGGAGATTTCGGCCGAAGCCGTCTCCATTCTCGCCGACTACTCGTGGCCGGGTAACGTCCGTGAACTCGAAAACGTGATCGAGCGGCTTGTCGTGAATGCAACTGGTGACACGATCGAAGCGTCCGACCTTCCGTCAGAAATCCTCGCCAATAGTTCCGTGAAAGTGCGTCGCTGGAAGGAGCGTCGGCGCACAGTGGCCGACGACCTCTACCGGCAATTGATGAAAGACGGGAAGCCGTTCTGGGCGTCGGTGTATCCGATGTACATGAACAGAGAGATCACGCGGAATGACATGCGTGCTCTCCTGCACAAGGGCCTCGAAGAAGCTCGCGGCAACTACATGATCGTACTTCGGCTGTTCAACATGGAGACGAAGGATTACAAGCGATTCCTGAATTTTCTCAGAAAACACGACTGCCGCCTGCCCTTCAAGGATTACCGGCGTGCCGGTTAAGGGACTATTGGTCTGAATAGTACAATGTCGCGGTATCGATGAGGGTACCGCTTTTAGATCTGCACGCGCAAAACCGGCCGTTGCGAGACGAGATCCTCGCCGCCATCGAACGCGTCGTCGACAGCCAGCATTTCATCCTCGGCCCCGAAGTCGCGGCGCTCGAGAAGGAGTTGGCGACGCTGCTTCGGATCGAGCACGTCGTCACCGTGTCGTCCGGGACGGACGCCCTACTGTTGGCCTTGATGACGTTAGGGATTCAGGCCGGTGATGAAGTCATCACGTCGACTTACTCATTTTTTGCCACGGCCGGCGGCGTCGTGCGCCTCGGCGCTCGTCCGGTGTTCGTCGACATCGACCCCGCGACGTTCAACCTGGACGTGACCGCCACGCGAGCGGCGATCACGCCTCGAACGCGAGCGATCCTTCCAGTCCATCTCTTCGGGCTCAGCGCCGATCTGGAGCCACTTCTTGCAGTAGCGCGAGAAGCAGGGATCCCCGTCGTGGAAGACGCTGCGCAAGCCATCGGCGCGACGTACAAGTCTCGACCGGTGGGGGGAATCGGAGCAGCAGGCTGCTTCTCTTTCTACCCGAGCAAGAACCTCGGAGCGTTTGGCGACGCTGGACTCTTGACAACCAATGACGCCGCACTGGCCAAGCGAGCACGTGTGCTGCGGACACACGGAATGGATCCCAAGTACTACCACGAGCTCGTTGGCGGGAACTTCCGAATGGACGCGCTGCAGGCCGCCGTACTTCGCGTCAAAGCACCGCATCTCGAGCGCTGGACTGAAGCCCGGCGGTGCAATGCCAGCCGGTACGACCGCATGTTCCGCGCGGCCGGTCTCACAGACTGGGTGTCCCTACCGATCGAGTCGGCGGACGCACGCCATATCTTCAATCAGTACGTCATTCGGGTGTCGGAGCGCGACGCGCTCAGGCGACATCTTGATGAGTATGGGATCGGCAGCGAAATCTACTATCCGGTGCCGCTTCACCTGCAAAAGTGTTTCGCCAACCTCGGATACAGCGCTGGTGACTTTCCAAACGCAGAACGGGCAGCTCTCGACAGCCTGGCGATTCCGATCTATTCAGAGATCACGTCCGAACAACAGCAAGCGGTCGTGGATCAGATCGCCTCGTTCCTCGGGACTGTTGACAAGCGGCCTTCTCGAGCGGCCCCCAGCGCGGCGCGTTAATCGATTCGAGTGACGTCGATCGTCCACAGCTCTTTCCAGGTTTCGCCCTCGTCCTGGGTCTCGAGCGCTACAACTCCATGCAGTGGAAAGCTCGCTGAGCTGCTGTCGTCACCGGTCAACAGGATCGAGCGGAGACGGGGCAAATGCGGGAAATGCCCGGCAACCAGAATGTCGCGTGGCTCTCCTTTCAGGCGATCACGCATCCGCCACGGAGGATCGTCCGGCTGAAGATCGGCAGTTGCGGCAAACTCCGCCAGGGCATTGCAGGCTCGCCAGAAGGTCTGGGCCGTCTGTCGCGCGCGCAACTTGCCGCTGTGCCACACCACAGCCGGCCGTGCGCCATGGGCTGCCGCCTCGCGCGACGCTCGCGCGGCCTGAACCTCTCCAACCCGTGACAGCGGCCTCCGGGTGTCGACGTCAGGACCCACGGCCTCTGCGTGGTGGACGAGGAAGAGTTTCATGCTTACATGGGGCTCCGCCCCACACCCCGGCTCGATCAGTGACCGGCGTACGCTTTCTCGCCGGCGAGAATGCGGATGGTCAGTCGATTTTCCTGCGGCGGAAGCGGGCACGTCGTAAACGGATTGAAGGCACACGGCGGATTGTAGGCCTCGTTGAAATCAAGGATCGTGGTGCCGTCGTTCTGCAGGTCTGAGTACAAGAACCTCGCCGTCTCGTAAGTTTCCTTGCCGCTGGTCCCATCTCGAAAAACGAAAAAGAACCGGCCCGGTCTTGTCGTCATCGGACGCATTCTGACGGTGTGGCCGTCGAGCGTGAATTCGACGAGGCCTTCGGTCGTGTACACCTGGTCGTCGCCCAGCTGGTTGGGTATGTTCACCTTCTTCGCGGTTGCGTCCTTGATGAAACGGGCCTTCACCCGATACTTTTCGTCGATCGGAAACCACTGGAAGCCGGCGAACGAACGCGCGACCTCTCCGTGGTCGTCACGCATCCGAATCGTCCGCCGCTCTCCGCTGAGATGGACCCACAGGGAGACACCTGCAACATCAACTTCATCGGGCCCTCCCTTTTCTTCATCATTTTTCAGCACGACTCCGCCGGTGATCGCTTGGCCTTTGATGGTGGCTTTCACTCCTGCTTGTGGCTCGAACCGTACGTGCGCGTTGTCCAAGACAAACCGGCCGACGGATGCAGGAGTGGACGCGGGCAAGACGATGTCGTTGGAGGACGCGCTGCCGATGCTATTCGGACCCGGTTTCAGCGGGAACAAGCCCGCGAGACCCACGTACTCTTTTCGGTAGTCGGCTTCGTGCTTCGCGCGCCACTTCTCGACCGTTTGCCGATGGGAGTCGTCCGGAGCCGCGGCAAGAGCAGTGATCATCAATGTGCCAGCCGCCAGCGAAAGCGCAACCGTTCCAAGAGTCATGATCGGCCTCCTTCAGCGGCCCTGTAGTGGCATGCTAGTGCCGGACGATGAAGCCGGTCAACCGCTCGACGCCTATCAATCCGGGCTCTTCTGAAAAGACAGAGGGCGAAACCGTCCGGCACCGAGCGGCAACTGATGCGCGCTGGCTGCCGGTGCTTGCCCGGCTCATGACGCTTTATCAACCGATCATCGTCGGCCTACTGACTTCGCGTACGGTGGACTCGCTCGCCATTCGAGGGCGCGATGTTCTCGTACTTCTTCTCGTCCGGGTGCTGGTAACCGCCTTCGGCGTCGCCGCCGGCCTGGCTCTCAGACGCCATCATGCGCGAGCGATCGGCCTTGCCAAGGTCTCCCTGCTGTTGTCGGGCGCCACCGAGCTCTTCATCGTTCTCACGCCATCTTTTCCAAACAACCGCGGGCCCGGCGAGACGCCGATCTGGGTTGCTGTGATTCTGATTTACTTCGGAGGATGGCTCG
This sequence comes from uncultured Acidobacteriota bacterium, assembly GCA_963773035.1. GTDB lineage: Bacteria > Acidobacteriota > Vicinamibacteria > Vicinamibacterales > CAVVIG01 > CAVRXZ01. The sequence goes on along the minus strand of CAVYZX010000017.1, from coordinate 196,977 downwards.
CGTATCTCATGCGCTCCGGCTCGACTGGCCCCAACTTGAGCCCTGAGCCCTGAGCCTTGAGCCCTGAGCCCTGAGCCGTTGAGCCCTGAGCCCTGAGCGATTACGGCTTGAGCTGGGCTTCGCGCTTCGCGCGGAACTCCGTTCCGGGTTTCCAGTCTGGATACTTGGCGGCCTGCGCCACTCGATAACCCATCGCCAGAAACACCTTGAGATCCTCACGAGTACCCGTGAGATCCCAGGCGGGCGTGACGACATCAGATGGCTGGTGGTAATGGCGCCCGGTCCATTCCGACTGCACCTGCTCGGCGTATTCCTTCGGCTTGCCGATGTAATCCATGTTCGAATTGGAGTGCACGTCGAGCGCCGGCACACCCTGTTTGGCGAAGTTGAAGTGATCCGATCGATAGTAGAAGCCTTTCTCCGGCTCGGTATCTCCGTGAACGAGACGACCCTGCTCACCAGCCGCATCGCGGGCGAAATCGTCGAGCTCCGAAAAACCATAACCGACGAGTGTCATGTCCCTCGTGCGGCCGTTCACATTCCAGCTGTCCATGTTGATGTTCGCCAAGGTCTTGGCGAGCGGATAGATCGGCATCACCGAGTAGTACTGCGACCCGAGCAGACCCTGCTCCTCGGCAGTGACTGCCAGAAACAGGATCGAGCGCTTCGGTGGCACAGGAACTTTCGTCAACGCACGCCCTATTTCGAGAAGCGCCGCACAACCAAGGGCGTCGTCCTGCGCTCCGTGGTAAATGCCCTCTGGACCTTTACCCAGATGGTCCCAATGTGCCGTATAGACCACGTACTCATCCTTCAGCGCCGGGTCGTTCCCTTCGAGCTTCGCCAGGACGTTTTGCGAATCAACCGTGCGAAGCTTGTTGCGAAGGGAAATTGACGCCGTCACGCCCAGCGGTACGGGCCTGAACTCTCGAGTGGCCGCCTGTTGCTTCAACGCGTCGAAATCCTGACCGGCCATCGTCATCAGCATTCTGCCTTGCTCGTTGGAGATCCAACCTTCGATGGCGGCGCGGCTCATGTTCTTGTCCGGCGTGACGAGATCGAACTGCTCCCCGGTTCTGCTCTGCCAGACCGAGAAGGGATACCCGGCTGGACCGGTCTCGTGGATGATCAAGGCGCCTGCCGCGCCTTTCTCGGCCGCGATCTCGTACTTGTAGGTCCAACGGCCGTAGTAGGTCATCGCCTTACCGCCGAACGTGTTTGCGTCCAGTTCCGTCGCGCTGGCGGGATCAGGCACGGGCGGATCGTTGATCAGCATGACCAGCGTCTTTCCCTTCACGTCGACGCCTTTGTAGTCGTCCCAGTTGAACTCGGGAGCCACGACTCCGTACCCGACGAACACGAGCTCCGAGTTGTCGAGGCGCGCGGTTGGTGAGACTCGTTTCGTGAATGCGACGAAGTCGTCCTTCCACTTCAGCCGCTCTTGTCGCGCGCCCTTCTTGAAAACCATCGGCGCCGGAGTGGGAGTGATGCCCACGAGAGGCACCTTCTGCACGTAGGCGCCGTCGGTGTTGCCAGGCTTGAGACCGATGGCCTTGAATTGATCGACCAGATACTTGACTGTCAGCTCTTCTCCTCTCGTCCCAGGCAGGCGCCCTTCGAATTCGTCAGACGACAGGATCTTGGTGTGAGCGAGTACGGCATTGATGTCGACTTCTGGCAGTTCGCCGATCGGTATGCGCTCGGTCAACGGCGGCGTGGTTTCCGGAGGTGGCTCTGACGGCTTCGAGCCAGAGCAGGCGACAGTCGCTGCAGCCACGATCGCCAGAAGCAGACGAAACCTCATGATCTGATTATGCTGCTTGCTCGACCCGCTCGTCGACCGTCCGGGCCCGAGCAATTTCCCATGCTACGATTCAGGGTTCGTGCACCTTGTGGCTCGATCAGCCGATTGCCATCGTCGGAGCTGGCGCGGTCGCTCAGGCGCTCGGGCAGCTGCTACTGCGCCGAGGAGCGAAGGTCGTTGCACTCGCCAGCAGGACCCGCCACACCGCCGAGCGCGCGGCGAAGTTCATCGGCCCGACCGTACAGGTGGTCACGATAACCGAGTTACCTCTACTGGCCCGGCGGCTGCTCGTTGCGACGTCTGACAATGCAATTGAGCCGGTCGCTCAGATGCTGGCCGAGGCGGGGATGTCAACCGGCGTGGCGCTGCACACGTGCGGGGCCAAGGGGCCTGAGGCGCTCGGACCACTGAGGCTCAGAGGAGTCGCATGCGGTGTGCTCCATCCGCTTCAGACAATCGTGACGCCCGAGCAGGGTGCCCGAGATCTCGTGGGCGTGACGTTCGGCGTCGCCGGCGATCACGATGCGGTCGAATGGGCTGAGGAGATCGTCAAAGGGCTCGACGGCAAGCCTCTTCGCATCAAAGCCGACCGGTTGGGCAGCTACCACGCCGCCGCGGTGATGTCGAGTAACGCGCTCGTCGCCGTGATCGACGCTGCCGTCGTGCTCATGATGCGCGCTGGAATCGAGGAGCAGGCCGCATTGAAGGCGTTGGAGCCAATCGCCAGAGCGAGCCTGGAGAATATTCTCCGCTTGGGGCCCAGGACGGCCCTGACTGGTCCCATCGCTCGAGGCGACGTTTCAACCGTGACAGCACACATGGGCGCACTTGCGACAGCTCCACCAGCAATAGCGGCTCTGTACCGGGCTGTCGCCGAGCAGCTCTTGGTGATCAGTCGACAGCGCGGTCTACCAGCTCCAACTCTTCGTGCGCTCCAAGCGGCGATTCAATCTCGAAAGGTGGATAGCGTCAATGGCGAGCCGGGTCCGGACAACTGACTTGAAAAAGATGAAGCTGCGCGGTGAGAAAGTGACGATGCTCACTGCTTACGACGCGACGATGGCCCGGTTGCTCGATCGAGCAGGTCTGGACGTGCTGCTCGTCGGTGATTCACTCGGAATCGTCGTCCTGGGGCACGAGAACACACTGCCGGTGACGTTGGAGGCCATGATTCATCACACCCAGGCAGTGAGACGTGGCGCCGAGCGGGCTCTCGTCGTGGCCGACATGCCCTTCCTGACGTACCAGGTCAGTGTCGCCGACGCCGTACGCAACGCAGGCCGACTCCTTCAGGAGGGCGGAGCTGGCGCGGTGAAAATCGAAGGCGGTCGCCCGATGATTGATGTCGTACGCCGCCTGGTCGACGTCGGCATTCCGGTGATGGGCCATCTGGGGCTGCTGCCACAGTCCGTACTTCAGGTCGGCGGATATCTGAAGCGGGGAACGCAGCCGGCCGAGCGCGACGCAATCCTTGCCGATGCCGTCGCTCTCGAGGAAGCCGGCGCATTCGCAATCGTGCTGGAAATGGTGCCCTCCGAAGTGGCTCGAGCGGTCACGGCGCGCGTGGGAATACCAACCATCGGTATTGGCGCCGGACCCGAGTGTGACGGCCAGGTACTCGTCAGTTACGACATGCTGGGGCTCTTCGACCGATTCGTGCCTTCGTTCGTAAAACAGTACGCGCAGCTTGGAAACGCGATCGTCGCCGCAGCCCACGAGTATGTCGACGACGTGCATGCCGGCCGCTATCCGCTGCAGCCCGCGCCTGTCGGCGGCACCCCACCGGCCTGAGATGCCCGTCGAACTGATTCCATCGATCGCCTCACTTCGGACGAGACTCTCTGACGTTAGGCGATCGGCGGCAACCCTTGCCCTTGTGCCAACGATGGGCGCGTTGCACGCGGGCCATGCACGGCTGATCGAGCAGGCACGTCGTGAGTGTCGACGCGTCGTTGTCAGCATCTTCGTCAATCCGCTTCAATTCGATCGGGTCGGAAGACCTTCAGAGATACCCGAAGTCGATGGACGCCGACCTGGCGATGTGCAACCAGCTCGGGGTCGACATCGTGTTCGCCCCTACGGCACAGGAGATGTACCCAAGTGAGCCGTATTGCACGGTCGTGGTGCGCCGGCTTGCCGACCACCTCTGTGGACTGCATCGGCCCGGACACTTCAATGGCGTCGCGACGGTCGTCTTAAAGCTTTTCCAGATCGTCCAGCCCGACCGTGCGTATTTCGGCGAGAAAGACGCCCAGCAGCTCGCCATCGTTCGCCGGTTGGTGGCGGACTTCAACGTGCCGGTGGAGATCGTTGGCGTTCCAACCGTCCGCGAACCGGATGGTCTTGCCCTCAGCTCCCGAAACCGGTTGCTTGCGCCGTCCGAACGTGAGTCGGCAGTCGCTCTATACCGAGCGCTGGTCGAAGCCGATCGCCAAATATCGGCAGGCGTCGCCGATGCGAATGCGGTCAAAGCAAAGGCTGTTTCGCTCATCCCCAATGAGCCGGGACTCCGCTTGGAATACCTGGAGGTGGTGGATCCGGAAGACATGCAGCCAGTGTCACAGATCGTGGGACCTGTCCGAGTCGCCGGCGCTCTCTGGGTCGGGTCGACACGACTGATTGACAACCTCTATAGCGAGCCTCCAGGTTCCCGCGGCAAGACCAACTAACGGCCCTGTCGATTCGGGGGCCAAACCGCTGGGTACCGGTCGAGTTCGCGCCGATACAAGAATTGCCCTGGCCCCCGCCACTACGTGTGCCGGCATGAAGATTCTCTACACAGCGAACGAACGACGCGACGCCCAGCTCGCCGCCACAGCGCTTCGCACTATTACCCAGGACGTCACAGTCGACTGGGCCGGACGCCTCTACGACGCGCGGCGATGGGTCTACGAGAACCAGGATCTCGCAGCGCTGGTCGTTGAGGCGGAAGTCCAGAACCAGAGCTGCGCCTCCTTCGTGGGCCATCTCCGCAGTCTCGGCGTGACGGCACCCATAGTCGTCGTGGCCCCCGAAGAGGCCGGTCCGCCAGTGGATGCGCTGAAGGCCGGCGCGGACGACTACGTCGCCAAGAATGAGTCGCTCTTGCCCAACTTGACGGCGATCATGCGCCGGACGCTACGCTCCGCCGAGGCGACATCCCGGCCGTTGCGCGTGCTGTACGTCGGAGACGCGGCGCTGGCGCGGACTTGTCTCGACGGCGCCAGGTGCGCGATCGAGATCACTGAAGTCATACCCGGCGCCAACGGGCATTTCCGGCCGGTAGTGGCTGAATCAGGCACTGCTGGAAAAACGCTTCCCTTCGATGTGCTGATGGTCGAGCACGACCATCCCGAAGTGAACACCTTTGCAATCCTCAAAGAGGTCGTCGACCATCAACTGCCCGTCCCCGTGATCTTCGTCGTGGAATGGGACGAAGAGCTCGCCATTCCCGCGCTCAGGTTGGGAGCGACCGATTACGTCGTCAAGACCAAGGACGCGTTCCGTGCGCTCATCGTCCGACTGGACCGACGTCACCGGGCGCAGGTTCTCAGCACGCCGACGACGACTAAGACGAGTGTGGCGGAAGCCTCGGAAAATCGGCAGGCTTCAATCATGGATTCCGCAACGCGAGAGCGGTTGGAGCGGAAGACTCTCGATGCCCAAGCTGCCACGCGTGACACCGAATTTCGCTTGAACGTGTTGAACGAGGACAACAAGCGCCTGCGCGAAAGCGAAGCACGTTTGCAAGCGGCCGTCGAATGCGAGCGTACCAACCGGGAAGCATTTGAACAGAAGGTGACCAAGGCGGACGCGGTTCTGCAACGAGCTGAACAGCTCCGCGCATCGGCGGCTGCTCTTTTCGAGCAGGCCGCTCAGCAAGCCTCTGAGTCTTCGAGCCGCCTCGAGCAGGTCGTCCGCTCGCGCGACGTGCTCGTCGAGCAATTGAGCCAAGCCACTCAAGCTCTGGAGCGCGCAAAGAAGGAACGCAAAGCAGAGGCGACCGCCGCGGCCGAGCAACTGTCCCGACGGGAAGCCGAGCTTGCCGCCGCCCGGGGTGACGTGGATGCGGCTCGAGACTCACTCGAACGTGAAGTCGAACAGCGAGGCGCCCTCGCTCGCCAGCTCATAACGGTGGAAGCCGCGCTTCACGACGCCCAGCAGCGTCACGCGTCTGAAATGACGGCGGCCGCCCAGCAACTGGCTCAACGTGACGAGGCATTCACCGCCACCTTGGGGCAGGTCATTCGGTCGCGCGACGCCGTCGATCAGCAGCTCAACGACGCGCATTTGGCACTGGAAGAGGCACGGCGCGATCGGGCACTCGATGCCGAAGCAGCAGTCGAACGCCTCGCGCGACGTGAATCAGAGCTCGCAGTCGTTATCGAAGGGCGCCGAGCCCTCGAGAGCCGACTGCAGAAAACCGAAGGAGAGTTGTCAGAATTCAGGGCTGCACTCGCGGAAGAGATTGCCAAGTACGCATCGCTCAGTCAGAACCTCACCGCTACTCGGCAGAAGCTCGCCGATACAGAAAAGATAGTCCGCGAGGCCCAGGAGCGGTACGCCTCCGCGTTGACGACCGCGGCGGCGCAACTTACCGAACAGCAAGGACAATACGAAGCTCGATTGGCTGAAATTGCTGCGGCTCGGGATGGAGTGGCTCAAGAGCTGCGGGAGGTTTCCGCAACGCTCGAAAAGCTCCGACAGGACCAGCTGGCCGCCGCGACCGCTGCTGCTGAACAGCTTCGGCAACGAGACGCAGAGATTGCCGAGGCCGGCGCTGCCCGCCAAGAGCTCGAACGGCGGGTTGCCGACGCCGAAGCAGCTTTTCGAAACGCCGAGCAGCGAGCAACGGCCGACCGATTGGCCGCGGAACAACAAGCCTCACAGCGACAGGCGGAGTTCACTGCTCGACTCTCACAAGAGACAGCCACGCGTGAGGGTCTCGAGCGGTCGCTCACAGCAGCACGGAATAAGGTCGTCGAAACGGAAACCGCGCTTCGGGACGCCGAGCGGCGGCACACGGCGAACATGACGACGGCCAGCGCGCTGTTTGCCGATCAGCGAGTCCAGTACGAGACGCGCCTGGCACAGTCTGCAACAGCTCGTGACGCGGTAGACGAACAACTGCGAGCGGCCGAGGCCTCGCTCGAGCGGTCGCAACAGGAAAGAGCTGAAGAGGCTTCAGCAGCTTCTGAGCGCCTATCACGACGGGAAGCAGAACTTGTCGAAGCCGCGTCGAACCGACAGATGCTCGAAGGACGGTTGGCCGACGTCAACAATGCTCTGCAGGCTGCCGAACAGCGCATGGCCGCCGAACGGCTGGCTGCTGAAGAGCTGGGTGCTCGGCGCCAGGCGGAGTTCGAGGCGGCGATGGCGAAGGAAGTCGCCAACCGTCACGTCATCGAGCAGGATCTCGACAAGACGCGGCATGCCCTTGCAGAGAGCGAGTCGGCTCTGCGCGATGCCGAACAGCGACACGTCTCAATCATGACCGGAGCCGCCAACGAGTTCGCTCGGCGGCAGTCGGAGCTCGAGTCGCAGTTGAGGCAGGCGGCATCCGCCCAGGCTGAACTCGAACGGGCATTGGCAGACGCCGAGGAGCGTCACGCATCCGAGATCAAAGCAGGCGCCGGCAGGTTGGCCAACCTACAGAGCGAGTCCGAGGCTCGGTTGGCACAGGCAACCGCGGTCAAGGACGCAGTGGATCGACAGCTTCGCGAAACAGAAGCGATGCTCGAACGCGTCCGCCAGGAGCGCGCGACAGAAACTGCCACGGCCGCCGAGCGGTTCGCCCAGCTTCAAACGAAGCTGACGACCAGCACAGAAACGGTGCAGACGCTCGAGCGGCGACTCACCGAGTCAGCCGATGCTCTTCAAAGCGCAGAGCGTCGTGCGGAAAGCGAACGACTCGAGTCGGCTCGACAAGCGGCAGAGCGACAATCGGAGTTCGACAACCGGCTCGCCGAGGAACTCCGAGCCCGCCAGGCGCTCGACCAGGCTCTCACGGCGAGCCGGAACGATTTGGGGCAGGTAGAAGCTGCGCTTCGCGACGCCCGAGAGCGACACACGTCGGAGATGACTTCAGCGACGGCCAAGCTTTCGGACCAGTCCGCGCAATTGGCCGCCGCCTCGGCGGCCTACGCGGCGCTCGAGCACAAGCTCGCTGATGTTGAACACCAGCATGCGTCGGCAATGGAGGCGGCCGCCGCTCACCTCGCCGACCTGCAGGGTCAATACGAGCATCAGCTAGGTCAGGCGACTACGGTCCGCGAGAGCATCGAGCAGGAGTTGCGCGACACAAAGACCACCCTGGACCGGGTCCGGGAGGAATACGCCTCGAACGCCATTGCCGCTGCCGAGCGACTCGCCCAGAAAGACTCGGAACTCGTCGCAGCCTCCACAACTCGCCAGTCGCTGGAGCAGCGAATCCTCGAGTCGGAAGCGGCGCTCAAGAACGCCGAAGAGCGAGCGGCTGCTGAGCGCACGGTGGCCGCGCGGCAGGCGGACGAGCGGCGGGCGGAGTTCGACGCGCGTCTGGCGCAGGAGACCACCGCTCGCGAAGGCGTCGAGCGCGAGCTCGCCGCGACGCGCGCCGCTGCCGACCAGGCTCGTCAAACCTTCCTGGACGAATCCGCCGCCCTCACGGCGCGACTGCGTGAGATCGAGGCAAGCCTCACCGAACGGCTGGCCCGAGAGCGTGCCGACTACGAGGCCAGGTTTGCCGATCAGCAGCAGCGGCTCCGAGCTCTGACAGCCGACCGCGACGCACTGAACCAGGCACAGGCCACCAGTCAGGAGCAGCTGCAGCGCCTCTCTCGCGTTCATCAAGAAGCGACAGAGAATTTCGAAACCGTTCGGCAAGCCAAGGAAGCCGAGCTTCAGCGGCTTGGCGGCGACTACGCCGCCCTCCGTCAAACACTCGATCAGGTTCGTGCTGATGCTTTGAAAACACTCGAGCACGTGACGAGCGAACACGCTGCGGAACTGCGCCGGGTCGACGCGCTGATAGCCGAGCGCGACCAACAACTCAAGGACCAGGCGGAGCGCCATGTCGCCTGGCAGCAAGGCGTCCAACAGACACATGCGAAGCTCGAAAGCGAGCTGCGCGGAGTCCTGGCAGCTCGTAGTCAAGAAATTGAAAGACTGCAAGGCGAGCTGAAGGCTCTCGCGCGAGAGTTTGAAGGGGTGAGAGGCCATCGAGACATGCTGAAGATCGAGGCCGACCGCCTGCCGCAAGTCTTGAGTCAGCTGGAAGCGAGTCGCGCGGAAGGTCGGCGTCAGTTCGAGCAAAGCCCCATTGGCATTCTGCGATGCAGTCGTGCAGGCGCGCTCCAGCAGGCAAATCGAGCACTTCTCACCACTCTGGGATATCGAACCGTCGAAGAGCTGCGGGCGCGCGATTTTGCCGCATCGGTATTCGAGTCGGCCGACGACCTTCATTGGCTCATCGAGCAATGTCAGAGAGACGCCTGGGAAGTGGGTCGACAGCATTTGGAGGAAGAAAGACGGCAGCCGCCTCATCGTGCGGCTGCACGCCCGTCCCGTGGCCGCCGACGCCATCGAGATTGCGGCCGAGGACCTGACCGCTCTTCGGACGGTTGAAGACCGGCTCAAGCAGGCTCAACGCATGGAGGCAGTGGGACGGCTCGCCTCAGAAGTCGCGGTGACGTGCGACAACCTGCTCCGCAACGTCAGCCAGGACGGGCAGCAATGGCTGGCGTCGGTCGGCAGCAACACCGCCCAACGTCATCAGGGGGAGCTGATCTTCGGTGAAGTGTCACGGGCCGCCAGCTTCCTGCGGCAACTCTCCGTGTACGGCGCCAAACAGACAAGCGCCCTCGAGCCGGTCGATGTCAACAAAGTGTTGCGGGACTTGGAGCCTGTCCTGAAACGCGTCGCCGGCGACGATATCGAGCTCGTTCTCCCGCAGAAGGTTTCTGCCCTCAATGTCGACGTCGAGGCCGAGCGGGTCGAGCGAGTCCTCATCAACGTGGCGGCGTACGGACGCGCGCGAATGCCGTCCGGTGGCCGGCTGATCGTCAAACTGGCTCGGGTGACCGTCGACGGCAGCTTCGTCACCAAATATCCGAACGTCCGCCAGGGGCCGCACGCGCTCATCACCGTCACGGAGGTCAGGGCGACCCCGCGAGAGGAGTGGCAAATCGAGGGAGCGGCAGGGAACGCGAGCTCAGAACGCCCCGGCGTCGACCTCGGAACGCTCCAAGCGCTGATCCGCGACTGCGGCGGTCACCTGTGGATGAAAGCGGAGCCGGGCGGCGACATGGAAGTGAAGATTCACCTTCCCCTGCGCCCGACTGACTCTTCCAGGAGCCCAGGCGTCGCCCGCTCGGGGCGGGGGCGCTCGGTTGGCCGCTGGTTTCAGAGCTGATTGATCATGTGGCTTCCGCCTTTAGGCGTGGCTTCCGCGTTTGTGGCTTCCGCCTTTAGGCGGAAGAGAACCGCCGCCACCGATCTTCCGGCTGAAGCCGGAAGCTACTTCTGAGCCGTCCTCACTGACCCGCAGGGCTAAAGCCCTGCGCCACATTCATTCCTGGGTCAACCAATGGGTTGTAGGATGTCAGCATGGATTTGCCCAGCTTTGTCACCATGCTGGCCGTTCCCATCGCACTAGGATGGGCTTTGAACGGCTCGGCTCAGCCCCGGGACGCGAATCAAACGCTCACCGCAGTTCCCGGCATCAAAGTCGGTCACGTGACGCTCACCGAGAGGCCGACCGGCTGCACCGTGATTCTCACCGAGGCCGGTGCCGTGGCGGGCGTCGATGTCCGAGGTGCCGCGCCGGGCACCAGGGAAACCGACCTGCTGAATCCGGTCAATAGCGTTCAGCAAGTTCACGCGATCGTTCTGGCAGGTGGCAGCGCCTTCGGCCTCGACGCCGCTTCCGGCGTCATGCGATATCTCGACGAAAAAAACATTGGATTCAAAGTCGGCGCGATCAACGTGCCGATTGTGCCGGCGGCCATCCTCATTGACTTGGGGGTTGGAGGCAATCCGAAAATCCGGCCAACCGCCGACTGTGGGTATCGTGCGGCCCAGGAGGCCGGCGCTGGCCCGGTGTCCGAGGGCAATGTAGGTGCCGGGGCGGGCGCAACGATCGGGAAAACCGCCGGTGCCGATCGCGCGATGAAAGGGGGTCTTGGCACCGCTGCGATTACCATGCCTGATGGTTTGATCGTCGCCGCTCTGGTCGTGGTGAATGCGATCGGCGACGTGATCGACCCCGCGACAGGCAAGGTCATTGCGGGTGTTCGCACCCAAGACGGGAAGAGTCTCGCTGACGCGCGGACACTGCTTCGGTCTGGTGCACTGCAACAGCTTCGAATAGGCGGCAACACGACGCTCGGGGTCGTTGCGACGAATGCCGCATTGACGAAAACCCAGGCCACCAAAGTCGCACAGATGGCGCACGATGGCTTGGCACGCGCCATTTCGCCGGCCCACACACCGGCTGATGGCGACACGGTCTTCGCGCTCGCAACTGGTGCGACATCTGGAGCTGCGGACGTCGGACGCATTGGGGAGCTCGCGGCGGAGGCTCTGGCCGACGCGGTCGTTCGCGCCGCGCGCCAAGCAACCAGCATCCCCGGATATCCAGCGGCACGCGATCTCGGGAAATAGATGCTTAAGGGCTTTGGCTTCCTGTGCGACCCGAGACTTCAGACCGCACTGAGCCCTTCAGGGTTCAGGGTGTGTGGCTTCCGCCTTTAGGCGGAAGAGAGCTGCCGACATTGATCTTCCGGCTGAAGCCGGAAGCCACACACGCGATTGATTCACAAGCTCAGAGCCCTGAGCCCTCATGAATTTCCACGTCGTCATTCTCGGTCTGTACTCGCTCGGTCTCATGGCGCTCGGGTTATGGATCGGCAGGCGCGTGCACGTCGCGTCGGATTTTTTCGTTGCCGGCAGGCAGCTGGGACCAGGGCTCATCTTCTCGACGATGCTTGCAGCAAACATCGGAGCGGGTTCGACTGTCGGCGCCACTGGCATCGGATACTCACACGGCGTATCGGCGTGGTGGTGGGTGGGATCGGCGGCGCTAGGCTCGGTGGTCCTGGCATTTCGCGTTGGTCCTTCGCTGCGGCGCGTCGCAGCAGCTCATAACCTCAACACTCTCGGCGACTATCTCGAGTTCCGGTACGGCCGCGGCGTCCGCGCAGGGCTGTCCGCATTGTTATGGGTGGCGTCCATAGCCGTACCTGCCGGTCAGCTCATTGCAATCGGCGGAATTCTGGAGGCGGTCGCCGCCGTGCCGTTCGTGGTGGGGTGCACGATTGGCGGAATGGTTGTGGTGGTGTACTTCGCTGCTGGTGGACTGCTGACGTCGGCCAGGGTCAATGTCGTACAGCTGATTGTCAAACTCGTTGGCTTCGCGGTCGCCGTGCCGTTGGCGGTCGCGGCAGTCGGCGGCTGGAACGGTCTCACCTCCGTTGCCCCACCCGAGCCGGCCTACTGGACCTGGTGGCGCAGCGGAATTCCGGGGATCATGTATGTCGCGGCGCTTGGGCCTGCGTTTTTTCTGTCTCCTGGGCTGCTCCAGAAGGTCTTCGGTGCCCGTGACGACCGCGCCGTGCGGATCGGCGTCGGCTTGAACGCCCTCGGCTTGTTTCTGTTTGCCGGAGTTCCGGTTTTGCTGGGAATCGTCGCGCGCCACCAGTTTCCGGCACTATCGGACGAGCGTCAGGCTCTCCCGATGCTTCTGGTGCATACGCTGCCCCCCTTCGTTGGCGCTCTCGGCCTCGCCGCGGTGTTTTCCGCCGAAATCAGCGCGGCAGACGCAGGGCTCTTCATGTTGACGACCTCCCTTTCGCAGGACCTCTACAAACGGTTCCTGGCCCCCGACGCCAGCGATCGCCGCGTCTTGACCATTGCGCGATGGACAAGCTTGCTTTGCGGAGTATTTGCGGTGTTGCTGGCGATCGCATCGGCCAGCATCGTCCAGGTGCTGACGTTCTTTTATTCGGCGCTCACCGTGATCCTTTTCGTGCCCGTTGTCGGGGGCCTCTACGTTTCGCGCACGACAACTCGTCAAGTGTGGCCGGCAACGACGGCAGGGGTGCTGACGATGATCGTCATGCAGGTGGTCGCAGGCGATCAGGGATTGGGACCGGTGACGCCGGCCATCGGCGGCCTGCTGGCAGCGATCGCCGCCTGGGTTATAAGCTTACCGTTCGGGTCGCCGGCCCATCGTGCACGACCGGCCCTGCCTTGAGGGAGGAATGTCCAATACCAATATCTTTCGACTTGATGAGAAAACAGCCGTCGTCATCGGCGCGGGATCGGGTATCGGCGCCGCCGTGGCCATGGGCGCGGCCGAACACGGTGCCTCGGTAGTTTGTCTGGACATCGACGAAACCGCAGCCCAGCGTGTCGCAGCGCGGATCGGGCGCTCCGCGTCCAGCGGTCAACTCGACATCAGAAATGGGCGTGGAGTGTCGAGTGCCCTCGAGCGCGTCGTCGCGGATTCAGGGCGTCTCGACGTCGTGGTTTGCACCCCAAGCATCAACATCAGAAAGCCGATCCTCGAACTTACGTCGGACGAGGTCGATTGCATTCTCGATCTCAACCTCAAGGGCACGTTCAACGTCGTTCAGGCCGCGGGTCGCCTCATGAGCAAGCAGGGCACCGGAAGCATCGTCTTGTTTGCGTCCATACGTGCGCAGGTCGTCGAACCGTGCCAGTCCGTCTATGCCATGACAAAAGGCGGCACCGTCCAACTGGTGCGGGCGGCTGCCGCCGAGTTCGGACCCTCGGGTGTTCGCGTGAACGCCGTCGGACCGGGCATCGTCGACACAGCGTTGACCGCACAAATCAAGAACGACCCGGACTGGTACAACGCCTATGCGGCCAAGACCGTGTTCAAGCGCTGGGCGACGCCCGCAGAAATGATTGGCCCTACGCTGTTCCTCGCATCCGACGCGGCCAGCTACGTCACCGGGACCGTTCTCTTTGCGGACGGCGGATGGACGGCGGTGGACGGCCGGTTCACGCCGCCCGGTATCTAGGCTGAGAACTCAGTAATGCGAAATGCAGAATGCAGAATGCAGAATGCAAAAGCCTGGGTTGCACGCGCTCCAAGACATATGCATTTTGCGCTATGCATTTGTGCTGCATTTTGCATTGTGCATTATGCATTTCGCCGAGCACGATTGCCCATGACTAAATCTTCCTACCGAATCGCAGTGATTGCCGGTGACGGGATCGGCCGCGAGGTCATTCCGGCGGGTATCGCCGCCATCGAAGCGGTCGCGCGCGGCAGCGACGTCAAGTTGGACTTCACGGAATTCCCATGGGGCTGCGAGTTCTATCTGAAGCACAAGCGCATGCTCGATGAGGATGCGTACGATCGGCTCGAAACATTTGACGCGATCTACCTCGGGGCCATTGGGGCGCCGACCGTCCCAGACCATATCTCGGCCGGCGACATGATTCTTCCTCTCCGGCAGCGATTCGATCAGTATGTCAACCTGCGGCCAATGCGGCTCCTGCCAGGGCTTTCCTCACCGCTGGCGAACCGCAACGCCGCCGACATCGACATGGTGTGTGTGCGCGAAAACTCGGAGGGCGAGTACGCCTCCATCGGCGGACGCCTTCACGCGGGAACCCCTCACGAGCTGGCCGAACAGACGGCGATTTTCACGAGACGGGGGATCGATCGAATCGTCCGCTTCGCGTTCGAAGTCGCCGCCAAACGTCCACGCCAACAGCTCGCCAGCGCGACGAAGTCCAACGCGCTCCGTTATGGAATGGTGCTTTGGGATGAGGTGGCCGCCGACGTCAGCAAGGACTTTCCGTCGGTGAACTTTCGAAAGTACTACGTCGATGCCATCGCCGCCCGCATGGTCACACACCCTGCGACGCTCGACGTCATCGTCGCTTCGAATCTGTTCGGCGACATCCTGACCGACCTCGGCGCGGCGATCTCCGGCAGCCTGGGGATCGCGCCGGGGGCCAACATCAACCCCGAGCGCCGCTATCCCTCGATGTTCGAACCGATCCACGGCTCTGCCCCGGACATCGCCGGCAAGGGCGTCGCCAATCCGATTGGCGCGATTTGGGCCGGTGCGCTCATGCTCGACCATCTCGGTCGCAGGGACCTGCACGATCGCATTGTCGCGGCGATCGAGCGCGTCGTCGCCAGCGGCAAGGATCGGACGCCGGATTTGGGTGGGAAGGCAAAGACCTCTGAGCTGGCGGAAGCAATTCGAGGAGAGATTTGAGCTGATCCACGTAATGCAGAATGCAGAATGCCAAATGTATTGCGGAACCGCGTTCTGTGGTTATCCTCGTTTCGACGATGATCTTGCGTTGAACACGATGGACCCGAGAATAGCGACGAGCTGTTCGGCCTCATCAAGCTCCGACTGGACATCCTCTGGAGCAATTGAAGGGACCTTTGCCAGTAGACGCAACCAATAAACTGTCTCGCGAGCTTCTTTTCTGGCGATACAGACCTTTGTTATGAAATCCGGTTTGGTCTGTCCAGCCGCCGCTTCCTCAAGATTTGCGCCGATTGATGTACCGCTGTCAAGCAATTGACCGGCTAGAGCGCGTGCGGCGCCACCCTTCCGCAGGAGCTGCTCGTACAGCAGCACGATGCGACACGCGAAACGAAATGCTCGTTCAGCAATTTCAGCTGATTGCATGAAACCGGAAGAGTCCATTCATGAAACGGTCCATCTCAAGACATGTGGGTTTCAGCGTTCACGGTGCGACGCTTTGCAGAAAGCACCATCTTCTCAGCTGACTCTTGTTCTACATTTTGCATTGTGCATTTCGCATTGCGCCTTGTGCCTGTGCATTTTGCATTGAGCATTCTGCATTTCCATGACTTTGAACGACGCGCACTGCCACTTCTTCTCCCCTCACTTCTTCGCAACCCTCGGAAGGGGACTCAAGGAAAACGACGCGATCTTGCCTGCGGAGCGTGTGATCGAGCGGCTTGGATGGGACGATCCGGAGACACCAGAGCGACTCGCCGATCGCTGGGTCGCAGAGCTCGATCGGCACGGTCTGGGGCGCGCCGCTCTCATCTCCAGCGTGCCTGGTGATGCGGCGTCGGTCTCGGCCGCGATCCAGCGTCATCCGACGCGTTTTGTCGGATTCTTCATGGTCGACCCGACCCAACCCGAAGCGCCGATCGAGGCCGCGACGGCTCTCGATCGAGACGGTCTACGAGCGATCTGCCTGTTTCCGGCGATGCACCGCTTCCCACTTCAAGACGACCGAGTCCGTCGCGCTCTTCGAGGTGGCGGCGGCCCGATCCGGAACGGCGGTCTTCGTTCATTGTGGAGTGCTGTCGGTCGGCGTGCGCAAGAAGTTAGGCCTGCCAAGCCTGTTCGATATCCGTCTGGGCAATCCGCTCGACCTCCACGCACTCGCGGTGGCGTATCCGTCCGTTGCGATCATCGTTCCGCATTTCGGCGCGGGATTCCTGCGAGAGGCGCTGATGGTCGCGGATCTCTGCCCGAACATTCTGTTCGACACGTCGAGCTCGAACAGCTGGATCAAGTACGAACCGGGCCTAACGCTCGAGTCGGTCTTCGAACGGGCCCTGGGCGTGCTCGGACCCGATCGCCTGCTCTTCGGCAGCGACTCCTCGTTCTTTCCGCGCGGATGGGTCAAGGACGTGTATCAACGGCAGTCGGCGGCCCTTGACGTCCTTGGTGTCGATGAGACCGTAAAGGGTCGCATCTTCGGAGGGAACTTCGATCGACTCTTTCCGCTTCCTAGTGCGCGACGGCCTTGAGATGCTCGCGGAGCAAGTCTCGACCAAAGTCGCCGTTGAAGTCGCGCCACACCGAGTGGATGTGGTTCCCGTTGTTCTGTGAGTTGTCGTGCTCGATCAGGAACGTCGGGCCCTGGACGCGGTAGTAATGCTTCTTGCCGCGCTCTGATTCACCGGCCCACGCAAATCCGATTTTCTCGACACCCGCTTTTCGGATCTTCGCCATCCGGTCAGCGGCGATGTCGTCCGCCATCTTCGACACGTACGTATCGACGACCTTCATCAACAGGTCACGTTGTGCCGGCGTCATGGCGTCGGCTGTGATGCCGACCGGCGAGAGCGGCTGACACCTCGACCTTGTTGGTCGTCACAATCTCGTTCAGCGCGACGTTCTGGATCACGGCCTTGGCGCGCTGGGTGTCGTCAAGGGCCAGCAGCAGGGCGCGCGCGGCGTCCTCTTGGTCGCCGAGAATACGCAGACCCTTTTTCGGACCCTCGCGGACTTCGGCAGGATTGGATCCAAACATCGTCGGCGAGCTCGCGACCATGCTGCCATTCACGACCGTGAAGTGCACTGATACGTGGTGGCCCTCGGCGCGCCAGCCCCAGTTGCCTTTCGCCGAAGGGGTGCCGAAGACCGAGAAGAAGTATCGGCCCGGATCGCGTCGCATCCCCTCAGCTTGCTGTCCCGCATTTCGCGCCTGCTGCTCGAGATCACCAAGCAGCGTCTCGAGATCCATGATGGCGGAGGCGGTAAGGTAGCCGCGCTGGCTCAACCCTGCCTTCAGAAGGCTCTGCGCCAGCTTCCGCTGAGCCTCGTTCATCTCGTTGACGGTCAAGCCGTTTCGGGGGAACGCTTCAGTCGGGATGAAGTTCCAGTGCGTGCGCTCGTCGGAATCGAAAGGAAACACCGCCTTTTGGCGCTGCTCAGCCGAGAGGCTGTTGAGAAATGCGGTCGCAGCGTTGGCCATGGAGCTCGACGAACGCTCCGAAGCGACAACTGCGCCGGTCACCGCGGCGATGGCACATGCCGTCACGAGGAGCAGGCGAGGGGACCGAAGCAATCTCATGGAAATCCTCCCAGAAGGGACGATTCTACAATTTACAAGTTACAATTCACAATTTACAAAGCGAGAGCTTATGCCTGCACGACCGACTTGGAAAGGCTATCTCAAGATCAGCCTGGTCAATATTCCGATCAAGGTGTTTCCGGCCACTGATGCCGGCGCCACGCTGAGCTTCAACCAGCTTCACGCCGAATGCCAGACGCGCATTCAACAGAAGCGATGGTGCCCGCACTGTGAACGAGAGGTCCCCAACACGGAGCTCGTCAAGGGGTACGAGTTCGAGAAGGGCCACTACGTCGTAATCGAGGAAGAAGACATCGAGAAGGTTCGAGTCGACTCGACTCGAGTCATCAGTCTCGAACAGTTTACCGACGATGCGGCGATCGACCCGATCTATTTGGAGCGACCGTACTATCTGGCGCCCGACGGCCCGGTGGCGAAGGAAGCGTTTGCCGTCATTCGCGAGGGAATGACCGGAAAGGCCGGTATCGGCAAAGTGGCCCTGTACGGCCGGGAGTATCTGGTCAAAGTCCAGCCTCGCGAGCGCGGCCTGATCATGTACACCTTGCGCCACGCCAACGAGATTCGCAGCATGGATGCGATCGATGAACTTCAAGACATGCCCGCGAAGGTGAAGCCCGACGAAGTGAAGCTCGCCGAACAAGTCATCGGCACTTTTGAAGGCAGCGTGGACTTTCAGTCGTACCGCGACGAGTATCAACAGGGGCTGCGCGAGATCATCGATGCGAAGATCGAAGGTCGCGAGGTCGTCGCACCCGAAGTGGAAGCGCCGCCCAAAGTCGTCAACCTCATGGAGGCGTTGCGCAAGAGCCTCGACACGATCAGCGCGTCGAAGAAGAAGCCGGCCGCGCTGGACGAGGACGCTCAGCGCGTCTCACGAATGGCGCCGAAGAAACGCGCGCGGGCCTAGCCACGTCGCGCACGATTCGACGCGCCACATCGATCGACTACCTCAACCGCGAGTGCGCGCAGGGATTACTGCTGCGTAGCGGAGCCACATCGAGATTCGCCCGCGACACGGAATAATGACCCATGATCGGCGAGACGGTCTCCCGCTATCGCGTCGTCGCCCGGCTCGGAGCGGGCTCGATGGGCGACGTCTATCGGGCGGAAGATCTGCGGCTCGGCCGGCCGGTCGCTCTGAAGGTCGTTCGCACCGCAAGCGGCGCTCCGAGCAGTTCCGAGCGCCTGCTGGCTGAAGCGCGAGCAGCGTCCGCGCTCACTCATCCCAATATCGCTGTCGTTTACGAGGTCGACGAAGTCGACCGCAAGGAGGGACGGGTCGGATTCATCGCGATGGAGTACGTCGCGGGGCGTACGCTCGCCGAGCTCGTGGAACAGCAGCAACCCTCGCTCGATTCGATTCTCGACATCGGGCGCCAGATCGCCGATGCGCTCGCGGCCGCGCACGCCCAAGGTCTGGTACATCGAGACATCAAACCGTCCAACATCATGATCACGGCCAGCGGCCTTGTGAAGGTGCTCGACTTCGGACTTGCCCGGTGGGCGACGCCGGCCGTCGATCCTAACGCGCCGACGAGAACGGTCGAGCCCCTGGATGGTGCCGGTAATGTCTCGGGAACTTTGCTCTATATGTCACCCGAGCAGGTTACCGGGCGTCCGCTCGACGGCCGCAGCGACATGTTCTCGCTAGGGGTGGTGCTGTACGAGCTCATCGCTCGACGAAGGCCGTTTGACGGCGCGAATGTGATGCAGGTCGTAGAGGCGCTGCTGCAGAACGACGCGCCACCGCTGAACGTATCCTCTCAGGACCCACGACTGCTGGGCGTCGAACACGTGGTCAGAAAGATGCTCTCGAAAAGCGCTTCCGGCCGCTACGAGAACCTGGGCCAGGTGTCCGAGGCACTCGCGGCGGTGCAGCGCGCCGAGACATCAATCGAGCTCGAAGCCGACAGCCAGCCGCCGCTCCTGGCCGTTGCCGACTTCAAGAACATCTCCGCAAATGCCGAAGACGATTGGCTGGGGACGGGCATTTCCGAAACGGTCACGGCAGATCTGAGTGGTCTCGATGGTGTCACGGTCGTACCACGAGGACGTGTGCACGAGCTGATTCGGAATCTCGCCCAGCAGACCGGGGAAGCCGACGACACGCTGTGGATTCGGGCCGGACGCGAGCTGGGTGCGCGGTGGGTGCTGACCGGCAGCTTCCAACGAGCTGGCGGAGCTGTGCGGGTCACGGCGTCATTGCTCGATGTGCCGACTGGCCGCGTCGCCCGCACCGTCAAAGTGGACGGCAATCTGACCGAGATCTTTCCCCTGCAGGACCGTCTCGTACGCGAACTCACGGCCGGATTGCGCACTGTTGCGCGCCCGACGACGGCCGAGTCGATGCCTGGGACAGGAGTCGTCGGCGCTTACGAAGCGTACTCACGAGGTGTGATCAACCTGCGGGCGGAGACGTTCGAGTCGCTCGATCGTGCCGTCATGCTGTTCGAGCGCGCTGTCAATCTGGACCCCAGTTATGCTCAAGCGCACCTCGAGCTCGCCGTCGCCTACAGGACGAAAGCTGACTATCTCGCCATGAGCGAGCTGCGCGAACGCGCAGTCGCCAGCCTGCGACGGGCGCTGACGTTGCAGCCCGACTCGATACGTGCCCACCGCGAGCTCGGTTCGGTGCTGCTGGCCACGGGTCAGGACGCCGAAGGGTTCGCGGCGCTTCATCGTGCGTTGGACCTCGATCCAAACGATGCGGGCGTCCTAGGCGCAATGGCCCGCGCGCTTTTCATCGATCGAGCGCAATTCGACGAAGCGGCCGCATGGTACGAGCGGGCGCTCGAGCGCAATCCCAAGGCCGGCTGGTACGCATTGCAACTCGCGCACTGCGCCGCCCTGCTCCGCGATTTCTCTCGAGGCGAGGCGGCCGCGCGGCGCGCGATTGCGTTGCAACAGGCGTCACTCTCCGGACAGGAGGGTGTTCTGATTGTGGGCGCTTCGATTCGGCTCGGGCATATCGACGCCTTAAGAGGCCGCCACGAAGCCGCGATTGAACACTTCACACACGAGGTCGAATTCCTGAGCAAGGTCGACCACGCATTGCGAAGCCGAATCATCGTCGAGCTGAACGTGCGTCTCGGTGCTTCTCACCTCGCCCTTGGCGACAGCCGCAAAGGTCTCGCGATGCTGGACGTCGCGATCGAAGGATTCGACCGCCGCCTGCGCCTCGGAGCCGACGAACCTTTCACACGGTACTACGCCGCTTCGGCCTATGCGCTCAAAGGGGACGCGGACACTGCCATCGCGTTCCTCGAGCGCGCGGCCGCCGAGCGCCGCGCCTTCACGCTTGCGCGCGCGCGAATCGAACCCGAATTCAAAGCGCTGCAAGAAGATCCCCGCTTTCAGCGCCTGGTCGAGATGGAGAAGCTCCTGCCCGCTAAGAAAGCCAATCCTTGATCTTGAAGTACGCGCCCAGCAGCGGCAGAAACCACGGCTTGCCCGTGTAGAACGGAATCGGAGCGAACTCGTCATCGAACAGAGGATGTGCGACACGCTCACCCGCTATGCGCCGGGCGATGAAACCGCCAAGATGCGTTGCCATTGCCACCCCGTGGCCGCAATATCCGCCCGCATAGTACGCATCGTCTAGACGGCCGGCATGCGGCAGTTGGTCGCGAGTGAAAGCCACATTGCCGCCCCATGCGTAGTCGATTCGCGAGCCGGCCAGAAAAGGAAAGACCGTCAGCATGTCGTGACGCAGAATTTCCGCGGCTCGGCGGATGGTTCCGACCGTGGGGTCGGTGAATGCGGCCCGGCCGCCAAACAGAAGGCGGAGGTCGCGCGTCAACCGGAAGTAATGGAGAAAATTCTTTGAGTCGAACGCCATTCGTTTCCGTGGCAGCACCGTGGCAGCCTGCTCTTCCGACAACGGCTCCGTCGCGATGACGAAACTGCCGATTGGCACGTACCGGCGCCGCAGTGAAGGCACGGCGGCGTCGGTGTAACCGTTCGTGGCCATCAAGACTTCGTCGGCCTCGACCACACCGCCTTCCGTCGCGACCAACCAGGCTCCAGCCTGACGATTCAAACGCAGGACGGCAGCGCCCTCCACGATCTTGGCGCCAGCGCGGCAGGCGGCAGCGCTCAACTGATGAACGTACCGGGCGGGATTGAGAGCGCCGCTTCGCTGGTCGAGCAGCAACCCGAAGTACGAACCGGTTCCAACTTCCGACCGCTGCTCGGACGCCGAAATCAACTCGATTCGATGGTTGAAGACGGATGCCAGAAGTTTCTGCTCGGCGCGAAACGCTCTGAAGTGAGACGGCTTGGCCGCAGCTTGGATATGACCGCACCGTTCGTATTCACAGTCCATCGACTCGTCCGCGATCAGACCCTCAAGCGCAGAAAGAGACTCGAGCGAGGACTCGAAGAGCTGGCGAGCACGCTGCTGGCCCACCCGCTTGACCAACGTCAACGGATCGAGACGCAGGCCAGTCAGTACCTGGCCGCCATTGCGCGAGCTGGCGCCCCAGCCGACCCGCTCACGTTCCAGGACCACGACATTCGTGCCCCGGCGGGCAAGCTCCCGAGCGGCGGCGAGACCCGTGTAGCCTGCTCCGATGATCACGACGTCGGCCCGAGCGGGAACTGGTGGGGGCTGGTGGGCGCTCTGTTCGAAGGTAGTACGTCCGTGGGGAAACTCTGGACTGTCCCACCAATAGGGGTACTCCTTCACATTGTGCCTCGGGATAGTTCAGCGGCCCATGTTTTCGATGATCGCGTCGCCGAACTGGGTCGTACTCACCTCGGTCGCCCCAGTCATCAGCCGCGCGAAGTCGTAGGTGACTCGGCGACTGGCGATCGCGCCATCCACGCCGTCGATAATCAGGTCCGCGGCTTCCGTCCAGCCCATGTAGCGGAGCATCATCTCTCCCGACAGGACCACTGAACCGGGATTCACTTTGTCGAGGTTTGCGTACTTCGGTGCGGTTCCATGAGTGGCCTCGAAGACCGCGTGGCCCGTCAGGTAGTTGATGTTGCCACCAGGCGCGATGCCGATACCGCCAACCTGAGCGGCGAGCGCATCCGACAGGTAGTCTCCGTTCAGATTCAGCGTCGCGATCACGTCGAATTCATCTGGTCTCGTCAGCACCTGCTGGAGCGCGATGTCTGCGATGACGTCCTTGACCAAGAGCTTACCGGCCGCGAGCTCGCGCTTCTGCTCAGCGTTCGCCGCATCTTCTCCGTGCTCTTCTTTCGATCGGGTCCACTGTTCCCAGGTGTAGGTCTGGTCACGAAATTCCCGTTCCGCCAAGGCATAGCTCCATGCCCGAAAGCCGCCCTCGGTGAACTTCATGATGTTGCCTTTGTGAACGATGGTGACGCTCTTTCGTCTATTCGCCAGCGCGTACTCGATGGCAGCACGGGTGAGGCGCTCGGTTCCTTCCCGCGAAACGGGTTTGATCCCGATAGCACTCGTTTCCGGAAATCGCACCTTCGCATACGACTTCGGAAACTCCTGCTTGAGAAACGCGAGGACTTTCCTGGCGCCTTCCGAGCCGGCCTCCCATTCGACCCCGGCGTAGATGTCCTCGGTGTTCTCACGAAAGATGACCATGTCGACCTTTTCGGGCGTTCTGACGGGAGATGGCACGCCCTTGAACCAGCGCACCGGCCGCAAACAGACATAGAGGTCCAGGATCTGTCGCAGGGCCACATTCAGCGACCGCACACCTCCGCCAACCGGCGTCGTCAGGGGTCCCTTGATGCCCACGAGGTACTGCCTGAACGCGTCCACGGTGGCCTCGGGAAGCCAGTCCTTGGTCCTGTCGTAAGCCTTCTGACCGGCCAACACCTCTTTCCACGCGATTTTCCGCTTCCCGCTGTAGGCCTTGGCGATGGCGCTTTCAATGACCCGCACGCTCGCACGCCAGATGTCGGGGCCCGTACCGTCGCCTTCGATGAAGGGAATGATCGGGTTGTCCGGGACCTGAAGTGTGCCGTTCTTGATTGAAATCGTTTCGCCGTTGACCGAATCGCTCATACCATCCCTTTATGACGAAGTAACCACCAAATCACGAAGGCGAACATCAAGACAACCACCGCCAACGTCCTGCCGAACAGCGACAACGTGCTGTTGAGAATCGATTCCGTTTGCATTCTCGCCTCGAGGGTCAGCGGCGTGCCCCGGCGCCGCTCCTCGAACGATTGTTCCCAAACCAGGATGTTGCCTCGCATCAGATTGCCAGGCAACGTATTGTGAAACGCGATCTTGCTCGGAACGTGCAGTCGGAACGCCACCAACTCGCGGCCGCTCCAACCCGCGTCACCATCACCTTCCGCGTCCTTCTCCGCCGACCGGCCGACGACCTGCTTGTACACGTAGAGATCGCCTCGGCGCTCGAAACGATAGGTCGACCACGCAAAAGGCGCCGCTTCAGCCAGGCGATGAATGTCGTCGACCTCCACTCGTACGTGGACGAACGGACGGCCACCCCGGCGCGACCTCGTGACGCGCACGGCGCGGCTGACCGGGGTTGAGAAAAACGCGCGGACCCGCTCAGTGTCGGCGCGCGACGTTCCCGCTGTCGCCAGCTTCTCTCCTCGCAGCCTCTCGAGCGCCTCGAGGGAGCTGTTCACGTCCACCGTCGCGGTGCCGTTCAGTGAGATGTGAATGTCTTCTTCGTATTCGTACTGACGAAGGAACCCACTGGAACCGCAAGCAGCCGCAATGACCGCTGCGGCCACCAATGCGGCAACTCGCTGCATCACCGGAATGATATAGTACGAAGTTCGCGATTGCAGATTCTCGAGAGCCGGCGGTCAGGGAACCAGCGTTCTCTGTCTTCGAACTTCCATTTGCCATTTATTCCGATCTGCATTCTGAAATCGATAATCTAAAATCTGCAGTCCGCAATTTTCATGGCTTCTTCAGAAAAACCTGTCGTCTATCTCATCGACGGAAGCTCGCAGATGTATCGTGCGTATCATGCGCCGATCCGTACGAACGAAGGCACTCTGCTTCGAAACGCCCAGGGCCGTCCCACCAACGCCGTCTACATCTTCGTGACCATGCTGCGCAAGCTGCTGAAAGAGCAGCAACCGGAGTTCATAGGCGCGTCCTTCGATTTACCGGGCCGGACGTTCCGCGACGACCTCGCCGCCGATTACAAAGCCAATCGCCGGCCAATGCCGTCGGAGCTGGCCGAACAGATTCCCCTCGTCCATGGCGCCTGCGAAGCGCTCGGCGTGCCGATCCTGACCCAGGAGCGCTATGAAGCCGACGATGTCATTGGCACGATGGCCGAGCGCGCAGCCGCGGCCGGCTACGCCGTCGCGATCGTCACCGGCGACAAGGACTTCTTTCAGCTGGTGCGCGACGGCATTCGCGTATTCAATCCGCGCGACGAAGGCGCCTGGTACGACGCCGGCGGCGTCAAGGAAAAGTTCGGTGTGACGCCTGAACAGGTCGTGGATGCCCTCGCTTTGATGGGAGACACCATCGACAACGTGAAAGGAGTTCCGGGCATCGGCGAGAAAGGCGCTCGCGACCTGATTTCCACATTCGGGACGCTCGACGAGCTCCTGGCTCGTGCCCCTGAGGTTTCCCAACGGAAGTATCGCGAGGCGCTGATTTCTCATTCCGGCGAGGCGCGAGCCAGCCGCGAGCTGCTGCGGATCCATACGGATGTGCCGCTGGCCTTTGACATCGACGCCTTTCGATACCGCGGGCCGTCGCGCGAGCGCTGCTACGACCTGTTTGGAGAACTGGGCTTTCGCTCGTTGGTGATGGAATACGCCCCCACCGCGGAAACAGTCCAGAACGATTACCGCCTCATCACGACGACCGACGAGCTTCAAGAGCTCGCCGACAGCCTGCGAACGGCTCGACGCTTCGCCATCCGCGTCCTCGCCGACTCGCCATCTGCCGTCAGGGCCGGCATTGTCGGCCTCGCATTTTCCAAGAATGCGCGCTCGGCCCGCTATCTGCCGCTGCGGCATCAAGGCATGCATCAGGGCCCGCAATTGACCGTCGACCAGGCGCTCCAGATGCTCAAGCCGTTGCTCGAAGATCAGTCGGTGGAGAAAGTCGGGCACGACCTGAAGTTCGATGCGGTTGTCCTCGAGCGTCACGGCGTCCGACTCGCGGGGCTCGGCCTCGATACGATGTTGGCCAGCTATCTGCTCGACGCCACGCGGTCCAGCCACCCGCTCGAAGACACGGCACTCGAGCACGTCGGCTACAAGGCGATCACCGAAGAGGAGATATGCGGACGCGGGGCCAAAGCGATTGGCTTCGCCAATGTCCCGCCAGAAATTGCGGTGAGTTTTGCCGGCGAGCGCGTCGACCTGGCGCTTCAGCTTTCCGATCGGCTCGGGCCCATGCTGGTCGATCAAAATCTCGATTCAGTCTACTGCGACCTCGAGCGGCCCCTCATCCCGGTCCTGGTCGCCATCGAGAGAGCCGGCGTGAGGATCGACGCGAGTGCACTGGCCAGTCAGTCACAGCATGTCGATCGGGAATTGGCGTCGCGGAGTGCCCACATTTTCGAGCTGGCTGGTGAATCGTTCAACATCGCCTCGCCAAAGCAGCTGTCGGAAATCCTTTTCGACAAGCTGCGCCTCCCAACCCTCAAGCGCAACGTAAAGACAAAGACGGCGTCCACCGCCGTGGAGGTCCTTGAAGAACTGGCCCTCACGCATGACTTGCCGCGGCTCATTCTCGAGTGGCGCGCCTTGCAGAAGCTCAAGGGCACGTATATCGACGCGCTGCCGCAACTCGTCAACCCGGAAACCGGCCGTGTGCATACGAGCTTCAATCAGGCTGTCGCCGCGACCGGCCGGTTGAGCAGCAGTGACCCCAACCTTCAGAACATCCCGATTCGAACCGAACTCGGCCGCGAAATCCGGCGCGCCTTCATCGCCGATCCAGGCCATCTCCTGATTTCCGCCGACTACTCCCAGATCGAGCTGCGCGTGCTGGCACACCTTGCCGGCGACGAGACGTTGATCGAGGCTTTCCGGCGCGGCGAAGACATCCACGACCGAACGGCCCTCAAGGTGTTCGGGACCGCGAGTGGGCTCTCGAAACACGAGCTCCGCCGGCGGGCGAAGATCATCAATTACGCGTTGTTGTACGGAAAGACCGCTTTTACGCTCGCCAAGGACATCGGCGTGACGCCCCAGGCGGCGCAGGAATTCATCGATGCGTATTTTGCCGGGTTCCCGCGCGTCCGAGCGTTCATCGATCGCATCCTGGAAGAGGCGCGAAACAGCGGCGTCGTGAAGACGATGTACGGCCGCCGACGGCTTGTCCCGGAGCTGAACAGCCGCAACGGACAGATTCGATCCGCCGCCGAACGGGTCACGGTGAATCTTCCGATTCAGGGTTCGGCCGCCGACATCATGAAACGGGCCATGATCGACGTCCATGCGACGCTGGCGTCATATCAGGACGCCCGCATGATTCTCACGGTACACGACGAGCTGCTGTTCGAAGTGCCGGAAAATCGCGCGGAGGAGGTTGCGCAAGTCGTGCGCGACCAGATGCAGGCCGCGGCGCCGCTTGTCGTACCTCTCACCGTCGATGTCGGGGTCGGAAAGAACTGGAAGGACGCGAAGAGCTGACATTCACGAGGTTCACGACGTTTACGACGTTCATTCCGGGGTCCAGCGGCTTTTGAAGCGCTCCCATTCCTCGCGAAACGTTTCCGGCGGCTGCCCGAGAGCGCGGGCCCGTTCAGGGACGAGGGCCGTCAGCACGAGTCGATCGAGATCGGCCCTCAGCGCCGGAGCTCGATCGCCGGCCATTGGGGCCCGCACCCATCCTGCTTGCACCGCTTCCCACGCGCCCTGAAGATCCCCTTGCCCGCGGGCGGCCATCGAAATCCAGTAAGAGGCGGCTGCGCTGGCGGGAATCGTGCTCAACTCGCTTTGCATCCGCTCGCGAATGCGTTGATACACGGCCTGGCGATCGAACTCCGTTCTCGGCCGCGCATCACGGTCGAGTGCGCTGGCCCACCAGTCGAGTACTCGCTCGTGTTCCTCCGGTGTCAAGGAGCTCGGTCCTTCCAGGACAGAATCGAAAACGCCAGCGGCCGCTCCAAACGAGCCGTCGAAATACAACGTCTCTCCCAGGCCGATGATGTACTCGACCCGTTCGTGAGCACCAAAACGCTGGGGAGCGAGTCGGCGCAAGCGCTCACGGGCGCGGTCGAGATCTTCCGGCTGGGCCCGTTCACGGTAGAGCTCGAGGTAAGCTCTCGCCGCGATGAGGTCCGCGCTATCGACGCGCGCAGGAACCTGACGAGCTTGTTCGGCTGCCGCGATCGCAGCCTCGAATTGACGCTGGTTGTAAAGCGTCCTGGCGCGAGTCAGCGCATCGCGCTCCTCGCGGGCGAGACCGACCGCCGCGAACGCGAAGAGGAAGCCAGCTATCGCGCCAAACCGTCTCATCGATGGGATGGTAACACATGCATCTAAACATCTGACATAGAAGAGTTTAGGTGGCATCAGCGACGTGTTGGTACAATGCCGCTCGATGGCCGAACCGAGGATCATTCCGCGCGCCGAGCACGTACTCTCGCGCCGCGATATCGATCCCGACGCACTTAAAGTGCTGTACCGGCTCCGCCAGGCCGATCACGCCGCGTATCTGGTCGGTGGCAGCGTTCGGGACCTCCTGATAGGCCGCAAGCCCAAAGACTTCGACGTCGGCACATCCGCGCACCCGTATCAGATCAAACACCTGTTTCGAAACTGCTGGATCATCGGCCGCCGCTTCCGTCTGGCTCACGTCAGGTTCGGACAAAAGGTCATCGAGGTCGCGACGTTCCGCCGCCAGGTTGCGCCCGGAGATGAACCTGTCCAAGAAGGCGTGCCAGCGCCTGCCGAAAGTGCTTCCGAGACGCGTGATCATCTGATCCACCGCGACAACACATTCGGCACACCGGAAGAAGACGCATTTCGGCGGGACTTCACGATCAATGCGTTGTTCTACGACATCGCCTCGTTCTCGGTCATCGACTACGTGGGCGGACTGGAGGATTTGCGCGCCGGCATCGTGCGGTCGATCGGCGACCCCGATGTGCGCTTTCGCGAGGACCCGGTTCGGATGATGAGGGCCGTCGCGCTGGCGTCACGGCTCGATTTCCGAATCGATCAGCCGGTGCTGGATGCCATTGAGCGACATCGCCTTGAAATCGCGCGGAGTTCAGCGCCGCGCGTGCTGGAGGAGTACTACAAGATCCTGCGATCGGGCGCGTCGGAGAAAACGTTCCGCGAGCTGGCCCGTCTGGGACTGCTCGAGCCGATTTCGGCGGAGTTGCACGAGGGTGCTGTCGAATCGCTCTGGCACTCGCTCGCGGCGCTCGATCGGTACCGTCGCCGGTTCCAGTCGACTCCAGACACGCTCACAAATGCAATCCTCTTAGGCAGTCTGCTCGTACCCCTTGGTTTCTCTCCTTACCGCGCGTGGTCTGAGAATCAGCCTTCGCGAGTCAGCTATGTCGAAGCCGTCGACCGCGCCTCGGCAAGCGGCAATGGTGGGCATGCGGTCGGGAGCGCCCAACGGCAAGCGGAACGAAGCCCTCGCCTGGGCCCGCGGCTCGGCGAGTTGCCGCTGGCTCGCCGCGACATCGAGCGTCTTCGGCAATTACTTTCCCTTCAGCGACGCCTTCGCGACCTCGACGCCAACCCCCGGGCGAGGGCTTCCCTGACTCACCGCAGTATCTTTCGAGAGGCGCTGACCTGGCTCGAAATCCATGGCGGCGTGGCCGACACCGTTGAGCAGTGGCAGGTTCTGCTCATGGCTGGCAGCCTCTCGCCGGAGCTGTCCGGCAACAAACCGGAAGAGGGACGACCGCTTCGCAGACGCCGCCGGCGCCGACGCAGGCGTTTGCGACCCGCATCTTCGTAACGATCCGACAATTCTCGAACGAGGACGTGGGCCGAGCTGAGCTGGGAATGTACTGGTTCGTTTCAGGGACTACGCGACGGCAGTCTCTTCGATCGTCTTGTACGGCTTGGCGAGCCCGAGCGCAATGAGCAGTTTGATGATCGGCCAGGCTGGATCGAACTCGCTGGTCCGGAAGCTGAACTTCGGGCTGCGTGGGAACCCGTGATGATTGTTGTGGAGCCCTTCCCCGCCGGTGATCAGCGCCAGCAGGCGAAGATTGGTGGCCGTGTTGTCGAAGTTCTTGTATCCAACGGCGTGGCACAGTCCGTTGATCGAAGAGGACAGCACGAAGACGTACATGACCGCGTGAATGCCTGCGGCAAGCAGACCCCAGCCAATTCCGATAATCCCGCACAAAGCGACGGTACCGACCACGAGTCCGGTGAGCCCATGGTTGAACAAGGCGCGGTCCCAAATGTCCTCTTTGATGTCGCGGGCGTAGCGTTCGAGGACGTCCTGATTCTTGGCTTCCCTGATGTAGTGAAATACGTTACCGAGCTGGACGGACCAGAACCCCATGAGCGCCGGGCTGTGCGGATCCCCTTCCTCGTCCGTGAACGCGTGGTGCTTCCGATGGACCGCCACCCACTCTTTCGTCGAGATCCCAGTCGTGAGCCACAGGCCAAATCGGAAACACCAGGCAACGGCCGGATGCAACATCAGCGCGCGGTGGGTTGCCGATCGGTGCAGGTAGATCGTGGTGCCGAAAACCGCCACTTGAATAAGGATGGCCGCAACGATCAAGCTCAGAATGAATGACGAAAGCACGAGACGACCTCCGACAGCCAAGATGTTTGAAATGACCGGGACTAACTGGGGGAATTTTCGACTGGAGACAGGCGATAGTATCACGGAACGCCTGCGCTCCCAAGGGCTTGCACGCTTTTGCCCGGCGCGACTGCGGCAATGCCGGCGGAGAAGAGAGGTAGCGCCGAAGTGTGATTAGCCGTTTCGTCGTTCGAACTCCGTCATGAAGTCGACAAGAGCGTCCACCCCCTCTTCCGGAAATGCGTTGTAGATCGATGCACGCATTCCGCCGACCGATCTGTGACCTTTCAGCCCATCGAGACCGGCGGCAGTGGCTTCCCTTACGAAACGCTTGTCGAGCTCCTCGTTCGCCAGCCGGAACGTCACGTTCATCAAGGAACGATCCGATTTGACCGCCGGACCGCAGTAGAAGCCCGTTCGATCGATTTCGGCATACAACTTTCCGGCCTTTCGAACACTGGCGCGCCCCATGGCGACGAGGCCACCCTGAGCAAGAATCCATTTCATGACGAGGCCAAGCGTATAGACGGCAAACGCCGGGGGGGTGTTGTAGAGCGACTTGTTTTCAGCGTGCACGGCGTAGTTCAACATCGAGGACAAGACCGCCTTCTTTTCGGCGGACCGGCGCACCATGTCCTCGCGGACAATCACGACCGTGACGCCGGCGGGTCCCATGTTCTTCTGGGCGCCGGCGTAGATCAACGCATGCCGGCCAACATCGATCGGCCGGCTGAACATGTCCGAAGAGGTGTCGCTGACGAGCGGTGCGTCACCAACATCAGGAAGCTGATGATACTGAGTGCCTTCGATCGTATTGTTCGAGGTCATGTGCACGTATGCGGCACCGGGCGAAACCTCGAGCTCGGACTGAAGAGGAATCCTGCAGTAGCGCTCAGCCTTCGTCGAAGCGGCGATGTGCACCCGGCCGAGCTTCGTCGCTTCCTGGATCGCCTTGTCCGCCCAGGACCCGCAATCGATATAGTCGGCGACCGAGCCGGACGGAAGCAGATTCATCGGAACCATCGAGAACTGCAGACTGGCCCCACCCTGGAGGAACAGCACCTTGTAACCCGTTGGGATCGACGCGAGCGTTCGGATGTCGGCCTCCGCCCGCTCCATCATCGATTCGAAAACGTCCGAGCGGTGACTGATCTCGAGAACCGACATGCCGACGCCGGGAAGGGCAATCAGATCACGCTGGATCTCTTCGAGCACTGGCACGGGCAGCACTGCCGGTCCCGCGGCGAAGTTGTAGATGCGGTGAGTAGTCGTCGAAGATTCTCGTGGCATCGTGACGTCGTGAAGAAAGACGCGGACTCAAATCAAATGTATCAAAAGACCGTCGCGGAGCTTCGGCTCGAACCACGTCGACTTGGGCGGCATGATCGCGCCCGCGTCGGAGGCGGTCATGAGATCGTCGAGGCTCACGGGATATAGCGAGAACGCAACGGCGGCAGTGGCAGTGTCCACCAGCCTCTCGAGCTCGCCGGTTCCTCTCCCTCCACCGATGAAATCAACGCGCTTGTCCGTGCGCACGTCAGCAATGCCTAGAACCGGCTCGAACAGCTGATTCTGAAGCACGCTGACGTCGAGCGACCCAATCGGGTCTTGATTCCGAGAGCGAGCGAGAGGGCGCAACGTGCTCCAGGCCCCGTCGAAGTACATCGCAATATCGCCCCGCTTCAGGGGCGAGGCTGGACCTGGTTCCGTACTGAAACGGCCACGGACCGCGGCCAGAAAATCCGTGCGCGAACGTCCACCGAGATCTTTGACGGTCCGGTTGTACGGCAGAATCTGCGCCTGATTGTGCGGGAAGGCGACGCCCAAGAACGTTGTGGAGTCCGCGTCGTTGCCGAGCGAGCTACGGACGATCCCCGCATCACGAATCTCCAGCCGCGCTCGTGAAGCGCTCGCCACACGATGATGTCCATCCGCGATATACAGCGCCGACACAGGGGCAAACGCCGCCACCAACGCGTCGCCCACGCTGGCCGCGACCCGCCAGACCACGTGCTGCACTCCGTCGCTGGCCGAAAAATCAAAGAGTGGCGCCTCGCGCACGGCGCCGGCCACGATGCGATCGATATCGGCGGTTGCCCGGTACGCCAGGAACACCGGGCCGGTCTGGGCGCCGAGCGCCATCATGTGGCGCGTGCGGTCGTCTTCCTTGTCGCGCTTCGTGCGCTCGTGTTTCTTGACGACATCGCGGTCGTACTCATCGAGAGAGAAGCAGGCGGCAATGCCAATCTGTTCGTGGTCGCCACTGCGCAACCGATAAAGGTAGATACTCGGGTCCTCTTCGACGACGAACGAGGATTTCTTCAGGCGCTCGAAATTCTGGACGGCCCGTTCGTATACGGCGTCGCTGTACGGGTCCGTTCCCACTGGAAGCTCGAGCTCCGCCCTCGAAACCCGCAAGAAACTCAACGGATTGTCTGCGGCTTGTGCTCGCGCTTCCTCGGTCGTGACAACGTCGTAGGGAACAGCCGCCACACGGGCGGCATCGGAGGGTCGTGGTCGCAGCGCGCGAAAGGGACGAACGGTCGCCATCAGTGACGAATTATGTCATGCCCCAATCGCGAGGGCCGATGTGTGCCATTCGATCTGGAGAAACCGTGATTCTTCAAGTATCCGGCTAGGCTTCCGGCTTAAGCCGGAGGAAGTATCCCGGTAGCTTCCGGCTAAAGCCGAAGGCCTTGTCAGGTTGCCCGGTGTCACCCGCAACTGCTACAGTCGAGCTCAGGAGGCTCGTGTCTATGGAGACACGCCGAGCATTTCTCGTCGCCGCGCTGTCGGTCGCCGTCAGCCTTCCGCTCGCCGCTGATTGGCCCAATACGGAACGAGTCGATCTCGATGCGGTCTATCGAATCAAAGAAGAAGGCTTGCAGCGATCGAAGGTGATGGAGACCGTGAGCTACCTCACCGATGTTTATGGCCCGCGTCTGACGGGCTCGCCCAACATCAAGGAGGCGGCCGACTGGGCACAAAAGACGATGCGGGAGTGGGGGCTTGCCAACGTTCATCTGGAAACGTGGCCGTTCGGACGCGGCTGGCAGAACGAACGGTTCGTCGCGATGGCGATGAGTCCCCGCGCGTACCCGCTCATTGGTTTCCCGATGGCGTGGACGTCGGGAACAAATGGCCCGGTCACTGGTGAGGCGGTGTTGGCAACGGTTCAATCTGAACGGGACCTCGAAACATGGCGAGGCAGATTGCGCGGCAAGTTCGTTCTAACCACGCCGATGCGACAAGTCGGCGCGCGGTTCGAGCCGCTCGGACGCCGATTTACCGACAACGATCTCGTCGAAGTGTCGAAGCAACCCGCGACCGGGCGAGGCCGGGGCGGGCAGCCTCCGGGCGCCGTGGCCAATTTTCAGGAGTTTCAGAAGAAGCGCGCCGAGTTCTTCGCCGAAGAGGGCGTCGCCGCGCTGATCGATCCGAGCACGATCGGCGACGGCGGCACGTTCTTCGTGCAGGCCCCGCCTGGATATTCACGCGATCCCAAGAGCGCGAAATTGATCCCAGAGATCGTGCTGGCGATCGAGCACTACGGACGCATCGCCCGGACACTGGAGAAGCGAGTGCCCGTCACCCTCCAGATCGATATCGACAACAAGTTCTATGACGACGACCTGAATGGGTTCAATGTGTTGGCGGAGATTCCGGGGTCGGACAAGGCCGACGAACTCGTGATGCTGGGCGCCCACTTCGATTCGTGGCATGCAGGAAGCGGAGCGACCGACAATGCGGCCGGGTCTGCCGTCATGATGGAGGCCATGCGAATCTTGAAGGCGACCGGTCTGAAATTGCGGCGAACGGTTCGCGTCGGACTGTGGGGCGGCGAAGAACAGGGACTACTGGGTTCAAGAGCGTACGTGAAAGGTCATTTCGGCGACCCCGAAACGATGCAGCTGAAGCCGGAGCATGCGAAGCTCTCGGCCTACTTCAACGTCGATAACGGCACTGGCGTCATTCGTGGCGTCTACTTGCAAGGCCACGAAGCGACCGCACCGATTTTTCAGAGCTGGATGGAACCGTTCAAGAACCTGGGGATGACGACTCTCGCCATTCGCAGCGTCGGCGGTACCGACCATCTGTCGTACAACGCCGTGGGTCTGCCGGGCTTTCAATTCATTCAGGACCCTCTGGAGTACGACTCGCGCACCCACCATTCCAATCAGGACCTGTACGAGCGGATACAGGCCGACGACATGATGCGCAACGCGGTCATCGTTGCGACGTTCGCCTACAATGCGGCCACTCGCGACGAACGGCTTCCACGGAAACCACTGCCGACGCCGCAACCGACCGGACGAGGGGCGACGCAGTAGAACTGGATAGGCGGGAGGGGCAGGATGGGCGGGAAGGGCAGGGGTAGAACGGGGCTCGGTCGTAAATGCTAAGCGCGTCGGCCAAAGTACTTCCGCAGAAACTCCGTGGCCAGTAATCCGCCACCCTTTCCGGCCTTCCTGCCCTTCCTGCCCTCCCAGCCCTTCCCGCCCTTCCTGCCCTACCCCAGTCGGTGATACTCCTCAGCCCAAGCCCGCAACCTCGACTGCCGCTCGCGCGCCTCCGCTACTTCGTCCAACCGGTCACTCGGCCAGGGCAGCCGGAAGATCCAGTTCGATTCACCAACAGTCGCCGGCGTGTTGATCCGCTCGGACCAGCCAAAGACATCCTGAATGGGCAGGATGACGAGATCGGAGCCGGAGGCGAACAGCGTCTCCAGGAGCGCGTCGCGGACTAGCCGCAGTCTTTCGCCGAGAACGCCAATCCCTCGGGTTACCCGCTGCACCGTAGGAATAGCATCGACGAGTTGGCGTTCGCTTTCAGGAGCGTGTTCCCACCATGCCAGCATGGGTTCGGTGTCGTGCGTCCCTGAAGTCGCCACCGACAAACGCGGATAGTCGATTGGATCACGAAAGGGCCCGTTCTCCGTGTGCCAGAGCCGCTCCCAGCAAAACACTCGAATTCCGGGAATTCCGAGTTTGGTCAGCGACTCGCGCACGAAATCGGGCACGTCGCCAAGATCCTCTGCAATGATTTCCGCTCCCGCCCCACGCAAAACCTGAAGCACAGTCTCGCCCAGCGTCGTCTGATCGAGCTCCGTCGCCGGCACGAAGAAAGGGGGCCCGCCGTTTCTCGGTCGACCGTAGGTTCGATAGAACCCGACCAGATGATCGACGCGAAACCCATCGTAGAGATCCGCGTTGCGCCTCGCTCGCTCGCGGAGCCACCGGAAACCGTCTGCGGCCATGACGTCCCAACGGCTGAGCGGCATCCCCCAGTCCTGTCCGGTGGCGCTGAACGCATCGGGCGGCACACCAATCGACACGTCGAGTCGAAACTGATCCTGACGCGCCCAGACATCCGCGCTGTCACCGCCGACCATGAAGGGGAGATCGCCAAAAAGGCTGACGCCGTGAGTCCGACCGCGCACGCCCGTCCACTGCGTATACGCGAGCCATTGCATGTATGCCTGAAACAGCACCTCTTTCGAGAGCTCGCGCCGGAGCTGGGCCAATACCGGCGGGTCGCGTCGCCGAATTGCCGCCGGCCACTGTGTCCATGGCCGCTCTCTTTCGGTCGAATGGATAGCTCGAAACAGCACGTATTCGTCGAGCCACCAGGCCTGGTCGGCGATGAACGCTTTCAATCGGCCGGCGCGGTCGGTGTCGCGACTCCACTCAGTCTCGAAGAATCTCGAAAACGCTGCCTCGAGTGCTCGCTGTTTCAGCGCCCGGACCTTCGCATACTCGATTCGAGGTGAATTCCGAACGTGAGCCAGCATGTGCCGATCGT
Organism: uncultured Acidobacteriota bacterium; assembly: GCA_963773035.1. Lineage (GTDB taxonomy): Bacteria > Acidobacteriota > Vicinamibacteria > Vicinamibacterales > CAVVIG01 > CAVRXZ01. Next base: position 160,876 of record CAVYZX010000017.1, on the reverse strand, counting down.
CCCCGCTCAGTGATGCAACGCCACCGGCCGTCAGAAAGTCCGGTACGGCCGCGACCGAAATGAAGATGGGATCGATGGCCATCGAGCTGAGCGCCGAGTAGGGCGAATGCTGGCCGGGGGCCATCTCGTTCAGCGGCAGGAGCTGCAGCACGCGTTGGCCGGCTTTGGCGAGCCAAGACGTCAGCGCGGGGATGTCGCCAATTTCCCCGATTCCCCAACTGATCGACGAAGGCGCGGCAAAGAGCGGAACGAGTACACCCGCGCGCCGACCACCCGCAGATTCCGTCATGGCACGGCGCGGCGGAAGAGGCGCTCCGCACCGGTTGTGAAGGATCCGTCCGGCACGATAAGGCTGACCACAAGAAACGATTCGCGGGGAAAGTCGAAGAAATACCCGGGGTGCACGAGCACCCCGTCTTCGTTCAAGAGTTCGAGCACCAGATCCTCTTCTGCTCGAAGCGTCGGTACTTGTACGACGGCGTACCAGCCGCCAGCTGACGGTAGGACGCGGCACGAAGGCCACGGCACCGCTAGCGCGTTCAACCTCTGGTAATTAGAACGAAGTCGCTCGGAAATCTGACTTCGAATGGCGCGACCTCGATCGAGCAGTTCCGCGGCCGCCAATTGCACGGGGGTCGAAACCGACAAATAGGTGTCACAAATAACTTCCAATCGTTCGAGTGTTTGAGATACGACGCCTGGTGGGCCGGCAATCGCAATCCACCCGAGCTTCACCTGCGGAAGTCCCACTGATTTCGACAACCCGCCAAGGCTGAACACCAGCACGTCGCATCGGTCCAAGAACTGGGCAGGTCGGGCCGTCGGCTCCAGCTGATAGTCGCCAAATACCTCGTCCGCGATCAACGCAATATCACGCGGGCCGCAAAGTCCGGCCAAGCGCTCGAGCTCCGCACGAGAGACGACAGAGCCCGTCGGGTTGTTTGGATTGACGACCAGCAGCGCCCGCGTCCGCGGGCCCAAATTACGCTCCACACTTTCGAAGTCTATCGCCCAGCCGCCGTCGTACTCGAGATCGTACGCTCGCGTGGTCACGCCGTCGAGCGATGTCAGGAGCTCGAACAGTGGGTAACTGGGCCGGGGCACCAGCACCTCGTCACCAGGCTCGACGAGCAGCTTGAATAGCAGTGAGTACGCTTCACTCGTGCTCGCCGTCAGAACGATGCGCCCTACCTCGACGGTCGCACCTCGACGCGCGTATTCGGCGGCGACGGCCCGCCGCGCCTCGTGATGACCGAGAGCCTCGGGGGCATAAATCAAGCCGCGAGCATCGGCCAGCGGCGCCAAAAGATCGGGCGGATATTCAAAGCCTGCTCGCGTGGGATTCGACTCAGTGAGATCGATGACTGGCCTTCCCGCGCGCCGGCGTTCCATGAGAGCTCGAGTCAGGCGATTGGGTGTGAGGTTGGCGGGAACGCGAGTTGAGAACATAGTCGTCGTTGGTCGTTGGTCGTTGGTCGTTGGCCGTGAGTCTCGCCGTCGCGAGTCATTCGTCATGGTCACGGCCTCCCACTAACGACTAACGACCAACGACTAACGACCAACGACTATTTCAACCCGTTCGATGACGTCTCCTTCGAGGATCGCGTCCACGACATCCATGCCCGTCAGGACATGCGCAAAAACCGTGTATTCATGGTCGAGGCGTGGGTCTGTCGACCAAATCGACAAAGATTTGCGCGTCGCCTGTGTCACGGCCGCGGGTCGAAATTCCGACTGCGCCGCGCACGTGCGGCCACTCGCCGACTTCGTCGCGCATGAACGAGGCGTCCCCAATGTATTCGTTCGCGCCCGGGCTGCCTCCCTGAATGACGAAGTTCGGAACGACGCGATGGAACGTCAGACCGTTGTAATAGCCTGATTCCGCAAGTCGAACGAAGCGAAACACGCTGGCCGGCGCTTCTGAAGCAAGCAGCATCAGCTCGAAGCTGCCGACGCCGCGAATCGCGATTCTGGCGCGCGCGGAGGCCAGCCGTGGCAAGTCCATCGCATCCACTCGTGATGCCGACGGAAGGATCTGAGCGGGCACCCCAGGATCCGCTGCGATGCCGAGGGCTTTCAATGTTTCGGCTAGCGCCTGGCGGGCATCGTGAGAGTTGTCGCGCCCCTCCACAACCAGCCGGTGCAGCGCCGCTTTCAACGCGGGCACAGCCTCCGGTACCTGGCTTCCCGAGAGAGCATTGGCGGCCGCCCGCAAGACCTGATTGCCGCCCCTCTCGAGAGCTGCGATGTAGACAGCATCAGCGTCGTGCCCGACAACAGCCCGCAGCCCTTCAATCGCCACCTCTCTGACGTTGTCGTCGGTGTCTCGGGCCAGTGTCTCGAGGCGGGCTCGATCCTTGAGAGTTGCGGCGGCCCGGGCGCCATACATCCGCGCCTGCCAGATAGTGGATCCGACGAACTGGTTCAGGTTCTCGGCTGCCTTTTCCGGCGACGCGGCCGCGAGCGCCACGATGGCGTGCGCTCCGCGGTGCCAGCTACGCGCGGCCGTCATTTGCACCGGGTCTTTAACCGTCCGCTCGAGGAGCATGACGGCGTCGGCCGATGCTGAACAATCTGCCAGCGAATCCAGCGCGACGAGCGCGACGTGCGGATCTGGGTCGCGCGACGCCCGGACGGCCGCATCACAGGCTTGACTGCGCAGGCTCGGAGGAGGCTCCGGTCCAGGCGATTGCTGGTCTTCCGAATGTGTCGCATCTCGGCCATCCGAACGTGACGCCGCCGAGTCGTTCGGACGTGGGACATCAGGATTCTCCGAACGCGCTCTCAACCGCCACGACCGAAGCGTTTCCATGCGCACGATTGCGAACACATCGGCAAGGCCAGCCTTCAACACGTCTGGTGCCACATCAGACGACCCGAGTTTGGGATTCGACAGCGCCCGCACAGCCAAGCGTCGCACCTGCCCGTCCGCGTCGCTCGCCGTGCGCCGGATCGTCGGATCGTCGACGGCCTCGGCCGCGATCAGCGCTTCCAAGGCAAGGCGGCGCACGCGAGCATCGTGACCGGAGTCTGGCAGACCAACCGTTCCGGCCCCGTTCCGGGATTGAGCACCTGGGCGTACCGCCAGTGCTCGCAGAGCGTCCAGCACCGGTCTCCGTCGGAGGACTCAACGATCGATGAAGCCGAACGATCGTTTCGAATCCCTTCGCGACCCCCAGTCGATCGGCGGCCAATTGGCTGCGCGCCATCAGATCCAGAAGCGCCTGATTCGCTCGTTCGACCTCCGCGGAGGTCGTGTAAGGCAGGCGACCGATTGTTTCACCCAGCACAGCTCTGACGTTGGGATCGGTCTCTTCGACCAATTTCGCAACAAGAGCAGCGGCCGCTTCATCAAGTGACACTCGTCCTACTCTGGGAGGCTTCGGTGGCCTGGTCTCGTTCGACCATCCGTGTGCAGCTTGTCCCACGGCGGTAGCGGCTTCCGAACGGATTTCGGGGAGTGGGTGCTCCAACACCGGAAGGATGTCTGCGATCAGATCGGGTCGTTCGAGCCGGCCCAGCGCCCGTACGGCGATCCGAACGGTTTGCGGATCACGGCTCCGAAGACCAGCTCGGATGGTCGCGAGATCTCCGAGCGTCGGGGCACGCCGATCCTCCGCGGCCAAGACGGCCAGGCGACTTGGCGCAACCCGGACTGGCGAAGGCGCTTCGGACGTTTGCCCCCTGACACCAGTTGCCAGCAAGACAACACAGAGCGTGACGAGCGACGTCCGCCGCTTGAATTGATTCATCGTTTAGTTACTGGCGGAGGCTTCGAGTCGCGGCCGCGTACTCGAGCATCTGGCTGGAGAGATCCATTGGATACGAGATCTTCACCTCGGTGATTTCGCCCGACGCATTCTTGACGGGCTCGAGCCTGGGCATCACGAACCCCGTGTAAGAAGGCAAGCTCAGTCGATCGACCCGAGCGACCACTTCATCACGCAATTTCGGATCGAAATGCACGCCGTATGTCTCGAAAAGCTGTTTGGCCGCGGCGTAGTCGCCTTCCGATTTGATGCGTTGTACCTCTGCCAGCAGACGGCCGACGCCCTCGCGAAACGCCTTCACGTCGGTCAGAACGTAGTAGGTCTTGCCGTCCCGGGTGCGCTCTTCAATCGCCTTGGCGTTCGCCATCAGCCAGCGTACGACCATCTGGCGATTGCGCATGTGGTCTTCTTCGATCTGCGTGCCTTGCCGGACACGTCTGAGCTGGACGAGAGCGTTCCGCGCGTACGCTTCGTACTCGGCTTTCACGATCTCGTCGTGATCGGCGGCAGACACGAGCCCGATCTCTACCACCTTCGGATCCGGAAGAAAGTAGAGCGCCACGAGGTCGGCGCGCGCCTCTTCGAGCGCGGAATACTGTTCTTTCAGTACCGTCGCGGGATTGCCATTGAGGTGTTCGGCGACCTTGCCCGACGCGTGGCCGATCACCTCGTGCATGTTCGTGAGCAATTCACCGGCCAGGGCGTTCCACTTCGTCGCGCGGTCGGTTTCCTCCGGTGTCCACGAGAACTCGCTTCGAAAAGCCGGCAACATCGATTTGTCGTATGCTTCGTTGACGTTCGACAGCGAGACCGACTTGCTACCGTAGCGTTCGCGAATGGCCTGATCGTTGGGCAGATTGATTCCCACTGGCGTCACAGGACCCGAGTCGCCGGTCTCGATGACCACGTCGATGGCATTTGCCGTGATCCCCTGGACGCCTTGCTTCTTGTATTTCTGATCCCACGGCATCCTGTCTTCGAACCATTGGGCATCTCGGGCGAGCTTCTGAATTTCTGAGGTTTTCTCGCGATTGACGTAGAAAACCAGCCCTTCGAACGCACCCTTCATGCCGCGTGCATCGAGGTAGACCTCGATGAAGCCGTTGATCGTGTCCACCGGCGAGGCTTTATCCTGGACCCACGCGATGTCGTACGCCTCACGCTCCTTGGTCTCGCCTGTCTGGTAGAACTTGATGAGCGCTCGCAGAGCTTTTGCCATCGGTTCGGTTGCGTAGGGAACAGCCGCCTCAAGGTGCTGCACGATCATCGCGATCTGCTTGCCATAACGGCCGTCAACCCGATACACCTCTTCGACGATCTTGCCGTTGGCCTTGACGAGTCTCGAGTTGAGTGCGTACTTCTCCTTGAAGCCTTCGAGATCCTTCATCGTCAAGCCCACGTACAGATTGTTGCTGCTGGCCGCCAGGATGTCGGTGCCAGGTGGCGGAGTCTTGGCAGTGACCATCGGATCGACATTGAGATCGAAGAAAGCAGGTCTCAGCCTCGCCAGGAGTTGATCAAGCGTCTCGCCTTTCTTGAACGGGAACGAGGCGCCGGCCTTCTCGGCGGCGCGGGCTGCAGCCGCAAATGCATCCGGGGTGCACTGAAGCACGAATTTCCGCGCGGTCAGGTTGTTGTAAGGACCTGAGTTGATCCAAAAAAGTTTGGTGTAGCGCTGGATCTCGGCGAGTGTGCTGGCGTCGACCCCAGCCGGATGCGTGACGATCGCCTCGAGCAGATCGCGCATGTCGAGGTTGTGAATGTACTTCTGGTCGTAGAAGATGTCGCGACCAGCCAGAGAAGCCTGATAGAGGTGCCAAGCGAGAGTCTTGTCCTTCAGAGGAAGGGCACTGAAGCCGTCCGCGTAAACCTGCACAACGGCCGCATCGTCGACACGCTCGAGCAAGTACTGGCGATCGGTTGACGACGTTGTTGACGAGGCGGGGACCGGCGCACCGGACTCTGACCCTTTGTTGCCTCCACATGCCATCGCTGCAAGTAGTGTCATGACTGTCAACAACCTCGCTCGCATACCTTTGCCTTCCATCTGATCCAGCCAGCTGTCTCCACGGTAAAAGCTCTTCGCCAGTAGATAACTAACCTAGTGCAAGCTCGACCTTTTCCAAGTGTTTGGCGACGTGCACCGGCCAGCCCCGCTCGGCGTCGATTCGTGCTCGAAGGGCTTCGAGAGCGACGGGTTCACCGTGGACCAGATAAGTCATGGCGGGGGCGCGCGAGAACCCCGACAGCCATCGCATGATTTCGGTCGCGTCGGCATGCGCCGACATCCAGTCGATGCGTTCTATGCGCGCGGCGACGGGAACCATCTGACCTTGAATTTTGATCTGTTTGACGCCGTCGCACAACTGGCGCCCGCGTGTCCCCTCCGACTGAAAGCCGACGAACAGAACGGAATTCTTAGGGTTCGGCAGGCACGCGGCCAGGTGGTGCAGCACTCTGCCACCTGTTGCCATCCCGCTCGAGGCGATGACAATCGCCGGGGTGCCCGAGTCGACGAGGGCAGCCGAGTCCTGGGCCGACGCCACAACGGTCAGGCGGGCCGTGCCAAAGACGGCTATGTCGCGCCCAGCCGGCTTCATCTCGGCGTCGAGCTCGTGCACGCGTTCCGAATAGAACTGCAATGCTCCCGCCGCCATCGGGCTATCGAGGTACACGGGAAGCATCGGAATCCGCTGGCTTTGCTCGAGCTGCTTGAGCCAATAGAGGAGCTCCTCGACACGACCGACTGCGAAGGACGGGATGATGAGCCTTCCACCACGTTTGACGGTCTCGTTGATGATCGCCGCCAACTGCGCGCCACCGTCATCGGGCGGATGTTGGCGGTCACCGTAGGTCGATTCGAGCAGCAGAATGTCAGCCGCATTAACCGCGGTTGGGTCCGGCAGCACGGGCCGACCGTAACGTCCCAGATCGCCACCGAACAAGATGGTCTTGTCTCCAAGTCGCACGCGAGCGTACGCCGACCCGAGGAGGTGACCGGCATTGATGAACTCGACTTCCACTCCGGGACAAACGGGGACAGGCCGTTCGTAGCCGACGGGCTGAAGTTGCGTCAACGCACGCGCGGCGTCCAGCTCGGTATAGAGCGGCAGCGCGGGCTTGTGTCTGGAGTATCCGCGCCGGTTGGCATCACGCGCTTCCTCTTCTTGAATGTGAGCCGAATCCGGAAGCACGAGCGTGCAGAGATCCCGCGTTCCAGGAGTGCAGAAGACTCGGCCCTGAAATCCACCACCAACAAGCCTCGGCAAGTAACCACAATGATCGAGGTGTGCATGAGTCAGGATTACGGCGTCGATCCGTTTCGGATCGACCGGCAGCGCGGCCCAGTTCCGCTCGCGGAGCTCTTTGAGGCCCTGGAATAGCCCGCAATCCACCAGCACGCGGCGGCCATCCACGTCCAACAGGTGTTTCGACCCCGTTACAGTGCCGGCGGCACCAAGGAACGTGAGCGTAGGCATCTGATGACTATACTGGAGGACATGATCACGGCCCAGCGCCCACTCCCTGCCCTCCGGTCTCGAGCTCCAGACCGCACTCACGGCAGAGCGTTTCAAGGTGGCACGTGGAGCCGCCGTCGGGCTTGGTCCGTCGCGGTTTGGCTCGTTGCGGTTTCATCTGTCGCTGCACAGCAGAAGCCGCTCACCCTCGACGACATTTACGATCCCGACAAACGCATTCGCTTCAGCGGCAATCCATCTCCCGCGATCAGCTGGATCGATTCGACGCACTATGCCTGGCCACGCAGCGGCTCTCAGGGAGTCGAATGGACGAAGATCGATGCCCAAACCGGTGCCGAGACTCCTCTGTTTGATGCGGGAAGAATGGAATCGGCGTTTGCTGCCCTGCCCGGTATCGCGCGAGACGATGCGCGACGCGCGGCGCACTCTCGATCGCTCAAATTCGATGCGGCGTACACGGCTGCGGTCCTCGAAATCGATGACGATTTGTACGCCTATGTCTTCGACAGCGGTCGAGCCGTCCGCCTCTCGAGTGCGTCGGGATCGGAAGAACATCCTTCGTTCAGTCCGGACGCCAAATACATCGCCTACGTCCGCGCGAACAACCTGTACGTCTCCAACGTCACGACCGGCCGTGAAACCGCTCTAACCACTGATGGCACGTCGAAGATTCTCAACGGTCGGCTCGACTGGGTCTACGAAGAGGAAATTTACGGACGCGGTGAGAATCGCGCGTACTGGTGGAGTCCTGATTCAACGCGGATTGCCTTCCTGCGCCTCGACGACACCCCCGTACCGTCTTTTGCTGTCGTCGACCAAATCCCGTACGAGCAGGACGTGGAACAATGGGATTACCCGAAGGCCGGCGATCCAAATCCCATCGTCAAGCTCGGCGTCGCTTCAGTCACCGGTGGAGCACCGCTTTGGGTCGACGCCTCGAAATATCCTGCCGCAAATCACCTCATCGTTCGAGTCGGATGGACACCCGACAGTCAACGAGTCGTGTACGAAGCCCAGAATCGAACCCAGAGCTGGATCGACCTGAACACCGCAAATGTCTCGACCGGAAAGACGGACACTCTTTTCCGGGAGACCAGCAAGTTCTGGATTGGCGCCGACGATGCGGCGCTGCCGCTCTGGCGTAAGGATGGATCGTTTTTCTGGATTAGCGATCGATCAGGGTGGAGGCACCTGTACCACTACAAAAGCGATGGCACGCTTATTCAACCCGTGACCGCCGGCAAGTGGGAGCTTCGGGAACTTCATGGACTCGACGAGGCCGGAGGCTGGATCTATTTCTCGGGAACGGAGCGCAGCCACATCGGCAACGACGTGTACCGAATCAAGACTGATGGTACGGGGCTCTCCCGGTTGTCCAAGGCCGAAGGGACTCACGCGGCCGAGTTCAGTCCAGCCTTCGCCTACTACCTGGACAAGTGGAGCGATGTCACAACCCCGCCTCAGACCCGCCTGCACAAGAGCGATGGCACAGAAGTCCGAGTCATCGATGAAAACAAGGTTTCAGCGCTCGCAGACTACAAGCTCTCGAAACCCGAATTGCTTCAGGTGAAGACACGGGACGGTTTCGTCATGGAAGCCATGATGATCAAACCGCCCGACTTCGATCCCTCGAGGCGTTACCCTGTGTATCAGTTCACTTACGGTGGTCCGCACACGCAGCAGGTGCGCAATCAGTGGGGCGGTTCGCAATACATGTATCACCAGCTGCTCGCACAGAAAGGGATCATCGTCTGGATCTGCGACAACCGGACGGCGAGCGGCAAGGGCAGCGAATCAGTCTGGCCCCTGTTCAAGAATTTTGGCGAGATCGAGCTGCGCGACATCGAGGATGGGTTGAGCTGGCTCAAAGCTCAAGCGTACGTCGATCCATCGCGAATCGGAATCCACGGATGGAGCTACGGGGGATTCGTGACGAGTTATGCGCTGACGCACAGCCAGAGCTTCGTGATGGGAATCGCGGGCGGGACGGTGTCGGACTGGCGCAACTACGACACTATTTACACCGAGCGGTTTATGGGAACGCCCGAAGAGAATCCTGACGGCTATCGAAAGAGCGCGTCGCGCTTTGCCGCTAGCGATCTCCACGGCGCGTTGATGTTGATCCATGGATTGATCGACGACAACGTGCATCTCTCGAACACGATTCAACTGGTGTACGAGCTTCAAAAGGCGCAGAAGCCATTCCAATTGATGCTGTACCCCAAGTCTCGCCATGGGGTCACCGACCCCGAGCTCGTCAAGCACCTCCGATCGACGATGCTCGCCTTCGTGTTGGAGCAACTGAAGCCGGATTCCTCGACGAAAGCGCCCGCGACGAAGTGACGGCCGACACACCAGGAGATCGCCGCATTCGCTGCAGCTGGGCTCGGACATCCCTGAGCATTGCGTACCACGACGTCGAGTGGGGCGTTCCGGTCCACGACGAAAAGGTTCTGTTTGAATTCCTCATTCTCGAAGGAGCACAGGCGGGCTTGAGTTGGGAGACCATTCTTGCAAAAAGGCCTGCTTATCGCGAGTGTTTTGCGGGGTTCGACCCGGCAGCGGTCGCTCGGTTCACACCTGCGCGGATTGAACGTCTGCTTCAGAATCCCGGACTTGTTCGCAACCGGCTAAAAATCACCAGCACGGTGACCAACGCGAAAGCCTTTCTGCGCGTTCAGCGTGAATTCGGCAGCTTCGATTCCTATGTGTGGCAATTTGTCGGCGGAAAGCCTCGTGTGAACCGCTGGCGCGCACGTCAGCGCATACCGGCGCTGTCTCCTGAGTCGAGCCAACTGAGCCGCGACCTGTCGAAACGAGGCTTCAAGTTCGTCGGATCGACTATCTGCTATGCCTTCATGCAAGCCGTCGGCTTAGTGAACGATCACATCGTCGATTGTTTTCGGTACCGAGCCTGCAAATAGATAGGTTCAACGCTGTCCTGCATCTGCCTCGAAACACCAGGGGTTCAGGTATAGGTTTGAATACGGCAATTCAGTCAGAGGCCGGCAGCTCGCATTCGGAGCGTCCATAGATCGGTCGCGAAGTGCGGCGGCGACCTGCTTCGCCAGGACCGGATGAAAAGCGGAGCGGTTGATGGTTTCATCCCACGCATCACTTACGTACGAGACGAAGGAAAACGGCCGCCGCTGAGCAAGCCGGCCGGTGGTCGCATCGCGTGTGATGAACGAGTCCGGCATGTCGGGCGTCAGGAGATCCGACCAGAATCGGAATCCGGAATAGCTTGCGGCCAGATCCGCGTACGACAGCACTCCGGTCAGCGTCATGCCCTTGAGTCCGTGCTCGTTCAGGCGGAGCTGCCAACCTGGAGCCCCCAACTCGTGCGCCATCACGGATTCGATCCTCACCCCATCCTCATGAACGGCGCGCCAGTGCGCAAGACCCTCGCGAATGAAATGGTTGATCTTGTCAGTGCCAACGACGCGGCCTGCCAGCCGGATCGAATCGGACAGAAACATGATCCGGCCGTTGAAGACGAACATCCATGGCTGGTTGTAAGGACGCGCTCCGTAGATCGACTCTTTGAACTTGAGGTGACAACGATCGATGCCAGGGGCGGTTTCAACCATCCCGGCGAGCCGCGCGTGCCCGATTCCGGTGAGGGGATTGCGGACGTTGGCGCCGACGCTCTTTTGGAGCTCGCGGACGAGGCAGGAAGCATCGCACGCTCCGCGGGTGTTGGCCCGCGCGATTGCTTCGTGAATCTTGGCGTTTACCAGCGCATCGACCGCGTCAATCGAATCCTCAAGAGGGCGGCTGCGGCAGGTGAAGTTATCCGTTTCGTTGGCGAAGGATCGCGCGGTGACGGCTAAATTCAGAACGACAACGCTGATGATTACGCCGAAGCGGAAGCCAGACCACATCTCGTGGTCTACTTCAAATGACGTCCGCCGTCCACGCGGACCGTCTCGCCGGTGATGAAATCGCTGTCGAGTAATCCCAGCACCGCCTTCGCGATCTCGCCTTCGCCTCCCCATCTTCCGAGCGGCGTCGCACGCTCGACTCCTTTGGACTCTTCGTCGGTCATGACCGGCGGTGCGAGGATCGGTCCGGGAGCAATGGCGTTCACCAGGATGTTGTCTTCGGCCAACTCGAGAGCCAAGGCTTCCGTCAGAGCAATCACACCGGCTTTGGCGACGTAGTAGGGCAGGAAACCTGGATATCGCGGGCGGCCGCTCCGCGCAACCCAATCGCTGAAATTGATGATGCGGCCTCCACCACGTCTGCGCATGTGCGGAATGGCCGCCTTCGCGCACAGGAAGGCCGCGCGCATGTCCACGTCGACGACGGCGTCCCACTCGGCGGCCCCAGTCTCGTCGAGGGGCTTCTCGAAATATACCGACGCCATGTTGATCAGAATGTCGACGCCTCCGAGCTCGTTGGCTGCCGCGTTGACCAGCCCCTCGCACGCCTCGGCGTGCCTCAAGTCAGCCTGAAACATGGCAGCCCGCCGGCCCGCTGCGCGCACTTTTTCGGCCGTCTGTTCAGCCTCGGCCCGCGATCGCCCATAGGCGAGCGCCACGTCAACTCCGCGATCGGCAAACGTCGTTGCGATGACGGCGCCAATGCGCTTGCCTCCGGTGATAAGAGCGATCTTGTTTCGAAGCTCCATTGACGCTCGGCTGAAGCCCTCGCGCTCCGTCTATCGCTCTTGCTTGCTCAGGATTTCCGTCAGTTCGGTCAACGCTTCCATCTCCAGTTGCGCCGCGTACAAAATGGCACGCCGCTCTTGAAGCGTTGGTGTGATCAGTTCCTGATTATCGAACCGTACTCGTCCATCATCGGTGACCTCGACGATCACGGCATCCATCGTCTCTACGTACAGTTTCATGAATGCAGAATGCTAAATGCAGAATGCAAAAGGGTGGCGCGCACGACTGCTAGACGCCGGCGGCGGAGGCGGCGCGCTGGGCGTCGTCCACGCCGACGACTATAGACGCTGTCGGTCCGCCTTCGGATCCGCCGCCGTAGGCGTACTCGATGTTCACGCCGGCGTCGCTGATGAGTCGCAATGTCGGCGCGAGCGAACCGGGCGCGTTCGGCACCGCCATGAAAATCACGTCGCGCTCGGCGACTTGATGGTGATGCTCGCGGAGGACTCCGGCGGCGTGCACCGGATTGTCGACGACCAATCGGAGCCGGCCGGTGCTGTCGAGCTCCATGGAAAGGATGTTGACCCGCTCGTCCGAGAGCAGCCCGCACACTCCGGCCAGCGCCCCCGGGCTGTTCGGCAAACGCAAGTTCAACTCTGTACGAATCGCCATAGGCGGAACAGACTATCAGAACTTGGGGGTGAGGACTGGGGACTTAAGGGCTGAGGGCTGAGGGCTGAGGGCTGAGCTGAGCTAGAAGCTTGTTCGCAAAGCACCCAAAAGTGCTTGTCACACTCAGCACTCTAGAGTGCTCGTCGCACTCTAGAGTGCCTCGTCTCGGGAAGAACTACGCGAGCACCTTGATGACGACGCGGCGGTTCTGGGCCCGGCCGTCGCGGGTCTTGTTCTCCGCAATCGGCTTGTCCTCGCCGTAGGTGATCACGTTCATCCTGTGAAGCGGAATCTGGTGCTGCTCGTAGAGGTACCGCTTCACCGATTCGGCGCGCTCGAGCCCGATGCGCTCGTTCGTCTTTGGGTCGCCGACGTTGTCCGTGTGACCCTCGATTTCGAAGTACGCGCCCTTTGGATCAGCTTTGATCGCCATGATCATCTGATCGAGCTTGGCCTTGGCCTCGTCCGGCAGAGCGGTCTTGGCGAACTTGAAGTTGCCTTCGTCTTCACTCAACACGACCTCGTAGACGAGGCGCTTGGACGCCTTCTCGATGGCATCGGCCTTCGAGCCGGCGGCGAGGGCCGCGCTGTTCGCCTGTTGCGCCGCGCTGTTCGCCTGCTGGGCGGCCGTGCCCGCCTGCGTCGCTGTCTGCTGCGCGCGGTCGGCTTTCGAGTCGACTTCGGTGATGCGCCCTTCGTTCCGGCGCGTCCGCTCCTGTGTCTCCTCGAGTGATTTGCCGAGAGAGTCGACTTTGTCGTTCACTTCGCCGACGCTGGTCCGAACGAATTTCTTCGTCGCACAAGCAGTCGAGCTACTCACGGCGAGCGCTAGAATCGGAATCGCCACCAGTAACCTGCGCATGATCGGATCCTCCTCCTGTTGTCTAGAACGAATTCGGGCGAGATTGCCCGACACTGTAGCCACTTCGTGCGCGCACAACCATGTTCTTGTCGCGGGTGGACACGGTCAGCGGATGCCAACCCGGCCTGTTGCTCGATTCGAACGCCAGTAGATATTGATGCCGCAACTCGTCGACCATCTGCTTGGCCGCGGCACTTCGCTCCGCAGGGACACTCGAAATGAACACCCGCCCGCCCGTCCACACCGCCAAATCCTCGAGGGCACCGACCAGTGATGAGCGGGTCGCGGAACTCGTGGCCGTTTCGGACGCCGGATTATCGATTGACGGCACGATGCCAAAAACGTAAACCGGTACGTCGATCGCACTGGCGATCGCTGACACCTCACTCGGCTTTAGACGGCTCGCCGTGTCGTTGCCATCGGTGAAGACCGCAACCGCCCGACGGCGTCCTTCGCGGCGCCCCACGCGTTCGGCCGTTTGGGCAATTGCGTCGTGCAGCGACGTAGCGCCAAATGGCAGGACATCGGAAAGCGATCGGGGCAACTGCTTCAGCCCCACCGTAAACGGCACGATCTCATCGAGTTGCGTATCGAACGTGAAGACCGCCGCTTCGTCGCGGGTGGCGTCGAGCCAACTGAGGAGGTGATTGCCAGCCTCCCGGGCGTTCGTCAACCGCGACTCCATGCTGCCGCTCGCATCGAACAGCAACGCGATGGTGACGCCACCCGAGTCACGTCCAAAATCGACGATAGGTCTGCGCTCGCTGCCATCGAGTACCGTGAAGTCTCGAGCGGAAAGGTCCTGGACAAATCGGCCCTTCTGGTCGCGTACGATGGCGGCCACGCGCACGAGATCGACGGTGGACTTGAACGTGGCAACCGGCGGGGCAGATTGGCCCGTTGTCACACCTTGAAGGGTCAACATCGCCACGAACGTTGCTACGAGAGTGCACGCGGGCATCGGCCGAGGTAATTCCAAATTGATTGCCATTTGCTAAGTGATTGAAGAATAGACGTTTCCGGATTTGGCTTCCGGCGGAGTCCCCTTTTTCTAGGGCCAAATAGCGTAAAAATTACTCTGTCTGCAGGATCGCAGGCGATGGAACTACGTAAAAACTGCCGAGCGAAGGCACGATAAGATTCTCGGTCGTGGCTCTAACATCAACTAGGTCAATCCCGATCGCCCGCCGAATCGGCCGCTTCTCCTACGCCATTCGGAACATCGTGACCGAGGCGCGACGGGTCGAGGCGCAGGGAACGGTGGTGCGCTACCTGAACATCGGAGACCCCCCGGCCTTTGGATTTCAGCCACCACCCCACTTGCTCGAGGCCGTGGAGCGCGCCATGCGCGACGGCCACAACGGATACGGGCCATCAGCCGGCCTGGCCGAAGCAAGAGAGGCGGTTGCCGGCGAATACACGTCCCGTGGCTTTCCAGTGTCGCCCGATCGAGTACTTCTGACCGAGGGCACGTCCGAAGCCATCGACTTGGTATTGAGCGCGCTGGTCGACGAAGACAGTGACGTCCTGGTGCCGATGCCGACGTATCCACTGTACACGGCCGTCCTCTCGAAGCTCGGAGCGCAGGCCCGCTTGTATCGCACCGATCCCGATCAGGGCTGGGTTCCCGATCTGGATCATCTGCGCGACCTCGTCACGCCTGCGACGCGAGCCCTTGTCGTCATCGATCCCAACAATCCGACCGGAGCGACGTACTCTCCGGCGACCCGGCGATCGCTTCTCGAGTTCGCCGATCGACATGGCCTGGTGATTCTCGCCGACGAGGTGTATGGAGATTTGGGGCACGATGGGCCCGTGGCGCCTATCGGCAGTCTCGATCCGGATGCGCCGGTAATTTCCTTCTCGAGCCTTTCAAAAGGGTTCCTCGCGCCTGGATGGCGCACGGGATGGATGGGAATCGGGCGCACGCCAAGGCTCAACGACGTGACCGCCGCGATCGCCAAGCTTGCCGACGGCCGGTTGTGCAGCACCGTTCCGATGCAATACGCCGTCAAAGCGGCGCTTTGCGGCGATCGTTCGCACCAGATCTCGTTCCGGACGGCCCTCAAGGAGCGCGCTTCGGTGACGACGGCGAGCTTTCAAGCCATGCCGGGAGTCAGCTGCGTGGCGCCCGTCGCGGGTTTTTATGCGATGCCTCGAGTCACGCTCCCACCTGGACGAACCGACGAGGACTACGTTCTAGCCTTGTTGCGCGCGACGGGCGTTCTCTGCGTCTACGGCTCCGGATTCGGCATGCCGGCGAGCGCCGGGACCTTCCGTGTGGTCTTCCTCGCCTCGCCCTCCGAGTTGCGCGACATTTACGGGCTGGTCGCGGATTTCACGCGGGACTACCTCGATCACTGACTGACCGAAAAATTTGAGGATTTGAAAACTTGAGGAATTGAGGCGCTCAAGTTCGAAACTCCCATGGTTGCCGAGCGCGAGTTCACGCGCCGCATGCTGCAGACGGTCTTGACGGTTACGGCAACCGTGATTGTCCTGGCGGTGGTGTGGACGGCGCGCTCGGCTCTGATGGTGGTCTACGTCAGCAGTCTCATCGCAGTCGGATTCTCTCCACTTGTTCGCTTCATCGAACGTCCGGCGAGGTCAGGCAAGCACGTTCTTCCACACACCGTTGCCATCCTCGCCGTCTATCTCGCAATCGTGGGCGCACTCGTCCTGGTTGGACTGATCGTCGTGCCGCCGCTGGTCGAACAAGCCGGAGAACTCTGGGCCAAGGTCCCCAAAGTATTCAATGACTTTCAGCGTTCCCTGATCCGCAACCGAATCATGAGACGCACGGTCAGCATCGAGGAAGCCGTCCAGAACGCCCCTGCCGGAACCGGTGGCAACGCGGTGAACGCCGTGTTTCTGGCGCTCTGGAGCTTGATTGGCGGTGTCCTTGGTCTCGTGACGATCCTGATCCTGAGCTTCTACCTGCTGGTCGAAGCGAAGGGCATGTTCGAGTATGCGACTCGTTTCGTGCCGGTCAAGACACGCTCGCAGTTCATGTCCGTCTCGGGCGAAATCGTGAAGAAGGTCAGCGCCTGGCTGAGCGCGCAGTTCATTCTCGCCGGGTTGATGGGCACATTTGCCGCCATCGGCCTTGGTCTGATGGGCGTACCGTACTTCTATGTGATTGCCCTCATCGCGGCCGTCGGCGAAACAATCCCGATCGTTGGTCCAATCGTGGCTGGGATCACGGCGGTGGCTGTCGCACTCACGGCCTCACCGAAACTTGCCTTGATGGCTGGGGTGTACTTCCTGGCGCTGCATCAAATCGAAGCGAACGTCCTGGTGCCTCAGATCATGGAACGGCGGGTTGGCGTCAGTCCGGTGACGGTGATCATCGCGCTGCTCATCGGCGGTGAGTTGTGGGGACTCGTCGGAGCCATTCTTGCCGTCCCCACCGCCGCGATCCTGTCGGTCATTGTTACAGAGCTGACGGCAGATGCATCGGCATAGCGCCGCTGCCGCGACTATCGCTTACGCCCTGTTGACCGTGACGCTGACGTGGCCTCTCGCGCGCGGCATCACGAAAGACGTTCCGGCGGATTTCGGAGATCCTTTGCTCAACGCCTGGGTGCTCGCATGGGACGCCGAACACATGCTGCGCGCCATCAGCGGCAACCCCGGCGCCCTCCGCGAATACTGGAACGCAAATATCTTCCACCCACACCCACTGGCGCTCGCGTATTCGGAGCATCTGACGTCGCAAGCGGCGATGATTTTGCCGGTGTGGGCGCTGACGAAGAATCCGATCCTCTGCTACAACCTCGTGTTCCTGTCCACGTTCTTGCTTTCAGCGCTCGGAATGTTTCTCTTCACCCGCAACCTCACATCGTCGCCAGGCGCCGCGTTCGTTGCGGGCATTGCGTTCGGCTTTGCACCGTATCGCTTCGGCACGATGTCACATGTGCAGGTCCTCTCGGCGATGTGGATGCCGTTCACTCTGCTCGGCGCGCATCGTTTCTTCGAGACTCGTCGTCTCGCACCGCTCGCCGGAGCGGCGGGAGCATGGCTCGCTCAGAGTCTTTCGTGCGGATACTACCTGTTGTTTTTCAGTCCGATCCTCGCGCTCTACGTTGGCTGGGAAATCTTACGGCGACGCGTGTGGGCGGACGCGGGCATCTGGATCCGGCTTGTCGTCGCCGGCTCTTTGGCGACGCTGGCAACCGTGCCGTTTCTATTGCCGTATGTTTGGCTCCGTCAACTCGGATTCATTCCGCGTTCACTCGCTGAAACGACGAGCTTCTCCGCTGACGTTTACGGGTACGCCACCGCTGACATCGGACTGCGGCTGTGGGGAAACCTCGTTCGCGCGTGGCCAAAGCCGGAAGGTTCGTTGTTTCCGGGTTTCACGATTGGCTTTCTGGCCACGCTCGCTGTTCTCCACTGTTGGCTGGGCGCTCGGCGTGCCTCCGCTTCCTTGCCACGGAACATCAAATCCGTTCAGAGGGGCAGCGTCGCAGGACTGTTGGAACTGACCCTGCTTCTCCTAGGCGCTACTCTTACAGGTCTGCTGCTGGGCTGGACTTTTCAGGTCACGGTTTTTGGCGTCGATCTGAAAGTCACGAGCATAGGACGCGTCCTCGTGCTGGGAATGCTTCTCTTCGTCGTGCTGCTTGTGATCTCGGATCGAGCGCGGGCCACCGCACGGGGGTGGTTTGGCTCGCCGGTGGGCTGTTTCACCCTGGTGTCGGTGTTTGCGTTCGTGATGTCACTCGGACCGCGAATCGATTCCCACGGTAGAACGATTGGCGGCTGGAATGTGTACGCAGCCTTCTACGACTTCGTGCCTGGGTTCGACGGTCTAAGGGTACCTGCCCGCTTCGCGATGATCGTTGCGCTCGGGCTCGCGACTCTGGCTGGTTTGGGCGCCACGCTGTTCGAACGGCGTCGGCATGGCCTGGCCTGGCTCGCACTCTCGGCCTTATTCATCGTTGCGGAATCGTGGGCCGCGCCCATTCCCGTCAACATCAACTCGACCGATTACGAGCAAGCCGGCCTGGTACCCCTCCCCGGCACCGTGCCACGCGGATCGGGGGGCCCGGTGGTATATCGCTTCCTCGCCGGCCTGCCGCCCTCGAGTGCCCTGATCGAGCTGCCTTTCGGAGAGGTCGCTTTCGAAACACGCTACATGTTCTATTCGACGCTGCACTGGAGGCGGCTGGTAAATGGCTACAGTGGCGGAGCGCCCGCTCAGCACAGTTTGTGGGCCGAGCGTTTCAGGGATGTACTCGACCGACCCCAGCCAGCCTGGCAGGCCGTGGTCGAGTCGCGCGCGACGCATATCGTGGTGCACGAAGGCAGCTACTTGGAGGGACGCGGGCAGCAGATCAGCGAGTGGGTACGCGCGCACGGCGGCCGGGAGTTGGCGGTCTTTGGCTCCGACCGAGTGTTCTCGGTTGATTGAAGGACCCGGCCTCGACAATGGCTGACGCTCGGAACTCTTTGGGACTGGAGACTGACATGCGTCGCGATCCGCTTGGCTATCTCGCCGGCGAGCTTGAAGCGCTGAAAGAACAAGGCCTGTTCCGCCGCCTCCGTATTCTGTCGGACGAGCAGAAGGCCACGACCGTCGTCGACGGTCGGCAGGTCGTCAACCTCTCATCGAACAACTACCTGGGACTCACGACACACCCGAAACTTCGCGAGCGAGCGCTGGACGCCATCCGTCGCTACGGTGTCGGCGCGGGATCGGTACGGCCGATCGCGGGGACGCTCGAAATCCACATGGAGCTCGAGCGCCGTCTCGCCGAGTTCAAGAAAACTGAGGCCGTCGTTGTCTTTCAAAGCGGCTTCGCCGCGAACGCCGGGTCCGTTGCCGCGATCCTGGGCAAAGACGACGTGGTGATCTCTGACGAGCTCAATCACGCCAGTATCATCGACGGCTGTCGCCTCAGCCGCGCCTCCATCAAAGTCTTTCCGCACAAAGACGTGGACGCTGCCCGCAGGATCTTGACGGAGTTGCCGACATCACAACGTAAGCTCCTGATCACTGACGGTGTGTTCAGCATGGACGGCGACCTAGGCGCTCTTCCCGGCCTGTGCGAGCTGGCCGAGGAATTCAACTGCATCATGATGGTCGACGATGCTCATGCGAGCGGGGTATTCGGAAAGAACGGACGCGGCACGATCGATCACTTCGGAATGCACGGGAGGGTGGATATTCAAGTGGGCACGCTGTCGAAAGCCTTCGGGGCGCTGGGAGGATACGTCGCCGGAAGCCGGTCGCTCATCGAGTTCCTCTATCATCGGGCGCGGCCGTTCCTCTTCTCGACGTCGCATCCTCCTGCCGTTGCCGCAACGTGTCTCGCCGCGATCGACGTCCTGCTCGAAGAGCCGCAAATCATCGACCAGCTTTGGGACAACACGCGTTTCTTCAAAGCCGGCCTCCGTTCACTCGGCTTCGATACCGGTCTCAGCGAAAGCCCCATCACCCCTGTGATCGTCGGCGAAGCCCGACTGGCGATGGCTTTGTCCGATCACCTCTTCGAGAAGGGGGTCTTCGCCCAAGGCATCGGGTTCCCGACTGTGGCGCGCGACAAGGCCCGCGTTCGCACCATCGTGACCGCCACGCATACGCGATCCGACTTGCAGCTCGCGCTGGACGCCTTTGCCGATGTCGGGCGGCAGCTTGGCATCCTCCAGGGCTAGCCACGGTATCAGCTCGCTAAACTGCCCGGCGTCGGGCCTAAGTTTGCCTGACATGCACATCAAGTGACCGCGGAAGTCACACCCGTCCACGAGAGCCGCGTCTACAATAGGACTGAGCACGGCCCGGCTATGAAGTTCCGTCTGGTAATCGTTCTGGCGCTGACAGCGTTGGCAAACGGGCCGCGCGCCGCGGGTGAATCGACACTCGCGCAATCCGCGCAGGACGCCGACGGCGTCCGCATGCTCCTTGAACGCGTCGAGCGCATCCTCCAGTCCGGTGATGCCCGGGCCTACGACGAGCTGCTCTCTGAAACCGCCGATCGACGCGCAGTCGGTGCATTCGTCAGTACGGAAATCCTGCCCGGTGCTAAACGCGCCGTGGTTCGCGAACGCGATCGGGAGCCGCTGACGGGGACTCTCCCTGGAAACGGTTACCGGCTTTCAATCGATACCTTCACCGACTTCGGGACGCGGGGACGCAGTTCCACGTGGCGTCTCGACGTCAAACGGATTGGCGGCGGGAGCGACCAAGCGTGGCTGATCGCGGATCAGCAACGGCTCGCGGCTGTCGAGAACCTGTACCGGCTGTCGATCAATACAGAAAAACAGTTCGACGCCCGCAATCTGACGCTGTCGGTCGAAGATTTCGATCTGGCGCTGACGGATGGGTCGGCATTCGTCGCCGAAATCGACCAGGGGACGACGGGTCTCGTCCTGCTCGGGCGGGGCGAAGTCCGTTTCCATCCAACGCCCGAGATCGAGAAAGGCCAATTGAAGATCTTCGCCGGCACCGAGGCGCTTCAGACCCGTTTCGACACGGCGTACATCCGTGCGAATCCGGAAGACATCGAGAGATTCATGGCTGAGGGCCATCTGACGTCGAGGAACGTTGATCAGCGCGATCTGCGGCGCGCGGAAGAGCTGTTTCGTGAAGAGGTGGTCAAGTCGTACTCGGTGGATCTGAGCGACCTGAGCCGCGACGTGTGGTCGCTCGTGCCCGGTCTCGGCGACTTCGTCGCCGAGGTCCACACACAGCGATTCGACACCTTGACCTTCACCAAATCCAGCACCGAGGCGGAAGACCTGTCGTTGTTCGATCGAAAACGCCGTAAGAACATTTCCGTGTACGCTTCGCGGCAAACCCTCGAACGACGCGGTCGCTCCTACAACGAAGACGAGCTCGTCCCGTACGACATCCTCGACCACGACATCGATTTGGCCGTCTCGCCCGATCGCCTGTGGATCGAAGGCCGCGCTCGACTGCAGTTGCGAGTGACGGCTCCCGCTCTCAGTTCCATGACTTTGCGACTCGCGGAATCGCTGGTCGTTCAGTCGATTGTCAGCGATCGGTTCGGCCGGCTTTTCGGAATTCGCGTCCGCAATCAGAACACGATTCTCATCAACCTGCCTTCCGCGGTCCTGCGCGACGACGACTTTGGGCTCACCATCACTTACGCAGGTCGTCTGGAGCCACAACGGGAAGATGTCGAAGGCGTCGGACAGCGAGGACAGGCGCCGACGCCCGAAGATATCCCATTGCTGCAACCAGAACGCAGCTTCCTGTACAGCTACCGGAGCTATTGGTATCCGCAAGGAACCGTCACGGACTATGCGACCGTCCGTCTCAGATTGGCCGTTCCCGCAGCGTACGACTGCGTGGCGAGCGGACAGCTTTCGGAGGGGTTTCCAACCCTTCTTCCCGCCAAGGAATCATCTCCCGCCCGAAAGTTGTACGAATTCACCAGTTCGCAGCCGCTGCGCTATCTGGCGTTCGTCGTCAGTCGATTCATGCGGCCCGAAGTGTCCACCGCCGGCGTCAAGTCCTCAACCAGCATGAATCTCAGCGTTCAAGCCAATCCGAGACAGGTCCGACGCGGAAGAGAATTGGGGGATCGCGCTCGCGAGATCGTGCAATTCTACGAGTCCATCCTTGGCGAGTCGCCGTATCCCAGCTTCACACTCGCGGTCATTGAAAGCGACCTGCCTGGGGGGCACAGTCCTGGCTATTTCGCGGCATTGAATCAGCCCTTACCGACCACTCCGTTTGTGTGGCGCAACGATCCTGCTTCGTTCGACGACTATCCCGAGTTCTTCCTGGCGCACGAACTCGCGCACCAGTGGTGGGGCCAGGCAGTCGGATGGCAAAACTATCACGAGCAGTGGATCAGCGAAGGGTTCGCCCAATACTTTGCCGCGCTCTTTGCTCAGCGCCAACGTGGCGAAGAGACCTTCACGAACATGCTGCGGCAATTTCGCCGATGGGGCATGCAGCAGTCCGACCAGGGCCCGATTTATCTCGGCTATCGACTCGGTCACATCCGAAGCGACAGCCGCGTCTTCCGCGCGATCGTGTACAACAAGAGCGCGGCGGTACTGCACATGTTGCGAAGGCTCGTCGGAGACGATGCATTCTTCCGCGGCGTGCACCGCTTCTACGATTCCTCACGGTTCCGCAAGGTAGGCACCGAGGACTTTCGAGCTGTCATGGAGAGCGTGACCGACCGGACGCTCGAGCGCTTCTTCGAGCGATGGATCTACGGATCGACCCTACCCCGGTTGAAATTCACGTACCGCGTGGAGCCGGCACCCGAAGGCCAAAGAGTCGTTCTCCATGTCGAGCAGGCCGGCGAGCTCTTCGACGTTCCACTGACCGTCATCCTGCAGTATGCAGACAAGCGGGAAGTCCAAGTGACGATTCCAGTCACCGAGCGCGTCGTCGACATGCCGGTGCCGTTGACTGGAACGCTTCGCAGCGTCGAAATCAGCAAAGACGACGGCACACTCGCCGACATCGTGAAGGGCTGACCCCTAAGCCATCGCTTCGAAAGCCCTGACGATCAAGTCTTCTGAAAGCAGTTCCGGCTGCACCAATCGCAGTGAGAGAAGGCCGTCGGTGAGCGCGTGCAGGACGAGTACGAATTGCTCCGCCGGCATCGGTAACTCGTTTGCCGGCACCTGCGCGGCAAGACGTTGTCCCGCTCGCCGGTAGACTTCAGCGTTCAATTCGGCAACGCGTGCCCTCGTGGCTTCATGACCGAGCGCGTAGATCTGCAGCGAGAACGCGCCGAGAGCCTGGGCGCGCCTGGCGGGAAGTGCCTCAACGACAGCTTCGCCGACGGCCCTCAGATGCTCGCGAAGAGTCGCGCATTCCTTGAGCGGAACAATCGGCCTCCACCGAGTGTCGAGGACCGAGAGAAACAGGTCTTCCCTGCTTCGGAAGTTTCCATAGATCGCCCCACGCGTCATTCCAGCCTGCCTGGCGACGTCTTCCAGACTGGTTCGATAGAACCCCTTTTGTCGAATCACCACACTCGCGGCCTCGAGAAGTCGAGCACGAGTGCGTTGGCGCTTGTCGCCCTTAGGCCTTCCCTTGCGTGACTTAGGCATGCTATTTGACCCAGCCAACGTGATATTATTCTTCTATGTATTTTATACATAACAGTATATTAATTCCGCGCGTGGTCTTCCCTGTCGCGTTCATAGCGCCTCCCAGACTCGACCCGATCCGCGAAGAGCTGACTGAATCCTGAGCGTTGGCCAGCGTTGACGACCCGAGTTTTCGGTGCGGACACTTGTCGAAAATTGGTGCGCCTGGTTCGTTCAATGTTCGGTCCGGGCGTCAGACGTGGTCGCTAAAACGGTCGGAAACGGTCGCAGAGAAATCGATCGACGTCGCTCAACGGTGCGAATCTGGCGCACGTCGCGAACCCCAGGTATGATCGATTTCTTATGGATACCGTCACGCTGACGATCGATGGACGTGCAGTGACTGTCGAGAAAGGCAAGACCGTTCTTCAGGCGGCCATCGAGAGCGGCGTCTCCGTTCCGTACTACTGCTATCACCCCGGCATCGGCATCGACGGATCGTGTCGCGTGTGCGTGGTCAAGATCGAGAAAATGCCGAAGCTTCAAACGTCGTGTTCGACGGTCTGCGCCGACGGGATGGTGGTGCACACACGCACGCCGGACGTGATCGAAGCGAGAGCGGGAGTCTTCGAGTTCCTGTTGATCAACCACCCGCTGGATTGTCCGGTCTGTGACAAGGGCGGCGAATGCCCTCTCCAGGACTTTTCGTACACCTTCGGACCCGACCAGAGCCGGATGGACTTGCCTCGCCGGACGTTCGACGGGGAAGGTGTCAAAGCCGACGTCGACTTCGGGCCGACGCTGATGCTGAATCGCAATCGTTGCATTCTTTGCACGCGCTGCGTTCGTTTCATGCGAGACGTCGAAGGCGACGCTCAGATCAATATCATCGATCGAGGCTACGGCAGCGAGATTGCCACGTTCTGCGAAGAAGGCGTTCACTCGCTCATATCGGGAAATCTGATGGACGTCTGCCCGGTTGGTGCCATCACGACAAAGGACTATCGCTTCAAGTCCCGGCCGTGGGACAACCCGCAAGCCGTGGATACGATTTGCACGCTGTGCTCGAAGGGCTGCAACACCACGGCTTGGTTGAAGGCCAAGCCGGAATGGGCGAAGGGCGCAAGGCTCATCCGCTTCACTCCTCGCCTGAACACCGAGGTGAACGATTACTGGATGTGCGACATCGGGCGGTTCGACTATCACTGGATCGAAGGCGACAATCGCCTGCGCCAGCCGCTCGTGCGCGACAGCCGCGGCACGATGCAGGAGGTGCCGTGGCGTGACTTATTCTCCAAGCTCGGTGAGAGCCTCGCGTCCACCCGCTCGTCGAACTCGAACGGTCTCCGCTTCCTGCTGTCTGCGCACGCCTCGCACGAAGAGCTCTTCCTGTTCCGCCGGCTTGCGGGCGACGGCAACTCGATTGCAACAACCGGATCCGTTGACGAGGTTCCGGCAATCACCATGAGCTGGCGTCACAAGACCAAGGATCAGCCGAGTCGGACGAAGTTTCGAGTGTCATCAGTTGATGCGCCAAACGTCAACGGAGCTCGCTTGCAGGCGCTGACCTCCGGGAACGTTGGTGACGAGGTTGGGGAAGCGGATGTGACGGCACTGCGAAGGGCCGTCGAGTCGGGACGAGTTGACGCGTTGTACGTGTTCGACACCGGTCCCGACGGCTCGATCGGCGACACGAGCTGGATCGTCGAGGCACGAAGACGCGGAGCCTTACGCCTCTTGATCGTTCAGGGAGTGTTGCTCAGCGATCTGACTCGGGCTGCCGATTTCGTGCTTCCGGGTGCATCGTACGTGGAGAAGGAAGCGTCTTATACCAACGACCGGGGCCGTCTCCAGGGAGCAGCGCGCGTGATTCCGACGCCGGGTGAGGCGATGGAAGACTGGCAGATCCTGATCGGTCTCGCGCCACTGCTGGGCGCGACGTTCGCCTACGCAAGCCCCGCCCAGATTCGGGCCGACATCGTCGCTGCGCACCAGGGCCGGCCGGGATTTGCCGAGCTCGCAACGATGACCTTCGGGCGGCCCCTCTCTGCCAAGCACTGGCTACAGGCCTCGAATCCTTCCGAGCGTTGGAAGTGGGACTTCATGTTCCAGGACCTGCCGCCCGTCAAGGGCGCCGTCGATCCCCAGGCCCTACCTCCTGCGCCGGGAACGATTCGGCTTAGGGAAGTCAAAAGTTAGAAGGCTGGAGCAACCGTGAGACCTCGGAAGTTCGACGCGCGCCTTGGCTTTGGCGTCATCGTCGGCATCGGCGCGCTACTCGTGGCATCCGCCGTGGTCGATGCTCAGCTGACGCGGCCGAAGGCAGATGTCGTTCCTCTGGTCGAGCGCCAACGAGTCCACGCTGGAACCAGCGCCCGTGTTGCGCTCAAGGTGAGTCTTCCCGAGGGCCTCCATGTTCAGTCGAACAAGCCCCGCGATCCCTCGCTGATTCCCACCGAGGTGCGCATCGAGCCACCAGACGGTTTTTCCCTCGCTAAAATCGTCTTTCCAACGGCTACCGACTTCAAGCAGGTGGGCCAGGATCAACCGCTGGCCGTATTCGAGCGGGCGTTCGTCATCGGCTTGAGCCTCACACTCGCGGATACCGTGCCGGCCGGAAACGTGATCGTTCCCGTTCATCTGCGATACCAGGCTTGTGACGCCAACGTCTGTTTTTCACCGTCCACGGCCGACGCCGAGTGGTCAATGGACGTTGTGCCAGCCAGTGCAGCGCTCGGAGCTGCGGGTCACGCCGATGTGTTCAAGAGCATCGCGTTCGGCAGCGGCGAAGCCCCGGTTTCAGTGACGCTGGCGAAACCAGTCCAACCGGCGCCAGCTGCAGGTGCGAGCGGTTTGGAGATCCTCGATGACTTCACCGTGCTCGCCTCGGAGGGTGGGTACATGGGAAGCGACAAGTTTCTCCAGTTCATTCGCGACGCCGAAATGGGTGTCAAGCCGCGCGGACTGTTCGAAGGACGCGGACCGCTCGCTATCCTGCTGATCGTTCTTGTGGGCGGGCTCGCTCTCAATCTCACGCCGTGCGTCCTCCCCATGATTCCAATCAACCTCGCGATCATCGGGGCTGGCACGAAGGCGAAGTCTCGCGGACGGGGCTTTCTGTTGGGTTCGGTGTACGGCGCGGCCATGGCGTTCGTTTATGGCCTTCTCGGGCTGGTCGTCATCTTGACGGCCACCACGTTCGGGACCATCAACTCGTCGCCCTGGTTCAACCTCGCGATCGCTGCGCTCTTCATCGTTCTCGGACTGGCGATGTTCGATGTCCTGGCAATCGATTTCTCGCGGTTCGGGAGCGGCTTCCGGGCCGCCGAGAGCCAAAGAGGCACCGTGTGGCTCGCATTCGGAATGGGCGCCATCGCGGCGTTACTGGCGGGCGCCTGCGTCGCTCCAGTTGTCATTCAGGTCGTGCTCTTCTCCAGCAGTTTGTACGCCACCGGAACCAAGATTGCCCTTGCCCTCCCCTTCTGCCTGGGCATCGGCATGGCGCTCCCCTGGCCGATCGCCGGCGCCGGACTGGCTGCGCTGAAACCGGGGCCTTGGATGGTTCGCGTCAAGCAGACGCTGGGCGTCGTGATCCTGGGTACGGCCGTCTATTACGGCTACCTAGGCTATGAACTGCTTTCGAATCGATGGGTGGACGCTGGCGACGTCGCCTCGAGCGTCGAGGAGAAGCTGAAGGCGGGCTGGCATGCATCGCTTGTCGAGGGCCTGACCGCCGCGCAGCGCGAGGGGAAGCCTGTGTTGATCGACATGTGGGCGACGTGGTGCAAGAACTGTCTCACCATGGACAAGACCACGTTGTCGAACGACCGTGTCCAAGCGGCGTTGTCACGATACGTCAAGATCAAATTTCAGGCGGAAGATCCCGACGAACAGCCAGCCAAAGATTTGATGCGCCGCTTCGACGCCGTCGGGCTGCCCGCCTACGTCATCCTTCGACCGAAATCGGCCACAGCCTCCTGATCGCCAACCGCGAACCTGTGGTACTCTGACGGCACCCCCAGCGCGTTCCGAAGGCAGACTCATGCGATCCAGTGCACTGCGAATAGTCTGTAGCCTTCTGTCCTGTATAGGGATAGGCGCGGCGACCGGCTGGATTGCCCACTCAGAACAGCAAATCGCAGCGCGCCGCACTCTCACCCGCGCCTTCGATCTTCGAGCACGGGAAGCGAGTGAGGCCCTGGCCGATGTTCGCGCCGCACAGGAGGCGTACGTTGCCGCGGGCCAGGGTGTCGAGTTCTGGATGGCGAAAGTCGACGCCACAATGGAACGCATCGGCAGAGGATTGGCGGATCTGCGCCTGTCGGCCACCAGCGCAACCACCACCGCTGCGCTGGATGAGGCTGGTGAAATCGTCGCCGAGTTCAGCGGAATCGATCACCGGGCCCGGGACTATCTCCAGTCGGGGGCGCCACTCATGGCCGCCGACATTATCTTCGCCGAGGGCGGTAAGGCGGTCGCGCGCTCGGCACGACAAGTCGAGCGAGCGCGACTCGCCGAGCACCAGGCGGTCGACGCATTCGAAGGCCGACGCCGTCGTATCGAGGCGCTGGCGATTGTCGCCGCAGGGGGTCTGGCGTTTTTTGTGATTCTCGCGCTGACTCCGCGTGGACGAACACAAAGCGAACGGCGCCTTGCACCGCCTCTCAAGCCGCCATCATCGGGCGACCACCCAGGCGTAACGACGCTCGGCGAACTCATGTTGCGGCCGGACCGGAGCGAGGCATCCGACCAGACCGCCCCGATGCGATCGCTCGACAGGTCGAACCAGGCGACTGCCTCAGCGCTTCGCGCGGCTGCCCAGTTGTGCACAGACCTGGGACGGGTGAACGATCCCGAGGAATTGAACACGCTGTTGGGACGGGCCGCCGACGTGCTGGACGCGAGTGGCCTGGTGCTTTGGTTAGCGACGGGGGCGGGCGTCGAACTCCGGCCGGCCGTGGCCCACGGCTACAGTCATGAGGCGTTGGCGCGCATGCCACCGCTCGCGCGCTCCGCGAACAACGCGGCCGCCGCCGCGTACCGGACCGGCGCCCTGCAGATCGTGCTGTCGCGCCCGGGAGCGTCGAAGGGAGCTATCGTGGCTCCGGTGTTGTCGGTGAATGGCTGCATCGGTGTTCTGTCGGCCGAGGTCCGCGATGGCGGCGAGACTTCCTACACCGTGCAAGCATTGGCCGCCATCTTCGCTGCGCAACTCGCCGGCATGTTGTCGTCGCCGCCGGCAACGAGCGAACAGCGGGCCACTGGATCCGAAGGAATGTAGCAAGCTTTCTCAGGCCGGGCGCGATCGGCTCGACCGAATCGTGCCGCGCGCCGATTCGAGCTTGGCCTTCAACGTGCTCTCCTTCTTGTCGCGGACGATTCCGATCTCGATTTCCCCATCTTCTCGAGTCTCTCGCAAGGCGAAGGTGAGATCGGCCCCAGAACGGACGGCCATGGTCCCCACCTTCGTGATGACGTCACCAGCTTTCAGGCCCGCCCTCGACGCCGCAGAATCGGCCGTCACGGCAGTCACGAGCACGCCTTCTTTCGCACCAAAGTAGTCGGCCAGCTGCGGCGTCAGGTCTTCGATAGTGACACCTAAGCGGCCTCGAGAACCGATTCCGCGAAACTCGAAGTCGAAGTCCTTGAAGCCTTCTGACAGGTCGCGGAATTGATCCGGGTCAATCGTCACGTCCGGACGTCGCTCCGACGTCGGCGCAACCGAGACGGGAGTCCGTCGGCCATCCCGAACCACCGTCGCGCTGACCGTCCGGCCCGGTGCCGTTTCCCGCACGAGGCGCGAGAATTGCTGCGCGCTTCGAACGCGCTCGCCGTCGAACTCCACGACGACGTCGCCCCGTCTGAGCCCCGCCTTTTCCGCGGGGCTATCTCGCCGGACTTCGTCGATGACCGCGCCGGCTTGAGCCTGTTGACCGGTCCCGTCTGCCGGTTCGGTGTCGCGTACCGTCACGCCGATTTGCGAGCCCGGCCCGCCCTGGAACATCCGGAAAGGCTCCTGGGCAGCAAGTGGTTTCGTCGTGGCCACTAGTCCAGAGGCGATCGCCAGGACGGCGAGCACGCTTCGGATGTTTGCACGTTTCATGGCTCCTCCCGTTGTTCCTTCAGACGAAGGCGCTCTACTGAAAGTTGGCACCCCCGGCAGACTTCGCCTAACGGCCCATGGTGGAGCTTCGCTACAATCTTGCCCATGCCAAGAGCCCGGACACGCGGGGGAAACTCGCAGAGCAAGACCGACATCCTTCAAAAAGCCGAAAAGGAAAATGTCAAGTTCATGCGTCTCCAGTTCACCGACATCATGGGG
This sequence comes from uncultured Acidobacteriota bacterium, assembly GCA_963773035.1. Taxonomy (GTDB): domain Bacteria; phylum Acidobacteriota; class Vicinamibacteria; order Vicinamibacterales; family CAVVIG01; genus CAVRXZ01. Next base: position 131,132 of record CAVYZX010000017.1, on the reverse strand, counting down.
ACGATCAAGAACGTGGAAATCCCGGATCGGCAGTTCGAGGAAGCGTTGAACGGCGAGATCATGTTCGACGGATCGTCGATCGAAGGGTTCGTGCGAATCGAAGAATCAGACATGTATCTCCGACCGGACCTCTCGACCTTCAACATCTTCCCTTGGGCCGGGCCGTCGGGCGAAAGAGTCGCGCGCATCATCTGCGACGTCTACACGCCAGAGGGCACGCCCTTCGTGGGTTGCCCGCGGACGACCCTGAAGCGGGTCATCGAGTTGGCTGCCGCAAGGGGCTACTCGATGAACGCGGGCCCTGAGGCCGAATTTTTTCTCTTTCAGGCAAAAAACGGCGTCCCTACAACGGAGACGCACGACGCGGCAGGCTACTTTGATCTGAGCCCCGTGGACATGGGGGAAGACGTCAGACGCGAGATCGTCCTGGCGCTCGAAGCCATGGGTTTTCATGTCGAAGCCGCACATCACGAGGTCGCACCGGGACAGCACGAAATTGATTTCAGGTACGACGATGTCCTGACCACGGCCGACAACATCAGCACGTTCCGCTTCATCGTCAAGAACGTGGCCATTCGCAACGGGCTTCACGCCACGTTCATGCCCAAGCCCATCTATGGCATCAACGGGTCGGGCATGCACACCCACATGTCGCTCTTCTCGAACGGCGCCAACATCTTCTTCGACGCCAAGGCACCTCGACAGTTGAGCGAAATCTGCCTGAACTACATCGGCGGCATCCTCCGTCACGCGAAAGGCTTTTGCGCCATCACGAATCCGCTCGTGAATTCGTACAAACGACTCGTGCCTGGCTACGAGGCGCCGACCAACATCGCGTGGTCCGAAAAGAACCGCAGCCCGCTCGTTCGGGTGCCAGCCGCCCGTGGACGCGCGACGCGAATCGAATTGCGCATGCCCGATCCGGCGTGCAACCCGTATCTGGCCCTGGCGGTCATGCTCCGTGCCGGTTTGGACGGAATCGACAAGAAAATCGACCCCGGCCCGCCGATCAACAAGAACATCTTCGCGATGAGCTACCGCGAACGGCGCCACCTCCGAATCGACGAACTTCCAGGTAACTTGAGCGAGGCGCTGGATGAACTCGAAAAAGACGACCTCATGCGCGAGGTGTTGGGGGATCACTTGTTCGAACACTTCGTGACGGCCAAACGGGAGGAGTGGTTCGACTACATCAAGCACGTCTCCCCCTGGGAGACTGAGCGGTATCTGGAAATGTATTAGGAAACGAGAGGCCGCCCGCAATTTGCAGCGAGCCAAGGACAGAACGCTGCGACCCGAGCGAGCTAAAAAAGGGTCAGGGGGCGTCTCCCGCGCAGGACGACCGCGGTCGGAGCCGATGAATTGTCGGCCATTTCGCAAACACCCGAACGGCATGCGATTTGATGTGCCTGTGTGCGGTCGCGCTGAATCAACGGGATGCGTAACTTAAGGCAGGCGCTGGCATCGCCGCATTCCGTCAAGCACGTTTCACGATTCGGCGCGGCCTTCGTTGTCAGGGTCGTCGCCCTCGGCGTGAATCCCCGAATCCCCCGACTTCCCAATTCCGAAATCCTCAAATTCTCAAATCCTCAGATCCTCAGATTCTCAAATCTTCTTGGCTTTCCTAAGCGGTTATCTTGATCGCAACCGCCGTCATGTCGTCGGTCGGTGGCGTGTCGCCGCGAAAGGCGTCCAACTCGACGACAATCGAATCGACGAGTTCGCGCGACGTCTTGTTGAGACATTGACTCACGACGCTCAGCAATCGTCCCGTTCCAAATTCCCGCCCGAGACCATCGCGGGCGTCGGAAACGCCGTCGCTGCAGAAAACGAATACGTCGCCAGGCGCTAGATCGAATGACACTTCGTCGTAAGACGATCCCGCAAAGGATCCGAGGGGGACGCCGGGCAACTCGACCTGGGATACCGTGCCGCCCGAACCGCGGATTGGATAAGGCAGGCCGGAATTGGCCATCACCATGTGCCGTCGCTTGAAGTCGAAGACCGCATAACAGAGCGTGCAGTAGTAGCCTTCGAGCTGGCGCTCGTGAAGGATCGTGTTCATCGAGGCAAGTACGCCGGCGGGACTGGATCGCTCGGGGGTATACCGCCGGCGGAAAGTGCGCGAGCGAACAAGCTCGCCTACGAATGCGCTGTACAAAGCGGCAGGCACGCCTTTGCCCGATACGTCGCCGACCGCCACAGTGAGACTGTTCGGCTCAGGTGCCAGGTAGTCGTAAAGATCGCCCCCCAGCTCGCGCGCAGGAATGAAGACGGCCGCAACATCGACGCCTTTGAGACGTTTGGGTAACTCGGTTGGAAGGAGCGCGGCCTGCACGCGCTGAGCGAACCGCAGCTCACGCTCGAGGCGGATCTCGTTCGCGCGGATCGTCTCGTAGAGACGCGCGTTCTCGATGGCGACCGCGGCCTGGCTGGCCAGCAACGTCAGAACCTCGACGTGGCTCCTGGTGAACGCGTTGAGCTCGGGGCTCTCCAGATCGAACACCCCAATGCACCGATCCTTGAGAAGCAGTGGGATGACGAGCTCCGAGCGTACATCGTCCACGACCTTGATATACCGGGGATCGGCGGACACGTCCGGCACCAGCACTGGCTCCCGGTGAAGCGCGGCGTAGCCCACCAGTCCTGCGCCCATCTTCAGACGTGGAACGGTGACTTTCTCGCCGTACCGCACCGCGACCTTCATCTCGAGCTCTTGAGTGTTTTCGTTGACCAAGACGATGCCGAAGGTCCGATAGTCGATGACACGCCGGGTGAGATTCGCGATCCGGGTCAGCAGCTCGTCGAGGTTCAGGATTGCGCCAAACTCGCGGGAGATTTCCGACAACGCTTCGAGTGTGCTCGTGTAATCGCGCTCGTGCTCGAACAACCGCGCATTTTCGATGGCCACCGCAACGTGCGCGGCGAACTGGCGGAGCACCGCTTCGTCGGTCTCCGTGAATTGACCGACGGCATCGCTCAAGAGATTCAGCGCACCAATGACGCGGCCCTTGCGGCGCAGCGGAACGACGAGCTCGGCGTGAGAGCCTGGAACCGCCTCCACATATCGCGGATCGGTGCTTACGTCGTTGACCAGGATGGGCTGCCCCTCCGCCACGGCCGCACCGACGAGCCCTTGGCCGAGCCGGACTCGGAGCGATCGTGCGATGTCATATGGATAGCCGACCGAGTACGCGATGCTGAGCTCTTCACCGGTCGAATCAAGCAGATAGACGGCAAACGCTCGAAATTTCGTCAGGCGGGAGATCAGCTCGGGAATTTTCGGTAACAGCTCGTCGAGATCGAGCACCGACGTCACTTCGCGCCCGAGGGCAAAGAGAGTCCGCAGCGCCTCGATGGCGGTCACACGCACATCAGGAGCGGATGTTGGCTGGGAATCTGACACAGAAGTGTCGGAGTCGGTCATGGAGTCGCCAGGTCAAGAAAGGCGCACGGACAATCCAATGATCAGGCGACGGAACGACGAGATGCCAAGACAGTATAATCTGATGAACACATGGATCTGGCGCTCCCGCTCGATCATGCGGCGATCGAACGCATTCTGCCGCACCGGTACCCCTTCCTGCTCGTGGACCGGATCACCGAATTCGAGGTCGATAAGCGTATTGTCGGCATCAAGAACGTTTCCCTGAACGAGCGCTATCTCTCACACGCCGTCGACGGCGTTCCTGTTCTTCCCCCGACCATCCTGACCGAAGCGATCGCCCAGGTCGGTGCCATTTTGATTCTCGCCAAGCCGGAGAACCGGCAGCGATTGCCCCTGTTTGCCGGCATCAGCCGCGTTCGTTACAGGCGGCCGGTCCATCCAGGCGATGTCGTGGAAATCGAAGCGATCGTTCTTCGACTTCGCAGCAGGATGGGCAAGCTGAAAGGCATCGGCCGGGTCGATGGGAAGGTCGTCGTCGAAGGCACGATGACCTTCGCGCTGGATCCACCCCAGGACTAGAGGCTTCGCACGGCGGCCTTGCCGCGCGGCGAGCGTTGTTCGCTTCGTCGTTGCACGATGGTCATTCCCACAAGGACAACTGCGCCGGCAAGACCGAGTCGCCAGGTCAACGGCTCTTCGAACAACCATGTTCCGAGCAAGACTGCAAGCACCGGATTGACGTACGTGTAGAGCGACACCGTCGAGACTGGCAGGTGCCTGAGCGCATACAAGTAGGACGAAAATCCTCCGATCGAACCAACCAGCACGAGATAGAGCCAGGCTTGAGTCGTTCTGGGATTGAAAGCAAGCCGCTGCCACTCGTTCTCGACGGTTCCAGCCGCAAACATGAAGAGTCCCCCGAACAACATCTGAAGTGCCCCAGTTGACATGACGTGCTCATCCTTCGGGCGCCGGCGTATGTACGCCGATCCAAGCGCCCATCCCGCGCATGCGATTTGAGCGGCAATGACGCCGCCCAAAAAACTCGTGTCGCCGCTGAAACTGATGTCAGGCCCTATGAGAAAGACAATCCCGACGAAACCGATAATGAGGCCGATGAGGCGGCCGGTCGTCAGGGGTTCGCCTCCTGGCGCCAGGGCTTCGATACCGACCATCCAGAACGGCGCCGTGGCGACGATCACAGCGGTGAGTCCGCTGGGAAGCGTCTGTTCAGCCCAAACCACGCCACCGTTGCCCAGACCGACCATGAGGAAGCCGAGAATCGCGAGCTGTTTCCACGACGCTGGTGGCGGCGGCCGATGACCCCGCATGCGAAGCGCGACAAGGATCAGGGCGCCGGCCACCGTCCATCTAAAACCACTCATGAGAAATGGCGGAATGGTCTCGAGGCAGACGCGGATCGCCGCATACGTCGTTCCCCAAATGACGCAAACGGCCGCCCAAGCCAGATAGGCCCGGCCCTTGTCGGACATCTTGGCAGTCTACGCGACGGTCGGCCTTTCTCGAGACGGTCGCGGTAGCGTCCAGGGCCCGGCGGAGTAAAATGGACCGCGTTATGTCCAAACAATCCAAGAAAGCTCCCCAGACGCCACCGACGCCTCCGCCGGCCTCTCGGAAGTCCCCCGGCCTTATCATCGGCGCCGCCGCGGTGTTGGGCCTTGCCATCGTGGCATTTGCCTTCATGCGAGGTAATGAACAACCGGCCGCACCGGCGGAAGCTTCAATCGCACCACTTGCCCCGGCTGCATCCACGGCGACTCCTACAGCTGCCGCCGCTCCCGTCCAGCAGCCGACGGTCGCACCCAAAGCGCATCCTCAGAAGGATCTGCCCCCGCTTCGGATGCCGGGATACCCTCTGGGACGCTCGCCGGAAGTCATCACAGCGGCCTACCGATTTGCCGCGGAGCATCCCGAGATCCTGACGTATGTGCCGTGCTTCTGCGGATGCGAGCGCGGCGGCCATCGCGGGAACGAAGACTGCTTCGTGAAGGCGCGCGCGGCCAACGGCGACGTCACGGAGTGGGAAGATCACGGCATGGAGTGCAACGTCTGTCTCGACGTCGCCCAACAAGCGATGCAGATGCACGCATCGGGTGCATCAGTGCGTGACATCCGCGCCGCCGTCGAAGCGAAGTGGGCCGCCCAGGCCACGAACCATACTCCAACGCCAGAGCCTCCAAAGTAGAATTGCGTCGTGGAACGACGCGCCGCGGCCTTCGCCCGGCTCTTTGAAGCTGTGCGCGAGGGTGTGTACATCGGGATGCTCGGTCCCGAGAGCACATCGACGGTCGCGGCCAACCCCCACCTCAAGCTGATTTTCGGCTATCCCAGCGAGGCGCCCGAGGCGGAGATCCGTCCGTTGGATCGCGAGCGTTTCATCGATCCACAAGCGCGCGTGGCACTCCTTGAACGGCTTGCGATCGACGGCGCGGTCGCAGACTACCTGCTCCGTTTGCGGCGTGCGGACGACACCGCCGTCTGGATCGAACTGACCGCCCGCGCCGACCCGCCTGGCGCTGATGGAACGCTTCGGGTCGAAGCGCTGGCACGCGACGTCAGCGAGCGCAAGAAGCTCGACGACGAACGGCGGGATATCTATCATCAGCTACTCCAAGCCGAGAAGATGGCCGCGCTCGGACAGACAATTTCTGGCGTCGCGCACGAACTGAACAATCCGCTTGCGACGATCCTGAGCTGGGCGGAGCGCCTCTCGCAAAAGACGAGCCTCGATGCGTCGGTGCGGCGCGGCGTCGAGACCATCTTGAGCGAGTCGGAGCGGGCCGCACGGATCGTTCGAAACCTCCTCACCTTCGCACGCAAGCGACAGACGACGCGCGTCATGGTGGACGTCAATCAGGTCGTTCGTGAGACGCTGGCGCTCCGCTCCTACGAGCAGCGTGTCTCGAACATCATGATCATCGACGGCCTTGCCGCCGGATTGCCTCAGGTCCTTGCCGATGGCCACCAACTTCAGCAAGTGCTGCTCAACCTGATCATCAACGCCGAGCAAGCGATGCTCTCGGCTCACGGACGCGGGGTCATCGTCGTGCGGACCTGGCACGACGCGGATCAGGAGTCTGTCGTCTTGGAAATCAACGACGATGGACCGGGCATTCCCGAGGACGTACAGCCGAAAATCTTCGACCCGTTCTTCACGACGAAAGACGTGGGCAAAGGCACCGGTCTTGGATTGACCGTCGCCTACGCGATCATCCAGGAGCACGGCGGGCGCATCCGGCTCGAGTCCAAACCTGGCACGGGTGCGTCGTTCTACGTGGAGCTGCCGGTGACTGGGGCGAGACTCTCACAAACGGTGACCCCGCGTGCGCGACTCGGAGCGGCCGCGGAGGTCCTCAGTGGGGCTTCGGTGCTGGTCGTCGAGGACGAAGCAGCGCTCGCGTCCGCTGTCACCGATGCTCTTCGTGATGCCGGCTACGTGGTCGATCACGCTGAAGACGGCGAAGCCGCCCTGGCCATGGTCACCGAAGGCCCCTTCGACGTCGTGATCTGCGATCTGAAGATGCCCCGTCTCGACGGCAAAGCGTTTTATCGGGCGCTCACTCAACGAGCGCCGACGCTGGCGCGGCGGATCATTTTCGTAACCGGCGACGTTGCCGGCACCGATGCCGAGCAGTTTCTCAAGGAAAGCGGGTGCCGTTGGTTGGCAAAGCCCTTCCGGCTCGCGGATCTGCTGCGCGCGGTGCGGGAAGGGCTCGCCTGAATTCCGATAAGGACCGCTACCGGGCAGCAGCGACTGCGCGGCGCGTCCTGTCCACTTTGACGATTGAACGCACGGCGACCGAGCGCTTTTCCGGGGTCTTGTACGGCAACACCACCGCGTGAGGCGTCGCGGTTTTGGCGACGGCCGGCAACTCGGCCTTGAGCATCTTCCGCTTGCTGATGGCAAACGCCACGAGCGCCTGGCGCACTTCGGCGGCCTGCTGCGGTCCGATCTCTCCGAGCGCCTCGCGAAGACGACGAATCGCTCGCGCGTGGAGCTGAGAAACGCGCGATTCGTTGACGCCAATTTCCGCGCCAATCTGCTTCATCGTCACTTCGCCGTAGTAGTAGAGACCGATCACTTTCTGTTCTCGTCCCGGCAGCGACTGAATCGCATTGCGCACGCGCTCGCGCATTTCCAACTTCTCGTAGGCAGTGTCGGGAGAGTCGGGCTCGCTCGGAACGAGGGCCGCTGGCAGAGCGCTTTCGTTGAGGTGATCGCCGGCGGCGAGCGGCGACGTCGATTCGATCGTGTTTATCCGAACGATGGTCCGGTTCAGACGCTTTTCATCGGACCCCAGCCGCGCCGCCAGATCGGCCAGCGACGGCTCGTGGCCGAGCTCGCGCCGCAGGGCTTCACGCGCGGCTTCCAGTTCGCGTCGCTGGCGGCGAACGCCACGAGGCCACGCGTCGCGGCGCAGCGCGTCAATCATCGCCCCCCGGACGCGCCGCTCGGCGAAGGTTTCGAACTTGATTCCACGATCTTCGTCGAAGCGATGTGCCGCATCGATCAACCCGAGCACCCCGTCCTGGACGAGATCGCCGATGTCGATTGAATGCGGCATGGACGCCGCCATTCGGCGCGCGAGAGCCTCGACAAACGGCAGGCCCGCAACGATCCGACGGTTCTGACTAGCAGACACGGGGTGAGTTGGCATCGAGTCTCCTTGGGACGCCTTGCGCGCCCGGCGCTTGCCGGCCAATTCTCGACGGTACCGGCGGCTGCCCAGGTCGCAACGGAAATACCAACGGCTGAGCCTCTGCCAACTGATCCGGAGCGTCGAATGCAAACTCGTCCTAAGATCCACCCTTTCTGTAACTTACACTGATGGGACCGAAGTGAGCAGGACTGCGCCATTCATGCAGACGGCGCCATTTTCGTCAAATGTTTGACGAAATTGCCTCGTCCGTTGTCAAAGTGTTGGCAGTTAAATTACGGTTTCGTTCAGCGGGAGGGTTCCGAGGAGGTGCCGGTCTGACGTCGAATCTCTCGGGCGGTGGTCATGGCGTCGAGAGCGCTGCTCACAATTTGGGCAGCGCGGGCGCGGTCGGACTCGTCGGAAGCCTTGGCCTCGAGGAGTTCGGCGTGGGCCAGAATGATTCCAAGCTGGTTGTTGAGGCGATGGAAGAGCAGCTGCGCTTCGGGAGACTCATCCATCTCAGTCCTCGCCAGCAGCTCATCGACTTTCCGCGGACGAATCAAACGCGATTCCGTCCTTCGGTCTGCCACACGGGATCGACGGCTGGCTGCTCGGCCCGATGTGGGTCTCGCCACAGCGTGTCGACGAAGATGCGGACCGACCCCCCGGCCGTTCGCACATATTCGATCTTGCCGCTCGAAAGCCAGTTGTAGATGGTTCGACGGCTCACTCCCACGACCTCGCATGCTTTCATGATTGAAATAGTTTTTCGTTCCACTTGGCTGTCTGCCTCCGAATGAACGTATCGGAACGTTTGTTGTCAGAGATTAGGGAGAAATGCAAGCAGGACGTGGAGGGTTCTAGCAAAATTTGCCATGACAATCGCTGGCACTACTGTCAAAATGTTGGCGCCCCGCTAAATGGCTGAAAGCTCAAAACATCTGCTGCTGGTCGAAGACGAGGCCTCGCTTCGTTCGGCGATCGCCGAGCACTTGGCGGACCGCGGATTTCAAGTCGAGCAAGCCGATTCCGGCGAAGCGGCTGTCACCCGCCTTGCTGATTTCGCCTTCGACATCATCGTGACAGATCTCCGGCTGCCCGGCATCGACGGCTCGGCAGTCGTCGAGGCGGCTGTCGCCCGCTATCCGGACATCATCGCGATCGTCGTCACCGGGTACGGCACGGTCAAAGACGCCGTTGAAGCGATCAAGCGCGGCGCGTGGGATTTCGTCAGCAAGCCTTTTCAGATTGATGAGCTGCTCCATGTCCTCGATTCGGCGCTCGAGCAGCGGCGTCTGAAGTCGGAGAACGCCTATCTCCGTGCGCAGCTCGAGGAGAAGTACCGATTCGAGGGCCTGGTGGGTAAGAGCCGCGCGATGACCCACTTGATCCAGTTGCTGGAAACCGTGGCGACGACGAGCAGCACGATTCTCATCACCGGCGAGACCGGGACGGGTAAGGAGGTCGTCGCTCGGGCGATTCACCATAACAGTCCGCGGCGCCTCCATCGCTTCGTCGCCCTGAACTGCAGCGCGATTCCCGAAACGCTGCTCGAAGCCGAGCTCTTTGGCCACATTCGAGGGGCGTTTACCGGCGCCGTGGGGAACCGGCAAGGCCGGCTCGAGCAGGCGCATAAAGGGACGCTGTTCCTCGATGAAGTGGGGACGATGACTCCCGCGCTGCAGATGAAGCTCCTCCGCGTCCTGCAGGAGCGCGCTTTCGAACGCATCGGTGATTCACATACGACCAAGGTCGATGTTCGCGTCATCGCGGCGACCAACAGCGACCTCGGCCGCATGGTGGCCGACGGCCTGTTTCGCGAGGACCTCTTCTATCGTCTGAACGTCATCCCAGTGCAGTTACCATCCCTCCGGGAGCGCAAGGAGGACATTCCGCTTCTGGTCCAGCACTTTCTGGAGAAATTCGCGGCGCAAGCCGGTCCAGCTCGGGGGCCAATGACGTTTTCTCAAGAGGCTATGCGGCGCTTGATGGCCTACGTCTGGCCAGGGAATGTGAGACAGCTCGAAAACGCAGTCGAGCGTGCGTGTGCGTTCGGTGCAGGACGCTCCCAGATTGAATTGTCGGATCTTCCCCAAGAGGTGCAACAGGCGCAGGAGCTGGCCCTGTCTTCGCCGGTGACGTTGCCTGAAGAAGGCATCGATCTCGAGCGATTCGTGGCCAACCTCGAGCGAGAGCTGATCGAGCGCTCGCTCGAGCGAACCGGTGGCAACAAGGGCCAGGCCGCGCGGCTTCTCAACCTGAAACGGACGACGCTGGTCGAGAAACTGAAGCGAATCCAGCGCGATTCTGTCTGAGACGCGTCAAATGCTGACCCATCTCGTGCTGATGAAGCCACGAGCCGACCTGTCCACTGCCGACCGTCACGGGCTCGTCAGCGCGTTCGAGCGGGCGATTCGGGAGATCCCCACGGTACGCGGCGTGCGAGTTGGCCGTCGGGTCGTCCATGGAGCCAGTTACGAGTCACGCATGCCCGAGACGGCTGACTACCTAGTGGCGATTGACTTCGACGATCTGCCGGGGCTTTCGACATACCTCCAGCATCCCGCCCATGAAGACTTGGGGGCACGCTTTGGCCCCTCGCTCGCGGCTGGATTGGTCTACGACTTCGAGGACGTCTCGCTGGGAAGCTTGCGGGATCTCAAGTAGTCCCGAGTACTCACCGGTTGCTTGAGTCCGAGCCTGTGCAACACGCGTTCGACGAGTCCTGGTCCCATCCGACTCGAGGAATCGACTTCGCACAGGATCGCCAAGCACTCTTCGACCGACGTGACGATTCGAATGGGAGGGTGTTTAACGGCTGCCGGAACGTCTTTGTCGAGGCCCCGCCAGAGCAGGAAAGCTCCCGCATTTGAATCGGCGGCGACATCCATGCAATTTTCGGGACGGTCGTCGATCACCACGTCGAGGGCCAGGGCGTCGGCCACGAGTCCCCGTGAGCCCTGAACGACAAACACGCTGGGCAGCATGAAACCCTTGGCCTGCAGCCATCGCTGCGTCTGCAGCTGAACGGTGTCGCCACCGCTTTCAGGGCGCTTTGTCAGAAAGATGACCTCCCAGCGACGCTCGCGCGCAAGAATCTCCAGGTGTGCAACCGCGCCTGGCTCGAGCTCATCGAGCGACTCCCAGAAGTTTTCGAGCATTTCCACATGGCGCCACAATCGGCGAGCCTGGCGTGGCGTCAACCGAAGCCTCGTCACCGGCGGAGCGGGAACGAGATCGTCTTCGGGCAAGTCGGCGTCGGCCGATGTTGACTTGTCTTGAGGCTCAATCGAGGACCGCTCGGTTGGCGGCGCCGCCTGCGCAGGCGACGGGCCAAACAACGCGGCCGCCTCCCGGAGTAACGCCGACTCCATGTCGGCGAGCACACCATCTAAATCAAATGCAATGCGTAGCGACACTCGTGAAGCAGTCCTTGCAGTTGAGGCCGCCGATGCGGGGAAACAGGAAAGGGCTTTCGGTCGGGGATTCTAACACAGCGCTCAGAATTCGTAGGTGACCGAAGCAAACGAGTTCACTTCGTCCAGATGATTCGGCACCGGTAGAACGACGTCCGTCTGGCTTCGGTAGTCCAGGCGGGCTCTCGCGCGACGAAATCGACCGGACCGAAGATCTGTTGCGCGAATTCCACATTGAACGCCGTCTGGAGGAAATAGGGATCCGTTGAATCGTAGGAGTATTTACCGCGCTGCGCACCGAACTTGAGCCTCGTCGTGTCGCGCGGCACGTACGACAAGTCTCCAGCGAAGGTCACACCACTATATGCGGGAACCGTCGCCGAGCGAGGATTGAAGTCGCTGTAAGCGACCGCAAACGCGCCGGCAATCAACGCCAATGGATCGAGTGAGCGCGTCGTTCTTCGTCACGCACGCGGACATGGACGCCTGGGCAACAACCAGAATCGACACGAGTGCGTGGATGAGTCGCACGGTAGATCAGCCCAGACTCGACGCCGGAACACTCAGGAAAAATGCGCTGATGATCCCACGGAGCGCCTCGATGGATTCGGCAGCATTGATGTCGGTCCGCAAGTGCGAGCCGTTCTCGAGGCCCTTCGTGTACCAGGACCCGAGCGCCCGAAGCTTGTTGATCACCCAGCGATCGTGTCCTACCGCGGGCCGTTCGTCCTTCTCGCCGATCGATGCGGGCGCCGTGTGCCTGAATCCACTAGGCTCGTGCACTCGTTCCGAGCGGAGCAGTTCGATGTATTCGAGAAGGAACCGACCACGGTCTTCCAATGTGACGTCGCGGGGAGCTCGCTCGGCTGCTAGATCGGCGGCCTGGGCAAGGATCCATGGGTTGCGGAGAATGCCTCGGCCAACGAGGACGCCGGTCACCCCACTGCGCAACCTGGCCACGACGGTTTCAGGGTCGATGCAATCGCCGCTGCCGAACACGGGAATGCTCAGTTGACCGGCAACCCGCTCAATCAGATCCCAGTCCGACCAACCCGAGTAGCTCTGCGCGGCCGTCCGACCGTGAACGGTCACCGCCGCGGCGCCGGCATCCTGCACCATCTGCGCCACAAGCGGTGCGTTTCTCTCTTCGTCGTTCCAACCCGCACGCATCTTGACCGTCACGGGAATCTTGACGGCTTTGGTCATTGCCGCAACCACTGACGCCGCCTGGGCAGGTTCTCTCATCAAGCTGCAACCGGCCTGGTGCTTGGCAATCTTCGGGACTGGGCAGCCCATGTTGACGTCGACGATATCTGCCCCCATGCCCTCGACGATTTGGGCGGCCGCCGCCATCTTCTCGGGATCGCCGCCAAAGATCTGAATGGAGATGGGCCGTTCCTCCTCCGTGTACTCTGCGTACTCGAGAGTCCGGTCAATCCCGCGCACGAGTCCTTCTGCGCTCACCATCTCCGTCACGACGAGACCGCAGCCGCCATGGCGCTTGACCAGTCGGCGGAACGCAGAATCGGTCATACCCGCCATCGGGGCGACGGCAAAAGGTGTGGGCAGGTCGACGGTGCCGATGCTAGTAGGGTTTGACGTCGGCGGCATCGATTTCCACTGAGACAGCCTGGCCGATCAAGTCCACGGACAAGATGAGCCGTGAGCGGCTCTTGTCTTTACGCATCAGCCGTCCGACAACGCCGCGTAGCGGTCCGTGGGCGACTTCGACCATCATGCCTTCGTGGACCAGCGGGCAAGGGTCGTATTGCAACTGGCTGTCGATCAGCAACCGGATGCTCTCGAGCTCGTAGTCCGGAATCGGGGCAGGCTTGCCCTCGAACGACACGATATTGACGACACCCGTGCACTTGAGGACTGGAAGCGTATCGGCCGCGTCGAATCTGACGAAACAGTAGCCCGGGAAGAGAGGCCAATCGATCTTCTTCTTCCGATCCTTCCAGCGGCTCCAGCGGCTGATCGTGGGCAGAAATACCTCGAAGCGCTTCCGCTGGAGCTGCTCCCGGACCACTTGCTCGTGCCGCGAACGCGTCCAAACGGCGTACCACTGAGTTGACGCTGAGGAGTCGAGAGTGGGTTCTGACGATGTGAGCGACCTGGATTCCATGACGTTCCGGCGAGGTGCCTATTGAGAAGGCGGTTTTGCTTGCTCGACGAGACCTTCTTCGTAAGCTTTCTTCACATCAGTATTTTTCCAGTCGATAATCGCCTGTGTGCGCAACTTGGCGAGGTACTTGTCGTACTCTTCCTTGCGCTTGCCGGTGAAGACACGGTCGCTGATCTGCTCCCTGGCCTGCTCGAACGGCATCTTTTGTGACGCTGTTATCGACTCGATCTTGAAAAACTGATATCCGCGCGTTGTGCGGACGACCTGGGTGAAGTCGCCGCTCTTCATCGGCTCGATCATCTGTCGAAGATCCGAGGACAAATCGGTGACGCTGATGGGGCCAATCAGACCCGAATTGGCCTTCGATGGGGCATCTGAAGAATCCGCCGCCATCTTTTCGAAGTCGTCGCCGGCCACGGCCCGGGCGCGAAGCTGCTCGGCCTTCTCTTTGGCCGCTTCGTCAAGGCCGACGTTGAGGGCCTTGCCGTCATTGGGGACCGATACCAGGACTTCACGCAATGTCACGGAAGCGTTCGTCGTGAACTCCTCGGTGTGTGTGTCGTAATACTTGCGCGCCTCGTCTTCGGAAATTCCAATCTTTCCAAAGACTTCTGCCTGCTGAACTCGCGACGCAATCACGTTCCGCTCGATCTGTCTGCGCAGGTCCGTGATCGTCATGTTTTCCTGCTTCAGGGCGGCCTGGAACCGCTCTTCGCTATCGAGCTTGTTCTCTTTGCGGATGTTGTCCACGATGCTCTTGAACTGCTCGTCGGTGAGGCGATATCCAAGCTCCTTGCCCCGCTGGACCATGAGCATTTCTGAAACCGCCTCGACCATGATCTGCGGGGTCACGCCCGTCAGAGCCTGGCGAAGCTGTTCGTCGGTCACGTCGTTCTTATCGAACTGAAGACCCTTCTGACGCAGGGCTGCCACCTGCCGCGCCTCAAGATCGGTCTTGGTGAAGATTTCTCCGTTCACCTTCACGAGAATCTGCTCGATGATGTCGGCACCGGCAATTCCTGGCGCGACAACGCCGAGGACCAGGACGATGGCGGCCCATGTTCTGCGTGGCTTGTTCATTAGCTAACTCATTGCAAAACTGTATCTTACCCCTGATCCAGCAACGCACTCAATAACGCGCCGACCTGTTCGAACGTACCACCTGGAGCCCGCGGATTTTCATGCGCTGGTTTCAAGATCTCTTCCTTGGTAAACCCTGGCCTGATCTCGCCCTCGCGCGCACGGGCAGTCCACCAACTGGACGCGTCGCCGTGCGAACGGGCCGTGCCCCGTTTGGACCCGGAGGCCTGGGGCAGCGGGCGGGCGGGGCGCGGTCTCGGGGTCTCGACCGCCGATTTGCCGATCTCGTCAAGATTCATCCGCAGGCTCGCAGGCGGGAGCAGCACAAGCTCGGGTCGCTGCCGCACCAACGACACGAGCCGCACCGGGTCGAGCCTCGCCTGCGGCCTGAACTTTAGGACGACGGTCCGCCCGTCGCGGTCGATCGATTCGACGCCCAGGCGATCCGCCATGACCCGAATTCGACCATAGTCGGCAAGATTGAGAAGCGAATCGGGAGGGGGTCCGTATCGATCGGTCGCTTCATCGAGGATGCTATCGATCTCCTCGAATCGCCGGGCAGCCGCCACTTTGCGGTAGAGCATCAATCGCTGGTTCATGTCGGGAACGTAGGCTGGGTCGATTCTCAGGTCGACGCGCAGGTTGACTGTTGCCCGCAGATCGTCTTCAAATTCTTCGCCTTTCAGCTCTCGAACGGTCTGCTCGAGCAGCTTCATGTAGAGCTCGAAGCCCAGAGTTTCAATGTGGCCACTCTGTTCGCCGCCGAGGAGGTTTCCAGCGCCGCGGATCTCCAGGTCCAGCGCGGCCACGCGGAATCCGCTGCCCAAGTCGCTGAACTCCTTGATTGCAGCGAGCCGTTTCTTCGCGACCGGCGACAGATTGTCTTCCGGTGGAATCAGCAGGTAAGCATAGGCAGGTCGATCGGATCGGCCCACACGTCCACGAAGCTGGTACAGCTGCGACAACCCATATCGATCCGCACGGTTGATGATGATCGTGTTGGCGTTGGGAATATCGAGACCGTTTTCGACGATCGTGGTCGCCAGGAGGACATCGAACTTGCGGCCGATGAAATCCAGCATCGCCCGTTCGAGCTCATCCTCGCTCATCTGTCCGTGCCCGACGACCACTCGCGCCTCGGGTACGAGCCGCTGCACCATCGCGCCGATCGAAAAAATCGACTCGACGCGGTTGTGAACCAGGTAGACTTGACCGCCGCGAGCGAGCTCGCTTCGAATTGCCCGGGCGATCACCTGCGGATCGAATTTGACGACGTTCGTTTGGATCGACAGTCGATCCTTGGGAGGTGTTTCGATGATTGACATGTCCCGAATGCCCACGAGCGACATGTTCAATGTCCGCGGAATGGGCGTCGCGCTCATCGTCAGGACATCGACCTTCTTCCTCAGTTGCTTGAGCCTCTCCTTGTGGGCTACCCCGAACCGCTGCTCTTCGTCGACAACCAGCAGTCCAAGGTCGCGGAAGCCGACGTCCTTCGACAACAACCGGTGAGTTCCAACGATGACGTCGACTTTCCCTGACGCCAAATCGGTGAGCGCCTGCTTTTGCTCGGCCTTGCTCCGGAAGCGGCTGACCATCTCGATCCGGACCGGAAATCCTGCGAACCGATCCGTGAGCGTCTTCTGATGCTGGAATGCCAGGACGGTGGTCGGGGCGAGCACCGCAACTTGCTTACCATCCATGACGGCCTTGAAAGCGGCGCGCATCGCGACCTCGGTCTTGCCGTACCCGACGTCGCCACAGAGCAAGCGGTCCATAGGTGTGGCGGACTCCATATCGCGTTTGATGTCGGCGACAGCCGACCGCTGGTCGGGAGTCAGTTCATATTCGAACGCGTCCTCGAATTCCTGCTGCCAATGCGAATCCGGACTGAAGGCGTGGCCGGGCACGGCTTTTCGCGCCGCATAGAGTTTCAACAGCTCTTCGGCCATGTCCCGCATGGCCTTCTTGACTTTGGACTTCGCACGTTCCCACGACGTTCCGCCCAAGCGGTCGAGTGGCGGCCGCGAAGCTCCCGTGTACTTCTGGACGAGGTCCAACCGCTCGACGGGAACGAACAACTTGTCCTCGCCGGCGTAGCGCAATTCCAGAAATTCCTGAACCGAATCGCTGGACACACCGATCTGCTTGAGGCCCACGAACATCCCGATGCCGTGATCGATGTGCACCACCAGGTCGCCCGCCTTCAGATCGCGGAGGTCCGATAGAAACGCTGCGGCGGCCGAACGTCGGCGTTCGGGCATCCGACGTTCTTCTTCGAAGACGTCGGCTTCGGCATAGATGAACAATCCAGCGCCTGGAAGGCGGAATCCGTGAGAGAGCGTTCCGGTGACGACCAAAACCGCCGCATACTGCGCATCTTCGGCGCGATCGACTGGGACGGCGAACACGTCGTACTCTTTGAGAAGCTCTATCGTCCGTTCGGCACGCCCGGGTGTGGCTGCCACGAACAGGACGGCTTCTCCCTCGTCTCGCAACCGGCGGATCTCGGCAACCCAATCCGCGACGCGCCCGTGCATTGCCACCGTCGGTTGGCACCGAATGTGTCTCGCACCTGAAGGCGCCTCGGATGGTTCATCGAGACCGCCGACACCGAGAGCGACCAGGGCTGTGCCTTGGTTGAGGCGCCCCTTGATCGTCTCCCAATCGGCAAAGAGCTCGCTCGGTGGGAGTGCGCGTTGCTTTCGTGAGACGACTTCCTCGTGACTTCGCTGCAATTGCTCGAGCAGGCTGGTCGCGTGGGCCTCTATCTCATCCGGTTCGGAAACGACGATCCGGCTGTCACCCGCCAGATTGAAATAGTCGAAAACGATCGCCGAACGGTCGAACCCGGATGTGTTCGCTCCGTCTTCCCTATCTTCGCGACCGGCATCTTTCATCCCAGGGCCGTTCGGTTTCGCGAGCACATCCTGAAGGGGTACAACCGTGACTTGATCGATGGACTCGACCGAACGCTGAGTCGCAGGGTCGTAGCGACGAATTGATTCGATTGTGTCGCCTATGAACTCGAGCCTGACGGGCTGTGCCTCACCAGCGGGAAAGATGTCGACAATCCCACCGCGCACGGCGAATTCGCCGTGTTGGTCGGCAGGGTCCTCGCGGTTGAATCCTGCATCCACGAGTAGTTCAGCCAGATCGGTCGGGGCGATCTCCTGACCGGGTTTCAAGTCGAGCGCGGCGCCGAGAAGCCGCCGGGGAGCGCTTATTCTCGGGATCAGAGCCGAGGCTGACGCGACGATGACTCGAGCCGTGCGGCTACCGATCCCATGCAACGCCAGAGCGCGCGCCGAGGTGACGCCGACGTGGGGTGCGAGACCTCTGTACGGGTCTATTTCGTGGGATGGGAAAGGCAGCACAGCCCGATCTCTCGCGGTGCCGGACAAGCCTTCCAAGGCTGCCAGGAAAAATCCGACATCGGCGACGGCTTCGTCGATTTCACCGTCGCTTGGCACGACGTACCAGACCGCGCCTCGCGGCAGATTCGTCGCCGTAGCCGCAACGAAAAATGCCTTGGCCGCCGGCGTCAGGCCCGAGACCACGCTGGCGGGCAAGGCGATTCCACTGCGCGCCATGGCTGTCTTCAACAGCGCGCGGAACCCCAGAGATGTTGATGTGGTCACAACTGACTACTCTCGGCCGTTGGTCTTGAACCGCACCCCAGGCGAGAACACCCACCGGTGATGTGGCCGATAAATCCCAACGTCTTGCGTGCGCGACTTGACCCGGAACGTGTAAAGAAGCCGGTGATAGTCGTACGGAACGCCGTCGCGCTTGTGAACAGCGACATCGACCTTATATGTTCCCTCCACCAAATCCAACGCGTCGACCTCGAAGCTGACCTCGGCGTCACCACTCAACAGTTCTGGATCCATCTCTTCGACGTAGGTGTTGGTGCCGTAGCAGCAAACACCGTCCGCATTGAACACTCCGACCCCAAAAACAAAGTCCTCGGAAGCCTGATGCGCGCGCACCCGGAGTCGGATCGTCATCGCATCACCGGAGTGAAAGACCAATGTGGGCCGGCCGTCACGGTCGAGAAAGCCGACTTCCGTGATCTCGACATTGCGCGATCCCCATCGTCCTTCGACCGCCTTGAACATGTCCACCGGCCGATCGGCTTCAGCTGGACCTTCGGCGGGAATGTGGGTCGACTCTCCGGAACCGGCGATCCCCTCGCGGATGTTCGTTGACTCGACGGCCTTGGCCGTCGTGGTGGCCAGCATCTGCTCTTCGCTCCGCTCAACGGCCGTCAGGTAAGCATCGACGACGCGCTTGGGATCCCCATGCGTAACGGCACGGCCACCGTCAAGCCACAGCGTTTCGTCGCAGAACCGCTCCACGAGATTGAGCGAATGGGTCACGAGGAGAACGGTGCGGCCACGTCGTCGAAACTCCGCGAATTTGTCGAGGCACTTATGCGTAAACTCCTCGTCTCCAACCGCCAGAACTTCGTCAACCAGCAGTACGTCAGGATCGACATGGATTGCCACGGCGAATCCCAACCTCATGTACATCCCTGACGAATATGTCTTGACTGGCGCGTCGATGAACTCGCGGAGCTCCGCAAAATCGACGATCTCGTCGAAACGTGCCTGGATCTCGCGCTTCGTCAAGCCGAGCATGATGCCGTTGATATAGACGTTCTCACGTCCTGAAATCTCGGGGTGGAAACCAGCCCCCAGCTCGATGAGCGCTGATACCCGCCCGTCGACGCGGA
The DNA here is from genome assembly GCA_963773035.1 of uncultured Acidobacteriota bacterium. GTDB lineage: Bacteria > Acidobacteriota > Vicinamibacteria > Vicinamibacterales > CAVVIG01 > CAVRXZ01. The sequence continues at coordinate 111,721 of CAVYZX010000017.1, read as the reverse complement.
CGGAGCCGCTGGTAGGTTTTGTAATGCCTGCAACGAGCTTGAGCGCAGTGCTCTTGCCGGAGCCGTTTCGCCCGATGATGCCGTAGGCCGCTCCCCGCGGGACTGTGAAGGACACGTCCGTCAAGGCCGGAAATACCTCGCTCGGTTGGAGGTCCCGCAGGATGCTCCGCTGCAACAGCGCGCTTTTGAGAGTCGAGAACTGCCGACCGCTATAACGGCGATAGATCTTCGATACGTTGGCAAGCTCGATGGCCGGGGTCATACGGCCTCAGCGAATGAGTCCCGCAGCCGATCGAAAAACCAGTAGCCCGCCAAGAAGAGCGCGACGGAGGCAACACCAAGGGCCAGCAACCACTTCCAGTGGCCGACCGGTCCATTGAAGAACAGGATTTCTTGATAGGAAATGGCCAGGTGCGTAAACGGGTTGAGGTCGAACAGCACCTTGAAACGTTGAACGTTTTCCTGGCGCCAGTAATAGATGATGGGCGTGCTGAAGAACCATAACAGGAGGATGTTCGTCAGGAGGTCGCGAATGTCGCGAAAGTGTACGGTCAAAGCGGACAACAGAAGCGCCAGCGCCGCTGTGAAGATCAGCTGAATCGCGACCGCGATAGGAAACCAGAGCAGATCGTTCGGGTCGGGCCAGCGCCGGTAGCCAATCAGGAACACCAGGAGGATCGGTAGTCCTAGGAAGAAGTGCACCATGTTCGCCAGGACGCTGACCAGCGGGAGGATTTCGGCCGGAAACAGTACCTTCTTGATCAGGTTTCCTCCCGAAATCAGCGAGCCGGACGCCTCGACGAGCGACGATGAAAACCAGTTCCACGGAAGAAGACCGCAAAACATGAACAGCGCGTACGGTTGCAGCCCGGAGGTCGTGTTCGGGATGACCACGGTAAACACGAACGAGTAGACCAGCAGGAGCAGCAGCGGGTTGATGAACGACCAGAAGAACCCAAGTACCGACCCGCGATAGCGAGCCTTCAGCTCGCGTGCAACCAGGCTGAAGATGAGACTGCGGTATCGAACGAGTTGAGCGAGGTTGTGGAGCAACTCAGGAGCGGATTCTAGCGCGACTCGCGACTTGGAGGCGGATCAACGATTTCATGAGGGCAATGCGCGCGCGCTCGAAATCGATATCGGCTGCAGGCCTGGCTATGCGCTCCTCCGCCCGCCGCTTTGCCGATTCAGCTCGCGCGACGTCGATCTCGTCGGCGTGCTCGGCGATCTGCGCCAGAATGGTCACGCGATCGGGCTGAACTTCAGCGAACCCAAAGGCAACGCTGAGGTAATGCACTTCTCGTCCTTGCCGGTACCATAATTCCCCAACGTGGAGAGCCGCAAGCAAAGGCGTATGCCCGGGCAAGACTCCAAAGTACCCTCCCTCTCCGGGAATCTCGACCTCATCGACCTGCTCGTTGACGAGCATGCGATCGGCGGACACGATCTGGAGTTGGAGGTGGGTGGGTAATGACATAACCGTGGTGAATTTTGAGTCCGAATTCTGAAGTGACTTCTAGCTTCCTTAGGCCGCCTGGCGTTTGCGGAACCTCTCGATCACGTCTTCGATCGTACCCGCCATCCAAAAGTCCTGCTCGGGGATCTCGTCGTGCTTACCTTCCACGATTTCCTTGAAGCCGCGGATGGTGTCGGCAATCACGACGTACTTGCCATCGAAACCGGTGAACTGCTGGGCGACGAAGAACGGCTGGGAGAGAAACTTCTGGATCTTCCTGGCGCGCGACACCGTGAGTTTGTCTTCCTCGGAGAGCTCATCGATCCCGAGGATGGCGATAATGTCCTGCAGGTCTTTGTAGCGCTGCAGAATCTGCTTCACGGAGCGTGCGACGCGATAGTGCTCGTCACCGATGATCCGAGGATCGAGGATGCGCGAGGTCGAGGCCAGCGGATCGACCGCGGGATAAATTCCCAGCTCGGAAATGGCCCGAGAAAGGTTCGTCGTGGCATCCAGATGCGCGAACGTCGTCGCCGGCGCCGGATCGGTGTAGTCGTCGGCTGGGACGTAGATTGCCTGGACGGACGTAATCGACCCCTTCTTGGTCGAGGTGATGCGTTCCTGCAGCTCGCCCATTTCAGTCAGCAGCGTGGGTTGGTATCCGACCGCCGAAGGCATCCGGCCAAGGAGCGCCGACACCTCCGACCCGGCCTGCGTGAAGCGGAAGATGTTGTCGATGAACAGCAGAACGTCCTTGCCTTCTCCATCGCGGAAATACTCGGCCACTGTCAGCGCCGACAGACCGACGCGAAGGCGGGCGCCTGGTGGCTCCGTCATCTGTCCGTACACGAGCGCGGCTCGAGACTTGCTGGGATCATTGATATCGATAACACCGCTTTCCTGAAACTCGAGCCACAGATCGTTGCCCTCTCGCGTCCGTTCACCGACACCGCCGAACACGGACACGCCACCGTGTTTCAACGCGATGTTGTGGATCAGCTCCATGATGACCACGGTCTTGCCGACGCCAGCGCCGCCAAAGAGCCCGATCTTGCCGCCCTGCAAGTACGGCTCCAGCAGGTCGATGACCTTGATCCCGGTTTCGAACATCTTCAGCTCGGTCGATTGAGCTTCGAAATTCGGAGCTTCGCGGTGGATCGACCAGTACTCCTTCGCCACGACAGGCCTGTCGGGAAAGTCTACGGGCTCCCCGAGCACGTTCAAGACGCGCCCGAGTGTTCCCGGACCGACCGGCATCTGAATCGGGTGTCCAAGATCGGTCGCCTTCATCCCGCGCTGCATCCCATCGGTGGGCTTCATCGCCACGGCGCGGACGCGGTTCTCGCCAAGGTGCTGTTCGACTTCGGCGATGACGTCGAGCGACGCCGCCCCTCCCTGGCCGTCGGAGACGACTCGAATCGCGTTGTAGATCTGCGGAAGGTGTCCGGCCTCGAACTCGACATCGATGACCGGACCGATCACCTGAACGATGTGTCCGATATTCTCTGCCATGTGTGTTCTCGATTAGAGCGCTTCGGCTCCTGAAACAACTTCGATAATCTCTCGCGTGATCGCCGCTTGGCGGACCTTGTTCATGTAGAGCGTGAGACTCGCGATCATGTCGGCGGAATTCTTGGTCGCGGTATCCATCGCCGTCATCTGTGCCGCATAGAATGCGGCGTTGGACTCCAAGAGCGCCCGATAAATCTGGACCTCGATGTACCGCGGCAGCAACAGGTTGAAGATTTCCTGCGCCGGCGGCTCGTAGAGATAGTCCACTGCGCTTTTCTCGGACGAGCCTTCCACGTCGGCTCGCGCGATCGGCAACAGCTGGTCAACGACCACGCGCTGGGAGATCACGGATTTGAACTCGTTGTAGACGAGCATCACGCGATCGACCTGTCCAGTGACGAACGCCTCGGTCGCCGCTCGGCCGATGACCGCGGCATCTTCGTACCGAAGTCGTTGGAACAGACCGATCTGCTCGAACAACACCTCGAAGCCGCGCCTGGCAAAGAAATCGCGGCCCTTGCGACCGACCAGCCCCAGCGTACAGGGGTGCGGACTCGCCGCGACGAAGACTCCGCCTGCCTTGATGATGTTCGTGTTGAAGCTGCCGCAGAGACCTTTGTCGGCGGACACCACGATCACCAGCGTCTTGCTGGCCGAGCTAACGTCGCGTTGCTCGAGCAGTGGATGAATCGACGGATCGACGCGCGACGCGACGCTGCTCAAGACACGCTGGAGCTGCACGGCATACGGCCGTGCGTTCATGATTCGCTCTTGCGCTCGGCGCAGCTTCGACGCGGCGACCATTTTCATCGCCTTGGTGATCTGCTGTGTGTTCTTCACCGCACGAATCCGGCGGCGAAGATCAATCAGTGACGGCATACAGTCAAACCAGCATCACAGCCTGAAGACTCTCGACTCCTCACCTCGAGTTATGCGGCCGCGGCTTTCCTGCTGGCAAAGTCCGCCGCAAACTGCTTCACGGCCCCATCCAAGGAGGCCTTCAATTGATCGTCGAGCTGTTTCTTCTCGGCAATCCCGCGGAAGAGTTCCGGATGTCGTGAATCGATGAAGCTGTAAAGTTCGGTTTCGAACGTCCGCACATCGGAGACGGCGATGTTATCCAGATAGCCGTTCGTGCCGGCAAAGACAATCGCGATCTGGCGCTCAACTGGCAGCGGTTCGTACTGCGGCTGTTTGAGGATTTCCACCAACCGCGCCCCGCGATTGAGCTGCGCCTGGGTGGCCTTGTCCAGATCGCTCCCGAACTGCGCGAACGCCGCAAGCTCCCGGTAGGTCGCCAACTCGAGACGCAGCGAGCCGGCGACCTGCCGCATGGCTCTGACTTGCGCCGAACCCCCTACGCGAGACACTGAGTTGCCGACGTTGATCGCCGGCCTGTACGCCCTGATGGAACAGATCCGACTCGAGGAAGATCTGCCCATCGGTAATCGAGATCACATTCGTCGGAATGTATGCGCTGAGGTCTCCCGCTTGAGTTTCGATGATCGGCAAAGCGGTCAGCGAACCGCCGCCCAGATCGATCTTCAGCTTCGCGGCGCGCTCCAACAGGCGTGAATGCAGATAAAACACGTCCCCCGGGTAGGCTTCACGTCCCGGTGGTCGGCGGAGCAGCAACGAAATCTCGCGATACGCTTGTGCGTGCTTCGAGAGATCGTCGTAGATGCAAAGAGCGTGTCGCCCGCTGTCACGGAAGAACTCGCCCATGGTGCAGGCTGAATAGGGGCTGATGTACAGGAGCGGCGCCGGATCGGCCGCTGCCGCCGCGACGACGATCGTGTAACGCATTGCGTCGGCTTCTTCCAGCGTGCGCACGACTTGAGCGATGGTCGATTGCTTCTGACCAATCGCGTTGTAGATACAGACAACGCCGGTTTCCTTCTGGTTGAGGATGGCGTCGATCGCGACAGCCGTCTTACCCGTCTGACGGTCGCCGATGATGAGCTCCCGCTGGCCACGGCCGATCGGCACCATCGCGTCGATCGCCTTCAGACCCGTCTGCAGCGGCTCCTTCACCGGTTGCCGATCCACCACACCGGGCGCAATGCGCTCGATAGGCGCGTACTGGTTCGAGGCAATCGGCCCCTTGCCGTCAACCGGTTGTCCCAACGCGTTCACGACGCGGCCGAGCATCTCGTCGCCGACGGGCACCGAGATGATGCGGCCGGTCCGCTTCACGAGATCCCCTTCCTTGATATCCTTGAACTCGCCCAGGAGCACCGCGCCGACGCTGTCCTCTTCGAGATTGAGGGCGATCCCGAAAACGCCGTGCGGGAACTCGAGCATTTCGCCAGCCATGGCGTGCTCGACGCCATGAACCCGCGCGATGCCGTCGCCAATCGAAATGATGCTTCCCACTTCCGAGACGTCGACGTCCACGGCGTAGCTGCCGATCTGTTCGCGGATGATTTTGGAAATCTCGTCGGCTTTGATGTCCATCCCTTAACCCTCAACCAGTCTGCTTCTGATTTTCTCCAGCTGCCGCGCGATGCTCCCGTCGTACACCATGCTGCCGATGCGCGTGACGACTCCCCCCAGGATGGCAGGATCGACGCGCTGCACGACGGTCACCGTCCTCCCGGTGACCTCTTTCAAACGGCGGCCAATCGCGTCTGTTTGCTGGGCCGCCAGCGGCTCGGTCGTCGTGACCTCGGCCCGAACGACATGCCGATAATCGAGCACTCGCTCGCGATAGCTGGCCAGGAGATCCGGAAGCAGGGCCAGTCTGTCGCGCTCGGCGAGAAGCGTCAGCAACTTGGCGAGAACCGGCGTGAGACCCAACCGCGCAGTGAGCTCCGCCACGGCGGCGCGCTTGCGCGGGACCGGGACCGCCGGATTGAGCATCACCCGCGCGAATGTCGGATGCTGTTTGAACAGGTCGGAGAAAGCGGCCAGCTGCTCCTCGATAAGGGCCAGGTCTCCTTGTTCTTTGACGGCAACGTCAAAGAGCGCTCGGGCGTAACGGATGGCCGCGCTTCTACTCGTCATGCGTCTGCTTCTTGTGACGTGTCGCGCTTGCGCCGAGTTTCACAAGCAGCCGGACAACCCTACCCCTGAGCCCGACCTACGCTTTCGGTTTCTTTCAGTGGAAGCTCTTACGACAAGCTTGTAGTCGTGGCCAGAAGCGCGGGCAGCGCCCTACGCTCGGACGCGCCGGCGCGAGACAAGCACCGATTTATACCATTCTCACGCTCGAACAACAACCCGGGCAGCCCCAGCCGACGAACGTACTTCGCCGATTTTCGCTGCCGATACGCCAACAGCGTCGAAGGCGGCGCTTATCCGATCAACCGAGTCTCTCGCCACCGCAACCAACAGACCGCCAGAGGTTTGTGGATCGAAAAGGAGATCCAGCAACTCCACGGCGACTGACGACTCGACATCGGTCATTTCCCCAAAATGCTCGCGATTGGAAGCAAGCCCTCCGGAGCGATTTTGCGCGACCAGGGGCAGCACACCTTCAAACCGCGGCACATGAGCAGCTTCCACCACCAGGGCCACGTTGCTCGCCATCGCCATTTCCGCGGCATGCCCGATAAGGCCGAACCCCGTAACGTCGGTACAGGCGTGCACCACGCCGGCAGGCATGTCCTGCAGGGCCTCGGAAGCGGCCCGATTCAACGTTTGCATCGAACGCACAGCTTGGTCGGCGACTGCAGCCGGTACGCGGTCAAACTTGATCGCTGTCCCGACGATGCCTGTCCCAATCGGCTTGGTCAGAAAGAGCGCGTCACCTGGTTCTGCGCCGGCGTTTGTAAGAATCCGCGCCGGATCGGCGGCACCCGTAACCGCGTATCCAAACTTGATCTCCGGATCCTGCACGGTATGACCGCCAAGCAGAACCACGCCCGCTTCGCGCAACTTATCGAACCCGCCAAGAAAGATTTGGCGCAGCGTGGCGTAGTCGAGTGTGTCTTTCGGAAACGCGCTAATGGCCAGAGCCGTCAAGGGGCGACCGCCCATCGCGTACACATCGCTGACAGCGTTTGCGGCCGCGATCTGCCCGTACGTGTATGGGTCGTCGACGATGGGCGTGAAAAAATCGACTGTCTGCACCAGCGCTGACCCACCGTCCCACACGAACACACCCGCATCGTCAGAGGTCCGGAAATCCACCAGGACCCTCGGATCGGTTTGTCGTGGGATGGCGCTCAACACCTGAGCGAGCTCGCCGGCGGCGAGTTTGCTCGCTCAACCGGCGCAGGCGACCATTTGCGTCAAACGCTTGGCCATTTTCACCTTCTTCTTCCTTCCGACTTCTTCCTTCCGACTTCAGGTTGCTGGCTTTTTCAGCAGCCTGTTAGATTAGGTCACCGGTTCGTGAGTTGCTCGAAGATCCGAATGAGCTCGTCCTCGGAATTGAAGTCGATTTCGATTCGTCCTCGAGATCCTCTTCGGACGATCCGCACGGGCGTACCTAGAGCGAAGCGCAGGCGCTCTTCCGCAGCCTGGGTGTGAACGTCTACGGGCTTCGGTGCCGTTGTCGCGGGCGGCTTCCCCGCCTCCGCGAGTCGTTTCACCATGGATTCGGTCTCGCGGACGGAAAGGTTGCGCGCAATGATCTCGCGAGACAGGCGCCGTTGATCGGCTTCGACCGGAAGGGCGACCAGGGCGCGGGCGTGGCCCATCGAGAGCCGACCCGACGCGACTTCTGCGCGAACTTCGTCGGACAGCTTCAACAACCGCAGATGATTCGCGATCGTCGCACGGTCCTTCCCCACCGCCGCCGCGATGTCTTCCTGCCTCAACTGGAACTCGTCGGAAAGACGCCTGTATGCGAGCGCCTCCTCGATTGGATTGAGATCCTCTCGCTGAATGTTTTCGATCAACGCCATCTCCAGGAGCGATCGCTCCTGTCCCGCCGCCACCTCTCGCACGACGATCGGAACTCGCGAAAGACCGGCTTTGAGCGCAGCACGCCACCGACGCTCACCGGCAATGATCTGAAACCGATCGCCAACTTTCCTCACGACAATCGGTTGGATGACGCCGTTCGACTTGATGGACTGGGTCAGCTCGTCGAGTCGTGCATCGTCGACGTTGGTACGTGGCTGGAAGGTGTTCGGCACCAGGCGATCGATGTCAACGTCGGCGGGCGCCGTACGGGGCTCTGGCGCATCCGGAATCAGCGCGCTCAGTCCTTTGCCGAGAGCAGGACGTTTTTCCATGGCATCACCGAGACGATTGTTTCGCGGTGTTATTGAACGTTCGCGGATACATTGATGCTCACGCGGCCGGTGCGTCGGAGCGCTGCAGGACTTCGCGTGCAAGCGCAAGGTACGCGGCGGCGCCGCGCGACTTCACGTCGTACAGGATGACCGGCATACCGTGACTTGGCGCTTCGCCAAGTCGGACGTTTCGCGGAATCACCGTCTGGAAGACCTTCTCTTTGAAAAACTGACGCACGTCGGTCGCAACCTGCTGACCGAGATTCGTGCGATCGTCGAACATCGTGAGCAACACGCCTTCGATCTGGAGGTCCGGGTTCAGAGCCGCTCGCACACGACGGAGGGTGCCGATGAGATCGGCGAGTCCCTCCAGCGCGAAATATTCGCAGTGCAGGGGGATCAGTACCGCATCGGCCGCAACCAGCGCGTTCAGCGTCAGCAGGCCGAGTGACGGAGGGCAATCGATGAAAATGTAGTCGAAGGCTTCTCGCAGTGGCGTCAACACCGTCCGAAGGCGGCCCTCCCGCTCTGGAAACGCGACGAGCTCGATCTCGGCGCCGGTCAAGTTGCTGTCGGCCGGGAGGAGACTCATGCCGGCAACGCTCGTCGCAATGAGGTACGTCGCAATGTCATTGATCGGGTCGGTTGCCGTCAGCGCTTCGTAGATTGTGGCGCCCGGCGTGCTCTTTCCCTTTTGTCCCACGCCGCTCGTGAGGTTGCCTTGGGGGTCCACATCAACGACGAGCACGCGCTTGTCAGAAAGGGCGAGCGATGCAGCCAGGTTGATCGTCGTCGTGGTCTTGCCGACCCCGCCCTTCTGATTGGCGACTGCTACGATCCTTGCCATAAATAACTGATTTTGCTTGGCTTATCTTGTAGGACCTGTATTTGGTCAATTACCAAAATCAGTAGTTCAAGCAGCAACCAACTGCGCCGGTGAGGAGAATACGAGACAGCCTGAGTGGGCGTCAATGCCTAATCAGTGAAATTCAGATATTGGTGGTGGAGTGCGAAAGCTAGGGACCTCACGTTCCACGTGGAACACCACCGACTTACTGGAAAGCTCAGCAGAGGTCAGGGCAAGCAAATGGTGAGACTGGAGAGTCCAGGGACGAGCGCGACCCTTCTGGCTTCTTGAAACGTGTCAGTCAAGACCGACGCTGGAGCAGTCCCGAAGAGAAACAACTGACCATCGGTACTCATGAACTGCCGGACGAGTGACAGGAGTTCGGCATCAATCCGTAGCGCCCGCGTCGTAACGAGTTGAGCGGAATGGAGAATTGGCGACCAGTCTTCGAGCCGCAGGTTGACGACGTTGACGTTCGCCAGGTTGAGCTCACGAGCAACTTCTCGAAGGAATGCGGCCTTCTTGGCTCGAGCCTCAACCATTGTCAGCCGGGCCTCCGGACGGAGAACTCGCAGGGGCACCGCCGGTGATCCGCCACCTGAGCCGAGATCGAACCACGTCAACGGAGAAGCCTGCACATGGCGGGCGGCCAACAACGGCTCGATGAACAGCCGGTCGAGAGTCTCGTCGCCTAATGGTTCCAGGGGCAGGGCAGTCAGGTTGATGCGGCGATTCCACCGCACGAGGAGCTCAAAGTAGATCTGCAGTTGATCGACTTGCGGGGTGGCGAGCGTGACGTTCAACGGGACCGAACGGTCGATCAAGCGCCGTCGCAACTCCTCGACGCTCACCTTGAAGACCGAGAAAGGTGGCTGGAAAGAACGGCAACCGCCGCCGGCGTAACCCCTGGAATCCTCATGGCCTGGCCCAATGTGTCCGGCCGGACTTGAGTCAGCCGATGAACAACCTCTCGCGTCAACCCGGGAATGCCGGTATAGGAGAAGTCGGGCGGGATTCTACGACGCTCGTTCCGCCTGGCGTGCTCGATCTCCTGCTCCTGACGGCGCAAGTATCCTGCGTATTTGACTGCGGTCTCGGCGCTCATCAAGTCCATTGATGGGTTCGTCTCTGAAATTGCGAGGTGAACGGCGCCGTCGGCAGCCAGCGACTCGAGACGAATCTCGGGCTGTCTCAGCAGATGGTCCGCTGGCACTCGGGCGCCACTCGCCGTGCGTACGAGCGTCGATTCGAGCGCACGCAGGTTTCGACGGAATCGATCGCTTCGCGCGGCGAAGACCGACCAGCGATCGTCATCGACGAGCCCGAGCTCGCGACCTCTCGGAGTGAGCCTCAGATCGGCGTTGTCGATGCGCAAGAGCAGTCGATGCTCGGCCCGCGAAGTGAACATGCGGTACGGTTCCAGGCAGCCCTTCGTGATTAGGTCGTCTACCAGAATACCAATGTACGCCTCGTCGCGGCGTAGCTCCAATCCCGGCAAGCGCCGAGGCGTTCGAGCCGCGTTAACACCCGCGATGATCCCCTGGGCGGCCGCTTCCTCGTAGCCGGACGTGCCGTTGATCTGACCCGCAAGAAACAACCCCTGAACTCTTTTCGTCTCGAGATGGCGCGTGAGCTCCGTCGGCTGAATGAAGTCGTACTCCACCGCATAACCCGGTCGCAGAAGCACGGCCTCTTCAAGGCCCGGCAGCGCGTGCACCAGGTCGGCCTGCACATCCCGCGGCAAACTCATCGAGAAACCATTCACGTAAATCTCGCGTGCCTCCTCGCCTTCGGGCTCCAAGAAGATCTGATGCCGTTCCCTCTCGGGAAATCTCACGATCTTGTCTTCGAGCGAAGGACAGTATCTCGGCCCGATGCCTTGGATTTGGCCGTTGAAGAGGGGAGAGCGCGCGATGTTTTTCCGGACGATGTCGTGGACCCGGTCAGTGGTGTGGAGCAGATAGCAATCGATTTGGGACCGGGTAATCAAACCGGTCAGAAACGAAAACGGGACTGGCGGAACATCGCCCTGCTCGCGGGTGAACGCGCCTCGCTCGATCCCTTGTTCAAAGTCGATGCTCTCTCGATCGAGCCGCGGCGGAGTACCGGTTTTGAGGCGGCCCCACTCGAAGCCGAACGACTTTAGCGATTCGGCGAGATCACATGAAGGCGGCTCGCCGAACCGGCCGGCGGGACGTTGTTCATCTCCGACGTGAATCAAGCCGTTCAGGAACGTCCCGGTCGTCACCACCAAAGACCCGCACGCGTATTCGTCGCCTTCTTCCATGGCGACGCCGACAACTCGCTTCCCGGACGTGAGAATCCGCCCGGCCTTTCCAATCAGCCATTCGATGTTGGACTGGGCCTCGAGCGCGTTCCTGACCCATTCTCCGTACCGCTTCTTGTCGGCCTGCGCACGCGGCGACCAAACCGCCGGTCCGCGACTCCGATTGAGCAACTTGAATTGAACTCCCGTTGCATCGATCGCAAGGCCCATCAGACCACCCAACGCGTCGATCTCACGAACAAGATGGCCCTTGGCGGTTCCGCCGATCGCGGGGTTGCAGGGCATCTGGGCGACCGTGTCGCGCGACAGCGTGCAAATTGCGACACGCACGCCCAATCGTGCTGCGGCATAAGCGGCTTCGGCACCGGCGTGGCCGGCACCGACGACGATCACGTCGAAGAAATCCTTCATGAATGCGCAGGCAGAGCGTTCTACTTTCCGATGCAGAAGCGCGAAAAGATATGCGCGAGTACGTCCTCGGTTGTTCGGCGGCCGGAGATCTCTTCGAAGGCGCGACGGGCGTCCTGTAGATCGGCCAGCACGAATTCCTCGGAAAGCGAACCGTTTTTTGAAAGGGCGGCCGAGCGCGCCCGAACGAGCGCGGTTTGCGCCAACCGCACGAGGTCCGCATGTCTCACGTTTGTGATTTCGGGTCTTTCACGAAACGACTCGGCGTCGAGCGCCTCGATGAGTTGCCGGCGCAAGTCGTCGATTCCGGCGAGCGTCGTCGCGGATACCGCGAGGGCGGCCGGTTCCATCCATCGACGCTCGAGATCCGCTTTGTTTGAAACGAGCACCCGTCGAGCGCGAGCAGTCTCTTCGAGAATCTGCCGATCGGCCTCGTCGAGCGGGTTCGCTCCGTCGAGAACGACAAGGAGCAAGTCTGAAACAGTCTGAGCATGCCGGGCCCGCAGCACGCCTTCTTGCTCAATCGCATCAGACGTAGGACGAAGACCGGCGGAGTCGACCATCGTCACCCGGAGGCCATCGAGCTCGACGACCTCGGTGAGAAGGTCGCGCGTGGTGCCTGGAACGTCCGTCACGATCGCACGCGATGCACCGAGCAGCGCATTGAAGAGGCTCGATTTCCCGACATTTGGCTTTCCCACGATCGTGACTTGGAAACCCTCTCGGACCAGTCGGCCTCGGTCGGCTTGCTCGACGAGAGCGGCGACGCGTTCCAGGAGCGCGTCGATTGCACCCGCCAACTCAGTCGGATTGACGAAGTGATAGCCTTCCTCCGGAAAATCGACCGAAGCCTCCAGCCTAGCGATCAAATCGAACAGACTTTCAGCGATCGCACCAATTGTCTGTGTCAACGTGCCTTGAAGCTGATCGAATGCAGCACGCGCCTGCAGGGGCGTCACGGCATCGACCAGATCTGCGACGGCTTCCGCCTGGGGTAGGTTGATTCTTCCGTTCAAGAAGGCGCGCAGCGTGAATTCACCCGGCTCCGCGAGCCGGGCCCCTGAAGACATCGCCGCTGCAACGATTGCGCGAAGGACGACGGGGCTGCCATGCGCGCTGAGCTCCACCACATCGTCGCCGGTATAGGAGCGCGGTCCAGGAAAGTACGTCACGAGGATCTGATCGATCGTGTCTCCCTGCAGTCGAGCCCTGGTAAATGTTGCGTGGCGCGGCTCGAGGTCGCGGTCGTGGGTGATGAGGCAACGGCTGATCCGCCGGGCATCCGGCCCGCTCAGCCGAACGACTCCAATTCCGCCCCGTCCCGGCGGTGTCGCGATGGCCACAATGGTGTCGGACGTTGAAAACATCGGAACCACGGAAAGTGGTTCATCTGCGCGCGGAGATCAAGACAGTCTTCGAAAAAGCGTCACCGATGCTTTCCGTCGTGGCCCCGGGAACCTCGGCAACCGCGAGATGCACGATGCGTCGCTCGTAGGGATTGAGCGGTCCGAGTTGTTGGTCGATCCCGGTCTGCTGCGCCTTCTCGGCCAGGAATCTCGCCATTCGGCGAAGCTCCACGTCCTTGCCTTTCCTGTATTCCAGAGCATCGACGAAGATGCGCTGTTCGCCCGGCAGGGCTCGACCGTACGCGGTGTCGACGATGTGCTGAAGGGCTTTGAGCGGTTCGCCGCGTCGCCGCACCAGGATTTCTGCCTCGTCGCCGCCGATGTTCAAGCGGGGGCCGTCCGGGGTGCGCTCGACGGAAATCTCGGTCTTTACGCCCAGCGCAGACGTGAATTGCTCCAGGAACTCGGAGACCGAATGGGTGATGTCGTTGGTCATATCGTCTCAGGGCTCCCGCGCCGCAGCCTCCGTCTTGCCGCCGCCCACGCGCTTCATGCGACGCTCCGCGGGAGGTCGAACGCTCCGAACGTTGGGCGGGCCAATCAAGTAGTTGGTCAGGTACTGCTGGCCGATGCCCCAGAGGTTGCTCATCAACCAGTACACGGCCACTCCGGCCGGCGCCCAGAGAAACATGAACGTGAAGACAATGGGCATGAACATCATCATCTTCTGCTGAACGGGATCCGCTCCCGTCGCCGGCGAGATCTTCTGTTGCCAAACCATCGTGGCCCCCATGAAGACGGGGGTCACGTACAGCGGATCGTGCCTGGACAGGTCGTGAATCCAGCCAAAGAACGGCGCGCCCCGGAGTTCGATCGCTGTCGACAACAGCGCATAGAACGCGATCAGCACGGGCATCGTCAGCAACATCGGCACGCAGCCACTCGCGGGATTGACGCCGCGATCGCGGTAAAGCGACATCAACTCCTGATTCATTTTCTGACGCGCGGGATCGGTCGTCTTCAACTTGGCGTAGCGATCCTGAATGGCCTTCACCTCTGGCTGGATCTCCTGCATCTTCCGCATCGACACGACGCTCTTGTGGCGGAGCGGAAACATGATGGCGTTGATGATGATGGTCAGGATGATGATCGACCAGCCATAGTTGCCGACGTAGCCGTTCACCCATTTCAATGAACGCAAAAGCGGGACGACCAGAACTGCGAATATGCCGAAGTCGATCGCCCGCACCAGGTCGCGATCGACGGCGGCCAGAACATCAAAGTCCTTCGGACCGGCGAAGAACTTGATGGGCGCGTCCCGGCGGCTTGGCTCGATCGAGTAGGCGACCAGATCACGTTTTGGATCTTTGGAGTCCGGCGGGGGCGAGATCGAGATCGGTTGATACGTGACCTTGCTGCTGCCGGGAGCGAACGCCGCGGTCATGAAGTAGTTGTCGTCGACGCCGACGAACTGAAAGTCCCCTTCGTAACTCGGCTTGTTCCCTAAATCCTTGGCCGAGAGCCGCTGAACCTTGTTTCCTTGGGAGAGCAGGCCGCGCGCCTGTTGCACGTACCGGCTGGCCTCGCCCAGGTCGCCTACCGCCGGTCCCCAGAGGATCGTGTATGGCTCGGGAACACTGGCGTTGAAGGTCACGATATAGCCGGACGGGTCGAGATTGAACTCCTTGACCACGTGGAGCTCATTGCCGGCCGTGGAGTACTCGAACCGCAGCCTCGTTGGGCCGGTAATCGGGGAACCCTCGGGGGGAGCGCCGCTGACCGCATACAACGCGCTATTGACGACCGCGTTTGTCTGGGGATTGGCCACTCGGAGTGTGAAAGGAAGAGGCTCATTCCCGAGCTGGCTGACGACGAGCTCCTGCGGCTGCTGGTTTTGATCGAGGTAGTGTTTCAACCGCCAGCTCCTCAACCGGGCGCCGCGATTCGTAAACACAGCAATGACATCCCGTGTTTCGACTTTGACTTCGCGCTCCGTATTCTCCCCGATGAGGGTCGCTACGGCAGGCTGGGAAGTCTGGCTCGCTTCAGCGGGCGGCTGGGTGCTCGATGCGGGGCCCGCAGACGTCTCCGGCGTGTCTGCGGCCGGCGTCTTCGCTGTCGTCGGAGCGGGCTTGGGAATCGGCTTGACCACCAAGGCCTGCCAGAGGTAGAGCGACAGAAAGCACAGGAGAATCGCTATCAGAACACGCTTTTCCATTCGTCACTTCACGCGGATCGCCGCTCTACGGGGCACCGGATCGTAGCCGGCCTTACACAAGGGATGGCAACGCGCCAGACGCCGGGCGGCCAGCCAGGCGCCCCGGCAGACGCCGTGATGGGCAATCGCTTCCGCGGCGTAGTCCGCGCAGGAAGGGAGAAACCGGCACGAGCCCGTAAAATACGGCGAAATAAGGACTTTATAGAGCCGGATCAGACCGAGCGACAAGCGAACGGGAAGGGTCGGCTCACCGGACATTTTGAAACCGGCGGTTGAGGAGCATGCGGTAATCAGCCTCGAGGACGGTGATGCTGGCTTCGAGAAATTTGGGACGTGGTACCACAACGACATCAAACCCCACCGCAATCTTGTTGCGGCGGAAAATCTCTCTTATCAAGCGCTTAGCACGGTTACGCTGGACTGCGCCACCCAGTTTTTTCGTGGCGGCGATTCCAAGACGGCCGACTTGATACTGGTTGGGGAGCACGAACAAGGTGCTGTAGCGACCCTGAATCCTCGTGCCTCGCTCGTATACCCTTTGAAATTCGACGCGTCGTCGGATGCGCTCGTTCGGTCGGAACCGGCCAGTCACGGTACAACCCCCCGCTCGAACTTCGGCCGGTCCTTGTGATCGGTTCCTACTCGCTGCTGACAGTCAGGCGTTTACGCCCTTTCGCACGCCGCCGCTTCAGCACAAGGCGGCCGTTCTTGGTACTCATTCTTACGAGAAACCCATGAGCTTTCTTGCGGCGGCGAGTATTGGGTTGAAATGTCCGCTTTCCCTTCATTGCGAGTCCTTCTGTGGTAACAACAAGCCTTCAATGGTAGCGAACGCCTTCCTGAGGTGTCAATTGGCGCGGCTTTGTGTTACAGTCGCCGGCTTCCGCGAATCATCGCCACGCCGGTCGAGGGCATGCGCGTTTGGTTGCTCCCCAAAGTTTTCCACACCTGTGGAAAAAACTGTGGAAATTCGCCAAGTTTGGGATTGATCTGTAATTTCGACCCGGTTTTTCGGGGCTCTTCACTGGGGCGAAACCGCGGAAACGCGATAGGAACGGCTCAGGCGGCCCTCGAGGTCGCGGAAGACGTTGAAAGATGGCTCCTGAAGACGGGCGAAGGTCCGGCAGCCCCATTTCTTCCGAAGAAATGAACCTTTGGGATGAGATTCTGACGCGGATTGAAACCAAGGTAAATCGGCACAGTTTCTATACCTGGTTCAAGCCGACTGCGTTCGTTTCGGAAGATCTCGGCGCCCTCACCGTTCGCGTGCCGAATCCCTTGTTCAAAGATTGGCTCACCAAACACTACGCCGGAGTCATCAGCGAGGCGATGGCTGAAATGAAGAAAGCCGAACTTCCCGTAAATTTCGTGTCTGAATCAGCCGGCGATGGGGCAACCGTTCCACTCGTCTTCGAAGAACCAGTTGCAGACCTCACAGAGACACCGACGTCTTCTGCGGGATTGTCCGGACTCAATCCTCGCTACACCTTCGACACGTTCATCGTCGGATCTTCGAATCAATTCGCAGACGCTGCATGTCGAGCCGTTGCTGAAGCGCCTTCACGGTCGTACAACCCGCTGTTCATCTACGGTGGGGTGGGGCTTGGAAAAACTCACCTGATGCACGCGATCGGCCAGTATGTGCATCGCCACGATCGCCGCGTGAAGATTACCTACATCTCCGGCGAACGCTTCATGAACGAGATGATCAACGCGCTGCGATACGATCGCATCATCGATTTCCGCGAACGGTATCGAACCGTTGACGTACTGCTGGTTGACGACGTTCAGTTCATCGCCGGAAAGGAAGCCACACAGACGGAGTTTTTCCACACGTTCAACGCTCTCTACGACTCTCAAAAACAGATTGTCATCAGCAGCGACTGCCCGCCGCACCAGATACCGTCCCTCGAGGATCGCCTTCGGTCGCGATTCGAGTGGGGATTGATCGCCGACATCCAACCACCCGATCTCGAAACGAAGGTGGCAATTCTCAAAAAGAAGGCAGAAGCCGAAGCGGTTCCGCTCCCCGACGATGTGGCCATTTACATCGCCGGCAAGATCAAGTCAAACATCCGCGAACTCGAAGGGTCCTTGATCCGGTTGATCGCATACGCCTCGCTAACCGGGCAGGAAATCACGCCGTCTCTGGCGCAAGAGGTGCTGAGGAACATCCTCGACCACGAAGAGAAAGCGGTCACGATCGAGATCATCCAGAAGTTCATTTCCGACTATTACAACCTCCGCCTCGCAGATCTGAAATCGCGTAATAACTCGAAATCCATCGCTATGCCCAGACAAGTGGCGATGTATCTCTGCAAGGCCCTCACCCACTCCTCGCTACCTGAGATCGGACGAAGCTTTGGGGGCAAACATCACTCGACGGTGATCCATTCGATCCGGAAGATTGAGGATCTTCGTCGGAAGGATGCAAATTTCAACAGCCTCATGGGCAATTTTCTGGAGGGTTTTCGCTAGCCACAGCAGAATTGCCGAGTTTTCCACATGAGCAGGCTGTGGACGGTTGTGGAGGGCCTGTGCATCACTCAGACGGACAGGAAAAGGGGGGCTTGAGCAGGAGATGAGGTCACGTTTTTTGCACAACATAAGTAATTGATAGATAAGGCTTAATAAGCCTCGTCAGCTTTTCAACAGACCTTCTTATCCGTTATAATTTTCTATTCTCGAATCTCTCCTCGTCCTTAGGGGAACGCGGGCCGAACCCCGCCCACTTCGAGGGCAACAAAGCCATGGAATTTGTCGTCCGACGGAACGACCTTCTGCGAGAACTGCAACTTTTTCAAGGAATCGTGGAGCGAAAAAACACGATTCCGATTCTTGCCAATATCTTGGTCGAAGCTCAGAACGACCAGGTGCATTTTCTCGCGACCGATCTGGAAGTTGGGTTGCGCAGCAAGTGTGCCGCTTCTGTCGCTAAGGGTGGGTCGCTCACTTTACCGGCGAAGAAGTTTTACGAGATCGTCAAGTCGTTGCCCGAAACTGACATTCGCGTCGAGGAGGACAAGGGGGGCGTGAAAGTCGCAGCCGATCGCTTCGATTCACGCATTCAGACGCTTCCTCGGGAGGATTTTCCAACCCTTCCGGCATCGAGTGGTTCTCCAACTGCCGTTCTGCCAAGCGCCGCGTTAAGGGAGATGGTCGCCAAGACGCATTTTGCGATCACTGGAGAAGACACAAGGTTCTTCCTCAACGGCGCCTTGTTCGTCATGAAGGCCGATTCGATGAGTTTAGTAGCCACCGATGGACACCGGTTGGCGCTTGTTACCGTTCCCCGGAACGGGGGCGATCAAGGCAACGAGGTCGCGCGGTTCAAGGCCAAGCAAGTCGACGAAGAACGACCCATTCTGCCGAAGAAAACACTGGGTGAACTCGGCCGCCTTCTGGCAGAAGGCGACGAGGAGGTTCGATTTCAAAGGGGCGAGAATCATCTGTTCTTCGACGTTGGTGAGCGAACGCTGATCTCTCGAATGATCGACGGTCAGTTTCCTGCTTATGAACGAGTCATTCCCAAAGCCAACGACAAGCACATCGAATTCGAGCGCGACCGGTTGACTAACGCTGTCAAGCGAGTCGCGCTGCTGTCGAACGAGCGATCTCGAGCCGTCAAGTTTCACATCGAAAAAGGCAAAGTGGACGTGACCTCGAGCAGTCCTGAACTTGGTGAAGCCCACGAGACGCTTCCCGTCGACTATTCGGGTGGGTCGATGCAGATTTGCTTCAACGCTCAGTACGTGCTCGATTTCCTCGCCGCGGTCGGTACCGACGTCGTGTCTTTCGACGTGAAGGATGAGGTGAGCCAGGCGATCGTAAAACCGGTTGGCGCAGAAGGCTACGACTACACGTACGTGATCATGCCGATGCGCATCTGACAGCGCAACGCTGAACAGGACAACTGGACTGGAAGAACGGATGGAACATATTGACCGCACGCCGGAACGTAGTGACACCGAACAAACACCCGGTGACGACATCACGTCTGCGAAAACCGTGCCCGGCAATGGACACGGCAGCGCAAAGGACGTAGCCGAGTACAGCGCAGACAAGATCAAAGTTCTGGAAGGGCTCGAGGCCGTCCGTAAGCGCCCGGCGATGTACGTCGGATCGACGGGTCCAGCGGGGCTGCACCATCTTGTCTACGAAGTCGTCGATAACTCGATCGATGAGGCTCTGGCGGGCTTCTGCGATCAGGTCAACGTCACCATTCACATCGACGGCTCGATGACCGTCGTCGACAACGGGCGGGGAATTCCTGTGGACCTTCACGCCAGCGGCAAGTCGGCCGCGGAGGTCGTCATGACGATTCTCCACGCTGGTGGAAAGTTCGATAACGACAGCTACAAAGTGTCGGGCGGTCTGCACGGCGTGGGCGTTTCAGTGGTCAATGCGCTGTCCGAAACGCTTGACCTGGAGATCTGGCGGAACGGCCAGGTCTACCAGCAAAGCTACGAGCGAGGCCGACCGGTCGGTGCTCTCGATGTTACCGGGACGACGAAACGGCGTGGCACGAAGGTCACCTTCAAGCCGGACGCTTCGGTCTTCGAAACGACAGTGTTCAGCTTCGACACACTCGCCCAGCGCTTACGCGAGTTGGCCTTTCTGAACGGCGGCATTCTGATCACGCTGGACGACGAGCGCGACGGAAAAGCCCACAAGTTCCACTACGACGGCGGCATCGTGTCCTTCGTTCAGCATCTCAACAAGAACAAGGCGGCCGTCAACGAGAAGCCAATCTACATGCGGGGCGAAAAGGACGGTATCGAAGCCGAGATTGCTTTGCAGTGGAACGACGGTTACGCGGAAACGATCTATTCGTTTGCGAACAACATCAATACACACGAGGGCGGGACGCATCTCTCGGGATTCCGATCGGCTTTGACGCGGTCGATCAATTTCTACGCGAGCAAGAACAATCTTGCGAAGGACCTCAAGGAAAGCGTCAGCGGTGATGATATTCGAGAGGGCCTGACGGCGGTGATCAGCGTCAAGATCCCGCATCCGCAGTTCGAGGGTCAAACTAAAACCAAGCTCGGTAACACCGAAGTCAAAGGCATCGTCGAGGCCATCGTCAACGACAAGTTAGGGGCATTTCTCGAAGAGAATCCGAGTGTCGCTCGAAGAATCATCAGCAAGGCTGTCGACGCCGCCAGGGCGCGCGAGGCGGCACGCAAGGCGCGCGATCTCGTGCGGCGCAAGGGCGCGCTGGACGGCAGCTCGCTCCCCGGGAAGTTGGCGGACTGTCAGGAGCGCGATCCCGCCCTGAGCGAGCTCTACATCGTCGAAGGTGAATCAGCCGGTGGCTCCGCCAAGCAGGGCCGCGATCGACGCTTTCAGGCCATCCTGCCTCTGCGGGGCAAGATTCTCAACGTCGAGAAAGCTCGATTCGACAAGATGCTGGGCAGCGATGAAATCAAGACGATGATCGCGGCGCTCGGATGTGGAATCGGCGCGGAGGACTTCGATATCGGGAAACTGCGCTACCACCGAATCATCATCATGACCGACGCCGACGTCGACGGATCGCATATTCGCACCCTGCTGTTGACGTTCTTCTATCGACAGCTCCCGTCGGTGGTCGAGAACGGCTACGTGTATATCGCACAGCCGCCGCTCTTCCGCGTGAAGCGCGGAAAGGCCGAGACCTACATCAAGGACGAGCGCGGACTCGAAGCTTACTTAATCAAGCGCGCGACGGAGGCCCAAGTCGTCCGGATTCCTGGAACCAGCACGGAGATTGCGGGCGCCGATCTCGAGAAGCTCCTGCACAAGATGATTGCGCACCAGAAGTTTCTCGACACAGTCGAGCGGCGTGGTCACCCACGAGAGATCGTCGAGGCCCTGGTAGTAGCGGGAGCCGATCGCGACTACTTTGCCGACCGCGATCGTCTCGAAGGCCTTGCGCAGGCGCTGACAACCGACGCTCGGACTGTAACTGTCCAGCGCGACGAAGAACACAACCGCTACCTGCTGCAAGTCGAGGATCGATCGAACGGCTACGCCCGTCATCACTCGATAGGCGTCGATTTCGTCACGGCTGGCGAGTACCGGACGCTGCTCGCGAACCGTCGCGACATCCCGATTTTGAAGGGCGAGATCGTCGTGTCAACGTCAACGGATCAGTCCGACGAGGCTGCCGAGGAAGTGGCGGCGCCCGATAGCGGAGCCGCTGGCACGCCTCCAGACGCGGCCTCGACGAAGCCTGGTGCAGAAACTCCTGGAAATCCAGGCTCGAAAGATCGGGCGCCGCGCAAAGCCGGGAAGGACAAGCCGACCGAGGTGCGACTGGGTTCCCTCGACGAACTGGTCGACTACTTTATCGCCGCAGGGAAAAAGGGCGTTGCGATCAACCGGTACAAGGGCTTGGGCGAAATGAATCCCGAACAGCTCTGGGAGACCACGATGGATCCCAGCGTGCGAACGCTCCTGCAGGTCCGGGCCGAGGATCATACGGAAGCCGACCAGATGTTCACGACGCTGATGGGCGACCAGGTGGAACCTCGCCGCAAGTTCATCGAAGACAACGCGCTGGATGTCAAGAACCTCGATGTGTAGGGGTGGAGGCTTCTCCGTTCCTCTTCTCCGTCCGCAGGTTCCAATCCCCGGCCCCGAGATCGCGGCCCAAGCTCCCAGCTTCTAGTTCCGAGACCTATGACTGATTTCGCCGCGTCCTACCAGCCGGTCAACATCGAAGACGAAATGAAACGCTCGTACATGGATTACGCCATGAGCGTAATCATCGGACGAGCGCTGCCAGACGCGCGCGATGGCCTCAAGCCGGCGCATCGTCGCGTGCTGTACGGCATGAAGACGATGGGCCTCAGCTCGGCTCGCGGGTATCGCAAGTGCGCGAAGATCGTCGGCGAGGTGATGGGCAACTTCCA
This sequence comes from uncultured Acidobacteriota bacterium, assembly GCA_963773035.1. Lineage (GTDB taxonomy): Bacteria > Acidobacteriota > Vicinamibacteria > Vicinamibacterales > CAVVIG01 > CAVRXZ01. Next base: position 89,562 of record CAVYZX010000017.1, on the reverse strand, counting down.
TCCGCATGGTGATGCGTCGATCTATGACACGCTCGTGCGTCTGGCGCAGGACTTCAACATGCGCTACCCGCTCGTCGACGGCCAAGGGAACTTCGGCTCGATCGACGGCGATCCGCCGGCGGCGATGCGATACACGGAATCCCGCCTGGAGGCTCTCGCCGACGACATGATGTCGGATCTCGATCAGGAGACCGTTGATTTTTCGCCGAACTACGACGAAACGACCGAAGAGCCGACTGTCCTGCCGACGCCGTTTCCGAACCTCCTGGTCAATGGTTCGGCCGGGATTGCAGTCGGTATGGCGACGAACGTTCCCCCGCACAATCTGCGCGAGGTCATCGACGGTTGTATCTGGCTCATCGAGAACACACATCGCACCAGCGCTACGGAGGCCGAGTCTGGCGGCGAACCCGCCCCGGCGCTGTCGCGCGCCGACAAGCTGCGCAATTTGATACGAATGATTCCCGCTCCGGACTTTCCCACCGGCGGCCTCATCGTTGGTCGGCAAGGTGCGGTTCAGGCCTATACGACGGGCCGCGGATCGATTCTGATGCGCGCTCGATCGGTGCTCGAAACCAACAAGAAGGGCGACAAGCAATCAATCGTGGTCACCGAGATCCCGTATCAGGTCAACAAGGCAAAGTTGATCGAGCGGATCGCGGATCTCGTGCGCGAGAAGACCATCGAAGGCATCTCCGATCTTCGCGACGAGTCCGATCGAGAAGGCATGCGCATCGTTATCGAGCTGAGACGAGGCGAAGTCCCGGAAGTCATTCTCAACAACCTTTACAAACACACGCAGCTCCAGCTCGGCTTCGGGATCATCATGCTGGCCATTGTCGGCGGCCGCCCAAAGGTCCTGACGTTGCTCGAGCTGATCGAGAGCTTCATCGACTTTCGGCGCGAGGTCGTTCGCCGGCGTACTGAATTCGAGCTTCGCAAGGCGGAGGCCCGCTACCACATCCTCCAGGGGTTGAAGATCGCCATCGACCATCTGGACGCGGTCATCACGCTGATTCGAGGAGCAAAGACGGTCCCGGAGGCCCGCGAAGGCCTGACGACCGAATTCGGGCTGACCGAAGTGCAGGCGCAGGCGATTCTCGACATGCAGCTTCAGCGGCTTACCGGCTTGGAGAGGCAGAAAATCCTCGACGAGCTCGCCGAGTTGTTGAAGACCATCGAACGACTGCGCGGCATCCTGGCCAGCGAGCGGCTGCTGATGCAGATCATCGTGGACGAGCTGCGCGACGTTCAAAAGCGCTACGGCGACGACCGGCGCACCGAAATCATCGATGCAACCGGGGAGCTCAACATCGAAGATCTGATCGCCGAGGAAGACATGGCGATCACCGTGAGCAACACCGGATACGTCAAGCGAACGGCCATCTCGACGTACAGGAATCAACGGCGCGGCGGGAAGGGCCGGATCGGTATGCGCACGCGCGACGAGGATTTCGTGAGCCATCTTTTCGTCGCGTCGACGCACGCCTACATCATGATTTTCTCCGACCGCGGCCGTGCATATTGGCTGAAGGTTCACGAAATTCCTGATGTCGGGCCTGGTGGAAAAGGCAAAGCCATCGCCAACCTCGTCTCCATGGAGGAAGGCGAGAAGATCGCCGCCATGGTCGCGGTAAAGGAATTCGAGGAAGACAAGTTCGTGATGATGGGCACACGGGGCGGCGTGGTGAAGAAGACGACGCTGTCGGCGTTCAGCAATCCGCGCGCTGGTGGGATCATCGCCATGGGCGTCGAGGCAGGCGACGCGGTAATCGCCGTTCGCGTGACTGATGGGACCGGCGAGATCTTCATTGGAACGCGGAACGGCATGGCGATCCGCTTTCCAGAAGACGATGTTCGGGCCATGGGCCGGACCGCCTATGGCGTGCGCGGGATCACGCTTCGCGACGACGACTATGTGGTGGCGATGGAAGTCGTCAAGCCCGGCGGGACGTTGCTGTCGGTGACCGAGCGCGGCTTCGGCAAGCGGACGGAAATCGACGAATATCGGGTCCAGTCACGCGGAGGCCTGGGCATCATCAACATCGCGACATCCGAACGAAACGGCCAGGTCGTCGGGATTGCCTATGTGCAGGACGAAGACGAAGTGCTGCTCATCACACAGCAGGGCATGATCATTCGAATGCTCACCAACGACGTCAGGGCGATTGGCCGGGCCACGCAAGGCGTCCGGCTCATCGACATCGAGGACGAGGACAAGGTCGTGTCGGTGGCAAGGCTCGTGGAGAAAGAAGGCGAGCCGACCGATGCCTGAGCGGCCAGGCTCGTTGCCGTGATTCGCGGGAAGTCCAAGCCGTTTGCCTGCGCGTCATTCCCAGCGATTCTGGTTCTGGCGACACTCGCTTGCTCTGGCGGCGCCGAATACCTGGCGCTGCAGAAGTTCTTCGAGGCTTCCCGTCTCCGCGATCGAACGGCGCTTCGAAGCATTTCGACGGTGTCGTTCGAACCTATGGCGGATGGCACTCTCACCACCTTCAAGATCACGAGTCTCGGCCCCGAGCAGCGCCAACCGCTTGGTTCGAATCCATCAGCGGTCCGTATCGCCGAGCTGAGTCTTAGCGATCCGCGCAGGCCCTTGGACGTCAGCCGCGCGGAAGGTGAGTTGGTTTCGAAAGACGTGCGGCTATCGGCCGAAGTTAGGCTGCCTAACGGTCAGACCGCACGCAGGACCGTGAGCGTCGTCCTACAGCGAGCGGTCGTCAGAGGCGATCTCGAAGTGACCGGTCGATGGATTGTGACCGGATTCGTCATGCACGGCTAGGCTCCGTTCCTCACGCCAGTTCCAACCGGGCATATTTCGCGCGCAGCGTCTTGGGTCCCGCGGAGACGAAGCGCACGACCAACTTGGTGTCGTCCGTCAGCGGCTCCACGCTGACAACGCTCCCCACACCAAACTGGGGATGGCGCACGCGCATACCGGGCTTCAGCGTAAACAAGGCGGATTGATCTTCGTTCTCGTATGCGTAGGCTGGTTGTTCCTCGTTCACGCGCCCGCCCCGTCCGCGCCCGTATGGATTAGTCCTGAATTCATAGTGCGCGAAGTTGCCCTGATACGGTGAGACGGATGCCGCGATGCGTTCCACGAGCTGAGGCGGCACTTCGTCGATGAACCGCGAGGGCTCGCTGGCCTGATACTCGCCGAAAATCCGTCGCCGCGCGGCCCCAGTCAACACCAGCCGGGCTTTGGCCCGGGTCATCCCGACGTAGCAGAGTCGGCGTTCCTCTTCCAGTTCCTCCTCATCGTCGCTCGACCTCGAGTGCGGAAAAAGACCTTCTTCCAGCCCGGCCAGGACCACGGTCGGGAACTCGAGTCCCTTTGCACTGTGCAGAGTCATGAGCCAGATGCGCGCGTTGTGGTCGCCTTGTTCCTCGTCGATGTCGGACAGGAGCGACAAGCGATCGACGAAACCCTGCAACGAGGGCTCGGGTTCGCGGCTTTCATACTCACGCGCGGCTGATACCAGCTCCGCGAGGTTCTCTATCCGCGCTTCCGATTCTTCGCTGCGCTCTTCGCGCAGGTCCTGTAAATATCCGCTTCGATCAAGCAGTTTACCGATGGCGATCGAGACCGGCTCAGTACGCGCCATCCCCGTCACATTAACCATCAGATCGCGAAACACGGTCAGTGAGGCAGCGGCACGACCGGTAAAGCCGCCGTCTTCGAGGCCGCGTAGAACACGGGCCCAAAGCGAATTGGCCGATGGCGTCGGGGCCAACCCGGCGGTTAGCAACGGGAACGCGTCGTCGGCCGCAGCTGGCAGTTTCTCGATCGCTTCCATCACGCCCCGGCCGATGCCTCGGGTCGGTACGTTGATCACGCGCCGCAGGCTGACGTCGTCGTGGGGATTGATGATTAGCCGCATGTAGGCCAGGGCATCTTTGATTTCTTTCCGTTCGTAGAACCGGACGCCCCCCACAACCTTGTAGCTCAGGCCTTCGCGCATCAAAGCGTCTTCAATCGTGCGCGACTGAGCGTTGGTGCGATACAAGATACCGACCGTGGCATCGCTATCATCAGCCAGCCCCGTGCGGGCAGTTCGCATGATGAAATCGGCTTCTTCGAGCTCGTCGTTGCCACGGAAGTACACGATCGGGGTGCCCCCCGATCGATCGGTCCAAAGGCGCTTCTCTTTTCGGTTGCGGTTCTGGCTGATGACGGCTGAAGCCGCGTCGAGAATCGTCTCGGTCGATCGATAGTTTTGCTCGAGCTTGATCGTCCGGACCTCTGGGAAGTCGTGTTCGAAATCAAGAATGTTGCGGAGGTCGGCGCCGCGCCATTTGTAAATCGACTGGTCCGGGTCGCCGACGACGCACAGGTTGCGATGACCTTCCGCCAGACGCCGGATGAGCAGGTACTGCGGCCGGTTGGTGTCCTGATACTCGTCGACCATCACGAACCGGAAGCGCTCCGCATACTTCGTGCGCACATGTGGTGATTGCTCGAAGAGCTCGACCGTCTTGAGGAGGAGATCGTCGAAATCGAGCGCGGTGCTTTCCTTCAGTGCATTGAGGTAGTAGCTGTAAATCTTGGCAATTTGCTCGTCGCGCCGGTTCCAGCCAGCCGATGCGGCAAGAGCTTCGGGCCCTTCCATGCGGTTCTTGGCGTGGCTGATACGGGACAACGCGGCCCGCGGCTGCACGAACGCGTCGTCGATGTGCAGCTCCTTCAGGGCCTGTTTGACGACGGTGAGCTGATCTGCACTGTCGTAGATGACGAAGTCGCGCGAGAGTCCGATGGCGGGCGCCTCACGCCTCAGCAGACGGGCGCATAACGAATGGAACGTCGAGATCCACAAGGTGCGGCAGTCGGATCCGAGGAGCGCCTCGACCCGGCCGCGCATTTCTTCAGCCGCTTTGTTCGTAAACGTTACGGCGAGCACTTCATTGGGATTGGCCTGGCCGCTGCTCAGGATGTAGGCAATCCGGCTGGTGATCACCCGTGTCTTGCCCGATCCAGCTCCCGCGAGGATGAGCAGGGGGCCTCGGAGATGCTCAACCGCGTCGCGTTGCTCAGGGTTGAGAGTGTCCAGAAACTGCATGTGGGCAGAGGCTAGGGGTTCGCGCTGGAGGCTCGAGATCAACAATCCGGAACGACTCAGCTTAACATCGTCCGATTCCAGCCCCAAGCGCTTAGGCCTATGCACAGGCCCCACGCCTTAGGCCCCAGACTCTATTCCACCGTCACGGATTTCGCGAGATTTCGAGGCTGGTCAACGTCGCAGCCCCTTCGCACAGCAATGTCGTAAGCCAGGAGCTGAAGCGGCACGACCATCAGAATCGGCGTGACGAGCTCCGGAGCTCGCGGGAGCTCGAGGACGTAATCGCGAGAGCGGTCGAGGATGGTGGCGAGCTTGGTGTCGCCGCGAGTGGTCAAAGCGACGACGGACCCGCCCCTCGCTTTCACTTCCTGCATGTTTCCGATCATTTTTTCGAACACATGGTCCGTCGGCGCGATCGTGACCACCGGCATCTGTTCGTCGATCAGTGCGATCGGACCATGTTTCATCTCGCCGGCCGGGTAGCCTTCGGCGTGGATGTACGAGATCTCCTTCAGCTTGAGGGCGCCCTCGAGCGCAATCGGATAGTTGATGCCTCGTCCAAGATAGAGGAAGTCGGTTCGCGAGTGGAATCTGGCGGCAATTTCCTCGACTTCCGGTGCAAGCTTGAGCGTCGACTCCAATAAATGAGGCAGTTGGAGCAATGCATCGACGTGAGGCCTTGAGGCATCGGCTGAAAGTACGCCTTTGACTTGACCGAGCCTCAACCCGAGCAGATACAACGCGACGAGCTGAGACGTGAACGCCTTCGTCGATGCGACGCCGATCTCCGGTCCGGCGTGCGTGTAGATGGTGCCGTCGGTTTCGCGCGTGGCCATGCTTCCGACCACGTTGCAAATCGCGATGCTCGCCGATCCCTGGCGTTTCGCTTCACGCAGGGCCGCCAACGTATCGGCCGTCTCGCCTGACTGAGTGATGACGACGGTCAAGGTATCGGGCGCAACGATAGGGTTTCGATAGCGATACTCGGAGCCGTAGTCGACGTCGACCGAAACGTGTGCGAGCCGCTCGATCAGGTACTTTCCAACGAGACCTGCGTGCCAAGACGTGCCGCACGCCAGGATCGCCACTCGTTCGATGGCGCGCAGCTGGTCTTCGCCGATCGCCATTTCCTCGAGGAACACACGGCCGCTGTCTTGGGACACCCGGCCCAAAATCGTCTCGCGGGCGGCGGTCGGCTGCTCGAAGATCTCCTTCAACATGAAGTGCTTGTAACCGGCCTTCTCCGCCATAATCGGATCCCACAGCACGCGCTGCGTCGCTTTGGAGACCGGCCGGCCAAAGAAGTCGGTAAAGGCCACTCCCGTGGCGGTGATGACTGCCATTTCTTCATCGCCCAGGAAGACGACGTCCCTGGTATGACTGAGAATCGCCGGGATATCGGACGCGACGAAGAACTCGTTGCTCCCGAGTCCGACGACGATGGGCGGACCATTTCGGACCGCGACGATCTTCTCGGGATCGCTGGCGGAGATGAGCACGAGCGCGAAGAGGCCGCGCATCTGCATCAGCGCGCGCCGCACCGCGTTTTCGAGCCCGTCGTCTTTGGTTTCGTGTTCCACGAGGTGCGCGACGATTTCAGTGTCGGTCTCGGTGACGAACTTGTGGCCTGCCTTCTGCAGCTGTTGCTTGAGATCGAGATAGTTCTCGATGATCCCGTTATGGACGACGACAATCTTGCCGCTGCAGTCGCGATGCGGATGCGCGTTTTCCTCGGTCGGCCGGCCGTGAGTGGCCCAGCGTGTGTGGCCGACTCCGTAATCACCCGATAGCGGATTCAGTGTAATCACGTCTTCGAGGCGGGACAACTTCCCGGCGCTCCGACGCAACTTGATCTCTCCGTCCTGCACGACCGCAACCCCGGCCGAGTCGTAGCCGCGATATTCGAGGCGGCGCAGGCCGTCGATCAGAACTGGAACGACATCTTTGGGGCCGATGTAACCGACAATCCCGCACATATCAACTCACGTCTTCTTTCTTTTCTTGGCCCAGTCTTCGATGTTGCGCTGCTTCCCGGCACTCACGGCTAACGCGCCGCCTGGGACATCCGCGCGAACCGTGGTGCCGCTTCCAACGTACGCGTCCTTACCGATCTTGACGGGCGCGACCAGCTGCGAGTCGCTGCCAATGAACGCACCGTCTTCTATGACGGTCGGATACTTCTTCTCGCCGTCGTAGTTGCACGTGATCGTCCCGGCGCCGACGTTGACCTTGGATCCTATCAACGCGTCGCCGAGATACGCCAAATGCATCGACTTGGAGCCGGCCCCCAACACCGTCTTCTTCAACTCGACGAAGTTTCCGACGCGGGCGCCGTCTCTGATGTCGCTGCCAGGCCGCAAATGTGCGAACGGCCCGACCCGGCCTTCCGTGGCCACACTGGAGCTTGTAATGACGCAGTGGTTGAAGATGACGACCCGATCGCCAATTTGCGAGTCGACGATGCGCACGCCAGTGTGGATCTCGCATTCCCGGCCGATCGTCGTGTTGCCCTCGAGCGACACACCCGGATGAATGATGGTGTCCACACCCACGACAACATCCGGATCGATGTATGTGGTGGCGGAGTCCTCGATGGTGACGCCAGCCGCCATCAATTCGTTGTTCTTACGGGATCGGAGCACTCGGCTCACGGCTTCCAGGTCCTCGCGGTTGTTGATTCCGAGAATCTCGTCGGCATCCGACACTCTCAGCGTTTCGACTCGGTCGCCGCGGTTGACATGGATCGCGACGAGATCCGGCAGATAGTATTCGCGCTGCACGTTCGACGCGGCGACGCCACGCAGGGCCTCGAAAAGGCCGCCGAGGGCGAACGCATAGATTCCCGAGTTGATTTCACCAATGGCGCGCTCGTCGGCTGTCGCGTCCCGTTCTTCGACGATCCGTGCAATTCGCTCGCCGTTCCGAAGGATTCGCCCATATCCCGCCGGTCGCTTGACCACCGCCGTCACAATCGTGGCGCGTGCCGAGGTCTGTAGATGGCGATCTATAAGCTCCTTCAGGGTTTGCGCCCGTAGGAGCGGTACGTCTCCCGACAGGACCAGAAGTGTTCCTGTGGCTGTCGCAAGCGCAGGCTGCGCAGTGAGAAGGGCGTGCGCAGTGCCGAGCTGTGGTTCCTGAACCACACACCGCAATCCCGGCTGAGCCGCAAGGTGACTAGCCAGGGCGTCGGCCTTGTGGCCGACGACGGCCGTCACTGATTGAGGCTTGAGGGCTGCCGCAGTCTTCAGGACGTAGTCCAGCATCGGGATGCCGGCCGCACGGTGGAGCACCTTGGGCACGGCCGACTTCATCCGGGTTCCCTTGCCGGCCGCCAGAATGACAACGTGAATATCGGACATCAAGGGGTCGGCTGGACAGGAACTCGCGCCAGCCTGATTATCGCTTATCGGTTCGGGCGAGGCCGAAGTGGGCGCCGCCGGTCGATCGGATGAGATGGAGGAGCTTCAAGAGCCGATCGAAAGGAGTCGTCGCCCCGAAGGGGATCCAAGTCCGGATCGTGACGCGCCAGTGCCCGATTCTCGGGATTCACAGCTATAGCGCGCTCGAGATGTGCGATGGCTGCGGCATGCTCGCCCCGCTGAGCGTGAGCGACAGCCAGCATGTAAAGGGCGTGGTCGTTATCGGGGTCCTCGTCTCGCACCAAGTGGAGGTGTGAAATCGCCTCGTCGTATTTGCCGCCGTTGATGGCGATGGTCGAGGCGTAGAGGCGCTCGTCGATCGTTTGCGGTGAAGGATCCGCTCGAACCACCTGGCGCTGGCAAATGTTGAGGTACAGCCGCACTCGTTCGTGGAGCTCTTTCTCTTCGGGGTACTGTCTCAGGACGCTTTCGAATAGACCAACGGCATCCGGATAGTCATGGCGCTGGAGTGCGTCCAACCCCCGCTCGTACAAGGCAACGGCTTCGACATACGTCGAGCGCCGAGGCACCGGATCTGGCATAGAAACATGGGGTTGCGGCGTCGGCTCGCGCACAGAGCTGTGAGCCGAGGATGGCGCAGCTGGGGCTTTCGCCCGGGATAGTTTGACCGTTCGGCGCTGCTTCGTCATGAAACTCCTGCGCGGGGGCGGGGTGAGGTTTCGAGCCGAAGGCGGCATAAATTAGCAGAAGGCCATGTGCTGGTCAAGGGAGGCTCCTTGGCCGCCCCGGTCGAATCTTCAACATGCGGTCATTCGACGGAGCGCTTAGCCCGTTCTATTAGGTCATACACCACATTTGGCGCCAGTCCATGGACCTTCGCCAAGGCGTTGATAGCTCGGCGTCTCGACAGCCAGTGTTTAATGTTATATGACCAAATTCATTGAGCAGATCTTCGGCGGTTGCGGCCTCTGCTTGTCCTATATCTGTTATTGGCCCAATGTTTACTACTACGGTGAACTCACCAAGAGGGGCGATAAGCTGTTTCAGAACACTCGAAATAGGGCCTCTGACAAATTCTTCGTGCGTCTTGGTCAATTCTCTAGCAATTGAAACGTGACAATCCCCAACAACCCGCTGGAGGTATGCGAGCGTGCTCCTAATTCGGTGGGGAGCCTCGAAGAAGACCACGGGTCTTCCGGCTCCCTTCAGGTCTTCAAACCACTGTTTTCTGTCTTTAGACCGAATCGGCGGAAAACCGAGGAACAGGAACGTCGCGGCGTCAATTCCGGACGCCGCGAGTGCCGCCAACACGGCGCTGGGGCCGGGGATCGGTTCGACGCGAACTCCCGCCTCAATAGCCGCGCGAACGAGATGCTGACCTGGGTCGGAAATCGTTGGCGTTCCAGCATCAGACACCAAAGCGAGGTCCTCTCCCTGCTGCAGTCGCTTGAGCAGCGTGGCGAGCTTCGATGATTCGTTGTGCTGGTGAAAGCTCGTCGTTGGCGTGTTGATCGCGTATCGCGCAAGCAGGCGCGCTGTGCGCCGCGTGTCTTCCGCGGCAATCAACCGAACCTCGCGCAGTACACGTAATGCCCGCGCGCTGATGTCTTCGAGGTTTCCGATGGGCGAGGCGACCACGAACAAGGTACCGGGCATGTCGGGTGAGAGGCGAGGCGAGCGAGTTTATTGTACCATTGGCGGATCTGGATAAAGGCGACAAGCTCAACGTCACACATGATCTCCGAACCACTACCTCATTTCATCGACGATCTGCTCGGTTACCTCCACGAGACCCATCCGACCTATGCCACGTTGGACGGCGTGCACAGGCATGACGATCTGCTCGAAGATTTCAGTGCCCATGCCATGGAAGGCCAGACCCACGCTTTGTCAGGCTATCTCCGTCGACTCGATGAAATCGATCCGCAGGCGTTGAGGGGCGCTGAACGCCTCGAACACCGGATGCTGGTGTCCCATATTCGCGGCCGGATGTTCGAGCTCGAAGACATTCGGACTTGGGAGAGGAATCCGCAGATCTACGCGGACGTGCTGGCGTCCAGTCTGGCGACGCAGGCCCTTTTCACGCACGCCTCGGCCGACGAGCGCGCCCGGCGCGTCCTGTCGAAGTTACGCCAGGCTCCGCGGCTCATACAGGCCGCTCGCGACAACATCAAGGATCCGCCCGGCATCTTCGTCAAGGTCGGCATCGAGACACTCAGGGGAGCGCTGAAGTTCATCGACGATGAGCTGCCGAGAGCCTTCTCGAACGTAAACGATTTGCACCTGCTGGGCGATCTCGCGGATGCCCAGGTGGAAGCCTCACAGGCTGTGGGCGCCTACATCGAGCATCTGGAATCGAACGTCGCCCCGCGGGCCCGCGCCTCTTTTCGCCTCGGCCGCGACAAATTCGAGCAGAAACTCAAGCTCGAAGAGGGGCTTGCGCTGCCGGTCGATCGTCTGCTGGCGATCGCCACACGCGAGCTCGAGGCCACCCAGGATGCGTTTCGAACGTTGGCGGGTCGGCTGAACGGTGGCGATCCCCTCGAGACCTGGGCTCGCACCAAGGCGGAGCACCCAGCACCCGGCGAGCTGATTGCCGTCGCCCGTCAGCACGTCGACGAGCTCATGACGTTCATTCAACGTTCCGGTCTCATTTCCGTCCCCGCAGCGGAACCGATTACCGTGGCGCCGACGCCGGATTTCTATCGCTGGTCTTTCGCAAGCATGTGGACCGCCGGTCCGTTCGAGAGCCGTCCGACACGCGCGTATTACTACCTCACCGACGTGGATCCGACGTGGGCGCCCGACCGGCAGGACGAGCATCTGCGCGACTACAACTACCCCACGCTCTGGTCCATCTCAATCCACGAGGTCTATCCGGGGCATTTCCTGCATTACCAACACTTACGCCGGGTCGAGTCGAAAGCGCGCAAGTCCATCCTCTTCGCACCGGCCTCGTTTGTGGAAGGCTGGGCGCACTATTGCGAGCAGATGATGGTCGAGGCCGGGTTCGGCCGCGACGATTACGGCGTCAAGCTGGGACAGCTGGCCGAGGCATTGATCCGCCTCGCCCGCTTCATCGTGTGCATCAAGCTCCACACGGAAGATATGTCCGTCGAGCAAGGAGTCCGCTTCTTCCGCGAGGAAGCCTTCATGGAAGAAGCCGGCGCGAGACGCGAGGCCGAGCGCGGCACCTTCGATCCGACATATCTCGTGTACAGCGCGGGCAAACTGATGCTGCTGAAGCTGCGCAACGACTACAAGCAGCAGCAGGGCAAGGCGTTCTCGCTGCGAACCTTTCACGACACGCTGCTCGCAAACGGGACCGCCCCCTTCTGGTTGCACCGCCAGTTGATGCTCGGCGAAGACAGCGGGGATCTGCTCGAGTAGCCCTGCCGGAAAACCGGCCCAATAAGTGGGCCGCTGTGATTGGATTGCGCAATGCCCCTGTACGAATACGAATGTGACGCCTGTGGACGACGCTTCGAGGTGATTCAGAAGATGTCCGATCCGGTCGTCGAGACATGCCCCACGTGCAGTGGACGCGTGCACAAGCTCCAGTCCGCTCCCGCATTCCAGTTCAAGGGAAGCGGGTGGTACGTGACTGATTACGCAAAGAAGGACCAAACGGCCGCGGCCAAGAACGAAGGCGACTCGAAGGCGACGAAGGGGGCGGATAAAGGCGAGAAAGCGGCGGACGGCACCAAGAGCGCACCGACGACCGAATCCTCCTCGACGTCGACGAGATCGGCAGACTCGAGCACGCCGAAGACCACCTGACGCAGCCCGCCGACACCGGCTGTCGTGGATTCAGCTATCGCTTGACCGCTGGCGTTTCGAGATCGAGCGACGTGAGATAGGCGGAGAACTTGTCGGCCAGATCCGGCCGGCGCAGCGCGAAATACACCACCGCCTTCAAGAAACCAAGTTTGTTGCCGGTATCGTGCCGGACGCCTTTTACCTCGCAGGCATAGATCGGCCGCGACTTCAGGAGTTCGCGCAGGCCGTTCGTCAGTTGGATTTCACCCGTTCGGTCTTTTCGAGTGGCGGTGAGAGCGGGAAAAATGTCGGGCGTCAGGATATAGCGCCCGATGATGGCCAGATTGGACGGGGCCTCGTCCCGCGGCGGTTTTTCGACGAGATCCTTGACCTCGTACGTGCCATCGCTTGGCGACGAACCCGGCGCGATCACGCCGTAGCTCGAGATCTCGTCACGCGGAACGCGCTCCACCGCCAGCACGGGCCCGCCGACTTTCTGGAACACATCGATCAACTGCTTGATTGCCGGCGGCTCGGCGTCGATCACGTCGTCGCCCAGGATCACGGCAAACGGCTCGTCGCCGACGAGCTCGCGCGCGACGAGCACGGCGTGACCAAGCCCGAGCGGCTCGCCCTGTCGGACGTAGGAGACGTTGATCATGCTCGAGATCTTGCGGACGTCGTCGAGCTGATCTTGCTTCCCGCGTGCCTCGAGAAACGATTCGAGCTCAACGGATCGATCGAAATGATCTTCGATGGCATTCTTGCCGCGTCCCGTGACCAGGATGATGTTGTCGATCCCCGAGGCGACGGCCTCTTCCACGCCGTATTGAATGATCGGCTTGTCAACCAGGGGCAGCATTTCCTTGGGTTGCGCTTTAGTCGCCGGAAGGAACCTGGTTCCCAACCCGGCGGCTGGGAACACGGCTTTGCGGACATTGGTACGCACGGAAGCATCGTAACAGAGGAACGTGGCTCGTGCGAGCGGGGCGCCTGACGAATGTAAAATGGTGCGCGTTCGTGGAAAGCTGCGAGACCATCTGAGCGCTGCCATCAGGCCGAGGCTCGGCCATCGAGGATTCATGCTCGATCCGTCAGTCGTCCGTGATCGTCTGGAAGAAGTGCGGGCTGGCCTGCGCCGGCGTGGGTTGGATCCCGACAAAGCGCTCGGCGACATCGCGGCGCTGGAGACTGTGCGCCGTCGTCTCATTCCAGAAGTCGAGGGTCTGAAGCGCCAGCAAAACACCGCGGGCGACGAGATCGCCAAAGCCAAGCGCCAGGGCCAGGATACGACCGCCATTCAGGAAGCCGGGCGGGCGCGCGCGCAGCGCATCAAGCAGCTCGAAATTCAGCTCGACTCCATCGAGCATCAGCGCACCGAGGCTCTGATGGTCCTGCCCAATCTGCCCCATGAGAGCGTGCCAAGCGGGGCGAGCTCGGCCGACAACGTCGAGATCCGGCGCCATGGTGAACCGCGAACGTTCGACTTCGAGCCGCGGCCACACTGGGAGATTGGGGCCGCGCTCGGGATACTCGACTTCGAGCGCGCGGCCAAGATCGCCGGCGCGCGGTTCGCTTGTCTGATCGGTCCCGGCGCCCGGCTCGCCCGGGCGCTCATCAACTTCATGCTGGATTTGCATACCCGCGATCACGGGTATCGGGAAGTCGAGCCGCCGTTCCTGATCAATAGCGCCTCGCTCATCGGCACGGGCAACTTGCCGAAGTTCGAGGCCGATTTGTTCAAAATCGCGGGTGACTGGGACTTGTATCTCGTGCCGACGGCCGAAGTACCTCTTACGAACATGCATCGAGAGGAGATCCTCGACGGCCGGGAACTGCCGATTCTCTACACCGCCTATACCCCGTGCTTCCGCAGCGAGGCGGGCTCTTACGGCCAGGACGTGCGTGGCCTCATTCGGCAGCATCAGTTCGACAAAGTGGAGTTGGTGAAGCTGACGCGGCCGGAGGACTCATACGCCGAGCTCGAAAAGCTGACGGCGAACGCCGAGGAAGTCCTCAAACGGCTCGAGTTGCCGTTCCGGACGGTTTTGCTGTGCAGCGGCGACATGGGATTTGCCGCCGCGAAGACCTACGACATCGAAGTGTGGCTGCCCAGCCAGCAGACCTATCGCGAGATCTCCTCGTGCACCAACACCGAGGCGTTCCAAGCCAGGCGTGCGAACATCAAATTCCGGCCTGGCGGCGCGGCCAAAGTGGAGCTCGTGCACACCCTCAACGGGTCGGGTCTCGCCGTGGGCCGGACACTCGTGGCCATTCTGGAGAACTGTCAGGAGAAGGATGGTTCGGTCGTCGTGCCGCGCGCGCTGAGGCCCTATCTGGATGGCAAGGAGAAAATCGAGCGCTGATCTCGTCTACAATTCACAACCGGATTTCAAAAGCGAAGCGATTGCGCCACCAAGCCGCCAAATCTCCAAGCGCCGAGTCAGTTCCGCGCGGTAAAGACCGTCTGATCGTGGCACTCGACGTGCCCACAATCCAGGAAGCCCTGGACGCGGTCCGCAAGCTGGACAACGTCACGTTCTTCAAGGTCGGTCTGCAGCTCTTTCTCACGGGTGGACTGCCGACGCTGCTCGAGTCGCTCCGCGACAAACGGGTCTTCGTCGACCTCAAAGTTCCCGGCGATATTGCAAATACAATCGCTGCGGTCGTCAATGTCTGCATCGACAACGGCGTCACCTTCCTGACGTTGAGCGATTCGATGCCAGCGCCGGCTATCGCCTCGGCCAGAGCCGCTCGCGTAGCCCGTCAATCCCTTTATCCACAATTCCTGACGGTTCCGATGCTCTCCAGTTTGGATGCCGCTGATCTGTCTGCCGTCGCGCCAGGTGGAACGAATCTGAGCGTCGACGAATACATCGTGTCACGCGCGGCGGCGTCGCTCCAGGCGGGCTGCGACGGGGTCATCGTTTCCGGATCGGCAATTGCCTGCTGTCGCCGGCAGTTCGATCGCTCGGTCGTCATTGTCAGCCCTGGCATCCGTCCTGCCGGATCGTCGGCAGACGACCAGAAACGTCACACCACTCCGGCCGAGGCGATTCGACTTGGCTCCGACTATCTCGTCGTCGGCCGCCCCATCATGAGCGATCCAGACCCGCGACAGGCAGCCGCTCGCGTCATCGACGAGATCGATTCGGCGCTCGGCTTTTGAGCCATCTGACCTCCGAAGGACTCAGTCTGGGCAGTTCCACCGATGCGATCCCATCACGAAGCAGGCGACGGCATTACCGACGGCATTCTTGTGCTGATGGCGGCAGCCTCTGGCGTGGCGGTCGGGAATCTCTACTACATTCAGCCATTGCTCGCCGACATCGGGAGGACCTTTGCCGTGTCAGCGTGGGCGATGGGGACGGTCGCGATGCTGGCGCAGCTCGGGTTTGCGACGGGCGTTCTCTTCTTTGTTCCTTTGGGAGACATCCGCGAACGCCGTCAGCTCATCGTCATCATGCTTCTCGGTGCCGCAGTCAGTTTGATCGGGGTGGCGACGGCGCGATCCTACGCCTGGGTAGCGACCGCCTGTTTCTTCGTGGGGGCGTTTTCGGTGTCGCCTCAAATGTTCGTGCCGTTCGCGGCACATCTCGCCCGGCCCGAGCAGCGTGGAAGAGCCGTTGGCATCGTCATGAGCGGCCTCCTCATCGGGATCCTGCTATCGCGGACGGCAAGCGGGTACATCGGTTCGGTTGCCGGATGGCGCTCGATGTTTTGGGTTGCGAGCGTTCTGACGCTTGGCCTGGCCATCTTCGTTGCCGGAACACTGCCGCGCAGCGCCGGGACGAGCCGGCTCTCGTACCCACGCCTGCTTCAATCGCTTTGGGATCTGGTCCGCCTTGAGCCGGTTCTGCGGGAATCGGCGTTCGCTGGCGCGATGCTCTTCGGAACGTTCAGCGCGTTCTGGTCCATGCTGGTATTCCGACTTGAGACGCCGCCTTTGCATTACGGTAGTCGAGTCGCGGGCCTGTTCGGTCTGATCGGGGTAGCGGGAGCCAGCGCTGCCCCGATCGCCGGCCGTCTCGCCGATCGCATGAATCCTCGCGTCAATGTCCGCGTGGCGCTTTTCGTGGCGACAATCGCGTTTGTCGTTTTCGCCATGTTCGGCGACACGTTATGGGGATTGGTGATTGGAGTTGTCGTGCTCGATGCCGGCGTCCAGGCCGGTCACGTGACGAACCAATCGCGAATTCATAGCCTTTTGCCCGAAGCGCGCAATCGTCTGACGACGGTGTACATGGTGGCCTTCTTTCTTGGCGGTGCCGTTGGTTCCGCTATGGGCGCATACGCTTGGCAGAAGTGGCGCTGGCAGGGCGTATGTGCGGTCGGCATAGTCATGTCTCTCCTGGCAGCGATCAGACTCTCGATGCCCGAGGACCAAGCTCACGTGGCAGTACGCACAGGGACTAGAAGCTGAATACCGATGTTGATAGCATCCAGGTTCCAGAAACGGTGGAAGGAGGCACGTATGATGCGGCGAGTTTTGATAGCGACGTCACTGATCGCAGGCCTTTGCCTGGTCGGCCCCATTTCCGCCCAGGAAGCGGCGAAGGAGGGCACGAAGGAAGGCGCGAAGAAGGTCGGTGAGGCTGGAAAAACCGTCGGGAAGGCCGTCGGTACCGGCGCCAAGGAAACGGGTAAGGCGACGGCCGATGTCAGTAAAGATGCTGCGAAGGAAACAACCAAAGGCGCCGAGAAAGCAGGGGATGCGACCGCCGACGCAGCAAAGGGAACGGCCAAAGGCGCTGAGAAGGCCGGGAGCGTAACGGCCGACGCCGCAAAGGACGCCGGCAATGCCACGAAGTCGGGTGCGCAGAAGGTCGGCAACACCGTGACCGGCACGACTTATAAGGCGACCTGCACCGACGGCACGACCTACAGCGGAAAGACCAAAGACGGTGCATGCAAAGACCACGGCGGGGTCAAGACCTGGGATAAATAGCGCCGTATTTCTCTGAAAGGTCGGCCACTCTCGTCAGGGCCTTCTTCTCAGATTTGAAACGGTCTGAAAGCGGGCGAGCAGCGCTCGAGTCCGTGCGTCGAGTACGGCTCTGAGCCGAGATGGTGCAGCCGTCCACATTCCACGCTCGACGAGCACGTGTCGAAGTAACCCGTGGACGTCGTGATCCGCTGCTGCCTCGAGGACAGCATCCTCGGCAATGGGGTCCTCGACCCCAATGAACAAGGCCCGATCCCCTCTAAGGATGGACGCGACGAGACTCTCGGCCGCGTGGATCATGCGCCAATTCCACTGACGCGGGATTGTACCGAACGCAGCCGTGAAAGGCTGCACATTTTGCGGGTTACGGTTGTGAGGAAGCCGGATCGTCGACTTTGACCCGTCGAAGCGCTTCGAGTGACGTCCTCTCCGTTCGTTCGGCCTCTCGAAGGACGACGAGATTGGCTTTGCGCAAACCCTCCGCGCGAAGGCGCCAGCTCTGGTCACGCAATCGCAGATACTCCTCGGCGCTCGCGATCAAGGGTTGCTGTTCGGCCGGGGCTTTAGCCAGCGCCTTCACTCGTTTTTGCGTGGCCTGCAGCTCGGGCACGATCGTCTTGTCGATGAGTTGGGTCAGCTTTTCGACGGGCACGCGCCCGCCTTTGAAGCGGTCGACCTCTTTCTGGTACGCGATGGCCGTGCGATCTTCGAACGCGACGACCCGTGCAAGCTCGGGTCTCGCGTCGAAGACACCGCGCAGCGGGACTGCGCACACCACCGCGAGCCCCGCGGTCACGCCTGCGACAGTGGCGAGCCTGCGCATGGCCGGCTTGCCATCACTGGCCCAAACTGAAAGCGCGATGCCCGAAAAGAAACCGACGGTGAACGCCGTGAGCTTGGCCTGGCCCTCTGGTCCGCCGGTCACCACGTCGTAGTTGTACAGAAGGAACAGCAAAGCGGCCGGAGCGGCCCTCTTCAGCGCCATCAGGGGAATGCGGATCGTTGAACGATGCAAAAGTGTCGGGACAATCAGCGCAAGCAACAATCCATAGATGCCGAAGATCGCTTCCGACGCGCCAACCATCACGACGAGCGGATGCGCCGAGACGAGCACGAGACTGGCGAAGGTTCCAGCCGCGATGTAAACGGCGGCGAAGGCAAGATGTCCGACCAAGCGCTCGATCATGAGACCGCACTGAACGAGCCCCGCGATGTTGACGAGCAGGTGGAAGATGCCCGCGTGCACGAACATCGCAGTCACGAGCCGCCACCATTCCCCGTTGGTCGTCCGCGGTCCGTAATTGCCGCCCCAACCGACGAGCGTGACCGGGTCGCTGAGCGCTCCAGTGCCGAACAGCATGAGGACGAACATCATGGCGTTCAGTGCAACCAAAGCGGGTGTGACGATCACCCAGGACGTTCTCGCGCGAAGAGCATCGCGGAATGGTTCCAGCTCGGGGCGGCGCCTGGCCGCCTCCTTTAGGGCTCCTCGGACTGAGACGAGCGCCGCCTGAATCAGGCGCTTCCGCTCCTCTCCGCTCATCACGTAAGCCGCAACGCCGAGCACGATCAGGGAGGAAAAGAAGAACCAAGCCACGTCCGAGGTAAGGTCAAGAGCTGTGCCAGACACTTGACCGATTCACCGTGGAATTCTGCGTGGTCCTCGAAGCGAAGCGGGCCGTCGATTTCAAGTTTGGATGCAAGCGACGAGGTTTGTAAGATCCGGCCCGGCGCGCGACTGCGCCGATCCGGCCTTCTCCTAAGCGCGCGCGCTACTTTTTCGATTGCGCCTCCCCGGTGATTTCCGTCCGCTGAGGCGGTTTAAGACGAGCTACGATTTCTTATTCGTCTCTTAATGCGATGAGTGGATCAACGAGCGAGGCACGATGTGCCGGCAGGTAGCTGGCCGCCAACGTCAAGAAGATCAGAAGCGATGGAACGACGACATAAGTAACGATGCTCGGTCTGCCGAGCCCGGCCATGCTCGTGGCGAGCATCCCGGTCGCGGCCACACTGGCGAGTCCGCCCAATACGACTCCGATCAACGAGAGCACGAACGCCTGACCGATGACCATCTTCACGATATCGGACCTGGCGGCGCCTATCGCCATGCGCAAGCCAATCTCGCGGGTCCTGCGGGCGACCGAGTAGGCGACGAGACCGTATAGGCCGACGAGCGCCAACGTCAAGCCGATCAGCCCCATCATGCCGACCATCTGCAAAACGGTCTTCGGTACCTCAACAGCCCGTCGCTGATAGAGGCTGGCGAACGTCCGGACGTTGAAGACAGGTAGATTTACATCAAGGCTCCGCACCACGCTCCGAAGTGGCGCCGCGAGGTGGCCAGCATCCGCGTTCGTTGTTTCGACAAGCAATGACATCGCTGTCCGTTCGTGTTGCGCCAACGGAAGGTAGAGAAACCTGGTTGGCGGTTCGGCCACGAACAGGTACTTGCCTGTTCTTGTGACCCCTACCACCTCCAACCACGGACCGTTGCTGTCGTTCAGGCGCAGGCGCTTTCCGATCGGGTTCTGGCCCGGCCAGTATGTTTTCGCGAATTCCTCGTTGACGATAGCCACCCGCCGAGAGCCATCCTTGTCGTCGGCAGTGAACGGACGTCCGCGAGGGATCTCGATACCCATCGTGTCGAAATAGTGGTCGTCAATGACTGCGGAGAACACCGACACGTTCTCTTGTCCCGCAGCCGGTTGGTAGCCTTCTGGGACGACTGCCGTGACGTTTCCCCCGCGATCGAGCGGAATCCAACTGGTGAGTGCAACCGAGGTCACGTCGGGCAGCGTTCGCGCGCGATCCTCGAGCCTCCGAAAAAAGTCGCGCGTCTGGCTTGGCGTGTACCGCACCATCGACGTATCCAAGCCCATCGTCATCAGATGGTCCGTCCGGAAGCCCGGTGACGTCGTCAGCACCCTGCGAAAGCCGTCAAGCATCCCGCCCGTGACAAGGAGCAGCATCAAAGACATCGCAATCTGCGCAACGACCAGGCCGCTTCGGCCAAACATCCGTTGTCGAGACGTCTTCCCGGCCTCCGCGTCCTTCAACGCCGGGACCAATTGAGTTTTCAGGCTCTGCAGGCCCGGTGGCAAGCCGGAGAGTAGCGCGCTGGCCAAGGCCGCCACGATGCTGACAATCAGGACCCGCTGATCCAGGTGGGGTGCGACGACGATTCTGAGGTCTGGCGGTGCGAACGCGACGCGCAGGATCTTCAGCGTTCCAAACGCGAGTCCCAGGCCACCCACGCATCCAAGGAGTGCCAGCAGGAGGCTTTCAATCAGCAATTGCCGGATAAGACGACCTCGGCTGACGCCGAGCGCGAGCCGGATGGCTACCTCGTGCGAGCGCGCGCGGCTGCGGCCAAGCATCAAACTCGCGACATTCGCGCAGGCGATGAGCAGCACGACGATCACGAGTGCCATCAACAGGCCTAGGACGATGGTGGTGGCAGGTCCTTCCTCGAGGATTCGTTCTTCCAGCTGGCCGCGAACCGAGATGGTGCGATTCTGATTCGCGTCGGGATACTGCCTTTCCAGACGCTGCCAAAGGGCGGTCAACTCCGCATTGGCCTCCCGCTGCGACACTCCCGATGTCAGCCGGCCTTTGACGCCGAACGAGCGGGCGTTCCGGTCGTCCAACAGGTTTTGGCGCGCGCCGAGCCGTCCGGCCATCGTGGCGGGCACGAAGAACGACGGAATACTTTCGTCCATGCCGGTGAACCGTTCTTCCACCACGCCTGCGACGGTGAAATCGACGCCGTTGATCCAGACGACCTTGTTGATGATCGACGGGTCCCCAGCCAGGGCGTTCTTCCAGAAGTCGTACCCGAGCACGACGATGGCGTCGCGGTTGGGGATGCGTCCCTCGTCGTACGCGAACAGACGTCCGATCGCCGGTCCGACGTGCAACGCGGCAAAGAAGTTGTCACTGACCAGCATCCCCATTCGCATCTCGCGAATGCTGTCGCTCGACTGAGCGAACGTCATCAAGGTCGAGCGTTGATAAGCGATCAGGCCATCGAACGATCGTGACGCCTCCCGGAGATCGCGGTAATTCGGGTAGGACACTCCACTTCCGCGATCCTCGGCTCCAGCAGCGCTGACGGTAACGACCGCGCCAGCGTCCGGAACCGGAAGCGGCCGGAGCAGCTCCGCGTCCACGATGCTAAATACGGCACTGTTGACGCCGATCCCGAGCGCCAGCGAGATAACCGCTGCGCCAGCGAGCGTGGGATTGCGTCGCAGAAAACGAAAGCCATGACGTACGTCGCGCGTGAGATCGTCGAGCAAGGGCAGGCCCCGCTGATCGCGCAGCGCTTCCATCGCCTGGGTGATACCGCCGGCTCGGATGACGGCCGCCCGCGCGGCGTTGGCAGGATCCAGCCTGCGCTGTGCGTCTTCGGCTGCGAGTTCCAGATGAAGCCGAAGTTCCTGCTCCAGCTCTCGATCGTGGCGGCGGTTCGGACGCAGCGTTCCCCAGAGGCGATAGATCCACTCGCGGAGCGAAGCCATGAATCTCTCGCTCGCTTAGTCGTGGCCGTGTAGGAGTTTGCGCATGATCGTCGCCATCCGATCCCATTCGGCTTTCTCGGTCGTGAGCTGCCGGCGGCCCGCAGCGGTGATGCTGTAGAAGCGCGCCTTGCGGTTGTGGTCCGTGACGCCCCACTCGCCGCGCACGAAGCCGCGTTGCTCGAGTCGCATCAGCCCGGGGTAGAGAGTGCCCATATTGAGCTGAAGCGCACCACCGGACACCTGTTCCAGGCGGCTGGCCAGCGTGTAGCCGTGCACCGGACCGAGCGTCGCAAGCGTTTGCAACACCATCAGGTCGAGCGTTCCTTGCAGAACATCAGTCTTGGCCCGTGCTTTATTAGCCATGCCAATAGAGTCTCGCGCCGACCATTAGGATGTCAAATGAACAAGACGACGGATGAAGGTTGCAGGTTCCGGGAATCAAAGTTGAAATCCACCAGAGTCTCCGGAAGAGCTAACTCCGAAGAACCTTTCTCGTCCGGCGTTGTTCGGTTTTTTGCTGCGCGACGTTTAAGTACCTGGGGTACTCAGATGCGCAGAATATTGGCAGCCGGACTCGCCGCGGTGACTCTCGTGGTCGGTGCAAGGGTGCTCGTTGGTGCTGTGCCGCCCCCCGCGAACGTGCCTTCGTCGACAGTCTTCGAAGATTTCGCCGGGATGCGGATTCTAAGCGACGGGGGCAACGCGTACACAGAGGGCAGGTTGAATATCAACTGCGTGAGAAGCTGGTTCAACCCGGTCGTCGGAGCTTCTTACTTTCGCACGGCGTCGAACACGTTCTGTGACTACCTCAATGGGCAGCCGTTTGGCCCCGTCCAGCGACAGGTCACGCTCGATTTCACTCTCTCCCCAGCGCAGTCCGTGGCCGGTCACGTGTTGGTTTGCCCCAGGACCGTCGAGGATGCGTACGGCAACACCCTCGATCTCTGTGGACCGAACATCATTCCCGACCTGCATTTGATAGCCGACGAACTGTTCAAGAGCGAAGCGTTCGAAACGCCGGTGACCATCTCCTTCGATCTATATCCGAGCTTCGTCAACGATACCGGCTTCATGCTGAAATTCCTCCAACCCATTCCGATTTCGGCGGTCGGAGCAAGTCGCCGACTGCGGGCACCCTCGACGGCGATCGCCGAGCTAAGCGTCAGGCGGGCCAAAGTTGGAGAATCGGTGTGGGTTCCGGTTGCGCAGTACTACATGCCGTTCTCGCTGACTGTCACGCCTTGCCCCATGGGCGGATGTTGACTCCAGAACCGACACTCGTGGTATTCTGCCAGCCCTTTTTCAAGCGAGCAGACCATGGTCCTGACCAAGTCCGAACTCATTACCGCTCTGCAGCACGAAGTGCATATCGTGCTTCACCTTGCAGGCAAGATTGACCGTGCCACTCTCGACTATCGTCCGTCGCCCAAGCAACGCAGCACGATCGAGCTGCTGAAGTACCTCACCGTGATGGGCCCCGCACTCGTGCGGTTTGCCAAGGCAGGTGCGTTCGATCCGGCTGCGTGGACTGTAGAGGAGAAAGCTGCCGCGGCCCGGGACTTCGATCAAACAGTCGCGGCGCTCGCCGCGCACAAAGATGCCTACGCGGCGCTCCTGGGCGACATGTCGGACGCCGACTTCCGCAAAGAGATCACCATGTTCGGCAGTAAGACCTCATGCGGGGCTTTCATCGTCAATCTCGTGCTTTGTGGTTGCGCCGCATACCGCACGCAACTGTTCCTGTACCTCAAGGCCTGCGGCCGCGAGGAGCTGAGCACGATGAACCTTTGGGCCGGGGTCGATGCGCCGGCGCCGGTCTGACTCGAAGCCGCGAGCAGACACTTGACCACCGGTCGATGAGGGTCTGAGACGCGTTGCAACAAGCCCGCGGTTAGGGAATGACTCTTACGTTCTGTGGCGCCGAAGGTGGTGGTTGGGCCGACCCGGGTGAGAGGCTCATGGCACCGTCCTGGTAGTATTGCCACGCCCTCCAGCGGAAAAAGCCGCCTTCGTCGTCGGCCGCATAGGGTGTGACCAGCGTTGGGGTCGATCCGCGTACGACTTGCGATGGAGCCGTGCCGGCGGGCGCGAGCTCCGACGCCAATGTATTCCCGTTGATGGGCGCCGGATTCGTCACGCCGTCGCCCTGCGCGTCGCAGGCGCAGCTCACGCCACCTGCGCCGCCCCCAAACAGGAAAGCCACGACGCCCGCATCTCGATAAGCCGTGAGGTGAGTCCGGGCGGGTTCGTTGAGCAGCCATTCCGGACGATTGTCCTGGTAGTGTCCTGTGCTGTTGTTCTGCGCCCGCATCAGTGTGTTGCCGAGCGGAATCTGCCAGAGGACGATCCGCTTGCCGGCCACAGTGGAGAAGCGGCCGAGGAATCGAGCGTGACGACTGAAGTCCCCGGCGTCAAACCATCTTTGGCCGCCGTCCCCATAGACGTATTGGTAGAAGGCCGAATCGCGGTCGCTGAACTCTGCGAACGCGATGTCGAAACTGGCGCCCAGTGAGTTGTAGAACGCGGCGGCGCGCCCCCCCAACGCATCGACCTGTGCGTCGGGCGGATTGGACACCCCGATGTCGACGCCGGTTCCCCAGACGCTGATGTGATACCCGAGGATGACGTTCGGTGCATACGTATCCCGAAGCTTGACGATGGCACGTGCGTACCCGGAAAGATTGCTTGGCAGGCCCGCAAGCTGCGGCATCCCGGTTTCCGAGACCTTCGCCGGCACAGTCTTCGCGTCATCGTTCGTCGCACGCTGCTGCAAGAAGCCCCAGAGGTCGGGCTCCACGTGCAGAACGACCTTCTGTCCGCCAAAGGCACCGGCCTTCTGGAAGAACAGCGCGAGGTCGTTGTAGTACGCGGTCATCGTCGCCGTGTTATTGAGGTTGGTAAAGTTGGCGGCGCTTTCGGAGCCGCCACCCGGCGAGGACTGGAGCAGCATGTAGTACGTGAAGACCGGGATGATCCCATTGGCAACCGAGTCTTCGATGTAGAAACGCGCGAAGTCTCCGTTGGTATTCCACGTCGCCCAACCGCTTCCCGTGTTCGCGCCGCCCGCGAGGTATTGGTACCTGAAGGCGAATGGCGCCGTGCGTTTCATTGCCGCGGCCCCGCCTGGTGAATCGGCCATTCCCAATTCGATTCGGTTCGGCCAGCCCGCGGGAAGTGGCGCTTGAGCCTGAGCCGACCTGCCGGTAATGGCGAAACCCAGTATCAGGATGACGAATTTGCACATCCTCCAGGTTCGTTCGCGGGGACGTCCGGACTGGATCGCTCTGAAAAGACGGACCTTTTCGGCGCACACTCGTCGTGCACACATCGCGAGTCAAGCCATCAGCAATGGCGTGGCCAATCGGGCGAGGGATTATGAGGACGCGCTTGAAGCGCTATCCAGCAGCTTGATGCGGCACGGCTGCGCGCAGCGAGATGCCAGGGCGCGCGAGTGACTCCAGGAGCCGCTCGTGAAACGCGAGATCGGGCGTCGATGAGCACCGCGGTAGCTGCGGTCTGGCGGCGTCAGTGGACTTGTGTGAACCTACTGCCGCGCGCGAAGCTCGCGCAAAAGAGGGTGGTCGGAGTCGGCCACGGCGAGGAGCTTCAGGAGCTGGGCTTCGACGTCCCGAGCCTCCGCGTCCTGGCCGTTCTTGCGGTACAGCCGCGCGAGTTGCGCTCGGGCGCGAAGCCAGCGATTCGCGCTGTTTTGGACCGTCAGGTCGCGACGGTATTCTCCCGCGCTCTTTGAGGACGTCGATCGCCTCGGATGGCCTCCCAACGGCTTCCAAGGCCGAAGCCATTCCCGCTGCGGCGTATTGGCGATGCAGGCTTGCGTACGCCGGCTCCGCCGACCCTAGGGCCGCAAGTGCCTGCCGGAAGGCTGAGATGGCGGCGTCTGGGTGCTCGCGCGCGAGCTCGAGAGCGGCGGCTGCATTGAGAGTCCCCACATCGTCCTTCATGCCAGACTTCTTTTTATTCCATTCGTGGATGCGCTCGGCATCGTCGAGAAACCCCGCATCGAGCAGGAAGAAGAAACTCGCGCCCATGATCGGGGGCGCGTCTTGGGGGAGGGGAGTTCGCCAGCGCGCCGCAAATTCCCTTAACCGTATCGTGTCGCCCATCTCCTCGAAAAACTCCGCCTTAGCCACATCGTGCCACAAGCTCGCTACGATGTCTTGGCGATCGACGGGGGCGGCGTCGATCGTGCGTTCGGCCTGCCGCAGCCGGCCGATCGCGGCGTAGAGCGGCCAGATAGCAAGGTGGAGCTGACCGCGGTCCGCCTCGGGCAGGCGAGCTGAGGTCGCGACAATTAGGTCGAGGGCTTTTAGCGTTTCGCGCGGATCGTCCTGCAGCCACGAGAGGTACGCGCCGAAAAGCCGCACCGACGCGTTGCCCTCCGGATAGAGCGCCGGAACCTGCCGGCGATAGCGCCGATGCCGCGCGTGCGGCATACCGACGCGCGCCATCGAAATTCCCTTCCCTCGCCAGCTGTTTGGCAACGTCGAGGTTCACCCCCACGTTCCTGGGGCGCGCGTCGGCAAGGCGCAGATTCATCCAGGCCGTGTCGCGCTCGCGGCCGAGCACCCGGTAGCAGTTTCGCAGCAGCACCATGACACCGTCATCGTCGGGCTGCAGCGCAGAACAGCGCTTCATACGCGGAGACTGCCTGGGTGAGCACCTGTGGATCTTCCTCGTCTCCGCGTGTCCTGGCGTGTTGTTGCGGTTGGCTCGCTGGTGATAGTAGCCTGCGATGATGCGGTACCGCTCCTGCGGCGTCGCCGTGGCGGCCAGCTGAAACGCCCGCTCGCTGTTCGGCAGGATTTCCTCCGCACGTCCGCCTTCACCAATGTTGGCCTCCGACAGGCGCAAATAAAGACGCGCAAACGTCGGATCCTCCCTGATGGCCTCGCGCATCATTTGCCTGATCGCTTCGTTGTGATCACGCGGCGTTCCCGGACGCTGATCAACCTCCAAGGACTCCGCATACAGCTTCAGCGCCTTCAGTTTCGGGAGCGGCATTTGCTGAAACACCTGACGGCTGCGGTCGACGGATGCCGGCGGTTCGCCGAGCGTCTCACGGAGGCGCAGCGTTTGACGGCGGAGGGCCGCCAGAATGTCCGCCTGTCGTGGCGCGCGGTCGGTCAACGTGGCAATGGTCGTCTGGCTGGCCGGATTGACGACATCGAGCGCAATCTCGTAGGTGCCTCCGGCCTTGGCAATCCCCCCGGCAATGTAGGCCCGCACGCCGCCGTCGCGGAGCGAGATCTCTTGTGCGAGCGGCCGATCGAGCCGCGTGTCGAGCGGCCGGCCGAGTGCTCGCAGTGTGTCCTCGACGCGACCCCGTTGCGCGACGCGGATGTAGTCCGAGAATTCCAGCTCGCGCTTGACCGCGGCTTCGACGACGCCATCAAGGAGCGGCTCGCCTGTCTGATTGTCGACATTCGCGACAACGACCCAATCACCAGCGTTGAACGTCAGCGACGGTTTGGACACGGCGCGAGTGTCCTGAGTCGCTTGTTCCGCATCACCCGACGGCGCACGAACGACTGAACGGGCGAGCGGGTCACCGCGTTCGGCGGCCACCGGATGCGTTTCAGTATCACGCCGCTCAACAACCGAATTGAGTCGATCTCGCCACACTACGACGCCAATCCCGGCCGAGAGCACCAGCGCGCCGATCATCGCGCTCGTCACGCGCCCGGCTCGAAGCCGCGGAGTATCAGACGACCCTCTGCTCCTGTCGGCGACCGGAGTGACTGCGGCGCTGAGCGCGGCTTCCATGGCCCTGGCGCTCTCGAAGCGACGCGACGGTTCGGCATCGAGCGCACGCTCGATCGTTTCAAGGAGTGCCTCGGGCAGATTGGCACAAAGTGTTCTGATCGAGCGGCGGCGTCCGAACGCGTGCGCGTCGCGAATCTCCCGAAGCGAGCGTCCCTGCACGGGATACTGCCCGGTGGCCAGATGGAAGAGGAGTACGCCCAGGCTGTAGAGATCGCTTTGCGGTGTCGCCGGGGCGGCACGGAAAATCTCCGGCGCCAGATAGGCGGGGGTCCCCGCGATGCCGCTCGACCGGTCGGCATCTTCGTCGAGCTCCCGTCCCGTGCCGAAATCGCCCAGGACGATTCGGCCGCCTGATTCGCGCAAGACGTTCTGGGCCTTGACGTCGCGGTGCACCAGGCCCGCGTCGTGCACTGCAGCGAGCGCGCGACACAGCTCAACTCCGACGCGCGAGACCTCGTCGCTCGTCAGCGGACCGCGCTCGGCGAGCTCCGCTTCGAGCGTGCGGCCGTCGATGAACTCCATCCACAAGCCCGTGCGGCCGTCGATGCGCTCGGCCCCGAAGATGGTGACGACATTCGGATGGCGCACTCGCGCCATCAGGCGGCCTTCCTCGACAATCAGGCTCTCGTCCGTGCCGTCGTCGTCGCGGCGGCGGAGCAGCTTGAGCGCCACCGGCCGGTCGAGTCGCGGGTCCCACGCCCGATAGACATCGCCAAAGCGACCGCGCGCGATCCTCTCGAGGAGGCGTAGCGGACCCCACGTGCGAAGGCTGGCCACGTGGGCAGCGGTCTGGGGTTCGTGAAACGGCGGCGGCTCGACGAGTCCAGCCGTCGATGTCAGCGAGTGCAGGCTTCCGAGGCGGCCGATCGCTTCGATGGCTCGAAGCCGAGCGATCAGCGCGCGTTCAGTCTCGTCCGAGGCGGACGACTCGGCCGAGTCCCAGTCCGTCGGCCGGCCGTCGGCCACGGCGGCGGCGAGGTTGGTCAGCCGGTCCGGCGATTCGATCACGGGATACTCCGGTCAGCCAGAACACACCCTCGAGAAACGCGAAGTTTCATTCCGTCCTTAAACACGCACAGAAGCAGAACCGAACAGCGGTCGCGCCAGGTCACGGCTGCCGGTTCATGGCTTCCGCCAGCTTGACGAGCGCACGGACGACGGTCTTGCGGGCGGCATCGGGAGAGGGTTTGCCGAGGACGTCGGCAACTTCGGCATAGCTCAGACCCAACTCGACACGCGCCATCACGGCGTCCCGCTCCTCCGGCTCGAGGCGTTGGAGCCCGGCCTCATATTGCTCAAGCGTCTGACTGCCGATGGCCGCCTCGAACGGCGACGTGCCCTCGTCCAGCAGGCGAGAGTCCAATTCCTGTGTGGCAGGCTGACCCGCCGCGCGGCGAAAGGCGTTGCGGATCCGGTTGATGACCGCCTGGCGCAAGTACGCCTGCAGCGCCCCGTCTCCGCGCGGCTCGAATGTCTCGAGGTGCTTGAAGGTGGCGAGCACAGTGTCCTGGACCAGGTCGGACGTGTCCGCGATGTCCCGCGCCCACTGTGGCAGGCGGCCGGACGCCCACTGGCGAAGCCGCGGGATGTGCCGGGCGAACAGCGCCTCGAGCGCGGCGCGGTCGCCGGCCCGTGCTCGTTCGAGCAGATCGACCGTCCGATCGACAGAGCCCGGCACGTCCGATCCGCTTTCGGCTGCCACTGACGGTTTCCGGGGGCAAGAATACCGCACATCATGACTTCCAGATATCCATCTGCGGAAGTTCGATCACCCGGCACGTCGGCGGCTGGTGCGAAGACCTTCATGTGTTGAGGTCCACAACACGATCGTGCGAAGGTCTCACATCTATGGACGGGTCACCATGATCTTGAATGGCACGTGATACAGACCCTCATTTGAATACCCCAGCCTGACACTCAACGGCCTTGTGAGCCGGGCGGCCTCGTAGTCCGACGTGTTCGTGTCGTCGATCGCGTGGATCTCCCAGCAGTCCGACGTTCCGCACGTATCGCGCCAGACGTGCACGTATGTCGACATGGGGAACGCCGGAGGGTAGTAGCGAAGAACCAGGTAGTTAGCGGAACCGTCGGGGTTATCGAAGGTCACGAGAAACCGCGCGTTCATCCACGTGCGCGACGGCATGTTCGCGATTCCGCCGTCCACCTCATTTCCGTGTGCGTCCACGAGATTGGTCCAAAGGTGTCCGTGCTTCCCTATGCCGATGTTGACAGCAGGAAAGAGGCTGCCGTTGAAGAAGCATGAGGATCCGCACGAGCCGGGGGCGATCCGATCATTGAAATTGAGGGTCACCCATCGAGGCCCGCCTGCCGGCAGCTCCAGGTAGAACTCGCCGTTTTGATCGAATATAGCCGGATAATCGCCGTTGCTATCGCCGGTAATGCCGACGCCCGGAGTGCTGACAAACGTGGCAGTCACTGGCTGGTTCGCCGGTGGTTTGCCCTTCCCCCAGCCGGTCGGAGCGCACAGCATGACCGCGGTAACCACAACGACAAGGGCCACGCTCCAACGGGCGCGGTCGGTCCTGGACAACATGGCAACTCTCCTTTGGACCGGCATGTCTGCACCCGGACGCGCCGGGCGTTACCGGTCGTACTTTCCCTAAACACGGAACAGGTCCCGATCGGACATTCCGCCGATCACAACATCCCCCACACCGACGGCGGCACCTCCGCGTCCTGGCCGTTCTTGCGACACAAGCTGGTGTCAAACTTGTGGATCCCGTTCCAATTGCGGGACGCGATGAAGACCTTGCCGTTGGATCAACCGCTAGGTCGAGATCGACCAGCTTCGGGACGCGATGATGGGAGGATGAGCGGGAATTCGCCCTCGGTGGTAGCACACAGACGAATGAAGAGGGGTTGGCGTCGCAGACGCCCTACAGGTCGGGTCCACTCCTGAGATCACAACAGGCGATCGATCCCTTCAGAACATTAGAGCGTTTTCGACTTGTACTCAGTACCGGCCATGGTACTCCTCCAGGCCGGAGGTGCCGAGGGCACCGTATTCGATGGATCTGCGGGGGCGGGTGGTGCGAGTCGCACGTCAAGTCTTCCTGAGAGGGCCTCAACGTTTTACCCTGTCGGCAGGGAACCGGCGCGATTGGTCGGATTGAACGTCTCTCCAAGCACCCTGTTGATGGAGAGCTCCAGACCTGGAAAGAGCGGCGAGCTCAAGCTTTGACCGCGGCCGTATTCGAGCGGCTCCTGAAAGGGTTGGTCGCCGGTTCTGCGATAAATGGCCACGACCTCGCCGTCAGGATCGACGATCCAGTAGTCGCGAACACCAGCGCGTTCATACAGGTCTCGCTTCAATCGCTTGTCCCGCGACTTGGTGCTCGGCGAAAGAATCTCAATCGCCAGGTCGGGCGGGCCTTGCAGATTCTTCAGGGTGAGGAAGTGTGACCTCTCGCGGGAGATGAAGACGATGTCAGGAACCACGACATCGAACTTCGACAGCAGGACGTCGAGCGGGGCGCCAAACAGCTCGCCGGTTGCGTGCTTCTCGAGATAGCTTTGAATCAAGTACAGCAGGTTCAGCGAGATCCGTTGATGCCTCGTGACGGGCGACGGCGACACGAAGTGCTCGCCCCCGATGATCTCGTGCCGCAGACCATCGTCCGGGAACAGCACGTAGTCAGCGTAGGTGAGCTTCGTCGTGGAATGTCCAGGCACCGCCACGCTCCGTGCGAGCACGGATTGTACCATCGTCATCCGCCTTGGCACTGGCGCAGGCCGCGAGTCGTTCGATCGAACCCGCGTCCTCAGCCACGCTGGAACAGAGTCAGCTCCCACGCACCCGACGTGACGTCCTGACGCAGGATGTAGATCTCACCGCCAGCTGCCCGCAGCTTGAAGTAGCGGTGGTCGGGCGCCAGCCACCGGTCGAGCACCTCGGTGACATCGATCAAGCGGTCACCGAGACGGAAGCCCCGGGGTGGCCGGGCCACAGTTACCCGGCCGCTTGACGCGGCACGGCTGCTCGCAGCGAAATGCCCGGGCGCGCGAGTGACTCCAGGAGCCGCTCGTGAAACGCGAGATCGAGCAGGAACACGACCGCCTCATCCTCCCTGGACGCGGTCGCCAGCTGCTTTGCCTGCAAGACGAGGCACAGCTGCCGCTCGCCGGGTGTGAGCCCTGCAGCCTCGACCTTAGCGGTACCTCGCAGCCCGGTCGTCAACTTGCTGATGAAGTTGCGGGCGAAGACCTGCTCGTCGAGACCGTCCACTGCCGCCGCGCGCTGCGATC
Source organism: uncultured Acidobacteriota bacterium (assembly GCA_963773035.1). GTDB lineage: Bacteria > Acidobacteriota > Vicinamibacteria > Vicinamibacterales > CAVVIG01 > CAVRXZ01. The sequence goes on along the minus strand of CAVYZX010000017.1, from coordinate 57,845 downwards.
CAGCGCTGTTCCGCGGTGCCGAAGAAGTGCGGTCCCGAAGCGAACGCGAGGAGAAAAACGATCACGTCGATGAACGCGGCCAGCGAGAGCGCGAAAACGTGGCGGCTGTTGGGATCGGTGAGCAGCTCCTGGAAGGCGAGCACGAGGTCTTCCTGATTCGTCACGGTTCGGTCCACGAAATCCGCGTAGGCCGGAACGGCAGGACGCTGAACACGCCGGCCGTGGAGCGCAGCTTCGACATCGTCCCATGGTAAGGGGTCGGTGACCTCTTGGAACGCCCGCAACTGCTGCTCGCTCGGATCGAGCGGCTTGGCCTGGGCGCGGAATGCTGTCAGCGCGCGGCGCCCTTCCTGCACTCGCTCCAGCGATTGGCGCGCCAGTTTCAAATAACGATCGAAGGCCGTATAGCGGACGCCTTCACCGGCGCCTTCTTTGTACGCCGCAGCGTAGGTTTGCGCCTCTTTTGCAACGGCCTCGCGAACCTGCCGGAGATACGGATCGGCATCCTCCGCTCGCGACACATGGCCGAGGGTCTTTTCAGCGACCGCCAGCTCGTCGAGCGCAAGGATGTGTTTCTGCCCTTCAGCGATCGCTTCCGCGAAGGTGTTCTCGGCTTTGCCAACGGCGTCGTTCAGCGTGTCGTACAAACGCCGCTGCACCCGCGCGGGCCGTTCCTGCGACGAGAACCACGTGTACAGATTGACGTACGAGAAGCCGATGGACACGATTGCGGTCGCGGCATAGACCGCGATGAGCAGCGGACGGCGGTCCCGCGTGAACCCGATGAGCCAGGCGACCAACACGAGCGCCGCCTGAATACCCAGCGAGGCCAGGAAAGAAAACCACACCGACAGATACAGAGCCATGCCGCGATAAGTGGTGTACCAGGACACGATCGAGAGCAGGCAAGTCGAGACAAACAGTCCGAGCACGATTGGTCGGGTCACTTGCCCGCTTGTGCCGGAGCCCGAGTCAGAACACACAAATGCCATAGCCCCTCCTCCGTGCCCCGATGGTTGAAGATGGTCGAAGCCCACGCACGCCGCGCGGCTGGGACTGCGCGACGACTGCCATGAAGAGTGCCTCGTGAGACGGTTCAGAACGATCGGCTTGGTGAGATTAGACCGAGACGGCGCTCCTGCGGTTCCTCTCGAGCCGCGAAAATTGCAAGCTTCAGCGGAAGGCAGCTCATCCGCGCTGAAGTGATCCGGACCTCGCGTTTTCCGCAGCCACCAACCTGACGAAATCGGGTAGCTCGTGCAACGACACGATCCCGCCTGCCGGCTCGTGCGCCGTCAACTTCATCGCCTCGTCTGGGTCGTTCATCATCAGGATCGCGTTGAGGCCCACCCGCTTTCCCGTCTGCAATCCTTCGGCAGTGTCTGTGATGAACAGCAGCCGGTCCGGCCTCAACGAACGGGTGGCGGTCGCCTTGATCAGCGGCGCGTCTTTCACGCCGCCGGCCGTCTCACGACTCCAAACGTCCATGAAGAAGCTGGCGAGCGAGCTCCTCTCGAGAAAACGGGTCACCGCAGCGTCGGAGAGTGACGAGGCGACGATCAACTCGACGCTCAGATCCTTCAGCTCGGACAGTGCCGGGGCGACGTCCTGTACGCCCCGACGCGATTGACGGCTTGAATTTCGAAGTCTTCGATCAATGCTCGCTTTTCTGCTGTCAGTTGGTTGCTTCCAGCAGACATCAGCTCGAGGACGCTCCAGTAGGCCTCGCTGCCCGATCCGCCGGCGGCCGGCGCGTGACCAAACACTCGCTCCGCGATCGCGTTGAATTCATCCGCAGGGAACTCTGCGAGGCAGCCGACAGGTTCGAACAGAATGGCCTCGATGGGCTGCATGATCTCCCTACGGCCTGAGCCGCGAGCGGTAGGTTGAGCGTCGCTTGAGGAAGGGCGGCGATGACACGCCTCGCCGAGCCGATGCCAATGGCAGTCAGGGCAATCCCCTGGCTGGCAGCTTTCAGGAAGTTTCTGCGCGATAACTTCATCGCAGCGGTCTCCTGCGCCGTACTCGTCGTACGTGGGGTCCGGCTTTAGCCGCTTTTATGTGGGGTCCGGCTTCAGCCGGACCTTGGCCGAGAGGCATGCTGTCACAAGACGCAGTCGTTTTCCAGCAGATGGGATAGCGACCCGGAGTAATCGGATACGCTATGATTTTTGTGAGTTCGTTACACGTCGATACGCCGCATGGGGATGACTAACTCAACTCTATATTTCTGCCTTGCCTGCGCGGCCTTGATCGCGCTGGCGTCGCCCGGCTGCTCAGGCCGCGACAAAGCCCAGGCAACGGCAGTCGAAGATAAGGCCAGGGCGATCAAGACCGAGCCGGTCAAGGCCGAGTCCATTCGCCGAAACGTCGATGTCGTTGGCACGTTGGCCGCCGAAGACCAGGTGACGATCTCTGCGGAAGCGTCCGGCAGCGTCAGTCGCATCCTCGTGGACCTCGGCGACCGCGTTGTGGCCGGGCAGATCCTCGTCGAGCTCGACCGCGAAAAGCTCCAGTACAGCGCCGACGAGCAGAAGGCCGCGCTGGATCGCGCGCTGGCGAAGTACGGCGCGACAAGCCCCGATCGACTGCCGCCCATCGAGCAGACCCCCGACGTGCAGAGGGCCGCCGCCGAGCTCCTCCAGGCCAAGCAAGCGTTCGATCGCGCCGCCGAGCTGTACAAGCGTCAGCTGGTTCCCAAACAAGTCCTCGATGATGCCGACGTGGCCTATCGAACCAAGCAGGCCGCTCAGGAATCCGCGATGCAGAACGCGAAGAACCTGCGCGCCGACATCGCTGCGTCGGTTGCTACGGCGAAGTTGGCCGACCGCCAGTTGCGTGACGCATCGATTCGCGCGCCGTTCAACGGGTACGTCGAGAAACGGCTCGTCTCGCTGGGGCAGCTCGTGAACGTGCAGGCGCCAGTGATGAGCGTGGTTCGCGTCGACCCCTTGAAAGTCACGGCCGAAATTCCCGAAGCGTTGGCGCCGTGGGTCAAGGTCGCCCAACCTGTAATTCTGTTCGTCGACGCCTATCCAGACAAGCCGTTCACGGCGACCGTTTCGCGCATCAGCCCGTCGGTGACGACGCAAACGCGCGCGTTTCCGTTCGAAGCGCTCGTACCCAATCCCGAGAACCTGTTGAAGCCGGGGAGCTTTGCCCGCGTGCACCTCGAAAGCAGCCGCGTCGATCAGGTGCGCACGGTCCCGTTTGCGTCGATTCAATACCGATACGGCGTGAATCGTGTCTTCGTTGTACAGAGTGGGCAGCTGGCGGCCCGCGAGGTAAAACTCGGCGAGCGTGCCGGTGAGCGGGTCGAGATCCTCAGCGGCGTAGAGGCCGGCAGCGAAGTCGCGATCACCGACGTGGACCAACTCGCGGACGGGCAGCGCGTGAGCGTCGTGCCCACCGGGGAATAGCGGAACGGAGATCTGTTGATGCTTTCAGAGCTATGTGTCCGCCGGCCCGTGTTCGCGACGATGCTCGTGACGTCGCTGGTGGTACTCGGAATCTTTTCTTTCCGGACGCTCGGCGTGGATCTGTTTCCCAAAGCGGATCCAGCGACGGTCAACGTTTCGTTGAGCATGCCCGGGGCAAGTCCCGACGAAATGGCCACTTCGGTCGTGGAGCCGATCGAAGAGGCGCTCAGCAGCATTTCCGGGATCGACGAGCTCACGTCGGGTCGCATTACGGAAGGTTTTGCGTACCTCACCGTCAAATTCGTCCTCGAGCGCGACATCAACGACGCCGCCAACGATGTCCGGGAAAAAGTGGCGAGCGCGATGGGGCGCGTGCCTCCCGAGCTGCTCACGCCCGTCATCACCAAGGTCGATCCGGATTCAGATCCGGTGATGACCATCCTGGTTTCGTCCGACGCGATGAGCCTCCGCACCCTGACCGAGATCGCCGACAAGCAGGTGAAGCGGGCAATCCAGACGGTGAATGGCGTCGGTCAGGTGGAGATTGGTGGTGGAAGGGCGCGCGAAGTCCACATCGTCGTCGACATCGAGAAGCTGAACTCCTACGGCCTGTCGATTCAACAGGTCCGCGACGCTGTGGTCGCCGAGAACGTCGAGATCCCGGGCGGTACCATCGAGCAAGGAAAGTCGGAGCTGCTGCTCCGAACGCTCGGCCGAATCGATGCGACGGACCAGTTCAACAACATCGTCATCGCGACCAACAACGGCACGCCGATCCGTGTGTCGGACATCGGCTATGCGGAAGACGGGTTCGAACGCCCCAAGAGCGCTGCTTGGCTGAACAACACTCCCGCAGTCAGTCTGGAGATCGTGCGCGCGACGGGCGAGAACACCATTGCCGTCATCGAAGGCATCAAGAAGAAGTTGGAGTCGATTCGCAAGGCCCTGCCGGCGTCGGTCAAGCTGACGATCACGCGCGACGACTCGACGTTCATCTACTCCTCTGTCGAGTCGCTCGAAGAGCATCTCGTCTGGGGCAGTCTGTTCGCGGCCTTTGTCGTCATGTTCTTCATTCGGAACATCCGCGCCGTCGTGATCGCGGCCCTGGCCATTCCGGCCTCGATCATCGCGACCTTCACGCTGATGCGCGGAATGGATTTCACGCTGAACAACATGACGCTGCTCGGCCTCACGTTGGCCGTCGGCATCGTCATCGACGACGCCATCGTCGTGCTCGAGAACATCTTCCGATATATCGAGGAGAAGAAGTGCACGCCGTTCGAGGCGGCGATCCAGGGAACACGCGAGGTCACGCTGGCCGTGATGGCCACCACTCTTTCGCTCGTCGTGATCTTCCTGCCGATCGCCTTCATGACCGGCTACGCGCGCCGTTACATCAATCCCTTCGGCTGGACGATGGCGTTCTCGATTCTGGTGTCGATGCTGGTCAGCTTCACGTTGACCCCGATGCTCAGCTCCCGATTTTTGAAAAAGGCCGACGCCGAAGGCGATCTCAAGACGAAGGATTCGCGCTTCTTCCATTGGCTCGATCAGTGGTACACGGGATGGGTCAACTGGGCGCTCGATCACCCCGGGATCATCATGTGGGTTTCGACGGCAGTGTTCCTCATGACGTTTCCGCTGAACAGCATGGTCGGTCGCACGTTCGTGCCTGACGAGGACATGGGCGAGTGGACGATCCACATGGACGCTCCAGAAGGCACGTCGCTCGAAGGCACCAGCGAAATGGCCAAGCAGCTCGTGAAGGAGCTGGGCGACATCGAGGGTGTCCAGAACATCGAGCCGTCCGTCACGCAGCTGACGACGCACCTTCATCTGATCGTGCATACGGAACCGTTCGGAACGCGCAAGGTGACGCAGGATGAGATGATCGCGGAGATGCGCCGCCGTCTCCGGGCGCACCCGTCCTACCGCCCCAGCTTTGCGATCAGGAGCCCGCTCGGTGGTGGCGAAGGCGGCGGGGGATTTCCGATCAATGCGAAGCTTCTCGGGCCCGATCTCGGCCGCTTGTCCGACTACGCGTTGAAGGCCTATGCGGCCGCTCAACGCTTGCCCAGCCTCACGGATCCCAAGCTGTCGCTGAGCATCTCGAATCCAGAGATTCACGTCGCCGTCGACCGCAAGCGAGCGGCCGATCTTGGTGTCAGGATGGCGACCATCGGCGGCGTCCTCCGCCTGGCGGTTGCCGGCGATGACGAGATCACGACCTATCGGGAGGGGCGAGAACAGTACCCGGTGAAGATCCGGGTGCTCGAGCAGCAGCGCCGCGATATCGCGACGATCGGTCAGATCACGGTGCCGTCGGCCAACGGCACTCCGGTGCGCATCGACAACCTCGCGCGCATCGAACGCGGCCTCGGTCCCAGCCAGCTTCAGCGCGCCAACCGCCAGTTTTCTGTCGGCATCGTCGCCGACATCGCCCCCGGCCACGCGCTCGACGGGGCCTCGAACGACGTTCGAAAGATGATGGCCGATCTGAACTTGCCGCCGGACATGACATATACGCTCGTCGGCCAGACGAAGATCCTCGACGAGACGACTCGGAACCTGATCATGGCGATTTCACTCGCCATGATTTTCGTCTACATGGTTCTTGCCGCCCAGTTCGAAAGCTTCATCCAACCGATTGTCATCATGCTGGCGCTGCCGCTCTCGATACCGTTCGCGCTGCTGACCCTCCTGGCGACCAACCGAACACTGAACCTGTGGAGCGCTCTGGGTGTGCTCTTGCTCCTGGGGATCGTCAAGAAGAATTCGATTCTGCAGGTGGACTATGCGAACGTGCTACGCGCCCAAGGTATGCCGCTGCGCGAGGCGGTCGTCCAGGCGTGCCGGACGCGACTCCGACCAATCCTGATGACGACGTCCGCGATTGTCGCCGGACTGATACCCACGGCGCTCGGATTGGGCATCGGCGGTCAGGGCCGCGCCGCTATTGCGGTGACCATCATCGGCGGCCAGTCGCTCTGCCTGTTCCTGACACTGCTGCTGGTGCCGGTTGCCTACATCAAGCTCGATGCGCTCGAGCAGTCGCTGGTGAACCGGCGCTTCAAGACGTGGATGCAGCAGCTGACGCCGGCGGCGATCGGAAGACGTTTCCATTCACCTCAACAACCGCTGGGCAAGCTGTAAATCGTGTCGAGGCAGGCGGCTCGACTCTCGTTCTTGGTCTGCTGGCTGATTTGTTCAGGCAGGTTGGCGGCACAGGCTCCCGCGGAGCCGTATCAGCCGGTCGCCACGATGAAACAGCTGATGGTGGAGATCATCCATCCTGCCTCCAACGAGATTCTGCTCGTCATCAACCGCGGTGGGCCGGATGCTGAACGCGAATGGGCTGAGGTTCGGCGAAGCGCCATGACGCTTGCGGAGTCGGGCAACCTGCTCATCATGCGCAACCGCGCGCCTGCTTGGATCAACGCGGCCAAGAAGCTCACAGACGTCGGGTCAGCTGCCTACCAGGCCGCGCAGACGAAGGACGCAAAAGCGCTGGCAGCGTTGGCGGACCCGCTCGACGCCTCTTGCACCGCTTGCCACAAGCAGTTCAGGCCTTCGATATTTGCCCCAGTCCGATAGCGTCTACGCTTGTGCCTGTGGCTTCCGGCTTAAGCCGGAAGCTACAAGGGGCTAAAAGCCGGAAGTTACAAAGACCGAATCTTCACGTTCCTGAATTTCACGATGCCCGCGCCGTACTGCAGCGCAATCACGCCTCGCGCGAACTTCGCGTCTTCCGCGTCGCGGACGGTCGTAACGCCGTTCAATGCGACGGTAAACTTCGACCCCTTCGCGGTGATTTCAAGCGTGTTCCACTTGCCGCCCGCGTTCACCTGCACCAGCGGCTTGGCGACGTTCACGATTGCGCCGGTCCGGTAGGTCGGGTCCGGCCGCTTGTCGAAGACGTTCACTTCGTACGCGTTCGTCGCAGTGATCGACTTCGGATCCGAGCAGCGGATGAACACGCCGCTGTTCGCTTCATCGTTGACCCAGATCTCGACGGTCATCTGAAAGTCGCCGTACGCCATCGGCGTGACGAGGAAGCCGCCCATCCCTTTGTCTGCTTGAACGACATCGCCCATGACGGTCCAGTTCGCGTCCCCGACGGCGTTCCAGGCCTTCATGTCGAAGGGGCCACCCTGCTGGGCAAAAGCGCCGGCAAGTCCCGAAAGGATCAGTGCAAGGGTGAGAATGATGCGTGTCATGTCAGCTCCTTCTTTCGATCCTGTAATCATCGATGATTTATCTGGTATAAGCATCTACACAAAGCTTGGGAGGGGTTATGCGTACCCGGATGCTACTTTTCATCACTTCGCTCCTGGCGCTCTGGACCGCCGGCGCGATTCACGGCCAGATCACCAGCAATCCGATTCCGGCACCGGTCGAGAAGCGCGGTCTCATGGCCGAGATCAAGGATGTCGTGCGCCTTCCGGACACGCGCGGCCTGCGTCCTGTCGACCAGGACGTGACGCCGTCGGGCTGGGCACGCATCAGCTTCGTCCGTGACCTGCCTGATGGCCGCCGCTTCGCCAACGACTCGCGCGGCTTCCTGTACCTGCTGGATCGGAACAACCAGCCGTCGGTGTATGCCAATGTCGGCGCCGCGTTCCCCATGGCCGTTTACAACAGACTGGAAAGCGGCTTCATCGGATTCGACTTCCATCCAGAATTCGCTCGAAACGGCCTTTTCTACACCGTGCACGCCGAGCGCGGTCCGGGTAATCCCGCGAAGCCCAACTTCATCCCGCCTGGCTTCACGGCCGCGGATGTGACCTATCACAACGTCATCACGGAATGGCACGCGACGAATCCGGCGGCGAACACGTTCGAAGGCACCAGGCGCGAGCTGCTTCGCGTGGCGCACATCGTGATGAATCTCACGCATCCCATTGGCAACGTCGAGTTCAACCCAACGGCGAAACCGGGTTCGGCCGATTACGGCCTGCTCTACACGAGCGGCAGCGATCTCGGGTTCAGCAACGGCGGCGGACCGCACCAGAGCAATCCCGGGCAAACACAGCGTCTCGATTCGGTCATCACCGCCATCTTGCGGATCGATCCGCGAAGTCCTTCGGTGTCCGGAGGGACGAAGGGGCTTGGAGACTACACGATTCCGCCGTCCAACAAGTTTGCGGCGGACGGCGATCCCAAGACACTCGGCGAGATCTACGCCTACGGTTTTCGAAACGCCCACAGGCTGTCCTGGGATATGACCGACGGCACGATGTTCGCGTCCGACATTGGAATGAACAACATCGAAGAGATCAACATCGTCCGCAACGGCGAGAACTACGGCTGGATGAAGCGTGAAGGGTATTGGGAGAACGGTGTCACCCGGCCGGGCGGCGCTCTCAACCAGCTGTACCCGCTTCCTGCCGACGTATTGGAGGGCCGCCAGAAGGACGGGTTCACGTATCCGGTGGCGATTTACGACCACAGTGAAGGACAGGCCATAACCGGTGGGTTTGCGTATTACGGGCGCATCGCCGCGCTGCGCGGGAAGTTCGTGTTCGGCGACATTAATCGAGGCCGTGTGTTTGCGGCCGACACTGCTGCGATGAAGAAGGCAGACGATGGGATTCCGCAGACCGTGGCGCCGGTCGAGGAAATTCAGCTGTTCGTGCGCGATGCCAGCGGCAATCGCACCTACGTCTCGTTTCGAGAACTGGTCGAGAAAGCGATGGGCGCCACGATGCCCCGTGCCGACCTGCACCTCAGCCGCAATCGCGACGGCGAGCTGTTCCTCACCTCGAGGCAGGACGGCATGATCCGGATGCTCGTGCCCGAGGGTATGGGGATAGCCGGGAGTCCGGCCAGTCCCGGAAGCCGATGAAACGTGGAGGCGAAGATGCTTACCCGATACATCCTTCCAGTCAGTGCGCTCGCCGTGATTGTCTCGGTCGCGTCGCTGTCTCGAGCACCGCTCATCGCTCAACAGGCGAGTCCGTCAGCCACGGCGAAGACGTGGAACCTCAAGACGCCTGACGGCCAAATCGATCTGGAAGGCGTGTGGGACTTCAGCACCATCACGCCACTCGAACGCCCGAGCGAGCTGGCCGGGAGGGATACGTTTTCAAACGACGAGGAAGCCGCCGCGTTCGAACGGGACGAAAATCGCCGCCAGAACCGCGATCTGATCGACCCGAAGAAGGGCAGCGCTCAATACTTGCCGGGCAGCGTCATTCCCTATAACGAGTTCTGGTTCGAACGTGGCGACAAGGTTATCGGGTCCAAACGGACTTCTTTGATCGTCGAACCCGCCGACGGCCGCATCCCGACGCTCACGCCGGCGGCACAGGCGCGGGTCGATGCGGTTGCTGCGGCGGCGCGCGACGAACAGCTGGGCACCGTGAAGGCCGACTCGTGGGACGACCGCTCGCTGGTCGATCGGTGCATCCTCGGGCTGAATGCCGGCCCGCCGATGACTCCCGGCGCGTACAACAACCACGTCCAGATTCTCCAGACCGCCGGGTACGTTGCTCTGATAACCGAGATGGTGCACGACGTGCGCGTCATTCCGATGGATGGCCGTTCACATCTCGCGGCGAATCTCCGTCAGTACAAAGGGGACTCTCGAGGCCGCTGGGAAGGCCGCACGCTCGTGGTCGAGACGTCGAACTTTCGCCGCGAGACGAGCCTTCGCGGGTCCAGCGCGAAGACGCATCTCGTCGAGCGCTTCACGCGTATGGACGCCGATAGGCTTCTCTACGAGTTCAGGGTCGACGATCCGACGACCTGGACGAGGCCGTGGGCCGCAAGCGTGCCGATGAGACGGATTTCTGAGCCGATTTACGAGTACGCGTGCCACGAGGGGAACTACGCCATGCCGAACATCCTGAGCGGCGCTCGCGCACAGGACCGCGAGCTGGCGGCGCAGCAGACTGGGAAGTAGCTCGAACTTATGGGCCGATGGGCGGCGACGTTCGCGACAGGGTTGTTGCTGGCGGCCGTGCTTGGCGCGCAGCAGCGTCAGAACCCCGGCGGCGCGGACGCAGACGATCTGGAAGTGTTCCAGGTCCGTTCCAACTTCTACGTGATCGGTGGGGCCGGCGCGAACATCAGTGTCCAGACCGGCCAGGACGGCGTGGTCGTCGTCGATGCTGGCACGGCAGCCAAGGCCGACCTCGTCGTCGCTGCAATCAAGAAACTGTCGCCACAGCCCATTCGCTACGTCATCGACACGAGCGCCGACCCGGACCACGTCGGCGGGAACGAGCGGATCGCGAAGGCCGGCCGCACGCTGTTCAACACCAACAACCCGTTCAGCGAGGGCATGACCAACAACGGCGCGGCAGCAATCCTGTCGGCCGAGAAAGTCTTGACTCGAATGAGCGCGCCGACCGGGCAGCAGTCCCCGTTTCCCACGGCCGCGTGGCCAACCGAGACGTTCCCGCAGCGCCGCAAATACATGTACCTGAATGACGAGGGTATCGAGGTCTTGCACCAACCCGCCGCGCACACCGACGGCGATAGCATCGTCTTTTTTCGACGATCCGACGTCGTCGTCGCCGGCGATGTTCTGGACACGACGCGGTTTCCTCTCATCGACGTCGCGCGAGGCGGCAGTATTCAGGGGGAGATTGATGCTCTGAACCGCCTCGTCGAGCTGGCGATTCCGTCGGTTCCGCTCGTTTCCAGAGAGGCCGGGACGCTCGTGATTCCCGGCCACGGCCGCATCTGCGATCAACTCGACGTCGTCGAGTACCGGGATATGGTCACGATCATTCGCGATCGAGTCCGCGATCTGATCGAGGAAGGGAAGACGCTCGAGCAGATCCAGGCGACGTCGCCGGCACGAGGATACGCGCGGCGTTACGGATCGGACTCCGGACCGTGGACGACGAAGATGTTCGTCGAAGCGATCTACCGAAGCCTCACACGCGAGTCAGCCCGGTGACCAGAACCCCCACACTTCTTGGCGTCGTGATCGCTGCGGTGCCACTCGTGTTTCAGCCGGTGGGACTGGCACAGAATCGAGGCGAACCGCCGGCAGTAGACCGGCCTCCCAAGGCAGCTGCGCCGATCGATCTCACCGGCTATTGGGTGTCCGTCGTCACCGAAGACTGGCGGTACCGCATGGTCACGCCGGCGAAAGGCGATTACCAGGGCGTGCCGATGACTCCTGAAGCCGTGAAGGTGGCCGACGCCTGGGATCCCGCGGTCGACGAAACTGCAGCGAATCAGTGCAAGTCATACGGCGCGGCTGCCATCATGCGCGTCCCCGGCCGGCTTCGGATCAGCTGGCAGGACGACGACACGTTGCGTGTGGAAACCGACGCAGGCATACAAACGCGGGTGTTTCACTTCAAGGATGATCAGACCAAGGGCGAGCGGAGTTGGCAGGGAATGTCCATCGCTCGATGGGAATTGCCCACCGCCGGACGCGGACCCGGAGCAAACGTGCCCGAGCCGAAAGGCGGATCATTGAAGGTGGTAACCACGAACATGCGCGCCGGATACCTTCGGAAGAACGGCGTTCCGTACAGTGAAGATACGTTGCTCACCGAGTACTTCGACCTCGCGCCGTACTCGAATCGCGGTCAGCTGCTGGTCGTGACGTCGGTCGTTGAAGACACGAAGTACTTGCGCCAGCCGTTCATCCTGAGCACGCAGTTCAAGAAGCAGACCGACGCGTCCGGGTGGGAGCCGACGCCGTGCTCCGCGACTTGGTGAAGACGCAGGGACCTGTGAAGCGAATGCGATTTCAAAGCGTTCTGCCATTGCTGATTCTCATGATGGTCGCCACGGCGACCGAATCGGCATTCGCCCAGGTCGAGTTGGCTGGTTCGTGGGCGGCGCGCAATCATGAAGACGCGCTCGAGCGCGGGCCCGGTCCGTACGCCGTGGACTACACAGGGCTCCCCTTGAATGACGACGGTCGCGCCAGGGCGTTGAGCTACTCGGCCTCCCAGCTCGCACTGATCGAACGCCAGTGCGGGATGTGGCCGGCGTCCTATCTCGTGATGGGCCCGTTCGGCATGAAGATCTGGAACGAGACCGAGCCGGTCAACGGGACGACGATCGCATGGACGATTGGTGCGTGGGAAGACCGCGCGCCGATGACGATCTGGATGGATGGGCGTCCTCGTCCGTCGGCGCTTGCGCCGCACACGCGCGGCGGGTTCACGACCGGGGCCTGGGACGGAAATACTCTGGTGGCCTTCACCACGCACATGAAGGCCGGGTCGATTCGGCGCAACGGCGCGCCGATCAGCGACCAGGCAACGATGACGACGAGGTTCATCCGGCACGGCGATCTGCTCACGGTGCTCGCCGTCATCGAGGACCCGGTGTACTTGAGCGAACCTGAAATCGTCTCGAAGAATTTTCAACTCGACAGCACACCGATCTCGCCGGTCGGTCCGCCGTGCGTGGCCGGCTACGAAGGCACCAGCGGAGACGGCAGCGTGCCGCATTACGTGCCCGAGAAGAATCCTTTCGTCGACGAGCTGACCCGTCTCTACGGCATTCCACGAGACGCGACGCTGGGCGGAGCCGAGACGTTGTATCCCGAGTACCGGAAGAAATTGAAGGATCGGTTCGTACGTCCAGATAAGTGCGCGCAGAACTGTGGCGCCCCGCCCCCGACGCCGCCACCGCCGGCGCGCTGATGAGGGAACGCTTCAACCCCCTGAAGATATGACGTGCATCCGACGTTCTGCCTGCAACACAATACGGCCATGATGACAACCCTACGGAGCCATCATCCTTTTCAGGCCGGGTACCGCCTGGTCTTCGCGGTAGTTTTGGAGCTGGCAATCGCTGCCATCGGAGCGTCTGTTCCAGGCGGGAGCACGATCGCGGCGCAGGGGCAGAAGCCATGCGGGCTGTTGACCAGCGATGAGATCCAGATGCTCGCGCCGAACGAGGAGGTCAGCGAAGGTGTGGCGAGCGCGTTCGAGGGGGTCGACTCCTTCACATGCCGCTACACGTGGGGTTCCGGCGTAGACCGCTTCGCTCTTGCCGTTTACGTCAACCCAGCGGCGCGCGCATTTGCCGGCATGAGTGCGGATACGATCAAGTCGAGCCTCCTTTCGTCGGTCACGCCCGGAACCGCTGACGCCACCATTCCGGACGTCGGCGACGCCGCCGTGTTCAAGACCTATTCATCCGTCCACGTCAGTGCGAGCGCGTACGCGAAAGGTCAGCTCCTGCAGCTGAATCTGGACGGCATCGACGCGCGCGACAAGAAGGATGAACTGATTTCCCTGCTGAAGTCGGCTGCGTCGCGGTTGTAAGGCTTCGCTGAGGCGGAGCGTCTAGTCGTATCCGAGAGACGTCAGCGGGCTCCATGGCGAATGCGCCGGCGAGACCGATCACCACGCTCATCCCCCGGCGATTCCTTGAACGGTGATCCGCTACAGTATGAAAACCCTTCCACGGGCAGGACGGAGGGGTAATGACTCGGACAACCCCGGGTGTGAATCATGTGGATCGTCAGACTCGCGCTTCGGCGCCCGTACACGTTCGTCGTCATGGCGCTGCTCATCGCCATCCTCGGCGGCACCTCGATCGCGACCATGCCCGTGGACATTTTTCCTTACATCGATCTCCCGGTCGTGAGCATTGTCTGGCAGTACAACGGCCTTTCGCCGGAAGAGATGGAGAGCCGCATCGTCACGAATTTCGAGCGCGCGCTCACCGCGAACGTCGTCGGCATCGAACACATCGAATCGCAATCTCATCAGAGCGTGTCCGTGGTGCGTGTCTACTTTCATCCCAACGTCGAGGTGGACCTCGCGCTCTCGCAGATCGTGACGCAGTGTCAAGTCTCGGTTCGCAACATGCCGCCCGGAACGTTTCCACCCCAGGTTCTCAAATACGACGCTGCGAGCGTGCCGATTCTGCAGTTGGGGTTGAGCAGCACGACCCTCACGGAGCAGGAAATCTTCGACCTGGGGAACAACTTCATCCGGACGCCGCTCGCCACCGTGCAGGGAGCAACGGTCTCCTATCCGTTCGGCGGAAAGAACCGCCAAATCATGGTGGACCTGGATCTCAACGAGCTGTACGCGAAGCGCCTGTCGCCGATTGACGTTTCCAACGCGCTGAACCTCCAGAACCTGATCGTGCCTGCGGGGACCGCGAAGTTCGCCGGCACGGAGTATCCAGTCCGCTTGAACAGCAGCCTGGCCATCGTCAACGACTTCAACATGCTGCCGATCAAGACCGTCAACGGTGCCACGGTCTACATGAAAGACGTTGCCACGGTTCACGACGGCTTCGTGCCGCAGACGAACATCGTGCGGACGAATGGATCTCGAGGCGTCCTCCTGACCGTCACGCGCAACGGTCGTGCTTCGACGCTCGCCATCGTCAACGCGGTGAAGGAGGCGCTGCCCCGGATCATGGCGACGATGACGCAGGACCTCAAGCTGTCGGTGTTCGGGGATCAGTCGCTGTTCGTCCGGTCCGCCATCGGCGGCGTCGTGCGGGAGACGCTGATCGCGGCGGCGCTGACCGGCGCCGTGATCCTGCTGTTCCTGGGAAGTTGGCGGAGCACGCTGATCGTATGCGTCTCGATCCCGCTCTCGATTCTGACGTCCATCTTCATTCTGAGCATGCTGGGCCAGACCATCAACGTCATGACCCTGGGTGGATTGGCGCTAGCCGTCGGCATTCTGGTCGACGACGCGACGGTTGAAATCGAGAACACGCATCGCAACCTGGCCATGGGCAAGCCGCTGGTCCGGGCAGTCCTCGACGGCGCATCCCAGATCGCCGTTCCGACGTTCGTGTCGACTCTGTCCATCTGCATCGTCTTCGTGCCGGTGCTGCTGCTGACCGGCACGGCACAATACTTGTTCACGCCGCTGGCGATGGCGGTCGTGTTCGCGATGATGGCCTCGTACCTGCTCTCGCGGACGTTGGTCCCGACGATGGTGCACCACATGCTTCGAAGCGAAGTCGCGGTGTATCACGCCGGCGGACATGGAGGCCAAGGGGTTCTGTGGAGCCTCCACCGCGGAATGAACGGATTGTTCGAGCGGCTGCGGTACCGCTACCTGGGATTGCTCGACCTGTCGCTGCAGCAGCGGGCGCCGGTGCTGATCGGGTTCCTGATCGTGTCGCTGGGCTCTCTTTTGTTGATGCGAATGGTGGGCAGGGATTTCTTTCCCGATGTGGACGCCGGCACGATGCGGCTTCACGCCCGCATGCCCCCGGGGACGAGAATCGAGCAGACGGAGATCCGCTTCGCCGACGTCGAGCAGGAGATCCGCCGAACCCTTCCTGCCGGGGAGATCGACACGATTCTGGACAACATCGGAATCCCGAATGCATGGAGCAGTCTCGCGCAGGGCGATGTTCCGAATGTTGCCGCGACCGACGGAGAAATCATGATTTCGCTGAATCGCGAGCGGCACGGGCCAGTGGGTGACTACGAAGTGCTGCTTCGCAAACGGCTCAGCGAGAAGTTCCCCGAGATGGTCTTCTTCTTCGAGCCGGCGAACATCACGAATCAGATCCTGAATTTCGGTTTGCCGGCTCCGATCGACTTGCAGGTCGTCGGCTCGAACGCCGCCGGCAACTACAAGATCGCGCAGCAGCTTCGCGACCGCATCGCGCGCATTCCCGGCGCCGTCGATGTGCACATTCACCAGGTGTTCGAGCAGCCTCAGTTGAACCTGAACGTGGATCGCGTGAAGGCCGGGCAGCTGGGGCTGACCCAACGCGATGTGACCAGCAGCATGCTGATTTCGCTCAGCGGAAATAATCAAGTAGCCCCGAGCTTCTGGTTGAATACCCGCACGGGTGTCAGCTACAACGTCGGCGTGCAGACGTCGCAGTATCGTATCGATTCGCTCGATGACCTGTTGCGGACGCCGGTGACCGCGGCGACGAATGCCGTGTCGGAGACGACGCCGGGTTCGCTCGCCGGGACGTCGGCGGCGGGCAACGCCTCGGTTGGGTCCTCGCCGAGCGGCGCCTCGCAGGCCTACGGCAACCCGGGTGCGATGGCCAGCGGTGCGGCTCAGCTTCTGTCGAATCTGGTGGACGTGAAACGCAGCTACGGCCCTGTCGTAGTCAATCACTACAACGTGGCCCCGGTCTTCGACGTCTACGCCAACGTCGATCGGCGCGATTTGGGCAGCGTCGGCGTGGAAGTCGAGCGAATCATGAAGGACGAGCAGTCGCGCCTGCCACGCGGGACGACGCTGGCCCTGCGAGGCGAGTACGAGACGATGCAGTCCTCGTTCTTCCGGCTGGGGCTCGGGATCGTCTTCGCGGTGGTGCTGGTGTACCTGCTGATGGCTGTGAACTTCCAGTCGTGGCTCGACCCGTTCATCATCCTGACGGCTTTGCCGGGCGCGATGGCCGGGATCCTGTGGACGCTTTTCGTCACGCGCACCACGCTGAGCGTGCCGTCGCTCATGGGCGCCATCATGTCGATTGGCGTCGCCACAGCCAACAGCATCCTGCTCGTGACGTTCGCGAACGACGAGCGGGCGGCGGTTCCGGTGGCGCGCGACGCGATGCTCTCGGCCGGCTACGCCCGGCTCCGGCCCGTGCTGATGACGGCGGCGGCCATGGTCCTTGGCATGCTGCCGATGGCGCTCGGCCTTGGCGAAGGCGGGGAACAGAACGCTCCGCTCGGCCGGGCTGTGATCGGGGGACTCCTCGGTGCGACGGTCACCACGCTGTTCGTCGTCCCGATCATCTATTCGTATCTGCGAACGCAGCCTCCCGCAAATCAGGAGCGGCGCCTGGAGGAGGAAGAGAAAGAAGCAGCAGCGGCCGTTCCCAGCCTCGGTTGATCGAATGAGACCAGACGACACGAACTATTGGCGTCCTTCCAGCACCGCGATAACCGCCCTGCTCATGGGACTCGTGGTGCTTCTCGCGATCGCGTTCCTGGCGGGCTATCTCCCGCTGCAGAGGAGGGAGGCGGCTCTTCGTGCGGAGGCTTCGGCGCAGGAAAAGGGTTTGCCGCGTCTCACGGTGATGTACGTGAAACGAGAATCGGATCAGGCCGAAATCAGGCTACCAGGCACAATGCAAGCGGTCACGGAGGCGCCGATACTGGCGCGCACCGATGGCTACCTTGCGCGCCGTCTCGTGGACATCGGCGACCGCGTCCAGGCCGGTCAGGAGTTGGCGGAGATCGATGCGCCGGAAGTGGATCAGCAGGTCCAGGCGGCCGAAGCGACCGTCCAGCAGGCCCAGGCCGCAATCGACCAGGCGCAGGCGAACCTCGAGCAGGGCAAGGCAAACCGCGAACTGGCCCGCGTGACGGCCGAACGCTTGAAGATGCTGAACGAACGCGGGATCGCTCCGCAGCAGGACACCGATCAGTCCCGGGCGCAACTGGCGGCGCAGGATGCCAATGTGCTGGCGTTGGAGAAGGCGATTCTGGCGCAGCAAAGCAATCTGGCGGCGGCGAAGGCCAACCTGGCCCGCCTGCAGGAGCTTCGGGGCTATCGTCTGGTCAAGGCGCCGTTCGACGGCGTAATCACGCTGCGCAATGTGGACGTCGGCGCGCTTGTAAGTACGGGCAATACGCTGCTCTACCGGATTGCACAAACCGGTGCCCTTCGGACGTACGTCAACGTCCCGCAGACCTACGTGAATTCAGTGCATGTCGGCCAGGCGGCGACGTTGACCGTTGCTCATCTTCCTGGACGGAGCTTCCGCGGCAAAGTGGCGCGCATGGCGAACGCGCTCGATCCGGCCACCCGAACCATGCTCGTCGAAGTTGACGTGCCCAACGCCGACGGCGCGTTGTTTCCCGGGACGTACGCCGAAGTGGACCTGAGCGGCCCGCGCGCCAACCCGCCGCTTGTGGTGCCGGCTGCGGCAATCATTTTCCGGAGCGATGGCGCTCAGGTCGCCGTTGTGCAGCCGGACGGAAACCTGCATCTGCAGAAGGTCGCAGTCGGGCGGGATTACGGAGACCGCGTTGAAGTTCTGCAGGGTATCGAGGACGGGACGATGATCGTCGCTGCGCCCGGAGACGTCGCTCGGGAAGGTGCCCGTATCGTTCCTGTAACCCCCGACGCTCCGCAATAAGCGGGTTCAGCCTTGAATCACCACTTCGGGTCTACGGTCACCGCAGAGACCGCCGAGAATCCTTAACACATGCTCCTGTCTGCTGGTGCGCGCCTCGGCCCGTACGAGATCCTGTCCGCGCTCGGCGCGGGCGGGATGGGCGAGGTCTATCGTGCACTCGACACGAAGCTGAAGCGCGACGTCGCGATCAAGGTCCTGCCGCACGCCGTTTGCGAAGGATCCCGATCGCCTCGCACGATTTCAGCGCGAAGCCCAGCTGCTCGCGACGCTCAATCATCCGCACATCGTGACGATCTTTTCCATCGAGGAGGCCGGCGGCGTCCGCTTCATGACGATGGAACTGGTCGAGGGCCGCACGCTCGACCAGACTGATCTCCCAGCGGCCGTCTCGATGGCGCAGTTCTTCGACATCGCGATCGCCCTGGCCGACGCGCTGTCGGCGGCGCATCGGCAAGCACATCACGCACCGCGACCTGAAGCCCGCCAACGTGATGATGTCTGACGACGGGCGTGTGAAGGTGCTCGACCTCGGACTGGCGCGGGCGGTTGACCCGGACCCCGTCTGCCCGGAGTGACGACGTCACCCACCTCGAGCTCACCCAGGAGGGAATCATCGTCGGCACGGTGCCGTACATGTCGCCCGAACAGATCGAAGCCAAACCGCTCGATCCGCGGACCGACCTCTTCTCGCTCGGCGTCATCCTGTACGAGATGGCGACGGGCGCGCGGCCGTTTCGCGGTGATTCGTCGCCGGCGCTGATGTCGTCCATCCTGAAGGATCACCCCAAGCCGATTGCGGAACGGCGTCCTGACATACCTGACGACGTCTCGCGTCTCATCGACCGGTGTCTCGAGAAGCACCCGCGCGACCGCATCCAGACGGCCACCGAGATCTTCGCTGAATTGAAGGCGCAACGCCGGGCGTCGGAATCAGGGGCTGCGTGGGCACTCAGGCCGGCGGCCCGCACATCGCGCCGCGGCCGGTGGAACGCGTGGCGTCGATCGCGGTGCTGCCCTTCACCGACATGAGCGCCGCGAAGGACCAGGACTGGTTCTGCGACGGCATCGCCGAAGAGATCCTGAACGCCCTCACGCCGCTCAAGGGCTTGAGGGTCGCCGCGCGCACGTCGGCGTTCTCGTTCAAGGGCAAGAGCGACGACCTTCGGACCATCGGCGAGAAGCTGAACGTGACGACGGTGCTCGACGGCAGCGTGCGGCGGGCCGGGGATCGCGTGCGCATCACCGTGCAGCTGAGCGACGTGGCCAATGGCTTTCAACTGTGGTCGGAGCGGTACGACCGTGAGCTGAAGGACATCTTCGACGTGCAGGACGAGATCGCGAAGGCGATCGCCGAGCGATTGCGGGTGACTCTGGCCGGTGGCAAGGACGATCGGCTGGTCGAACAGGGCACGACGAACGTCGAGGCGTATCAGCTCTACCTGAAGGGCCGCGCGCTGCTCGGTCGGCGAGGCGCGAGCATCCCGCTCGCGCTCGACCTGTTTCGGAAGGCGGTCGAGATCGATCCTGACTATTCGCTCGCCTGGGCCGGCATCGCCGACGCGATGCACCGGGCTGGCGATCACCGGGTCCGTGTGAGGCGCTGAGTCGAAACCACAGGCGATGGCGGCAGCGACACGGTCGATCGAGCTCGATCCCACGTCCGCGGCGGGTCACACCGCGCTGGCGGTGTGCGACCTTACTGTACGAGAACAACCGCACGAAGGCGAAGCAGGAGTTCGAGCGAGCGTTGGAGCTCAAGCCGAGTTACGCTGCTGGGTCGCAGCTGGTACGCGTGCTTCTATCTTCAATGGGCCCGCGGGGACCTCGAGCAGGGCATCGCAGAAGCCCGCCGCGCGCTCGACAGCGATCCGCTGTCCTCGTACTGCCGATGATCCTCGCATGCTGTCTCTGCACCGCCGGTCGGCTGGACGAAGCGATCGAGACGGCCCGCCGCGCCGTTCAACACGATCCCGAGTCGTTCATTGCGCGCTGGGCGCTCGGTGTCTCGCTCAGAACGGCCGGACGATTCGAAGAGGCGGTCTCTACGCTCGAGACTGCCGCAGGGATGTCGGGGCGCCACTCGCGCGCCCTCTCCAGCCTGGCGGGAGTCTTCGGACAGTGGGGGAAGCGGTCGGAGGCGAGCGCGCTGCATCGCGAACTGATGGACCGCGCCTCGCGAGCCTATGTCCCGCTGACGTACCTTGTTCCTGACGGCTGAGGCTGCCGGGCAACATGAAGAGGCGATGGCATTCGCTCGACGCGCGTGGGACGAGCGCGAGCCGACCTTCATCCTCCATGCGCGCCACTTTCCGGAGTTCCGCACGCTGCGCTCGGATCCGTCGTTTGCCGCGATCCTGCGCGAGATGAACGAGCCCAACTAGACTGGTGGCGTGTGCCGCCAGTGATCGCATCCGCCGCCACGAAATCCATTCTGCGCTCGATGTCGGTGGGCCGGACGACGCACCAACGCGGTCACGTCAAAGCCAAACTGGCGCGCGCGGTTCGATTTAGCGTGGTTCAACGTTTCTACCAACAGGCTGGGTCCGCACCTCGAGGCCCCACAATTGGATAAAGAGCTTTCGTCGAACCAGGACAAACGTCATGCAGAAGCCGAAACCAGTGTACTCGCTGCAGTTCGTTCTGCATCCTGAACAAGACCTCGAATACAGACACTTCGAGAACGCATCGGCCAATCCTTTCCAGGCGATTCCCCAAGACTTGCCTCGCGTGAATGTCTGGTGGCTGGCGGAGGCCGCGCTCCTCACGTACTGGAGGCCCGCGGACGCTCTTCCGATCTTCGAAGCCGCGGGGTTTCAGGCTGAATTCGCAACGGAAGACGGCACCGACTGTTACATCGCGTCGCAAAAGGAATTCGCCATCGCGGCGTTTCGCGGCACGCAGCCGGATGAATGGAACGACGTGCTTGCGGACGCCAACATCGTACTGGTGCCGTGGCACACGGGGATGGTCCATCTCGGTTTCAAAAAGGCGTTCGACGCCATCCGTCCTAAGCTCGATGATGCGTTGCAACGGTTAGCGACCGGTCGAACCCTCTGGTTCTGCGGGCACAGCCTCGGCGCCGCGCTGGCGACATTGGCGGCCGACCATTACGCGGCAACGCGGGCAGTCTGCACGTTCGGATCTCCTCGCGTGGGCGACCCGGCCTTCGCTCGCGCCTTCAGCACGAAGTTCTCGGGCAGAAGCCTCCGATACATCAATGACTACGATGTGGTGACACATGTGCCGTTGCCGATCGGCTATGAGCACGTCGATCTCAAGCGCTTCATCGCGCCGGACGGCAGCGTCTCTCGAGGTCTTCCCGCGATCCCGCATTTCTTTGGCGATCTCATCGGCCAGCCTAGGCAGGTGCTCGAGATCATCCGTGGCCTCGAGAACGGCACGCTGCAGACCGCGCCGACGTTTCTACTTGACCACATGCCCAAAGCGTACGCCGTGTGGACCTGGAACGATTACGATGCGAACCGTAGGTGAGCGGCACACTGCTATCAAGATCCGCGTATCGCCCGGGGAGTCGTTCAGCCTACGCCATGGAGGCGCGGCACGGCGCCGTAACGCTCGTCAACCTCATCCCCCGAACCGACTCAAGCCTTCGGCCCAGCTTCTTGCGTCCAGGCACAGACTCGCCCAAACATGCGGAGTGGCGCCGCGCGCTGCGCCATGCGGCTCGGACTCTGCCCCGAAGTTCCGGCAACGTGGAGTTGGTGTCCTATGCTCCTCTTTTACGTCCTCGCTGGATTGCTTGGCTTGGTGATTGTTGGGCTCAACGATCTACTGGCTCTTTGGCCGCTAGTGTCCGCACACCCTTACGTCGTCGTCTCGACACCAGTTGTCGCAGCGATGGTCCTGACGTTCGTGGCGGGCCACGCCACTCACAATGAGGCGCTGCGTTCGGTGTCTGGCGACTTGTACAACGGCCGTGAGC
Organism: uncultured Acidobacteriota bacterium; assembly: GCA_963773035.1. GTDB lineage: Bacteria > Acidobacteriota > Vicinamibacteria > Vicinamibacterales > CAVVIG01 > CAVRXZ01. The sequence continues at coordinate 35,462 of CAVYZX010000017.1, read as the reverse complement.
CCGATCCGCCGACTGATCTGCCGAGGTCGGCGTGCTGGTACATCGAGAGTCGTCCGGGGGACGCTCCGCCTCACTCGTGCTCGTTCGTGGAGTTCGACGAACGCGGCGACTATCTGGACTTTAGGCAGCATCGTCATGCCTACGAACGCATTGAGGCGTTGGCAAGGCCCGATCCGCCGCTGACGCTCGTGATCTTCGTACACGGCTGGCGAAACAACGGACAGTCGGGCAATGTCGTGGCGTTCAATGAGTTCTTGCACCAGATGTCGACGGCGTATCGGGCCAGCGGCCAGCCGCGTCGCGTGCATGGCGTCTACCTGGCATGGCGTGGCGGATGCTTGAGGCCAACGCTCACCGAGGACGCGACCTTCCGTGATGTCACCGCGCGGTATGGCGGTCCAGTCGTCGACACGAGTCGAGCCGCACAGATCAACTCGTTTAATGGGCTGCTCGAGAGTCTGTCGTACTTTGATCGAAAGAGCGTGCCTGAGCACAAGTTCAGCGGTACCGCGTTCTCCCGAACCATCTTCACGATGGCGTACGCGGCCAAACGCACGAACCAGGCGAGCGAGGTCTTTCTCATTGGCCACTCGTTTGGCGGCTTGATGCTTGAACGGACGTTCCAGAACGCGGCGATCAGCCAGTTGACCGAAGCTTGGCGATGGGGCCATCCCGAGGACGTAAGAAGCGTCAATCCGCTGCCCTTCGACACGGTGGTGATGGTCAACTCCGCCGCACCGTCAATCTACGCGAAGCAATTTCAGAGCTATCTGGCGGCGCACCGGCAAGCGATGATTCGTGCCGGCGTGGCTGGGGCAAATGCTCCGATCTTCTTCTCGTTGACCTCGGCCGGCGACTGGGCGACCGGCAAGATTCACCCAACGGCGAATCGATTCGCCGGACTGCTGCCGACGCTGCGGCGTCAGTATCGCGGCGATGACTTCGTGCTCGAAGAGAAGGCCGGCAACCGCGCTGTGACCATCCCGCAGGCCTATTACTATCGTCACACGCCGGGCCACAATCCATTGCTAGTCAATCGATTCATCGAGGCCGTCGGGACGCCGCGCACGGAAAGCGCTTCGGAGGCAGGTTACGTGGAGGCGAACCTCACAAGAGCAGGGGCCGATCCGCTTGAGTTCTCAACCTCCGCACGGCCTGGCGCTCCCGCGCACCAGTGGACGATCAGATTTCCGCCAGAGACCGAAGGCTTCAACCTGTTCTCGACCTATGACGGCAGGCGTCCGGTCGTGTGGACGCAGCGCCAGAATCACTATGTCTACAGGGACACCGCCTATTGGATACTGAGGTGCCCGAAGGACATCATCAAGGACCACAACGACATCTGGTCGCAACCCGCGATGGAGACATACGCGGCGCTCCATCGCATCGCCCTCGAGATGCGTCGGGGTTCAACGGGGCGATAGGGCACCCACCATCAGTCGCCCTCGCAGGCGCCCGCTACTCCAACCGCAACGCGACGACAGGATCGACTCGCGCCGCGCGCCGCGCTGGAACCACCGTCGCGACGAGCGCGCTAGCGAGCACGAGGACAAGCGACGCGACGAGGATGAGCGGATCGGTCGCGCGCACCTCGAACAGCCAGCTCGAAGCGAGGCGGCCGGTCGCGTACGCGGCGGCCAGGCCGATGACGCCGCCTGCCGCGGCGAGCGTGCGACCTTGCCCCACCATCAGCCAGAAGATGCTCGACTGCGACGCGCCGAGCGCGAGACGCGTCGCCACTTCGCGTGTCCGCTGTGAGGAGGCATATGCGATAACGCCGTAAATGCCGACGGCCGCGAGGCCCAGCGCGATCGCACCGAACAGGATCATCAGGTCCATCCCGAGTTTCTGCCGGCTCATCGTGGAGGCCACGATCGCCGTGACCATCACCGGTTCGATTGGAAGCCGCGGGTCGAGTCGCATCACTTCGGCGCGAATCAGCGGCACGAGCCGCGTCGCATTGGGCAGAGACGTTTCGATCACGACCGCCTGGCGCCAGAACGGAGACTGATCCAGGGGAAGGTAGAAAGCGGGCTCTGGGTCCACGCTCACCGAAACGTGGCTCACGTCGTTGACGAGCCCGACGATCGGCACTGGCTTTCCGAGATCCGGCGCGGGGAATCCGAACGCGAGCTGCATCTCCGTCGCGTTCCGGCCGGGCATGTACCGCCGCGCGAACGTTTCGTTGACGATCGCCACCGGTGCCGTCGTCGCACGATCGTCATCGGTGAAGCCGCGCCCGGACAGAATCCGCATCCCCATCGCGTGGAAGAACCCGGGGCTCACCATCCGCATTCTCGAGACGACGCCCGGCCGCGTCGGATCGACCGGGACGCCGATCACGCGGACCACCGGTGTGCTGTCCAACGCGGGCCGCAGCGGAAAACTCGAGGCCGATCCGACCGAGACGACGCTGCCAAGCTTCCGCAGATGATCGAGCAGATCGTGTGACCAGCTGATCACCTGCGGTGGACGGTAGCGCGAGAATGGCAGGTTCAGCTCGAACTCGAGGCGATTGTCCGTCTTGAACCCGGGCGACTTCGTGTAGAGGTTCGCGTAGCTTCGCGTCAACCACCCGGCGCCGGCCACGAGGGTCACCGCAACCGCGACCTCGGCAATGACCATGGCCGCGAGCATGCGGTAGGTGCCACGGCCCTTTGATCCGGTGCGGCCGCCTTCGTTCAGAGCGCCCTTGAGATCGTGGCGCGCCAGCTGCCATGACGGCGCCAGGCCCACCAGCACGCCGGTGATCAGCAGAACCGCACCGGCGAACAGCCACACGCGGGCATCGAACGGGACGACATCGAGCCGCGGCAGTCTGGCGGCCCCACGGTTCAGGAGCAGGCGGACGCCCGCGTAGGCCAGCCACGCCCCGCCGACGGCGCCCGCGGCGGCCAGCGCCATCGATTCGGTCACGAGCTGACGCGCAATCCGTGCGCGGCTCGCGCCGAGCGCGGTCCGGATCGCAATCTCGCGCGCGCGCGCGAACCCTCGCGCGAGGAACAGGTTCGTCACGTTCACACAGGTCAACACGAGCAGAAGCACGGTTCCGCTCAGCACGACGATGAGAATCGGTCCCAGATCGCCCACCACCGAGCTCGCGAAGGGCTCGACGACAAAGGCGCGTCCGTTTTCGCCGCTGCCAGGCATGTCGTGGATGAGCCCGGCCATGATCGTGGCGAGATCGGCGCGAAGCCGATCGGGCCTGGTGCCCGGCTTCACACGAAGGTAGGACCAGTAGCCATGTCCAAGGTTCCGCGGATCGAACCGCGCATTGAACCAGAAGTCGGTCGCGTGCGGAACGTCGAAATCGCGCGCCGCGACGCCGATCACGGTCATCGTCACGTCGCTGAAGCGCACCCGTCGACCGACGATCTGGGGATCGCTCCCGTAGACGTCGCGCCACACGCGATAGGACATGACAGTAAAGCCGGGGCCCTGGAGCACATGGTCGGCAGGCGCGAAACCGTGTCCGAGCGTCATCGGCAGGCCGAAGATGTCGAAGAAACCTTCGCTCGCCGCGTACACCTCGGCGAGCATCGGCGTGTCGTCGTCGCGAAGGAAGGTCGTCTCGAGTCTGATAGCGCCGGCCGCGCGCACCACCGACGAGCCCGGCTGGTTCAGCGCACCAAACTCCACCGGCGCGATCAGGCCGCTCGTCAGGCTTCCGTCCGTGAAGCGCTGGCTGATCGCGTAGAGATCTTCGGCGTGCGGATAGGGAAACGGGCGCAGCAACGCGGCGTTCACCGTGCTGAACATCGCCGTCGTCGCGCCGATGCCGAGCGCGAAGGTGACGATGGCCGTCAACGCGAATGCCGGCGCTCGCCGAAACGTTCGGAAGGCGTAGAGCAGGTCATGCACCAAGAGGCGATCCTTCAGCCGGGCCCCGTTGCATGCAACCTTATCTCATCGGGTTTTTCGCTGGCGAGACCTGCGTTTTCGATCCATCTGGCGCCGCCTGACGATAGGCCGTATTCGGTCGAACCTCCAGCGACGCCGCCAGGTGCACAGAAAGATCAGACCGCAGCGTGGCGGGCCGAACCAGAGAGATTTCTGAAGAAGACCGGCGCCCAAACTCGGGATCGAGCACGACATCGTTGCGAACGGGAAGCGCGACGACACCGGCCGCCGGAGCGGCCGCTATTCTAGCCTTGTGAACATGTCTGGGAGATGAACGGGCGCTGAGCTTGGTCAACCGCACAACGCCGGCTCGCGCCTGTCCCAGGAATCCTCCTCCGCGTCCGTCTCGCCCCGAAATCGCCCACAATCCGGGGACGGTGCCACTGCAGTACCGTCCCAGTCGATTGCGGGACACCGACGCACTGGAAAGGTCCGTTTCGGCTGTGCTTGTGTTCCGTTTTGCGTGTGCGTAGAGTCGGCGCGAAAGGAGTCCCGCTCATGGCCGACACGAACAAGTGCGCTCATCCCAGCTGCCAGTGCACGGTCTCGAAGGGTGGTCCGTACGGAAAGTATTGCAGCGAGCACTGCAAGGAGGCCGGACAACAGACGGAACTTCGCTGCGGCTGCCAACATCAGGCATGCCGATAACGCTAGCACCTATCTCATAAACCCAAACGAGTGAGTGAACGAAGTTACGATCGCCCAACGGACGCGCTCGGTGAGCTGCTCGAGACCGGCAAGATCAAGCCGGTCATCGACAGAACCGTCGCGTTGAGCGATGTGCCCGCTGCGATTCGTTACCCCGAGGAAGAGCGCGCACGAGGCAAAATCGTTGTCACCGTCGAGCTGCCGCTTGCCACGTCGTGAATGCCGCATAACAACCGGCTCCGGCGGCACGACAACCGGTTCGAACCGTGGCGCCGCGATGTCTTTCCGCTTCGCCACAATCCACTAACCGAAGTCCCCGGTCATCGCGGCGATCGGCGTTCCATTCGAGTTGGCTTCGACCGTGAAACCGCGAACCGTGCGCGCCGTGACCGAGAGCGGCTGCCTCGTCGTGTAGTCGGTCAGGAACACCTGGTAGTCGGTGAGATCGACCACCGCCGCCGTCGCCGCAGCACCGACGAGTCCATGTCCCTTCAAGGAGAGGCCATAGACACCAAATCCGCCCGCGCCGGGACCTGGACCGACGTAGCTGGAATTGTTGAACCCATACACGGCAATCCCGTTGCGGAAGGACGCTGAAGGGAGCTCGCCGCGGACCACGGCCGCAGCAAACAGACCGCGCCGCTTCCATCCCCTCTCGTGCTCGTCGCCGCTCGCCGTGGTTGAATCGCCGATGCTGGCCTCCAGGCGGCCGATCCTACTCGGAAGCACCGTCTCATGCACCGAGACGGTCGGTCAGCAGACACGCGAGCGCTGCGACGAGTGTCAGAAGCCCGCGACGTTCGTTGTCGGCGTCGCCGTCTGACGATGGTTACTCGGTGCATAATTCCCTCGGCCTCGTATGGCGTCGAAAACGTCACTGCTGCCACTCGTGCGATCCTTCGACTGGAAAGCCGTCGCTGCGAGCCTCCGGGAACGCCCGTCGCTCGTCGCGCATCGCGACGACCGGGGCAGGAATTGGCTGCACATCTGCTGCGCGACCGCACTTGAGGGCCGCGATGCCATGCCGAGCATTCGCACTGCCGACGTGTTGCTTGCTCGCGGTATCGACCTGAACGACCATGCCTTCACGGAAGGGCGCTGGCGAGCAACGGCCGTGTGGTTCTGTGTCGCATTCGGACGCAACTGGGACTCGCCGAGCACTTGCTCAAGCTAGGCGCGAGCCCGCACTACTCGCTGTATGCGGCCGCCTACAATCGCGACACTGCGGCAATCCGTCTGCTCGTGCGATCCGGAGCAGATATCGAGGAGTCTTCCGGCCATGGCGAAACCCCGTTGCTCGGTGCCGTCGGCTGGAGTCACTTCGAGGCAGCTGAAGCCATGCTCGAATGCGGTGCGAACGTGAACGCGCAGAACGATCGTGGCATGACGGCTGCGCACCTGATGTTGAAGAAGAACTCGGAGTATGAACACTTCGCGCTGCTGGCGCGGTTCAAGGCTCGATTCGACCTGCCTGACAAGCAGGGAATAACGGCTGGGGAGATCATGTCGAGGAGGCGAGATCCCAGGTTCAAGGCGCTTGCCGCTAGAGGTTAGCGTTGGCGACGCGCAAGGCAACAAGTGTAGGGGTGAATCGTGTCAACTGTGCTTACGCCGGAGCGGAAGGCGCCCTGACGGACATTTCGCTCGTCGCCGCGATCGCCGCCGCCCTTGCGCTGCTGTCGTGCCCGTCGAACCGCGCGGTCGAGCCGACAGCACGAAGGCCTGAAAACCGGGACAAGGGCCTGCGGCTCAGCGTGAAACGTTACTGGCGACGAACCTGGATCGCTAGAAGTCACGCGCCATCACCAATTTAGAAAAAATCTGCCTTCGCCGCGCGTATGACAATCGGCTGCCGCGAGCGCCGGTCGTGTTCCCGTCTGCTAAGCTACGGCGCATGAAATCAGCACTCACGACCGCATTCGTCCTCACTGCGTGTGTTTCGTTCGCCCAGGCGCCCGGGCCCAGGGCCGACCTGGTCAGGACGACGCTGCCGCTCGAAGGCGCGCCGAAAGCGATCCCGGGCCCATACAAAGTCATGTCGGAGCCCGCCCTCGGCTCGCCGGGCCACGTCGTCTTCCGTCCGGAGGATCTCGGCAGATTCCCCGGCAAGGACAAGCTGCCGGTGATGGCGTGGGGCGACGGCGGCTGCGCCATCAACAGCGCGCGCTACTCGGGCTTTTTCACGACGATCGCGTCGCACGGCTTCCTGGTGATCGGCAGCGTGCCGGAGCCGGGCGCCGCGCCACGGCAGCAGAACGCCGACGATCTGCGCAAAGCGATCGCGTGGGCGGAGAAAGAAAACGCGCGCGACGGCTCGCCGCTCAAAGGCAAAGTCGATCTCGAGCACGTCGCCGTGATGGGGCAGTCGTGCGGAGGATTTCTCTCCATCACGCTGGGCTCGGACCCGCGCGTGAAGACCATCGGCGTATTCAACTCCGGCGTGCAGCGCGCCAGGCCGGAGTCGAACGAGGACGCGCTGCAGAAGGTCCACGGTCCCGTGCTGCTGATCAACGGCGCCGAACGCGACTTCCTCACGCCCGCGTCACTCACGACATTCGAGCTGATCAAGAACGTGCCGGCGTTCTACGGCGCCCGCCACGGCGCCGGCCACACCGCCACCGTGGATCACCCGGGCGGCGGCGAATATGCGAACGTCGCATCGAACTGGCTGCTCTGGCAGTTCAAGAACGACAAGAAAGCGGCGGCGATGTTCGTCGGCGACCAGTGCGAGCTCTGCACAAACAGCAACTGGGACGTTCGCGCGAAAGGATACAAAGACGCGCGTAATGAGGGTCCGTCGGGGACGTTCGATCGCGGCAGCAGTCAGCAGGCGTGGCAGAACGCCCACTACAAGACGACGCTCTCGCAGTGCAAGAACCCGCCGCAGCCGTTCGCGATTCCGAGTGCGGAAAACGCGGCGACTGCCACCGCTGCGCCGCCTGACCCGGCGCTTCCGCCGCACGACGTCGATTCCCGGAGTGCTGGAGGCGGTACAGAGCTGGAAGGTCGTCTGGTCGTGGCAAGGCAACAACGTCGACGGCCCGATCGCGGGCGAGAACGGCACGATGCTGTTCGCGAACAACGACGCGGGCGACGTCATCCAGTTCGATCCGGCGACCGGCCTTGCGAAGGTCGCCTACGGCAACATCAATACCGCGGGCGCCGTCTCGCGCAGCAAGAACGGCGCGCTGTTTGTCGCCGAACGCGGACTCGGAGGCGGCATCGAGCAGCTCGAGCCGCAGCGCCGGATGCTCGCGAACACGTTCAACGGCGAGCCGCTTGAATGCATCGGCGGCGTGATCAACGATCTCACGGCCGACGCCAACGGCGGCGTGTACTTCTCGGTCACCGGCGCGAGAAACAGCGGCGTCTTCTACGCCAGCCCGAAGGGCGTCGTCTCCCGGTACGGGAAGGACGTGCCGCTTGCCAACGGCATCATTCTCAGTCCCGACGAGAAGACGCTGTATGTGACCAACGGCGCGATCGTCTACGCCTTCGACGCGAACGCCGACGGCTCGCTGACCAATCAGCGCGAGTTCGGAAGGCTGCAGGGCGGCGAAGGTGGCGACGGATCCGCGGTCGATCAGCAGGGACGCGTTGTACGTGGCGACGGGCAAGTCGGTGGACGTGTTTGCGGCCGACGGCAAGTTCCTCGGCACGATTCCGGGTCCGCAGGGCCTGCACGGCACGTTCTTCGGCGGCAAGGACCGGAAGACGCTCTACGGCATCGTCTTCTACGGCACGTGGGGGACACCGAGCGCGCGAAACGAGATCATCGCGATTCCGACCATCGCGCAGGGTTATACGGGCCGTGCGAAATAGCAAAGATCGCAACAGCGTCGCTGTTCATGTGAACATTGCGCTTCGATAGTCATAAGTTATTCGTAAACAAGAACATCTCGTCAGCATTGTCGTTGCGTCTCTCCGCCTCGTGAGCCGACAATGGAGTGTTGTCCAGTCCTCGGTTTTCGATCCGTTCGTCGTCGGGCGTGTTTCGCGCGGCGCTGCTGCTAGTCGTCACCGCGTGCGGAGCGGGGCGCGTGCTCGCCCAGGACACGGCCACTCGAACCGGCACAATCGAGGGAACTGTTTCGACGCAGAACGGCTCGGTGCGGCTGCCGGGCGTGGTCGTAGTCGTGCACGGCGACGCCGACCGAGAGCTGCCGCAGCCGGTGTCCGATGGCGACGGTAAGTTCACGATTCCGTACCTTCGTCCAGGGCGGTACACCCTCAGCGCCGCGCTCGACGGTTTTCAGGCGATAGAACTGTCCGCCACCGTCAACGCGGGCGCGACCGTCACGCTCGCTATCGATCTTCCGATCGCCCTCAGCGAGCACGTCGATGTCGTCGCGCGGACGATCGTGTCCACGTCCGACTCGCTCGCCACCACCGAAACCGTCGACAACAAGGAAACGCAGTTGCTGGCGCCCGGCGAGGGCATCCAGACCGCCGTTCGCCTGACGCCCGGCGTCATCGAACTGAGCAGCGGGAACAGCATCGACGGCGCGCGGCCGAACCAGGCCAGCCTGCAGCTCGGGCCGGCGACGCTCGTGGATCCAGCGACCAATCTGTCGCGCGTCACGCTGCCGGCGGACGGCATCGACTCGGTCTCGGTGATGTCGAACCCGTACGAGGTGGAGTTCGGCCGGTTTTCATCCGGGCTCGTCATGATCCAGACGCGTCGCGCCGGCGACGACTGGAAGGTCCACGTCAACAACATCGAGCCGAACCTGAGAGTGAAGCGCTACACCGTCCTCGACATCACGGGCGTCGTCGCCTGGAAGCCGAGCTTCGAGCTCGGGGGCCCGATCGTCAAGGATCGCGTCTTCATGGAGCAGACGGGCCAGTACCCCACTACCAGACGACCGATATCAATAGCCGTCCCGAAACCGAGCTGCGCACCACCGAGTGGGTCAGCTCGCTGACCCGCATCGACGCGAACCTGTCGGAGCGTCAATCGCTGGTCTTCGCCGCGGGGCTCATGCCAGGCAGCGTCTCGAACGCGACGCTCGGGACCTTCACGCCCCCGGCCGCGACGGCCGGCGTCGACAACCACTTCGGCCACTCGATGATCACGGAACGGGCTCAGATCAGGGGCGGCACGTTCCTCGAGAGCACGTTGGAGTACCACACGTACGACACGTCGGTCCAGGGCCAGGGGGCGGCGACGATGCAACTCCTGCCGGACACCACCCTCGGAAACTTCTTCAATCGCCAGAGCCGCAGCACGACGTCGTTCCAATGGGTCGAAACCGCGTCGAGCACGCGAAAGGGTCCTCTAGGCGTGCACGTCCTGAAGGTCGGGATCGACCTGTTGCACACTGGCTACGAGGGGACGAGCTCGAGCGGGCCGGTTCTCGTGAATCGGGTTGACGGCACGCTGGCAAGAGAGCTGGCGTTCGGCGGTCCGACACGGCAATCCGTTCACGGTACCGGACTTCGCCGCGTTTGCGCAGGATCGCATCCAGCCCCGCCCGCGCTGGTGGGTCGAGTTCGGCGGGCGCTTCGATCGCGACGCGGTCACCGGACGCATCGGTGCCACGCCGCGCGTGGGGGTGGCCGTTCTTCTGGACGAGACCGGCAGCACCGTGCTTCGCGGCGGCGTCGGGGTGTTCTCCGAGAGAACGCCGCTCGTCGCGGGGGCGTTCGACGACTTCGAGAGCGCGCTCGACACGCGGTACGCCGCCGACGGTACGACGCCGCTCGGCCCGGCCGTGCTCTACACGCACGTCACGGAGCCGAACCTCCAGGTCGCTCGCAGCACAGCCTGGGACGTCGCCTACGACAAGCGTCTGAACCGGACGGTCGCGCTGCGTCTGAGCATCCTCGGCCGGCAAGGCAGTCACGAGCTCGTCGTCGAGCCGGTCCAGACCGACACCGGCGGCGCGCTGCTCTTGAACAGCGTCGGCGAGTCCAGCTACCTGCAGCAGGAAGTGAACCTCCACGTCACGCGGGGATCTCGCGTCGACATCAGCACGTCGTACATCCATTCGTCAGCGCATCAGGATCTGAACAACCTGATCGATTTCTACGACGCGGTGCTCGAGCCGATCATCGGATCGAACGCCTATGCGCCGGCGGCCGCGGATGTGCCGAACCGGCTGTTCGTCCACGGCATCGCGATGCCGAGTGGCCGGTGGCTGGTGCTGGGAACATTCGACTGGCGCAGCGGGCTGCCGTATTCCATCGTCAACGAGACGCTCGACTTCGTCGGGCCCAGAAACGAGCAGCGGTTTCCGACGTATCTGCGAGTCGACGCCGGCGTCGAACGCCGGCTGACCGTGGCGAGGGTGCATCCGTGGGTGGGACTCCGCGTTGCCAACGCCCTGAACTCGTACCTGCCGGTCGACGTGCAGGCGAATTTGGGCGCGCCCGACTTCGGCCACTTCTACAACTCGCCCTTCCGCGAGTATCGCATCCACGTCCGCTTCGAGAAGTAGCCTTGAAGGCCGGCACCGCGCCTTCCGCAACCGCGTCAGCGGCTTCCTGGATATCGAGCTCGGAGTTCCATCCGGTTCACCAGATTTCCTGACTGATCCCCATGCTCAAGGGTAACTCGGGACGCGATTCTCAAGCGGATTCAGCCGTTCAGTATCCACGGCCTGGTCTCGTGGGACGTGTACTTCACGGATGTGGACGATCCCGACGGGCAGATTCACGTCGTACGCGTGGGACCCGAAGCCGTCGAGAATCATGACATGGAGCCTGGCGATCGAATCCAGGTCGACTACGTCGTGGGCGTCGCTATCAGAGTGAGTCCTCGGAACTCGAGTCGTTAGAAAGCCGATGTCCGTACCACGGATGCCCATCCGGCGGCGTTCTCGACCGCCACGCGGCTGGTCGTCAGTGGACAACCTGTCCGTCCACCTGCTCATCCACGGGTTCGAGGTGAGGGATTTCCAAAGCGCGCACCGCTTCGATAGCCAACGCGAGGCCGCGTTCGGCACTCGACGCCGTGCCCGTTTGTCGTAAGCGCGTTCGTGTCGCCCGCAGGAGGCGGAGAACTTGCGCCCGATCAAATCGTTGACCTTCACAGTGATCGCAGAAGTTCATGTGGTCGTCTTTTACCTAAATTGAGTCCCGAAGAACCCGACGGGTGCTTGAACGTTCCAGTTCGCACGTACACCGTGCCCAGGCAGCGGCCATTCTACGTCGGTCTGTGAGTACAGGCAGCGTGCTCGAGATCCTGCATTATCATCACCGGATGGCCGATTCGGGCTCGCCGAGGCTCACCTCAGCGTTCGCGCCGATCCCGGGCGGCTGGTTCACGATGGGCACCGAGCTCGGCCAGGAGGACGAGCGGCCGCCGCATCGCGTCTTCGTCGATGCGTTCGAGCTGGGCGTCTGTCCGGTCACGCGCGCGGAGTACGAGTGCTTCGTGGACGCCACGGGGCACGAGCCGCCGCGCGACTGGTCGCATCCGCTCTTCGCGCAACCGGATCTCCCCGTCGTCGGCGTGAGCTGGATCGATGCGGTCGCGTATTGCGCGTGGCGATCCGAGAAGGACGGGCGCCCGGTCCGGTTGCCGACCGAAGCCGAGTGGGAATTCGCCGCGCGCGGGCGGCAGGAGGCGCTCTTCCCGTGGGGTGACGTGATGCCGGCGTGGATTCCGAACGGCGGACGCGGTCCGCTCCAGGCGCCGTGGCCGGTGACGCTCGGCGAGCCGACCGACTTCGGCCTGCTCGGCATCGCCACGAACGTGCACGAGTGGTGCGCCGACTGGCACGACAACGACTACTACAGCCGATCGCCGGAGCGGAATCCCGCGGGCCCCGACGACGGCGTGCGACGCGCCGCACGCGGCGGTGCGTGGCGCCACGCGCACACGATCTGCCGCGTCACGCTGCGCAGCAAGCTCGATCCGTCCTTCCGCTACAATGACTTCGGGTTCCGCCTCGCGCGAAGCCTCTGAGTGGGGCCTGGCCGCAAGTTTCCACTTGTGGGCGCGTCTCCATCCATTTGTTCGTGGAGTCGTTTGCGACCGCCTAGTTCAGGGTCATCATCGCCTCGTTTCCGCCGCCCGCTGACACCGTCGTCAGCGAGCCTGGCCCCGACAGTGCTTGCACGACCACGTGGCCCTGCGAGGTGTAGGCCGGCCAGCGGCGAATCGGGCGACACGGCAGGGTTCATAGCCGCGGCCCCGCGAACGATTCTGCGAACGATTGACGAACGTCGCACCACTTACCCTCTCGTGCAGGAGGAAGGTATGAATATCTGGTCACGTCCGCTCGTACAGTTCAGCGCAGTGGCAGTCGCTGTCGGTCTCACTGCTGCCGGTCTCGCCGCGGAGCATCACATCGTGGTGCCCCCCGACCACGTTCAGTGGCAACAGGCGCCACCGGTGCTCCCAGCCGGCGCGCAAATCGCTGTCCTCGAGGGAAACCCTGCTGAAAAGGGGCCGGTGGTGATGCGGTTGAAGCTTCCGGCCAACTACACCATCCCGCCGCACTGGCACAGCATGACCGAGCGGCTCACCGTGCTGTCGGGGACGTTCAACGTCGGGGCGGGCGACACCGTGGATCGATTGGGAGGCCAGGCGCTCGGCGCCGGCGGATTCGTGTCGCTGCCGGCAAAGATGCACCACTATGCCTGGGTCAACACGCCGACGGTCGTCCAAATCAATCTGGAGGGGCCGTTCGATCTCTTCTACATCAATCCCGCCGACGATCCGCAGAAGACGGGCCCGCTCACGAAACGCTAGGCACGCGCGTCGCCATCGCGCACCCGGTTGCGGAGGCAAGTCTTTCAGACTCGCCTCTCGCTTCCCGGGGCCGAAGACAGCAATGAAGGAGGAGCTATGGCGCGAGCACTCGTTATCGGCGGAACGCTTTTCATCGGCCGCGCCCTGGTCGAGCAATTGCTCGCGCGGGGCGATGACGTCGTGGTCATGCATCGCGGGACGGGCACGCCGTTCGGAAGCCGTGTTGGAGAAATTCAGTGCGACCGCAACGATGTCGCAGCCGTACGGACGGCGCTGAAGGACACGAGATTCGATGTGGTCTACGACAACGTCTACGACTGGCAGCGCGGCACGACCGCCGATCAGGTGAGCGCCGCCCTCGTCGGCGCCGCTTCCGACACGCTGCGCCGCTATATCTTCATGTCCAGCATCGCTGTGTACGGAGAAGGGGGCGAGGGCGGCGAAGACCGTCCGCTGGTGGCGTCCGACTATCCGAACCCCTACAGTGCGCAAAAAGCCGAGAGTGAACGAGCGTTGTTCGACCAGCATCGGCGGCACGGAATTCCGGTGACCACGCTGCGGCCCGCGTTCATTTACGGGCCTCATAATCCGTTCGATCGCGAAGCGTTCTTCTGGGACCGCATGCGCGCCGGCCGCCCGATCGTCGTCCCGGAAGACGGCTCGCGGACGATGCAGTGGGTGCACGTGGGGGATGTCGCCCGCGCAGCCGTGCGTGCGGGCGATGACGACCACGCGAACGGGCGCGCGTTCAACCTTGCCAGCTACCCGCCCCTCATGCAGATTGAGTACGTGCAGCTGCTGGCGAACATCGCCGGAACGTGTACGGATCTCGTTCGCATTCCGCGCGAGCAGATCGAGCGGCTCGGCGGACAACTGTTCGCACCCCCGTATTACTTCGGTGTCTACCTGGATGTTCCTCTGGTCATCGTCCGAACGGAGCGGGCTCGCAACGAGCTCGGCCTCGATCTCGACGCCTCTCGAGAGCGGCTTGCGCGAGACCTATCGCTGGTATCAGCAACAGCAGCGACCGCAGCCGGACTTCTCCTGGGAGGACCGTCTCATCGCCGCGCTGTCCCGCGATGGCTAAGTGTTGTCATGGTGTTGGATGGCGAGCCGGGATTGATGTCGCATCGGGCCGCTCGTCCAACGTCGACCATCGTCATCGCCCAGACACGTTGCGCACCGCGATCGCGACGGCCTTCTTCTGGCCGACCAGAAGGACCAATTGCTTGCCCCGCGTGACGCCGGTGTAGAGCAGATTCTGCCAAAACATCGTGTAGTGCTGCTGGGGGAGCATCGGGATGAGGACCGCCGGGTTACTCGGATCCCTGAGACTCGTGGATCGTCACCGCCTCACTGAGACCAGCCGCCTCATCCTATCTACGGGATTCATCCATGTCGCCGGTCGATGTGACCTTCACGGCGACGAGTCATCCCCACGATATAGGAACCCCAACAGATCATGCCGCCCATCCACAACATGGCGGCCAACGCCAGATGTTCGAAATACGAGGCCTGCGCGAAGGGCGCACCGATTCGGGCCAGCATCGCGGTCAGGCCGAGCGTCAAGCCGATGCGAAGCGGCCACGAGCGGCGCTCCTGACCGAGGTCGTGTCCACCATGGGAAAGCGTCACGCGCGTGCCGACGGCAAGGATGAGCAACGAAAAGCCTCCGACGAACAGCACGTGCAAGAAATCCACGCGATAACGGGGCGCTAACGCGACGAGCCATACCGACGCGGCGATCAGCCAGTGCGCCAGCCAAACGCACCACGAGAGCGTGGTGCGGATCAACGGCAGACGCCAGAGATGGAGCGTGCGTAGGATCACGGCTGTGATGACCGCCGCGCGCAGAACGGCCATCCATGCCACACCAAAGCCGTACTCAGCCACGAGCGAGAGCAGAATGGCCGAGCCGGCTGTGGCCCACAGCAGCGACACGCTGTCGCGTGGAGGCAAGGGCAGCGGCAGCGGTTCACTCCGCATACCAGGAGCGGCGAGCTTCGGGAGTTCGGCAAAGCCGAGCAGTCGTGGACCGAGAAATCCGCCGACGCCGAGCACGAGGAGCATCACCATTCCTTCGGTCAACAGCCGTTTGCCGAGCATGTCCCAGAAGGGCGAGATGAGCTCCCACGCCACCGCGCAACTGAGGACGGCGCCCATTGCGCCGCCGAGCAGCCCGAGTCCGATCAGGACAAACGTCGACGGAGGGTTCTGCTGTCTGCGCAGGAATCGGCGCACCACGAGTGAGAGCAATGTGACGTGGGCGGCGACAAACGCCGCTGTGCCGACGGCGAACGCGTGGAACTCTGACGCGCCGGCCGAGACGATCAGCGTGCCTGCGAGAAAGTACTGTGCACGATGGGATGGGTTGTCCGTGCCCGTGAAGCGCGGCACGGCGGTGAGAAGAAACCCTGAGATGAACGCATAGAGGAAACCGGTGGTTTGCACGAGCGCGTGCGCTCGTCCAGAGTAGCCGGCCGTCACACCGAAATAGTACAAGGGCCAGATCGACACGCCGGCGAGGCCCAACGAGATTCCGAGCGGGAAGAAGATGCGGTACGGATCGGGTTTCACTGCTAATGCGCGGCGCCAGCGACTCCCTCTGTAGCAAACGCCAGCGCCAGGCCAAACGGCAGGTACGCCAGCTTGTCGTGATCGACGAACGGGAACACGCCTGCCTCGGGAATGTAGAACTCGAGGATCGCGCCCGCGCCCGAGGGGACCGCGAACGTTTGCACACCCTCGATCCACGGCGCACCGGCGTAGACCCGATCGAATATGCTGCCGATAATGTGTGCGGCGGATGTCCAGGGCCCCACGTTGACAAAGTACATCCGCACAAGGTCGCCTGGGTTCACGCGCACGGCCTCGTTGTCGAGCCGGCCGTTGAACATGGAAAAGAGCTGGTCGTTCTTCAGCGTTTTCGACGGATCGGTACCAGGAATGAGTCCCGTGGCGTCTCGTGTGCCGTAGACGGCGTCTTCGACCACCACGATCTCGCGCGCCGCCCGGAGTGGCTCGGCCCGCGGATACACAATCATCGCCCCGTGAATGCCGCTCTTGATGTGCAGGTCGGTCACGGGCCCGGCCGAGCAGTGATACATGAACACGCCTGGCGTTTCCACTGTCTTCTCGATTTTCAGCGTCGTGCCTGGAGGCGTGGGGCCGTACTTGCGAGCGTCGATCTTGAAGGCATGGGTATCCAGGCCGTGCGAGGTCGTCCCTTTGTTGTGCACGTTGAGGGTCACCGTATCCCCCTGACACGCTTCGACGGTCGGCCCAGGAATGCGGCCATTGTAGGCCCATGCGGCGAAGGTGGTTCCCATGCCGAGATCGACGCCCGTCGTCTCGATCACGTCAATGTCGAACGTCTTCTGGCGAGGCCCAGCACAGGTCACTTGCTGGCCTGCGACGGGCGGCATGTTCTTGGTCGCGAGTGGAGGACCGGCCGTGCCAGCTGCTTGCGGCGGTCGTCCTGCCTGCGACGTGGTTGCTGGCTGCTGGCCGCCGCACGCGACGACCGCGATGGTGAGAGCCGCCGAACCAGCCCAGCCGAGTCCACGCTGCATAGCTGCCTCCCAACTGACCGTCGCGAACGATGCGCAAGCCTTCGCCATGAGAACAGGGCTGCAATTATCGGTCCCAATAGTTGCCTCGCGTTCGATGAGGCAGGGATCCGTTCAGATCTGAGAACTGCCCATGACGCTGGGTAAGATTCCGCGTCAAAGGGAGGAATTGCCGCAGGGCTGCTGCCGGAATCCCGTTAGCTTGTAGCGCTTGGCTCGGTGGTCGCTGCGTGACGCGACGGCACTGACCACGAGTGGTGTTTCATCATCGTCGGCGCGCGCTTCTTACAAATCGGACTCGAGACACGGTATGCTGAGTTGCAGGTTGATCCGATGACGCGACCGGCTAGCACTGACAAGGGTGGGCGGCCTGACGCAACACATTCCGCCTCGGAGCCCGCCAGGGGTAAACCGGCGTGTCATCGAGTCTTGCTTGTCGAGGACCATGCGGCCTTGGCGGAAGCGACGGCGGACATTGATGCGCCACCACGGACTGGACGTGTCGATTGCATCGTCCGGCGGCGACGCCTTGAAGCTCGCGGAGGAGTTCAATCCCGTCCTCGTGTTGTGCGACCTGCGGCTACCGGACATGACGGGGCTCGACGTCGTGCAGGCGCTGCGCGCGCGGCGCGGCGCGAACGACTTTCTGGCTGTCATCCTCTCGGCGATGAGCGCGAACGAACTGCGTGAGATCGAAGGCCATACAAGAAGCCAGCGGAATCACGCTGTTTCTTCCCAAGCCGCTCACGAACCACATTCTCATCGACCTCATCGCCAGACTCGATGCGCTGCGGCCCTCGGTGAGCCAGGCACGGCCTGCTCGGCGTGAGAACGCTCGGTCCTCTGACTAGCCGCCGGGGGGCCATGAGCAGACGCTCTTCCAGCGGTAACACACGCGCGGATCGGCGCACGTCGAAGAGCAAGACTTCATCGGCACCCTCGCGCAGTGCAGCGTCTGCGGTCAGCGAAGAGGTCGCGGCACCGCGCTCCACGTTGTTCCCCGTTGTTGGCATCGGCGCCTCGGCTGGCGGCCTGGCGGCCGTGACCGAACTGCTGAAGGAACTTCCACGCGGCGTTGGAGCCGCGGTCGTCGTCATTCAACATCTGGATCCCGATCACGGAAGCCTGACTAGGGAGATTCTTTCGAGGATAAGCCCACTTCCCGTGTCAGAGGTGACAGATGGGATGCCGATCGAGCCCGGCCACGTTTACGTGATCCCGCCCAATTGCGGTCTTCGCCTGGATCACGGACTCCTGAAGCTCTCGCCGCGCGTTAAAGGTCGGAAGCACCTGCCGATCGATCTGTTCTTCCAATCGATTGCCGCGTCGCGCAAAGGCCTGGCGATTGGGGTCGTTCTGTCGGGAATCGCCTCGGACGGCACCAATGGCCTGCAGGCGATCAAGGCCGCAGGGGGCGCCACATTTGCTCAGGATCCGAGCAACGCTCAGTACCGACGGCATGCCCCGCAGCGCCATCGCATCGGGCGCAGTAGACAGAGTCGACACACCGAGGATGATTGCGAGAGACATCGCGGACATGGTGCAGCGGCCTATGGCTCGTCCTGGCGCGTCACGAAGGCCAACGCCGATGCCGCCGCTCAAGCCGGATGGTGCTCTTCAGAGGATCTTCGCGGCTGTTCGAAAGGGGAGCGGCGTCGACTTCACGCACTACAAGCACAGCACGATCCGGCGCCGCATTGCCCGGCGGTTGTCCCTGCAGAAGTTCGACAACCTGCAGACCTACGCGGATTACGTCGACACGCATCCGGAAGAGGCGAAGACCCTCTTCAATGACCTGCTGATTCACGTGACCAGCTTCTTTCGGGATCCAGAGGCGTACGAGGCGCTGAAGACCCGGATCCTTCCGAAGTACATGGAGACGTTCGCTCCGGACGTCCCTTTCCGGGTCTGGGTTCCGGGATGCTCGTCCGGCGAGGAAGCCTATTCGATCGCCATTGTCTTCTTCGAGCTCCTGGATAAGGCGAAAATCCGGCCGCCGCTTCAAATCTTTGCGTCGGATGTCAGCGAGGAGAGCCTGCAACAGGCGCGTGCGGCCGTGTATCCGGAGAGCATCGCCAAAGACGTCTCCAAAGAGCGGCTCAGGCGCTTCTTCCAGAAGGTGGAGGGCGGGTATCGCGTTGCCAAATGGATTCGCGAAACGTGTCTCTTCTCCAGACACGACCTGACGGCCGATCCCCCATTTGCGAAGATCGACCTGATCTCCTGCCGGAACGTCCTCATCTACTTCGGATCAGAGTTGCAGAGACGCGTCGTCCCGGTCCTCCATTACGCCTTGAAGCCCGGCGGGATCTTGTGGCTTGGGCGATCCGAAACCATCACCGAGTTCTCAAATCTCTTCGCGCAGCGGGACAGGGCGAACAGGTTCTACGTGAAGAAGAACGTCACGGCTGCGCTGCGGGTGCAGTTCTTGCCGCGCGAGCAACCAGACTCTCCTCCCGTGTCCGGTCGGACCATCAATGCGCTGGCGACACTTCAGGAGCTGCTGCGTGAGTCGGATCGCGCAGCCGTCCGGGATTACGCCCCTCCCTCAGTTGTCATCGATGATGCCATGGAGATTCTGAACGTCCACGGGCGGCTGACACCGTACCTGGAACTGTCTCCCGGACGGGCAACGCTGAACATTCTGAAGCTGGCCCATCCTGAAATCGTGGCCAGCCTGCGACAGACCATCGATACGGCTCGCAGAGGGAATGCCGCCGTGAAAACGACGGGGCTCACCCTGAAGCACGACGGCGAGCACACCGCATTCGGGATCAGAGTCGTTCCGCTTCATCTGGGTGCGCGATTCAAAGATCGCTACTTCACGATCTTCTTCGAGGAGGCCCGCGGCGTGACCGCCTCTCGGAGGTCGCGACCCGCGGCGGGTCGAGGCCGAGTGAAGGATCGGCGCCAGATCCGGGATCGACAGCACGACCAGGCCATCATCAATGAATACCAGGCCACTCAGGAAGAGCTCACGTCAGCCAACGAGGAACTGCAGTCCACGAATGAAGAACTGCAGAGCACCAACGAGGAGTTGGAGACAGCCAAGGAGGAGCTGCAGTCGGCGAACGAGGAACTGACGACGATCAACGATGAGTTGCAGGCCCGAAACGTCGAGATGGTTCAACTGACCAATGATCTGACCAATCTGCTGGCCAGCCTGGAGAAACCGATCGTGATGGTGGATGCCGCTTCACGAATCCGGCGTTTCACGCCGAAGGCCGCCCAGTTGCTCAGCCTGATCCCGACCGATGTCGGACGGCCACTCGACGACATCAAGCCCGGCTTTCGGGCGCCGGATCTGGGCGAGATCGCCGCCGACGTCATGGCGAGCCTGACGGTCAGGGAATTGGAGACGCAGGACAAGCAAGGCGACTGGTACCGTCTCCAGGTCAGACCCTACCGGACTGCCGACAATCGGATCGATGGCGCCGTGTTCGTCTTCAGCGACATTACGGCTCTGAAGCGAGCAGCCGACGTCCTGACCGCTGCTCGCGACGATGCCAGGCGGATCATCGAGACGATGCCGAACCCCATCCTCGTGATCGGCTCGGACTCGCGTGTTCGATTGGCGAATGCGGCGTACTACCGTCTGTTTCAGGTCGAGGCTTCCGAAACGGAAGGACGGCTGCTGCCTGAATTGTGTGATGGCTCCTGGAACATCCCGTCCTTACTGGGCCGGCTGGAGGCCGTTTTCCGTTCGGGAAGCGCTTTCGCTGATCTCGAGCTCGAGCGCGAGTTCCCACGAGTCGGGCCCAAGTACATGGTCGTGAATGCGACCGCGACTCGCTTGAGCGGAGCTGGAACCAATACGGCTCTCTTGATCATTGAAGACCTGACCGCAAGGAAGCGGATTGCCGATCAACTCCGCCACACCGAAGAACATTACCGGCATCTTCTGGAGAGCGCCAACGACGGCATCCTGATCATCGATCAGAAGGGCGCCATTGAATTCGCCAATCGCAGTCTCGAACAGATCTTTGGCTACTCTTCGGGTGAATTGAACAACCAGCCCTACGAGCTCCTGATACCCGGCCAATACGCGGAGACACACCGGAAACACCATGAAGGGTTCATGCGCAACCCCGAAGCGCGTGACATGGGCAGAGGCGTCGATCTGTTCGGCAAGCGCAAAGACGGAACCATCATCCCGCTGGAGATCTCACTCAGCCCCGTCACAGTGGATTCGCAGGTCGTTGTCACCGCCCTCGTCCGCGATATTTCAGTGCGAAAGCGAGCAGAGGAAGAACGACAGGCCCTTCTGGTCAGAGAGAAAGAGGCGCGTCGCGAAGCAGAGACGGCCAATCGAGTCAAAGACGAGTTTCTGGCAACGCTCTCCCATGAGCTGCGCACCCCCCTGACCACGATCCTGAGTTGGGCGCAAACCCTGCGGCTGAAGGCCGCCGATGCGGAATACACGAGGAAGGCCGTCGGCGTGATCGAAAAGAGCGCCAAGGATCAGGGCCAGCTGATCGAAGACCTCCTCGATATCTCACGTATTCAGGCGGGCAAGGTTCGTCTGGAGCTTCGTGACATCGATCCAATCGGAGTGTGTCGCCGGCGCACTCGATTCGGTCCGCAGTCTGGCGGAGAACCGGGTCCATTACGATCCAGACTGAATTCGACCCGTCACCCTGCCGGATTGTCGCCGATCCCGTCCGATTGGAGCAGGTGTTCTGGAATCTCCTCACGAATGCCGTCAAGTTCACGCCTCCGGGCGGCACGGTCACCGTGCGATCGACAGCAGCTGAAGGATCCCGAGCGGTTTGAAATTCAGGTGCAGGACACTGGACGAGGGATCCGGGCTGAATTCCTGCCATTTGTATTCAATCGCTTCAGCCAGGAAGACAGCTCGCCGAAGCGAACCTTCGGCGGCCTGGGTCTGGGTCTTTCGATCGTGCGAACGCTCGTCGACATGCACGGCGGATCGGTGACGGCGGAGAGTCCGGGTGAAGGGAAAGGCGCCGTCTTCACCGTCAGGTTGCCGTGCACGAGCACCACCTTGCCGGCTGATATGACGTCTGGAGATCGTCAGAGCACGGCCCTCGAGAATGAAGAGCCTCTCGACCTGAACGGGTTTCGGGTCCTGATCATCGACGACGATGAGGACACGCGACAGGCCCTGTCGGAACTGCTGGGCGCCGCTGGCGCTCAGGTTCAATCGGTCGGAAGCGCCCAGCAGGGGCTCGCGGCTCTCGCCAATGACCGACCCGATGTCGTGCTCTGCGACATTGCCATGCCGGAGAGCGACGGATTCCGCGTCATTCGCATGGTCCGGGCGCTCGAGCCCGGTCAAGGCGGAAGAGTGCCGATGGTGGCCCTGACGGCCTATGCCGACGAGCGCACTGTTCGACGATGCCTCGACGCAGGTTTCGACGCGCATCTGGCAAAGCCTGTGGATATCGCCGATCTCGCCCGTCTCATCGCGAAGCTTGCCGGACGTCGGACACGCGAGTCATAGACCGCCGTCACGCCGCGTGCTCGCCACTCGTCAGTTCGAAGGCAGGCGACAGGCGTCGCGGGTTGTTGGCTGCCATCAGGCGTTATGCCGCCGCGCTTCAGAGCTGCAAGTACCGCCGGAGGCTGAGGAGCGGCGAACGGGTTCCGCTCAGCGCGCGTACCGAAACTGCCCGATGAACGCCCGACGTGAAGATCGGGGCCTACTCAAATAACTCCCTGAAAAAATCCTGAATCGCGACCGATGACCGCGCGTCGGTTTGCGCGTGATACCGCACGCCTGGCTGCTGACCCGTCGCGGTCTCGTGCGTGAACCCATGCATCGCGTTCCCGTAGACAATCAGCTGATAGTCCGCGCCCGCGTTCTTCATCTCCTCGGCAAACGTCGTGACCTGCGACATCGGCACGTGCGGGTCGAGCGCTCCGTGGCAGACCAGAATGCGCGCGCGAATCGATGACGGCTCGGCAGGACTGGTCGTTTCGAGACTGCCGTGGACACTCACGACGCCGCTGATCGTCGTGCCGCTGCGCGCGTACTCGAGGACGATCATTCCGCCGAAACAATAGCCGACCGCGGCGATGCGGCCGTCGACCTCCGGTCGCGATGACAGGATCTCGATCGCCGACTGCACGCGGCGAACCAGCGCCGTGCGGTTGTTCCGAAGGTCGCCGATGTGGCGCATGATCCGTTCGCGGTTCCCCGTCACGCCTTCGCCGTACATGTCGCACGCAAACACCACAAAGCCCGACTCGGCGAACCGCCGCGCCCGTCCGCGCGCGTGATCGTCGACGCCGGCGCCGCCGTGCACGACGAGCACGCCCGGCCGTTTGCCGGCACGGTCCGCATCGATCACCAGAAACCCGTTGAGTCGTGCGTCGCCATCGCGGTAAACGATCTGTTCGGTCTCCAGTCTCATCATGTCCTCACTGTGACGAATTTGTTGGTGGACGAATGAATCTCCGTTATTAATTATATCACACTTTCGCCACTTTTCCTAGGGCCTTCTTTCTGAGGACAGCGCTGGCGTTCGACAAACTACGTCGTGAACCGGTCGTGTCTGAATAACGCCGAGAGTGTGAAGTACACCGCGATCGGTCGCGGCCCGAGGGTCTCGGTCCCGGTTTCCCGTGTCGTTCAAACGCGTGTTCGACCGCCCACCTCGTCGGTTCCTTCTCGTTGAAGTCGCGCGACGCCGTCGGACTGCGCCACACACCTTTCGTAGATCGCGAATCGCACTGCCTCTTGCACCACTGCCAGGTTGCTCCGCTTGACACCGGCACTTATGTGTATATACACTTAAATCATGGACGATGACCATCTGAGACGGGCCACGACGGAGGTTCACCGGTCCTGCCTGTCGATGGCACTTCGGCAGGCGGCGCGCGCGCTGACACAGCGCTACGATGCGGCGTTGTCCGCCGACGGGATCCGGTCGACGCAGTTCAACCTGCTCGTGGCGCTTGCGCAGGCGCCGTCCGTCCCGTTGTCGCGGCTGGCCAAGGCCGTGGTCATGGACCGCACGACCCTGACGCGGAATCTCGCGCCGCTGGTTCGTCGAGGCTTGGTGGCCGAATCAGGGGCAGAGGACAAGCGCGTGCGGTCGTACGCGCTCACGGCGCGCGGTAAACAACTCCTCGTGCGCGCGCTTCCCGATTGGGAGGCCGCACAAGCGCGGGTTCTCCGCGTGCTGGCCAAACAAGACGCCGACCAGTTGCGGCGCATCCTTCGCACCGTCGTCGCCGCGGCGCAAGAAGGCTAGAAGGGAGCATGAGGCGGGCGCGCAGGCCTAGTGTCGGTAAATAGGTGCATATACACTAAATGAGAGAGCGATGAATATCCAGTTCGACAACGTGAACGCGCGCAAACGACCGCAATCGAGCCCGTGGGCGCTTGCACTCATGTTGGCGCCCCTCGCGTTCAGCGCGTGCGGCACGATCTCCGCCAAGGAAGCGCCCGTCACCCAACTTCGCCCGCTCGACGCGCTCCTCGACGTCGCTGCCTACCCGAACGCGCAGACCGTCGTCGTGCTCTCGACGTTGCAGCAGCTGATGGCCTCCCATCGCGAGTGGCAGGGCTACGAGTTCTTCGGCCGCCTGTCGCGCGAGCAGCCCGATCGACATGTCTTCTTTCAGGGTCTCCAGGCCGTCCTCCAGGCCCGCGTCGCGGCGCAGGTCCCGCTGCTGAAGCGCACAGCCTGGGTCGAAGACGCGATCGGGAAGCTCGATCGCGCCGCCGCCGCCGACCCGTTGCTCGGCCGCTACGCCCGGGGCTCGGTGTTCGCCGAGCTGCCGCAGCGGTTCGGCAAGACGCACATCGCGATCGACGACCTCGAGTCGTGCCTGTCACGCCGCGCGGAGTTTCCGGTGAATCTGGATCGCGCCATCTACCGCGAGCTCGCCGTGGCGTACCGGACGCTCGGCGTCGCCGCGCGCTCACGCGAGATGCTCGCACGCTCCGGATTGAGCTCGCTCGAGGGTGAGGACGGTCCGCTCGTGCTCGGCGACCTCTCGGTTGACCCGATGCGTGGGTTCCGTTTCAGCGAAAAACGACTGGTGCGGGAGGCGGAGGGCGTGTACGTGGCGGAGGGGTACGACTTCGGCAACCTGGCGTTCATCGTCGGCACCGACGCGATCGTCGCGATCGATGCGGGCACGACCGAGTCGAGTGCGCGCGAAGCCGTCGCCGCACTCCGAACTATCAGTCAGGCGCCAATCAAGTACGTGATTCTGACGCATGGTCATTGGGACCATGTCGGCGGCCTGGCCGCCGTGCGCGAGCCCGGCAGCACCGTGATTGCCCACGCCAACTTCCCCGCGGAGCTCGCGAGCAGCCGGCGTTACCGCCCGCCATTTCGTTACTTCTTCGGTACCGACGACAACCCGCTCGACGTCAAGCCCGATCGGCTGATCGCCGCGCCTGAAACGCTGCGCGTCGCGGGCCTTGAACTCGCGCTGATTCCGGGGAAGAGTGGCGAGACCGATGATGCGCTGTATGTCCATGACCTCCGGCACGACGTTCTCTTCGTCGGTGACGCGTTCATGCCCTACAGCGGGGCGCCATTCGTCGCCGAAGGATCGGCTGAGGGCTATCTCGGCGCCATTGCACAAGTGCTTGAGTTGCACCCGCGCCGCGTGGTCCACGGACACCCACCGCTGACGGCACTGTTCACGATCGACGCCATGCCAGGGTTGCAGGCTGCCCTCCGATTGCTCTATGCCCGGAGCCTCGATGCCGCGCACGCTGCGCGTCCGTTGGCCGAGCTCCTGCACGACAACTTCATCCCGGCCTCCTTGCGCGACACCCCCCAGGCGGTGTTGCCCTATCTGATCGCACGCGACACGTTCGTGCAACGCCTCTACGCTGAGCACGCCGGGTACTGGCAAGCAAATGGTGAGGGCGTAGAGAACTTCACGCGTACCGAATGGGCGCTCGCGATGGACGAGCTCGGCGCCAGGAGCGAAGACTCATTCAGACGCGCCGCCGACCGACTGGAGGAACGTGGCGATTCGGCACTCGCTCTCCGCGTCGCCGAGCTCGGCCTCCTCCGTTACCCGAAGAGCGTCGCCCTTCTGAGTCTCCGCACGCGCTCGCTCACCACGCTCCGTCAGATCAACTCGCAGATGAATCCGTTCCGTTTCATCATCTACTCCGAGTGGTCGGGCAAAGCGCTCGCCCCTGTTTCGCCGCAATAGGTGCCGGGCCACGGTTCCGACGCGGCATCACGCTCAACGGCGAACGTCGCAGCTTCGCGCTGCGGCGCTCGCCTAGCGTGGCTAAGGACGGTCTTGAGGGCGGCTGACGCGGCCGGGCGCGCTTCAGACTACGATTCGCCGACGACCGCCACGCTCGAAACGCCGTAACTGATCGGACGACAGCTCGCTACCGAGCGACGACGACGGCGGGTTCATTCTGCTGAAGGGAATCGTCGGCGGCTGTGATGACTTTGGTCACGCCATGCGGGACCAAAGCTCGAGACTCATCTTGAGGGGATCGAGGATTTCGACGCGACCTGGCGAGGTGCGGACCAATGATGCTGCGCGAAGCTCATGGAGGACGCGCGCCACGACTTCACGAACAGATCCGACGCTGTTGGCGAGCTCCTGCTGGTTCACGAGGGCGATGAGGCGACCGCCACCGGCCGGTCGTGACGCGGCCAAATCGAGCAAATGCCGAACGACGCGCTGGCGAACAGATGCGAACGTGTTTCCTGCGAGCTCCTCGAGGACATCGTACAAACGGTGGACCGATTCCTCAGCGAAGATCCAGGCTACCGCCGCGTCCGCCCGCGCGAGGTTCTTTACGCGTGTCGCGTCCATGAAGTACACGGCGCTGTCGGTCACCGCTTGCACGAAGACGGGCGCAGGACCGCCGACCAGCGCCGGCGCACCGAGCAGGCCGCCCCGGCGAACATAGCGGACCGTGACCTCGCGACCGTCGCTCGTGTTCATGTAGACGCGGAGAAGGCCCTGAACGATGACGCCGACGCGCTCCTGATCGGCCTCGGCATAGACGGTCAGCCCTGCGGGGAAATCGGACAGCTTGCCGCCTGCCGCGAGAAGCTCTACCGTCTCTGCAGGCAGCGAAGCCCACGGACCGTCACGCAGAAGCGACACCGCGAGATCCTGCGAACGCTGAGAAACCGGGAGCTGCATTCGCACCCTCGCCGACAGGTTAACCCGGATCGGAGCCTACGCTACCTGCCGCGCTAGGACCCGCGCGACGAAGCGCGCGACGGCGTCGCCAACCGGCTGCGGTGAATCCTCGGGCAGGAAGTGCGCGCCCGCGACCGTGATCTCCTGCTGGTTCGGCCAAGGTCGTAGAGCCGCTGCTCATCGGCGGTCGGATAGAACTCTTGCACGATAGCGTGGCGATTCCTGTACTTCACGTATTCCAGGACCTACCGTCGAAGCGTCCGCTTGCAGACAGGCCGGAGGCGTTCTTTCAACTCATCGAACTCGCCCTCGTCGGCGAGGCGCGTGAACCGCGAGCGATAGGTCGAGAAACTGCCAAACGCGTGGTCGTCGATGACACTGACGAGACCGCACAGTTCCAGCAAGGAGTTCTGCAGCGGTGTCGCTGTCAGCAGCACCTTGGGTGCGGTGGCCACGGCCTGCTTGATCGCGTTCGCGATCTTGTTGGTCGGTTTGTACACGTTCCGGAGCCTGTGGGCTTCGTCGATGACCACGAGGTCCCACGGAACCATGGGAGCTGCCCGCGAACCGTGAAGTCGTCGCGTGCGTGTTCGACGACCTGCGCGAGGACGCCTCGTGCGGACGTCGCCGGCCGCGTGAAGATTCTCGATCCCCTTCGGATGAGCTCGCAGCCCTGATCGCGCAAACGCGTGACCAAAGTCACAGCCCCCTGAACGCGGACTCACGACAATGGACCTCGAAAAGGAGGTCCGATGTTTGCCGTCGACCATGCCACCACCGCACTGCTGATCAAGAGGCGCTTCCCGTCCGTGCCGCTTCCGCCGCTGCTCCTGTCGGTTCAGGCCATGGAGCTCGCGTGGGTCGCACTCAACTACGTCGGCATCGAGCGCACGACAACCGAACCGGTCGTGCGCAGCGTCGCCGACGTACACCTCGCCTACATGCCGTACTCCCACTCGGTCGCAACCGCCGCGGGCGGCGCGCTGATCGCGTGGCTCGTCCTCGAGAAGGGGCTCGGCCGCGCGACGTTCGGACGCGCCGTCGGACTGGGGATCGTCTCGCACCTCGTGCTCGATCTCCTGACGCACGCGCCGGACATCGTGCTCTATCCCGGCAGCAGCATCGCGCTGGGCGCGGGCCTCTACGATCGCGCGCCGATGTGGGGCTTCGCGCTCGAGATGATCTACGGCCTGTTTTGCTGGCGGGTCTTCCGAGGCTCGCGTCCGCTGCTGGCGCTCGTTGTGCTCGGCAACCTCGCCAACCTCTCGCTGTTCTCCGCGGCGATTCGAGGACCGGAACAATTCCTCGCTGGCCGCCCGCTGGCGCTGGTCACGCTGATCTTCGTCCAGATCGTGACGACGCTGGTGCTGGTCGGCGTGTTCGCTGAACGGAAAGGATCAACGGACCATGCACGCCATCTCGACAGAAGACCTCTCATATCGCCGGCGCATTGACCGGCTGGGTACCAACATCGCGTACGTCGATGTTGGCGAAGGCGGCGCTGGGATTCCTGGGCACAGCGGCATCCCGAGCGTGTCACGGCGATCGCGTACCTTGAAGCGATCGTCCGGCCGTTCCGATCGTGGGACGAATGGCCCGAGGTGACGCGCGCGTTCTTCCAGGCTCAGCGCTCCGACGAGGGCGAGGCGCTCATTCTCGACAAGAACCTCTTCATCGAGTTCCTGCTGCCGCTGCGCGGAATTCCGGAAGACGCGATCGAGGTCTATCGGCGCCACTACCGGAGCCCTGGACCGTCGCGCCTGCGCCTGCCGATGCTTGCGTGGTCGAGGAACTTGCCGATTGCCGGCGAGCCGGCGTACGTGGTCGCCATCGCCGACTCCTACGCCCAGTGGCTCTCACAAAACCCTGTCACGAAACTGTTCATCAACGGGCGACCCGGGCGGGTTTCTGATCGGCGCGCCGCGCGAGTTCTGCCGCGGCTGTGACTGACTACCTGCTGCAGCCGAATTTGTATGCGCTTCCGGCCAGCCAGCGGCAGCTGATGACCCTCATCCTGCGCAAGTTGCTCGCGTCGTCCACGTATGCCATCTCGAACACGTTTGAGGGCCTGGCTCGAAAACTCGAATCGGTACATACAAAGGCGTCATCGACCGAGGAATTGCCTGCTGAACTTGCGGAAGACATGGAGGATCTCGACGAGCTCGCCTCGCACGTGAGGCGGACGATGCGAACGTGTTCAGGATGGGTCACCCGCTGGCGCAGCGTCTGATGGATCTTGCGCGAACCGCGGAGACGCCCTCCTCTGAGGTCGTCTTTCAATACACCGAAAGCGGAAAGAACATCGCCGTGCTGCAGCCACTGGTCGGCTCGAGTGGCTGGCTGGCATGCGCCCGCATGACGATTACCGCACTCCAGGCAGAAGACTCCGTCACAGGCAGCGTCGATGATGCGTCGGTCGCGAAGGATTTGGCGACCGGACCGACGCGACGGTCTGAAAGGATCGCTGGACGATCTTGACGTCCGTATGAAAGAGGCGAAGAAGGCAGCCCGATTTGCGCCCAGTCTTCCCGAGAAGCTTCGGCTCCAGCGTGAGGTCAAGACGCTGGAGAGCCGGCGAGACGAGGCGTGGCGCGCGTTCGACCAGGCGAGCCGCGAGCTCGAGCGCGACAAGGAGAAGCTGCTGGACGACATCGAGCGGAGGCTGACCGCTGATATCCGCCGCGAGCCGCTGTTCACTCTCCGTTGGCGTCTCGTGTGACCTGTTGACGACATCGACACGTTCCAGCGATATGTCGATAAAATCGTAAATCATCGACATATTGCGCTAACATGTCGATGCTGTCGACATGCCGTCCCGAGCCCGGTTTTCGGCCGAAACGCCCTACAACGCGCTCCCGCAGCTGCCGCCGAAGGCTGAGCTGGAGACGAAGCTCGTCATGAAGGCGCTGGTGGGCGCGCGAGCCGCCCTGGCGGAGCTGAAACAGGCAGGAGAGCTCATTCCAAATCAGTCGATTCTGATCAACACGCTCCCTGTCCTCGAAGCGCGCGCCAGCTCGGAGATCGAGAACATCGTCACCACCGCTGACCGGCTGTTCCGATTTGCCCAGCACGATGAGAGCGAGCAGGCCGATCCGGCGACCAAGGAAGCGCTGCGTTATCAGTCCGCCCTAATGCAGGGATTGCGGGAGCTTGCCAAGAAGCCCGTGACGACCGGCATGGCGGTCGAGATCTGCCGGACGCTGCGCGGGATTGCGATAGATATTCGGAAGGTGCCTGGCACGGCGCTGAAGAATCAGACCACAGGCAAAGTAGTCTACACGCCACCCGAGGGAGAGGACCGGCTCCGCGGCTTGCTGGCGAATTGGGAGCGCTTCATGCACGACGCCACGGATCTCGATCCGCTGATTCGAATGGCCGTCGGCCACTATCAGTTCGAGGCGATCCATCCGTTCACGGACGGCAACGGCCGCACGGGGCGTATTCTCAATCTGCTGTTCCTGGTGGAACAGGGCCTTCTCGATCAGCCCGTCCTCTATCTCAGTCGCGCAATCATCCGTCGGCGGACCGAGTACTATCGCCTGCTCAACGCTGTCACGCGTGACGACGCATGGGAGCCCTGGGTGCTTTACATGCTCGACGCCGTGCACGACACTGCCATCTGGACAACGAAGAAGATCAAGGCGATCCGAGAGTTGCTCCGTCGGGCGACCGCGCATGTGCGCGAGCACGCCCCGTCGCTTTACAGCCGGGAGCTCGTGGAGCTGGTGTTCGAGCAGCCCTATAGCCGCATCGGCAATGTCGTCGATGCGAGCATCGCGAAGCGGCAGACCGCGTCCGTGTACTTGAAGGAGCTGTGCGACACCGGCGTGCTGCGAGAGGTGAAGGCCGGGCGCGAGAAGCTGTTCATCCACCCCAATCTGATGAAGCTGCTGACGGCTGAAGACCACAAGGTGCCGGAGTATCGCGTATGAGTCAGGAATCCGATCCCAACGCCGGCATCGAGCAGGTCGATCTCCTGCGATCTGATTCGGTTTCGCTCCGGCCTTGATGCCCGCCTGCAACATCAAGTCGAGGTTGACCGCGGGCATGCCCCGATCGCGCGGCGACGCACTACCTGCACGGCCAGATCGGCTGTTTCATTCGCCATGATGGAGTACCGCGGGTCACCACTTCATTTCTTCAATCTCGCTGGGTCGCCACGTCTTGTCGAAGAACGGCTGCAGTGGACCGTAGAGACGAAGGATGACGGTCCATCCTTTGCCCGGCCACGTCTGCACCCAGTTGCTCTCCTTGCCTGACGGCGGCGTCGGCCCGAAGTAGACATCCACCGAGGTGTCGGGGTTGATCGCCACGCCCTTCTTCTGGCTGCTGATGCTGGGGAACTGCTGGTCGGTCTGCAGCATCGAACGCGTCTGCGTGTCGTAGAGCACGAGCGACCAGAACTGCTTGGCCGGGATGCCGGGCGGCAGGTGCAGCTTGTAGGTCTTGCCGCCGTCCAGCGGCTGGCTCTTCGCGTCCACGAACGCCGCGGCGTACGCCGAGCCGGCACCGACCTTCTGAATCGCCATCGCCGGCGTGATGCCGGTCGCGTAGAAGAAGAAGTACGAGCGGGCATCGAGCAGGCGAGCGCCCTGGTGCAGGAACTCGGAGCTGCCGCCGACGAACGGCGTGTTCCACGCGCTGTCCGGATAGAAGAACGCGTCCTTCAATCGGCACCGATAGGCGAGCGCGCGGACCGTCGCCTGACCCACCGCTGCCGCGTCGGCGAGGATCTTCTTCATCCGCGCATCCGGCGCGAACGGTGTGCCCTTCTCGATGCCGATGGAGGCCAGCAGGCCCATCGTTTCGGGATCGATAGCGTCGTTCGGCTCCTCCTGGATGACCTCGTTCACCTCCTCGAAGAACGAGGCGTCCATCGCATGGATCGTGTTGAAGGCCTTTCCCGACACGTTGACGAAGTTCGTCGCCGGCGGCTTCGCCGCGTCCGCCAGCGGATAGATGCGCAGCTGCTGCTTGATGGCGTCCACGCCCGGCTTCGGATCGCCGTTCACCTGAAAGCCGCGTGTCCCGAAGATGTTGCCGAAGGTCGGCGACCTGAAGGTGTAGTAGCCCTCGGGTGGCGTGCCGGTGAAATCGGGAGGCAGGAACAGGAACTTGCCGCCCTTGCCCTTGTCGGGTCCCGCGATGCCCAGGTCGGTGATGTAGCGAAACCAGAAGTCGTCCGCCAATCCGAGCGTGTTCGGTGGACTCTCGACGACGACGGGACCGTTCTTGAGATTCGAGCCAGGCGACGCGCGTAGATGCTTTCCGTGTTCGCGGTGAGAAACAGCGAGCGCGAGTCCATCAACGACTCGAAGATGATGACGGTCTGATTGTCGGGACCGAAACTGCGCACGCCCTTCCGCATCGCAGCGAGCGATGCCGCGGGCATCGTCGTCAGGAACGCCTGCACGGCGTGCTGGAAGTCGAGGTTGTCGAACACTTTCTCGACCGTCGCATCGTCGGGAAACCCGTCGGTGAATCGGAGCGTTCCGAGCCGCGTCTCGACGCTGTCCGGCATGGTGATCGCGGCCGGGATCTCCGTGGCCATCTTTGCGTTGCGTCATATCGTTCAGCTCACCTTCTCGACGTCGGGCATCACCCACGTCTTCTCGAACAGCACTTTGTCGGGACCGTAGAAACGCGCGATCAGCCAGAAGTCTTTGCCGGCGGTCGGAATCCAGTTGTTGGTGAGGCCGTCCGGCGCGGTCGGCCCGATGTAGACGTCCACGGAGCCGTCGGGATTCACGGTCATCTGCTGCTTGTCGTACGAGGACACGCCGACACGATTCTCCGGGTTGTGGATGAAGGCGTTGGTGCCGACTTCGTAGGCGATGATCGACCAGAAGTCGTGCGCCGGCGTGTCGGCGGGCACGCGCAGCCGATAGCGATCGGTGCCGCGGAAGAGCGCCGCCCGTGGCTGTCGCGAAAGTTCTTCAGGTAGTACGAGGCGGGCAGCTTCTTCGGATCGCCCAGCCGCTTGGGCGCCCACGTCGCCCAGTACGCGAACGCTGCGGCGCGACGGTCGTAGTCGAGCACGCCGTTGCCGTAGTAGGAGTAGTCGAAGTTGTTCTCGGGCTTGGTTGCCCTGCCATTGACGGCCGGGCCAGAACGGTTCGAACGAGTGGTTCATGAAGCCATCATTCATCGTGGCTTCGGCCTCGCGCACGGCGGCGGTCAGGAGCTTGGCGCGTGTCGCGTCGGGCTGGAACGGCTTGCCCTTCTCGATGCCGATGCTCGTCAGCATCGCCAGCATGGCGGCGTCCTTCGGCTGCGGCGGCTCGACGGCGATCGCATCGGCGAGGAGCTGGAAATAGCTCACGTCGAAGGTCGGCAGCGTCTTCCAGGTCTTCGGATAGCCGTCGACGTAGCGCGTCGGCTTCGCGGCGTCCGCCAGCGGATAGACCTTCAACTGCTGGCTGTAGGCGACGGCGTCGGCGAGCGTGCCCTTGCCGATGGTGATCGGGCGCAGGCCGATGTGGATGAACACCGTTTCCGACGGCACGACGAAGTAGCCGTCGGGAGCCTTCGTGTCGTAGCCGGGCGGCAGGAACAGGTACTTGCCACCCTTACCGGCATCGTCTCCCGTACCGCCGATGTCGGCGAGCGGCACCTCCCACGAGTCGATGGCGCTGCCGAAAAACACGGTCTTGTCGCTCGCGGCCGGTACCTCCAACACGATCGGTCCCTGCCGGAGGTCGAAAAAGGTGCAGACGTAGGGCGTCTGGTTGTTGGCGGTCAGGAACTCGTGCCGGGGCTCCATGACCTTCGAGAAGTAGATGACGTCGCCGAAGTCGGCATCGAGATCGCGCTTCAGCGA
Source organism: uncultured Acidobacteriota bacterium (assembly GCA_963773035.1). GTDB lineage: Bacteria > Acidobacteriota > Vicinamibacteria > Vicinamibacterales > CAVVIG01 > CAVRXZ01. The sequence goes on along the minus strand of CAVYZX010000017.1, from coordinate 1,711 downwards.
GGCCCGGATCGCGGCCATGCTCACGGCCGGCATCCCCCAGATGGCCAGCTCGATCGCGCGTCGATGAATCGTGCGGTCGGCGAGCGACGTGGCGTTGAAGAGTGCGGCCGTGGTTTCGGTGCTGCTCATGAGGACCTCTCATGCAACTCTAGACCGATCTCGTGTCGGTACCAACAGCGCGGCTGAGCCGTTACCGCGACATGCTTCGGTCGAAGACCGGCGTGAGCGACTGCTGCATCAGGCTTTCCCTTCGAAGCCTCGTCCTGGTGCTCGAGCGCGACAGCCGGAGCGTCAACAGGATCGACGTAAGTGATCGCGGGACATTGGGAGGTCTTACACAATTTCTGCGAACGTCCGTTCTCGTAGGCGTCAAACCACTCTATGCAAACGAGACCGAAGAACGGGCTCCGAAGTCGACCGCGTGTGGGATAATGTCTGTCGAACCGCTCGCAAACCGTTGATTCTAGAGCGGAGAGATGTCCGAGTGGTTGAAGGAGCACGCTTGGAAAACGATTGTGGTGACTCTCGCCAAGCGATATTGAAACACCTCTTGTCGTAGACGGAGCAACGATTTAGCTTCGCGAAATGAGCCCCGATGTGACTCCGTAAACGTCGGTATTTCTCGCCAGTCTTGCCCTCACCTTACACAGTTTCTACACAGTTTTCAGTTTCAGTTGCTTCAGACCGTCGTGGCAGGACCCGGTGTTCTCCACCGGTCCTGCACGTGGTAAAGCCTACGCACGAACACTAACCGGCGTTGAAAGCCGTGTTGCTGCTCTTGGCGCGCCAGGCCTTGATATCGTTCAGCACGGAGTTGTGATGCTGCTCGACAAGCTGGACGGCGTCGGCGCCGACCGGCAGGTGAAGTGGCGGTTTTCTCTCCGCTGCGATTTCAACAAGCAGGCGGCCGAGAGCGTTCGGATCGCCTTGTTGGGCATGGTTGGCGGTCTCCGTGGCGGCGCGAAACGCAGCATTTGACGCGCGATAGTCCTCGATGAGCGTCGCCGGTTCGAGAATCGCCGAGGACTTGTCTAGAAAATCGGTGCGGAAGTATCCGGGTCCGACAATTGTCGCGGTGATGCCGAACTCCTCGAGTTCGAGGGCGAGCGACTCTGTGAAGCCGGCCACGGCAAACTTGGAAGCGGCGTACGCTGTCCCGCGCGATCCACCGAGGTAGCCACCCATCGAAGCGATCGTGAACAAGTGCCCGCTGCGCTGGCGTCGCATGACTGGCAACACGGCGCGAGTGACGTTCATCACGCCGTATACGTTGGTTGCGAATTGCTGGTGGATTTGTTCAGGCGACATTTCCTCAAACGCAGTGATGAGACCGTAGCCCGCGTTGTTGACGAGGACATCGATTCGACCAAAGTGATCGACAGCGTCAGAGACGACTCTCGTCGCGGCAGTTCGGTCGGTTACGTCCAGAGAAGCCGTCATTAGCCGGGTGGCAGCCTCGTCGGGAATCGCGTATGCGGCGTTCTTGGGGATCTGATGCGTGTCGAACCAGTTTGGATTTTTGGACCCGACGACCGACACGGTGATCTCGCCCACCGTCGCCCTCCAGCGCCTATCCGCGCGCGACAAAAAGCGGGGCTAGGTCGTTTTCGGCCCTCCTTTGAGATCTGCCATGGGCAACGAGCGTTCGGCCCAGACGGCGACGACTAATCGAACTATCGGTTCAACGGTGTTCCGGCCGAACGCGCTTCTT
>CAVYZX010000016.1:0-45078 GCA_963773035.1 uncultured Acidobacteriota bacterium | reverse complement strand
CAACAGGCGGCCGGCAATGATCACCCCGAGCCACATCGACAGCGACACGACAGCGATGATCCGCGCCGCACGGGCGCAGGTGCGCCGGGCTCCGGCTTCTCGACGCGACGACACGCGCGACATAGAACATCATCGCGTTCAGGCCCGCAGTCCCCATGAACAGTAGCTTGAAGTGAAACGCCGGGTTGTAGATGTACTGGTCCGGCTCGGTCATCAGAAACGCCAGCCCGCTCACGACGTTGATGCCGTAGCCAGCAAGGCCCCACGGGATGAGGCGGTGCAGCGCGGCGATCGGAATGCGCTTGCCGAGGCCCAACAGACGCAGATCGAACAGCCCGATACAACCAATCAGCAGCGACAAGCCGAGGAAGTGCACGCTTTCCGCCGCCGGCCAGCCCCATTTCGAGTGCATGAAGGCTGCGACCGGATTGATCGCCCTCAACGTCCGCTCGAGCCAGATTTGGAATGCGTCCATACGCGCCTCAAAATGTCATCATCAGCCGGGTGTACGTGTAGGCCAGCAAGCGGCCCGCTGTAATCGCTCCAGCCCAGCAGACGAGAGACGCAGCCGCCAACCGCTTCACCGCGGCTGACGGAGCTCCGTCGGATGGAGTCGGGCCGCCGAAAAGCCGGCCGCCGATCAGGGAGGCCAACCACACCGCGATGGCGATGAGCGCGAGCTTGAGGTAGAAGACAGGGTTCGTCAGCGCCTTGGTCGGATACGCGACGAGCAACGCGACGCCCGAGATGGCGTTCAACCAGAAGCCGAACCACATCACGGGCATGAAGCGCTTCAACTCGCGGATGGGCACGGCGGAAGCGGCGCCAAGGATGCGCAGGGCCAGCACCGCGTTGATGCCGGCAACGAGTCCCATACCGACAGTGTGGCAGGACAGAATCGCGGGAAATGCAAACACCGACGGCGATTCCCGCATCCACGTGCTGAACGCCGTCGATTCGAGCCAAGTGAGGATGGAGCCCATGGCGCACGCAGATAGTAGACGCGCCGGCTCAAAACAGGGCCTGAAGATTTGGTGAACTTTTCGTCAGAGAATCGGCACGAGATTCACTCGAACTGAGTCCTCACCGCACGGGTGCTGGGCTCGCTTGTTCTTTCTTGACGCCGGGTTTGGCGCCGTTGGCGACGAGAAACTTGACGACGGTCTCGGTACTCGAGCGCTTGAGCAGCGTCGAGGGCAGTGCGGCCATCTGTGTTCGCCGCGTTGAGATCGACGCCGGATTCCACGACCAGCTTGACCGTCTCGAGCATCAACGCCTCACGCGAATCGCGATCGGGCTGAACCCAGGCGGTGCCACGACCCATCCCCACGGCCGCCATCAGGGGAGTCAGCACGTCGGTCCGATGTTCGAAGGCTTCGCCCCTTCCATCCACTGCGTAATAAGAGTGATGCACGAACCGCACATCAGCGCCATGTTTTGCGAGCAGACGCATGACCCCTGGTTCGTTGAAACGGGCAGCCAGCCAGTACGGCGTGGCGCCGACCAGCGCCGGGTTGAAGTTGTAGTCCTTGGAATCGCGGCGCGTGGGAGTCCATGTCCGAACGGGCATGTTGGGATTGGCCCCGTGGTCGAGCAGTACGACGACCATCTTCTCGTCGCGCCGCATGACGGCCGCTTGCAGCGCCGAAAAGCCGGCGCCGGCGGCGTTCCCATCGGCGCCTCGATCGAGCAGGTACTCGACCACCGGCGTGTGACCCGCGTGCGCAGCGAGGACGGTGGCGCTGACCCCCCACGCATCGGCGTCGTTGACATTGGCACCTGCCGCGACGAGCAGCTTCGCCGACGCGAGGTCGCCGACGCGCGCCGCAAACATCAACGCCGTATCGCCTCCCTGCGGGATCACGCTGTTGTATTCGGGAAGACCGTGAGGCGGCACGGCCAGCATCTCGCTCCAGACCTGCGAGCGCACGTGGACGTTTGCACCGTGCGCGAGCAGGACACCGACCACATCCGGATGTTTTTGAGCGACCGCCCACATCAGCGCCGTCTGGCCGCGCGCGGCGCGAGCGTTGACCTCAGCGCCCTTCGCCAGCAACTGTTCGACGATGTCGGAATTGCCGGAGCGGGAAGCGACCATCACAGGGGTTTCACCCAGGAGAAGCGGGATGTTCGGGTTTGCGCCCGCCTGCAGCAGCCTCCTGACCATCGCCGGGCTTCCGTTCAGGCTGGCCGTCCAGAGCGGCGTGGCACCGAGATCGTTGGCTGCGTTGACCTTGGCACCCGCGCGAATCAGTACCTCCGCGCTTTCGAGATCGTCCCGATAGCTCGCCCAATGAAGCGCCGTCGTTCCATCAGGTTCGGTCTGGTTGACGTTCGTGCCCTGCTGGACGAGCAGGCGTAACGTGCCACGGTCGGTATTCTTCGCTGCGTCGATCAGCGATGGTCGATCGCCGCCAGCACCGATGGCGAGGGCAGCGAGACCAAGGACGACCGGCCCTCGCGACTTCAATGCAGAATGCAAAATGCATAATGCAGAAGTTTGCAGAAACCATGCGCCTCTACATTTTGCATTCGTCATTTTGCATTGCTGCGTCGTGCTCATCTAGACACCCGACAGCGTATCGAGCGGCAGATGGCCAGTGCTCCCGCCCACTCGCTCGACCGGCACGCCCATCTTGTCCATCAGCGTGACCAGCAGGTTCGCCATCGAGGGCTTGTCGGTGAACGAGAGGTGCCGTCCGCCCTTGAGGGTTCCTGCCCCGCCGCCCACCAGCATCAACGGCAAGTTGACGCCGGAATGGCGCGTGCTGTTGGAAATACCCGAACCGTAGAGGATCGTCACGTGATCCAGGAGCGATCCGTCTCCGTCCGGCGTGGCGTCGAGTTTGGCCATGTACTTCGAGAAAAGCTCCGTGTGATATCGGTTGATCTTCGAGAGGTGTGCAATCAATTCCGGAACATCGTTGTGATGCGACAGCGGATGGTGCGCTTCGGGAACGCCGACCTGTGGGTAAGGACGCGCGCTCTGCTCCTTGCCGATCATGAACGTGATCACGCGAGTCAGGTCCGACTGAAAAGCCAGGCGCTGCAAATCCAGCATGAGCGTCAGATGGTCCTCGAAATCGGGCGGCACACCTTGCGGTTGTTCGATGGCCGGAAGCTCGAGATCGTGCTGCTCTTCAGCTTTGTGAATACGGCGCTCGACATCTCGAACCGATGCCGTGTACTCCTCCACTCGCACCTGGTCTCCCGGACCGAGCTCCTTCTTGAGGGCCGTCAGCTTTTGAGAAACAGAGTCCAGAATGCTCTTGTTCTGGTGCAGCCGAATTTCCCGCGCCGTGCGCTCCGTCGTCCCACTGTCACCGAACAGTCTCTCGAACACCGCTCGGGGGTTGTATTCCATCGGCAAAGGCTGCGTCGGACTGCGCCATGAGATCGTGTGCGTGTACGCGCAACTGAGGATTCCCGTGCACGCGCCGGCGTTGGCCGGACCATCCATCGAGAGCTCGAGCGACGCCACCTGTGTTTCGTTCGCGAACTTGCGCGCGAGCAGCTGATCCATCGACACGTCGGCGATGACTTCCACTTCGTTGCGGCCGCCACGCGTCGTGCCGGTGAGGAACGAGCCCGACGCCCCGGCATGGATGTAGTTCCAGCTGGAGTTCAGCCCTGACAGGACCAGCAGCTTGTTCCGGAATGGCGCCAGCGGCTCGAGAATCGGCGAGAGCTCGAAGCTGGTGCCCTCCCCTTTCGGCGACCAGTACGGCATCGCCATGCCGTTCGGTACGTAGAACGCCAGGAATCGATTCACCGGCTTGCCCGCAGCCCTCGCGCGAGACAGGACGGGGACCATCGCTTCCAGAAACGGGAGCGACAACGTGGCGCCGATGCCCCGCAGGACAGTCCGACGGGGAAAGGGACTTCGAAGTGAGGAAAGTCATTCAGTTCACTCCGGTTTGTCGCGCACGCATCAAGAACGGCGGACTCTTCACAATTCCGAGAATCAGCGACGACCAGCGGTAATCATCGGCCGCTGCGTCGCGCACAATCTGCCTCACGGCGGGGTGATCGTAGTATTCGAGCCGCCGTCCGAGCGTGTACGCCAGGAGCTTCTCGGTCACTGTACGCGGGAATCGATCTGGCTGCTCGAGCAGCGCCGCCCGCAGACCCGAGAGGCCCTCGACCTTCTCGCCGCTGACCGTGGCGCCGCTTGCGTCTACCCGTTTTCCCGATTCGTCAATGGTCCGCCAGCCGCCGATCGCATCGAAATTCTCGAGCGAAAACCCGAGGGGATCGATCACCGAATGGCAGCTGGCGCAACTCGGATCCTTGCGATGCTGTGCCAGTCGTTCGCGAATCGAGGCAGGAACCTCTCCTGGCTTCGTCTCAGCCAGGTTGGTATCGACACCCGGCGGCGGCGGCGGAACAGGCAGACCAAAAATGTTGTTCAGCAGCCATTTGCCCCGCAGCACCGGTGACGTCCTATCCGGGTACGACGTCGTCGCCAGCAGCGAGCCGTTCGCCAACAGCCCACCCCTCTGATCGGCGTTGGACAGCGTGACACGCCGGAAGCGGCTGCCGTAGATCCCAGGTATGCCGTAATGACGCGCCAGCCTCTCGTTCACAAATGTGTAGTTGGCCCTCAGAAGATCCAGCACGCTGCGATCCTCCTCCAACGTGCTACCCACGAACAGTTCCGTCTCACGTTTGAACGCGTCCAGCAGGCTGTCGTCGAAGGTCGGATACTGCTCGGGATGAACGACGACTTCGTCAACGCGCCGAAGATTCAACCACTGAGCCGCGAAGTCGTTCACAAGCGCGTCTTTGGCGCGCGGGTCCGCCAACATGCGACGTACCTGTTGTTCCAGGACGACCGGTTTGGTCAGCTGTGCGCGCTCGGCGAGATCGAGCAGGCGCTCATCGGGAATGCTGCCCCACAGGAAGAACGAGAGCCGCGAGGCGACTTCGAGATCGCCCAATCGATAGGGCCCGGCCGGCTGGCTTGGTTCCCTGGACACACGCAGCAGAAAATCCGGATCGACCAGGATTCGCTCGAGCGCGAACTGGATCCCCGAATCGAAGCTTCCGCCGTCACGTTGTCCCTGCTCGAAAAAGCCCAGGAGTGTGTCGACGTCGGTTTTCGTGACCGGACGCCGATACGCAAGCCGCGCCATGCGCGACAGGATTCTCGACGCACAGGCGACGTCATTGATCACTCGCGGGGGCCCTTCCGCCCCGCTCGGCTCGCTCGCGGGTCTGACACACGAAGATCGCCCGGCGGCTCGGCGTGTCCTTTGCCGTTCCGGCAACTTGATAGGGACCACCGATTGTGACCGCGCCGACGCTGGCGTACCCCATGTAGATCTGGTCGTTCGTCAGCACCCTGCCCCGTTGGAGCGGTTGCGGGAGGCCTTCAGGCTCCCACAGCTCTCTCACGAACGACACGCCAATGGTGCGGGGACCCGCCGAGATCGGCACTCGGATCTCCAAACCCGCGTCACCGCCCGTCTGCATGTATTTTTCCCACTCGGGGGCACCAGCAAAACCCGGCTCTCCGTCGCCGGCATAGCTGGCCGCGGCGGGCCGGCCTGGCGCGCCGCCTCCGACCGTGAAGCGCTTCAGCAATCTGCCATCGAGGCGGACATCGAGCTGCTGCGGCCAGCCCATGCCCATGATGTAGTCCTGGTACTGACGACGGAGGCGAATCTTGATGAGGTATTCGGCATCGACTGGAAAGTCGTATTTGATCGCCATCCCACCGCGGGAACCGAAGGGCAGATCTTCGCTTTGACGATCGTCCTGCACCACATGCAACGGAATCGGGAACGTCTCGAGCCGCGGACTTGCGGGAGGCAGACCGATCGCGAGCCGCGTGATTTGCCGAGCCACCGACATGTACCGTTCGAGATGAGCGGTCGAGATCGTGAGGACTTCCGCGACGTTGTCGAAGCTGCCGTCGGCGGTGTCGTCGCCGGGCAATAGCGATTTCACGTCGAGGCCCCGCGGATCGATTGCGAACAAGTCGCGAACGACGTGGCTGTATTCCGTGCGATTGAGGCGGTGTACGGCGTTCGTTCTGCCAGGATTCGGATGCGCGGCCCACGCGCGATCGATGTCGGTTTCCAATCGACTGGCGACGGCTCGATAGGTTGCAGCGTCGGGCCTCGGGCGGCCGGCCGGTGGCATCGAGCCGGCGCGAAGCTTGCCGATCACACGCTCCCAGACCTCGGGCGTAACACTCGGCGTCGTCGCGTCGAGCGTGTCGAGCGCGAGACCCGCCGTCCGGAGCCGCTGGTTGTGACACGAGACGCAGTACTTACCGAAGATTTCTTGAGGTGCAGGTTGAACTGATGCGGCTGGTGTTGCCTGCTGAGGAGACGTGCGGACGGCCGAGCCGGCGGCGGCAACGAAGCCGCCAACGAAGAGCGCAAACATCGGCATGCGCCCGATCCTTGAGAGCCGTTTCCGCAGTGGCCGAGTCACTGGCGCGGCAGTGTGCATAGACCAGGCAGCACCTGCGACATTGTGCCTGAGACCCCCCCGATAAGCAAAGACAAGCAAAAGATATTCAAAAGGAACCAGAAGGCCCGGCCAGACCGCTCGCAGAGCGGCCAGGGTGCCCTACTGAGCTCGGCGAAGGACGATCAGCGAGAGATCATCGTGCGGGCGTGCATCGCCCACGAACTCGTCGACGGCGGCGACCAGGGCGGTACCGATGTCCTTGGCCGACGTCCGCGGCAAGACAGGCAGATGAGCCTGAAAGCGCTCGTCACCGAAGAACTCGTCGCGATCGTTTATGGCCTCCGTCAATCCGTCGGAAAACACGATCAACGTGTCGCCGTCGGCGAGCTCGACGGATTGTTCGAAGAATGTCGCCTCTGGGAGCATGCCGAGCGCCATCGACCCCGTCGGCAATTCCTCGATCCTCTCGGGCCGTAAGACGAGAGGCGGCAAATGGCCCGCGTTGAGCAGGCGCACCGAGCCGGACTGCGCACACACCTCCAGATAGACGAGCGTCGCGAACCGATTGGGAAGGCCGTCGCGGCAAAGAATACGATTCATCCTCTGTCCGAGCGCCGCGAGTGTGGTCTCTTCGTAGGCCAGCGCTCGAAGCGTGGACTGGAGCTTGGCCATCAGCAACGCTGCTGGCAAGCCTTTGCCGGCCACGTCGCCAAGCGCCAGACCGAATCTCTGAGGCCCCACCGGTACGTAATCCACGAGATCCCCGCCGACGTCGTTTGCCGAGCGCGTAAACAGCCAGACGTCCCACTTCGGGATCTGTGGGCTCGTCTCCGGCATCAAGGCTTGCTGGACCGAACGGCCGGCCGCGAGCTCGTCACGGGCCACCAGCTTGTCCTTGAGCTCGAGCATCAGGATGAGGACCAGCGTTGCGATGCCGAGCAACGGAAAATGAATACTGATGGTGGTCGCCTGTCCTTGATGCTCGAAATCGGTCGCTTGCAACATGAACAGAACGCTCAGTGCCAAAAGCACCCGCCGGGCTGGTGTGAGTTTGAGAAAGAGGCTCGTCAGCAGCCAGAACGCCAGATTGATCGTCCGGCGGAATTTGCCCATTCCGCGCAGCTGCTCTTTCGCTTGCGCGTCCAGATAAAAATCGTGCAGCTCGAGGTAGGTACGGTGAATCGTTCGTTTGAAGCCGTACCGCTTGAAATCGGCCCAGATATGTTGAACGTCCTCGTGCAGCGTCCGAAAGAGAGGAGGACCGCGTCGGACGCCCGGTTCAGAATTCGCCATACCTTCCTGACTATACGGGCCGACACGCACCCTCGTTCGGGAATCTAAATGTCGATGAACCGGGTCCGGTGCTCAGGTCTTGGCAGGAGACAACTGTCGTATCGCCCGAATAGCCGATAGCGATACCGCGCCGTGAGGTCGTATCCCCAGTCCAAAACAGCTCTCGGGATGAGTCGAAGCACGCCGAGCCAGCTCCACGGCGGTCCGATCATCTTCATGACGAACAATCCGGCGTAAGCCTTCGTGAGCAGCGCTGGCGATCCAGTTCGGTAGTTCGTCACGACGTAGAACGTGTCAAGGTCTTCGGGATTTCGTCCGTGTCGCTTGACGATTGACCGCCCGGTCTTACTCTGAAGCGAGGCAAAGTCGAACAGACCGCCCGGGTCGCGCGGGAGCACGAACTGATTCAGCCGACTACACAGTCCACAGACTCCGTCGTACAGAATCAGGTGCTGGCCGGCGGTCGACGCACGGGGCAAGGCCTGACCCATCTCGATCATTGTGGCACGAACATGTTTGCGTTAGTGCGACGACGATGCTACCGTCGTCGGCCCCGCTTGACGGTCGGATAAGGCTCGAGCGCACACAATGCACTCAGGGAATGCCGATGACCGATGAGGAATGGAACGCACGGTTTGATTCAATCGATGCGTTGATCAAGGCGGAAGGTGTCGCGACGCGGCGTCATATCGAGGTCGTGGTTGAGAGCCTGGGGGCCGAAATCAAGAACATCGTGGAAGAGAGCCAGAAAATGCCAGCAAGGGGGAACTCGTCAGCGCGCACCGAACGTTGACGGGGAGGTGCGACTCCTGGCGGCTCGTCTCTCCTGACGCCCAGTTCCAAACTTTCAATTCTGCAAAGCCGTCCCAGTGGAAGCTACTGAGCGGTGCACGCCCAGTTCGCGGCATCCTTCAGATCGCCGGTACCCTTGTACTTGGCGTATTGCGGATACGGACAGAGCGGACGCGACAAGCCCGATTGCGGATTCGACGCCATGATCTGAGCGGGAACGTTCCCCTTCTCGCGCCACGCTTCCAGCGTCCCGATCGAGTCGAACGTGTTCGGACCGTCCCCGCCACGGCAATGGGCCATCCCCGGCACCATGAACAGACGCGTCCAGTCGCTCTGGTTCTTCCCCATCTTGTTCACGAGGTTCTCGTAGTAGAGAACGGTGTTCTCCGGCGTGATGGTGGTATCGCCCCAGCCGGCGTAGAGAAGCAGCTTGCCGCCGTGCGCTTTGAACTTGCTGAGATCCGAATCAACCGCGTCCACGAAGCCAATCTTCTTGTCGATAATCGGCATGTCGCGATCGAGATCGAAGCTCTGCCAGTCGTAGTTCGGATTCTGGAACGCCCAGATCCTCACCGTATCGGTGATCTGCGCCGGCGGATTGCTGCGCAGCGCTGGAATCCGATTCCCGAGAGCCTGGCCCGAGAAGATCAGCTCCCCCTTGCTGTTCTTCAAGCCGCCGTAAAAGGTTTCCACGGACTTCAGTTGCGTCTTGGTGAGACAGTTGTCGCCGTCCGCGCCTTCGCACAACAGCGTCGAGAAGTCGAAGCTGCATTGCCGCGGGTTGTTCAAGAAGCCTTCCTTGAGCGTGTCGCACTTCTTCATCACCGCATCGGTGACCATCTGAGCTTTCGCCTCCGGAAGCGCCTGATCCGGGTTTCGTGCAAGGTTGACCGTGCGGGCGAAGCCGGCAGTGTGCATGTGGATGTGTCGATTGGCGAGCGCGCCGCCGATGATGCCGTCGTAGTCTTCGGGATACTTCTGAGCCGCCATTACGGCCTGGCGTCCGCCGGTCGAACACCCTTTGAAGTACCAGGTACTGCGCCGGCCGCTCGTAGAATGCCTTGACCAGTTGCTTCGACTTCACGGTCATCTCGTGGACGGCGCGGTAGGCAAAGTCCACGATCTTCTCGGGATGACCGAGGGCGAACATTCCGTTGGGACCGTCAACAGCAACCGAGTGGCCTGTGTCGGTAGCGGCCGTCGCAAAACCGAGACGAAGAGCGACCTGCATGTCGCCATACCCCTGGATGAATCCGGCAAACCCTCCGTTGCCGACGATCAGGAGCTTGCCGTTCCAGTTCTCGGTCGGCATCCACAATTCGGCGTTGATGTTGGAATCCGACGAAGGCTTGAGCACCATCGTCACGCGGCAGTGTTGAGGAATGGGTTGCGGCGGCGGAGGTGGCGCACCTCCCTGACGCGCGCCTGCTGGACCTCCCTGCTGGCCTGCTGTCGCAGGCGGGGTCGGAGGCGGCGGCTGAACGAACACTCCGGCAGGTACGACGTCCGCGGTCACAATCGTGGCCTGGGAGAGCGACACCGTTCGCAGGCTTTCGCATGGCGTCGCGCCAGCCGCGGCGGCGAGCAGCATGACACTCAAACTTCCAAGCATGTGATCCTCCAGCTGAGCTACGCTCCACCCGAAACGATTGCTCGCGACGCCCGGATTATAGGGTAAAGCGCCCTGCTCTTTGCTCTACGGTTTGCGACGGAGCTTCGTTACAATGCGCCCGGGTGAGACGATGACTATCAGGCCGCTTGCGGCTTTCATTCTGATGGCGGTGGTCGGCTTCTCCTTCGCGCAGCTCCACGCGCAGAATCAGGAAAAATTCAAGGCTCGGTTGTCGACGATCGCGATGGACGGCGGGATGCGCGAAACCGTGGCAGGGACGGGAAGTGCGTCGGCTGTGCTGGCCGGGACGAAGCTGACCATCAACGGGACGTTCGAAGGACTGCGTTCGCCGGCGACGGCAGCGCGTGTTCACAGCGGCCTGGCGATGGGCGTGCGCGGAGCAGCGATCAACGATCTGACGGTGGCCAAGGCCACGAATGGGACCATCAGCGGCTCACTTGATTTGACACCCGAGCAGGTGCAGGGACTCAAGGCGGGCAAGCTCTACATTCAGATTTCGAGCGAGAAGGCGCCCGAGGGCAATCTATGGGGCTGGCTCGTGCGGTAGGAGGCGGCAGCGCTATGAGCAATCTCAGAAAGCAATTCGTGCTCGTCTCGGTGGCCGTCGCTTCGTCCGGCTTGATGCTCCTCGGACAGCAGCAGGCTGCGGCCGGGCGATATACCACCGCGCAGGCCGCTTCCGGCCGCGCGACCTATCAAGCGCAATGCGCCGGCTGCCACCTGCAGGATCTGAAGGGCCAGGGCGACGCGGCTCCGCTCGCGGGTTCCGAGTTCATGGATGCATGGGGCCGGCGCTCGGCGCGCGAGCTCGTGTCGTTCATGCAGCTGACGATGCCGCCGACGCGGCCGGGCGGATTGAGCCAGGAGGAATACGTCAACATCGCAGCGTTCATTCTTCAGTCGAACGGCGCGCCCGCCGGCAATCAGGTTTTGACGGCAGCCACCGACGTCGCGATCAACTCCGTCGCCACAGGCCAGGCACCGGCGACGACGGCGCAACAAGCGCAACAGGGCGGAGGTCGGGCAGGACAGGCCGGTCGTGGACAAGACGGAGACGCACCGGCTCCGGCCGGCGGAGGACGAGGTCGAGGCGCCGCGCCTCCGGTCGGCATCACCGTTGCCGGTGAAGTGAAGAACTACGTGCCGGTCACCGATGCCATGCTTCGCACGCCCGAGGCCGGCGACTGGCTGATGATTCGCCGCGACTATCACGCCTCGAATTACAGCCCGCTGAATCAGATCACCACCGACAACGTTCGCGATCTCCGTCTGCAATGGGTCTGGGCCATGAATGAAGGCGGAGCGAACCAACCTGCTCCGATCGTTCACAACGGCATCATCTATCTCAATAATCCCGGCAACGTGATGCAGGCGATCAACGGCCGGACCGGTGACGTGATTTGGGAAAACCGCTACGGTCAGAACGCCAACGGCGCGGCCATGCGAGGGATCGCCATCTACGACGACAAGGTGTTCGCCGCCACGAGCGACGCACGCCTGGTGGCGCTCGACGCCAAAACTGGAAAGACCGTCTGGCAAACGACGATCGGCGATCGATCGAAAGGCAACTACGGAACGAGCAGCGGGCCGATTGTCGCCAAGGGCAAGCTCATTCAGGGGCTGGGCGGTTGCCAGACTTATCGTGAAGAGAAATGCTTCATCAGCGCCTACGACGCCGCCACCGGTAAAGAGCTGTGGCGGTTCAACACGGTTGCCCGGCGTGGCGAGCCCGGAGGAGATTCCTGGGGCAGCCTTCCGGATCTATTCAGGGCCGGCGGCGAATCGTGGATAACGGGCAGCTACGATCCCAATCTGAATCTCACCTATTGGGGAACGGCACAAGCCAAACCGTGGATGCCCATCAGCCGCGGCATGTCGATCAAAGACGATGCGCTCTACACGAGCTCGACGCTGGCGTTGGATGTGGACACCGGAAAGCTCGCGTGGCACTTCCAGCACGCGCCGGCGGAGTCACTGGACCTCGACGTCGTGTTCGAGCGCTTGCTCGTCGACGACAACAATCAGAATTTCGTGTTCACCGTCGGCAAGGACGGCATCCTCTGGAAGCTCGATCGGAAGACCGGGAAGTACATCGGCCACAAGGAAACGGTGTTCCAGAACGTCTGGGAGCGATTCGATCCTCAGACCGGCAGGCCCTCCTATCGGAGCGACATTCTCGAACAGCGGTTCGGGGAATGGATTCAGGGTTGCCCGAGCACCGAAGGCGGTCATAACTGGCCCGCATCCAGCCATCACGCCGGCACCAACCAGATCATCATTCCGCTCAGCCAGAGCTGTCTCGAAATCAACGCCCAACGCGTCGAGCAAAAAGAAGGGGGCGGAAGCGGCGGCGGAGCGGGCCGGCGTTTCTACGAGATGCCAGGGTCCGACGGCAATATCGGCAAGCTGGCTGCCTTCGACGTCAGGACCATGAAGGAAATGTGGTCCCACGAGCAGCGGGCGCCCTTCATGACCGCGGTCATCTCCACGGCCGGTGGCATCGCGTTCGCCGGGGATCTCGATCGGCATTTCCGGGCATTCGATGTCAAAACAGGCAAGGTCTTGTGGGAGACGCGGCTCGCGACGTCCGTCCAGGGCTTCCCCGTAACGTTCAGCATCGACGGCAAACAATACATCGCTGTCATGACCGGTAATGGCGGAGGCAGCCCACGGCTCGTGCCGGCGACGATCGCTCCCGGAACTGCATCCTCCGGCGACTGGAAATGCGATGTACGTGTTCGCACTTCCTGATCGCCGATAGGCCCGCGCGCGGCTCAGATCTGTTCCTGCAAGACGGAGGCGATCACCTCCTGTGTCTTGGTCCACAATCCTCGCCGCCGCCACGTCCGCAACTCGACGCGTGCGCATGCTTCCAGATCGGCCATGAACACCTGACGCAGGACGCGCGCGACTTCACGATCGTAGACGCAAACATTGGTTTCTTCGTTGTGGGCGAACGAGCGGTTGTCGAAGTTCGTCGTCCCGACCGTGGCCCAGATGTCGTCGACCACCATGGTCTTGTGGTGGAGCATCGTCCGGTTGTACTCGCGAATCTCGATGCCGGCTTTCAGAAGGCGGCGGAAGAGCCGGACGCTGTTGTGCCGCGCCAGCCAGTTGTCGTTGTTGATGCCGGAGACCATGATTCGAACATCGACGCCTCGCTGCTTGGCTTCGATCAGAATATCGATCGCCGATTGGTCGGGAATGAAGTAGGGATTGGCGATGAAGATCGACCGCCGAGCGCAGATGATCGACAGATAGTAGAGGATCCGCACAGAAGAGGCGACGGCTTCCGGCGAGCTCATGATCGTCTGAACGTTCAACGGTCCGGCAGGAACAGGCGCTGGAAAATACAGCGGCCCGGAGATGAGCTCGTGGGTCGTCTGCAGCCAGTTCTGTGCGAAGCCTGTCTGGAGCGGCACGACGGCGGGACCTTCCACGCGGATCTGGATGTCGCGCCAGTGACGCGGATCCTCGGCGTTTCCAAGCCAGTGATCGGCGATTCCCGCGCCGCCCGTAAACCCAACCTTGCCGTCGACGATGAGCGACTTGCGATGGGTGCGATGGTTGAAGCGCCCCAGGCTGTACCAGTGGATCGGGTTGTACCAGGCGAGCTCGCATTGACCGTCTTGGAGCGTCTGCAGGATTTCCTCGCCAATCGACGCTGACCCGATCGCATCAAGCAGAATCTTGACGTTGACGCCTGCCTTGGATTTCGCCGCAAGCGCTCGAGCAAAAGCCAGCCCGATTTGGCCCGACCAGTAGATGTACGCCTCAATCGTGATCGAAGCTTCGGCCTTACCGATGTCGTCGAGCATCGCCGGATAGAACTCGTCGCCGTTGTTCAAAAAGATGAAGCTGTTACGGGCTGTGAACGGCACGCCAGTGGCGCCCACGACGGTCTGTACGAACTCGTCGTCGGTGACTGAGAGCTCGTGATCGAGTCCGTAACGAGGAGGAAACTCGTTCGGCGTAATCAGATAGCTGACGAGGCCCATCAATCCGGTGACGACCGCCCAATACCACCTGTCGGTGACCAACGCGAACACGCATAAAGCCGACCACGGCCACCACGACCAGAGAAGCCTTCGACCCACTGCCCAAAACGACAGCCTCCCTTTCGGAGGACGGGATCGCGGCCCCATTCCCCGCCGCCACTTCCGTGCGACCGACGGTTTCCGCCACCGCGGCGGTTCGCTTCTTGCGCGTTTCATCAGGAAGGTTTGTGCTGGACGACTTGGGTTAGCATACCCATCTCATCGGACCGCAATGCCGTAGAAAGACCCACTTCGGTTTGGAGGATCCATGATCAAACGCGCAACGATCGTCGTCCCGCTCGTGGTTGGAATCATCCTCGCGAGCCTGACTGTGTCTCGGCACGCCGGTGCGGCTCAGGCGCCGCCAGCCGGTCAGGCTGCACCGCCGGCGGCTGGGCGCGGTCCAGCGCCGCCCACGCCACCGTGCGGGCCAAACCTGCCGGCCGATATCAAGAACGTGGCCAAGGACTCGCGCTGCTTCGAGCTGCGAACCTACACCGTACGGGAAGGCAGCTCGATCGACCTCCTGCACTCCCGTTTCCGCGACCACACGAATGCGCTCTTCAAGAAGCACGGGATGACGATCATCGGATTCTGGCAGCCCGTCGCCAAGCCCAACCAGCTGATCTACATCCTCGCTTATAAGGACGCCGAGGCGAGGGACAAGGCGTGGGCCGCGTTCGGCGCCGATCCCGAATGGGTCAAGACGCGAACGGAAATGCAAGTCAACGTGCAGGTCGACAACGTGTTCATGGTCTCGACCGACTACGGACCGGTCAAATGAGCTTGAGGGAGCGGATCCCCTAGCGCCATTGACAAATGGATGGACAAGCTTTTACCCGGTCTGGGGCCCTTTCGCAGCTATGACCTTTCCTGGCTTCGCTACGATCTCGTAGCCGTGTGTCGGTAGCGGCGGTCGCGGTTCCGATCGCGACCGCCTCGGTGCAGCCAACCCGGTGGAGCTGTCCGAAGAATTGGCGGAACGGGACATTGTCGTCGTCATCGCGGCAACGAAAGCGCCCGTGCGCCAAATACTGGATCGGACGGGCGCCACCGAACAGAGCGGATCCGAGCGGCACTATCCGAGCGTGGCGGCGGCGGTCGACCGCCGGCGTCAGGATCCCGAACGCGTATCTCTCGCCTCACGATGGCGCTCGCACTGATCTCCGGCGCGTTCTGCATCGCCGCCGGGTTCGCACGTCTTGGCTTTCTGACGAACTTCCTGGCGCGACCGATCTTGACTGGATACCTCAACGGCATTGCACTCAGCATCATCGCCGGCCAGCTTGGGCGGCTGTTCGGCTTCTCGCTCGCCCCGTCCGGTCTCTTCCGGTTGATAGCCGAGCGTTCAGCGGGAAGCTCGTGCAGACCCTACCTTCCGACGTTGATGGTCGGGCTTCTGGTTTTCGCGCTCCTACGGGTGCTCAAACGCGTGTCGCCGAAGATTCCTGCCCCCCTCGTGGCCGTCGCACTCGGCATTGCCGCGGCGCGCCTCTTCGACCTGGGAGGACGCGGCGTCGCTCTTCTTGGAACGATTCCCGCAGGACTTCCAACGCCGACGATACCGACAGTCCGAGAAAGCGACCTTGTGCCTCTCGCACTTGGCGCCGTCGGGCTCGCGTTGATCAGCTTCAACAGCGCCATGGTCACGGCGAGAAGCTTTGCGGTGAAGAAACCGGTACGAGATCGACTCGAATCAGGAATTCATTGCGCTCGGGGTCGCCGATATCGGAGCCGGAATCCTGCAGGGCTTCGCCGTCAGTGGCGCGGACTTCCCGGACGGCCGTGAACGACTCGGTGGGCGGAAAGAGTCAGGTCACGAGCCTGGTCACGGCGGCTCGTCATCGTTCTGGTGTTGCTCTTCTTCACCGTGCCGCTCGCGTGGCTGCCAATCGCCGCGCTGTCCGCGATTCTGGTGAATTCAGCGCTCGGCCTCTTCGATCTCAAGAGCCTGGCGAGGCTGCAGCGAGTCTATCCTCAGGAATTCGTCGTGGCAATCATCACGCTGCTTGGTGTGATCACCGTCGGAGTGCTGCCTGGCGTCGTCGTCGCGGTGGGTGTAGCGATCGTTCAACTCCTGGCGAAAGCGTCGCATCCTCACGATGCGCTGCTCGGGCGGATGCCCGGTTCGAACGTCTTCGCGAGCGTTGCCACCCACCCCCAAGCCCAAACGGTTCCCGGGTTGGTGATTTATCGTTTCGACGCGGCACTGCTCTTCTTCAATGCCGATCACTTCAAGGCCCGGGTCCGGTCAGCTGTCGTCGCCGAAGCGGCGACAAAGCCGCAGTTCGTTGTCCTCGATGCCGAGACGATGGCTCATCGTCGATTACGACCGGTGCAGCCAACCTGGTGGAGCTGTCCGAAGAATTGGCGGAACGGGACATTGTCGTCGTCATCGCGGCAACGAAAGCACCCGTGCGCCAAATACTGAATCGGACGGGCGCCACCGAACAGATCGGATCCAAGCGGCACTATCCGAGCGTCGGCGGCGGCGGTCGAAAGCCTTCTTCAGATGTAGCGCGAGGCTTTAGCCTCACGATCGCAGCCCTAAAGGGTCGCGCTACAGATTAGCGACCAGCCACATTCCGCTCTCCGATTTACCGGTGAGCCGCTGCATCTCTTCGAACGACAGTCCATCGACGATTTCGGCTGCGCACAAGCCGGCCTCAGTGACATCGATGATTGCCAGATCGGTGTAGATGCGCGACACACAGCCGATGCCGGTAAGCGGATAAGTGCATCGCTCGACAATCTTGCTCGCACCGGCTTTCGTGAGGTGCTCCATCATGACGACGACGCGTTTGGCGCCAATGGCGAGATCCATGGCGCCCCCGACGGCTGGAATCGTGTCGGGCTCGCCGGTGTGCCAATTGGCCAAGTCGCCGCGCACCGACACTTGAAACGCGCCAAGGACGCAGATGTCGAGGTGTCCTCCGCGCATCATCGCGAAGGAGTCCGCATGATGAAAGAACACGCCACCAGGCAGCAGCGTCACCGGCTGCTTGCCGGCATTGATCAGGTCCGGATCGACGTCCTCGACGGGCGGCGCCGGGCCCATGCCGAGAATGCCGTTCTCGCTGTGAAGAAAGATTTCACGATCCTTGGCCAGATGGTTGGCGACGAGCGTCGGCAATCCGATCCCGAGGTTCACGTAAGCGCCCTCAGGGATGTCGTGCGCGACGCGCGCGGCCATCTCGTCGCGGGTCCATCGGTTCATGCTGGCTCCCCGTTGCGCAGGCGCTGCGCTTCCACTACTCGCTGGACGAAGATGCCCGGTGTGACGACCGCTTCCGGATCGAGCGTCCCCAGGCTCACGACTTCATCCACCTGGGCGATCGTGCACTTGGCCGCCATGGCCATGATAGGCCCGAAGTTTCGAGCGGCTTTGCGATAGACCAGGTTTCCCCACCGATCGCCCTTGAAGGCCTTGATCAGGGCGACCTCGGCATGAATCGGGTATTCGAGCACATAGTCGCGGCCGTTGATCTGCCGGGACTCCTTGCCCGCTCCGAGAGGCGTGCCGAAGCCAGTCGGTGTGAAGAAGGCGCCGATGCCCGCACCGGCCGCCCGAATTCGCTCGGCCAGGTTGCCCTGCGGCACGACCTCGAGCTGGATTTCGCCGGCGCGGTAGAGCGCATCGAACACGTACGAATCAGACTGACGTGGAAACGAGCAGATGATCTTCTTCACGCGCCGCCTCTTGAGCAGCGCGGCCAGCCCGGTCTCACCATTTCCGGCGTTGTTGCTGACGATGGTCAGGTCCCGGGCGCCTTGCTCGATGAGGGCATCAATCAATTGAGAGGGCATGCCCGCCGACCCGAACCCGCCAATCATGACGGTCGAACCGTGTGCGATGCCCGCCACGGCGGCCTCGAGCGATTCGACGACTTTGGTGACCAGGCGAACCGAGCCTGCGCCTCGATCTACGAGAAGACACTTGTCTGTCGGCGCATCCTCGCTAGGTCACCTATATCACAGCCTCGCTACGCGGGGGCAGAGCTGTTTTCACTTCGGTGTAGCGTCGAGGCACTTGCACCACGAAGGCACGAAGCCCACAAATATCACGAAGGCGAGCTGTCGCCGGAAGGCAGTTTCGCCACCGAGTCACCGAGTCACCGAGAAAACACGGGCCTGGACTCCGTGGCACAACCTTCGTGACGCTTCGCGTCTTCGTGGCTTCGTAGTTCCGTCTCTACATCGATCTGAAAAATGCTGTAGCCGTCTTGACCTAAAAACTTGATTCATTCGTTACCAGCTTGGGGGCTCATGACGGCTAGCGCATGGACAAGGTGTGAATCAAGATTCCCACGCTGGACAGGATCCGACCTCGCTGCTACTGTGCGTCGTGTTGCAGCCCGTCTCAGACCGCTCCGCCGGATTGGGATCCGCCGTCATTGCTCGAAGCGCCAGTGGTATCGCGCGATGGAGCAGCCGTTGGGTACCCAGTGCGTTCGTGATCGCGTGTCTCTTGACGCTGGCGACGTTCGCCATGGTCCTCGTGGTGGCGGGCAAGAGCCCCGCCGAGGCCGTGGGCTACTGGACCAGGGGCTTCTGGGAATTGCTCGAGTTCACGATGCAGATGGCCCTGATTGTGTTGACCGGCTACGTCGTCGCCGTGTCGCCACCGGCCTCGCGTCTGCTCGAATTCGTCGCCGGCCTGGCCAGAAGTAGTCGCGGCGCCGTCGCACTGATGGGCCTGGTCTCGATGACGGCGTCGTGGCTCCACTGGGGCCTGGGATTGATTGCCGGCCCCATCTTTCTGCAGTTTCTGCTCCGGAAGCACCCGCGGATTGACTATCGGCTCGCTGTGGCGGCCGGTTATTTGGGATCAACCTGTACGTGGCACGCCGGTCTCTCGGGGTCAGCTCCGCTTCTCATGGCGACGCCGAAACACTTCATGGAAGCCCAGGTTGGTCTCATTCCGGTCTCGACAACCACCTTTTCGGCGTTCAACTTGACGCTCACGGCGGTTGTCGTCGCCGTCGTCACTCTCACGTTGTTCCGTCTGTATCCCCGGGCGGAAGATGTGCGAACTACGACAGATGTAATCCGCGGGACGGCGCCGGCCGCAGAATCCAGCGGAACCACCGATCCTCATACCTCGGCTCTCGAATCTGCGGCGAACCGTGGCTTCGCCAGCACTCTGGAGAACCGGTATTTCCTGAATCTGGTGATGGGTGGTCTTGGCTTGTCGGCGCTCTGGAGTTTGTACGCTGAGTCGGGATTCCGCATCTCGCTGAACATCTTCAACTTCGCATTCCTGTTCCTGGGGTTGCTGCTTCACCCGAGTCCTGCGAGCTTCACTCGCGCCGTATCGAAGGGTTCGACGTACTTGCACGGCATCGCCATTCAATTCCCCTTCTACGCCGGGATGTTGGGCCTGATCCGCTACTCCGGTCTGGCGGAAACGATCGGACGCTGGTTCGTGTCCATCGCGAGTACGCACACCTTTCCCGTCATTGTTTATTGGTATTCCGGAGTCCTGAGCTACTTCATTCCGTCTGGCGGTTCGAAGTGGGCCGTGGAAGCGCCGTACGTACTGCCGGCCGCGCAGGCGTTAGGGGTGCCGATCCCTCAGGCGATTCTCGCCTACGCGTGGGGAGACATGTCGACCCACTTCCTTCAACCGTTCTGGGCGATTCCGCTTCTCGCAATCGCCAGGGTCGAATTCAAGGACATCGTCGGATATCTCTCCCTGCTCTTCCTGGTCAATATCGTTGTCGTCTCAGCAGCTTTCCTGCTGATGCCGTACGTTTGGTAACGGCTTCGGCAGGGACGACACCCCTACCGTCGCTTTCAACGATACGGTTCAGCCTGCGAGCGCGTCAGCTGACCGAGGCACTGTCCTTGCTTTAGATTTCAGCGGAGGAGGCAGCATGTTGTACACGATCGCGGTCATTTTGCTCATCGCCTGGTTGCTCGGTATCGTCGGCACCTACACGATCGGCCAATTCGTTCACGTTTTGCTGGTTATCGCACTCGTCCTGTTCGTGGTGGGTCTCTTGTCCGGACGCCGATCAGTGGTATGAGACACAGCGTCGAACGATCGCGCCGAGAACTCTCGCGATCTTCATCATCCGCGCGCTCGATCGATTTCAAAGGGTGCCCAGCCGCTTCAGGCGAACATTCGCGCTGTCGCGGAAATCGAACAGGGAGCGCTGAATCGGCGAACGTTTGCCGACCGTTTCAGCGATGCAGTCACGCACGCGACGGAAGCGCTCCCTTTGCTCCTCCAGCAGACGGACGTGCAAAAAGTAGCAACTGATCTTGATCCGCGCCTGCCAGAAATCTGATTCCGCCCCAAGAACGAAGGTCGAACGACGAACGACCAACGACCAACGAACCAATTGTGGCTACGTTTTACGACGGCCACCCAAAAGCAGCAGCCCGACTCCTCCGGCCAGGACGAGGCCGCCGATCAGAGGTGGGATTGGTATGCGCTCGTGCTTTTCGGCCGTCGCGTGCACAGGACCGATATCGAGGACGCGCTCTTGACGAGTGTAGGTAACGCCTTGGTACGCAAGTGCCAACACGCCGAGGACGACCAACACTATTCCGATCGCGGTGTTCGGCCTCATGAACACTCCTTGACTCAAGGTTGCGGCTTCCGGCCTCAGATTGTGGCTTCCGGCTTAAGCCGGAAGCTACATCTCAAGGTTGTGGCTCAAGCCACCGTCGGGACCTGGATACCCAGCAAGAACAGCGCCACACCTTGATCAGCTTTGGCACTGATGTTGATGGACATGTCGCGGCATCAGACCAGCTGGACCATGCAACCCATTCGATCGCTCACACCCTCACAACCCACGGAGCGCGGCTACCAACCGGAAGAGTCGTCAGGTTCCCGAGGCTCCGAAGAAGTGCAGCAGTCGATGGCCAGCCCGAAGTACGAGTCGTTCGCACCACTGACGCTCGGTGTCACGGTTCTCGCCGGACTGGCCGTGATCGCGGCGGTTCATTTCGCGCGCCCGTTGCTCGTTCCGATCGTGATTGGCGTGCTTATCAGCTATGTCTTGGAGCCTTTGGTTGCCTGGCTCATTGGCAGAGGGTTCCCAAGAGTCATTTCAGCGTCGGTCGTCTTCGTCTTGATGCTGACAGCTGTCGGCGCGACCGCGTACGGCGTGCGACGGCAGGCAGGCGAGTTCGTCAACACGTTGCCCGGAGCGGCACGCGAGCTTCGGAGAGCGATTCAAGAGTGGAAGGGAAACGGCCCCGGGGCGCTCGATCAGGTCCAGCGCGCCGCCGACGAGCTGCAGCAGGCATCGATGCCAGCCGCAGCGAGGCCGGTTCGGAGAACTCCACAAGAATCGAGACCGTTCGATGTGGCAGGCTACCTGTGGTCGACTTCCCCGGCGGCCTGGAGGTGGGCGGCAGACAGTGTCGTGGTGCTGTTTCTGTCGTACTACTTGTTGTTAGCCGGGGATCTGTTCCGCCGGAGGCTTTTCGAGATCGCGGGACCGACGCTGTCGGATAAGAAGAAGACGCTGGGCATCCTGAACGATGTCAGCGCTCAAATCAGCTCGTTCCTGTTCATCCGCGCGGTGATCAGCGCGTTCGTTGCGGTGGCCACAGGGCTCGCGTTGTGGGCCGCGGGTCTCGATCAGCCCGCCGTCTGGGGACTGGTCGCGGGCGTCCTCAATGTCATTCCCTACGTCGGTCCCATCGTCGTCGCGTCGGCGCTGGGCGTCGTAGCATTCCTCCAGTTCCACAGCATGACCATGGCGTCCCTCGTCGTGGGGCTTACGACACTGGTCGCCTGTATCGAGGCGTACGTCATCACCCCATGGCTCACGAGTCGAACGGCGGAAATGAACCCGGTCGCGGTTTTTGTCGGCTTGGCATTCTGGGGTTGGCTCTGGGGATTGCCGGGACTGCTGCTGGCTCCGGCACTGATGATGATTCTCAAGGCTGTCTGCGATCACGTAGAAGGCTTGAAGCCAGTCGCGGCGTTGCTGAAGGCGTGACGCGAACTTCCGGCTGAAGCCGGAAGCCACATGGCTGAAGCCGGAAGCCACATGGCTGAAGCCGGAAGCCACATGGGGCGGGCTGAACTCAGCTCAGAACCGAGGCGATCGCGTTCGAAACGTAGTCGATATTCTTCGAATTCAGTGCCGCGACACAGATGCGCCCGGTCTCGATCAAATAGATTGAGTACTCCTGCCGCAGGCGCGCCACCTGATCTCTGCTCAACCCGGAATACGAGAACATGCCGCGCTGGCGCAGGACGAAACTGAAATCGGTGCCCGGGGCCTGGCTGTGAATCTTGTCGACGAGAGCCTTGCGCACGGACTTGATCCGCTCGCGCATCTCTCCCAGCTCTCTCTCCCACATCGCTCGCAACTCGGGTGTCGTCAGCACGGTAGCCACGAGCTGTCCGCCGTGCGTGGGCGGAGTGGAGTAGTTGGCCCGGACGAGGCGCTTGAGTTGAGACAACACGCGGGCCGTCTCGTCTGCATCGGCGGTGACGACGCTGAGCGCGCCGATGCGCTCGCCGTAGAGCGAAAACGACTTGGAGAACGAGCTCGACACGAACACGGGAGACATCGATCTCGCAAAAAGATCGACCGTGCGCGCATCGGCCTCGAGCCCTTCGCCAAGCCCCTGATACGCGAGATCGAGAAACGGCACGAAAGACCTCGTGCGGACGACGTCGAGTACTTGACGCCACTGCTCAGGCGAGAGATCGATTCCCGTCGGGTTGTGGCAACACGCGTGCAGGAGGACGATCGACCCGATCGGCACTTGCTTGAGAGCCTCGAACATCGCCGGAAAAGAGAGACCGCGCGTCTCGGGGTCGTAGTAGGGATACGTGCGGACGACGAAGCCGGCGCCCTCGAACAGCGCTCGATGGTTTTCCCAGCTGGGCTCGCTGATCCAGACCTGCGCCTCCGGCGCAACACGCTTGAGGAAGTCCGCTCCAATCTTCAAGCCGCCGGTGCCGCCGAGCGCCTGGACGGTAACCAGCCGGCCTTCCACGAATGCCGGAGAATCGAGACCGAAGACGAGTGATTGCACCGCCTTGTCATACACCTGCAAACCGTCGATCGGCAGATACCCTCGCGACGGTGAGGTCTCGGCCAACTGACGCTCGGCCTTCCGCACGCACTCGAGCAGCGGAATCTTGCCGGTGTCGTCGTAATACACCCCCACGCCGAGATTGACTTTTTTCGGGTTCGGGTCCGCCGCAAACGTCTCCGATACTCCGAGGATCGGATCCTTCGGCGCCATCGGCACGGCCGCGAGTGGCGATGATGTGGCCGAGCGAACACTCTGCACTGTTTGAGCAACGTTTTCCATCTCATCAAGCATAGCGTGTGAGCCGGACGAACAAAAGGTTGGAAAACTCCAGGGATTGACGGCTTGCCCTCCCCGGTGCAAGGCTCCGCATCCGGGAGGGCCAATGCCGAAGGAGATCGCGATTGTCCATCACTCCGACCGCCGCCGCGACGTCGTCATGCCGTACGCGCCGGCGATCGTCGTCAGGCGCGGTGACCTCGTTTTTCTTTCGGGCGTCACCGCCGCCGCCGTCTACCACAGCCACCCCCACCGCGAGGAAGAATTCGACCTACCCGGCACGATGCACGAGCAAGCGATCCTGTGCATGGAGAAC
This sequence comes from uncultured Acidobacteriota bacterium, assembly GCA_963773035.1. Classification (GTDB taxonomy): domain Bacteria; phylum Acidobacteriota; class Vicinamibacteria; order Vicinamibacterales; family CAVVIG01; genus CAVRXZ01. The sequence continues at coordinate 21,290 of CAVYZX010000016.1, read as the reverse complement.
CTGAAAAAGACTCTCGAAGCCGCCGGCGCTTCGTTTGCCGACCTCGTCTCCGCGACCCGTTTTCTGACCGACGTGGACGAACAAGACGATCTCAATCAGGTGTGGGCCTCCTACCTTGGTGCCCATTTGCCTACGACCACCACTGTCGAGGTGAACCGGCTGGCAACGCATCCCCGGTGCAAGATCGAGATCAGCGCCATTGCGGTCACTGAGAGCCCTGACGGTTAAGAATTGCCGGTCGGCGTGGGGGTTGTAGAATATGGTCGCTGGAATCGGGTGGTCTCGACGGCTCTCGGCCTAGTGCTTTACAGAGGGAGGTTTCCGATGAACCATCGCCTTCTTGCTCCAATCGCTTGGGCAGGCCTCTTTCTCACCATGGTCTGGCCGGCGCCGGCCCAGGTCACGGCTCAAGCTCCAGCGACCGCCTCGAAATCGACGAGCCCTGCGAAGCGCTGGACGCTCTCACGCACACCGGACGGTCAACCCGACCTGCAGGGGTTCTGGACGAACACCACCTACGTCTCACTGGAGCGGCCGAAGGACGTGACCAAAGCCTTCTTCACCAAAGAGGAAGTGGCCGAGAGGATCAAGCGGGCAGCCGCGGCTGAAGCCGAACAGACCGAGCCTGGAACGATCCCCGACGTGCACTACGACTTCACCCAATTTGGGCTGGACCGCAGCCAGGGACCTCTCGCCTTGAATCTCCGTACGTCGCTGATCGTCGATCCGCCCGACGGGAGAATTCCGCCGCTGACGGCCGAGGGACAACGGCGGGCCGCTGAACGCGCGGAGGCGAGAAAGCGGGCCGGTGGCCCGTACGACGCGGCGCAGAATCAACCGCTCAGCGTTCGCTGCATCATCATGGACCGCATCGGCCCCCCGATGCTGGCGGGGGCTTACAACAACAACTATCAGATCGTGCAAGTTCCCGGCTACGTGATGATTCTGACCGAGATGATTCACGACGTCCGAATCATTCCTCTGGACGGACGTCCGCATCTGCCGCAACAGGTCCGTCAATGGACGGGTAGTTACCGAGGCCACTGGGACGGCGACACGCTGGTCGTGGAAACGCGGAATTTCAACGGAAAGAATCCGTTCCAGGGATCCAGCGAAAACATGATGTTGACCGAACGTTTCACCCGTGTCGACGAGAATACGATTCGATATCAGTTCACCGTAGACGACCCCACGACGTGGACGAAGCCGTGGTCCGCGGAAGTACCGTGGGCGAAGACGGTGGGCCCGCTCTTCGAGCACGCCTGTCACGAAGGAAACTACGGCCTGGGGAACATCCTCGCCGGGGCTCGAATGGAAGAGCAGCGAGCCGCCGCGGGCGTCAAAGACACGCCCAAATAGCCGGACTGAGCGGAGCGCCTGACGTGAAACCTGCCGCTGCGCTCTTCGTCGTGCTCTGGTGCGCGGTGCCCGCTCTGGAGGCCGCCGACGCGTACCGAGTGCGCGTCGTGCGTGATGTGTCTTATCTCGAAGGCACCAAGTACGGCGATCACAAGGACAAGCTGGATCTCTACCTGCCCGAGGGACGCCAGAATGCGCCGGTGATCGTCTCGTACTACGGCGGGGCCCTGATGGCCGGCGACAAGAGCGAGAACGCGTTCGTCGGTCGCCGGTTCGCTTCCGCCGGATTCGCGACCGTCGTCGTCAACTATCGCCTGTCTCCTGCTGTCACGCATCCGGCGCACGTCCAGGACGCAGCGGCCTCGTTGGCCTGGGTCAAGCGTCACATCGCAGACTATGGCGGCAACGCCGATCGCCTGTTCGTCATCGGACATTCAGCCGGTGCGTATCTTGTCGCTCTGCTGTCGACCGACGAGCGCTACCTCGCGGCGCACAAGCTCTCGCTCCGTGACATCCGCGGCGTTGTCCCGGTCAGCGCGTTCTACTGGGTCGAACGCACGGGCGTCGCACCCGATCGCGACAAGAGCGTGTGGGGCACCGATCGAAAAGTCTGGGTCGACGCCTCACCGGCGCATCACTTGCAGCGCGAGACGCCGCCAATGCTGATCCTCTACGCCGACGGCGATGAGGAGTGGCGGCGGCAACAGAACATCGAGATTGCCCAGGCGCTGAAATCTGCCGGCCAGGCGAATGTGGAAATCGCGATGATCAAAGGGCGCACCCACATGTCGATCTGGGAGCGCATGGACGCTGAAGGCGACGAGACCGCCGAACGCATCATCCGCTTCGCATCCCGCTAGCGCACGTCGTACCATTCCGCCACCAGCGCCAATGCCGCCCGAAGAGAGCCTGCAGACGTGGTACGTCGTCGAAGGCAAGCGTGGCCAGCAGCTATTGGATCACGGCCGCGTGGGCGAAGCGATTGGAGTGTTCGAAGCCATCCTCGCACGTCTGGGGAACACACCGAGCTACGGCCGAGCCGTGACGCTCAGCCGATTGGGTCGATGCTGCTACGCGAGCGGACGACACGACGAAGCCGTCCAACGCGTGCGCGATGCTATAGAGGTCATCGGCACGCTTGCGCCGAGCGACGGCGTCAAAGCGCTGCGTGGCACGCTGCGTTCGGAGCTCGGGGATGCGCTTCGCGCCAGCGGCCAATTCGGAGAGGCGAAGAAAGCGTACGAAGCGGCGTTGAAGATTGCCGAGGAACGAGGCGACCTTCGCGGACAGGGCATTGATGTGAGTCATCTTGGCTCGCTCGCCTTAACCGCCGGAGATTTTGAGGCGGCGCTCACTCATCAACGAAGAGCGCTGCAACTGTTTCAACGGTTGCACGAGCCCGATCTCGAAGCAGCCGCGTGGCATCAGCTCGGAAGAGTCCACCATGAAAGGCGGGAATGGGACGAGGCCGAACGGCACTATCAGGAAGCGGCGCGGATCACTGAGGAACGCGGTCGTTTGGCAGAAGCCGCCCGGACGTGGAACCAACTGGCTCTGCTCGCGCAGGAGACCGGCAAACCGGAAACAGCTGAAGAACGATATCGGAAGACGATCGAGATCGATCGCCGGATTGGAAACCGTACCCAACTCACCGATCATTTGAACGGCCTCGCCGACTTGCTGCGGCGCCGGCCGGACCGCCTCGGCGACGCCCGCCAATTGATTGAAGAAGCGCTCGTGATCGCACAGAGCGTCGATCCAACGGCCGCTGAAACCTGGAAACACTATGGAGTGCTCGCAGACCTCATCGACGCCGATGCCCGAGCGACGACCGACGCCGAACAGAAGGCCGCATTGCACATGCGGGCGCGCGACTATCGCGAGGTGCAGCAGCACGCGCCGGCTCTGTGTGCCGTTCTGACTCGGATCGGGGACTCGCAAACCTTGGGCAAGGCCGTGATCGTCGGGCAACTGGGTCGCTCGTTTCACGTGGGGGGTCGGACTGACCTGGCAATCGCGTACGTTCGTGAGGCGCTTGCGATCACCGAGTTGCTCCCGCAAAGCGAGGGAGTGAAAGGATTGCGTGGCTGGTTGCAATCAACGCTCGGAGACATGTTTCGAGCCGCCGGCCGCAACGCGGACGCTTCGAAAGTCTACGAGGCGTCGCTCGACATTGCGGAAGAGTTGCAGGACGTTCGAGGCCAGGCGCATGTCTCGGAGCGGCTTGGCAGGACTTTCCGCGAGCCCTCCACCCGCAACGAAGCCGCGGCTTTCGAGGTGCTGTGCCGTGACGACCTGACAACCGATTACGTCTTCGAACCGGATTTGCTAATCGACGGCCCGCGCGAACGGCGAATCGTTCCGGCGCCACACGCTGCCGATCCGCTAGCCGACGATATGCGTCCCGCGATGCTGCCATCTGCCCGCACCTGGACGGACGATGAAGGGTCGATTCACGTGGGTCTTCCTCCGGAAGAGCCCATCATCGAACGGCTGCCCGGCTGCACCGTCATCAAGAGGACCCGCCGTGAGGTCCTGATAGCTGGTAATTCAACTGTTCTGTGGCGCTTGGTCTCCCTGATGGACGGCGCGAGCACGGTTGCCCAGATCCTGTCTTCCGTTCCGGAAAGCAAGCGCGCAATGGCGTCTCGCATGCTCGCGGCGCTGGCCGTAGTCGGCGCCATCGACGTGTCGGGCCGGACAGTTGGCCGCTTTCTTCATCGCGCCACGAAGAAAGGAGTCTTGCCGGCGGGTGGACTCGAAGGCGACGCCGTGCTGCGGCTGGCGACCGACGGAAATTACCGCGCGTACCCGGAAGCACCTCGGATTGCCGTCAGTCAATCAGTTCCGGATCGGCTGCGCAACTTTCATGCGCTGACGCGCTCGCGGCGATCAAGTCGCGACTATAGCGGCCTGTCGTTGGCTCGAAGCGATTTCGACGCGCTTCTGTACACGGCATGCGGAACGACCGGGTCGTTGCCTTGGTCGGGACGCGAAGTCAAGCTGCGAGCGTATCCTTCGAGCGGGGCGTTGTACGCCGTGGAGATCTACCCCGTCGTCTTTCATGTCGAGGATCTCGAGCCGGCCGTCTACCACTACCGCGCCTTGGGAAACGTCCTCGAAGTCGTGAGACCTGGTATCAATCAAGCGATGCTCGTCGATGCGGCATTGCCGATGGAGCGAGCGATGGTGGCCGCGACGGCGGCGCTGATCTGCTTGACCGGCTGTTTTGAGCGCCACGAACAGAAGTACGGAGAAGGCGGCTACCGGATGCTGGTCGCCGAAGCGGGTCACATCTCCCAGAACCTGGTTCTCGCCGCAACTGCATTGGGCCTGAAGTGCCGCCCTTTCGGCGGGGTGTTCGACGACCTGCTGAATCAAGAGCTCGGGCTGGCCTCGGCAGACGAGCAGTTCCTGCTCGCGGTCATTGTCGGACGGTAAATCGTCTACGACCGCGCGCGATTGCCTCTTCTCTCGCACGATCCTCAGAGCGCGCAAAGCAGGCAGAGCCCACGGAGACCATTCAACGCAGAGGTCGCAAACACCGCAATGGGTTACGTATTCTCCTCTGCGTACTCTGCGAGCTCCGCGTTGAATCTGTCCTCAGCGATCTCTGCGGGCCCACTACTTGATGCTCTTGATCCACGCGAGGATTGGTCCCGACACGGTTTTGTCGTCCGTATCGATCGCGAAGACCTCCGACATATGGCTCTCGTCCTTGGCGAACAGCATCGCCGGGCAGCGCCCGACACCGTCCTTGGGGTTCGGACCATCCAGCTTGCAGAGCTCGTCGTGCACGGCCTGGCTGAAGGCGCTCATCTGTCCGTTGATGCCAGGGTCGAGGTCCGCTGTCACGAACATGAGTTTGGCGCTGGTTTGTTTCAGCCCAGGGAGACTCGACCGTTTCAACAGCGTGTCGGGATCGACTGGGCCGCCAAACGGCAGGCCCGGTCCTCCACGACCGCCCGCTCCTGGTGTTGGTCCTCCGGGTTCTCCAGGACCGCGCCCCGGAACCGCACCCTCTTCCGAGATGGCTGCGCTTGATCCGCAGGAACTGCCGCTGCCCGCCAGCGGATTGAATCCGCCAGCACCCGGTCCACCCCGCCGGCCGCCACCCGGAAACGCGCCCGCCTCGAGCGGCGCGACGTTGAACTGCCCCGACATGAAAATCACACCTTTCACACCGACGCCCTTCGCGCCGTGCAATTCGGGACGCCCGACGTAGGTGCCGAGTGGTACGTTGCCGGCCGAGTGCGCCCAGATGAACATGCGATCGGGGTTGCCGCGGTACTTGGCGATATTGGCCTGCAGCCACTGGATCATGGTCGAGACGTCCCGGCCGCCGTCGTCCCAGCTCTCGCCTGCGTGACGCTGCATCGTCACGCCGACCATGCCGTTCTTCGTGGCCCAGCGACCGATGTTGTCGTAAAAGGCGTTCGCCTCGCGATTCTGGATCTCGATCTTGTTGCCCGCGCCGCCCGGGATATAGATAAGGACAGGCCGGGAATTCGGGCCTTTCTCCGCGGTGAAGATGTCGACGACATCTTTAGGTGCTTTTCCAAATGAGACGTCGCGCGCCACGGCGATGCCCGGGTACAGCGGCGTCGCGCTGCTGGTGACGTCGTTTTTCGGCATCAGAGGCCGATAGAGCTTCGCCGTACAAGACGGATCGACAATGGCGCCGATCTTCTTCAATCCCTGAGCGATATCGGCCGGTACCTGAGCGCGTGCGGCCGCGCTCACCGACGTCACCAACACAATCGTTGCGAGTGCGCACGTCGTATTACGCATTCAGCCTCCTGAACTCATTTGTGCCACGTTGAATAGCTTGGGTCAGTGGCATCTTCCTGTGCAAGCCACACTTCTATTCCGGTTTTCAGTTCGGTATAGCTCGGAGGCGGACGTTATGTTCTTTTGGTGAGATATCCGTAGAGCCACACCGACATGTCCGAGGGATTATTGCTCAGGGTTTCGAACTGCGGCAGGTTGGCAAACACGACGCCGCCGCTGAAAGCGATCGTCTTCTGAAATCCGTCGGTTGCGGTGTCGATCTGAATCGGAATCCGGCTGAGAACACATGGAGTGTTGCAGATGCCGGCGACATACCGGCCAGGCGGCGCGTTACCCCGCGGCACTGTGACCGTGACGTCCGTGACCACCAGAACCGTCCGCGCCGGAATCGTGAACCGCGCGGCGGTCCCGTCCGGGCGCAACGCGAAGCCGAGTGGTGCGATCACCCCCGGAGACGTGGGCGACGTCTCGGTGACGAGGGTAAGCAGATCGGCTGGAGCTACGCCGAGGTGCGTTTTGGCTGGAGCGCTCTTCGCCACGAATGTGATCAAGCCGCCGCAAGAGTTCGGCGAACGCGGCACAGGATACCGCATGCGGCGTTCCGGCAGCTCAGGGCGTGCAAACGATGAATCCTCTTGAAGCTCTAGCCCTGCGGGTCTCGCAGCCCTGAAGGGTTGCGCCACATTCATTTCTTCGTCGCGCACGGTTTCTTAGCTAGAATCGTCGGCAACGATCGCCGGGTCCGCCGTAGCTCGAGAGAAACAGCGCCGAGCGAAGGCTGGAGGGCCCCGGCGCCAGTGAATGGGCGCCTGCGGCCATGCCGAGCCGAGGACATGGAAATCCGAGGCGAGGCATCAGCGTGAGTTCGCGCTGGGGGTGGGCCCCCAGCGCCAGTGAATGAAAGAAGGACACATGAAGATGCGATTACTAGCGACCGTGGTCGCGCTGGCGGGCACGATCGCTGTAGTTCCGGCGGCCGCGCAAACGCCGGCCGGCGCGACGAAGGCCCCGGCGGCGAAAGCAGCGACGACGCCATGGACCCCTCCGAAGACACCATGGGGGCATCCCGACATCTCGGGTACCTGGACCAGCGATGGCGCGATTGGCATTCCCCGTGAGCGGCCGGACGAGTTCGCAGGCCGCGTGGAATTGACCGACGCGGAATTCGCCGACAAGCTCAAACGCGACGAGGCGACCCGCAAGCGGTCCGACGCCACCTGCGGGGCCTTCTGCAACGACAACGCGTGGCTCAAGAAATCGTTCAACCAGACATCGCTGATTGTCGACGGCGATGGCAAGACGCCACCCGTCACACCGTGGGCCGAGTCCCGCCGGGCCCCACGCGACCGCGGCACGTTCGGCAACGGACCATTCGACAGCCCGACCGACTTCACGAACTACGACCGATGCATTACTCGCGGCGTCGTCGGATCGATATTGCCGGTCGTGTACGGCAACGGCAACCGCATCATGCAGACGCCCACCGACGTCGTAATCAGCTATGAGATGGTTCACGACACGCGCGTGATCCCGGTGGACGGCCGGCCCCACGTCGGTTCGAAGATCCGTCAGTATCTCGGCGACTCGCGCGGCCGGTGGGAGGGCAACACGCTCGTCGTCGAAACGACGAACCTTACCGACCAGACGAGCATCGGGGCGAACGGGAACGGGCTGCGTCACAGCGCGGACATGAAAATAGTGGAGCGGTTTACGCGGATCGCGCCCGACGAGCTGATCTACGAGGTCTACATCGACGATCCCAAGACCTACACCCGGCCGTTCACGATGAGAATCCCGCTCATTTCGCCGCCGGGATTCCAGCTCCTGGCCTACGAATGCCACGAAGGGAACTACATGCTGGGGGCGGTTCTGGGCGGTGAGCGGGCGGAGGACAAGGCAATCGAGGAAGACGCGAAGAAGGGCGTCATCCGCGCGCGAAAACCAGTGCAGGCGAATATCAACGCGGCGCCTGGCACGGCGGCCGGAGAGGGCGGGCCACCACAATAGATCTCACGTAGCTACCTGCTACCAGCTGTCAGCCTTCAGCTCCGGAAACTGAGAGCTGAAAGCTGGCAGCGCCGCCCTCGGCTCCTTCCAACGTCAGGGTCGTTCTCCAGCAAGATCCGCTGCAAGTTGGTTTCGAATCTCCTGTGGCGCAGGACGCGGGGCTAACCGCCGTCGCGCCTTCGGCGCTATGGCGAGTCTCGCCGAAGCTCAGTATTCATCAGTGAGCGAAGGCGGAAGTCCCGCGCCACAGCCGTGATCCAGCGTACCTAGAAGATCCCTGAAGCGCCTGGTGGCGTTGATTGGCTAAACTGAGCCGACCTTACTATGTCGCTGACCGTTGGCGAGAGGCTGGGCCCCTACGAAATCATTGCGCCACTCGGCTCGGGTGGCATGGGCGAAGTGTTCAAAGCTCGCGACACGCGCCTCGATCGCGTCGTCGCGGTGAAAGTATCCAAGCAGGAGTTCACGGAGCGTTTCGAGCGCGAGGCTCGCGCAGTTGCGGCGCTGAACCATCCCCACATCTGCCAGCTTTACGATGTCGGCCCCAATTACCTGGTGATGGAGTATGTCGAGGGCTCGCCGCTCAAGGGTCCTCTGCCGTTGGACAAGGCATTGGAGTACGCGGCGCAGATGGCGTCGGCACTCGATGCCGCGCACACACACAAGGTCACGCACCGTGATCTGAAGCCCGGCAACGTGCTGGTGACGAAGAGCGCTGGGGTGAAGCTGCTCGACTTCGGGCTGGCAAAAATCGACAAACCCTTTACGGCTGATCACACGACAGTGGCACAGGGACTGACCGCTCAGGGCTCCATCGTGGGCACGTTGCTGTACATGTCGCCCGAACAGCTCAACGGCCTCGAGGCCGGTCCGCGCAGCGACATCTTCTCGTTCGGTCTGGTCCTCTATGAAATGATCACGGGCTCACGAGCCTTCGAAGGCGCGACTCCGGCCAGCGTGATTGCCGCAATCCTCGAGCGTCCCGCCCCATCCATCGCCGACGTGGCGCCTCCCGCTCTCGATCGCGTTCTGAAGCGCTGCCTGGAGAAAGACCCGGAGAATCGCTGGCAGACCGCACGGGACCTTCGCGCCGCACTGGAGCTCGCGACGCAGTCCTCCAATCCTGTGGCTGGTCCGGCAACCGCACTTCCGGAGTCCGGTCTGCGGCGCTGGCTGTGGCCCACGCTCGCAGTCGCTTCGACAGCGGCTGCCTTGACCTTTGCCTTCCTTCACCTGCGTGGGGCTCCGCAGCCTGAGGCGCGTGCCGTCCAGTTCCAGATCGCGCCGCCGGAAAAATCGAGCATCGACTATTTCAAGCTTTCACCCGACGGACAGACTCTCGGCTTCATTGCAGATGGCCGCCTGTGGGTTCGGCCGCTTGCTTCTCTGCAGGCGCAGCCACTGGCCGGGACCGAGGGAGCGAACGAGATGTTCTGGTCTCCCGACAGCCAGTCCATCGCGTTTGTCGCGCAGGGCAAGTTGCAGAGGATGGCAGCATCCGGTGGACCGGCGCAGACCATCTGCAACGTATCTCAATCCCACGGAGGAACCTGGAATCGCGACGGCGTCATCGTGCTGCCGCTGTCCCTGACGTCCGGCTTATTCCAGGTCTCTGCAAATGGCGGCGTTCCGGTTCCGCTGGTCCGAGCGAATGCGGCGGGCCCTCCTCCTCAGCAAACCCAGCCCGAATTTCTGCCGGATGGTCGCCACTTCTTGTACTGGGAGCTGCCGAAGCGCGAGCACGCGGGGATCAATGTCGGATCATTGGACGGCATGCCACCCTTACGCCTCTTTCCGGAGAACAACAGTTCGGACAGCAGTGCGACCTACGTTCCAGCGCCCGGCGCGCCGGGGCAGGGTGGATATCTGCTTTTCCGACGAGGCGAGACGCTCATGGCGCAGCGCTTCAACCCCACGCGATTGAGCCTGAGCGGAGAGGCTTCTCCCATTGCCGAGAAAATAGGAGGGACCGTGCTGCGGGCGGCATTCTCCGTCTCGGAGAACGGAACCTTGATCTATTACTCGACTGGCGGCGCGAGCGCTGTTCAGCAATTGGCCTGGTGGGATCGGAGTGGCAAACTAGTGCGCTCGTTCGGTCCGCCCGGAATCTACCAGAACTTCCGGCTGGCGCCCGACGAAAGGCGCATCGCATTTGCCACGAACCGTGACAGCAACACGGACGTCTGGGTGCTGGATTCAGTCCGCGGCGTACCTTCCCGGCTCACATTCGATCCCGCCATCGACGATCCTCCCCTGTGGTCTCCCGATGGCTCTCGGGTGGTGTGGGCGTCATCCCGAACTGGGCTCTTCGACCTGTACGTAAAGTCTGCAAATGGCACGGGGCCAGAGAAGTTGCTGATCAAAATGGGCGCTCCCGCCGGTTGGCCGGAGGACTGGTCGCAGGATGGGCGTTATCTGCTCTACCAGATTCCGGGCGAAAAAACTGGGCAGGATCTATGGGTCGCTGCGCAGCCGTCCGAGGGTGCGAGCGAGGACCGCAAGCCGTTTCCGTACTTGCAGGCGGAGTTCGATGAAAAGCACGGCCGTTTCTCTCCCAACGCCCGCTGGGTCGCCTACACGTCGAATGAATCGGGCCGAGACGAAGTCTACGTGCAGTCCTTCCCGCTCTCGGGCGCGAAGTTCCAAATCTCGGCAAACGGCGGCAGAGAACCTCAGTGGAGGAAGGACGGGACCGAACTGTTCTACATCGCGGAAGATCGAGCGCTGATGGCGGTTCCGGTCAAGGTTGCGGAATCGGCCGCAGAACCATTTCAAGTGGGCTCGCCCAAGCGACTGTTCCCGATGCCTTTCGTGGACACGTTTATTGTTGGGCTGAGCTATGAAGTGAGCCGCGATGGCCAGCGCTTCTTAATGCCTGCCTCTCTCGGTGGCGCTGCCGCACCGCCGCTCACTGTAGTACTCAACTGGCAGACTCAATTGAAAAACTGAGTGAATCTATGCCCGGAACGCTTACGGATCACCGACTCCTGGACGGCCGAGCCGTCCGCGACCGCATTCTTGCTGAAGTCGCGGAGCGCGTGCGCGACGCGGCAGCCACGCACGCCATCGGACGCCTGGTGTCGATCAGCATCGGCGAACACAAGGAAGCGGGAGTCTACGTGCGCGGGCAGGCGAGCGCCGCGAAGAAGGTCGGTCTTCGGTTCGACGATCAGACCTGGCCGGACGCGCTCAGCCAGAAGGACTGCAAGGCACGGATCGTCCGCATGAACGACGACCCGGACATCCTGGGGGTCATCCTGCAACGGCCGGTACCCGAACATATTCACGGCCGGTCGCTCGCATCGGCGATTCATCCCTTGAAAGACATCGAGGGCATGAACCCGGCGTCGATCGGCGACATCATTTACAACGAGCTCGCCCTGGCGCCCTGCACGGCTGCCGCGTCGGTCGAGCTGATCAAAGCGACCGGCCTCAACCTGCACGGGCTGGAGGTCGTGATGGTCGGCCACTCCGAGATCGTCGGGAAGCCGGCCGCGCTGATGCTGATGGCACAGGGGGCGACCGTGACCGTGTGCCACCACATGACGCGATCGGTGGCGGCGCATTCGCGCCGTGCGGATGCCGTGCTCGTTGCGGTCGGCAAGCCAAGGTTCCTGCACGCCGACATGGTCAAGCCCGGCGCCGCGGTGATCGACATCGGCATCAATCTGGTCACCGGGCCGGACGGCAACACGATGATCGTGGGCGATGTCGATACCGAGGGCGTGAAAGAAGTAGCGAGCTGGGTCACCCCGGTACCCGGCGGCGTCGGCCCGGTGACCGTCGCCATGTTCATGAAGAACGCGATCGCCGCGCACGCCAAGCAGCTCGCAGCCGGCTGGCTCGGCTGATCGGTTCAGCGGAGATTCTTCGGGCCCTCAACCTGGCTTCCGAATGAGGCTTCTTCAACGGTGAACAACCAGTCGACGTTTGCCGATTCGATCGTCACGTAAAAAGTGCGTGGATCCTCTGCCACGTAAGCAGTGCCTTCCCCCACGCCTCGTTGATCGACCGGGTTCTGAAGTTCCCGACCGCTGATCGCACTCCGTAGAACCATCAGAAACGTACCTGTGCCTTGCGGGGACTCGTTTTTCGTCTGCCAATGCATCCGCAACGCACCGGTCAGGCCGAGGAATGATTCGGTCTGAGTGTTCCCCCGACCGGACCACTTGCCGAGCTGCTTCCAGAACACGAGCTCTTGCGGGGGGGCCTGCTTCGCTGAGGGCTGCCCACAGGCGGTCGCGAGACACCCCGCCACCAAGAAACCCGAGAGTATTCTTCCCACGGCTGGGCCTGTGCCCCGCAACCGGTGCCTCACGAAGGCATTGTAGTCAACGCAGGAAAGGGTGTGGCTTCCGCCTTTGGGCGGAAGAAGCTGCCGGCATTGAACTTCCGGCTGAAGCCGGAAGCCACGTGGCTTCCGACTTTAGGCGGAAACTGGCTGCCGGCATTGAACTTCCGGCTGAAGCCGGAAGCCACACGGCTGAAGCCGGACGTCACGAACGCGCTTGCACCCGAGGCAGGTCGGCGCTATCTTGTGCATCGCCTCCCGTTTACATCGCTCGGACCAGTCACGAGGTGGCCTGTTATGGAAGACAAGACGTTGACACCTGACACTCCCAACCAGGTCTCCAGACGCAACTTCATCAAAGGAGTCATCGCGTCGGGAGCGGTCGTGTCCTCGGTGGGCTATTTGTGGCGCTCGTCGACGTTGTCCGGCCAGCAGCCTTCCGCTCCTGGCAGTGTCGAGCGGTTGATCACGTTGAATGTCAACGGCCAGGACCGTCGCGTCGACGTGCTGAAGCAGGAGACACTTGCCACGACGCTGCGCTACAAGCTGGGACTCACGGGCACCAAGCTGGGGTGCGACCGCGCGGAGTGCGGCGCCTGCACGGTCCTCGTCGATGATGTGCCGCACTACTCGTGCTCAATGCTGACGCACACGCTGCGCGGCAAGAAGATCGTCACCATCGAAGGGTTGGCAGCCGCCGACGGGACCCTGCATCCGGTGCAGCAAGGCGTCATCGACGAGCAGGGCTTCCAATGCGCGTTCTGCATGTCGGGATTCATCATGAGCGCGGTCGGCTATTTCAAAACGAACCCGAATCCGACGCGCGCGGAACTGGCACACGGGATTTCCGGCAACCTCTGTAGATGCCAGGACTACGACAAAATCCTCACCGCCATGATGCGCGGTGCGGAAAACCTGCGGAGGGCGTGATCATGGCGACAACGAAACTCGTCGGACAGAACTACACGGTTCCCGACCTGGTCGCGAAGGTCACGGGAAAGTCCAAGTACGCAGAGGACTTTCGCGCAGAAGGGATGATTTTCGCGAAGCTCCTGCTGAGTCCCGTGCCGCACGCACGTGTGGCGCGCCTCGACACGAGCGCGGCGTTGGCGATGCCCGGCGTCAAGGCCGTGCTCACCGCCGACGATCTGCCGAAGCCGGCCGACTCCATCAACGACAACGGCCAGGTGATCTTCGCCAATCTCGACGGCGAGGTCGCGCTCACGAACGAGCCCGTCTATCAGGGTCAGCCGATCCTGGCAGTCGCAGCAGTCGACGAGGTCACCGCGGCGGACGCAATCGAAAAGATCGAAATCGAGTTCGAGCCGCTTCCGTTCTGCGTCGATCCGCTGGTGAGCCTGCGTCCCGGCGGTCCCAACGCCAGGACCAACGGCAACTACTGGTTCATTCCGCCGCCGGCACCGCCGCAACAGGGGGCACAAGGCCGCGGAGGCCAGTCGCAAGCCCCACCACGTCCAGAGATCAAAGAGTTGAAGTACTCCGCGGCGGAGTTGGCCGAGGCAAAGGACGGCCAACTGCCGATCATGGCCGACGCGCCCGAGAAGTGGTCGTACGGCGACCTCGACGCCGGCTTCAAGAATGCTGCCCTGGTGCTCGACGAGACATTCGTGACACCGGACACCAGCCACCAGACACTGGAAACCCGGACCGTCATGGCGTACTGGCAGAACGGCAAGGTGTACGTCTACACCGGCACCCAGAGTACTGCCCAGACCGTGACGGGCGTCGCCCGATGGGTCGGCGTCCCTCCTGAAAACGTCGTCGTCATCAGCGAGTACACAGGTGGTGGATTCGGCAGCAAGATCACCGGCGCCATTTCGCTGCAAATCCCTGTGCTGCTGGCGAAGAAGGCGAATGCGCCAGTGATGATGCGCATCAGCCGCGAGGAAGAGCACTTCATCGGCCGCGGTCGTCCGGGCGTGCGCGGTCGGATGAAAATCGGCTTCTCGAAGGAAGGCCGCATCACCGCACTCGACATGTTCTCGGTCAGCGACAACGGTCCATTCGAGCGCCAGGGTGATTGCAACAACACGGGCGTGATTGCCTCGCTCATGTATCAACCGCCAGCGATGCGCTTCCGCGGCATTTCGGTCTTGACGAACACGCCTCCGAGAGGACCGCAGAGCCAACCGGGCGGCACGCAGTCGCACATGTTGATGGAGCCGGTGATCGCGAAAGCCGCGCGCAAGCTTGGGATCGACCAGGTCGAGATTCGCCGCATCAATGCGCCGGTCGGGAAGGCGCCGTTCGGTCCGCCTGGAGGCCCAAGGAACGTTAGGCAGTACGTCACCAGCGCGTTCGTCAAGGAGACGCTGGACAAGGGCGCCGCTCTGTTCAAGTGGGACGAGCGGAAAGCCCAAAGCGGCAAACGGAACGGAACGAAGGTGCGAGGCGTTGGAGTGGCGCTCAGCACCTACGCCGCCGGTTCAGTCGGATTCGACGGCCTGTTCGTGATCAAGCCCGATGGCCGCCTCTATATCCAATCCGGGATCGGCAATCACGGAACCGGGTCGGTCAGCGACTGCCATCGCGTGTCGGCCGAGGTCCTCGGCGTGCCGTGGGAGAAGGTCGAGATTGCCTTCGGCGACACGTCGAAGAATCTCCCGTGGACGTGCCCGAGCGGCGGCAGCCAGACAATCCATGCGATGACACGCGCGGCCCATGCCGCGGGGATGGACGCGAAGAAGAAGCTGCAGGAGATCGCGGCCATGGATCTCGGCGGCAAGCCGCAAGACTACGAGGTGGCCAACGAGCGCGTGTTCCGCAAGGGCGGCGGTGCCGGCATGACGCTGGCGAAGGCGGCCCAGCGCGCGATCGACCTCGGTGGACTCTACGACGGTCACGAGCTGCCGAAAGACATCAACAAGTTCACACGCGACTCAGCGGCCGCGCTCGCCGGGCAAGGCCTGATGGGTGTCGCCAAAGACAACTATCCGAGAGACGGTCAGTCGCGGTCGTACGTCGCAGGGTTTGCCGAGGTCGAAGTCGACGTCGAAACCGGCAAGTACCGCATCCTGGATTATCTGGCGGTGGCCGATGTCGGGACCGTCATTCACCCGCGCAATATCGGCGGTCAGATTCTGGGCCGCTCGATGCTGGGCATCGGTCATGCGATTGGCCAGAAGTGGGTGTACGACCAGCATTACGGCGTCGCGCTGGCCAAGCGTTTCCACTACAACCGGCCGCCAACGATTCTCGATGCCCCGGCAAAGATGGCGTGGGCCACGGTCGATCTGCCGGATCCGGAAACGCCCGTCGGCGCGCGCGGCATTGGTGAACCGCCGGTCGGCGCCGGCGCCTGCGCCGTGCTCAACGCCCTCAGCGATGCGCTCGGCGACGATATTTTCCGGCGGGCTCCAGTGACACCCGACATGATTCTGGCGGCGCTCGAGGCAGGCCGGCCAACCACCGAGCCGCTGACTGCGCACATTTGAGAGCGATGGTAAAGGCAGTGTCAGTGTCAATGCAGAATGCCAAATGCCGAATGCACGTGTATTGCCGGATTGGCATTTTGCATTTTGCATGTTGCATTAAGCATTTTTAAGGAGCGACACCATGGCGGTGATTCACGACGTCATGCCGGCCTTCGAGCTCTTTCAGCCGGCGAGCATCAGCGAAGCCGTGACGCTACTGAGTCGGCACGGTTCGAACGCCTGGGTCATGGCGGGCGGGATGGATTCCTTCGACTGGTTGAAGGACCGAATCAAACGCCCGGGTGTCGTCGTCGATCTGAGCCAGATCGAGGGTTTGCGCTTCATCAAGGAGCAGAACGGCGGACTTGAAATCGGTGCCGCGACGACGCTCACCGAAATCACGCGCCATCCCGTCGTTCGCGACAAGTTCGGGCTGCTGATGGAGGCGGCCGAGCTCGTCGCCTCGCCGCAGATTCGAAATCAAGGGACGATCGGCGGCAACATTTCGCAGGATACGCGCTGCTGGTACTACCGGGCTGGATGGACGTGCTACCGGGCCGGCGGCAACATCTGCTACGCCGACACGCCCACGGCGATCAACCGCGAGCACGCGATTCTCGACGCCGATCGCTGTGTCGCGGTGAATCCATCCGATACCGCTCCCGCACTCGTCGCGCTCGACGCCCAGATGGTGATCCAGAGCGCGCGCGGCGAGCGCATCGTCAGCGCCGAGGATTACTTCATCGGCCCGGCGACCGACATTACCCGCATGACGACGCTGCAGCCGGGCGAGCTGCTCACGGCGATTCGGATTCCGGCGACGTGGGCGGGAAGCCAGTTCTACTTCGAGAAGGTTCGCGACCGGAACGTCTGGGACTTCCCCCTGCTGAACGTCGCGTCGGCCATGAAATCATCCGGTCAGACCATCGACAGCATTCGCGTCGTAGTCAACGCCGCGGCGGCACGGCCGCTCCGCCTGCACGCCGTCGAGGCGGCAGTCATCGGAAAGCCCAAAAACGAGCAGACGGCCGAGCTCGCAGGCCAGCTAGCCATTCAGGGAGCGCAACCGCTTCGCTACAACGCCTACAAGATCCCCTTGATGCGAAACCTGGTGAAGCGCGCCATTCGCGGCGGCGGGAGTGGAACATGGACTTCGTAAAGTGGGGACTGAACCCCTGGGGTCAGAGCATCCTCACGCACGTTTCCTGGACGCTGTTCTGGGCCTCTCTCTTCGCCGGCCTGATGTTTCTCGTCGCTCATGCCAGCTACATGCTGCTCTCAGCGCATCGCAAGCGGCCCGAGGCGGAAACCGACAAGCTGGAGGCGGCTCACACGAACCTGCCTAAACGCATCGAGCGGCACTCGATGATGGCGAGAGCGTTTCATTGGGTGATGGCAGCCTCGATGTTCGTGCTGCTGTTCACGGCGTTCCTGCCGGTCGTCGGAGTGCAGTTTGCCTGGGTCACCTGGCACTGGATTGCTGGCCTCGTCCTCACGGGTTCAATCATCTTTCACATCGTTCACGCGTCGTTCTGGCTCGACTTCTGGTCGATCTGGGTGGGTCCGAAAGACATTCCCGAGTTCAAGGCTGAAATCCTGCGGGAGCTGGGTCACGACGTGCCGGGACCCAAGTCCGGCAAGTACCCCCTCGGCAATCGCTTGTACCACCTGGCCATCGTGGTAGCCGGATTGTCGGCCGTCGCCTCGGGCGTGGTGATGATGTCGCGGGTGCGGACGCCCTTCTTTACTCGGAACCCATATCTCTTCAGTGACACGACCTGGGGCGCCACGTACGTGCTGCACGGCGTCGCCGGTGTCGGCCTGGTTGGCCTCGTGATCGCCCATGTGTACTTCGCGGTCCGGCCGGACAAGTGGTGGATCACCAAGTCGATGATCTTTGGCTGGGTCACACGGCGACAGTACCTCGAGCACCACGAGCCCGATCGCTGGCGCGTCGCGGCCGACCGGCCGACAACCCGCAGCTGACCGACGACATGACCTCATCGTCCGCGGAAGCCTCGCCATCGGCGCCTGGCGACGATGGCAGAGCCGCGCTCGCGTCGCGGTGCAACGCCATCGAAGAAGCCTACGAGTTCATGCTGGCGTACGCCGCGCAGGGACTTCCCGCCGACGAAGGGAGCGCCTCGGGCGCCCAGATCCGCGAGTTCCTGCGCAGGTGTGATGCAGCGCTCACGGATCTGGGGAACGCCATTACGCACTGCGTGAGCCAACTCGAAGACGCCTCGTCTCAACCATACAGTGCGTTCGTGACCGTGGTCGATCGTGATGCTCGAGCCGCACAGGCCGCGGTTCAACTCGTGCTCGCGCAGCCGTCCATCGGGTCGCAGCTCGTCGACAACCTGAACGCGTCTACTCATCTTCGCGCCGTTCTCACCGACCTCTTCCTCCTTGCGGAGATTTTGAAGTTTTAGCTCCAGTGCGCTGTGGCAAAGAACCGGAATTCACCTGACTCCCGAGCGCAAGTCACGCCGGCAGCTTCGGTCACGTGACGATCATCAGTTCTGTCGATGCCGCGCATCGCAACATTCGATTATGACCGGCAGTCAGTCGCGGGACATAGTGACCCGATCCGAAAAGGTTGGAACAGTCCCTTGCGCAGGAGATGAGGATCATGGCTCGGCGCTCCTCGAAACTTCTTGTCATCGTCGCTGGCTTCGCGCTGGCCTTGATGGCCTCGCTTGTCGTGAGTATCGCGGCGCAGACCCGCGGCGTACCAGCGCCGCCGACCGAGCGCCCTGGTGAGCCGGGACGCGGCCGTCAATCGGGCCCGGGGTACCCGAAGTTCTTCGATCCGAACATGCCCTTCGACCCGCGCGACCTTGCCGGCATCTGGACACCGAACGCCGGCGGCTTTGGTGGCGGTGGCCGGTGCAGAGACTGCGGCGATCGCGGCTACAGCAGCGAATTCCCCGAATTCACGCCACCAGGTCAGATCGCATTCGACAAGAACATCCCGTCCTACGGCCGTCTGAAAGATAGCGACGATGCCAAGGCGCATCCGGAAGAGCACATCGGCCGTCGTCGCGCACAACCGCCGGCGCTCGGCAACGACACCTACGGCACGTGCAACCCGATGGGCATGCCGCGCGCCATCCTGTATCCGGATCCGGTCGAATTCCTCGTCTTGAACGATCGCATCCTCCAGCACTTTCAATGGGGCTACGGACTCAGGACGATTTGGATGGATGGCCGCAAGGTTCTCAACCCGGACGATGTCGACATTCCTCGATGGTGGGGTTACGCGGCGGGACGATGGGAGGGCAATACCCTGGTTGTCGAATCGACCGGGTACGACGAGCGGACCTGGGTCGATTACTACGGCTATCCGCACAGCGATCAAATGATCCTGTCGGAGCGGTACACGCGCATCAACTACGACACGATCGAGCTGAAGATGACGCTGACCGATCCGAAGTACTACCGCAAGCCGTGGACGAGTGAGACCAAGCGGATGCACCTGTTACCGAAAGACTTCATCAAGTCGTCGGAATGGACCGGCCTTCTCGAGGATCTCTGCGCGCCAGCCAACGAGCTCGAGTTCAACCGGTTGATCCGGGATCCGGCCGGGACCGGCAAGCCGGCAGCCGCACCCACACGAAACCCGGTGCGTCCGAAACCATAACCACCCCTTTTCCGGAGTCGTAATCATGCGACAGCGTCGAGCGGAATTCGCGATCGTTGGAGCGACAATCGCTGTACTGCTGGCACCGATCAGCATCGAGGCGCATCACGGAACGCTCGTCGCGTACGATCGATCCAAACAGTGGACCGAGAAGGCGGTCGTCACCGAGTTCCACTATGTCAATCCGCACGTCCAGTTGTTCTTCGATACGAAAGACGCCAAAGGGAAGGTCACTCATTGGAGCGGCGAGCTGCTGCCCAACCCTGCTCAGCTGATTCGCGCCGGCTGGACCCGAAAGCGATCGGTCGAAGCACTTCAGGCTGGTACGGCGATTACGGTAACGGCCGCGCCTGCCAGAGCCGGGGGTCAAGTGGTGCTCGTTCTCCGAATCCTCGACGAGAAGGGCGAGGAGTTGCTCGGCGGCGGAGCGATCCCGGGTGGACCGGACACGCCGCAACGCGGAGCCAATCCGTGAGGAGTGCGCCGAGTATCCGGTGGGCCATCATTCTTGCTGTTGTGCTTAGCTCTGGTGTCCGTGCGCAGCGAGGCGGACCTCCTCAGCCGCCGTCATCACCACGAGCTTCCGCGCCAGTCGATCTCACCGGGTATTGGCTGTCCCTCGTCACCGAAGACTGGCGACACCGAATGACGGTGGCACCCAAAGGAGATTACCTGGGAGTGCCCTTGAACGCGGCCGGCCGCCGGGCAGCCGACACGTGGGATCCGTCGCGTGATGAAGCCGCCGGCGAGCAGTGCAAGGCGTTCGGTGCCGGTGGAGTGATGCGTCAGCCGGGCCGCCTTCATATTACCTGGCAAGATGATCAGACGCTGAAAATCGAGACCGACGCGGGCATTCAAACACGTATGCTTACGTTCGGCCGCCCGCCCGGTGGGAGTGGCGAGTGGCAAGGCGTCTCAGCGGCGAGCTGGGATCGCGGCGCGACGCCGATGGGCGGCGGCTTTGGTCCGACACCGATGCTCCGAGGCGGAGCCCTCAAAATCGTCACGACTGGGATGAAAGCCGGCTACATGAGAAAGAACGGCGTGCCCTACAGTGCCGACGCCGTCATGAACGAGTACTTCGATCGCTTCGACGTTCCGGGAGGCGATTCGCTGCTGGTCGTCTCGACTGAAATCGTCGATCCGACGTACCTCGCACAGCCGTTCTGGACGAGCACCCATTTCAAACGGCAGAACGATGCCACGGGATGGAATCCGGCGCCCTGCTCGGCACGATGACGTCAGAGCACAAAATCACCATGGCTGCAGCACGACTCGTGATTCGCAGAGTGGCTCCCTTGGCCATCGTGTTCGCCATGACCGGCATCATGCTCAGCGGTCAGGGACCGGGGGAGCAACAAGGTCCGGCACCGGTGTTCGACATCTCCGGGTACTGGACGCCGCCGCTGCATGAGGATGCGCTCGATCGCGGCGCCGGTCCCGAAACGGCCGACTACGGCGGCGTCCCGATTAGCGAAGCGGGCCGCCTGTTTGCCCTCTCCTACAACACGTCACGCGTGACACTGCGGCACCATCAGTGCGACGGCTACGTGATGCCGTACCAGATTCGCGCGCTCGGCAACGCGCGCGCCTGGGAGGAGCGCGACCCGCACACCCAACGACTGATCGCGATCCACTGGTACAGCCAGACCTTCGAGGGGCACCGGACCATCTGGATGGACGGCCGGCCGCATCCGCCTGCCTGGGCACCCCACTCATGGATGGGATTCTCGACCGGACGCATGGTCGGCAACGCGCTGGAGAT
>CAVYZX010000015.1:0-14683 GCA_963773035.1 uncultured Acidobacteriota bacterium | reverse complement strand
GTTCGGACCCCACCCGGATGTCGGTGCGGTGCAGAGAATTCCGCTAAGCACTCACAACAGTTACTCTTCAGTGCTTCGCGGGGCGCGATGAGTGCGGCTCGGCGAGTTGGCGATTCCCGATCGGTACGCGGCACGTGGCAACGCGGTAAGGTGGGAGGCGACATGTCAGGGCGGATCGAAAAGCAGAGTGGTGCGAATCCGTAATAGCTCCGTGCCAGCGGCGTCGATGGCAATGCCTTGTCCCATCGCGCTGGCCGACACCACCGATGGCTCGATCGCGGCGCGAAAGCCATGGCCGCGTTGCCCGAACTCTTAAATCGAGATGAGTGCGTGCTGCTCCACGGCCGGGGTTATCCAAGCGCGCATAATGGGTTCGTGACGGCCGTGATCCTGCGGAAGGCGCCATTCTGAGCGTGTCCTCGACGCCACGTATCGGACGTCGCACAGCGGACTGAATCGCCAGGGGTACGGCAAGTTTCACGCGGCCCGGACGAAAACCTCCTGGGGCAGCCGTTACCAACGAACCTTCGCGCTGGTCGACGGTAACGGCATCCTCGCCAGTGCGGACCGGTACGACCTGCCGGCAGTGTTCGATGGGCGGGCGCTGCGCGTCTGCGGCGTTGGCTCCGTGTCGAGTGAACCGTCGCGGCGTGGCGTCGGTCGCGCGCGTATGTTAGTCGACGCGCTCGTCGACGATGCGGCACGCGAGGGAGCGGAGATGGCTCTTCTATTCTCGCAAGCCGGCGTCGATGATGACTCGCGAATCGATTTCCAAGCGATTCCGTTGACTGACCTGACGCTCGGTGTGACCGAATCGCCGCGTCACGGCGCCCCGATGACCATGGTGCGAGGTGGCGAGGAACGCGACCTCGCGGCGATTGTGGCGATGGGAAGAATACGCGCCGAACACCTCCGCTTCCACCTCGATCGAGACATCGACTTCCTTCAGTACGCCATCACGACAAAGCGGCTGCTCGCGGGTCTCGGATCGAACGCACGCCAGCTGCATTTCTTCATTGCCGAAGAAGGCATCACCGCCGCGGCTTATGTGATCGTGAGCGTCGTCGAAAACAGCTGGACGCTCGAGGAATGCGGCGACCGCGACGCCTCCGGCGCACGAGTCGGCGCTCTCCTGCAAGCGATGATCGCGCGCGAACCGAGCGAGCAGCGCCCGAAGATCCGGGCCTGGCTGCCGCCGCGCTTCCTGCCTCCCCAGGTCACCGTCGCGTCCCGGATGCCTTCGACAGAGACGATCGGGGTGCGATGCTTGGCTCACGCGCAGCGGTGCCGCCGCTGTCTGACGACGACGTCTTGTTCTGGCGCAACGACTTCTTTTGGGGCTGATCACGGTTCGCCACGTATCGCCATCTCTTCATTCGCCAGCCTATCGTCGTCCAATCTGGAGCAATCGGTTGTGACGCTTGGCAGCTGTCCTCGACCGCCCCTTGCGGATGTCATGGCCCCATGACGCCAAAGCTGCGCGGCGCATAGCGGCCAGCATCAGTATTCCCGTTGACCGTGGTCATCATCTGAGGAACGCATAGACGATGGCGGCTCCCATCGAAAGGCCAAAGGCCCAGGTCACGAACCTCCGCACGCGCCGATCACGAGCACGCCCGCGAGCAATCCAGGCGGCCCAGCGAGGGTCGAAATCGCGATCTGGTGCGACGGCCGGCGGCGTGATGCGCGGCGCTAACCGGAAGCTGATTGAGTAGTTGGTGCCCATATGTATCACCTACTGGCGGAAACCGTCGGCCACCGGTGGTGGCGACCAATCAACTATGACCACTATTGACCGGCCTATGCTGTCCAATCGGGGACAGTGCGCTGGGACCGGTCCGAGGGACGCTCGTCGCGACGGCCATCGATCGGACCGACCGGACGGAACGGGTTGCACGCATCGAGCAATTAATTCAAGGAATATCACGCGGCGAGGCGTCGTCAGTTCGGTCTGCGCGCGATGAAGTTGTGGCGTTCGGCTTGCAGTGGCCGCTCACTCTCAGAAGAATGAGGGAATTGGCGCTTTCTGGCCCTCGTGTAGGGGTGGCGCTGGTCGTTGTCGCCGGCGTGGCGTTTGGCGCGGCGGTGACGGTGGGTACCGGGGCCATGTTGTTGGCCCTGAGCTGGGTCCCCCCGCCATCGTGCTCCTGCTCTGGCCCGGAGTCCAACCGCTCACGGCTGCAGAAGTGCTTCATGGCCGCGATCGGCGCGCCTGATTGCAAACAACATCGCGCGTCTCAACAGTTCGTCCCTGAGTATCTCCTATGCCCTATACATGTCGGTCGCTCACCTTCGCCTGGCTCATCACCCTTGCACTGTTCGCAGCGTCCGCGTCCGGAGTGTTCGTGGGCTGGTCGTTCGTCGCGCTGCTCGCGGTCGCCTTTGCTGCCCCCTGGCTCGTTCGAGGAGTCCAGCCGAGGCGAACACCAGCTCACTCCAACCATGATCGCGGCTGACGACCGCGAGCGTTCACCGCTGGACCTCGGCGGAATCGACGGCTGGCGATGGAGGGTTTGGCGTTGCTGTCACCACTGCTCGTCAGCCTAGCGACGGCCGTCGTTCTGACCCAGGTCGCCACCTTCAATACGACGATCTACCTGCACCGCTGTGCTACGCATCGCGCGTTGACCCTCCATCCGACAATCGCGTGGCTGTTCAGATTCGCCTTATGGATCACCACCGGCTTGTCGACGAAGGAATGGGTGGCCGTCCATCGAAAGCACCATGCGTTTACAGATGAGGATGGGGATCCGCACAGCCCGCGGTTGAAGGGTTTCTGGCCCGTGCAGTTGGGCAACGTGTTCTTTTACGTGCGTGAGACCCGCAATGCGGAAACCATCGAGAAGATACGCGCGCGACATCAAGGTCGATCGGTGGGATCGATGCCTCCAACCGTGGCCTGGTCGGCCCAGCGGCCGGCACGGTCGCGCTCTGCGCCCTCATCGGCGTCGGCTGGGGACTGCTCGCCGCAGGGCTACACGCCGTGACCTACGTCTTTTTCCTGTCCTCCTCCATCAACGGTCTCTGTCATTCTCACGGTTATCGGACCTTCGACAACACGGCCACGAACATTCGATGGTTGGCGCTCGTCACGGGCGGCGAAGGGCTGCACAACAATCACCACGGCTTCCCCCGAGCCCCAAGTTCAGCCTGCGTGCGGGTGAAATCGATCCGAGCTGGCCGATCATTCAGCTGCTGACTCGCATGAAGCTCGCGCACCCTTGCGAACGATTGAGGAGAAGGCGATCGGCTTCAGCCGGATCTCCCCTGCGGTCGAACTCTAGTCAGTGAGCGCTGCCGAACAGCGACAACGAGAAGGATTCGGCCCAGCTGCCCACAGTGTCTACACCGTCTCCCGCTCCGCTCGACACGCGGCGAAAATGGAGCGGGTCCCGCAGGTTTTGCAGTTCCCGGTAATAGTAGAGAGGGGTTGGCCGTTCTCGCCTGAATTTCAGCTTCTTGAGGAACTCGATTTCCTCGGCCGTCGCATCGCCCCTCAAAGAAGGATCCTGAAGGAATGCACGGAGCCCCGGCTCTTCGTCGACCGGTGAGGCGTGTTCCAGTTCCACGAACCCGAATTTCTTCGGGTGGCCTGGCGCTAGGCGTCGGTTCAGCACAATCTCCATCCCGAACGTGGCGAGGTCGATGTCCCACGATTCGATGAGCGGGTCGAAGAAAGGTGACGCAATTTTCGACCGAGACGTTGAAGATATCCGACTCCAGAGACTCGAGCATTGTGACTCGCATCTCCTCATAACTTCGGCCGGTGAGTCGAGCCACGAGGTGGAGCCAATTTTCATCGTCCAATTCCTCTTTCGTCACTCGTTTGACGACGTCCAGTAGCTTCTGCGTGACGAGGCGTTCGAGGGGTCCGAGGGGCCCTTTTCGAACATCGCCCGGATGGGTTGTTCTTTGCTGGAATCGCATTTTCGGAGAATCAACTCGCGCACGTCCTTGAACAATGGCGTGGGCGGGTCCACGAGCTTTCTCTTCAAGGCGTCCGTCCGCATCAGGTCCGCCAGCGTGGCCAAAGCCCCCGCTGGAAGCCTCAAAAACGTCTCCATCTTGTCGTAAATATCGGTGCGCTCGGGCGCCGGGGGCGCTTTTTTCCCGGTCAGAAGCTGGGAAATGTAGGACTCCGTCACCTGCGCGGCCGCGGCCAGATTCTCTTTGCTCGGTCCCCAATTCTTTGAGCCGCTGTCGGATAAGAACCGCAAAATCCATCGGATTTCCTACTGATTAACCAAGTATGTTTAACAATTTGTCAGAAAGAATATCATCGCACATTAATATTGACAAGTATGGTTAATTAACAGATAGTGGTTAACAAGATTGCGGCGTACACCCCAGTCTTCAGACTATCTGAACTAAGTCAGGTTTATCTGGTTTCCCCTCTTAAGAGGCACGCCAACCCTGGAGGTTGACATGTTTGCACGCCGTGTTTCGTTCCATCTCAAGCCGGGGCGCGCCGCAGAATTCACACAGCTCATCGACAAAGACGTGATTCCGGTGCTGCGGAAGCAAAGGCTTCCAGGACGAAATCGCGTTCGTCGCCCAAGGCGGAGCTGAGGCGGTCGGCATCAGTATGTGGGATCTGAAGGAAACGCAGAGCATATGGCCGTGGCGCGTATGCCGGTGTCCTCAAGACGCTGGAGCAGGTGGTGGAGGGCACGCCTCGAGTGAAGACGTACGAGGTGTCGAACTCGACCTTCCACAAGATCGCCGCGCGCGCGACTGCTTGAAGCCGACACGTCGGTCCGCTTGGAGTGCGGGCCGATCGCCCAGTTCTTCCATCAGCTGGGCGGATAAGAAGTTCTGCCGCGACTGTATTACACAGAAAGAGGAGATCATCATGACTATTGGTCGTTGGGATTCGTACCGTGACATCGCCGCCCATCAGGATCGGCTGAGCCGGATGTTCGAGGGCTTTTACGGCCGTCCACAAGAAGACCTCGCCCGCGGCTCGTGGGTGCCGGCGGTCGACATTTACAGCAACGGCCAGCACGAGCTGGTGCTGAAGGCCGAGTTGCCGGACCTGAAGGAGGAAGAGATCGAACTGACGGTTGAAGACAACACGCTCACGCTGCGTGGCGAGAGGAAGGTCAACACGGAAGTGTCGCAGGACCAGTTCCAGCGTATCGAGCGCAGCTACGGCCCGTTCGCGCGGACGTTTTCGCTGCCGCCGACGGTCGACGCCGGCAAAGTCACCGCCGAGTACAAGGCCGGCGTGCGCGCCGACGGTCCGCCTGCCGTTGCGGGAGGAAGCCAAGCCGAAGCAGATCAGAGTTCAAGTCGCCGCGTGAGTCGCTTCAGGAGACGGGCGAGTAACCCCGTCTCCTTTTTCGCTCTGGCGCGGTGCTGATTGATGCGTCACAAATCGCGTCGCGCCATTCGTGAGGATCGAACCCAGTCAGGCCCCCGAGGGAGAATTCAGATGATTCACGCTCGTATTCTCGCAATGTCCATCGCTTGGGTCGTGATGTCCTCGTCTGTAATCACCGCCCAAGATCTGTCAAGGTACCGGGAGTTTCGATTGGGAACCAGCCCTGCCGCTGTCGCGCAACAGGCCGGTATCACGCCTCAGATGCGCGTGCTTCATCAACGCCCAGAACTGATTGAAGAACTGACATGGACCCCGCAACGCAGTCTTGGTTCGTCACCATCAGCAGATTCCGTCAGGAGAGTGCTGTTCAGTTTTTACAACGGGCAGCTGTTTCGCATCGTCGTCAATTATGAGTGGGATAGGACCGAAGGAATGACGGTTGAAGACATGGTCGAAGCTCTTTCGACGCCGTACGGTGTGGCGCTACTGCCCAGCACCGAGATCTCACCCTCGTTATTCACGATCCAGACCGACAGCGACAAGGTCGTGGCGCACTGGGAAGACCCGGAGCACTCGCTCGACCTCTTTCGTCCATCCTACGCATCCACCTTTGGGCTGGCGATTTTTTCAAAACGGTTGGATGCCTTGGCCCGTGCGGCCAGCGTCGAATCGATCCCGCTGAGCGACGAAGTGGCTCCAGGACTAGCAATCGACCGGAAACGAACACAGGAAGACGAGGACCACGCTCGGCAAGAGAAGGCCAGGGCAGTGAACAAGTCGACCTTCCAACCCTAAGAAGGGGGACATCATGGAAAACCGCTGTCAGCTACGGAACGGTGCGTCATGACCCAGCTCCTTTGGCTATCTGGAGCGGCCGTCGCACTGACGATCTGGATGTACCGTTATCGACCTCTGCCTGGACATGACCTGGGCACCGTCAGCGCGGCGTGGCTCCATGAGTATCGCTGCGAAACGCACCCGGACGATTGAACCGGCGATCACCGAAAAGCATGGTGACGTCCTTCGGCACAAATGTGAGGCGGAGCACGACATCAAATGAGATACGCACTCTACGGAGACGCGACCACACACAAGTTCGCGCTGCTCCGGCTGCCGAGCGAATTTGTCGAAGGCGATAAGCTCCCGATCCTGGCGACCGAACGATGGTTCGATAGCCGCGAGGAGGCCGTCGCGGCATTGCCTGAACTCTTGAATCGCGAGGAATGCGAGCCGGGCAGTGGATAAGCAGGGATCGGTCAAGGGGCCATTGATCCAACGAAGCCTGGGAGGGCAATACCCATGGTCGGCATCGAACGGTTTACTCAGCTTCCAGTCCGCGCCGCCTATCGCACTGCGACGGCCGCCATCGCACCTGCCGCTGATTTCGGCAATCGCTGGGTCGCGCGAGCGCGCGTTCATGGGCGTCGCGGACGGCGCAAGTTCATCGTGTGGGCGGGCGTGCTCGCGATGGGAGCCGGCATCGTCTATGCCTTCCTCCGCTAATGACGACACCCATCGAATTCTGGCGGTGGGAAGATGGAAAGAAAGCTTTCGACCATGAAAGACAAGCTGTCGCCTAACCATGTTTGGCCCGTGGCATTTGGAAGACCTGCGAATGGCGTCGCGGCGGCGCCTTCATTCAACGCCCAGGCGTTTCTCGATTCCGCGGGCGTCGCGAAGACCATCGTGCAGTACGGGCGAGGTGACACCGTCTTCACGCAGGGTGACGCCTGCGAGCATGTCATGTACATCCAGACCGGCGGCATCAAGCTATCGGTGCTGTCGAAGACCGGCAAAGAGGCCGTGGTGGCGATGCTCGGGCCGGGAGACTTCTTTGGCGAGGGGTGCCTGGCGGGTCAGCCTTTCCGCATGGGGAGCGCAACGGCGATCACGCCGAGCGCGATCTTGTTCGTCGGCAAACAAAAGATGCTTCGGCTCCTGCACAAGCAGCATGCCATGTCCGATCGCTTCATCTCACACATGCTGGCGCGCAACATCCGGATCGAGGAGGATCTGATCGATCAGCTCTTCAACTCGAGCGAGAAGCGGTTGGCGCGCACGCTATTGCTGCTGGCGCGTTACGGGAAGCAGGATACGCCGGTCCGGGTGGTGCCGAAGATCTCACAGAACACGCTCGCCGAGATGATCGGCACGACGCGCTCACGGGTGAACTTCTTTCTGAACAAGTTCAAGAAGCTGGGCTTCATCGAGTACGACGGCGAGCTCCCGCTCAAGGTCAACAGCTCCCTCTTGAGCGTCGTTTTGCACGACTAAGGACTCCCCTTGAGCCACGCCGAGGGTAGCCGCCTCCTGAGCGTCGTGCTGCACGACGTCCCGGCTTCCGACCACTGACTTCCCACACGAATCGGATGCCCCTCAGCGACTGCTCAATCCTGAACAGAGCCACGTGTAGCCCAGGACCAGTGTGCTCGAGTGCACAGACACACACCTCTAATGCTGGCATGCTGTGTTGGACGGCCGAAAGCCAGGGCACATGATCCTGATCTCGAAGTTCACGGTTCCCATCGGCTGGACGGTGATTCTCCGGCGCACCTGCCGCCAAATCTACCGCGGCCAGTGCTTCGGGTGGGCGGCGGCGCTGGCGTATTACTCGTTCCTCGCACTGTTTCCCGCGTTGCTCTTCGTGGTGTCGGTCGCCAGCTTTCTGCCCCTTCAACACCTGATTGACCGGGCCGTGGACCTGGTTGGCCGGTTCGCGCCAGACGATGTGGTGGCAATTGCCCGCGAACAGCTCCTCCAGATCGCGGACAAGCCCCACGGCAGCCTGCTGGCGCTGAGTCTTGTGGGCACGATCTGGAGCATGTCGTCGGGGATGGTGGCGCTCATCGGCACGCTGAACCAAGCCCACCACATCTCTGAAGGACGGTCCTGGTGGCGAGTTCGCGCCACCGCCATCGCACTGACGGTCACCCTGACCCTCGTCATGGTGCTGTCGTTCACGCTGGCCATGGCCGGGCCGACAGCTGCAGAGCACGTCGCCGACTGGCTGGACCTGGGCGCAGTCTTCACCATGGCATGGCAGATCGTGAGGTGGCCGGCAGCGTTCGCCTTCGCCGTGACCGCTATAGCGAGCGTCTACCACTTTGCACCGGACGTCAAAAGTGAATTCGTGTGGATCACGCCGGGATCCGTCGCAGCCACCGCGCTGTGGCTGGTCATCTCGCTGGGCTTCAAGTGGTATGTGTTCCAATTCGGGAACTATCAGCAAACATACGGCGCCATCGGCGGCGTCATGGTGACGCTCTTGTGGTTCTATTTTTCAGGGCTCTCGATTCTGCTGGGCGCACAACTGAACGCGACGATCGACCACGCCTCGCAACTCCTTCAGGCGGAGGCGCTGAAGGTCGCGTAGTTTCTCACCGAGCGGCCGTCCTTTACATCGTCGCTTACGCAACGCCTTGTCTAGAACTGAACAGCGCGGCTCTCGCGATTGCGCATAGAGTCGCTAGGAGCATAGGGAACGTTCGCCATAGGTAGCCAACGGTCATTCCGTAAGGAGAAACAATGCTCACTATTCTGCTCGTTGTCGTTGTTCTGATGTTGCTGGGAGCGATGCCAAACTGGCCACACAGCCGGGGATGGGGTTATTACCCCAGCGGCGGCCTCGGTGTCGTCTTGTTGGTTCTCGTGCTCTTGAAGCTGTCGGGCAGGTTCTGAAGCTCGAGCCCGCATGGAGTGATTGCACGTCAAGAGGGTGGTGACGCGGTGAACGTGTCGGTGGTCGCCGGCGTCGCCGCGGTCGCACCCGCGCGCGGGAGTCCTGGTCAGTCAAACGGATTGCGCTGGACCAGGCGCGTCATCCTCCTTCTCACCTGTGGGGGGCGTCGTAGCGGCTGCCTCCGTGCTCGGAACGGTGCTGGCGGTTGCCGAGTTCCATCACCTCTACTTCAATCGCCACAGCCTGCCAGACCTGGGGCCCTTCACGCGTTTTGAGTTCCAACCATCGGCCACGTCTACCGATTCCGGCGGAAGACCGCTCATCGAGCTGGCCCGAGAGTACCGGGAGATCGCCAGGTACGAGGACATTCCACCGATCGTTCGTGACGCGATCCTGGCCGCCGAGGACAAGCGCTTCTTCTCACACAACGGGATCGACTCGTCGAGATTGAGGGATGTGAGATTCGGTGGAAAGCTTTTCAGGCAGCATCGGAAAGTTCATGGCCGCCGTGTGCACCGAGGTCGTGTTGTGACGTGCGTGTGCGTCAATAGCTGAGCCGTCTTTCACGAGGGCGTCCACGTCGGCTGGGGTGTTGGGCACTGCCGGCACGTGTTCACAAAGGCACAGCCAACCTGCGACGGTCGGCGCATGCTACGAGAGATCGCCAGGCACCATGGCACGGTGATTCTGCTGATTGCCTGGCGGCTCGGAATCGACGGTACGCACACGATCGGAGTTTTCGACAGGTAGGACATGTCCGCGAGAATCTACGATCCCGCGTTTCCCGACGACGACGTCGTCGGCACCCTGGATGTCGGCGACGAGGTCCGGCGCAAAGAGGCGTTGCGTGAAGCGGGGGCCTTGCAGACCGCGATTTTCAACAGCGTGAATTTCTCGAGCATCGCCACCGACGCGAACGGCGTCATTCAGATCTTCAACGTCGGCGCCGAGCGGATGCTGGGCTACACGGCCGCCGAAGTGATGAACAAGATCACGCCGGCCGACATTTCCGATCCGCAGGAAGTGATCGCGCGCGCCAAGGCGCTGAGCGTCGAGCTCGGAACCCCGATTACGCCAGGCTTTGAGGCATTGGTGTTCAAGGCCTCGCGCGGGATCGAAGACATCTACGAGCTGACCTATATCCGCAAGGATGGGAGCCGGTTCCCGGCGGTGGTGTCCGTCACGGCGCTGCGCGACGCGCAGGACGCCATCATCGGCTATCTGTTGATCGGCACCGACAACACCGCGCGCAAGCAGGCGGAAGAGGCGCTGCTCAAGGCGGGGGCCCTGCAGAGCGCGATTTTCAACAGCGCCAATTTCTCGAGCATCGCCACCGACGCGAAGGGCGTCATTCAGATCTTCAACGTCGGCGCCGAGCGGATGCTGGGCTACACGGCCGCCGAAGTGATGAACAAGATCACGCCGGCCGACATTTCCGATCCGCAGGAAGTGATCGCGCGCGCCAAAGCGCTGAGCGTCGAGCTCGGAACCCCGATTACGCCGGGCTTCGAGGCATTGGTGTTCAAGGCCTCGCGCGGGATCGAAGACATCTACGAGCTGACCTACATCCGCAAGGATGGGAGCCGCTTCCCGGCGGTGGTGTCCGTCACGGCGCTGCGCGACGCGCAGGACGCCATCATCGGCTATCTGTTGATCGGCACCGACAACACCGCGCGCAAGCAGGTCGAAGAGGAGCAGAAGAAGCTCGATCAGCGCCTGCGCGACCAGCAGTTCTACACGCGCTCGCTCATCGAATCCAACATCGACGCGCTGATGACCACCGATCCGTCCGGCATCATTACCGACGTCAACAAGCAGATGGAGGCGCTCACCGGTTGCACGCGCGACGAGCTGATCGGCGCGCCGTTCAAGAACTACTTCACCGATCCGGAGCGAGCCGAGGCAGCCATCAAGCTGGTGCTCAGCGAAAAGAAGGTCACCAACTACGAACTGACCGCGCGCGCCAGGGACGGCAAGCAAACCGTGGTGTCCTACAACGCGACCACCTTCTACGACCGGGACAGGACTCTGCAGGGCGTGTTCGCCGCCGCGCGCGACGTCACCGAGCGCAATCGCCTGGATCAGGTGCTGCAGGAAAAGAACGTCGAGCTGGAGAGCGCCAAGTCCGTGGCGGAAAAAGCCAACCTCGCCAAATCGGATTTCCTTTCCAGCATGAGCCATGAGCTGCGCAGCCCGCTCAATGCGATCCTCGGTTTCGCCCAGCTGATGGAGTCCGACTCCCCGCCGCCGACGCCCTCCCAGAAGGAAAGCATCGCCCAGATTCTCGAGGCGGGATGGCATCTGCTGAACCTGATCAACGAAATCCTCGATCTCGCGGTGATCGAGTCCGGGACGGTCTCGCTGTCTGGAGAACCGGTGTCGCTGGACGAAGTCATGCTCGAATGCCAGGCCATGATGGAACCGCAGGCGCAGCAGCGTGGCATCAGCATGACCTTTCCCCGAGTTCGACAACCCCTGCTTCGTCAGTGCCGATCGGACCCGGTTGAAGCAGATTCTCATCAACCTGCTCTCCAACGCGATCAAATACAACAAGGCGCAGGGAACGGTCGTCGTGGACTGCACCGTGAGCGCCCCGGACCGCATTCGCATCAGCATCAAGGACACCGGCGCGGGATTGCGTCCGGAAAAGCTGGCGCAGCTGTTCCAGCCGTTCAATCGTCTCGGACAAGAGGCCGGGGGCGAGGAAGGCACGGGCATCGGCCTCGTGGTGACCAAGCGCCTGGTCGAACTGATGGGGGGCGCAATCGGCGTGGACAGCACCGTCGGGGCGGGAAGCGTGTTCTGGATCGAACTGATCTCGGCTGCTGCACCGCAACTTGCCGTTGAAGGAGGCGAAGCTGCCGCACATGCCCCACCGCACGTGCCGCACGGCGCGCGGCTGCGCACCCTGCTCTATGTAGAGGACAACCCGGCCAACCTGAAGCTGGTCGAGCAACTCATCGCGCGCCGCCCCGATCTGCGCCTGCTGACCGCGGTGAACGGGACTCTCGGCATCGAGCTTGCGCGCGCCTCCCAGCCGGAGATGATCCTGATGGACATCAATCTGCCTGACATCAGCGGTATCGAGGCCCTGAAAATCCTGCGCGAAGACCCGGTCACGGCGCACATCCCCATCGTGGCCCTCAGCGCGAATGCCATGCCGCGCGACATCGAGAAGGGCCTGGAGGCAGGATTCTTCCGGTATCTCACCAAGCCCATCAAGGTCAACGAGTTCATGGACACGCTGCGCATGGCGCTGGAATTTGCCGAACAGCGGGCCGCAGAAGAAGGGCGCCCATTGGAAAGATGGCTTCACGTTGGCCGGCTCGGTGACGGCCGAGCCGCCTCCGCGCCCCGACAGCCCGCACGACGGGGCTGCGCATCCTCGTCGCCGAGGACCATCCCGTGAACCAGGAGGTGGCGAGGCAGATCCTGCAGCGGCTGGGGCATCACGTCGTCGTGGCCGCCGATGGCCACGCGGCGCTCGCCGCGCTCGAGCAGTCGGGGCGCGGGGCGTTCGATCTCGTGCTGATGGACCTGCAGATGCCGGTGATGGGCGGGCTCGAGGCCACGGCCGCAATCCGCGACGCCGAGCGCGCCTCGGGGACGCACCTGCCGATCGTCGCGCTGACGGCGCACGCCATGCACGGCGACCGCGAACGGTACCTCGAGGCCGGCATGGACGGGTACGTCACGAAGCCGATCGACGGCGTCGAGCTGACCCGCGTCATCGACCAGCTCGTGCCGCCCGCTGCAGCGCCCGGGACGGTCCCGGCGGCGGCGGTCCCGGTTGCGCCGTGTCGCGGCAGGCCGGCCCGCTTTCGACGAGCAGGTCGTCCGTGCGAGGCTGGGTGACAACGCGCGGCTGTTCGAAAAGATGGTGCGTCTGTTTCTTGAAGACTGCCCCGCCCGGATGCGAGCCATGCGGCGGGCCATCGCCGCCGGCGACGGCGAGGCGCTGCGCGAGCCCGCGCACGCGCTGCAGGGGGCTGCGGCAAATTTCGCAGCCGCTCCGGTGGTCGAAGCCGCGCGTCAACTCGAGCTTCAGGGCAAGAACGGGGACCTCTCTCAGTCGCTGGCGACGTACGACGTGCTGACCCGGGAGATGCAGCGCCTACGGCGGGCGCTCGGCCGCGCCAGCGTTCGGCCACGCACGACCGCACACCGCCAGCGGCAGAGGAAGCAGGGCCATGAGCAGCATCCTGATCGTCGAAGATGACCGGTCGACGCGTCAACTCCTGGCGGAAACGCTGAAGACCGCCGGATTCTCTGTCGCGTCGGCGAAGGACGGAGTGGAAGCCCTGAAACGCCTGCGCGCCGGCTCCTACGATCTGATGCTCCTCGATGTGTGGATGCCGAAGATGAACGGGCTGGACGTGCTGGCCGCGCTGCCCCAGGAAGGGGCGCGCCCGCGAGTCGTCGTGATGACCTCGGACGACACGCCGGAAACGCTGCTCCGGGCGGTCCGCGAACAGGCGTGGCGGTACGTGGCGAAGCCCGTCGAGCCACAGGCGCTCGTCGAGCTCCTGCACGAGGTGCTGGCCCAGACCGCCGTGGCGCGCGCGATCGAGGTGGTGTCAGCGCGACCGGACTGGGTCGAGTTGCTGGTGCCGTGCGAGCGGGCGGTGGTGGATCGAATCGAGAGCTTCATGACGCACCTCGAAGCCGATCTGCCGGTCGACGTCCGGGAGTCGATAGGCTACGCGTTTCGGGAGCTGCTGATGAACGCGATCGAATGGGGCGGAGGGCTCGACCCTTCCCGCACCGTGCGGGTCGCTTTCCTCAGGGCAAAACGGATGTTGCTCTATCGCATCGCGGATCCCGGTCCCGGCTTCAACGTGGAGGGGCTGTTGCACGCCGCCATCGGCCAGCCGGAAGACGATCCGATGGCGCACGCGATCGTGCGCGAGGAAAAAGGGATGCGACCAGGTGGATTCGGGATTCTGACCGTGCGTGCGAAAGTCGACGAGCTGCTGTACAACGAAAAGCGCAACGAGGTCGTGTTCGTGAAGTATCTGGACTGACGCGCGGTCGGCCTCAGAGCTTCGCCAGCGAATCACCGATTCGGCGACGAGTCTTCGGGAAGCGGGCCTCCGAAGAGTATCAGCAGGCCAGCACCCGTGTCGGGTGAGGCGATTGAACAAGCTGGCACCCGCAAAGGTCAGGACGTCCGCGACGACGTGGCCGACCGAGTCGCGCGCGGCGCACACGAGGTGGAGCGCTATGCGACGGCAGGCAAAACCGATCGTGTTCGCTGAAACCCGGAAACACTCGCCGGCTGACCGTTCGGCATCCACGCCACACTCGCTATAGAGGAGCACCAGAGTAGGAAAACTGTCGACGGGAACGTGATGGAGCACGCGACGCCGCCATTGGCAGGTGGCCAGGCCGACGTTTGCCACACAGCTCCTCGGTGCCGATTCGCACAGACATGTGAGAGATCGCCTCAAAGTCTCACTCGACGGTGCGGGCCGTGTGATCTTCAGGAGTTCAAAGCCCGCCACACCGACCTCAGTGTGGAAGACTTCTGCAGGGACGGATCCACGTGTACGCGACGGCGGACGCTCGCGTGCAGCACATCGTGAACGAAGCGCTGGAGCACGGTCTCGGGCGGTACAAGCAGCGACATCGAAGGCCCGAGGGATGATTCAGGGCTGGGTCGTCGTGCTGCAGAACCGCGA
>CAVYZX010000014.1:0-29871 GCA_963773035.1 uncultured Acidobacteriota bacterium | reverse complement strand
ATTCGAACCCACGTGCCGGTTACCCGACAAGACGCTTTCGAGGCGCCCCCGTTACGACCACTTCGGTACCTCTCCGTTCAGTGGGTCAACCATTTACGGTAACACGAACAGCTCAGAAATCGAATTGCCAAGAAGCTGTCCGCTCACCGCCGAGGACGCAGAGTTCGCAGAGATTCCGATGGGTCGAGATCTTCGGCGTTCGGCGTTCAGTCGGCGCGCGAGACCTCACGTACCAGATCCGCGACATCCTTTCGGCCTGCGCCGAGCGCAACGTCGGCCTGCGAAATGATGCCGACGCAGCATCCCCGTTGGTCGACGACTGGAACACGACGGAGCTGATGCCGCTCCATCGTCGCGATGACGTGATCCAACGGTGCATCAGCCCGGACCGTGACGACCGGCTGCGA
Source organism: uncultured Acidobacteriota bacterium (assembly GCA_963773035.1). Taxonomy (GTDB): domain Bacteria; phylum Acidobacteriota; class Vicinamibacteria; order Vicinamibacterales; family CAVVIG01; genus CAVRXZ01. The sequence goes on along the minus strand of CAVYZX010000014.1, from coordinate 29,464 downwards.
CATACAGATTTCAGCCGTATACGCCATCGGGTTCTTTCCCTCGGCTACGACGCGACACACGATGTCACGATCCGTGACGACACCGATGGGATGCTCGGCGGGATCGATGACTGGTATTTCTCCGCAGTCGCTCTGCGCCATCATCTTCGCAATTTGCTCGAGCGGTGTCTCCGGTGTGCAACAGGCCGGGTCGGGCGTCATCACATCCTGGGCCATCTTCGCCATGGCTCTCTCCGTTTGGTTAATGACTCGATGATGTCGATGCAGAATGCACAACGCCAAATGCACAATTCAGAGTCCGAGCACGAACAGACACCGCAGGAAATCGACACTCCATGTACATTCTGCATTCTGCATTCTGCATTGTGCATTTCACCTTCCAGCACTCGCCCTCCCAAAGCTCGTGCCATCCGATTCGTTCATGATCCGCTCACAGCTGGCTGCTAACCGAAGCTCGGATCACCGAACTCAGCAGCAACGAAAGAACTGCTCGCCATCTCTGCTGTCGCTACCTGATTCGCTGAACGGGCGGCTCGGCGTCACAATAGTTGAAGGAGGAAGCCATGCGTGCGATCCGTTTGCTGTTCGTACTTCTCGTGCTCGCGGTTGCCGGCGTGCTCGCCTACAACTACTGGACCGGGAACGGATGGACGCTGCGCCCGCCGAGCACATCGGCGACGGGCGTCGATGCCGAGAAGGCGCGCGAGAAGGGCACCGAGTTCGCGCGGGAGGCCGCCAAGACCACCAAGGAGGTTGCAGGGCGCACGGAAGTCGTGATGAGCGAGGCGGCGATCACGGCCAAGATCAAATCGAAGATGGCGCTCGACGACCATGTCAAAGCGCGGACCATCAACGTCGACACGACCGGCACCACCGTGACGTTGACTGGAACCGTCAACTCGGAAGCTGAGCATCAACGGGCCGTTCAGCTCGCTCGAGACACCGACGGTATCTCCCAGGTCGTCGACAAGCTCCAGGTCGCGAAGTACAGAGGCGCAGTTCAGCTGGTTCACCATCGTTGAGCTCGTGACGAGCTGGATCGTTGGCTGCAGCAGCGGCCGGGCTTCCATCCTGAACGGTGGTTCGGGCAAACCCCTTGCTGCAGCTCTCTCCACTGGGGATGGAGGGCTCTGGCAATGTATTGCAGAGAAACAACCGACACGAACGTTACACGGTTCCGGCATCTCCGACGCCCCGTCCTGCTGGTCGATCACGACCGGGAATTCGGTACTCTGATGCGGGTCGCGTTCGAATCGCGCGGCGAGCACCTGGAGTGGACCGACCGCATCAGCGACGCCCTGCCGCTACTCACAGGCCACTCGTACAATCCCGTGATCATCGACTTGCGCCTCTACGACGGCAGCGGGCTCGACCTGCTGGCCGAGGCCGTCAAGAATCGCCTATTGCCGCCGGAATGCGCCGTGATTCTCGCCAGTCACGACTTCACGGTATCGCGCGATTCGATTTCACCGAGAACGGCGCTCGATCTGGATGCGTTCCTCGACCGCCTCGTCATGCTCGCCTCGACCCCTCTGGCGTCTCGAGATGCCGTGGCCCCGCGCATTCAGTCCGTGCTCTACGTTGTGGGGACCAGCCGCGGCCCATGGCGCGAGTCGAGCACCGGAGCGTTCTCGAATGTGCGCTTCTTCCTTCGCGATCTTTCGGGTGACGATTGGATGGTGGCTTAACCGACCGACCAGCTACAATCTGGCCGAATGACCCGCCGTTCCGACGACACGAGACTCACGCGCCGCGATCTTCTCAAGACTGTGACACTGATGCTCGCACCGAGCCTGCCAGCGGCACGCCTCGAGGCGCAGGCGCCCGGCCACGTCATGAGTGCACTGAGCTCGTACATGAGCGGCGCCGCAACCCGAGAGCTCCCAGCTGAAGTCGTCGAACACGCGAGGCACCACATCGCCGATACGTTCGCGGCGATGATTTCCGGATCCGAGTTGCCTCCAGGCCACGCCGCGATTCGATACGCCAAGGCGCATGGCGGAACCGGTGTGGCGACGATCGCAGGCTCCATACTGACTGCGGGACCGGCCGACGCGGCGATGGCCAACGGCGTGATGGCCCACGCCGACGAGACCGACGATTCACATTCATTCTCGCAGTCGCATCCCGGATGCGCCGTCGTGCCTGCGGCGCTCGCGGCCGGCGAGGCTTTCGGTATCGACGGCACGCGCTTCCTCCGCGCCGTCACACTGGGCTACGACGTCGGGACACGAGTGGTGATGGCCATGGGCGGAGTCACGTTTCGGAACGAAAGCCACCGGAGCACCCACAGCATCGCCGGTATCTTCGGTGCAGGGGCGGCAGCCGCGTGCACGGCCGGACTCGATGCACGCCAGATGTGCTGGATGCTCGACTACACCGCCCAGCAATCGTCCGGCATTGCCGCCTGGCAACGCGACACCGATCACATTGAAAAGGCCTTCGTATTCGGAGGGATGTCCGCGCGCGGAGGCGTCACCTCGGCGCTCGTCGTTCAGTCGGGCTGGAACGGCGTGGACGATATCTTTTCAGGCGCCGACAACTTCTTCCTCGCCTACGCGCCGGCGGCCGACCCGAACCTGCTCGTCGATCAGCTCGGCGCGCGTTACGAGATTACGCGGACCGACATCAAGAAGTGGACGGTCGGCTCGCCGATTCAGGCGCCCCTCGACGCCGTCGAGCTCCTGCGCCGCCGGCGTCCTTTCGACGCTGGCGACGTGCAGCGCGTGGTCGTGCGCCTGGCGCCCACCGTCGCGGCCGTGGTCGACAATCGCGATATTCCTGACATCTGCCTGCAGCACATGGTGGCGGTGATGCTGCTAGACAAGACGGCGTCGTTTGCGGCGGCTCACGACAAAACGAGGATGATGGACGCCGCCGTGCTTCGACAACGCGCGAAGGTTCAGCTCGTCGGCGACCCGGCGCTGCAGCAACTGATGCCGGTTCGTGTCGCCGTTGTGGAGCTGACGCTCACGGACGGCACGCAGCTGACCGAACGTGTCGAAGCGGTTCGCGGCACACCGCGCAACCCCATGTCGCGGGCCGAGGTGGTCGACAAGTGCCACAGCCTGATGGCGCCAGTCATCGGCGCGGATTCCGCCACGAAGCTGATTGAAACGCTGCTGACGATCGAGCGAGTGACAAACATTCGGTCGTTGCGTCCCTTGATACAGCGAGCCTGATTCGCGCGGCAGTTGTTGACCTTCCGGCTGAAGCCGGAAGCCACATGTTGGCGTGTGGCTTCCGCCTTCAGGCGGAAGAGCTACAGCTACCCCCGTTTCTGCCTGAAGAATTCCTGCATCAACTCGCGGCACTCCGTTTCGCGCACGCCAGCGACCACCTCGAATCGATGGTTGTGGCCGGGGAGCTCGCCGCCGCGAACGGTGGAAATCACAGCCCCGGACCTTGGCTCCGCTGCACCGAAGACGAGCGTGCCGATGCGCGCGTGAATGAGCGCGCCGACACACATCAGGCACGGTTCGATGGTGACGGCAAGCGTCGCGTCAGTGAGCCGATAGTTGCCCACGCGTCGGGCTGCTTCGCGGATCGCTACGATCTCCGCATGGGCGGTGGGATCGCCTGAGCCGATCGGCTGGTTGAATCCGCGCGCGACGATCTCGCCCTCGACCGCGACCACGGCGCCGATCGGAACCTCGCCGGCATCACGGGCGCGCCGCGCCTCTTCGAGGGCCGCGTCCATCAGCAGCTCCAGCCCGAAAGTCAAAAGTAAGAATCTGTGCTAGATGCGGTGAGCCCGCTGTGTCTTTGGTGCAAGAACGAGCTCGCGTGCGACGAGATACAGCAACCCGACCAGCAGGACGAATGGCACCAGCGAGAGCAGATCGGCCCGCGGTCCCTCGAAGAACGGATTGTTCGCCGTCGACCATTGCGTGATTCGATTGGTGAAATCTGCCGTCACGCCGGCCATGAACGCGATGAGGATGCCGGCAATCGCGCCGCCGGCGATGTAGCCCGACGCCATCAGCACGCCCGGGCTCTTGTCGCCCTCGGCAGTCAGCTGCTCTTCAGTCAGGTTCTGGTGCTTGTGCTTCTTTCTGACGTAGAGGTCGGCCAGCCATCGGACCATACCCCCGATGAAGATCGGGCTCGACGAGGAAAGTGGCAGATAGACGCCGACCGCGAACGCCAGCGACGGTATACCTGACATCTCGAGCACAATCGCAATCATCACGCCGAACAGCACCAGGCCCCATGGAAGCTGGCGGTTCAGAATGCCTTTGATGATGTACGACATCAAGGTGGCCTTGGGAGCATCGAACTTCGTCACCTGCCGCTCGCCGTCGGGTGTCACTCGGTGAGTGCCGTTGATGCCGGGGTCCACGAGAAAGGCCGGCGTGCCGCCTGCCTCGACCAGATACTTGCCTGCCGGGCCATCGTCGGTCGACTGCTTGTGCCAGACCAGATATTCCTTGCCCTCGTACGTTTCACGATCGGTCAGCGTGCCCGGGTCGACGCGCAATGTCGCCGGAAAGTTTTCGACGTCACGCAGTGCGCCACCGGCGTCCTCGGCGGGAGCTTTGCTCACGCGCGGAACGTGAACCGTGGCGACGTCATTGAGCTTGAGGAGGATCGGTCCGAGGACGAGCGCGGACACGAGGGCCCCGACGACAATCGCGATCTGCTGGCTCCTGGGGGTCGCACCGACCAGAAAGCCGGTCTTGAGATCCTGTGACGTCGTGCCGCCGTTCGACGAAGCGATGCAGACGATCGCACCGACCGAAAGGGCCGTCACGTAGTACGTAGAACCCGTCCAGCCGACCAGCACGAACACGAGACACGTCAGGAGCAGGGTCGCAACCGTCATGCCGGAGATCGGGTTCGAAGACGATCCAATCTCGCCGGTCAATCGAGACGACACCGTCACGAACAGGAAGCCGAGGGTGACGATGAGTATGGCGCCGACGAGGTTCATGTGCAGCGGTCGCGCGAGCACGATGGCGGCGACGAGCGCGAGGCTGCCGAACACCACGACTTTCATCGACAGGTCGCGTTCGGTGCGAACAGTCGACGGTCCGGCACCAGCGCCACGAAAGTCTTTCAATCCTTCCAGGAGGCTGCTCCAGATCGTCGGCAGCGACCGCAGCAGACTGATGATGCCGCCGGCCGCCACGGCGCCGGCGCCTATATAGAGGATGTAGGCGCTGCGGATGTCGTCGGGCGACATCTGGCCAATCGGCACGGTGCCTGGCGCGAGCGCCGAGGTCGCGGCGCTCCCGAAAAACTTGATCGCCGGAATCAGCAGCAGGTACGCGAGCACACCACCCGCGCACATGATTGACGCGATTCGCGGACCGATGATGTAGCCGACGCCCAGAAGCTCCGGTGAAATCTCGGCTGCAACCGAGCCGCCGGCGAGCGGCGCTCCGAAGACTTTCTGCGGAACGTCCCTCCAGCCCTTGAACGCCACCATCAACGCCTTGTAAGCGAGCCCGACGCCGAACCCGGTGAAGATCGTGGTCGCGCTCGTCGCCGCGCCACCGAGCGCGGCCTGCTCGCGCTTGGCCGATTCGGATGCCGCCGCACGCGATTCCGGCGACGCGCCGGCCTTCAACACCTCGGCACACGCTGTACCTTCCGGGTACTTCAAGACTCCGTGCTGATGCACGATCAGCGCCCGGCGCAATGGAATCATCATCAGGATGCCGAGCAATCCGCCGAGCACCGCGACCAGGGCCACGCGGGCAATCTCGAGGTCGAACCCGAGAATCATGATCGCCGGCATCGTGACGCCGATCCCGAACGCAATCGATTCGCCAGCCGATCCAGCCGTCTGCACGATGTTGTTTTCGAGAATCGTGGCGTCGCGTCCCCCCAGCTTGCCAAGCAGCCGAAAGAGGGTGATCGAAATGACAGCGACCGGAATCGAGGCGCTCACGGTGAGGCCGACTTTGAGCACCAGATACAAAGACGAGGCACCGAAGATCGCGCCGAGAAGCGTGCCGACGATGAGCGGCAGCGGCGTCAGCTCGGCCAGGTTCGTTTTGGCCGGGATGTATGGCTCGAAACCCTGGGCCGCGGCACGCTCTGGTTCGGCACTGACAATGGCGAGCTGAGGTGCAGACATCTAGGCTCCTTCTAGGGCCATTCGATTCTGCCACGTTTCGCGATCCGCGGTGTCTAATTCCCCGAGAACATCAACACGGGCAAGACCCGGGTTGCGCGCGCGCAAACACCTATACGTAGCAGGTTGGGCCCTTCGCCACTGTGCTGCTTTGTGCACAGTCAAAGGAGGCTGGTGTGGCGCGCAGCATGTTTCGGGACGTCGTCGATCCGTCGATTCACGTCGGGCAGAAGCACCCCTACACACTTCCGCTTTCGATCGCCGTTCACGTCGTGCTTGTCGGTGCGTTGATCGTCATCCCACTCGTCGCACCGGCTGCTCTTCCTGCGCCTGCGACGGCCGTAATATTGGCGTTCGCCTCAGTCGCGCCGCCGCCGCCACCGCCGCCGCCGGCACCGGTCCGTGCCACGCAGATCGAGCAACCGAAAAGCATCATCAACCAGGCGGCGGCACCGCTCGAAGCACCTGCGGACATCGCACCGGAACACCAGACGCCGGAGACCACCCAGCTATTGAGCACGGTCGAGGGCAGCGGAGCCACGGTTCCGGGAGCCGAAATCGGGATCCCTGGCAGCCCCGGGCCTCTGCCTCCGCCACCGCCAAAAACCGAGGCGCCTTCCGGGCCGGTCAGACCCGGGGGCAATGTCAGGCCGCCAACGAAGATCAAGGACGTAAAGCCGATCTATCCAGTGATCGCGCAGATCAGCAAGGTCGAGGGCATTGTGATCGTCGAAGCGACGATCGGACCAAACGGGAAAGTGCAAGACGCGAAGGTCCTGCGCTCTCATCCATTGCTCGAGGGCGCCGCGCTCGACGCGGTCCGACAATGGGAGTTCACGCCGACCTTGTTGAACGGCAGTCCGGTGTCAGTGGTGATGACCGTAACCGTCGATTTCAGGTTGCGACTTCACTAGGGCCTGTGGCCTAGTGTGTGGCTTCCGGCTTCAGCCGGAAGCTCGCCGCGCTCTCCTAAATGCGGAAGCTGACCCTCCTGCCGATCCGCGTGCGTTGAAGTCGAGAGAACGGCCGGCCGCGGTTCCGGTGACGCGAAAGGCGCCGCCCATCTGAACGAAGTCGAGCGGTGTGACGCCCGGCGCACCGATCAGGTCCATCGCCGTGCGAACCGTCTCATCGGCGACGAAGGCCATCTGAACATCGACGTCGCGACTCTTCGCGTTGATGTTCACACGTCCGAGTTGCGCGTCGTCGATCGTCACGCCGGCTGCAAATGCGAGCGGGCCGTCGGGCCCGAGCAGCGCCAGATATCCGGGCACGCGAGCAGGATCCGCGACGTCGGCTGGAGGAAAGATGCGGCCGTACACCACTGATAGCTCGCCGTGTGCGACCTGGCCCCACTGCCAGCTCACACCCTCCCAGAATCCCCAGTTGTGATCGTGATAACCGGCGGCGTTCTCGAACACGAGCGACTCTCCACCGATTCGAAGCGTGCCGCGCATGGTACCCATCAGGACCGGCACGACATATCCCGACACCCACCCGCCGGCGCCTCGAATTGCGCTCGGCGGCAGCGACTGGTTCGGTGCTGCTTCGAGGACGATTTCGCCGGTGACTGTGGCGCGCGGCTTCCGCCTTCGCTGAAGCTCCGGCGGACCGCCGTAGCCTTGGCGGAGGCTGGTTGGCCGCGCGGCCGCAGGCCTAAACGCCTGCGCCACAGAACCCGGCGCTAGAAGCTGCGTCACCGAAGCATCGCGATCCGGATCGACTGCAAGCGTCATGCGATACGTGCGCCCCTCGAGCCTCACCCCGTTCCCGGCGATATCCAAATCCGGCGCGTTCGCCAAAACGAGAGCCTCGTCGACTTCTTCATGGGCTGAATAGTTGCTGGATCGGCCATCACGCTCGATCTGAACACGGACGGTCGCATGCCGTCTGCCGGGCGTGTCGGCGCGCGGCCCCACGAGGAACGTCACATACACGCGCAATCGTCCGTCGCGTGTTCGTCCGTTGAAGTACAACCACTCGGCCCACGACCGGGCGCGCGCGGGAACATCGGGAACCGCGTGAAAGCGGTCCATCGCGCGGAGAACACCGCCCGATTCGGGCCTCGACCAGCGGTCGTCGCCGGGTGCATCGGTCCACGATTTGATCCCGGCGATCTCGGAATCTCCCAAAGACCGTTCGAGGCTCGGAATACCGCCGGTCGCTGATACGGCAACTGGTCCGTTCCGTGTCATCAAGAAAACACGGGAGTGTCTGGATGGCGAGGCGACAGCCACACGATCGGCAAGATCCGGCGCGCCCAGCACGCTTGATGTCACAAAGCGCGCACTCGGCACGGATCCGAACGGCCCGCGCACGACCAGATCGCCGCCGCCATTCAATGCCGGCGAGCGGGCCTGCTCGAGGATCACATGTCCAACGCCCAGCAGCTCCGCCATCACGGCGATGCCAAATCCGAATCCCGCCGCAAGCACAGCAGCGCGGATCGGCCGTGTCATCAACGAGCGGCACGCGAGACGGAACATCATGATCAAAGATTGGTTCAGGGTTCAGAGTTCAAGGTTCTGGGTTCGGTTCAAGGTGCTGGGTGCCGTGAACTGCTGAACCATGAACCCTGAACCGAACATTGAACGCTGAACTTTGAACCTTGAACCCAACCGTGCCTGTCGTTCAACAAGCGTCATTGCTCAACCGTTCCCCGTTTCATGGTCAGATGCCGCCTGGCCCGCAGCGCGAGCAGCGGGTTGTGCGTCACCACGACGATCGCCGTGCCGTCGGCATGGACGCGGTCGAAAAGGTCGGCAATCTGTTCACCGGTGTCCTCGTCCAGCTCACCTGTCGGCTCGTCGGCCAGCAGCAGCGCCGGACGGTTCGCCAGCGCGCGAGCGATCGCCACACGCTGCATCTCACCGCCCGAAAGCTGCGACGGGCGGTGGCGGGCGCGGTCGAGCAACCCGACGTAGTCCAACAGGTCGCGCGTGCGATCGCGGCGCTCGGACAGCGGGATACCCCGCTCCGCCTGGGGCAGCTCGACGTTCTCCCACGCATCGAGCATGGGCAAGAGAAAGAATCTCTGGAACACGAAGCCAACGCGCGTCAGCCGGATTCGGCTGCGCTCGGACTCAGTCAGCCTCGACGCGTCGTGTCCCTCGAAGATCAACGATCCGGCCGTCGGGCTGTCGACACATCCCAACAAGTGAAGCAGCGTGGACTTACCACATCCGGACGGTCCAGTGATGGCGACGTATTCGCCTTGTGCGATCTGAATCGACACGCTCCGAAGTGCCGTGACTGGACCGGACGGCATGGGGAACGTTCTCGTGAGATCCCGTGTTTCGACGATGGCGGTCATGAGATGGTCTCGAGGCGGAGCGTCGCCGCAATCGGTAACCGCGTGGCAATCCAGATCGGATACACCGCCGCCACTGCACCGGTCATGGCAAGGAGCGCGAGATGAACGAGCACTGCACTCGGTTCGAATACGAAGAAATGGACGCGGTCCGGAATACCGGGCATCTGGCGCAGGATGCGATCGAGTTGCGCGGCAAGCATCCAACCCACCGGCACGGAGAGCAACCCGCCCACGCCAACGAGCCAGAAGGTTTCCCAGAGCAGCGTCGCCGCGATGCGCCGGCGAGGGAGGCCGAGCGCGCGAAGGGCGGCGACCTGCCCGAGCCGCTGGTTCACCGACACGGTGAGAAGAGTCGCCACGAGGAGGAACGCGAATCCTAGAGTAATGGACGAGAGGACGTACGAAATCTGGCGGAAATAGGCGAATCCATTGGCGCTCAGTTGCCCGACGATCTGTTCGTTCGAAAAGGCCTGCACGTCGGGGCGCCGTTCCCGGATCGCTGCGACGACTGCGGCCGAACCGATCTCGGGTCGCGCCTTGACCAGTACGACATCCGCCTCATCATCACCTCTGGTCGCCCGGGCTCGATCGAGCCCCTCCGGCGTGACCGCCACTGGAAGATCCTCTCCCGTCTCGAACGCAAACTCGGCGATTCCCACGACGCGCATCTCCACGGCCGGTAGAGCGGTGGACTCCCCAGGCGGCGATACGCGCAGCTTCACAGACGAGCCAGGTGAAAGGCTCAACGACTCGGCGAGGCGCCGGCTCACGATGAGCGGCGGTTCCTCGAGCCGCTCCTCGGGACTGAAACCCATTCCCGATACGATTCGCCATGCTTGCCGCTCGGCCCCTGGCGACACGCTCAAGACCGTCACGTCTCGATGTTTGTCGACGACTTGCAGACTCGCCAGCTCGCGGCGGACGATGGCCGCATCCTTCACCTCCGGCAGGCCGGCAATGTCTCTCGCCAAATCGCTTGCATGACGGATCGGCGCTCTGAACATCACGCTGTCGGTCGCCGTGACCCTGACGTCGTAGCCGGTCGAGTCCAGCAACTCGCGGAAGGAGACGAGCAAACCGCGCGACAGCAGCAGCATGTCGAACAGGAGCGCGCCGATGACTGTGACGCCGATGAGCGCCAGCACGGCCCGAGCCCGCTCGGCGGTGACCGTCCTCCACGCCAGCGCCATGGAAGTCATCGGCCGATCAGCGAGACCACGTCGCGGCGAAGCAACGTCCAGGAGGCAACGAGCCCGGCCACGATTCCGAGGGGAACAGCGAACGCGATACACCTGAGCACGATAGAACCAGTGACCCGGACGAAGACGAGGGTAGTGTCGTAGCGCCACTGGAAGAATGCGTTGACGAGGTTCTGCGCCGACACGGCTATCAGCGTTCCAAACACAGCGCCGACGGTCGCTATCAGCAGGCCTTCGAGCAGGACTTCGAAGAGAATCGATCGCGGCGGGATTCCCATCAGGCGCAGAATGCCGATGATTTCCCGGCGCTCGTCCGCGCGGATGACCATCAGCGCCAACAGAAACGCAGTGCTGCCGGCGACGGTGACGATGGCGATCGCCCAATGAAATCGATCGAGCACGACGAACGGGTCGTCGCCACGACCCGATGGCATCGTCGACTCGACAATCAGACCGGGGGCGCGTGTTTCCAACACACGCACCACTCGAGCCGCGTCCGCCGGATCGGCCAGCGCTAGGTTGATCGCACTCACCGATTCGGTCGACTGCGGGTCGTCCCGATCAGCCGTCAGGGTGATGAGATCGGGCAGGTGAACGCGCGCTTCGAGCCGTTTCGCAGGAAACTTCTTCGGGTCCGGGGTGGGCTCGTAGATTCCGGCGACTCGAAATCGAGTCGCGCGATCGCCATGAGCATCGAGCGCCAGCGTCACGACATCGCCGGCACGGATGTGCTCTTGCTCGGCCAGTTGTCGCGAAAGCAGGATGTCGGGAGTTGATTCGCCCGAAGCTCCGCCAGCGAAGACTATCTGGGCGATCGAACAAGCCACACCCAGAGTAATGAAGGACTGGATAAAACGACGCACCCCTCTTACGTTACACCACGCGTCGGAATGACGCGGGCCGGGGAGCCCGACCCGCATCAAGCGGCGCGATCCGCGGCGACGTCGTTAGCGGGACGGCGGAGCGGCGGCTGACCCGTAGCTCAGCTCAGGCAGGAATCTGGCAACTTCGGTTTGATTTCCCGAGATGAACGCGTTGCGTCGAGCGTTCATTTGCTGGAGTGCCTCCTGGCTGAGACCCGCGCGTTGTAGAGGATTGCCCTGATCGAGCTCGGCCATCTTGGCAAGAGGTTGGACGACGAGAAACTGGCCACCGGGCCCCCCGAAGTTCGTCACGTATACAAGCAGATCTTTGACGCCGGCTTTCTTGTAGGCAGGCAGGAAGTCCTGCGTCATCACGTTCGCAAAATCGCCACCCTTTCCCGGAAGGAGCTGAAATGTCTGGACGAGCACGAAAGGCGGAGGTGTAGTCGAGTTGCTCGTGATGCTCAAATCCTGACGGAATGTCTGCACGAGGGCTTCGGCCCTGACCAGCATCGGCCGCAACTTGGCGTTGTAGGCGGCGGCACCTGCGGGACCAAGCGCCTTGACGATCGGGCTGGGTTCGTCGAACTGCGCGTAGTTGGCAATCGGCGTCAGGGCAACGGTGGTAAACGCCTGGCCGAACGGTCCAATTGCATACGTCTGAAGCCAGGGGACGCCCGCCTTTTTCAGTGCAGGAATGGTTTCCGTCTTGACGAGGTTCTGAAATGCGTCGACCATTTCCGGCTTGATTTGCGCAACTTGAACGAAGGCTCGTTGAGGTGGTGGCTGTTGCGCGCCTCCGCCGCGCTGCTGCGCCAGGACCTGAATCCCCGGCCAAGTCAGGGCGATTGCAACCCCGATAAGCAACTTGCGTCTGGATGTCATCGGACTCCTCTCGAGGTACTGAAGAGCCCAGCCAACCGTCGGACGGGCCGTCGAACGCATACAGCTGAGCTTCAAAGGCGTGACCGTACCACACTGGCACCACCGCGTCAAAGGATTTGCCGTCGGAAGGATTTGCCGTCGGAAACGTCGAAGGATTGCGGCCTAGCGACTCGAGGCGACGTTCACCTTCATGACATCGCTCGTGAGTTGTTTTCTGAGCAATCCGTACTCGAGGCTGTCGATCAAGGCCTGCAGGCTGGCCTCGATGATGTTGTCGTTGACGCCGATCGTCGTCCAGGTTGACGTGCCGTCGCTGGACTCGATGAGCACGCGCGTCCGGGCCGCAGTCCCCACCGACGAATCGACAATCCGGACCTTGTAGTCGGTCAAACGGACCGCTTCAAGATCGGGATAGAACTTCACGAGCGCCGATCGCAAGGCGCCATCGAGCGCATTCACCGGACCATCGCCGTCGGCCACGGTATGCGCGTGTTCACCGCCCACACGAACCTTGACAGTCGCCTCGCACACCGAGGCCTTGCCTTCCGAGCGCATCGATACATGGTAAGCGTCCACGTGAAAGGGCGTCGGTTCGTCCCTCAACGATCGCCGAATCAGCAGCGCGATCGAACCGTCGGCCGCTTCGAACTCGTAGCCTTCGTGCTCGAGCGCCTTGACCCGCGTGAGCATGGCGCCCAGCTCGGGGGTGTCTTTGCTGACGTCGAACCCCAGCTCGCGCGCCTTCATGATGATGTTGCTGCGGCCGGCCAACTCGCTGATCAACACCTGGCGGCTGTTGCCGACGAGGGCCGGATCGATGTGTTCGTAGCTGCGCAGCAGCTTCTGGACGGCATTCACGTGCGTTCCACCCTTGTGGGAGAACGCAGCGGAGCCAACCCACGGCAATCGAGGATTCGGGCGGACATTGGCGACTTCGTCCAGGAACTGCGAGAACTCCTTCAGCACCGGCAGCGACTCGGTTGGAACCGAGCGGCGCTTCCACTTGAACTCGAGATTCGGGATCAGCGTCGTGAGGTTGCAGTTGCCGACACGTTCTCCGTAGCCATTGAACGTTCCTTGAACGTGTGTGGCGCCCGCTTCGATGGACGCAAGTGCGTTCGCTACACCCAGACCGATGTCGTCGTGGGTGTGGATCCCGACTCGGACACCGAGCCGCGCGCACGCATCGCGCGTGATCGCGGCGATCTCGGCGGGAATCGACCCGCCGTTGGTGTCGCACAAGACGACGGTGTCTGCGCCACCCCGTTCGGCCGCTTGCCAGCTCGCGACCGCGTACTCCGGATCGTCCTTGTACCCGTCGAACGCATGCTCGGCGTCGTACACAACGACGCGCCCGTGCTGTTTCAGGTAGCGGACCGTGTCCTCGATCATCGCCAGGTTCTCTTCTGGCGTCGTCTGGATCACTTCACGAACGTGTAAGAGCCACGTTTTGCCGAAGATCGTGATGACCGGCGTCTCGGCGTCGACGAGCAGGCGCACTTGCTCGTCAGCCTCGGCCCGAATGTCCTTGCGCCGAGTCGATCCGAATGCGGCAAGCCTGGCCCGCGCGAACCGTCGTCGTTTCGCCTCGTCGAAGAACTCGATGTCTTTCGGGTTCGAGCCGGGCCACCCGCCCTCGATATAGTGCACACCGAAGGCATCGAGCCGTTCGGCGATGCGAAGCTTGTCGGCGACGGAAAACGACACACCCTGACCCTGGCTGCCGTCACGGAGAGTCGTGTCGTAGATTTCGATCGGTCGGTTCATTCTGGGGTGTAAGTCGATGATAGCCCAGATTGCGACAGGCGCGGGGCTGGCGGGGATGGAAGCCGGATTCAGAGCCGGAGACGTCGCGCTAGAAGACGTGAACCGAAGGGAGCCAACCCGGTCTTGTCTCCCTCCGGTTTATCAGTCGCCGCTCTAATGGCCGCCGTGCCCGTTGTCGTCGTGAAAGAGCTCGTCCCGATCCTTCGGAATCTTGAAGCCGGTGATTTTCAGCATGGCCCCGCCACCGATCCCTCGGTGCTGGATGTTCACGTAGGCAGTGCGACCGGAGCCCGTAAAGATGAAGCCAGTCGGTTCGGCCGTGGTGTCGGTCAACGAGAGAATGCGAATGCAACCATCGCTTTGGACGTCACGATCGTCTCCATCAGGCAGGCACATCCAGATATCGTTGCCCCGCAACTCCGTAGTCTGGGTGGCGCCGGCCTTCTTGACCACCGAGACCTCGCCATCCTCGAGCACGACAAGGTTGCCGGTATGCGGCTGGAAGGCGACGTTATCGAACATCTCTGCCTGCGTGTCGCCGGAGATGAAACGCCGCACGACCGGATTCGCGCCGGTTGCGGCTTGCGGATCGGGCACGTCGGTAATGCAGATGACCTCCCCGTACGTCGACGCCGTCTCGACGTCGCTGCCGCCACCGTTGCTCACGCGACCGGTATTCGCGCCGCAGAATCGAATTTCGCCGCGAGCGAGCGCAATCGGGTCGAGATCATAGTCCTCCGGCCGATAGTACCCCGTCAGGTTCAGTGAGACCTGGGCGTTGCGGAGAATGATATTGCCGTTCGCGTCGGTGAAGTTTGGCGAGTCGATTGGCAACCAGACGCCTTGACCGATCTCCGTACCTTGACCGTAATCCGTGTTGTTCCCGGTCCCGTTTCCAATGCGCATCCCATAAAGGCTGCCGGAGGCAAACGGCGACAACGCCGGGTCGGTAATCACACCGACTCCTCCGTACGGAAACTGTGGAACGAACTTGTAGATGCCCCCACCCCGACTCCCGCTGCTGGGCGGATTCGTTCCGGGCCGGAGCTCATCCCCCAGATACATCGTCCCGTTGGGAAGAATGACGATCCCTTCAAATGACAAGCTGCCGACGGCCTTTCGTTTGACAACCCGCGGATCGGTGGTGGTCCCCGCGCTTCTGTCGGTCACGACGGCAGGCGTCGGGAAAGCGCCAGCAGGGTCCATGATTTCGTAAAATCCGCCCGTTGCTCCGGCCTCTTCCCCGACGATAATCGTCCCCCATGGCGTGCGGTGGACGGGATCGCAACTGTTTATACCCGAAACGATGTAGGTGACGTTGGCGTTTGCGGGCTGAGACAAGTCGATTCGTTCGACGACAGGAAGCGGAGGGGCGTTCGTCGGCTGCGTAAATTCTCCGCAGGTGAACAAATGGGTCGGCTTGTCGTCGTTGGGCCACAACGCGATCATGTCCGAATCCGGATGCGTTGCCGTCGACACAACGGAAACGCGCAGGCCTTTTGCGGCAATCACGGCAAGAGCAGAGTCGGCTCCGTCGTAGGGACCCAAGGCACTCTCCTTCAACGGTTTTCCTACGCCGAAGAGCTCGAGCGAGTTTTCAGCTAGCGCATCTTCGACTGCCGCTCCAAAGTCGAACGGGCCGTCGGCCGTCGCCCGGATACCGAACCAGGCCACGCCAAGTGCAGTCACCACACAACAGAACCACAGAGACTTTCGTTTCATCGTCCCCCCTTTGTCCGATGAGTGAGTCACGAGGGCTCATCGAAAATCAGGACTGTAGGAGTTGGCCGTACGGGTTCTCATGACGTGGGTGGCAAATTGTCGTAACGCGCGGATAAAGACTTGGTGACGATGTCAAGGGAGTTGGCTTTGCCGGCAGCCCTACTTGGGATACGGGCGTTCAACCAAGACTGCGAATCAATTTCGTGAGGGCCGGTACTCGCCCGACAAGGCGCGCGTACAACGCGAGTTGTCCGCGATGGTAGTCCTCGTGCGAGATGCCGTGATTCATCCAGGCCACGCGCGTTCCCAACTCGCCATCAAATCGCGTAATCCGCTGCAGCATGAACAGCTCGCCGGCGCGCCGGATTTTCTTGTCACCTTCAGCGTGCGTCCGCTTCAGAAGCTTCACGAGCAACGCCTTCTTGAGGGCGCTGGGCAGTGCGCCGGCGTGTTCCTTCAGAAGCTGCGGGTACGATTTTCGGCGGAAGTTGCCGTCCGGCCTCGTCAGCTCGCCGACCATCATCAGCCCCGATTCGACGATGTGAAGACCGATTTCGGCGGCAGTTCGGCTCTCGGCATGCGGGCGGAATTTCAGATCGGTCTCGGAGAGGTTTTCGACCTCCTCGATGACACCATCGCGCGTGTACTGCCAGGCTTCCAGGGTTTCCTCGAGCAAAGAGGTCAGCGCCATGCCGACATTATCGCGCTGCGCGGTCGTAAGTTGTCAGTCCGTGAGATCTTCAGGTTCCGGCTTCACCCTCAAGAGCACTTTGATCCCGTGCACCTTGGGCACCCCGTGCACCTTGGGCACCTCGTGCACCCAGGGCACCATTCACGTGGGGTCTAGAGGCGACTGGCTGGGGAAAACTCGCTGGAATACTTTTGTGCAGACACCAGCAGACGGACTCAGAGAACTAACATCACGTCGCCTTCAGTCGGAGCCACCAGCGCTGACGACAGGCGAGGCAACGCACTGGTTGATATGGAGTGAGCCACGAGTACGGCAGCTCCCACCACCGTACGCGTGACTTCGCGACGCGTTCCGATCGGCAGTACTTGCATGTCGCGCGGGGGGTCACGCTCCATTCATATCAGATCGGCGCCGATCACGGCGATCAAGTTACTCACGGATGAGATCCGCTGATGCGTTTTGACGCTGGCCTTCAACTGAATCGTTCTGACGCAAATCCACAGAGAGGCGCATCGTCGCGCCAGCGGCCAGAACGACAGTGCGCGTTTGCTCGCCATGGACTGGATGCCTGAAGACCACCCGATGCGGACCGATCGGGAATTCGAGGTTTCCGATCGGCGTTTCGCCCACCGGCTTCCCATCGACCAGCACCACGCCCCAGGGCTGTGCGTTGAGGCTCAAGTACCCCATCGGCAGGTCCACCGAGATGAACGTCGCACGGCCTGGCTGGATGACGACTGATTGACTCGAACGATACTTCAAGGATTCGTTCACCAGCTCGAGTTCATGCTGGCCGGCAGAGAGCACGAACTGGTTGCGGTCGCTCGAGCCGACGAACCTGCCGTTCTCGTAGACCTCGACTTGAATCGGCAGATCGATCGATGCCCACCCTGGCTGCGGCGTCAATGCGGCCGGCGCGATCTCGGCACGAGGCGTGGCGTCCAACTGGCTCGCCGCTGCAGCAGCAGCCGGTTCGACCGCCGATGTCGGCAACAGGTTGATGAACGGACTGACGATCGGACGGGCGGGCAGCACGCTCTGATGATGGGTCGGATCATCGGAGCGACGCCAATCGTGCACGGCCTTTACGCCGAGATAGGTACTCTCGAAACCAGTGACCAGCAGCAGCACCGGCACCCACAAATTTGCCGACGTCCCTCGTCGCTCGGTCTCGCCGCCGGTCGGACTTTCCGGATGCTCCATCTCTTCGGCCGAATGCGTGCTGACCTTCTCTTCGGCCGAATGCGCGCTGACCTTGCGTTCGGGGTCCTTGTTGTCGAACACGACGCGAGCAAGTTCCTCGGGCGGCACCGGCCAGACGAACTCGGACTTCGCCGCCGACGCAAACGGAGTCGGCGTCGCCTCTTGTTTCACGGCTGCTGATGCCCTCATCGAGCCTCCCAAGTTGTTCGACACCTGGCGTGTCCCAGGTCTGAACAAATCAATCAATGCACGCCAGAAGAAGGAGCCAATAGTCCGCAAAAAGTCTGCAAATCCTTTAAAAAATGGTCCCGCCTTCACGGGCTTTCTTCGCGGCACGCCACTAAGCGGCCGCTGTTGATGGAGGCTGCAACGACCTTGCCGCGTGGGTGTACGGGCTCTTACTGACGAAATACGTCATCGAGTCGAATCACATCAACGCATCGACTTGACTTGCGCGAGCGGCTTGCCGTACGGTTGTGCCTTCGGTCGTGACTCGATGCTCGGGAAGTTCGGTGTAAATCCGACGCTGCCCTCGCAACTGTAAGCAGGTCCGAAATCCGCACGCACGCCACTGCCGCGATGGGCGGGAAGGCGCGGAAAGTAGATCGAGCCTGCGAAGCCAGGAGACCGGTCCAGTCACGCCTCACACTGCTTCCGAAGGGGAAGCCAGGAGGCCGCATGACTCGTCTCGCCTGCGCGTTTCAAGTTGCTCTCATCACACTGGTCGCAATCCTCACGGCTCCAGCCGTGCTGTCCGCCGACACACTGACCGGCTCAATCGTCGATGCTCAAGGCCTGGCGCTCGTGAACGCGAACGTCAGACTGCTTGATCGCTTCAGCGGCGAACAGCGAAATACGGTGAGTGGCCCCGACGGCCGCTACAGCTTCCCTGGAATTCCTGCGGGCGTTTATGTCATCGAGGCCGATGCGGCGAACTCCGCGCTGGCTATCTCGCAGGAAGTGACGCTCCGAGGCAATCAGACGCTGAAACTGACGCTGAAGATCGCGGCGACGCAGTCCGAGGTTCAGGTCACCGCGTCGAGCACACCCCAGGCGATCACGGAGGTCGCCAAGGCCGTCGATGTCGTGAGCGGCGAAGAAATCAATCTCCGCGGTGTCTTTCAGATCACCGAAGCGATACGTGTCCTACCGGGGATACAGGTCAAGACACTCGAGGGCCCTGGAAGCCTCACGGCGATTCGGACCAGAGGACTTCGGACAGCCGACACTGCCGTCCTCATCGACGGGGTGAGGTTCCAGGATTCAGGCAGCCCGCAGAACGACGCGACCGCATTCCTCGGGGATTTGATGGCGACCGACACCGAACGCGTCGAGTTCCTGCGCGGCTCCAGTTCCTCGCTTTATGGCTCCAGTGCCATGGCCGGCGTGATGAACATCGTGTCGCGCTCCGGTGGCGCTCCAACGCACGGCGAGCTTCGCGCCGAAGGCGGCGGCCTGGGAATGTTTCGCGGCGTTGCCGGAATCGGCGGCGGAGCCGCCGACAATCGACTCAACTACAGCGGCAGTTTGTCTTACGTCGACGTTGCGAACGGCGTCCGCGACGAAAGTCCTTACAACAATACGAGCGCTCAAGGCATGGTGCGCTTCTCCCCGCGGCCGGCGATGACGCTGACCGGCCGCATCTGGGCTAACAACGCCGACCTGACGAGCACCGAAAGTCCCGCGTTTACGCAGGCCATTCTGGCCAACTCGACTCCCGGCACGGTGCCGGCCATACCGCTGCCCACCGACCAGCTGGAGCTCTTCGAACGTGGGTTGCCTTTCAATCCCGGCAACGCCACCTACATCCCGAATCAAATCGATCCTGACGGGAATCGGCTGTCGTCGTTCTTCAGCGGAACGGCCACATGGCAGCACGCCGTATCCAACAACACCACGTACAGAGTCGCGTATCAAGGCGTCGATACTCGTCGGGGCTATCGCGACGGGCCTCTGGGCACGGGCGACTTCGATCCGCCGTTGTTGACAACGAGCCACTTCAACGGCCGAACCGATACGATGCAGGCGCGAGTCGATCACGGCGCAGGCGCGCGCAACTTCATCACCGCTGGCTACGAGTTGATGCGCGAGAAGTACTTCAGCTTCAACGACACGGACATCAGCGATATCCGCACCGACGAGATCGCGCTCAGCCAGCGCAGTCACTCTTTGTACGCTCAGGATCAGGTGCAGCTCGCTGGTGGACGACTGCAAGTTACCGTCGCAGGCCGGGCGCAGTTCTTCAACCTGGATCAACCGAACTTCTCGGGCACGGCAACGAACCCCTACGAAGGCAACATCGGCACGATCGATACGCCGAATGCTTACACGGGCGATGTCTCCGCTGCGTATTTCTTCCAGAACAGCCAGACCAAGCTGCGCGCGCATGGCGGCAACAGCTATCGCGCGCCGAGCTCGTACGAGCGCTTCGGCGGCGACCTGACGTTCGGCGCCACCTATTACGGCGACCCGGGCCTTAAACCTGAACGTGCGGTGGCGTTCGACGCGGGCGTCGATCAATGGTTGTTCAACTCGAAAGTCCAGGTGAGCGGCACGCTTTTCTGGACCGACCTGGAAGAAACGATTCGCTTCGAGAGCACGCTTCCTCCCGACGACCCGTTCGAGCGGTTCTTTGGATTCGCCAACGGCAGCGGCGGCGACGCGAACGGGGTTGAACTGAGCGCGCATTTCTCGCCTACACGGCGAACTCAAGCCCAGGTTTCGTACACCTACGTGAATTCGGAGTCGGATACGGCGACATTCGGCGCCAACTACTTCAAGACTCTCGGACTCTCCCCCCACATCTTCGCGCTTTCATTCACGCAATGGGTCTCGCCGCGTTTCCATGCGACGTTCGACCTGTTCGCGAAAAGTGGATATGACCTCACCATGTTCGGAGCCGCGAACCGACTCTTTCAGTTCGACAGTACAGCCAAGGCCAGCCTGATGCTGGGTTACGAGCTTCCCATCGGGGGGCGGAAGGGCCTCGAGATCTACACAAGAATCGAGAACCTGTTCGACCAGGTGCCGTACGAAGACGGGTTCATCGGCCCGGGATTCTGGGCAGTCGGCGGGGTGAGATTCAGTTATTAGAATTCGGCTGATCCGTCAGAAAGCATTGCCGATAAAGGGCAGCATCCGGCCGAAGTAGAGCACCATGCTCCACGCCAGAATCGACACCGCCCCCGCAACCTTGAAGCCCAGGGGCGTGTCCTCGCCCGCACCGATCGTGAGGGCCCTTTTTCCGTGACGAGTCTCGAAATAGGCGATGTTGACCATCGCGACGATCAGAAAGAAGACCTTCGCCCACCATGAGGGATTGACGATGTACTGATTGGGCGCGCCGATGAAGAACAGACTGCCGGTGATGAAGTTGAGCGCCAGGCCCGCCGCCGCGAACCACCGGAACTGCATGGCCGCGGCAACGGACACACGCCGCATGTAGCCGAGCAGCCGGAGGTCGAGCACACCCGCGGCGCCGATCAGCAGCGCCAGGCCGACGAAATGCAACGTCTCGCAGATCGCCCAGAGCCACCGCTCGTTCACCATGACCTGCGAAATCCAGGTGCTCTTCAACAGCGTGACGATTGTTTCTGCCATCGGATGCTCCTAATCCCGGAAATCTAGACGTACGCCATGAACCGGCCGGCTGCGATCGCCGCGAGCCAGATGACGATCGACGCGACCGCCAACAATCTTGCCGCGCCGCCAATCGAAGCCTGTTCGACGCCACGGCCGTAGACGGAACGCTTGATCATGAAGATCGTCCCAACTCCGACGGCGATCAATCCGAGCTTCCAGTGAAACAGCCTCGACGGCCCCTTGGTCGTCGCGTCTGACGCAAACAGCAACATCCCGGTCACCGCGTTGATCCAGAACCCAATCCACATCACGCGGAACGACTTCGCCATCGCCGCCAGTTCGATCTGATCGCCGAACCCGAGCACCCGCAAATCCAACGCCCAGCTTACACCAACCAGCAACGCGAGTCCGACCGTGTGCAGCGTAAGCACCGTCGGATACGCCCAGATCGTCCCCGACTCCCGCAACCAGGTGGAGAACGCGCTGTGTTCGAGCGATCCGAGAAACACCATCATGGAGACCGATCCTTTCGCGATCGAAAGCATCGTACTCAGACAGTGCGGCGCTGATTTCTGAAGAGTTCCTGAACTTTGCGACAGACGCTTCGATCGCGCGTCGCGTTCTGACGAGCGAGTGACGACTTCATGACTTCGATGTCAGAAATCCGCTCAGCAAAATGAAGTTCGTAAAGAAAACATCTCTTCCGATCGCTTTCTTTAGATAGCTGACGATGAATTCACAAACTCTTAAGGGTACGCGCGCGATCGCATCGATTACGCTGCGAATATGCCGTCATTACTCGGTCTCTTTCAGTGGATGGCCGTCACATCGGTCAGCGTGGGGATCCGCGAATCCATCTGGGCATATCCGGTGATCGAATCGGCGCACGTGCTCGGGATCACGATATTCATGGGCCTGCTGCTCTTGTGGGATTGCCGTCTGCTCGGCGTGACACTGCGCGGTCATCCCGTGACGCAGGTGTGGAAGCAACTCATTCCGTGGATCACGGCCGGCGGAATCATCATGGCGATCAGCGGCGGCCTGCTCTTCTGGTCCGATCCGGTGCGCTTCTACGGCAACGTGTTTTTTCGCCTGAAGGTCCTGGGATTGCTGCTCGCGGCCGGAAACGCCGCCGCGTTTCACATCGGCATCGAGCGGCGCATCGCGGACTGGGATCAGTCGCCGGTCACCCCGTTTGCGGCCAAGGTCGCCGGTGTCGTGTCCATCGCGCTCTGGGCACTCATCATCGTCTCCGGCCGATTCGTCGCGTACAACTGGTTCAAGCCTCTTGTCTAGGCACGAACACTCTTGCGTGGTGGTCGTGAGTCTGCGCGGAGAACTGAGGGAATAGATGCTGCCGGCATTTCAGTGGCTTCAACAATCCTGGCTGGGGACGACCGTCAACAATTCGAACTGGGCCTTTGCAGCCATCGAGGCCGGTCACCTTCTCGCGCTCGCGGCAATCGGCGGAGCCGTAATCGTTGTCGATCTTCGATTGATGGGATGGGCGTTCAAGCGTCAGCCGGTTGCCGAGATCGCCAGCAGCGCGCAGCCGTGGCTCGTGTGGAGCCTGATCGCAATGTTTGTCACGGGAGTTCCGCTCCTGTCGTCGCTGGCAGCGACGAAGTACTACTTCAACGAACCGTTCCGCTGGAAGATGTATCTGCTGGGTGCCGCAATCGTATTTACGTTCACGGTCCAACGCTACGAGGCGATGAGAGACGACGCCCGAATCCATACCGCGGTCGCCAAGGTAACCGCGATCATCTCCGTCCTGCTTTGGTCCGGCGTCGGCATCATGGGACGGGGTATCGGGTTCTATTAGTGGACTGGCTCGACTTGGTCGTTTTCGGCGCTACAGACGAAATGCCAGCGTTACCCAGTACGACTCCCAGTCCGCCGGCGGATTGTCGGTCGGAGGCACCCTGACCATGTGGAGAGTCCGGAACAGCCACGCACCATCGTGGTCGAGTTTGAACGTGACGTTGCCATTGGCATCCGTCATCGCGGTCGCGGGCTGGTAACTCGAGGTCGCAGCGGCGGAGGCGGAGATTCCCGCGATGCGCACTCCGACGACAGGGCGTCCGTCGGTCAACAACTGAACGGTGAGCGTGTCGCCAACCTTAAGTGATGACGGGTCGACCGAGGGTACGAGCTCGGACTTCAAGCCGACGGGCCGGGTCACGTGATTGGCTGCGCCCGCGCCTGTTCGGAGCACCACTTTTGCGTAGCGGGCGTAACGCTCCCGGCCTTCGGCGTCAGCCTCGCCTGCGAGACGGCGGGCCTCGATCACACTCTCCAGCCCTTCTTCGCGAAGGTACTCGGTGAATTCCGCCGCTTTCATCGGTGCAGTACGCGACTTACTCGTCATCACACCGAGATAACCGCCGGCCTTGGGCAGCGTCACGTCAGCCACCAGCGAGTCGCCTTCGCGACGGAATTCGCGCGCAACAGCGAACCTCCCGTCCGCGCCAATCATGAACCATTCGTCCAACCGCTCTGGCGGCGGATAGTCGGTTCCGAGGGGAAAGTGATCGCCGACCTCACCCTTGATCGTGACCACGTTCAGGCCGGGAGAAGTAGTCGGAGGCATGAGCCAGAAGTCGTGTGCACCGACATTCACGACGAACATGAGCGCTGCCGTCGCCGTTAGAGCTGAATGAATCGAGATTCTCATTTCGCAAAGACCTTTCTCAGCTGTGAGCGACGTGTCAGCTAAGTAGCTGTCTCGCCCGGTGACGCCCGTGTCCCTCTCCCTTGCGCGTAGGACTCCAGGCAGTCCCGGCATAAACAGTCCGAATACTTCTCCCGGAGCTCGTGCAGAACGGCGACATCCAGCTTCACCTTCCGGCACCAACAAAGCCAGAGCCCCCCACAATCGAAGCTCTTCCCACACGCCGGGCACAGCTTTTCCTTGGCAAACACGTAAAGACTATAGCCCGATAAACGGCACCGATGTCGCGAACCGGCGGTAAGAGCTCAGGCGGCTGGAGCGCTCAGCATGAAGCCGACTCCCCAGATCCAGAAGCACGAGGTCGAAGGTCTCGGTCGTGACGCGGGAGTACCCGTCCTCGCCTGTTCGTTCGACGACAACGTCGTAGTGTTCGGCTTGAAGCCCTTCTTGGATCGCGTCAGCGACCTTCCGCTCGTCTTCGACCACCAGGACGCGCATTCGACATCCTCAGTCCTGTCAGGCCTCGGTTTCGGTGAGTGCTGCCTCGGCGCCGACGGCTTCAGGCGACGTCAACCGTTTGAGCTTGCGTCCGATGACTCTCCACGAGAGCACGAGCGAGGTCACACACAGAGCGGTCCCGCCAAGCATGAAGGCAATGACGACGATGTCCCATAGCGGGCGGTAGTTGTACAACCAGGGAAAGTCGAGCGAGTGAAGACCGTTGTAGAGCCAGCGACCGACCCAGTTCCGGTTGCTGTAGCCTCCAACCACGCGCGCAGTTTTGGGGTCGATATAGTGGCGGGTCCGCTCCTCGTCGTTCATCTGCGCCAGAATGACCGGCAGCGGGCGACGACGCTCGCGATCCAGGTAGTAGCGATCGTACTGATTCAAGAGACGGGTCTCGACTGCATTGGGGTCTGGCGCGGCACGCTTCACGATATCGACGATTCGCTGCTGATCGAATCCGGCAATCGGCTCACCGGCGAGCGAGATCATCTGCGTTCTTCCATCTCCCAGCTTCGCTGCGTACATCGCTTCGCCCGCAAACGACGTGAATTCGAGTTCCTTGATCGGAAGACTCGCGACTTGCCGGAGAAGATCGCGCGGATGCCGTCGAGCGAAGTCGTCCATCTCCACGCGCCCGCGTAGTGCCGCCGCGACGCTGCCCCCGCCGCGGCGGCCGGCTCCCCGCGGCGCAGATCGAGGGAACGGATCCATCGACAGCATGCCGCTGAAGGCCCAGGTGGCCGTGGCGATCCCGAAGATGAGCCCGAGCACCATGTGCCAGCGCTTCTGGCCACGATACGGGATGCTCGAGGGCGCGCCGGAATAGCGATACCGCTTCGAGGGCGAGTACACCCAGATCGCGATGATCACGCCGGCCAGCGCGGAAACCGTTCCAATCCCCGACGACCAGATCACCAACTGGTTCCAGGTCGGGCCGTGTTTGCGCAACGGCGTGAAGTACAGCCAGTGCGGAATCGGGCCGAGATACGCGCCGATTCGTGACGCCGTCGTCGTGTACTGCACGACCTCGCCGGTCGCTTCCGAGACGTAGACCTCCTCACCATTCGGCCAGGAGTACTTCCAGAGCGGACTCAGGTTGCGAAACTGTCCTTGAACGGTCCACTGATCGACGTACTCGACCGGTCTCACCGTTGCGGCGCTCGCCGGCTGCCCCGTCCATGCCGACGCGGCGCGATCCAGCATCGACTGCGGGACTTCGATCTGCTCCTCGCCGGTGTCGGCATAGACGATCTGGACGTCGTTTCCCTGACCTCTTCCGCCGAATCTGTAGACCGGCCGGCCGTCGAACGTGTTCAGGCGCACTTGCGCCGGCTCGGGCTGAATGCCGACCTTTGCCGCGGCCTCAATCGGCGACAGCATCACTTTCGAGGGATCCAGCTTCGGCGACCGCTCCAGGCGATCCTCGGGCGTGACCGTCGGGAACCGCCAGTACATCATCCCGATGCCCGAAGGAAACCAGAGGAGGAAGATCACGCAGAGCGCGACGCCAAGCCAGCGGTGGATGAAAATCAGCGAGCGTTTGAGCATTGAGAGGTGAAGGAGCCGCACGACTCCTTTCTGAGCGCGAGACTATACCGGCAGCCGGCCCGGCGAACCTGAAGAGTTGCTGAATTCTTGGTCAGAAAACGCAGGGCTAAAGCCCTGCGCCACATTCGGGAGATCGCTAGAACATGAACTTCAAGCCGAACTGCATCTCGCGCGCGTTCTTGGCGCTGAAAATGCGGCCGAAGTTCGGCGTCCCGAACGTTCGACTCGGCAGATCGAAGTTTGTGCGATTCAGCAGGTTGAAAATCTCCCAGCGGAACTCGAGCTGCTTGCTGCCCTGGAAGCCCCACGCCTTGGCCACGGCCAGATCGACAGTGGCAGCGCCCGGGCCGATGACGCTGTTGCGTGGCGCGGTGCCGAAGGCATATTGAGCCGGCAGCGTGAACGTAGACGTGTCGAACCAGCGGTCCGGTGTTCGCGATCCCCCTGGCAGGTTGGGGTCGCCCACCTGATCGGGACGCTGCGCGGGACCCGCGCCGATGTTCGCATTATCCACTCCGAGGTTCACCGTAAACGGCGCGCCCGACTGGGCGATCAGGATGCCGTTGACTCGCCATTCCGAAAGCGCAGCCCCCTTCAAGCCACCGGCGCCGCGGAAAAACGGGAGCTGATACACGCCGCTCGCAATGACCTGGTGCCGATGATCGAAGCTCGAATGGGCCCACTCGCCCGATTCGTCGAAAATGTTCCGAACGTCCTGAGGGAGGTTCGTCTCCGATTCAGTCGTCCCCGGGCTCGACGCATCGTCGGTTGACGTCGAGAGCGTGTAACTGACGTTGAACGCCACATCGTTCTGCAGCCGCCGTTCGGCCTTGAACGTCAAGCCGTGGTAAATCGACTTGCCATCGAACCGAATGGCGTTGATTCGACTCAACTGCGGGATCGGCCGACGAGCCTGAATCGCGCCGGGCCCTGGTTCGGGCACGTTGCGAATCGTCGAATTGTCGGCACCAAGGGTCCACGTCCCCATGTAGAACACCTCGAACATGGTCGAGGGGAACAGTTGGTACTGGATGCCTCCGCTCCACGTCTGGCTGTATTCGACGTCGTAGGCGTAGTCCATGATGTTCGCGCCGACCGTTCCCGTCGCATTGCTGGTGAGAATGTTCTGCGTCGTGAGCGTCGGAACGCGAACGTCTACGGGAATGTCGACCTGCTTCGCAAAAAAGAACGGCAGGTTGCGCGCGAATGCGGTCTGCACACTGTACGCCCACTGGTTCAGGAAGATGCCGTAGCCGCCGCGAATCACGCCGCGGGAGTCCTTCGTGCTGAGCGCGAAGCCGACGCGAGGTGCAAGGCGAACTGCGCTCGGATCGAGCAGGCCGCGTCCCCAGCCAGCCGCTTCCGACGTCACGTATGAAATCGGAATGAGTGGTAGCAGAGCCTGGCCGGAGGGATCGATGTTGCCGTTCTCGTCGCTGGCGATGACAAACCGGCCGCCAGGCACCGACAAGTCGATGGACGACAGCCGGTTGTTCACATCGTACATGTGCTGGTTGTACTCGTAGCGCAGGCCCGCATTCACTGTCAGGTTGTTTCGGACGCGCCAGTCGTCCTGCGCGTAGAGGTGCAACCAGTTGGTCCGCCCGTTCTCGTCTCCTCGCCCGATGCCCGATGTCGCCGAGGTGGGATAGCCGAGCAGAAAATCGGCAAACGGGTTGCCGGAAAATTGTCCGGTGTAGGCAAAAGCACCACGGGCGTTGTCGGGTTGCTCGGGCCGCAGCTGCAGATGAAAGTAATAGGCACCGAACTTGATTCGGTGGCGGCTCTTGTCGATGGTGAAGTTGTCGTACAGCTCGAAGTGCTGGTTGTCCCGGGTGACGAACGACGTGGGATCTCCGATCGTGCTGTAGAGCCCACGAGTCGTGACCTGCGGATAGCCAACGTCGCGCGGATCGCGCGTGACGCCCTGCAAGCCCACCTGGCCCGCGAAATCGACGCCACGATTGAGGCTTATCTGTCCGCCGTCGACCGTCATCCATCCGAACCGGAACTCGTTGAGCCGCGACGTGCCGAAGATTCGAGTGTGACTGGCGGATACATTGAGCGTGTTGGTGCCGAGCGTGCGGCCGAAACCTGGTACGAGCGTTTCCTGGAGCGCGCTCGTCCCGAAGGGCTGAAGTTCGTCTGCATTGAACGTGCTGAAGCGGCCGAACAGCTGATCGCCGTCGCCAAGCCGGTGATCGATCCGAACGCTGAACTGATTGATGTCCCGTGCAAGCTCCTCGACCGACGTGAGGTTCTGGAACTGGGCGCTCGACGTCGCATGAGGCACCTGCGCGAGGAGAGCGGAAGCGATTGGATCGATTCGATCGGCGGGAATCTGATTGTTCGCAAATGGCGTGCACGCACCGGCTGTCGGAATGGTTCGCGGATCGCAAATGGGAGTAAAGCCGGCGAAGTTGCCGCTTCTCACCGCATCGGACGGCACTGAAAACGTGCGCGTCAACGATCGGTCCATCTGAGTCCCTTCATAACTGACGAAGAAAAAGCTTCGATCCTTGATTGTCGGTCCCCCGAAGGCGCCACCGAACTGATTCTGAGTAAGCGGCGGCACCGGCTGATCCTTGACGTCGAAGTAGTTGTGCGCGTCGAACGCGTCGCTGCGATGGAACTCGAACGCGCTGCCGCGGAACGCATTGCCGCCGGACCTGGTCGCGACGTTGATGAGTGCCGACGCCTTCCCGCCGAACTCCGCCGGATACATCGATTTCTGAATCTTGAACTCGCTGACCGAGTCCAGCGAAGGATTGACGACGAGGTTGTTGAACAGCTCGTCGGTGACCTTGGCACCGTCGAGCAGATAGATGTTGTGACCGGATCGCTGGCCGCCGACATTCGGCAACGAACCGGCCTGCTGCAGCGCGTCGCCGCGCGTTCCCCCCGGAGGAACGACGACCGCATCGCTCAACTGAGCCAGCGACAGGAAGTTGCGGCCGTTAATCGGCAACTGCACGACTTCGCGGTTTTCGATGATGTCGCCGATCTCGGCGTTGGTCGTCTGAAGGAGAGAGGGCGAGGCCGCAACGGTGATCTGCTCGGTCAAATCGCCGACCATGAGTGTAAAGGACAGCTCGAGCGTGCGGCCGATCCCGAGCACGACGCCGCGCTGCGTCTGCGCGGCGAAGCCGGGAGAGCCTGCGGTTACGTCCCATTGGCCGGTTCGCAGCGCCGGAAGAAAGAATCGGCCCTGGCTGTTCGTCACCCGCTCTATTGTCGTGCCGGTGGCGGCGTGCCTGGCCACGACGGTCGCCCCTTGGAGCACTCCGCCATTACTGTCTTTGACGACGCCGCCAATCTCGCCTGTATTGGTCTGCGCCTGCAGAGACACACCCGCCAGCCAGATGACGCCGACGACGAGCGCTGAGCGCCACGCCTGCATCAAGACTCCGTAAGACAACCGTCCTAGC
>CAVYZX010000013.1:0-56537 GCA_963773035.1 uncultured Acidobacteriota bacterium | reverse complement strand
ACGTTGGCTGGGAATATCTTCCATCCGCGCGCGCCGGGGCAACTGGACAGCGCAGCGAACCTATTTGGTGTCGTCGTCCACACCGAGGGCTGGGCCACGGACCACTTCGTCATCGCAATCGGCCTCGCGCTCCTGCTGCACGGCTTCTACGGATTGACGCAGTCGATCCGCAGCGAACCCGCCGCATCGTGGGCGCGGTTCGGTTGGCACATGGCGCTAGTCGGGGTCGTGATGGGACTGGCCCTGATGCTGACCGAGGCCGTTGCGGTGACCTCTCTGGCACACTCCTGGAACCGCAGCTCGGGCACTGAAAGAGATTTGCTCCTCGCTGCCGGCAATGCGGTGTTCGAACTGTCGCTGACCTTCTCGGTCGGCGGCATGCTGTTCCTCTTCGGTGCGGCGCCGGTGCTCTATGGCGTCGGTATGCTCTGTAGTACTGAGTACCGTGCATGGACCGGCTGGATCGGCGTACTGTTCGGGCTCGTCGGCCTCGCAGCGGTGGCGATTCAGGTGATCACCGGGGAGTCGTGGCTCACGTTCTATGTGCTGTTCCCGATCTCTTCGATCGCGATCACCCTCTGGATAATCTATCTCGGCCTCCGGATGTGGCGGATGGCGGCGATCACCATTGACTGATCAATGCGGTGGATTCACGCGGCATCCCGCGCACGGCCTCCGCTGACGGTCCAGACGCCGATGTTCTGTCTCGCGTTTCTCTCAACAACACGTTCGACAAGAATTGGTTGCGCGGGGGTTGCAGCGTCTTGCGTCGCTGTGCCGCGTCTTGCACACCAAACCGTCACAATCATTCGGATTTCGGTTGTTTCTCGCGGCCCGGACGGACTCCCAAGAAACTGCTCGAATTAAGCGGGCGCGGCATTCAGGATCTCGCCGGTGTCGCGGTTAACGAGGTCGAAGCCGAGAGTGGCGGCCTGCTGGCGAAGCCGACGCAGCATGCGCGTACGTTGCTGTAGGTCGTAGGCATCAGCACCGGGATCACGGTAGACGAGTTCCCCCTTCAGTGCGCGGTAGACCAGGATAGCGAGCTTGCGGGCGGTGGCCGTGATCGCTTGGGCTTTGCCAATGCGCGCGGATAAACGCCGATAGAACGCGCCGAGCGCTGTCTGCCCCCGACCGAGGGTCATCGCGGCCATGCGCAAGATCACCGCGGCGCGATTGGCGGACGGCTCCGTGCGAGAGCTGAGCAAGCGTCCACCGGAGACTCTGTTCTTGGGCGCGAGCGTGAGCCACGAGGTGAAGTGCTTTTCGGTCGGCCAGCGGTGCATGTCGGTACCAATCTCCGCGATGATTTTCAGGGCGGTGTACGGAGCAATGCCGTCAATTTGTGTGAGATCGACGCCGCCGGTGAGCTGATGCAGCGGCGTCCGGATCTCGAAGTGCGGTTCGTTGTCCGCTCGCTTGCGTTTGACGCGAGGCGCCGGCAGCGGCGTAGTCGGCGCCTCCAGGGAGGCGGTCAGCACCTGGATGTGTGCCTCAATGGCGCGATCACAGGCGGCCAGTTGGGTCTGACACGCGTCGAAGAGTTCGAGATTTTGTTGCAAGACGAAGAGGTGCTCCGGCCGATAGTGGCCGGTCAAGGCCTCCTTGATCTCCGTGTGCGACGCGCGACACCGATAGTCCCGATGGCGGGCCAGATGCTCCGGGTCGTGGCGGCCGGCGAGAATGTCGCGGAGGATCTTGAGTCCGGTGACGCCAGTGATATCGCTCACGACCAGCGGAAGTTGGACGTTCATTTGCACCAGAGCCTTCTGCATCCGCTGGACGTAGGTGCCGGCGCTCTCCACCAGGCTCTGCCGATGCCGAACGTAGGCCCGCAACGCGACAATGGCCTCGGTGGGACGAAAACTCCCACGCAGCAACCCGACGCTGTGGAGCTCGCGTAACCATTCGCAGTCGGATACATCGCTCTTTCGTCCCGGGACGTTCTTGATATGCCGCGCGTTCACGAGCAGGACGTCGATGCCGCGGGCTTCCAGAATTTCATAGATCGGGATCCAGTACACGCCGGTGGCTTCCATCGCCACGCTCGTCACACCACAGGCGACCAGCCAGTCCGCCAGGCGCAAGAGATCGCTCGTGAATGTCTTGAAGGACTGGACGGGGGATGCGCTTCGATCAGGCGGCACCGCGACGTAGTGCTCTGCGGATCCGCAATCGATCCCCGCGGCATGCGGGTTGATGCGGTCCAGCACCGACGGGGACACGCGCGCCTTTCCAGCGGCGATGGCGGCGATTGTCTTTCATCGGAGGCTCCTCCATACTGCAGGTGGAGCATCCGGGGACAGGGAGACGGCATCAGAACATTCTCCCAAACGGGATCACGCGCGTGTCATCGCGCGTGTCACCAGTGATGTTGCCGCAAGACTC
The DNA here is from genome assembly GCA_963773035.1 of uncultured Acidobacteriota bacterium. Taxonomy (GTDB): domain Bacteria; phylum Acidobacteriota; class Vicinamibacteria; order Vicinamibacterales; family CAVVIG01; genus CAVRXZ01. Next base: position 54,149 of record CAVYZX010000013.1, on the reverse strand, counting down.
CCCAGGCCACGCTCTTAAACGGGCAGATCCGCACCAGTGTCGGTTCGGCCTTCGTTCCCGGATGCTCGCGTGATTCTAGGCGAGCCTCAACCGTCGCGGCATGCCTTCCGTTTCTGATGTGATGCGTCGCGATCGCGTCGCGTGGACCGCTCTTAATCTGCGGGTCGTGGGTTCGATTCCCACCCGGCTCACCAACCCTCACTTCGTTCGGGTTAGTTGATCCCGGCCGGCTTCAGCCACGCGGCTCCGGCCTTCGGCCTCGCCGACGTGGACGATTCCCACCCGGCTCACCAGCATTCCTTAGCAATTTTGGCAAGAAGCGACAGAACGTAGGCGCACGGCTGTCTGCGATGCGGTCTGATGCGTCGGCCGTTCATCATCGAGGTGCTCGACGCCTTTCCGCGTGCTCGTATCGGGCAGCCAGTGTGCGTAGACGCGCAAGGTGATCGACGAATCCTTACCCAGAGATTGTCAGCTGTCAGCCTCCGAGGTGAGATTCGCTTGTGTCAGAACTGAGTCACATACCCCCTAAAACTCTGGAGCAATCCCCTGTCTCCTGCCGAGGGTGACGCGCTCGAACAGAGTTGCTGCCGGAGTCCCTCAGCTCACGAGCAAAACGAGACCTGCCAGTAGCGCCGCGACGCCGCCGGCCTGCACGCTGCGCCTCGGTGCGTAGGCAAAGGGAAACACGAGCGCGAACCCGCTCGCTGCGAGATTCATCACCCACGCCGCCGTGCCCATCGGCACGTCCCAGTTCAGGTAGCACGGGATCCACGACAGCGCGAGCAGGAGATAAGCCGGCCACGCGAAGCGCCCTGACGACGCCGCGCGTTGGCGGCGTCGTCCAGACGAGCGCCACGATTGCGCGTCGTGATCGCGCAGAGTGCGGCAAAGCCAGCATATGCGCAGAGAAAGGCAGAGACGAGGTACATCACTCGGCCGGCGACAGAACAGGCACCCCAACGACTTTGCCAACGCGCACGTCGACGCGCCTGCCGCTCATTTTCCACGCCGCCCACGCCAGCATGAGGCCGATGCTCATTCCGCCCAAGATCGACGGCCACCATCTTCCAATCGCCCGCCGCGATCATCGAGCCGATATCGCAATTGGGCACCAGATAGCCGATAGCGGGAAGCCCGATGCAGAGCGCCGCGGTCGCGGCGAATTGCTCGGTCCAGGCTTTGTGCGGCGCTCGCACGAACGCATGCACTGCGGCGACACCCCAGGCCAGCCAGAACACATACAGCTCGAAATCGGTGCGCGTCGCCTGCTCGAGCGGCACGGCGCGGATCGATGCATAGACGTCGAAAGAGCCTCCACTTGGGTCTGATAGGGACTGCGGCAACAGCCTGAGAGCCCAGAAATAGCTGGCGCAGGCGAACAGCGCTCCGCCGACGGAGGCGACGTTCATGCGATCGACGAACGCATAGAAACGCCCCGCGGCTGGTGAATGCGACATCGCGCGGCGCTTCGTGGTGAACATGACCAGCCCTGTAGCGATCATGATCGTGCCGGCGGCGCCGCACAGGAAATACAGGAGCCGCATCGCGGTGCCGCCGTAGAACGCGAAGTGAATGCCGGCAAAGATGTTGGTCAGCCTCTGAACCGCTTCGACGCTGTTCCCCGGGGGACTGATGATGCGGCCGGTGACCCCATCGAAGGTCATGCTGTCGGCCGTGAAGGTGATCACGTCGGGACGCGCGCGCGCGCCGGTGACCCTCACGATCGCATTGTCTCGGTTGGGATTGCTGACCGTGAAGCCGGAGAGGGTGCCCATCCGCTCCTGTGCCTGCGCAAAGAGACCTGCGATCGACACGGTGGGCGCGGGGTTACCTTGCTCCGGTAGCCCTTCCGGAACGCGACCGATCGCGTCGGTGATGACGCGAGCCCATATCATCCCTGGCCCCCCGCCGCCCGCGACGGCCACACGGGGCGGCGCCGGATAGCGCGCGGCCATCCGCATGCCGGTCGGAATATAGAGATAGCAGTAAAAGGCCAGGCCGCTCAGCACGATCATGAACAGGAACGGCCATGCGAGGACGCCAAGCACGTTATGCGCGTCGAGCCAGCGTGTCTGTGCCACCTTCGCATCTCGCCGGAAGGTGAAGAAATTTCGGAAGATCTTCTTGTGAATGACCAGCCCCGTAATCGATCCGATCAGGAACGCCATGCCGACGAAGCCCGACAGCATATAGGTCCATTGGAAAGTCCGCCCTTGGAGATCGGGCACCGCACGGTTGAACGTCCAATGGAAGTCGACGAAGAAGCGCCCGCCATTGGTCACGGTTGTGACCTCGCGCCCCGAGCCGTCGGGCACCAGCCGCACGAACTGCTGCGCGTCGTTCTTGTCGAGCCAGTGCACCAACAGGAGCGGATGGCGTTCGAAGTCCGGCATGTAGACGGACCAGCGCTTTGAGTCCGGCGCGACCTTTCGGAGATAGTCGAGGCTGTACTGCACGGTCGCCGGGGTTGACAGCATCTTCGCCCCGTGCAGCTCCGGTTCCGCCCAATGCTGAATCTCTAACCAGAAGACAGAGATGGTACCGGTGAGAAAGAGCGCGAATGCCACCCAACCGAGGACCAGACCAAACCAGGTGTGCAGCCAATCCATGCGCTGCGTGAAGCTCTTCTTCTCCATGATCGGTCTCCTGAACGCGCCTCGTCTCTTGCGGTGTGTGTTGTCGACGACCGTTCGTCCCGATGTCCGAGAAACGGACGGCTCCTACGTTATCGCCGATCCGCGCTCTCCGCCAATCGTGGTCCCGGCGTGAGCTCGGTGACACCAACGAGCAGCGCGGTCAACATCGCCACGACCAACCACGCTTTTCTCATCGACGCCGTCGCGCACACCCAGATGATGAGAGCGACATAAACGACGAGCTGTACGAAACCTGAAAACATCCCGGCATTCGCCCGGCTCAACAGGTCCCACTCCATGGCCGTCTTGGCCACGGCGGCGCCGGTCCAATAGGTCACGACATAGCCGCCCAGAACCGCGGCGGTCACCCTGGACACGATCAGCCAGATGCGTGAAGTGTCGGAAGCCTTCTCATTCTGAACGGCGACAGGCATTCGACCTCCATAGAGCGCGGCAGAAACTATTGCGGGGCGAGAGGTTACCAAGTCCCAGCGCCGATTATCGGGGCCTGCTCCACTCAGCCTCGAAAACCCTTTCTAGGCGGCGGCCGACGGGACCCTGTTCATCGGAATATCTGCTCGAAAGAAACGAGGGAAGTATACGCCGTCGCGGTGGGATGGCATCAGAAGTCGAGCTGACAGCTGAACCGCACGCACCGAGTGTTGAGAATCGACTGTGCCTGGCGCCAGGCGGCGTCCGAACTGCTCTCGGCTAGACGCCAGAGACGAGATCGACCCTACCGGTGCTGTCGCCGAGGTGCTCGATCGAGACACGGGCGCGCTCCAACAACGAGAGCTGAAGATTCGTCAACGGCGTGTCTTTGGGACAAACGATGTCTCGTGGTCCCGCCTTGGGACTGCCGCCCAGCACAAGAATCGGCAGGTTGTCGTACGCGTGCGTATCGCTGTCGCTGATGCCGCAGCCGTACAACAACGTCAGCCGATCCAGCAGCGTGCCGTCGCCGTCGCGCGTGTATTCAGCTGTTTGAGGAAGTAGGCCAGCTGCTCGACAGGCGATTGTCGACACCGCAAGAGCCCTCGGCCGGTTAGAATCCAGGCCACGTAACGCTTCCCCATTGGAGCGACCTTTAAGGGCCGAGAAGAACCAGGAGGAGCAAGCGATGAAGCGGCAGTCATGGCTCGTATTGGTGATCGTCGCAACTCTGGCGGTGTCCGCGGGCTTCCGGGTGTTCTCGTCGACGCTGGCCGCGCAGACCAATCGAGCTGCGAACGTGAATTGGGCGCTCCACAATCTCGACCTCGCCGGCATGCGGTACTCCCCACTGAACCAAATCAATCGGTCGAACGTGAAATCGCTGACCCCGCGGTGGCTCTTTCAGCACGGCGTCATCGACGGCGTCAGTAATCAAACGACGCCGATTGTCGTCGACGGCACGATGTATGTGACAGATTCGCGTGGGAGCGTGTATGCCGTCGACGCCGCCGACGGCCGTCTGCTCTGGACCTATGACGTCACCAATCGCTTGGGCGGCGGGGCCCGCGAAGGCTATGTCTTCCGTAATCGGGGCGTCGTCTACGCCGATGGCGTGATCTACACGGCCGGTGGTTCGTTCCTGTTCGCCCTCGATGCCAAGACGGGAGCGCCGCTTCCCGGCTTCGGCAGAGCCGGACAGGCCAGTCCGCTGATGGACGTTCTGGCACCGCGGTATCCGGACGTGAAAACCGCTATCAGCGTCGGCTATTGGTTTACGACAGCGCCCCAGTTCTACAACAGCATGCTCTACATCGGCAGCACCCGCAGCGAGAGCCACATTCCCGGCGGGTACGTGCTTGCTATCGATGCCGAGACCGGCAAGGTCAAGTGGCACTTCAACACGATTCCGCAGGACGAAAAGGATCAGGGCTGGGCGATTGCCGGTCCCACGTGGGTGGGCGGCGAGCGGAATGGCGGGGGCGTCTGGGAGACCGCCTCCATCGATCCGCAGTTGGGGCTCCTCTACATCCCCGTGGGGAATCCATTCGGCGACAGCACAAAGCGGGCAGGCACGAACCTCTTCACCGATTCAGTCATCGCTCTGACACTCGATTCGGGCACGTTGAAATGGTACTTCCAGGAAACGCACCATGACGTCTGGGACTACGACTCAGCGGCGCCGCCGATCCTCTTCGACATGCAGGTGCGCGGCCAGCGCGTGCGAGCGCTTGCGCACGCCAGCAAGAACGGCTATCTCTACATCCTGAATCGCGAGACCGGACAGCCGGTTCATCCGATCAAGGAAATGCCAGTGCCGACCGAGGGTGCCCGTCCCGGAGAGCAGCCCTGGCCCACACAACCCATTCCTTTTACGGCCAGCGGTAAGCCGATGGAACCGGTGTGCCCGGTGATGCCTCTGGACATTCCGCCGGAGCAGCTGGCGAAGGCCAAGATCGTGTCGCAATACACGCCGCAAGGTCCTAACCAGATCTACGCGCCGGGTACGGGAGGCGGAACGAACTACAGTCCGATTTCGTACAGCCCGCGGACGGGCCTGCTCTACGTAGCGGCAATTGACAACCCGTTTAACTCGGGACGTGGACCAAGAGGCTATTTCTCCGCCTACGATCCAACGACCGGGGAATTAGCGTGGCGACAGATCTTCGAGGGATACGGACAAGCGGGTTCGGTGGTAACGGCGGGCGATGTCGTGTTCGTCGGCGCCGGCAGCAACATCGCCGGCTACTTCTACGCGTACGACGCCAAAACCGGTGAGCCGTTGTGGAAGTTCAACACCGGCGCCGGTGTATTCTCGTCTCCCTCGGTCTACATGGTAAACGGTGAAGAGTTCGTGACGGTCGCGTCAGGCGGGGGGGACCGAGGCCGAAGAGGTGGAGATCTGATTCTGAGCTTTGCGCTGCCAAAATCGTAGCGGATCGTCCGGACAGTCCCGCGACCAAATCGAACGGGCCGTGCGAGCCCAGATTGTGACGTGCCATTCACGCTCAGCTTCAATCAGATTCGGAGGAATCGCTATCTGACAATGGTGGGACGATCCTGCAGTTGAAAGCGATCGGGCTCTCCAAGTGGCAGCCCACTTGCTGAATCGATTGATTAGTCAGGTGTAGTCGTCCTCGGATTCTTGTTGCTTGTCGCTTGCGTTGGAACTCACTTCTAGGCGGCTGCCTCTGAACGCCAACTTAGAGAGCGCCTATCGAATGGGTGGCGAGTGACTTCGTAACTTAGAGCCCGCAAGTTGAATTGCATCGTCCGTCTGGCCGATCCCTCTGGGCGGGATCGACGCTCGCGATGTAGGGTTGACGCGACTCGCCGGCAGCGGCGTCCAACCATCGCAACTGGTGGCGGGTTCGTCAGTACCATCTGCACGACGTCGCCGTGCCAGCGGACGGCGACCGGTCGCCCCGGAGTTGGAGTTCGATGGAGGATTGATGGCGAAGGTCACAGGAATCGGCGGTGTATTCTTCAAATCCACCAACGATCACAAGAAACTCGCGGAGTGGTACAGCCAAAATCTGGGAATTCAACTCGAGCCCTGGGGCGGTGCGATCATCAGATGGACTGACGACAACTCCGAGGACCGCGGCCTCACCGTGTGGCATGTCGCCGAGAAGAACACCCAATGGTTCAGCCCCAGCCCCTCCAGCTTCATGATCAACTACCGCATCGACAACATGGCCGAACTATTGGCCAAGTTGCAGCGAAACGGCGTCGAAATCTTGAAGGGCCCTGAATCCCACGAGAACGGCAACTTCGCCTGGATCCTCGATCCCGATGGAAACAAAGTCGAACTTTGGGAGCCGATGCCGTGGGATGAAAACAATAAAGCGAAGTGATCGTCGGCGCACCAGAAGAGAGGTCAGCTGTAGCGCCGTGACTCGATGAAACAGCATTAGGCGGCCGAACGGAGCCCTTCAATTCGTCGAAGCCAAGATACAACCCGGTTCCAACTGGGGAAGGTTAGGGTCACCAACCCTCACTTCGTTCGGGTTAGTTGATCCCGACCGGCTTCAGCCACGCGGCTCCGGCCTTCGGCCTCGCCAACGTGGACGATTCCTACCCGGCTCACCATACTCTCCTTTGTTTTTTGAACTTCTAATCAATCCTGCGCGGCGGAACTTGCGTTTGACACACTATGGCCGAGGTTTGGCCCATCCGACTTGTTTTGCAATCCCCCAGCGTCAGGATAGTTGTCGCTCGCTTGCGCGGTTAATTAGCGGGGCGAGAAGGCAACGAACCTGCCGCCTGTTGAACGCGCCCGCCTTGCCAACGCCGCCGCCCGGCTATTCGAGGCGTTTCAGACGGGCTGCCTTACGCTCCAGAAGCTGAAGACGGGTGGCCGCCAGCTCGTTGTCGTGCAGCACCAGCAGGTGGATGTCGGCCAGGGTGGACAGGCCATTGTCGCCGGCAAGCTCGGACGGGGCTCGCGGAGCTGGGGGTGTAGTGTTCGGGCGTCTAGGAGCACTGATGCACGGCGAGCTTAGGCGGATGGAGGAGATTGTCAGTCACGCGATCGCCGTCATCGCTGTGCGGTCGGGCCTGCCGCATCGAAGCGTGTGTCGAGGTCGAAAGCGTCGCAGGCTCAGTTGAACTTGACGGGTGTGTCGATGCACCGCGAGAAGGCCGTGAAGTTGCGATTCCCGCCCGAATTATTCCACACCTGGAAGGCCCACGTGGTCGCGCTTGCCTGACCTGACGCACCAATCGAAACATTTGCCGCTGCTGGCGGCGCGTGCTGGAGCTCGCCGCCAATCAGCGACGTGCCGGCTGGACACGCCGCGCCGGTGGCGGTCGCGCCAGTCCCGTTCGAAACGGCCCCCGTCGCCGCTCCAGCGAACCTCGTGACCGTGCTGGAATTGAATGTTGCCGGGGAGAAATAGCCCATGACGTCGATGATCACGTGGGTTCCGATCGACGCCCAAGGTCTTGATGTGGATGCTATCGGCACACCCCGGGCAGCCGGTGAGCGTGAGGCCGTTTGCAATGGCGCCATTCTGACCGGGCATCCAGTTGATGACGCTCGCGGTCGGTTCAGGACCGGTAAACGGCCACGCCTTCAAGACGCCGTGTCCGGTATACGCACTCGCGCCGACGACCGCGATGTTGACCGCCCAGGCAATGTGATGGGTCGTGGGCAGACCGGCGCACGGAAACGGTCCCCCACCTTGCCCCTCGGTCTCGGCTTCGGTGGTCAAGTCGAAAATCGCGCACCGTATTGGGGAGGACGATTCCCGTACGGGCTCCCGGGAGGCGAGTGTCCACGACCCGGCACGGCGGGCTGACGACGTTGTATACCTGCTCGGTGACGAAATCTCCAAGAGCCTGTGGTACTGCCACGGATTGCGCCTGGTTTGCGCCGCTCGCGGACAGCGCTGCGATGTACGGCCCGGCATTCCGTCTTCCGTGAAGAATGTCCGAGGCCGTCATGAAATCGCTCGCCAGATAGGCTCCGTAGAGTTGCCAGGCGGGGGCCACCCGCGCGACCGCTCCCAGCTCCCCCGCGACATCGTAGACTGCGGGATTCTGCACGGCAGACCATTTCGAGACCAAGAGGTTCACCCACGTTTCCCGGTCGGCATCGATGCTCTGCAATACCGACTGAAGCTGCCAGGAACGCTCGGCCGTCATCTGCGCGTCTGACGGACTTTGCGCGTTTACGATGCCGCTTCCCAGACCAAGAAAAGCGACGACGGCCATTCGTTTCCACACTCGAGACGTTTTCTGCATCTGAACCTCAGTGAAATGACGCAAGGCGACGACGGCGCTTCCGAAAGGACCGCGCGTTTTCGGACCTGCAGAAATTGGGTGCGAATCGGGAGTGTTTCCTTCACACTCTTTCACGATGTGACTGAGCACTCTGCTCTACCGTCACCACCCTCCTATCGGTAGCTTGGGGCGCTTGGATAGACGTCCACGGCAGGGAGAAATAGCGCGGGCATTCTTACGTTCATTTTTATGGCGAAATCGAAGACGCACTGCTACCGGGAGTCACGTGTGCTGCGCCAGTCGAAACGTCCGGACGATGACCGGCGCCCTGCGTCGAGTCCATGATTTGGGTCGATGTGACGCGTCCCAACTAAGCCTTCAGTCAGGCGGACTGACCAACGGCACGTACGCAACTAGGTGCAAGACGCCCTCGCAGAAGCTCCCCGTATACGGAATCGCTCGGCTGCGACTCCGATCGCTCGGGCCGCGAGCGCGAGGCTAGAGCCTCGCGCCATTCATGTGCCATCGACTCGAAAGGATAGGGACGAGCCTTGTCTTGGCTACGGAAGGATGGCGAACCACCCCGTGCCAGCCCAGGCGAGGAAAGGATCGCTGCTGCCGACAGGACGCACCCAGACTTGCAAAACGGTGAGGCCGACATCCGACGATGAGGGCGTCCAGCTATACGTGTCGGCCGCGCTGTAAGGCTGGACAACGTTCCAGGCCTGGCTCTGCGCGTCATACCGCCAGAACACATACTCCAGCGGTGTGGTTGCGCCCAGCGTCCGGGCATGCCACGTGATGGGTGTTCCGGGCGGGACGCTCGGTGGATCTCCTTGATTGGAGGTCAGCGTCACCGTCAGCGGAAACGTGTCCACATAGAACAGCGATGAGTTCTTCCACGCCTCCCATGGCGCGGTAGATCCCTGCCGTCGCACCCAAACCTGAAGATGGTAACCGCCCACCTCCGACGAGGTCGGTGTCCAGGTCCATTCGGGACAGGCGCTGTAGGCCTGCACAATCGTCCATGCACGCGACTGGTAGCTATAGCGAAAGAACTGGAATTCGAGCGGCGTTCCATCTCCCCCGCTCGTCGTGGCCCGCCACGTCGCTGTCGCGCCGGGGACGATCGGCAATTCGCGGTTTGCGGAAACCGCGTTTACCATCAGCGGTCCATTCGCGACTGAGAATGGACCCATCCCCGCCCACGTCTCGTACGGGAAGGCTCGAACCGGCGCTTCGTACCCAGACCTGGACGGTGTAGCTGCCTGGTGTCGTTGGCGTCCATATGGTCACGTTTCGCGCGCTCCATGCCTGGAGATCGCGCCAGCCGGTCCCTGGTTCCAGGAGCCAGAACTGATACTGCAGCGGGCCGATGCCTCCTACGGCCGTGGCGCGCCAGGTCACTTCGTCTCCTGTCTGCAGCGGCAGCGACGGCGTGGCGCTGAAATTGGTGAGCGTAACGGGACTGGTAACCGTGAAGGCATTGCTGGTCGCCAGAGATGTGTCGCCATCGTTCGCCAAGAGGCGCAGCTCGTAGGTGCCTGGCGCGACGAATGAAGGTACGACAACGTTACACGATCCGGCTGCCGCTGCGGTGCCGGGCGTCTTGGTGCAGCTGACATAGACCCGGTCAATATAGGCCGTATTGGCGGCGCCAGGAGTGTACAACCCGATCCAGTCTGTCGCTGTAGGAGCGGGGATACCGCTCCAGGCTGCTGTAATTGCGCTGCCACCCGCAACCGTCGCTGGGCTCGCAGTGAGGGCCAGCGACCCCGGATCGATGAGCCCAAAGACATTGAGCACGTTGTCGAACGAAGCCAAATACACTTTTCCGTTAACGATCGTCGGAGCCGACCACTTCGCCCAACTTCCCGAGTAATCTCGGAGACCGTTCTGGTCGCTGTTCCACAGCTCTCTCGTCACGTCGGACGCGTCAAACGCGCGGAGGATGCCCGGATATGGACCTCCGTCGGCGGGGCCGGTCGAAGAGTACGCCGCCCAGAGGATGCCGGTCGCCGGCATGGTTCCCTTCGCGGACAACGACATCGCTGGCTCGTTTGAATAACCGTCCGGCAACGTGATGGTTCCCGCCGATGGCGTTGTGTTGAACGTCGACCCGTTGAAGGCGAATGCCTTCAAGACGTCGTTCCGGCCCCACGCGTAAAGCGTCGAATTATAGAAGACGTTCCCGGCGAACAAACCGCCGGCGCCTGTGGTCAGCAAGCTGAACGTCGCCTGCCATTCCTGGACGACCTGATCAGTCGCATGAAACTGTCCGAGATTGTTCGTATCGAGAAGAAACAGCTTTCCGTCCTTGCCGCCGGCGACCAGAAGGGACGTTCCGGGGATGAGCAGCGACCCCTGGGAACCGAAGTCGACATCGTTTGCGGAAAGTTGAGCCTGGTTCGACGGCGTGAAGGAGTCGACGACCGAAAGGCCGTTGGCGGTGCTGACCTTGACGACACTGTCTCCGTGGTCGGCCCCGACTAAGTCGCCATGTCCGGTCTGGAAATATATATTCCCGGCGGCATCGGCGGTAAGGCCTACGCCGGCCTGCCAGACACCCGCCGAGTCGCCATCGGGCGAAAGACACAGGATTGCGGTCTGGCGGAGAGTCGTGGCGTCGTAGGCGAATATCCAGCCGTGATATGGCTCCGTGTCTTGATGTGATCCGAACCCGACGTACACCTTGCCGTTCAGGAGAAGAAGCCCGGTGCGCTGCCACTGCATCGCGGCGTTGAATGCAAGCATGCCATTGACGCTGTCCGGACTGGTGGCTGGGACACTGCCTTGTATCAGCGTCGGACCGCCGAATTTTTCGGCGCCGGTCGTGATGTCGAGCGCGTGTATACGAAAGACGATCGTTCCGGTCTCGAATGTCTCGGCGACGACATAGATCGTATTAGTGGCGAGGTCGATCACGGGCGTGGACGTAATGCCGACCTCGGGCACGAGGTCACGACTGGCGGGAGCCGGAGCCGACGGACCTAGATTGACCTTCCACAGCGGCGTCCATGCGCTCGGCAGATCGGCATCGAAGGCATAGACGCTGTTGTGCTCCGTCGCAACGTAAATGACATTGTGCATACCCTGTGCGGGAATCTGAACCCCCGGCACGTACAAAGGCTGCGCGTAAATCTGGCCGTCCACGTCGCGCGTAAACAGCTTGCCGAACGTGTTCACATTGACGTTTGCGGTCGTGAGGATCGTTTCGTTGGAATTGACGCCGGTCCGATTGAGATCGTTGTGTTGTGTGGTCACAGCGACTTGTGCGGACGCCGGCGCGGCCATCACGACGCCGAGCAGCGACATCAGTGCGGCCTGCCTACTGCGATAGATAAATGACAAGCGATCCTCCGGCGGCGAATTCTAGCAATTGCAGAGCCGAGATAGCCTGGATGCCAGTTCTGGGTCGTCGAGCAGCCGCTTCGCGGGATCTACGTCGTTACGAAATTGTCGGGAAACCGTAGAGATACCGCGAGATAAGCGTTCGGGTCTGTCCAATAGGCAAGGTCCTGCAAGATGAGTAATTGGAGACGGAGCAGCCTTAACGCTAATGTCAGCCTTAAGGCTAATGCCGTCCTGAGGAAGGCTAATGCCGTCCTGAAAGCTGATGCCATTTTACTTCGTGATGGATTGTCTCGTGCAGGCCGAACACGTATGTGCCCGGCTGCGAGAGCCTGCAACCAACTAAGACGGGTCGCTGTCGCCCTGACCTCACCTGTCACAGGTCGGCCTACAATCAACGCGTGACCGACAACTCCTAGATGCTCTGGAACAACAAACCCTCACCGCCCTCGCACCCGCCCCGTGAGGAAATCTTCGTGTTTTCGTTTGTGAAGGACGTTCGCACCTTGACTGGCTCGCTGCGAGCGGTTGACGCGGAGCGGTGGGAGGTTCTCTACCGAGCGAATAACGATTTGTATAAATCCCAGGTGTTCGCGACCCGGGTACTCGCTGAGCACGATCTGATGCGAACTCGGGATGGGCTGGAAGCGACCGGTTGGCGTCCCTCGTGACGATTGCCAAAGCTGACACCCAGAAAGGCGGCGACGACTGATGACCGCCCAAACCGATGGTCTCACTCGATAGCGGCAAAGGTCACGGATCGGCTGTTCGACGTGTCCGACATCGTGCGGCTGCTCGAAGCCCTCGAATCCAAAAAAGCTGCGTAGTGGGAGGTTGCCATGAGCAACGTCGCCGCGGTGAAGAACGGCACTCTGTTGCATCCCGCTGCGCGCGCGGAAATCCTGCGACGGATTGAGGCGCTCACGCCGGAAAGCGAACGCAGGTGGGGCAGGATGACTGCGCATCAGATGGCGTGTCATCTGAGCGATGCGTGTCGCGCGGCCTTAGGCGAGCGCCGGGTTCCGGTCATTGGTACGCTTTGGGAGCGCACAGTGATCAGGTGGCTTGCAATACACACGAACGTGAAATGGCCGCAAGGCGTAAGGACAGTGCCGGAGGCAGACCAGGAAATCGGGGGCACGCGTCCAACGGAGTTTGCGCGCGACGTCGATGAATTGCGACGTCTGATTCAGCGGTTCAATGGGGCGGAAGCGCAGCTCTCAGGACACCATCCGTTATTTGGCGCCCTGTCGGCGGCGGAATGGGGCAGATTCAGCTATCGTCATGCGGATCATCATCTCCGTCAATTCGGCGTCTAGGACGGGGATCGTCTATCAGCGATTAGTGTCAACTCCTTGTGCATCTAAAGAGCTGTTGGCGCTACGCACTTCTACATTTTTCAAAGTAGCCCACTACCCACCGTTGGGTAGTGGTCAAGTTTCAGTGGGCAACCGTCTGGTATGCCGAAAAGTGGAAACTTACGAAGGTTACGGCCAGTAGAACGGCCACGACAAGAGATAGGACCGCCATGAGAAGAGACTCCTTGAGTGTTGAATTCTGCATGTTGTCCTCCTACGCAGCTACTTTAGCGCGTCTGTCCAATAGGTCGACTATTTCCTCAATGCTCCACACATGATCCGATAGGCCTCTTCAGAAGACGGCTGTGGACAGAGAAAGGGGAGCAAGTTGCGGTCGGTCAGACCCTTAGTGCCAAAAATCACGCGCCATCAGCCAGCTAGAAACACGCGTTCAAAGGGTTCGACTCCCGTCTATGATGACCCGGATGTCGAGTTGCTTGATCCGGCTCGAGCGCCTGAAGCCGCCCGGCAGGCCTTGAGGTCTTCATGCGTCTCCTGAGCCGATCACTCTTCATGATCGCAACTGCCGGCCTGCTGTTCGCAGGGCGCACGGCTTCGGGGCAGTTGTCGGGGGACGATCGGCAGTACACCACATGGAGCAGTTATCTGGGAACGCCCGACTCCGCGCAGTACTCCGCGCTGAAGCAAATCAACAAGTCGAACGTCAAACAGCTCGAAGTCGCCTGGACCTACCCGGCCGGAGAGGGCCCAATCCATCGCTTCGGTCCGCTCGTGGTCAACGGCGTGATGTACGTGCTCACCGGTTCGCGTTCGATTGTCGCGCTCGACGCCGCGACGGGTAAGGAGATCTGGACGCACCGCAACGAAGGCCGGGTCGGCGATCGCGGGATGAGCTACTGGGAAAGTGCCGACAAGTCCGATCGACGGCTGCTCTATCTGAACGAGGGGTTGCTGACGGCGCTCGACGCGCGGACCGGCAACATCATCGCGTCGTTTGGAAATAACGGCCACGTCGACTTGAAGGTCGGGCTGAACCGCGACATCACCAAGATGCAACCGCTGCAGACCGGCAATCCAGGCCGCGTATTCGAAAATCTGATCATCATGTCCCTTCCGGCCGCCGGCGGCCTCGCCTATCGCTCCAATCCAGGAGACGTGCACGCGTACGATGTCAGAACCGGTGAGCTGAAATGGACGTTCCACAGCGTCCCGGAGGTGGGAGAATTCGGTGCGAATACATGGCCCGAGTCGGCGCTTGCCAACGGTGGCGGCGTGCACAATTGGAACGAGTCGACGCTCGACGAACGCCGCGGCATCATCTACATCCCGTTTGGAACGGCCAGATTTGATTTCTACGGTGGCAACCGGCACGGCGACAATCTGTTCGCCAACAGCCTCGTCGCGCTCGATGCGCGCACGGGAAAACGGCTGTGGCATTTTCAAACCATCCACCACGATGTCTGGGACTACGACCTTCCCGCGGCGCCCAAACTACTGACGATTCGGCACAACGGGAGAAACGTGGATGCCGTGGCGCAACCGACCAAACACGGGTTCGTTTTCGTCTTCGATCGCGTGTCCGGCGCACCCGTATGGCCGATTGAAGAGCGCCCGGTGCCGCAGACCGATGTGCCCGGCGAGCAAACGTCGAAAACGCAGCCCTTCCCCACCGCGCCGCCGCCGTTTGCACGGCAGTCATTCACCGAAAGGGACATCAATTCGTACTTGCCGGAAGCCGAACAGAAAGTCTTGCGAGATCGACTCCGAAACTCCCGGAACGAGGGGTTGTTCACCCCACCGAGTCTCCGTGGGTCGATCCAAATGCCGGGATGGAACGGCGGCGCCAACTGGGGGAGTTCCGCGGTGAACCCAGTCAAGGGCACGATGTACGTCGTCTCGAAGGAGTTCCCGTCGTACCTAAAGATTTATCATCCGCGGGACGTTCCTCCGGCAGCACCCGGGGTCACGGTCGCTCCGCCAATGTTGCCGCCGCTCAATGCGGGACCGGACTTCGTGGCGTACCACTCACCCTACGAATGGATGTTGTCCGAGTCGAACGGACTGCCGTTGAGCGGGCCGCCCTGGTCCCAGCTCACGGCCTACGATCTCAACAAGGGCACGATCCTCTGGCAGATTCCAAACGGCGAGGTCGCTGGTGTGCCGAGCCGCACGGGGACGCCGACCGGGAGCCAGGCGGCGCGCGGCGGTCCGGTAGCGACCGCCGGTGGGTTGCTGTTCGTGGCGACGGCTTCTGATCGAAAGCTTCGAGCGTACGACCAGGACAGCGGAAAAGTGCTCTGGGAGTACGGGCTCCCGGCGGCATCCGAGGGCGTGCCGGCCGTGTACGACGTGAACGGACGGCAGTACGTCGCGATCCCGGTTGGCGGCGCCGGGTTCATGGCGATCAAGGTCCTCGGTCAGCCGCCCCCCGGGCCAAGTCAATACATGGTGTTCGCGCTGCCCAACCGACGCTAACGCTCTGAGGTTCGCGATAGAAGAGTGCCGTAAGGTGATGCGGCTGACGGGAGCGCGCCAGGTGAAGCTGGTTGATTGACCCAGGGGGAGGGCATCATGAGTACGGTCGCTGTCGGCGTACGCGAAACGGCTGGTTCGAAGTGGATGGTGTGGGCCAGTTGGATCCTCACCGCCGGAGCCGTCTTCGTCTTTGTGTGGAGCGCATACATGAAGCTGACCCATTCGCCGGGATATGTCAGGGAATGGGAACGCCTCGGTTACCCGGACAGCAAGCTCACGGGTATGGCCCTGCTTCAGCTCACCTGCCTCGGGTTGTACTTGATTCCACGGACGTCGGTCCTAGGCGTGGTCCTGCTCACGGGATATCTCGGAGGCGCAATCTCCTCGTATGTCCGAATCGGAGACTCCGTTTTTGCCAACGCGTTCCAGGTGTCGACCGCTCTGCTCGCGTGGGGCGGCCTCTACTTCCGGGAGGAACGACTTCGGGCGCTGCTCCCATTCCGCAGGTAAGCCGATGACCAAATGGCGAGGTCGTGAAAAACGCCTCGTCCAATTCTTCGCAGGCCGCATGAGTTGAACTCGTCCGCTGGCGATTTGCCGCTGATACTGTGCATTCCGGAACAGCGCCGGCCACGGCGCACCGGTACAGTGGCGATCATGCAATTCAACCGCATCAGGACAGCAGTCGTCGTCGCGTGGGTGCTCACGGCGAAGCCCAAGCCCGTATAACGGGCGACCACGATGATGGAGTCCTATCCTGATGTCGGTCAGCCCGATGCCCCGGACAGCGTCGATCGCACGTCGACTAGTGACCTCGCGTACCCGTCGAACCTCGCCGAGCGCGTGCTCGATCGGTGGCGCGAGGCGAGGACCGCAGGAGAGATCAACGTGCCTCTTCCCGCGGCCGCCGATCTCGCGACGATCCTCTCGGTCTGCTACCACGCTACCCTGCTCCGCGAAGAGGGCCGGCCCGTCACCTTCCGACTCGCGCTGAGCGAACCCGGCGTGTTCAACGATGCCGCCGGCCCCCCGTCGGGTCTCCATCGCTTGGTGTTTGCCCGTCCGTTGCCGCTGGACCAGCACGAGCTTCGCAGGCTCGCCCCAGCGGCGGCCTTCTCGCGATCGCTCATCGGCGCCACGTCGGCTAGCCAGGGAATATGGGGCATCATCCACTCGGGACCGCAGTGGCTGCAGTCGGTGAGAGGAGGACGCGCAACGGAACAGACTGTTCCCAAGGTACCGATTGTTGCCGCGACGGGGCCAGGACGCCTGCTCGTGAGCGTGGGACCGGTCGTACTGGCTGAATTGCGGGACGGTCGGCTCTCCGGCGGCGAGATGGACATATTTCAGGCGCCGTGGATGCAGCGGCGACTCGCGGCGGACGATCACGTCCAGCGGGTGGCGTACGCCGCCGCCCGGGAACAGACCGCCGGGCCGCGGGCAGAGATCGATTCTGCTTTTGCGGCGGTGCTGGCCGGCCATGTTCTCCGCCGCGTGCTGGCGACCGTTCGTGCTGCGCAGCACGGCGGAACGCTGATTCTCATTCCGCGCGCGCGAGTGTCTGAGTTCCTGTCAGACGGCCGATACGTGCAGGTCAAGTACGCCTTTGACGACGAAGAACCGCGGAAGCGGATTCTGACGCTGATGATGGCCATCACCAAGGAGCTCGCTCGGGCCGAGGGCGCCAACGCTTCAACGGTTGGCTGGCAGGAATATGAGACGAGCCGTGCGCGCCACCTCGTCGAGATGGACGAGGCCTTGTTCGAGGTGGCTCACCTGGTGGCCGACCTCACACGCGTCGACGGCGCGGTGCTCCTGACGGATTCTTTGGAAGTTCTCGGGTTCGGAGCGGAGATTGCTGGGGAGCTGCCGGAAGTCTCCCGGGTCGCACGGGCCCACGATCTCGATGCCGCAGCACGAACGTGGGTTCGAACGGATCGGGTCGGGACACGTCATCGATCGGCGTACCGTCTCTGTCAGGCAGTCCGCGACGCCCTCGCGCTGGTGGTCTCCCAGGATGGTGGTCTGCGCTTCATCCGCTGGCACGACCAGAGTGTCGCGTACTGGGAACAAATCGCGACCGGGCCATGGGAAGGATAACGATTCCTTCTGTTCGACGACCTTGACATGAAACAGACTTGCACATACAAGATCGATTCGTTTTGCCGCGGACCTGACGCCGGGCCTGAGCGCGAACATGCGATGGTTGACACGTATTCTCCTCGTGCCGGTCTTCCTCTTGCCAATCCTGTGGGTGTGGCCACAGCGGGGGATTACGGCCGCGTTCTACGCTAACCCGCGACTGGAGCAACGAGCCGGCTATTGTGCGCGTCGAGCGACAGATCAATCTCGAATTCGTGGATTCGTTGTCGTTGCCGCAGCAGGAGTTCAGCGTCGAATGGAGCGGTTGGCTTCGGACCGATCGCGATGGCCAGTACACGTTCTCCATGCGGACCGACGATGGCTCGACCCTCGAGATTGACGGCCACGTCGTCGTCGACAACGGCGGTGTTCATCCGGCAATCAGGCGAACTGGCACTATTGCGATGGCCCGGGGACTGCACCAGATTCGCGTGCGCTTCCTACAGGCGACTGGCCTCTACGAGTTTTCTGCGTCCTGGATGCCGCCGGGCGAAAAAAACGGATCGGCGCTCCCGACGCAGCAATTGTTCGTCCACAAACCACCTGCCGTCATCGTGTTTCTGACCCGCCGGGTCTCCTCGCTATGGGTGCTGTGCTCGTTCGCACTCGCGTTGGTGATTGCGGCACGGATTGCGAAAAGCGCGCGCGAGATCGCCAACGCCGACCTGCGCCGATTCGCACTGCGCCTGACGCTGGCGCTTACATCGACCATCGTGACGTTACTCGTCATGGAGGGGATCGTTCGGCTCGCGCACTACCTCCGCGAGGATCGGCGGTCCCTCGAGGTGCAGCTGCAGAGTTCTCGTGCTCAGGGGCAGTCCTCGATGCACGATATGGATCTCGGCGACATTGTTCAGCCGAGCCGGCACGCGGGCATCGTCTACGAACTGAGGCCGAACGTTCGTGGACGATTCATGGGCCAGCCAGTCCTCATCAACTCTCAGGGGCTTCACGATTACGAGTACAGCCGTCGCAAGGAACCCGGCACGTTTCGGATCGTTGGAGTCGGTGACTCGTCGCTGTTTGGGTGGGGCGTGCCATTCGAGGATAGCGGCTTGAAAGTGCTGGAACGGCGCCTTAATGACAAATCCCGTGCGCAGAAGTTCGAGGTCATAAACTTCGCAGTGCCCGGCTACAACACCGCCATGGAGGCCGAAACGTTTGTGCAGAGGTGCCTCGAGTACGCGCCCGATCTCGTTCTTCTCAACTTCAACACCAATGACTACGAAGTGCCGGACTTCATGCGGCTCCCGAGGGACCTGGCAACGTTACGGAAGTCATACCTGGTCGACTTGGCGTACTCCGTTTATCAGGGTGTCTTGGGGGTGGCAGGACGACAGCCACCGCCGTTCGAATTCAGGAACCGCACCACTGCACTACGTGAGGCCGCGCGCCTCGATGAAGATCCGGCACTGCCAAATGAATATCGGTACATGGTTGGCGCCAAGGGCGTTGTGCGTGCTCTCGAGCGGCTGGCTGGTACGGCGCGCGAGCGCGCCATTCCATTTGTCGTGTTTGACGTGAAGGCCTACCCTGGCCTGGACTCCGCGTATGTGCGCGACGAGTGGCGTGATGGCCAACGCGAGCTCCTCGAGCGAGAAAGCCGGCGCCTAGGATTTCACTTCTTGAATACCTATCCCTACTTCATCGATTACTTGAACCAACACCCGAACGCGAACTTGCGGACGGTGTTCGCAGTGTCGGAAACCGACGGTCACCCAAACACGCTCGCGCACTCGATCAACGCTGAGGCAATCTTCAATTACCTCGTCGCTCACCAGCTACTCCCTGTTGAGAACGCGTCCAACCGTGCTCACTGACAGCGCACTAGCGTGACTGCGCAAAGCGCTCGATGGCCTCAGCCTGAGACGGGTCTTCGGGGAACCGTGTCCGCGCATACGCCGGGATGTAGTTCTCGCGAACGCGAGTGATGGCATCTGCAGCCAGCAACGTAGGATCTTGCCGAAGGAGCCACGCGCAGAGAACCGTGCCGGTCCGACCGATGCCAGCGTAGCAATGCACGAGGACGGCCCCTTGGTCCAGCACATCCTCCATGAAAACAATGACTCGAAGGAGATCCGGTGGGGGTCGATAATTTGGCGTCTCGACAAACAGAGATCGGAAGCCGAGATCCTCTGGATTCGGCTGAAGCGGACGATCAAAGAGTGTGACGATGGCAGCAACGCCCTGGCTGCGCAGGAATGGAGCGACAGCCGAAAGCCCGTTGCATAGGTCGGGATGCGGAGCTCCCGCGATTTTTCCCGGGATGAGCCACTTGAAGCGCAGATACTCGATTGCGGTCTTTGCAGCCAACGGGTTCGCTCCTGTCCCCAACAAAGATTTTCAGCGATCTCCAAACCCAAACTTCGAGCCGTACATCATCGACGCATTTCCCGCGCATTTCCCAACATTTCGAGTACTCTGATCTGCAGACTTCTGGAAAAATTTGCCTGGCTTGGAACTAAATTCCTCAAGCAGCCAACGATGGCGCAGGATCTTCTAAGTCATTGTCGAGCTATCAGTTGCTGCCAGCACGATGTGGCGGCCGACCCACAAGAGGTTGGATTCGCCACGCGTCGCATTACCTGTCGGTCGAGGCTCCTTTAAAGGACGATCGACAATCGTGACCAGAGTTTCACGAGGAGCCATTCATGTCCCTGCGAAGATGGTATCCGTGTCTTCTGATCCTGGCTGCTGCGTATCTGCCCACGCGGGTCGCCTCCCAAGCCAATCGGCCTGCAACCTGGTTTGAGGGGGCACGGCTGATCATCGGCGACAAGAGTCCGACGATCGAAAGCTCCGCGTTCCTGGTCGAGGGTGATTCCTTTGCCTGGGTGGGTCGGAAGGGCGAGCGGCAACCACCCGCAAACGCCACCCGCGTGGATCTGACGGGCAAGACGGTCATTCCCGCCCTGATCGACGGCCACAATCACATCGGGCTGGTCAACGAAAAGGACGGCACGAACAAGAAGGCCAACTACACGCGCGAAAACCTGATCGATCAGCTTCAGCGCTATGCCTATTACGGAACCGCCTTAACGTTGAGCATGGGCCTCGAGGCCGATCAGGAACTGTCCTACAAGCTTCGCGACGAGATCATCCCGAATGCCGCGAAATTCATGACGGTTGGAAAAGGCATCGCGGCAACCTCAATGGCGGGGCCGCCAGGCGAAGCGCGGCTCGGTATTCCGTATGGCGCCGCAACTCCTGAAGAAGGCCGTCAGCACGTTCGGGAGTTACGCGCGAAGGGCGTCCACTTCGTCAAATTCTGGGTTGACGATCGTGACGGCACCGTGCCGAAGCTCAAACCCGAGGTCTATCGCGCAATCATCGACGAGGCACACAAGAGCCGCATGGAAACTCTCGCGCACTTGAGTCGCACGTCTGGGCTGGAAGACGCCAAGGATCTCCTGAGGTCCGGTGTCGACGGGTTCGTGCACACGGTACGTGACCGCGACGTCGACGACGAGTACATCGCCCTGGTGAAGGCGCATCCCAAGGTCTGGACCGGCCCGAACATTCCGGGGCCAGGCGACACCGCAGAGGAAATCAATACACTGGCGGAGACGTTGCCGGCGTCGACCATCGCCAACATGCGTCGCCAGCTCGAAGCCCGAACCGCAGCCGGGAACCCGCCGAATCCACTCTTCGAACTTCACTGCCGCAATGTGAAACGGATCCACGACGCCGGCATGATCATCGGTCTCGGAACTGATGGAACCGGCGACGGCTTCGGCGCCCACCAGCAGATCGCCTACTACGTCCGCTGCGGGTTCACGACAGCTGAAGCCATCCAGTCGGCCACCTCGGTGAACGCCAAGGTTCTCGGACTCACGCGAATGGGCGCGGTGGCCGGCGGCAAGGAAGCCGACTTCGTGGTGCTCGACGCCAATCCCCTTCAGGACATTGCCAACACGCGGAAGATCAATAAGGTCTACCTGAGAGGCACAGAGGTCGATCGCGCTCGGCTGCGGGCACAGTTCCTGGCTGGCACGAAATAGGGAGCACGCTGGACCGTGATGCTCGGGTCGGCCGACGAAGGCCGACCCGAGCATCGGGATCAGGCAAGGTCGAATCGATCGAGGTTCATCACCTTGTCCCATGCGGCAACGAAGTCGCGCACGAACTTCTCCTTCGAGTCGTTGCACGCGTAAACCTCAGCGAGCGCGCGGAGCTCGGAGTTCGACCCCAAGACGAGATCGACACGGCTGGCCGTCCACCTTGCGTCGCCTTTCGCGCGACCGCGACCCACGAACGTTTCCGCCGCTCCAGACGTCGGGACCCACTCCGTGTCCATGTCGAGGAGGTTCACGAAGAAGTCGTTGGTCAGCGTGCCGGGCTTCTTGGTGAACACGCCGACGTTCGACTGCGACGTGTTCGCGCTGAGGGCACGCAGACCGCCGATGAGCACCGTCATCTCTGGCGCGCTCAGCGTCAGCCTGAACGCCCGCTCGACGAGCAGATGCTCGGCCGGCACTTCGTGTCCGTTTCCGAGGAAGTTGCGAAACCCGTCAGCGTCTGGCTCGAGCACGGCGAACGATTCCACGTCGGTCTGCTCCTGCGACGCGTCCGTGCGTCCCGGGGTGAACGGCACCTTCACGTCATATCCGGCGTCCTTCGCCGCCTTCTCGACGGCTGCGCACCCGCCGAGCACGATCAAATCGGCAAGTGAGACCTTTTTCTTCCCGCCGTTCTGCCCGTCGTTGAACGCCTTTTGAATCCCCTCCAGGGTCTTCAGCACCTTCGCCAGCTCCGGTGGATTGTTGACCGCCCAATCCTTCTGCGGGGCGAGGCGGATGCGAGCGCCGTTGGCGCCGCCGCGTTTATCGGTGCCGCGGAATGAGGAAGCCGACGCCCAAGCCGTCGAGACCAGCTCGGAGACAGACAGTCCCGACGCGAGGATCTGGCTCTTGAGGGCGGCGATGTCCTTCGCGTCGATCAGTTCGTGATTCACCGCCGGGACCGGGTCCTGCCACAACTGCGGCTCCTTGGGAACCTCTGGGCCCAGGTAGCGCGTGATGGGACCCATGTCGCGGTGCGTCAGCTTGAACCACGCCTTAGCGAAGGCGTGCGCGAACTCCTGCGGGTTCTCGTAGAAACGCCGCGAGATCTTCTCGTAGGCAGGGTCGAACCGCAGCGAGAGGTCGGTCGTCAGCATGTTCGGGGCGATCTTCTTCGACTTATCGTGCGCGTTCGGGACCGTGCCTTCACCGGCACCGTTCTTCGGCTTCCACTGCTTCGCACCAGCCGGACTCGTGGTCGGCTCCCACTCGTACTCGAAGAGGTGCTTGAAGAAGTCGTTGCTCCACTTGGTCGGCGTGGTCGTCCAGGTGACCTCCAGGCCGCTCGTGATCGCGTGAGCTCCGCTGCCGCTTTCGTAGCTGCTCTTCCAGCCGAAACCCTGCTCCTCGAGATTGCCGCCCTCCGGTTCAGGGCCGACGTGCGGCACAGCGGGCGCGGCACCGTGGGTCTTGCCGAACGTGTGTCCACCGGCAATCAGTGCCACCGTCTCTTCGTCGTTCATCGCCATGCGGCGGAACGTTTCGCGAATGTCCCGCGCCGCGGCGACAGGATCCGGGTTGCCGTTCGGCCCTTCCGGGTTCACATAGATCAGGCCCATCTGCACGGCACCAAACGGATTCGCGAGCTGCCGGTCGCCGCTGTAGCGCTCGTCGCCGAGCCACGTCGCCTCGGAACCCCAGTTGACCTGCTGGGGCTCCCAGACATCCTCGCGCCCGCCGGCGTAGCCGAACGTCTTGAATCCCATCGACTCCAAGGCGACGTTGCCGGTCAAGACCATCAGGTCGGCCCACGAGATCTTGCGGCCGTACTTCTGTTTGATCGGCCAGAGCAGACGACGCGCCTTGTCGAGATTGGCATTGTCGGGCCAGCTGCCGAGGGGCGCAAAGCGCAGCTGCCCCGAGCCCGCGCCGCCGCGGCCGTCGTGGATTCGATACGTGCCCGCGGCGTGCCACGCCATTCTGATGAAGAGCGGCCCGTAGTGGCCGAAGTCGGCCGGCCACCAGCTCTGCGAGTTCGTCATCACTGCCGCGATGTCCTTCTTCACGGCAGCGAGATCCAGCGTCTTGAACTCCTCGGCATAGTTGAACTCCGCTCCCATCGGATCGCCTGCCGGGTGATTCGTGTGGAGCGCCTGCAGGTTCAGCTGATTCGGCCACCAGTCCCGGTTCGCCCTGCCGCTGTGTGTTGCGCCCGAGAACGGGCATTTCTCTTCGTTGTCCATGTTCACGTTGACCTCTAATTCGATTGGTTTGCAGCCCGGTCGTCAGTCCCGGGATTTGGTTTTCTTCACGGTCTGTTGACGGGATCGCCGGGCTCCTTTTGCGGCTATCCGCTGCCGGCTTCGACGTCGGCGTGTCGATGGGTCGGAGCTGGATGGCCCTCGTGTCTGCACCAGACAATCCGAGCAACGGCCCCAGTAGGCGACCTCGGCCTCGTCGATTTCGTAACCCTTGTCATCCGCCGCCGTGAGACAGGGGGCGCTGCCGACTGCGCAGTCCACGTCCACTAGACGGCCGCAGATTCGACAGATCAAATGATGGTGGTTGTCGCCGACGCGATCCTCGAATCGAGCCGGTGACCCGGCGGGCTGTATACGCCGGATCAGCCCCTCAGCGACCAGGACTCCGAGGGCGTCGTACACCGACTGCAGCGAGATGGCCCCAATCTCAGCCCTCACGACATCGGCGACGGCGTCGGCCGCAATGTGGGGCTCACCTGAGACCGCACGCAACACGGCCAACCGCTGGGCCGTGACCTGAACACCGCGTTGACGAAGAAGGTCAGCCGGGTCAGTAGTCACGCCCGATAGAGTAGATCAATTCTTTGATTGATTCAAAGGCTTGGAGCTCGATCCTGAATGCTAAGATCGAGTTCGTCGGCTGGGAGCTGACATTGAAATTCATGAGTCCCACCCTGCGTGTGCACGATCCGCGTGGTTACCCACCTGAGGTCATGGGGAAGCGACTGGCCGCACGCTTGGAGAACCTCGATGGCAAGGCGATCTATCTCGTCGACTGCCTGTTCGACAACTCCGACCTGTTCGTCGAACAGTTGCGATGCTGGTTCGGCGAGCATCTGTCTGGCACCGAGGTTCGCGTTGCGCGCCCGAAGGAAAGCTGGGTCGACGACCCCGAGTTGCGCGCGCGCATCGAGGCCGACGGCGACGCGGCCATCCTCGGCGTAGGGCTTTGAAGCACGTGCAGCCCAACGGTCGTTGGGCTCGCGGTGGCGCTCGAAGCGGCCGGCGTGCCGACGGTCGCCGTGCACACGCACGTGTTCGCACGTCTCGTGCGCTCAGTGGCCACGGCCAACGGCATGCCGACGCTGCGTCAGGCGTTCGTGCCACAGCCCGTCGTCGGCCGTACGGCGCCAGAGCTCAGGGCGTACGTCGAGGGCACTGACCCGATCAACAACTGTTCGTTCATCGAATCCATGATCGGCGGGCTCACGCGCCCGCTCGACGGACAGGATCTGGCCGGCTTGTCGTACACCCGCTCGACACCCCGGCTGCTCGACGCTGACAGCGAAGACAATCTGCACCGGCTGTTCACGGAAAATCGCTGGACAGATTTTGCCCCCGTCGTCCTGCCGACCGAGGAGCGCGTCGCGGCGATGCTTTCCGGCACGAGCCATTCCGCCGACGAGGTGGTCGGGCGCCTGCGTCCAACGGCCTATCGCGAGTTCTGGGAGTTCACCGTCGAGAAGGTCGCTGTCAACGCGGTCATGGCCGGTGCGAGCCCTGAGTACCTGCCCGTCATCCTCGCGATGGCCGCAAGCGGTATTTCGGGTCGTTCGAGCTCGACGACGTCTCAGGCGACCGTCGCCCTCGTCAACGGGCCCATCCGCGACGAGATTGGCATGAACTACCGGATCGGAGCGTTCGGCCCGTACAGCCACCCGAACGTTACGATCGGACGCGCGTACGGACTTCTCTCACAGAACCTGCAAGGCGGCTCGGTGCCGCAAGAGACCTACCTGGGCTCGCAGGGAAACTTTCTGAGCTACAACGCGACGTTCGCGGAAAACGAGCAGGCGAGCCCCTGGGAACCGTTCCACGTGCAGCACGGCTTCAAGCCCGAGGACAGCACGGTGAGCCTGTTTCTCGGCGGATGGTACACGGTGTTTGGCGGCGGCCCGCGGGAGACGTGGGAAGAGAAATTCACCCGATCTCTGCAGGCGTGCGATCCGTACACCGGCCCGATCATCGCGCTTGATCCGCTCGTCGCGCGCGGCTTCGTCGACCGCGGGTTCACGACGAAGCAGCAGCTCATTGATTGGTGCGTCGAGCACGCGCGCCTGCCGGCCAGGGAGTACTGGGACAACCAGTGGATTCAGACGCTGCACCGTCCGCGTGCACTTGCCGGCGTCGAGCCGTACGCGTCGATGTTAAAGGCGGCGCCCGATGAGCTCATTCGAATGTTTCGGCCCGAGGAGATCCACGTCGTCGTCGTCGGCGGCGAAACGGGAGCCATGTGGAAGATGATCGGCGGCGGACCACGCCTCACGATTGTGCAGATCGACCGCTGGCGGTAGGAACTCCAAGCTCTCCGGCCTCGCCAACCTCTGCAGCCACAACTGATGAGTTTGCCTACTGTTAAGAACGTCGCGCACTGCCGATACAACTACAGGGAGACAAGGTCATGTTTCAATACTTCGCCTTGGGCAACCTGCTTGTCCTGCTCGTAACAGTCGTCGTCTTCTCGCCGAATTTCATGATCCGCCTGTTGTGCTTGGCTCTAGCTTTTGTCGTACTCGGTCCCGCCCAGCGTGCAGCCGCCAGAATTCATGCGCGATTCCTGATCGCATGGGTGGCCGATCAGCCCGAGAAACAGAGTGGATTTGGCACGGAACAATCAGTTCGCGGTTGAGCTGGAGGCAGGACCGAATCCGCTCAGCTTGGCAGCCGGCCAGCTGATCCACACCATACTCCCACTGCAAATCCGCCGAGAAACGCCACTCGTGGCTTACTCTTGTGCGGCATGCTGGGGGCAATCCGGACCTGGGCGGTCAAGGAACTAGGCGGGGCGAAGCGAGCGCCTGTCGCTTCGTCAATCCTGTTGCTCGGCGGGCTGGGACTGGGATGGTGGATAGCGGGCCAATTCGACGAGAATCCATTTACGAGATCGACATATTCCAATCTCACCAATGCGGAGTTGAGACAACGGACGAAAGACGCCGTCACTGCCCTGCGGACGTTCAACGAGCGGTATCTCTCCCAACGCAACTCGGCAAACCTCGCCGAATTTGACCAGGAGTTCCAGACACATCTTCCGGAAATCAGATCTCTTGCGAGCGAATTGGAGCGCCGCGTGAAGCTGCCGCCAAATACCGACCCGATAATGGATCTCTCTCTGAAATCGGCCCGGGCCATCATCGGCGCGGGGACGCTGGCTGGTGCTCGGCCGGTCGATACCGTGGCGAACTATCTGGATCAACTCGCCAACAGCCTCATTACACCGTGAGGTCTGAAGGAAGTCTCAGCCTGTTAATCAATCGTAAAGGCCAGGTACATCAGCTGGCCGCGCCGCTCGAGCTGAAGGACAACGCCATCGCCGGTTTTCAGTCCGT
Organism: uncultured Acidobacteriota bacterium; assembly: GCA_963773035.1. Classification (GTDB taxonomy): domain Bacteria; phylum Acidobacteriota; class Vicinamibacteria; order Vicinamibacterales; family CAVVIG01; genus CAVRXZ01. The sequence goes on along the minus strand of CAVYZX010000013.1, from coordinate 26,974 downwards.
CGAGGACCGCGCGAAGATCCGCGAGCCCCACGATCGGTTTGCGGTTGATCGCGTAGATCACGTCCCCTGCGGCCAGCCCGCCTTCCCGCGCGTCGAGCGCGCCGGCGACGGTCGAAGCGACCACCACCCCGGAGGGCACGCGAAGCACTGGCAGGGCCGCGGCGATCTCTTGATCGAGATCTACACCAAGAACGCCGAGCCGCGGCACGAGGTTCTGGCGCGGATCGCTCGAGGCCGAGAGACCCGCCAGGGGATCCTTCCGCTCCGTCACTGCGACCGACACCTTCAATGGTTGGCCATCGCGAAGCAAGTCGACTGAGACCAACTCACCAACCGATCGACGGTACATATTAACCTGCAGCTGTCGGCCATTCTCCATTGGCTTGCCATCGAGGGCCACCACGAGGTCTCCCGGACGCAGCCCCGCTACCGCGGCCGCGCCGCCAGGCGTGACGTCTGCCAGAACGACACCGTGATCTCTCGCCAGGTTCAAGCCTGAGGCAAGCAGTGGCGTGACTGTTTGCACGCGGACACCGATGTCGCCGCGGCGCACCCGGCCATCCTTCCTGATTTGTTCGTACACCGTTCGGACGATATTGCTGGGCACGGCGAACCCGAGCCCTTCATTCCCGCCTGCCTGGGACGCGATCAGGCTGTTGATTCCCACGAGCTGGCCGCGCAGATCGACCAGGGGCCCGCCGCTGCTGCCGGGGTTGATCGGAGCGTCGGTCTGCACGTAGATCATCGGCGACTCGGGTTCGAGCTGACGCGCGACGGCACTGACCACGCCGAGAGAGACCGAATTGTGAAGGCCGAGAGGACTGCCGAATGCAAGCACGACCTGGCCGGTCCTCAGTTCTTCGGAATCTCCAAACCCCACCGCCGGTAAGTTCTTCTCTTCAACTTTGACGACCGCAAGATCCGTCTCGAGATCGATCCCGACAATCTGACCGCTGACGGTGCGGCTGCCGTTAGCGAGAATCGAGCTGCCGACGGCTGGAATCGGCAGTTCGATCCGCAGTCGTTGTGCGCCACGGACGACGTGCGCATTGGTCACGATGTAGCCGGCCGGATCGACGATGACGCCTGAACCGGATCCGCGCTGTGTCATGACGAGATCCGCCGTGCCCGGGATCACGCCTTCGCCAGGTCTATATGAGGTCGTGAAGATCTCGACGACGGAGGCACCAACGAGTCGGGCGCTGCCTTCGATGGCTGCGCTCAGATCAGGAGTCGAGGGAGCTGTGCGCGGCGGGGTCTGTGCGCAAACCGACGAGAACCTCAACAGCGCAGCAACAGCCACCGCCACGCCGACCGACCTCCGGATCGTACCCGACATGTTTCCGGCCCTCCGAAGCTCATGCGGCGTCGATTGGGGGACGCGCAAGGTTCAGTGATTCTACTTCGGGCGCGTGACGAGTCTGGCTGGGGGACTTGTGGCGTCTTTCATTTAATGGAGCAACGCCGACCAACCACAAACGACACGAAAGACACGAAGGAGAAGATCGATCAGAGTCAAAAGTTCGTAAGGCAGAATCATTACGAGGGCGGCCTGGCGAGAGCCGAAGAATCAAAAGAACGAGACCATGTAAGATATGGTCCCAGCCTTGGCAAAGCAGGAAACGTGACGAAGATCCTCGGACCGTTATGCGCGCTGGTCCTCATCGTCCCGGCGATCGCGGCCGCGAGGGAGCCGGATTTCCGGATCGAGCGTGTTGCCGTTCCCGGCGGAGCGGAGCTGCTGACGGTGCTGGCCAGTGCGCCCGATGACGATGGTGAAGTCCCGCTGCTCAGCCTGCTACGGGACACGTTGGGCGATGCCGATCCCGATAACGATCGACTGCGCTCGGTGTGGGTTCTCACCTCCGCGAATCCTTCTGTCCTTCAACGGGTCGCAGCCGCGACCCCGTTCTTCTATTGGCGCCCTCCTGCGCCCAAGGAGACCGACAAGGCTCCCGGTCCTGTGTTGGATTTGTCCAACACCAGCAGATCGGTGTGGAGCTCACTGACCCAGTCCCTGATGCAGGTCCTGGCGATCGATTCGACCGGGGCAATGATCAGGGCCTCCACACGTCGCTATCGGACGAACGTCGCCGATCAACGCCGCGCCCACCTCGCCGATGGCCTCGCGGTGCTCGCTACGTTGGAAGAAATTCCCGAGCTTCGTGTGAGTCTCAGTGAGGCCGAGTTCTCCGAGATCCAGGCGCGCCTGACCCTCGCCAGTCAGACACTTGGCGGTCTGGTCACTTCAGAGAAGCTTCTGTCCGCCTATTTAGTGCGGCGGAATCAGCTTCAGCAAACGCGCGGGCACAACTGGGAATTGTTGCGGCAACGCGCAGAGGCCAACGGGCTGTACTTCGAGCCACTCGGCATGGGATCGCCTACCCATGCTCTCGTTTGGATCGCGCGCGAGGACCTGGAAACCGAGCATCCCTTCGACAGCCAGTTTCTCGGCATATCGAATCCGTATGGCGACGAAGAGCTGACTAACTGGTCAGGCTTCAGCGTCAGGCGATGGTACGACTCGAGCGGTCGTGAGGTCGAAGCGGGGACGAGCGACGCCGTTGAACGGGAGCTGATCCCCTTGGCGCTTTACGGGCTGGACTACCCGAAGGTGCCGCTGCTGCTGGTGGACTTCCGAAGTACACACGCCGCCAAGCGTCGGGAGATGGTGGGTCACGCCATGGCCGACACGATCACCGGGCTGCTCGGCATCTCCAAATGGGGAAACTGGCCGTACTGGGCAGGCTCGGCGGGTTGGAGCTTCTGGCGAACGCGGCATGGTGCTCCCACCAACGGTGCCAAGCGGCTGGAAGCGTACGCGGCCGTGCGCCGCTATCTTGCGCTGGATAGTGCAGTCGATCCGGAACTGCGCGCGGAATTGCAGCGACGCCTGGAAGTGATGGGCGTGAACCCACTGAGTGAGAGTGTCTTCAATGAGTCTCACATCGCCCGACGCCGATACGCGGCGCTGCTGGCTTACGCCATCAATCCCAATGGCCTCGCCGTTCGTCTGGAGAAGGACCGGGCCGCGGAACTCAGTGAGTCCAAGCACAGTCCTGTCGCTCGCGCCGGACTGACCCTTGCGAATATCACGTCGTTCGGCATGTATTCGCATAACGAAACCGAGCGGGACACTGGCCTGCTTCGAGTACTCGACGCTCAACGCCGGGCCGCACGAGAGCTCCAATTTCTGGCAACCGTCGCGGACTCCACACCGAAACCGGAACTGGTGTGGAACATGGACGAGGTTCGACAAGCTTTGGACTCTCTGAAAGACACGTCGTTGCCGCCTCGTTCCGGCAAAGCGGCACGGCGGCTGCTCATGCGACACGGCGATGAGACGACCGTTGCCGCATCCGAACCGGCGCTGCTCAACCCTCATGCAACCGCCGAGTGAGCCAAAGGCACAGACATTCCGCCTGCTGTTCGTTGCCACGATGTGTCTTTTGTTGGTGGCAGCCGACGTTTCTGCTCAAGTCCAGCGCATGGTGGTCGTGAAGATCGACGGCCTTCCGCCACGTATCCTGCAGAATTATTTGAACCGGACTCGAGGTCCACGCTCGCCTCTGCCCTGGATTGAATATGTGTTCGGCCGAAATGGCGTGTGGTTCGACAACTTCTACTCCCGCGGGTTGAGTCTGTCGGCGCCCTCCTGGTCTCTCCTCGACACAGGACGGCATCTCGAAATCCGCGGCAACGTCGAATACGACCGCTACACGCTGCAGGCTTACGACTACCTGAATTTCTTTCCGCAGTACTTCAAGTCCCTCGGTAGCGACCGGGACATGCCCGGAGTCGAGCTCCTGGATGAATACGCCGTGCCCTTGTTGATCGACCGTTTTCCGACCGGCGCCGTGTATCAGAGTGCGCAGCTCTTGCAGCGTGATATTCGCTGGAGTGACACGCCTGGCGTCCTGAAACGCGCGCTCTCGGTCGGCGCAGTCCGCGATTTTGTCGACGAATGGCAGATCGGATGGTCCTGGCAGCAATCGTGGAATCGCGAGAACGTAGAACTGCTCGTAGCTGGCTTGAAGGACCCGAGCATTCGATATCTGGAACTCTTCAGCGGTGAATTCGATCACATCGCGCACCTAACCAATGATCCGGTTTCGCAGTTTCAGGCGATCGACACGATAGACGCATTGGTCGGCCGGATCTGGAACGCGATCCAACAGAGTCCCATGGCCGATTCAACCGCGCTGGTGCTTGTCTCCGATCACGGTATGAACACGAGCCCCGACATCATCAGCCAGGGATACAACTTCGTGGACTGGTTCACGAGCCGGGCGGGCGGAGCGCAGCACGTGCTGACGAACCGCCACCCGTTGGAAGAGTTCAAGGTCAAGGGCCTCGACATGGTCGTCGAAAAGGTCGTGACTTCCAGCACGGAGCCGAGCTATCTGGCGAGCTCGGGCGAACAGTACCCGACCGTGATGCTCGATCTGGACGGCAACGAGCGAGCCAGCATTGGCTTACGCAATAACACGTTGAACCGCCTGCACATTCTCCTGGACCAGTTGATTCGCAAGAAGGTGACCGGGCCGATCCGCGCAGCCGCCCTGATGGCGTTCTTTGAAACGTTGAACACTGTGCGTGCGGAGTGGAGCGCCGACCTCGAGGATTTGAAGAGCGAGCTGGCCGAGCTGACTGAGAAAATCAGTATTCAGCAGCGGCGGGTGTCTACGTTTCCGAAGACATGGACCAAGGATCAAATTGCTCGAGGGGACGATCGCAAAGCAAGTCGCGAGGCACGCCGGCTCGACCTGTGGCGTGACGACTTCGCACTGTATTCACCGTATGTTGCAACCATCACCCGTCTGCTCGATCTGACTCCCGACCGATTTGATCCGGGGAAATTCAAGGTTTCGGACCTCATTCCACCACTTTCGCTCGGTCCGGCCAATTCGCTGTGGGACGTACAGCACTACGTCACAGGCGTCGCGCCTGACGGCTTGGCGCTGGATTCACGCGACCAGCTGGATTGGGAACGCAGCTTTCGGACGATGAACTATCTGCCGGCTCTTTCCAAAATCGCAGTACGGAATAACGTGCAGGCGGACGTCGGTCCGCGTCCTGTCGATTTCACCGCCATGAGAGTGCTCTTGGAAGGCCAGGAGGCGGTTTGGCTCTATCGCGACGAAGCGCATCAGGCCCTTATTCAGTCAAGGGACGGCATGGTGCACTACCAGCCGATTGCGCGCCTGACAGCTCGGGAGGATGGGGCCCTGTCCTTCGACAGAGTCGAGTGGGCACCGGGATTTCCTCTCGAGATCTTCGAGGATCCCGAACTGGCCATTCCAGCAACGGAGCGCCGCGAATGGCTCGGAGCCTGGCATTCTGAACGTGAATGGCTGGCGGCTGTCCATAAGACGCGTTACTCAAACGGCATCATTGGTCTCACGGAGGAGCTGCTCGGAGGATCCGGGCCGGCAACACCCTATTTGGAACGGAAGAGGCGACTGCGCCGCACCGATCTGTTGGTGCTGGCCAGTCCCCATTGGAACTTCAATGCACGCGCCTTCAATCCCGGGGGGAATCACGGCTCCTTCTACCGAGCGTCAACACACTCTGTGCTGCTGGTCGCCGGCGGCAGAAGTACGGGGATCTCCCGCGGACGGCACGTCGAGACTCCTTACGACAGTTTGAGTTTCGCGCCCACGATCCTCGCGCTGATGGGGCGCGACGAGCCCGACCTGCCGGGCCCAGTCATTGAAGAATTGATGACCGCGGACCGTTGACAATCAGGACGACATGACGCCGTCGGTCATCGCGGCGTCGGCCGGACGAGCCGGTCGTTCGCGAGTTCGGAGCTGGCGGATGGCCTCCTCCACACGTTCGGCACGCTCGCGCTCCTGGTGAAGGGCGCGCATCGTGTTCTGCGACTGCTGGACCGAAAACTCGAGACGTGCCACCTGGTCGGACACGTACTCGATCTGTGCTTTCTGGGCCGCCACCATATCGAGGTTGGCACCGATGTCCTCGAGCAGGTTGGCGATCATTTCGGTTTTCGACTGCACTTCCAAGACGAGTGCGCGTCGAGCCTCGATGGTCGCGAGGCGCTGGTCGGTATCGCCGAGCGCCTCGCCAAGCGCATCGAGCCGGGCTCTGAGCGTCTGCAGCTCCTCGCGCCGTTCGACGATGGCTTCAACATCGCCCTTCGCTGCGGCCGCAACGTCCCTCACCTGATCGACTTCCGCTTTGATGGCCGCGACCATCACCTCGCGTCCGGCGATCGACTGAATCTTGACATCAGTGTCCGCGGCGAGTCGCGCGAGATTCCCGGCTTGTGCCTCGAAAGCCGCCATCCTCTGCTCGGCTGCGGTCAGAGTCGCCAGCCGGTCGTCGAGCTGTTGCCGGAGCGCGTCGACGTGTTTCAGCTGGTCTTCCGTCGCGGCCATGCGGGCGGCGGTTTCCTGATGCTGCGCCTGCACGCGCGAAAGATCGGCGACGAGCTCGTTCCTGAGCAGGCCGCCGCGGTTCAGCTCCTCTGAGAGCGCTTCGAGTTGCGTCGTGCGTTCGGCGATCGCGGCATGGTGGTCGCGGCTGGCTGCGACAAGCGCCTCGAGTCTCTGCTCCAGTTCGGCAAGGTCCGATTCGGTGCGCCTCAACCCGTTCATGCGCGTCTCGAGCTGTTCGATGTCGCGGCCGATGGTGGCGGTGCAATCCAGAATCGACGGCAGCTTCTCCTGCACGGTGAGAATCGCGCCAAGCTTCTGGTGCGCGTCGCTGATGTGCGCGCTGATCTCGTCGGCGCGGGTCCGAATGCCTTCCAGCTCGGCTCGTCGCATGAGCTGCTCCTCCATGCGCCGTCCGACTTCCGTGTTGAGCACGTGGAGCCCGTTCAGGCGGCGCTCCACCTTCTCGACGAACTGGAGCTTGTCGGTCGAGCGTGCCAGCGTGGCTTCCAGCTCGGTCATCGTCTCCCTCGTTCGCGCCACCATTTGATCGGCATCGTCGAGCCGATGGAGTTTCTCGAGAAGGGTTTCGAGCCGGTTCGTGATGGCTGGCGCGTCTTCCGCAAACCGCGCGATGTTCTCGCCGGCTTTCTCGAGCGCCACGCGATCGGTATTGAGTTGGGTACACAGCTCCGTCGCCGACGCGCGCGACGCGTGGATTGCCTCGATCTCGGAATGCAGCTGCTCGAGCTGCTCACGGCCGGATTCGAGCCTCGCTTGTCGTGCCTCCGCCTCGCGAGCCGTCGCTTCCACACGCGTGAGACGTTCCGCCACCGTATCGACCTCGTGGCGGCGGCGCGACAGCTCGCCGAGCTCCGCCGAAACTTGTCGGACGGTTTGCGCCAGCGCCTCCGTCTTCCGATCGAGGGCGCACACCGTATCCTGCTTGCCCAGGGCCACTTCCAGCTGACGTTCAGCCGTGTCGAGCGCGTCCCGCAGGTTGGCAATGCGCTGCTCGTGGGCGTCGAAGTTCTTTCCTTCGATGGCCAGCCGCTCGATCTGCGCGCGCACCGTCTGGATCAGCTGCGCGCCATCCTTCTCGACTCTCGCCGTTTCAAGCCTGAACAGATCACACCGTGCGGTCGCGGCGGCGAGCTCGTCGTGAACCTCCTCGGCGAATTCCTCGGCTTGGTGCAGTACGTCCTTGGCGCGGGCGACTTGCCGGTTTCCGTCCTCCAGCTTTCCGATCTGCGCCTCCATTGCCCAGACCATCTCGTTCAACCTGCTGGCCTCGGATGCGGCGTGGTCGATGGTTTCCCGCTGGGTGTCGAGCGCTTTGGTCTTGACCGTGACGTGCTCAGCCAGTGCGTTCAGAGACTTGAGCCGCTCCTCGGTCGTCGCCGCGAGCTCGTGGAGCGTCCCCAGGGATGCGATCTTCGATTCGAGATCCTGCACCGTGCGCGTGACGACGGCGGTGTTCTCCGACACCTGGTTCGCGGTCCTGCTGAGGACAGCTTGATCGTTCGCCAGCGACGAGGCCTTGCCCTCTAGCTGATCGAGCTCCTGTCTGACGCCTGCTGCCTGATTGAGGGCGGCGCGTAGATCCGCCTGAGACTGCTGCAGCGCGACGTGCGCGTCGGTCACAATCTGGCGCTGGGCGCCCAGCGCCTCGATTGCAGCCCGGGTCTCTCGATACTCGCCGGCGAGCTGCTCCATCGCCTCGCGGTGCTTTTGCAGCTCGTCCTTCGACTCGGACATCAGCGCGGCCGCTTCCTGGGCCTGTTGCACGAGGTTCGTCATTTCGGCAACCTGCGCTCCAATCAACTCGAAGCCCGCGACTCGTTTATCGAGCTCCGTAATGCGCGCAACGATCGCCGTCAGCTGCTCGGATGCATCAATCGCCCGGTCCTTGATGTGCTCGACAGTCGTTGAAACCTCGGCGAGCTTGCCGCTGCGCCCATCGAGCTGCTCGAACAGGGCACCGAGCGCATCCCGCTCGTGACGAGCGGCGAGCACGATCTCATTCAGTTGGTCGGAAGACCTCTTTGCTTTGGTGCCGAGGGCAAACTGCTCGAACATGGCGGCTCCTGTCGGCCCATTTACGCCGACGCGGGTAACGTGAACCTGTGATTGACCAAATTGGCGGGACCGGCGTCGCCTCCGGTGCAAGGCAAATGCCGAGCGCATCGGTGACGGAACACCGCAGTCCGCGTGTTGTTCTCGAAGGAAGCGAGCCACTCGACAGTACGGTTTTCAACCACTCGCTCCAAAGTTGTCGCGAGTGGTTGAGATCAACCCGCTGGTTCGTGAGGGTGCAGGATGTTGCGTCAGTCTGCCGCGCTCTGCACGCCAGGCCCGAAATCGCCCTGCCCGTCAGGTCCGGCTGGAATCCTTATATCGCCAGGCACACATTAAGGATGGATGCTCGCAATCCGTTACGCCGGGCCGCTGGCGATGGCCGTGGCCGGTCTTCTGTTCGTTTCCGGCGACACGGGGCTCGCTCAGCGGCAGTGGCCAGGCGATTCCCTACGCGAACCAGCCACTCACACGCCCTCCTACGATGGCCGATTCATGTTTGCGCGCGTGAAGTACACCAGCGGGCCGGGCGGTTACTACTATCGTGGGCTTCCGGCGTGGGCGCACGGCTACGTCCCCAGTTCCGAAGGCGACCGTGCTGAGCTCAATCTGACGCGAATCCTGAAGGAAGTCAGCTACCTGAATCCTCATATCGACGAAAGCGGCGTCTTCGCGCTCGACGATCCTGAGCTGTGCAAGTACCCGATCGCCTATCTCACGGAGCCTGGGTTCTGGACCATGGACGACCAGGAGGCGGCCGGTCTGCGCGCCTACCTCCTGAAAGGCGGCTTCATCATCTTCGACGACTTCCGCGCCGATGGGCAGTTCAACAGCGGCGGCGGGTGGGCAAACCTGGAGGCAAACCTGCACCGCGCGTTGCCGGAGCTGCGGCTCGTCGAGCTCGATGTCTCGGCGCCGATCTTCCACTCGTTTTTCGACATCGGTTCTCTCGACATCATCCCGCAGTCGTACGACCGCGGCCGTCCCAGGTTCTTCGGGCTCTATCAGGACAACGACCCGCACAAACCGATGATCGCCGTGGTGAACTACAACACCGACGTATCGGACTTCTGGGAGTTCTCCGCAACCGGGTTCCGGCCCATCGACGAGTCCAATGAGGCCTACAAGCTTGGCGTCGACTACATCCTGTACGGCATGACTCACTAATTGCATCTAACCACTTGACCCCGCGACTCCTGGTTGTAGACTGAGTGCAGCGCGCGCTGGGGCGCCTCCTGTCCGCGGCAAGGGAGTCACCTCCCACCCACCGGTTCGATCCCGAGACTCGAACCTTCTTCCGGCCTGACCTAAGCGGACGCCAGGCACAGAACGGAAGGAGGCCTCACGTGACCACCCTCGACAATCTCCGGAAAGCGGCCAAGCGCTGGCTGAAATCGTTGCGCGATGGCGACGCTGACGCTCGGGCACGATTGCTTCGGGCCTATCCCGGTGCGCCACACCACGTCACGCTTCGCGACGTTCAGCATGCGCTGGCGCGCGAACGAGGTCACGAACACTGGATCGCACTCACACGGGCCGTTGGCGACGGTATCGCCCGCGAGTCGCCACTGACCGCTCTGCTCGCCGCCGCGAGCCGGGGAGACGCCGCTGCCGTCAACACGATCCTCGACGAGCACCCTGCACTCATCAACGAGCGCGGGACGCTGACCGGCCACACGGGCTTACGGACCGCGCTGCACTTCGGCGTAGAGCACGAACCGGTCGTGAGGATGCTGCTCGAACGCGGCGCCGACCCGAACATTCGTGACGAAGGCGACAACGCCTTTCCCATTCATTTCGCCGCCGAGCGCGGCAATCTTTCCATCGTCACATGGCTCGTCGAGCACGGCGCAGATCCGATTGGGGCCGGCACGACGCATGAATTGGACGTGCTCGGTTGGGCGGTCTGTTGGGATTACGCCCATCACGTGGAAGTCGCGCGCTACCTGCTGGCGAATGGGGCGATTTACACACTGTTCTCTGCGGTCGCGCTCGGCAACACCGAGGTGGTCCGCGAGCTGGCGAAATCGGGCGCCGATCTGAACCAGCGAATGGATCGGACGAATCATCGGCGCACCGCGCTGCACCTGGCCGTCATCAAGAAGCAGTCTGCTGCGCTGGCCGCTCTGATTGAACTTGGTGCGAACCTGAACCTCGAGGATGCCGCCGGGCTGACTCCTTTGGAGCAGGCAGTCGTCGATGGCAACGACGAAGCGACGCGGCTATTGGTGGACGGTGGGGCCGTCATCACACTGGCGGCCGCGATCGTCCTCGATCGGCCGGACCAGGTCGAGAGGATACTCCGCGACGATCCCGAAGCCCTGTCAACCACCGACAACCGCCGATGGGCACAGCTTCTCGTGCGGGCAAGCGGCCGCGCCTCAGGACGTGTGCTCGCGAGGCTGCTCGATGCCATCATGCGCCATCGCGCCGGCCTGTCGATCGTCAATATGGAAGACGATCAGGAGACGGCCGTCGATGGTGCCTCGCGATACACGCCTCTCCACGCGGCAGCCTTTCACGGCAACAGCGAGGCGGCCGCCGTGCTCCTGAAGCACGGCGCCAACCCACGGACGCGGGACGGGAAGTATTGTGGCACCCCGGCCAGTTGGGCGGCGTTTGCCGGGCACACTGCGACTGCGAATCTCATCCTCGATGCGGACGTCGACATCTTCGATGCGATCAACTTCGACCGCGCCGACCGCGTGGCCGACATTCTCGATCGCGATCCCGGCGCCATCGATCGGCCTTTCACAGCGTACGCCTCGTGTGGGTCACAAGAAAACCAGTGGTGGCCGTCCCCGGACTGCACGCCACTCGAATGGGCAGCCTCGCAAGGGAAGCAGAACGCGGTCCGCGCCTTGACCGAGCGTGGCGCAGACTCGCGCGCGCCGAGCGACATCCAGCGCGCCGAGCGCATCGTCTCGTTCCTTCAGTCCGCCTGCTGGGACCATCACGTGCACGGCAAACGGGACCATCGGATGCACGACCGCGCGGCGCAGCGTCTTCTGGCAGAGGATCCGTCGATCGCCGACGACAGTATCTTTACCGCGATCGTGTGCGGCAATCGTCAGGGCGTCGCGCGCATACTCGAGGAGCGTCCGGAAGCCGCGCGGGCCCGCGGTGGTGCCAGGGGTTGGACGCCGATTCTGTATCTGGCCTACACGCGGTTTACGTACGGACCGACGCTCGAGCACGCCCTGCCGATTGGGCGTCTGCTGCTCGATCACGGCGCCGATCCGAACGACTTCTACATGGCGGGCGACGCACGGTACACGGTGCTCAGCGGCGTGGCTGGCGAAGGCGAGCAGGACTCGCCGCGGCAACCGTATGCGGCCGCACTTTTCGATCTGCTGCTCGAACGGGGCGCGGATCCGTTCGACATTCAGGTGCTCTACAACACGCATTTCAGCGGTGACATGGTGTGGTGGCTCGAGCTGGTCTACACGCACACCATCAATACGCCGCGTGGAGTGGCATGGCGCGATCCGGAATGGACGATGTTGGATATGGGCGCCTACGGTTCCGGCGCCCGCTTCGTGCTCGAGACCGCGGTGAAGACACGCAATCTGGTGCTGGCGGAATGGGCGCTGGCTCGCGGAGCGAACCCCAACGCGGAGCCCGCCCGCGACAAGAGGTTTCCCAAGCGCGGTTTATATGAGCTCGCCGCAGTAGCGCAGTTTGGGGAGATGGCGGAGCTCTTGCTGCGTTACGGCGCCACGCGTTCGGCTCTGGCGCTCGACGATCACGAGCGATTCCTTCAAGTCTGCTTCCGGCTCGATCGCGATGAAGCATCCCGGCTGTTGACGGTGCACCCCGAACACTTGCGGTCACCCGCCGCCATGTTCGAAGCGGCGAGACGCGATCGGCCGGACGTGCTGGCTCTCCTTCTCGACCTCGGTTTTCGTCTCGAAATCCAGGACCAGACCGGCAAACGCGCGCTTCACGAAGCGGCAGCTCAGAATGCCCTTCGCGCCGCAGCATTCCTCATCGAGCGCGGTGCGGAGATCGATCCACGCGAGTCGACATATCACGCGCCCCCAATCGGTTGGGCAGCGCACGGTGACAGCACCGAGATGGTGCAGCTTCTCAGCCGCCACAGCCGCAACATCTGGATACTGTGCGCCAACGGCTGCGTCGATCGAGTGCGCGAGATCCTGACCGAGGATCCCGCCCCAGCGCGTGACGTCACCAGCGACGGCCACACTCCGCTCTGGTGGCTGCCCGATGACGAAGCGAAAGCGATGCAGGTTGTGGAGCTGCTGCTGGCCGCCGGTGCCAATCCGTCGGCGAAGGGCGAGGACGGCAGAACCGCGGCGGATTCGGCGCGGCGTCGCGGGATGCGAGATATCGCGAGCCGTCTCGAGACGGCTGCAGCAGCTTCACGGCCGTGAGACGGATGTCAGAGATTTTTCGTAACGCCAGACTTCCAGCGGAAACGGCCCCTGCTCCGTTTCCGCTGGATTGGCCATCGTACCGGTCCGACGCCATCCACACTTCTCGTAGAATCTCGCCGCTCGCTCGTTTCCGATCGCACAGGCAAGCCAGGCAGTCTCGATACCGCTTGCCGTAAAGCGAGCTTCTGCATCGGCCACCAACGCCGCGGCGATGCCGGAACCGCGTGCCGGGGCGGAGACGAATAATTGATAGAGTTCGTCGCCCCGGACGATGCAAAAAGCGACGGGGGCGCGGGCAGGTCCGACCACTCGGATCTCTTGAAGTGCTGCCTGTAGGCGTTCTCGGAAACTGCCCAGTGTACGAAGTCGAGTGAGCGCTGCCGGCACAATCTGCGCGTGTGCCTCGTGCCATCCATCGTGCCAGACCCTGGCCAGATGCTCGATGTCCTCTTCTTCGGCAGCCCTTACATCCATCAGTCTCGGCCACGCGCCAGGTAACGAAGCGCGGAGATGCCAGGCAGGAAGAAATAGGCGCCACCGTGCACGTGCACGAATTGCGGCAACCCGGTGAAACGCCCGCACATGCCGTTCGAAACAGGACGTGTGAACGCGTCGCTCGGCCGGCCCGTCAAGAGCGGCGCGCGATTGCCGACCAGCGGATCGGTCTCGTCGAGACCTTCGAATTTCGGATTGGCGAGCCAGGACGCCTGGATGAACTCGAACTGTCGCGAGATGTTGGCATTGAGGCAGATGAAGCGAAGACCCCGTTGTACGACGGGACTGCCCTTGTCGCCGGCTGCGTCGAAGACATACTCGCGGCCACGGCGCAGAATGCGATGAAACCGCGTCGAGGCAATGAGGTCGTCGTGTGGGTGCTGACGGCCGAAGCCCAGAATGCGAAGCAGCCGCCCGAACAAGCCGCGGGTGCCTTCAGTAAGATCGGCGTTACGGGGATTGGCGCGACGGATGTGTGCGCCGTAAGGACAGGCGGTGGCGTCTGGATCGACGTGAAACGTGAACCGATTGTGCTTGATGTCCTCCGCATCCGGACCCACGCCAGGAATCGCATCATGACTGAGCGGCACCAGCGGGTCGCCGGGCACGAGGGCGCGTTTCGGCGTGCCCTCGGGCGCGGCAGTTCCATTCTTGGAAATTACGGGGATCTCCAACGGCACACGTCCGACCGTCGCCGCGGCGAGCATGTCTGGATCCTCGCGTAACTCGGGCGCGTGCTCGTTGACGAACCGCCAAAAGGCTGGCACATCCTGCGAGAGATCGCGCAGGACCAGATAGGTCCCGTTGCGACCAAGATCCTTCTTGGAGGGAGCATCCTCAGCCGGCGGCAACAGCCCCGCGGGATCCTCACGAGGATCGAGGAGTGGCCGATCGGTGTACCTTCCGTACTCGTTGGGGTAACCGAGCAGCACTTCTCCAAGCGCCGACAGGTTGGTGTAGGCGGTCGTGGGGTGAACGTTCGTCGGCTTCTTTCTCTCCCAGTCGAGCACGGGCTGGCTGATGCCATCGTGAAAGCCAAACGGCTCGATATCGCCGATGTCGTTCGTCGCCAGCGAGGTCAGGGTCGAAAACGCACCTTCCCAGCTCCGGTCCTTCAACTCCCTTTCCCATCGATCGAGACGTTCCTGGGTGACCGCGTAGAGAAGCACGAGGACGTGCGGCACCTTGCCGGGGCTTCCCCACAGCCACCATTGCGGATCGTTTGCCGCGACGTCGCCGAGGCGGCGGGCACGGCTGGCCTCGGCCATCCCCGACTTGAATTCGTACGGAAACTGGACGAGCGTGCCCGGTTCACCGCCGAGTCGTTGCAGCCCCTCGTAGGTAAACGCGACGTGCAGGGCGACATCCGGCCGATGGCCTTTCACGGCTGTCGTCACCGGCGCAGTCGATAGCCACGCACGCGCCGCCGTGGCATTCGTGATGGTCAATAAGTGAAAGCGTGCCGCCTGCAGGTGCTTGTACCCGAAACGCACCAGCCCCTGAATGTCGCGATAGTCGTTGTCGGACAGTTGCATGGACCTCGCCCTCAGAGATCCCGCAGCCAGGCACGAACTTCGGAGTCGGTCATCGTGTGACGCTCGAAGCCGGCGCGAACGCGCGAGTTGCGTTCGAGATCGTAGACCGTAAGGCCCGGGTAGGCCCGATACCAGGTTTCGGTCGGCTTCTGGTGCCGCCGCTGCGTATATTTGAACTTCAATTCCTCGGTCGCGCCGTCCTTGATGATCCAGCGCGTGCGCGGATATCCGAGGCCGCACGTGAATGCCAGATTCAGTCCCCAGCCCGCCTTGTTGATGAAGTCGTCCATGTACGCTTCATGGCTTCCGTCGTAATTACTGGCGAACACCATTCGCTCCTTGCCCTCGAGGAAGACCCACCGGGCGAAATGGATCGTGCGGATGCGCCCGAGATGGCCGCGGCCGAAGACGTGGCGCGCGAAGTAGTCGATTAACCACAGAATGACGGTGAACAGCGCTCGGCGGTACCGGCTCGGCTTCACGCTTCCGAGGGCCGTGAACTGGTTGGTGACGTCATGATCCTCGAGGGCGGCCAGCTCCAGGATGTGATCGACTTCCGGCCGATGAATGATCTCCGGCTCCGTCTTTTCGTAATGCCGCAACACCCACAGGAACGCGGCAGCAGCCAGGACGGCAGGCACGATCAACAGCGGAAACACGATGAACAGCGGAACAATCCACAGGCCGACCACGAGGATGACGGCCAGAGAGACAGGCACGAAGCGAATAAGTGTGAAAAGCAAAACGGCGCCGAGCACGACGAACGTCAGCGCGATCCAGAAGAACATCGGCCCAAAAGGCAGAAGAAATGGGATCGCGAGAAACCATGGCACGAAGAGCGCGGCTGGCAGGATCGCGTAGTGGAGGAAGTTGCGCACCGACCAGCCGAACGGCGTCGGTTGCGGACGCGTCAACAAGAGCGATCCGTCAGTCAACAAGCGCCGGCAATGCCCGATGAGTGCGTCGCGGATCTTCTGCGGTTCCTCTCGACTCCATGCTTGCTGATGCTCTCTGATGCACTTCATCAGTTCGTCGCGGAGACCGGCTTCTTCGCGGACCTGCTTCACGGTACGGCCGACCCAATTCACGTAGTTGGCGGCTGGCGTCTGCGAATGCCGCCTCATCCATGCGAGCAGATCGGCATCGGGCGTGAATCCCTGGCAAAAGGAAAAAATCTGGCGCAATCCGGGTGCCGCCAGCCGTGCCATCTCGACGAGCAGGTCGTCGCCGGGACCATCGCAATCACCCAGGAAGGCCAGCAGGGTCGAAAAGTTGGGAACCGGAGCGCCGTACTCCTCGAAGTCGCGCACCGTCTGGTCGTCCAGAATGACGAAGCGTGCGAAGTGGAGATTCTCGAATCTGCCAAATGGAACGATCGGATTATCCGGCCTCGCCATGCCAGGACTTTCGTTCATCGAGTGGAGCAGCGCTCTCAGCTCGCTGATGCGCGCTTCGACGAGCGGCGCGACGATCATGAAATGTGACTGCGGGGTCATGCGGCCCAATTGTCTTGCAGGCAACAACGATACGGGTCGCCTGATGTAACGCGTCGAACCGGATCAGTTGAGCTCGACCTGACTCCAGCTCAACAATTCACCCGCGTATCAAACAGGCACCAAATACCGATACAAGATAATCGAGTATGCGTTCCGCGTTGCTCACGCTTGCGCTGTCTTTCACGCTGTTGGGCATCGTCGCCACACAAGAGCGGCCGCTGCCCGACTACGAGACTTTTACTGCGAAGGTGAAGAAGCAACTGGCGACGGACGAGGCACGCCAGGGTGGTTACACGTTCAACGAGCGTCGCATCGAGCAGCGGCTGGACGCGTCCGGACGAACGACGGAAGAAGCGGTCAAGGTCTTCGAGGTCTACCCGGGGCTGCCCGGCGAGGACCGTTACCGGCGCCTCATCGAAGAAGACGGCAAGCCCGTTCCTCCCGACAAGCTCGCGCAGCGGGATCGCGAGCGTCAACGAGACGTCGAATCCTACGCGCGCAAGCTATCGAGCGAGCCGGAGCGCGAAAAAGCGGCTCGCGCGATCGAGAAGGAGCGCGCTCGGTACTCGGCCGCGGTCGACGACATCTTCCGTGTCTACGACATCCGCATGGCAAAGCGTGAATCGATCGAGGGTCACAACACGATTCTGGCCACGCTGACGCCGAAGGCCGATCCGAAGCCTCGAACTGACGATGGCAAGATCATGACTCACTTCAAGGCGCGCGCCTGGATCAGCGAATCGGACTACGAGCTGGTGCGCGCCGAGATCGAGGCGGTCGATACTCTGTCGTTCGGTCTCGGGCTCCTCGCGCGCGTGCACAAGGGGACGGTGGCGACGTACCAGCGCCGCAAAGTCAACAACGAGGTCTGGCTGCCTGAGCGGGTCACGTGGACGGCGAGCGCCAAAGTTCTGCTGTTGAAGAGCCTGCGCCTTCGAGGCGTTTCAGAGTTTTCCAACTACCGCAAATTCACGGTCGACACGTCCACGTCCTACGCGCGCCCATCCGAATAGACCGCTCCGACCGCCGGCCGAACTCGCCAAGAATGGACTCGAGCACCGGCAGCATCCATGCGGTGCGCTTCGCGCGGATCACAAGATCCCACAGCGGCTCGAACTTCTTCCAACCGGCTGCGTACGCCAGGTGCCGCAGGCCCGCAGCCGCTTCGCCATGCGCGGCGGCGCCGCGCAGAATCGATCGCCAGCGGTAGAACTCCCGATACGCCCAGTGATAGCCCCGCTCGAGCTCGTCCGCCGACATCCGTGCCGGCCGGAAGACCGCGTGACGCGTGTCGTAAAGATCCCAATCGTGGGCGGTGAGCCGGCCTTGGCCCGCGATGCGGCGGTAGAGCGCGGTGCTCGGGTACGGCGTGAGAATGTGAAACGTAGCCGTCTCAATTCCATGATCGACGGCCCACTCCACCGTTCGCGCGAACACCGATGCATCGTCTCCGTCCATCCCGAAGACGAAGCTGCCGTTGATCATCACGCCGAGACCGTGCAGCCGGCGAATCGCCGCGGCATAGTCGCGGCGCAGGTTCTGATACTTCCGCTGCTCGGTGAGGTTCGCGGGATTCAGCGTCTCGAAGCCCACGAAGAGACTTCGAAGTCCACTTTCCACCGCTCGCTCGAGTAACCCTGGCGCCAGCACGGCGTTCAACGTGCCTGCCGCCTGCCAGAGCCTGTGCATGCCGCGCATGCCGTCGAAGAGGGCGGACGCGAATCGCCGATCGCCGAAGAGGTGGTCATCGAGGAAATACAAATGGCGGCCGGGAAGGCGCTCGATCTCAGCGAGAGCGGCATCAACTGTCTGTGTGTAGAAGCTCCGTCCTCCTTCGAAGAACGCTTCCTTGTAGCAGAAGTCGCACACGTGGGGACAACCGCGCGAAACGACGATCGAGTTCGGCACCAAGTACAGGTGCCGCTTGATCAGATCGCGCCGGATCGGCGGCAGGCCCACCAGCGTGCGGACGCCGGATCGATACACACGCTCGGCTCGACCATGTCTGAAGTCCGCGAGGAACCGCGGAAAGGTGTCCTCGCCCGGACCAATGAAAATCGAGTCGGCGTGAAGCGCCGCTTCGTCGGGCAGCGACGTCACGTGCAGTCCGCCCAGAACCACGTAGGCGCCTCGACGCCGGTAGTGGTCTGCGAGGCGATACGCGCGCTTCGCCGAGGTGATGTAGACCTGAATGACCACCAGATCCGGCGCGTCCGTGAGGTCGAGCATCTCGACGTGCTCATCCTGGATCTCGACATCTGTGTCGAGGTCGAGGTACCCGGCCAGCGTCGCCAGGCCGAGGGGTGGGAAGAGCGCGTACTTGATCGGCCGCCAGAATGGGCTCGTCGCCTCGGTCAGCGCGGGAAGGATCATTTTGACCTTCATAGCCCCGACTCCCCGACCGCAACGACCGACACCTCGCGTGTTCGGGGACCGTCCAGCTCCATAAGGAAGACGCGTTGCCAGCACCCGAGCGCGAGGCGGCCGTCGACTACGTTGAGGCAGGCCGATGTCGGCAACAAAAGCGCCCGGCAGTGGGCGTGTCCGTTGGTCGGCTCGCCGACCGGTACATCCACGCGCCGGGACATGTCGTCGTGGCCGTAAACCGCTGACTCCGGTACCGTGCGTTCGAGGAGCGCCTTGAAGTCCGCCAGAAGCAGCGGCTCGTGTTCGTTGACGACGATCGCTGCCGTGGTGTGCGAGGTCTGGACGTTCAGGACGCCGACGCACACATCCGCCTCGGCAATGAACTGGTTGAGGCGGTCGGTCAGGTCGATGAATTCTGTCGGGTGGCTGGTAGTCAGGCAGATCCTCGCGAAACGGCAGGCGCGAACCGGCGTGAGCGTGTCCATTGAGATCCTCCTGCCGAAGCATCGACGGTTGCGCGCTTGAAGTCTTCAGCCTCCTGTGAGCATGGTGTGAGATGTTTGTGAGATTGCGAGACCCTCCCTTTGACCTTATGAATTTGCGTTCAGTTTTGGGTGGGCTTGGTATGGAGCGAAGCGACTCTTGTCTCCATTGCAGCCGACTTATCGCCAGCGGCATTAAGCCTGTAGGGCGTTTCAGCCTGGTACGCCTGTTGCTCGGCTCATCCATAACGAGCAATGCCGCAAGCTGTCGCGCACTCGCACGGCCCAGTCCGGTCCGAAGTCGACGGCGAACCGCCATTAACTCAATCGCAATCGAAGGTATGCCGCCCCGTTCAAAAGCGCCCTTCTTCCACATCGCCCGGAATCGCCCAGGACGTTTCGCGTGCCATCGAATGCTGCGAGGCGCTCTTATCCGATCGCGGCGAGGTATCGGGCCTGAGCCTCGCGAACGAAGCGCTAGAGGCCTATCAATCGCTCGGCGGCCCCGGCCGCCGTGCCTTTTTTGATTTCCTGGTCAATCGGTGTTCCCCCGATCCGAGAGTCGTGCAGCGATGCGGAGAGGCCTATCGGGAAGAACCGTCTCAAGCCAACCTCATTGAGCTGCAACGAGCGCTCGAGTCGCCTCGCCAGGAATTGTTCCGGCGACTGAATCTGGCACGTCGCGGAACCGCGGCGCTCGTCGACGTCCGATCTCGCCTGTTGCGCGGCCTGACGGGCAATCCGGCGTGGGCAGCCATCGAGTTCGACCTCGCACAGCTCCTTCGGTCCTGGTTCAACGGCGGCTTTCTCGAGCTTCGGAGGATTGACTGGCGAACGCCCGAAGTCGTGCTCCAGAACCTGATGAAGAACGAAGCAGTACATCGGATCCGGGGCTGGCGCGACCTGCGACGGCGATTGGCGGCCGACCGTCGCTGTTTTGCGTTGTTCCACCCCGCGCTGCCAAACGAGCCGATTGTCTTCACAGAGCTCGCGCTGACTTCGGAGCTGAGCGCTAGGATTCATCCGCTGCTCGACGTTGACGCCCCTGTCGGCGACCCCACCTCGAGCACGTATGCGATTTTCTACTCGATTTCGACGTGTCATGAGGGTCTGCGTGGTGTGCCGTTCGGCAACACGCTGATCAGGCGCGTCGTGGAACGGCTCACGACCGAATTTCCTCGGCTGAAAGTGTTCGCCACGCTGTCGCCCGTGCCTGGATTTCGTCAGTGGTTGACAACGCTGGCGAAAAATGAAGATCGAGCGAACTCCAGTTTGATGTCGTTGGTCACCACATTAGAGGGATCGAACTGGCTGGGGAACGACGTGCGCGCCGCAGAATTGAGAAAAGCACTCATTCCGTTGTGCGCCTTCTACCTTCTGCAGGCCAAGCGAGGGCAGCAACCAGCTGATCCAGTGGCGCGCTTTCATCTTGGCAACGGCGCACAGCTGGGCCGCATCAACTGGTTGAGCGATTACTCCGTTGATGGCATCAAACGCTCTGCTGGACTCACGGCGAACTACGTTTACCGCCTCCCTGAACTCGACCGGAACTATCAGGCATACACCAACGAGCACACGGTCGTGGCATCTCACCGGCTCCAATCGCTCGCAAGGATTGCCGCCGAGGAAATGATCAAGCCGATTTCCCAGTAGTCTTCCCGTCCCACAACTCCTAGTTCGCGCCGTGCCAGTCTGCCTCGCCTTGTCGGGCTCAGCCGCAGCCCATGGTGGAAAATAGGCGAAGGGAGCAAGCCCATGGTCAAGAAGGCCGCCATCGCAATCGTCGCGCTGCTGGTTCTGCTCACAGCTGCGGGATTTTTCTGGGCTCGATCCATCCTCGCAACGGATGCCGTCCGAACGGCGCTGGCGGCGCAAATCTCGGCCGCCATCGGCCAGCCGGTCACCATCCGCAGCATCAGCGCCGGCATTTATCCGCGCGTGACCGTGATTCTCGAGGGAGTCGCCATCGGACAACCGGCGCGAATCCAGGCAGAGACGCTCCGACTTGGCACGGACTTCAGAGCGCTGTTGTCGCGGCGCATCGTGCACGGCACGGTCCGCCTCGACAAAGCGCGAGTCGAGTTGCCTCTACCGCCACTTGGCTCGCCGGGAACGCCATCGACCGGAACGGCGACGGGCGGTTGGCCCGTCGAAATCGTCTCGATCGACGATGTGCTCTTGAACGATGTCCAGGTCGTCAGCGGGGGGCGAACGCTCCGCGGCGACATCGAAGCCATTCCTCACGGCAATGGGCTGACGCTTCGTAAGGTTTCGCTCAAAGCGGAAGGCACGAACATCAACGCGACCGGCGAAATCACCGACCTTGCCGGACCGGTGGGAGCCATCGACCTCAAAGCAGGCACACTCAACCTCGATCGGTTGCTTACGTTCCTGGCCGAGTTCTCGAGCGGCTTTGGGACTCCAGGGCGAGCCGGTTCTCGCCAGGCATCGGGACCCACTGCCGGGAAGGCGATGGACGTAACGCTTACCCTCAACGCCGACCGGGCGACGATGGGAACACTGGCGCTGGAGCGCTTGACGGGCAAGGCTCGAGTCACCCGCGAAGGCGTATCAGTCGACCCGGTGGAGTTCGGTCTCTTCAGTGGTCAGTACAAAGGATCGCTCGCGGTTTCTCTCGCCGATGCCCTGACCTTGCGTTTGCGAGCGGCGTTGTCGAATATCGACGTCGCCGCCGCGACGGCATTCGCGGGAAGCCCGGGAACGATCACCGGTCGGCTGTCGGGGCGCATCGATCTCACTGGCAGTGGAACGGATTTCTCGAAGATCGTCGACGGCACCCGAGGCACTGCTCGTGTCGACATCAAAGACGGCATCGTCAGGAACCTGGGTCTGGTGCGAACGGTCGTCATTGCCACTTCCATGCGCTCCGACGCACAACCGCTGCCGGCCGGGTCGTCGAACGACGAGCATTTCTCACAGCTCGGCGCGACGCTCGCTATCGCAAACGGCTCGGCCCGCACCAACGATCTGCTGTTCGAGTCGCCGGATGTCACGCTGAAGGCCGCCGGATCGGTGCAGTTGAACGGCAGCGCGATCGACTTGAGGGGCAATATCCAGCTGTCAGAGGCGTTGTCACAGCAGGCCGGCCGCGACCTGTACCGCTACACCCAGGAGCAGGGGCGCGTTACTCTGCCGGCAACGGTCAGCGGTTCTGCTCAATCTCCGGCGGTTCGGATCGACGTGGGCGCAGCGGCGACCCGAGCCATGAAGAACAAGCTCAATGAGGAGGCGACAAAGGCGATCAATAAGGCGCTCGGAAACATCTTCAAATAGTTATCCGCGCGGCTGGAGGTATGATCGAGTTTTTGTGACGGACATGTTTTTGTGACGGACAAGCCGGCCCACAATACATCCAAAGGACGGCTGCGCGGCATCTACGACTGGCTGACTGGCCTGACGCCGGCGCCACAGCCGCCTTCCAGTATCCCGAGCGACCTCTCCAGAGAGAACCTCCCTTCCCGCATCGGGCACTATGCCATCGCTCGAAAATTGGGTGAAGGCGGCATGGGTGTGGTGTACGCAGCGCGCGATGAACGCTTGGAGCGTACTGTCGCGCTGAAAGCGATGTCGTCGCTCGGCAATGATGAGACGGCGCGCAAGCGATTCTGGCGTGAAGCCCGGGCGGCGGCCAGTGTGAATCATCCCAATATCTGTCAGATCTACGAGATCGGCGAAGACCGCGGCAACCTGTTCATCGCCATGGAACTGCTGGAGGGCGAGGCGCTCGCCGAGACGCTCCGGCGCGGGCCGATGAGCGTGTCCGAAACACTGTCGATCGGCCTTGGCATGCTGGCGGCGCTCTCAGCGTTGCACACCCGCGGGATTGTCCATCGCGATCTCAAGCCATCCAATGTGTTCATCACCCCGCACGGCGTGAAGCTGCTGGACTTCGGTCTGGCGCGCTTGGAGATCGAGCGATCGTTCATGCCGACCACGGAGCTGACCGTTCCCGGAATCGTGATGGGTACGCCGCGCTACATGGCGCCGGAACAAGTCAGGGGCGAGGCCGTCGATGCGCGCAGCGACCTGTTCGCAGCGGCGGCCATACTCTTCGAAATGCTTTCCGGCCGCCCGGCATTCGCAGGAAAAAACGTCGTCGAGATCCTGCACAGCACGCTCAACGAACAGCCGCCCGCTCTCGTTGGCTCTCCCGCCGTCGCTGCGGTGGACCGTGTGATCCGTCGAGCATTGGCCAAACCACCGGCGGAGCGGCCGGAATCAGCCGACGCGATGGCCGAGGAGCTCCGCGCCGTTACCAACGTCGACCGCGGCACGACGTCGAACCTCGCACGCGCCCTGACGCGCCTCGTCGTGCTGCCGTTTCGCGTGCTGCGTCCCGATTCCGAGACCGACTTCCTCGCCTTCAGCCTGCCCGACGCGATCGCGACGTCGTTGTCCGGCATTGGCTCGCTGATCGTGCGCTCCAGCGCCGTTGCCGCGCGCTTTGGCGGAGACACGCCCGACCTTCAGGCTCTCGCGGGGGGCGCTGACGTCGACAGGGTCGTCATGGGCACGCTGCTGCGGTCCGGAGACCACTTGCGGGCCGCCGTTCAGCTCGTCGAAGCGCCAGGCGGAACGCTGCTCACATCACACACCGTCGAATTGTCGCTCGGCGATCTGTTCCGGTTGCAGGACGAGATTGCCAAACGCGTCGTGGAAGCGCTGTCCCTTCCGCTCGCGGGAGCTGCGGCGTCGCCCTCTCGGGACGCGCCGCACGACGCTCAAGCCTACGAGCTCTACCTCCGGGCAAACGAGTTCGCCCGCACCTACGACGGCCTCGCGCGCGCGCGTGGGCTGTACGAGCGCTGCCTGGAATTGGACCCGAGCTTCGCACCTGCGTGGGCCCAGCTCGGGCGCTGCCACCGAGTGATTGGGAAGTACATCGACGTCGAGGAAGGCAGCGAAGTTCGCGCGGAAGAAGCGCTTCGCCGCGCGCTGGCCATCAATCCAGACCTGTCGATCGCACACAAGTTCTACGCGAATCTCGAGGCAGATATCGGGCAGGCGCAAGGGGCGCTCGTTCGCCTCCTTCGCGAAGCCGGGCGTCACGGAAACGATCCTGAACTGTTTGCCGGCCTCGTCCATGCCTGTCGCTACTGCGGACTCTACGAAGAGTCCATCGCCGCACATGCCGAGGCGCGCCGCCTCGATCCGAACGTGCCCACGAGCATCGACCAAACAATCCTGATGACCGGCGACATCGATCGGCTCCTGGGCATCGAGCTTCCCAGCGTGGTCGCGGGCGCCGACGATGGCATCCGGGTCATTGGACTCGGACTGGCCGGTCGTCGCGACGAGGCGCGGCGCCGGCTCGCAGATATGCGCAGCGCATCGCGGATTCCCGTCTTTCAGTTCTGGATCGACTACCTCGACGCCTGGCTCGACCGCCGGACCGCCGACATGGTCGGCTTCCGAATAGCCTTCACCAAGCTGAAGATTCGCGACGACCCTGAAGCGATCTTCCAAGAGGGATGGATGATGTGCGACGTCGGTGAATACGAGAAGGGACTCGGTCACCTCAGGAGAGCAGTCGACAAGGGCTACTACGTAGCCCCGACACTATCCTCCAGCCATGCGTTCGATGCGGTGCGAAACAATCCAGCGTTCCAGGGCGTGCTCGCCGATGCGGAATCGGGCCGACGACGCGCGCTGGCCGCTTTCAGAGCAGCCGGCGGCGATCGTCTTCTTGGTCAGTGAGAGAACGCCGGGTGTGAAGGTTTTCGGCTATGAAGACGGTGGCCCGCCACAGCGACAAGGCCGAAATCCTTCGCCGGTTGAGAGTCGTCGGACCAGATCGCCGCGCCCGATGGGGACGGATGTCCGCGCACCAGATGATCTGCCATCTGAGCGACTCGTTTCGCATGGCGACGGGCCAGAAGCCCGTGCGCGAGGCGGGTGGACTGTTCCACCGCACCATTCTCAAATGGATCGTCTTGTACTGCACCACTACGATGGCCGGCTGGAGTCCCGACGAGGCCCGAAATCGATCAGGAAATCGGCGGCACGAGTCCGTTCGATTTCGCGGCTGATGTCGCAGAGCTCGAGGTGCTTCTCGATCGCATCACGACACAATCTGAAAGCATCGACCGGCGGGTGCATCCCGTGTTCGGCAGGATGTCGGAAGCGGCCTGGCTTCGCTGGGCGTACCTCCACATGGATCATCACCTTCGACAGTTCGGTGCGTAGAGCCGGACCACTCAGCGCGCCGACGTAGTCGCTTGCCCTTTGAACACGGCGTCGATCGCCGCCTGCGCGCATTTCTCGCCGTCCGCGCCCGAAACTCCCATCGCTCCGATCACCTGGCCGTTGAGGACGACCGGCAGCGCGCCCGGCTGCGGAAAGTCGTTCATGAAAGTCGGGGCCAGGTTTTCACCGCTCCGAACGATCTTGTTGGTCTCCGAGGTCGGGCGCCTCCAGCGCAGGGCCGATTTCGCTTTGAGCAGCGCGGTCTCGATGGCATTCATTTGAGCGCCGTCCATCGCATGAAATTCAATCAAATTGCCGCCCCAATCCAGAATCGCCATCGCCAGGACTTGCTTGTTCTGCTCTCCCCATGCGGTGCAGGCGTCGGCCATCGCCCGCGCGGCAGCGCTCGAGATGACCTTCACTTCTCTGGTCGTTTGAATCGCGGAAGCGTCGGCGACGAATAATCCAGCGGCAAATAGTGCGGTACCAAAAGAGTGTGGAACGTTCATGTCATCCTCTCCTTCTGCCCTGGTGGAGTGATCTGAATTCCACGTACAACGCTGCGAAAGAACCTTTGCTGGATTCTAATCAAACGAGGAAGGGCTAAGAAGACTTTCGCTCGAGTGGCTCTTTATCAGGTGCGGATCGACTTTTACCGGCGCGGCTGGTATGCAACTACCTGGAGCCCGCTGACGTCCGCGTCGGTCACCACGACCTCGGTTTGCTGCGGCGGGCCCGGCCTGACCACTGACGAGGACGAACCAATCCCGCCAGCTGATCCGGAGTTGCTCCACACAACGGGAACTGACGCGTTCAGGCGATAGCTTCCCGCTGGCACGTCGCCGATCGAAAAGCTTCCGTCGGCCGCGGTTCGCGCACTACCTGCCGGACCGACAAGCACCCCACTTCGCGCATCATCCATCAGCGTCACTATCGCGCCCGCCAGCGCCGTGCCGCTCTCGTCGACGACGATGCCGCTGACGTAGTGAGCGGCCACAAACTGCGCCGTGAAGGTGACGTTGCCTACCTCGACGCCGGCAATGAGCGCGATCGGCGATGCACCATTCTGATCGGTCGTCCCAGGATAGAACGTGGTCGCGACCGTCGTCCGAGCACCTTGTCGCGTCGATGAGACCGCGCCCGTGGAAAGAACAGGGTTCAGCCGCCGGGACGCCGCCACGATGTATTCGCCGGCAGCGAGGCCGGCAATTCGGAACTCACCCAGATCATTTGTCTGCTGTGAACCCTGGCCCCCGGTTGGCACGAATCTTCCCGGGCCCCGTCCCGTCTGCACCCGGCGCATCGCGATCACCCGCGCGTCAGCGAGTGGCTCTCCGGACGGGCCGAACACACGACCCGCGATAACCGATCCCTTTTGCAGACGAAGCTCTACGTTGTCGATGGACTGACCCGGACTTAGCTGAATCGTTTGTGGCGGCCCAGCGGCAAAGCTTCGCAGCGGCGCGTAGCCCGAACGCTGCGCGTCGAATGTATAGGTCCCGGGCGCGACGCCCTCGAACA
>CAVYZX010000012.1:0-440791 GCA_963773035.1 uncultured Acidobacteriota bacterium | reverse complement strand
CCGGACTCATCGGGACCCTATTGTCGTGCAGCTCGAAGACAGGATGCGCGCGGAAATGGCTCAACCCTCAAGGCTGGCCTTTTCGCGGCGGTGCCGGGATCTCGCAGGGCCGGGGATTCCATTTGGACAGATCGGTTTCCTTCTTGAACTGCGAGCTGATCACAAATTCCTGCGTCAGGTATGTTGGATCGGAAACCACTGTCGTGACGATCAGCCACGTCCCGTCGTCGCCCAAGGTGAAGCTGTCGAAGAATTCCTTCACGACCGCGCGCTCGCTGTACGGCACGCCGTTCGGGCGGAGATAAGCGGCCTGCATGTTCGTCGTGACGACCTCGAGCGAACCGCCCGGCGTCGGCGCACTCTGCGCCAAGATGCCGCGGTTCTGCGGCTGCCGGAACCACCGGGCCTCGGAGTCGCCCTGCAGCGATCGTGCGCCTGCCGGCGACGACGCGCCGAAGCGGAAGCGGCGGATTTGCGTCCCGGCGTCGAATTCCAAGAGAAGCGTGTTGGCGTTCTCCCAGCGGACGCGCACGCGACCGGGCTGTCGAATCAACGCCGGAGGGCCGAACGCCTTGCACAACGCGCCGCGCGTGCGGTCGGCACCCAGGTCCCACGCTTCCGCGGTCTTACGCCCCGCGGCATTGAGGGGCACGCTCGACGTGTCGCCCTTCGGCGGCGTCACCATCCGCCACCGCCAGTCTTCGGTGACGACTGACACCCACTGTCCGGTTATATCGATCAACGCCGCTTCACGCGCACTGCGGGTATCAGCGCGCGGTCCCTGCGCGAGAACTGCGGCGCCAGCGGCGACCGCAAACGCCGCCAGCGACACGAGGCCGCGGTTCATCGCGTCCTCCGTTTCAGGTCACGATAGATCGCCTCGACGAACCGCTCGCCGTTCCATCCGTCGGTCTGCGCGTCGAAGAGGCCGTCGTAGTCGAGCGTCGGTTTGGCGCGCTTCACCTCTTCGAGCGAATGGCCTTTGTCGATGTGTTCCCGAACACGGTCGCGGATGATGGTCACCATGTCGCGGTAGTTGGCGACCTCGGTCTGGTCGCTGAGACGGCCCCGGCCGGGCACGATCACCGTGCCGCCCTGCTGGCTTTCTCCGGCGACGGCAATTTCGATCACGCGATTGAGCGCGTCCAGCACGCCGGCGATACCGCCGCCGCGATCAGGATCGAACCGCGGGTACGCAGTCGTGTCGAAAATCGCTCCTGTGGAGATCACGTCGGAGCGCCGGAAGAACACCATCGTGTCACCGTCGGTGTGCCCGACCGGGACGTGGATGAGGCGCACGGCCTCGCCATTCGAGAAGAGCGTCCACTGAGCGGTGAAATAGGTGTCAGTCGGCCAGATGTCCGTCGGCGCCTTCGTGGCGTTCATCCGGTTGAGCACGTTCAGGTGGGCGATGATCGACGCCCGCGCATCGGACCCGCGGGGATCGATCGAGTCGATCACGCGAACGTAGCGTCCGGCCTTCGACAGCGCGCCCGCGCCGCCTGCCGCCTGATCGTCACCGCTCGTCAACACGATGTGTCGAATCGGCTGCGGCGTCAGTGAGCGGATCGGCGTCGAGCACCGCTCCGCTGAACGCCGAGGGCTGCGCATCCACGACGAGCGGACCTTCGGGCCCGATCTGCACAGTGGTGTTGCCGCCCGGGCCGACGATCACGAACACGTTGCCTTGAACGGGAAGAATCTCGAGACGCTGCTGCGCCGTCACCGCAACGAAGGCTACGGTGACGAAGAGCGCCAGCGCAACGCGGCGCGTCATGATCATCGACCGTCCGCCGAACGCAACCGTGCCATGTAATCCGGGTACATCGTCTCGGCGCCGCCTCGCGTCGCGTCGAACGGGATGCCGTGTTTGGCGGCGAACTCTCGCAAAAAGGCATTCGTCCCGGGCAGATGATGCGGTACCGCTCCACGTGGTCGCTCAATCTCGGTCGTGGGGATGCAGGAGAACGGGCTGAGCTGGAATCCTGGATCGGCGACCCAGTTCGACGTGCGCACGAACGCCTCTGTCAGATACACCGGATCCTTCACGACGGTCACAAGCGTCAGATAGTCGCCGTGCCGGATGAAGTACTCGACGAGCGTGGCCTTGTCGCTGCGCGGCAGGCCATTGCGACGGATCCACCCCTCTTTCAAGTGGGTGGTCGTCACCTTGAGCATGTCCCCTTCCCACTCGCCGGTCGAGAAGCCCTGCCAGCTGTGCTGCGCGTTGGGCGACGGACGCGCGCGGCCGTCCATGTAGATCGTGCGCTGCGGCAGCATCCACATCAGCGTGGTGTGCCACGACGTCACGTCCTGCGAGATCGGATCGAGCGTGCTCGAGATCCGCATGCTGGCGGGACCTCGAGGCGCGTAGTCTGCCGGGTGAGGTTCGCACTGCCGCTCCGGCATCGTCCACTTGGCCGCGTCCCACGAATCCGCGCGCAGACGCGCGGCGTCGTTGATGGGAAGCCCGAGATAGTCGCCGATATCAGGACCGGCGCCACGCTCGGGAAGATCCTCGTGAAATCGCTGGCCCCACGAGCCCGAGAGATCCATCTGCGCCGACAGCCCGATGGTCACCGACACGATGGCGGCAATGACAGCTACCGCTCCGAGCCTCGTCCGCGACATCATCTACCTCTACTTCGCCAGCGGATCCGGCCGCATCTGGAACTTGACCACAGCGCTTCGCGTGCCCAGGCCGCCTTCCACGTGCCACACGGCGTTCGGTCCGTAGTCGGCGTAGAGGGCCCTTCCCTTCCACCCGCCCTCCGGATCGTCGATGCGGCCGTCCATCCCTCGCGAGAAGAACCCGAGCGGATACGGCACCCGCAGCACAACCCAGGTGCCGTCCGGCTGCAGAGCGAGTAGCGAATCAGAGCTCGTGCCGTTCGCGAGCGGGAGATTGGCACCCAGGCCGAGCGTGTTGAAGCGGTCGACGAAGTTGTAGTACTGGAAGTCGGCGGCGACGTCACCACGGACGCCTTTGAAACGCGGGCCGGGCACTGGATACAGCGTCCAACCCTCGCGGCAGTGCTGGCCGTCCATCGCCGCCGGACCTGAAAGGATCTTGCACTTGCGCCGGTCAAAGCTCGCGAGGTGTCCGCTGCCGGCGAGCGCCGTCCAGATCACGCCGTTCGAATCGACGTCGATGCCACGCGGCGTGTACCCGACGACGCCATTGGCCGGATCGAAGGGCGGCTCATACGCTTCGCTCACGCACGTCTTCGGCTCGATGCGAACGATCTTTCCCGGCACCGGCCCCGGCACCGCGCCCCACACGCTGCCGTCTGGGTTTGGAATGACGCTGTAGAAGAGACCCACCTTGATCTCGCGATCGACGGCGCGATCGATCTTGCCGTCGCCATTGACATCGAACCATGGGCGACACCAGCCTTGGGCAGCACCGACATCCCCTGTCGCCTCGAGCTTCCGTGTGTTCACCCAACCAATCGCGCCACTGAACGGGCCGTTACCGTAGATCGTTTCGTCGGCATCAGAGGCAAACTGCACGTGATGCACGTCGAAGCAGATGTCGACCTGCTTGAACTGCCGCGTCGTCGGGTCGTAGTACTGAATCTGCCTGAAGCTCGGCGGCATCGGAGCAAGTGCCGCGGAGGGATGGTCCTTGCAAAACGACGGCTGGTTCTCGGGCACACGGAACCGCGCCGACATCCAGACTCGCCCTTTGCTGTCCATCGCCGCGTGGTTGGAGATGGCCGGGTCGAACCAGTACAGCTTCGAACCCCAGTACGGTGATGGCACCGGCATCGACTGCGGTTTGCCGGGCGGCGTTTTCGGATCGAGCACCGGAATTCTCGTCTCCTCCGCCGTATGCTCCCGCATATCGAGCGTGAGGAAACCGTCATTGCCCCAATCGACGCCGTAGATTGGGCCGTAAGCGTTGGCAGTCGGGTTCCGCTTGTCGCTCGCGAGCTCATCGTGCGCGAACGTCGCCGGCCCGCCCCAGTCCCACATCGTCAGCACGAGATTCCGCTCGATACCTTTCGGACGCGGGGGCGCGGGCGGCACTTCCCCCGCGGCGATGCGATCGGTCCAGTTTGCGAACATCTCGAGACCACGCGCGCGTCCGAGCACGGTCACCGCCGAGCTCATACCCGCGCCATCCTGTCCGACCTGCACGCGCTGATCCCAGGCCGCGACGCTCGTCGGAAAGGTCCCGAGCGCTGCAGGAATCTCACGCGTCGCCTTGTTGCCCAGCTGATGACAGACGTTGCAGTTCGCTTTGATCTGATTAATCCAGTGATGCTGCGTCGTCATGTCCGGACTGATGCCGTTGCCGGACGGACCCGTGCCCGGAAACTCCGTCTCCGCCGGGATGTTGATCAGTGAGTACCAGTAGTTCGCCGGATAGATCTGCGCGGCCTTACGGGGATCGGTCGCCACAACCGCGGTGAGCGCGAGGCGCCGCCCCGGTGTCGCGCGGACCGGCGTCGAATCGACGAGGCCATAGCCGCGCACCCAGATTCTGTACGTGGCGCGCCGCGCCGGCAGATCGGGCAATAGGTACCGGCCCTGGTCGTCGGTGACCACGATTTTGCGGAACTTGGTGGGCGTGTCGGTGGTCTCCGCAATCACCCAGACGCCCGCCTCCGGACCACGAGCGGTCCTAACGACTCCAGCAATGTCATCGGCATCGATCGGAATCTGGCTCATGTCGGCCTCGCGCGTCGGCGACTGAGCACGGAGCCAGAGCGACACACTCCCCGCCAGCACAAGCGCGAGCAACGTGATCGAAACGGGCCGACGCTTCATGGTGTTCTCCTCATCGCGAGATGTCCGCCTTGCGTGCGCTGCCGTTCTATTTCCCAACGTACTGCGGGGCGTCCGCGTCGATGCATACATCAGTGCTCCTTCGGAAGCAACCGGAGCAGCTGGCCGTTATCCTCGTCGGTTAACACGTAAATCAATCCCTCAGGACCTTGGCGGACGTCGCGGATTCGAACCTTGAGATCGGTGAGCAGCGGTTCTTCGAAGACGACGCGATCCTGGCGGATCCGAAGGCGGATGAGATGTTTGCCGAGCAGCGCGCCGAGGAAGAGGTCGCCGGTCCAGTCCGGGAAGCGCGAGCCTGTGTAGAAGAGCAAACCGGAAGGTGCAATATCGGGGTTCCAGAAGTACACAGGCTGTTCCATGCCGGCCTTTGCCGTCCGTCCACCACCGATCGGTTGATCGTTGTACTGCACGCCATACGTGATCACCGGAAACCCATAGTTCCGGCCTGGCAGGATCACGTTCAATTCATCGCCGCCTTTCACGCCGTGCTCGTTGATCCAGAGCCTGCCTGTACCGGGTTCGATCGCAGCGCCCTCTGGATCGCGCACGCCGTACGCATAGATCTGCGGAAGCACGCCCGCCTTGCCAACAAATGGGTTGTTCGTTGGGATCGTGCCGTCGCGATTCACACGCAGCACTTTCCCCCACGGCTGGTCGAGCCGCTGAGGCAAGTCGTCCACGAACGTCACACCGCCGCTCGTCTGAGTCTCGGCCATGACGAACAGGGTTCCGTCGTTCGCCCATGCCATCCGGCGATCGCCGCCTTCGAGAATGATCGAGAGGTTCTCGATCCGCTGCTCGTCGTCCGCCAGACGCGCCCGCGCCACGCGCGGGATCCCCATGGGATCCTTCAGCCGGTCTTCGAGCGGCCGATTCAGCCAGGCATTCATCTCATCGTTCGGCATCGATCGGGCGGGTTTCCCAGCCGGCGGCGCCAGATACGAGAAGTAGATGAACCGGTTCCGCGCGAATTCAGGATCGAGCAAAACGTCGGCCAGGCCGTGGCCGCCAGCCAGCAGGAACGGCGGCAACCCTTTCAGCGGCGCCGACACGCGCCCGGCCTGGTCGACAATGCGCATCGTGCCATTTCGCTCGGTGATCAGCTTGTGACCGTTCGGCAGAAACGCGAGCGACCAGGGACGATCCAGACCGGAGGCGATGGTCTCGATGGCGTAAGCCGATCGATGCGGCGGCTGCGGCGCCCGCGTCTGGTTCTTGAACGCAGGCCTGAACGGAAGCGCGGAGGACGGCTCCTGTGACTGACCGCGGAACGCCGTCACGCCAATGCCGACGATGAGAGCCCCGGACGCCGTCGCGGCCGCAAGTGTTCGATTCATCTACTTCGCCAGGGGATCGGGCCTGAGCTGGAATTTCATCGATGGAAGCACCGCACGGTCGACGCGGATCGGACCAAGCGCGTTCGTGCTCATCAGCCGCTCAATCTGTGTCATGGAAAACGCTTCGATCGGGCCTATCGAGCCGCGCCCGGCATTATTGAAGACGACGTCAATATGGTCAGCCGCGCGCAGGACGCCATCAACACACGCGTGGACCGAGCGGCCATCGGTCACGTCCATGTCCGCGACTTCGAGGGCTAGAGCACGCTCATTCGCCCAGCCGAGCAGTCGGCGAGCTGGGGCCGCGTTCTTCGAGGCGGTACCGCGCATCGAGGCAAACACGCGATGACCTTTCCTGGCCAGGGTCTGCGCCGTCAGCTCGCCGAAGCCGCTGGTCATCGGAGGGATATTTGCGCCGCGTTTCGGTTCGACCCGAGGGCAAGATCCAGGGCGGCACTCAACGTGAGGCCGTGGCCGTGCTCATTCGGGGAACGGGCTTGCCCCAGACCTCGAACTTGGAGACGGCGACAAAGCCACCCACGCCATGGCCGGAACCCGGCATCAGCTGCGCCCAACCAATCTCGTCAACCTTGGACAGGTCTGGCTTCTCCACCCAGCTACCGCGGGTAACCGTCTGGGGCACCTCGAGCTTGAGCCACCGAAGCGACGACAACACGATCTCGCTCTCGACATGAGAAACGTCGGGTGTGCCGGTGCCGGGATCGCCCACGAGGAACGTCCCGTCCGCCAACTTCACGACGAGTCTGGCCACGTGAAACCCCGAGACATACGTGCCCCAGATGACACGACCGCGGTTCGACAGATCCACGTAGTTGTTCTTCTGACGCAGCGTCACGGTCACGGCCCCACACGAGCCGGCCCAGAGCTCGGGCCTCTGGATGCCGTAGATGAGGAGGCAGGTTGGTCCGCCCCAGTCCTCTGCCCACGAACCCCAGCGCAACGTCTTCCTGTATTCATTAATGTACTTCGCGTTCGGATCGTAGACGTTCAACACCAGGTCGGGAGTCGTCACCACCTCCTGAGTCACGCTGGTAAGCGGAAGCGTGTTGGCATCGTAGGTCTTGGGATTCCGCCAGTTCTCACTAAAGAACAAGGGGCCCGGGTCCGGCGGTTGGGGAATCCCTCTGGGACGGGGAGGGGGTTGCTGGGCCAACAAAGACATCACGACGCAGCCCGCGAAGGCAACCGCCACACACATACGAAGGAACGTGGGCATAGTGCTCTCCATCCGCGTGGACTACACCACACATGCCCCAGATCGATCAACGAGCCTGACGGATGGGTCGTATGCTTGCTCAAGTCAGTTCCTTCAAACTGAATCACACTATGCTCCGCAAACATTATTGACATTGACGAACCCATTTCAGGCTGCCTGTCGTTCGAGACGGTATTCGAGGGATCCACTTTACTGCGCCGCTCGGGCGCCGTCGATGAGCAAAAGGATGCCGTTGACGATGGACGATTCAGCGCATCCGGGCTGCAGCCGTGACGACAAGACTTCAAACGTGTACTTGCCGAACGATGCATCGTCCGGGATGTAGCCTGACCGGGCTGCCCCATTGGTCAGCGTCGCCATCATCGTCGCTTTATAGGGCGACTCGCGTTTGAGACGCTGTGCGATCGGATTGAAGACTTCGGCGTTCACCGCGCCGATCATGACGTCGCCGACGCGCAGCAGCCAGAGCCTGATCTCCACCGGGCTCCCTTCCTTGTACGTGCCTTCGAACCCCGCGCGCCCTTCGTCTGTCCGCTCGCGGCCGGGACATCGAATGCTCGTGAAGCTTCCATAGAGGGGAACAGCCGTCTCGGTGCGGTCGATCCCGCGCATCACGTGCATCACTTCCTCGCCGAGGAACTGTCCCATCGATGACACCATCTGCCGCTGCTGATTCATCAACCGGGCAACCGCCGGATCGCTTCGATCGAGGCCTTCGCCGCCAGGCGGCATCGCGTTGCTGATGTCGATCCCGCGCTTCGCGTACTCCTTGACACGAATCTCGCGCAGGTCGTACGTCTGCTGATAATAGAGAGGATTCTGATCCCCGGCGGCGCCTGACGACCACAGCGCAACGATGCGATCGTCGAACGAGTCTTCGACATACCGCGAGGCCGCGCCGGGAATATCACCGCTGATCTGATCCAACTGCCCGGCGAGCACGGCGTGCACGGCGTAGTTGTAGTAGACAGCGATCGGCGATCCGTCGAGGCCTTCGAACTTGAGCACGGCGACCGTCTTGTCTGAAGGACCATCGTAGTTGGCTCCCTCCCACCACCGCCCTGTTTTCGGATCGATGATTTGACGGTTGACGTTGATGAACGAGAGGCCCGTGCCGTACCCGATACGAGCGGGCGTCAGCCTCTGCTTCGCAAGCCGAACCGCCTCGACGATCTTTTGGCTGTAATTCGATCCTCGCGGTCCGCCGGCGCTGTGCGTGTGAGTGGCCGTCAGGAGCACCCGTGCCGGGGCAATTCCAAGTTCTTTTTCAATCTGTCCTGACACGGTCTGCCAAAGCGCATCAGGGATCGCGCCGGCATCCACTGTGATCAGCGCGGCGCTCGTCGTTCCGTTGTCCAGGACAATGGCTCTTGCATAGAGGCGGTCGAGGATGCCGAGGTTGTTCTTGGGGAGTTCGCCGGCAGAAGGCGTGACGTCGACCCTCGCCGCTCCCGCACGCAATGTCGTCTGGGCGAGAGCGGCGTTGGAAATCGTCAAGATCAGACTCACCGCCACGACTGCGTAACAGCCCCTCATGTCATGCCTCCGTCCAGCCCTGGATGATACCCTTGCCGCGAGCCGATGAAGAATCAGCCGCAGCTGATCGCGTATGTCGATCGCATCCCGGGTGGGACGCTTCAGCATCTGCGGCACCTGCTCGAGGGACCCCTCAATGGTGTCTTCGGCGGCGTGCACGTGCTCCCGTTTTTTCATCCGATCGATGGCGCCGACGCCGGTTTCGATCCGATCGATCACACTCGAGTCGATCGACGGCTTGGTACGTGGGAGGACGTGGCGGCACTTGCCGCACGGGCTGATGTGATGGCTGACGTGATCGTCAACCATATGTCACGCCATTCACCGCAGTTCAGGGATTACGACCAGCGAGGTGCGGACTCTCCCTTCAGCGGCATGTTTCTGACGTATGGGCGCGTCTTTCCCCACGGTGCGAGCGAGTCGGATCTGCTCGCGCTGAACACCCCACGGCCGGGTCTTCCCTTCGCTGCACACGAGATTGCGCGTGGGGACAAGGTTCTCCTCTGGACCACCTTCACGAGCGATCAGATCGACATCGACGTGTCGCATCCCGAAGCGCAACGGTATCTCGCCAGCATCCTCGATCGGCTGCACGACGCAGGCATCCGCGCGATTCGGCTGGATGCCGTCGGCTTCGCCGTCAAGAGGGCGGGCACGAACTGCTTCATGATTCCGGAGACGTTCGCGTTCATCGCCGGCCTCACGGCACAGGCGCACGCGCTCGGCATGGAGGTGCTCGTCGAAGTTCACGGCCACTACCAGGATCAGATCGACGTGGCGCGCCAGGTTGATTGGGTGTACGACTTCGCAATGCCGCCGCTGATGCTGCACACGATTTACACGCGTTCTGCCGCCGCGCTGAAGCGTTGGCTTCAGATTCGTCCGCGCAACGCCATCACCGTGCTCGACACGCACGACGGCATCGGTGTCGTGGACGTGGACGCCGCACGCGGTAGCGGAGCGCGAGGCTTGCTGACGCGAGACGAGGTCGACACGGTCGTCAAGACCATCCATCAGCGCAGTCGCGGCGAGAGCAGGATCGCAAGCGGCAGCGCGGCGAGCAATGTCGATTCGTCGCAGATCAACTGCACGTTCTATGATGCGCTCGGCCGCCAGGACTCTGATTACCTCATCGCACGCGCGATTCAGTGCTTCGCACCGGGGATCCCGCAGGTGTACTACGTTGGTCTGTTCGCCGGTTGCAACGACTTGGAGTTGCTCCGCCGCACTGGCGTCGGGCGCGACATCAACCGCCACTACTACGAGGCGGATGAACTACGACAGGAATTGACCCGGCCCGTCGTTCAATCGCTGCTCGCACTGCTACGGTTCCGAAATACGCATCCGGCGTTCCAGGGGACGTTCGAAGCTCTCGAATCGGCGGCAGACAGCATAGCGCTCGTCTGGACGAACGGCGAGACGTTCGCTCGCCTGGATGTGAATTTCACCGAAAGACGTGCATCGATCACGTGCTCGGGTCTCGGAGCACAGTCCGAGGCCGCCGTAGCATGGCTGGCGGTTACAGAGGCACAAGCATGACAGGCGCCACTACCACGTCGCACAACATGGCCGTCGTCAAGACGCTCACCTATCTCATGTTCGCCATGTTCGCGATGACGACCGACTCGGTCGGCGTCATCATTCCCGAAATCATCAAGACGTTTCAGCTGTCGCTAACCGCCGCCGGAACATTCCAGTACGCGACGATGACCGGAATCGCGCTGGCCGGCCTCACGCTCGGCCAGCTTGCCGATCGGGTCGGTCGCCGCCCCACGATCGTCATCGGCCTCACCCTGTTCGCAGCCGCATGCTTCCTCCTCGCCGCGGGGAAGACGTTCCTGTTCTTCGCGGTGATGCTGGGCGTCTCAGGGCTGGCAATTGGCGTGTTCAAGACGGGTGCACTGGCGCTCATCGGCGACATCTCGACATCGACCGCTCAGCACACGTCAATCATGAACACCGTTGAAGGCTTCTTCGGCGTCGGCGCGATCATTGGGCCCGCGATCCTCACGCGGATGCTGGCCGCCGGCATGTCATGGACGTGGCTGTACGTCCTCGCGGGCACCATCTGCGTCGTCCTGATCGTGCTCGCCCTCGCGGTGAAGTATCCGCAGACGGCCGCACCGGCACAGACTAGCGGATCCACGGGAACGCGGCGTGCGATGAAGAACCCTTACGTGCTCGCGTTCTCGGCCGGGGCGTTCCTCTACGTTGGCGTTGAAGCGGCTGTGTACGTGTGGATGCCGACGCTAATGGCAGGCTACACCGGTTCGGCAGTCACGCTCGCGACGTACAGCATCTCGATCTTCTTTCTCCTGCGCGCGGCCGGACGCTTTCTCGGAGCGTGGGTGCTGACGCACATCCCTTGGCAGACGGTACTTGCATTGTTCAGCGGATGCATCCTGCTATGTTTCGCGCTCAGCGTTACTAGCGGTGTGGACTGGGCAGTGTACCTGCTTCCGTTGTCCGGCCTCTTCATGTCGGTGGTCTATCCGACGCTCAACTCGAAAGGGATCAGTTGCCTGCCGAAGTCGGAACACGGCGCGGCTGCTGGCGTCATCCTCTTCTTCACATGCGCGTCAGCGGTGTTGGCACCGTTGACCATTGGTGCCGTGAGCGACGCCTTCGGTCACATCATCTATGGCTTCTGGCTCGCAACCGGCCTCGCTGCGTTACTCTTCATCGGCCTGATGATGAACTGGGCACTCAACCCGACGCGAGCGGTGCTCGAGCAGCTGGATGTTACCGAGTACAGTCTCAAAACATCTTGATATGCTGATGCCGGCTCGTTGGCCGCAACCCTCACACGGAATCTCTGCGTGCCTCATCGAGCTCTCAAGATAGTTGCGAACTCATATAACGGAGGAACCATGAGAGCGAGAACACTCGTGAGGGGCATGCTTGCGGCGGGATTGACGATTGGTCTCCAGCTTGCGACGACTCAGATTCCCTTCGCGCAACAGACGACGCCATCAGGTGCTCCGGCCACTGAGGCGCCACAGGCCAATCGTGGCGGTGGTCGCGGCGCCGTCGATCCGCGCGTCCAGCAGCGAACGTACATGTTCGAAGACAGCAACGAACAGATGCCCTACGCCTTGTTTGTTTCTTCCAAGGTCAACAAGGACAAGAAGAACCCCCTCATCGTTTCGCTGCATGGCCTCGGCGGCGATCAGAACACCATGGTGCGGGAGAGCCTGCGCTCTGTCGAATTGGCTGAACAGGGTGGCTACATCCTGGTGGCGCCGATGGGCTACAACTCCGGCGGCTGGTACGGCATCCCTCCGGGTCCGCCACGGCCTGCCGGAGCGAATGCGGCAGCGCAGCCCGGACGTGGTGCAGGACCGCAACGCCCTGTGATCGGCGGAACCGCGATCACGGATGTCGCAAAAGTGCGCGAGGCCAGCGAAAAGGATGTGATGAAAGTGCTCGACATGGTTCGGACGGAATTCAATGTCGATGAACGTCGCATCTATCTCATGGGCCATTCCATGGGAGGTGCCGGAACTTATTATCTGGGCTCGAAACACGGGAACGTGTGGGCTGCTCTCGCACCAATCGCGCCCGCCGCGATGGGAATGACGAACGACAGGACAAAAGTGCTTCAGGCCATCAAGGACGCCGGCGTCCCAATGCTCGTCAGCATGGGCGATGCCGACGAGGCAGTCCCGGTGGCGAACGTTCGAACGTGGGTCGACACGATGAAGGAGCTCCAGATGGATGTCGAGTACAAGGAGTATCCCGGGGTGACTCACGGTCCCATCATGGCGGCCTCCATGGACTCGATTTACGCCTTCTTCGCGAAGCACTCGAAACCGGCGTCACACTGACTCGATGCCGCTAACGGGTCGAGCGGGGCACGGGAAGTTCCCGGGCTCCGACTCCCATCGCGTCATTTGAGCTGCTTGGAGAACTTCTCGCCCTCGGCACAGATTTCGTCAATCAGCTCTGTATCGGCAGCGAACTGCTGCCTCAAGGTCACCGTCCACGGCTTCGTATACGCCTTGGGATCGTCGACCGTGACCTCGATTTCGAGATGTCCAAAGTCAGGCCGCCGGATTCGCTCACGCAGCTTCGCGGCCTCGGTAATCATGCTGCCGTCCCAGTCGATCCACAGGTCGTCTCGAAACCCGATCGTGTCAATCACCAGTGTGTCGCCGGTCCACGTGCCAGTCGAATACCCTTGCCACGAGGGATTGGGCGCTTCTGGCAATGAACGTCCATCCGTGAAGACCTGCCGGTAGACGCCGTTGTATTCGTTCAGCATCACCAGAAGATCCGGCGTTTGGACGAACTTCAAATAGTGTGGGAGCCCATACGCCCGCAGGAAGAGATCGGGAAGGCATCGGATGTGCGGGTCATCGATTGCTTGGTTCGCCGTGCGCTCTTCGACAAGTTTGGCAAGCCACGGCTGGTATGGCAGCCCAGTGGGCATGTCGATGCCGATGTTGATGCTTTGCCGCGAGAAGGTCGCCGTGCGCGGCGGACACGTTCGTGAAGGCGGAATGAGCTTGAGCAGTTCACTCACGCTTGCCGTCCCGCGGATCACGCAGGCAGGCTCTCCCGTCATCCACACTCCCGACAAATCAGCCTTGCCATTGGCGAGTCGCGGCGTCGCCGCCGACAGATCGACTTCTCCATTCGATGTCCGCGGCGCGCGCGGACTCGGATGCTTGAACCACTGAGCAGCTAACGAGCCGGATACTCCAGCCGTGACGATAATCAACACCATCGTCGCCGCCGCTCGTTTCCTCACGTGTCGCGACATCACGCTGTTGTTCTCCATTGGTCGCAATACTCGCAGAAGAGCAACGCACGCCGTGTATCGATGATAGCGATAACTGTTATCTCCAAATACGATACCATCGACATCGACTGTCGATCTCGAACGTTAGGGTTAAGCTGTTCGCATTCCACTTTCGAGAAGGGCAATGCAATGCACAAGAGAGCCGTTGTTTCTTCAGTGACATTTGCGATCGTTGCGTCGCTCGCGATTGGACTTGCCGGTCAGGGCTCTGCTCCCGAACTGCAACTCGTGACGCGTGCCGCTGACGCGCTCGGCGGCCGCGACCGCGTCATGGCAGTGAAAACGCTGCAGATCATCGGTTACGGCGAGCTGGCGTATTTCAACGGCGGCGGGAACGTCACCGGCGATCCAGCCGCTCCGCAGAAGTGGCAGAAAGTACTGGAATACGCACGCACGATTGATCTCGAGCACTGGCGTACCCGTGTGCAGCAACGCGTGAAGATGGATTTCGTGTTCGCATCGACTGCCGGGCAGCTCGGGCTCAATCGGACCAACGAGACGCTGGACGGCGATATCGCTTACAACATCGGCGGAGGATTCCTGGCGGCTCCTCAGGCAGGAACGCAGCAGCCGCAGCCCGCGGGGCCCGCGGCCGCGCGCCAGCGTCGCGTGGAGCTGCTCGCCCATCCACTCACGATCGTACGGGCCGCGCTCGATCCGGCGAGCAAGCTGTCGAACCTCCGGAAACAGGGCGAGCTGCAGCTGGTCGACATCACCGTGCGCCAAGGTGACATGCTGACGCTGGCTGTGAATGGAACATCGAATCTCCCCGCGTGGGTCAGCTACGTCGGCCCGAACGCGAACCTTGGTGACGTTACGTATCGAACCGCATTCGCCGGCTACGGGCCGGAGAAGGGCATTCAACTCCCGACCGGTTTCGCCACCACAATCGACTTCCGCAACGTCGTGCAGAGCAAACTCTATGTCGATCGCAACATCATCGATGCCACGATTGACGACCTGAGCGCGCCGGCATCAGTGCGCTCAGCAGGGTCGCCCCAGGGCCCGCCCGCCGGAGGCAACGCCAACCTGACGCCGATGAAAGTCGCCGACCACGTGTGGTTCATGAATGGCAACACGTTCTTCGAGTTCGACGACCACCTCACCATGGTCGAGGCGAACCGTACAGACGCCGCACTGCAGGCCATCCTAAACGTGATCAACGCACTCGTGCCCGGCAAACGTGTCACGCAAGTGATCCAGACACACCA
Source organism: uncultured Acidobacteriota bacterium (assembly GCA_963773035.1). Taxonomy (GTDB): domain Bacteria; phylum Acidobacteriota; class Vicinamibacteria; order Vicinamibacterales; family CAVVIG01; genus CAVRXZ01. The sequence goes on along the minus strand of CAVYZX010000012.1, from coordinate 425,869 downwards.
CCACTTCGATCACAGCGTCGGACTTCGTGCGGCGGTCGCTGAGGGGTTAACCGTCATCTCTCGTCGAGGAAACGAGGGCATCTTCCGCGAAATGGTGGCGCGTCCCGCCAGAGTGTTCCCGGACGCCCTGGGACGGAGCTCCAAGCCGTTGAAGTTCATGCCGGTCGACGATCACCTCAAGCTGAAGGACGCGACGAACGACATCGACATCTACCACATCGTCGGCAATTACCACATGGCCGACGGCGTGATCGTTCACGTTCCGGCGTCGAATCTGCTCGTTGAAGCCGACCTCACGACCCAGGAGTGGGACTTCAACTGGTGGGGCGACAGCCTGATGAACAACATCGAGTACCGCAAGATCAAGGTCGACACCAACCTAGCCGTGCACGCGCAGAAGCCGTTCCCGCTGTCAGAGGTGGTCTCGGCCATCGAGAGACAGGTCCGCAACACGCAGGCGTTCTGCCGTCGTGCCGCCGAGGCCCAGTTCTTTCAGCCAGGCTGCCCGATTCAGTACAACCGGCCGCTGCCGCCTCTCTCGAACTGATCGGCGCCATCAAACGGATGCTCATCATGAGATGCGCGCGCTTCTCCGCCGTCTTTGTCATCGCCAGCCTTGCCGTGACAGCGGCGCTGGCTCAACAGCGTGTTTCCGGAGGTTCCTCACAAAGCACGCCACTCGCATTGGTTGGCGGCACGCTGATCGACGGCACAGGCAGCGCACCGCTTCGTGACAGTGTCGTCTTGATCCGTGGCGAGCGCATCGAGAGAGTCGGAACAATCGTTTCGCTGCCGGTGCCGAACGGTTACGAGGCCGTGTCCACGGAAGGACTCACCGTTCTTCCTGGCTTATGGGACCTGCACGTGCATCTGATGTACGCGGGCCATCCGGATCCGCGTCATTGGTTCGATACCTACACGACCCAGTTCGAACGGGTCATCATGCCCGCGTCGGCCGAGCAGATGCTGATGGCAGGCGTGACGACCGTTCGCGATCTCGCGGCGCCGCTGCAGCCAATCCTTGCCGTCAAGGAGCGCATCGCCAGCGGTGAAATCCCCGGGCCAACGTTGTACATCGCCGGTCCGGCGCTCACGAAAGGAGCGAACCCGACCGCCGTTCAGACGTGGAATGTCTCCGACGCGGCCGATGCGAAGGCAAAGACGAGCCAATTGATCGATGCCGGCGTTGACTGGATTAAGGTCATCAACGCAGAAAGCCTGGCTCCGGACGAAATGAAGGCGATCGTCATCGAGGCGCATCGCCGTGGCCGCAAAGTGGCCTCCCATGCTTTCAGCGAGGGGGAGATTCGACAGGGGCTGATTGCCGGCATCGACGATTTCCAGCACGTTCGCACACAGACTCCAGAATACCCTCCTGATATCGTTGCGCTGATCCGCGATCGCGTCAGGAACGGCCCGCCGTTGTACTGGACCGTCACCGCCGGCGGCAACGGTCAGTTGAACGCCGCGTACCTCACAACGAATCCGGAGTTTCTGGACGATCCGGCGAATTTCATCGGATTGCCACAGCCAATCATCGACGATGTGCGCAAGGCCATTGCCGCCAGGACTCAGGCTGCCACACGCCGGGGAGGCGCCGCACAGAGCCAGGAGGAGATCAACGCGATTGTCAAACGGAAGATTGCCCAGATCCGCGACCTGGGGGTGCAGATCGTGTTCGGGACGGACGTTGGGAGCTGGGGTGAGGTCACGGGGCAGGCGACGTGGATGGAAGCGGATCTCTGGGTCCGCGAGCTCGGCATGGACCCGATGACGGTCATCCGCGGAATGACGCTCGACGCTGCGCGCGCGATGGGCGCCGACCGCGAGTCAGGGTCGATTGCCGAGGGTAAGGTCGCGGACGTGGTTGCCGTGCGAGGCGACCCGCTGCGGCACATCGACGTTCTGCGCGAACCCAGGATCGTGATCAAGCATGGGCGCCGTTTCAAATAGACCAACGAGGTCAGCGCGGTCGGCGGCTGCTCACCGACGGCGTTTGACGATCGTGACCACTGTCGGGAATCGACGGCGGTTCGTGCGGCAAGTCGCTCACGGCTTCCTTCGGCAAGCGGCGCAACCACTGGCTCGCCGGATCGTAGTCGCGGACCTTCAAAAACGTTTGCCAGGACGGCGGGCGCTGCGGGACGGGTGGGCAGGCCCGCCGGTGCCTCAGCGCCCAACCTCGTGGCACACGTTCCTGAAAGCGCATTGGGAGCAATCGCGGGCGCCGATATGCGGCGAGCACCTATTCAACAGTGGCGCGCCAGGTGCGGGCGCCGGGTTGCGCTCCTCAACAAACGATCGCGCACGAATCTCTGCTTCGACGTCGGTTTCGGGAAGGACGGCTCGCGCGGTGTGTACCTTGCGGTGCAGGAAGCGTTCTGATTGGTGAACACAGTGACTCAAATGGGGTCCGATAAGCGCGCAACGCAGTTCGTGACCGGCGACTGGTCAGTGGCGTAGGACAACCGATAGGATTATGCGGGCTATCTTCTGATTCCTTCTGCGAGTCGCGCGAGGAGGTTGCATGATTACCTCGATCGTTCTGGCGGGTGTGCTGGCGGCGACGCAGTGTGAGAATTTGAAGTCGCTGTCTCTTCCTGACAAGACCATCCGAACTGCAGAACTGGTGCCCGCCGGATCATACTCACCTCCTGCGCCGGCGCCGCCTGCAAATCCCGACGGGGGGCGCGTGCAGGGACCGGGCGCGCCCGGTGGTCCTGCTGCGGGTCGGGGCGGTGCGCCCGCCGCGCCGCCAACGATGCTGCCAGCGTATTGTCGGGTGAACGCGATCCTGCGGCCGTCGTCCGATTCCGAAATCGAGATCGAAGTCTGGATGCCGGCCGACACGTGGAACGGCAAGTTCCAGGCCGTCGGCAATGGCGGGTGGGCCGGCGTGATCAGCTACGCGGCGATGGCATCCGCGCTGCAGGAAGGCTACGCGACCGCATCGACCGATACCGGACACAGGGGCGGTGACGCGTCATTCGCGCTTGGCCACGCGGAAAAGTTCATTGATTTCGCGTACCGCGCCGTCCACGAGATGACGGTCACGTCGAAGGCCCTCATCACGGCGTTCTACGATCGCGGACCTCGTTTGTCATACTGGAATGGCTGCTCGACGGGCGGACGTCAGGGATTAATGGAAGCGCAGAAGTTTCCCGACGATTTCGACGCCGTCATCGCGGGTGCTCCGGCCAACTATCGGACGAATCACAGCGTCTGGTCGATGTCCGTCGGTGTTGCGGCCCTCAAGGAAAAAGAAAGCGCCATTCCGCCGGCAAAGCTGGCGCTCCTCAATAGGGCGGTGATCGCTGCGTGCGACGCACTCGATGGAATCCGGGATGGGCTTCTGGTCGATCCGCGACAGTGCCATTTCGATCCATCCACGCTACAGTGCCGCGGTGCCGACGCCGGCACATGTCTGACCGCGCATCAGGTCGAAACCGTCCGACAGGTGTACGGCTCGCTCAGGACGCGCTCGGGCAAGATCATTTTTCCGGGGATGGCGCCGGGCAGCGAGCTTGCCTGGTCCGCACTTCTCGGCGGACCCGAACCGCTCGGGCTGGCGTTGACTGGATTCCGATTCGTCATCCATCAGGATCCGGCCTGGGACTGGCGCACGTTCGATGCGGAGCGGGAGCTGGAGCTCGCCGAAGGAACAATTGCAGTGGCAAATGCCATCGATCCGAACCTCCAGGCGTTCAAGAACCGCGGTGGGAAGCTCCTGATGTATCACGGTTGGAACGACCAGCTGATCCCGCCCGAGAACAGCATCAACTATTACTCGAGCGTGCTCGCGAAGCTGGGCGGGAAGCAGGAGAATTTCCTCCGCCTGTTCATGGCGCCCGGCATGCAGCACTGCGCCAACGGCCCAGGTCCTAATCAGGCCAACTACATGGCCGCTCTCGAACGCTGGCGTGAAGCGGGCACGCCGCCTGATCTGCTGCTCGCGTCGCACGTGACGAACAACCGCGTCGACATGACGCGTCCGCTCTGCCCGTACCCGCAGGTGGCGCGGTACAAGGGGACCGGCAGCACGAACGATGCCGCGAACTTCGTGTGCCAGTCGCCGGCAAAATCTGGCGCGGCCAACTAGCCGCGGATGAGAGATCAGAACAGGACGCGTGCGCGTGCTCGCTGAAGTTGGCTGCGGACGGTCGAGTTGGTCGTGGTGAATCGGGGCCGGATCGGCCCGAGTCCGACCGCCGCGCGTCCTTATGACGCCGAGTGGCGGCCGACCTGCGGCGTACTGGAATCGCCGCCGGCGAAATCAGGGCGCGAAATTGCGACATGCCATCGCGCCGACGCTCATCGTCACCGCGACGCGCGGTTTCGAGCTAAGCCGAGCAGTCTACAGGCATAATCAGCTCGTCAAACATGGAGTCGACGCGCCGCTGCACGTCTGGGATGGTCTCTTTCACGGGTTCTTCTATAACCCGGACGTGCCGGAATCGCGCGACTGCTACGACGTCATCGTCAGGTTCTTCGACCACCACCTGACGCGCTGAAGGACACGTCATCCTGCTACGGCCGAAGATCGAGCGCCAGGATGTCCTTCCGGTCGCGCACATAGACCGTGCTGCCAACGACTGTCGGCGGTGTCCACGAATTCGCGGTAAGCAACTCCTTGCGCGCGTGTACGTGCAGGCCATCCCGGGTCGGCGAGGCCAGCGCAATCTCCCCGTTCTCGTCGACAATAATCAAGGTTCCGCCGGCGTCCACCATCTGTGCGCGTGCAAAGCTCCGGTCGCGCCAGAGCTCCGTGCCGGTCTCGGCATCCAGCGCCACCATGAACGCCGGGCCGAAATCGCCGCTGGTCCCGAGAATTAGGCCCCCCATCCAGAGCCCGGTGCCGAAGTGGAGTCGCATCCGGTTGTTGGACCAGATCTGTCGCGGCGTGGTACGCCCTTCCGCCCTCGACAGCACGATCACCCTGCTGCCACCGCCGTAGGCGGACGACACGAAGACTCGGTTGCCCGGGCCCCACACCGGCGTACTGATATTGAGACCTATCTCGGTCGGATGTGGATGACGCCACAGGAGACGACCGTTCGTCGGATCCAGAGCGGCGATTTCCTGCTGCCCCAGGATGATGAGCTCGTCCTCCCCGTTGAGGTCGATGAGCAACGGCGAGCCGGGCCCTAGCGGGATCGAATCGCTCTGCCATGCCAGCATGCCGGACTCGCGATCAAAGGCGACGACTCCCTGCGGACTGCTGCCAAGCGTGAGGATGACATTGCCGTGGTACGCCAGCGGGCTCGCGGCGAAAGCGTTGTAGTCCTTCAGATTGAACCGCTCCACGAGATTGTGCGACCAGCGCAGCGTGCCCGTGCGCAGATCGAGCGCCCGCAGGTGACCATTCACGCCAATGGAGAAGACCGAGCCGTCTGCGATGAGAGGGGTGGAGTACGGTCCGGGTCCGGCCGAATTGAGCCACACGTCGTAGACGCCGTCGTGCAGCAGCGGCGCGCGATACGCGTGCTCCCAGCGCCGGGCGCCGGTTTCGGCATCCATCGCGACAACCACCTCGTCATCGTTGCGGCGGTACATGGTCACGAGCGCATCACCGTCCACCAGAATCGACGAATAGCCTTCGCCAAGCGGATGCCGCCAGATTTGTCGCGGTCCCGTCTGCGGCCAGCTCCGGGCAATCTGCACGGAGTCGATGTGAAAGTTGCGCGCAGGACCGCCCCACTGAGGCCACGTGCCGCGACTGGCCTGAGCTTCCGTCTGACTACCGGAATTTGCGAATACGATCACCAGCGCAAGCGGGAACGCAACGATTCGAATCATGGCTTCGAGAACCCTGTTGGACGGTAATCACCTGGGCACAATCCTGAGAAGCTGACCGTTGTCTTCGTCGGTCAGAATGTACAGCGATTTGGAACCACGGTCCAAATTTCATCTCTCGTCATGGTCGGCTCGGCCTGAGAACCGGCGAGGGGGAACAGGAAGGGGAACAGGGCCACGCGGGGGTGTTCCCCCCGTCCGATGCCGGCCCGCTTCCTTGGAGCGTGGTATCGCGCCGAGCGCGCGTCATTCGGCCGTGAGCTGAAGTCCTTGCTCGCTGCAGGTTTGGCGCCACGTTGTCCGGGCGGCGATCTTTGCCGCCCGCTGTCGATCTCCTGGAGGCAGCCGCGAATTACAAGGCAGCCGTGGCGTCAGCGACCACGAGATCTGACCGGGTCTGCGATCTCGCCCGCGGCCACAGCAGAGGAATTCGATATCGTTCTCGCCGAGTCACTCGATCGCTTCAGTCGCGACCAAGAAGACACGGCAGGTCTGTTTAAGCGGCTGACGTTCCTTGGCGTTCGAATCGTGACCTTGGCCGAAGGCGAGATCACACACCTACACGTCGGTTTCAAGGGAACGATGAATGCGTTATTCCTGAAGGATCTTGCCGACAAGACCCGTCGGGGACTCCGAGGACGAGTCGAGGCGGGAAAATCCGGCGGTGGATTGTGCTACGGCTACCGGGTAGTGAGGTCGGTCACGGGCACAACCATCACGACGGGCGAGCGAGAGATTGAGCCGATCGAAGCAGCAGTCGTCGAGCGCATATTTCGCGAGTTCGTAGGCGGAGGATCGCCAAAGCAAATCGCGAAGCGGCTGAACCACGAGCGCGTCAAAGGCCCGGCCGGTGCCCAGTGGAATCCGAGCACAATCCATGGGAATGGTTCACGCGGTAACCGGGATCCTGAACAACGAGCTGTACGTCGGAAGGCTGGTTTGGAATCGCCTTCGCTACATCAAGAATCCCGACACGGGCCGTCGTGTGTCGAGGCTGAATCCGCGCTCGGAATGGATCACCAAGGAAGTTCCTGAGCTCCGGATCATCTCAGACGAGCTGTGGGAGAACACCAAACGACGGCAGGATGCCACTCGACGAGTGCTTGCTTCCGCAACAAGCATCGTGAGGGCGCGCAGACCCCAGTACCTGTTTTCAGGACTCACAAAATGCGGCGTCTGCGGAAGTGGCTTCGTCCTCAAGTCGCGACATCGACTTTCGTGTTTCGGGGCCTGCGACAAAGGGACTTGTACGAATCATCTGACAATTCGACGAGACGAAATCGAGGCTCGAGTTCTGCACGCACTGCAGGAGAAGCTGCTTCGGCGAGACCTGTTCGAAGAGTTCTGCCAGGAATTTACTCGCGAGGTGAATCGCCTCCGGATCGCGGCGAGTGCCAGCGTGACGGCCACTGAGCGTGAGTTGGGCCGAGTCCAGGCAGAGATCGGGAAGCTCATTCAAGCGCTCAAGGACGGTGTGCCAGCCAGCATCGTCAAGGACCCTTTGATCGCCTTGGAGGCGCAGCAAACAGAGCTTCGCGCCCGCCTGGACCGGTCAGCCCAACCGCCTCCGTTGCTCCATCCGAATATGGCGGACCTCTACCGGGAGAAGGTGACGCAACTGGCGCGAGGCCTGGAACACGAAGAGAGCCGTACCGCCGCCGCTGAAGCGCTCCGTGGCCTTATCGACGCGATCGTCCTCACCCCGCAGCAGGGTGAGCTCAAAATCGAGCTGCAGGGCAACCTGGCGGCAATGCTCAAGGCGGCGCAGGCGCAGAGCACCGATTCGTCGTTGGCGCCTCTTGGACGTTGGGGAGATGAGAGGTCGCCAGGCGATGACGACCTCGTGCAGATAATGTTGGTTGCGGGGGCGGGATTTGAACCCGCGACCTTTGGGTTATGAGCCCAACGAGCTACCGGACTGCTCCACCCCGCGTCACAAAGTGGAACGCTAATCGTAGCACGCTCCTGAGCCTGCGCCAAGGAGCCGAGAGATTCTACACGCTCACCACCTGATCAGATTTCGTCGGAGCCTTTGCCACTGCCAGTGAAGCCAAAGCCACGAGCGCCAGCACGCCAGCGCTGAAGAACGCCACCCGGTAATCGCCAAATCGATCGAACGCTCGGCCCGCAATCGCAGGACCCAGGATTCCTGCTGCACCCCAGGCCGTGAAGAGCACTCCGTAGTTGAGGCCCAGATTCCTCGTGCCGTAGAAGTCTGCTGTCGTGGAAGCGAAAACCGACAACTGCGTGCCGTAACACCAGTACACGACGGCCACCAGGATGAAGAAGAGCGCCGGTTGTTGACGCCAGAGCACGAGCGCCGGCATCGCCGCCGCCGAAATGAGGATCATGGTTTTCAGCGTTGCCAGACGGCCGAACCGATCCGACATCCAACCCGAAAGAATTCGGCCGCCGGCGTTGCCCAATGCGCTGACCGGCAGGACGAGCGTCGAGGCCAGCGCACCGAGCCCGGCCGAGCCCGCAAAAGGAACCAACTGGCTGATGGCCATTTGTCCGGCCGTCGTGCCGAGGCAATAGGCCACCCACATGAGATAGAAGGTCGGCGTCGCAAGCATCTCTGCCGTGCTGTAGTCGCCGCTAGAGGCGACTCCACTCGGAGGCTGCCAGTTCGGTGGCCGGTATCCGGATGGCGGATTCTTCAGGAGGGCCGTTCCGATCATCGTCATGACGAAGAACACGACACCCAGAATCTGAAACGTCGGCCGCCATCCGACGCTCGAAATCAAACGAATCGCCAGCGGCCCCAGAAGAGCCGAGCCCGCGCCGTAGCCGCCCACCATCAGCCCGACTACCAACCCCCGTTTGTCGGGAAACCATTTCGATGCGACCGGAATCGGCGTCGCGTAGCCGAACCCATTGCCCAGGCCGACCACCACGCCGAACGTCAGGTAGAGAAACAGGAGTGAGCTGGTGTAGCTGGAGAGAAAGAATCCGCCGCTCACCAGCAGTCCGCCGAGGCACGCGCAGATTTTCGGACCTTTGAGATCCTGGATCCGGCCGGCAGCGACGAACGTCAACGCGAATGTGACGATCGCAATCGTGTAGACCCACGACGTATCGGACCGCCGCCATCCAAACTCGCGCTCGAGCGGCAGGACGAAGACGCTCCAGGCGTACAGCGAACCGAGCGCCAGGTTCATCAGAATCCCACCGACAACCGGAAGCCAGCGATTAGGCATAGAGCGAGCGTTAGGTCGGCTCGATTCGCAGCAGCGCCCCATCGTCTTCGTCGGTGAGAACGTAGAGCAGGCCGTCAGGGCCCTGCCTGACGTCGCGAATCCGCTGGCGCAATTCGGTCAACAGCATCTCGCGGCGCATCTCTTCCGTCTTCTCGTTGAACACGATGCGCTGCAAATGGCCCGTGCCGGCAATCTCACCGAGCCGCATCGCGCCCACGAAGAGGTTGCCCTTCCAGGACGGAAAGCGCTCGCCCGTGTAGAACGTCATGCCTGACGGAGCAATCGAGGGGATCCAGACGAGCAGCGGATCCTCCATGCCCTCCTGCGTCGGTCTTTGCGAGACACGCGGCCCCTCGTACGTCCGGCCCCAGCTCACGAGCGGCCAGCCGTAGTTCCGGCCCGGAAGGAGAATGTTGATTTCGTCGCCGCCGTTCGGGCCGTTCTCGTGCTCCCAGATGGCCCCGGTCTGGGGGTGCACGGCCAGGCCCAGCTGATTCCGATGACCCAGTGAAAAGATCTCCGGCTTGTAGCCGGCCTTGCCGACGAACGGATTGTCCGGCGGCACGCTCCCATCATCACGCAACCGGACGACCTTTCCCATGTGGTCGCTCGGCCGCTGAGCCACATCAGTGAGCGCGCCTCCGAGCGTCATGTACAGCGTCCCGTCACGGGCGAAGACGATCCGAGAGGCAGCACCAGGATTGTCTTCATACGCCTCGGCCACGAAGATATCCTTGACGTCGGCAAGCGCGTTTCCCTCCAGACGCCCACGCGCCAACGCCGTCGTCACGCCCCTGGCATTCGACTGGTTGTACGACAGGTACACGAACTTGTTCTCGCTGAACCGCGGGTGCAGAGCCACGTCGAGGAGACCGGCCAGACGCTGCGAGTGCACTTTGGGCACACCGGAAATCGGCTGCGGATCGAGAATGCTGTTGCGGACGACTCGCAACCGGCCCCCGCGCTCGGTCACCAGCATCGCTCCGTCAGGAAGAAACGCGAGACTCCACGGATGCGACAGCCCTTTCGTGACGACGACGACGCGAATCTTGTGCTGTTCGGCGGTCTCGAAGGTGAACGGTCCGGCGCCCAACGCCGGCGCCGGGATCGCGACAGGCGGCGGCTGTTGGCCAGCCGGCGCGGCGAAGAAGCCCGCCATCAATGCCGCCACGATCCACGCCGTCACGACCCTCGGTCGCTCGAGCATCCTCTTCATGTTGGCCTTCCTTTAGATCGGCCGGGGTTAACCTCATATAGGTACCCGCCGTAAGTACCCGCGGCATGTGGGAAACAGGGATCAAATTTCGCACAATGTGGTTCGTTTGTAGACGCACCGGTTGTTTCAGCCTCCGCAAGATCTGAACAGCTTAGTAAACAGGATTGCACTTTCCTCCGATCCCGCACCCTGGCCTGCCGGATGCACATACCGTGTCCCGAAAGCGGCCCTACCCCCTCAATCCTGGTTTCCAGTTCGCGTCCTTCAGGTGGGCCACCATCCAAATCATTGACCCGCGACCGTTTGATTTCCTTCACGCGGTGTCAGGTCGCCACGCCTGGAAGCCGAGCGCCTGCGGCGCGATCGTACAAGTCTGCGGGGTCGGGGCGCAGATCGTAATTGACGAGCTAGTGGCACAGTCGGTGCACAAACACCCCCCGCACGCTTTTGCCACTGGTCGAGAGGACTGTATGACAAGTCGTGTTTCACGTCGAGTCTTTCGGCGGCTCCGCGGCGACAAGGGAACCACCCTGATCGAAGCCGCCATCATTACGCCGCTGCTGTTCATGCTGACCTTTGCGCTCATCGACTTCGCTTCGATGATGTACGTCTACCTCGCACTGGAGAACGGCGTCAGTCTCGCCACACGTTACGCGGTGACGGGCAACGTCGAGACGCCGCCATCCGGTCCGCCACTGTCCCGCGAGGACTCGATCATCTACGCGATGCAGCAAGCGACGCCGACGCTGACCATCAATTCGACGGATATCACGTTCTCCAGCATGGCGCCGGGAGGAGCAGGTTTCAGCGGTGGAGTCGGAGGCCCAAACGACATCGTGAAGGTCACCGTCAACTACGACCACTTCATCATGACGCCGCTGCTCCTGCCGTTCTTCCCGAGCGGGAAGATCCATTTCACAGTGGATTCAACGATGAAGAGCGAACCGCAGTTCCAGTAATGATCCATTCAGGGCTAATCCTATGATGAAGCGAAAAACCATTCACCGCCAGAACGGCACCAGCCTCATCGAGTTTTCATTGGTCCTGCCGTTGATCATCATCCTTCTGCTGGGAATGATCGAAGTGAGCTATGCATTGCTCGATCAACACATCGTCACCAAGCTGACCCGTGAAGGCTCGAACCTGATTTCCCGCGATACGGATCTTCCGACGGCTGCGAATGTGTTGAAGGGCATGAGCACGCGCCCGGTGAACTTCGATGACGGCACTTCGAAAGTCATTTTCTCCGTGATCAAGAACGTGTCGACGACCACCGCGACGAATTACAACCAGCCTGTCCTGTACGCGCGATACGTGTACGGCAGCTACACGGGTTCGAGTCAGCTGACGACAGCCGGGACTGGTGGATTCGGCGGCGGCGGGCTTCCCGGGTATCAGGCCAGCGACCCGGGGGGCGACTCGGCTCTACGGCTCACGAATTTGCCGGTCACGGTACCGCTCGGTGGATGGCTCTACGTCACCGAAGTCTACACCCGGCATCAACTGATCACGCCGTTTGGCAATTTCGGAGGTACGGTTCCCGACCACCTCTATTCGATTGCGTTTTTCTAAGGCTGGACGTCGTGTCGGGTCGAGATTCTTGAAGGGGGCTACGGACATGAAGGCGATGAAGAGACGGGTGAAGCGGTTGAAGAATCAGCGAGGCTTCGTCCTCATCTACATGGCGGTAATCACGACTGCGTTGTTGCTCTTCACCGGCCTGGCCGTGGATTCCGGCAGGGGCTACGTCGTGAAGGCGCAGCTCAGCAAGGCTGTGGACGGGGCCGCGCTCGCGGCCGCTCGCGCCTTGAACAGCGGCGATCCGGCGGGTGAGGCCGGTCTGGTGTACCGAGCCAATTTCCCCAACGGATACCTTGGCACGACCAGCTCGACCAATCCGGGCGACGCCGGCTTCTTCAACGTCACGACCGATCCCATTACAGGCAAGAGCCTCGTCCGCGTGGCGGCCTCGGCCGTCCTCCCAACGACGTTCATGTCGCTTGGTGGGTTCAACACGATGACGGTCGCGAGCAGCGGTGAAGCTACTCGCCGGATGGTGGACCTGTCGCTGATCGTCGACGTCTCTGGGTCCATCGGCTCGGCCTGGACCACGGTCGCTGACGCCACCCGAGGCTTTATCGACGGTTTCGACCCTGCGCACGATCGGATGGCATTGACGACATTCAGCAACGGCGCCTCGGTTCGCTACCAGATGCCTTCCAGTCGTGGATTCGACAAGACCGCCATCAAGGCCGCCGTTCCCGGCTCACTGCCAGGCGGCAGCACGAACATGGACGAAGGTTTGTGGCGGGGGTATGACGAGCTCCGGTCGGTTTCGGCGGCAAACCAGTCGAGCCTACGAGTGATCGTGCTGTTCACGGACGGCGCCTCCAACGGCGTCCCAGGCCAGTACACGGCAGGGGGCCCGGCGGGGTCACTGAGAACGGCCGACTTCCCCAAGAATCTTCCTGACCCGGACAACATGACTTGGTGGAATCCTCAAATCAACGGGCTCTATGCCACCAACAGCGACACGAGCGGAAACGTCTTAACCTGCGCCGGCGTCACGGTGACGGGCTGCTCGACTCTCGCCTGCTTGAGGGCCAACACCCAACTAAGTGGAACGGCGGCGTGCCAAAGGTTACCGGTGACCAGCTATCATCCGAACGGTCGTGCCGGAACCACGACGCAGTTCCCGCTGAGCTCGGGGTCGCTCAAGGTGAATGGTACGGCGCAAAACGTCGCCCGCCCGTTCCAGGGCGTGGCCGTAGGCGGCAAATATCCTGCCTATTTGACGAACATCAACAACGCGGCCAGGAACCTGCTCGAAATCATCGCGGACGCGGCCAGGACCGACAACAGCGGCGCCTATAAGATTCGCATCTACACCATCGGGATGGGAGCGCTCGTCACGATGAACCTCGGGTACATGCCGGAGACGCCGGCCAGCATGCTCGAGCGAATCTCCAACGACAAGGACTCGCCCGATTTTCAGGATTTCGAAACGACGGGCCAGCTCGAAGGGAAGTACTTCTACGCTCCGACGGCGGCTGCCGTCGAGGATGCGTACGCAAACATCCTGAACGAGATCGTCCGCCTGAGCAAGTAAGGCGAATCGGGCGGGAGGGGCTGGAGGGGCAGGAAAGGCTTGACGGAAAGTCTTCCTGCCCGCTCGGCTAAAGCCTTCGCCCTCAATCGTTCCGGGCATCAAGACCGAACAGCCTCACCGCGTTCTCCTTCAAGATCAAGGGCCGAACTTCATCGCGGATGGCGATCTTCTCGAAATCTGCCAGCCATCGATCGGGTGTCAACAGCGGATAGTCCGACCCGAAGAGAACCTTGTTCTTCAAGAGCGTGTTCGCGTACTGGACCAGCGTCGGCGAGAAGTATTTCGGCGACCATCCGGAAAGGTCGATGTAGACCTGCGGCTTGTGCAGACAGATCGAGATGGCCTCGTCCTGCCAGGGGAATGACGGGTGCGCCAGGATGATCGGCATGTCCGGAAAATCGACGGCCACATCGTCGATCGGCATCGGGTTTCCGTATTTCAGGCGTATGCCACCGCCGCCTGGCATCCCGGTTCCGATGCCGCTATGGCCGGTGTGGAAGAGAACGGGCAGCCGCGCTTCCGCAAAGACCTCGTACAGCGGATAGGCCATGCGATCGTTTGGCGTGAATTGCTGGATCGGCGGGTGCAGCTTCAGACCACGAATGCCGCCACCAGCCACGAGGCGCCTGGCTTCGGCGACGGCCTCGGACCCGCGGTGCGGATCGATGCTTGCGAACGCGAGCGCGATGTCGGCATTTTTTGACGCGAAGTCGATCACGGCGTCGTTGCTGACCTGTGGACGGCCGGTGAGCTTCTCGTCGACGGTAAACACCACACACCCGATCTGCCTCGAGCGGTAGTAGTCCGCAAGAACGTTCCAATCGCGGGGGGCTCCGGCTCCGAAGTACTTCTGTGCGTGTGCGTCGGCTGCAGTCATCTCTCCGGTATGTTCGAGATGAACGTGAACGTCCAGGGCCACGAGGCGATCGATATCGAGGCTTTTCGAGGTCATGAGGAAATCGATTCGACGGTGATGACGTGGGATGAAGGAATAGGTGCGTACAGCTCCTCGACCAGAGCGACACGACGTTGCAGGACCGCCTTCTGGTTGAGCGAACCCTTGTCGGTGATCTCCCGGGCATCGATAGATGGCGGTTCGTCGAGCACAATCACCCGCTTGACATAGGTGGAGCTCCCCGTGCCCTGACGCGCGAGCTCGTCGAACAACGTCCGAAACTTCGCCCGGACTCGCGGGTCCTGGAGAACCGTCGCGACTGGAACGTCCGGGCCGAGATCCGCGCAAAGGCTACGGCACAAGTGAAGGTTGGGGAAGACCAGCGCGGCGGCGAACTCACGGTCGTGGCCGGCGACCACCACGTCCTGCACGTAGCCCCCGGAATTAGCCAGAATTCTCGACCTTAGCGGTCCGACGCTGACCCAGGTCGCCGAAGAAAGCTTGAAGTCTTCCGCCAGCCGTCCATCGAATAGAAGCCCCTTCTTTGGATCGGCCGGGTCGACGAACCGCATCGCGTCGCCCATCCGATAGAACCCTTCTTCGTCGAACGCGGCTCGAGTGAGCGCCTCGTCGCGCCAATAACCAGGTGTGATGTTCGGGCCTCGAACACGTGCTTCGATCTTTTCTCCGACCGGGGCGAGCTTCAGCTCCATGCCGGGAGCCGGAAATCCCACGAAGCCGGCCCATGCGTCGACCGGGCCCGTGCACAAGGCAAATGGCGCCGTCTCGGTGGCTCCCAAGCCGGTCATCCACAGCAGCTCCTCTCCGGTCGCTTGAACGGCGAGCTCCTGGAGGTCGTCGAAAAAGCGCTGGCTCAGTCCGGCAGCGGCATAGAAGAACAGCTTGAGCTTGCTGAAGAATCTCTCGCGCAACTCTTTATCCGTCCGCAAGTACGGCATGAGCGCCTCGTAGGTCCGAGGCACGGTGAAATGAGCCGTCGCGGCGATCTCGCGGAGGTTTCGGACGGTCGTCTCGATGCCAGCCGGTATCGGCCGGCCTTCATCGATGTAGAAAGTTCCCCCGTTGTAGAGGACCATCCCGAAGTTGTGGTTGCCTCCTGCCGTGTGATTCCACGGCAGCCAATCGCACAAGACCGGCGGCTCGTCGGCGAGAAACGTCATCACGCTCCGAATCATTTCCTGGTTGGAACACAACATCCGTTGCGTGTTGATGACGCCCTTGGGCCGTCCGGTCGATCCAGAGGTGAACAGAATCTTCGCGATATTGTCCGGGCCGACGCGCGCGTGAGCTTCATCTACGGCGGCCCCGGCAGTGGCGCGCTCGAGGTCATCAAACGACGTGCTCGGCAGTCTGGCCGGCGACGAAGACGAGACAACCAGCTCGATGCCCGGACGAAGCACGCTGGAAAGAGCTCGCTCGTATAACGCGCCATCAGACGCAAAGACCAGTCCAGGTCCAACCCGATCGAAGACCTGTTCGAGAGTTCCGAATTCTCGCGCCTGCAGCGAATACGCGGGGGCAATCGGCGTATAGATGACTCCGCTGTACATCGCCGCGAGGGCGAGCAGCGCATGTTCGATGCTGTTGCCCGACAGGATGACGACAGGACGCTCGCTCGAGAGACCTCGGTCGAGCAACGCCTGGGCGATCCGCCTCACCCGCGCGCGGGCCTCGGCGTACGTCACTTGTCTCCAACCGCCATCGACGTCTCGTTGCGCGAGGAACGGACGGTCCGGCGTGCGAGCGGCCCACGACTCCAGACGCTCGGTGATCTTGGCGGGATAGGGTCCAAGCGCCTGCGACGATTGCATGTAGACGATGCCACCGGCGCCATGGCGGACCGTCAACTCAATCGGCGCAATTCGAACCGCCCTCGTGCGGGTTGTCGCTGAACGCTGCATCACTGGGAGACGGTCATCCGCTCGGTGTCGAATTCGCGAAAGGTCTTCCCTGTCTTCGCCAGGCGCTCCAGCAGCGGCGCCGGCTTCCAGCGGTCTCCGTGCTCCCGGTGAAACGTCGCAATGCGGTCGTAAATCTTCTGCAGACCGACCCTGTCGGCGAAGAACATCGGGCCGCCTCGATAGCCGGGAAATCCATATCCGTTGACGTAAATGACGTCGATATCTCCGGCGCGCAGCGCGATCCCTTCATCCAGCACCCGCGCTCCCTCGTTGACGAGCGCGTAGATCGTTCGCTCGAGAATCTCATCGTCGCTCAACAGTTTTTGGCGAATGCCGGCCGCGGTGGACACCTGGTGAATCAACTCGATCACGTCCGGATCGGGGATCGGCTTGCGATCGCCGTCGTAGCGGTACCAACCCTTCCCCGTTTTCTGACCGAGCCGCCCCATCTCTACAAGCTTGTCGGCCACGAGCGGCTTTCTCGCCCCGGGTTCCTCGAACTGGTGCAACTCCTGACGCACGCGCCACGCGACGTCGAGGCCGCCCATGTCGTCGACGGCGAAGATCCCCATTGCCATACCCCAGTCGGTGAGTACGTGATCGACGCGCTCGGGCGTCGCTCCTTCCTCCGCGAGAAACTGGGCCTCGTACATGTAGGGGAACATCATGCGATTGCCAACAAACCCGGGCCCGTTGCCGACGACCACGCCGACCTTACCAAGCCGCTTGGCCAGCGCCAGCGCACTGGCGATCACGCTGGCGCTTGTCGCCTTTCCTCGGACGATTTCAAGCAGCCGCATCACGTTCGCCGGACTGAAAAAATGCAGGCCGACGACCGATTCGGGGCGCGCCGTTGCAGATGCGATCTCGTCGATGTCGAGCGTCGAGGTGTTGGTGGCCAGAACACAGTCGGGCCGAGTGGCTGCGTCGAGGGCGGTAAAGACCTGTTTCTTCAACGTCAGGTTTTCGAAGACGGCCTCGATCACGAGATCGGCGGCCAGGTGGTCGAAACCGACCCGAGGCTGGATCAGGCTGATGCGCTGCTCCATCGCTTCCGGCGATAAGCGCCCCCGCTTGAGGGACGCTTCATAGTTGCGCCGAATCGTGGCCCTGCCCTTCTCGAGGGCGTCCTCCTTGGCGTCCGTCAGCGTCACCCGCAGACCTGCGTTCGCGCAGGCCATGGAGATGCCGCCGCCCATCGTGCCGGCGCCGATGATCGCCACTTCGTCGAACGACCGCGTCGGGATGTCCTTGGAAACGCCCGGGACCTTGGAGACGGCCCGCTCCGCGAAAAACGCGTGCACGAGTGCCTTGCATTGCTCGGAGCGCAGGCATTCGAGGGATAGTGCCCGCTCGCGCGCACAGCCCTCTGCGAACGGCAACGTCGCGGCCGCCTCGATTGCGTCGACGACTTTCTGGGCTGCCATCAAGTTGCGACGCGTTTTCCGTGCGGTCTCACGCCCGGCTGCAAACAGCGTCGCATTCGATTCGGCGGAACCGAGTTTATCGTGCCGTTCACGCGTCTTCGGGTGCAACCCGGCGCGCTCGGTGACGCCACGCGCAAACGCTGCTGCTCCGGCTGCAAGATCGCCTTCGATCAAGTAGTCGATTAATCCGACCTGCAGCGCCTCAGCCCCACCGATCGGCTTGCCAGAGACGCACAAGTCGATGGCTTTTTCCACACCGACGAGTCTCGGCAGGCGTTGCGTTCCCTCCGCTCCCGGAATGATCCCGAGATTGACCTCGGGCTGTCCGAGTCGTGCATCCGGCGCGGCGACGCGATAGTGACCGGCCATCGCGAACTCCAGGCCGCCGCCAAGCGCCGTGCCGTGGATCGCCATGACGATGGGTTTGGCGCAATCCTCGACTGCCTGCAGCAGACCATGAAGGTCCGGGGCGCCGGCGCCATCGTTCCAAGCCGCCTGCTCAAGGTCCTTGATGTCGGCGCCGGCAATGAACGTCCGGCCGGCACCCATGATGACGATGGCGCGGATGGTCGGGTCGCGCTCAGCGGCGGCAATCGTCGAGACGAGCGCCTCGGGTACTCCGGTACTCAAGGCGTTGACGGGCGGGTTATCGATCAGGACGATGGCGATGTCATCCTGCGTCGCGGCGGTGACAAGTTCGCTCATATGTCTATGACGACGTAAAAGTGGCGCTCGCGTCGCTTCACTGGCACACGAAGTTCTCGGCGTCTTCGATGCTGCCGGCTCCTTTGTAGTGGGCAACCTTCGGATACGGGCACAGCGGCCGCGTCCGGCCCGGCCACGGCGTCGACATGCGCGCCGTCGCCACGATTCGGTCCGGCGCAACACCTTTCTCGACCCAATTGACCAGGGCTCCGAATGCGTCGAACTGATCGGTGGAAGGACCGCCAGCGCAATGGTTCATGCCCGGGACCGCAAACATCCGGACGAACTCGGCGGCTCGCCCACTATTCGAAGCGTTCACCTGATTCCACCACTCGACAGTGTCAAGAATCGAAAACACCGGATCGCTGACACCGTGCGCAATCACCAGCTTGCCGCCCCGCTGACGAAACTTCGACAAGTCGGTTGAATCCGCCTTCATGAACTCCAGGGCCGACTGGCGGAACGCGCCGGACTTGTTCGCAAGTGCTCGCGGAGCGTCATCGAAATCGAACTTGAGCACGTACGACGCGGGCGCTCCCGCCGCAACAGGCGTCTCAACCGGCGGCGTTACGAAGATTTGCGGCAACGCGAGCGCGCCCAGCGTCAGGTTGATCGCGGAATTTGCCTGCGTTCCATACGCGCCAATCTTCCAGATACGCCAGCCCTGGTTGTAGGCCTCACCAATCTTTCCGCCAATGCCGGCGTCCCACGCCCAAGCGGCGTACACCGATTCACCTTTTGACGTTCGCGCGCCGCTGAATACCTTTTTGAGCGCTGCGACCTGCTCCGGCGACACGCACACGTCGGTCTTTGGCCCCGTACAGGTGATCTCGGCCAGCTTCGGCTCGACCGCCATCATCGTACAGGATGTGAAGCTCTGCACGATGCCGTCAGGAGCGCCGTCGAATCCGTCACACGCTGCCAGCACGGCGTTCGAGACCAGCAGCAAGTCGCCGTCGGTGAATGTTTTGTTGAGGAACGGCTGATTGTTCGCATCGACGAGACTGTTCGCTCGCGCGACGGCCGCGAACGCCTGGCTGTCCCACGCTTCCGCAACAGCGGCGCGCGGCAGGCGGAACCCTGGCGAGCAGGCCAGGATTCCATCGAAATAGCCTGGAAATCGCTGCGAGACCATCATCGCTTCCCGTCCGCCTTCCGAGCAGCCCACGAAATAGGACTTCTCAGGGGCGCGGCCGTAGAAGCGCGTGATGAGCGCTTTCGCAACCTGCGTTACCTGGTCGTAGGAGTTGTAGCCGAGGTCGAGCCGCGCCTGCGGATCGAGGCCGAACGTCGTCGTCCCGCCGCGCGCCGGGTCGTTGTTGGCCATGTTGTCGTGGCCGGCATCCTGCGAGACGACGGCGTAGCCAAGTGCGAGCGCGACAGTGGGCTGCTGACCCTGCAGGTTGCCGAGCGCATTGCCGATGTTCCCGTTGCTTCCGCCTCCGCCTTCGAAAAAGAAGCGGCCGTTCCAGGTGAGCGGCAGGCGGAGCCGGAAGTTGATCGCATAACGCTGACCGTTGGCGCCGTCGCGTTCGTTCATCTTTCCAACCACCTCGCAGTGCTCGGGCAGCGCCGGTACAGCCGGCACGAAAGGGTTGGGCGCCGGACGTGGACCGGCTGCCGGATTCACCGTGGCGGCGGTGACGACAGTTGTCTTGTTCGGAAGGTCTGTTGCTCCCGAGAGGGGCGCGCAGCGTTGACCTATCGTTCCGTTTCCAGATGAAGCGCTATCGCGGCTCTGCCCATGGGTCGTCGTCATCGACGACGACAGCGCGATCAGAGCGACAGCCGTTGACGCGGTCAAGAGAGTCGGGCGCATATGCGTGGTCTCCGGTTCAGCGGATTTCAGTCGAGCGTGTCCATCGCCGCTGAATGGGCTCTATACGGACGACACGTCAGCAGAAACGTCACCAGCATCACGATCGAGCACAGGCCGATGGAAATCGCGAGCGCGACGCCGATCTTCTGTTCTGAGTGAAAGACGTAGTCGCTGACGAGTGCCGGGAACAGCGGACCAAGCGTCAGTCCTCCCAGATTGAGTATCAACAGGAAGAACGCGGAGATCTGGCCGCGCACCTGGTTCGGCAATATCCACTGGAGCGCTGCATACGAGACGCCCATCGGCAGGCCAAGAAAGATCAGGCCGGGAGCCAAAAGGATGAGGGTCACAGTGACACTCGATGCCGTGAGGGAGAGCACCAAGAAAATGCCGGCGCCAATCGCACTGATGACGCCGACTCTCAGCGGCGCATCGCGCACGCCGTTCTTGCGCCAGCGGTCGGTCAGTGCTCCACCCACGTACATCCCGAGACAGCCGAAGCAGACAATCAACAACCCGAGTGTCCGTCCCACTTCCGCAGGCGACCATCCGTGTACACGTTGGAGAAACGTCGGCATCCAAGCAGTCAAACCATAGGTGCACGACGATTGAAAGACCATTCCCACAGAGATTCCAATGACCGATTGCCAGCGGACCAGCACTTGTTGGAAGACGTCGCCAAAGGTCAATGTGGCTGTCCGGCCGTCGGGGGTGCGGAGGACGTTCCGCCGCATCGGCTCTCGCACGGTGGCAACCCATGCCGCCACGAGGAGCCCGGGCACCCCTACGAGAAGGAACGTCAGACGCCATGACGCCACGACGCCGAGGATTGGCAGGTCCACCGCTGGCATTCGCGCAGTTGCTTGTACCACCGTGCCACCCACGAGAAGTGCGAGACCCGAACCGATGAAGATGCCCATCGAGTACACGCTCAAGGCGCGCGCCAGCCGCTCTCTCGAAAAATAGTCCGTGATCAGGGAAAAAGCTCCCGGAGCGAGCGTCGCTTCTCCCACACCGACACCCATGCGTGCTAGGAACAACGAGCCGAAGCTTCTTGCGCCGGCGCACAAGGTCGTCATCACGCTCCAGAACAGCACGCCGATCGTGATCAGCGTCGTGCGACGCCGCGTGTCTGCGATCTTCCCGATCGGGATTCCCAGGCTCCCATAGAACAGCGCAAACGCCAGTCCCTGAAGCAAGCCGACTCGCGTGTCGCTGAGCCCGAGATCTCGTTTGATCGGCCCGACCAGCAGACTGAGGATCTGGCGATCGATGAACGACAGCGTGTAACAGATCATCAGCACGAAGAGTACGTACGATGCATATCCAAGGCTCGGAGCAGCGTCGGCTCGAAGGTCAGGCGCCGGAGACGGACGCGTCGCAGTGACGGCCATGATGGCTACTTCTTTCCCTCGCCGAACAAGTCGCGGTAATCGCGATTGTTCTCGCACACGAACTCGTCAACCGAATCGTGCTCAGGCAGAAACGGGAACGTTCTCGTGATCAGCCATGGCCCGGCAAAGACGTTCGGATCTTCGATCGTCGCTTCGTACTGCAACGTGTCGGCGTCCGGACGCTTGAAGCGCTCCACGACATGGAGCGCTTCCGTGTGCCGATAACCATTGATCTCGGTCTTGTCGTTGAAGCCAATCGAGTCGACGACGAGCGTGTCGCCCTCCCAGCGGCCGACCGAGTTCCCCATCCAGGTGGGATCGGGGTCCGGTGGATGGGCGCTGCCATCGGTGGAAATCACTCGATAGAGATGAAGATATTCATGAAGAATCACGACGTGCTTCGGCGCCTGGACGATCTGAAAGTAGTACGGCACGAAGAACGTCTGTGGAACTCCGGGAGGCATGCACGTCGCGTACTGTCCCGTGTCGTTCGGTGCCCGGACGACCTTGTATTTCTCCGCTCCGGGTTTGAGCGTCGGCGTCCTCGGCAAGCCGCCGTCCGGCGTTGGAGGGGGCGCGCCGCGGCCGCCACCCTGGCCGTAGCCGTAGACGCCGGTGAAATCGGGCTTGCCGTCCGAGAATCTCGGGACCGGCTTCTTCGCGTTGCTGGTCGGATCTGCCGCGGGTGCTGCAGCAGCTACAGTGCCCGGGATCGTAACGGTCAACGAGCGCGTGACCGGACCCCCGACGCCGCTCGCCGTCAGCGTATATATCGTCGTGGCCGCCGGCGAGATGACGCGGGTCCCGCGCGGGGTGACACGCCCGATGTTTGGCTCGATTGTGATCGTGCCAGGATTCTCGGTGGCCCAGGTCAACGTCACGGCCTGGCCTTGCTGGATCGTATTCGGCTCGGCCGTGAAGGAGACGATTCGGACTGGAAGCCGCGCTGCGTCCTGGTACGCCGATCGACCCCGGCCCGCCGCCGGCTGCTCCGGCGCCGCAGGCGCCTGTTGGGGCGCAGCCGGAGCCTGCCCCGCCGCAGTCGACAGCAGACACACAGCCATCAGGGCCGCACTGCCGCACGTCGTCATCGTCTTCATCAGCTCCCAGCTCCCAGCTCCCAGCTCTCAGCCCTCAGCCCTCAGCCCTCAGCCCTCAGCTCTCTAACCCCGAGCCCCAGGCCCCAGACTACGATCGAATCTTCCGCCCATCCGGTAACTCGATTAACGCGCTGATCATTGACGGGGCTCCGCTCTTGGCCCTGCCGCCAGTGCAGGAGATGATTTCGCCCGCTTTGACGGTGGTGCGCACCCACCCGTACGACCGAAGGTGATTGAGGCTCATCATCTCGATCTCCCACTCCACGACATTCCCCTTCTCGTCGGTGACGTCGAGGTAAATGAACGCGTGAGGATTCGTCCACTCGAAACGCTTAACCGCGCCCTTGACCGTGACCGGGTTGGCCATGTCGTACATGGCTGTTGAATGGTGAGCCAGTAAGGACCCGCCCGCCAGCAGCACGCCTGCAACGGCAAGCGCGGCCAGTCTCTTCCTCATCGAAGGTGCCTCCCTGGACCGAGTGACACAGATCATCTCATCCCCGCGGCTCATTCCTGGAGCCAAAGGCGCTGGAGACGAGCACAGTATTCCATTAGCTGGACGGTGACAATATGCATCAGATCAAACGGTTGGGTGCGGACGCGGAGCTTGAAGCGCCGAACCCGGATGAACGACGGCTGGTAGGAACGTTCATCCGGCCATTCGGCGCAGGGGGTGTTTTCGGTGAGACTACTGCTTTCTCAGGCGACTGCCGCGGTGATTTCAGCGATCGCCTGCTCCTCCTCCTGGCTCACGCGCGTGCCGCCGATACCGAGGAACCCGCCCTCTTTGGAAGCTTCGGCGACCTTCCGGCTGAGGGCCACCAGTGTATCGGCGAAGGTCCGGGCATCCACTGGGCTTTTGGCTTTCACAGCCGCCGCGGCAGCCTGAACAACACCGAGCATGCTGCCTCTAGGGCTCTTTTCATCGAGTCCGTCATCCAGATCGAGCTTGCCTTCGAAACTGCCGAATGCCACGTCGACCAGTGAGGTGGGCAACGCGTCTTTGACGAGCGCCCTGATCGCGTCGCCGGCGGCAATGACCTCTTTGGCGATGCCGGAAACGCCGGAGGGCGACGCGCTCGCCACGTAGAAGGTGGCGGCCATGGGCGAGAGTCGGATCTTCTTCCATTCCTCTTCGGTGAATGTTCCCTTCAGTCGTTCTGCCTTGTCGCTGAGCTGAAAGGCCTCTTGCAGGACCGCCTGCACCTCCGGCTTGGCAGCGGCCATGGTCGCGGTGTGCTCGCTCTGCAACGTCTTCGCGATGTCGGCGGAATTGAGTTTCTGCTCTTTGGCCGTCGAGCTGATCACGCCAAGGATCGCCGGCGCCGCCAGCGACAGCAACGGCGTCGCATCGAAGCCGAGCCGGCCGCCGAGGGCTTTGCCGATCGTGCTGACCCCGGGTCCCAGGACTCCGCTCAAAAGACTGGCTGAAGAGATGGGTCCCGCTTGTCCGGCCGCGCTCAGCACTTTGCCAAGCAGTCCGGTTCCCGCATCCTCGGGCAGCATTCGCATGATCGAATCCATGCCGCTGACGGTCTCGCTTTTTCGCGCGAGGCTGCCGAGAACCAGCGGACCGATGACGTCGAGGCCTTTCTGCGCCTGATTGGTGTCGACACCGACGGCACGGCTGAGCTTTCCAATCGTGTCAGGAGTCATCAACTGTGTGAACGAACCGAGCAAAGACGCCATACCAAGCCTCCTTGATACTGAACACGCCGACAGCTCGATACTCAGGCAACCACGCTTCGCAGCTTGAACGCGTTGACGATGCCGGCGATCCCGCCGATGACCGCCAGAAGCGCCGTGACCTGGATAAGGGCGACAACAGACACGAAGGGTGACGACAGGAGCATCACCCCCAGGAATATCGAGAGCAAGCCGAGAAGAATGATCCAACCCTCGCCCCTGATCTCGCGACGAACGCGCACGGCCCACACCACGCTGAAGATGCCGCTCAGAATGGCGCCCATGGCGATGAACGTGATCAAGGTCAATGACGTGAGGACGAAACCAAGAATGGGCCGTCCCAGAAGAAGGAGCCCGACGAAGATACTCAGAAGGCCGCTGACGAGAGCGAGAAGCCAGTGCCGATCCGAATCACGTCGCGAGACGGCGCCAACGGTGTCGAAGATGCCGCCGACGAACCAATAGGCACCCAGAAAAATCGTCAGCAGCACGAGAGTGGGTGCCGGACGCGTGAGCAGCGAAATGCCGATTACGAGCGCGGCAATCCCCTGAACGAGCGGGATCCACCATGTTCTGCGGATCACGGTTCTCAGGGCGTCAGCGGCTGCCGTCAGTTCATTCATGACCGCACCTCCAGATTCGACACACCAAACCACGACACTCCGCGCCCGCCCGCGAATTACCGCGGCGCTCGGAGGCATCAGGGCTCGCTTCCGGCCTACCTCACGTGAACGGCCTTCGAGGTTGGAGCAGCAGGCAGAGTGCGTGCCACACACCCGGCCATTTCAACTGCAGAGCTGGATCGACTTTTTAGGAGTATACGGGTCTTGGAGAAAAAGCGCGGGCTCTCTCGAGCCCGCGCTTTGCTTGGGGTTTCGAATTGCTGGAGACTAACGCTTCGCGATCAGGTCCCGAATCTGATCGACTGCACTGTTCACCTTGTAGTCGATGAACACGCGACCCATGTCGACGGTCGCCGGCGAGGGATCTCCATTGATTCCGGTCGCCGGTTCCGGCTGACCTTTGGCGGCCGTGAGCTTGTCGCGGCGAATCCAATCTTGCTTCTCGACCTGATCGAGCAACATCACTTGAGAGGTTTCGGCGACGCCAGCATGTCCGCCGGGCGCAATCTTGCGTTCCGCCAGGTAGGCGTTGGTCTGTTGCGTCGCTTTCGCCTGTAGATCCGCGACGTAGAACACCCGAACGCCCTTGGCCTTCCAGTCCGCGTCGAGGTTCTCCGCAGCAAGCTTCAGCTCGTTCTGGCCGCCGCCATGATCGCCCATCAGAAACACGTTCTTGAAACCGGCGGCCACAGCGCTGAGCGCGACCTGGCGCATGACACCCATGAACAGCTCCGACGAGACGCTCACCGTGCCGGGGAAACGGGCGTGGCCGATTTTTTCAATGGGATCTCCGGCGGGGCTGAAAGGCATGATCGGATAGACCAGCGCGTTCCCCAGCTTTTCGGCGATCTGGCCGGCCGCATAGTGCGCGATCGCGTTGTGCTTGACGATCGCCATATGCGGTCCGTTCTGTTCCGTGCCGCCGGCGTAGATAATCGCCGACGTCTTCCCCGCGGCAATCGCGTCGCGGACTTCGAGCCACGTCAGGTCTTCGATGTAGACCGAACGCGACTGAGCCGATGCGGCCGCTGACAGCAACATCAAACACACAACGAGAATCGCTCGCATAACACATCCCTCCGAAATCGGGTCAGTATACAGCCGCGCTTGCCATCGTGGACGGTTCATACGAAATTCATCTACTTGCTCGCGAAATCGTTCATGACGGCTTTCCGCAACAAATCCGGTGGCAGCAGTCCCTGCGCCAGGAGGAAGTCGTGGTACTGCCGTTGATCGAATCGACTCCCGAGCTTCGCTTCCACGTCGCGCCGGAGGTCGAGAAGCCTCATGTATCCGTAGAAATACGACGTGGCCTGCCCGGGCGCACGGAATGTATAGCGCTCGACCTCCGTATTCGCAAACGCTTCAGAGAGCACGACATCGTTCGTGAGAAAGCGCATGGCGTCGGCAGGCGTGAGCGTACCGTTCTGGAGCTCGGGATCGATGAACGCTCGCGCCGCCCGCATCAATCTCAGCTGGAGCGAGATCAGCTGTCCCTCGAGCGGTTCGAACGGTTTCATGATGTGCTCGGCGTAGAGGCCCCAACCTTCGACGTTGACGCTGTTGAATGCAAACATGGCCCGCGCCAGCGACACTCCGCGCTCGACCATCGTGGCGAACTGGAGCTCGTGCCCGGGCCGCGCTTCGTGAGCGGTCAGCGTCCACGACGCGGCACCGAACGTAAAGTCGTCCGTTTGTACGGTCTCGGCCGATCCGGGGCGCGCAGGCACGTTCAGGGGGAGCACGAACTCTCCCTGCTGGCCGGTGTTGTTGAGGAGAGGCGCAGGCACCATGTGTGGCGCCGGTTGCTGCGCCGTTTCCGCAGCCGTGGCCAGTCGGATGCGGGCAGGGCGCGCCGGCAGCGATACCAGACGCTCGCGCTCGATGATCTGCTCGATGTCTTTCAACCGTTGTTGATAGTGCGGCAGGATTGCCGTGCCGACCAGCTGGTCTTTCTTGAGCTCGCGGATTACATCTCGATAGTCGCTCGACGCGAAGCCGCGGGACTTCGCCACCTGCTGCGCAATGTCCTGCATCTCGGCCTGCCACTCGTCGAACGCCTTGTGTGCCATCGCCGTCAGCTGTGCAGGCGGGACGTCCACCCCGAACTGCTGAAGCGAAAAGGCGTACTGCTCGGGTGGTCGCCTGAAGTCGGTCCGGCTCTTCGGCAGGATCTCCTTCGTGACCCACGCGTCGTACTCGGCAATCTGTTCTTTGAGCCGCCCCAGAGCTTCCTGGTAACCGGCTATCTTGTATTCGGCGAAGAGTTCGCCGATCCCGCCGACGAAGAAATTCGCGCGGGCCAGATCGCTTTCGAGCTCGATCCTTGGCGGTCCGACCTGGCCTGGCCGCATCCAGTCGCCGGTTCGCGCCTTCGCTTGCTCGGTGAGCGGCTGGTAACCAGGTTCCACACCAGCGTACTTGCGCAGTCGAACCAGCGCCGCCTGTCGCCGTTCTGGCGGCACCTGATCGTCGAGGAGGCTCCGAATGCCGTTGAAGACGATCGAGGCGACGTTGAAATAGGGGATTTGGTATCGCTGACCCAACTCCTGTCCCCGCAGTGATTCCTGCGCGGCTTTGATCAGGATGTCGAGGTCCTGCGCAACGAGCTGATCCTTCTCGACGCTACGACGCCGCTGGAGCTCGCGCAGAGCTTTTTCCAGGTCTGCCTTCATCCGCTCGCGTCGATCCTTCGGCAGTTGGAGGACCTGTTCATCGAACCCCGACAAGCCCTGTTGTGCCGCCCCTTCAGGGTTGTAGGCCGACTGCGCGTTCAACAGAATCTGAGCGTTGTCGTTGCTGCGCGCGATCCACGATGGCTGATTGGGCGACTGGGCGCCGCGTGGCACCGCGCCGACGACAACGAGAAAGGCGGCAACGGCTGATCCCCGGATCCCAAGCGATGCCGTCGTGATGCGGGAGCGTTTCTGCACGTCATGAATTCTGACAGATTGCGAATGACTTGTCGCGGCGGCGGCGGACAAGTATCTGGATACACTAATGAGCCATGAACTCGCCGAGGTTTGCCGACGTCGAAAGCGCCGCGCATCAGATCGCCGGCGTCGCACACAAAACGCCCGTGGCCACTTCCCGCAGCGTGAACGATCGCGTCGGAGCGGAGCTCTTCTTCAAATGCGAGAACCTCCAGCGCGCCGGAGCCTTCAAGTTCAGAGGCGCTTACAACGCGCTGTCGCGGCTCGGCGCCGAGGAGCGTCGCCGCGGCGTGGTCGCTTTTTCGTCCGGCAATCATGCACAGGCGATTGCCCTCGCCGGACAGCTTCTCGACATCCCGCGAGTGATCGTCATGCCGAACGACGCGCCTGTCGTGAAACGACTGGCCACCGCCGGATACGGCGGTGAAATCGTGCTGTACGATCGCGAGCGCGAAGACCGTGAAGCCATCGGACAACGGCTGGCGGCCGAACGCGGTCTCACGGTGATCCCGCCCTACAATCACGCGAACATCATTGCCGGAGCCGGGACGGCCGTACTCGAACTTTTTGCCGAGGTCGGCCCTCTCGATCTGTTGCTCGTTCCGTGCGGTGGCGGAGGGCTGCTGGGCGGATCGGCGCTGGCCGCGCACAGCCTCTCTCCGTCTTGTCGAATCGTCGGAATCGAGCCGGCGGCCGGCGATGATGCGAATCGGTCGTTTCGCTCTGGCCAGCTTCAGACCGTGCGCAATCCGCAGACGGTGGCGGATGGAGCCCGGACTCCCTCGCTCGGATCATTGACCTTCCCGCTCGTGCTCGAGTACGTGACCGACATGGCCGTCGTAGACGATGCCGCGCTCCTGCGGAGCATGTTCTACTTATGGGAGCGCCTCAAAATGATCGTCGAACCGACGGGAGCGTTGGCGGCTGCCGCGGCCCTCGAAGGCTGTGTGAACGTGGCAGGCAAGCGTGTCGGCATCATTCTCAGCGGCGGAAACGTAGACTTGTCTCAGGTGTCGGCGTGGATCGCGCAGCTCTGAAGCCCGGGGAGGGTCTCCTCCGCCAATTCCTTCTGGGACTGCTCGTCCTGGAGATGCTGGGCACGGCTGCCGAGTTGCTTCTGCTCGGCCATTTCGAGGACGTCTGGCAGGTTGCACCGCTCGCGCTGATAGCGCTGGGTCTTGTCGTGCTGACATGGTATTGGTTCAACCGAAGTGCGAGCAGCCTCCAGGCGCTGCGGGTCGTCATGGTGCTGGCGATTGCCAGCGCGGGTATTGGCTTCGTCCTGCACTTTCGAGCCAACGCCGAGTTCCAGCTGGATATCGACCCGTCGATGAGAGGCCTCGCGCTGTGGATGAAGGTGCTGCAGGCGAAGGCGCCGCCGGCATTGGCCCCCGGCGTGATGGCTCACTTCGGCCTCGTCGGCCTGGCATACACGTATCGGCATCCGGCTCTGGATTTCCAGCGTCAAAGATGACACGAAGGTACACTAACCTCTCCACACGGAGGACACGGGGGACACCGAGGAATAGTGGCGAACTTTCCGGGAGCACACAAATGCAGCGATTCGCGAAACCAGCACTGGTAACACTCGCGTTGACCGTGGTCATGGCGCTGACGATGAACGGGCGGCCGCACGGGCAGGTCGGTAAGTCTCAGGGCCTCATCGATCCCAACGTGGCCAGCGAAAGCGAGTTGGCGGCTCTGCCCCACATGACGAGTGCGATGGCGAAAGGCATCGTGGACAAGCGTCCTTTCATGAGCATCATGGAATTGGACGCGTTTCTGCAAAGTCAGTCGCTATCCGCCGCTCAACGCACCGACTTCTACGGCAAGGCCTTCGTCCACATCAATCTCAACACGGCAACACGCGACGAAATCCTTCTCGTCCCTGGCGCGGGCAACAGGATGGCTCGTGAGTTTGCCGAGTACCGGCCGTGGAAGACCTTCGCGCAGTTCGACAAAGAGATCGGCAAGTACGTCGGCGCGCAGGAGACGGCGCGACTGGCACAGTACCTGCTTCATCCCGGTCAACCTGAATACCGCCAGTGACGAGGACATCCTCAGTATTCCTGGCGCCGGCCGGAGGATGGTCCGGGAGTTCAAGGAATACCGGCCGTGGAAGACGAAGGAACAATTCGAGAAGGAAATCGGAAAGTACGTCGGACCCAAGGAGACAGCGCGACTCTGGCGCTACGTGACGATCGAGTAAGCGATCAGTCGGCAGATGCTGGCGTTGCCTCGTTCCGCCGCCGGGTTGCCCGTACTGGCGTGAGGGCGCGCGATCGCGCCCACCACCACATCCTGAACACGAGCAGCACGCCGGTCACCACGGCGTAGAACCGAGGATCGGTCACGTCAGCCTTGACCAGCCACCAGTAATGGATGACGCCGGCGATGGCGGCGGGATAAATCAACCGATGCAACGCCTGCCAGCGCTTCCCTCCCATCCGGCGCTTCATGCCGCTCGTCGACGTAGCGGCCAGCGCGAGCATGAACACCCATGAAGTGAATCCAACCGTGATGTACGGACGTTTGTAGATCTCGCTGCCGATCGATGCACCCAGTTCGCGGATGTTCTGCCAAACGAGCAGGCTCGGAAATCCGAGGCTGGCGAGCCGATCCGCGACGATGAAGATGAGCAGATGCAGGGACCCGTAGAAGAACGCGAACAGTCCCAGCATCCGTCGAAACCTGATCGCCGCGTTCCACCCGGTGAGTCGCCTCAGGGGAGTGATCGCAAGCGTGATGCACAGAAAGCGAAGCGTCCAGAGACCGGTGACGTCGGTGATGGTTTTCAGTGGATCCGCACCGAGATCCCCGGTCAGCAGAAGTCCCCTCAGGACCAGTGCGAACGGAATCAGCGCGGCGAGGAAGACCGCTGGTTTGATGACCCAGCGGATTGTCTGGTTCGCTGTCACGGCAAGCGACCCCGCGGAGTGGCTGAATTAGAAATTCTTCCGCAGATCCAGGCCGGAGTACATGCTGGCCACCTGTTCGCCGTAGCCGTTGAAGGGCTGTGTCTTCGTGTTCTTGAACAACGATGGCAGACGACGCTCCGTTGCCTGACTCCAGCGGGGATGATCGACCTCCGGGTTCACGTTGGCATAGAAGCCGTACTCCCGCGAGGCCGTTTGCTGCCAGGTGTTGAGCGGCTGCTTTTCGACGAAGCTGATCTTTACGATCGACTTGCCTCCCTTGAAACCGTACTTCCAGGGAATGACCAGCCGAAGGGGTGCACCGTTCTGATTGGGGAGGACCTCGCCGTACAGACCGACCACCAGGATCGTCAGCGGGTGTTTCGCCTCGTCCATTCGCAGGCCTTCGACATACGGCCACTGGAGAATGGGCTGCTGCTGAAACGGCATACGCTTCGGATCGAAGAGCGTGGTGAATTGAATAAAGTTCGCCTTCGACGTGGGCTCGCACTTATTGATGAAGTCGGCGAGTGGAAAGCCAACCCAGGGAATCACCATCGACCACGCTTCCACACAGCGATGCCGATAGATGCGATCCTCCAGCGTGACGCCCTTGAGGATGTCCTCGAGATTGAGTTTTCCCTTTTTGTTGCATTCACCGTCGACGGTCACCGCCCAGGGCTCGGGCACGAATTTCTTGGAGTAGATTGCGGGCTCGTTCTTGTCGGTCCCGAATTCGTAGAAGTTATTGTAGGTGGTGATGTGGTCCCACGAATTCGGCGCCTCGGTCGTGCTGAGCGGGCTCTTCTTGGTTTCCAGCTTGCGCCCGTGAACCGCCGGCTGCTGCGCAGCCAGGAGCTGTTCAGTCGCGAGGGCGCCGGCCGCCGTAGCCAGGGCCGTCCCGCTGGCCGCTCGGATAAACTCGCGCCGATTGAGATAGACGTTCTTGTCGGTGATCTCGGAGCTTGGAATGTCCGAAGGGCGTTTGATCAGCATAAGAAATCTCTGCAGTCCGGGAGTGGTCTCCCCCTTCATTATAGATACATACGGGGACGGGGATCACTCGGATGCTGCCCAGGTCGGTCTCGTCGCTACGGGGATTGCTGGCAAAGGAAAGAGGGTGCACTGACTCATGCCATCCGAAGATGACGATTTTTCGGCGTTTTTGTCCCTGCTCGTGCACGAATTGCGGACCCCGGCCAACGTGGTCGGGGGCTACCTGCGCATGCTGCAGCGCGATGCGGAAGGGCTCAGCGAGCGCCAACGCAAAATGATCGACGAAGCGGAGCGATCCTGCCAGCGCCTCGTCGCGATGCTCGCCGAGCTGAGCGAGATCCAGAAGCTGGACGCCGACATCATCCAGTTGGTTCAGGAGCCTTTCGACCTCTTTCCGCTGGTCCAGCGTATCGTGGACGAGATGAAAAAACGCGAGGAGTTCGAAGTCGGCATAGAGCTTCGCGGACCATCTGAAGGTGCACCAATTCGAGGCGATGCCGCGCGACTGGAATCGGCGCTATCGGGAATCTTCCGGGCAGTACTTCGCGAATTGCCTCCTCCAACGACTGTCGTCGTGAACCGTCAGATTGATGCGCGTCAGAAAAGGTCGGCCGTCATCGCGATCGCCGAAAGAGGAGTTCTTGCGGATGCGCACAATGATGGCGGTATCGCTTTCGATGAGAAGCGCGGCGGGCTCGGTCTGGCCGTTCCGCTGGCCCGGCGCATTGTGGAGCGTCACGGAGGAAGCATTGTCTCGCCGGAAGGCCAGGGGCGGTCAATCGCCATCGTGAGGCTGCCGCTTGGGTAGCTATCGCCCTCACCTAACTTCCCGCCAAGACCGACCCTGGGCCAGCTGCCGTTCGAAACAGGCGCGGGCGCGCGCGTAGGCATCCGTGAGCGCGCCAACCGACACCGGACGAAGCAGGTCGGAGTCCTCGGGACAGGCGACACGTTGCGATACGGCGGTTGCTTTCTGGTCGTGAACGTTCGCGGCCGGCTGTTCATCGGCGAAGTACAAGGCTGCGCCTTCACGCACCCAGAGCGGTCGTGTGCCCAACGCAGCGTCGGTCATCACGCGGACGAGCTCGCGACGGATCGTGCGTTCGAGCACGCCGCGCTCGCGAAGTGTGGCGACGGGGAGAAGATGAATTGCACCACCAACCAGCGCCCCCGAGGTAAACCATGGCAGGGCCGTGGCGCGCTCGTAGCTATCGGCAGTAGGGTGAAAGCGAAGATTCAGGCCGGGCGCCGCCACCCCGAGTGTGCGGGACAGATCTTCTCGAGCCTGCGCCGTCAGGTCGATGATGCTCCCCCGCTGGATCTCGTCGGCAGGAGGCAGCGCGATCGACATGTTGGAGACAACCCGAGGCGTCGCGGCCGGACTTTCCAGTCGGACGCGGGAATCCACGGCGGAACGAACGTCCAGCTTTCTGGCCGCACTCGCCAGGAACGCGTCGGGAGGTGCGGCAATCGGCAGGCCCGGGAAGTATCGGTGGAGAATGTCGTCGGCTTTTTCACCAGCTTCCGCGCGGCGGGCCGACCCGATGACACAAAGGCCGACGCCGTGCCCGGAACCGTGGCCGCGCAGTCGGTAGCCGCCGAGCGTGCGGGTCAGATCGAAAGCCGTGCTCTTGATGTGCTGCCAGCCGAGTGTGCGTCCGACGACAACCCGCAAGTCCTGTCCCGAGATTTCATCGGGTTGAAGACCGTCCAGGCGGAGACGTGCGACGCGGCCCGAAGAATTCCGGCCGAGGATCTTCATGTCGCGCAGGCGATCGCCGCGGAAGCCGGCGGCACGGAAGGATCGAAACAGGTCGTTGCTGGCGAGTTCCGTCGCCCACACCGGTGCGCCCCTGCAGGCATCGTCTTGCTGCGTTGGAAGGAACGGGCGATCCGGCTCGCCCGGCCAGACCGCCGACGGTACCTCCGTCCGCCCGCCACACGACGCCGAGTAGAAAACCGACGCTGGCGCTCCACCAGCGATCAAAATCCGTCCCGATGTGGCCGCCGCCGCCTGTTCGGTCGCAGCCGTGGCCGTGCGCATGACTTGACAGTGCGTCTCATCGCACAGGTCGAAGCCATCAGAGCCGTGGCGGCCCAGGTTCGCGAGCGCATAGGTTCGGATCGTGATGGCAAGGGCCTCGAGCGCAGCTGGGCGGCTGTCGGGCAGTGCCTCGGCCGTCAGGACGCGAGCGACGTATGCCTCGAGAGGAACGGTCACGACAGCGTAGGTTCCGTTCCCTTGCGCGGTGCCGATACGAAGGTCGATCAGCGGGACGTTCTCGGTCGACGTGAGTGGCGTGGACGCCACGAGGAACAAGCCAAGTGCCGCGATCTTGCACAGCTTGTGCTTTGGCGCGCTCAATCTGCCAGCTCCAGGAATGGCGCCATGCTTTCCCAAATCCGGGGAAGGCTCCCGAGCAACCGATGGTCGTCGTCCAGTAGCGTGAGCGTCATGTTCGATCGCGTTGCGGCGTACTCCTCCACGATTCGACAATCGACAGCCTCGTCGTAGCGACCTTGGAAGATCAGTGTCGGCTGCCGGACATCCGCCGCAAACGCATCGTACCGCAAACTGTCCTCGTGGAAGGTGAAGTTGAGCTGGCAGAAGCCGCCGTACCCGCCATGAAAGATTTCGAGCGTCCCCGCCGACCGCCACTGGGCCAGGCGCTGCTGGCCGATTGGCGAGTGACCGTCCCGGCCAAGCATCACCGCGGGTGCGAGCAGAATCAGTCGATCGATGCGATCGGTCATGCGCGGCGCTGTATGGATGGCGACGACCGCTCCCAGACTGGACCCGATGAGGACGACAGGTCCGGCGGGGACGGCAACGATGGCATTCGCCAACTGGTCGAGCATCCGCGTCAGCGTCAACGTCGAAAAATCAGGCTCGTTGAAATCCGGACAATGAAACGGGATGCCGTGCGACTGCAAGCGTTCGCCAAAGTACGCGGCCTTGGTCGACTTCGCCGACGAAGCGAATCCGTGCAGGAAGAACACCTGCATCAGAGAAGCCGTTGACAGCCCGGGCGGCACCGGCACTTGATCAGTCCATCGCCATCGGTGTTGTAATCGTAGGTGAGCTCCTCGCCCCTACGAATCGTGCGGGCGGCACGGATCCATATCACGCCGTTCTTGATATCGATGTAGCAGTTCGGGCGACAGGAATGGTTGATGAAGCGGGCGATGTTGCCGCCGACGCCCGCGTCGATCACGGTCCGCTTGGTGAGCTTGAAGCACCAGATATGACCGTGCTGTATGTATCGGCGCTCTCGAACCAGGCTTTCACGGTTTGACACCTTTTCGCCGGCGTAATCGATGATGCGGGTGTTCTTGGTGATGGTCCTGGTGGCATAGACCCCGGCCCCATGAATACGCGAACGCCGCTTGATGACCATGGCTTCCTAAGAATAGCGCACGACGGATGCTATACTTTTTGCGTTGATGCATAAATCGACGACGGCGAGCCGCAAAGCGCGATCGTTTCGAGAGTTCGTGCGGGGTCTCACTCATACAGCGCATCCGTTGCTGGTGCAGATCATTCCCACTCGCCGCTGCAACATCGATTGTGGCTACTGCAACGAGTACGACAAGGTCTCGGCGCCGGTTCCGGCCGACACGTTGCGGCGGCGCATCGACAAGCTGAAGGAGCTCGGGACATCGGTCGTCGCGTTCAGCGGGGGGGAGCCGATGCTCCACCCCGATCTCGACGACCTCATCCGTCACATTCGTGCCCGCGGGATGATGGCCGGACTAATCACGAACGGATACTTTCTGGTCCCGAATCGCATTCAGGAACTGAACGACGCCGGTCTCGATTTTCTGCAGATCAGCATCGACAACGTCGAACCCGATGAAGTGTCGAAGAAGAGCCTGCGGCTGCTGGACAAGAAACTGCAGCATCTGCGGGACCATGCGACGTTCGACGTCAACATCAACTCCGTGCTCGGCGGCGGGATCAAGAACCCCGAAGACGCGCGCACGATCAACAACCGGGCGCGGGAACTTGGTTTCTCAACCTCAATCGGGATCATCCACGACGGCTCAGGACGGCTGAAGCCGCTCGGGTCTGTCGAACGTCAGGTATTCGACGGCGTCTCGGCCGCGATCAACGGCCCTTGGCAGGTCTTCAAGAATCTCTACTCGGGCATCACCGGGTTTCAGGAAAACCTGGCGGACGGCAAACCCAACGACTGGCGTTGCCGTGCGGGGGCGAGATACCTCTACGTCTGCGAGGATGGACTCGTGCACTACTGCTCGCAGCAACGGGGTTACCCAGCCGTGCCGCTCGAGTCGTATACGGTCGACGACATTCGACGCGAGTTCTCGACGCCCAAACCCTGCGCACCCTACTGCACGGTGGGCTGCGTCCATCGCGTGTCGACGATGGACTTCTGGAGAAGCCCCCAACACAAGGCTGTCGTCACTCGCCAATCGTCGGCGGATAGCCAAGCCTGACGGCCTACCGCGTCGCGCATCCGCGCGACATTATCGCCCCGAGAACCGGACGCGGATCCCTCCAGTCACCAGTCGGGGTGAACCGACCGTAGTGGCCTGCGTCTGGACGAAGTACTGACGATCGGCGATGTTCTGAATGCCGAAATACGCATCGACGTTATGGCCGAACGCACGCGAGATCATCAGATCGACGAGTGTGTACTTCGGCAGTCCGGGCGCCGTCGTCACGGGATAGCCTGCGTCGCTCAGCGCCGGCGCCGGGACCACGCGTGCATTCTGGTCGTCCTCGTACTGCAAGCCGATGACTTGCATGCCCAGGGAAACCGTCACGTACTTGGGATTCGAATACGTGCCGCGCAGCGAGCCACGGTTCTCCGGCACTTGCGGGAGGAAGCACGCCTCACCCGCGACGCCGTTGCAGTTGTTCACGAGCGCAGGATTGGCATTGAATTCGACGACTTTCGCCTGATTGTAAAGATAGCCGCCAGACACCCGCCAGGATGTACTCAGGCGGTACTCGACGTCGTTCTGTATCCCCCAGATTCTCGTGCGCCCGAGGTTCTGGCGCTGCTGAAGGTTGTTGCCAATCGTCACGTTCGCCACCGGATTCTCGACGCGATTGTCGTACCACGTCGAGCGAATCGTGAGGTTTCGGACCGGAGCGAGCGTAATCCCCAACTCTCCACCCTTCAGCCGCTCGGGGCCGAGCTGATCGTTCGCTCGCGTCAACACGGCGCCCACAGAAAACTGTCGATACAGCTCGTTCAGTGTCGGGGCGCGGAATCCGAGCCCATAGTCACCCCACACGCTGAGCCGCTCCGTCACGCGATAGAGCGCCGCGACGCGCGGGCTGACGACCGTATCGTCTTTATTCTCCAGACATGTCGGCGGCACGCCGCCGGTGTCTTCGCAGCTCGGCTTGTTGTTCGCAGTGGGAAGGCCGGTCGCCACTGAAGTTTCAAGGTTGTGCGCGTCGTAATTCCGCCAATGGTCGACGCGCGCGCTCAAGGTAATCTGCGTGTTCGGCACCGCCGTGATCATGTCCTGAACAAATGCGCCGAAGCTCTGCTGCGTGCCTCCTGAGAACCGCTCGGTGATCACCTGCGCACCCCGGACGGGGTCCAGCACGCCCTCCTGGCTTTCGCCATCCACCCAGCGCCAATCGGTACCGGCGGTGAAGAACTGATTCCTGGTGAAAGCCTTCGACCACGACGCCATGGCACCGACCCCGGTCGTGGGGACCGACTGGTTGAGCGTCATGCGTCCGATGCTTCGAGGCGGGTTCGCAGCAGGCACGGCCAGAAAATTGCTGTGGAAGATTTCGAAGTCGCTGAAGACGCGCGCCTGCAAATCGCTCTGGTCGGGCAACACCATCCGAACGCCGCCGCTGACGTAACTCCACCGCGTGTCGTTGGCCTCCTCGGTGCCGTCGAAGGTACTGATCTTGGCGTTATCGCGGTTCTCCCGAAAATAGCCGCCTCGGATGAACGTTTTCACGGCACTACTCGCGTCGTAATCGATCTTGACGTTGTAGTTCGTGTAGTCGACCGTGGCCTCGTTGTCGACGGCTCCCCGCTCGCTTGGCACGACGTTGGGAAAGCCATCCGTCTTGAACATGCTGCCTTCGACAGCCGCGCCGACCTTGCCCCAGACATCGCTCGCAAAGAAATCGAACTTCGGGGTGGTTCGACTCCCGTACTGGGGCTTGAATTCAACGGTTCGCGCCGCCGGCCGGGTCGTGACGATGTTGATGACGCCGCCCATCGCGTAGTTGCCGTACAGACTGGAGCTCGAGTTGTCCACGATCTCGATGCGATCGGTGCTGTCCATCGGCACCCGCGTCCAATACACCCAGCCCCCAAACGGATCGTTGAACGGGACGCCGTCGAGCAGGACCAATGTCCGGCTGACGCCGCTCGGCCCGATACCGCGGAGCGAGACTCCTTGTGTCGTCGGATGCGAGGACAGACTGCTCGTCCGTCTGAACAGGCTGAACGTCGACACCTGCCGAAGCACATCGTCGGACACGACAGCCGGCGATTGTCGGATGTCTTCGCTGTTCAAAACGTTGACGCTGGCCGGCACATCACCAAGTCGCTGTTCGGTCCGCGTCGGCGTCACGGTGACCGACTCGAACAGCGTGGCCGGCATCAAAACGACAGTGATTTCCTGGGTGGCTGATGGCGTCAGTCGCCGCTCGCTTTCAGCAAAGCCGCCCGCGCGAACGACGAGCACGACCTCTTCGCCCGCAGGCGGATCGAGGCTGAAGCGTCCATCGGGTCCGGTCACCGTCTGTTGCTCGCTCCGAGCGAATCGTGCGACCACGACTGCCCCAACGACCGCTCCGCCGCTCGAGTCTCGGACGACGCCAGCGACGGTCGAGCGACCAGGCGGGGCTTGCCCTCGAGCGGCGGCCGCAGGGCTGGGATCAAAGGTGACAACCGCTATCAACGAGAGAAGAACCCATGCTCTAAGCGCCATAGATGTAACGATTATATGAGGTTATCGATTCTGAACGACGGACGCGGCCCCGCGGGTGTGAAACCAAAGACCGATCCGTAGAAGGACAACTCGGCTTCCAGACAACGAACGATCGTTTCGGCCTTGCGAAATCCATGTTGCTCCCCCTCGAACGTGAGCAAGGCGACAGGGAGTCCCTTGGCCCTTACCGCGTCCGCCATGATGCGCGATTGATCGGGCGGCACGACTCGATCTTCGAGACCTTGAAAGAAGATGAGGGGGCACGAAAGCCTTTCTACGAAGTGAATCGGCGACCGGGCTTCGTACAGGTCTCGACGAGCCGGGTAAGGCCCAATCAGGCTGTCGAGGTATCTGGACTCGAACTTATGGGTGTCGCGCGCCAGCAACTCGAGATCGGCGACGCCGTAATAGCTTCCACCCGCCTTGAACACACCTGGAGCAAACGTGAGGGCTGCAAGTGTCGTGTATCCTCCGGCGCTCCGGCCACGAATGATAAGGCGGTTGCCGTCTGCCTTGCCCAACGCTACGAGGTGCTTCGCGGCATTCACGCAATCTGCAACATCGATAACCCCCCATTGCCCGCGCAGCCGCTGTCGATAAGAACGTCCGTAGCCGGAACTCCCCCCGTAATTCACGTCGACCACCGCGAACCCACGGCTCGTCCAGTACTGCACCTCGAGATTCAGCCGTCCGTGACTGGCCGCCGTCGGCCCCCCATGACTGACGACGATCAAAGGAGGTCGCTCGCCTGTGGGCGCGGTGAAGGTTCCGCTACACGGCGCGTAAGTAAACGCATGCGCCGTAAGTCCAGCGTCCGTCGGAAACTCAATGGCTTCGGACGCAGAGATGAACGTGGGATCGATGTCGGCAGTCGCGGCCGAACGAATCGTTTCGACTTCGCCGCTTGCGAGATCGACGAGGGCCACCGCATCAGGCGCCTGAGCCCAACCGCCGACCAATAGAGCGTGCGTCCGGGTCGACGCAACGCCGTCAGCCGGCTCGAAATCGGTGGTCACCGCCGCAAGGCGCCCCGTCGTCACGTCGATCGTCACCAGTCGCCAACGTCCGCCCTGGGCGCACGCAGCGACGATACGCGACGCGTCCGCGAAAGCCCAAGTCGACGTCCCAAGCTGCCAGAGCGGACGGCCGAATTCCGCCGGCATTTCGCAGACAGCTTCGACCCGGCTGGGGCTCGCGCGATAGAGATTCCACCAGCCCGTTCGATCGGAGACGAAGTACAGCACACCATCAGGCGACCACGCGGGCTGGAAGATCGATTCGGCGTCCCCACCGGCAATGCGGGTCGGCCCCACGAGCGCCCCGTCCGCCCTGACGGTCGCGACCCAGAGCTCCGTCCCGTCCCAAGGCATCTGTGGATGACGCCACGCCAGCCACGACAGACGAGAACAGTCGGGGCTAAGCCGCGGCGCGGCGTAGAAATCGAAGCCCGCAACAACGATGTCGCCAGAGCTCGGCGGACCATCAAGTGGCACGCTGACGAGCGTCGTCACCGCCTCACGGTTGTTCACCGTATGGTCTTCGCGCACACAAACGAGGCGCTTGCGGGGAAGGTCAATGGCGAAATCCGCGTAGAACCAATCTCCCGGCGGTGTGAGCGGTTCAGCCTGAAGGCCCGATGGGAGACGGTAGATGCGCTGGTCAACGAACTCCGAGTAGTAGATGGTTCCGCGAGACA
Source organism: uncultured Acidobacteriota bacterium (assembly GCA_963773035.1). Classification (GTDB taxonomy): domain Bacteria; phylum Acidobacteriota; class Vicinamibacteria; order Vicinamibacterales; family CAVVIG01; genus CAVRXZ01. Next base: position 385,501 of record CAVYZX010000012.1, on the reverse strand, counting down.
CGGCATAGGCGGCGCCACCGTACTCGTGGACACGCGATCGGACATTCGTTCCGGCGGGCGTGACGTCCGAGACGCGGCCGTCAGGTGTTCGTTTGACGATGACGCCGCGGCCACGTTCAGCGGGCCGTCCTTCGAGCCAATAGATGGTCTCGTCTTCCACCATGACGCCGCCGAACCGGAGAGCTCCGGCCGCGACGGTTTCTGCGGTAATCGGTGAAGTCCATGTGCCGTGGGGAGCCGTCAACACTCCCTATCTCCTGACGGGCCTGTCGCGAAGAGCGAAGCGATGCTCTGGATCGAAGATCAGCATGCTGAGGAAAAACGCCGAGACCGTTGTGACGATGAGCACAAGAATGGAGCGAGTGACGCCAAATTCCGTTGGTTGGCCAAGCGCAGCGCGCATCAGATCGACAGCGTGGCTCACTGGATTTACTTGGGCGACGTGGCGGAGTCCAGCCGGCATCCGGCTCGTCGGATATAGCGCGCCGCTCAAGAAGAACAGCGGGAACAACAGGACGTTGATCACGCTGGCGAAATTTTCAACGGATCGCAGCGGAGCCGCCACGAGAAGGCCGAGAGCGCTGCTGGCTGCAGCCCCCAGGGCAAGTGCCGCCACAGCGTTGACAAGTTGCGAGGCAGTAACAGAGAGGAACATCGGGAGACAGACCAGCAACACGCCGCCTTGAAGGATTCCGATGATGGTGGCAGCAATCGCCCGGCCCGCCAGGATCGCAGAGGCCCCTGCAGGGCTAGCCAACATCAGGCGAAGCATGCCGAACTCGCGATCGTACACGGTCGAGATGGCCGTGAGCATCGCACCGAACAACATGGCCATGACCACGAGACCGGGATACACAAACGCCTGGTACGACGAAACCCCCTCGACGCGAGCGATGGCGTTGTAGCCGGTGCCCACGAGGAGAAGCCACATGAACGAACGAGCCAGTCCTCCGACCAGACGCCCCTTCTGGCGGAATGCACGAATGACATCGCGCACGACGATTCCGTAGACGGGTGCGAGAGCGGTCACACCGGCTCCCCCACCCTGTCGCTCGCCGACCGTTCCGCGTGTGATGCCTGGGTCATGGCAAAGTAGACGTCGTCCAACGTCGCCGGACGGACTGTCAACCGGACGAGTTTCGGCGCAAGACTGACCAGTTTCGTGAGTCCGTCACGCGAACCCACAATCCCGACTCTGCAGCCGCGCTCCGTCCTGATGGCGAGCCGTACATCAACGAGATCTCGGATCACCGGGAGCAATCGATGAGCGTCAGGGCCTTCGACTTCGACGACCTCGTCGCCCAGCGTCGCTTTCAGGGCGGCCGGCGTGTCAGAAGCGACCACGCGCCCTCGCGCAAGAAGGACGACGCGATCGCACGCCTCGGCCTCGCCGAGATAGTGCGTGGAGAACAGGACCGTCGTGCTGCGCTCGCGCCGTTCGGTCTCGAGCAACCTCCACGCACGATCCCGGTGCTCGGGATCGAGACCGACTGTGGGTTCGTCGAGAACGAGAAGCGCCGGACGGTGGAGGGTCGCCCGTGCCAGATCGATCAACCGCCGCCAGCCCGTCGAAAGATGGCGCGCCGGTTGCGATCGACGCTCCGTAAGGCCGACGCGCTCCATCGCATCGGCCGCTGCCTGTCTTGCTGATTGATTCCCAAACCCGGCGAGGCGAGCCGCGAACAGCAGGTTTTCTTCGACGGTCAAAAGACCGTCGACGCTCGCCTCTTGAAACACGAGTCCCAGGTGATGGCGAACGTCGGTACGGGCACGCGTGATGTCGTACCCGAACACTCGTGCACCACCACGCGACGGACGAAGCAGTGTCGCAAGCACCAGCATGGCGGTGGTCTTGCCCGCGCCATTCGGGCCGAGCAGCCCGACCATCGCTCCGGCGGGAACGAGTAAGTCGAGTGCGTCGAGCGCGCGAGTCTCACCGAAGTCTCTGCCGAGCCCGACGGCATCAATCGCTGGGGGCCCTGCAGACTCTTTGGAGGACATCTCAAGCTCGCTCGGTTTCGAGCTTGAGATAGCGATAGCGATAATCGATCGGAACGGCCGCTTCGTCGATGGCTTTATCGATGACCGCCCGGTGGGGCGACAGCGTACAGACGGGATCGGTGTTCGTCGCGCTGCCGGTGAGGGCAAAAGCCTGGCAGCGGCACCCGCCAAAGTCGATAGTCTTCCGTGGACAGCTGCGACATGGCTCCGACATCCATTCATCGCCACGGAAGGCCCGGAACGCAGGCGACTCTTCCCAGATCCAGGCCATTGAGCGATCACGAACGCTGTCGAATTGCAACGACGTGATGTGAGTGGCGCCGTGACAAGGAAGGACCCGGCCGTCGGGTGCGACGACGAGATAGACGCTGCCCCAACCGCCGTAGCACGGCTTCGGATAGGTCTCGTAATAGTCCGGCAGCACGTAGATGATCTGCATCCGTCCGCGATATCGGCGGATCGCTTCGTCAGCGACGTCTTGCGCCGCTGTGACTTGCGCGGCGGTCGGCATCAACGCATTCCGGTTCTCCAGTGCCCATCCGTAGTACTGGGTATTGGCCAGCTCCAGCCGATCGGCGCCGAGTGAGGCTGCCAGCTCGATGATCTCTCCAATTCGATGAAGGTTGGCGCGATGAAGTACTGCGTTGATGGAAAACGCGAAGCCCAGTCGCCGGACGACAGCCGCAGCCGCCTCTTTGAGGTGGACGGCTTGCATCCCCGCAATGCGATCGGCCGTCTCCGGATCGGAGTCCTGAATTGATATCTGGACGTGCTCGAGTCCCGCTTCGCGCAACGACTCCGCGCGTGATTCGGTCAGGCCTACTCCGGAGGTGACGAGCGTCGTGTACAGGCGGAGCGCGTGAGCGTGTCTGGCCAGCGCTTCGAGGTCCTTGCGCGCGAGCGGCTCTCCGCCCGAGAGGCCGAGCTGCAGGACGCCGAGCTCGCGGGCCTGAGTGAAAACCCGCTGCCAATCCTCGGTCGTCAGCTCCTCGCTCGCCCCTGCCATCGCAAGAGGATTCGAACAGTAAGGACAATGAAGCGGACAACGGTACGTCAGCTCCGCGAGCAGCGTGGTCGGGCGGTTAGCCGTCACGGATGAGCTCCCGGTCAGCGAGCTGCGACAAATACTCCGTGACGTCAGCGGTCACGTCGCACTTGTAGCGCTCTTCTAGAATTGTCGCGATGGCGCCGATCGAACGCTGCCCGTCACAGAGCTGCAAGATCGCGGCACCCGTGTCGTTCAGCAAGACCGCCCCCTCCGGGTACAGCAGAACGTGCTGTTGACGAACCTGATCGAAGTCCAACCTCGCCAGCCGCCAGAGTTTCGGGACAGATGACGGCGTCAACGGCATAAGGTGCGCGAAGCCTTCAGACGATCGTCTCGCCGTACGCGTGATGAATCGTATCGATCATGAGCCACAGCAACTCGAGCTTGAAGGCGAGGGCCTCGAACGCGCGGCGCTGCGTCTCGACGGTCGTACACCGCGTCTGGACAAGATGGAGCCCCTGCTGACTGTCGCGCGGAGCCTGGGTAAGGCGGCTCTTGAAATAGTCGAGCGCTTCCGGGCGAACCCAGCTGTAGTGCTGCGGAAAGGCCGCAATCCGCTTGCGCATCAAGTCCGGCGCGAAGAGCTCCGTGAGTGACGATGCGACGCTGTCGATCCACGGTTTGGTCTTGCAGAACGTCACGTACGCCTCGGTCGCAAACCGGACTCCGGGCAGGACGTGCCGCTCGTCCTCCATTTCCACGCGAGGAACGCCAAGCGCCTCTCCCAGCCTGATCCACATCTCGATTCCGCCGCTGCCCGGCTCCGTTCCATCGTGGTCGACAATCCGCTGCAGCCACATACGGCGAACGTCGGGGTCGGGACAGTTGGAAAGAATCGCGGCATCTTTGCGCGGGATCGCGCGTTGATACGCCAGTCGGTTGGCAACCCAGCCTTGGAGCTGTCTCTTCGTGAGCTTGCCTTCGTGCATCAACTGGTGAAATGGATGATTCGCGTAGTAGGAGCCACTGAAGGAGCGGAAAGCCTCGGCCAAATCATCCGGCGCGAGTGGAGCCGTCAGTGATGGTATGGGCGCCGGCGGAGGCGCCGCCAGAACTGAAGCCTGCAGCGTGGTCGTCATGTCATTCCCGCCAGTCAAAGCCTAATGTATAGGCCGTCGTAGCCCACAATCAACCCCGCCTGGACGACGGCCGCACGCTCCGGAGACCCTTCGAGGAGGATCGGATTCGTGTTGTTGATATGGGTATAAATTCGATGCCGGCACGGCAAGCTGGCCAGCCGTTCGAGGCTCCCGCCTTCGCCACTAATCGGCAAATGATCCATCTCCTTCGCGGTTCGGCGACTGATGCCGAGCGCCAATGGCTCATCGTCGCGCCAGAACGTTCCGTCGAACAGCAAGGCATCGGCGGTGGCCAGTCGCTGGAGCAGCGGCGGCGTCAAGTCGCCACAACCTGGAACGAAGGCACAGGTCCGACCGGTTGCTTCTTCGCGTACGCAGAGGCCGACGGTGTGGCCCGCTGCGGCGTCGGCCGCAAATCTCGGAGGCCCTGCCGGGACTACAAACGCCTCGACCGAAAGGCCGCTCGATAGCGCATCTAATTGACCAAGCGGCACAGGCATGTCGAGGGGAAGCTCCGTGACCTGAACCTCCGCAAACGCGCGGGTGAGCGGCAAGATGTGCGAGTCCAGATCCAGAACCGACCGAATCGCGGACGTCGTGAAGAGTCGCAGACACGTCCCTTCTCTCAGCAAGACGATTCCAAGCGAATGATCGAGTTCGGCGTCGGTGAGTACGACCGCTTCGATTGGAACGTGCCTCATGGCCGAAGGCGGATCGGTCGGAATACGACGGAGCTGTTCGCGAATATCAGGAGACGCGTTGAGAAGGAACCAACGCTTGCCGTCGCGGCTGATCGCAACAGAGGACTGTGTGCGAGGCCAGGCGTTCTCGGGGCTCGTGCGTGCGATCCGACAGCAGGGACACCAACAGTTCCATTGGGGGAAGCCGCCACCGGCAGCCGACCCCAGCAGAAGAATGTGCACTCGGAGGGGATGTGGCGGAGGGCATTGTCGGGCGAGCCCTCCGCCGTGCGGAGACTAACGTCGCGCCGCGTACGCCGTCACTTCGAGCGTGACAGCCACTTCCTTGAATTCCGGCTTCGTCCAGGTCATGCGGCCTCCTGAATCTGAGTCGCCTAAAACAGCAAGGCGATGTTACGGCAGCGTCTGGGGACGAGGCAAATAAAAATACTGACGGCAGCGTGAGCGCCGCAACGTCCGATGAATCAAAAGCGAGGCTTTTTGGCCATAACGCGTTTGGTTGCAACAACATAGATGAAATTTCATCGGCGGCGGCTAATAAAAATCGTGGGCGTCGAAGTCCACGTCGATCCCGGGCATCCCCTGCACTTGCTCCGCCCGCACCGACGTCACGCCGTCCTGGTTCTGGAGCACACCGTCGACAATCAGAAACGGTTCGTCCACGATCACGAGGCGATCGCGGGCAAAAAGGTCGGGGCGCACGATGATGTTGGCGATACCGGTTTCATCCTCGAGCGTGAGGAAGACGAATCCTTTCGCGGTACCTGGACGCTGGCGCGTGATCACCATTCCGGCGACACGCACGCGGCGGCCCTGCCGCGCCGATTTCAGATCGCACGCGCGCAACACGCCCCGCATCGCGAGATCCTCGCGCCGAAGAGCCATTGGATGACGGCCGATCGTCAACTTCGTGCCGGCATAGTCGGCGACGAGCCGCTCGGACTCGGTCATGGGGCTCAAGGGACAGTCATCACTAACGATCAACGCGGAGCCCACAGAGTTCGCAGAGATTTCCTGTTTTGAATACTCGGCGAGCTCTGCGGGCTCTGCGTTGATCGCTGTGAACAGCTCTCCTGACGGCCGCGCCGCACGCTCCGCTTGCCACATCGCCGATCGGCGATCGTAGCCAAACGAATTCAGAGCGCCGATGTCAGCGAGTGTGACGAGCTCGTCACGCCGAAGACCGGTTCGTGCGACGAGATCGTCGAGGGAGGTGAATCGCTTTTTACTTCGCGTGGGGCCCAGTGTGCTGGCGCTTCGCTCGCCCTCGACAGCAGTTTCATGCGAACAGACGTTGCAAAACACCCCTCCACTGTCAGTGCATTCCAGCATCGATTCGTCGTCGCAGCCGCATTTTGGACACCGGGTTATTCCGTCATTTGGCCAGCTTTTCTTACTTCGCGTGGGGCCCTCCAGCCTCCGCTCGAAGGAATCATTCGAGCTTCGGCGGACGCGCCGTAGCCTTGGCGAAGGCGGGCACCCCCACGCGCTGGTACGGCATTCATCGTCCTCGCGCTCGAGCGTAGACTCTCGCGCTCGGGTGATAGCAATCGCCCGCCCGACTTGCTCGCGCAGACCGCTCACATAGCGCAAGCCCAGCCTGATTGCGCCGTCGGCCTCGACCGTGCAATCCCAGTCGGAGACCTGGACATCGATGGGATGAAAGCGGACTCCCCGGCGCTGAGCATCCTTCACGAGCGACGAAGGGTGGTAGAACCCCATGGGTTGGTTGTTGAGCAGTGCCACGTAGAACGCCGCCGGATAGTGCACCTTCAAATACGCGCTCGCATACGCCAGCAGCGCAAAGCTTGCCGCGTGCGATTCGGGAAAACCATACAGCGCAAACGACGTGATCGAAGTGATGATCTGGTCGGCTGCCTCGCCAGTAATCCCTCGCCGCGTCATGCCCTCACGCAACTGCACCTCGATCTGCTTCATTCGCCGCTCCGAGCGTTTGAAGCCGAACGCACGCCGCAAGTCCTCCGCCTGTCCGCCGCTGAATCCTGCGGCGACCATCGCGATTCGCAGCAACTGCTCTTGAAACAGCGGCACGCCGAGCGTTCGCGCCAGAATCGGCTCGAGCGAGGGATGGGGATACCGCACCGGCTCTCGGCCGGCCCGGCGATTGAGATAGGGATGCACCATCTGCCCGACGATGGGCCCCGGCCGAATGATCGCCACCTGCACGACGATGTCGTAAAAGGACGCCGGTTTGAGGCGCGGCAGCGTGGCCATTTGCGCGCGCGACTCGACCTGAAACACACCGATTGTGTCGGCTTCCTGAAGCATTTTGTAGACGACCGGATCGTTCTGGGGGAGATGTGCAAGGTCGATGTCACGACGATTCAACGCCGAGCTCGCAGAGACCACGGAGGGTGTATTTCCTAAAGAATGCTCGGCGTGCTCAGCAGACTCGGCGTTGATCGTTGTGTGTTCACCATTCACGAGGGCGATGGCATCTTGCAGCACGGCCATCATGCCAAGCCCCAGGAGATCGACTTTCACGATCCCCATGTCGGCACAATCGTCTTTGTCCCACTGGACGACCACCCGGCCGGGCATACTGGCATTTTCGAGCGGCACGACGGCATCGAGCTGTCCCTGACAGATCACCATTCCACCGGAATGCTGGCCGAGATGTCGGGGCAAATCCTGCATCTGGGCCCAGAGCCGTGCAAACAGTTGAACGCGATCCGAATGCACATCGAGGCCGACCGTGGCGAGATGGCGCGACAGCGTATCGGCCGGGTCGATGAACTCGAAATTGTTCATGACCTTCGCGAGCCGATCGATCTGGATCGGCTCGAATCCGAGTACTTTCCCGACTTCTCGCGCGGCGCTTCTCCCGCGATAGGTGATGACGTTGGCGGTCATCGCCGCCCCGAGGCGGCCGTACTTGTTGTATACGTGCTGAATGACTTGCTCGCGGCGGTCGCCGCTCGGCAGATCGAGATCGATGTCGGGCCACTCGCCCCGTTCCTCGGAAAGAAACCGTTCGAAGAGCAGGTCCATCTCGACCGGATCCACCGCTGTGATACCGAGGCTGTAGCACACGGCGCTATTGGCCGCAGAACCCCGCCCCTGCACGAGGATGTCGTGCTGTCTGCAGAAATTGACGATGTCCCAGACGATCAGGAAATAGCCGGCCAGCTTGAGCTTTTCGATCAGATCGAGCTCGCGAGCCATCTGCGCGCGGGCACGATCCGAATACGGCCGGTACCGTTCGTGCGCGCCAACCTCCACGATTTTCCGGAGAAACGACGACTGCGTATCACCAGGCGGAACCGGGTAGTCGGGAAACCGATAACCCAGATCGGCCATCGTGAACTGCAGGCGATCGGCGAGCTCCGCCGAATGCCGAATCGCCTCGGGCGCATCGGCGAACAGGGTCACGATATCGGCCGGCGCTTTCAGGTACCGTTCTGCGTTCGGCGCCAGCTGTTTCCCGGCCCGCGCAAGATCGGTGTGATGATGAATACAGGTGAGCACGTCGAAGAGGGGCCGGTCGGCAGGCGTGGCGAAGCGGACGCCACCGGTTGCGAGCACCGGCACGCGAAATGCCGACGCCAGGCCGATCAGGCGCTGGTTGTCGGTTTCTTCATCGCGCCGGAAATGACGCTGCAATTCGACGTACACCGAATCACGTCCGAAGATTCCGATCGTTCGATCGAGCAAGCCTCCGACGCCGTATCGATGGCCCTGGAGCGCCGCGCTGCCAACGAGGGCCACCAAACCACGCGTCGAGCCCTCCAACTCGTCGAGGGTGAGCACGCCCTCGCCCTTGGGCGCGCGAAGCTTCATGCGCGTGATCAGGCGGCAGAGATTGCGATAGCCTTCCTGGCTTTCGCAGAGGACCGCTAACGGAAAAGGCTGGATGGGCGGGACCGATTTTTCCTTGAGCCTTCTGTCCCTTCCTGCCTCTCCTGCCCCTCCTGCCCCTCCTGCCCCTCCTGCCCTCTCCGGTCCCCCTGATCCGCGCGAGTCGATCGTGAGCTCGGCGCCGATGATCGGCTTCAGACCGGCTGCGAGCGCAGCTTTATGGAAGCGTGGAGCGCCGTACACGCCGTCGCGATCGAGCAATGCGAGCGCGGAATAACCGAGGTCGGCCGCCCGATCGACGAGCGCCTCCGGAAGCGATGCGCCTTGGAGAAAACTGAAGGCGGAAGCGATGTGGAGCTCGACGTACGGCGATGACACGGATGCTCACCACCACCGAGGACACTGAGGACACAGAGGTCAAAGACACATAAGGACAATCCTCTTTGTGTCCTTAGTGTCCCAGTGTGGATAAAATCAACGATGGCATCGATAAACCAGGCCATCGGTTTCGCGATCCCGAAAAATTCGGTAGACCGCGCGGTCGCTGAGCGAGACGTCCCACTCGTCGCGATCCCAGGCCTGCCATCTTTCTTTCACTGGCGGCGGGGCCCCACCCCCGCCGCGAACTGACGCTGGTGCGTCGCCTCGGATTCGCATGTCCTCCGCTCCGCATGGCCGCAGGCGCTCCCCTCCAGCCCACCATTCACCTGAAGTCCGCCAAGGTCCCGCGCACGTCAGCACACGCCCTCCCTCGAAGCCGCGACGATCGGTCGTGACGGAAACCGGTCGGCCATCGACGACCGCGACACGCGCTGGGACGGGATGGCGGCAGCGCCTGAGAGCGGATACAACGGTCTCGGGACTGGGGTCTGGAGGCTGGAGGTCTGATGAATGGATCTCTGCCTCACCGGGCGGCCGAGCCTTCGACAGGCTCAGGATCGTCCCGAGCGAAGTCGAGGGGCGAGAGTCTACGCTCGAGGTCGCCGGGCTGCGAAGCGCTGCCAGCGCTTGGGGGTGCTCGCCTTCGCCAAGGCTATGGCGCGTCCGCCGAAGCTCGAAAAATTCCTGCGAGCGGAGGCTGGAAGGTCCCACGCGAAGTAAAGAATGATGCTCCATCGCAAACGGCTGCATCTCGAACGCACCAGGCCGATACGTATCGACGAGTACCGGCCGGCCGATGCGGTCCTGCCCCATCAGAGCGTTCAACCGCGCCACGAGCGTCGAGAGTTGTTCGGGCGTCGGATGCGCACGTGTGAACAACGTGTGTTGCAACACACGCCCGGGAGTTGGATCGATGCGAATGCCGACACGCTCGACAGCCGCCGGCGGCGGATGGGATTCAAGGTCGAGCAAGATGAGCGTCCTGAGCGCTCGTACATCTCGCATCGGCGCGGGAAGCTGCAGGCTGCGCGCATAAACGGTCGGGTGGGCCTGGTAGGTCGGGTGGGCCTCACCGGCCCACTTGATGAGCCCAAGCTCCACATGGATGGCGGCAGCACCGCGGTCCCGGCGCTCCAGGCGCGTCGAGAGCGGTTCGAGAAGGCGCGTGAGCACGAAGGACAGCGGCTCGAGCCCGTCGATCGGCCACTCCAACTCGACCGACGATTCGAAGCGCTCTTCACGTTGTGTCGGAACGAGCGGGCGTACATCCTGACCGCGAGCCAGACCCTGCCAGACGATCCCAAGTTGACCGAGGCGGGCGGCAAGATCAGTCGAGGGCAGTGCGGCAAACGCACCTAGGGTGCGAATGCCCCAACTCTTGAGCGTGGATAAAGTTTCGAGTTTGAAATCTGAAGTCTGAAGTCTGAAGTCTGAAGTCTCGAGACTCAATTTTTCGAGAATGCCGATCGGAAGTGACGCCAACGCCGCGGCTTCACTACCGGGATCGACGACGGTGAGCCCGGGGCTGCCCACAGCGAGGACCATCGCGGCCGTCCGCGTAGCAGCAATGCCCACCTGCACACGCATTCCACGCGAAGTTGCCGATCGACGCAATGCTTCGCCGATAGCGCGTGGAGCGCCGAACAACCGTCTGAGTCCACTGATGTCGATCGAGATCAGATCGCCGCGATGGCGCTCGAACCGTGGGGAGAAATCCTGGGCGAGTGCAACCAACGCAGCGTTTGCCAACGGTTCGTAGAGACACGCATACAAGGGCTGAGGGCTCAGGGCTGAGGGCTCAGGGTTCAGGGCTGAGGGCTCAGGGTTCAGGGCTGAGGGCTCAGGGTTCAGGGCTGAGGGCTCAGGGCGGCGCGGTGAATCAGACATAAGCGCTGGCACAGGTGGTGAGCGGCACACCCGTGTCCTCGTGCAAGCGCGCTCGCGCGCGGACGACGCGGAACTCGAGATCGAGCCCCGTAAACATTCCAGGGCGGGAGGGGCGGGAGGGGCTGGAAAGGCGGGAGAGGCTGGAAGGTCGTTTAGCAAGCCGAACAGTCAGTCCTGCCGAACTGCGCCCCATCGGTTCCGAGCCGATCAGCACACACGCCGTCTGGCTCCCTTCGATGAGGCGTTGCAGCCGAAGCCAGGTCGTGAACGGCAAACGTCGAAGGGCCTCACTCGGCGCCTCCGCCATATCGAGGACGACGAGACCGAAATTCCCGGCCTGCAGGACGAGCGTCAACGCTTTGATGGCTTGTTCAACGGCCCGCTGATTCATATCGCGGCACATGCCAGGACTCGTGACGACATGACCACGAATCCACAAGAGGCGATTGAAATCGATCCCGGCTTCCGAAGCCGAAGCGGCGTCGAACATGTCGAGCGCATCGACGAGCGCCACCAGTTCACCGCGCGCGGTCGCCGCCGCAAGCATCTGCAGGCACACACTGGTGCGACCCGACGAACGTGGGCCAACGAGCTCCGAAAGCTGACCGCGCGGGATGCCACCACCCAATTGCGCGTCTAAGGGAACGAGATTGGTGGGAGCTATCGTGAACTCGTCGCGCAAATCAAAGGGCAACGCCGACGTCAGCGTCTGGTCGAGTTTTCGTGTACGGAGGAGGGCTTCGAGGTCAGCTCGTGCAAGGGTCGGCATGTTTCGCTTTATTTTCGCCTTCGCGCACTATAGCCTACCCTAGTGAGGCGATCAAGAGGGACCTGGCGTGAGAGACAAGTGAGATAAAATCGACAGACTTGGCGGCGGTCTAAACACCTACATTTCAACTATCTAGGACTTCTTGGCCGAATCCGTTCCTGCTGAAGCGCCTCCCTCTCCAGACGCCATCGCGACTCCAGCTCCGATGCTGGGCTCCAAGGCCATGCAGCGGATGTTCTCGGCATTCACCTACCGTGATTTCCGCGTGCAGTGGTTCGGGGCCTGCACCTCGAGCATCGGCACCTGGACGCAAAGCGCTGCGCAGAACTGGATGGTCCTGGAGCTGACACGCTCGGCGGGCTACCTTGGCCTCGACGCATTTCTCCAGCAGTTGCCCATCATGCTGTTCACGCTGGTGGGAGGTGTTCTGGCCGATCGCCGCGATCGCCGCCGGACCTTGCTGACGTCGCAATACATCCAGATGACGACGGCCACGATCCTTGCGCTGCTCGTATTCTTTCGTGTCGTCCAAATCTGGCACATCCTGGTTTTGTCCTTCATGACAGGGCTCGCCCAGGCATTCGGCGGCCCGGCGTACCAGGCGTTGATCCCCTCGCTCGTCGACAAGAAAGATTTGCCGAATGCCGTCGCCTTCAACGCGATTCAAGTCAACGTGGCACGCGTGCTTGGACCAATTGTCTTCAGCGCGACCATTGGCGCGTTCGCGATCTGGGGGTTCAGCGACGTGCAGGGCATGGCGGCGTGTTTTGCGGTGAACGCTCTGTCATTTCTGGTGGTCGTCTATACCCTCATGTCGCTGCACGTGAAACACATTCCGGCGACTGGGGTGCAGCGGATGCGCGACGAGATGCGCACCGGTCTCATGTATGTCCGTAACCAGGGCAGTCTCGTGGCGCTCACCGTGCTCGCAGCGGCCACGACATTTCTGGGGTTTGCCGTGCTGACGTTCCTGCCGATCTTCGCGCAAGACGTCTTTCACGAGGGCGCCAATACTTACAGCCACTTGCTCGCGTTCTCGGGCGCCGGTTCGATTGTCGGGGCGCTCGTCGTCGCGTGGCTTGGGAAATTCAAGCGGATGGGGCTCACGACCCTATTGGTCCAGATCGTATATGGAGTCGTGATGCTCGCGTTCGCGCAATCGAACACGGTGTGGATTAGCGAGGCGCTGTTGTTCCTCGCCGGCGCCGCGATGATGGTCGTGTTCTCGACGGTGACCTCGCTCGTTCAGCTGATTGCCCCGAACGAAATGCGCGGACGCGTGATGAGTATTTATATGCTGGCGTTCAGGGGTGGAATGCCGCTCGGAAGTCTTGTCAGCGGCTATCTGGCGACGTTCATTGGAGCGCCCACGGTCATCAGCATCAACGGCGTGCTCCTCGTCCTGGTCGCTATGTACTTCCTCGTCCGAAGTCATGGAGTCAGGGAAGCCTGACCGAAATTGCAGATTGATTATGCCGGCATTGGAATTGTTGACTAGCTCTGGACTCGGCTCGCTGCTCGGCATGCGGCACGCGCTCGAGCCCGATCATCTTGCCGCCGTGTCGACGCTCGTGACCGGCGAACGCAGCACCTTCAAGGCAGCGTGGCTCGGGGCCTGCTGGGGATTCGGACATACGTTGACGCTACTCGCCGTCGGCGCCGTGCTCGTGGCACTTCGAGCCGAGATGCCCGCTGCAGCAGCTGATGTGTTCGAGCTCGGCGTGGCCGTCATGCTGATCGGTCTCGGCTTGCGCGCGATCTATCTGGCCGCGCGGCAAGGACCCGCAGGACCGTTGCACCTCCATCATCACGGCGGGCTCGTGCACAGCCATCCTGGTGTGCCTGCGCACGTGCACATCGGGAAGTGGACGCTGGCACGGCGGCCTTTAATCGTGGGTGCCGTGCATGGCCTGGCAGGAAGCGGTGCATTGACCGCCCTTGTTCTCGCGACATTGCCATCGACGACCGCGCGACTGATCTACATGGCGCTGTTTGGATTGGGATCGACGGTCGGAATGGCGATGCTGTCCGGTTTACTCGGTTGGCCGCTCGTACGGTTGGCCAGACACCATGCGCTCGCTCGCGGCGTGTCGCTCATCGTCGGTCTAGTCTCTACGGTGCTGGGTTTGCTGTGGGGATATCCGTTGGTGGGACGTCTGCTTGGGGCCTGAGGCCTAGGGGCCGGGGGCTCGGGACTGGGGATTGGCCTGGGCTCATGAAGGTGAAAGCCAGAGTATCCCGGCTCCGACTTCCCAATCTGTTGCCCAAGCTCACGCCCCAGCCCCTAGCCCCAAGCCCCTCATTAGTTCTTGGCCACTTCGAACAAGGTGCTCGCCCCACCGCCAATCGCCGCGCCGATGAGCGCGCCTTTCTTGCCCCCGAAGATCCCGCCAAGACCCGCGCCTGCCGCCGACGAGCCGCCGATCATCAACGCCGTCTTTTTCCAATCGCGGTTCGGCGATGTCTTCACGACTCTCGTGGCTGGCACTGGACGCGGTGCTGAGTACGTCTCTGCCACAGTCACCGGACGGACCACTGAGGTTCGGGCTGGTGTGACGCCCTCGTCGATGCATTCGGCGAGAGCGGTTCCGCCGACCTGTCGAATGAGCGCGCGCTGCCCGGGCTCGCACCGAATCTGCACGGGCGACGCCGATGCCGTTTGAAGATCTCCGTCCAGGCTGATGCGATCGTTTGCGAGAACCGGTCGGGAAAGCGGATATGAATCGGCCGTCACGGAGCGCGGACTGAGGAGCCCGTAAGCGATGAGCAGGACGCCGACTGCGATTACGCCGAGCACTGCCGCAAGGAAGGTTCGCATGGTTTCCCTCTCTGCCGATGGATAGATCAAGCCCGATGCCAGCGTGTTGCAGGCTGTTTCTGCCGTGATTTCAGTCAGTTACACAATTGACCCCATGCGGAATGACCTCTAAGCGGGTCATCCGCACGCGCGGCCAGTAGAATGGAGCGGGATGCCGACGCACGTCCTGATCGTCGAAGACAATCGCGACATTGCCGATCTCGTCTCGCACTATCTCAGCAAGGCTGGCTTCACGACGGACGTCATTGCCTCCGGACAACTGGCCCTGAAGGCCATCAACGAAGCCCCGCCGGATTTGTTGATTCTCGACCTCATGCTGCCGCAGGTCGATGGTCTGGAGATCTGCCGAGCCGTCCGGATGAACGAAAAAACCGCCGCGGTTCCCATCATCATGTTGACCGCACGCGCAGAGGAATCCGATCGGATCGTCGGTCTCGAGCTCGGCGCCGACGACTACGTGGCCAAGCCTTTCAGCCCCCACGAGCTGGTCGCCAGAGCACGCGCTCTCCTTCGACGCACGCAACGCGAGCCGACGTTGCACAAACAGGCCATCCGCTATGGCGCCATCGTCGTCAATGCCGAGACGCACACGGTCTCTTGCGACGGCGAAAATGTGACGCTCACGGCCAAGGAATTCCTGTTGCTTCATTACCTGTTGCAGCACCGAGGCCGCGTGCTTTCACGCGATCTGCTGTTGACCGACGTCTGGGGCTATCGCTACACCGGGGGCACGCGTACTGTGGACGTTCACGTCCGGCGACTCCGCGAGAAGCTGCCGCCGCTGGCAAACGCCCTCGTAACCGTCAAGCAGTTCGGCTACAAACTCGTCGAAGATTCGGCAGTAGATCGCCGACAATCGACTGTCGAGTAAGACTGTCATGCGGAGCTTTCGCACCAAGCTCTTCCTGGCAGCGGTCGCCACGGCGACCGTCGTGCTCGTTGTAGCCGGCCTGCTGTTCGCGCAGTCGATGCGGCGCCGAACCGACGAACAGCTCGAGCAGACGCTCGTGGCGGAAGCCCGGCTGGCCGCGGAGCTCCTCGCCCAGGACACATCGATCACCCTCGCCTCGCAACCTCAGACCATCGACGAAGAAGCCGATCGCATGGGAGAGCGGCTGAACGCGCGGGTCACGCTGATCGGTCCGGATGGCCGGGTCGTGGGCGACTCGTCGGAAACCATCGAGGGCGTGGCCGCCATGGAGAATCACGGCAGACGCCCCGAGCTGCTCGAGGCGACGTCAACGGGCGTTGGCCGCGCCCGCCGGTACAGCGACACGTTGAAGATCGAGATGCTCTATGTGGCCGTTCCAGTCCAGCATCCCGCCATCGCATTCGTCCGCGTGGCGCTCCCCGTTACTGAAGTCAGTCGGCAGCTTCGCGCTGTCGTCAACGCAACGCTCGTCGCGCTGGGCCTGGCTCTGGTGGGAGGAGCAGCCATCGCGTGGGTGCTGACCGGCCGCCTGGGCGAGCGCGTTCACGACATTGCAGAGACGGCCAGTCGTTATCGGACCGGGGATTTGACGCCGCCAACCGGCGACTACGGTGACGACGAACTGGGAACGGTGGCGCGAGTGTTCGACACGGCCGTTCAAGACATCGGACGTCGGCTCGCCGATCTAGCGAGGGATCGCGCGCAGATGGAAGCGATTCTCACCGGAATGATCGAGGGCGTCATCGTAGTCGATCAGCAAGGCCGCATCCAGCTCGCCAATGGTGCTGCCCGGCGCATGCTGAGGCTCGATGAGCTGGCGATCGGCCATCCTTACGTCGAGACGATTCGGCACCCGGCCATCGTGGAACTCCTTGCAGCGGCGCTTTCCGGTGCGCTCCCGGAAGGTCTTCAACTCTCGCCGCCGCGCGATGAATCCCGCACGATCATGGCCCGGGCGGCGCCGATTCAGTCGAGTGTTTCGCAGGGTGCGGTTCTCGTGCTGCACGACATCACCGACTTGCGTCGAGCCGATCAGATCAGGCGCGACTTCGTCGCGAATGTTTCGCATGAACTGCGCACCCCGCTGACTGCGATTCGCGGCTACATCGAGGTGTTGTCGGAGGACGACACCAATCAGGACGATCGACGACGATTCCTGGAAATCGTCGCCCGGCACGCGCTTCGCATGGAACGTCTCGTCAAGGACCTCTTACGCCTGGCGCGCCTCGACGCCGGCCAGGAGTCCCTCGACCTCGCACCCAGCGATACGCGCGGACTCGTGCAGGGCGTCCTGATCGAGCTGGCCTCGATGCTCGAGGAGCGCTGTCAGCGTGTCGATGTCACCGTGGATCCAGAGGTCCCGACGCTGCGGGCCGATGCCGTCAAGCTTCATGACGCGCTGCGCAATCTGGTGGCAAACGCCGCCACCTACGCCCCCGAGCGGACGACCATTCACGTCGATGTTTCGCGGCTTGGCCAGCGGATCGAAATCGCCGTGTCGGACGAGGGACCCGGAATTCCAAACGAGGATCTATCGAGGATCTTCGAGCGCTTTTATCGTGTCGACAAGTCGCGGGCGCGCGATCCAGGCGGCACCGGACTGGGACTATCCATCGTCAAACATCTCGTGGAATTGCATGGCGGCGAGGTGCGCGCGGAGAACCGCGCCCAAGGCGGCGCGCGGTTCACCATTACGCTTCCTGCATGACGGCAATTAGCAATTCAAAATTGCCACTCAAGTGGAACGGATTCGTCGGCGGGTGTACCATGGCGACTCCACGTGCTTGTCAACAATGAAGTTCTTGCGCTCATCCTCGGCGGCGGCCAGGGATCGCGCCTGTTTCCGCTCACGCAGCTTCGGTCCAAGCCCGCCGTGCCGATCGGGGGCCAGTACCGGCTGATTGATATCCCCATCAGCAACTGTCTGCACGCCGATATCCGGCGAATCTACGTCCTCACCCAGTTCAACTCGGCGTCTCTCAATCGCCATATCGGTCAGACATATCGGATGGACCTGTTCAGCCATGGATTCGTAGAGATCATCGCGGCCGAGCAGACGCCAGACAACTCGAACTGGTTCCAAGGCACAGCTGATGCCGTTCGTCGAGCGGCGCGTCATTTCGGACGCCACGAGGCCGACTACTACCTGATCCTGGCCGGCGATCACCTGTACCGGATGGATTACGCCGACCTGGTCGACGCACACATCGATCGCAAGGCGGACATCACGATTGCCGCGAAGCCAGTGGCGGCCGAAGAGGCCTCTGGGATGGGGATTTTCCAATTCGACCGCGGCGGCCAGATCGTCGGATTCGAAGAGAAACCGTCGCCGAGCCGGCTCGCCGAGATCCGCCAGAGCCTTCCTCGGGGCGCGACGGTGGCGCCACAAAGCGCGGACACGCCATTCGTCGCCTCGATGGGCATCTACGTCTTCTCACGCGAGGTCCTGCTGGATGTGCTTGAACAGCTCTCCTCGACGGACTTCGGTCGCGAGGTCATTCCGCTTGCCTTGGACCGCTATCGCGTGACGCCTTATCTCTTCCGCGGCTACTGGGCCGACGTCGGAACTGTGGCGTCGTTCTACGACGCCAACATCCTGTTGACGCGGCCTCGATCGCCGTTCCGCTTCTACGATTCGAACCGACCGATTTATACGCACCCGCGGTTCCTTCCGGGAAGCCGATTCAGCGATTGCGATCTCCGCGAGGCAATCGTCGCCGACGGCTGCGATCTCGATCACTGTCATGTCGAGGAATCGGTCGTCGGTATTCGAACGATTGTCCAGGCCGGCGCTCAGATTCGGCGGTCCATCCTACTCGGCGCGGATTTCTACGAGGCCGATCAGGAAGCCCCCCTCAGAGGCGATCGGCCCCGGCTTGGTGTCGGGCGCGACGTCGTACTCGATCGCGTGATTGTGGACAAGAACGCCCGCATCGGCGACGGGGTCCGGATCGTCAACGAATCCGGAGTTGACGAAGCCAATGGCGACGGGTACTTCATCCGAAACGGAATCGTTATCGTGCCCAAGGACGGCGTGATTCCTGCTGGAACGAGACTGTAGCGGCACCCACCAGGAACCTGGCACGAGGAACCAGGAACCTCGACGACGCAAGTCTATCCCCGGTTCATGGCCTGGAGACGCCTCGTGCTCAGCCGGGCGAAGACGGAGCACAGCAAGACGAGCATCACCAGGACGAGCGCGCCGGCCCAGGCCTGACGGTGCCAGTCAGCGTAAGGCGAGATGGCGTAGGTGAAAACCTGCACCGTCAAGCTCGAAATCGGCTGCGTCAACTTCGTCGTAAAGAACCGATTATTGAAGGACGTAAAGAGCAGAGGGGCAGTCTCCCCTGCTATCCTGGCGAGTGCGAGCATGATACCCGTGATGATCCCTGGAAGCGCCGCAGGCAAAACCACGGAAAAGACCGCTCGTGCACGCGTGGCGCCAAGCGCCAGCGCCCCCTCCCGCATCGTGCCGGGCACGAGCAGCAACAACTCTTCTGTCGTGCGTGCGATGATTGGAATCATCATGATCCCGAGCGCCACACCACCCGCTATCGCGCTGAACTGACGAACGGGGAGCACCACGATCGCGTAGACAAACACGCCGATGACGATGGATGGCACGCCATTGAGCGTATCGGCCGCAAAACGCACCAGTGATGCCAAGCGGCTCCCGGCATATTCGGACATGTACGTCCCGCTCATGATCCCAATCGGGATGGCGAACATCGAGCCGAGCCCGGTGATAATGAGCGTGCCCACGATCGCGTTTGCCATGCCGCCGCCTGGCTCTCCGACGGGCTTGGGCATGTTGGTGAAGAACTCGAAATTCAACGCCTGAATGCCTTCGCTGATGACGAAAGAAAGAATGAACACCAGCGGCACCAATGCGATCAGGATGGAAAGGCCACAGAAACCGACGACCAGCGAAGACTTGATCTTGCGGAGCGTCGTATTGTTCACGCCGCAGACTCCGCTGCAGGCACGGTCGCGGTTGTGGCACGCGGTCGTGATTCACGCTGGGCCATGCCCCAGATGAGCAGCCGCGAGAACACGTTGATGATCAACGTGATAATGAAAAGCACCAAGCCGATCTCGACCAGCGCGTGCAGGTAGAGATCGGTATCGGCCTCGGTGAATTCGTTCGCGATCACCGCAGCCATCGTGTGCTGCGGCGCAAATAGAGAGGCGGAGATCCTGGGATTGTTCCCGATCACCATCGTCACCGCCATCGTCTCTCCCAAGGCTCGGCCGAAGCCCAGCATGACGGCTCCGACAATACCGGTCCGTGCGTAATACAACGTCGCGCGAATAGCCTCATACCGCGTCGCGCCCAGCGCATAAGCGCCTTCGCGCTGCGATAGCGGCACCGACCTCAACACCTCCCGGGCCACCGACGACGTGAATGGAACGATCATGACGGCGAGAATCACACCTGCGGTGAGCATGCCGACACCCACCGGCGGCCCCGTAAACAACGGGAACTGCTTGAGGGCGGCCGGTGTCCATACCTCAACGGCACGGATCGCGGGCACGAGCACGAAGATTCCCCACAGCCCGTACACGATAGAGGGGATAGCTGCCAGGAGTTCGGTCAGAAAGACCAACGGCTGTTGGAGCCTTGCCGGGCACAATTCGGCAATGAACACGGCGATGCCCAACGCGACCGGTGTCGCCAGCGCGAGCGCCAGCATCGATGAGTACAACGTGCCCCAAATGAACGGCAGGGCCCCGAAGTCGCCGGCAACCGGGTCCCACGTCTGCGTCCTCCAGAAGTCGAAACCGAACTTCTGGATCGAGAGCATCGATTCCCGCGTGAGCTCAACGCCGATTGCCGCGACGATGAGGACGAGCGCGACCGCAAATGCGCCCGTCCCCACCCGGAATCCGAGATCCGTACGCGACAAACGTTTCAACGACATCGACGTGGATAGTCCCGTGACACCCGTTACGACACTTTGATCTTGTCCAACGCCTGCAACTCGAGTTTCACGACGCTTTCGGGCAGCGGTGCATAGCCAAGCTCCGCGCAATATTTCTGTCCGTCACTGAGCGCCCACTTCACGAAGTCCACCATGATTTTGGCTTGTGCCTTGTCCTTGGGATTCTCGTAGAGGAGCAACCAGGTGAAGGACGAGATCGGGTAGACGCCCTTGCCCGGGGCGTTCGTAATCGACACGCGGAAGTCGGGCGGCATCTGATTGGCCGCGGCGGCAGCGGCGGCAGTCACCGATTGGACCGTTGCTGGGACAAACTCGCCATCGATGTTCTGGACGCTCCCGTACCCGATCTTGTTCTGCAGCGCATAAATCAACTCGACGTACCCGAGCGATCCCGGAGTTTGAGACACCAAGCCAGCCACGCCCTCATTGCCCTTACCGCCGACTCCAGTCGGCCAGTTCACCGACGTAGCGACGCCAACCTTAGTCTTCCAGTCGGCCGAGATCTTGGCCAGGTAATCGACCCAGATGTAGGTCGTGCCGGATCCGTCCGACCGGTGCACGACGGTGATATCCGTCGCCGGAATATTGACGCCCGCGTTGAGCTTCATGATGGCCGGGTCGTTCCACTTCGTGATCTTACCCAGGAAGATATCGGCGAGCACCGCACCGGTGAACTTCAGGTCGGCCCGCATGTTGGGAATGTTGTACACAGGCACCACAGCGCCCAATACCATCGGAAAGTGCAGGAGCTTGCCCGGAGCAGCCTGCATTTGGTCCGGGGTCATCGGCCCGTCTGTGGCGCCAAAAAACACGGTTTGATTTGTCACCTGACGAATGCCGCCACCCGATCCAATCGACTGGTAGTTGATCTCGACGTTCGGATGGACCTTGTTGTACTCGGAGAACCACTTCGAATAGATCGGATACGGAAACGTTGCTCCGGCGCCGTTGATTTGGACCTTCTGCGCGGCCGCCCCGGCCACCATGACGGCGGCAGCAGCGAACGCGACCAACATTTTCTTCATGATGCTCATCGATGGATCCTCCATCAAAAGTTCAGCAAGCCGTGGATGGAAACGACTTTGGTCGGCCTCGTTGTGAGGTTGTCGAAGCTTTCAGCGTCGTAGTCGAGAAGGATCGCGGTACTAACATTTCCCTGATGTGGAAACCAGTATGCTACACCGAAGATCGTTCGGTTCCGCTTCTGATCGTCGAACACCGTCGTGCCCGGAAGCGGAGACGTCGCCGGAGGCACGAGATCGTTTGAGGTATTCGGGGTCCAGTGATCGTATCGAAGCAGGGCTTCCCACGACGAGTTGTTCGGCCGCGGAAGTCGCGGCGTTGCCCATATTGAGTAGCCGTTGCTCTCGACACGCACAGCGGTTGCGAGCGGCTGATCCTTGGCGCTGAGGTAGTCGAACCCGGCGACGATGTAGTTGTGCTCGTATGTCACGTTGCCCATCGCGCGGTCGCGGTCGTCGCCACTGGCATAGTGGTCAGCGTACCAAACGAAATGCGCTCGAAACCCTCGGAAGATCGGCTTAGCTCGTGCGAACGGTCGCACGGTGCCGCGAAATTCAAAGCCTTTCTGATCGTTGACCTCGACCCGTTGGTAGTTCTCGCCGTTGTACAGGCCGAAATGTACGTCTCCGTAGTTGGAGGCGAAGTTGTAGTGGAATGAAACACCCGCGTCGGCTGACGTCATCGTCGTCGGAAGCGGCACTCGTTCTGCGAAAACGGTCCCCTGAAAGCGATACCGGTAGATCCCTTCCTCGAAGTCGACCCACGGCGTCTGCTGGATCCCCAACCGGACCCACGATCCCCGCGTCATCCAATCGTCCAGATTGAACTGGGCGTAGGCGTATTTGATGCGAAAGACCAGGCTGTCTTGGGAAACGGCATTGCCCGCCGCGAGCGTGAGCATGCTGCTCTGCCTCGTGATGTCGGGCGTGATCCTGAAAGCGACCAGATGTGAGATTTGGCCGGTGATGTTGATGTAGGCACGAAGGACGTCGAAGGCGTTCCGGTCGACGCTGTTGCCGTCTGCATCCGTGATCTCCGGCTGCGTCTGGTACACGTACGCTGGAAAGAGGGTCATGCCAAGCCGAATTGCTGGGGTGTCATCCGGCGGCGTATAGCCAGCCGCAGGCGTGACTTGGGCGGCCGCCCGTCCGACAAAAAGCGCCAATACCACGAAACCCGTTCCTGCATGGATCGCTATCCGTCGTCGCAGTTTCAAAAGGCCTCCTCCCCCGGGAGATCGCCCTTCAGAAGATCTAAGGCGAACCTAAGGGTCGTGTGTATCGTGTGTGATTCAAAGATGTTACGTCTGCGTAAAATTGCCGACGAGCTTACGCCGAGAGGGATCGGCGCACGCTGTCGTCGTGGCGTCGCAAGAACAGACCCTCTCTCGTCTTGACGAGAAAACCCTCACCAACCAAGACCGCGAGCAGGTCATCGCAGATCGTCGGCTCGAGGTTCCACAGCCGTGTTGCCTGCCACCGCGTGAGACAAAGGTCCGGCATCTCGAGGTACTCCATTCGGATACGTTCGAGAAGCTCTCCTCTTCCTGCCCCCATGTGCCACTCCCAAGAAGTAGATGTGGGACTCAGCCACATCACATCATGTGCGCAGCGCTTGATCGCCGTGTGTCTTCAGCCGCACGTACCGGTAAATTCAGTATGCGAGATCGGAAAGGCGGGAGGGGCAGGAGGGGCGGGAAAGGCAGGAGCGGCGGGAAAGGCAGGAGGGGCGGGAGAGGCAGGAAGGGAGCCGAAAGGAAGAAGGCCGCTAGAAGGAATTACCGATATACGGCAGCATGCGGCCCATGTACATCACCGCGATCCAAAGAAACAGGGACGCTCCGGCGACAACCTTGGCCGAAAATGGCGCGTCGTCTCCGGGTCCGAGCGCCTGCACCTTTCGCGAGATGCCGGTCGCGTAGAACACGGCGACGTTGATTCCCGCCAGCGCCATGAACGCGAGCTTGTAGCCGAACGCCACGTTCGCGATGTACTGAAACGGGTTTCCGACAAAGAACGCGATGCCGGTCACGAGGTTGATCACGAAGCCGAGAATGGCCCATCGGACGAATCGGCTCAACGGCGCCACTGGTAATCGCTTCTCGACGCCGAGCAGCCGAAGATCGAGAAGCCCGACGTTGCCGACGACGAGGGCCAGGCCGACGAAATGAAGTGTCTCGCAGGCCGGCCAGACCCAGGAGTGGTCGTTCACGAACGCGGACATTCGAGTGCCGACGATCCACTGAGCGAACGGCTCCATGTCGGTTGCAGTCTAACGTGTGTTTCCTAAGTAAGCCATCAAACGACCGGCTGTGATAGCGGCGGCCCACACGACGAGCGATGTCACGGCCAGCATCTTGCCGGTGAATGAACCGGACGCCGCGATCCCGGATCTTCGAAACACCTGCCGCCTCATCGCCCACATGTTCACCACGCCAACCACGATCAGGGCCATCTTGATGAAGAAGATTGGGTTTTGAGCTTTCGTCGGGGTAATCATCAACAAGAGGACTCCGGACACTGCGTTGATCCAGAAGCCGAGCCAGACAAATCGAAAGAACCTATCAAGCAGAGCGAGCGGCACGTGCTCCGTAAAGCCCAGGACCCGAAAATCGATGGCCGTGGTCAGTCCAACCAGGATCGCCAGGCCGAACGTGTGCAGAAAAAGGATGGTCGGGTATCCCCAGATAGAATCCGAGCCACGGGCCCACGCAGCTAGGGGCGTTTGGCTGAGCCACGACAAGAACGTCACGAGTTCGAATCGGGAGCGATGGTGCGGATGAACCGATTCTAACCTGGAACCGGCCGGCGCCCGGTGTCCGGCAAAAAGAGTGCTGATCGAGGGTCAGGGGTTTCTGCACCCCAGGGCCGCGATCACTTCTTACCGGTCACCGGCCGCCGGCCGGTATCAATCTACGCCGCCCACGAGCCGTTGCGATACAGCGTGAGTGCGACGTCGACGTTCGCCCTCAACGCGTGCGCAATGGCCTCCCAGTTCTTTTCACACCGCAACAACGTCTTCCACGAGTACAAGTGCTTGCGCTTGTGAAAATCGCTGCTGGCAACGTACGGATAGTGCTTGAGGCTCGTCACCGAGAACAAGTCGTCACGATTGGCCGCTTCCCACACGTCCACGAGGTCCACCAGTCGCTTGCGATGGTCCCAGAGATAACACGTCCCGATCTCGACCCGCCGCGTGGTTCGATGATGTGGATGGCACGCGATGCTGAGTGCGCCTTGCCGACGAATCTCCTTCAAGATCTCTTCGGCCGGCTGGTCGGCGCTGATGTATTCGGTGAGGTTCAGCCCGATGATGTGTGAATTCTTCTTGCTGCGGATGTGATTCTGCGTGATCTCGGCGCCGGGAATCACCAGCAGGCCGTACAGACGCTTGGCCCGACGCGCCTCGGTGTCGATCTCCTCAAGGTACGCCTGGAATCGGTCGGGAGTCACCGAGAATTGCCGATATCCGAGCGACGCGAGGCGTCCCGCCCGCGCCAATAGGTCGCGCGCCATCAGAATGTGGTCGGTGATCGCAATCACGTCGAAGCGCTCGGTCCGTCCATAGAGGTCGACCACCTCTCGAATCGAAAGCCGGCCGTCGCTCCAACGCGTGTGAACGTGAAAGTCGCACAACAGGAATGGCTCGTAACCCGGCACTCTACCCCCTCACATCGACGTGTTCGACGTCGGCCGGACGATGTCGCAGGATTTCGGACCAGAAGTTTCGAACGTACAGCCTGAAGACGCGGCCTTTCCCCATGGCGCGATATCGCCGCGCCGACGTCCACACCCAACAATCGCCACAGATTTCGACGCGACCGACTGTTGTCAGCCGGCGCCCGAGGTTTGTGTCCTCGCCGTGGAATTCGATGGACCGGTCGAAGCCCCCAATCCGGCCGAGCGCGCCACGCCGAACGGCGAAGTTGCCGCCGTAAAGAACCGCGCCCAGCTTAAGTATGTGGTGGACGGCGAAGTGCGTAGGTGCCGCCAGCACGATGTCATACGCGCGGGCGAAGAAACGACCGCTCCAGTCCCAGTCGTAGAAGCGATACGGACCGGTTATCGCCACGCGCGAGCCGCTCTGAAGAAATCTCTGCTCGAGCCGCTCGAGCCAGAAGATCGGCGCGCGGCAGTCAGCGTCCATGTAGGCCAGAATGTCGCCCTTCGCGTGCTGACGGGCGGTCTCACGTGCAACGACAAGGCTCTTGGTCGGCTCGTCGATCACCCGCACACCTGGTACCGAGCGAGCCACCGATCCTGTCTCGTCCGTGCTGGCGTTGTTGACAACGAGAATTTCGTCGGCAGGTCGCGTCTGAGCGAGAAGAGAAAACAAACACGCGGGAAGGTAACGAGCCTCGTTATAAGCGCACACGATGGCGGTGATCGTCATGATCCAGGCTGCTACCTGGATCCTCCCTGCGGTGTGCTCGCTCGCATCGACCGCAGGATAGCCGGTCGCTGTAACAATGAAGCGGCGTTCCCAGCACGGGCGTGTGAAATGAGGGCGGCCGCCGCAACAGGAGCCGCGAAAGTGGGAACTAGTGGGAAGGTTTCCTTCATTGATCGTCCTGGACTCCGTTGAACATGGCGAACTCGTTCCGCGGTCCCATGTGGACCTCGAATCGTCCGACGCCGTTCACGACGTGGTCGTAGACGCGCTCGGTGAAGCGGCCGTCAGCTTCTCGACACGACTGCCAATTCCCTTCCAGGATGGTGGCCGCATCATGGGCAAAAGGCGTGAACTGTGGCGAGGCAGAACCAGCAACCAGCGCGAAGCCGCCTACCAACGCACCGATGAGGTGACGAGAACCGTATCGGAGGCGCATCAAGGGCGGAGTCACACCGAAGCGTCCCGATTAACCCAGATTTAACAAGACTGATACGACTGCGAAACGTGTTCCCGGTACTGTCGCTCTACATGACCAGAAGCCGCGTGCTCATCGTCGAGGATGAGCAGGATATTGCTGGACTCATCAAACATACGTTGGAGCGAAGCGGCCAAGCTGAGGCAGAAATCGTCCACAGCGGCGATGCGGCATTGAAAGTCGTCGCGGACCGCCCTCCCGACCTGATCATCCTCGACCTCAATCTTCCGGTGCTGAGCGGCATCGAAGTGTGCCGAATCCTGCGATCACGCGCGGACGGCAGGCATGTGCCGATCATCATGTTGACCGCCCGTACGAGCGAGAACGACCGTGTCTCGGGTCTGGAGCTCGGTGCGGACGACTACGTTACCAAGCCATTCAGTCTCCGGGAACTGACGGCTCGAGTCCGGGCGGTGCTTCGCCGTAGCGCGACCGTCGAGGAGCGCCTGCCGTCGGGCTACCAAGGCGCGCATTTGAATGCCGACTTCGAGGCAGTCGCCGTCTCGGTGGACGGTTCCTCGGTGCGATTGACGCGGCGGGAGTTCGAGCTCCTGCGATACCTCGTTCAAAACCGCAACCGTGTGATCTCCCGCGACAGACTGCTCGAGCGCGTCTGGGGCTACGACCGGCTCGTAGAAACGCGATCCGTGGACGTGCACGTCGGCCGGCTGCGCAACAAGCTGGGCACCGCTGGGCGCCAGATCGAGACCGTCGTCGGGCTGGGATACCGGTTCGTAGACTAGGCTGACGCGGACTCGTCTCCCGCGATAGACCACCCCGAAGCCGTCAGCTCAGAAACTTCCTGCTTGAAAGCCGCAAGTCGGCGTTCGACCCGATGCCAATCTTCATAGTGCTGTCGGGTTAGGTGTCGATCGTCTTCGCAGGTCGCTTCCCAACCTGATTGTGGAGAGGCGTAAACCGCATAGCGGCGGATGTGTTCATCGTGTCTCAGAACGATGGCAAACATGGAGGTCGACGATTCTGCCGCCAAGCGGCGCCGGCCCGAAGTAAATTCTTTGTAACTCTATATAAATTGCCTATTTTCAGTTATTTACGAATCGAGCGCAGTATCCGGGGTGTGATGAACCAACGCAGTTTTCCGGGGCCACCTGGAGGAAGCGAGTCCACATCGATCCGGCAAATCGCACCCTTCTTGAACTCGAACGGGTGACGCGAACCCGCCAAGCGGGCCGCCAGCTCGCCGATTCCAGGCTCGTGGCCGACAAGTGCGATCTGCGTACGCTTGGAGTGTTTTTCGAGATCTGTCAAAAGTGCCTGATAAGACCCGCCCGGAATCAGCGATTCAACTGCCACAATATGTGGTCGTTGCTCGAAAACGGCGCCAAGAATGTCCGCTGTTTGTCGCGCCCGCACGAGGGGACTGGTCAGGATCACATCGAGCGACACACCGAGACGCGAAAGGCCGCGCGCCGACTTGCGGAACCGCGACATGCCCTCCTCGGTCAGCGGCCGCTTGCTGTCGTCAGGCCACGCATCGCCGCGCTGTTCGGCGATAGCGTGACGGACCAGGTAGAGTTCGAAGGGTCCAGCCATCGCGGTCAGCTTGCCCGCCGCGCTGGGGCAGGCATACGAAGGCCGATCCGGTCGCACACTGCGACGATGGCCCCCGACTCGCGAATGTAGCGTGCGTGGAGCCGCCGGCAGTCGTTTTCGAGCATGGTAACGAGTCTGTCCAAGCGGCGCACTCCGCTTGCGGAGGGCGCCGTCAATGACGCCTGCACGTGGCGCGCACGCTCGATCAGCACTTGCCGATCGTGCCACCGACCCAACAGATCCTGGTTGCGCTTCAATAATCTCAGGTCGGTGCGCAGGCGCTTGTCGCTCGCGATTTCGCTCGCGAGCTCGACCGCGTATCGGAACTTCTTCAACGCGATGCGCACGGCGTGCAGTCGCTCCGGCAAATAGACGGCGCCCGCATCCTCAATAGCTGCTTTGAGCTCGGAACCCCGCCGATGAATCCTCGCATCGACCGCCCAGCGCAGCCCGCGCGTGACGGCCTGGCTGCGGTTGTCGGACGACTCGAGCGTGTCGGCCAGATCGGCAAGCTTCGACCCCACGCGGCGAATTTCACGAGCCGGCCACTTCGCCAGCAGTTCCTCACGCGCCCGCTCGTGCTCCTGACGGATTGCCGACCCGACCCGCTCCAGCGCGTCGACATCGTAGTCGCCGGCTGTTTTCAGTTCTTCGACGAGCATCAAGGTAACGTCGAGCTCCCGGATACGGCCCAGCCGTTGAATGACCTTGCGTAGTCGGCGCCCGAGCTCCCCGGCCACTTTTCCTTCGAGCTGGAGCACCGGTAGAAGCTCTCGCAGCCTCCTCGAGGCCACGCGAGTCTGGTGAAGGGCGCGTTCATCTCCCTTTCCGACGCCATGCAACATCCGTGTAAAGCGATCCAGGCGTTTTTGGAGCAATTCGTAACGGGATGGTGAAACGGGCATGATATAGGAGGCCGCGCGGTCAGCCCGATTATATCGGATGCCTCGTTCGAATATCAGCCCGTGTTCCGGGCTCAAGAAACCCAATGCGTCTAGCCGCAATCGATATTGGCACCAACTCGGTACACATGATCGTGGTCCGAGTCCGTCCCGACTTTTCCTTCGAAATCATTGACCGGGAAAAGGAGATGGTCCGCCTCGGCGCCGGGGGTCTCGACGGCCGCGCGCTGACCCCGGAAGGCATGCGGGCCGCGCTGCAAGTGCTGTCGAAGTTCAGCCGTCTTGCCGAATCGCACCGCGTCGACAAGATCGTGGCTGTGGCGACCAGCGCCACCCGCGAAGCCGAAAACGGCGGGGAATTTCTGGGGGTCATCGCCAAGCAGACCGGCATTCGCCCGCGAATCATTTCGGGCACAGAGGAAGCGCGGCTCATTCACCTCGCGGCCGCCTATGGCGTGAGCGCCGAGGGCAAGGTCGTGGTCATCGACATCGGCGGCGGCAGCGTCGAAATCACAAAGGGCTCGGGGTCGACGATGGACGTCGGCCGGAGCTTCAAGCTTGGCGTGATTCGCCTCACGGAACGATTCGTCAAGAACGATCCGCTCGAACCGCGCGACGAGCGAAAACTTCTCAAGTACATCGACGCCCAAGTCGGAAGTTACCTCGATCAACTTGCACGCTCCGGC
The DNA here is from genome assembly GCA_963773035.1 of uncultured Acidobacteriota bacterium. Classification (GTDB taxonomy): domain Bacteria; phylum Acidobacteriota; class Vicinamibacteria; order Vicinamibacterales; family CAVVIG01; genus CAVRXZ01. Next base: position 356,092 of record CAVYZX010000012.1, on the reverse strand, counting down.
TTCGATCGTGTGATCGGCACATCGGGGACCATCCTGAGCCTTGGCGCCGTGGTCGGGGCCGAGCAGGGCCGCGCGTCCGACGCGTCACTGCGCAACAGACGGGTCTCGTTGAAGCAGCTGCACCGGGTCCGCAAACACCTTGCGTCGTTGACGCTCGAACAGCGGCTGCGAGTACCCGGCCTCGATCCAAGACGGGCGGATCTCGCGGTCTCGGGCGCGGTCCTTCTCGAAGCGATCCTCGACCGGCTGGGCGCCGACGAGCTGACGCTCTGCGATCTGTCATTACGGGAGGGGCTGCTTCTGGATTACATCGCGAAACACCGCAACCAGATCGCGCAGGTCGAGCGCTACCCCGACATCCGACGCCGTAGCGTGATCGAGCTCGCCGAGCGCTACCACTACTGGCCGGAGCACGCGAGCCAGGTGGCTCGACTCGCTCTTTCGCTGTTCGACGAGACTCGCAGCACGCATCGGCTCGGCGACCGCGAGCGCGACTGGTTGGAGTACGCCGCAATCCTGCACGACGTCGGCGTGCACATTTCCTACGAACGCCATCACAAACATTCGTATTACCTGATAAAGAACGGCGATTTACGGGGATTCGAGCCCGACGAGATCGAGACAATCGCCCTCGTTGCGCGCTATCATCGCCGTGCCCCGCCGAGTCGGCGCCATGAAGGCTACGGCACGCTGGGACGCCGTCGGCAGCGAGCGGTGCAAGCGCTCGCCGCCATTCTGCGACTTGCCGAGAACCTCGATCGCAGCCACTCGCAGATCGTCTCGGGCATCGAGCTTCGCGATCGTGGCGAGGATGCCTTATTGGGCGTGCGAACGGAAGGTGATGCCGAGCTCGAAGTCTGGGCTGCCGGGCGTCAACTGGCACCGTTCGAGACGCTGATTGGCAAGCCGCTTCGCGTCGAGGTCAGTAGGAACGCTTATGCCGATCAATCTCAACAGCCCGCACGAGTATCCGGGCAAACTGTTCGTGGTCGAGGGAATCGACGGGTCCGGAAAGACGACGCAGCTGGGCCTGCTGGCAAAGTGGCTGAGCGCCGAGGGCCACCGCGTGTTCGTCACGGAATGGAACTCGTCCGCCCTCGTCAAGGCGGCGACGAAGACCGGCAAGAAGAAGAACGCGTTGACTCCGATGACGTTCAGCCTGCTGCACGCGACGGACTTCGCTGATCGGCTGCTCTATAAGATCATCCCGCCGCTCAAAGCCGGCATGATTGTGCTGGCGGATCGTTACGCGTACACAGCGTTCGCCCGCGACGCGACTCGCGGCGTCGACCGCCAGTGGGTGCGGGAGCTCTACAGTTTTGCGGTCAAACCGGATTTAGCGCTCTACTTTCGCGTCCCGATCGACGTCTCACTCGACCGCCTCATGGCCCGCCGCGTCAAGCTGAAGTTCTACGAGGCCGGCATGGACCTCGGCTGGAGCACCAATCCGCTCGAGAGTTTTCGACTCTTTCAAGGGAAGGTGTTGGGCGAGTACGATCGTCTCATCGACGAGTTCGGCCTCGAGGTCGTGGACGCCGTCGGCAGCATTACGGTTCAGCAGCAAATCGTCCGGCGGCTTACGTCGCCGTACCTCGATCGCCGACCCGTGGAGATCGCCCATGAGTCCGTCTGAAGGGATCCCCGAGGGGGCCAATGGAGAAATCCAGTCTGGCCGCTACTACGGCCGTGGCATCCCCTATCTGCCGATAAACGGATATCCCGGCAAGCTCATCGCTATCGAGGGCACCGACGGCGTCGGCCGCACGACGCAGATTCAGCTGTTGCGTGAATGGCTCGAAGTCAAAGGTTTCGGCGTCGTCGAAACCGGCTGGACCCGTTCCCCGCTGATGCAACCCACCATCGAGCTGGCCAAGTCGAGCAACACGCTGAACAAGTTGACGTTCGTCTTGCTCTACGCGACGGATTTCGCCGACCGACTCGAAAAGGAAGTCATTCCCGCGCTCAAGGCTGGGTTCGTCGTACTGTCGGACCGTTACATTTTCACGGCACTGGCGCGGGCTGGGCGTGCGGGGAGTCGACCGTCCCTGGCTCAGAAGCCTGTATGGCTTCGCGATCGCGCCGCACCTCGTGTTCTATCTGAAAGTCGATGTCGAAACCCTCATCGGCCGGGTCCTCGAGTCGCGCGGCATGGACTTCTGGGAGTCGGGCATGGACCTCAAGGGCGGGGACGACATCTACGATAGCTTTCGTGCCTACCAGAACAAGCTTCTGCGCGAATATTCCTCAATGGCCGACGAATTCCACTTTCGCACCGTGGACGCCCGCCGGTCCATCCAGCACATCCAGGAGGAGCTGCGCAAGCAGGTCACCTCGTTCCTCGAAGAGGAAGAAAAGCCAGCGGAGCCGGCCCTGGCCCGTCGATGAGCGTGATTACATGGAATTTACATCTAGGAAACCACCGAGAAACGCATTCGCGATAGGGTAATAGCAGTGCTGCTGCAGAACCGGACGACTGGGGCCCGGGCGGCGCGCGAGATGCCCGTGTCCACCGTCCCCACGACGCACGAATCTCACACGTCCGCGGCGCCCACACCCACGCCCACTGCGAAGATTGACGTTTCCCGGTTGAATTTCTACTACAGCGCGCACCGCGTGCTGGAGAACATCAACCTCGCCATCCTTCCCAACCAGGTGACGGCATTGATTGGGCCATCGGGCTGCGGAAAATCGACCTTCCTTCGGTCGCTCAACCGCATGAACGACATCGTGCCCGGCGCCCGGGTCGAGGGATCGATCAGAATCGACAACAAAGACATCTACGCATCGTCTGTCGACGTCGTCGATCTGCGTCGGCAGGTCGGAATGGTCTTTCAGAAGTCGAACCCGTTCCCCAAGTCGATCTTCGACAACGTGGCATACGGTCTTCGAATCAATCATATGGCTCGCTCGCGGGAGGACCTGCGGCGGCGCGTCGAAACGAGCCTGAAGGCCGCGGCGCTGTGGGACGAGGTGCACGACCGCCTGCAGACATCCGCGATGGCTTTATCAGGGGGCCAGCAGCAGCGTCTGTGCATCGCTCGTGCCCTGGCGGTGGAACCCGACATTCTGCTGATGGACGAACCGGCCTCGGCTCTGGACCCGATCGCGACGCAGAAGATCGAAGAGCTTATCTACCAGCTGAAGTCGCGCTATACGATCGTCATCGTGACGCACAACATGCAGCAGGCGGCCCGTGTGTCCGACGTGACGGCGTTCTTCTGGCTCGGCAAGCTGATCGAGTGCGACCGGACGAACAAGATCTTCACGGCGCCCTCCGAAAAATTGACAGAAGACTACGTGACAGGGCGTTTCGGTTAATTTATGGAAGCAGCGGAACAGCGAGTCCGGCATTTCCAGGAAGAGCTCGAGCAGCTCAAGACCCGGTTGCTCGAGATGGGCGGCCTCGCCGAAGAGCAGGTCCGGATCGCAATCAAAGGGTTGGTGGATCGCGACCACGACCACATCGACCGCGTGTTGACCAGCGACGAGCCGCTGAACGCGCTGCACATCGAGATCGATAACCGCTGTTTCACGCTGCTGGCCCTGTTCCAGCCGATGGCCGCCGACCTTCGCGCAATCGTCGCCGCGGTCAAGATCAACACCGACCTCGAACGAGTCGGCGATCTCGCCGTCAACATCGCCGAAGCCGCGCGGCGTTACGTGCAGCGTCCGCCGGTGAAGAAACTCATCGACATACCGCGGATGGCCGGGATCGCCCAGTCGATGCTGCGCGACGCGCTGGACGCCTTCGTGCGCCGCGACATGCAACTCGCCCGGCAGGTCCTCAACGAGGACGACAAGCTCGACGACCTGAAAACACAGATTTTCCGCGAACTCCTCACCTACATGCTGCAAGACCCCTCGACGATCGAGCCGTCGCTCGAACTGATTCTCATCTCACGTCACCTCGAGCGCATCGGCGATCACGCAACCAACATCGCAGAGGACGTCATTTTCATCGTGTCGGCACGCGACGTCCGGCATCACGCCGACATGCAGGCCGAGTAGGGCTGGACGGGCAGGAAAGGCGGGATGGGCAGGAAGGACTTGCCCTGCCTCTCCCACCCGTTCCGTTCTATGCGCTCAGCGTAAGTACAATAGGTCGTGGCCGAGCTGTGCGTCTCCTGTCGGAAGCGGCCGGCAGTCCAGGAATGGCGGCCGTTCTGCAGCGAACGCTGCAGATTGCTGGACTTGGCGCGCTGGGTCGACGGCCAGTATCGTGTGCCTGGCGAGCTTGCGACGGAGCCTGACCAGAGTGAAGATCCGGAGACCAAGACTCCTAAAGACTGACTCGCCTCCTGAGGGCGGCCTTCTCCCGTCTGACATCCATGCCTGACACTCTGACCGTCATCGACAACAGGACCGGAAAGAAATACGAACTGCCGATTCACGACGGCACCGTACGGGCGAACGACCTGCGCCAGATCAAGGTCGTGCCGGACGATTTCGGGCTCATGACGTACGACCCCGCGTTCATGAACACGGCGAACTGCCGTAGCGCCATTACCTTCATCGACGGCGACAAGGGAATCCTCCTCTATCGCGGCTACCCCATCGAGCAACTCGCCGAAGAGAGCGACTTCCTCGAAACCGCCTACCTCATTCTGTTTGGCGAACTGCCGACCGAGTCGCAGCTACAGGCCTGGATTCGCGAGATTACGCTTCACACGATGCTGCACGAGAACATCAAGAAGTTCATGGAGGGATTCCAATACGACGCGCACCCGATGGGAATCTTTCTCAGCACCGTCGGTGCCCTTTCCACCTTCTATCCGGACGCCAAACAAATCGTCGACAAGGCCTCGCGCGCGCGGCAGACCCAAAGGCTCATCGCCAAAGTCCCGAGCATTGCCGCGTACGCGTACCGCCATAGCATCGGCCGCCCGTATGTGTATCCGGACAACGAGTTGAGCTTTACGGGCAATTTCTTGAACATGCTGTTCAAGATGACCGAAGTGAAGTACCACCCGAACCCCGTGTTGGCACGGGCGCTCGACGTGCTGTTCATTCTCCACGCCGATCACGAGCAGAACTGCAGCACGACGGCGATGCGGAACATCGGCAGTTCGCACGTCGATCCCTATTCGGCGCTCGCCGGCGCGGCGGCGGCTCTGTACGGCCCGTTGCACGGAGGCGCGAACGAGGCCGTCCTGCGGATGCTGGAGGAAATCGGCTCGGTCTCCCGCGTGCCGGAGTTCATCAAGCGCGTCAAGTCGGGTGACGGAAGCAACCGCTTGATGGGATTCGGCCACCGTGTGTACAAGTCGTACGATCCGCGGGCGAAGGTCATCAAGAAGATCGCTGATCTGGTCTTCGCGGTCACCGGCAAGAATCCGCTGCTCGAGATTGCGCTCGAGCTGGAACGCATTGCACTGCAGGACGAGTATTTCGTGAGCCGTAAGCTGTATCCCAACGTCGATTTCTATTCGGGCCTGATCTATCAGGCGATGGGATTCCCGGTCGAGATGTTTCCGGTCCTGTTTGCCATTCCGCGAACGGCCGGCTGGATTGCGCAATGGGAAGAAATGTTGCTCGACCCGGAACAGAAGATCGCGCGGCCCAGGCAGATCTACGTCGGCCCCAGCCAGCGCAACTATGTTCCGCGCGAGAAACGCACGTGATTGGCTGCTGGTTGTGACGAACAGATAAGCCGTGACGAACAGATAAACCGATGTTGAGCCGTCTTCTCGTGTTGGCGCTGCTCCTTCAACCGGCAGCCGCCGTGCAGTTCGACTCCAACCGCGCCTGGGGCCACTTGACGCAGCTCGTGGCTACCGGGCCGCGGCCATCTGGTTCTCCGGCAATCGAGCTGGCGCGGAAGTACATCAAGGACCAGCTGGCTGCCGTCGGGCTGACGGCGGTCGAACAGAAGTGGATGCAAGACACACCGGCCGGACGCTTGGCGATGTCGAATCTCGTCGCCACCATCCCAGGAGCTCGACCAGATCGCATCGTCATCGCCGGCCACTACGACACGAAACGCTTCAGCGAGTTCCGCTTTGTGGGCGCCAACGACGGAGGCTCGAGCGGGGCGTTTCTCATTGAGATGGGCCGTGTGCTCAAGACCCGCAAGAACCCGCTCACGATCGAGCTGCTCTTTCTCGATGGCGAAGAAGCGGTCAGGCCGGTCTGGGCCGGTACAGACAACACGTACGGGAGCCGCCACTATGTCGAGTCGGCCAAACGCGACGGTTCGCTGGCGGGCCTGAAGGCGCTGATTCTGGTCGACATGATCGCCGATCGTGATCTGCACATCAGACGGGACACGAACTCGACGTCGTGGCTGTCGGATGCGATTTGGGGAGCCGCGAAGCGTTTGAAGCTGGACGACTACTTCGTGCCGTGTCCCGGCGATAATCCGCGTGCGCAGTGTTCCACCACCATCGAGGACGACCACCTGCCCTTCCTGAAAGCGGACGTCCCAGCTGTCGACATCATCGACCTCGAATTCGAGCACTGGCACAGGCCGGGAGATACGCTGGACGCTGTCAGCGCCAGAAGCCTTCAGGCTGTCGGAGATGTCGTGCTCGCGGCCCTGCCTCAAATCGAGGCTCGCCTGGCGAGACCCGCACGCTAGCGTCGACTAATGTTTGACTTCAACCCGCCGGCCCTCGTCGACGAGCTGCTGGATCTGCTCGCGCGTCAAGATTCGATTCGAGGCCTTCGCTGCAGCCAGAACGCGATCGACGACCTCGTCGCTGGCCGGCAGGCCGTGCTTCTCCAGCCAGAACACGACGTTCGACCGACCTGAGAGAGGCCCGATCTCGATTTCCTGCTCGCGCCCGACCAGACTCGCCGGAACGGCCGCGTAGACTGCGTCCATCAGCGCGCGATCGCCCATCTTGTAGGCCTTCATGACTGCCGCAGCGTGCACGCCGGTCGCCGTTCGAAAGGCATCGGTGCCAATCACGGGGTAGTTTGGCGGGATGCGCACGTCGCAGGCCCTCGCGACGGCACTACAGTAAGCACCCAGCTTGCTCAGATCTCGATCGATGTAACCCATCATCACGAGGTTGACCAGGAGCAAGTCCATCGGCGTGTTGCCACTTCTCTCGCCGATGCCGATGGCGGCACCGTGCAATCGCGTCGCCCCGGCTTCGAGAGCGGCGATCGCGCTGGCCACGCCGAACCCACGGTCACGATGGCCGTGCCAGTCGATTCCAACGTCGACGTCAAGCTCTGCGATCAGCGATTTCACGAACGTCACGATCGCTTTTGCCCCGTTTGGCGTGGTGTGCCCTACGGTGTCGGCGATGCACAACCGGGAGGCGCCGGCTTGAACGGCGGTCGTATAAAGCAATCGCAATTGCTCCGGGTCAGCTCGCGTCGTGTCTTCGGTCACGTACATGACCTGCAAGCCCTCTTTGACGGCAAAGGTAATCGCGCGTTCAGTGCAGGTTCTGAGATAGTCGAGGCTCCACCCTTCGGCGTACTGGCGAATCGGGCTGGATCCAATGAACGTACAACACTCAATCGGCAGGCCCGTTCGCTGCGTGATCTCGACGATTGGTGTGATGTCAGCAACGAGTGTTCGCGCGGCGCAGTTGGCGCGAATCTTCATGCGATCGTCGCGGATGGCCCGCGCGAGCGTTTCGACATCCTCCGCCATCTTCGGTCCGGCCCCGGGCAGTCCGATATCTGCCGTGTCGATGCCGAGCGCATCCATGTGCCTGAGAATCTCGATCCTTTCATCGACCGGTGGCGTGCGAACCGACGGCGACTGCAGACCATCCCGCAGCGTCTCGTCGTCCAGCAACGCCTGTGGATGACTCGGACCGACCGCGTCGTGGTTCCAGTCGTAAATCAGTGGATGAGGAGGCGTGGGCACAGGCACCACTTACGCTTTGCCGATCGCTTCCGGGTTGTCGCGCGAAAAGTCTCCGGTCGCGAGGCGAACGCCGAGAAGGCCCGCCAGCAGAATCGCGCTCGCTGCAGCCGAAGCCAGCCATAGCCCTCTCGTTATCGCAGGACGCATCCAGTCGTCGACGCGCGCGTAAGAGGATCCGGCCTGAACCGCCGCCGCGGCCGCGTGAACATACAGGCGGCCAGCGACCACAATCTGGTAATCGAAAACCGCGTTCCAGACAATGACCGCCAGCGCAATCCAGAGCGCCGCCGCGACACGGGCCGCATACGCAGGCATCAGCCAGCGTCTGGTTCCTTCCACCTGCAAATTGTACATCCAGCGAGACCGCGCCTCGCCCAACTCATCGTCGCCGCGCATAGGCGCGCAGCGCAACCACCAGGACGGCGACGCCAACGGCGATCCACGTGGCGAGACGCGGCGCATCGCCAGTATTGGATCGTCCCAGGTAAACCGCAACGAACAGGAGGACGACGAGCGCGAGGACGCTGATCACTAGCGGTGTCCTCGATGGTCTTGGCGCCGGCGGCTTGTACTTGGCCTCGGTCGTGGCCGTTCCGCAGCGATAACAAATCAGCGCCTTATCAGCAATCTCAGTTCCGCATTGTCGACAAATCACAGCAATCCATTCGCGTGCTTTGAACGCTCGCCATGCTTGCAACGATTGGGGCCGGCCCTAGTTGTGGACTCTAGATTGTACGTGGCTCGTCTTCCTCTGTAGAAGCGGGCGCACGGCAGCCATGAGGACGAGCACCGACCCGAAGGTGCAGACAATAGTCGCTCCGGTCGGCAAATCCAGCTTAAGAGACAGGTACACCCCCAGAGCCGAGACGATTGTGCCCATCGTCCAGCCAATCGCCAAACGACGCCCGATGCTGTCGGCGTACAACATGGCCGCAACCGAGGGCACGATGAGATAGCAGAAGACGAGAAGAACGCCCGCGATCGAGACCGACGATGTCACGACGAAGCCGAACGAGGCGTAGAACAGAAAGTCCCAAAACCTGAGGGACAGGCCATTCGCTTCCGCTTTGGCCGGATCGATCGAGATCGCCAGGAACTGTCGCCGGAACAGATAGTGAAACAGGCCAACGGCCCCGTACAGCGCAGCCGTTTCTCGCACTTCCGCCCACGACACCGCGAGGATATTGCCCACGAGCATTTCCTTCAGATGCTCGCTTTCGGATGTTGCCTTGCTCATCGCGAGAATCGCCGCAGCCGAGGCAACGGCATAGCAGATGCCGATGATGGCTTCTTGCGGAATTCGTGCGCTCCGCGCTCGAATGAATGAAAACACCGCGGCCCCAATGAACGTGAAGAGCAGGCTGACCCAGTAGACGTACGGCGCGTGAGGATCGCCGGTCGACCACGGTGTGAGGAGCGCGATCGTCGCGCCGAGCGCCGCGATCTGCGCCAGGGACAGGTCGACGAAGATGACGCCTCGTTCGACGACGTGGACGCCCAGGTAGGCGTGGATGCCGGTCAGGATGAGGCTGGCCACAAAAGGCGCGGCGAGAAACGCAAGCATCGAGGTGTCTGCCATAGTTGCGCCTACTTCGCTCCAACACGTTTGATAGCTTCGACCAGTAAGTTGATGTCGTAGTCGAACAGTTTGAAATAGTCCGAAACGTCCTTGTTGCCACCGACCGATGGCAACATCACCAGTACCTGGGCACCGGTCTCCCGGCCGATGGCGTTAGGGGTTTTCAAGTCGAAGTAGGGCTCGACGAGTACCAGTTTGACGTTCTGACGCTTCATTTCGTTGATGAGATCGAGCGTGTGCTGCGGCGTCGGAGGTATGCCGGGACGCGGCTCGACGTAGCCGATGATGTCCAATCCGAAGCGTTCGGCGAAGTTCGGAAACGATCGATGGTAGGTCACGACCTTGACGCCTTTGTACGGCGCCATCTGCATCAGCCATCGCTTCTCGGCACTGTCGAGACGCGATTTGAAGCTGGCCAACTGCATCTCGAAGTAGGCGCGATCGTTCGGCCTGAGCTGCGACAATTTGTCGGCAATCGCCTTCGCGATATGCTCGCCGTTGTCTGGATCCAGCCAGTAGTGGGGGTTGCCCAGCGGGTGAACGTCGCCCATGGCGCGGGTGATCTGGCCGGTCGGAATCTCGAGAATCGAGGCATTGAGCGACGCATCCAGGTATCCTTCAGCCCCCGGCTGAATCTTGCCGTTCCGGCTCTGTTGAATCAGCGGCGGCAGCCAGCCGATTTCGAGCTCGCGCCCGACGACGATCAACAGATCGGCGCGTTGAAGCTTCAGGATGAAGCTCGGCTTCGCTTCGACGAAGTGCGGGTCCTGATATCCCCTGGCAATCGATTCGATCGAAATTCGATCGCCGCCGACCTCTCGGCCGATCGACGCCAAATCCTCAGTCGCGGCGATGACATTCAGTTTGCTCTGTGCCAGTGCCGAAGTGGCTATACCACTCAGCAGCGTGGCCGTTAGTAAGATCTTTTTCATGAGTTCACCGTCTTCGTCGTTGGTCGTTAGTCGTTGGTCGTTGGTTTTTGCAAATGAGCAACAACTAACGACCAAGGTCTAAAAGGGATGCGCACCGTGCGCTCCAATCGAAAATTGGAACTGGAACAGAAACTCGTTCGCCGTCGGGCCGTCTGCGTAGTCGGTCCGGCGGTATTGACCGCGCACCTGGCTGAATTCGCTCGGCCAGTAGGTCACCATCACCGACTGACCCGAGTCGAACAGCGACGCGTTGTCGGCTCGATCGGAGCGGTCGTACCTGGCTCCGGCGAACCATCGACGCGCGAACTGATAGTCCCCGGAGACGTAATACCCCATGCTGTCTTGCTGCCCATCCGGCTGATCGCGACGGCTCCAGATGACCTCGCTTCGTCCCACGAACGATCGGTAAATCGACCGGCGCAGCGGCCGCCACCTCACGGTCGCGTCAATCCCCCACAAATCGGTTGTAAATCGACCGATGTCCACGCCATCGACGATTCCCGACGGGTTATGGCCGTGTGCGTACGACCCGCCCAGGTCGAGGTTGGTGGATTCCGAGAGATCCTGATAGCCGCGCAGATGGCCCACATAGCTCAAGTCGCTGCGCTCGCTCGAGTGGAAGAGCGTCTCGCCCGAGTCGCCACGGAACACCTGCCCGGTGGCCTCGAGGAACAGGAATCGATTGGGAATCAGTCGAGCGACCGAAATGCCGGCGTCGCTGATTCCGTCCTCGCCGCCAACGAGGTTCTCGGTGACAAGGGGCCGATCCGTCCACGGGAGCACGTGGTTGTGAAGCGTGTTGACCTTGCCGAACGCGGCCCGCATCTTCCCGACCTTCGTCAGGAGTCCACCCGGAAGGTGGGTGAATGTCAAGAACCCCTCTTCGACTTCCACGCCTTCTTCGCCGAAAGAAAGGAAGAAGTCCGCGCGGGCGTAAGGATCGACGACTGCTTGAAACGACGCTTCCGACTCATGTAAGGCAAGCGCGGGAAGCGGCGCCACTGAATTGCTTCCGGCGGCGCCCAGAAAATCGCCGATCACGGCGATGTCGGGGTTGAAGATTTTCGAGCCGGCGACCGCTCCACCATAAACGGGCAGGGCACCGCTGGGCCCTCCGGCGCCCTCGGCACCCGGCGGAACCTGCGCGCTCTGGACCGAAGGGCTCGCGGGCGTCTGCGGCGTCTGTTCGGCCACGCCGCCGGGCGACGTCGCGGGCGCTGGCGACTGTCCGCCTTGGATTGCAGCCAAACTGCTTTCGAGCGTCGATGAGTCGCTGGCCGTACTCCTGCTGTAGCGCTTCGAAGTCGTTACGAAGCTGATCTATTTCTCGCCGCAATGTCTGCGCGTCTGTCGCTTGTGCCGCGGCCGCTGACTGTGCCGTGGCCGTGTCCGGCAGCACACCGAGTGCCGCCGTGACGATTATCACAACCGCGTAGGAAGTCGTTCGCATCCCTTCCCCCAAAAAATGTCCGCCTTCCACGCCTACGTGAACGGACGCGTCGAACTGATGGGTTGAATGGGCGGACCGCAAGGTCCGCTCGACTGGTAGTCCGGGGCGCGATGCCCGGTTCCTCAGGCGAAGGTCGGCGGCGAACGACCGGATGAACGGAACGTGAGGAGAGCGCTGTGCGCGATTAAATTCGGCGTCGGCGCGCAACCGGCATCAACGAACTGGGAGATGCCTGGAGTTGGAAGGCTTTGCGGATCCGAACCGAGCTGACTCGCAGTGCACGACGTGCAGTGACGCGGATTCTTGAGGTGGCAGACGAAGTCGTGATGCTCGAACGGCGCTGTGACGAGAAAGACTGCATAGAGCGCGAGGCCGACGGTGGAAAGCCACCTGCGTCCCTGCCCTGCGCCACCTGCCATCTCTCGATGTTACGCCTCCCCGCGAACGGGCACAACTCTTGGTGGAATCGACCAGGCGTTTCGGCCCGTTGCACAACGCCTGCATGCTTTTGCACGTTCGATTGTCATAAGCCAAACCACAGGTCGTTCAGTCTCCCACCAACTGCTTGCTGATGAGCGCCAGCGACTCGAGACCGTAGACGTCATGAGAGAGCTGGCACACCTCGGCTCGCTCCAGTCGTGCGAACCGGCGCGCTATCTCACCCAGATACTGGACTTCCTGGGCTTTTCGCGCCCGATAGAACTCCCCCTCCAGCCCGTCGGGAAGAATGCGATTGACGATCAGCGCTCCAATGTCGAGGCCAGTTCCTGCAAGGAGCTCAGCTGCGCGCGCGGTCTCTTCAATCGCGAGGCGCTCGGGAATGGTCACGAGCACGAACGAAGTACTGGAGCGATCGAGCACACGGCTGCGCAGGATCTTCAGGCGTTCGTGACGACGCTCGAGGGCAGTCACGACCGGATCGGCCGCCGGCTCCAGGCTGTCTCCCCTGTCCACCCCACGATCGATCTCGAGTAAGGCCCGGCGGTGCTTGACGAGCGCGCGAATCCACGTATCCATCACTTCCGGCATCCGCAACAGCTGGACCGTGTGACCCGTCGGCGCGGTATCGAAAACAATGAGGTCGTATCGCGACTCGCGCTGGACGATGAGATCGATCATGCGATCGAGGAGGGCTACATCGGCCAGACCTGGCGAGGAGGCGGCCATGTCAATCTGCCGGTAGGCTTGGCGGATGACGGCCGGTGCGAACATCCGCTCGATATCCTGCTTGACTTCGCGCACGTACTTGGCCGACTCGCGCAACGCGTCGATTTCGATCGCCCAGAGCCGCGGCTGAATCTCACGCTCGTCTGGACCGACTGGCTGTTCGAAGATATCGGACGTCGAGTGAGCGGGATCCGTCGACACCAGCAGCACTCGCCGGCCTCGTGCGCTCGCCCCCAGCGCGAACGCAGAAGAACAAGTCGTCTTGCCGACGCCGCCCTTTCCCCCGAAGAACAGGATCTGCCGGTCGAAGAGCGAGATCATCGTGCTAGCAACAGGGCAGACTATCGAGCGGCGAGCGTTCCATGCCCATGCGCAGGTGCCACTGATGAAACTGCTCGAGCAGGTATGGATAGACCTCGAGCAGATACAAGGTGGCCGGATTCGGCATGCCGGCCGCCTCCATGAAGCACAAGAGCAGAAACAGATCGCTCAGTTCGGCGGTCTGCTGGCGCAGATCGCGCTCGTAGCGCGTGAAGGCGGCGCCGCGGAGAATCTCCGCGAGGTGTGTTCGCAGTTGCGCTAGATTCAACGTCCAACGCCGACGAGGACCTTCACCCGGACGGCGGTTCCGCCGAGGTCGCTCTCTCCGGCGTCCTTGGAGAGACCCGAGGTACCGAGAATCCCCGGAATGTGCGTGTACTGAATGTCTGCCGCGACTCCCACCCAGCGGGCGACGCGGAATTCCGCCCCGCCGACGAGCAGGTAACCCACATGGCGCTCGTCGACGTCGTCGCCAGCCGCCGACGAAGGAGAGGTTTCCTTGTATCCGTACGAGCCAAATCCACCGCCGGCGTATGGAATCACGCTCGCTCGGCGATTGAACCGGTAGCCGGCGGCTACTTCGAACGGCGTAATCGTTGCCGTCAGTGGAATGTTCAGCGGGAACACGTCTCCATTGAACAGGAACGCGCGCTGGCCTGTCTTTTCGAAGTGGGACAGCGTCACCTCGAGAAAGATCCCATGTGTGGCGACGATCAAGCCTCCACCGAAGAATTGCCCGGACGACTCGTCGAACACGGCGTCGAACGTCGTTTTGGCGGCAAACTGTTGGAAACTGGCGAACGCGAGACCGCGGATCGAAAAGCCATCCGCCTCCTGTTGGGAAACGGACTGGGCTTGCGCATCCGGGGCAGCCAAACAACCACAAAGGACACAAAGGATGAACGCTCCAAGGTTCGTCATCGCGCCAACCCCAGGCCGCGAAGGGTGTTCCGCGCCTCAATCAGGCCGAACCCGAACACCGGATCGCGGCCGGCAACGCCAAGGTCGCTCGCAAACCTCTCGAGCGCCGCTTCGACTGCAGCCGGATTCGTGATGCCTTGCTGCATCAACATCGCCGCCACGCCGGTCACATGCGGAGTCGCCATCGAGGTTCCTTGGAGTGGAACGTAGGCGAGCACGTCGAACCGCGGGGCGGTAAACCTCGCGGGAGGGAGAAAGAACGTCTCGACCATGTCCGGATCGAGCGTCTGTTGGAGAACGGCCCCAGCTGTGCCGAATCCCCGGGTGGATCCGCCCGGTGCGGCAAGCTCGACCCATGTGCCGGTACTTGAATAGAACGCGTGGCCTCTCGACGGATCGACGGCAGCCACCGAGGCGACACCGTTGATGCGCGAGGCGATCTCGCTGTACACCTCCAAGGGATTTCCATCTTCGAACTCGTTCCCTGCGGCGATGGCTGCGAACGCCCCTTTCCCAACGGCGTAGTTCAGAGCCGCTTCGACGACCGGAGCCGGCGGCCCCGTGCGTCCGAAGCTCATGTTCAGGACTTTGGCTCCCCTATCGACGGCATACCGTATTCCACGCGCCACCACGTCGTCTGTAGCGATATTGGGAGCGCCGAAGATTTGATCCCAAACGCCGTCCACGACCTTGACAGGCATCAACTTGACGCCGAAGGCCACTCCGGCCGTGCCGACCCCATCGTTGGTGAGCTGGCCAATCGTGCCGCTGACGTGAGTACCGTGTCCATCGAGATCGACCGGCAGATCGTCGTCCCAGATGAAATCATCGAGGCGCGACGAATCGGCCTGCTGGACGCAAGTTGCGTTGCCGCGCACAAACGCCAGCGAAAGATCGCCGAGCGCAGGATACAGGATCCCATCCAACAGAAACGCGTCGGCATGGAACCTGAGCGTGACGCTCGTATATGCGATGCCGGTATCGAGCACCGCTACCGTAATCGCCGAGCCAGCCGTGGGTTGAATGTCCCATGCGCGCTCCATGTCGATGAGCGGAAGGTTCCACTGCTGAGCGTAGAACGTGTCGTTCGGCCTAAATGTGGGATAGATGCGGTATGCGGCTTGCGCATAATCGACGTCGGTTCTCTCCGCAAACGATCGAGCCACTGCTTCCGCGTCTTCGTTCGGATCGATTCGAACCAGATCGAAGTCCGCATAGGACGGTTGTTGCGACAATGAGGCGGTCCTCGAGACGGCTGACAGCGCTGAAACACGCGCGGTCGCCGAAGTTCCGTTCTTGAACTTCACGATCACGCGACCGGGCAGATAGCGGGCACCCGAGGCGCCGACACGATCGATTGGAGACGACGCCGCTCGAATCGAACGGCGCTGGATCATCTCGTCGCTTCCGGGTACTCGCGTCTCAACCGGACTGATTCCACGTTCGATGGGCGGCGGCGCGATACGATCGACGAGCAGACGGGAGATCCTGCCCGCAGCTTGACCGTGTACGCGCTCGTCTACGATCGCGACACCTGCGATACCGACGACAAGAAGGGAAAAAAGGAGACGCCAACGAGACATTCGAGTATTCTAGCTGGATAAATTGTTGATATGGCTCAAACACTCTTTCACAAAGTCTGGAACGCTCACTCGGTCCGTGTGCTGCCGAGCGGACAGACGCAGCTCTTCGTCGGATTGCATCTCGTGCACGAAGTCACGAGTCCGCAAGCGTTCGATATGCTTCGCCAACATGGCTTACGAGTTGCTTATCCCGACCGCACATTTGCCACCGTCGATCATATCGTCCCGACCGATTCGCGCCGCCGTCCCTTCATCGATCTGATGGCGGAAGAGATGACGTCGGCTCTCGAGCGGAATTGCCGCGAGTTCGGGATCAATCTGTGGTCGCCCGAGAGTCCCGAACAAGGCATCGTGCACGTTATCGGTCCCGCACTCGGTCTGACCCAGCCCGGCTTGACCATCGCGTGCGGCGACAGTCATACCTCGACCCATGGAGCGGTCGGCGCCATTGCCTTCGGGATCGGCACTTCGCAAGTTCGCGACGTGCTCGCCTCGCAGTGCCTGGCGATGGAGCCCCTGAAGGTCCGGCGGATCAACGTCAACGGCCGATTGCGAGCAGGCGTCTACGCCAAGGACGTCATTCTGACGATTATCAGACGCCTTGGCGTGCAGGGTGGAGTCGGCTACGCCTACGAGTACGGCGGCAGCGCCATCGATCGCATGACGATCGAGGAGCGCATGACGGTCTGCAATATGTCGATCGAAGGCGGGGCTCGGGCCGGATATGTCAATCCGGACGACACCACATTCGCGTTTCTGCGCGGCAGGAGGTTTGCTCCTCAAGGGGCGGCATTCGAGCGCGCGGTCAAGTGGTGGCGGGAGCTCGCGTCCGATGCGGATGCTCCGTACGACGATCGGGTGGATATCGATACCTCCACAATCGAGCCGACCGTCACGTGGGGCATCAATCCCGGACAATCGGTCAGCATTACCGAGCCGATTCCGCACAACGCCGACGAAGAAGCTCTGACTTTCATGGGCTTCGAGCGGGGACGCCGCGTGCAAGGAACACGGATCGACGTCGCGTTCATCGGGTCGTGCACCAATGGTCGCCTGTCAGACCTCGAAGAAGCCGCACGCATCGTGCGCGGCCACCACGTCGCGCCACATGTCAAGGCGCTCGTCGTGCCAGGGTCGAATGCGATCGCGCGCGAAGCCGAAGCCCGTGGGTTGCACGATGTCTTCAGGGCCGCCGGATTCGAATGGCGCGGCGCCGGTTGTTCGATGTGTCTCGGCATGAACACGGATCGCCTCGAAGGCCGTCAAGTCTGTGCGTCGTCATCGAACCGGAACTTCAAGGGCCGTCAGGGGAGTCCGACGGGTCGGACCTTGCTCATGAGCCCCGCCATGGTTGCCGCTGCAGCCGTCGCCGGCGAGGTTGCCGACGTCCGGGAGATGCTCGAAGGGGTGGCCGTATGACCACCAGATCGACCGAAAGCGTCTCGTCAACGTCTTCACAACGGATCGTCAGGGCTGAGGGCCGGGGGATTCCCCTGCGCGGCAACGACATCGATACGGATCGGATCATGCCGGCCCGGTACCTTCGCGTGGTGTCGTTCGAAGGACTCGAACAACATCTCTTCGAAGACGATCGCAAGAGCGACCCGCAACATCCGTTCAACGATCCGCGTTACACCGGTGCAACCCTTCTCGTCGTGAACGGGAATTTCGGCTGTGGCTCCTCGCGCGAGCACGCACCGCAGGGTCTCGCACGTTTTGGGATCCGCGCAATCGTCGGCGAATCGTTCTCCGAGATCTTTCAAGGCAATTCGGCGATGCTTGGCATCCCCTGCTTCGCCGCCGATCGCGCCTCGATCGTCAAGCTGCAGGAGCTCATCGAACAGACTCCTGACGTCCGCTTGAACGCGGATGTGGCGTCTGGAACGATCACCGCGGGAGCGTTGCGGTTGCAGGCGACGGTACCGGCGGCTCTACGGGATGGCTTCGTCAGCGGGCAGTGGGATCCTACGTCGATGTTGCTCGATCAATTCGACGACGTTCGTGCCGTCGCGAACCGGCTCCCCTATATCAGCGGCTTCTGACACTCTCTTCCGCCTGTTCTTCTGCTCGCGCGCCTGCGAGGATGCCGATCATGGACTGATTCCCTTCATGGCAGGCAAATTCGTACAGTCTGTCGTGATTTTGTCTCAGCGGAATGACGACGGTCCAGGGCTTCGTCCAGGTGGTCGGATCGTCGAGCGTGATCTCGTAGTTGATGGTTTCGGGCGCAACCCGCGTGAAACGCTCGACGAGATGCAGGTTTTCGGCAGCGCCCATGAAGTTGCTCTTCGCTGAGAAGTTCGCCGTCTCCACAACCAGCGTTGCCCCTTCCCACCTCCCGCGCGAATCGCCGTTCCAATGGCGAATCCTTTCCGAGAGATGCGGTCGGCCGTCCAGAGGGATGATGCGCGCATCATGGATCGCTTCCATCATCAGCACAACGTATCCGGGCGCCTGGACGATCTCGAAGTATCCGAAATCGACATCCCCATAACGACCCCCAAACCTTGGAATGCCGTAGGTAATGCATCGTAGCGGATTGCTGAGATCCTCCGAGGCCCCGAGACGACGCTGCCGGGCTGCATCAACTGCCTGTCGCTCCTGCGCAAGCGGCGTGAGCGGAGGCACACGGCCATCGGGAGGATCGGTAATCAACGAAGTCCGGTTGTCGAATTGCTTCTGAACCATCCACACGGAATTGGCTGTTGAATTCGGATTCTCGTACTGTTCGAGATTCGCCGACGCTGCGAGAAAGACGGCGTCCCCTGCCGCGAAAGCACTCCTTCCATCCTTGAAGATCCGGTCGGCTCGCTTTTGCAGCTCGGTCACCTCGTTGTCGGTCAGTAACGGTCGTCCTTCGAACGCTCGCGGGCGCTCGACTGGTGTCGCGCTATTGTTCGTCCAGACTCCCTGAAGGTCGGGTTGCCCGAAAGAGGTGACCGGAGGCGTCCACGCGGCCGTTGATCGAGTCTGGCCGCCGACCGGCGATCCAACCCAAATGAACCCCACGAGGACCAGGGCACTCCAAGCCGCTCGAGATCGAACGCTCATTGCGCGTCCTCCACGTCAGGTATCCTAACGCGGGGCGGCTTTTGTGTTCACCCTCTTTTGAAACCGGGGTCGTGGTGTCCCACCGGACATATCGAAAAAGCCGAGATCGCCTTTCCACATTTTCGTCAGAAGGATGATCTGTCCCGTATGCATCGAGAAGTGTGAAACAACGGAGTAGATGGCTTCCAATATCGTGACATCGAGTCCCTGGATCCGCCGATATTCCAAAAGAGCCGTCGGAGTGACGCCCGCCAAGATGCCATCGGAATCCTGAACCACTTTCTTCAGCTGATACAACACCTCGCCGCCAGGAATCGGTCCCCGCTCGTCAAATTCGCGTTGCCTCTGGCGCTCGTCGGACGCGCCCCCCACTCCACTGATAATCCATTGCCGCATGTTGCCGGCGAGATGCACCAGGAGGTTGCCCACGCTGTTCGACTCCGGGTTGGCCCGCCACCACACTTCCCGATCCGAAAGCATCTCTACACATCGCACGATTCGAGGCAGATAACTGGACGTCAGCAGATTTCGGGATTGATTGATAAAGGCTTGCAACGCATCTTGTTGCATGGCTCACCGGCGGCGATTAATCGGACCTCTGGTTGCCAACTAGACCGCGATCCCAATGGTGAGACTGGCGGTATAGCCGCTCGAGGTGTTGCCCGTCATTGTCGCCATCTCCGATTGAGTGCCGTCCGAAAACACGTTGTCCGAAGAATTCGATGTCGAATTCTGACCTTTTGAGGCATACACCCCGGTTGAATAGACGCCGGCCGTCGTGCTCTCGGGAAACGCGACCTGCGTCGCTTTCACGAGGGACCCATTGACGAACACGTCGACGTGTATGTGTGTGGCACGCCCCGCGTACCATCCGGGATAGATGGTCGTGAAGGTCACTTGTCCACCGCTGTCGGTGGATTGAACTCCTCTCAAGAATGTCTGGCCCGTGCCGTCGAAACCTGGTTGCGAGTATTCCGAGTAGTTTCCTGCAGCGTCGCAGTGCCAGATCTCCACACTCGCATTGGAGACGGCACTGCACGCACTGTTGGCATTGACGACCGTAAGCACCAGCGTCAACGGCAGGCCGGGTTTGCCTTCGGTGACATCGCGTCTGGTAGTACGCCGAGTTATTGATCATCCCGGTCTTGTCGGGATAGGGACCTTCAGTCTCGGAGGGCGTGACTGCGCACGTCGATGACGACGTCGTTGTCGTCGTCGACGAACTCGGGCTTGACGGCGACGATGCGGAGTCGCAGGCCGTGGTCAACGCTACCATCCCCGCAAACCCACTTAACGCTTCGAGGGCTTCACGCCTGTTCAATTTCACCAGGTCTCTGGATTTCATCGCCCATCCTTTCAAAGCTGACGTCCCAACCGCCATTGGACTCGTTCAATTGAACGAGAACGGTGTGGCAAAAGCATGGCGGCCGATTGAAAAGAGTCTGGCGCGCGATTTCTCGACATCCTCGCCGCAATTTCTACGTCTAATACAAGTGAAGGAAAGCATGGAGCAGGTTATGAAGGTCATGACAGTGTTATTGGCGGGCCTCGGCGCGCTGGCACTCGTGGGAGGACTGGCCGCTTCACTGGCTCCGGCGACCGCTGAGAATCGTAGCCGGGTCATGCTGATGGCGAGCCAGCAGATGAGTCAGAATCTGAAGTCGAGCCCCAATCCGACACCGGCTCAATCGATCCGGCTCGTCCTTGGGGGGCATCAGAACGCCACGCATCACTAGTCCATCGTGAAATTCACGATGTGGCAGAAGTGTGGCGATCCGGTGAAAAGACGTTGACGAAGTCTGTCTGGCAAGCAGGCGCGCCATAATGGTTCGATGTCCGCTCCGACGAACGGCTCCGTACGCTGGTACCGTAGCTTCTACTGGCGGATTGGTCTCAGCTTCGTCATTCTCGTTGTCGTCGTGCTCGTTGCGCAGAGCGCGATGTTCGGATACATCGTGGCGCGATCGAACGTGCCGTTCCGCGGTCGCTCTCCGAACAACCTAGCGGCTATCGTTGCCGCCGACATCGGATCCACGCTTTCTCAGCAACCCGCGCTCGATCTCAACGACTACCTGAATCGGGAGTACGGCCCGGCGCAACCCATCTACGTTGTCATGAAAGGTGACGGCGTTGTAGCCAATCGTTCCTCTCCGCTTGCGGACGACCTTCGAAGTACGGTGGAGGCCGTATTGGCGGGTGTGAACTTCAAGCGGACGGGAAGCGAGCCACAGTTGGGAGGCCCGCCGGTCGTCATGGCTCCGGTTCAGGTTTCCGGCGAGCTCCGGGGCATGGTCGTTCTGCCGCCGGCGCCTCCTCCCAGTCCGATCGCCAGGGACGTCGGGCGGATGCTGTCGCTGCCCGGCACCGCGTTATTAGTCCTCGCAACGGCAGTTGCAGCGCTTTTCATCTTTCGACCGGCCAAAAGCCGTCTCGAGGAACTCGAACAGGCCACGCAACGCCTCGGCGCCGGAGACTTGACGGCCCGTGCGCCGGAACGGGGAGGCGACGAAATCGCGCACGTCGCTCTCGGGTTCAACCGGATGGCCGGCGAGCTGGCGAGACGCGACGAAGCTTTGCGAACCTCGGACCGGCTGCGCCGTCAAATGCTGGCCGATGTCTCACACGAACTCAAGACGCCGCTGACCGCGATGCGAGGCTACGTCGAGACGCTTCGGATGACCGATGTACCTCTGGATGGCGTCGCGAGAAAGCGATGCCTTGATACTCTCGAACGTGAAACGCTTCGACTGGATCGAATCGTCAAAGACCTGCTCGATCTCGCGCGCTTGGAAAACGGCGTCGGCTCGCTCGACGTCCGAGTCTTTGCCACCAGTCGGGTGTTCGAGCACGTCGTCGATCGACATGAACAGGAGGCAAAGGCCCGCGACATCCAGCTGACGACTCGGGTGACGCCGGGCGCCGATCAGATGGTCGGCGATCCGGATCGAATCGAGCAGGTGATTGAAAACCTGGTGGCAAATGCGCTTCGTCACACGCCTGACGGAGGAACCATCGAGGTCGGCGCGGCGGTGGTTGGCGACTCGATTCGGCTGTCGGTCGTTGACTCGGGGGAGGGGATTCCGCCGGAGCACGTTCCCCACGTCTTCGATCGCTTCTACAAGGTCGACCAAGCGCGGGCGAATGGGGCAACAGGCAGCGGTCTCGGACTGTCGATCGCCAAGGCGATCGTCGAGCGTCACGCCGGAACCATTCGCGTGACGAGCGCGTCAGGACGCACCGCCTTCACGATCCAGCTTCCTCAGGATTCAAATGGATCAGAGCGGCGAGAAGGTTGAGGCCTTCCTCCGACCATCTCACTCGACATCGGCGAACTTGTAGCCAACGCCCCAGGCCGTCAAGATCAACTCGGGGTCCTGGGGATCGCGTTCGATCTTCCGACGTAGTCGACTGACCACCGTATCTACTGTTCGTTCGGTGACGTAGGTGTCGCCGGACCAGACCCGCGCCAGGAGCGCGGCCCTGCTGAAGACGATCCCTCGTCGCGATACGAGCAACGCCAACAGATCGAACTCCTGTTTCGTCAGCTCGACGAAGCCGTCCCGGATGATGGCTTGCCGCCGCTCGAGATCTATTGAGACGTCGCCAGAGCGCACCTGGCGAGTATCCAAGTCCGATCGTTCCTCGCCGCGGGCGGACCGTCTCATGATGGCGCCGACTCGAGCCACGAACTCGCGCACGCCAAAGGGTTTCGTCAGATAGTCGTCAGCGCCGCTCTCCAGCCCGACAACTTTGTCTGACTCGGAGTCCCGGGCAGTCAGAATCAAGATCGGAGTCTCTCGATTGACGCCCTCGAGCCGCGCGGCACTGCAGAGGGTGACGCCATCGACGCCCGGCAGCATCACGTCGAGAACTACGAGATCGAACCTCGTCGAGCGAACGAGCCCGAGCGCGCGGCTGCCGTCGCCGACCTCTGTCGCCTCGAAGCCAGCTAACTCGAGATGCAAGCGGACCAGCTCGCGAATCGCGGCATCGTCTTCGACGATGAGTACGCTCTTTCGAGCTGGCGGCGCCGTGTCGGTCATAGGGACCTGTGTGTGTCGCCTGAGTGTGACATGGTGGCCCCTGATCGGGACAGAACTCGCAATGCTCATTTCAAGTCACCGCCATATTTCCGCAACATTTTGTCTGTCGAATGAGGTCAGAGCATCGAACATACCAGGCAACCAGCTCGACAGTGGAGTTCGACATGATCAACATCGAAACGAGCCGTAAGAATTTCATCACCTTCCTATTGCTTCCGATCATCCTGGCGATTCCAGCGTCGGCTCGTGCCCAGGCGCATACCGATCGGAATTGGCTGCAACAGCTCAATGGATCAGTGGAACCGCTGGTTGAACGAGTGTCGCAGAGCGTCGTGCAGATCCTGGTCACGAGTTATGGCCCGGTAGACGACAGCAACCGTGCGGCAGCCGACCTCGTCATTGGCCGTCAACACAGCATCGGCTCGGGGGTAGTGGTCGACGCTGGAGGCTTCATCATCACCAACGCGCACGTCGTCAGCAACGCAAGACGTGTGCAGGTCGTTCTCCCCGATCGACCGGAAACGCGTGGGCCACTTCGCACCCCGGTGAAGGCGAGGGCTCGAACACTCGAGGCGACCATCATCGGAGTGGCGCGCGAACTCGACCTCGCTCTGCTCAAGGTCGATGACGACGAGTTGATTCCACTGCCGATCGGCGACTACAAGGCCGTGCGTCAAGGCGAGTTGGTGTTTGCGTTCGGCAGCCCGGAAGGACTTGCGAATTCCGTGAGCATGGGAATCGTCAGCGCGGTCGCCAGACAGCCTGACCTCGACAATCCGCTCGTTTACATCCAGACCGACGCGCCGCTCAATCACGGAAACAGTGGTGGCCCGCTCGTCAATCTCAACGGAGAACTGATCGGCATCAACACGTCGAACTTCTCCGAGTCTGGCAACAGCCAAGGTGTCGGTCTGGCGATTCCCGGCGCCCTCGTCCAACTCGCGTACCCAAAGCTGCGTCAATACGGACAACTCCGTCGTGGATCGATCGGCGTCTTCTTTCAGACAATCACACCCACGCTGGCAGACGGTCTTTCTCTTCCGCAGGATTGGGGCGTGATGGTTGCAGACGTCACGCCAGGCGGTCCGGCCGAGGCCGCCGGCCTCGAGACAAAGGATGTCATTGTCGCCATCGACGGGAAGCCCGTCGACGCGATGCCGCCGTTGATTTTTCAGTTGCTCACGAGAAGCGCCGGCGATCGAGTGAACATCGAGGTTCTGCGCGGTTCAGAGCGATTGGTGGCGGGCCTGACGCTGATGGATCGCCAGGTGGATGCGGACAGCCTGACCGAGATGATCGATCCGGACAAAGGCGTATTGGAGAAGCTGGGAGTCATCGGGTTGGACGTCAATGATCCAGAGGTGCAGGCCGCATCGCCGCTCCGGTCTGCGTCGGGAGTCCTCGTTCTCGGCCATCTGAGTCAGACTGGCGACGCCCCCGGCACAGGTCTGCACAGCGGTGACGCTATTCGTGGAATCAACGGAATGGAAGTGAGCTCTGTCGGCGACCTGCGTGCGATTCTGGACAAACTGAAACCGGGCAACTCCGTGGTGCTCCAGATCGAGCGAAATCGTCAATTCAGCTTTCTCGCCTTCGAGCTGAATTGACACACGGATCAGCTGCGAGGGAGTTTCTCCTGGGCGACAGCCAGGAACGCGTCGGACGCATGAGATCGATGCGCGCGCCGGCACACGAGCGTCACCTGGCGGCGTCGAGAAATGCCAGTCACGGGGAGCGCGGTCAGCCGGCCGCTGGCGATCTCGGTGATCGCACACCGGCGCGGCAAGAGGGCGACGCCCAGCTTCAGCTCGACGGCGCGCTTGATGCCGTCCAGGCTTGGCAACGCGATCACCATCTTCAGCGAAATATGGCGCTGTTCGAACAACCTCAGCACACGCTCCCGAGCCGGTGAAGGGTCGTTGTGTGCGATCACCGGTTCGGCGGCCAACTCCTCCATGGTGACCTGACGCCGGCCGGCCAGCGCGTGCGTCGGAGGAACAAGCAGCACGAGCTCGTCGGTCCCAATCGGAACCTCCAGCAACCCGGTCTCTGTCGGATGAAACGTCAAGGCACCAAAGTCCAGGCTGCCCTGCTGAACTTCGACCGGAATCTGGCGCGCGTGCACGCGACGGACATCAATGGCGATATTCTCGTGTCGCTCCCGGAACATCGCCACCAGCGGCAGAAGTGTATGGACGGCCGCTTCATTTGCGCCAATCAGCACGCGACCTCGGCGCAGGTCGCGCAGCTCTCGCATGGCTGATTCAGTTTCCTCCGCCATCCGGACGAGCCGCTGCCCGTAGTTCTGAAGCACCTTGCCTGCATCGGTGAGCGTGCCGCTCTTCGACGATCGATCGAATAGTTGCTCCCCGAGGTCCGTCTCCAGACGACGAATGGCCTGGCTCACCGCCGGCTGCGTCCGGTGGACCTTGGCGGCCGCGCGGGAAAAGCTCCGCTCCTGCGCAACGGCCAAGAAGGTTTTCAAAGCCGAAATGTCCATCTTGCGCCTGAGCCTACCATAAACATGGCTTATGTTTATGTAATGATTATCACTTTGACTTCTAGTGCTCCCCAGGATTACAAGAACATCTATGAGCGACAATCCCGCACGCGTCGTCATCTTCGACACGACATTGCGCGACGGCGAACAGGCGCCCGGCTTCACGATGGACGTGCCGGCGAAAGTGGAGATGGCCCGAGCGCTCGATGCCTTGGGTGTCGACATCATCGAAGCGGGGTTTCCCATTGCCTCCCCCGCCGACGCCGAGGCAGTCGCCGAGGTATCCAAGCACGTACGTCGTCCGGTGATTGCCGCGCTGGCTCGCTGTCGGACCGAAGACATCCAGGAAGCTGCGCGCGCGCTGGTCTCCGCCGAGCGCCGACGGATTCATACCTTCATTGCCACGTCGGATCTCCATCTGAACCGCAAGCTGCGGATAACGCGCGAGGCCTGCCTCGAGGCTGCGGTCGCGGCCGTTCGCCTCGCGCGCCAGTTCACCGACGATGTCGAGTTCTCGGCCGAGGATGCCACGCGAAGCGATCGGGACTTCTTGTGCCGGGTCATCGAAGCGGTCGTGCTCGAAGGGTGCCGGACCGTCAACCTCCCGGACACGGTCGGCTATGCCACCCCAGACGAAACCCGAAGCTTTTTCGAGGACATTCGCACGCGCGTGCCGAACGCCGATCAGACGATCTTCAGCGCTCACTGTCACGATGATCTGGGATTGGCGGTCGCCAACAGCCTGGCGGCCATCCAGGGCGGCGTGCGACAGGTCGAGTGCACGATCAACGGGATTGGCGAACGCGCCGGGAACGCCTCGGTCGAGGAAATCGTGATGGCCCTGCGCGTGCGAAGCGATCGACTGCCGTATACCACCGACATCCAAACCACGGCTCTCTACGAAACGAGTCAACTGCTCACGCGGCTTACGAGCGAGCCGGTTCAAGCCAACAAGGCCATCGTGGGTCGAAATGCTTTTGCTCATGAAGCCGGTATCCACCAGGATGGCGTCCTGAAGGACCCGACGACTTACGAGATCATGCGTCCCCAGGACGTCGGGCAGCCGTCGGGCCGGCTCGTTCTGGGCCGTCATTCAGGCCGGCATGCCGTGCAGCAGCGATGCGAGACACTGGGGCTGGTGCTGACTCCAAGCGAGCTCGAACGCGTCTACCACGCGGTCATCTCCCTCGGCGAGAATCGGAAAGCCGTCGGCGATGGCGACCTCAGACGAATCGTCGAACGCATCCGTACGACTTCGAACGCGGCATCGGGCGCGACTTCCAGCAACGTCGTCGCCGGCTACATTTCAAAGTGATGATTGCTAATTGCTGATTGCCAATTCAATTGGCAATTGGCAATCCGCAATCAACAATTCATTGAATGATTCCCCTGCGGGACGTCATCCCGTCCCGGACCACGCCCTACATCACCGTCACCATCATCCTCATTAATGCCGTGGCGTGGCTTTTCGAGATTGGCCTGCCACGCGACGCGTTGTCCCTCTTCCTTCAGATCTACGGCGTCGTCCCTGCGGATCTGCGCGCACCGACGCTGATCACGTCGATGTTCCTGCACGGGAGCTGGTCTCATATCCTGGGGAACATGTGGTACCTGTGGATCTTCGGCGATAACGTCGAGGACCGCTTGGGCCACGGCCGATTCATCATCTTCTATCTTCTCTGCGGCATCGGGGCGGCATTGGCTCAGGTTGCCGTCGATCCGTCGTCGACGTTGCCGACGATCGGAGCCAGCGGGGCGATCGCCGGCGTGATGGGCGCGTACTTCGTCATGTATCCACGGTCTCGTGTTCTGACCCTCGTCCCTCTCATCATCATCTGGGACATCATCGAGCTGCCCGCCATCGCGTTGCTCGGACTCTGGTTCATCCTGCAGCTTTTCAACAGCAGCACAATCGCCGCCACGGCGGGCATGCGCGGCGGCGTCGCGTTCGCCGCTCACGTGGCCGGATTCGTAATTGGAGCGATGAGCGTGTTCGCGTTCCGCAAGAGACGTCAGCGCGCCTGGGACGTGTAGCGGATGAGGTTGGCAGGGCCGATTCGACCCGATTGTTATGCGGCGTCGGACCGATACGTTTCTACGGATAGTTCAGGCTTTCGATAGCACGATGACGGAGTTTCTATGCGATATCTCAACACGCTGCTCGTAGCGTCGCTGATATTCACAGCCGGCAGCTGTAAGGAAAACGAGCTGCAGAGCTGCATCGACAAGGTACTGGCTGGTAGTAAGCCAATCGCCGAAACTCGCGACCAGCGCTTCGAGGGGAAGGTTTCGGAAGACGCCGCCCGGTGTCGCGGCGGCGAGAAGGCGGTCGAGGCGCGAAGCCTTCCATGGCTCGATTGGGCGAATTACTACGGGACGGGCGACCAGAGCTCCCGATCGTCGGAGCAGAGCGACTTTCGCGGAATCGGCGGAGCGCTGCTCGACATCGAACGGGAGCGTGTCGAACTCATCAGGTTCAACCTCTTCGACAACAGCGGCACCTTCCCCGAGTACATCGTCGGGCGTTCGGGCACGGAGGGCGGAGCCATCAAGAGTTGGCCCGAGATGCGCCTGCCGCCTGTGCATCCGAACTATGCCGAGGTTGGAGGAGCAGGCGATCAGATCTGCAACGGTGCGTTGATCCGTGCCCGCACGTTGACCGGGATCTGCAACGACATCAGGAATCCTCTCATGGGTTCCACGGGCACGTTGTTCGCCCGCAACGTGGAATTCGACGAGACGTTTCCCGAAGCCGAGTTGAACACGATCACACGCAATCGGCACGGCAACCGCCTGTCTTTGACTGTTCCGGATCCGCAGGTCATCAGCCGCAGGCTTTTCAGCCGGGTGCAATCGGATCCGATGGCGTGCGCGGATGGCTACGGGAAGCCTGGATTCGCGAAGGACGGGCGCTGCGATTACAAGAAGGCCCCCTTCTTCAACGTCATCGCGGCCTTCTGGATTCAGTTCATGACCCACGACTGGTTTTCCCACCTGGAGGAGGGACGCAACGCGCCCGAGTTCGTCGAAGCGGGGTGTAAGACGCAGAAGGTGAACGGCGTGGAAACGCCGATCACGCCGGCCGAAGCGGCACGCCTCGGGTGCCGCCCGGGAGACATGATCGACAAGACGTTCATCGCCGACCGCAGCGCGCCGTCGACGTTCAGCCACAACGGACGCGAGTACTTAGCGCGCGCTCCGAAAACCTTCCGCAACACATCCACGGCATGGTGGGATGCCTCGCAGCTGTATGGGTCCGACGCGACGTCGAAGATTCGGGTGAAGCGGGATCCGAAGGATCCAGCACGTCTCTCCATGGTGTCCGTAGAAGGGCGGAACAGCGAAGGCGATCGCCAGGGATACCTGCCGATCCTCCTGGACGCCGATCCGAAGCTACCGGACTGGGCGGGACAGGAGGCTACGGGATTCCCGGACAATTGGACGATTGGCTTGAGCTTCCTGCACAACGTCTTCGCCCGCGAGCACAACCAGTTCGTCGACGAATTTCGTCGGCGTGCGACCCGGACGCCTGAGGATGATTCAGGCCTTCGAAATCCATCCGAGCCGAACCGCGTGATTCGCTATCGAGATGTCACCGCCGACGAGCTCTTCGATGTGGCGCGGCTGATCGTGTCCGCAGAAATAGCCAAGATCCATACGATCGAATGGACGACGCAGCTGCTCTACAACGAGCCGCTGTTCGTGGGAATGAACGGAAATTGGGGCGGCGTTCTCGATAAGGACAACCGGGCCATTCGTGATGTCATCACCCACATCATCGAAGGACTGCGCGAGTCCTCGAAAGCACGCAAGACCAACGACCTTTATCAGGCTTTCGCGGGCGCCGTCGGCATCGTTGGCATCGGCAGCAAGAAAGACGGCTGGAGCCTCACGAACCCCGACGATGTGAACGGCGGCGTCAATCACTTCGGATCGCCGTTCAACTTTCCGGAAGAATTCATCAGTGTCTATCGACTGCACCCGATGCTCCCGGATCTGATTGACTACCGCGAGGTGGCGGACCCCAACCCAATCCGCAGCCGGATTCCCATCGTCGGAACGTTCCGCGGCCGAGCCACCAGCTTCATGCGGGAGCGAGGGTTGGCGAACTGGGCGCTGAGCTTTGGACGCCAGCGGCAGGGGCTCGTCGAGCTCGAGAACCAGCCACGGTTCCTGCAGAACCTGCGGATAGATCGGCTGCCAACTCCGACCAAGCAGATCGACATCGCCGCTCTCGACATCATTCGCGATCGCGAACGCGGCATCCCGAAGTTCAACGAGTTCCGCCGGCAGTACGGCCTGCGTCAGCTCGCCAGCTTCGACGATTTCATCGACAAAGACTCGCCACGCGCTGCCGAACAGACACGGATCGCGATGACGCTGCGGGAGGTGTACGGGCAGCATCAGTGCGACGCTTCGAAGCAAATCACACGCGCACAGCTGAACGTCGATGGAGCGCCGATCAACGACTGCCTCGGGCATCCGAACGGCTCGATGGTCGACAACGTCGAAGACGTCGATACCGTGGTCGGCTTCCTGGCCGAGCCCACGCGACCGCACGGATTCGGGATTTCCGAAACGCAGTTCGTCGTGTTCATCCTGAATGCATCCCGCCGCTTGTTCACCGACCGGTTCCTGACGTCCAGCTACCGGCCCGAGTTCTACACGACCCTCGGAATCGATTGGGTCAACAACAACGGCCCGACTCCGATGTTCGAGTCAGCGCCCGTCAACGGACACGAACATCGGCCGGTTTCGCCGCTCAAGCGAGTGCTCATGCGTACGATTCCCGAGCTGGCACCGGAACTCGAGCAGGTGAAGAACGCTTTCGACCCCTGGGCGCGCGACCGGGGCGAGTACTACAGCCTCGCGTGGAAGCCAAGGAAAGGCGCAGAGTCTGACGAAGCCTTTTCCGAGCCGTAGCACCACACCGGACGGCGCCAGCAAGGAACGGAGAACCACCATGGAGATTGCGCCGGGTATTTACAGCATGGGTCAGGAAGAGGGCGGGCACGTTCACGCGTTTCTGCTGGACGATGGCGCGGGCCTCACGCTCATCGACACGCTGTACGACGACGACGGCAAGGGCGTCCTCGCGGAGCTTTCACGGATCGGCCGGACGGCGGCGGACGTGAAGAACATCATTCTCACGCATGCGCACAAGTCGCACCTTGGCGGACTGGCTGCGCTCAAGAAAGCCAGCGGGGCCACCGTCTGCTCGCACGACTGGGAGGTGGACATCATTGCAGGACGTCGGGAGGCGACTCGAGTCAGCCCGATTCCGAGAAGGCCTCTCGAGGTATACCGGCTGCAACTCGGCCTTGCCCTCGGCTTGGGCAGACACACGCCCTGTGAGGTCGATCGCAGGCTCAAGGCGGGTGATCACATCGGACCGCTCCAAGTGATCGCCACGCCTGGACATACCCCGGGCAGTCTCTCTTTCTGGTGGGCCGATCGGCGGGCTCTCTTTGCCGGCGACGTCATCGCCACGTGGCCGGAGTTTGCGCCTGGCTGGCCAGGACTGACGCTGGACAACGAACAGAATCTGCGCTCCGCGCATCAATTCAACGATTTCAGCAATGCCGAGGTTCTGGCGGTCGGACATGGCGAACCGATCGCGCACGACGCGGCCAGCGAGATACGGAAGATCCTGAAATAGAGTCGGGCTGTGGCTCGAGCTCGGCGCGCGCTCAAAAGAGGCGAACGAACCGGAAGCAACGTGACCAGCAGCCCTGCTGCCGCGACGTGGCGGCCCGGTTCAAGGGCGCGTCTCCACCAACCGCAGCAGAAGCTCCTGGGCGCGCGGATATGTCGGCGCAATCTCGAGGGCGGCGAGCGTATGCTTCTTCGCATCGGCCGTCTTGCCCGCCTTGAACAAGCTCTCGGCCAGATCGGTGTTGGCAGACGCGGGATCGAGTGGACCGAGCGCGAGCACCACCTTGAATTCCCGCGTCGCCGTATCGGCATCGTTGCGCTGCATTGCCAGACGGCCAAGGACGGTGTGGGCCTCGGCATCGAACGGATCGATGGCGGAAATGCGCTCGTTGACGGCGCGGACCCTCGCCGGGTCCTCGATGCCAGCCTGTCGCATCTCTTTCGCCAACACGCGCGCAGCCTCGACGTTGTCGAAGTCCGCATCTACCAGTGCCTGCAGCTCGGCAATCGCACGGGGCCTATCGTTCTTCTCGAGCGCCATCTGCGCCATCTGCGCGTGCGGGCTGTTGCCGCCGTGCGCAATCGGCACCAGAGCCGCCGCCTTCTCGAAGGCAGCCATCGCCGCGTCGTTGTCGCCGGCCTTCCGCAGCGCACGCCCGAGCGCCATTTGGACTCGATAGCTTCCGGGCTCGGCGGTTGCCATCAGCTTGAGCTCTTCCAAGGATTTCTTCGCCACTGTGGCTTCGTCGGTGCCCGAGAGCGCCCGACGCAAGGCGCCAAAGCGCCGTTCAAGCGTTTCGTCGAAGCCGGACTGCATCTGGTTGAAATCGGCGTTGAGTGCCGACTTGAGCGCCGCGTCGGTATCGAGGCCGTCGGCGTACGCGCGCAGCAGCTTGTTCAAGCCGGCGGCACCATACGTATCAATAATGTGTTCGACGACCACGGATCCCTGGAAGTACGCCATGTTGATCTTCCGAGGATCGGTGAAGGCGGCATTGAGATCGGACAGTTTGATCACCTGGTCCTTGACCATCAACTCGGCGAAC
Source organism: uncultured Acidobacteriota bacterium (assembly GCA_963773035.1). Lineage (GTDB taxonomy): Bacteria > Acidobacteriota > Vicinamibacteria > Vicinamibacterales > CAVVIG01 > CAVRXZ01. Next base: position 324,016 of record CAVYZX010000012.1, on the reverse strand, counting down.
TCGATGTCCATCTGCCGGGCCCACTCTGGCCTTGCCTGCTTTTGCTCGTACTCGGAGACTCCTTCGGTGAGCCATCGCGGAACACGCTGGTTCGACATCTGAATCGTGATGACGTGGGCCAGCTCGTGCCACAACGTCGCTTCCCATTGGAACGTTCCGGGATCTCTCGCCTTGGGTGAATCGAGCGCGACGACGCGGCCGAAGCACACGCCCAGCGCGCCGATCATGCCAGGCAAGCCCGCAATCCTGACCGCGAAGTCGTCGTGCCGCGGGAACACCTCGATGAGAATCGGTCCCTGATACTTGAATTCGTAGCGTTTGGAGAAGGTATCCAACGCCTTGTGCGCGAGCGGAATCGCGTACTCCTGGAGAACGGCGGCTTCGCTCTTGTCGAATCTGAAAATGAGGTCGCCGTCCCTGACGGTGACGAAGGTGTCGAGCCGGTCCAACATCCCGAGGAGATTGAACGTGGGTTTGTGAAACGCGTCGAGCTTGAAGGACGCTTCCAGAGCCTGCCGCGCCGCAGCCTCGTCGCCGGTCCGCAGCAAGTAGAGGCCGAGATTCGACAGCGAGCGCGCATTCTGCGGTTCGAGCTCCAAAGCACGACGTACGAGCGTCACCGCTTCGTCAAAGCGGTAGTTGCGTGCAGCAAGCTCGCCTGCCACGCTATACACCTCGCCCCGCTTGGGCGCGATGGCCAGGACTTTCGCGACCTCCGCCTCAAACTCGGCGTTGTTGTCACCGACATAGGCCATCGCCGCCAGGACTGCATGGGCGTCCAGGCTGGAGGGATTGATTTCGAGCGCTTTCTTCAACGATTCGCGTGCTTCGTCCTTGTGATCCTGGTCGAGCGCCTGACTGGCGAGGAACACATACGCATCGACATACGACGGGTTGATCTCGAGAGCTTTCTTTGTCGCCGCAATCGCCTGGGGCGGATCATCGTCTGCCAGCGCTTGTGCGGCGCCGAGGATTGCCGGAGTCCATTTCTGATCGGTCTCCAGGGCCACCTGGAACAATTCGAGGGCGTCAGCGTTCTGATGCGCATCGAGATACAACTCGCCCCACGCCGTGTGGATGTCAGGATCCTTCGGCGCTTTGGCCGCCGCGTCGCGGAAGACGCCGTTGGCTTCCTGGAATTCGCCAATCGCTCTCAGGGCGCGCGCTGCGCTCAAGAGATCGGGCGAGTTCGCGGCGACCCTGCGCAGGATCGCTGGCGCTTCCTCACGGCCCAACATCTGGAGAAGCAAGCCGAGCTCGAGCGCGGCCGCACTGGCCGGCTGGGCCGTCGCCACCGGACGGAGAACCGCTTCGGCATCCGCATACTTACCGCGAGCGATTGCCGCTCGAGCACGCAGCGCCGCGACGTTCGGATCGCGGCGATCGAGGGTGTCGGTTATTCGGTCGACCTCGTCGTACTTGCCCTCGAGCCACGACCGAGTCGCTTGCTGGAGTGGTGGCAGGTTACGACGCGTCTGCGCCGCCGCGACGGTGTCGAGAATGACTGTTCCGAGGACGACAAATCCGACCGAAACCGCCAGAGCCGATGCGCACCGGCCTCTCGACATCACCGATCGAATCGGGTCGCCCGGTACCTGGTCCGTGGTCGAACGACGAAAAATCATCACGGCTCATTATCACAGGGACCAAAGCCGGAGGCTAGGGGCTTGGGTGGGGTTCCTGGCTGCAGGGCTGAGGGCTGAGGGCTGAGGGCTGAGGGCTGAGGGCTGAGGGCTGAGGTGGGTCTAACATGCGGGGCTCAGCCCAGAGCTTTCTCCTCAACAGCAATGCGTCGGAGGATCAGAAGGCCGAATGCGACGATGGAGACAGGACCGGTGAGTCGTGCGCCGGTCATCAGAGCTACTGATAGGAACTCGCCGATGACCGCGACGTAGTTGGGGTGACGCATATAGTGATACGGTCCGTTCGTCACGAGCGGCGCTCGGGGGACCACGATCACACGAAACGTCCAGAACTCGCCGAGCGTCAAGATCGCCCACCATTTCAAGGCCTTGGCAGCGACAAACAATACGAGACCGGTCGTCGCGACGGCGATGGAAGCGCCACCCCGCAGAGCACCTTCGCCAATCATCAACAGAAATGCCACCGGGTACACCACCCGCATGGCGTTGTAGACGTCGCCTCGCGCCTCGATGCCGCCGCGCTCACGTTGAGCGCTCTCGTTCGAGGCTGCCCGGCGTGCTTCGATGAGCATCGGGACAAAGACGATCAGGAACACCGCGAGGGTGAACACGCCGAAGTCTAGATCTATTCGAACCTTTTCAGTTCGTCTGCGACGATCAACGGCGCGCCCGTCGCGGCTTTGACTTTGTCCAGCGTAGTGTCCGCAGCGATTTCGCGCAGCGCGAGTCCGGCGGTCGTGACCTCGATCACTGCCATCTCAGTGACGATCATGTTGACCACTTTCAACCCGGTGAAGGGCAGCGTGCACCGCGTCAGAATCTTGTGGCCACCGTCCTTCGTGGTGTGCTCCATCGCGACGATGACCTTCTTGGCTCCGGCGACCAGATCCATGGCGCCGCCCATACCCTTGACCATCTTGCCGGGAATCATCCAATTGGCGAGGTTCCCTTCCTGGTCAACCTGCAGCGCTCCAAGCACGGTCAGATCGATGTGCCCGCCGCGCACCATCGCGAAAGAGTCTGCGCTGCTGAAGTAACTGCAGCCCGGTAACTCGGTTACGGTCTCCTTGCCGGCGTTGATGAGATCGGCGTCGACTTCATCGGCGCTGGGGTACGGACCGACGCCGAGCATGCCGTTCTCGGAATGCAGCGTGATGTCGATGCCAGGCGGAATGTAATTCGCGACCAAGGTCGGCATACCGATGCCGAGGTTCACATAGTCGCCGTCGTTCAACTCACGAGCGACGCGCTTGACGATGCGTTCACGGATGTCCATTTCGGTTGACCGAGCAGCGCAGACAACAGCGCATGCGCTTTTATTATCACATCGTTGTGAATGCGGTCGTTCCCTCGAATCCTGCAGATCCTACTGGCGACGCACTGCGCGACGAGTCCAGCTTCCGCCTTCGCACATCGCGATTCGCCGGAATCTCGCCGAAGCCTTTCCTGCCCCTCCCGCCTTTCCTGCCTTTCCTGCCCCTCCCGCCTTTCCTGCCTCTCCTGCCCCTCCCGCCTTTCCTGCCTCTCCTGCCCCTCCCGCCTTTCCCGCCCCTTCCTGGCCGAAGAGCCAAGGCGTTGACATCTGATGCGTGATGCGTGATGATCCCAATCGTGCGAACAACCTTGGATATCGACGAGGACGTGTTGCAGGCCGCCAAGGAACTTGCGGCGCGGCACGGAAAGACGGCCGGGCAGGTCGTGTCGGAGCTCGCGCGCAAAGCCCTGGAACCCCGGCAGGCCGGGCGCCTGCGGAACGGCGTGCCTGTGCTGCCTCGACGACCCGGGACGCCGCTGTTGACGGTCGAGCGGGTCCATAAACTCCTCGACGAGCCATGAGCCGGGTCGGGCTGCTCGACGTGAACGTTCTGATTGCCCTGTTCGATCCCGACCACGTCCATCACGAGATCGCCCACGATTGGTTCAGGGACAATCGCTCGGCGGGGTGGGCGACCTGCCCTCTGACCGAGAACGGATTTCTTCGCGTGTTGAGTAATCCCGCGCGGGGTGGGGAGATCAGGGCAGTGGCGGAACTGGTGGCCCGACTGCGGAAGTTTTGCGCCAGCGGCCAACACCACTTCTGGCCGGATTCGATTTCACTTCACGACGAGCGAGTGTTCGACGCGTCGCTCGTACGAGGGCACAAGCAGCTCACGGACGTCTATCTCCTGGGCCTCGCAGTCAAGCGAGGCGGCCGACTCGTCACGTTCGATCACAGCGTCCCGCTCGGTGCGGTCAAGGGGGCGCGGCGCGAAACGCTGGAGGTTGTCTCGCAGGGCTAACCGTTCCTGCCCCTCCAGCCCTTCCAGCCCCTCCTGCCCTTCCTGCCCCTCCAGCCCTTCCAGCCCCTCCCGCCCTTCCATCAAGACCTCCTTTAAGGCACACTGCCGCCGGAGGTCGCTCATGACACACCAGTCGAGCCGCAGAGCGTTCGTCAAGGACGTCGCGTTTGCCTTCGCGGGCGCCTGCGCTGGTCCTCGGCTCGCATTTTCTGCCGACTCCCCGGGCGCGATCGCGACGACGTCGAGCGGGAAGGTGCGCGGGGCAACGCTCGACGGGATCAACATCTTCAAGGGCATTCCATACGGCGCGACCACGGCCGGAACGAACCGCTTCATGCCACCGGTCAAGCCCGAGCCGTGGACGGACATTCGTGACGCGCTGGCGTACGGCCCGACCGCGCCGCAGGCCATCAGCCGGGCGCGGCGCAACGTTCCCGCCGAAGGCGAAGACTGTCTCGTGCTGAACGTCTTCACGCCGGCGCTCGGCAACGGACGCGGCCGCCCGGTGATGGTGTGGCTGCACGGCGGCGGCTTCTCGTACGGTTCCGGTTCCGACGCGATTCTCGACGGCACCAACCTCGCACGCGCTGGCGACGTCGTTGTCGTGACGATCAATCACCGGCTGAGCGTGTTCGGCTACACGTATCTCGCCGAGGCTGGCGGAGCGGCGTTCGCGCTTTCCGGCGCGGCTGGAATGCTCGACATCATCGCGGCACTCGACTGGGTGCGCGACAACATCGACCGCTTCGGCGGCGATCCGAACCTCGTGACCATCTTCGGCCAGTCGGGCGGCGGACGAAAGGTCGCGACGCTCATGTCGATGCCCGGCGCGAAGGGACTCTTTCATCGCGCGATCATCGAGAGCGGCGCCGTGCTGAGACTTGTCGCGAAGGACGACGCGGTCAAGAACGCCGATCTGCTGCTCGCCGAGCTCGGACTTCAGAAGAACCAGATTCGCGAGCTGCAGAGCGTTCCGATGGCCAGGTTACTCGCGGCGGACGCCGCGATTGCCGCGAAAGTTCCGGTGCGCGAACCGGGCCAGACCGCGAACTCGCCGACCGTCGACGGCACGGCGATCCCCCGTCATCCGTGGGATCCGGACGCGCCGGCGCTGTCCTCGAGTATCCCGCTGATGATCGGCTATGCACGGACGGAAGAGACGCTGTACGACCGGCCGACGCCCGAAACGCTGGCGCTCGACGAGGCAGGATTGCGCAAGCGTGCGAGCGCGCGGCTTGGTGGCGGCGATCCGGAGAAGATCATCGACGCGTTCCGCAAAGCTCATCCCGACGCGACGCCGTGGGATCTCTGGATCCTCATCGCCACCGATCATCCACGCGGCACCTATGCGCGCGAGACCGCGAAGCGCAAGGCCGTCCAGAACGGCGCGCCGGCGTATCTTTATCGCTTCGATTGGGAAACACCCGAGGGCGGCGGCCAGATGAGGTCGCCGCACACTGTCGAAATTCCGTTCGTCTTCAACAACATCGCGATTGCGGGTCCGCTGATTTCGAAGATGCCGGAGGCCCATGCGCTGGCCAAGAAGGTGAGCGCATCGTGGGTGGCGTTCGCGCGCTCGGGAGATCCGAATGTCGCGGGCCTGGCCAAATGGCCCGCCTATTCGGCGTCGGCGCGCGACACGATGCTGTTCAACAACAACAGCCGCGTCGAAAGGGATCCCGATCGCGGCCCGCGAATGGCGATGGAGCGCGAGCTGAAGCTCGCATGACTTCCGCGCTCCTCGCTTGCGCGATCTGCTTGTCGTGCGCCGCCATCGCAGCGCCGGCACCGCAGACCTTCCTGCCTGCCGCGATCATGCAGGCACAGCCCGCAGGTTCGAATCCCGACGCCACCGTCCGCTCCGGCCAGGCGATGCCCGGAGAAGTCACCAGATATACGCTGCCGCCCGATCGCTACCGGCAGGCGCGTAGCATCAACCAGATTCGATTCTGGACGACGCTCGTCGGCTTCGTCTATGGAGTGGCCGCGCTCTGGCTCGTTCTGCGATGGAGGCTGTCGGCGAAATACCGCACCTGGGCCGAAAGTGTCTCCAGGCGGCGATTCGTTCAAGCCCTGATCTTTACACCACCATTGATTCTGACGATTGACGCGCTTGAACTGCCACTGGCCGCGTTCAGGAACTGGATCTTCCTGAAGTACGGGCTGTCAGTTCAGAATTGGGGATCGTGGCTCTGGGATTGGATCAAGAACGAGGTCGTCACACTGGTCATCGCCACGATCTTCGTGTGGCTTCTCTACGCGATCATCCGCCGCTCGCGGCGCCGCTGGTGGTTCTACTTCTGGTTGGCCTCGCTGCCGATCGGACTGGCTTTGGTGTTCCTGCAGCCGCTCGTCATCGACCCGCTGTTCTTCAGGTTCGAGCCGCTGGCTCAGAAGGAGCCCGCACTCACCGCGAGCCTGGAGCAGATGGTGCAGCGCTCCGGCGAAGACATTCCGCCGCAACGCATGTTCTGGATGGGAGCAGGCGAGAAACTCAACGCGCTGAACGCCTACGTCACCGGCTTCGGTGAATCCAAGCGGATCGTCGTGTGGGACACGACGATCAAGAAGATGACGTCGCCGCAGATCGTCTATGTCGCCGGACATGAGATGGGTCATTACGTGTTGTGGCACATCCCGAAGCTGCTCGCGTTCGGCGCCGCGCTTCTCATCGTGCTGTTCTATCTTGGATACCGCACCGTGGACTGGGTCCTCGCGCGTTGGGCAGTCAGCTGGAACGTTCGTGGACTTGACGACTGGGCGTCGCTGCCCGCGTTATTGATCCTCATTTCCGTCTTCTACTTCTGCATCACGCCGGGTGTGAGCGCCATCTCCAGGCACTACGAGGAACAGGCGGACCAGTACGGTCTTGAAGTCACGCACGGCCTGACGGCCCGCGCAGCGCAAACGTGCGCACAGGCGTTTCAAGTCCTGGGAGATGTCAATCTCGACGATCCCGAGCCGATTCCGCTGGCGGTGTTCCTGTATTATGACCACCCGCCGATCAGGGACCGCGTGCGATTCTGTCTCAACTACGATCCGTGGTCGAAGGGCCGGCAGGGCGAGTTCGTCCCGTAACGCGTCAGCGCAACTCTGCGTTTTCATTCGGCGGCGGATTGAACTTCCGGCTGAAGCCGGAAGCCATACCGGAACTGGCGTCGGAGCCGTCGCGTCTAACGCCTAACAAGGGCGGGCGATGCGGGACGCGCTCTTCAGTTGGAGAAAGCCCATGATTGGCGCTCGAGACTGCTTTCTGTTGCTGCTCGCTGCGATCACTGCCGGCGGCGCTTCAGCCATCGCTCAGGAAACGAAGTACAAGGCGCCACGCACTGAAGCCGGGCAGGCCGATTTGCGCGGGGTCTGGAATTTCAACTCGAACGTGCCGCTCGAGCGCCCGTCGGCGTTCGCCGACAAGAAGCTCTTCACCCGCGAGGAGATGGAGAAGCGCAAGGGCGCGATGGAAAAAGCGCTTCAGTCGATTGCCAATTTTGCTCCGGTTGAAGACGTCGGCCTCGCCTGGCTCGATCACACGGCTCACGTCGAAGATCTGCGGACATCGCTCCTCACCTACCCCGACAACGGCAAACTCCCGGCGCTCGTCGAAGGAGTTCAGCGGGTGCCAGGTCCGCAAGAAGTGATTACATTGCTCACCAACGGCGAGCCTCCTCCGCCTGCGTTTCTTGCGTCCTTCGGCCGCGGCAGAAGGGATGGTCCTGAAGACTTCCCCCCGAGTGAACGCTGCCTTTTTGCCGCGACTGTCCCGTTGGTGCCGCAACTCGACGGCAACTATCTGCAGATTCTTCAAGCTGCCGATCACGTCGTCCTGCTGACTGACGCCACCCTGAGGATCATCCCGCTCGACGGCAGACCGCACCTGCCCGAGCCGCTGCGGAGCTGGTCCGGCGATGCAACAGGGCATTGGGAGGGCGACACCCTGGTGGTCGAGACCAGAAACTTCAACAATCGGACGAGGAGCTTCGCGGGCGCCGGACGCCCGCTGAAAAAAGTGGTGACCGAGCGCTTCGCTCGGCGATCTGCGAACGTCCTCGAGTACGAGGCGACGATCGTGGACGCCGCAACATTTCAGGACAGGATCGTGCTGTCGTTCCCGATGGCCAAGACCGACAGCCGCGTCTACGAAGAGGCGTGCCACGAGCACAACTACAGCCTGACGAACTCGCTGTCCGGCGCGCGGGCGGAAGAGCGGACAGCGGCCGCCAAGTAGACGGTCGCGGCTACGCCTTCGCGGCCGGGGCCTATCGCGACCGATCCAGAATCGGAATCTGCGCGGGTGGCTGCGCGGCAGGGAGTGTTTTGAGATACGCGTACACGTCGGCCAGCTGCTCGTCGGTGAGCAGCTTGGCCGTGTATGCCGGCATGGCGCCGGCGGGGCGTCGGACGTAGCGGGTGAACTGGGCCACCGTGAGTGCCGTAGCCGCGATCCGCGCGCCGTCGCGCCCGCCCTGGCCTGCGGTGCCGTGACAGTAGTAGCAGTTCTGCTTTTCGAACAGCTGTTTGCCGTTTGCGGCGTTGCCTGACGGCGGGCTCTGGCCGGCTGCAAACGTCCCGGTACCGGCACCGGCAAGCACGGTGGCGATTGTGACAGCGCTGAGAACGGTTACGACAGGCTTCATCTCGCCGCTCACTTATCTCGGTTGAGACACGACGTCGACGAGCGCAGGCTCGCCGCGCCTGACGACGTCGAGCGCCTTCTTGAGGGCGGGGCCAAGGTCGGCCGCGCGCTCGATTGGCCCGATCCCGACCATCCCATACGCCTTGGCCAAACTCGCGTAGTCGATGTTTGGATCGGTGAGATCGTTGCCGATGCCAACGCGCGATACGTCGCGCTCGGCCCTCGCCGCCATGTCGGCAACAAACATCCGCTCCTGGTGGTAAGAGCGGTTGTTGTGCATCACCGTCAACATCGGAATGCGGTGATGAGCGGCCGTCCAGAGCACACCTGGCGCGTAATTTAGATCGCCATCGGACTGGATATTGATCGTCAGCCGACCGTACTTCCGGTTGGCCAGCGCCGCGCCGACCGCCGCAGGCGCACCGTAGCCGACACCGTAGGCGCCGTGGCCGCCGATGAACTGATAGTGCTTCGTGAAATTCCAGAGCCGCGTCGGCCACCAGCTCTGGAACACCACCTCCGACACGAGCGACCAGTCGTCGTTCTTGACCAGATCCCAGATCTCAGCCGACATTCGCGCGGTCGTGATCGGGCTGGCGTCCCAACCCCATGCGGCCTCCTGCAGCGCGCGATCGCGCATTCGCGCGGCGGCGTCGGCGTACTTCCGGCCGCGCTCGTCGACGACGCGCTTCCGGTCGGGCGTCATCAGCCGCCGGCACGACTCGATGAGAGACGGCAACGTGGCTTCGGCATCGGCGGCAATCGCGAGATCGACCTCGTTGTACCGGCCCATGTCCTGGTAGTTGCTCTTCGTCAGGAGGTCGAGCGATGAAATCGTGAGGATCTTGGCGCCAGTTTTCGTGAGCGGGCGCGACTCCATCCCCATTCGATTCACGGGGGTCAACGCATGCGTCACATGGAACAGGTCTGGCACCTCGAGCGCGAGCACGACGTCCGCAGAGGCGAGGCTGCCCGTGTCGTACAACGGATGGCGCGTGGGAAAATTCATCCGCATCCGGCGATCGGACACGGGAGCCTGGAGGAGCTCCGCCAGTTCGACCAGCAGCTCGAGTCCCTTCGGCGTCCGCGCCGACCGCCCGGTTACGATGAGTGGGTTCTCCGCCGCGACGAGCAGTTTGGCGATTTCGGCGACGGCACCTGAATCGCCGGCCGGCGGGGCCGTTGCGGAAAGCTTCGGTACGCGAAGGCGACCGCGGTCCTCCGGCGAGACCGGCTCCTCCTGAAGGACGGCGTCGGCAACGAGTACAGTCGGCCCCATCGGCGGCGTCATGGCGATCTTGTAAGCACGCACAGCCGACTCGGCAAACTGCCTCAACGAAATCGGCGCATCGTCCCACTTGGTGTAGTCGCGGACCATCAGCGACGCGTCCTGCACGGCGTGCGTCCATTCGACATCACTGCGCCGCCACGGCCCGTCGGCCACATTGCCGAGGACGATGTACACGGGCACGCGGTCGGCGTAGGCGTTGTAGATCGCCATCGACGCGTGCTGAAGGCCGACCGTGCCGTGCGCCATCACCATGATCGGCTTTCCTTCGATCTTGGCGTAGCCATGCGCCATCGCGACAGACGACTCTTCGTGGCAGCAAGTGAGGAGCTCCGGCTTTCGATTGCCGCCGTAGTTGATCAACGACTCGTGCAGCGCGCGGAACGTGGAGCCGGGATTGGCGGCGACGTAATCGATGTCGAGGGATTTGATGACGTCGACCATGAAGTCCGACCCGGGACGGTCGGTGGTGTAGACATCGACGCGCGGGGGCGGCGGGCTGGTTTCCGCAGCGACGAGCGCCGGCGACGGAAGCGGCGTCGTCGCTCGCGCAGCCGGTGCGGCCTGCTGCTGAGCGGCTCCGGTAACAGGTTTCGAAACGATCGCGGCGGCGCCGACAGCGGCGCCCTTCAGGAACCGACGCCGATCTACATGATTCCTTGATCTGGCCATCGTGTCTTTCTCCTGGTGCGCGGTGAACCTAGTACGTGACCGCGGGCAATCATAGCTTTTTTCCTGTTCCAGCTCGGCAGCCGATCATCCTTCCTGCCCCTCCTGCCCGTCTTTTCTTTACTGGCGCTGGGGCCCCACCCCCAGCGCGAACTGACGCCGATGCTTCGCCTCGGATTTCCATGTCCTCGGCTCAGCATGGCCGCAGGCGCTCCCTTCCGGCTTAGTACCGCCGTTTCTGCTGCCGCACAATGTTGAACGTCGCGGTGTCGGCAATGGCCATCACCGCCATCACACCGGCCTGAATGGGGTCGGAGACGACCAGATCGGCCACATCGGGCACGCTGCCGGCCATGTTCAGCGAGATCACGGGAAGTCCTTTTTGCCGCACTTCTTCGACCGCAGCCGTGATCTCGCCGCCCATCAGCGAGCCGGCCAGCACGAGCAGACGCACGCGCGGCAGGCGAACGACTGCGCGAACCGCGCTGGCGAGCGCCTCCTCACCGACGAGCGGGATCGTGTCGACCGAGATCCGTTCCCCGCGAATATTGTGACGATCGGCCTCGCTGATCGCACCGAGCGCCGCCTGTCCCACTTGCGCGCCTCCGCCCATGATGATGATCCGCTTGCCGTAGATCTTGGCGAACGACGGCGTCAACTCGACGCGGGACACGCCGGTCACCTGCCGCAGGTCCTCGACGATCGGCTCGATTGGCGCGTCAGCTGTGAATTCGAGATAGATCTCCGCGCTCTGATCGTCGCGGGGATTGATGTCCACAGTGCTGACGTTGGCCTGGTGATTGAGGAGGACTCGGGTCAGACCGAACAGGATTCCAGGCTGATTGGCGACGGTCGTGAGAACGGCGTACGCTGGCATGCCGGGAATGTAACACGGACGTTCAGGGCTTAGGGCTTAGTTGGCTCTTGCTTATCCGGTTGTTTCAGCTAACCACCACATGTTGCGATCAACCCACCGCGGCCAGGTCCTGAGCGCCCCGCATGGAACGATACGGTGTCGGCGCGCGCCCGGTCCCGAGGCCGAGCAACGTTTGGAACGCGGCCGTGGGTGTCCGCCGACGGTTATGCCGGAACGCGAACTCATCGAGGTAGACCTGCAGCTGCGCTCGACTCACGCCGTGATGGGTGCCGACCAGCCACTGCTGGAGGTTGCCAATCGCGCGATCGGCGAGCGGCACGACCGACCGCGCACCCTTGCGGAGCTCGCCCGCCAGCGGCTGTGTGCGCGCGACGTGCCGATAGCCGGCAACCGGCAAGCCGGTGAACTGTTTCAACCCATCGGTGTAGATCGTCGAACCCGGCGCCACATGCTGTTTGATGAAGGCCATCAGCGTCGTGGCTTTGAAGTCCGGAATGACCGCCATTCGCACGCGGCCCGACGTGGCGCCGCGCTTTGCAACGGCGACCAGCCACCAGGGCCGCACGGCGGCCCGTCAATTGGCGGCTGCCGCGCAGCCCCGCTTCGAACGCCGCCAATCCACAGGTGTCGTCGATTTCCACGTCAGCCCTGGAGCTGGTCTCGCGCGCCGCATTCGACCATCGCTCGCCGGACGCTTCGAAATGCAGTCAGCATCCAACGCCGTTTCGGACCGTCGCAGACCCAACCTGTCGCTGAAGCAGGAGCGCCGACATGCCGCGCTTGTGCGGTGACCGTCAGATACGTCGCCCAGAACCAAGCCGTCAACGGCGTCTTGGCTGTTCGTCGGCAGAATCGTGCCCGCCGGTCCGCGAGACTCTCGGTAGCGGCACGCCGACGCATTGCCATCGGCGATGCCTTCCTTCTGGATCCCTCGACCTCATCGTCGCGCCGCTCTCCGCCACGAGCGGCACGTTCACATCTACCGCTCGTGGCCAGCGGCACGACTGACCAGCCCCTCACTCAGGCTACGTGCTCCTCCGTCGCAAACGTGACGCTGATCAAGTCGCGTGCATATTCGATCATCGGAAACGGCCTGACCGCGGCATCCCCGCTACACGACATATGGTGGCCGTGCGAAGCCGACGCGAGCATCAGCGTACTTCGACTACCGCTCAGCACGACCGAGCAAGTCGAAGGGCGTCAGTTCGCGTCGGGGGTGGGGGCGCTGCAGTCGCCGGCCGTGACGATCAGTCGACGCAGGAGGGCCGGCACCAGGCGCGCACCAAATGTCGCGCCATGAACGAGGGCTGGCGACGCAACCAAAGCGCGCACGGTTCGGTTGAACCGCCACTTCGCCGCAAATTCCCGGCGTCGAGCGGCCGCCAGTCGCTCGTGGACGCCGGCCCACCCATGCTGCAGAGCCTCCAGAGTTGCCCGAGCCGCCAACGCCCCACCACGCACGGCGAACCTCAGGCCGTCGCCCGTCATCGGATCGATGAAACCGGCTGCGTCGCCGGCGAGAATCAGGCCGCGAACGGACTCGGGCGTCACATCCACGGCAAGCGGACCCAGCACTGCCGGCGGCCGGACGAGCCGTGCCACTGAAAACCGCTCGCGCAGGAACGGGTCGCGCGTCAGTTCAAAGCGCAACAGAGACGTCGGGTCGCCGAACGCCGCATCGCCCGCGGTTGAAGGTTTAACGAGGCATACGTTCGAAAGACCATTGCCCAGGTGAGCGACGCCAATGTAGCGACCCGACCGTACGTGCATCTCTCCCACCGAAGGCGTGCCGCCGGCATTTTCGAAGTACGCGCCAACGGCCCATCGCCTCGGCCGGGATGGGTGTCGCGCCAACCCCAGACCGAACGCGAGGGTCGAGTGCCGGCCGTCGGCAGCAACGGTGACTGACGCGGGCATCGTGTGCTCGTGTCCCTTGCGGACGGCCACCACGCCGCGGATCGTCTTGTTCGGTCCGGATTCGTCGACGAGCGCACGCCGCACCGTCACTGCCGGCTCGAACCTGACTCCAGCGGCGATGGCCGACTGCAGCAAGGCCCAGTCGAAGTCGCGGCGCACGAGCGACCGCCCACGCAGGCCACTGGGATAGCGAGCTTCGACCTTCGTACCCCCCGGGCCCGTCATGAGCATGCCCTCGATAGGAAGGCCGCGACCATCCGCGGCGTGCGACAATCCCAGGCTCTCGAGCGCCTGCAGCGTGCCAGGGTTGACGGTGTCCCCGCACAACTTGTCTCGAGGGAAGGTGGCGCGATCGAGAATCCGCACCCGCACACCTTCACGAGCCAGGAGGGTCGCTGCAACCACTCCAGCCGGGCCTGCACCAACGATGATCACGTCGTCTTTCACTGGCGGCGGGGCTCCCACTCCAGCTCTCAAGACCTCACGGCCAAACTTCGGAACCACAAAGGCCACAAAGAACACAAAGTTCGTCCTGAGATAGTCACACTCGTCCCAGAACCAACGCACTGTTCTTCGAGCCAAATCCCAGGCAGTTGCAGAGTGCTGCTTCGACGTCGGCGTGCCGTCCCTGATTCGGCACGAAGTCCAAATCACACGCGGGATCTTGGTCGTGCAGATTGATGGTGGGTGGCAGCAGCTGGCGGGACATGGCGAGAGCTGCCGTCACGACGCCGGCCGCTCCGCTGGCCCCCTGCGGATGGCCGATCATCGACTTCACCGATGAGCCCGCGAGACGAGTGGCGTGGTCGCCGAAGACCTGGCGGACGCACCGTGATTCGACAGCATCGTTCAAGACCGTCGACGTGCCGTGGTAGCTCACATAGCCGACCTCCTCGCGATGACGGCCCGAGCGCTCGATTGCGAGTGTGAGAGCGCGCACAATCTCGTCGCCGTCGGGCGCCATCTGCACTCGATGATAGGCGTCGCAGGTCGATCCATACCCGTCGACCGATGCGTAAATCTTGGCCCCGCGCGCGCGCGCCCGATCTTCGCGCTCGAGCACGACCATCCATGCGCCTTCACCGAGGACGAAGCCGTCTCGACCGCGATCGAACGGGCGCGACGCCTCGGCCGGCGTGTCGTTGTAGGCCATCGATACGACCCTCATCCGGGAGAAACCGAAGATCATGCCTGGGGTGACGCACGCATCGGTTCCTCCCGACAGCAGCACATCGGCGTCACCCGAGCGAATCAGTGCGGCGGCGTATCCGATAGCGTCGGTCGAGCTGGTACATCCACACGACAAGACATGGCTGATGCCACGAAGACGCAGCGAAATGGAAATCTCGCTCGACACCATGCCGACGATCGAAATGGGAATCGCGTACGGGGTGACCCTGCGACCCCGATCTACGAAGAAATCGTGGTATTGCCGCTCGCCCACATCGATACCGCCGCCGCCACTGCCGATCACCACGCCGGCTTCGGGTTCGGCGATGCGCAACCCCGCATCGACCCAGGCTTCCCGTGCTGCGATCACACCAACGAGCGCCGCGCGGGAGTACCGTTTCGGATCGGCCCGATATTGCACGTCCCAGATGTCGTCGCCGTTGATCAAAGGAACATCGTCTATCGTGACGTCTGAAACAGGAGCGGCCACCCGGCAGGCGAAGTCCGATGCATCGAACTCGGTGATCGCGCGTGTGCCACTGCACCCCCGACTGACGTGATCCCAGAAGCGCTCGCGGCCCACACCAAACGGTGAAACGACGCCGATACCGGTAATCACGACCTGAGCAGCAGTCGGACGGTTCATGGGGGAAACTTATATCAAATGGGCAATGCGTTTGAGTTCCTGATTGTCTGGGCGGGCGGCGGGATCTTCGTCGCCTCCCTTGCGTACTGTGCGTATTCCTATGTTTTTCCCTGGTCCGTGCCGATTCGCGTAGCCCCCTTCAGCGTCTTTGGCCTCGGAGGCGGATGGCCGGCGTTCGTATTCGACGCGGCGCTGCTGAGCGTGTTCGCGATCCATCACAGCGTGTTCGCACGCGACGGGGTGAAAACCTGGCTTTCGCGCGTGATTCCGCAGCGACTTCTCCGATCCGTCTACGTCTGGATCGCGAGCATTATGCTCATTGCCGTGTGCGCCTTGTGGCAACCAATCGGCACAGATGTCTACCAGACGCCCGGCGGGTGGAAGATTGCCCACGCTCTCATCCAAGTGGTCGGCCTCGGCCTGATCGCGGCGTCGGTCCGCTCGATCGATCCGCTCGAGCTAGCGGGCATCCGAACGAGTTCACTGGCCGGAGCGCTGCAAACCGCGGGCCCGTATCGGATCGTCCGGCATCCGCTCTACTTTGGATGGGCTCTTGCAGTATTCGGCGCGGCGCATATGACCGGAGATCGCCTTGCCTTTGCCACAATCACCGTGGCCTATCTCATCGCGGCGATTCCTCTCGAGGAGCGCTCGCTTACGGAGGTCTTCGGCCCCGACTACGAGAACTACAAGCGCCACGTCAGGTGGCGGATGTTTCCATACGTGTATTGAAAACACTTTCGCTAGTAGCTACCAGCTGCCAGCCTCCGGCTCTCAGTGAACGACCTTAAGAGCCCAAGCTACGAGTTGCTTTGAAGGCAGGAAACAGGTAACGGAGTCGTCTATCCGGATCATGTAGTCGCGCAGCTTGCCGAACAGCATACTATCCTTTGCGCATGGCGCTTCCAGCTGAGTCCAGCCGAACTTACCCGAGCGAACTGCCTGCGGTCGCTCTCCGGCAGACCGTCGTGTTTCCTCTGACGCTGCAACCGCTCGCCATCAACCGGCCATCTTCGATCGAAGCTGTCAATCGGGCACTGGCCGCCGACCGGCTGCTCTTCCTGACGCTCCAGGATAACGAGAGCGACCATCCTGAACCGAACGAGCTGCGCCGTGTCGGAACGATCGTCGCGATCCGACAGATGGCCAAAGCGCCCAACGGGGCGATTCACGTGATCGTCGAAGGACTGCTGCGCGCGCGATCCGAACACCTGTCCGGGTCCGATTCGTGGCTGCGCGCCACAGTCGCGCTTCTGCCCGAAAAGAGCGAGCAGAGTCTCGAGGTCGACGCCTACGTCCGTCGCATCCAGGAGCTGATCGACCGCGCGCTCTCGCTTTCGAGCGCGTTGTCCCAGGAGTTGCGTGGGGTCGTCATGGGCATCGAGGACCCCATGCGCCTCGCGTACCTGCTCGCCAGCCTGCTGGACATCAAGGCCGAGGAAAAACAACGCATTCTCGAAGCCGACGAAGCACTGGCCAAGCTCAAGAGCGTTTCAGATACGCTCACACGTGAAGTCTCGCTGCTCGAGCTCAAGGGCAAGATCGACTCCGCTGCGCAGCAGGAGATGACGGACGCTCAGAGGCAGTATTACCTGCGCCAGCAGTTGAAAGCGATCCAGCAAGAGCTGGGAGAAGGGGAAAAGCCGGAGGCTGTGGAGATTCGCGGCCGGATTGCTGAAGCGAAGCTGCCCGAGCACGTGGCGGCAATAGCGAACCGGGAAGTCGATCGCCTCGAACGCATGACCCCCGCGTCGCCCGAGTACCAGATGATCCGTACCTACATCGACTGGGTGCTCGACGTGCCCTGGTCGGTGACGACGGAGGACCGTCTCGATCCACGCGCCGCACGCGAAGCGCTCGATCAGGACCACTACGACCTCGATAAGGTCAAAGAGCGAATCGTCGAGTACCTGGCCGTCCAGAAGCTGAAGGCGGGACAAGCACAGAGTTCGAACGCAGGTGCGGCCACGCGTATCAAGGGCCCCATTCTCTGTTTCGTCGGCCCGCCGGGAGTCGGCAAGACGTCGCTCGGTCAGTCGATTGCGCGTGCGATGAACCGGAAGTTCGTCCGCGTCTCACTGGGTGGCGTGCGCGACGAGGCCGAGATCCGCGGTCATCGCCGGACCTACATCGGCGCGATCCCGGGTCGGATTGTTCAAGCGTTGAAGCAGGCCGGCGCTATGAATCCGGTGTTCATGCTGGACGAGATCGACAAAATCAGCACTGGTTTTCAGGGCGACCCGGCCGCCGCCCTGCTGGAAGTGCTCGACCCGGCACAAAACCATTCGTTCCGCGACCACTATCTCGAAATCAATCTCGACCTGTCCGCCGTGCTTTTCATCGCAACGGCGAACCAGCTCGCCACGATTCACCCCGCGCTCATCGATCGCATGGAGCTCATCTCGCTGACGGGATACAGCGAAGAAGAGAAACTGCACATAGCTCGACAGTATCTGATCCCTCGGCAGCTCGAGGAACACGGCCTCAAGCCCGATCAGGTGACGTTTCAGGATGACGCGTTGCACCGGATCACCGCTCAGTACACGCGTGAAGCTGGAGTGCGCAGTCTCGAGCGGCAGATCGGCGCCGTGGCACGGAAGATTGCTGCGCGCGTCGCCGGAGCCGACGCCAAGGCGCCACTCGCCATGCCCGTCCTCGTCGGCGGTGCTGATGTGCCGGACTACATCGGCCCGCCACGGTTCCACGACGAGGTGCCGTTCCGGCTGTCGCGCCCTGGCGTCGCCACTGGCGTGGCGTGGACGGAAAGCGGCGGTGACGTGCTGTTCGTCGAAGCGAGCGTGATGCCATCCGGCCACCATAACATCGTCCTCACCGGTCAACTCGGCAGCGTGATGCAGGAATCGGCACGTGCGGCAGTCAGCCATATCCGCGCCAACGCGGAAGAACTGGGCGTGTCACCGGATTTCCTCGATACTCACGACCTCCACGTGCACGTACCGTCCGGTGCGATCCCCAAGGACGGACCATCTGCAGGTGTCACCATCGCCACGGCGATCATGTCGGCGCTCAAGAAGCAGCCGGTCCGTGAGGACGTGGCGATGACCGGGGAGATCACGCTGAGCGGCCTGGTTCTGCCGGTTGGCGGCATCCGGGAGAAGGCGCTGGCCGCCCGGCGGCACGGTATCAAGGAATTCATCCTCCCGGCTCGCAATCAAGCTGACCTCGCCGAACTGCCTCCGGAAGTGAAGACCGACATGACGTTCGTGCCGGTGACCACACTGGAAGAGGTGCTCAAAGTAGCGCTGCCGCAGGAGGTGGGCCGGACGTGATCCTGATTCGCCGTGCTGAAGTGTCGGACGCTGGCGAGCTGACGCGAATCGCGCACGAAGCGAAGCGCCATTGGGGCTACCCCGACGATTGGATCACCCAATGGACGTCGGCACTGAGCGTCTCGGACGATTACATTGCCCACCACGACGTGTTCGTCGGCGAGATTGACAACAAGGTTGCCGGCTTCTATGCGCTGATCCTGGAGAAAGGACTGTGGCAGCTGGACCACCTCTGGGTTCGACCGACGTCGATGGGACACGGGCTTGGCCGACGGCTCTTCGAGCACGCCGTCGCTCACTTACACACGGTGGCACCCGGCGCTGTTCTTGGCATCGAAGCAGACCCGAACGCGGAAGCGTTTTATCAGCACATGGGAGCGAGACGCGTTGGCGAGGTCGCCCGAGATTGGCAGGGTGTCCGGCGTGTTCTGCCATATCTCGAGTTCGCGGCTGTCGGAGGCGATAACGTCGGACCCAAAAATCCCACGCGACCAGCTCCATTCTCCAATTAGCAATCAACAATCAGCAATTCACAATGGTTCTCGTCTTCTACATTTCCGGTCACGGCTTCGGTCACGCCTCGCGCGCTGTCGAGCTGATCGACGCGCTCACTGCCCGCCGGCCAGACCTGCGCGTGATTGTCCGAACGAACGCACATCCCTGGCCGCTGGAACGGGTACGACGGCCGGGCATCGAGGTGCAGCCGTTCGAGACCGATACGGGTGTCGCTCAGATCAGCAGCTTGACCATCGACGAAATGCAAACCGCGACGCGTGCGGCGGACTTCTACCGAACTTTCGAGGATCGCGTCGCGAGCGAAGCACGGTATCTGAAAGAGTGCGAAGCGCGTATCGTCGTGGCCGACATCCCTCCGCTCGCTTTCGCTGCGGCGAACGCCGCCGGGATTTCATCGGTGGCGGTGGCAAACTTTACGTGGGATTGGATCTATGCCTACTATCCCGAATTCGAGTCCAGAGCCCCCGGCGTGATCAGCGCGATCTCGCGCGCCTACCATCAGGGTGCGCTGGCACTGCGCCTGCCGATTCACGGCGGGTTCGAATCGATGGCGGTCGTTGAAGACATCCCGCTGGTCGCACGCCGATCGACACGCGATCCAGCAGACACGCGACGGATCTTGCGAATCGACAGCGGTGCGCTTCTGGTCCTCGCATCGTTTGGGGGCTTCGGCCTGAGCATTCCCAACGACCGGCTCTCTTCGAGCGGCATGACCGTACTGGCTCCGCCAGACCGCTTGCCAGACGGCCTCAAGCACGAAGACATCGTGGCTGCAGCGGACGTCGTGGTCAGCAAACCTGGCTATGGAATCGTTTCCGAATGTGCGGCCCATCGCACGCCGCTGCTCTACACATCGCGGGGACGTTTCGCCGAATATGACGTCATGGTGACCGAGATGCCCAAGATGGTGCGCTGCCGGTACATCACGCAGGAAGATCTGGTGGCTGGGAATTGGACCGAGTCAGTCACCGCATTGCTGGCGCAATCGGATTTCCCAGACAATGTCCGAGTGGACGGCGCGGGTGTGGCAGCGGAAAAGATTCTTGGACTGACCGACTAACGACTAACGACGAATGACCAACGACTACCTGCTGTTTTTCTCGCAGGTTACCAGGGACCAAATCCGCGGAAAGTTGACCTTCTCGATCGAATTCGGGCTCAACTCAGCCTGGACGAGAAACGCTGGCAGGTCGAGGTCGGACTTGAAGCCGAGGTACAGCGTGAACGGCGCGATGAGCCGCTCGAGGGTCGCAGCAATCCTGCCGGCACTCCGGAAATGATTGAGGATGATGATGCGGCCGCCTGGACGGCAGACGCGGCGCATCTCCTTCGCCACTGCGACAGGATCCGGTACGACGCTGATCAAATACGGCGCGTACACGATGTCGAACGTATCATCGGCGAACTTGAGGTCGGCGGCATCCATCTCCAGGAGGCGAACGTTTCGTACACCTTTTCGGGCAACGCGATCGCGGGCCTTCTCGAGCATGGGCTCGGACAAGTCGATCCCGGTCACGATACAGTCCGATGGGTAGAGTGACGCGTTGATGCCGGTCCCCACCCCGACCTCGAGCACTCGGTCGCCGGGTCGGATCCCCATGCGCTGAATGGCCTGCATCCGGCCGGGATGCAGCGCCGGACCGAAGGTGAAGTCGTAAACAGATGCAAGATTTTCGTAAACGCGAGTCACGAAGTGGTTCTCCACCACTGTGACTGACAGCGCGCGAGTCGCGACATCGGATCCCATGAACTCGTCATCTTCCTGGGAATAGTGCGGCTCAAATAAAGCCATCGGTTGCCTCGGCAGCTTGGCCTTGCATCAGCGCATCCAATCGATAGGCAACATGCCTACCAGCGCGGCCCAGCGACTATACACCGGAACGGGCCAATTCGTAATTGGGATTCCTCCACCAGGCTGATTTCCTGGGAATCACGAAATCGGTCGAGTGATTACCAAAATGCCCCAAACCTGTGAAGATCACGTCTCGATCCGCTCGCAGCGGAAGGTCGCTGCATCCACGAGAAGATACGAGGTGGTGACGATGTCGAGCCCGATCGACCGCACGCCTTGGCGCATCGAATCGGTGAACTCGTGATGGTGGCCGAACAAGTGTAAACGCGGCCGAAGTGACGTGAGCACTTCGTTGATCACGGTCTTTCCGGCGTCGATCCGCTTGCCGGCAGGATAAAACGGGCGCGGCGCTTCGTGTGTGAGGAACACGTCGATGTCTCGAAGCGCCTTGCACGCCATGACCTCGTCTCGGACGAAATGACGACGCTTGTCGTCGCGACTCTTACCGAGCTTGAGAGAGGTCCCGGTCGCTTTTCGGCCGCGCGAGGGAGGCAACGCCGCGGCCGGCGTGTGATACCAACTCGGGGCGAACGTGCCGCCGAGAGCGGCGACCCGCCACGGCCCGACGAGATGCGGTCCCCCGTTGGGCAGGTAGTGGAGCGTCGGCGCCGGCGAGTGGCCGGCAGCCGCGGCCGCGACGACGTCAAAGTCTTCGTTGTTCCCTTTGATCCAGTACAAGGGCGCCGTCGGCGCGAAGTACTCGCCGTCGTTCGCCGCGACATCACCCACTGAGATCCAGATGGGGACGTCTGCGTGCCGCTTCATGATGTCTTGAACAGCGTCGAACTCGCCGTGAATGTCGCCTAGGGCGCCAATCAGCATGGAGGCGAAGGCAGGAAGGGCTGGAAAGGCGGGAAGGGCAGGAAAGGCAGGAAAGACCTATGCCGTTCCACCGGCCCCAGCGTTAGTAGCGGCCGGCACCAGCAGATCCTGTTTGTCCCAGATGAAATCGTTCTTGCTGTACACCGCAAGCTCGTAGTCCTTGCCCATGAAGATCGCACCGACGGGACAGGCCTCTTCGCAGTAACCGCAGAAAATGCACCGAGTCTTGTGGATTTGGTAAACCGATGCGTAGCGGGGCCCCGCCTGGACCGTGCCGTCGTTTTCAGCCGCCTCGAGATAGATCGCGTCGGCTGGACACGCGACGGAACACAGGCCACATGCCACACATTTCTCGAGGCCGTTTTCGTCGCGCATCAGCACCTGTTTACCGCGATATTTCGGAAACATCGGGAACTTCTGGTCCGGATAATTCACCGTGATGGGCTTCCGGAACATATGTTTGAGTGTTGTGGCAAACCCCACGATGAGCGGTCGAATCACAGCCATTGCTCTCAGTTTACCCGGCCGATAAGATCAATGCCAAGAGAATGCCGGCCGAACAGTCCCTTTCTGCCGAACAGGTTCTGCTGACGACCCTGGTGGTCAAGCTCGCCGTCATGGCGGGTTTGGCCACGATGCTGGTGAGGTACCGGCGCTTCCGCCACATCCTGATTTTCGAGCGGCGAAACTGGCCCGACCGGCTCGTCTTCGCGCTGAGCCTGGGTATTCCGCTGGCCGTGGCCGTCGTCGCCCGGCTGCTTTTGCGGTACAACGCTGCCGATCTCACGCTCGAAGGGTCGTTCGTGGCTGGGCTGATTGCCGGCCCATACGCGGGAGCCACGGTCGGATTTCTTGTGGGTTTGCCGCCGCTCTTTGGCGGCGAGCTGATCGCCCTCCCCTTCGCGATCGGCTGCGGCTTCGCCGGCGGAGGTCTCCGGGAACTCTGTCCCAAGGAAGCTATCTGGCACTTCTCCCCGTTCGTCTTCACGAGCCTGCATCGGCGCGCGTGGAAGATGCTTCGAACCCTGCAGGTCGACTGGCAGGTCGTCCTGCTGCTGGCGCCGATCGGGCTCGAGCTGCTGCGCCAGATCCTCGGCGTTCGCTGGGGAGCGCATCACCGGTTGTTCACCTTGCCACCGGATCCTTCGGTTTCGTGGACGATGCTTGCCGTGCTGCTGGCGACAGTCCTCTGTGTGGCCACGCCAATCAAGATCTGGAACAACGCGCGGATCGAGCACCGGCTGCAGGAACAGGAAACGCTGCTGCTCGCGGCTCGGATCGAAGCGCTCGCCAACCAGATCAACCCGCACTTCCTGTTCAACACTCTGACGTCGATCACGTCCCTGATTCGAACGCAGCCCGAGACGGCCCGGATGTTGATTACCAAGCTCTCGGGGTTGCTCCGCCGGTTGCTGCGAAGCACGGATCATTTCGTGAGCCTTCGCGAGGAGCTCGAGTCCATCGATGAATATCTGGACATCGAGGTCGTCCGCTTCGGTCCACAACTGAAGGTGGTCAAGCAAATCAGCCCAGACACGCTCGACGTCGTCGTTCCGAGCATGCTGCTGCAGCCGCTTATCGAGAACTCGATCAAGCACGGCTTGTCGCGAAAGGTCGGCGGAGGGCGGATCGTGATTCGCAGCCTGATGAAGGACGGCCACGCGATTATCGAGGTTCACGACGATGGCCTGGGCATGAGCGGAGAGCGGCTGGAGCACGCCCTGAACGGCGGCATCGGGTTGAGCAACGTGAACGAACGTCTGCGGACGATCTACGGATCGAGCTATCAGCTCAAGCTGACCAGCATTCCCGGGCAAGGGACCTGCGCCCGCGTCGAGATTCCCGAGCTGACGATCCCCGAACGAGTGACAGCATGAATCAGCTGAGAGCTTGCGAATCATATCGCTGTCGGCTTCCGCTTCAGCGTGCGGAAAATTTAATGATGGCAGCTCTCTTCCGCCTCTGACAGCGGAAGCCACACCCTGAGCCCCTGAGAGCTGAACCTGAGAATGGATCTACGTGCAGTCCTGGTCGACGACGAACAGCTGGCTCGAGACGAGCTGGGTTTCCTGCTCGGTCAAGTCGGCGGCGTCGAAATCGTCGGACAGGCCGGAAACGGCCTGGAGGCACTGACGACCATCGACCGGCTCCGTCCGGATGTGGTGTTTCTCGATGTGCAGATGCCCGGACTGACTGGGTTCGAAGTGGCGCGTCGGATGATCGACCAGCAGCTTCAAACCCAGATGATCTTCGTCACCGCGTACGATCGACATGCCATCGAGGCGTTCGAGGTCAACGCCGTCGACTATCTGCTGAAGCCGGTGGACGCGGCGCGGCTCAGCTTAGCGGTTCAACGAGCTCAACGGCGGGTGACGTCCGACCGATCGCTCGACGGAGGCTCGGAGTCGTCGATTACCGGGCAGCTGGAGAAAATTGTCCGCCTCGTTGCCGAGCGACAGAACCGCCGCGAGCAGCTGGCCGTCAAAGTCGGCGAACGCTTCATGCTCGTGCAGGCCGAAGAGATCATCTTCGCGTCGCTCGCCGACGACAGCATTACCGTCGCAACGAGCCGGCAGGTCGGCACGAGCAACTATCGGACGCTCGACGAGCTGCAGACGCGGCTCGACCCGAACGTTTTCTGGCGCGTACACCGGTCGCACCTGGTTAATATCAACAAGATCAAGGAGATCGTACCTTGGTTCAGTCGGAACTACATCCTGAGGATGACGGACGACAAGGCCACAGAGATCCCAGTGAGCCGCACGCAGACGCGGCGACTCCGGGAGTACCTGAAGTTGTAACGTCGGGAACAGAGTGGCCTTCGGCGTCCGACGTCCAGACCGGCGCGAGCTTGCACGCGTCGCCAAACGAGGCGCCGCCGTTTTCTGCGGCAACCGACGCGGATATTCTTCGCCCCGCGCCTGCCGCGCTCCGTTTGGCTCAGCTGAAGGAAGAGCTCGTCGCCTGGGTGAAGACCCTCGTCTCGGCAGCCGTGTACGCCATCCTGATCGTGACGTTCGGCATTCAGGTGGCGCGTGTCGAAGGGCAAAGCATGGCCCCGACCCTCGAGGATCAGGATCGCCTGATCGTGAACAAGCTCGTGTATCGCATTGGCGAGCCCAGGCGAGGCGACATCGTGATGCTGTACTACCCGCTCAACCCGGACAAGTCATTCGTGAAGCGGGTCATTGCCGAAGAAGGTGATACCGTGCGCATCGTGGACGGTCGCGTTTACGTGAACGACGTCCCGCTCCACGACGACTATGTCCCGCCCCAGTATCGAAGCCATGATGAATGGGGACCACAAGTCATTCCCGAGGGCTACTACTTCGTCATGGGCGATCATCGGAACAACAGCTCGGACAGCCGCCACTGGGGGATGGTGCCGAAGAAGTACATCATCGGCAAGGTCCAGCTCCGCTGGTGGCCGGTGCCCGCGGCGCGAATGTTCTAAAGGTTGGATGCTAGGGCCTGTTGAGACGCGGTACTCGGCGGTTTCCCGCGTTCTCCTGAGAGTTCTTTTTCTGAATCTCGGCGTTGCCGTCGCCAAGATTGCATTCGGGTACGCCTCGGGCGCAATCAGCATTCTCTCGGACGGCTTTCACTCACTCACCGACACCGCCTCCAACCTCGTCGGGCTCGTCGGCGTTCGAGCAGCGCGGCAGCCTCCCGACGCCGATCATCCGTACGGGCATCGGAAGTACGAAACGGTTGCTGCTGGTGCGGTGATTCTGTTCTTGTTGCTCGTCGTTGTCGAAGTCGTCCGGAATGCGTTCAACCATCTCACCGGACGGGCGGCGCCCCTTGACATCTCGGCGATGGCCTTCGTCGTCATGCTGGGAACGATTGGGGTGAACCTCGCAGTCGTCGCCTACGAGTCCCGCGAAGCCGAGAGATTGGGCAGCGAGGTGCTATTGGCTGATTCGCTGCAGACGCGCGGAGACGTCTGGACGTCACTGACGGTCATCGCTGCCCTGGTGGGCGCCCGCTACGGCCTTACGATTCTCGATCCACTGGCCGGACTGGTCGTGGCAGGCTTCATCGCCCGATCCGGCTATCACGTCGCCCGTGCCACCACCGGCATCTTGAGCGACCGGATCGTGATTGCCGACAGCGATCTCGAGCGAATCGTCATGGCCGTACCAGGCGTAATCGGCTGTCATCAGATTAGAACGCGTGGATCGGCCGACCACGTCTTCCTGGACCTCCACGTCTGGCTGCCACCGGACATGTCACTCACCGACGCCCATGCCCTGTCCCACGTCGTGAAGGATCGCCTGATGGCGAAGTACCCGCAGATTGCGGATGCGATTATTCATATCGAGCCGCCGCCTTCCAAAATTCACGATTAGTACCCGGCCAGCTTGTCGACGACGTTGAGCAGCGGCAGCCCGGCCTCGAACCGACGCAGGTTCTCGGAGAAGAGCGACACAAGCTGAGTCCAATAGTCTTCCATCGTGCCTGAAGTGTGGGGCGTCACGATCACATTGGCCAAATCCCAGTACGGACTGGAAACAGGCAGGGGCTCCTCGGGGAAAACGTCCAGCGCTGCGCCGCCCAGGTGGCCGGTGCGCAGGGCGGCCACCAGAGCGTCATCATCGACCAGTCCGCCACGCCCGACGTTGACGAGAAATGCCCCGCGCTTCATGAGACTCAGCTCGCGCCGGCCGATCAGCGCGCGCGTGGCGGCAGTCAAAGGCGCGGCGAGCAAGACGATGTCGCTCTTGGCGAGAAGATCATCGAGTCGATCTGGAGGCAAAAGCTCGTCGACTTCGGCGGGCCGCTCGAGATCCGCGCGGCGGCGGATCGCTGATACCTTCAAGCCCAAGGGCGCGGCCAACCGCGCGACCTCCATTCCGATCGACCCCAGACCCACAATCCCCATGCGACGTCCCTGGAGCGTCAAGAGCCCCTGGCTCTCGAGCAGATCCTGGGCCCAGCTGTGATTGACCTGATGACGCATCGCGGTGTGAAGCTGCCTGGCGAGGGCCAGTGTCACAGCGAGGACATGTTCGGCCATCGGGCGCGACCGAACGCCGCGGGCATTCGTGATCACGACATCGCTCTCGACCAGGGCGGGATAGAGCAGGTGACCGACGCCGACCGCCGAGCTCTGTATCCAGCGCAGCCGGGTGGCCAATGGAAAGACATCGCTGTCGACGACCGGCGTGAAAGCCACGTCGACGTGCGGCAAGGCGCGCCTGACGGTATCGGCGTCCCACGCATCAATGAACTCGTGCTCCGGAAAGGCACGGCGCAACTCGTCGATGAATGGTCGCGGAAGGATCCAAGCCGGAACCGGGCTAATGACTCCAACGAGAATCTTCATCGATACTTGAATCTTAGGATTTGAGGATTTGAGGATTTGAGGATTTGAGAATCTGATGTCGGACTCTATTTGGCGCCTTGCCCTCGACGATACGTACCGGACTTGCCGCCGCTCTTGAACATCAGCCTGATCTCGCCAATCACCATCGACTTGTCCACGGCCTTCACCATGTCGTAGATGGTCAGCGCGGCGACGGACACGGCCGTGAGCGCTTCCATTTCGACGCCGGTCTGTGCGGATGTCCGGACGCGCGCTTCTATCTCGTACCCGCGCGGAGAGGGAGTGAGATCGACCTGAACCGTCGAAAGTGGTAGAGGGTGGCACAACGGAATGAGCGCGGCCGTTTGCTTGGCAGCCAGAATCCCGGCGACCCGGGCCGCCTGGAGCGGGTCGCCCTTCTTGACGTTGCCGGCCTGAATGAGGCGCCTTGCCTGCCTGGACATGGCAATCGAGCCGCGCGCGACAGCCTCGCGTTCGGTGATCGGCTTTGCCCCGACGTCGACCATCCTGATCTGGCCGGACGGACCGACGTGAGACAGAACCGGTCGGCGAACGGGTACCTTCTTTTTTCCACTGGCGCCTGGGCCTCGCCCCTTACGCCCCATTACCTTCCCCCTGCGCCAAAAAGAACGACAGACTCTCGAGGGACACGGTCAAATCGACGCTTTTCAGCTTCACGTCCAGCGGCGCCTGCAGAGTCCCCGGCGAAAAATTCAGCACCGCCTTGATGCCGGCCGAGACGACCAGGTTGACGACGTGCTGGGCCGACGGTGCCGGAACCGCGATGACCGCGATCCTGATGCCGTCACGGCGAACGATTCGCTTGAGATCGTGGATGTCGTGAATCGGCACGCCGCCGCGAGATCGCTGGCCGACCTTCGAACTGAGCGTGTCGAACAGCGCGGAGATTTCGAATCCTTCCTGACGAAAGCCCGGATAATCGGCCAGCGCCAGGCCCAGATTTCCGGCCCCCATGATGGCGACGCGGAGCTTGCGATCGAGACCGAGGATCTGTCGCAGGTGCCGCTTCAGATCCCGGACGTAGTAGCCCACGCCACGGACGCCGAACTCGCCGAAATAGGCCAAATCTTTGCGAATCTGGGCGGCGTTCAAGTGAAACTGTTCGGCGAGCGCCTGCGACGAAATCGTGCGGACGCCGGCATCGTCCAGGGCGTTCAGGCAGCGCAGATAGACCGACAGGCGATTGGTCGTGAGCTCGGATACTTGCTCGGGAGACTGTTTGGGGGCGGTGGTCCGAACAGCCGCTTTGTTCGATGTTTTCACAAGGAATTCGATTGTAACAAAAGCCCTCGCGTTCCCCTTACAGGCTGGTGACAACCGATGCCCGGACCGAAGAGAATGGTGGAGGATGATAGGTCGCCGCACTCTTCTCGTGCTATTGCTGGCGGTCGGCGTATCAGCGCAGGCCCCTCAGCGCCGCGCATCGAATATCGCCGCCCTGATGACGTACCCCGCCTTTCATCACGGCCGACAGGTTGTCGTGATCGGCGATGTGGCCACGCAGCCGAATGGCCAGATACACGTCTCGAACGGCGTGGCGTCCATGCGCGTGGTGTTCGATGGTTCGGCGCCCGACGGCAACGACGAGATCCGCGGTGAGTTCTGGGACCTTGCGCGAATCAATCAGGACGACCCGAGGCTGACGCGCATCGACCTCCAAAGGACATTCGGGTTGGAGCGAGGTGGTCCCTGGCCTCGCGGGGGCGAGGTGATGGCCATCATGGCTACGTCGATCGCTTCCGCGACTGTCCCGTCCGCCCCATCGATCCGCTCGATCGTGCTCAATCCCTCACGCTACCTGAATCAGCGAGTGACCGTGGTCGGCCAGTTCACGGGTCGAAACCTCAGGGGCGATCTCCCCGACACGCCCGCGCGCAGCCGATGGGATTTCGTGATCAGGTCGGCGGATGCCGCGATGTGGGTCAGTGGTGCCCGCCCGAAGGGCAAGGGCTTCGATTTCGCACTCGACGCACGTATCGACACGAGTCGCTGGATCGAGGTCAGCGGCGTCGTCAAGGAAGGCCGGGGCTTGCAGTGGCTCGAGGTGGGCGCTGACGGAATTCAGTTGGCCAAGGCCCCCAACGAGGCGCCGCCCGTCGAGGAGGCTCCAACTGTGCGGCCTCCCGCCGCTCCATCGCCTGAGGTGGTGTTCAGTGCGCCGACCGAAGGCGAAAACGACGTGTCTCTCGCTACGACCGTTCGAATTCAGTTCTCGCGCGACATTGCTCCTGCCACGGTCAGAGGTCACGTGCGGGCCAGTTATCTGGAGGGCGAAACCCGAGAGCGTGGCGAGCCCACGACGCCGACCGCTGAGTTCACCGCACAGTACAACGGAGCGAACCGCGTACTCGAACTCAGATTCACGAAACCCCTCGAACGTTTTCGGACGCTGAAGATCGACCTTCAGGATGGCATCTTGGGAACTGACCAGCAGCCGCTCAAACCCTGGACGTTGACGTTCGTCCTGGGAGGCGCTTGATTCGTCGAGCTACCCGATTCAAACGTCCGCGCCGAGTGCTCCCTCGGCCAACATCTCGCTGATTCGCTGCCGCACTTGATCGATCAGCAGATCTCGATCGTCGAGATCCAATCCCGCCGTCTCGATCGGTTCTCCCACGCGCACGCTGACCGTCACAGGCCAGATGATTGCGCTCCCTCGCCGCATCGCGGCACGACCGCCCTGGATGGCCACTGGAACGACCGGGGCTCGCGCCTTGATCGCCATGATGAAGCCGCCCTTCTTGAACGAAAGGAGTTCATCGTTGCGGCTTCGCGTGCCCTCCGGAAAGATGAGAAACGAGTTGCCGGATCGAATGGACATCGCGCCGGCCTCGATCGAGCGCATCGCTGCTTCCTTGTTGCGACGCTCGATGGGGATGAAGCCGCCGATACGAAACGCTTTTCCCAGGATGGGAATCTGATTCAGTTCGGCTTTGTAGAGGATGTGCATCTGCGGGTGCAGTGCCTGAAACAGCACCGGCGGATCGATGTTGCTTTGATGGTTGGAGCAGTAGACGGCTGCGCGATCCAGCGGTAGCTCGGGCGTCGAGGCGACACGATAGCGAATTCCGCTGAGACCGAAGCCAATGCGGACGCCAATGTGTCCCAGCACGTACAGGTGGCGCTTCCAGCCGAAGAGAATCGCGGCCAGCATACCGATCGGCCCCACGATCAGGACGTAGACCGACACGACGATGAAAGTGAAGACCGAGCGAACGGCCGCAATGAACACGGCGGGATGATAAATGAAAAAACCCCGCTGGGCTTGTTACCCAGCGGGGCCAGTTGGTGATGCTCTTCTGAGTGGCGAGTCGGCGCTCGTCTACGAAGCGCGCGCGGCACGGCGCGCCGGGGCAGGCGGCGGCGCAGGTACGGGCCGCGCCACAGCCTTGACCACTTTGGCGCGCGCTGCCATGCGGGCCTTGGTCGTGAAACAACGCTCGAGGGCCGTGTCGACGCGCGCTTCAATCGCCGGGGCCGTCTCGCGCATCACTTCGGACACTTCCGAAATGATGAGGAACTTGGCCCGGTCGAGCATGCGCTTCTCGCGAAACGACAAGCTCTTCGACTTGGCGAGGAACGTGAGACTCTTCAACACGTCGGCGACTTCGAAAATCGAGCCGCTGCGCATCTTGTCGGAGTTGTCCTTGAATCGGCCCTTCCAATTCTGATGATTGTCGATCTTGCCGTCGCCCAGCAGCCCGAACAATCGCTCGACTTCATCGTCTGAAATCGCGCGGCGCAGGCCGACGCCGTCGACGTTGGTAACCGGAACGAGAACCGTCGTCTCGTTCGCGACGATGCGGAGGTGATAGAAACCGCAGGTCGTACCAAGAATGGTTTTGTCTTCGATGCGCTCGACGATCCCGAGACCATGATTCGGGTAAATGACCTTGTCACCGACTTGGAAAGTCACAGTTCCCCCTGTTGGAAGCGCGGTATGGAAGGCCGAAGTCGTGCCGGCAGTTCATTCAGTATACCTCACCTCTGGGCCTCGAACAACGCGAAGAGGCCCGAAAATATGGGCTTTCCAGCGACTTGCCCGTAGCGCCCCGCCGCCCAGCATGCCGGTCACGCTGGAGAACTGTTCGAGCCCGCCTCCGGCTAAGTGACTCTCAGCGGCGAGTTTGGAGTAAGCACGTCCAAGCTCCACCAACGCTTCGCCCCGTCTATATCTGGATGGCTATATTGCTACCAAGCTCATGCGTTGGTCGCCAGGCGCCTCTTCGCGTCCGTGTCCGAGCTGATACCATTGCCCGTTTATGACGAACCCTGGACCAAACCCCGTCCTCGAGAAGATCAATCTAGCTCGGCAGCCCGTCGCCATCGCGTTTCTGAACACGCCGCCCGCTGGCCTCGAACGAATCGACCGGCCGGCTCCTGCCGGGTGTGCTTACTGGAAGTACGCGTCGGAGGGACAGAGCTTCTACACGACGAACGATGACCATCAAAATTGTCCGGTTGGAGCGTTTACACACGGAGTCACGCTGCCGCCGGAAAAGGCGCAGGAACTGCAGGCACTCGTGGGCACGATGATCGAGCTCCAAT
This sequence comes from uncultured Acidobacteriota bacterium, assembly GCA_963773035.1. Classification (GTDB taxonomy): domain Bacteria; phylum Acidobacteriota; class Vicinamibacteria; order Vicinamibacterales; family CAVVIG01; genus CAVRXZ01. Next base: position 292,516 of record CAVYZX010000012.1, on the reverse strand, counting down.
ATCTGGATGGTGAGGAAATCCCGCGCATCCCACATCGGACCGACCCGCTCCGGATCGCTGCCTATGCGCCACTCGATCGCGCGACGTTCGATCCTGATGTCGTCGTCTTCCGGGGAAACGCCCGGCAGATCATGTTGCTATCGGAGGCGGCGCGCGCGGCAGGGGCCTTTGAGGGAGGAACTGCCATGGGGCGACCGGCCTGCGCGATGCTTCCCCGGGCACTTGATGCCGCGACCGGCGTCGCAAGCGTTGCGTGCATCGGCAACCGCGTCTATACGGAGTTGGGTGACAACGAGCTGTATTTGGCGGTACCCGGACACGGGCTGCAGGCGACGCTGAAACGATTGGAGACGATTCTGAACGCCAACGTGGCGCTCGAAGCATTCCATCGCGAGCGCGCGGAGCGGCTCGGCGCCTCGTAACAAGTTCGGTCAGGCTCGCGCAACGGCGTCGTCAAGATCATTCGGTCTGCGTTGAGTATTCCAAACTTCACGCTCCTCACCGGCATCGTGACTCCGGTAGCAGTTCCCGCGGAGGTCATGGACGCGCTCCAACGCGTCGAGATCGTCACGGAGATCGGCGAGCGAGGTTCGTTCCGACTTTCCTTTCTCCTGAAGCAGAACTCGAAGCTTCCCGAGCGCTTCTTCCTCGAATCGGCGGATCTCATCCGAGTAGTAATGGTTGTCGACGAGGCTGGCGGTCCATCCGTGCTGATGGACGGGGTCATGGTCGAGCATGCCGTCTCGACCTGCACGGATGACGAGCCAGCGATACTCGTCATCAGCGGTCAGGATCTCACTCTCAAGATGGACCTCGTCGAGCAGGTTCGACCCTTCTCCGCTATGCCGATCGACACTCGCATTCAGGTGATTCTCGGGGGATACGGCGCGCTTGGAATCGTGCCATCGGTCGTGCCGCCCCCGATCGTCGAGACACCCATTCCGACGGAGCGCATTCCCAATCAAGTGGGGACGGACTACGCCTACATTCGCTCGCTTGCCGCAATAGTGGGACATCGCTTCACCTTAGAGCCTGGGCCCGCGCCAGGTTCTTCGGTTGCGTACTGGGGCCCCGAACCTCGAGGCGACCGGGCGCAGCCGTCTCTCGTGGTCGATTTCGACCACCCGCAAGACGTGACGGCGCTGCAGTTGCGCTTCGATGCCGTTCACAGAGTGGTGCCTGAGGCGCTTGTACTCGAGCCCTTGTCGAAGGCTCTGATCCCTATTCCCGTTCCGGACATCGCCGCTTTGAATCCGCCGTTGGGCGCAACGCTGCCACCGGCCCATCGGCATCGGCGCCTCCATTCAACCGCCAAACTGACCCCGGGCGAAACCGCGGGCGCCCTGCTCGCGGTGGCTGCTCGCTCAGCCGAGGCGATGACGGGGCGCGGTATCCTCCATGTCTCGCGCGATCGACCGAGCCTGCGCGCCGGCTCGATTGTGCAGGTGCGAGGGTCCGCGAAACCATTTGAAGGTCTGTTCGCAGTAAGCCGGGTGCGACATGTCATGACGTCTCACCGGCACGATCAGGAATTCGAGCTCATGCGCGCCGGGATAGGGGCGCAGGCTCCGAGGGGCGAATCATGACAGGTGATCGGCGCTACTACGGCAAATACCGTGGCACCGTGGTCAACGCGGCGGATCCAGAAAGACGCGCACGGCTACAGGCACTCGTCCCCGACGTGCTTGGCACTCAGACCACAACCTGGGCGATGCCCGCAGTCCCCTTTGCCGGATTCGGCGTGGGGTTCGTCGTGGTGCCGCCGGCCGGATCAGGTGTGTGGGTCGAATTCGAGCAAGGCGATCCTGACTTCCCGATCTGGACGGGCGGCTGGTGGGGCGCATCGAGCGAACTGCCGCCATTGGCTTCGTCGCCCCCACCGGACGTCGGTCAAGTAACAATCGTGACGCCTGGCAGGCAGGCCGTCGTGATTTCGGATCTCCCAGGGCCCATGGGAGGTGTTTCATTGAGGGCGAGTACTGGCGCACGCATCTCGGTCACAAATGACGGGATCGTAATTGACAACGGCCAAGGCGCTTCAATCGCGCTCACGGGGAACCAAATCCATGTGACCGGTGTGATGGTCTGAAGGTATCTCGTCCATGAGAGTGGTTCGTCTCCGCAAACGGCGATTGCAGTTTGACCGCTGGAGTGGTGCAGTTAGAGCAGTTAGAATCGTTCAGTTCAGTTGATCGAACGACGGCCGGAGTGGTGAAACTGGCAGACGCGCCGGACTCAAAATCCGGTGGGGTTTACCCCCCGTGAGGGTTCGATTCCCTCCTCCGGCACCATAACCTTTTTCTCATTCACCTTCGAGCGGGGTTCTTGTGCAAAGGGACGATATTCTGTCGGCCAACCAGGCCTACCACGATCTGGAAGCTAGCACGTACGACTCGGCGCACCCATACATCCGAAATCAATTTTCGCAGCGCCTGTTCGAGCAGGATATCGACCGCATTCTTCAAGGGCTCCCGGGCGATCGAAAGCCAGCTCGGGTTCTCGATTGCGGGGCGGGCACGGGGAATCTGACACTCAAGCTCCTGCGGCGGGGGTGCAACGTCACGTCGGTCGACATTTCGCGCGAGATGTTGACGCGTTTAGTAACCAAGGCTCGGGCCACCGGGTTGAGCGCCCCAACGATCGTGCATAGCGATGTCGACTCGTTCCTTGGTGGCACCACCGAACAGTTCGACCTCATCTGCTCATCGAGTTTTCTCCACCATCTTCCCGACTACCGTGCCACGTACCTCTCGCTCGTGACCCATGTACGGCCCCAGGGGTTCGTTTACACATCGTTCGAGCCAATGCCACTCTCGAAATTGACCGTCGGGCAGACTCTACTGAGCAAGTTCGACGCCACGCTCGAATACGTGATAGCCGGAAAGCTGTATCGACCAGACAAGTTTGCAGCGGCGCTGTTGCGGCGGGTCGGCGTCCTGCCCAGGCGAGCGGAGCCTGGGTTCGACACATCCCTCGTCGAAGACGCGGTCGCTGGCGTCGACGACGCAGCGCTCGTCGAAGTCCTGCGCAGTCATTGTTTCAGCCATATGGACGTGCAATGGCGACCGATCAAGAGGCGACCTTTCACGCAGTTCGTGGATGAGCATTTCGTCCATTCTAATAACGAGCTGTTTCTGATCGCACAGCGCTGAGGCGACGGTATACTTCCCACTCGTCGATCCGGGACATCAACGGCGTCCTCGATCGCCGCGAGATAATGCAGCGTTCAATCGACAAGCTCGTGAAAAGCAAGGGCGAGGCCGCCGTCTTCACGAATTGACTCGACGCAGAGGAGAGTCGATGACCAGCATTCGCATCCGCTACTGCAAAGTTTGAAACTATTACCCCCGAGCCGCCCGTGCGGCGGCGCTTATCAAGGATGAAACCGGCCTCGAATCGGAACTGATCGAAGGCGGACGCGGCGAATTCACGGTCTGGGTTGGCGAGGACCTGGCCGCGAAGAAGACATCGCTGGGATTTCCGACCGATGAAGAAATCCTCAGGGCCATTCAGAAGCGCCTATCCACCAGGTGACGGAGAGCGCATCCAGTCCATTCTTTAATTGGCTCGACCGCGTACCAGTGGCAGACGTACTCTCTCGCCATGGACACGCACGTCGATCGCCAGGCATCCCTCCGGATCGCTCGATAGACCTGCTGCGGAAGACCTGTGACCTCGCCCTCGAATTCATCGATGGTCTCGATGCTCGACCTGTAGGCCGACCTGTCGATCCCGCCGAGTTGCTGTCGTCGGTTGGAGGCGTGCTGCCAGTCGAAGGCGAAGAACCAGAGCAGGTCGTTCAACGTCTGAACCAAGCTGTGGAGAGGGGCCTGGTCGCATCCGCAGGGCCTCGCTACTTCGGATTCGTCATCGGCGGTTCCCTTCCGGCCGCCGTTGCCGCCGACTGGCTCACGTCGGTGTGGGATCAGAACGCATTCAGCTTCGTCACGTCCCCAGCCGCGGCTGCGGTCGAGGAAACGGTCAGAAGCTGGTTGATCGACCTATTTGGTCTCGCTGCAGAAACCAGCCTCGGGTTCACGACCGGTTGCACCATGTCGAATTTCACGGCCCTCGCCGCGGCCCGCCATGCGCTGCTTCACCGTCAAAACTGGGACGTGGAGGAGCGTGGCTTGACGGGTGCGCCTGCATTCGCAGTCGTGGCCAGCGAAGAGTCACACGTGTCGATCTTTGCTGCGCTCCAGATGCTCGGCTTGGGCCGGGGCCGTGCCATCAAAGTCTCAACCGACGAGCAGGGCCGCATGAATCCTCGCGAGCTGGCCAGCGTTCTCGAGAGGCTGACGAGCCCGGCGCTCGTCTGCGCGCAAGCCGGCAACGTGAATACCGGTGCGTTCGATCCGATCGATGAAATCGCAGAGTGTGTTCGGCCGCATAACGGCTGGCTGCACGTCGACGGGGCGTTCGGCATGTGGGCGGCCGCCTCACCACACCGCCGCGCTCTCCTCAAAGGAATAGAGCTTGCCGATTCGGTGGCCGTAGACAGCCACAAGTGGCTCAACGTCCCGTACGATTCGGGCCTGGTCTTCGTTCGAGATGCGATGGCCCATCATGCTGCTATGACGCTGAACGCTCCTTACTACGTCCCATCCCCGGAGACGGGCCGCGACAACAGCAATTGGGTGGCCGAGGCGTCGCGACGCGCTCGCGGGTTTACGGTGTATGCAGCTCTTCGTTCGCTGGGACGTCGAGGTTTGGCGGATTTGATCGAACGAACCTGCACTCTGGCCAAGCGAATGTCGGATCGACTTGCGGCAAACGCTGGCGTCCGAATCCTGAACGACGTCGTGTTGAACCAGGTTCTCGTCCACTTCGTACCGTCATCACCAAACGCAAAATCGGACGACTGGACGATGGAAGTCATCCGACGCGTTCAGGAAACGGGCACGTGCTGGGTCGGCGGTACAACATGGCACAATGTACGAGCCATGCGGATTTCAATCTCCAACTGGTCGACGACCGAAACGGACATCGACGTCTCCGCAGAAGCGATACTCGACGCTCATCGGCTCGGTTGAGCCGATTGATCGGAGGGGCCATCCGACGTTGGCCGTTGCCCCTCAGATGCCGGTCGTCGCAGTGATAGTACCGGCGAATACGCGCCGAGCCGCTCGCGAGTCCACCAGACCCCGGATTTGAAGTGGGCGGAGGCGCCCGCAAACCGGTACTGATAGAGGGTGCTCCGAACGAAGCGCGGGGCCTTCCCCGCGAACGGATCCCGCGCAAGAAGCTTCAACACCGATGGTGAGCCCTCGAGCAGACGCACGCAAAAACGTTGAAACCACGGCTCGCGATCGTACTCGCTGAGCGAGGCAAACCACATCTGCCAGTCGAGCCTCGGTTGAAACGGCGCGACCCAGGGAGGGCGCCGCCGCTCGTCGCCCACTTTGTCGGCAAACTCGTACGCCAGCCACGTCACGCCGTCGGTCGACCCTTCGACGATGATCTCCGGACGCGTCGTCGTCATGACCGCGAAGAGGCCGTAGGGATTGACGCTGCGAAGCGGGTCGATAGCCCGCATCAGAGGCGCAACGACGGTCGTTCCCGGCGGAGCGATGCCCAACTGGCCCGCGAGGATGACCACCGAGGCAGGCACGGTGACAACGGCGAGGCCCGCGGCGAGCAAGGTCGGCCAAAGCGATGCCGCGGTACTGGAGCTCATCCCGCTTAGCGGACCCCTCAGCGCGGGCACCAATCGCCGAAGCGTCGCGTCGTCGAGCAACGTCACGCACAGCGCGATCGTGATGACGTTGAAGAATGCATAGTTGCCGGTCAGCGCGATCAGGACCTGCAACCCGATCAGCAGCGAGGCGGCGAAATGTCGCAGCCGGCGAGGCCCGACGACGAGCCACGGAGCGATGAGCTCGACGGCCAACACCATCGCCGTCGACATCTTGTGGAACCACAACGGCAGCCGCGCGACGTACCAAGCCACAGGGGTCGGGATCGGTTGCGTTTCGTAGTGCACGGCGAGTGCGGTGAGCCCCCACCACGTCGGGTCGCCACTTGCTAGTTTGACGACACCCGATCCAAACATCAGTCGAAACAACAGCCACCAGACGAGCCAGCGAGCGATGCGAGGGGGATCCGTCGCCTGGCTCAGCCAGTCCCATCGCGTCAGACGGGCAAATGGAAGCGCGAGAAGGCCGGCTTCCAGGAGGAGCGCATCCCATTGATAGGACAAGAAGTCTCGGCAGACGACCGCGAGTGACAGGTAGCCGGCCCACAGCAGCGGCAGGAGCAGCGCGGGCATCGCGCCGGCGACCAACAATCCGGCGAGGACGGTTCCTGAAACGCACAGCGCTCGAAGGAAACCATCACTCGTGCCGAGCCAGAACAGCGTGGGCACGAGACGGATGCGATCCCATCCAATGTGTTGCGAGTCCGCGGACGCGGAAACGGCCGACATGTAGTCGCGTACGGGGAGGATGCCGTCGTGCCCGATGAGGCCATCGGCCTGCTGAGCCAACGACCAGAACGCGAAGAGATACGCGACGCCAATCAAGCGCAGAAACAGCCAGCCGGCAATCGCGTACGAAGTCTGCCGCTTCTCTCCCACACCTTACCGATGCGCTTTCACGTCTCGGTATAATACGACCGCCACGCAGGCCTTAGAGTCGAGCTCGTTTGAATCGACGATCTGATGAACGACCTCGCGATTAGGCTCAGTCTGTCGTAGGTGGGGTTTTCGACTGCCCGCGTTGCCGCCACAGCCACCCGAGCAGTCCGACGGCGGCAATCCCGAGGGCGCCGCCCTTCAAGAAGCGCACGGACTGCGGTCCGCGGTCAACAGGCGTCAGCAGTTCCTTGTATACCGCGGCCGCCGGCGGCACGGTGGCTGCCCGCGCCCGGGTGCGCCGTTCGGGGGCCGGAACCCAACGCTCGATAAACGCAAAGCTCTCTGACGCACACACCGGGCACTGTTGCGCATCGTGGATTTCTTCGCAGTCGAGGCACAGCTTCGCGGTCCGAAGTTGCATGGATACTTCAGTGTAGTCTGAACGAGAGGAGAGATGGCATGACAGGCTTCCTAGGCAATTTGAAGACGCCCGCGTATGCGTTGTTTCGGATCGTCTTCGCTTTTCTTTACTGGTGTCACGGATTGGTGTGGTTGTTCAACGCCTTCGGCGGCCGGCCGGTGCCGGAGATGCCGCCGATGCTCTGGACGGCTGGCGTTATCGAGACCGTACTGGGCATCTTGATCGGAATCGGGTTGTTCACTCCCCTGGCGGCGTTCATAGCCAGCGGCGAGATGGCGTGTGCCTACTTCATCGCTCACGTGCCCCGCGGGAGTATCTTCCCGATCGAGAACATGGGAGAAATCACGGTCGCTCTCTGCTTTGGCTTCCTGTACATCGCGACGACCGGCGGGGGCGCGTTCAGCGTCGACGCACTACTGACAGGAAAGAAAAGAGAAGCACAGGTTCTCTAAACGGAGGTGATGGTACGAGATCGTTCCCGAACCGTCCTCATTGCAACGCCGTGGACGTGGGCGCCCTCTACGATCCGGTCTTTCACGTCACCGATGAAACCAGCAGCGCGGGGGCACACTTCGACGTCAGCCAGAAGATCATCGTGAGGACGAGCACGAGTATTTCCTGGGTGGGCGAGATTGGATTCAACAGCTTCCGTTATTTCACGACGAAATGCCGGACGTCCCTCTCGTTCTCCAGGCAGATGTAGTCCAGCAGTTCGGTGTCCACGACAAGAAACTGTCGAAGAGTCGTCGTCCAGGGGGCGGTGTAGGCAGTGGGATCGTCAACCGTTACGACGATCTCGAGGTTGCCGAAATCGACACGGCGGAAGCGTTCGGTGATGGTGGCCGCCTCTGTCAGGGGGCTGCCCGCCGCATCGAGCCACAGTCCTTCGCGAAATCCGCTCGTCTTCACCACGAGCGCGTCGCCGTCCCATCTGGCCGTCGAGTAGCCGAGCCACGAGGGCTGCGGGTCGGCCGGCAGGAGCCGGCCGTCGAGGAAGATCTGCCGATACGACGCGTTGCGCTCGTTGAGGATCAGAAGGAGGCCCGGCGTCTGTACGATTTTTCTGTATAACGGGTCCGTGGACATACGGACGATGCCTGTCGGCAGACATCGCGATTGGGGATCGTCTTTGCGCAGCTCTGCTCTCCGCGTTTTCACGAGGTCGGCCGCCCAGGGCTGATACGGCAAACCACCGGGAACGCGCCAGCCGATGTCCAGGAACTGAAAGCTGATCTGCATGTCGTCGCACCCTTCCGGTGGACAGGGGCGAGTGCGCTCTGCGAGCCAGATTCCGGAAAAGTCGGGTTTGCCGTCCGCCGTTCGCGGCGCCGGTGCGTTCATGTCGGGTTTGCCGTCTCGGGTTCTTGGAACCCCGGCCGTCGGGTTCGTCACCCATTGTGCGTACAGGGAAGCCGGCAGCACGACGAGGGATGCAACCAGCGCGAAAGTGCGCGTTGGCTTCGACGTCATCGCCGCGATTGTACCGCCGAAAGCCACGGCCGTTCGTAGTTGAGGCGGAACAGATCGATCACGGCCGAGATCGCGTCTGCGATGCTGCGAATCATTTGCCCAGACCCGCGGAACTTCAGCCCTCGAACGTTTGAACCCTGGAATCTTTGAACCCGTTTTACCAGTGCGACGTCCACCCTTCGCGTTCGAGCTCGGCTCGCTTCTCGGCAGCCTCGGCAAGAGCGAGAACTCGCGTCGGCCATCGGCGCGTGTAGGTGAGCACGCCATTGTAGAAAAACTGCACTTCCGCGCCCTCATCATCTTCCCGCAACCGCGCGTCGGCCTGTTGGTGAAGCTTCCGCAAACGCCAGATGCGTGATGACGCGGGATCTGTGCCCATAAGTCCGTGCTTCACCAGTCCTGCCCGTCCTGCCCGTCATTCTCACGAGCGCTGCGGCCCTCCAGCCTTCGTTCGGTCAGATTCTCTCGAGCTTCGGCGAGGCTCGCAGAAGCGCCGTAGGCGCAAAGGCGGCCGATGCATCGCCTCGGATTCCCATGTCCTCGGGCTCAGCATGGCCGCAGGTCGCTCCCGTCCTGCCTTTCCAGCCCCTCCTGCCCTTCCTGCCCCTCCCGCCCTAGCCAGGTCGCTCCGTCACCGGTTTCGGGCCGGGTTCAGGCAGTGCCGGGGCCGAACCGCCCCCTTCCGCCTCATGCGCGAGCAATTCGTCGACCGACGGATAGCGATAGATCACGCGTGCGCCATTCTGAAAGAGCCCTCCCGTATCCGCAGTCGGCCCGTACGTGGAATAGAGCGGCTGCCCCCACAGACGGAGATAGCTGGTCAACTGTCCTCGATGATGGGCCGAATGCGTGAAGCGTCGTGTGAGCACCCAGGCGCGCGATCGCACGACGTCGAAGAACTGGGTGGGCTCTTCGAACCACGTATCAGGCTTGTCGGTGATGAGCGCGACTCGTTCTGCCGAGCAGACGGCGTAGTGCTGAAGAAATGCCAGGCGTGTCTCGGCTTCCGGCAGTGCCGAACGGCTTATTGCGATGCCCAACATGGATCGCATCCACGTGTCTTCGCTGACGCATTGATGCACCATGTGCTCGAGCGGCGATCGGGCTCGAGCCTCGGGCCGAAACTGCATCCGTTCATCCGGGATCTGCGACCAGACGCCGAGCGTTTTCAGGCGTTCGGTCCTGTAGGTCTCGACAAGGAAGTCGTAGCGGGACACGAGAGCCTCCGTTCAACAGCTCACGGCTTGGCAGCCGAGGCAAGGACGACGCCCATCGGCAGGGCGACAATGTCGCCGCGAGTGTACCGTTGGAGCGCAGCGTGAACGGCGCTGCGGATCGCCGCCAACGCTTCCGGAGTTTGAGCTTGAAGCGCAGCTGACGTTCGAACGCCTCCGCATAGTGCCGCCTGAAACAGCGCGTCAGCAGAGGGCAGATTCCAGATCAGCGGCAGTTGCCGCACGCTGATCTCACGAAATCCGGCCTGTTCCAGCGTTCGATGACACTCGCCGGCGTCGCTGAAGCGAAAAAACGGCGGACCATCCGGCAAGCCGACATCCGTTCGTCCGTGCGTCTCCATGGCACGAAGGACGACGCCAAACCCGACCGCCTCGTCGGGCTTGCCCCAGACGGTAAACGCGTAGCGTCCACCCGGCTCCAGGACTCGAAACGCCTCCGAAATCGCGACCTCCGGACGGGCGAGATGGAGCAGGCCGAAATTCATGACGACGGCGCCGAAATGGTTGCCCTCGAATGGCAACCTCTGGGCGTCACCCTCCAGGAACTCGAGAGACGCGACACTTTCGTAGCGCCGCCGGGCTTCTTCCACCATCAATGGCGAAAAATCGACGCCTACGACGGTCGCACCTCGTGCGGCGGCGGCCCCTGCAGCGTACCCCGGCCCCGACGCGACGTCGAGCACTCGCATCCCGGACTTCACACGCACGGATTCCAGGAGCGGGTCGATGGTCAGTGCCGTGAGGGTGCCGAACGTGTCCGCGTAGAAAGTTGACGCTTTCTGCCAACCCGCGTGCTCGAAGTCGTGAAAGGCAATGTGATCAATGGGCTCAGGCATGCAGCGTCGAGCAATTTACAATTTACAATCCACAATTCACAAGCGAAGGCCTCGCCGGAGGAGAAAGCGGTGAATCGGAGGGGAGTTATGAGGTCGAAAAGGCTGGGCGTGTGTCTTGTCTTCGTGGCTGCCGCAGCCCTGGTAATCCGGGGGATCCACGCGGCGCAACAGGCCGGTTCAGCGGGTCCCGAGCGGGCACCGGCGACGAAAGCTCAGGCAGACCGGTGGATGACCGAGCTGTCGAATTGGGGCCGCTGGGGGAAGGACGATCAACTCGGCGCGCTGAATCTCATTACTCCGCAGAAACGCCAGCAGGCCATGGCGCTCGCCAAGACGGGCACAGTCGTCTCGCTCGAGCGGCCGGTGGTCCTGTCTCCGAAGCCGGAGGACTCGAAAGCCGACAACAAGCCGCACGGCGTCTCGTTCTACGAAATCCGTTTCAAGACCTTTCCACCTGGCGACCCACGCGGGAACGACGGATTCACCAGCGACCTGCAGGAATTCCATGTTCACGGAGGCATGACCCACCTCGACGCCCTATGCCACGACAGCGACAACGGCAAGCTCTACAACGGGTACCCGCTGAAGGAAACCGTCGACGAAGATCGTGGCTGCACCAGGCTTGGGCTCGACAACTTGAAAGAAGGCATCGTCACGCGCGGCGTTCTGATCGACATGACGCGTCTGAAAAGTGCCAGTGCCCGCCAGCCCGGGCGTGTCTTCTCTGAGGATATCGAGGCTTGGGAAAAGCAGACTGGCCTGAAGGTCTCCTCGGGAGACGCCCTCTTCGTCTTCAACCCAGCCGCTGGCGGCGGCGCCGGCTCCTCTAATAACGGCGGTTTCGATCTCTCAGTCGTGCCGTGGTTGAAGACGCGCGGTGTGGCGGTGACCAGCGGCGTTCGAGCCGTACCGGAGGATCGCCATGCGGACCACCGACTGGTCCTGGTCGCACTAGGGGTCTACCTGCTCGACGGGGTGGACCTCAACGAACTGGCGCAGACGGCCGCCAGGCTCAATCGCTGGGAGTTCATGCTGGTTGTTGCGCCGCTTCGCGTTCCGGGAAGCACGGGCTCGCCGGTCAACCCACTGGCGATGTTCTGAGGGTGCACTGGGTGCACCGGGTGCTCTTCGAGCGTCAACGCGGCGGTGTCGGCATGAGGTTGATCTGTACCACCCTGCGGAACTTGACCGGTGCACCATCGATCGTCGCCGGCTTGTACCGCCACGCCTTCGCAGCATCGAGGACCATCCGATCGTACGGCTGACCCAGAGGCATGAGCATGCTCGCCGATTCGACGGACCCGCGTTCGTCGATGACGACGGCGAGGGCCCCCTGAGCGGCTGAGAACGCCCGGCTTGGAAATGGCGGCAGCGTCTGGCGCACGACGCCTGGCGGAACGACATTGCCGTCTTCGGCACCGTAAATGCGAGACACGGGCGGCAACTTCGGCTCGGGCCGGACGGGCGGCGGTTCGGGCGCCGGCGGCGCGGCAACCGGCGCCGGCACCGGCGGTGGAGGCGCCGAAGCGGTCACGGCCAGATCCCGGAATCCGCCGGCCAGCGTGCGCAGATCGGCGAGCGGCGGCACGCTCGCGGCCGCGCCGACGTCTGGGTCGCTCAACATCTCCGAGACCTGGCCGAAGCCATCCGCGGCCGTGACGAAGTCCTTCCGATCGAAGGCCGCTTTGGCCATCGCGTATCTTTGCTGGATGATTGCCGGCAGCATGCGACGCCGGACGTCGCTGAATGCCGAGCGAACCCGCGGCGATACTTCCGAGTCGGACGGGTGATACGACGGCTCCAAGGCCACAACGATCTCGATCGCTTTTTGGGCTTCGATGGACCGGCCGAGCGCGAGAAGGCAGAGTGCGCGATACCGCTCCACCGCGCGATCGTCGGCTGCACCGGTTGGCGTGCGAATCCGATTCAGCATCGCCAGCGCGTCCTCGTAGTTCGCTGACGCGTAGAGCTCGCGGGCGACGTTCAACGAATCATCGCCTGCTGCGGCGCCAGCCACACCCAAGGTGAGGACTGCGGCAAGAGCGACCGATGCGTATCGGGATGAGGCATTCATTTCTTCCTCATGTCGACGCTGACCCGAGCGGGTGCATTGACGGTCACCGTGAGCGCATGCTTCTGCTCGCCAAACTCAGGGTGCCGGAACGTCAGTTCGTGTGGTCCTGCCAGGACTGTGTAGTCGCCAATCGGTGTCTCGCCGATTCGTTCTCCGTCGATCCACACCTCCGCCCAGGGCACGGCATTGATCGCAATCTTCTGCTTCGGCAAATCAATCTTGATCGGGACGACTTTCCCTGGAACGACCTGGAGGTTCCGAACGACGCGGAAGCCTAAGGGCTCGCTCGAAATTTCGATGTCATGCTTGCCCGCCGAAACCATGATGCGGTCGCTCTCGGTGCTGCCGAGCAGGCGGCCGTTCTCGAAGATCTGCATCAGCACCGGGGCGGTTACCGAAATCCACCCCGACACCGGCGCTCCGGGAGCGGCGGTCAGCGGCACAACGAGTGATGCCGTCGCCCCTGATTCGATGGTGACTTCCTGCTTGACCGAACCGAGCTCGTTCTCGAGCACGACAGTGTGAGGCCCAGGCGTCAAGTCGGCAATCGTCAACGGCGAGCGACCCCTGGGCACGCCGTCGACCGTCACCTGCGCTGCCGCTGGGTCGGTGCGCACCTGAAGCTGGCCCAACACCACAATTTCCTTCGGCAGCTCGATGTACTGAGAGCTCTGAGATCCTGGCGCCACGGTCACGGGAATCATGCGTGGTTCCCCGGCACCGCGCAGCTCGATGACATGTGTGCCGGCTTTCAGGGTCAAATTGATCGGCGTGACCCCTCGTGATTCTCCGTCCACAAAGATCTGGGCGCCTGTTGGATTCGAGTCGATGCTCATGGCACCCGTGGGTTCGACCGCCGCGGCGGCGAAATAGCGCCGTCCGGCAAACACGCCTCCCGCCACGACAACGACAAGGGCAGCGATGGCGAGAGCCGCCAGGCCAAGCTGCCGCCGCTGTGCGCTGTTCTTCGGCATGGTTCTATCCCGAGGTGCCTCCTCGTCCTCTTCCTTCTCCTCGGCGGTGTCGAACTCGTCCAGGTAAGGTGCCGGCGGCGGCGGGATGATGACTTCGTTCTGTTTCGCGGGACTGACGGTTTCGCTGGACAGATAGCTGGGCACCTTCGTCGGCGCTGGCTGGTCGTCGTCGGACTCGGATCCATCGGATGAAACCGACTCATCGGACTCGCAGACCGCCTGATAATCGGCGATGAATGTTTCGAGCGCATGGGGCGCGGCGATGTAATCGCCGCCACTTACCATTTTGTCGAGCTCAGCGCGGGCATCGAGAGCGGACGCGAACGAATTGCGTGGGTCGAGCTGAAGAGCACGCATCAGCCACGAGCGCAACCCGGCCGGCAACGGTTCCAGGCCACCCGTGGAGGAAATGGCCCACGCAGAGGCGACGACTTCAGCGGTGCGGGTCGGATACTCGTCGGCGCGCAGCCGCCGCCCCAACACGAGCTCCAGGGCGACGATACCAACCTGCATAATGTCGGTACGATGATCGAAGCGAGACGCGCCGGTCACCCGCGGGACCGGAACCCTGAGGTCCTGCCAGTAGCGCTCGGGCGAATAACGCAGTTGTTCGAGGGCGGCTCCCAGCACGTGCTCGACAATCACCATGCGGGCGTTGGGAGTGAGGACCAGCCGCTCGGGGCCTATCGCGCCGTGTGCGACATCACGGACATTTTCGTGCAGCAGTGCGATCGCCGGAACCATCTGACGGATCAAACTGAGGGCGCTGTTGATGTCGAGCCGGATGTTTTCCTGTTCGACGTTCTTGAGCACCTCGGACAGCCGAACCCCCGGCGTCCGCTCCGACACCAAGGCGAGCGTCGATCCGCCTTTCAGCCGCTCGACACCGCGCACGCGGGCGTAATAGGCGTGGCGGAAGTTTGCCAGACGCGCGACGCGCTCTCGCAGGGCAAATTCAAAGGATGAAACAGCGGTCAGCTCAGAGCGTAAGCAGAGAAGTTCGAGCGTATCTGCGCCGTTCGGATCCGCGCTGGGGCGCCGTTGGCCCAGCGGATCCTCGAACACGACGCTTGAACCGGCCAATCCGACTGCGGGATCCATTGTTGAACGGCCGGGCATGTGCCATTTTCGTGCCTATCCGATTTCCTGACGTGATCTGGTAATAACAAACGGTTTTTGACAGTTGAACCCCGGACGCGCCTGCACTGCGCTGCGCTCTCGATTACAGTTCATGTCGTCGACCCACGAATTCTGCAATACTGTGTGCAACCATGTGAAGGAGTGCTCATGCCGATGCTGTTGAAGAACGCAACAGTCGCGACGGCTGCCGTAACCTTCTTAATTGGTGTGATACACGCGGGACAAAACGGTCAGCAACGGATCGCCCCGAACGAAGTGGCCTGGCCGACCGGCGGGTCGTCATTGGTCGGCACATCGGCCGTGTCCGGGATTCAGACGGTTACACTGAAGGGCGACCCGTCCAAGGCAGGCCTCTACACACTTTTGCTCCGCGTTGGTCCGAATACGACCATTCATGCTCATGCGCACCCCGACGACCGTGTCGCCACCGTCGTCTCGGGAACCTGGTATTTTGGGTACGGTCGCGATTTCGACGAGCGGGAGTTGAAACCACTGCCGCCGGGCAGCTTCTACACCGAGCCGCCAAACGTGAACCATTTTGCGATGACCAAGGGAGAAGGCGCAGTCATTCAAATCACGGGAACCGGACCGTCAGGTACGACCTATGTCGATTCGCGGAACGATCCGACCCGGCGGCAATAGGCCGGGGCCGACTGAACATTGACCGAACACGCACCCGTCACCGACCCGAACGCCACCGTCGTCCCGTCAACGAGTTCCTCGCTCAGACCCAACCTTGCACGTTGGTTTTTCGAGGGCTATCGGGAATCAACCAGCCTTCAGACCCAGCCGCTACATACCACGGACTGGTGGAAGGTCATGTGCCTCACCGGCGTCGATTATTTCTCGACGCTGGCGTACCAACCGAGCATTGCGTTTCTCGCCGCCGGTACGCTGTCCCCTGTCGCCACGTTCGTGCTGATCATGTTGACGCTCTTCGGCGCGCTCCCGATGTACAGCCGGGTGGCGGAGATGAGCCCGCACGGCCAGGGCAGCATCCTCATCCTCGAGGACTTGTTTCCGAAGTGGAAGGGCAAGGTCCTGGTCCTGTGTCTCCTGGGTTTCGCGGCCACCGATTTCGTGATCACCATCACGCTCTCGGCCGCAGACGCGACGGCCCACCTCATCGAAAACCCGCTGGTGCCTTCGTGGATCGATCATCCGGTTCCCGTGACGCTGGCGCTGCTTCTGATCCTGGGTGGACTGTTCCTCAGAGGATTCAGAGAAGCCATCACGCTCGCGGTGTTTCTCGTCGTCGCCTACATGGCGCTCAACGTCATCGTCGTATCAGTCGGCCTTCATCACATCTGGGAACAGCCAAGTCTTCTCGCTAACTGGAAAACCTCGCTCCTCTCGCAGCACGGCAATCCCGTGATGATGGTGGCGATGGCCGTCATCCTCTTCCCCAAGCTGGCGCTGGGCTTGTCTGGATTCGAAACTGGCGTTGCCGTGATGCCGTTGGTCCGCGGCGACCAGTCGGACACCGAGGAGGCGCCGACGGGAAGAATACGAAATACCAAGAAACTGCTGCGGACGGCGGCTCTCACCATGAGCGTGATGCTGATGGCGAGCAGCCTCGTCAGCGCGGTCCTGATTCCAGCCGAAGCTTTCCTGCCGGGCCAGCCGGCTGACGGCCGGGCACTCGCCTACCTCGCCCACGAACTCATTGGAACGAGTTTCGGGACGGCCTACGACCTGGCCACGATTGCGATCCTGTGGTTCGCGGGGGCGTCTGCGATGGCGGGGTTGCTGAACCTCGTGCCGCGGTATCTACCGCGATACGGCATGGCGCCGGAATGGGCGCGAGCGAACCGGCCGCTCGTCGCAATCTTCACCGGCATCACCCTGCTCGTGACGATCATCTTCGACGCCAGCGTCGACGCTCAGGGTGGCGCGTATGCGACCGGAGTCCTCGTGCTCATGACCTCCGCGGCTCTCGCGGTGGCCATAACGGCGTGGCGGCGCCGCCGACACTGGATCCCCTTCCTCGCGATCGCCGTTGTGTTCGTCTACACGACGATCACCAACATCATCGAACGTCCCGAAGGAATCAAGATTGCGTCGGTGTTCATCGTCACCATCGTCGTGACTTCGCTGGTGTCTCGCGCCTTGCGGTCGACCGAGCTGCGCGTGCACGGCATCGAAGCTGACCCCCAGGCGCAGGAATTCATCAGGGCCGCGGCCAGCCAAGGCGAGGGCGTCCGCATCATCGCCAACCGGCCCGACTCCGGCCTCGTGAAGGAGTACGAGGACAAGCTGCGGGAGGCGACCGAGTCGCACCATTTGCCGCCCGACGATCCGGTGTTGTTTCTCGAGGTTCGACCCGGGGACGCGTCTCAGTTCAGCGAGGTGCTGCGGGTCAAAGGAGTCGATGTCGGTGGTCACCGGGTGCTTCGCTGTCAGAGTCCGGCCATCCCCAATGCCATCGCCGCGCTCCTGCTCTTCATCCGTGATCAGACCAAGCAGATCCCGCACGTGTATTTTGGATGGACGGAGGGCAACCCGATTACGTACCTCCTGAAGTTCCTGGCATTCGGTGAAGGGGATACGGCCCCGGTGACCCGCGAAGTGCTACGTCAATCGGAGCACGACCCGCGGCGCCGGCCTCGCGTTCACGTCGGATAGAGCAGCCCTCAGCTATCAGCTATCAGCTATCAGCCTTGCGAGCTGACGAGCTGACGAGCTGAAAGCTGATAGAGTGCCCTCTATGCATCGACATTTCCTACGGCCGGTCCGCCTGTGCTTGATCCTCTCTCTGCTGAGTGCTCCGCCGGCTCTCGTTGCGGTTAATTCCTATCAAGCCGCAGCCGCCCAGCCTGCCGCGCAAATCAAGCTTCAGGATTCCGTTCCGTTCGACCGTGCCATTCGTACAGCGACGCTCCCGAACGGCTTGAAGTTTTTCGTGCGCCAGAACGCGAGGCCCGAAAAACGCGTCTCGCTGCGTCTGGCAGTCAAAGCGGGATCGATGGAGGAAGCTGACGACCAACAGGGGCTCGCGCATTTCATCGAGCACATGGCGTTCAACGGGAGCACGCATTTCAAGTCGGGCACGCTCGTCTCCACTTTCGAATCGATCGGCGCGCGGCTCGGCCCCCATGTGAACGCGTACACGAGCTTCGATGAAACGGTCTATATGCTGGAGCTCCCCAGCGACAAGCCGGATATCGTCGCCAAAGGGCTGACGGCGTTGGCCGACTTTGCGGGCGGCCTCACATTGGATCCGGCGGAAATCGACAAAGAACGTGGCGTGGTCATCGAGGAGTGGCGCGGCGGCCTCGGCGCCGGTTCACGAATCCGGGACAAGCAGATCCCAGTCCTGTACTTCAATTCCCGCTACGCCGAGCGCCTGCCAATCGGGAAGCCGGATGTCATCCGAAACGCTCCAGCAGCCCGGTTACGCGCTTTCTACGACACGTGGTATCGGCCGGAACGCATGGCGGTTGTGGTCGTAGGCGACATCGATCCGCAGCAAATCGAACAGGAGATCAAGTCGAACTTCGGCCCGATTAAGGCGCGTGGTCCGGCCGCGAAGATGCCTGACGGGCGCGTGCCCATCCCTCGCCAGCTTCTGGTCAGCGTCGCCACCGATCCGGAACTCACCCAGACGAGCGTGCAAATCGTTCGCAAACGTCCGAAGGAGACCGAAGGACGCGTGTCGGACTACCGTCGCGACCTCGTGCAACACCTGCTTCAGGACATGTTCAACGAACGATTGGGCGAGCTCGCGCGGAAACCCGATGCCAAGTTCCTCGGAGCGGCCGCGTCGGGCGGCGGATTGGGGCGCACGGTCGACACCTTCTCGATTGGCGCCCGCGTGTCGGACGGGAGTATCGAGGACGGCATGAAAGCCATTGCGGTCGAGGCCAAACGCGTTCGGGAGCACGGCTTCTCCGCCTCAGAGCTCGAGCGGGCCAAGAAGTGGATCATGGCCGGGTACGAGCGCGCGTACAACGAGCGTGATAAGACGGAGAGTGGCTCGTTCGCTCAAGAGTGCCTGGCGTACTTTCTCGAAGCGGAACCCACGCCCGGCATTGTCTACGAATACGCCCTGGTCAATCAGGTCCTGCCAGGTATCACGGCCGCCGAAACCTCCGAAATGGCACGACGCTTACTAAGCGATGAAAGCGGTGTCGTGCTCGCCGTTTCACCGCAAAAGCCGGAGATTCACGTCCCGAGCGAGGCGGATCTCAAGACCGCCCTGGCCTCGGCGGAAGCGACGGCAACGATGGCTTGGAGCGACACTGCTGCGACCGGCGTCTTGATGGAGAACAAGCCAAAGCCGGGCACGGTGGAGTCGCGTCGCGAGGTGGCGAATCTGGGAGTCACCGTCGTGCGGCTGGCGAATGGCGTCGAAGCATGGCTGAAGCCGACGGATTTCAAGAACGATCAGGTGGTTTTCACGATGGAAGCGTCCGGTGGCTCGTCGGTGGCGCCGCCGTCCGACTATATCGAGGCATCGCTGTCCGATACCTACGTCGAGCGCTCGGGCGTCGGCGGTTTCAACGCCTCCGACCTCACGAAACTCCTCGCCGGCAAGATTGCCGGTGCAGCCCCGTTCATTTCCCTCTCGACGCACGGCGTGTCGGGCAGCGCCGCTCCAGCCGATCTCGAGACTGCGTTCCAGCTGCTGCACGAGGAATTCACCGCACCGGGCGACGATGCCGAAGCCTTCGCGGTGATGAAGCGCCAGCTGGATGCGGGGATCGCCAACCGCGACCAGTCGCCAGGACGCGTGTTCGGGGAACGTCTTTCTCAGCTCAACACCTGTAACCACTACACTTCGCAACCGCTCACCGCAGAACGTATCGCGGCGATCGACCGCCAGAAGATGGTGGCCTTCTATCAGGAGCGCTTCGCCAACGCCGCCGATTTTTCATTTTTCATGGTGGGCGCGTTCAAGGTCGACGAAGCCATTCCGCTGCTGACCCAATACGTGGCGACGTTGCCGTCTACGGGCAGGAAGACGTCCCAGTTCAAGGACGTCGCCATGTGCTTCCCAGGCTCCGTTGAGCGGATTCGAGTCGAGAAGGGACGGGAGCCTCGCGGCCAGACCGTCATCAGCTTCTTTGCCGATCCGCCGCCGGATCCAGTCGAGCAGGAGAACGTGAGCGCTGCTACTACCGTGCTGCAGACGGCGCTGCGCGACATTCTGCGGGAGGATCTCGGTCAGACTTACGGCGTCTCGGTCGGACTGGCCCAACTGCTTCCACAACGGGGATACGGCCGCATCGAGGTCAGCTTCGGCGCCGCGCCCGAAAACGTCGAGACGATGACCGATCGCGTCATGAAAGAGATCAAACGGCTGCAGGAAGAAGGGCCGTCGGCAGATTTGACGATGCGTGCGAAGGAAGGCGCGAAGCGCGGCTACGAGACGGCTTTGAAACAGAATGGATACTGGCTGCGTCGCTTGGCGACGTCACAGCTCGTCGGGCAGGATCCCGCCGACATTCTCACGCGTGCCGATCGCATCGATGCCGTGACGCCCGATCGGCTTCGAGAAGTCTTCAAACGGTATTTCCCGATGGATCGCTATACGGTGGGCACACTGATCCCGGCGCCGTCGGGGCACTAACGACCTGAGACTGGGGGACTCGAGCCCAGGGGCCTGTGGGGCTTGGGACCTAGACCGGCCTAGACAGGTCCTTGGCCCCGGCTTCGTGAACTACTCAGGTGAAATCGAAGTTCGGCCGCAGTCGTCGCAACGCAGGTAAACTACTGGAAGCGCTTCAGATCGGCCGATGATCTTCGCGCTGGGGACGCCGCATCTCGGACAAACAATTCCCGCTGAGGACCGCTTTGCCATGCGCTCTCCTTTGAGGCTCTACTACTTAGACCGCCTATCGGCCGAAAAGGGTCCATGGATTCTGATGAGCCGTGGTCTGGCCCGCGCGGCATGTGGTTTCTTTATGGTTCTGCTGGCACCCCTGGCGGCTCGAGCAGCGGCTGAAGCCACCGTCACTCGGGTCGTGATCCTGCCCCTTCCCGAACGGACCACGGTCGTGGTTGAGCTAAGCGGCCCGATCGCACAGGTCCAGGAGATCCAGTCGGACCTGACGACGGTCGTCTTCGAAGCTGGTCCGGTCGCCTCCGGTGTACAAGCGCTCGACCTCAAGCCCACGGCTCCCTCGTCAATCGTGGCCGGTGTCACGGTCGGAGGCACCGCCAGACCCGACGGTACTAACTACCTCCGTATTCGCATCACGACGCGCGCCGCGGCGATCCGTCAGCGCCGAGCGTCGGGGAATCGCCTCTACGTCGACATTACGGCGCCGGAGGCGCCCGTTGTCCAGGTGCCTGGCACCGACAACGTACCTGTCCCTTCTGGCCCTCAGCGCGCAACGGCGCCGCCAGCGATCCCTGCTCCACCTGCGAGGCCGCCGGCGCCGCAGCCTGATGCACCGCGGGCCCAGGCAACTGCCAAGCCCACCGGGCCGCCGAGCGCAGCCGACACCGCGGCCTATCAAGCGCTCGACGCGAGTACACGGCGACGGGCGCGCGAGCTGGCCGCTCGGCCGGACGTCAAGGCCCTGCTGCGGCTTCGAGACGAGGTGAAGCAGCGCGACAACGAGCTGGGCCACCGGCGAGCGGATCTGATCGAGGCGCTGCTGCTCGAAGTGGACCGGTATACGGACGAAGCACGTGCGCGCCAGCTGGAGTTGGATCGGCGGACGTTCTTGAAGAATCAGAACGTTACGTCGAACGTTCGGGAAGCGTCACGACTACCGCCGAGGCCGCAGAGATCGCCGAGGCGTTCGGAAGACATTCCTACTCGGCGAACCTCTGCGTTCTCGGCGGTTGACGTGCCTTTCACGCATTCTTGAGATTCCCCCCTGCGTTACGGCCGGAGAACCAGCTGTCCGCGGGCAAAGCCGCCTGGATTAAGCTGGCTGTGGGTGTTGAAGTAGAACCCCGCTGGGTTCGCGATGATCCGGTTCACCACGTCGACTGGACTTACTGTCGCTCCATTCTGCACGAGACTGCCGGTGCCATTGGCGGGTATCGAGAAGCTGCCACTGGCGGCACCTGTGTTGATCACAATATTGTTGGGCGGAGCCTGGCCGGTTGCTCCTTCGTGAATGTGAGCTGCCGTGCCGATGACACTCGTGGTGAATCCAGTGAAGGTGGTCAGGAAGTCCACGGTCGCGGCTGTGATATTTCCCGATGCGTCTCTTGTCAAATGGAATGTTATCGTCGCACTCCCATTTCCCACCGATTCGGCGTTGGTGATGGCCGGTACCTCTTGGGCAGGTGTCATGGCGGCCGTGTACACCAAAGTGGTAGGCTGCCCGGACGGCTCGTTCGGATTGTCATCGCCACACGACGCACCAACGATCGCGAGAGCGGCGATCGCACAGACGGCAAGACGTTTCATCGCAAGACGGTTCATAGAATCTGCTCCTTGTTGTTAGAAGAACTTTCGTGACAGGTTGAAACCGAAGTAGAGCGCGTCCGAATTGCCACCCCGAGCGATTTGTCCAAACGTCGTTCCAGCTGTGTTCGTGAACGTCGCTTGAAACACGTGTGCGCCGACTCGTATCTCGGCACCGAAGCCGTACTCTACCTGACCGGGCGCGTAGCCGGCGGCCCTCGGCGAGAATTCGCTCGTGATGTAAACCGACGGTCTTATGCGCGCACGTCCGCCGAGGCCGACGTAGAACGTATCTCGATCGATGTCCAGGATTGCTGCCGAGTTGTGGATCCACATCGGAACAGCGTAGAGAGCGACTCTGTCCTTGATCTCGCGCGACACAACGGCACCCAGCGACGGTATGTATCGTTCTTGGAAGTTGTTGCTTCCCTCGATCGACACGAGGCCAGAAATCGAAACCAGCTTCGAGAGCGCCGATGTTTCTCCTTGTGCTCCCGACGCTCTTTGATGAATCCAGTCGTATTTCCCGTAGAACTGAATCGTGCGATCGAAACTCGATCGATACACAGCCGCCTGCAGGTTTCGCATCACCCCAAAACGGTACTCGAAACCGATCGTCGCGCCTTGATCGATTCCAAACAGGCTGCTGAGCTGGTCGGTGAATGAACCGCTGCGGAGATTGCCGTTGAAGCGATGCGTCAAACGGAAGTTGCCTTTGTGCACCGGCAGTCGCAATGTGGTCGGGATGTTGACCACCGTGAAGTCCGGCTCAGCCAGGTCGAGCGCGCCCGCATCGTCTTGTGCCTGCGCGGTTGTCGAAGCTGAAGCCGGCGAAGCCTGCACGGCTTCCGGATCGCCCGATGGCGTTGACGTTTGCGCTTTGGCCTGCCGAGAGCCAAAGACCGTCATGAGGAGCGTAAGCGTAGCGAGAACAAGTCGAGGCGTGCACGCACGGCTAATCACGCGGCGCTCCCAAGCAAGGCTGGGACCACCCGTCGCTTGGGCCGAAAACAAGGCGATGAGCCGTGCTGCGTTACCCGCTGCGTAAAGTTCTTACGCAGCCCGTCCGACAGTCCCGCGATCGAGCCCACTGTCAGAAGCGCCAGTCGACGCTGGTCGTTCAGCCGGTCGGATCTAGGTTCGATCCAAGTCGGGTAACCAGCTCTTTATGGCTTGCTTGATTTGATTGGCTGTGAGTTGCTCCCGCTCGGCGCGCTCGAGCAAACTGGGAAGCTCCTCATCCGATGCGAATCGAAGCGCGACGATTTGCGGGTTGGAGAGGCGGTTCAGCGTGGCCTGCTGGGCGCCGGACAACAGCTGCGCGCAGCGCAGCCTCATTTCGAGCTTGATGATGCGGTCCTGCAGCTTCGTCGTGTAGGTGCGGCTGATGCTCAGCAGCACCACGATCGAGGCGCTCAACGAAAGCAGGCCGGCGGCAAACATCGCGCGGCCTCCGATCTCGAACCACCTCAACGAAAAAGCGACGAGCGCCAGCACGACGAAGAGGAACCCGATTCCGGTTGGTTTGGGGTTGTAGCGGTGAGTGGCATAGCTCTGTGTGGCCATGGGTTTCTACCTTTTACCTTCTTCCTTCCTTCAACTGTCACTCGGGCTCTCGTCGCCGCGGCTGGCGATCGGACCGACCATCCACGCGATCACGATGCTGACCAAGTAAAGAGCCACCATCGGCAGCGCGAAGAGTGTCTGGACGGTCATATCACCTGTAGGCGTGATGACAGCGGCCAGAATGAAGATGATCAGCACCGCGTACTTCAAGTTCCTCAACAGAAAACGAGCCGAGATCAGACCCATCTTCGCCAGGAAGTAGACGACGGCCGGCATCTGGAAAATGAGCCCCAGACCGAACAGCATCTTCGTGTACAACCCGAACACGTCGTCCAGCCGCGGCATGAAGGCGAGGTTCAGAGAGTTGAAGCTGCTGAAGAAAATGATCATCCACCGAAACACGATGTAGTGGTTGAAAAGCGCGCCGACGATGAATCCGCCTGTCGTCAGGAGGACGAACGGCACGACGAACCATTTGTGATGCTGATACAGCGCTGGAGCGATGAGGCGCCAGACCTGATACATCACGAACGGAGCGGCAAACACGATCCCGGCAATCAACGCGATCTGCACGTAAACCGAGAACGCTTCGCCCGGCTGCGTGTAGATGAGCGAACTGCCCTGGGGCAGCACCGAGCGGATGGGCCTGAACACGAAATCGAAGATCGGATTGATGTACACGAACGCGATCACCATGCCCACGGCGACGGCGGCGCACGAGTAGATGATGCGGCGCCTGAGCTCGTCGAGGTGGGCCAGGATCGACAGGCCCAGTCCTTCGTCTGCGTTCGGGTCGCCGTGCGATCGATCGAGATCGCGCCGACGGGCGAGGTGCAACTTCATTCGAGGCTTTTATTATAGATGGCGGTCGTGTGGCTTCCGCCTTCAGGCGGAAGATGGCCGCCGGCATTGAACTTCCGGCTGAAGCCGGAAGCCACACAGGAATGCCTTTCTAAAGAGTTCGTTTGAACAGCCTGGTCGCCGCGGTCATCGCGACAAGGGAGAACATCGCGAGGTACAGCAAGTCGCCGCTGATCGCCGTAAAGCCGGTGTTCTTCAGCAGCAGGCTCTTGAACGCGTGGACGGCATACGTGAACGGATCGACCACGGCTATCACCTGCATCCAGCCGGGAAACCCCTGTTGCGGATAGACGGCGCCGCTCGGAAAGTACAACACGGTGTTCAGCACACCGAACACGGCGCGGGGCAAGAGTGGATCGGTGACTCGCACCATCAGCAGAAACATCAGGCTGATCAGCGCGAACGCCGTGACGATGATGACGACCAACAAGCGCAGGAGCCGCAACGGCTGAAGGGGATCGGGCACGCCGGCAATCAAAGACCCGACGATCATGATGACGGCGCCAGCCAAGACGGCCTTGATGGTGCCCGAGATGTTGAAGCCGGCAATGAGCTCGAACTTGGTGATGGGCGTGACGAGATATCCCTCGTGCAGGCCGCGTGACTTGTCGTCGATGAAGATGATGCCTCCGCCGATCATGACCATCATGAAGATGGACATCACAATGGACCCTGGCAGCAGATATTGCACGTAGGGCACGTATGGATAGACCTCCACGACATCGAGAGTGGCCTGACCCGGGACCCTCGGAGCGGTGACCGGCTGGTTGAACGCAGTGATCATGCTGCCGACCGAGCCCACCAACGTCGCCGAGACGAAGTTGTCCGTGTTGTCTTCGATGAGGGCCACACGCGGTTGGTTCTGGGCAAGCACTCGACGGGAGAAGTCCGGCGGGATGGTCAGCACGCCATTGACACGGCCGTTTCGAAGGTCCGTCAGCGCCTGCCCCTGATCGGCGTATTCGATGGTCTCGAACGTCTTAGCCCCAGAGGCCACCGCCGACGAAAGCTCGCGGATTTTCACGGACGGGAGGCTGCGGTCCTGATCGACGATCGCGACCTTCAAGTGCTTGACGTTGCCCCCGAAGGCGTAGCCCAACACGATGAGCTGCATGATCGGGAAGATCATCGACATGACGATCAGCATCGGGCTGCGTCGGAAACGTCGCAGCTCGCGTTCAACGATGGCCCAGGTTCGGCTCATGGTCGTTCCTCCGGCTACGCTCTGCGAATCATGAACGGGCTGTCCTGCGCGGACGGCTCCTGGAGCGCGTCGCGAAGCGCACGGCCGGCGTAATGCACGAAGACATCGTCCAACGTGGTGGTCTGAATCGACAAGGATTGCACCGTGACCCCCGACTGCGCGGCGGTATCCATCAGCGCCAGCGTCGTCGCCGGCCCGTTGCGCGACGCGATGCGGAACATGTGATCCTCGCCAGTGACCGATTCGACGTCAGGCAGCCGGCTCAATGTCTCGCTCCAGCCGCTCGGCTCGGCCGAAAAGCTCACCTCGAGCACGTTGCGGCCGGGAACCGACGCCTTGAGCTTCATCGGCGAATCGAGTGCCTTCAGCTCTCCGTGGTCGACGATCGCGATGCGGTCGCACAGCTTGTCGGCCTCGTCCATGTAATGGGTGGTGATGAGAATGGTCAGGTCGCGCTCGGACTTGATTCGCTGGAGCATTTCCCAGACGGCAACGCGCGAGACCGGATCGAGGCCGGTGGTCGGCTCGTCGAGAAAGAAGACGCGTGGCTCGTGCACCAATCCTCGGGCGATCTCGACACGGCGCCGCATGCCTCCCGAGAGGTTCTTGACCTGTTTGTCGCGCCATTGCAACAACTCGACCGACTGCAACAGCTCAGGAATCAGGCGCGTCCGCTTTTCACGGGGTACGCTGTAGAGCTTCGCGTAGATAACCAGGTTCTCCTCGACGCTCAGCTCGAGGTCGCTCGTCATGGCCTGGGCGATGACGCCAATCGACTTCCGAACATCGTCGGACTGTGTGACCACGTTGAAGCCATTGACGAGCGCCGTGCCGGCAGTCGGCGGGAGGAGCGTCACGAGCATGCGGATGAGCGTCGACTTGCCAGCACCGTTCGGACCGAGAAGCCCGAATATCTCGCCGGCTTCCACGTCGAACGTGATCCCGTTCACGGCGGTGAACTCGCCGAACTTCTTGACGATCTGCCTCACCTCAATGGCATTCATTCGGCCCAATCTGCACTCATTTTTCACTGGCGCTGGGGCCCCACCCCCAGCGCGAACTCACGCCGATGCCTCGCCTCGGATTCTCTTGTCCTCGGCTCGGCATGGCCGCAGGCGCTCCCGGCGAGTCTCCGAACCGCTCGCGGTTCGCGTTACCCTCGGCGAACCGGCAACAGCACATACGCGGTCATGCCAAAAGCCAGGCGTCGGTCGTGATTGTCGACTCGCAATCGAATCTCGAACGTCTTGATGTCTCGCTTGGTGCGGCTGACGTCGCGCTGCGTGGCGAAGTTGGCGTCAACACCCCGAAAGAAGACAGTGCCCTGGCGTTCCTCGCCTGACGGCAGACGGACGGTCAGCTGATCGCCGATGCGAACGCTGTCGATATAGGTTTCCTCGACGTCGCCGCGCACCCACAGATCGTCGGGATTTATCAGCGTGACGATCGTCTGGCCGGGACTGACCACCTCGCCGACCCGTACGGCCCGCACGTCGACAATGCCGTCGATCGGCGCGTGGATTTCCGTATAAGTAAGCCGCACGTCGGCCTTGGCGCTCTGAGCCATGGCTGCTGCCCGCTGGGCCTCGTTGGTCTGCAATTGGCTCCGCCGGATCGCAATCTGCTCGGCGTTTGCGCGCGCCAGAGCTACGGCCGAACGCTGCGCCTCGACCTGTTTCCTCAGCGACGCCACGCGCGCCTTTGCCGCGTCGTACGCGGTTCTCGCCTGATCGAACTGATCCATCGGTGCGATGCCCCGGCTCGACATCTTCTGCAGCCGATCGGCGGTCAGGCGCGCATTCTCGAGGTCGGCTTCCGCAGCGGCTTCCTGCGATTCAGTAGACGCCAGCGTCGCTTCGGCCTGTCGAATCTGATCGGCGACCTGGCGCTCCTCGAATCGCAGGGCCGCCGCACTTTCCTTGACCTGCGAGGTGACGCCTTCGGCGCTGTGTGCGTAATACGCGCTCTCCTGTTGCAACTCGTCAGGCTTGATCACGGCCACCATTTGATCCTTCTTGACCATGTCGCCTTCGTTGACGAGGATCTGGCTGATTTGACCGGAGATCTGCGGGCTGACAATGACGTCGTTGGTCGTGACGATGCCGGTCAGGACCAGCGCGACCGGAGGCCGCTGCGAGTAGTAATAAGCGCCGACCGACGCGGCGATCACGAGCACCAAGAGCACTGCGCGGCGAATGCGTTTCATGTTGGATCCCGCTGCGGGTGAGCTACGCGTGCGGGCACAGGCGAATCCACCTTAAGGATATCCGATTCTAGTTGGCAGAAGTCTTCGAGAGACTGATACGGCAGCTCCAGATTCGCGGTACGAGCCAGGTCGAACTCCCGGATCGAGCGAGGCCCGGCGGGAGATTGTGGGATCAGGGGTCAGGGTGTGGCTTCCGCCTTTTAGAGGCGGAAGAGGGCTGCCGGGATTGATCTTCCGGCTGAAGCCGGAAGCCACACAGGCGATTGATTCACAACCTCTCAGCGCTCAGGCTACACAGCACGTGAGTCGTGATCGGTGACCTGATAGCCGAGGCTCAAGACCAGCGTCACCATCAAACACACGGCCGCCGACAGATACGGCGTGCCTTCACCGAATCGTTGGAGGGAGGCGTTGCCCCATACCGGGCCCATCGTTCGGCCGAGGCTCTCGACGGCGCTCGCCGCACCCTGAACCCGGCCCTGCTCGTCCTCGCGCGCGGCGCGGCTGACCAGGCTCGAAACCGTGGGATGGCCGAACCCGATCCCCAATGCGAGAGGAACGAGCGCGAAGAGGAATGGCCCGACCGAATGCGTCAGCGTCGCTCCCACCAGGCCAACGGCCGAGCACACGAGACCCACGATGAAAGTGGGCTTGTCGCCCAGGCGGTGCACGACCGGCCGGATGAACCCTCCCTGGACGATGGCGCCAAGAATCCCGAACCCGCTGAAGAGATATCCGGTTTGAGATGCGTCGAATTGAAAACGCCTGGCCGTGAACAGCGCAAACGTCGTTTGAAACATGGCGAAGGCGAACCAGTAGACGAAATCGATGACCAGCATCCGGCCGAGGCCCGGCCGTCTGAGCAAAGCCGGGAGACCCCGGAACGGCATCGACACCCCAGCCTGCGCACGATGGACCGTTTCGGGGAGCCAGAACCACGCGACGGCCGTTGCAACGAGAGTGATGGCTGCAGCCGCCCAAATCGGGGCGGTGTAGCTGAACCTCGCCAGGATCCCACTCAAAGCAGGCCCAAAAATAAACCCGAGGCCGAAGGCGGCACCAATGAGCCCATATGCGCGTGCCCGATCCTTGGGCTCGGTGACGTCGGCCACATAAGCGCGTGCCGTCGAGATATTGCCACCAGACAGGCCGTCGACAATCCTGGCCACGAACAGCATCGTGATGCTATGGGCCACTGCAAGCATCACAAAGCTGACCACCGTACCCAAGAGACTGAAAATCAGGACCGGGCGGCGGCCATACCGATCGGACCAGTCGCCCAGCACCGGAGCGGCCAGCAACTGACAGATCGAGAACACCGCGAATAGCAGGCCGATGACGATCGGCGACGCGCCAAACGTTTCGGCGTAGAACGGCAACAGCGGGACGATGATCCCGAAGCCGACCAGATTGACGAAGATCGTCAGGAAGATGACGAGGAGTGGACGCGTCACTTGACCGCCGGCATCCCTCTGTCTCGCAGCAATGGGTGATCGAGGTTCGCCAGCCGCGTGCCCGTTTCGTAGACGAGTTTCACGACCCGGGTCAGCTTGCCGAACTCGATCTTGGAGACCTCATCGGTATTGGCATGGTAATCGGAATGAAGGCCGGTGGTGAAAAAAATTACCGGAATGCCCTTTGCCGCATAGCTGTAGTGGTCGCTTCGCGTGTAGAGGGACTCGCCGTCGCTCAGATCGTTGAATTCGTAGTCGAGCGTCATCGGCGTGGCCATCGCCGCGTTGGCCGCGCGGCTGATTTCGTCCAGTTCCGTACTGATCCTGTCGGCGCCGACGAGATAGAGCGTGTTCGCTTCCGACGGCTTGTCGTCACGGTTGCGTCCAATCATGTCGATGTTCAGCTGAGCGATGATCTGGTTGACTGGAACAGTCGGATGGTCCGCGAAGTACAGCGATCCGTACCGGCCGACCTCTTCCCCCGTGTGCCACACGAACAGGAGAGACCGCCTGGGACGTGGTCCCTCCGCAAACGCGCGTGCCAACGCCATCAGACCAACGGTACCCGAACCATCGTCGTCCGCGCCGTTCCAGATGCGATCGTCGAGGGCTCCTGCGGAAACTCGGCCAGGCGCTCGGACGCGGCGCGGTCCGCCTTCCCCTTCGACGACCTCACCCTCCGCGTATCCGACGTGGTCGTAGTGCGCTCCAAAGGCGACGTAGGAATCCTTGAGCGCTGAATCCGAGCCTTCAACGATTGCGACCACGTTCTGCGTGAGCCGCGTGCGCACGATGGAGTAATCGACGTCGACGTTGAACGTCAGCTTCACACCCTCCAGGCGGAACGCCGGTAAAGGCTCGCGAGCGGCGGCCCGACGCTTCAGTTCGTCGTAGCGTACGGGCGCGCGACTGAACAGAAATTCAAAGAACGCGTCCTTGGCAGCGATCCTGGGGGCCACGGGCCTGTCGAGCCGCTCGACCGTCTCGAAGTCCGGCACGGGGGCGTTGCCTCGCCGCCCCGAGCCAGAACCCTGCTGAGGCTGCGGATCGGTGCCGTCGTTTTCACTTCTCCGGCGCCCGGACTGGACTTCAGGTCCGATGCTCGCAGCGATGCCTTCCCTGTCCACGGCAATCCAGTTTCGCTGTCCGAGCAGCAGGCGATATTTCTGCGAGTCCACATTTCTGGGACCCTCAGCGCCCAGCCACACAACCGCGGCGCCCTTCAGATCTTTGTCGCCCAGGTCGATGTGCTGCGCAGCCGGCAAATCGAGACCGTACCCCGCGAACTCGACGCGATCGACAGTCAGACGACGCTTCGCGCCCGCATTGTTCGGGAAGATGACGGTCTCGCCATCGATGAACGTCCGGTTGTCGTTGCCAATCTGTACGGTAATCGTCGAACGGCTCGTTCTCTTGATGCCCGACACATGAACGGATTGCAGGTAAGAACCGCTATCGCCAGCTGGCGCAACACCCCAGGCCTTCAGATGGTCGCTGATATACGCGGCAGCCATACCCAAGCCGGCGCCATACAGCGCCCTGCCTTGCAGTTGATCGGATGCGATGTAGGTGAGCCAATTCTTGAGGTCCTCTGGCGTGATCGATGCCGGACCACTCGATAGCGCAACCGGGGAAAGGGCAGTCAGGCTGATGGCCAGGACGAGCGGTCGAAATGGCAGCCTGCGGCGGTACATCAACCCTCCCTCGCTACTATAGGGCACGGGTCTATGTTGAAACCAGCTTCGCCAGAGGGAAGAAGCGGGCGTGCCTGGCGGCGCGCCCGCGAACGGTCACAACGAATTGAGGAAGGCCATGACAGCAGCCTGCTGCGCCGCTGTCAAGGCGTTGAATGCCTGCGCCACGCCTGCCGCCTGGCCTCCATGCCGTCGAATAGCCTCCTGTCGTGTGAAAGTCAGTCCATCGTGCATCAGCCGACTCCGAGTCCGAAGGCCCCATAGAGGCGCAGTCCGAATCTGGTTGGCCGTTCCCGCGAATTCCGAAGTTGGCTGTACCGGAATACCGTCACCAGTCCCGATGTCGTGCAGAAGGAAATCACTGTACGGGTGGATCACCTTGTAGCCGAGGCTGTCGGAGACCTTCAATGCTCCCCCGTTGATGACCGTACCCGGCCGAGCAGTGGTTATCGACGCCACGTGGCAGACCGCGCAGCCGATCTGTGCGAACAGCTGCTCGCCAGCCTGGACCGCCGGCGTGGTAGGCACCGCGAGACGGTGCTTTCGTGGATCGCATGAAATTCGCGAACGCCTTGACGTCCACGCCGTCGTCTTCCGGATCAGGGACCGGATCGTACTGCGACACGTCCCGCCCGCCCGACGTGTTCTCTTCCGGGAAGAGTCGGGCTGGTGATGCCCATCTCGTTGAGATACGCATCGGCCGCGAACGACTCGAGGCTGGCGTGCTGATCTTTCCAGCCGAATCTGCCAAACCGCGAACGGCTGTTGGCCTCGAGGACTGGAACCTCCAGAGCTGTTCCGCGCATCGCGGCCGATTGCCCGTCACTGATGTGTTTCAACGTAGCGTTGGCGATGGCTTCGACATACCCCGCACCCAGAGTGTTCGTCGAGATGCGGAAGGTTCGAATGTCGTCTTCGAACGCGACGAGCTCGCCGGCATCTGGGTGAATCGTCCGTGATTGGATCAGCGTTCCTCCCTGCGACTCGAAGAACTGACCGTCGGTCAGATGCCCGGTGCGATGTTCCGCAATCTGGCTTGCGCCGCCGGTGACGACGTTCTGGTGGCACTCGCGGCAGCTCTGCGCGTTGTACGTGGGCCCGAGACCGTCGGCGATCTTCTCCACTTCCTCGAAGATGAACCGATTGTCGTTGAACGATCGAAGCGGTACGACGTTGTCTTCGTTCAGCTCTTCGAAGTTCGGGACCCTGCGGATCGAATCCGTTCGTGAGGTTGTCGAAGCCGGCTGCCGCTTCAGAAGTTTTGTTCGCCGGCGCCGCCCCGTTGTCTTCATCCTCGACGTCCCCGTTCTTCGAGAAACGCTGGCGGCGATCCTCGTCGCGTTGGTGCGGCGAGCGTCGCGCTCCGCTCTGGCCATGAACTCTCGTCGCCGCGATGAGGCCAAAAGCCACCGCTCCGCTCACGAGTGCTACGACGACGTGCACGACGGGTCTTGTTTTCCACACGTCTCCCATGTTGCCTCCTGCCTGAAGGACCGGAGTGGATCGTTGTGATGAACGCAGCCTCCCCGTTCGCGATCGGCACGCGGGGCAGTCGTCGGCCCTTCTCGTCGTCACTCTTCGACGAAGTCTTGTTCGGGACCGAGCTCCACTGACACACGTCACAGACGCGCGGATTGGAGCGTCATCGTGCTAGGTATTTCGCGGTCGCGCTGTGCAACGCGCGTACCGCGGAATCGAGCGAACTCTCGTGCGTCGTGATGATCGGATGCGCGAGCGTGGCGTGCGGACCACGAGTGAGCAGCGCCGACCGGGGATGTCTTCGTTGGCGTGACGACGGAACTACGTCTTCACATTTCTGGCGATCCGCGCGGAGCTGACGATGATGTCAATTTGAAGGTTTTGGTTCGCGAGACGATTTCGATCGAAACGGCGACACGCACAGAATCGTAATAGTTCAGCTGAATTGATCTGCTACGAGCAAGTGAGAACCTCACTCTGTTCGCGCGAATACTGCTCAGAATAGAGCGTGTGGCTTCCGCCTTCTGGCGGAAGAAGGGCCGCCGGTATTTGAACTTCCGGCTGAAGCCGGAAGCCACCCATTTGAACTCCCGGCTGAAGCCGGAAGCCACGCATTTGAACTTCCGCCTGAAGCCACGCAAACGATTGAGGCGCCCGTGAGGCCGGGATCCTGGTCCCCGCTTGCCAGGACGGGCGACTTCGGGTAAGGTGTCTTGCCTGGATCGGCTGCCAGCGTGTTGCCCCTGCCCCAATTGCGGCTCCCTCCTCAGCTTCGTCCATGTCTTCGTCTGCTCAGCGTCCAACTGCGGCCAAGCTGCGGCGGTATTGCTGCCGACTGGCTCGCCATCTAGGGAGAATTGATTGCCTGTTCGCCTGTTCGTCGGAAACCTGTCCTACAGCACAACTGAAGCGGACCTCCGGACGTATTTCGGGACCGTCTCCCCGCCGTCGCACGTGGTATTGCCGGTCGATCGCGACACGGGCCGACCCAGGGGGTTCGCCTTTGTCGAGTTCCTCGAGCGCAGCCAAGCCGAGGAAGCCATTCAGAAATTCCACGGCCAGGTCTTCAATGGCCGCCCGTTGTCGGTCAGCGAGGCCCGGGCGCGCGAGGATCGTGGGCCCGGCGGGCCACGACCTGGTGGGCCTTCCGGTCCTCGACCGGGTGGCTTCGGTCCGCGGCCGTCGCCAGGACCAGGGGGGTTCGGGCCGCGCCCGTTCGATGCCGGCCCGGCCTCGGCTGCGCCGCGTAGTCGCAATTTCGGACCGGACGCCAAACCGCAGCGCGGCAACCAGAAGCTGAAAAAGCGCGACGATCAGAAGCCGCGCGGTCCTATTCCCGTCAAGAGCGGCAGCCGATCGTACTCGCTGGACGACGACTCACCAGACGAGGCGTTGCCGGATTTCGACGATTTCGCCACGAGCAAGCCTCAGACCGAGGACGAGGAGAAAGAGAAGGAGACCGCTTTGTCGTCGCCGGTATTGAGCGAAGACGAGGACGAGGAGTGACTGTTAGTGGTAGACGGTCCGCGAATCCTTGACCGTTCGCTCGGGTACAGCGACATTGGCCTGGAGCTCATCAAGAATCCGCGCACGGATCCAATCCACGGGCTTCGGCTGGCGAGCGACGAATGCCTGCCACTCCGCTTCTGTCAGGCTGATCGAGATCACACGGTCTCGGTCGGTACTCATTGGCCGAGTATAGAACCGCGAGGTGCCTCGTGCAAGGCGCATCGTGCTACGCATGCCGCGCCAGCCGGAGCCGACTCCGCACATCGTCGAAGGCCTTGAGCAGCTCGCTGATCATTCGCGGCGTGCGGTTGGCCCGGGCGTAGACCCACCCCGTCTCCCTGAAGAGTGGATGCCCCTCGATCCGAGTACAGAAGAGCTGACCGGCACGGACTTCGCGAGCGATAGCCTGATACGGGACGATGCTGATGCCGAGGCCCGTTCGCACCATCGCCTTGATGATTTCGACATTCTCGGTGTCCATCACGACGGTCGGCCGGATGTTCTGACTCGCAAAAAAATTGTCGATGACGCGTCGCGTCGCCGAACCGGCCTCGAAGAGCACGAAGGGTTGTGCTGCCAGGTCCTGCGGCGTCACCACCCGTCGCCGCGTAAGGGGATGCTTCGCGGTGGTCATCAGCAACAGCTCTTCTCGCAGCGCGGGCACCG
Organism: uncultured Acidobacteriota bacterium; assembly: GCA_963773035.1. Lineage (GTDB taxonomy): Bacteria > Acidobacteriota > Vicinamibacteria > Vicinamibacterales > CAVVIG01 > CAVRXZ01. Next base: position 257,784 of record CAVYZX010000012.1, on the reverse strand, counting down.
TGACGAGATCCGATTCCTCGACGGGGAGCGTGAGCAGTCCAACGTCGATCCGGCCGCCGCGGATTTCCTCGACCGATCGGCCGGCTGTCGCGACGGTGAGCCGCATGTCGAGGTGCGGGTGAACCCGGCGCATGTGCTTCAGCAGCGGGGGAAACACGTACAAACAGACCGTCATGCCGCCGGTGAGTCGCAGCGTTCCGCGCATGTCGCCGGTGCGATCGGTGATCTTCCCGACCGTTTCCTTGACGTCCTGGAAAACGCGCTGGCCAAGTTGCACGAGGCTCTCCGCCGCCGCCGTCATCCTGACCTGACGTCCGACTCTCAGGAACAGTGGCTCCCCGAGCTCTTCTTCGAGGAGGAGAATCTGCCGGCTGATGGCCGATTGCGAGACGTGCAGTTTCCGGCCGCATGCCGTGAACGAGCCGGTTTCAGCTATCGCCTGCAGGATTTCGAGCTGTCGAAGGTCCATCGGCCTGGGCGATTCAGTGTATCGTGTTCCAGCAACCCATGCGGTCGCCCTTCAAGAGCCTCTACGTCCAGGTCCTGATCGGCATCGTCGCCGGCGTGATCTTCGGCTTCGTGTCGCCCGAGCGCGCGGCGGCCATGCGCCCGCTCGGCGACGGCTTCATCAAGCTGGTGAAGATGCTGATCGCCCCGATCGTATTTTCGACCGTCGTCGTCGGCATTGCGCACATGGGAGCGATGCGAGAGGTCGGGCGGATCGGCTTGCGGGCGCTCGTCTACTTCGAAGTTGTGTCGACCCTTGCGCTCGTGATCGGTTTGATCGTCGTCAACGTTCTACAACCGGGAAGCGGTCTCGCCATCAATCCCGAATCGCTGGACATGAACGCCGTCTCTGCATACACGTCGGCGTCGCGGCAGCTCACCACGGTCGATTTTCTCTTGAACGTCATCCCCAACACGATTGTCGATGCCTTCGCGAAGGGTGAGATTCTGCAGGTGCTGCTGTTCTCGGTCCTGTTCGGCCTGGCTGCCCTCTCGCTCGGCGAGCGCGTCGCGCCACTTGTGGCAATGCTGGAGCAGGTGTCGCGCGCGCTGTTCGCCATCGTGGCGATGGTCATGCGCCTGGCGCCTCTCGGCGCGTTCGGGGCCATGGCCTTCACAGTGGGCAGGTACGGCGTCGGCACGCTGGTCTCGTTGGGGACGCTCATGGCCGGTGTGTATGTGACCTGTCTGCTGTTTGTCTTCGTCGTCCTCGGCACAATCGCGCGCTTGACCGGTTTCAGCCTGATCAAGTTTCTGAAATACATCAGCGAAGAGATCCTCATCGTTCTCGGAACTTCGTCGTCCGAGTCGGCGCTGCCCAAGATCATGGAGAAGCTGGAGCGCGTAGGATGTCCGAAGTCGGTCGTTGGCCTGGTTGTCCCTACGGGCTACTCCTTCAATCTGGACGGGACGTCCATCTACATGACGATGGCCGCGCTGTTTGTGGCGCAAGCGAGCGGAGTACATCTGTCATTCGGTCAACAGTTGTCGGTGCTGGGAATTCTGCTCTTGACCTCGAAAGGCGCGGCGGCCGTAACCGGAGCCGGCTTCATCACGCTGGCGGCCACGCTGTCCGCATTCCCTCAGATCCCCGCCGCCGGCCTGGCACTGCTGCTCGGTGTCGATCGCTTCATGTCCGAAGCGCGCGCGATCACGAACCTCATTGGCAATGCCGTTGCGACGATGGCCGTGGCGCGGTGGGACGGCTCGCTGGACCTGGTGCGAGCCAATCGCGTGCTCGCGGGCGGTGTACCTGAACTGCACGACGAGCGGGCAGATTCCATCTCGGGCGAATTGGCGGCACTTCGAGACGACACGATGGCGATGTAGGGAACGCGGGGGCAAGCGGTTCGGAGGATCATCGTGAGCAAAGGACTCTCACTAATATCCGTCACGGTGTTCTCGGCCTGGAGTGCTGCCGCGCTCGCACAGTGGCCAACCTATCCGACACCCGGTATCCCGCGCCTGGCGGACGGCAAGCCGAACCTCTCGGCGCCAGCGCCGAGAACTTCCGATGGCAAGCCCGACTTGACGGGGATCTGGACGAAAGACACTCCGAACTTCCTCGACTACTTCTACGACCTTGCGAAAGATCTCGGTCCCGGCGATGTCGTCATGACGCCATGGGCGGCAGCCCTTGCGTCCCAACGGGAGGGACGGAACCACATCGACGATCCGTGGGGCTACTGTCAGGCCTCTCCTGGAGTCCCCCGGATCAACGTGAGCTCCGGGTTCAAGCTTGTTCAGACGCCGACCGTGGTCGCGATGCTCTACGACCTCGATACCGGTCCTGTATTTCGGCAAGTGCTCATGGACGGCCGCCAGCTCCCGGAACGCGCCGAGCCCACCTGGCTTGGCTACTCGATTGGGCGGTGGGATGGGGACGCGCTGGTCGTCAGCACATCCGGCTTTCGAGACGGCGGGTGGATCGACACGCGAATTGGCCGACCGCACAGCGATGCCTTGCGTGTGACGGAACGGATCCGACGTCTGGATGTCGGGCGCATGGAAATGGTGATCACCATCGACGATCCGAAGGCCTACGCGAAGCCGTGGACGGTACGAATCCCGTTCCGACTCATCGCCGACGGGGAGCTCCTCGAGGGTTCATGCGACGGCCACGAGAAAACAATGGAGCATCGCCGCATCGATCCCGCGCCGCCAGAACCTCCGAGCCCGGCTCGAGCCGGGCAATGATGTCATCACAGCTTTCCTGCTACAGGAGGATGCCATGCGAAAAACCGTGAGACGGCTGGTAGTGGTTGCGTTCGTCGCCTTAGTGTTTCTGACATTGCGAGCACAAACCGATCGGGATGTCGTGGTGGCCCAGACTGGTCAATCGATCACGGTGACGCGGATCTATACCGGTCCCGACGGCCAGAGCCACGCCGAAGAGCTTCAAATGAAGCTGAATGGCAGAACCTCTGAGCTGATGAAGGCGACCGGCGTGCAATTCAGCCGGACGCCGGCCGGCAACTTCAGCGACTGGCACGTCGGTCCCCGCCGACAATACGTGATCACCCTCAGCGGCCGAGGAGAAATCGAGGTTGCCGGCGGGAAGAAAATTTCGATGGGTCCGGGCCACATCAACCTGATCGAAGACTTGACCGGCAAGGGGCACACGACCAGAGTTGTCGGGACGGAAGATCGCATCACGGTCGCGATCCCCCTGGCAGATCAATCGGTCAGTCGCTAGGGCGTCCCGGCTTTTCGGTCGCTACAAGGCGCTTCACCTCTTCAAGCCAGTTGAGCACGAGGTTGATCTGCGCGGGTCCGTCTTGAACGCTGCCTTTGACCATCAGTAAGCGCTTACCGTCCGGTGTAACGTCGTAGTTGGCATAGAGGGCGCCGCTCGTCGCGTAACGCCCTTCGAAGACCCGGTGAGGTTTTCCGACAACAAGAGTTGGACCGGTGTTGACCTCAACGCTCATCATCGTGTCGCCTTGGCGATAGAACAACTCGCTGGTATTCCGAGCCCAGACCGGTTCGATGCCTCCCTCAATCGAAATCGTCCACTCCTCGCCAGGCCCTGGGAACGGTCGCATGTAGACCTCGTTGCGGCCGGACTTGTTGGACGCATAGGCGATCCATCGCCCGTCTGGCGAGAACATCGGCGCGCCTTCACCAAACTGCGTTTTCAGGAACGGCCGCGCTTCCGTCTTGTCTTGACGGTCGATGACCATGATGTCGTTGGCGGTTGTCGGACGGACGGATACGAACGCCAGAAACCGTCCGTCAGGCGACGAAGAGAACGGACGGCTTCCGCCGCTGAAGCCCGCAAAGAATCGCTCTTCGACACCACTGCCATCAAACGACTTCACATAGATATCGTCCGGTCCCCCCTTGGTAAAGACGAGCTTGCCGTCTGGCGTCCAGACGGGATATCCACCCCCGTCGACAGTCACTCGACTCGATGTCTCGCGGGTGAGGTCGTGCAGCCAGACATCGCCCCCACCGCCCGCAATGATGCGCCCGTGAACCACGGCGAGGCGACGGCCATCGGGCGCAAGTCGCGGGATCGAGTAGGCGGAGCCCGAGATCCCCGTCGGCTGTTCGGCACCGGTACGGTCCACCCAGACCAACGTCGCGCTGCGACCTTCCGTACCGGCTGGCAGGTAAGCCATCGTCCCAGTTCGGGAGAAACTGAACTGCAAAGTTCCGAGTGATGTTTGCTCTACACCCTGAAGTACAACAACCGGTGCGCCGGTCCTTTCGAGGACTGGACCGAACGGGACGGCAAACACCGTACCGGCCTGAACATAGAGCGCGTGGCCAGTCGGAAGAAAACCAACCCCCACGCCAGCACCAATGACCTCTCGTCGGTTGGTTTCAAGCGACTGGAGGTACACCGCGCTGTTCGACGTGAACATGAGTGCCTTCCCGTCGGCCCGGACTACTGGAAATTGGTGTACCGTCTCCCCTTCGCGAAAGGTCGTGACGACGGTTGGCGCGCCTCCACCCGCCGAGATGCGAGCGATGCCGCTGGCGATCCCATCAAAAAAGATCGCGTCGTCGGTTCCCCAATTCAGGCGCAGCGCTCGACTTCCGCACACCTCGCACAACGTTAGCGGCGCGCCACCGTCGCGGTTGACCTTCTTGATACTTCCACCGACAGAAAAGGCCAGCCACTGGCTGTCTGGTGAGAATGTCAGGCTGTCGACGCCGACGGTGGTTTCAATCGCTCTGCTATCGAACCGACTGAGCTCACGCACATAGAGCCGCCGACTACCGCCGCGGCCTGCGGTGTACGCCAGGTATCGACCGTCTGGCGACAGCGCCACTGCGCCTTCACCGTCAAGACGCAATGGTTCGGCAGGCGTGATGCTGACGCGCGTCACGGCCGTAGAGGTCGTCGGGGTACCGCTCGGGGTCTCAGATTCCAGGCGATGAGGCCGGTGGCGACGATCGAAAGGAGAAGGGGCGAAATCCATCGGCGTGTGTTCCAGCCTTGACGCCGTCCGGCCGGCCCGGCGTCGTCCGGCATCGGCGCGAGCGCGTCCTCGAGCGAAAACCGCGCGTCCCCGATATCGCGAAGACGACGTTTGGGATCCTTGACGAGACAGCGTTGCAACAGTCGGCGAACGGCCAGCGGCGTTGCTGCGGGCAACGCCGTCCAATCCGGGTCTCGATCCAGAATCGCGGCGATCGTGTCCGACATCGTCGCGCCGCTGAAGGCAGGGCGGGCTGTCAGCAGTTCAAAGAGAACGCATCCAAAAGCCCAGACGTCACTCCGTTTGTCGACCACCAGGCCTCGTGCTTGCTCGGGGCTCATGTACGGCGCGGTCCCGAGTAGGACACCGGCGCCGGTCGGCCCAATCAGCGTCGGCGAGTTCGTCATCGCCGGAGACGACGCCTCGAACACGTTGGCTTTCGCCAGTCCGAAGTCCAACACCTTGACCACACCCTCTTCGGTGACCTTGATGTTGGCCGGCTTCAGATCTCTATGGACGATGCCCTTCTCGTGCGCCGCGTCGAGGGCATCCGCAATCTGTCCGGCAATCGCGAGGGCTTCGGGCACGGGGAGGGGACCGTGCACGACGCGGTCGGCGAGCGTCGGGCCCTCGACGAGCTCCAGCACGAGGGCCCGTTGATCCGCCGCGGACTGCAGGCCGTAGATGGCGCCGATATGCGGGTGATTGAGGGCGGCGAGCAGCTGGGCCTCGCGCTCGAACCGCTGCAACCGCTCGAGGTCGGCGGCCCACTGGGCGGGCAGAATCTTGATCGCCACGTCCCGGCGCAGCGCGGTGTCGTGCGCCCGATAGACCTCGCCCATCCCGCCTGCACCAAGAGACGCAACGACTTCATACGGGCCGAGGCGGGTGCCGTTGGTCAGCGGCATGGGCTCGGGGTCATCATTCTTTCACTGGCGCTGGGGGCCCACCCCCAGCGCGAACTGATGCTGATGCTCACCCTCGGCTCTCCATGGCCTCGGGTTTCGCATGGCCGCGGGCGCTCATGCCGCCTGATCCAAGCGGCGCGAGAATCTGATACGGGCCGAGGAAGGCGCCGATCGTCAGCGGCAATTGCCCAATCCAATTACCAAATCACCAGAACCCAATTACCAGATTCAGCTTGCAGCATGGCCGAGGCGCTCTCGGTGAACCGGGCGGCGGACGTCGGTGTCCCAGCCCGACGGCCGGTCGACCGGCATGATCTTCATGAATGCTTCGACCCCGTGAATCTGGCCGTCTCATCGTCATCGGTTACGTCTCCTGGTGTATCGGTCCGGTCGGCCCGGCTCGCCTCGATAGCTGGTGCAGCGCATTATGGATCCTGACGGGCGAGATCCTTACGCGGCCCGACTTGTCCTTGCAACTTTCTCACTTCCGCCCGGCTCCCTCGACATATGTTCGGTTGCGGCTACATCTCCGTTTACCAAGATCGAGGCCAGAATATGACGCGCGCTGCCGTTCGGGGCGGAACCCTCGTAACCCTGCTGATCCTTTCAATCGCCTGCGAAGGCCCGCGGCCCACTTCACCGACTGTTGGAACCCAGCCCACGGCGGTACCGCGTCCGCCGGCGCCTCCACCATCAGGCTTCCCTCCGTTGTCGGGGCCGTCGCGCACCTTCACCTTCGACCACGAGCTGGGGTACCGCGTCCGCGAGTACACAATGAAATCACGCTTCGTCCTCTACGATAACGGGGCCTTCACACTGCAGTACACGTCGCTTGGAGGCGAGTATCGAGGAGGGTACACGGAGGCGAACGGCGTCATCACATTCGAGTGGGAAGGCCTGAGCGTCGCCGGCCGGTGGAGTGCGACCGGAACGCTCAAGGACGGCTCGCTGACCGTTCAGTACAACACCATCATGCAGCTGGATGATTTCGAGGACGCGGTTTACACGCGAGGGCCGTAACGCCACCGGCGGAATTCCTTCAGAATCCGACGGGCTATTTCGTCGGCAGCCGTTGTTTCAGCTCTTCCGTCCAGTTGAGCACGACGTTGATCTGAGTCGCCCCTTCCTGGGGGGCGCTGCCTTTGATCAGGAGCAGCCGCTGTCCGTCCGGCGTCACGTCGTAATTGGCGAAGACCCCGCCGACCCTTTCGTAGCTCCGTTCGAAGAGGCGGCGGGGCTTCCCGACGACGAGCGTGGGAGTGGTCTTCACGTCCACGCTCATCATCGCGTCGCCTTGACGGTAGAACAGCTCTCCCGTGTTCCGAGCCCAGGCCGGCTCGACGCCTCCCCCGGTCGAAATCGTCAGTTCCTCGCCCGGGCCTGGAAACGGCCGCATGTAAATCTCGGTGCGGCCCGAGTTGTCGGACACGTAGGCGATCCACTTCCCGTCCGCAGAGAAGATCGGAGCGCCTTCACGAAACCGCGTTTGCAGGAACGGTCGTGACGTGGTCGGGTCCTGACGGTCGACCACCATGATGTCGCTGCCCGTCGTCGGATTCACGGCCACATAGACCAGAAACCGGCCGTCCGGCGACCAGGACATCGGACGGCTTCCACCGCTGACGCCCGTCAGGAACCGATCTTCACGTCCACTGCCATCGAACGATCGTACGTAGACGTCTTCAAGCCCCGCTTTGTTAAAAGCGAGCTGCCGTCCGTCGGGTGTCCAGGCCGGGAATCCGCCACCGTCGACGGTCACTCGACTCGATGTCTCGCGGGTGAGATCGTGCAGCCAGACGTCGCCCCCACCGGTGTTGACACTCCCTCCGTGAACCACCGCGAGGCGACGGCCGTCCAGCGCAAGGCGCGGGATCGCGTAGGCGGCCCCCGAAATTCCTGCCGGCTGTTCGACGCCGGCCCGATCGACCCAGACCAGCGTCATGCTGCGAGTACCCGTGCCTGCCGGAACGTAGGCGATCGATCCCGCCCCAGAGGCGCTGAACTGCGCGGCGCCCGTGGGTGTTTGCGTCACGCCGCGAAGGACCGCGACCGGCGCGCCGGTCGTTTCGAGGCGAGCGGGATCGAAGGGCACGGCAAACACGGTGCCGGCTTGGACGTAGATCAGGTGCCCCGTCGGCAGATAGTCAACCGCGACGCCGGCACCAAGGGCTTGTCGCCGCCCCGTTTGAAGCGACTGCACGTATATCTGACTGTTCCCCGTGAATACCAGTCCCTTCCCGTCGGGCAACAACAGGGGAAATTGCTGCCCGGTATCCCCTTCACGAATGGTCGTGACGACGGTCGGCGCACCCCCCGCCGCCGGGACGCGCTGGATGCCGCTGAAGGCGTTGAGATAGATCGCATCATCGGTTCCCCAACTCAATGTCACGCCAATCTGTCTATCCCCCTGCCCGCACGGCTCGCACAGCGTCAGCGGCGTGCCCCCGTCGCGCGCCACTTTCTTGATGATGCCTTGGACGCCAAATGCCAGCCACTGGCTGTCCGGGGAGAATGTCGGGCTGTCGGCCCCTTCGGTGCCGGGTATCATCCTGCTGTCGAACTGACTGAGATCGCGGACGTAGAGCCGCCGACTGCCTCCACGGCCCGCGACGTACGCGACGTGCCGGCCGTCGGGCGACAAGGCAACTGCGTTCCTCCGATCAAGAGGAATCGGCTCGGCGGTCGTGATGCTGATACGCGTCACGGGCGTCGAGGTTTTCGGGGGTACCGATCGGGGTCTCAGATTCCAGACGATGAGACCGGTGGCGGCGATCGACAGGAGAAGGGCCGAAATCCATCGGCGTGTGTTCCAGCCTTGACGCCGTCCGGCCGGCCCGGCATCGTCGGGCATCGGCGCGAGCGCGTCCTCGAGCGAAAACCGCGCGTCTCCGATATCGCGAAGACGCCGTTTGGGATCCTTGACGAGACAGCGTTGCAACAGTCGGCGAACGGCCAGCGGCGTTGCTGCGGGCAACGCCGTCCAATCCGGGTCTCGATCCAGAATCGCGGCGATCGTGTCCGACATCGTCGCGCCGCTGAATGCAGGGCGGGCTGTCAGCAGTTCAAAGAGAACGCATCCAAAAGCCCAGACGTCACTCCGTTTGTCGACCACCAGGCCTCGTGCTTGCTCGGGGCTCATGTACGGCGCGGTCCCGAGTAGGACACCGGCGCCGGTCGGCCCAATCAGCGTCGGCGAGTTCGTCATCGCCGGAGACGACGCCTCGAACACGCTGGCTTTCGCCAGTCCGAAGTCCAACACCTTGACCACACCCTCTTCGGTGACCTTGATGTTGGCCGGCTTCAGATCTCGATGGACGATGCCCTTCTCGTGTGCGGCGTCCAATGCTTCGGCGATCTGTTGGGCCATCGCAAGCGCTTGCGGAATCGGGAGTGGTCCCCGCTTCACATGCTCGGCAAGCGTCGGGCCCTCGACAAGCTCCAAAACCAAGGCGCGCACGGTCGTGCTGTCTTCGAGTCCGAAGATGGCTCCGATATGGGGATGGTTGAGGGTGGCGAGGAGTTGCGCCTCGCGCTCGAATCGCTCCAGCCGCTCAGAGTCCAGCGCGAAGGACGCGGGCAGGATCTTGAGCGCGACCTCGCGGCGCAATTTCGTGTCGCGGGCGCGGTAGACCTCGCCCATGCCACCAGCCCCGATGGCGCCGAGGATTTCGTACGGTCCGAGATGGCTGCCGTTTACGAGCGACATCGGCGGAGGTCGATCGCTCTCACCTGCTGTTGTTTCCGGTTTCAGGCAGCCCGAACGAGTAGAGCGAACCGCCGGCCGCAACGGCGATGTATTGCTGCCCGTCAATGGCGTAACTCATCGGAGACGCCGTGACCGCACCGCCCGCCGGCATGCGCCACATCAGCTTGCCGGTCGCGGCGTCGAACGCGATGACGTAGCCTTCCATGTCGCCAGCGAAGACAAGCCCTCCGGCGGTGGCAAGCGCGCCACCCCACGGCGCCGAGTAGTAACGGAACTCCCACTTGGCCGTGCCGGATTGCGGGTCGATCGCCTTGAATACGCCCCACGGTTTCTCTTCTGGGACGCCGGTGCCGCCGCTGCCAACGAAGAACGCGCCCGGCCGTGGCTTTTGCGGGACGCCGAAGATCTTGTCGCACTGCTCTCGCACGGCGACGTACAACAAGCCGGTCTGCGGGCTATAGGAGGGCGCCATGTAGTTGGTGGCGCCGGCCACGCCCGGGCAGACGTCGGTGCCCTCGGGTGTGGGAGCGCTACCCGGCACGACGATCGGCCGACCCTTGGCGTCGAGGCCGCTCGCCCACGTCACCCGCGCAAACGGTTTGCCCAGCAGGAACTCGCCGTTCGTGCGGTCGAGTGCGTAGAAGAATCCGTTTCGATTCGCCTGGAGCAACACCTTCCGCTGGCGACCCTGCCAAAGCATGTCGACGAGAACGGGAACTTGAGTGGAGTCCCAATCGTGGACGTCGTGAGGCGTGTGCTGAAAGTGCCACTTGAGCGTGCCGCGATCGACGTCGAGAGCAACCACGCTGTCGCTGTAGAGATTGTCGCCCTCACGATCGGCGCCGTAGAAATCCGGACCGGGATTGCCAATGCCCCAGTAGGTCAAGTTCAAGTCGGCATCGTACGTACCCGTCACCCACACCGAGGCACCGCCGGTCTTCCACGAATCTCCCTTCCAGGTTTCGTGGCCCGGCTCGCCCGGACCGGGAATGGTGTAAAAACGCCAGGCCCGCTTTCCCGACTGCGCGTCGTAGGCGTCGATGAATCCGCGAACACCGATTTCTCCACCGGCGACGCCGACGATCACCTTGTCCTTCACGGCAAGCGGCGCCACCGTCAAGGAGTAGCCCATCTTGTAGTCCTCGACTTCAACGTCCCAGACGACGTTGCCGCTCTTCGCGTCGAGGCTGACGACGTGAGCGTCGAGCGTCGAGAGAAAGAGGCGGTCGCCAAGCACCGCGACTCCACGATTGACATGGCCACAGCACACTCTGAGCTTGTCGGGCAGGGAACGTTGATAGTGCCAGATGATGCGGCCCGTTCGAGCGTCGAGCGCCCACACGTGATTCTCGGCACCGGTCACGTACATGACGCCATCGATGACGATCGGCGTCGCCTCGAATTTACCCGGCACGCCCGACTGAAACACCCACCGGACGTTGAGGTCGCGGACGTTCCGTGAATCGATCTGCTTCAACAAGCTGTAGCGATGACCCGCGTAACCACCCGAGTAGGTGAGCCAGTTCTGGGGCTCCTGCGACGCAGCCAGCAGACGCGTGTACGGGACCTGTCCGGCGCCGGCGGTTGCGCTCGCCGCCACGCGCTCACTGCTCCCTCGCAAGCTGGTGAGGAACGCGACCATGTCGCGGAGCTTGGTGCCATCGAGTTTCGCCTCCGGGTAATCCGGCATCAACGAATTCTTTGGGCGGGTTACCTCAGTGAGATCTTCTTTCAGAAAAAGATGATAGGCCTCGCTGGCGTCCATGAGTTGAATGGAGAACGTGTCTTCGTTGCGCACGACGCCGGTGATCGTGGAACCGTTCCGCGTGACCACCCTGACTGTCTCGTAACCCCTTGCGAGGTGTGCGCCGGGCGTTCGGATGGCTTCCGTGAGCGCGGCGGCAGTGCGCGCCGCGCCGATGCGCGAAAGCTCCGGCCCAAGCCGTCCGCCACGGCCGCCGATCATATGGCACCGCGAGCATGCGGCGTCTCCGAAGAACAGCCCCTCGCCGGCGGCACGATTGCCAGCAACCGGTGGAACCGAGGACGGGCTGAGACTTCGCACGTAAGCCACGAGGCCCCAGATTTCCTGGTCGTCGAGGACGGCCGGTGGCATATCGGTGCCGGTGACACCCCGCGAGATCGTGGTGAAGATGGCCGCGTCGGATCCTCCATGGACCCAGCTGCCTGACGTCAGGTCCGGTCCGCGTGTGCCGCCACGGGCGTCGACGCCGTGGCAACCCGCACAAAACGTGCGGAACATCGCCGCGCCCTCGACGAGCGCCTCGGGATCGCCGGCGCGCGGATTCGGAGTCGCTCGAGCTTCTTGTGACTGCGCTGCTGCCAGCGTCGGCAACTGTAGCGACGCGCCGGCTGCCAACGCGATCGCAAGGATCGCGATCGCCCACGGACGGATGGCGATCGCTCGATGGCCCATAGAGTTCGTCATGGCATCTTCTCCTGTTGTCACCGAACACACCGATCTTAGTGAACCGGGCGGCGAACATCGGTGTCCCAGCCCGACGGCCTGTCGACGGGCATGACCTTCATGAACGCCTCGACGGCGTGAATCTGGCCGTCGTAGACCTTGAACGCTTCCCAGACCATCAAGCCGTTCCCTTCGCCGTATCGTCCCTCTGCCGGTCCGAAGTTCATGCGCAACAACGTGATGCCGAGCTCCTCGTCCACGGCCACGACGCGATAGCTCAGACCCGGATGTTTCGTGATGGTCTGTCCCTTGATGTCTTCGCACGACGGGGGACGAAACGTGCAGCCTTTGCCGGCCATCAGCCGGCCGTTCTCGAAGCGATACGCATCGGCTGCGAACGGCGCGTCGACGGCCACGAAGCTGCCGGCTTCGAGGCCGGCCGGGTAGAACTCTGCGAGCTTGATCGCGTCGGCACGCGAACTACGTTTGGCAGGATCCACGGGCTTGATCATCGCCGCATTCGGCGCCTGAAGAGCGTCCACTGCGAAGATGGCGCCTTCCTTCTGGCTTCTCGTCACCTGGGTTTCGACCTCGGCGATCGCCTTGTCGACGATCTTCAAACGAAGCATCAGCATCACCGGCGAACCGGCTTCTTCGACGACGGTCTGGGACGCCGCCACGCCCTGCGCCACATCGAGAATGTCGAGACGATAAGGCCTGAACCTGGACGCCTGCTTCCACAGTCCTTCGCCGAGCTTCATGTCCACGGTATCTTCCGTGAACCGGACGTTGGGTGCGACGTGAAGGGCGCCCGGCGTGTGCGCGACCATCGCGTTCAGATATTGCGTGATGAACCCCCGAAGACACTCGCGATCGCACTCCCTGTCTATCGCGCGCGCTGTCGTCGCAGCAGTCTTCGCCGTGCGCGCCTTGCCGCCTTTCGCAGAGACCATCATCTTGATCAGCGAATCCGTCACCTTGGGCTCGAGCCCTTCGGTGTGTCCTTTGTCCATCCGCAGCACGTCGGCGACCACCTTGCCGCCCTTGCAGTTCGGGTAGACGAACACTTCCGCAGTGCCCGGTCTGGCGGCGAGCCCCCAGCTCTTGCCGCGTCCGGGAGCCGCTCCAGTGACGTATCCCTTCGTCGTGTCCACGACATCGGCACGGCGCACGCGTGGGCCGCACTCGTACTTCTGCGCCCACGGCGACGTTTCAGGCAGCGCGGTGATCTCGTGCTCCCCCGACGTGAAGATGTAGGAGAGATCGCACGACGGCACCGCAGCCACCCCGGGGCGCGGTCCGTCTCCGGTGCTCAGTGACGCGGGCGGTCCGCTCGGACCGAAGAAGTCCGGAGCGATCTGCGCCGGGCCGATGCGTCCGCCCGACAGGCTGAGCCATCCGTCAACCTTGTCCCTGAAGAAATCCGTGCACACAATCCGATTGGACGTCATGCCGCCCTGTGAATGGCCGGCGAGCCAGAATGCCTTGATGTTCTGACGGCCCACCTGCTCGAATACGTAGTCGACCACATCGTGGAGGAACTGATCGTCGGCGGCCGCCGCCCACATGCGGACCGCCGGCCGCACCTGCGGCGATCGATCCAGAAGTTGCGGCGGTAGGAGTGGCGATGACCAGCCGGTATTTCTCCTTGAAATCCATAGCCGGAAAGTAATGACGCTGCCAGTTGCCGATCGACCCCGCGCCGTGAAGGCTCAGAATGAAGACGATCGGCTCTCCAGGCTTCAGGTCGCACGGGTAATCGAGAAAAAACTTACGTCCGCTCTTCGGCTCCGTCGCGTTGCCTTGATCGGCGAGCAGCGTTCCGGCACACGCCTCTCCACAATGAGCTGGCGGCGGAGTCTCACAAGCGACTCCGGCAAGCGTTCTGAACTTGCCATTCTGTGGCGCGCCCTCTGCAGACGGCACGGACGCGGCGGCCGCCACCACCGCGGCGATCACCAGTAACCTGGTTGAACGACCTGTCCTTGTCATCGTCATCGGTAGCTTCTCCTCAGAATCCCAGCTTGTTCAGGGCGAGAGAGGCATTGCGACGCCGATTATAGAGGACGTGGCCACGTTCGACATCCTTATGACCGCTGTCCCCCGGTCCATCCGAATATAATCGGCGCGCCCTCGCCTACCTGTGATTCACCCCACGCCCGACGGCGTTGTCATCGACGTCCGCGTCATCACGCGGGCGAGTAAGTCCGGTCTGGCGGGAACGCGCGGCGACGCGCTGCTCGTTCGCCTTCACGCACCGCCGGTAGAGGGCGCTGCGAACGCCGAGTTAGTAACCCTTCTCTCCGTCGCCCTCGGCATACCCAAACGCGCGATAGCAATCGTCGCAGGCGAGCAGTCGCGACAGAAGCGCGTCCACATAAAGGGTGTCGACGCGGCAACGGCCAGCTCGCGCCTGCTGAACACCCAATTGTCGTAGAATTTCAGCACGACAATCCGGTCGACAACACTGAGAGGCCAACGTGAGTTCTCCCTACGAAAGCGCAGACCTGTTGATGAAGCTGTACGACCTCCGTCGCGAGGTGACGATGAGGGAAGCACGTGGTTGGTATTTCCGCGAGTTCCACCCCGCAAGCGCCGACGACATGCTGGCAACCCTGGGGGGACCGCACAGCGGGCACTTCCGGATGGTCACCAGCTACTGGGACATGGCCGCCTCGTTCGTGCTCAACGGTGCCATCGACGAGCAGATGTTCAACGATGCCAACGGCGAACAAATCGGTGTGTTCGCCAAGGTCGAGCCGTTTCTCAGCGAATACCGCACGAAGATCGGCAATCCCGGCTACCTGGCCCACCTCGAGAAAGTCGTGCTCAGAAGACCGGGCGCCCAAGAGATGCTGGCCAACTTCCGCGCGCGTTTCGGCGCCGCCGCGGCCGCTGCGCGCCGCTGACGCCCGCCCGCAACGAGACGATGTAGCCACGACGACGTGGCGCGACAATGAGCACGTTTCGAATCGCGCTCGCTAACCTGCGGCTACCCCCCGACGCCGGAGGACGCAATCTCGTTGGCCGAACAAGGCGATTGCTCAAGCGTCGGGCGAGCGCGCGGATTTGGTGTGCTTTCCGGAGTGCTATGTCCCCGGTTATCGCCGCGCGGGCAAGCCGATGCCACCGCCGGACGTTGGGTTCCTCGAACGGGCGTGGGCGAGGATCGCTGCTGCCGCTGGAAGAAATGACGTGGCGGTCGTTCTTGGCACGGAGCGCCTCGTCGACAGTGCCTGGCGTATCACTGCGCTCGTTCTCAACCGGGACGGAACAACCGCCGGCTTCCAGGACAAGGTCCAACTCGACCCCTCGGAAGAATCCATTTATTTGCCGGGTTCTGGAAGGCGGGTTTTTCAAGCAGGGCCGCTGATGTTCGGCATTGCAATTTGCCACGAAGGGTGGCGCTATCCGGAAACGGTTCGATGGGCGGCCCAACGGGGCGCACAGATCGTGTTCCACCCCCACTTTCACGAAGCCGAACCCGGCAGCTACCGCCCTTCGAAATTCGCCGACCCGGCGAATTCATTCCACGAGAAAGCGGCGCTGTGTCGCGCCGCCGAGAACACGTGCTACTTCGCGACGGTGAATTGTGCGAGCGAGGGGTCGCCGACCACGTCAGCGGTGGTTGGCCCCGATGGGACGCTGCTCACCTACCAGCCGTACGGCCAGCCTGGTTTGCTCGTCGTGGACATCGACACCAGTCAAGCCACTGGCCTTCTGGCCGCGCGCTGCAGGTCCCCGTACGGGGCTTCCTGACGCGCCGTGTGGATCACTCGAGCGTCCAGAGGGCCAACGACGACACGTCTTTGACGAACAGCCGGTTGCCAGAAATCACGGGCTGCGTCCACGTCTCGCTCGTTGCTACGTCGTACCGGACGATCGGCTCGAAGCGGGTTCGGTTGTGGCGGATGACCACGAGCTTGCTGTCGTCTTGCAGGGAGAAGATCGTGTCGCCTGCCCGCGCGATGGCGGCATGAGCCGCCTGGCGCGGGTCGCTCTTCCAGAGGACGCGCCCGGTGTCCAGATCGAGCGCGAAGTACTGCCCGCTGTTCAAATGAGACAACCCGAACAGCACGCCATCGATGGCCACCGCGTCGCTCATGTGCATCGAGACCTCGTCGGTGTGCCAGACGTCTTCCGTCGTCCACTGACCTCCGCGTGGCACGGCGCGAAACGCAGTGACGCCGTTGTTGCGCCCCATCTCGATCACCATGTCCTTGTAGAGGATGGGCGTCTGGCTCGTCGTCGTTGACGGCGTCGTGTACGGCCGGCGCCAGAGAAGTGAGCCTGTCTCTGCCGACACGCCGACGAAGTTCTTCTGTGTGAAGGTCACGATCTGACGGGTACCAGACAGATCGAAGACGAGTGGAGATCCGTACGCGGGACCGTCTCCGTTCCAGCTCCATCGGGGCTCGCCGGTCGCCACGTCGAATGCGGTCAGCGCGCCGTTGTCGTGCCCGCCAACGTGGAAGACGACCAGATTGCCGAGGACGACAGGCGACATGCCCGTGTGGTACAGCGGCTCGACCGCAGGTGCGGGCTTCTGCCAGATTGTCTTCCCAGTGTCGGCGTCGAAGGCTGTGACGATACCGCTGATCCCGAGAGTGAAGAGCCGATTGCCGGCGAAGGTTGGTGTGGACTTCGGTCCGGGGCCGTGAGGTGCGGTGGCCGGGTTCATTTTGAACGGCGCTGGATAGCTCGAACGCCAGATGACATTCGCGGTGCGGGCGTCGTACGCGGTCATCACTTCGTCGTTTTCCTGCCGCGTGAAAACGAACACGCGGTTGCCGACGACGATCGGCGTCGCGTATCCCGTTCCGACCGTGATCTGCCATTGCTTCTTCAACGCCGTCGGCCATGACGCCGGTGCTCGGAACGACGGAATGACTCCATCGCGGTTCGGTCCGCGCCACTGGGGCCAGTCTTGAGCTGCCGTCCCCACTCCGAGGGCAAAAACCAACACGGCCATCCAGGCAAATCTCACCGCTGCCTCCTCCTGATTTCGCCGACTTGTAAGGTTACCGCAAAGGCCGGGGGCAGCCGTGCTGCCACTACCGAACGACGCGGAAGGGTACGAGCGAGCGCTTCTGGCCGTCGCCCGAACCAGCAGCGAATTCGACGAGGTAATCGCCGGGAGCCAGAGGCGCGAGGACAACCTCGGCCGTATGCCAGCGCGATCCGTCCGCCTCGTCGCGATCGGACTCGGCAATCGGTATCGTCAAGGGCGTACCCGCGCGATCGAGCAGGCGGGCCACCGGCGCGTTCGGTGCGCGAATCGGGAGCTCGACCACGAGTCGCTCGCTGCGCCTGAACCTCGCGTCGGCGGTAACGACACTCCTGCTATTGGCGCCCGCTCCACGTCGCGCGAGAAGCGCTCCTGAGGAGTCGGGAGAGGCCGCCACCGCGAGCGGGGCCAGGTTGTTGAGCGGGCTGTTCAATCCGCCGCCGGTGACTCGGACGCGAAGCTGATATTCGCCTGGTGCTTTCACAGACGGAGCGAGAACGGCGCGAAAGACACGCGATCCCGGCTCGAGCTGCACGCGAGTGGATGAAGCCGGTGCTCCGTCGCTGACGAGCGTGACGCTCGCTTCGGCGCCGCCCGTCAAGGTTTCGGTGCCGGCCAGCTCTCCCACCACCCACACCGTGAGCGCATCTTTTGAAGTCCAGCCGGATGCCGCCTGGATCTTCAACGGTTCGTCGCGCGCGAGCTTGGCAAGTGAACCTACCGCAGCGGCCGCCGTCACGGTCGCCGCGTTAGCGGACGCAGCCCCAGCTTGAGACGCAGTGGATTGGGGCGCACGCGCGCTCAATGAAGCCTGTGTGGCGGCAAGATAACCCCGGCGGGCGCGAATCTCCACGCCGGGCCGCTTCGTCCGGACCGCGATCGATCGGAACTTCCCATCAAGCTTCGTGTTCGTCGAGTAGTAGCCGAGCAAGTAGTAGCTCGAGAGATCATCGACGATGCGCTTCAGGCCGCGGCTGATGTCGTTCGTTCCGACCACTGCGGTGCCGTCGGTACCCGCGGCAAGTGTGCGTAGCGTTACCGACCGCTGCCGAAGCCGCGCGCTGTCGGCCTGAAGACCCGGTGGAGGATCGGGGCCAATTGGCGAGTCGAAGGCCACCAGCCCGCGAGGATCGACGGGGTAGAAAGATGCGTTCGCCCGGTTCGCCTGGTCGAGGAGCCTCTCGAACCGAAACCCATCGTCGAGCTGGGAAAGCATGATGCGATCCTGCTCGCATTGCGGCTGCCCGACTGCCCCTGGTGTCGTGTCCTTGAGCGTCAAACGACCATTCGCTGGATCGACATTGATCGGAGGCAGTGGAGGGGGGCGATTATCGACCGAGCGAGTCAAAGCCGGGTTGGGTCGGAATAGTATCCATCCGTCGGTGATTGCGATGATCGCTTTTCGCTCCTCCCGCGTGCTCTGGAGAAACAACACGAGGTTGTCGAGTGCGTCCAGCGTCATCTTTTCACGCCGCCGGTCGATCATTTCCCCGGCGACCTCGCTAGCACGCATTGAACGCCCGTCGCTCGGGTAGCACAAGCGATACTGCTCTTCCACAGGGTCCTTGAGCACGGTGGCGTCGCGTGTCCCCCACCAGGCCCGCTCGAGCATCCCCTCCAAGATCGTCGTCCTGCGCGCGAAGGTGACGTCGGCGACCGACATGTAAGGAGTCATGACGGCTACCAGGTCGTCGGGGCCGATCAGACGCTGCAGCATTTCGACGAGCGGCGTTCTGATGGTCCGGGACGCGCTTTGTTCGACGTGGAGCGTATCCAGGAACAGCACGAAGACGCGGGCGCGTGGATCCGCCAGCATCGCCCGTGAGTCGGCCACGGTCTCCGGCTCGCGCCGCGCTTCCTGGGGCAGGTTCCCGCGAATGACGACGCGCTCGAACTGCTCGATCTTCTGGGGCACCCCGTCCTCCAGGATCTGAAGCTCGTCAGCACGGAGGTCGTCGACCGGCATTCCCTTGATAGTCGGATACACGTCGACGCGGACGTAGTTGGCTTCGGTCCGGAAAGTCGGCTGTTGCGGCTGGTCTGGAGCCTGACCCGAGACGAGGCCGCCGACCACGGCGACCCCGGCCAGCACGGCGACACACGTTCGGAGGGTGCGTTTCCAGGCCACCATGAAATGCGAACCAATCTACGTTTTCCGATGTCAAACTTACAAATCAATTTGCAAGGTCCGCGTTGACTCCCAGGTTTGAATTTTCGTGCAGTGGCGCTGGTCAGGGCGCGATAACTCGATAAGAAGAAGAGATGCCATCGGGATTGGTGGACCGTGCGCTGGCGACGCGGCTGTATCGCGAGGCCAAGGCCGAGCGATGGCACGTTGATCTCGGCGCCTTTGCCGAGGTGCTCGAACGGAGCGCGGCGCGAGCGTTCCCCGCCGCTTCGCCCGATCGGCACGAGCTCGCCGGCTACCTGGAGTCGCTCCGGCTGGAAGATCTCGCCCTGGCGTGCGCCTGCGAGGCCGGCAACGAAGCGGCCTGGGACCAATTCGTGCAAGAACATCGACCTACGCTCTATCGGGCTGCCGACTCTCTCGATCCGTCGGGCGGCGCCCGCGACCTGGCCGATTCGCTCTATGCCGAGCTCTACGGCCTCGACACCGGCCGCGTGCGCAAGTCGCTGTTCCGCTACTTCCACGGGCGAAGCAGTCTGACGACGTGGTTGCGCGCGGTTCTTTCCCAGCGCCATGTCGATCGAATCCGGGCCGGGCGACGGACCACGCCGCTGCCCGAGGAAGAAACATCGCCCGCGATCGCCGTGGCGCCGGACCCGCCGGACCCCGACAGGCCGCGGTACCTCGATCTGATCCAACAGGCGCTCGAGCGCGCAACGGTCCGGCTCGCGCCGCGCGACCGCCTGCGGATGGCTTGGTACTATGTTCAGGGACTGACGCTCGCGCAGGTTGGGCGGTTGATGCACGAACACGAAGCCACCGTGTCGCGCCAGCTCGCGCGGACACGGCGGGCGCTGCGGGAAGACATCGAGCAACAGCTGCGCGCCGAAGCGCACCTGAGCCAGAGCCAGATTGCCGAATGTTTCAGAAGCGTGGCTGGCGACCCCGGGTCCATCGACCTGCGGGAGGTTCTGCAGGCCGGTCATGAACGCAAGAAATCGCCGCTGGATCGTTCCTTGGGAGAGGAAGGAACGCCGTGAGAACGAAACGCGACCGAGACGGCGCTCTGGACCAGCTGCTGCGGCAGCAGGCGCAGACGTCGGCCGAAGGCGACGCAGCCGGACCGTGCCTCGACGCCGAAACGCTCTCCGCCTGGGCGGACGGCGGGTTGAAAGGGTACGGACTGGCAATGGCCGAAGCGCACCTGGCCGCCTGCGCACGCTGCCAGGCGACGCTGGCCACGCTGACCCGACTCTCGCCCTCTCCCGAAGCTCCGACGCGGGAGCGCTGGTGGGCACCTCATCTGAACGTTCGCTGGCTCGCGCCCTTTGCGGCCGGAGCCTTGGCAGTACTCGTGTGGATCGCGATGCCATCCGATCGCAACCCGAGTCCTCGCTCCCCCCAGGCCACGCCGGCGCGGACGGCCCCGGACGGACAGCCTCCGGCAACGGAAGGCAGGCAGAAACGGGAGCAAGAGGCGAAGGCTGTTGCCGCTAACCGGAAGGCACTGCGCGCGCCTTCAGACGAAAAGCGCTCTGCCGACAGTGCCAAAGAGGGAGCTGATACGGCGACGCGCGACGAGCGTGCGCTTGCCAAGCAGGCCGGCAACGAGGATGTGGGCCGGCTCGATGCCACAGCGGCCGCGCGGGACGAGGCGCCGCGCGGCGGCTCCGCCCGCGCAAGCCGCGGCTACGCCCACGAGTGAGCTGGAGACCGCCAAGGTCGCGTCGTTAGCGCGGCAGAGGTTTGTTGCGCGCGAAGTGGCCTCGTCCGATCCATCGGTGCGGTGGCGCGTCGGTCCGGCCGGTTCCGTGCAGCACTCCGCAGATAACGGTGCCACCTGGGAGACGCTGCCGTCGGAAGTGACGACGGATCTGCTGGGAGCTGCGTCGCCGTCGCCAACCGTGTGCTGGGTGGTCGGCCGGGCGGGCACCATCCTCCTCACCACCGATGGCCGCCGCTTCCAGCGGATTCCGTTTCCGGCAAGCGCCGATCTCGTGAGCGTGCGGGCGACAGATGCCCGCTCCGCCACAGTCGTCAGCAGCGACGGTTGGACGTTCACGACCGCCGACGGCGGGGCGACATGGGCGATGAATCCACGCTGACCAGAACGCCGCTGCAAGAATCCGCCGCCGCTTCGTTCTAAGGACAACAGGCCCGATCGCTTCGAGGTGGAGCACGGGCGCCTGGTTCCTGGAAGGAGCGTTTGTCATGAGCGTCCGTGTCTGGCTGACCGCGTCGGTCCTTGCCCTTGGGTTGCTTGCTTACGATCGAAAGCCTTTTGCCGTGCGTCCGCTGGAGGCTGCCGCCGCTGGCACGGAGCCGCGGTCGTCGTCGCTTGCCGACCAGGTAGACCTGGCGGTGACCGTTTACAACTCGGACATCGCGCTGGTCCGCGACGTTCGGACACTCCAATTGCCTCGAGGCGTGTTCGATCTTCGGTTCATGGACATCGCGGCAACCGTCAATCCCGCCACCGTGCACTTCCGGTCGCTGACGGAACCCTCGCGCATCAGCGTGCTCGAGCAGAACTACGAGTACGACCTTCTCGAGCCGGACAAACTGCTTCGCAAGTACGTCGGCCGCGACGTGACGCTGGTGAGGCTGCGCCAGGAAAACGGTGCGACGGTGTCGGAAGACGTCAAGGCGAAGCTGCTCAGCTTCAACAATGCACCGGTCTGGCGGATCGGCGACGAGATCGTGACCGGCATGCACGCCGACCACATCAGGTTTCCGGATCTGCCCGAGAACCTGTTCGCCAGGCCGACGCTCATCTGGTCCATTCAGAACAGCGGCGTCAACAGCCACCGCGTCGAGGCGTCGTATCTGGCCGGCAAGCTCTCCTGGAACGCGGACTACGTGCTGACCGTGGCACGCGACGACAAGGCAGCGGATCTCGATGGCTGGGTCACCCTCACGAACGGCAGCGGGACATCATTCAAGAACGCCAAGCTGCAGCTCGTGGCGGGCGATCTCAACCGTGTCCGCCAGGTGATCGGCCGGATGATGCTCGATGAAGCGCGCGTGGCCAAAGAGGCCGCGGCGGCGCCGATGGCACAAGAAGCGTTCTCCGACTATCACCTCTACACACTCGGACGAAAGACGACGATCAACAACAGCGAGACGAAACAGGTGAGCATGCTCGGCGCGACCGGCGTGCCGATCCAGAAGCGCTACGTCGTCGACGGCCAGGCGTTCTACTATCGCAACGCGCAGCATCCGGGTGCCCCGCTCAAGGACGTCGTCCAGGTGTACTACCAGTTCAAGAACGAAGAGCGCGGCAACCTCGGCATGCCGATGCCGGCGGGCGTAGTCCGCGTCTACCAGTCCGATTCGACGGGCGGTCTGCAGTTCGTCGGTGAGGATCGTATCGACCACACGCCAAAGGACGAGACGCTCAACATCAAGATCGGCAATGCGTTCGACGTGGTCGCCGAGCGGAAACAGGTGGACTTCGAGAAAGTCGCCTCGGGCGTTTACGAGATCGAATATGAAGTCACGCTGCGCAACCACAAGACTGTGCCGGCTACCGTCGAGGTGAACGAACCGATTGGCGGCACGTGGCGCATGCTGCGGTCGACGCATCAATGGACCAAGACCGATGCATGGGCGGCTCAGTTCTCGGTGGTGGTAGGGGCCGATGCCTCGTCTACGCTGAAGTACCGGGTTCGCGTGACCTATTGAGACAACGGAGAATGCGGCTGGAGCAACGATCTTTATCTTCCCAGATTGGCTAACCAAAAAGGACACCAAGAACACGAAGGCTAATGGTCTTCCTTTGCGATCAGATGAAACCGCCATCCTTTGCATTCGGGTGCGACACCTCTTGGTCATTGCGCTGTCGGTACGGTGCCGATGACGGTATCCGAGCCGCGGGCAAAGTCGAATAAGTCCGGTTGTTGAATGAAGATGAAGTTCTTGCCTTCCGGCTCATCCAGTGGCGTGTATTGGCTGAATCAGTACCGGTCACGACGTTGAACGCAGAGGACGCGGAGATCACGGAGTATCAATCTGGAATGAAATGTTGTCTCTCCGGGCTTTGCGGTCTCCGCGTTGATCGTGATCTGGTAGTAATCCGTCGGATACAGTGCCGCTCCGCGAAACCCTGCGCGCTCCCCGCCGCCGGCCAGTAACAGGACTCACGCGGTAGGCACAGCGGCGGTCACCGGAAACGATGTGCGTCGCACGCTCGATGTTGACGCCCTTGCCCAGGACGGTCCGAAACAGCTCCAGTTCCGTGCTGCACAGCCCCTGACACGCCGTCGCCGCCGCGCAGATCGGGCAATGATTCTCGACGAAGAGAAAGCCTCCTGCATCAGGCTGAACCTCCGCCATATAACCCTCTTCGGTCCGAATACGCGCCAACTCCTGGAGCTTGCGCTCGAGTGGCCAGGATCGCGGGATTCGCGCGGAATAGTCGTTGCGCTGCCTCTCGCTGCGTGAGGCGAGCACGCGCTGAACGCCTGCCGGACCGAGCGCCTGATCCATGGCGTCAATCAACGCCACGCTCAGCTCGGCGTACGCGTCCGGGAACAGCCGATCAGCGTCGTTCGTGAGCTGCCAGTATTTGGCCGGCCGCCCCAGCGGCACCGGCCGCTCCTCCGCGGTTACGAGATGTTCGCGCTGCAGCGCGTAGAGGTGCTGCCGCACGGCCATCGGCGTCAGCCGAAGGCGGCGCGCCAGTCGAGCCGAGTCGGCCGGCCCTTCCGTTTTCAGGAGCTTCACGATCGCGCGACGGGTCTTGCCCTCCCCGAGCGGCGGAGAGGTTCGCAAAGGAATAGGGCGCATGAACACTTTCTAAAGTATCTACTTTACAAAGTCAACCCGCCTCGCTAGACTCTGGATTAAGTAAAGATACTTCTTTATAAAGTCGAAAGGGTTCCAGGGGTTCAAGGTTCAAAGGTTCAGGAAATGAGGTGGGTCATGGGAGAAGGGCCGTTGACGGAACTACGGGTCGCGGTTACTGGCGGCACGTCCGGACTTGGGCTGGCTCTGGTTCGGGAGCTCAGCGCTCATGGCGCAAGCGTCGCCTTCGTTGCACGAGGCCGCGAACGCGTCGAGCGCCTGGCGGGTGAACTTCCCAGATCGCACGGGATCGTCGGCGATGTGTCACGGAAGGAAGACATCCACCCCATCGTCATTCAGATCCTCGGCGAGCTCGGCGGGCTCGACGTGCTGGTGAACAACGCCTCGGACCTCGGGCCGACTCCCCTGGCTCTTCTTGCCGATACGGACTGTGAAGAGCTCGAACGAGCGACCGCGACCAACCTCGTCGGCCCGTTTCGTCTGACGAAGGCGCTGCTCGGCGCCTTGTCCGCGTCGGCGCGCGAGGGCCGCGGCGCTGTCGTGCTGAACGTCTCGAGCGATGCCGCCACGACTCCCTATCCTCTCTGGGGTGCGTACGGAGCCAGCAAGGCAGCGCTTCGTCACCTGAGCGCAATCTGGGATGCCGAGCTCGCATCACAGGGTATTCGCTTCCTGTCGATCGACCCCGGCGACATGGATACGCCGCTTCATGCGGCGGCTGTTCCAGATGCCGATCGAAGCACGCTGAAGGATCCTGCTGTCGCCGCACGCGAGCTCTTGGAAGCCATCGCAGACGCATTGCCCGGACAACACCTTCAGTCGGAGCGCGAGGGCCTCAGCCGGGCGGGATAGTCGCCATGATCGCCGCCCATCAACCAATCCAGCGTCCGCCTCAGGCCAGGGTTCTTGTGGTCGACGCCTGCGGACACCTCACTCAGGCCCCGCGCCGCCAACTGCTCGACTTCCTTCGGCCGGGTGATCTCGTCGTCGCGAACGACGCGGCAACGCTACCGGCAAGCCTGAACGGAAAGCACGTGAAGAGTGGCGAGCCTATCGAGGTCCGGCTGGCCGCCAGACACTCGCTGGCGCAGGAGGACGTCAAGGAGTTCTGGGCTGTCGTTTTCGGTGCTGGCAATTTCCATACGCCTACCGAGCGGAGACCGGCTCCCCCACCGATGTCACCTGGCGATCGGCTAGTACTCGGGTCGCTTTCGGCGACAATCGTGAGGCTGCTCGGCCACCCTCGTCTGATCGCACTCAGCTTCGAGGGTTCGCCCCACGAGATCTGGTCTGGAATCGCTCGCGACGGCAAGCCGATTCAGTACGCACACATCAATTCCGCGCTCGCCCTCTGGGACGTATGGTCGGTAATCGCCGGCCCGCCAGTCGCGTTCGAGGCTCCATCGGCCGGCTTCGCGCTGGATTGGCAGATGCTCGTGGCTATGCGAGCCAAAGGCATCGAGTTTGCGACCCTGACGCACGCCGCGGGACTTTCATCGACCGGCGACGAGAGCCTCGATGCCCGCTTACCTTTCGACGAACCGTACGTCATCCCAGAGACGACTGCCACGGCCATCGCCCACGCGCATGCACGCGGCGGCAGGATCGTCGCGATCGGTACGACGGTGGTTCGCGCGCTGGAACATGCGGCGCTCCCAGACGGACTGGTGCGCGCCGGCCGAGGAGTCGCAACGCAGCGGATCGACGGGACGACGAACCTTCAGGTGGTTGACGCCGTGCTGACCGGCGTTCACGAGCCGGGGACGAGCCACTATCAATTACTGGGCGCGTTCCTCGACAGGACGGCACTGAACAGCGTCCAGAAGACCTTGGAGGCCCAGGGATATCGCACGCACGAGTTCGGCGACTCGGTCTTCGTCGAAAGACGCCACGCGTTGCGCCTCACGAAGCATTGAGAACAAACCTGTGTAGACTTCCCTGTGCTTCGTGACTTGCTGTCTCAGGAGGAAACATGACGCGCAGGAACAGGCGCACGTTCGCAGCCGGCGCTGCCGCAGGTGTTGCGATGGCCTTGGCCACATCGGTCGTCTTCGGGCAGTCGGACCGCTGGTATCCCTCGCGTTGGGGCGCTGACGATCAGCGCGGCGCAGCGAATCGCCTCACGCCGGCAAAGGTGCTGGAGGCGAAAGATCTCATCAAGCAGGGAACGGTCTATCAACTCGGTCATGTCTACGAGTCGGGCATGCCGATGTTCGGCACGCGTCACTACAGCCTGCGCATTCCCCAGGCATTCGCCATGCCCGGACGGAACCAGGCGGTGTATCACGACGAGATCATCAGCGGCGAGCTCGGACAGATCGGCACGCAGTTCGACGGCCTGGGTCACCTCGGCATCGGCGACCTGTTCTATAACGGCAATCGCCGATCGGAATTCGCGCAAGCCGAAGGGCTCATGCGACTCGGGATCGAAAACGTCGGCCCGATCGTGACGCGAGGCGTGCTGATTGACGTGGCGCGGTTCAAAGGTGTCGAGCAGCTTCAGGGCGGCTACGAGATCACGCTGGCCGATCTCCAGGGCGCTCTGCAGCGCGAGCGTGTGGAGATCCGGAGCGGCGATATGGTCTTGCTCCACACGGGCTGGGGCGGGTTGTGGATGAAAGACAACGCGCGCTTCGTCGAGAACGCACCCGGTATCGGCCTCGCCGCGGCACAGTTTCTCGTGGACAAAGAAGTGGTCGTGGTTGGATCAGATACCTGGGGAGTCGAGGTCATGCCGAATCCGGACAGCTCACTGAGCGCTCCGGTGCATCAATTACTGATTGCCCGCAACGGCATCTACCTCCACGAGAACCTCATCACCGACGCGCTTGCGCGAGATTCGGTGTACGAGTTCGCGTACATGTACGCGCCGCTGCGCTTGAAGGGAGCGACCGGCTCCCCAGGAAATCCGATCGCCGTTCGCTAACAGGCTCGGCGTCCTCTGCGTCCTCTGCGGCAAAAAGCCGTGATGCCTGGGCCGATTTCGCGGGAACATCGCTCGCCGCATCTCGTCTACATCAGCCATGGAACCGCTGATTGCTGATCTGCGCTACGCCGTCCGCCTCATGGCGAAGCAGTGGAGCTTCACTTTGGTGGCGGTGATGGCGCTCGCACTCGGCATAGGCGCCAATACGGCTATTTTCTCGGTCGTCGATACGGTCCTGCTTCAACCGCTGCCGTACCCGCAGCCTGACCGCATCATGAGATTAGGCCGCCTGTTCCCGCAGGGCGTCGGTGACTCCATTTCCATCCCGAAGTACATGGCTTGGCGGCGCAGTCAGGCCTTCGAGGCGATGGCTTTGTACGATTTCGCATCATTGGGAATGAACCTCGGTTCCGGCAACCCGCCTCAGCAGGTGAACGCCATTCACGTCTCCGCGGACTACTTCAAGGTGTTTGGCGTCGCACCGATGAACGGCCGCAGCTTCACTGAAGCGGAAGATCTGCCAGGCGGCCCGCATGTCGCGGTCATCAGCTATGGTCTGTGGCATTCGCGGCTTGGCGGCGCAGAGGTCGTCGGGAATCCGATACTGCTGAACGGCGTCCCCTACTCAGTGGTCGGCGTTCTTCCCGTTGGGTTCCGTCCCGAGCCGAGCGCCGAAGTCTGGCTGCCTTTGCAAGCCGACCCTAACAGCACCAACCAAGGCCACTACCTGAACGTCGCAGGACGACTCAAGACGGGTGTGACCATCGCGGCGGCACAGGGACAGATGAACGTCATCGGCGAACAGTTCCGGGAAGCCAATCCGAAATGGATGGACAAGGGCGAGGGCGTCGCCGTACGGTCGATGCGCGAGGCGACCACTGGCGATGTGAGGACGGCGCTACTGGTCCTGTTCGGGGCGGTGGCGCTGGTGCTCCTGATCGCTTGTGCCAATGTCGCCAATCTTCTGCTCGCCCGCGCGGCGGGCCGACAGCGGGAGATGGCCGTCCGGTCCGCACTCGGCGCCAGCCGCGGACGAGTCGTCCGGCAACTGCTCACCGAGAGCCTCCTGCTCGCGGGCTTGGGCGGCTTGGTCGGCCTGGGACTCGGTGCCTGGGGAAT
This sequence comes from uncultured Acidobacteriota bacterium, assembly GCA_963773035.1. Taxonomy (GTDB): domain Bacteria; phylum Acidobacteriota; class Vicinamibacteria; order Vicinamibacterales; family CAVVIG01; genus CAVRXZ01. The sequence goes on along the minus strand of CAVYZX010000012.1, from coordinate 229,818 downwards.
CCGCGGGCTGTTGTTGCTCGCGCCCGAGAACGTTCCTCGCCTCACCGACGCGAACGGCGCCCCGATCGTCGCGCTTGCACTCGACTGGCGGGTGACCGGCTTTTCGCTCGCCGTCTCGATCCTGACCGGGATCATCTTCGGCCTGGTCCCAGCTCTTCATACCTCAAAGCCCGATTTGTCATCGTCCCTCAAAGAGGCGAGCGGCCGTTCCGGAACCGGTTTGCGGCATAACCGCTCGCGGGCGCTGCTGGTCGTCACAGAGATCGCGTTGGCGCTGGTGCTGCTCGTGGGCGCCGCGCTGCTGATTCGCACGTTCGCAGGCCTGCGCTCGGTCGATCCCGGCTTCGATCCGCGCAACATCCTCACGCTCCAGACGTCGTTGGCGGGCGGTGCCTACCGCACGACGGCAAACGTGGACGCATTCACGAGCCAGGTCGTCCGCCGCCTCGAAACCCTGCCCGGAGTGCAAGCGGCGGCTGCGGCGATCGCTCTTCCGGTCGAAACCGGGATCGACTTGCCCTTTGCGATCGTCGGCAAGCAGCCCACACGCGGCGACTACCACGGCGAGGAACAATGGCGTTCCGTTTCGCCGCATTACTTTCAGGTGTTCAAAATTCCGCTGCGCCGGGGGCGTGTCTTCAACGACACCGACACGGGATCTTCGACGCGGGTCGTCCTGATCAACGAGGCCATGGCGAAGAAATACTGGCCGAATGAGGATCCGGTCGGACAGCTGCTCGTGATTGGCAAGGGCTTGGGCCCACAGTTCGAAGATGCCGCGCGACAGATTGTCGGCATCGTGGGGAACGTACGCGAAAACGGATTGGGAAACGAAGGTGTCGGCGTGATGTATATCCCGCAGAGCCAGGCGCCAGAGGGGATAACCGCGCTGGCCAACAGCGTGATTCCGTTATCGTGGGCCATTCGCACGGCAACCGAGCCGATGTCTCAACGAGTCTCGGTCGAGGGCGAACTGCATGCGGTCGACGGACAGCTGCCGATCTCGCGCGAGCGAACCATGGAGCAGGTGATCGCAGGGGCCGTCTCCCGCCAGAACTTCAACATGGTCCTACTGACTATTTTCGCGGCGCTCGCGGTGGTGCTTGCGGGAATCGGGATCTACGGCGTGATGTCGTATTCGGTCCAGCAGCGCAAACAGGAGTTCGGCATCCGGATGGCGCTCGGCGCGGGCCGCAGCCGCATGCTTAGAACGGTGCTGCAACAAGGACTCAAGCTCACTGGGTTCGGCGTCGCGCTCGGGCTGATGCTCGCCTACGGCGTGACGCGGGTGCTCGCAAGCCTGCTCTTTGGCGTGAAGGCGAGCGATCCGCTCACATTTACCGTTGCGGCCGTGACGCTGGCGGCAGTGGCTCTCTTTGCCGCCTACATTCCGGCGAGGCGCGCCACCGCAGTTGATCCAGCCGTCGCCCTCAGATACGAGTAGCTCGCGTCGCTCTTACGCCCCAGACGGTACTGGGGCGCGCGACTTGAAAATCTTCCGGGGATCGACGTCCTTGTCCACAACCAGGCTGAAAAAGGGGAACATCATCTCTTCCCAGGTCATCGTGCCCATGTAGACGGTCCGGCTCGGGTCCGGATTGAACTTGTTGCTCGGCGAGTTGTTGAAGTGGGCCGTCACGATGAGCTTCGTCCCTTTCACGATTTTGATCGGCTCGGCCGGCATGTAGCCGAGCTGCCAGTTGAAATCGTAGCGAGGCACGTTTAGGGCGACTTCCTTGCGGCCGTCCGGATACACCAGCGTATAGGTCATGTCCTTCCCCCGCACGTGCATGTGGGGCATCATCCAGACCAGATCGGCGTCAACCTCAAAGGTCACCTCGGCCGGAGGACTCGACCAGTTTGAATCGTAGGGCGGAATCGCGAACACGTCACGACCGCCGGGCGCCGATGTTGACGCGGACACATACACACGTTGTGGCGGCTGCTCGGCGATCGTCACGCCAATCTCAGGGATGTCGACGCTCTCCGTTCCGCTCGGCGTGTAATGCACCTGGATCGAGACGTCAGATCCAGCTGGAATGAGCTTCGCGGCGTTGAACGGACGGTAATCCTCGAAGGACTTGCCTGGAACATAACAACCATCCTGACCCGTACCTGTAACGCGGCGCGAAGGCTTCGTGCCTTGAGGCAGCAGGTTGTTGATGCCCTTCCCTTCGAGATCCACGCCGCCTTCATCCCGCTGCCGATCGACCCACTTTGGATCGTTGTACTTGACGTTCGGATCGTGCTCCACGAACGAAATGCAAATGTGGTGAGTGACCGCCAGTGAGCTCGGCTTGATTTCGAGCGACGTGATCCACGTGTCTTTCGTCAGACCAGTCGGCACGATGTAGGTAGCCCACTCGATCACGTCCTTGGGAACGTGAGCGGGCACCGGCCACTCCATCCCTTTGATGACGTAGTCAGGCTTCACCGTCCAACCGTTCTCGGCCCATTCAATCGAACGCGGCGCATCGGCTGGATCCCCTGCAGGCGCGCCGGCATCGGCCCACGTTGCGAGGAGATCGATTTCGCTTTCGGTGAGCGACGGATCGTTGGAAAACGTGCCGCGCGAACCGTCGGCGAACCAGGGCGGCATCTGCCGTGTCTGAACCTTCGTCTTGATGCCCTTCGCCCACGGGCGGGTGCTTTCGAACGTCAGCATCGAAAACGGCGCGATCTGGCCTGGGCGATGGCAGCTCTGACAGTTCTTCTGCAGAATCGGCAGAACCTCTTTGTAGAACGTGGGCGGGTGCGTCTGGGCGGTGAGATGTTCCGACCGAGCCCCGAACACCACCAGCCCTGCCACCACGGCCATCGTCAGATACGTGCGCAGCATCGGAAGCTCCTTGCGTTGAGTACTCAGAATTCTACACTCTGTGAGGGACTCTTCACATCGCCCGGCCCTTCACGGGCCGCGGCAAGATTTTACACTGGTCGATCCGGGCGATACACTCCCGGATCGGCTTTCAGCTGTCGGCTTTCAGCTATCAGCTGAACGGCGGCGGAACGTCGAAAGGCTCGTTGATGGCGAAGAGTGTGTTCGTGGCCGTTTGCGCCCTGGCGCTCGCGACGCCACTGTCGGGACAGTGGCTCAATCGCACGACGCCAGATGTTCCGCGTCTGCCGGACGGCAAACCGAATCTCTCGGCGCCGGCGCCCCGCGCGGCGGATGGCAAGCCGGACCTCTCGGGAATCTGGCGGCCCAATCCGAAGTTCAATAACAATCTTGCCGCGGATCTCAAGCCTGGCGACGTCCCGCTTCTGCCGTCCGCCGCCACGGCTCTCGAGCAGCGCCGCGACACCCTCGGGAAAGACGACCCGCAGGCGCGCTGTCTACCGCCGGGCGTGCCTCGGCAAAATGCGGTTCCCTTCCCGTTTCGAATCATCCAAATACCCGGCTCCGTCGTGATCCTGTACGAGTACGGAACGACGTTCCGTCAGATCTTCACCGATGGCCGGGAACTCCCGAAGGATCCCAACCCCACGTGGATGGGCTACTCCGTAGGCAAGTGGGAAGGGGACACGCTGGTCGTTGACACGATCGGCTTCAACGGCAAGGCGTGGCTCGACGATCTCGGTCATCCCACCAGCGAGAAACTGCGGGTGACCGAACGCTTTCAGCGTCGCAACTTCGGCAACATAGACGTCGGCATTACCATCGACGATCCTGCGACATATAGCCGGTCCTGGACCATGACCATGGACCTGCGCCTTGCGGCGGATACCGAGCTGCTCGAATTCATCTGCAACGAAAACAACAAGGACCCCGAACACCTGGTCGGGAAATGACGGTGAATCCTCTCACTCTGGCGTATTCTCCCTGCCCCAACGACACGTTCATCTTTACACCGTGGGTCGAGGGCCACATCGAGAACGCGCCGGCCGTCGTCGAGCGCCTGGAAGACATCGAGACGCTCAACCGGGCCGCGCTGGCCGGCGAGCCCGACGTGGTCAAGGTGTCGTTCCATGCGTACGGCCACCTACGCGAGCGCTATTGCTTGTTGCGCAGCGGCGGTGCGCTGGGTCGCGGATGCGGTCCGCTGGTCGTCGCGCGACATGCATTTCCTCCAGAAACTCTGTCGCAGAGGACAATTGCCATCCCCGGCGCGCTCACGACGGCTGCCCTCCTGGTACGTCTGTTCGCTCCCGCTCTTCGCGACAACAACGTCAAGGTCCTCCCCTTTCACGAGATCCTGTCGGCCGTCCGTGACGGCGAAGTGGACGCGGGCGTCATCATTCACGAGAGTCGGTTCACGTATCCACGCTACGGACTGACTGAGGTCGTCGATCTGGGTGAGTGGTGGGAGCGCGAGACGGCGCAGGCCATCCCGCTGGGCGGCATTGCCATGCGTCGCGACCTGGGACCGGAGCTGATCCAACGTACCGAGCGAGCGCTCGCGTCGAGCGTCGACTACGCACACGCTCATCCCGACGAGGTATGGCCGACAGTCCGCCGCCATGCGCAGGAAATGGAAGACGATGTGATGCGGCAGCACATCGATCTTTACGTGAACGAATTCACGCGCGACTACGGAACGGAAGGACAGGCGGCGATTCAACGCTTCTTGGAGACCGCGGAACGGTTGGGAGCCGTACCGAAGTCGGACCGACCGATCTTTGGAGATCGATAAACCCTGTCGCTGTTAGAGATTCTTAAAGTGCTGGGCCAGTCATGAGGGGCGTCGGCCGTGCTCCTCGCGCAGATCCCGCTCGAACATCTCGACGACCGCATCGAGATGCGACCCAACCGTCTTGATGTAGTCGCCGAGGTCCGCCACTTTCGCGTTGGTGTCCCTGATCTGTTGAGCGGTGAGTTGCTGTTCACCCTCGAGATGTCCAACAACTGCGGTCAGTCCGATCACCCCATCGGCCACCTGCTGCGCCTTGGCCGATAGCTCGCCAAACCTGACCTCATTCCTTGCCATTTCTCAGCAAGCACCGGGCCGGATCGGGAGTGCGGCATGAGAGGTGGGTTGGGGCAGGAGTGGCGGGAGGGGCAGGAAACGCGGAATGGGCGGTAAGCGACTCGGTTATCTCGCGGGCTCCGGCAACGCATCCGCAGCCGAACGGTTTCTCAACCAGCCTTGTACTTGCGCCATGTAGGTGTACACCACGGGCGTGAGGTAGAGCGTGACCAACTGCGAGAACAGCAAGCCGCCCACGACAACCAGGCCGAGAGGCTGGCGGGCTTCTCCGCCGGCGCCGAAACCGAGAGCGATGGGAACGGCACCGAGAAGCGCCGCCATCGTCGTCATCATGATCGGACGAAATCGGATCAAACAGCCCTGATAAATCGCTTCTTCCGGCGTCATCCCTGTACGCTCGGCTTCGAGGGCGAAGTCGATCTGCATAATCGCGTTCTTTTCGACGATGCCGATCAACATGATCATGCCGACGAACGCATAGATGTTGAGATCCATCCGGAAGATCAGCAGCGTGACGAGCGCACCGAATGCGGCCGACGGCAGTCCGGAAAGAATCGTCAATGGATGGATGTAACTCTCATAGAGAATGCCGAGCACGATATACACGACCATGATGGCAATGACGAGCAGCACGGCGAGGTTGGAAAGCGAGCTCTCGAAGGCTTTGGCCGCGCCTTGGAATTGGCCGCTGACGCCCTCGGGCAACGTCGTCGTCGCGATCTTTTGCACACCACCCAGGACGTCTCCAAGAGAGGCGCCTGGTGCAAGTCCGAACGAGATCGTCACCGCCGGAAGCTGCCCGAAGTGACTCACGGTCTGCGGTCCAATGACCTGTTTCGCATGCGCCAGCGTATCGAGCGGAATCACAGGTCCCGTTCCCGAGCCAGTAGTCGCTAGACCTGCATTGGCAGCTCCCGAAGCCGGCGCGGTTCCATTCCCCGTGGGTGTTGCCTTGAAGTAAAGCATCGACAGCGCCTGCGGATCGGCTTGAAACTCTGGAGCCAGTTCGAGGAGGACCTTGTATTCGTTGACCGGCGCGTAGATCGTCGAGACCCAGCGCGGACCATACGCATCATAGAACGCGTTTTCGATCTGATTGGCGGTGACACCGAGCGCGGCCGCCTTATCGCGATCGATGTCGACATCGACTTGGGGACTGGTGACCGCCAGGTCGCTCGTCAAGTCCTGAATGCCGTCGACGCGCCTCAGCGCCTTTTCCAGCGCTCGAGCCGCCGCGTATAGCTCCTCACGGTTGACCGACTGAATCGAATACTGATAGAGGCTCTTGCTGACCTGTCCCCCGATGCGGACCGTCGGCGGGTTCTGCATGAAGACTCGAACGCCGGCCACCGACAGAAGCTGCGGCCTTAGCTTCTCGATGATGTCGTTGGCCAGATCCCTTCGATCCGCTCGCGGCTTCAAGTGCACGACGATCTGTCCCAGGTTCGGTCCGCCCAGGGTCGCCGCCGCACTGCCTCCAACCGTCGTGACCAGCGCTTCGACATTCGGATCCTGCCGGATGATGTCGGCGACATCTCTCTGATATTCGACCAGCTTGTCGTAGGCCGTGCCTTGCGCCGCCTCGGTCGTCACAGCGATCTGATCGGTGTCCTGGTCCGGAATGAATCCTTTCGGCACGACGATGAACAGCACCGCCGTCGACACCAGGACGACCGCGAATGCAGCCATCGTCGCCTGCCGATGCTTCAGGACGACCTGGAGGGAGCGGTTATAGGCGCCAAGCAGTCGCTCGAACGCCCGCTCGCTGATATCGGCAAATTTCGACGAACCCGCCTTCTCGCCATGGCTCTTGGGTTTTTTCAAGAAACGGCTGCACAGCATCGGCGTCAACGTCACCGAGACCACACCGGAGATCAGAATGGCGACGCAGATCGTCACGGAAAACTCGCGGAAGAGGCGCCCGAGCACGCCGCCCATGAACAGGATCGGAATGAACACCGCGGCGAGCGACAGCGTCATCGACACGATGGTGAACCCGATTTCGCGCGATCCTACGAGCGAGGCCGTCAGCGGCTCGGCTCCACCCTCTACGTGCCGGTAGATGTTCTCGAGCATCACGATCGCATCGTCGACGACGAAGCCGACCGAGAGAATGAGCGCCATCATCGACAAGTTGTCGAGGCTGTAACCGACCATGTACATCACGGCAAAGGTGCCGACGATCGAGAACGGAAGCGCGAGGCTCGGGATGATCGTGGCCCACACGTTCCGCAGGAAGACGAAGATCACCATGATCACGAGCGCCAGCGTCAGCACCATCGTGAGCTGAACGTCGCGATACGACTCGCGAATCGTGTCCGATCGGTCGTAGAGCACGTCCATGTGGACGCTTTTCGGCAGCTCGCTTTTAAACTGTGGCAGCAGAGCCTTCACCGCATCGGCGACTGCGATGGTGTTGGTACCCGGCTGCCGTTGGATGCCGAGCGTAATCGCGCGCTGATCGGTATCCCGGGTATAGAACCACGATGCGGTCCGTCGATCCTCCACGCCATCGACGACTGTTCCGAGCTCGGCAAGCCGCACCGGTGCACCATTGCGGTAGGTGACGACCATGCTCTTGTACTGATCCGCATTCATCAGCTGACCGGACGCTTGCAGAGTGAACGCCGTGTGGGGACCGACGATGGTGCCAGCCGGGACGTTGACGTTCCACGCCCGCAGGGAGTTCTCGACTTCGTTGATGCCAATCTGCCGCGCGGCGAGTTGATGCGGGTCGAGCTGAGCGTGGACGGCGTATTTCTGGCTGCCGAGAACCTGGACCTGTGCAACGCCGCTCACCATCGAAATGCGCTGGGCGATTCGAGTCTCCGCGTACTCATCCAGCGTCCACGGCGGCAGCGCAGAAGATGTGATGACTAGATAGAGGATCGGCTGGTCGGCCGGGTTCACTTTGGTGAACGTTGGCGGCGTCGGCATCCCTTGAGGCAGCAGGCGCGATGCTTGAGTAATCGCGGACTGGACGTCGATGGCAGCGCCGTCGAGGCTCCGGTTCAGGTCGAACTCAAGTGTGATCTGCGTGGAGCCGAGCGAATTGACCGATGTCATCGACTCGAGCCCCGCGATCATCGAGAACTGATTCTCGAGAGGCGTGGCGACCGATGAACCCATCGTGTCCGGATTTGCGCCTGGAAGTTGCGCCGTTACCAGCAGGGTCGGAAAGTCGATATTGGGCAGATCGCTCACCGGCAGCGACTTGTAGGCGACCGCCCCGAATAGCGCGATGGCCGCCATGAGGAGGCTGGTTGCGATCGGCCGTCTGATAAACCCTTCAGAAAGATTCACGAGGCACCTGCTGAGTTGTCGGAATCTTGCGCGTCTTGAACCACGTCGCCATCAACGTATAGACCACGGGCGTGAGATACAGCGTCAGGAGTTGCGAGACGATCAGGCCGCCGACGACCGCAAGACCCAGCGGCCGACGCGCCTCCCCGCCGGCGCCGAAGCCGAGCGCGATCGGCACCGCACCGAGGAGCGCGGCCATTGTCGTCATCATGATCGGACGGAATCGAATCAGGCATCCCTCGTGGATCGCTTCCGCCGGCGTCTTGTCGTGATGACGCTCGGCATCGAGCGCAAAGTCGATCTGCATGATGGCGTTCTTCTTCACGATCCCGATCAGCATGATCAGGCCGACAAACGAGTAGATGTTCAGCTCGTTTCCGAACAACCACAGCGTGACCAGGGCACCAAGTCCGGCCGATGGCAGACCGGACAGAATGGTGAGGGGATGGATATAGCTTTCGTAGAGCGCGCCAAGCACGATGTACACGACGCCGATGGCGACGAACAGCAGCAGGCCGAGGTTGGCCGTCGACTGCTGGAACACTTTCGCCGATCCCTCGAACGCAATCGTCACCGTCGGCGGTAAGAGCCCGTCTGCGACCGCGCGGATTTCGTCCACTGCGGCCCCGAGCGACACGCCCTGACGCAGTCCGAACGAAATCGAGACGGCCGGAAGCTGGCCGGAGTGGTTGATCGTCTGCGGGCCCACCGTCACCTTGGGGGACACCACCGACTGAAGCTGCACCAGGCCGCCCCGCGAAGTCTTGAACGTGAGAGCCTGCAAAGAATCCGCGTACTCCTGACTCTTCGGGTCGAGCTCGACGAGGACGCGGTACTGTGCCGCGTTGCCGTAAATCGTTGACGACCACTTTGGCCCGTAGCTCGTCGAGAGCGCGTTTTCGATCTGGGTGGCGTTCAAGCTCAGGGCGGCCGCCTTGTCGCGATCAATCACCAGATCGACCCGTGGGCTCTTCATCTCGAGGTCGTTCGACACGTCCTGAATTTCGGGAATGCGCTCCATCGCCGAGCTCAGGCGCTGGGCCCAGTTATAGAGGTCGATCGTGTTCAAACTCTGAACCGTGACGTTGTAGCTGCTGCTGCCAACGCGGCCGCCAATCTGGAGAGACGAGGGAAGCTGGACGAACGCACGAAAACCTGGAAACCGCAGCAGTTGTGGGCGAAGTTCCTGCGCGATCTGTTGGGCGGACACCGGTCGCTGCCTGCGCGGCACGAGGTTCACCATCAGGCGCGCCGTGTTCATGGCGTTGTTGAACCCGTTTCCCCCGCCGCCAGTCGTGGCCATAAAGCTGTCGATGTAAGGATTCTTGCGGACGATTTCGGCGACTCGCTGCGTGGCCCCAGCCATCTCATAGAACGACGTCCCCTGCGCCGCGCGCAGCTGAATGTTCATCGAGTCGTTGTCCTGATCGGGAATGAAGCCCTTCGGGACGATCGAGTACATCTTCACGGTGGCAGCGAGGACAGCGACGAACACAACCAGCATGGCCAGCCGGTGGCGCAGCACGATTCCAAGGCTCCACTTGTACCCGGCAAAGAGTGCATCAAAGGCCCTGTCCATGAGACCGGCGAAGCCCTTCTTGGTGTGCACGACCCGCAGAAAGCGGCTGCACAACATCGGCGTCAGGGTGATCGACACCACCCCTGAAATCAGCACCGCCGCCGTGATGGTGACCGCAAACTCCCGGAACAGCCGTCCCAGAATGCCGCCCATGAAAAGGATCGGGATGAAGACTGCGGCCAGCGAAGCCGTCATCGTCACGATCGTGAAGCCAATCTCTTTCGATCCTTTCAACGCCGCTTCGAACGGACGCTCTCCGTTCTCGATGTGGCGGACGATGTTCTCGAGCATCACGATGGCGTCGTCGACGACGAAACCGGTCGAGAGAATGAGCGCCATCATCGAGAGATTGTTGAGGCTGAAATTCAACAACTGCATGACGGCGAAGGTGCCGAGGATCGAGAACGGCAGCGCCAGCGCCGGAATGAGCGTTGCCGATCCGTTGTGAAGGAACAGGAAGATCACGGTGACAACCAGGATGAGCGTGATGAGAAGCGTCCACTGGATGTCCTGAAACGCCGCCCGAATGGTCTTGGAGCGATCGCCGCGCACGGCGAGATGAACCGACGGTGGCAGTTGCGACTCGAAGACCGGCAACAGGCGGCGGACGGCGTCCGTGACCGCGATCGTGTTCGTGCCAGGCTGGCGCTGCACCTGCATGTTGATGGCGCGCTGACCGCCTTCACGGGTGTAGAACCACGAGATGTTGCGCGTGTCCTCCACGCTGTCGAGCACGTTGGCGACCTGCTCCAGACGAACCGGCGCGCCCTGGCGATACGTGATGATGATCGGCCGGAACTGTTCCGCGTTGTTCAACTGTCCGGCAGCTTTGATGTTGAACGTCTGCGCCGGACCGAACAACTGGCCGGTCGGCAGGTTGACGTTCCAGTTTTGCAGCGCCTGATCGACTTCGTTGATGCCGATTTGCTGTGCCTGGAGTTTTGCAGGGTCCACTTGCACGCGCACGGCGTACTTCTGCGCGCCCATCACCTGGACTTGCGAGACGCCGTCGACCATCGAAATACGCGGCGCGATCACCGTCTCGGCGTAGTCGTCGAGCACCGACATCGGCACGGTGTTCGAGGTGAGACCGAGATACAGAATGCCCTGGTCGGCCGGGTTCTGCTTACGGAATGTCGGCGGTGTCGGCATGCCCGCTGGCAGCAACGGCATGACTTCCGCAATTGCGGTCTGGACGTCGACCGCGGCACTGTCGATCCGGCGGGCGAGGTCGAATTGCAACGTCACGTTCGAGCTGCCGGTCGAGCTCGACGAGATCATCGAATCGACGCCCGCGATGGTCGTGAATTGACGCTCGAGCGGGCTCGCGACCGCAGAGGCCATCGTGCCCGGATCGCCTCCCGGCAGGCCGGCTTGAACCTGGATCGTCGGAAAGTCCACGGTCGGCAGATCGCTGACCGGCAGCGCACGATACGCCACAATCCCGAACAACGCGATCGCCGCCATCAACAGGCTCGTGGCGATCGGACGTTTGATGAAGACTTCAGACGGGTTCACGGCAGGCTCGAAGGCTCAGGAGTCCTGGTTCCGGCCTCGACCTCGGCCCCCACGCCCGCCGGAACCGCGGCCTCCCCCACCCGACGGCGGAGTGTCGGTTTGATTCCGTACGCGAGTGCCGGCCTCGAGGCGCAGCTGGCCTTCGGTGACGATCGTCTCGTCCGGCTGCAGCCCTTTATCGATCACGATATCCTCACCAATCCGCCGGCCCGCCGTCACCGGACGTTGATCGACGGTCGAGTCCGGCTTGACGACGAAAATGAACTGACCGTCCTGGCCTGTTTGCAGCGCCTGATTCGGGACGACAATCGCATTCGGCAGCATGGCGAGACGAAGCGTGACGCGAGCAAATTGGCCGGGCCAGAGCCGGTGATCCGTATTCGGAAACGTGGCTTTGAGCTTGATGGTGTCGGTCGAGACGTCCACGGTATTTTCAACGAACGTGAGACGGCCCTCGGCGGGCTGGGCTTCTGCGTCCTGGGGATTGGCGGTAACCGCCAGGTCCGCCGAAGCGACGTGATTCCTGATGGCGCCCAGATTTGCCGCCGGAACTGAGAAGGTGACGTACATCGGCTGCAGCTGCGCAACCGTCATCAGCTCGGTTTGATTGGCGGTGATCAGATTGCCGACCTTGGTTGCCAGCGTGCCCGTACGGCCCTCGATCGGCGAAGCGATCACCGTGTAGCCCAACTGCACCTGCGCGTTGTCCACGGCGGCTTGTTGAGCAGAGAGCTGTGCCTTTGCGCTTTCAATGGACGCCTTGTCGGCCTTGACCGCCGCCATCGCCGCATCGGCGGCCGCCCTCGTTTGTTCGCCGACGTCTTTCGAAATAATCCCCCGCTCGACCAGCGCGGTCTGGCGCTCGGCTGTCAGCTGTTGATATTCTGCGTTCGCGGCGTCCTTGGCGAGTTGAGCTTCGGTCTGTTGAAGCATCGCCCGATCGCGCAGCAGATTGGCCTGGGCCTGCTGGACGGCCGCTTCGAACGGACGAGCATCGATCACGAACAGACGCTCGCCTTTTCGAACCGTATCGCCTTCGCGGAACAACACCTGCTGGAGCTGTCCGGTCACCTGCGAGCGCACGGAGATCGACGTGTAGGCCTCGACGTTGCCGATCGCGCTGATTTCGACCGGCACATCTCGCTGCACCACCTTGGCGGTGACAACCGGCACCGCGCCCGCGTCTCCGCCCCGGCCGCGACCTCGGCCGGTCGAATTGGCCGCCGACGTTTCACTCGAACACGCTGCAGCCGAAATCGACACGACGAGGGCGGCGAAAATCGCACCGACTGAACGAATCACCTTGGGGGACTCCACAGAGGTTGAGGGGTGGCCGCCTTTGCTGTCTGAAATACTGGCGGACGGCGGACGGGCGTTTACGGCCCGCACATGTCTTTATGGTTGTTTGATTTTCTTTTTTCTATTGCTTAATGTCGCCCGCGTGCTTAATGTCGCGCACGCGCGCGAGATGTTCTCCACACGAGGGTCTTAGTGTCCATGACGTCAGCCAATCGCCGAGAGTTTCTCGCACTGGCGGCGGCCCTCCCGACTCTGGTACAGGCGCAAACCGAGCCTGGATCGATGTATGTGTGCCTGCATGAGGTGACGTCCGACCGGTTCGATTTCAAGACGGCCATGGAGGGATACGCCAGGGCCGGAATTCGAGCGGTCGAGCCCACGCTCGTCAAGGTTCGCGAATTCGCTCAGAAAGAATCTCCAGCCACCGCAAAGCGTTTGCTGGACGATCTGGGTTTGAAGGCAGTCTCGTCCAGCAATCAGATCGGGCTGGCCGAGCCGAGCGATACCCGAGCACAGAGCCTCGAGGATTTGAAGTGGAAAGTCGAGCTGGCGCGCTCGATCGGCGCCGATCGCCTTGTCGCCCCATCGGCCGGAACCGGCATGTACAACCTCGACGACTACAAACGCGGCGTCGACAATCTGCGCGAAGCTGCGGAGATCGCGAAGCCGTTCGGCGTCACGCTCATGCTGGAATTCACGCGATTCTCACGCTTCGCGGGCTCGCTGCCGACGGCGCTGAAGCTGGTGCGCGAAGTCGACCATCCTAACGTGCGCGTCATGATGGACACCTATCACTTTTGGGGCGGCATCAGTAAGTTCGAAGATCTCGAGCTGCTTCGCGACGGAGAGTTGCATCACCTGCACTTCGAGGACGTGCCATCCGATCCGCCGCGCGAGTTTCAGGGGCAACCCGATCGGCTGTTTCCGGGAGATGGCATCGCACCGCTGCGCCGGATCGTCGAAGTTCTGAAGCGAAAGAAGTACGCGCGAGCGGCATCTCTGGAGATGTTCAACCCAGCGATTCAAGCGATGGATCCGTATCAGGTGGCCATGAAGGCCCGCGCCGCCATCGAGCCGCTGATTGCGTGAGACTTTTCGAGTGAGGGATTCATGAGCTGGCAACGTAAATCGGTCTGTATCGCAGCTGGAATCCTGGCTTTGTCGGGCGCCGTCGCGAGGTCCCAGGGACCTGGCGAGGCTGCGCAGATCATCGCCGTCCGTGCCGGCCGCCTCTTCGACGCCAAGACGGGAACGATGTTGAACAATCAGGTCATCCTGATCAGGGGTGATCGAATAGCCGACGTCGGTCCATCAGTGCAGCCGCCGCCAGGTGCGCGAATCATCGACCTGAGCACGGCAACAGTTCTTCCCGGGATGATCGACGCACACGTCCACACCAGCCAGAACCTGCCGAACGAGTCGGTGGAACATCGAACGATGATCATGCTCCAGAGCGCCGAGCACGATCTCGATGCCGGCTTCACGACGGTTGTCGACATGGACTCGCGCGGCGGCTTCGGCACCGTCGAGCTACGTAACGCGATTAACAGCGGGCTGGCGCGTGGTCCGAGAATGCAGGTCGCCGGCCAGTCGCTGAACCCGCGGGCCGCCCGGCCCACGCCAAACACAGAGCCGGGACTCTTCAGCGGGTTCACCGACGGCAAGAACATCAATGGACCCTGGCTCGCGCGCGCTGCGGTCCGCGAGCTGAAATTGCACGGCACCGACTGGGCCAAGATCTACACGACGCAGGACTTCGTTGGCGACGAATTGAACGAGTTCCGGCCCGATGGTTCCCTGGTTGCGATTCCTTCACTGACGCTCGAGGAGGTTGAAGCCATCGTCGACGAGGCCCACCGGATGGGACTCAAGGTCGCCTGCCACACCTACGGCGGAGATGGCATGCGCTCCTGCGTTCAAGCAGGCGTCGACCTGCCGATGCACATGCTCGAGCTCTACAAGGACGACGCGACGTTGAAGATGGTCGTCCAAAAGAAGCTTCCGGCGATGATGACCATCGACGACCTGGCCGGCCTCGAAGCCGAGGATAAGCGGCTGAGCGGCGGAAGAGCCACGAGGCTCGGCATGGGCGAGCAGACGTTCAGGAAATTGCTGGCGGCCGGTGTGCCCCTTCCGTTCGGGAGCGGGGCGGTGCCGGGCCGGTATCCTCACGGCAAACAGGCCGACCAGTTTCCCTATTTCGTGAAGTGGGGCATGACGCCGGCGCAGGCGCTCCAGACCGCCTTCATGGTCGCCGCGAATGTCTTGAACTACAACTGGGCCGATCGCGTGGGGAGCCTCGAGAAAGGCAAGTTTGCCGATCTGATCGCGGTCTCGGGAAATCCGCTCGCGGACATCACCGAGATGCAGCGAGTACGGTTCGTGATGAAGGGCGGAGTCGTCGTCCGCAACGACCTGCAGGGGGGGCCATCGGCATCTCGCGGGCTCGCCAACAGCAGCGACTGGATTCAGCTCTTCAACGGAAAGGACCTCGCGGATTGGACGGTGAAGATCGCCGGATCCGACCTGAACGACAACTTCGGCAATACATTTCGCGTGGAAAACGGCGTGATGAAAGCGGGCTATGAACGATACGATTCATTCGACAATCGTTTCGGTCATATCTTCTACCGCGAGAAGTTCTCGCATTACATCATCGCCGCCGAGTACCGCTTCGTCGGGGAACAAGCCCCTGGCGGTCCCAACTGGGCTGCGCGCAACAGCGGAATCATGGTGCACTGTCAGCCGCCGCAGACCATGGCCAAGAATCAGGACTTCCCCATCTCCATAGAGGTCCAGCTGCTCGGGGGTCTCGGCAAAGGCCCGCGTACGACCGCGAACCTCTGCACGCCCGGAACCAACGTAGAGATGGACGGCAAGCTCTTTACCCCTCACTGCTTGAACTCCTCGTCGAAGACTTACGATGGCGATCAATGGGTGCGGGTCGAGGTCGAGGTCTTAGGGGACGCAAGCGTAAGACACATGATCGACGGAGAAACGGTGCTCTCCTACGAGAAACCACAGATTGGCGGCGGCAACGTCACCAACTTCGATCCGGCGGTCAAGAAGGACGGACAGCTGTTGGGCGACGGCTACATCGCGCTGCAGAGCGAAAGCCATCCAGTCGAATTCCGCAAAGTGGAACTGCTCAATCTCGTGGGCTGTCGCGACCCGAAGGCGTCGAACTACCGACCGTATTTCGTGAAGTCAGACACCTCCTCATGCCGATATCGGAACCACAAAGGCCACTAAGAACACAAAGGTCGGTCTACCTCGCCAATGGATTCGGTCGAATCTGCATCTTGACGATCTTGGCTTTGGTTCCTTTTCCGCCCTCGATGTGCCACAGGAAATGTGTGCCGTAGTTCGCGTATAACGCGCGGCCCTTCCATCCCCCATTCGGATCGTCGATTCGGCCGTCCATTCCGCGCGAATAGAACCCCAGCGGATATGGCACCCGGAACGTCGTCCATTCGCGCGTCTGCGGGTTGAGGGCAAGGAGCGCGTCGGAGTTCGATCCGTTCGCGAACGGTGTATTCGCACCGAGTCCCGAGATGTTGTGTTGATCGACCCAGTTGTAATAGTGGAAGTCTGAGGGGATCTCCGTCCCCCTGAGCTTGGGACCGGTCGTCTGATAAAGCGTCCATCCTTCTCTGCACTGGCTGCCGTCGGTCTTCGCGGGACCGTTCAAGTCCTTGCATTTGCGAACGTCGAAGCTGGCCAGATGACTGCTGGCGGCAAGCGCCGTCCAGACGACGCCGTTGCTGTCGATGTCGACGCCGCGAGGATCGAAGCCGGGTTCGGGGACTTTGAAAACCTGCGTCTTGCAGGTCGCCGGGGCATTGTTGCCACGCTGCAGGCGCACCAGGTAGCCGGGAAATGCTTCGCTGACTCCCCAGACGCTGTCGTCGACTGGACTCGGGATCACCGCGTACATGCTGTAGCTGACCATCGTATCGAGTTTGGGATCGAAGGCGGTCTGTCCGCGGGCGCGATTTCCTCCTGTGGTGTCGCCTTGGTACACGACTGAATCGGCCCCACCGACGCGCACGTTCCAAGGCCGCGTGATTTTGCCGTCGCCGTTCGTATCGAGCACCTGACCGCACCAGCCCACGGCTTTCTGCTCGTCCTTGGTCTGGTCGTAGATCTTCGTGTCGATCCAACCGAAGATCGGGCCAGTCAGCTCGTTGAAATACACCGTCTCGTCCGGATCGTTGTCGAACTGGAGATGGTGGGTCGCATAGCAGGTATCAATCAGCGTGAACTCCTGGGTCTTCCGATCATAGAACGCGGCCTGGCGACCGCTGCTTTGAAGCGGGAACCACTCCGCGAACTTGTTCGTGGTGTCGCTGCACCACGAAGGATCCTGATTGCTGCGAATCTTCGCCGTCATCCACACGCGGCCCTTGCTGTCCATCATCGGGTTGTGCGGATCGGCCGGGTTGTACGGCGGATTGGCCCAGAGGTGCTCGTTGCCCCAATGCAAGGAGGGACGGTTCGGCGCGGGGAACCTCGAAGGTACTTTCTCCTTCGGCTCGCGTGTCGGAATGTCCAACGAGAAGGTGCTGTGCTCGTTCGGATCGAGTACGACCAGCTGTCCGTGGCCGGCCGACACCGCATACACGCGACCGTTGGCATTGACGGTCGGATGATTCTTGTCGGTCGAAATCTCGTCGTGCATGAAGGAATGGTCGTCACCCACGTCCCACAACGTCACCACCAAATTGCGCTCGATTCCCTTGGGCCGTGGAGGCGCCGGAGGAACGTCTCCCTTCGCGACCCGCTCGGTCCAGTCTGCATACGCCTTCAGTGAGCGCTCCTTGCCCTGGGTGTTGAGCACGGCGTACATCGAGGTGCCGCGCACACCGGTTCCGAGACGCCACTCCCAAGCCTCGGTGTGCGTCTTGAGCTCGGGCTTCGCCTTGAGAATGTGATCGACACTGCGTGTGAGCTGATTCCCGAGCTGATGGCAGAAGTTGCAATCCGATTTCAGCGAATTGATCCACCGATTCTGGCTATCCATCGTCGGACCCAGACCGTTGCCCTGAGGACCGGTGCCTGGGAACTCCTTCGCGCCGGGTGGCTCGAGTAGCGACAACCAGTAGTTACCCGGATAGACCTTGGCAGCCTCCTGAGGTGTTTTTGCGAGGGCCGCCGTCAGCGACACTTGATTCGTGCCAGGCTTCATCTGGACCGGAGTGGAGTCGACCAGGCCGTACCCGCGGACCCACACGTTGTAGCTGGCGTTGGGAAGCTCCGGCACCATGAAGCGGCCCTGGTCGTCGGTGACGACGATCTTGATGAGATTCGTCGGCAGGTCCTTCGTTTCCGCGATGACCCACACTCCCGCTTCCGGGCCCTGGGAGCTCCGCACGACGCCGGTGATGTAGCCTTGCGGCGCCGGCCGCTGTCCCTGCAGCGGACCGTCCAGAGTGGCCAGGCACACCGAGATCACCGCGATGAGTGAGAAACGAAGCCATGCGCTCTTCGCGCTCAACCAGGTTGGAATCTGCATAAGGCTCCTCTGCAGGCAGAGTCGAACGACGCGAGCGACTCAGCCGGGGTGTGGGGCTGAGCCCCACGCTTTCGGAAGTGCAGTATAGGCGGCAAATCGTACGACATCAACGTGGATGGGCGCTAGAATCGTGACCCGCTAAAAAAGGGGACCGATGTCCCGCACCGCCATGAAGAGCCGACCGATTCTCTCGGTTGCCATTGCGCTGGTGTAGGCGACCGGGGTGACGTCCGGGCAGTGGCTGCACCATCCCACTTCGTACGTCCCACGAACGGCTGACGGCAAGCCGGACTTTTCAGGTATCTGGCAGTCGGCAGGAAGATTCCATGTACACCGGAGTTCGGAGTGCCTCCTCGACGAACCCATTCGGGTTAACTTGCAACGGGCGAGGACGTGGTTCCCGCGGCAAGCGTGTACCTCAGGCGATGCCCATCTCGTGGTTGAGGAATCCGACGACGTGCTTCCACAGGAGGTAGTAGGCGATCATAGCCGTGGCCGCGAATGGGACCACCCACCGCGCCTCTAGCGTGAAGATCCCGAACGCGTGCGCAAGCGCGATGCCGAACGGCACGATCACGATCGGCAGGAGCGCGCCATACAGGCCGAGCGGGAGCGCGATGCGTTGTCGCACCGCGAGGTACGACATGTTCCAGATGCCCCAGAGGTTGGGGACCACGGCCATCGGAAAAATGATGGCGCGTCCGAGTGATTCCAGGAGCAGCGCGCTCCCGAGCGTGGGCGCTTGTGACTGTTCGACTGGCAGGAGATAGAAGCGGAAAATCGCGAACACAGTCACCATCACGAGCAGCAACGCCGTCGGCACGGCGATGCCCGCCATGTACGCACGAAGATATGGGTGGGGTCGCATGATCGCCTCCGTCACAGGTGATAGGCCAGCAGTGACAGCCAATCCGGAAACAACACCAGCACGACGACGAGCGCCGTCGCCAGGGTCGCGTCGAGCCACCCCCACGATGGATGCTCGTCCAGGCGCTGACGGACGTTAGGCCAGAGATCGCGATGCGTTCGATCGGCGCTGGCCGGCAGGAAGGTGTTACGCAGAAGCCGTGCGATTTCGTCGTCCGTCATGAATCAATCCCCAGAGTCGTCAGTTCGTCGCGGAGTGAGCGCAGCGCGCGGTGCAAACGGGACTTTACGGTGCCGACCGGGATGGCGAGCGCTTCGGCAATCTCGGCGTGCGGAAGGTCCTCGATCAACGCTAATGTCGCCACGGCGCGCAACTTCACCGGGAGTCGGCTGAACGCTGTCGCGAGGGCGTTGCGCACACCATTGTCGAGCGGCGGCGACGGCAAGGTGCGGTCGTACACCGGGACAACTCCGCGGTGCCGGCGCTCCGTCCGCAGGTGATCGAGCGCGGCGTTGGTCGCAATCCGGCGGATCCAGGCTCCGAAACTGCGCGACCAGTCGAAACGCGCCCGCGCCCGATGTGCCCGCCAGAATGTCTCGATTACGACATCCTCGGCGCCGCCGTGATCGCGGACGATTCGCATGATCCATCGGTACACCTCGGGCTCGAACTGCCGGAACAGCACCTCGAAGGCGTCGCGATCGCCGTGGACGAACCGCGCCAGCAGCTCCGCGTCCGGTTCGTTCGGCATGGTCTCTACAGGGTCTTACTCCCCGCGCGGCTGCGAGGTTCCGTTCGCCACCAGGCGAGCGCGCTCGGCGGGGATATCCCGCCGGCCCTATCATTGGCACATCCTCCATATCAGCGGGGAGGTAGTTGACAGAGCCCATCAAGGGAATGTCGTCTGGAGCGCCCCCATAGCGGTTCGTCCTCAGAGCTGGAGGCAAATCGCCCAGGTTACGGTCAACGCACAGTGGAGGATCTCAGGGCTCGCTTTCGAGTTCAAGGAGGCACGATCGGTTTACGATGGAACGGGATAAAGCGATCACGTCTCTTCTCATTCGAGGTGTGGCATGAAGCTGCCGGCATGGGCTGCTATCGCGATGGCGATTGGCATCGGTGTGGGAAACGCTCAGGCGCCCGCGACGAGGGATTTCAGAATCATCAGACTCGATCCGGCGCTCGACACGATCGTTTCACCGGACGCGAAGCTGGAGACGCTAGGCGAGCACTTCGGACTCACGGAGGGCCCTGTCTGGGTTCAGGAGTCGAACTCGGGTTATCTGTTGTTCAGCGATCTGACCGCCAATGTCATCTACAAACGTACGCCAGACGGCGTGCTCTCGGCATTCGCCGAAAACATTTACAACGGATCTGATCTCCTCAACGTCGGCCAGCAGACCCGCAGCGGCCGCATGGCGGTCATCATCATCGGTTCAAACGGCCTGACCTTGGATCGGCAGGGCCGGCTCGTCGTCTGCTCCCCAGCCGGCCGCGTGGTCATGCGCATCGAGAAGGACGGCATGCGTACGATTCTCGCCGACCGATATGAAGGCAAGAGGTTCAACGGGCCGAACGACGTCGTTGTGAAGTCCGACGGCGCGATCTATTTCACCGATGGGAATTCGGGGTTACGCGGCGGCGCGGCAGGTCCGGCGCGCGAACTGCGGCTCAATGGCTTCTACCTGATCAAGGACGGCACGATCACCTTGCTCGACAGCAATCAGGATTTTCCGGACGCGTTTCCCAACGGCATCACGCTCTCCGAAGATGAAAGGCACCTCTACGTCACGTTCGGCCGGAAAATCATGCGTTACGACGTGCAACCTGACGATACCGTCACCAACCGTCGCGAATTCCTGGACGTGGCGGGTAACGACGGCATGAAGGTGGATCGAAACGGAAACCTCTACTCGACCACGGGCGCCGGCCCTGGCGAGGTACGGATCACGTCGCCGGAGGGCAAGAGATTGGGAACGATCCAGCTTCCGGACATACCAGGCGAACCCAGAAAGCAGGTATGCGCGACTAACCTCGGCTTTGGCGACCCTGACGCGAAAGGTCTCTACATCACCGCGTGCAATGTGCTCTTTCGCATCCGACTCAACACGCCAGGCGTTCGTCCGGGACCGACTCCATAGACTGCGTTCCCGCTAACTATCCGGTAACAACACAAGCAGTCGGTTCTATAATCCTTCTACTTTTCAGCGTCCAGACGATTTGCCTTTTTGGGGGAGGAAGCATGCTGATGGCCTTTGCGGCGAGGGCCCTTCCATTCAGTCTGCTGGCGATAGCTGTCTGGACGGGCAGTGCCGCCGCGCAAACCAGCGAGCTCAAGAATCCCGTCGAGGGACAGCCGAAAGCTATCGAGCGAGGAGAGTACGTCTACAAGAAACGATGTTCGACTTGTCACGGGTTCGATGCCCGTGGGTATCGTGCGCCCGACCTGACAGCCGGACCGTATTCGCGCGGCACGAGCGACGCGCAGCTCTTCCGCGTGATCATGCGCGGCATTCCCCGAACCGAGATGCCGGCCAATGCGTTGGACGAGGACGATGCGTGGGCGTTGATCGCTTATATGCGCACCGTGATCGTGCCGAACGCCAAGCCGGATGTGCGCGGGAACGTCGAAGCCGGCGAAAAGATCTTTTGGGGAAAGGCGAATTGCAGCAGCTGTCACATGGTGAACGGCAAGGGAGGCCGGCTCGGACCCGATCTGTCCATCGTCGGCAGGGCTCGCTCGGCGATGGCGTTGGAACGGGAGATCCGGAAGACCGCCGAGTACATTCCGCCGGGGTACGAGCCGGTCACGGTGGTCACCCGCGACGGCGGGCGGATCAAAGGGAGCAGAAAGAACGAAGATTCCTATTCGATCCAGATGATGGACACGAACGAGCGACTGCTGACGTTCTTCAAGACCGAAGTACGTGAGGTCATCGACGAAAAGGGTTCGCTGATGCCCGACTATGGACCCGACAAGCTGACCAGTACCGAACTGGACGACGTCCTGGCGTATCTGCGCACGCTTCGCGGACGGTGAGAGGAGTCGCCATGAAATTCACGTTCGTGAGAATCGCCACTCTGTCTGTGCTCGCCGCGAGCCTGGCCTGGGGTGGAGCCGCGGGTCAGGAGATTTCCTCGCAGCAGCTGCTCGACGGATTGAAGAATCCGTCCCTGTGGCTCACCTATTCCGGAGACTACACCGGGCAGCGACATAGTCCGCTCACGCAGATCACGCCATCGAACGTGCAGCGGCTGATGGTGCAGTGGGCGTTTCAGACGGGCGTTGCCGGTCGGTTCGAGGCCACTCCGCTCGTCATCGATGGCATCATCTACGTGACCGGTCCGAGCAACGTTGCCTGGGCCGTCGACGGACGCACGGGCCGCAGGATCTGGACGTATCAACACGAGATGCCGGACCTGCCAGGCAGCAACGTCAACCGCGGGTTCGGCGTGCTCGGGAACAAGCTGTTCATGGCCACGATCGACTCTCATCTGGTGGCGCTCGACACCAGGACCGGGAACGTCGTGTGGGACTCGGTCATCGCCGAGCGCAAACGCGGCTACTACGCGACGATCGCGCCGCTCGTGGTCAAGAACAAGGTGATCGTGGGAATTGGCGGCGCTGACGAAGGGACCCGCGGCTTCATCGACGCCTACGACGCCGAGAACGGGACGCGACTCTGGCGGTTCTGGACCGTGCCCGAGCCGGGCCAGCCGGGCAACGAGACCTGGGCCGGCAATTCGTGGAAGAGTGGTGGAGGCTCGACCTGGCTCACCGGCACCTACGATCCCGAATTGAACCTGCTCTACTGGGGCACCGGGAATCCCGCGCCGGATCTGCTCGGCGACGTGCGCAAGGGCGACAACCTTTATACGGCATCCGTCGTAGCGCTCGATCCCGACACCGGAAAACTCCGCTGGCACTACCAGTTCACGCCGCACGACACGCGCGATTGGGACGCCGTGCAGATTCCGGTGCTGGGCGATATCAACGCCGGTGGCACGCGGCGCAAAGTGCTCATGCTAGCCAACCGCAACGGGTTCTTCTACACACTCGATCGCACCGACGGTAAATTGATACGTGCGAGACCGTTCGTCAGGACGACCTGGGCCCACGAGGTCGGGGCGGACGGCAGACCGGTCGAACTGCCCGGCAGCCAGCCCACAGAGCAAGGAAGCCTGATCTGTCCCGACGTCGCGGGCGCGACGAACTGGAATTCGCCGGCGTTCAATCCCTCGACCGGCCTCTTCTACGTAACGGCTCGCGAAGCCTGCGCCACCTTCTATGCGTGGAAGCAGGAATTCATCGAGGACCGCGATTTCTTTGGCGGGAACGGCATCCGCGTAGGCCGCGGTTACGGCGCCGTACGCGCCATCGACCCCGCGACGGGCGCCGTGCAGTGGGAATCCAAGCAGTTCACGCCGTCGATCTCGGGCCTGCTGACGACGGCCTCCGGCCTGGTCTTCGGGGGCGATGCTGACGGCAGCGTCACCGCGTACGACGCGCGTGCCGGCAAAGTCCTTTGGAACTTCCAGACAGGTGCATCGATTTCGGCGGCGCCGGCGACGGCGACGATTGGCGGGAAACAACTGGTCCTGGTGGCGTCCGGTTCGACGCTGTTCGCGTTCGGCCTGCCGGGCGCCGGAAACTGACGGTCACTAGGAAAAACTGAGGAGAACGCCCTCATGGGTTCGCACATGCATTCGAATCGCCGCCGGTTTCTGACGCGCGGGGTCACGGCTACCGTCGCCGGGTTCGTGACGAGCGCCGTCCGCGCCGTGCGAGGTCAGACCTCAGCGTCGCCGGACGCGCGCCCGACCAAGGACCTTCTCGCCTACGGACAGCCGTCGTCCTTCGACGACACGATCCGCCGAGCTCCCACCGCGCCGACAGCGATCACCGACACGGCCCTGACGACGCCCCTTCAGGATCTCGATGGGATCATCACACCGTCTGGGCTGCACTTCCTGATGGATCACGTGAACGGCATCCCCGACATCGATCCGAAAACGCATCGCCTGCTGATTCACGGCATGGTCGACCGCCCGCTGACGTTCACGATGGACGAGCTGCGGCGTTTCCCGTCGGTGTCACGCGTCTACTTCCTCGAGTGCAACGCCAACAGCCGTCCGTCGCGGGGCCCCAACAAGGAGTCGGTTCAACTGATCCACGGGCGCACCAGTTGCAGCGAATGGACGGGCGTGCTGTTGCCCGTCCTGCTGAAGGAATGCGGCGTACAAAAGCGCGCAAGTTGGATCGTCGCCGAGGGCGGAGAGTCGAACAAGTACACCATGAGCATCCCGCTCGGGAAGGCGATGGACGACATCCTAGTGGCCTACGCGCAGAACGGCGAGCCGGTGCGTCCGCATCAAGGCTATCCGCTCCGACTCGTCGTCCCCGGCTGGGAGGCGATTCGATCCGTCAAGTGGCTCACCCGCATCGGCGTCGTCGATCAGCCGTACATGGCGTGGCACGAAAGCGGCAACAACGCGGATACGGTCCCGAGCGGGAAGGGCCTCTGGTACCGGTTCGAGCTCGGTCCGAAGTCGGTCATCACGCGGCCGTCGGGCGGTCAGCGGTTGAGCCGGGGGTTCTACGAGATTACCGGCCTGGCGTGGACGGGAGGCGGCGCCGTGCGAAGGGTCGAGGTCTCGACCGACGGCGGACGGACCTACAAGAATGCGGAACTTCAGCAGCCGGTGCTTCGGTATGCGCACACGCGGTTCCGGTTTCCGTGGACGTGGAACGGAGAAGAGGCGGTGCTCCAGTCGCGCTGCATCGACGAGCGCGGCGAGGCGCAGCCGACGCTGGCGGAGGCGGCGAAGAATCTCAAGGTCGAGCCCGAATACTTCTACCAAGCCGACCACTTCAACGGGATTCAACCGTGGAGGGTGAACCGCGATGGCAGCGTTCAAAATGCGCTCTTTCTGTAATTTCGTATTCTTTGTGATCTTCGTGGTCGCCATCGGCACGACCACTTTGGACGCGCAGGGGCCGACGTATCAGTTGGGAAGAACGCCGACCGACGCGGAAATCAAGGCGGCAGACACGGCGATCGCGCCCGACGGGACAGGGCTGCCGCCGGGCAATGGCACCGCAAAGGAAGGCGCCGCCCTCTTCAAGCAGAAGTGCGGCTTCTGTCACGGAGCGGACGCAGCCGGCGGTCCGGGCGGATCTCGCTCGCTCATCCCGCTCGGGAACGCGAAGCCGGTGAAGCTGCCGATCAGCCTCGTCCCGTATGCGACGACCGTGTGGGACTTCATCAATCGTGCGATGCCGCAGACGAGGCCGGGCTCGCTCATGCCGAACGAGGTGTACGCCCTGACGGCCTACGTGCTGTTTCGCAACGACGTCATCAAGGAAGACGAGGTACTCGACGCGACCAGCCTGCCGAAAGTGCGGATGCCGAATCGCGACAACTTTCTTCCCAAGTGGCCCGAATGGAAGGCAGGCGGCAAGAGGCCGTTCGGATACTACCCCTGAATCCCGCTCGGTGCTGTTTCGCCTGAACGCACTCGGGAAAAGAGAGGTCCGTCATGTCAAAGGCCAGTCGAGCCGTGTCGATCGCCGTGCTGGGCATCGTGAGTTTTCTGGCCAACGGTCTTGCGCCCGCCGCACAAGGACCTGTTGACAATCCATATCGGCCCGTCAGAGGACTGGCCGACGGCGGTGGTCCGAGCGTTCCGGGTGGTGAGTGGGCGCGCCTTCCGGGTGGACGCGAGATGGGACCGCCGGCGTCGGTGCACGTCGACGTCGACGGCGAGAGCATCTGGGCCTTTATCCGATGCGACGAGACCAGCCCTGTCCCCGCCGCACGCGGCGGCCGCTTCGGGCTCGACTGCATGTATCCCGACGGGAAACTCAAGCCACACGACACGATCTACAAGTTCGATCCCAAAGGCAACGTCGTGAAAAGCTTTGGGGCGCAGATGTTCATCTGGCCGCACGGGCTGCACGTGGATCGCGACGGCAATGTATGGGCGACCGATGGTGCAGCGGAAGACGCCGTGGCCACGGCGGCCAAGGCCGGCGTGAAAGCCGGACATATCGTCCGCAAGTTCAGCCCGGACGGGAAAGTGCTGATGACGCTCGGCGAAGCCGGCGTGGCAGGAAACGATGAGGGCCACTTCAGATCGCCGGCGGGCGTTGTCACCGCTCCGAACGGAGACATCTTCGTCGCGGACGGACACGGCTCCAATAACCGTGTCGTCAAGTACTCGAAAGACGGGAAGTTCATCAAAGCATGGGGAAAAACCGGATACGCGCCCGGCGAATTCCGGACAGTGCACGGCATCGGTATGGACAAACGAGGGCGCGTGTTCGTCTGCGATCGTTCCAACACTCGTATCCAGATCTTCGATCAGGAAGGGAAGCATCTAGCGACGTGGCACCAGTTCGGGATGCCGAGCGGCCTCGCTTTCTCGGTCAACGATGAAGACCTGATCTATGTGTTCGATTCAGAGTCGGACAATGTCGACAATCCAGGCTTTGAACAAGGCATCAGAATTGGGGACGCCCTGAACGGGTGGGTGAAATACTTCATTCTGGATCAGGGTGGCAATCCTGGCACCACAACGGGAAGCGGTGCGGAATTCGGCGCCGTCGACAAGTATGGGAACGTCTTCGGCGGCGAGCCGCGTCCCCGCGTCTTGCGGAAATACGTGAAGGTCCGGTAGTCAGCGTCTTGCGCGGCCTCCAGGAATGAAGACATGTTTCAGCCCTTGGGCGAAATCTTGGCCGCGAATGATTGGGCGACGATCTTGCCGTCCAGCACGACTAACGTGTCCGTGCCCAACTCGTACACGTTGTCCGCCGTCTCCGCGGTCCACAGCACGTACGCATAGCTGCCCTCGACGGACTGGTGCTTCATGTGGAACGTCGCGCCAGGTTTTCCGAACTCCGCGAACATCGCCTGGAACAGCGGCCTGATGGCGTCGGCTCCTCTGAGCGGGCCGTCCGGCGTGAAGAGGACCGCGGTCGGCGAATAGTCAGACAGGATGCCCTCGAGGTCGAACTCGAAAAAGCATTTGGCGTGGTGGTCCAGAACGTCCTCTGTCGAACGCATGTCGCATCACTCGACCCGTTGACTCCCGCTCCGCACTGGTGTCCGGCAAGTTCATCATCCTCGCCAGGGTCGGCCACCCGGGAGTCGACCTGAGGAGCGGTCCGAGGATCGAGACGAGCAGCGGATACCGCGCGTCGATCGCTCGTTCGGCCCATTCGGCCGCTCGATCGAATTCGCCACACATCGCGTGAAACACCGCCATCCCGGTCGGGGCTCCGCATGCCGTGCCCGGTCTGAGCCCTCTCGAGCAGCGCCTCTGCCCGGCTCGTGGCTCCGGTGCGGACCAGGAGCGCCGCGAGTTGTCCGACGACCGGATTGGACCACGGCGTCAACGCATAGGCCTGTTCGCTCAACGTGAGCGCTTCCCCAAATCGACCTTGCTGCGCGCAGACGGCGCCGAGCGTGCCGACGGCCAGCGGAAAGTTCTCATCGAGCTCCAGGACCCGGTGCAACTCGGCTTCCGCCTCCTCGAGCCGGCCGGCGTTTCTGAGACAGACCGCAAGAATGGTGGCGGTACAAGAGGTTGATCGGATCCCCTTCGAGCCCCTTCGCCATGGCGTCCAGGGCATCCTGGAACCGGCCGATGGGCAGCAGGTAATGGTTCCCGTACCAGAAACGGACGTGGCATGAGACCGGTTCGCGACCCATGGCCACGCGCCAGTGCTGTTCCGCCGCGTGCCAGTCGTAGTCGTCGTAGCCGGAAGCCCAGCACGCCGACGGAGGGCATGGGCTTCAGACAATGAAGGCTCGATGCGCAATGCCTCGTGCTACCGCCGCGCGGGCCAAGGGGATGACCTCGCGTGTCGGCCTGATGCCGAGGCTCGCGAGCATCGTGTAGTACAGGCCCAGCGTGCTGTGCGCAGGCGCGAATTCCGGATCGAGTGCGACCGCTCTGTCCAGGTACTCCTTGACCCGCACCATGGATTCCGACGTCGCTCTTGGACCATTGATCCAGAGCCTTGAGGTACGCCTCGTACGCGCGAAGGTTGGGTGTGTGACGCCGGGGCGGCGCAGTCTCCGGGGACAGCTTCACCTGGAGAGCCCCGGCGATGGCGTCGCGTGATCTCATCCTGCAGCGCGAAGACATCCGTCAGCTCGCGGTCGTAGCGTTCTGACCAGAGATGAAAACCATCGGCGACCTTGATCGAGCTGCGCCGTGACCCGGATTCGGCTGCCTGCCTTTCGAACACTCCCTTCCAGAATGTGGTCGACGTTGAGCGTCTTGCCGATCTCGCCGAACTCGACGTCCTTTCCGCGGAAAAAGAACGACGACGTGCGGCCAGCCACTTTCAAGCCAGGTACGTTGGCGAGCACATTGATGATCTCTTCGGTCAATCCGTCGCTGAAATACTCGTTCTCCTTGTCCGCGCTCATGTTGGCGAACGGCAGCACGGCGACCGACGGCTCGCGCTCGATAGGTTTCGACGGCTCCGTCGCCGGTTGTTCGAGCACGGCCCGCACCTCGCCCATCGTCTGAAAACGCTGGCCTGGGCGATTTCTGCGAGACACCGCCGGACGATGCGCTCGAGCGCCGGCGACGATCTGCAGTGGACGGTGGTTCGTCGCGAACGACCGCATTCATGATCTGAAGCGCGGTCGTCCCGCCAAACGCACGACTCCCCGAGAGCATTTCGTACAGGACGACACCGAAGCTGAAGACGTCCGACCGCACATCGAGCGGTCTGCCCTCGGCCTGCTCCGGCGACATGTAGGCCGCCGTGCCCAGCACCGTGCCGTCCTGCGTCCGCGTGACGTCGGCATCCACGCTGACGAGCGTGAGCCAGGCCGAAATCGAGCAGCTTCGCCACGCCCTTCGTGGTGATCATCACGTTGCTCGGCTTCAGGTCGCGGTGAAGAATGCCTGAGCGGTGTGCCTCCTCGAGGCCTTCGGCAATCTGCCGCGCGATGCGAAGGGCCTCCTCCAGCGGTAGGCCAGGTCCGCCTCCACTGCGGAGTCGATCGGCCAGCGTCTGCCCCTCGACGTACTCCAGCACCAGATAGTCCGCGCCGACGTCGTAGATCTGGCAGATGTGGGGATGATTGAGCGCCGCAATCGCGCGCGCTTCCTGCTCGAACCGCCCGCTGTGCTGTCCCGTGAGTCGCTTCACCGCGACGATGCGATTGAGCCGCGTGTCGCGCGCTTTCCACACTTCCCCCATGCCACCGGTGCCGAGGAGGGCAAGGATCTCGTAGGGGCCGAGCCGCGTGCCCGTCGTCAGTGCCATGGTTTTGAGATCAGCCGGAGCAGCCGAGAGCCTTGGACGTCGGAGCTGAACACCGGATTGTATCGTTCCTCAGCCGACCAGCCAACGCGCCGAGCATTAGCCACACGGCGAGGGAGAACTGGTGAAGATCAAGCCGGGGGCGCACTTCCCAATGTGCGTTTTGCATTGTGCATTTCGGATTCAGTCGACCTGCCGCTCAACTTTCTGCTGACAGCGGACGCCTCGTGCCTCGAGCTCTGCGAGAACGCGATCAAGCAGTCCGAGACGGCCGACGACTTCCGGCGGATGGACACCCGCTGGAAACTCGCCGTCGGCAATCAGCTGGGCGGCTATCGTTGCCGGAAATGCCGTGGTCCTCGACATGCTTCGCAGACCAGTGGCGGCGTCGTACCGATCGATGAGGTCCCAGGTGAAGAGCGTGCGGCCCACGTCCGTCCGCCCGGCAACCGCCACGCGCAGGATCGTGAGGTCGGGTTCTCCGTCTTGATAGGTCCATTGGGGAAAGAGAAGAGCAGCTGTCACGTCGAATGGACGAATCATCCGGTCGCCGGCCAGAACGGGATCCTTGGAGAAGAATCCAGCCTCACGAAGGACTTCCATCGTGCGCGCGTGTCCCGGATATCGAAGAGTTTTCTCCTGCATGAATGGCGCGTCGATGCTTTCGATCAGTGTGCGCAAGCCGTCTGTCAGAAATGCCTCGACCTCTCCCACGCCCGGGACGGTCAGGATTTCCACTTCGGACAACGCGGGCTTCACGACGACCCGGCCGTGCTCGACGACCTTGGCAGGATCGACGTACTCGTCGATGACGTCGTGCGGTGAGAAGCCGGCTTTGTACTCAAACGGCGCTCTCCGATTCAACGGCAGGCCGCCGACATACACGTCCACACGCTCGCACGGCGAGAGTCTCGCCGCGGCATGGCCGACCATCATGTTACTGAGGCCCGGCGCAACCCCGCAGTCCACGATCGCGGTAACGCCCCTGCGCGAGGCCAAATCGTCCAGCGTCCGCGCGTCTTCCGGCATGAAGCTGATACACACGGCATGGCTCCCGCTCTCGACGACAGCCTCGAGAGTTCGAAAGCCAATCGCGCTCGGCAGAGCGCCGATCACGATGCCGGACGCCTTCGCGAGTGTGGCGATGCTGCCTGTGTCCGAGAGATCGGTCGTCACCGTGCGAACGCCGTACGTCTGCCTCACGCGCGAGAGCCGCGTCTCGTCGCAGTCGGCGATCGTCACCTCCCAATCGTGCCGCGCCAGGTCCATGGCCACAGCCGATCCGATCATTCCGCAACCCAGAACAAGGATTCGCTGGTTCGTTGGATCTTTGTGCTCTTTGTGCACAATCCACAATGCACCCTACTTGTTGGCTCGTTACATCGCGAGTAAGGCAGCCATGAGCTCGATGCCGTCCCACAGATTTTGAATCCGCAGGTTTTCGTTGTAGCTGTGCTGATTGTTGTCGTGGTTCCCGATTGGAATCACGATGGTCCGTGTGCCGAGCGCTCGTTCGACATCCGCCAGCGGCAGGTTGCCACCCATGTTGGGCAGCTTCACCGCTAGCCCTCGCGCGCTTTCGACGACCCGAATCACCTCCTGCGCAATTGGCAGATCCATCGGCGTCCGCACGGCGCCTGCCCCGACGCGGCCCTCGTCGATCCACACGACCTTTTCGTGTGCCAGCCGAACGTCAGCGCCGGGCTCCTTGTCGACGATGAAGAAGCCTTGCTTTCGAATGTGCTCGACGACTTTCCTCAACGTCCCGCGCGGATCCATGCCTTTCACCAGCCGGATATCGATCGAGGCGGTCGCGGATGCAGGGATGACGTTCGACGCCTGGGCACCAACCCGAGAGCTGGCCAGGCCACGGATGTTCAAGGACGGGAGCGTCACGAGGTCAGCCAGCTTCGCGGGTTTGCCCTCAGTCGACCCGAGCCAGAATTGCTGCTTGAGCTCTTCGTCGACGACCGGTGCTTCGGCAATCGCGCGTTTCTCGATTTCACTCAACGGCTGGATGTCATCGTAGAAATGGTCGATCAGCACATGCCCGGTCTCGTCCTTCATCGAGGTCAGGAGCCGCGCGAGCATCAGGGCAGGGTTGGGCGCCCAATTACCGTAGTGCCCGCTGTGCAGCTCGTTCCTCGGCCCGTAAACGGTCAGATCCAGGCGAACGCCGTCGCGCGCGCCGAAGTAGATCAGTTGCCGTCGCGTCTGGTGCAGCGGGCCGTCGCACATCAGCCAGAGGTCGGCTGCAAATAGCGACTTGTTGGCGGCCAGAATCTTCTCGAGGTTCGGTGAACCGGCTTCTTCCTCCCCCTCGAACGCAAGCTTGATGTTCGATTTCGTGCTCAGCCCTGCCGCACGGAGAGCGTCGATCGCTGCCAGCAGCGCAATGATGGGAGCTTTGTCGTCGGCGGCGCCTCGTGCGTAGATACGCGATTCGGTGTCGAACGCGGTGCCAGCGGCTGGCAGTGCGATGACCTTCCCACCGTCTTCAACCGGACCGTCGCGGAGTGTCGGTGTAAACGGCGGCGATGCCCACTCTTTCGGATCCAGTGGTTGTCCGTCGTAGTGAGCATAGAAACCAATCGTACGGGTAGCGCCCGGCGTGCGAATTTCACCGAACACGACCGGATTCGAGCCGGTGATGGCGACCTGCTTCACCGCGATGCCGCGCTTCTCCAGCAACTCGGCGATGGCATCGGCATTCCGTTGAATATTGGACCGGTCGCTCGAGACATTGGGAATGGCCAGCAGATTGAAGAACTCGTCAACAATCGCGCGCTCGTGTTGCTGGCGCCACTGGCGAGCGGCTTGAGACGCTGGATTCGTCTGTGCGAGAAGCGCAACGACGCTCAGGATGGAAACGATCACTGACCACAGAGGTCGCGACATACTTCGTGCTCCTTCGTGTACTTCGTTCTTTGTGGTTACAGGCCATCCCAAGCCAGCACACGACCTCACTTCAGTTGACCCGTCTCGGCCTCGAGCAACGACCAGCACTTGGCGCCTAGTTGCCTTCGCCACATAGAGTAGGCCTTCGACAGCCGGGCGCGGAACGACGCCGGATCGACCGTATTGAACACCAGACCGCGCATCGCGAGCCGCTTCGTCAACGCGCTATTGACCCTGGACTGGTCTTCACGCTGCAGCCTGATGAACTTCGCAGCCTGACGCTCAATCGACATGCTGATCTCGGTGGGAAGTCGCCGCCAGGTCGGCCCGTGGATCAGTAGGTTGAACCCGGACCACATGTGATTGGTCATGCTCACGTACTTGACGACGTCGTAGAGCTTGAACAATTCCACGACCGCCAACGGGTTTTCCTGTGCGTCAACATGGCGGCTCTTCAACGCGTCGTAGATGCCGTTGACATTGATCGTCACCGGCTCAGCGCCCAGCGCTCTGAAGGTGTCAGAGAACATTTGACCGTCGGGGACTCTGATTTGGAGGCCTTCGAGGTCGCTCGCGACGACGATCGGTCGTGTCGCACTGGCGATTTGCCTCATACCGTTGTCGAAGACAGTCACCGGTAGGGCGACGATCCCTTTAGCGGCCAGCTCCTGCCGGAGATACGCGCCGAGCGGGCCGTCCAACGCGTGAAACGCCGCTGCCGGCGAACGGAATGAAAACGGTACCTGCTGGATCTGAGCCGCCGGCACCACGTTGCCGAGAATGCCGCCCATCAAGGTGAAGAACTGAATCTGGCCCGACATCAGCATGTCGAGCGCGGCAGGATCGCTCCCATCGATGTGGTCGTTTTCGGCACGCACCTGTGTTTCGACTCGCCCGCGTGTATCCTTCGCCACCGCTTCCCACATTTCGACCAGCCGACGGTGCAGCGGGCTGCTTGCTGTCTGATTGTGAAACTGGGTGAAGGTGAACTCGGCCGCCTGCAACGATCGAACAAAGAGCCCGAGCGATCCGACGGCGGCAGACCCGGCAAGGCCAGTGACGCCTGCCAGGAAAGACCGACGTCCAAAAGGGCGGTTCGACACTGGTGAATCGACATTCTAGTCAGTTCTCGGGCACGTCCGCTCGTATACTGCCCGCCATGCCCAGCATGACCATACCCGAGCACACGATGACGGTGTTTCTGGACGCCCTGGCCGATGGCAACCGGCGCGTCACGGACGCATTTCCGGGTGATCGGCCACGACGCCAGCCGGTGCACACGTTGTACGGCGGCGCACATCTCTTCAAGGCGGACTCGACACCCAAGCTCGGCGCGATTGCCCTCCGTACCTTGCGCGAATATGCGCCCGATCCAGCCACACTGGCCGCGGCGTTTCGAATCGACTCGCTCTTGGCGGAGCGGCTGTACCCGCTGATTGTGGACAAGCTTCAGCGGGAGCCAATTGAAGATTTTCGAATCGATTTCGAGGACGGCTTCGGAAATCGATCGGACGAAGAAGAAGACCGGGTCGCCGTGACGGCCGCTCTTGAAGTGGCGACAGCCGCCACCAATCGCACGCTGCCGGCTGGAATTGGCATCCGCATCAAGCCGCTCAGCGAGGAGCTCAAACGTCGCAGCCTGAGGACCTTCGACCTGTTTCTGACAGCGCTGCTCGACGCCGGCGCCGCCATTCCACCCAATTTCGTCGTCACGCTGCCAAAAATCAGGGGCCCTGAACAGGTGGGCGCGCTGGCCTCCGCGTTCGATGCCTTCGAGTATCAACGGGATCTGCCGCGCGGCACTCTCCACATCGAACTGATGATCGAAACACCGCAGGCAATCTTTGCCGCGGACGGGACGGTCGCGCTGCCAAAACTTCTCTCTGCGGGTCGCGGCCGCGTAGTTGCTGTTCACTTCGGTCCGTTCGACTACACGGCCGCCTGTAACGTGACCGCGGCGCACCAGGGGCTGGACCATCCCGCAAGCGACTTCGCCAGATCCGTGATGCAGGTGGCGATTGCCGGAACAGGTGTGTGGCTGTCTGACGGACCGACCAACATCATGCCTATCGGACCGCACCGCCCTGGCGACCGGGCGCTTACCGCCGAGGAACGTGACGAGAACATGCGAGTTGTCCATCGCGCCTGGCGGGTCCACGCGGGGAATGTTCATCGCTCGCTCGTCGCCGCCTTCTATCAGGGATGGGATCTCCACCCGGCTCAGTTGCCGTCTCGATATGCGGCCGTCTACGGATTCTTTCTCGAAGGTCTCGAATCAGCCTCCGACCGGTTGCGCAACTTCGTCGACAAAGCCACGCAGGCGACACGTGTCGGCGAGGTGTTCGACGACGCCGCAACCGGGCAGGGATTGTTGAACTACTTCTTGCGAGCGATGAACTGCGGTGCGATCGGCGAGGGCGAGGCCGCGGAGAAGAGCGGCCTCACAATGGACGAACTGCGGAGCCGGAGCTTTACGACAATCCTCGCGAATCGCCGGACGGTCACATAACTCAGCAGTCAGAGTGCTCGTCGCGCTCGTGAGGACTCCTCCGGCGGACGAAGCCACGATACTGCTTCCTCACGATCGGAGAACACGCGGACTTCAAGCGGAATCCTCTTGGCCATCGACGCAAACTCTTGAGCCACGACGAACGTGATGGCTTTGCTCGCCACAATCGCAAGCCTCGCGTTGCCGACGTAGTCGGTGTACCTGCCGACGAGACCGGCGAGCTCACGCAGTTCGGCCATGGTCGGTGTGGATTGCGCTTCGGAGAAGTCGCAGATCGTGTCGAGATCCGGACGGAACAGCGGATCCGTCATCCACGCCATGACCGTCTCGACACGTTCGGCCTGTGTGACGACGCCTTCCGCCCGAACGATCAGCAAACCGGCCTTGGGATCGATTGTGTAGGTAAATGGCATTGAAACGTCCGCCGAGTGCGTTTCAGGAATCGGACCAGATTCTAACAAGTTCTTCACGGCCCGCATCGCCTCTTGCACACTCCGTGCTATCCTCGCCGCGCATCAGGTTGCGGGTACACGCTGTGAAACGCTTTTGCACGACCTTTCTCGCGCTCGTCATGGTCGTGACGAGTGCCTGTCACTCGACTGACTCGGCGGCTCGTCGTGGAAAACGGCGTTTGTCGATAGCCACCGGCGGCACGGGTGGCGTCTACTACCCGTACGGTGGCGCCATCGCCAAGGTCATCAGCGAGCATCTGCTCAACACCGAGGCCACGGCGGAGGTCACTGCAGCCTCGGTCGACAATCTGAAGTTTCTCCGAGATGGCAAGGCGGACATCGCCTTCACCCTCGCCGATACACTGGCCGACGCCATCAAAGGACGGGAGGCATTCGAAGGAAAGCCGGTACCAGTGCGGGCGCTGGCCGTCCTGTACTCGAACTACACCCATATCGTGACGGTGACATCGAACCGCATTGCCAACCTCGGGGATCTGAAAGGCAAGAGCGTGTCGACCGGTTCGCCCGGCAGTGGTTCGGAAGTGATCGCATTTCGACTGCTCGAAGCGGCAGGCCTTAATCGCGATACCGACGTCCGCCGGCAGGGTCTCGGAGTCTCACAATCGGTCGACGCACTCAAGGACGGGAAAGTACAGGCGTTTTTCTGGAGCGGCGGCCTGCCAACCGCCGCGATTCTGGATCTGAGCCACACCCCCGGCATGACGATTCAGATGCTGTCGAGCGATGCGTACATCCCGGCCCTGCAACGGACTTACGGCGAACAACTCTACTCCCGGCTCACAGTCCCAGCCGCGACCTATCCAGGCCTGACTTCAGACGTACCGGTCGTCGGCGTCGCCAACGTACTGGTGGTGAACGAAAGCATGCCCGAATCCCTGGCGTTCGATATCACTCGCCTCCTCTTCGAGAACCAAAGCGAATTGGTCGCGATCCATCCCGAGGCCAAGAACCTGAGCCTCCAGAGCGCGACAAAAGGATCCGCCGCGCCGTTTCATCCGGGTGCTGTCCGGTATTACCGGGAGCAGCACGTCTGGACGGAATAGGGTTTGGAAGCCGGCGACCCGGATCCCAGGAGCGATCGGGCGCTCGAAGTCCAACACGTCGACGAACTGATCGAGAAGTACGAGTCGGAAGCATCGGCTCGCCGGTTGTCGGGTGCGACTCGGTACTTCGCCGGTGCGTTGGCGGTGGGTCTGTCGCTGTACGCGCTCTACTGGGTCGTCGGCGTCGTTGATACCCAGATCTATCGTGTCACGTTCCTCCTCACCGCGCTGGTGCTGACGTTCCTTCAATATCCGGCCCGGCGCGGACGCCAGTCGCGGGTCAGCGCGGCCGATTGGCTGCTCGTCGGCCTGACATTGGTCGCATTCGGTTGGCCCCTCGCGGATTTTTCACAGTTCGTGTACCGCGCGGCGAATCCCACGGCAATCGATGTGACGTGCGGCGCGATTGCGGTCGTGATCATCCTGGAAGCCACGCGGCGTACCGTCGGTTGGATTCTGCCGATCTCGGCAATCGTCTTCATTGTCTACGCGTTTCTTGGTCCGATGCTCGACCGCATCGGCCTCGACCTGTTGGCACATCGCGGTTACGACCTGGATCGAGTGATTGGTTCGCTCTACATGACGCTCGAAGGCATCTTCGGCGTGCCGCTCGATGTGACGGCGACCTACATCATCCTCTTCACGATCTACGGCGCCATTCTGCAGTTTTCCGGCGCCGGTACCTTCTTTCTGGACTGGTCGATGGCGGCGATGGGCCGATCCACGAGCGGCGCCGGTCCGGGGCGTACCGTAACCCTCGCCGGGTTTCTGCTCGGTACCGTTTCTGGGAGCGGCGTCGCCACTACCGTGATGTTGGGTTCCGTCGCATGGCCGCTCCTGCGGCGAGCGCGCTACCCGGCCGATGTCGCCGGTGCCATCCTCTCCGCGGGGGGCATCGGCGCGATCCTCTCTCCGCCTACGCTTGGGGCCGCGGCGTTCCTCATCGCAGAGTTCCTGCAAATTTCCTATCTGCAGGTCCTCGTCATGGCCACAATCCCGACGCTGCTCTACTACCTGTCGATCTTTCTCATGATCGAAGCCGACTCGCGCCGGCTTGGAACACGTCCAGCCGCGACGACAACGGAATCCGTCTGGGCTTTGACGCGAAAGTTCGGCTACCACTTCACGTCACTTTTCGCGATCGCGGCGCTGATGCTGGCAGGCTTCACGGCGTTTCGGGCGGTGTTCTGGGCAACACTGCTCGCGATCGCGCTCAGCTTCCTGCGTCGCGAAACGGCGCTCGTCCCTCGACGGCTTCTCCAGGCGCTGGAAACAGGCGCGCACGGCGTCCTCGCCGTGGCCGCCACGACTGCGACCGCCGGCATCATCGTCGGCGTGGTCACCTTGACCGGGCTTGGCCTCAAGATCGCGGGAATCATCGTGACGCTGGCAGGCGGCCAGTTGCTGCTCACGGTGATCTATGCAGCGATTGCGGTTTGGCTCCTCGGCCTGGCTGTCCCGGTGACTGCGTCCTACATCATCGCGGCGGTCATGGTTGCGCCGGCGTTGACGAACGTGGGCGTCGCGCCAGTCGCCGCCCACATGTTCATCTTCTATTACGCGGTGCTATCGGAAGTCAGCCCGCCGACCGCCCTGTCTCCGTTCGCCGCAGCGGCGATCACCGGCGCAAACCCGTTCCGCACGATGATGCTGACCTGGAAGTACACGCTGCCGGCTTTCCTGGTCCCGTTCGTGTTCACACTGAGCCGGGAGGGAATGGGCGTTCTGTTGCAATCGTCAGTGACCGACGTCGTGACGACTTCGGCGACCGCCGCCTTCGGCGTGGGGGCGTTAGCGATCGGAGCAGGCGGCTGGTTGAAAACCCGAGCAAACGCCGCCGAGCGCCTGGCGTCTACGTGTGCCGGACTTCTCCTGCTCTATCCGAGCGCACGGCTCGACGTGGTTGGGTTCGCGATCCTCGCCGTGGTCATCGTCGGTCATGTCTGGCGGGCCAAATCGGCGACTTAGGACGGACTGGCCGGCAACAGCAGCGAGCGCGCCTCCAGAGTCCAACCCTCTTCCCAGGTCGGCCGCGCCGATTTGCGGGCTCCGCTGCGAAGACGATCGAGCAACGGTTGCTGACCGGGAAACGTTTCGAAGAGTTCGAAGAGGACGTCAGCCAGTTGGCGGGCCGTCGAGAACAGCAGCCCATTATCGCCGTGACGCACGCGCTCGGCGAGACACGCCCCGTAGTCGAGCGCACAGACAGGCACGCCGGCGCCAAACAAATCCGCCACCTTCATCGGAATGTCGAGGCCAGACGAGGATCGGTGCAGACACAACCCGAGATCGGCGCTGCCGACGACACGCGGATAGTCCTCGGGCTCGAG
Organism: uncultured Acidobacteriota bacterium; assembly: GCA_963773035.1. Lineage (GTDB taxonomy): Bacteria > Acidobacteriota > Vicinamibacteria > Vicinamibacterales > CAVVIG01 > CAVRXZ01. The sequence continues at coordinate 191,264 of CAVYZX010000012.1, read as the reverse complement.
CCAGCGTGAGCGAAGTTGGATGCGTCGCGAGGCAAGTCCAGCGAAGCGGCGCTCGAACTCGGCTCGGCGAGCGCCATCACCGGTGACGAGAATGACGAGATCCGGAAACCGCCGCGACGGCGCCGCCGCCTCCCATCCGCGAATCCGCTCTTCGAGCCGCCACACCGCTTCGATCGCGACGTCGAAGTCCTCGTCTTCTGTCCAACTGGTGGGACAGACGATGAACCCGACCACCGTACCGCGGACTCCGAGCCGCGTGAAGAGAGCCTGACGAAACTGCTCACGCTCGGATCGATCGATCGACGCAAACACCGATGCCGGCCGGTCGTACAGAACTCGAGCCCCGGACACGCCAAAGCGGCTCTCGAGAAACGCCGCCAGCCCGCGGGAGACGCACAGGTTGCCGTCGGCGCGCCGCGCATCACGGCGCTCGAACCAGCGCGCGACGCGAACGGCAGGATGCCAGCTTCCCAGACGCAACTGCAGCAGCGTGTAACCGAGATTGTGCCAGTCGATCACGAACCGCACCCCACGTCGGCGAAGCGAGAACCGAGTCACGGCGAGCGTCGGAAATTGGGGCGGATTCTGCACGAGCACCAGCTCTGGCTGCGGAAGCGTCCGCAGGGTCCGCCACAAGCGAAAGCTCAAGCGCAGAGCGTCGAAAGTGGCGCCGAGAACGTAGGTCACCGCAGTCAGCCCTCGCCGGTATCGAAGGGTCGACGCGCTGATCCGATGCACACGAATTCTCGGCTCGTCTCTGATCGACGGTGGAACTTGAGTGCCCTCGAGGCCGACCAGATCGACCTCGACGGATCCTGCGGCCAGCGCACGTGCGTGGTAGCACATGCGGGCGCTTCGACCTAAGTCTCCAAGTGCTACGACGACAGCTCTCATGTCGGGGAAATCGCGCGGGAGTTCCAGGTATTGTACCGAGGTCTGCGGTCGAACGCTTCAGGAACCTTGGCCGGTCGTCGCCCGTATCCGCTCGATCTTCGAATCCCGCTCGGACTTCAGCCGTTCGCAGGTCCGTCTGTACTCGTCGGCCATCGTCTCGCGAGCCGCCGGGTCGAACGTCCGGGCCAATGCAGACTGGTGCATCACTTCCTCCTGCGCCAGCTTGGCTTCGTACGTACTCCGGATCTCGGCGATGGCCGCTTTCTGTTCCTCGGTCACCGGCTTGCGCTCGATTCCCTGTTCTGCGTCTTTCTGACGCAGCCGCTCCATGGCAATTTCGTAGGCACTCTTTGGGGCTTGATCGGTCATAACGTCAAGATTCCCTTCCCGGCCAGAGCCTCTCGCCTGTGATCAGTCGCGCACGCCGCTGGAAGGTCACATACGCCCATGCCCATTCTCCGATGACCGCCAGGCGATTGCGAAAACCAATCAACCAGAAGATGTGCACGAACAACCAGAGCAGCCACGCAAGAAACCCGGACACCTTCAGAAACGCGAGGTCGGCCACGGCCGCGCCACGGCCGATCGTAGCCATGTTGCCGTAGTTGCGATAGTGGAACGGCAAAGGGGGCTGGCCCTGGATTGCGCGGACGACATTCTCGGCGGCATGCGCCCCTCCCTGTTTGGCGACCTGCGCCACCCCAGGTAGAGGCTTCCCGTCCTGCGACAGCGCGCAAACGTCGCCGACTACGAAGATCTCGGGATGTCCGGGAACCGCAAGCGTCGGCTCCGCGAGGACTCGTCCGGCGCGATCAAGGGGCGCGCCGAGCGATCGCACGAGTGGAGACGTAGCAACTCCGGCAGCCCACAGGATGGTCTGGGCCGCGATTGCGGTTCCACCGACCCGCACGCCCTCGGCGTCGACTCCGGTGACCATCGCATTCGTTCTCACGTCCACACCGAGGCGTTCCAGCGACTCGCGTGCGGCCTTTCGCAGTGGCTCGGGAAACGTCGGAAGTACGGAGGACCCGCCTTCGAGCATCAAGATTCGCGCCGATTCAGGGCGAATCGACCGGAAGTCGCGATTGAGCGTCCGGCGCGCGATCTCGGCCAACGCCCCAGCCAGCTCGACGCCGGTCGGTCCACCGCCGACGATGACGAACGTCAGGAGCCGGGTCTGTGCGACAGGGTCCGGTTCCCGTTCCGCCGCCTCGAAGGCCAGCAACACCTGACGCCGAATCTCGAGCGCATCGTCCAAGGTCTTCAGGCCGGGGGCGCGAGATTCCCATTCGGGATGACCGAAATACGCGTGTGCAGCACCGGTGGCCACAATGAGGTAGTCGTACTTCAGGGATTCAGATGAACCATCGCTCCGACCGGCGAGCACCACACGATGCTCGTTCGGCTCCACAGCTTGTACGTGTGCCAGCAGCACCTGAACGTTCCGTTGCCGCCTCAAGACCCACCGGATCGGCGACGACACGTCGGCTGGCGAAAGTGACGCCGTCGCGACCTGATAGAGCAACGGCTGAAAGAGATGGTAGTTGTGACGATCGATGAGCGTCACCCGCACGGGCGCGCTTTTCAACCGCTGCGCGGCCTCGAGGCCGCCAAAACCGCCGCCGATGATGACCACGTGGTCATTCGTCATTCGTCGTTGGTCGTTAGTCGTTTTGTCATTGATCGTTCGTCACTACAACGACCAACGACTACCGACCAACAACTAACGACTATACTGGCGTTATGGTCGTTCCTCGCATAAAGCACCCAGTCGAGCTCAATGGGTCGTCCGTGGTCGTCGAGACAGCATGCCCGCTCGACTGCCCCGACGCCTGCAGCCTGTCGGTCAGCGTTCAGCGCGGCCGTGTCGTGAAAATAGATGGGTCGAGCAAGAACCCGGTGACCGGGGGCTTCATCTGCGCCAAGGTGAGGAAATTCGATCAGCGCGTCTATGGCGCAGACCGTCTGCTCCATCCGGCGGTTCGCAAAGGACGAAAGGGTGAGGGCTCTTTCAAACGCGTGCCGTGGGACGAGGCACTCGAGCTCGTGGCCCAGCGATTCCGCCGCGCCACGGCCGAGGCCGGCGCCGCATCCATCCTGCCGTATTCATATGGCGGCTCCAACGGCCTGCTGACGCAAGACAACCTCGACGCACAGCTCTGGCGTCGCTTCGGCACATCCCGTCTGGCGCGGACAGTCTGTTCGGCTCCGACGACTTCAGCCAACCAGGTGCTCTACGGCAAGATGCCATCCGTCACGTACGAGGACTATCCGCACGCCGCGCTGATCGTGCTCTGGGGGATCAATCCATCGGCCACCGGCATCCACATGGTGCCGTATGTTCGCGAAGCGCAGAAGCGGGGCGCCAAGCTGGTCGTGATCGACCCTCGGACTACCGCGCTCGCACGATCCGCCGACCTTCATCTGGCCGTTCGACCGGGCAGCGACGTGGCGGTCGCTCTGGCCGTTCACCGTTATCTTTTCGAAACTGCTGGAGCGGATCGGGCGTTTCTGAACGATCACACGCTCGGCGCCGAACGCCTCCGCGAACGTGCGGCAGAATGGACCTTCGAGCGAGCCGCTGACGTGGCTGGAGTGGATCCGGCGAGCCTCGCCCAGTTTGGTGAGCTCTACGCGTCGCGTTCACCCGCTCTCATCCGGTGCGGGTGGGGACTCGAGCGCAACCGCAACGGCGGCAACGCCGCGATGGCGATCCTGGCGCTGCCGGCTGTCGGCGGAAAATTCGGGGCTCGAGGAGGGGGATACGCGCTCAGCAATTCGGCGTCCTGGGGGATCGATCGCTCCTGGATTGGGTCCGACGAGCCACCGACGCGCCTGGTCAACATGAATCACCTCGGCCGGGCGCTGACCGAGTACGACGACCCGCCGGTCAAGGTGTTGTTCGTATACAACTGCAACCCGGCCGTCACGGTGCCCGATCAGCGCCGTATTCTCAAGGGCCTCGAGCGGGAGGATCTGTTCACGGTCGTATTCGAGCAGGTGATGACCGACACGGCACTGTACGCAGACGTGGTGTTGCCCGCGACGACGTTCCTTGAAGGATACGATTTCGCGAAAGCCTACGGGCCGATCAACATCGACCTGGCGAAGCCAGTCGTGGACGCCGTCGGCGAGGCGCGCTCGAATGCCGATGTTTTCGGTGATTTGTGCCACCGACTAGATCTACTCAAAGAGAACGAGCCAGCCGGGGAGCTCGAGCTGACGGTACGCGTGCTGGACTCGTTGCCAGGAACAATCGGGCAAGGTTTGCGGGCCGGACTGTCGCCGGCTCCGCCCTGTGGAGCAGCGCCGATTCAGTTCGTCGACGTCTTCCCGAATACGCCCGATCGGAAGGTCAATCTCTTTCCCGACGAGCTCGAGTCCGATGCCCCGTTGGGATTGTATCGGTATCAGCCGGACCCGGCCACCGACCGCTTTCCGCTGGCGCTCATCTCGCCAGCCAGCGAGAGGACAATCACTTCGACGCTTGGGGAACTGCCGCGACCCGACGCGAAACTGTTGATGCATCCCGCCGACGCCGAGGTGCGCGGTCTGGAAGACGGCGACATGGTCCGCATATTCAACGAGCTTGGTGAGGTGCACTGCCCGCTCTCCGTCGTCCCCGCGATTCGCCAGGGAACGGTGAGCTTGCCGAAAGGCCTTTGGCGTCGCAGCGTCAAGAACGGTCTCACGGCTACGTCGCTCGTACCGGACACGCTGACGGACCTTGCCGGAGGCGCGTGCTTCAACGATGCGCGCGTGCAGGTCGCGTCACTTGCGAGCGCCTGAGTCGTGACTCTGTCGACGAATCCGGAGAGGGACGTAGCCGACGGATTACTGCCGGATCACGATCAACGCGGAGACCGCCAAGCCCGCCGATGGCATCTGTCATGCCAGATCGATACTCCGCGATCTCCGCGGCCTCTGCGTTCACCGTCGTGTGGTCGTGATCCGAGCGAAGAACCGGCTAATAGCTGAAGAAGAAGAGTAGGTCTGCGCCGCTACCCTGCAGACGCTGGAACAGTTGCTGTTGCGTGCTCGACCCCTGCAGCACATTCGTCCGTAGCCGCAGCCACCGCGTCAGCTCGTACTCCAGAATCAGGTTCGTCTGGCTCTGATCCCCGATCCCTTGCTGCACTTTGACGTAGAGGTTTGGTCCGACTTGCTGGCCAACCGTGAGCTCCGCGGCGCCAGCATCGTCGGGCAACGTACTGATCTCGAACGTGTCGATGTTGAGAGCCCTGGCAATGGACTGTGACAACTGCCCCACGGCCGCACCGGTCGCCAATGCCTGTGCGCGTTGCGCGACCGACGCCTGCGAGCCCTCGCCCAGCTGATTGAGCGGCTGATTGAAAACAATGAGCGCGAGGATGTCGGCTTCCTCGAGAGGAGGAATACTGGTCATCACGATCTCAGGTTTGCGGAACGTCCCTTTGATGTTGACGTTGGCGGTGACCGCCTGGATCACGCGCTGGGTTGTGATGTCGAGGCTCGGATTGAGCTCGTCCAACCCGTCAAACCTGACTGTGCCGTCGCGAAGAATCTCGAAACGCCGGCCCTGGAAATTGTAGGTGCCGCGGACCGTGTTGATGACTCCGGTGAGTCGCATGCGATCGTACGGCACCTTGCTGATCCACATGTCGCCGCGGAACGTCAGATTCAAAGCCCCCAGCCCGATCGGCGAACCGGACGGCTGCAGGTCCTGCCCCTTGACCACCAGGTTGTTGGGAACCGTGAAGTGAACGTCCACCGCCAGCGCGTCGAACCTGCTGATAGGCGCGGATTCCTCCGGGCCTCCTTTCTCGGCCGCATACTCCGTGGGTTTGATCGCGTAGGCCGACCCGCCGACCGACGCCAGAATCCGATCGACATCGAGCGTCCCACTCGTCATTGCCAACGTGCCCTCGATTCGCGGTTGTCGCAACTCGCCAGCCACGTGCATGTCGGTATCGATTCGCACATTCCCTGTGGCGTTGTCGATGACCTTGAAGTCGCTGGCTTTGATGGTCACATTGACGTCCCCGACATCGAACTCATGGAGCGCAAGATCGCCACCGACTGACAGCACGTGCTGACGGTTGTCGAGGACCTTGATTTCGTCGATATGCAGCCGATCCGACAGCAAGTCGACCCTGCCGCTCACGCCCGTGTACGTCACACCGGTTGGTGCGACTCGAAAAGCACCGTTCTCGATGTCGATGACCCCGCTCGGATGGGGGTCTCCTGCCGAGCCGCCTATGTCGATAGTGGCGCGGGCGGTACCCGTAACGTCGGTCAAGGCGGTGGTGAATCCTTGAACGACTCCCAGGTCGATCGGAGTGCTCTCGATGTGAAGGTCGATCCGATCGGCCGGATCCGGTGACGCGGTATGAACGTAAGAGATGTCCCCTCGGAACAGCGCCATCGGGACGTAGCCCTTGGCCGTGATCGAGCTGGTGGCGTTCTGCTGAAGCGTGGCGTCGAGATTGATGCCCTTGTCGCGGAAGTCGGCCGTGGCATTTAACGCTTCGTACCGGAATTGGCGAAAGCCGCCGCCATTCACGGCGAACATGGCATGGCCCTCAGGGACCTCTCTCGTGCCACCGACCGTGACGGCGCCATTCAGGCGGCCGCTGAATTGAGGTTGACGCAGCAACACCGCGTCGAGTGTGGCCAGATCGAGGTTTTCGAGCGCGACGGTCAGCTGCTTCTCGGCATCGCCGAAGCCACCGCTTGCAGTCACAGCCTGATCACCGCTAACGATCTCGACACGATCCACGGACACGACATTCCCGCCATATTGAATCGCCGGCTGCGTCCCGGTTCTCAGCTGCCAGCGGCTGTTCTGAGCGGCGAGGTCGAGTTGCCGCAGGTGCACTTCCTGGTGGTCCGGATGCAACAACAGAGAGCCGGAGGTTGTGAGAGACCGTTCTGCCTGTTTTGCCGTCGCGTCGAAGTTAATCTGCCGAGCGTCGTAGTCGGTCTTCGCGCTGAGCTCGTTGATGTGTTGACCGGCAAGAGTCACGAACGTCGCGGCAGTCTCCGCGTTGACCTTTGCCTCGGCGAACTCCAGGTCTGACACCTGGGCGCTGTACGTGGTCGTCATCGTCAACGCCGACACGTCCCCGTAGGCAACGGCGTTGCCATTGAGGTTCCCCGACGCCTTGAGCTCGCGCCTGTTGCCGGTCACGGTTCCGTCGATTCTCGCGATCCCTTTGAGAGGTTTGTCGAGAATCGTCCCGATTTCATCGAGGCTGGGGGTATCGGCCTGGAATTTGAGATCCGACTCGTCGCTTTCGTTGAGCGCCAACGTCCCCGTAGCCGACAAATCGAGATCCCGCCCTTTGACGTCGAACATCCGGATTGTGAACACGTCGTTACGGAGGTCGCCGTCGATTGAGCCGTTCTCGATGGAGAAGCCGGCGATCGTCGAGGGCCGCAGGCTTGCTTTTGCGGTCAGATCGACGGCCTCGAGCGTCAACCCCTCGGAAATGTCGCGTAGAGTAGCGACGACGTCCACGTCGCTGACGAGTTCCCCGCCGAGCGCAGCTTTCCCGGTGGCCGCCGCTGGATCGACCGCCAGCTGGCCCTGAACGTTGGCGTGTATGGTGTTCTCCGCCATGCGAACCTCGAACATCGCTCGAGGAGCTCTCGTTTGGAACATCGTCGAGTCGGTGAGAGTGCCGCTGGCAGTCATCGTCATTTCCTCGACTTTTATCCCCTCGACGCTTGCCACGACACGACCGTTCAGCGCACTCCTGTATCGATCGGCGGCCAGCGGCCCGAGATCGAAGGCCTCGCCGATTTTCTGAAGGTCCACGTCGGCGACCGCAGCATCTGCCTGATACTCGAGATCAGAGCCACTCAGTGAAAAGCTCGCCTGGCCTCCCTCGGCAATCCGTGCCCCTGCAATCGTGGACGGAAGGAACGTCGCCTCGCCAGAAATGGAGGTCGGCAATCCAGCCGAGGACGGCGACCCCGGAGGTGCGCCGACGACGCGACGTACGACGTGATAGTCGCCGGCGATGTCCGTCGCGGCCGGCGGAACCTTCCAGTCGCGCGGGAGATTGCGGAGGTCCACCTGATAGGCACGACCGTTGAGATCGAAGGTCCAGGGCTCGCCTGCCTGGGGAATTTTCACAATTCCTTTGGCCGTTCCGTTCGCTCCGTAGCCGGAAGCTCGGCCATCGACCGATAGTTGCCGTCCAGCAAACTGCACCGTGCCGGCAACCCGCTCGGCGATCACATTGCCCGTGACTATTCGTGGAGCCGTCAATCGGACCGATCCTCGCAACGAACTGAGTTTCGAGAGGCCGGAACCGGTGAGATTGATGTCCCCGTCGGCAGTGATGTCGGTCGTTCGCGCCGGGTCGGCAAAGAAAGGCGCCAGGTTCAGATGCCGAAGCGAAACCTTACCGGCGACCGATTGGACGGACGATGTGAGATTGGTCGTGACTTTGCCGGCGATCTGACCTGCCGCCGATCGAACGTTGGCATCCACCTCGAGCCGATCGAGAGGGCCGCTCGCGGTGAGCTCGAAAGCAGGCTGCAGTCGTACGTTGGACAGCGATCGCACCACGTGAGACAGTTCGGGGATCGACAGCTTGTCGGAGCTGATTCGAAGATTGAAGACCGGCTTCTTCAAATACTGCTGGATGGCGCCGTCAATGGACAACGACGACTCCTGCGTCCGAACCGACACTTTTTGCAAATAGATCGCGTCGTCAGCGACCGCAAGACCACCTGAGACGTTGTTCAACCCGATATCGGGATCGTGACCACGAAACGACAAGTGTGCGACGTCAATCGAGTATCGGACGGGCTCGTACTTGAACGACACTCGGGCATCGAGGCGCTCGAAACGCCTCGGAACATCGACGCTGGGGTTCTGGTTGGGTTCGTCGACAACGACCAAGCCATCGGAGATGCTGATGTCACCGATGTTGATCGGGCGCTTCGGCCCCTCACGATCGGCCTCGCGGGCTTGTTTCTTGAGCACGCGCCCGAGCGACCATCCCTCGGCATCGCGCCGCAGGTAGACGACCGGCTTGTTGAGCCTGATGTAATCGAGAGAAAGTCCCTGCGTAACCAGTTCAGCCACACGGTAGTCGAGCGCGAGGCTTTGGACCGTCACGACTCGATTGCCGTCCATCAACAGCTCGATGTTCTCGAGCTCGATTCCCGAGAACAGGTTGCCGCCAAGCTTCTGAATCGACAGCTGTCCGTTCAGGTACTGGCCGGACTCGCGAACGATATAGTCGCGTAGCCGCACCTTGAACCATGACGTTTGTGTCAAGGCGGCGAGCGCGCCTGCAACCACGATGACGGCCGCCACCGTCATCAGGAGCACGCGCAACACTCGACGGACAATCAACATGGCTCGGATCTAGAAGGCCTGTCCAATGCTGAAGTGCATTCGCCAACGCCTGGACTGTGGTTCACCGTCCACCAGAAGGCCTGGAATCGGATTGAGCTGGTAGCCAAAGTCGAACCGTATCGGACCCACCGGTGTTTGGTAACGCAGACCGGATCCGATTGCATATCGAAGATCACGAAGGTTGATGCCCCAAGTATCGGCCCAGACATTCCCCGAATCGAGGAACGCTACAGCTCCCAGGTTGCGTCGAATTCTCGCACGGAGCTCGGTACTCAAGGCGAACAGACTGTTGCCGCCAATCGGAACCCCCGATTCACTCAGGGGGCTGATTTCGTAGCGACTCCAGCCGCGGACACCCGAAGACCCACCGAGGAAGTAACGCCTCGGCAAAGGGACCGTCGAGCCGCCGATAGGATCGATGCTGCCGAGCTGAACCCGTGTAGCCAGGACCAGACGGCGAGTGCTGAGGGGCTGATAGTAGCGTCCGTCGATCGATGCGGCGCGAAAGTGGAAAGTTCCAGGAAGCAGGTCGCCAGCCTGTCCCACGTGAAAGGCCAATTGATAGCCGCGGCGCGCATCGAGAAGATTGTCGACCCTGGAATGATGCATGTCGAAACCGACCAGGTTCAACGTCCCGTTCTGCTCGGCGGTGCTCGGGTCGAGCCCGAGCGCGATCAGGCTGGTCCGCAAACTTGGGTCGTTACGAACCTCTTCGGCGATAGTGCTGATATCGTGTTCGCTGGACATCGAAACCGACCACGCGGTATTGGCGCTCCACCTGTGCGTCAGCGAGATCTTGGCGCCGCTCACAGTTGATACGTAGGCGGGAGTGACGGTGCGCCATTGCTGCCCTTCTCCCTCGAGCGAGAAGCGCGGCCCGAGGAAGTACGGCTGAATGAAGTTAAGCCGAATGCCGCGTTCGAGCGATGACCATCGAACGTGGGCGCCCGCCGTTCGGGCACCGCCAAGAAAATTGAGGTGACGGTAGTCGGCGTCGACCCGCCCGCGTTCCTCCGTGCCGTATCCCAATCCGAAGTTGAAGCGATGGCGGGCACCTTCGGCAACGGTGATGCGCGTGGCGACCTCGCTCGGCTGGAGCTCTTGGTTGAGAGGCTCGACATTGGCGAATTGAAACAGTTCCATCCGATACAAGTCCCGCTGCGTGTTCTGCAGTTTGCTTCGCTGGTACAGATCTCCGGGTTTGTATTGGACTTCTCTGCCGATCACGTGGTCGCTGACACCCTGATTGCCTGAGATCGTCACCGGACCGAAGTACGCAATCGTTCCTGGTTCGGCGACGAAGCTCACGGCGGCCTCCTTCTTGTTGGGGCCCTCGTCTTCCTTCGTCGCTACCTTCGCGTACGGATATCCATGCTCGCGGAGCTCGTTCAGCGCCCGCGACTGCGTGGCTGCGAGCAGCTCACGATCGAGCGGACGACCAGTCATCCTGAGCGTCCGCCGTTCCAGGGCATCGAGACGCGCAGCGGGGATGACCTCGAACCCGACGAAATCAGACCGTGACAGCGTCACCGGCTGACCTTCCGAAACCGTGATGGTGATCTCGACAGCGTCCTGCTTGTTGTTCAGCTGTACATCGAAACCAGTCACACGGGCGTCGGGATAACCGCGGTCGGCATAAAAAGCCTCGATCCGTTTCAGATCGAGCTCAAACTTCGCTCGGTCGAAAAATCGTTTCTGTCCCCACGGAAGCCGTGAGCCTGTGCGCGTAGCCAGCACAGCTTTCAGCCTCGACTGGTCGACGGCCGAAACACCTTGCAATGAGAGCTTTTTTACGACGATGAGGCCTTCGTCTTTAGCCATGGACGGCGACGCCATCGCGAGGCAAAGGATGGTGAGACGCAGTGCTCTCGAGTGCACCTCATGGACGGAACCACAAGGCGTGCCAGTTGGATGAAAGCTGAGGTTTAGGCTTGAGGGCTGAGGTTTAGGCTTGAGGGCTGAGGGCTGAGGGCTGAGGGCTCTCCCGAGTCCCCAGCCTCCAGCCCGAGCCTCTTCGTGGGCTACTGCAAGCGCACAATCATCGCGGCGCGCCGGTTGAGCCGTCGCGTTTCTTCCCGCGCGTTGTCGTACTTCGGCCGTTCTTCCCCGTAGCTGATCGTCGTCATCCGGTCGGCGCCAATGCCGCGGCTCTGCAGATACTGCCGCACCGCCACCGCCCGCCGCTCGCCCAGCGCCAGGTTGTACTCCGCCGTGCCGATGTTGCAGGTGTGCCCTTCGATCGTGATCCGCAGCGTCGCATCCTGGTTCATCGCCGTCACCGCTTCATCCAGCACCCGCGTCGCTTCCGGCCGCAGCGAGTAGCGGTCGAAGTCGAAATACACATCCTCGAACGTGTAGGTCCGCTGCGGCGGCCGCACCACCTGCACATTCACCGTCGCCGTCGCCGTCCGGTTGTCGGTCGGGCAGGTCACCGTGATCGTCACCGGCACCGTGCCCTCCTGGTTCCCCGCCGTCCAGCCCGTCTGCCGTTCCGCCGGCGTCGCCAGCGTCCCGCTGGGCGCGGCCCAGCGATACGTCACCGCACAATTGATCGACGACTGCGGCGTCGCCGTGCAATTGGACGTCCCGCCCGGCGCCACCATGTTCGGCGTGCACGTCGCCGTCACCGTCAGATTGTGTTGCGGCGCCGGCGCCGGCGGCGGCGGCGGCGGCGGGGGCGGCGGCGGGGGCGGCGGCACGTAAATGCGCACGCCCGGGTGATAGCCGATCCGCACCTGCCAGTCCCAGTAATCCCCCGTCGGGTCGTTGTCGTCGGCCACCGTGCGATTGGGTAAGCGGTCGTGCGTCGGCGTCGTCGCGCTCAACCCGCCGCCCACGAAAAAGCCGTTCTTCGCCTGGTAGGTGAGCCCAACGGTCCAGCGGGTCAGGTTCTCCACGTTGGAATTGATCGGCGCGATACTGCCATCGATGCCGACCAACGGCGGGTTCTGGATCTCCACGTTGTTGTCGACCGGCGCCCGGCCGGTCAACTCGCCCGAGACCCGCAGCGGGCTGCGGGACGGGAACGCCGCGCCGGCCCCATACCGGAACGCCCCGTTCGGCGCGTTGAATCCTTCGGCACTGCTATAGAAGCTCCACCCCAAATAGCCCGAGACCTCGACAAAGCGCTTCGTTTCTTTGCTCGCAATGACATCGAACGTCCAGTCGGTGCCGCTGCCCAGCGCATCATCATCGCCCGTCGGCAACTGGACCATCGCGCGCGCGGCCAGGGCCACACCCTGCTGGCGATATTCCGAGAGGATGTTGAACTTCGCGCCCAGATAGAAGTCGCCGATGTTGTCGCCGGTCCAGTACTGATTCACGCGGGGATACCGATCGATGATGCCCCCAAAGTCCGGTTCGACGCCGAACAACGGCCGCAGGTCGCGATCGATCCGGGTGTCGAAGATCAACGAGCCGAAGACTTCGGCCCGATTCTTAATGCCCACGCCGAAGGTGCCGGCAAAGTCCCCGACGTTGCTATAGCCCTGGACGAAGTTCGTGCCGCGGCGATAGCCGCTCACCGACCACTTCTTGTCCGGCAAGATCTCCGCCGTCGGCACGAACCAGATCCCCGTGTCGCCGAAAAACGTGTTCGTCGCCGGGCGTACATCGTTCGTCGGGGTTCCCGGCGGTGGTTGAGCCGTCGAAGACGTCTGCCCTGCGGTGGGCGCGGAGGCCCCGGACTGCGCGTGTGCGACGGTGGCGGTCAACGCCAGTGTGCAAGCCACTACCACTCTTACAACGCGATTGACCATCATTCGTCGCTCCTTGTCGTCCGATCGCCGGGCAGACGTCCGTTTACTCGAATCAGTCTGCATCGAAACGCTCCTGGGTCGGAATGTCCGTACGAGCGGGCGCCGGTTGATTCTCGATCGGGTTCGCAAGCCGGCCACGTCCACCACGGCTCACTTGACCGCCCTTGCGCCCTGCCGATCTCGCTTCATCGGCCGTCCACTCGTGGGCTGTTCCTTTTTCGTGAGCGGCGCGACCGCCTTTGCTGGCAATTTCGCGCTGCTTCTCGGGTGCCATCGACGCGAATCCTCGTCGTTCTCTTCGTTGCTCTGTGGCCATTCCGCCCTCCCTGAAAATATTTGTCCGTCGCGTCAGCATCCGTAACGTTGCCAAAAGACCGTCCGCAACGCGCACGAACCCGACTAGAAGGCGGTCATCAACTCCTGTGCCAGAAACGCACCGGAACGAGTGCCGTAAATGCTAACGCAAGTGTCTCTTACACGCACCTGTTCAAATATACGGTCGAGGCGAGTTGCAGTAGATCCCTACAGTAGGGCTGGTTAATGGTAGCAATTACATTCGCTCGCCGCCGGCCGAAGCTTGGTCCCGTTCTTCTCTTTTTGCCTTGAAAAAGTCACAGATTGCACAGTTTCGCACATCGAACCGGTAACCGACGACGGGGAACCACATCGGATGTGAGCAGTACAGGAGCTGCCCGTCTTCGATCGTTTGGAGGCCGAAGTGGGCAGGGATATCAGCGGTGCGTCGGCTGTACCAGCACGCGCGATGCCGCGCCTCTGGCTCGATGTTCATTTGGTCTGCTGTGGCACGTAACCAGGTGGTAACGCGGCGCCTTCTCCGAAGAAGAAATCTTCCATATGTCGGGCCACGAGTTCCTGTGCCTCCTTCTGCCACGGCATCAGGCGGTACTCGTTCAAGATCATCTTCATGCGCTCTTCCCAGAGCTTCCAGGCGTCGGCCGACACCTGCTCGTAGATCCTCTGGCCCAATTCCCCCGGCCAGGGCGGATCATCGAGCCCGGGAAGCTCTTTCTGGAACTTGACGCACAAGACTTTGCGGCCGCTCTTGTTCCCGGCAGGTCGCGCGGGGGGGGCCGGCGGATCGCACTCAGCCATGCGCTCAGTGTACCGCATCTACACCGTTCGCGAGCAGGCGCAGTTCCGGCTCGACCCTGAATCGCAGCCGACCGTGCGCCCGGCGCAGCGAACGATCCACAAGGGCGGCTGACTCGCCGTGCGCGAAGATGAAGCCCAGATAGCTGGCGCCCTCGGGCAAAGGTACGAGCCGCTGGTCGATCTTGGCCGTCACGGCGACCTCGTCTACTCCGTCGGTCGCCTGCGCGTCATCTACGCCCGACGCCCCGCGATACACCCCGCGACAAGGAATCGGAATCATCATGACGCCGGAGGCGCGAGCTTCGCGACACCATCTGTCGGGCGCGTCGCCCAACGCGTGCCGCAACAGGAGCTCCTCGAGGGACGTCAGCGGTCCAGAAGCGTCGTGCGACCGATCCAGGCCTTGTTCCGCTCGTGGCTGAAACTTCAACGCCCGCGCACATAAACCGCCAATGGGGCGTGCAGCAACTTCGAGGACGAACACGCCCTCGTCGTTGACGCGACATTCGGCATGGATCGGACCGTGCTGTAAACCGATGGCCGACGCGGCTCGCGCGACGGCATCTCTGATTTGTGCTTGTACTCGCTCGGGCTGGCCGGAAGGAGTTACATAGATGGTTTCTTCGAAGAACGGTCCGTCGAGAGGATCGGGTTTGTCGAAGAGCGCGAGCACCTCGAGCGCTCCGTGATGCAACACTCCTTCGAGCGCGAACTCACGTCCGGAAATGAAACCTTCGACGAGGATCCGGTCGTGCGCGTCGTTCCGTTCGGCGCGGATGTCGGGCTGCGTGAGCAGGGCGCGCAACCGATCGAACGCCGCGTGGAACGTTTCCGGATCGTCCGCTCGCATCACCCCACGACTGGCCGAGAGCGCGACTGGCTTGATCACACACGGAAACGAAATGCTCGCGATCAGATCTCGTGGATCGACGTCGATCCGAGACGCATGAAACCAGGGAACCGGTTCACCGGCTGCCCGCAGACGTTCACGGGTGCGCTGTTTGTCGCGAGCGATCGCCGCGGCCTCCGGCGGATGCGCCGGTAAGCCGAGAGCCCGTGCCGCGAGCGCGGCGATCACCGTCGGCCGGTCGCCGACCGCCACGACGCCGTGGATCGGTCGGATTCGTGACGCCGCAAGAATCGCCTCTACCGACGCTGACTCATCGTGAAAGCGAATCGGAATGGCCTCGTCGCGCCATGGATCGTCCAGCATGTGGCACCGATCGGTCGCATACGTCAGCTGAACGCCGAGCGCGCCTGCAGCCTCTGCGAACGCTCTCGTCTGATATCCCGTCGTCGTTGCGAGGAGCAGCACTCGTCTCACGGATGTCCAGCCCTCAGCCCTCAGCCATTACTTAGACGATCCGAATGTCGTCCGGATTTGGCTCGGCGCAACAGTACCAGGGTTCGGTCATATAGGGCACGACCTGGTGATACCGCGAAGGGTCGACACGTCGTGCATCGTGCCGGCGGCCAGCGCGCTGGTGCGCCAGCGCGCTGATCTCTGAAAAGACCGCCAGACGGTTTCGTGCGACGCTGCCGCCGACAATCAGGGCGACGTCGCGTTGGAGCTCGTCGACCCGAGGATCGGGATGCACCCACTGATGCGCCAGCGTTGCCGCATCGAATCCCGTAACAACCTGCCGCACGTCCTCCAACTCGAGCAACTTGGACCCTTGAGGCAGCAGGAGCCGGATAGCGAGTTGAATCGGCGCGACGTGATCAACAAGATCGAGCGCTTCGATCGTCTCGAGCAAGTCGCAATAGCCGTCCAACGTCAACCACGGGTGGAAGGCGACGAAGGTCGGAACCAACGTGAGGTCACCCGCACGGCAGCGCGCGACCGCATCGATGAAATCCTGGCGGGTATG
The DNA here is from genome assembly GCA_963773035.1 of uncultured Acidobacteriota bacterium. Lineage (GTDB taxonomy): Bacteria > Acidobacteriota > Vicinamibacteria > Vicinamibacterales > CAVVIG01 > CAVRXZ01. The sequence continues at coordinate 175,272 of CAVYZX010000012.1, read as the reverse complement.
CCCCTTCAGTAAACGGGCCAAAGCACGGTCGTCCACCGATTCCACTGCGCTCGTCACGAACAAGCATCCGGTGTCGCGGAGCCGCGCGAGCAGGTCCTGATGCTTGAGCAGGTGTTCAATCTTGATTGTGACGTCGTACGTCAGTGAGGGATATTTCTCGTGCAGGGCTTCTGCAACGCGCATGGCATGCGTCGGGCCGTTGAAGAAATCCGGATCGCCAAAGGTGATGTGCTCGGCTCCGCTTCCAACCAGCGTCTCGATGTCCGCCACGACGACATCCGCCGACACGATGCGGAACTGTCCTTCGTAGACGGGCACGACTGGACAGTGACGGCACATATGCTTGCAGCCACGGCTGGCTTCGGTGGCGCCGACGATCTTTCTTGTCCCATCCGGCATCTGCAGCGAGGCGTACTTGTGCAACGGGGGCAAGCCACGACGATCGGGGACGAGAAACTGCAGACGCGGGACGGAAGCCTTTTCTACCTGGCGATTTCCGTTGATGGCACCGTCTTCGATTCCACGCGCAATGGAAACCAAGCCAGACTCGAACTCGCCACCAAGTACCTCGTCGACACCAATCGATCGGAGCCAGTCGGCGTTGAGCGGCGCATAGAGGCCGTAGGCGCAGATCCGAGCTGAAGTATTCAGTCGTCGCACGATGGCAATGGCCGGTCCTGCCAACCGTGTCGCGGTGTGCATGGGCAAGTGAAAGCCGATGAGGGAAGCCTCTTTGACGACCGCCTCGTCGAGCCGCTCCTTGGCAAGGTCGAGAGACGCGACTTCCCACCCCGCTTGTCGTAGCCAGGCTGCGGGCGAAGCCAGCCCGAAGGGCTGGCGGCCCAGTTCGTAGGTACTAATCAGGACGGCCTGCATCAAAACCGGTTCAAAGAGTCCAAAAGGTTCATTCTAGGTTATCCTCCCTTCGATGGCTCTTCCTGCCCAGCGCGTGGAGACGGTTTCGGCCGATCGCACGTTCTTTGGCCACCCGCGCGGCCTGTCCACATTGTTTTTTACGGAGATGTGGGAACGCTTCAGCTACTACGGCATGCGGGCGTTTCTCATCTTCTACATGACGGCGAGCGTAGCGTCAGGCGGGATGGGGCTTTCGACCGCGACCGCTGCAGCGGTCTATGGCTCGTACACCTCGCTCGTGTATTTGATGTGCGTACCAGGTGGATGGATGGCCGATCGCGTGCTCGGTCAACGCAAGGCGGTGTTGTACGGCGGCATCCTGATCGCGTTCGGCCATTACTCGTTGGCGGTGCCGAGCGACCCGACGTTCTATCTTGGTCTGGCGCTTGTCGTTCTCGGCACTGGTCTCCTCAAGCCGAACATCAGTGTCATCGTCGGTCAGCTGTATGCCGCGCGCGATATACGACGCGACGCCGGGTTCTCGATCTTCTATATGGGGATCAATCTCGGGGCTTTTCTGGGTCCGCTGGTGGCCGGATTCCTCGCTCAGGATCCGCGGTTCCGCGCGGTACTCGAAGGTTGGGGGTTGAATCCGAGTTCCGCATGGCATTGGGGATTCGGTGCTGCCGGAGTCGGCATGACGCTGGGAGTGATTCAATACCTCCTGGCCTCTCGCCACCTGGGCTCGGCCGGCGTCGAACCGGGTGGCGCCACGTCTGCCGCGCTCGCTGCGAAATTCAAACGTCAAGCGGCGCTGTGGGCGGGTGGAACGATTGCGCTGTTGGTCCTTGTCGGGCTCGCGGCCGCAGCAGGTGTCATCAATCTCCAACCCACGACCATCCGCGACGTCACGGCCTACTCATTGCTGATCATCACTGTCGTCTTCTTCGCGACTCTATTCATGGATCGGGCGTGGACTCGCGAAGAGCGCGGCCGGCTCTGGATGATCTTCGTGTTCTTCGTGGCAGCGGCTATCTTCTGGTCGGTTTTCGAGCAAGCAGGTTCGACACTCAATCTGTTCGCGGATCGCAGTACTCGCAATCAGTTCATCGGGTTCAGCTTTCCGAGCAGTTGGTTCCAGTCGTTGAACGCGCTGTTCATCATCACCTTCGCGCCGATTTTTGCCTGGATGTGGGTGAGGCTCGGAACTAGACAGCCGACCAGTCCCGTCAAGTTTTCGATCGGGCTCGTCGGCGTGGGGCTCGGATTCGTTCTTCTCGTTCCAGCAGCAATGCAATCAGCGTCTGGCGGGCTCGTCACCCCGCTGTGGCTAATCGCTGCGTATTTGATTCACACCTTCGCCGAATTGTGCCTCAGTCCCGTGGGACTGAGCTCGATGACCAAGCTGGCACCGCCCCGCATTGTCGGATCGATGATGGGCGTCTGGTTTCTCGGAGCATCGATCGGCAATTTTTTGGCCGGACAAATGGCGTCGTTCTATGAACAGATGCCGTTGCAACATCTTTTTGGCGCAGTCAGCGTCCTTCCGATTGCCGCAGGAATCATCATGCTGTTGCTCGCAACCCGTTTCAACCGCATGATGGGAGGGGTTCGATAGGTCAATTGCTCATTGCTGATTTCTAACTGCTGATTGATATGAGAGTTCAATTGGCAGTTTGATGTCAGCGAGTGCAAATCGGCAATTCAACAATCGACAATCAGCAATTTAGTGACATGCCTCTCGAGGAATATCGACGAAAGCGAGACTTCTCCAAGACCCCTGAGCCTGCCCCGGAAGTCGCCAAGAAGAAGGGCCGGGAACTATTCTTCTGCGTACAGAAGCATCTGGCCAGTCATCTTCACTACGACTTTCGTCTCGAGCACAATGGCGTCCTTGTCTCCTGGGCTGTGCCAAAGGGACCGTCGCTGGATCCGAAAACCAAACGACTCGCCATGCACGTCGAGGACCATCCACTCGCCTACGGGGAGTTCGAAGGTGTCATTCCCGAAGGCTATGGCGCCGGCCTGGTCATGCTGTGGGATCGCGGGACCTGGACGCCGGAAGCCGACGATGTGGACGCGGCCCTGAAGAAGGGGGATCTCAAGTTCAAGCTCGATGGATACAAGATGAAGGGATCGTGGGTGCTGGTCCGGACCGGCGGCCGATACGGCGCTGGGCGCTCGGCCGGCGGGGAATCCAACGGCGCGAGGAGCTGGTTGCTCATCAAACACCGCGACGACTGGGCCGGCGACCTCGACATCACCGAATTCGCGCCGCTCAGCGTGAAGAGCGGTGGCGACTTCGAAGACATCCTCGCAGCGGACACACCGGCCATTTGGAAAACCAACCGCCCGGCCAAGGGCGGTGAAACGGGCGCAATGCTCGCGGAGATCATCGAGCGCGCGGCAAAACTCAAGTCGACGAAAGCGGAGACCACCCAGGGGTCGCCGCGGACGCGGAAGGCATCACTGGCGAAGGCGACGACTCGGGGTCGCAAGGTCGCCCGCTGAAAGCGCGCATGACGAAAACGAGCGCCCTCCTACCGGACCTGGTGCGACTGACAGCGATCCTGTGGCTGGCTTCGCCACTGGCGGCCGTCGCACAGAAAGATTCGGGCAGTTTCGCGAACGTCAAACAATGGAAAGCCGAAGTCGTTGTCACGTCGGACTGCGACCGCCTGTCAGCTGACGGTTCGCGGACCGTGATTCACAATCGCATCACCACTACCTACGAGTTCGCGCGACGCGTCACCGGTCCGCGAGTCGCAACGTGGAGCGGCCGGGGATCTACGACCTACCGCTGGCTGGTGGGCACCGAATTGAGGGACAGACGAGACGTGGAGGAAAGCTCCGCATCGTTTGAAACCGACGCCAAGCTCGAGCTGGGCGAGTCCATCAAGATATCGGTCGGCCGGGTACCCGGGCGGCCGTTCACGAGGACCAAGTACGTCGGAGAAACAGCCGTCGAGAAAACCACCTCAGACGATGAGCCGCCGGCCGCAGAACTGTTCGACGCTCCGCTGCCATCCGATAGCGGCGTGGCGACCGGCGAGCGCGATGAAGCCGGCTACTCGCTGTTCGGTGGCCTGGTTCTGACATGCCCGGCTCATCGCCAATGGACCATCCGGGCGGGGTCGTAAGCTCGCGAGACGCGGAGCAATTAGTCGTCGCCCAACAATCGCCTCGATAGAACAGCCCAGATGGCATAGGCAAGCCTGCGCCGGTCGTGTCGTGCGATCTCGCCGGCCCAGAAATCACCGCCCACGAGCTCGCAATGTTCCGGAAGAGTGCCCAGCGTGAGCGGCTCTTTGTGCTCGAGCGCGTAGCGTCCGAGCACTTGTGGAGAGGGCCATTTCATATTGGCGATCACGACATCGACGCGGCGTTGAATGGCCTCCTCGATCCGCGCCACCGCATCGGCGGCAGTGAACCCGGCCATGCCCCGGCCCTCCGTCAGGAGGTTTGCAATGAGGATCACCGGACCGGTCATTTTGGCGAGCGCTTCGGTCACTCCACGCACGAGAAAGATTGGCATCAAGCTCGTGTAGAAGCTCCCCGGGCCAATCAGGACGGCATCGAGCTCGCCGATCGTCTTGGCGACCGTTGGGTGGATCCAGACGGGCGGCTCGAGCCAGATACGTTGGACGAAACGGCCCGACGACTGTCCGGCATCGACTTCGACTTCCCCGCGAGTCATCGAGCCGTCACCGTATTCGGCGCAGACTGACGCCTGCTCGACGCTGACGGGCCACACCCGTCCCCGGCAGCCGAGCAGCGCACGAAGGCCGTCCACGGCGTCGAGGAAGTCCCCGCTATACCGCTCCATCATCGAAAGAAGCAGGTTCCCGCCGGTGTGGCCCCCAAGTCGAGCGTGTTCGAGCGTGGGCAGACGAGCCAGCAGCACCCGCCGGGCCTCGCGGGCGTTTCGAGACAAGGCCAGCGCGCACTTCAGGATGTCGCCGGGCGGCAGGACTCCGAGCTCGTCGCGCAACTGCCCCGAACTGCCTCCGCTATCGAACATGGTGACGACCGCATTGACGTTCAGCCACGGATTGTTCTTCAGTCCGCCGAGCAGGCTGGGAAGACCGGTTCCGCCGCCGAAGCAACCGACACTCAGAGTCCGCAATCGCACGCAGACATTCTAGCTGTGCTTGCAGACGCGTGGAAACGCAGGTCGAAGCGTGTTCACAGGTTCACCGTACAATGGCCACATGACGCACGTGCCCGAACAGGTGTCTGTTCTTGTGCGCGAAGTCCAGGAAATATTCGGCGTTCGCCTGCAGTCGCTGGTCGCGTACGCCCTTCACGTAACCGGGGCCAGAAACACCACGCACCATGTCCGTCACGACGAGTTCGCGCGCACGCAGACGTTGGCGATTGTCGAAACGCTGACGAGAGAAGACCTGACGAAGTGCGCCGGCCACATCGCCGACTGGCATACCCGTGGTCTGGCGACGCCTCTTTTCCTGGCCGCGCACGAATTCGAACGGTCTCTCGATGCTTTTCCACTCGAGTTCGGCACGATTCTGGCGGACCACGTGGTCGTCTTCGGCAAGAATCCGTTCGACGGGCTCGCTGTCAATAGCGCCGATGTGCGTCGCGCGTGCGAAGTGCAGGCGCGAAGTCATTTGTTGCATTTGCGCGAGGGGTTCCTCGAAGCGCGTGGCCGCGCCGACGCCCTCTCGGTACTCGTCGTCCGATCGGCCGCGCCGTTCAGTGCGCTTCTCACGAGTCTCGCCCGACTGGAAGGCGTGGCGCCACGCGACGCCGCCGCCGCGGGTCGCCATGCCGAGCGCACGTTGCAATTGACGCCCGGCTCGGTCACCGACATCGTGAAGCTGGTCGATGTGGATGAAATCTCCTCCGCCGAAGCGACGCGGCTTTTTCCTCCCTACTTCGATGCCGTGGAACGGCTCGTCAAATACGTAGACGGCTGGAGCGTACGGTGATCATCGCCCGCAGCCGGCGTCTGTCGGCGTTGGCGATCGCGCTCGTGTGTGCGGTGGCCGTCGTCGCCGGACAGCGCCGCGACGACCTCCCCGAATTGACCCAGCCGGTCAACGACTTCGCTCGAGTCATCGACCGATCGAACGTTGACAAGATCGACCGCATGATTCGCACGCTGCAAGCGGCGAGCGGAGACGTCGTGGTCGTCGCGACAGTGCCCTCGATCGAGTCCTACGGCGACATCCGCGAATATGCCAACAAGCTGTTCGAGAACCACGGACGTGGTATCGGTCAGAAAGGCAAAGACAACGGGCTCCTGATCCTGCTCGCGCTGCGTGAACGGAAGGTCTGGGTTGAAGTCGGTTACGACCTCGAGCAATGGGTCACGGATGGGTTTGCCGGCGAAACCAGTCGCGAGTACATGGTTCCGGAGTTTCGCAACGGCCGCTACGGGGATGGGCTGCGAATCGGCACCGAGCGCATCATCGGCAGAATCGCTCAGGGCCGGAACACTACGCTCGAAGGCGTCCGGATCCCGCGCCGAACAACCCAATCGAAACCCGAGTGCGTTTCCGATTGGCCTCGTCATCTTCATCATCATTCTGGCGCTGATGCTCGGCCGTATCGGCGGCGGACCCAGGGGCGGCGTCAGAAGATGGGGCCGGCCGGGATGGAGTGGCTGGTCGAGTGGAGTCGGACCTTTTGGCGGCGGTTGGAGAGGAGGAGGCGAAGGGGGTTTCGGTGGCGGCTTCGGTGGTGGCTTCGGCGGCTTCGGCGGCGGCCGCAGCGGAGGTGGCGGCGGCGGAGCTGGTTGGTAATGCGACTACCCGGATTTAACCTTTACAATGAACGCTAACAAAGGATTTCCGATGAAGATCACGCGCAGAACGGCAGTCGGCCTCGCCCTCGTCGTGTTGGCCGCGCTCCCCTCCTTCGGCTGCTCTTACAACAAGTTCGTCAGCCAGGAAGAAGCTGTGAAGGCGCAGTGGGCGCAAGTGGAGAATCAACTCCAGCGGCGCAACGATTTGATTCCAAACCTCGTCGAAACCGTCAAAGGCTACGCGGCGCACGAAGAAGGCGTCTTCAAGGAGATCGCTGATTCGCGGTCGCGACTGCTCGCGGCGAAGTCACCCGAAGAAACGATCCAGGCCGCCAACCAGCAGACCAGCGCGTTGGGCCGCTTGCTGGCGATCTCGGAGAACTACCCGCAACTCAAAGCCAACGAACAGTTCAATCGTTTGATGGACGAACTCTCCGGAACCGAGAATCGCATTGCCGTCGAACGCATGCGCTATAACGAGCGCATCCAGGAATACAACACAGCGCGACGCCAATTTCCCGCGAACCTGACGGCAAAGTTGTTCGGATTCAAGGAATACCCTCTCTTCCAGGCCCCGCCGGAAGCGAGGGAGGTCCCGAAAGTCAACTTCAGGCCTTCGTAGGCCCCCCGTGCAGGACATCCCACTCCCTTGGGAGCGGCTGCTGTGGAGCGGCCGGCCGGCCTTTTTCGGGCCTCCAAGGGAACGTTACATCCTCACCGATCTGCGGCTGATTCGCTTGGCCGGCGGAGGTGTCGACGAGCTGCTGCTCCATGACATCGTCGACATCAACCGCACCGAGTCGCGCCTCGATCGAATCGTCGGTGCATCGACCCTTGTCGTCCATCCCCGCGATACCCGACGCGCTCCGCTCGTGTTGCGGCGCGTGCGCCACGGGCAACAGCTGGCCGCGCTCCTGGAGTGGCTCTCTAGCCAAACCGGCGAACCGCCCGCAGGCTTCGATGCGGCGGCGGTGAAGGCGGCGATCGCCTGGAATCCACAAGGTCGATCCCGCGCGCCGATGGAAGCACTCGCCACGTTGCTCGCCGGGGTCGTGCTGGTGTTCGGCATCGCGATCGGCTTGCACGGAAAGACCTCGCCCCCGGCAACCTACTCAGCCGACGATCCGATCTACCCGAGCGGCGTCAAGCGAACGGACGCCGAGATCGTGCGCTTCATGGAAGACGAAATCATGCCGTGGGCGCGAGCGACGCTCGGGCCGCTGAAAGGAGGCGGCGAACGGATCAAGTGCGAGACATGCCATGGCGCCAATCCGCAGTCGCGCGGGTGGCGGATGCCCGCTGTCGCTGCGCTACCGCAACCTGACCTGCGAGATCGGGGGTGGGAGCTGTACGGAGGAACGATGGACGCGCAGATGCGCAACGCCATCTACGGGTATCTTGCTGAATCCGACAAGCAGACCAAAGCGGCCTACATGCGGGAGATCGTCATGCCTGGCATGGCGCGGCTCCTCCATCGGCCGGCCTACGACTTCACCCAGCCGTACGAATACAACCGCTCGCGTCTGGCTTTCGGTTGCTATCACTGTCATCGCGTAAATTGACAGACCTTTTGTCCCGGCGTTGCGCAGAGAATCCAGCCTCGGCCGGCATAAGAGACTTGGAAATTCCTGCGTAGGCGTATAATCCGGCCACTCCCCCCGAGAACGTCGGCAAAAACCAACGGCATTCGTGCCACGTAATACAGGGAGGTTGACGTGGGCGGGATCAATATCGGTCGCGTCGTCCTCGGCGGACTGCTGGCGGGAGTCGTCATCAACCTTGGTGAAACCGTTCTGAACCTCGTTGTCGTGGCTCAGGCGATGGAGGAGGCGTTACGAAATCGAAACCTGCCGCCTGTCGGCGGCACGGCGATTGCTGGGTTTGTTGTCGTCGCCTTTCTGCTGGGCATCGTTACAGTCTGGCTTTACGCGGCTATTAGGCCGCGCTTTGGCCCGGGCGTTGGAACAGCAATATGCGCAGGCGTGTTTGTTTGGTTTTTCGCCTATCTGTACGGTGGAGTCGCACGGGCACTGATGGGCATGTTTTCGGCCAAGCTCGTAACAATTGCGACGTTGTGGGGTCTGCCTGAAATTGTCATCGCGTCCATTGCTGGAGCATGGCTGTATCAGGAATGAGCAGGGACTGGTAGGATCGTTCTTATGCCGCATGAGACGGTGATCGGGCCAAGCAGTACGCCGGTCGCCAGCAGCGCGTTGCTCGACCGATGGGCAACTCGCGACTGGCGTGACGGGCTGCGGCTCGATGGTCTTCTGCCGATGGACCGTCTCAGTGTCCGAACGCTCAACAGTACTTACGAGATTGTGGTGCTGACGCCGAGCACCGCGGAGGTCGTCATTCGTGGTGGAGCGTTCTTTCCGACGTTTGCGCGCGCCCGCCTGGCCGGCGCCTCTCTTGGTGGAAGCTTCTTGAAGCTGCACGCGATTCACGTCGGGTTTCGCATGGAGCTGCTGGCCGAGTCGCAATCCATCATCACGAGTGCCGTGCAGGCGATCTCGATCGGCCGCCCCGATCGAGTGATGTAATCCCCAGGAACCCGCCTTTTCCGTTTTCCCAACGCCGAGTAGACTTAGGCCCTCATGGGCGCGATCCGAGACGGCTTGCTGGCGGAGTACGACCACGAGGTGGCGACGACGAGAAGGTTGCTGGAGCGGCTGCCCGACGAGAAGCTGAACTGGAAGCCGCACGAAAAATCGATGTCGCTCGGCGGTCTGGCGACCCATCTCGGCAACATTCCCAATTGGTCGAGCGCGATCCTCAACCAGCTGCACTTCGACCTGACGAGCGCGCCTACGCACATCGAGGCGCTGACGACCCGTGCGGAGATTCTCAGATTCTTCGACGATTCAACCAGGCAGGCCCGTATCGCGATGGACAAGACCGATCCGGAGTATCAGGCGCTCTGGGCCCTCAAACGCTCCGGACAGGATTTGTTCTCGATGCCGCGCGTCGCCGCATTTCGCACGTTCGTTCTGTACCATCTCGTCCACCATCGCGGGCAGCTGAGTGTCTATCTACGCCTCAACGACGTGCCGGTCCCACCCATCTACGGCCCGACCGCCGATGAAGGTTGATCTCGGGTGATTGAGCCTTTTGTCGCTCGCCCGTCCCTGCGGAGCGGGCACCGCATGACGCTCTTTGGCTGGGGAAATCCGCGCTACTTCCCTCGCCTTCCGGCGCCGACCATCCGGTATTTCGACGTCGACACTCATGCGCGCGTGCTCGCACACTGCCACTGGCAACCACGGCCGTGGGAGCGGGTCACCGTGGTGCTGTTGCATGGCTTGAACGGATCGAGCGATGCGCACTACATGCGTGGTGTCGCCGCAAAAGGGTTCGCGCGCGGCATGAATGTGGTCCGTCTCAACCAGCGCAACTGCGGAGAGACGGAGCATCTGTCGGCAGGCCTCTTTCACTCCGGATTGACATCCGACGTCAGGCGCGTGGTCGACGAACTGATCGCCGTCGACGACCTTTCGTCACTGGGAGTGGCGGGCTACTCGTTGGGCGGCAACCTCGCACTGAAACTGGCCGGCGAGTACGGAAATAGTCCACCATCACCGGTCAAAGCCGTGTGTGCGGTTTCCCCGATCATCGAGATCAGCCCGTGCGTGCGGGCGCTGGAGCGGCCGGCAAACTTCCTGTATCAATGGAATTTCGTGCGAGGATTTGAAGCGCCGCATGCAACGAAAGGATCGTTACTGGCCAGGCCGGTTCGACCTCACGAAGCTCACTCAGATACGCACGGTGCGGGAATTCGACGAGGTTTTCACCGCGCCGCATTTCGGGTTCAAGAACGCCGAAGACTACTATCATCGGGCCAGCGCAATGCGAGTTGTCGATCGCATCTGCCTTCCCGCGCTCGTCATGACCGCCGAGGACGACCCATTCGTCCCGTCGGCGCCGTTTCAGGATCCCAAGGTCGTCGGCAACCCACACATCGCCGTTCTTACCTGTAGAAACGGAGGACACTGCGGCTTCGTGGGCCCGGCTTCGAGTGAAGACGACGGGTACTGGGCAGAAAAACAGATCGTGGAATTCATCGAGCAGCAGGCGCTTCGTTCTTTTGCAGACGCTCGATCAGCATAGACGCGAATTCAGGTCCCTTGCCTTCTTCCTCGTGCTTGAAATACACGAACGTGTCGTGGCACTGGCCGGCCTCTCGGGCAATCGTGTCGGCCCATCGAACGATGTCGTCTGGCCGTGTACCCTTCGTCTCTCAACCGGAAGTACGCGTAGTCGGCCGTAATGCGCACCGGCGTCGAGAGTTTCTCGCTGTCCGCGATGCACAGAGCCAGATTGCGCCTGGAAAGCCGCTCGAACACCTCATCGTCGAGCCATGACGGATGGCGGAATTCGAACGCTGCACGCACCTTCGGCGGCAGCTCCTCCAGGAACGCGTCGAACAGCGGCAGATCTTTCTTGGCGTTCGGTGGCAATTGGAAGAGAAGCGCGCCCAGCTTGTCTTCGAGTGTGCCGGCAACTGAACAGAACCCTCTGACAAGATCGCCGCAGTTTCTGAGACGGCTGTCGTGCGTAATGCGCCGGGGAGCTTTCAACGTGAGCTTGTACGGCGACGGAGTTTGCGCCGCCCAACCACTCACGAGCTTCTCGTTCGGCATTCGATAGAACGTGTAGTTGATCTCGACGGTTGGGAACCGCGCGGCGTAGTACGGCAGCATCTTCGCCGCTGGGAGATCCGATGGATAGAAGTTGCCCTTCCACTCGGGGTAGTTGTAGCCTGACGTGCCAATCCAAAACATCTGTCGTTATGTAAACTATATCTATGCGTTCAGTTCTTGTCGTGGTCCTTTGTACGCTGGCAGTGGGCTGCGGACAGAAGGCCGACCAACGTGAATACTCCTTGCAAGGACAGATCATGTCGGTGGCTCCGGATCACAAACAGGCCACCATCAACCACCAAGAAATCAAAGGCTTCATGGCGGCAATGACAATGCCGTACAAGGTGCGGGATTCGAAGCAGCTCGAAGGCATCGCCGCCGGAGATCTCGTCAAAGCCAAGCTCATCGTGGTGTCGAACGATGCGTATCTCGTCGACCTCCAGAAGGTCGGACAGGCCCCCCTGCCCCAGCCGCCGGCCGAAACGTCAGCACCGGCTGCTTCGTCCGGCTTCGAGCTTCTCAAGCCGGGAGAGGTTGTACCGGATTCGAAATTCGTGGATCAGGACGGCAAGAAGCGGACGTTCCGCTCGTTCAGGGGCTCAACGGTCCTTCTGACCTTTATTTATACGCGCTGCCCCTTACCGACGTTCTGCCCGCTCATGGATCAACACTTTGCGACGATTCAAAAGCGGATGCAGGAAGACGCGACGCTGAAGAAGCAGGTCCACCTGGTGACCGTCAGCTTCGATCCGCTGACGGACACGCCACCGGTATTGAAAGCGCACGCGCAAAAGCTCGCGGCCGACCTGAAAAGCTGGACGTTTCTGACCGGCGACCGCGACGACGTCGATCAGTTTGCGGCCCGCTTTGGCGTGTCGATCGCGCGAGCGATGGCGGACCAGCGCGACATCACGCACAATCTGCGCACGGCCATCGTCGACGCCGATGGAAAGCTCGTCAAGCTGTACATCGGCAACGAATGGACGCCCAATCAGGTTCTCGCCGATCTCGGACCCCTTGTTCAAGCCAAGACCAAGGGTTGAGAGCCTAGGGACCCGCCCGCTGCCAGCGGCGTTCTCCGCCCGCGAGCGGCGGCTCATCTCGCGTTTACGCTCACCGCTCGCGGTTCAGCGTTTCCTCAATCGTTTGCCCTACAACAACGAACCGGGGGGACGCGCCACGCTCCGCAGCTTTCGCGGCGTCGTCCGGCATGGCTGCGCGCATTGTCTCGAAGCGGCTTTGTTTGCGGCGGTTGTGCTCGAACAGCATGGCTACCCGCCGCTCGTCCTGAGCTTCGAGTCGATCGACGCGCTCGACCATGTGATCTTTCTGTATCGTCGCGGCAATCGGTGGGGATCGGTCGCCCGATCGCGAGATCCCGGCCTGCACGGACGCCGGCCGGTGTTCGCAACGCCCCGCGCCCTGGCGCTGAGCTACTTCGATCCGTATATCGATTTCACCGGGCGCATTACGGGCTACGCAGTGGTCGATCTTCGGATTCTCGGCTCATACGACTTTCGACTGGCTGACACGAACGTGTGGAAAGTCGAACGGATGCTCCTGGAGTACCCACATCGCCGAATTGGTTCGTCGAACCAGCGCGTACGCAAGCTTCGCGCACGTTATCGTGCATTTCGAGCGGAGTTTGGCAGGAAGCCGCTTTATTACGCCGGCCGGGAGAAGTGGACCGAGCTGCCTCGAGAATTCGGGAACTAATGGGCCAGACCGCGTGTCGGCTAATCGAGATCGAAGTCACGCGTCGGCTTGGTCACAGGTTCATTCCTGGCCTGCTTCAACGCCTCCTCGAAACGCCGCGACAACGCATCGCCGCGCGTCCGCTCCGACTCGAACGATTGCTGAAAAGCGGCCTCACGCCGGGCGGCCTCTTCCGCGAGGATACGCTGCGCTTCGCTCAACTCGGGCTTGTTTCCACGCTCGGGTTCCTTGTGGCTCACGACTCGCCCGAGATTGGTATCGACAATGAGAACCGACTGGCAGCAGGGACAGGTGATTTCCAGCTCCGACTTCAGCCGCGCTGTCATTTCTTGCCTCCGATTCCTTTCAAGGCTCCCAGCCCCATCTCTTCGAACTGCTTCGTCAACTCGATCGGCTGGCCGTTTGGCAGCTTCGCCGTCAGCCGAAGGTCTCGAATCTGCGCGCGCCGAAAATCGAACCGCTGTCCGAGTCCTGCGACGAATACGTCGAGTGGTGCCTGAAAGCGGCCGCCAGCCTGAATGACCGGCACCGTCACCCGATAGTAGGTGTTCAGCCAGATCTCGACGTGCTCCCAGTCGTCTTTGGTGCGGTTGTCGACGGTCAGAAGATTGCCGTCGAGCTTCAGCGGTTCGATCGGAGGCGTAGAGCACGCGATGGCGCCCGCGATCACGCACGCCACCGTGAGACAGCGCACTGAATTGCCGAGTGCCGATTCGCGGGGGCTTCTCGACGCGTCACGCGGTGTCCGTACGGCTTCGACCCGAAATATCGAGCATCTCACGACCCGACTATGATAGCTCAGTGAGTTTGACGTCGGTCCGCACGCTCAGAATCGCTACCTACAACGTTCATCGCTGCCGCGGTCTCGACGGGCGCACACGGCCCGAACGCATCGCTGACGTTCTTCGGTCGGTCGAGGCCGACGTCGTCGCGCTACAGGAAGTGATGGGGCCGGGGCCGCATGGCGGCGGACATCTCGAAGCACTCGGTGCGGCGCTTGGAATGGGCTGGGTAATGTCGGCGGCAAGGCAGTTGCGCGGCCACCAGTTCGGCAACGCCGTGCTCAGCAGTTTTCCCATCGTCCATTACACCGACCAGGATCTGACGTGGAAGACGTGCGAGGCCAGGCGTCTGCAGCGAGTCGATATCTCGATCTACGGCACGACGCTGCACGTTTACAACGTGCATCTGGGGACGGCCATTCTCGAACGCCGATACCAGGCGCAGCGCCTCGCAACCGCGGTGACCGATCGGCACGTCAATGGCCCGAAACTGGTGCTCGGTGATTTCAATGAATGGACGCGTGGGCTGGCTACCACGCTATTGAGCGAAAAGCTCCACAGCGTGGACTTGCAGAACCACCTGCGACGGCGCCGGACCTACCCCGGTGTATTCCCGATTCTCCACCTCGATCACATCTATTACGCGGGTCGAGTAGAAATCCTGCGGGTCGAAATGCCACGAACGCGGCCGGCCCTCGTTGCATCGGACCACTTGCCGCTCGTTGCGGATATCAGGATTGGGTTCTAGTCTGACGAGGGCCTAACCCTCTTCTTCGAACTCTTCTTCTTCTGGCGGGCCGAGGCGGGTAGAAGGACGCAGCGCTTCCCGATAATCGAACAGCGGCAGATCCCGCACGTGCAACGAGAGCGTACAAGCCGGCGACTTCTCGTCGACAACGACCGTCACCGGGCTGCCTTCGACGCCTTCACGAAACGTGATGCGGCATCCGCAGGCCAGCCGTGCGTGCGTGAACCCTTTCAACATCGCGCCGCCGATCATATCAGTTACGAAGTCTCGCCTCAAATCAACGAGAGGCGAAAATCTCCGCAACCGGCAATCTCCACTACAGCAGCGCCTTGATCTCAGCTTCGAACGTCTCTTTGATGGCTTTCTCGAGCGGATCTTTCGAGGACTTCGATGGCGGCAAGCCCATGTGCTTAGCGCAGATCTTGCCATCTCGCGAGATCAGGACATTAATCGGTATGCCAATGATCGGTCCGTACGCATCCTGCACATCGTCGTGACCCAATCCTTGCAAGACCGGGTAGTTCATTTTGAACTGTTTGACGAAGGGACGCAGTTTGTCCACTGTGTCGTCGACGGATACTCCGATCACCTGCAAGCCATCTTTCCCGTATTTTTCCTGCAGCTCCACGAACCCCGGAATTTCGAACTTACACGGCCCGCACCAGGTCGCCCAGAAATCGAGCAAGATGACCTTGCCTTTATAGTCACTCAACTTCACGTCCTTGCCGTCCATGTCCTTCATCGTGAAGTCGAGGTTGGCTGTCTTGGCATTGGCGGGACACGCGGCGCCCTCTGGCGCCTTCGTTGTCTGCTTGCCCCAGCGCATTGGGACGGTCATGGTCAGGATGGCGAGCGCCAAAGCCCCCAATGCCGCCAGAATCCACCGCGTTCGCATTCGACTGCTCCTCCCAAACACCGCTTACAGCTGGTGGGGAAATTCCTTACACGGCGTCAGCGCAGCGCGCTATGAACGAACGCCGTCATCCGCTCGACTTCAGCGCGAGGTTCGCGCGCGATCAACACGAACGTGCGGTTGTCGGTCGACCAGATCGCCGCCTGATGCCCCAACACCTCGATCTGTTCCTCGCTACGGGTCTTCTTCGGCAGCATGAACACCGACACCGGTTCGCCGTTGTGCCTGTACATGATGTGGGCGGCAAGTCCTTCTGCATACAGGCAGGGTCTGGCGCCGATCAGTTCGAGTCCAGCCTGCTCCGGGTGTTCTGGCAGGCGTATCTGCCAGGCAAACCGGGACGCCATCGAGCTTTCGACGGCTCCAGGCTCGTGGCGTGTACCAAGGACGTTGTTGATGAGACGGAAGCACTTCACGTGATCGGCCGTCAGCTCCATGGCCATCACTCTCGCTGAACGTTCAGTGAGCTCGTACAGGAAGGCACCGCCGACGATTACGACCAGGCTGGCCGCTAGTAAGGCTGGAACTACGCGCGGCCGCCAGCTCGCTATCCAGCCCGCGACCGGTTCACGTGAATCGCCCAGCGATGAACAGCGCGCCCGCAGCCTGGGTGGTGCACAGGCAGCTTCCAAGACCGCTCTGCGTTGGCGCAGAAGATCGTGAACGGCTTGCTCGGAGCGAATGCGGCTCGAGCATTTGGGACATTCACTGAGGTGGCGCTCGACGATGCCGCGGTCGGCCGGGTTCACGTCGCCATCGATATACGGCGTGACGAGAGACTCAATCTGCTGGCAGTTGGGCATGGTTGTTACGACTTTCCGCTCAGCGCCACATGACCAGGCGCGCTCAGCCGCTCGAACAACATCCGCCGGCCGCGCGAGATGCGTGACATCACCGTGCCGACCGGAACCTGCAACATTTCTGCGATTTCGGCGTACGAAAACTCTTCCACGTCTCGTAACCAGACCGCCTGACGGAACGCATCAGGGAGCGAGTCCACGGCCGCTTGGAGGTCCGGATCGAGCGTGTCTCGCACCAGCAAAGTCTCCGGCGTTTCGACGGAGCCGCTACGAGTGCCGTCGTGCGTCGCATCAGCGGCCCGCTCGACTGTTTCGGAGTCGAAGGTGACCGCCGCTCGCGCGCGATCCCGCGCCCGATTGCGCGCCGTGTTGTGGAGAATGGTAAACAACCACGCCTTCAGGTTGGTTCCCGGCTCGAACCGATTCGTCGAGCGAAAAGCTTTCAGATAGGTTTCCTGCACCAAGTCTTCCGCGTCAGCCGGCACGCGCGTCAACCGCAAGGCGGCCCGGTATAGGCTGTCGAGACACGCCAACGCGTCGGCCTCGAACTTGGCGGCCTGAGAGTCATCCGCCTGTTGGCGGCCTCGGCGAATGCGCATGACGCGGGCGCCAGGAGGTATAAACCCTGGCCCGTCCTCGTTTATTCCCCACCTCCAACTTGGCGAACAGCGCACCACGTCTGCGAGACGCGGCGGCGTGGGCCGAGAAGGCGGACGCTCGCAGTATACCGTGTCGCCCGCAGCGGTCAGTGCCGAGCGGTCGGCATACGGTCCAGCATCGGCGCAAGCCATGCTGGAACAGGCGCTTGGAGGTCACACAGATGCGTGTAAAGAGAGGATCAGCGTTTGCAGGCGCCCCGACGTCACGGTAAGATCGCGGTCGTTCCAGTCTCGCCTGCTTTCAGAGGGAATGCATATGCGCCTCCGCGTGCCTTCGCCGAGTCTACGGCCTTTGGCTTTCACGCTCCTTGTCACGACGCTTGTCGTATGGCACACCGGCCGGGCGGCGGCGCAAACCAGCCTGGTCCCGTACTACGGAAAGAACAACATTCACTACGACAAGTTCGACTGGCACCACTACGAAACCGAACACTTCGTCATCTACTTCTATCCCGAGCTGGAGAAACATCTGGAACGGATGGCGAGTTACGCCGAGAGCGCCTACCAACAGATCAGTGCTGATCTTCGGCACGAGCTCTCCACCAAGATCCCCCTCATCCTCTTCAAGACGCACAGCGAATTCGAACAACAGAACGTCGCGCCCGGCGCCGCGCAGGAAGGCGTCGGCGCATTCGCCGAACCCGTGCGCCAGCGGATGGTGCTGCCGATCGATGCGCCCTCCGATCAGCTGTACGGCCTCATCGTCCACGAGCTGACGCACCAGTTCGAGTTCGATATCATTCCGACCTCGCTGATCCGCCGGAACGTGCCCCTCTGGGTCAATGAAGGCCTCTCCGAATACGAGCGCGGGCAGTGGAATCCGGTCGATCTGATGATGATCCGCGACGCGGCCATCGCGGACATCGTGCCCAAGATGAGCGAGACCGAGGACTACGGCAACACCAGCAACGCCCGCCTGGTTCCTTACAACCTGGGCCATGCGGTGTTCGAGTTCATCGAGGCCAAAGCCGGAAAAGAAGGGATCCGCCAGTTCCTCTTCGCGCTCAGGAAGAGCGCCATCGGAGGCGGCGAGGATGCGTACGAAGAAGGCCTGCGAATGAAGAAAGACGAGTTTGATCAGGCCTTCGACCGCTACCTGAAAGAGCGTTTCAAGCCGTTCCGCGACAAGGAGCGACCGGCCGACTACGGCCGCGACCTCTCACCGAACAAAGAGAAGACCAAGTACGCCGAGGCGCTCTCGATCGCCCCGTCCCCCTCAGGCGACCTCATCGCCGCCGTGACAGTCAACCGCAAGGATCGCGAGCTCGACATCGTGCTGATCTCGGCCAAGGACGGCACCGTCGTTCGCAACCTGACCAATGGGTTCGACAAGGACCACGGCTACGACCACATCGTGCAATACGGCGAGCGCTTCGAAATGCCGTGGATGGCCTGGTCGCCGAAAGGCGACCGGCTGGCATTTTTCGTCCGGACGGAAAAAGAGCGGACGCTGATCATTCAGAACGTCCTCACGGCGAAAATCGAAGAACGTATTCCGATGAAGTCTGTGGACGAACCCGAATCGCCGAGCTTTTCGCCCGACGGCAGTACCATCGCCTTCTCCGCGCTGCGTGAAGGCATTGCAGATATCTTCACAGTCGATCTGGGGACCAAGCAGATCACCAACCTCACCAGTGACGAGTTCGGGGACTTTGGACCGACCTACTCGCCAGACGGTACCTACATCCTCTACGTCGCGCGTGTGAGCGGAAATCAGAAGCTGTTTCGCGTCGACGTGGACAGCAAGAAGAAAACCCAACTCACCTTCGGGACCGTGGATGAAACTGCCGCGCAGTTCATCGACGATCAAACAATTGTGTTTTCATCGACCGCGACCGATCCGAACCTGCCGTTGGAGCCTGACGTCGCAAAGAACGGCAACGTCTTCAACATCTGGACGTTGGATCTGATGAGCGGGGAGATGAGGCAATACACCGACGCGATGGCGGGTAACTGGTCGGCGGTCGTCCTCAACGAGGGCAAAACGAAGCGCATCGCCTTTGTGACCTACTACAAGGGCGAGTACGGCGTCCACACACTCGAGCGCCAGGAACCGCTGCACACGGCATCAACGTCGGACTTCGGCTCGCCCGGTCCGATCGTCGATTTTCAACCGCCGCTGCAGCACACGTTGGTCGCATCCAAGGTCCAAAAGAAGGGCAAGTTCGAAAAGATGTTCCTTGAAGGACGGCCTCCGGTGGCCGTCGGCGTGACGAGCAGCGGCGATGTGCTCGGCGGAACTCAAGTGACCTTCGGCGACGTCCTTGGCGACCAGCAGTTCAACATCTTCGCCGCGTCGATTTCCCAATATCGTACCTTTTCAGTCGGCTACGTGAACCTCGCACGACGGATGCAATGGGCCGTGCAGGGCTACTCGCAGACACAGTTCTTCTACGGTCAACTCGACGGGCTCTTGTACGATCCCGCGCTCGCCCCGTTCATCAGTCGCGACGACGCGATAGCCACCCGAACCGTTCGCGGTGGAACGGCGTTCGGCATCTACCCGTTCAGCCGTTACCATCGAGTGGAGTTCTCGGGTGGGCTCGTACATCTCGATGAGACGTACAACGATCCCGCCCTTCAGGCGTACTCCGAGAACTATCAGCAACAACTGTACGGACAGCAGGTATTCCGCAACGGGATGATGCTGCCACTCGGCGTGGCGTTCATCCAGGAAACGACGGTCTTCCGCGAATTCGGTCCGCTAGCCGGCAATACCCTGCGGTTGGCCTACGACGTCGCGCCCAAGATTGGCGGTTCGTTGTCGCGTCAGACGCTCGACGCCGACGCGCGACACTACCTTCGTATCGGAACGACGGGACTGCTTGCGACGCGCATTCGCGCGTTCAAGTCGTTTGGGGACTTCCCGGATTTCATCTACTTCGGCGGAAACTCTGAAATGCATGGCTACGACTACCTGTCGTTCGCAGGACAAAACGTTCTGTTCGCGGACGCCGAACTGCGCTTTCCACTCATCGAGGCCGCGCTGACCCCGATTGGCGTGATCGGCGGCATTCGAGGGGTCTTCTTTTTCAATTTTGGCGGCGGCTTCTTCAGCGAACAACCGTCAGCTGCGGCCACGAACCTCTGCACGGGACCGAACACCGGGTACAGGTTCTTCGCCAACGACGACATGATCTGCAAACCAACCATTGGTGGACAGCTGGACGCCAACCAAAATTTGGTCCCGGTGTACGGCCCCGCTGTTGGAGTGACTGGTTTCCGGCTGCAGGACGCCAAAGCGTCGTACGGAATCGGGCTCGAGACGTTCGCCTTGGGCTTCCCGATTCACTTCGACTGGTCGTGGCGGACGATGTTCAACAAGGATTGGGAGGATGTCGTCTTCGCGGCAGCCGGTGGCAGCTCCGAGTTCCGCAATCCCCGATTCACGGTGTGGATCGGCTACGACTTCTAACGGACAAGATGTCGGACAATCGAGTCTTGCAACCACAAAGGACACAAAGATTTCACTCTTTGTGATCTTCGTGGGCTTTGTGGTTCAAGTCTTCGATCCACAGCATGTCCCTTCCGCCCAAGCGCGCTGCCGACTCCGCGACCGAGATGGTGCAGGTCGTCCTGCCCAATGACGCGAATCCTTTGGGCGTCATCCTCGGCGGCACGGTCATGCACCTCATCGACATCGCCGGCGCGATCGCGTGCAGCCGCCATACACGCAGCCTGCTGGTGACCGCCGCCGTCGACGACCTCCAATTTCTGCATCCGATCAAGGTCGGCGATCTGATCATCCTCAAATCGAAAGTGACGTGCGCGTTCAGGACGTCGCTCGAAGCTCACGTCGAGGTGTATTCAGAGGAAACGCTGACCGGCCGCCGCAGGCTCACCAGCCAGGCGTATTTGACGTTCGTGGCGATCGCAAGAGATGGCACGCGCGTGCCGGTGCCGCAGCTCCTGGCCGAGACCGACGAGGAGCGACGCGTGTGCGAAGAAGCACATGTCAGGCGTGCGGCGCGTCTCGCGCGGCGGGAAGCGAGCGTGAAGAGCTAGGTCTTCTTGAGACGAAGCACGCTGCGCTCGAGGTCGATACCCACCCGATAATTCTTCAGGAACTGCGTGCCGACGATGCCGCCGAGCTGAAATCCGAGCAGCACGCTTGGTGCATCGAGGTTGAGGACGACGACCGAAAAATTCTTGTACTGGATCTTATCGAACGACAGGTCGATCCCGGGCAGCAGGAACGCATCCTTTTCCCAGCCCGACGTCCCCCACACCTTGAGCGGAATCCGCCGGAGGTCTGATTTCGGGATCGCGTCGGCCGTCGCATGGCTGATCGAGATCACCTCGCCGCCAGTATCGACCACGAAGTTTGCCGGGTGGCCGCCACTGACGATGCCACTCACCGTCGCCAGGCGATAGAGCCGGAGCGGCAGCTCGAAATCAACCGGCTCGTCTGGAAGATGTCTGCCGAAGGTCAGCTTGTGCGTCTTGTAGTCGATCGTCATCGAGAAGCCGAGCGCGAGCGGTGATAGGCTCTCCGTCTCCCGCTGCGGGATGTCGCGCAGAGGCGGACTCTTGACGAGCACCGGAATGTTGCGAGCCTTGAGCGTCCCGATTTCAAGCGAGTCGATGCGTGCGAGCTGCAGGCCACGCAACCCGATGTCGCCGACGCCGGCGCTCAACGTGTAGGTGATCGGAGCCACGCCGAGGCGTTCGATCGTCGGTCGGGTCAAGACGGTACTCTCGGCGCCGGTATCCACGACGAAGTCCTGCGCCGCCGAGCCATTGACCTTCGCGCGCACCACGACCTTTTCCTTTACCAGCCTGAAATCGATCGTGTAGGTCTCCTGGTCGGCACCCGGATCCATGTCGAACGGCAGCCGTTGCCCGAACGATCGCAAGAAGCGGATTTCCGCCCGCGCCCATTCAGCCTTTTCGCTCCGATCTTTGTTGGGCAGCAGATTTACGTAGTTGCCGTAGGCAGCCGCTGCTTCTTCGTACTTGTGCATGCGCTCGTAGATGGCGCCGACGGTGTGGTGAATCTCGAGATCGCGCGGAGCCAAGCGCAAGGCAGCCTGCGCTTCGTTCATTGCTTCATCCAGTTTCGTCCGAGCCAGCAGCGAGCGGGCGATGCCATGGCGGCCGCGCGCAAGGTCGGCCTGCATCGACAGCGCGTCACGATACTTCTCTTCGGCTCTATCGAACTGGCCGGCGGCCCAAAGCGAGTCGCCGTACAGAGCGAGCGTCTCAGCATCACGCGGCGCAATCTTGACGAGTTCCTCCGCCTGGCGCCGCGCCAGCGCGAATTCCGCCACGCGTAGAGCGGCCTGAATCACACCGGCACGGGCCCGGCGGGCGGTTCCAGAGTCCTCCGCTGTCAACGCGCTGCGATAAGCCTCGAGCGCTTCAGGATACTGTCCCTGCTCGAACAGCAACCGCCCCAATCTCAGCTGAACCTCACCCAGTTCAGAAGGAAGCTGAGCGGCGTGCACGATGATGGTCGCGGCAGCGACAACAGCCGAACACGCGAGGACGCGAAACCCGCTACGCATGAAGTCCTCCCAGACACTACCCGAGCCATGGCGGCTGTGGCGCGATTCAAGAACTGAGCCGCCATCGACCGCCGCTGGCGCGTCGCGCGGTAACGATACGGCAGTTGAGAGAATCGAACTCGCACCTGCGTTCTTGCCAGTTTTTGAGGGGCCGCGTTGCTAGGGCGCGTTGCTAAGGGAGGATATCGAATTCAGAGCCCGGTGTGAACAAGTTTCGAAAACCGAAACCGGCGGGAGACGGCCGTAAATCAATGAGTGTACTGCTCAATTGGCACGCCGTCGTACATCTCATCTACCCGGAGAATCTGGGTTTCCCGGCTGTAACTGCCAAGTTCGTAATCCTCGCTCATGATCAACGCCTTGATAGGCTTCGTGGGGCAGACTTCTGCACACAACCCGCAGAAACTGCACCGGGACAGATTGAAATCGAAATAATCCAGAATCTTGATCTTCTGCCCCGGCTCGCGATGGCCCCCGAGCGCGATCAGGTCGTCGGGGCACGCCTTCGCGCACTGGTCGCACACGATACAGGTCTGCGCCCCGGTCCCTGGCTCGGTCTGGAGCCTGAGAACGCCACGGAAACGTGGGGCCGTCGGTCGTCGTTCCGCAGGATATTGGAACGTGAACGCGGGCTGCGGCGTGTACTTCAGGGTCACCCACAGACCCTTCAGCAGGTCGACCAGAAAGATCGTTTTCAGAAACTCGAGAAAGATTCGCATGGCGGTACTCGCTGGTTACGCTCGCTCTCCAATCAGAATCGGCTCGGTCTGACCCAGCGGAACGATTCGCTCTTTCCGAAGCACCGTGCCTTCCTTGCGGATCTTGTCCTGCAGCCGCATCAAACCGTACAGCAGGGCCTCCGGCCTCGGCGGGCAGCCCGATACGTAGACATCGACCGGCACGACCTTATCGACACCTTGGAGCACGCTGTAGGTCGGGAACGGCCCGCCGGCGTTGGAGCAGCTCCCCATAGAGATCACCCACTTGGGTTCGGGCATCTGGTCGTACAAGCGCCGAAGCACCGGGGCCATCTTCTTGGTGACTGTCCCCGCCACGATCATCAGGTCCGACTGACGCGGCGATGCGCGGAAGACCTCGGCACCGAATCGGGCAATATCGTAGCGGGAGGCCGACGCGGCCATCATTTCAATTGCGCAGCACGCAAGCCCGAACCCCATCGGCCAGATAGACGACTCGCGCGCCCAATTCAGCACACGATCGATGCTGGTGGTGATGAAGTTGTCCTCGAATCGATGGTCGATTAGACCCATGAGATCCCTCAGGGACTTGGGGTAGCCGGCCTCACTCCCCAGGCCCAGTCTCTAGCCCACGTTAAAGTACGCCGCGTTTCGTCCTATGAAGTCCTGCCACTTTACCGGTGTTTCATCGAGCGTGAAAATCGCTTCAACTGGACAGGCCGGCACGCATGCGCCGCAGTCGATGCATTCGTCCGGGTGGATGTACAGCATGTCGGCCGTTTCGAAGTCAGCCTCGTCCTTTCGTGGGTGTATGCAGTCGACGGGGCAAACGTCTACACACGCCGTATCTTTCGTACCGATGCACGGTTCGCAGATGATATACGCCACAGGCCGGTCCTCTAATGATACTGAAAAAGACAGTCGGAGTGCTTTGGGCGACCAGCACGGCGCTCGTTGTCTTGTCGGTTGGCGGCGGCGCTCAGGACGGCGGTCAGCCTCAATCCAGCTGTGATGCGGTCTGGCGCGCACTTTTCACACCGCCTCACCCTGTTCTGGGTCGTTACGAGGTTTGCGTCGATGCCCGCCCTCTCTCGGACCTCGTGGGGACAGGATGGACCATCGAGACCGCCAATCCACTCGACGCGTTCGGCCGTGCTGGCCTCTACGACCGTTCGGCGCTGGCCCGTCTCTACGGTGGCTTGCGTCCGACCGTAGCCCGTCAGTGGAGCCAGATCCCGGGCGCGTTCGAATCGCTGACGCTCATCTTCCCATCGCCCGACGCCACTTTGACGCGCCTTGTACCGGCTACCCTGATAATCCGTTGGATTTGTGACATTCGTGAGACTGCATGCCAGCCGTCCAGCGCGCGATAAGGGCTATGATCGGCCTGTTGCTCATGAATAGGGGGCTAGGCCGCGCACAGCGCGGCTCCACGCTGGTTGCGGCGTGCGCGCTCGTCCTGTGGGCAAGCCTGCCCGCCGCAGCCCAAACGCTCCCGTCCGAGCCGATTGTCTTCGCGGATGGAACTGTCACCCTCGGCGGCGACGTGTCCTTTTCCATGGCGCCGCAAGATACGGGATTTTTCAACTACAGCGACTACGAGCACTCGACGCTGCGCATGCTGCGCCTGGGCGTTGTGGCTTCGGTGAAAGCCACCGAGCACCTTGCGGTTCTGGGCGAGGTGCGAAGCGAGAACGGCGCACATCCGGAGGCCTACGGTCTGTATCTGCGAGTCCGACCCTGGAGTCGTCGAAACTTCGACATTCTGATTGGCCGGGTGCCGCCCGCTTTCGGGGCGTTCTCCAGGCGGGCGTACGCGGCAGACAACCCGCTCATCGGTTACCCGGTCACGTATCAGTACCTCACCTCGCTCCGCCCCGATTCGTTGCCGGCAAACGCCGACGAGTTGTTGCGTATGCGCGGCCGCGGTTGGTTGTCGAACTTCTCCGTCGGAAACCTCAAGCCCGAGCACGGCGTTCCGCTCGCGAGCGGGTTCAGGTGGGATACGGGAGTCCAGGTACACGCCGCAAACGACCTGATCGAGGGGACGGCCGCCGTCACAACAGGCACGCTGTCGAATCCTTTGGTTCGGGACGACAACAATGGCCCTCAAGTCGCCGGGCGCGTCGCCGTTCATCCAGTGACCGGGCTTGTCGTGGGCGGCTCCCTGGCACGCGGGCCGTTCGTCAGTCAGGCGGCCGCCCGCGCCGCGCTGGGCGACGGTGCGAATGACGACTTCACGCAGACCGCCTGGGGCGCCGACGTCGAATACTCGCGCGACTACTATCTGCTGCGGTTCGAGACCGTCGTCAGCCACTGGATGTTGCCGATTGTGGCGGCACCGGTCATTCGATTGCCGTTGGAGTCGATCGGGACATCTCTCGAAGGACGGTACAAGATCAAGCCCGGGCTGTACGCTGCGGCACGCTGGGATTATCTGGGCTTCAGTCAAATCACGGGCACGCTCGGGCGTAACAGCTGGGATGCTCCGGTGACACGCGTCGAGGTCGGCGGCGGCTACTCGATTCAGCGCAATCTGGTGCTGAAGGTTTCTTATCAGTTCAACACTCGTCCTGGGGGTAGGGTGCACAGCCTGCAACTCCCTGCAGCGCAACTCGTGTTCTGGTTCTGAGGCGCGGATCGTGAGATTCCTTCGACCGACCTTGGTGCTGTTCGCGGTCTTCGCGCTCGCGTTGTTCGCAACGCCTTCGGCGCAGCTTCGAGGTCCTGCCGCCGGGACCATCAGAGGCCGCGTCGAGCTGCGGCGCCCTCCACAAGCCCAGGAGCCGCGGCCAAACGTGGCCGGCTTTGGCACGGTGAATCGTGGGGAGGCCCCGGATCGCCTGCGCTCGGTGGTTTACCTGGAAACCGCTCCTCGCGGGGCGTTCGAACAAGCCGAGTCGGCGCGCGCCACCATGAATCAACGGGACGAAACCTTCGTTCCACACGTGATCGCGATTACAACCGGCACCACGGTGGACTTTCCCAATAGCGACCGGATCTATCACAATGTGTTTTCACTCTCGAAGACGACGTCATTCGACTTGGGCCGCTACGCCGCAGGGCGTTCGAAGTCGGTACGTTTCGATCGGCCCGGCATCGTCCGGGTCTTCTGCGAGATTCATTCGCACATGAGCGCGTTCATCCTCGTCTTCAGTCATCCTTTCTTCGCGACAACCGACGCCGAGGGCCGGTACCGGATCGACAACGTGCCGCCGGGAACATACAACGTGATTGCTTGGAACGAAGGCAATGCGTCGGAGCCCGTGTCGGCAGCCGTGCCGGGCGGCGGCGTCGCGGAGTTGGACATTACCGTGCGATGACACTCTTTTCATCACTTCGAAGCCGCATCTTCATTACGAGCGCGCTGCTCACAGTTCTTTCGATCGCCGTGGCGATCTACCTGGTGAACGTCCGCGTCACGCAGGAGGCCGAGCGAGCCTTGCAGCGCGAGATTTTCGCGACCGGCACGCTGGTCGACCAACTCCGGACCACTCGCACTCAGACGTTCACGACGATGGCGCGATTGATCGCCGACACGTCGAAGCTCAAGGCGGCCACGTCCACGAACGATCCGCAGACCGTGCAGGTCGCGGTGGGGGACATTCAGAAGCAACTGACACTCAGTCCGAATCTGCTCCTGGTTACCGGCAAGTCCGGCGGCGTCCTCGCCATCATCGGGACATCCCCGCGCGCGGCCGATATCGTGGCTCATCAGCCGGCCATACGCGAGGCGCTCAGCGGCCGGGAAAGCGTGAGCCTGCTGCCACAGGCCAGTGGCATGCTCCAACTCGTGACCGTGCCCATAGCTATCTACCTGTCGCACCCCGAAATGCTCGGCACACTCAGCGCAGGCTTCCTCCTGGACGACGAATTCTCTGCCCGGTTGAAGGCGATTACTGGCAGCGACGTGGCGTTCGGCATGGACGGCCAGATATTGGCCACCACCCTGCCGCGAGAGCACCTCGCGGCACTCGGCTCGCTGATGCACGAAACGGAGGAAGTCCACGACGTCCGCATCGGCGACGAGGAGTACGCCGTGCTCCCGCGGCGCCTGGCGGCGTCGGCCGACACCGAAGGATTGGCAACGGGACCGGTTGCGCTGATTCTCCGATCGCGTACCGAGCAGCTCGCAGGACTTCAGGCGATTCACGCTGGTCTCGCGCTCACCGCAATCCTTGCGGTCGGCCTTGCCACGCTCCTCAGCTTTGCCGTCGCCAGGACGATCACGCGGCCGCTGGCGACGATCACCGACGCGATGCGTGAGGTGGCTGCCACAGGCGATCTGACGCGCAAGATCGCGTTGCGCCACGGCGAACGATGGGACGACGAGGATGCACGGTTGCTGGCGACGACCTTCAACACCTTGACCGATTCCATTGCGCGTTTTCAGCGCGAAATGTCGCAAAAGGAACGGTTGTCGTCACTCGGTGGCCTGTCGACCGTGATTGCCCACGAGATCAGAAACCCGTTGACGATCATCAAGGCGTCGCTCCATGCCCTTCGTCAACCTGATGTGGATCCGGCGACCACGCGCGAGGCCGTAGGCGACATTGCCGACGAGGTGACGCGCCTCAACCGCATCGTGAACGAAGTGCTCGATTTCGCCCGTCCGATTCGCTTCGAGCTGGCGGCGACCGACATCAACGCGCTGTGTCGCGAGTCCGCCTCAGCCGCGCAGGCATCGGGCCCAGGAGCGCCCGTTCGACTCGTTGTGGAGGCATCGCTGCGGCCCGTGAACACCGATGGGGAACGCCTGCGTATCGCCCTCGTCAATCTGCTCGTCAACGCTCGCCACGCCGTAGCCGAGCGCGGATCGAATGGTTCCCCAGCCGCAGAAGCACCGATCACGCTGCAAACTGCGACGCACGACGATCGCGCGTCTATTGTCATTACGGACCGTGGCATCGGGATCGACTCAGCCGATCTGTCTCGCGTGTTCGATCCGTATTTCACCACCAAGCGCGGCGGCACCGGGCTTGGCCTAGCCATTGCGAAGAACATCGTGGAGGGCCTTCACGGCACGATTTCGGTCTCGAGCGAGCCTGGCCGGGGCACCGAGGTCCGGATCGACTTGCCCTTTGGTGCGGCGCCAGGCGGACTCAAGGCCGCTGGCGGCGCCGAAACACCTCGACAAGGCTGATGATCACCCCTCGCGGCTCGATCCTTCTCGTTGACGACGAAGAAAAAATCCTCAAGACCCTCAGCCGGGCGCTACGTGACGACGGACAGGACGTCGTCAACACCACCAGTCCGCGCCAGGCGCAACGCTTGTTAACCGAAAGAAGCTTCGACGTCCTCATCGTCGACAACGTAATGCCGGAAACGAGCGGACTCGATCTCATCCGCGAGTACGTCGGCTCGACTCCTGAGGCCGAGCGCCCGCAGATTCTCATGATGACAGCACATGCGACGGTCGAAAGCGCCATCGAAGCGATGAAGCTGGGCGCGTTCGACTATCTGCAGAAGCCGTTCGAGGTCGACGAGTTGTTGGTGGTGGTCCGCCGGGCGTTGGACCACCAACGTCTCCGCACGGAGTATCGCTACCTCCTGAGCGAGCGCGACGAACAGTTCGATCACTACGGCATCGTCGGCCGGAGTCGAGCGGTTCAGGAGGTGATCAAGCGTGCAGAGCTCGTGGCCGAAACGAAGAGCACGGTCCTGATCCTGGGCGAAACCGGCACCGGCAAGGAGCTCGTGGCCCGGGCGATTCACGACCGCAGCGCCCAGCGCAGTATGCCGCTCATCAAGGTGAACTGCGCGGCAATCCCGGAAGCTCTTCTCGAGTCGGAGCTGTTCGGCCACATCCGCGGCGCCTTCACCGGCGCCACGACGAACAAGAAAGGCAAGTTTGCGCTCGCCGACGGCGGAACCATCTTTCTCGACGAGATCGCCACGATGAGCCCGGCGCTCCAATCCAAGCTGCTGCGGGTGCTGCAGGAGCGCGAGTTCGAGCCGCTGGGCGCCGAGCGCAGTCAGCGAGTCGACGTCCGCGTGATCGCGGCGACCAACCGCGACCTGCGCCAGCTCGTCGCCCAGGGCAAGTTTCAAGACGATCTCTTCTACCGGCTGAACGTGATTCCCATCGAGATTCCGCCACTCCGCGAGCGCCGCGAGGACATTCCTGGCCTGGTCGAGCATTTCATCAAGAAACACGCACAGCGAACCGGCCGCCGGATCGAACGCATCGACGACGATGCTTTGGCGGGACTGCAGCAATACGAGTGGCCCGGCAACGTGCGCGAGCTCGAGAACACCATTGAGCGAGCCGTCGTCCTGTCTCAGGGCCCGACGATTACCAGTCGTGCGATATCGGTGCTTGGGGCGGCGCCGCAGCCGTCGTCAGGACTTCCGTCGACGAAGCTGCGGCCCAATATCGAATGGGTCGAAAAGGAAACGATTCGGCGCGCGCTCGAAAGCGCGGGTGGCGTGAAGAAAGATGCCGCCGAGCTGATGGGGATCAGTCAACGGGCGCTCTCGTACTACCTGGCAAAATATCGCATCGATCAGTGACCTTTCCTCTTGGCGCGCACGGAGAAGAGGGGGTTCACTTGATCTCGAATGTTCCATCCTGCAACCGTTCCCTGTGCGCCATGTGGCAAGCGGCGCAAGTCGCTCCGACCGCTCGCTGAGCGGCGGCAACACCTTCCTCACTCTTGGCCTTTGCAGCCGTTTCGAGGTCAGCAGCCGCTTTGGCGCCATCCTGGGCCAGTTTCATCGAATCATCGACCTGTTTCCCAGTCCAAAATGACTGCGCTACGGCGAACGATGCCTTGAACGTCGCCGCGTCTTTGGCAATGGCATCGTAATCCTTGGCGGTGACGTTGTTCCGGAGGCTCTGATTCGCCGCGCCGAGGTCCTTCATCGCTTTTTGGTACGATTCAGACGGCTTTTCGTTTGCCCTGACGGTGAGGCCTAGCACGACCAGCGTACAAACCGTCATCAGTCCCAACCTTCGTCCCATATCTCCTCCTGATGAATGGCTCGAGCGGAGCCCCGGATGGCACTGCAGAGTCTAATCGATCTTTCAGCCGGAGGATCCAGTCACGTCCCGGGCAACACTGAATCGAAAGTGTTTACGGGAACCGTCCGGCAGTCCTTTTGAGACAGGCCTGATACGTCGGAAAATCAGTTAAGGTGGAATGCGGCGGTCGTGACGTATCTTGCATAGTGTGTCCAGGAGTTTCGTGCGTTCGGTCCTTTTCCACGTATACGTTCTGACGATGGTTCTTGGGATCCCTGCTCAGTCACGGGCAGAGCAGGAAGATGGCCAGCCAGCTCAGCATCATCACGAGTCCAATCCGCCGTCGGCAGGTGACTGGTCGTGGACGTCGTCTGCGAACATCATCTTCGGCTACAACTACCAGAGTCGAAAATACGCAGACTTTTCAGCATGGGAATCGCAGAACTGGTTCATGCTGACCAGCCTGCGCTCCACGGAGCAAGGCCGGCTGACCTTTCAGGCCATGCTTTCGCTCGAGCCCTTCACGCTTCACGCGCAAGGATCACCGCAGCTCTATCAGACCGGCGAGAGCTATCAGCAGGTGCCACTCGTCAACTACCAGCATCCGCATGATCTGCTCATGGAGCTTGGCGCGACGTATCGGCTTCAGCTTCCAGCTCTCGCGTACGTCTTCGGGGCGGATCTCGTCGGCTCGCCGACTCTTGGACCGACCCCCTTCATGCACCGAGAATCGGCGCAAAACAACCCCCAGGTCCCGCTTACACACCACAGTCTCGACTCCACGCACATTACGCCGGGCGTGGTCCGTTTTGGCGTGGATACTGGCCGACTGACGCTCGAAGCGTCGGCATTTCGTGGGGAAGAGCCGGATGAAAACAGGCTGAACATCGAAGAGCCACGGCTCAATTCGTGGGCGGCCCGGATCGGCTGGCGGCAGGGACCCTGGCAGGCGCAGTTTTCGGGCGGTTGGCTGCACGAGCCGGAATGGTTCGAACCTTACGACACGACTCGCTTCACGGCTTCAGTCGCGTACGACGGGGCAATTCGATCGCGGGCACTGCATGCGACGCTCGCATGGGGCCAGAATCGTTACGCGAACGGGTTCAACGACAGAGACAACGGCTATCTGCTCGAATGGGACTTTCGGACCACTCCAACCACATCGCTGTACGGTCGCGCCGAATTCATGACGAAGCAGATACTTGGACTGGGTTTCCATCCGAGGGGCTTCGGACATCCGCACTTCTATTCGCACATCGATGCTCTGACGCTCGGGTATATCAAGGACTTGCCCATGGGTCCGATCGCTCGAGCCATGCGAGGTCCAATCGGCGTGGGAGCGGACATATCCGCCTACAGAACGTCCCCCGAACTGACCGATCTTTACGAAGGCTCGCGGTCGTTCCACGTGTTTGTGCGCTGGCGCCCCACGAACGGATCCGGCGGAGGCCATGTTCACGTTCACTGATTGCTGCTATGCTTGATCGAAGCGAAATGGCCTCGCACGGGGACCTAGGTCCATGTCCATCGTCGCCCTGTCGGAACTGCTCGGCGCCAGCGTGCGCGATGCCAGCGGCACGGTTCGTGGGCGTGTGCGTGAAGTTGCCATCGCGCCTCAAGAGCACCCCACACGCGTTGCTTACCTGATCGTTGGCACCGGCGACGGCGAACGCGTCCTTCCCGCGGCGGATGTGAAATCGTGCAGCAAGAGCGTTCGCTCTGATACCGACGCTGCGAGCTGGGAGCCGTACACAGCCTCGGATGGTGTGTTGCTTCTCAAGCGGGACCTTCTCGATCAACAGATTATCGACGTGCTCGGGAGGAAGGTCGTCCGCGTCAACGACGTCGAGCTCGACTCGACACCGGTCAACAGTCATCTGCTGCTGAGCGTGCTTTCGGTGGACGTCGGGGCGCGCGGCGCCGTCCGCCGCCTCGCCAAGGGCGTCGTTCCAACATTTACCCTGCGCGCCCTACTGGAGCGCATTCCGCCGCGCGTCATCCCGTGGCATTTCGTCGATCTTCTCGAGACCGATCCGGCGCGGCGCGTCAAACTCAAGATCGTCTATGAGGGCCTCGCGAAACTCCACCCGGCCGACATTGCCGACATCGTCGAGGACCTGCCGCCTGCCGAGCGTGAATCGGTCTTCGAAACGATCAATGAAGAGGTTGCCGCCGAGGCACTCGAGGAGATCGACCCGAAGGTCCAACTGTCCATCGTCGAGTCGCTCGACTCCGGTCGTGCGGCTCAGATCGTGGAGGAGATGGATCCGGACGCCGCCGCCGATCTGCTCGGCGGCATGCCCGAGGATCGGTCCGGAAAGATCCTCCAGGAAATGGAGCCGGAGGACCGAGAGGAAGTCACTCAGCTCCTCGAGTTCGGCGGACGAACCGCAGCGGGTCGTATGACCACGGAGTTTCTCGCGGTTCCCCATACAGCGATGGTCGACGATGCGATCGACGCTCTGAAGACGTTCGAGGGCAGCCGCGAAGCCCTGGCGACGGTGTACTTGACGGGAGACGCTCAAAAGCTGACTGGAGCAGTTCCTCTACTGAAGATTGCGATCTCTCCAGCGCACACTCGACTGTCGGAGTTGAGCGATCAGTACGTGGCCTGCGCGCCAGACACGCCCGACGATGAAGTGGCGGCGCTTTTCGACAAGTACAACCTGCTCACACTACCGGTCGTCGATGCAGACGGCCGCCTCGCCGGCATCATCACCGCAGACGATGTGATTTCGATGCTGCGGCACAAGTGATCGGCGCGCGATGATCTCGCTCACAGAGTGGAAGGCTCGCCTGGGTACGTTGAGAGCAGCCGTCAGCCGAAGGGGCTGGCGGCTACGGCTCGCGTTGGCGCTGTCCGTCATCGGTCCAGGGTTCATCACCGCGAATGTCGACAACGACGCCGGCGGAATCGCAACCTATTCCGTCGCCGGCGCGCAATTCGGTTATTCGCTGTTGTGGACAATGATTCCCATCACCGTGGCGCTGGTGATTGTGCAGGAGATGTCGTCCAGGATGGGCGCGGTCACCGGCAAGGGGTTGAGCGACCTGATCCGGGAGGAGTTCGGGTTGCGGGCCACGTTCTTTCTGATGGCCGCTTTGTTTGCAACGAACTTCTTCAACATCGTCAGCGAGTTCGCCGGCGTCGCCAGCAGCTTCGAGCTCTTCGGCGTGTCCAAGTACATCGTGATCCCGCTCGCTGCGCTGGTTGTCTGGAGCATCGTTGTCCACGGGACCTACAACAGCATCGAAAAGGTCTTCCTGTCGGCCTCGGCTTTTTACATCGCGTACGTCGTGACTTGTGTGCTCGCACGTCCCGACTGGAAGGCGGCCGCCCTTTCGACCGTAACTCGGCCCGAGAGCGTTGAGTTCCGAAACTATTCGTACCTCTCGATGGTGATCGGACTCGTGGGCACGACGATCGCGCCTTGGATGCAGTTCTACTTGCAGGCCTCCATCGTCGAAAAGGGTGTCACGGCGCGGCAGTATCGGGCATCTCGGCTCGACGTCATAATCGGCTGCCTGTTCGCAGCCATCGTCGCATGGTTCATCGTCGTCGCCTGTGCCGCAACGCTGCACACTTCCGGCAGGTACGACATCGAGACGGGCGCGGATGCAGCGCTCGCCTTCAAGCCGCTCGCGGGCGAATATGCGTACCTGCTGTTTGCCGCCGGGCTTTTCAACGCATCGCTCTTTGCGGCGTGCGTGCTGCCAATCTCGACTGCCTACGCCGTGTGCGAGGGGCTAGGCCTCGAGTCGGGCCTGGATAAGCGGTTCCACGAAGCCCCGGCATTCTATTGGCTCTACACGCTTCTGATCGTACTTGGGGCCGGTGTGCTGCTCATTCCCGGGTTTCCCTTGTTTCGGGTCATGGTGCTGTCACAGGTCGCCAACGGCGTGCTCCTGCCGTTCGTGTTGATCTTCGTGCTGCTGTTGATCAACGACCGCGAATTGATGGGCGAATACATCAATTCGCGGCGCTACAACGGCATCGCGTGGACGACGGTCGGGGTCATGATTGTGCTGACCATCGCCTGGCTTCTGGCACAAACACGGTCGTGACAACGATCGCCGCCATGCACGCTATGGCGGTGCGAGGTCGAGGTGGCATCTCGACCTTGGCCCCACGTCTCGGCTCCAATCGTCGATTCACGCCGACCAATGCTACGATTTCAGCGTGGCTCGAGTTGTCCCTCTCACGGTTGTGCATTCGCGTGAACCGAAGCCTGAGTGGCTGAAGGTTCGGGCGCCAGGCTCACCGAACTATCTTCGCCTCCGGAGACTGATGCGGGACCTCAACCTTCACACGGTCTGCGAGGAAGCTCACTGCCCCAACATCGGGGAGTGCTGGCACCATGGAACCGCCACGTTCATGATTCTGGGTGACGTCTGTACGAGAGCTTGCGCGTACTGCGCTATTTCGCACGGCCACCCCGCGCCCGTTGATCCTGCAGAGCCGGAACGTGTCGCCACGGCGATTCACGCCCTCGGTCTGAACTACGTCGTGATCACGTCGGTCGATCGGGATGATCTCACAGACGGTGGAGCGGCCCTGTTCGCCGAAACGGTCTTGCAGGCGCGCCAGCGGCTGAATGACTGCCGCATCGAGGTACTGATTCCAGACTTCAAGGGAAGCGAGTCCGCGCTGCGGACTGTGCTCGACGCTCGGCCCGATGTCCTGAACCACAATACCGAGACGGTTCCGCGCTTGTACCGGATGGCGCGATCAGGCGGGCGATACTCCCGCACGCTCGATCTGCTCGATCGCTCCCGCCGGTACGCGCCGGGCATTCCGACAAAGACCGGCCTCATGGTCGGGCTTGGAGAGGAGCATGACGAGCTGGTCGCGACGTTCAAAGATCTGCGGAACGTCGGCTGCGAGATTCTTACGATCGGTCAGTATCTCAGGCCTTCCGCCGAGCACGCACCGATGGTTCGGTACTATCACCCGGACGAATTCCGCGAGCTGAAGGAGCTCGCACTCGAGTTGGGCTTCGTCCACGTCGAATCGGGACCACTGGTCCGGAGCTCCTATCACGCGCACGAGACAGCCGACGCGTACAAAGCCGCCGCCGGAGCCTAATCCCACCTACCAGAACATGACGCCTCTGTCCCACCTCAGGACAACGGCCGCCCACCCTTGTCTAACCAATCGGTGCGCACCCCGGAAGAAAGAAGAAAAAACATTCAGCGAATCGTGCATCTGCACTTGCCATCGACTTTCATGAGTCTGGCTCTGTTCTTGCTCCTCTGAACAACGAAGGACAATCCCAAGCCAGGTTGTGGAAATGGAAACCATGCTGGACCTCGAAGCGGTGCTGCGGCGCGTGCGCGCCGAGTTTGTGGAAATGCCAGGCTTGCGGTTGACGCCCGCTCAGGCGACACGCCTTTGGGGACTGGATGGCCCGGCGTGTCAGGCTGTGATCGAGGCGCTGGTGGAGTCGTCGTTTCTGCGGTGGACAGCCTCGGGCGCGGTTACCCGAGCAGACAACTGAAACGCCCAGTTTCAGTTCTTGATCTTCTTCGGTCGATACACGTGGGTCGCCTGTCCGAAGAAGACCTCGGCTGATTCCATAACCGTCTCGCTTAACGTTGGGTGCGGGTGAATCGAGAGCTTGACATCGGTGGCCGTGGCGGCCATCTCGATTGCTAACACGCCTTCGGCAATCAGTTCCCCGGCACCAGACCCGACAACGCCCACGCCAAGAACACGCTCGGTTTCTGGATCCAGCATCAGCTTCGTCAAGCCGTCGACCCGGTCGAGTGTGATCGCGCGACCCGACGCCGCCCACGGGAATTTGACGATGGCGACGTTCAGGTTGCGGGAGGCGGCTTGTGTCTCGGTCAGGCCGCACCACGCTAGTTCGGGATCGGTGAATACGACGGCTGGAATCGCATAGGGCTTGAAAACCACGGGTTTTCCTGCGATGACCTCGACCGCCACTCGCCCTTCGTGCGAAGCCTTGTGCGCGAGCATCGGCTCACCGACCACGTCGCCAATGGCAAAGATTGACTCCTCGTGCGTCCGTCGTTGATCGTCCACCAGAATAAAGCCGCGCTCGTCCACCCTGACGGCTGTGCGATCCAGTCCAGGAATTTCCGAGTTGGGCTTACGTCCGACTGACACCAGCACACGGTCGAAAAGCTGTTCTGCGTCTTTGACGTCCGGGCCCTCCAGAGTCGCGCGAATCCCATTGGACTCCTCTTGCATTCGCGCGACCTTCGTTTTCAGCAGAACCGCCTTCGCGTTTTGATCGATTCGTTTTGCGAGGACTTCGACCAAATCCCGATCGGCTCCAGGGAGGAGGCCGCCGGTCATCTCGACGATCGTCACCTGACTTCCGAGCGCGGCATACACACTTCCCAACTCCAGACCGATGTATCCGCCGCCCACAACCAGGAGGGTCTTGGGGATGGTCGGAAGATCAAGAGCCGCCGTCGAATCCCACACCCGGGAGCTTTCAAGAGTAAGGCTGCCGACTCGCGCGGGCCGTGAGCCGGTCGCAAGAATGGCCTGGTCGAAGCGGACCTGCTCCTCACCACCGCCTTTCAACTTGACGCGCAAGTTATGGGCGTCCTGGATTTCTGCCAGACCCTGCAGATGATGCACCTTCCGGTATTTGGCGAGCTGACCGGTCCCAGCAGTCAAACGACCGATGACGGCGTCTTTGAAGCGGCGGAGCTTGTCGAGGTCGATTTTCGGCTCGCCGAACTCAACGCCCCAAGCCTTCGCGTGCCGCGATTCGGTGACCAGTTTGGACACATGCAGCAGCGCTTTCGACGGAATGCAGCCGCGATAAACGCACACGCCGCCGGGATTGACCTCGGGATCGATGAGCGTGACCTGCATACCCAGATCGGCTGCGAGAAAAGCGGCCGCGTACCCGCCTGGGCCGCCGCCAACGACGGCCAATTGAGTGGAGACCATGGAAGATACGGCCCGATCAGCCCTGCAGGGTCAGCAGGAACGGCTGTTCGAACGCTTCCACGACCCAACGCAGGAACCGAATCCCGTCGGCACCGTCCACGATTCTGTGGTCGTATGAGAGTGAAAGCGGGAGCATGAGCCGCGGCACGAACTGTCCGTTCTGTTGATCGCCGGAAACCCCTGATTCGTTTTCGCCTCCGGCACGCCAGACCGGCTCCATCCGGGCGCGTGAGATCCCGAGGATTGCGACTTCGGGCGCATTGACGATGGGCGTGAACGCCGTCCCGCCGATACCTCCGAGATTCGAGATGCTGAAGCAACCGCCTTGCATCTCCTGCAGCGACAGCTTCCGATTGCGCGCTTTCTCGGACAGCTGTGCCAGCTCGACCGACACCTGCGTGATGTTTTTCGTGTCCACATCGCGGATCACGGGAACCAGCAATCCGCGGTCGGTGTCGACGGCGATACCGATGTTGACGTATTTCTTGTACACGATCTCTTCGGCCGCGACGTCGATTGACGCGTTGAACTGCGGAAAGACCTTCAGCGCCGCGGCAACAATCTTCACAGCGATCGCGGTCACCGTGAGATTTCCACCGGCCGCTTCGACGGGCTTCGAGTAGCGCTTGCGGAGCTCCTCGAGCGCGGTGACGTCGGCAACGTCGTGCTGCGTGACGTGAGGAATTGAAGCCCACGCGGCGGCGAGATGTTCGGCGGTTTTGCGGCGAACGGCGCGCATTGGTTGTCGTTCGATCTCACCCCATTGGCTGAAATCGGGAAGCGCTTGGACCGACGCTGCGCTCCCTGAAGCGGGACTGGTCACCAGACGACTGACGTGCGCCTTTACATCGTCGATCGAAATACGACCGGCCGGCCCGGTACCCGGCACCTCGTTGATGTCGACGCCAAGCTCGCGCGCCATGCGGCGGACCGACGGGGCCGCGGGCGCAGGCGGCAGCTCGGGCGCGGCCGGCAACTCGGTGCTCGCACGCGCTGCGCGACTGAAATCCACGACTTTCTCGGCACCGGACGCGCCGCTTCTCGGTCGTGCGGCGGGCCCGGTATTTTCATTCGTACCGGCCGCAGCATGGTCTGGTGATGTCTCCGGTTCCTCGATGTCCGCGCGAATACCCGACTCCTTGCGGCTCGCTTCTGCAGTTGGGGGCGGCGCCGGTTCCGACTTGGGTGCAGGTTTCTCGGCAGCTGCGCTCGGGGCCGCGGCCGCCGCCTCTTC
Source organism: uncultured Acidobacteriota bacterium (assembly GCA_963773035.1). Lineage (GTDB taxonomy): Bacteria > Acidobacteriota > Vicinamibacteria > Vicinamibacterales > CAVVIG01 > CAVRXZ01. The sequence goes on along the minus strand of CAVYZX010000012.1, from coordinate 137,058 downwards.
CTGAATGCTGAGGATTGCCTGTCCGACTTTGACTTTGTCCCCGGCTTTCACGCGAACTTCCTTCACCTTGCCGGCGATCGACGACGGAACTTCGATGGTGGCCTTGTCCGTCTCGAGCTCCAGCACGGGCTGATCCTTGGTGACCATGTCGCCTGGCTTCACCAGGACACGCAGCACGTCCCCGGTCGCGATATTCTCGCCAAGCTCAGGTAATGTGAAGTCGGTCACGAGATTCTCCCCTGCACGGTGAGAAAAGACGCCGGGCGTCGTTGCAGGCGGTCACGAAATCGCAGGATTCACCTTCTCTGGATCGATGTCGTGGGTCTGAATCGCTTTCTTCACGACCGACCATTCCAACTGCCCGTCACGGGCCAACGCCGCCAGCGTAGCGACGACGATATAACGATGGTCGATTTCGAAAAAGTTCCTCAGAGCGGCGCGGTTTTCACTTCGGCCGAACCCGTCGGTGCCGAGCGTCGTGAGCGGCCGGGGCAGCCACCGATCGATCGAATCTGGCAAGGCCTTCACATAGTCCGATGCCGCGACGAGGACACCGGGTATATCTTTGAAACATTGAGTGACGTACGGCACTTTCGGCGATTCTCCGGGGTGCAGCAGGTTCCATCGCTCGCAACGGTGACCGTCGCGATACAGTTCGCTGTAACTCGTCACGCTCCAGACATCGGCGCCGACATCGTACGTGCTCTCCAGAACTTCCTGCGCCTTGATCGCTTCGGGAAGGATTGCGCCGCTGCCAAAGAGCTGAGCCCGACGAGCGGCTGCCGGCTTCGATGTCGCACGGAATCGATAGAGCCCCTTGAGAATTCCCTCTCCGGCACCCTCCGGCATCATCGGCATCGAGTACTGCTCGTTCATCACGGTCAAGTAGTAGAAGAGGCTCTCTCCATCGACGTACATCCGGCGGATGCCGTCTTCAATAATCACAGCGATCTCGTAGGCGAAAGCCGGATCGTAAGCAACGCAGTTGGGGTAGGCCATCGCAAACAACTGGCTGTTGCCATCCTGATGCTGCAGCCCTTCGCCAGCCAGCGTCGTGCGTCCCGATGTCCCTCCGAGCATGAAGCCCCGTGTCCGGGAATCGCCCGCCGCCCAAATCAAGTCCCCGATGCGCTGGAAGCCGAACATCGAGTAATAGATGAAGAATGGGATCGTGTTGACGCCGTGAGTGGCGTACGCGGTACCCGCGGCGATGAATGACGACATCGACCCGGCTTCGGTGATGCCTTCCTCCAGAATCTGCCCGTCGGACGCCTCCTTGTAGTACAGGAGAGTGTCCATGTCGACCGGCTCGTAGAGCTGACCTACGTGCGAGTAGATGCCGACCTGGCGGAAGAGCGCTTCCATGCCGAACGTCCGGGCTTCGTCAGGCACGATGGGCACGATCAGGCGGCCGAGATCCTTGTCCCGCATCAACTTCGACAACAGGCGCACAAACACCATCGTCGTGGACGCCTTGCGGTCCTCGGTGCCCTTGAAGAACTCTTCGAAGAGCTCGTGGGGCACAGAGGCGAGCGGCGCACTACGCACCTTGCGACTCGGAACGAAACCGCCAAGCGCTTTGCGGCGAGCGTGCAGGTAGCGGATCTCAATCGCGTCTTCCGGCGGCCGGTAGAAGGGGGTCTTGGCGACATCCGCGTCCGAAATGGGAATGCCAAACCTCGTTCGAAACGCACGCAGTTCTTCTTCGTTGAGCTTCTTCTGCTGGTGGGTGATGTTCTTGCCTTCCCCCGCCTCGCCCAGACCATATCCCTTGATTGTTCGGGCGAGGATGACCGTTGGTGAACCAGTGTGCTCCACTGCCGCTTTATAAGCGTTGTAGACCTTGACCGGGTCGTGCCCTCCCAGCGTCATTTTCTGCAACCGTTCGTCGGTCAGGTGCTTGACCATGTCGAGCAGTCTCGGATCGACACCCCAGAAGTGCTCCCGGACGTAGGCTCCGGATTCGACGGCGTATTTCTGGTACTGGCCGTCCACGATTTCGCCCATTCGCTTGACCACGAGCCCATCGCGGTCCTTGGCGAGGATGGGGTCCCATTCGCGCCCCCAAATGACCTTGATGACATTCCAACCGGCTCCACGAAATGCCGCCTCGAGCTCCTGGATGATCTGGCCGTTGCCGCGCACTGGACCGTCGAGCCGTTGAAGATTGCAATTGATGACGAAGATCAGGTTGTCGAGCTTCTCGCGCGCCGGCAGCGTCATTGCTCCCAAGGCTTCGGGCTCGTCGGTTTCTCCATCGCCGAGGAATGCCCACACCTTGCTGTTCGACTTGGGCTTCAACCCGCGATCTTCGAGGTAGCGGGTGAAGCGCGCCTGGTAGATGGCCATCAGCGGACCGAGACCCATCGACACGGTCGGATATTCCCAGAAGTCGGGCATCAGCCAGGGATGCGGATACGACGACAATCCTCCGCCGGCATGCAGCTCGCGCCGGAAATTCTCGAGATGCGTTTCGTCGATGCGCCCTTCCAGATACGCGCGCGCGTAAACACCGGGAGCGGCGTGACCTTGAAAGAAGATCACGTCGCCCTCGCCGTCGGCGTCGGCGTCCCGGCCCCTGAAGAAATGGTTGAAGCCCACTTCGTACAAGGTGGCCACCGAGGCAAAGGTCGAGATGTGCCCGCCTATCCCTTCGTCAGCCTTGTTGGCTCGAACCACCATCGCGGCCGCGTTCCAACGAACCAGACTCTTGATGCGACGCTCGATGTCCGGACTGCCGGGCATGAGCACCTGGTCGTCGGCGGGAATGGTATTGATGTAGGGGGTGTTGGCAGTAAATGGAAGTTTGACGCCGTTTTCGGTCGCGTGAAGGGTCAACTCGCGGAGCAGACGCGCGACTTTCGACGGCCCACCACTTTGCAGCACATAATCGAGAGACTCGAGCCATTCGCGTGTTTCGATGGCGTCGAGTTCCGCAGCATCCTTGGGGGCAATATGTCTCACGGGACCCACGATCCTTTCGCAGAGCGCTACCCAGCACAGCGGGCGGCGCCTCGAGTTCGTCGGGACTCGTCCTTTCGACTGGGGTCGGGACGTCAGTGAGCTTCGTCGAACTCGTGTGCTCGACGTTGCTCAGGACGACACTGAGCCAGTCGAAGTGTCGGCTGACCGGCCCACGAGCTGTAGGCCAATCATCAATTGTATTCCGTAGACGCAACGGAGGGAACCCATGCGCCGTTACACATTGGCGTTGGTGTTCGTCGCTACACCACTAGCAACACTTTTGGCGGCAACGCAATCGGCGTCGCCTAGCTCTGGTGTGGATCTTACCGCGCTCGATCGTCAAGTCGATGCGTGCACGGACTTCTATGCGTTCGCATGCGGAGGTTGGATCGCGGCGAACCCCATCGCGGCCGATCGTCAACGATGGGGCCGCTTCCAGGAGGTTCAGGAACGTAACTTCGCGATTCTGCGCCGCATTCTGGAGGCGCCGGGCGGAGAGGGCGACTTGCGAAAGGCCCGCGACTACTACGCGGCCTGTATGGACCAACCAGCGATTGACGCAAAACATCTCACCGCGCTCGACCATGAGATGTCGCAGATTGCCAGCCTCGCCAATCGAGACGGACTTCCAGAGCTTGTAGCGTTTCTTCAATCGAGAGTCGGGGAGACGCCTCCATCCGGCAGTTCACGCCGCGCGGGCGTGTACGTATTCTTCCGTCTCGCTTCGCGTCCGAAGTTCAGTGACGCCTCAACGGAGACGGCAGCACTGATTCCGGATGGTCTCGGTCTTCCAAGCCGCGACTACTACCTCAAGACCGATGATCGGTCGGTGAATCTTCGAGAAGAGTATCGGCAGCATGTGGCGCAGCTGTTCACGCTCGCCGGCCGCGATCCCGACGAAGCGGCAAAGAGCGCGTCGGCCGTCATGGCAATCGAGACGTCATTGGCGACGGCCATGCTCGACGTGGCCGAGCGTCGCGATCCCAACTCCATCAACCACCCGATGACACTCGCGGATCTACAACGCCTGACTCCGGCATTCAACTGGGCGCGCTACCTGCGGGCCAGCGGAGCACCCGCCTTCACGGCCCTGAACGTGAACGAGCCAGAATTCATGGAGGCGTTCAACAGCGTCATCGCATCAACGGCACTCCAAGACTTGAAGCGGTATTTCTCATGGCACCTCCTCCATGGCGCCTCGACACGGCTCTCGACGCCCTTCGAGAACGCAACCTTCGATTTCTTCAACCGCCAGCTCACAGGACAGGATCAACGGCCCCCTCGATGGCGTGAATGCATCGCCGACACGGACCAGCAGCTCGGTGAAGCCCTCGGTCGTGCGTTTGTGGCGGAGGCGTTTGGCGCGCAGGCGAAAGCCGACATGCTGAGAATGGTCCAGGACATCAAAGCCGCAATGAAGAAGGAGATAGACGAGGCCGCCTGGATGGGGACCGACACCAAAGAGGCGGCCCAGCAGAAGCTGAAACAAGTAACTGATCGCATCGGATACCCCGATACGTGGCGAGACTATTCAAGCCTCGAAATTTCGAGAACCGACGCTCTCGGAAACCTCCAGCGGTCGCTCACCTTTCACAATGCCAGGCGTTTGGCCAAGATTGGCCGCCGGGTCGACCGCAGCGAGTGGAGTATGACGCCGCCGACTGTCAACGCCTACTACGACGCGAGCGCCAACACGATTAACTTTCCTGCGGGAATCCTCCAGGCGCCGTTCTACTATGCGAGCGCCGATGCCGCCGCCAACTATGGAGCCATCGGGGCGGTGATCGGCCACGAGCTCACCCATGGCTTCGACGATCAAGGGCGCAAGTACGACGCGCAAGGCAACCTCCGCGACTGGTGGACGTCAGCGGATGCGAAGGCGTTCGAAGCCCGCGCCGGCTGCATCGCCGATCAGTACTCCGCGTACACCGTCGCCGGAGACACGAAGATCAACGGCAAGCTCACGCTGGGGGAAAATACGGCTGACAACGGCGGCCTCCGCTTGGCATTGATGGCGTACCTGGCCGGACCAGGCGCAACGGTTCAAGCCACCAGCGACGGTTTCACGTCCGAACAGCGTGTGTTCCTCGGATGGGCGCAGCAGTGGTGCGAAAGCAGTCGTCCAGAAGCCGAGCGGTTAAAGGCGGCGACCAATCCGCATTCCGCCAACCAGTATCGAGTGAATGGTGTCGTCTCGAATATGCCGGAATTCCAAAAGGCGTTCTCCTGCCGAGCGGATTCGGCAATGGTGCGCGCGACGATGTGCCGCGTGTGGTAAGTCGGGCCGCGCGAATCCTGGCGGCGGTTCACGACCGGATCGTGGCGTGCGAACAATGTCCACGTCTTCGTGCCTATTGCGAGAGTATCGCCCGCGATAAGCGGAAGGCCTACCGCGAAGAGACGTATTGGGCGCGGCCGGTTCCCGGCTTCGGCGATCCCCGTGCTCGACTGCTCATTGTTGGACTTGCACCTGCCGCTCACGGGGCGAACAGAACAGGCCGCGCGTTTACCGGCGACGGGGCCGGTGGTTCCGGAGACTTCCTGATGTCGGCTCTCCATCGAGCCGGCATTGCGAACAGGCCAACTTCGGAACGCTCGGACGACGGATTGAAGCTGAAAGACGCGTACATCACCATGGCCGTGCGTTGCGCGCCGCCCGACAACAAACCGACACCAGAAGAGATTCGCAGCTGCTTCGTCCATTTGGAAGCTGAGATAAGGACTCTCGACCGTGTACGAGTGGTTGTGGCACTGGGAAAAGTCGGCTTCGATTCCTACGTGCGGTGGTTGAACCGTCGCGGGCGCTTGGCGGGACGTCGGCCCCACTTTGGTCACGGCCTCATGTTCCAGTTGCCTGATGGACCGACCCTCATCGGCTGCTATCACCCCAGCCGACAGAACACTCAAACTGGCAAGCTCACGCCTGAAATGATAGACAGGGTATTTCGAGAGGCCCGCCGCTTAATGGCATAACGCTGAGCCATATCCAGAGCTCACCCAGACCGTGAATGGATCGCAAGAGGGATGATGACCTCCGGTCGATCGGTAATCAGGCCGTCAACCCCCCAATCCAGGAGACGACGGGCGTCGTGCTCGGTATCCACGCCCCACACCTGAACCGCAAGGCCTGAAGCGTGCGCTGCGCGGACAAAACCCGGTGACACGACCCTGGTTCTCCCTGCCCACTCGGGCACCTGATACCCTTCGTAAGGGGCCCGCGCGACGGGCCACCGGCACCAAGATCGATACAGCGCCCACCGCACCTCTTCACGGGCCGCGCTGGTCGCGATCGCAGGCTCGAGGGCCCTGGCCGAACGAAGGACCCTCAGACGAAAAGACCCGAGACACACGCGATCGAGCGCATCGGCTGCGCGCACCGTCGCGATCGTCGCCTGCGCCATTTCGAGGCTATTGACCTTTAGCTCGACGATGACGGGGACATCGCGGTAGCGGGCGAGGACCTCGGACAGCGTGGGGACACCGTAGCCGATCCCTCGAAACGGGAAGCTGTCGCCGCGTTTGAAGCGATGTCCCGCGTCCGCGCGTCGAAGGTCGTCTGCCGCCCACGCGGTAACGAGCCCGCGAAGGTTCGTGGTTCGCTCGAGCGTCTCGTCGTGATGGACCATGACCTGACCATCACGCGAGAGATGGACGTCGAGCTCCAGGCCATCGGCGCCAAGGGCCAGGCCGTTGTCGAACGCCGCGAAGGTGTTCTCGGGCGCGAGTGCGGCGCCGCCGCGGTGCGCGAAGACGAGGGGGCGGCCCGACGACAAGAACGGAAAAGGCACGGGGCGAGGGCTAGTCTAATTCGGATAGAATCGATCCATGGCGGCCCCAGCTCAGACCCTCGGCGACTTGCGCAGGCAATCCGGCTCGCTCCTGAAGCCGGTCAAGCAGGAAATCCGGGATAATCTCGTTCGCAAACTGCGAGCCGGCGAGACCTTGTTCCCGGGGATCATCGGGTACGACGAGACGGTCGTGCCGCAGCTGGTCAATGCCGTCTTGTCGCGGCACAACTTCATTCTGCTCGGTCTTCGCGGTCAGGCGAAAAGTCGAATCCTCCGCGGCATGGTCGATTTGCTCGACGAGCAGATCCCCGTCGTCCCTGGCTGCGAGATTCACGACAACCCACTCGCCCCGTTGTGCGCCGCGTGCCGCAAGCGCGTCGCCGCCGAAGGCGACGAGCTCCCTATCGCGTGGCTGCCTCGAGAGGCGCGCTTCGTCGAGAAGCTTGCGACACCCGACGTGACGATCGCGGACATGGTCGGCGATATCGATCCGATCAAGGCGGCTCAAGCAGGCCTGAATCTCTCCGACGAGCTGACGATGCATTACGGGCTGCTTCCGAGAGCCAATCGGGGGATCTTCGCCATCAACGAACTGCCAGACCTGGCCGGCAAGATTCAAGTCGGCCTGTTCAATATTCTGCAGGAAGGTGATGTGCAGATTAAAGGCTACCCGATCCGCCTGAGGCTGGACGTGATGCTCGTGTTCACCGCAAACCCCGAGGATTACACGGCACGCGGGAAAATCATCACTCCGCTTAAAGACCGGATCGGATCTGAAATCCGCACGCACTACCCCACGGCGCGAGAGCACGCGATGGCAATTACGAAACAGGAGGCTTGGACCGACCGGACCGACACGCTGAACGTGGAGATTCCGGCGTACGTCCGCGAAGTCGTCGAGGAGGTCGCATTTCAGGCCCGGGCCGATCGCAAGATCGACAAGCGATCCGGCGTCAGCCAGCGGCTGCCGATCACCACTCTCGAGCTCGTCGTGTCGAACGCGGAGCGGCGCGCGCTTCAAAACGGCGAGAAGCTCGTCGTTCCTCGCGTCACGGATCTCTATGCGGCTCTGCCGTCGATCACCGGCAAGTTCGAGCTGGAGTACGAAGGAGAGCTTCGAGGAGCCGAACAGGTCGCGCGGGATCTGATCCGCTCTGCCGTCGGCAACATCTTTACCGGCATGTTCGACGGCGCCGACACGCGTACCGTCGTCGAATGGTTCGACCTGGGCGGCTCGCTTCCACTCGGCGACGCGACGTCCGCTGAGGAAGTTGTCTCGCGAACGGGCGGTGTGCAGGGTCTCCGCGAGCTGGCCGAGCGGGCCGGTCTCGCCCCGGGAGCAGCTGCACCTACCGTCGCGTCGGCCATCGACTTCGTGCTCGAGGGGCTGTACGCCCAGAAAAAAATCAGCCGGAGTGAAGAGCGCGGCTACGCGGCGAACGAAACCGCGCCGCGGCGACCCAGTCGCCGTGAAGAAACGACGATGGACGAAGAGATCCGGCTGCCGACAGGAAAGAAGAAGTACTACAACTGACCGCGGCGCTAGGCCCAAGTGTCATGAAGTACCGATACACCAAGTTCACTGGCGACGAGCTCGACGAACTGGATCTCGAGGATCTGGTCGCGAAGCTCTCCGATCTCCTGCTGTCCAGCGGCTTCGGCAATCCATACGGAATGGACGATGCCGAGCGGACGCTCCAGGCGCTGCACGACGCCATACTCGATGCGCTCTTCAACGGCGGAGTTCTGCCCCAGGAGACCCTCGATCGGCTTCTCGGCGATCCTGCGGACGCCGACCAGGCCGAGGCGCGATCCAAGCTGGAGGAACTGATCCAGCAGATCATCGATCGCATGACGCAAGAGGGCTACATCACGACGCCACCTGATCTCGAGGCCGAACGCGAACGCCGGCAAGGTCGCGGCGGTGGAGGTCCGGATCTGCCTCAGGTCACCAAGTTCGAGGTCACGGACAAGACGCTGGACTTCCTCGGTTATCGTGCGTTGCGCGACCTACTCGGCTCGCTGGGCAAGAGCAGCTACGGCCGGCACGACACGCGCGAGCAAGCGACTGGTGTCGAAACGACGGGTGCGCCGAAATCGTACGAGTTTGGCGACACGTTGAATCTGGATGCGGCAAGCACGCTGTTGAACGCCGTACAGAGACAAGCCCGTGATGCGGCAGCCGGCGCCTCTTCATCAAAGCGCCGTCTGGATGTCGGCTATGAAGATCTGATGGTCGTCCAGGGCGAGTACCAGAGCTCCTGCGCGACCGTGTTGATGCTCGATTGCAGCCACAGCATGATCCTGTACGGCGAAGATCGGTTCACGCCAGCCAAGCGCGTCGCCCTCGCGCTTGCCCAATTGATCAAGAACCAATATCCGGGTGATGCGCTCAAAGTCGTGCTCTTCCACGATTCCGCCGAGGAGATTCCACTGGCGGAGTTGGGCCGGGTGCGTGTCGGCCCGTACTACACCAACACGCGCGAAGGACTGCGCTTGGCCCGCCGGATTCTCGATCGCCAGAGCAAGGACATGCGGCAGATCATCATGATCACCGACGGGAAACCATCCGCCCTCACGCAACCGGACGGGCGCATCTACAAGAATGCCTTCGGGCTGGACCCGTTCATCGTCGCCGAAACCTGCGCCGAGGTGGCCTCCTGCCGCAAAAGCGGCATCATGATCAACACGTTCATGTTGGCGCGCGATTACGATCTCGTGAGCTTCGTCCGCCGCGTGGCGGAAATCTGCAAGGGCAAGGCGTACTTTACGACGCCATACACGCTGGGCCAGTACGTGCTCATGGATTACATGGACAAGAAGACCAAAACGATTCACTGAGCGCTTGCACCATGTCCGATCTGCTGCCGCTGTTTCCGCTCCCGAACGTCGTCCTGTTTCCGAACGTGTTTCTGCCGCTCCACATTTTCGAGCCGCGCTATCGCGAGATGGTCGCCGACGCGCTCGCCAGCGACCGGCTGATTGGAATGGTGCTGCTGAAGCCGGGTTGGGAACACGAGTACGAGGGCCGGCCGCCCGTGTACCCAATCGGCTGCAGCGGGGTGATCACACATGTCGATCAACTCCCCGATGGCCGCTACAACATCGTCTTGCGTGGGGTTGAACGCTTCCGGATTGTGGAAGAGGATTTCGGACGGGCCTACCGTCTTGCCAGCGTCGAGCCGATCGCCGAACGCGCGCTCGAGGCCGAGGACCGCGGAGTCGTTCGACGGCAGCGCTCGAAGCTGGAGGTGTTGCTGGCATCGACTATCGAGCGCAATCTTGGAAAAGCGCACGTCGGTCCGCGGGAGTCTCGAGGGGGAGATGCGATGATCCCTTCGGAAATGGGCGACGAGGATCTCGTCAACGCGTTGGCCCAGTACTTGGACCTCGAGCCAATCGAAAAGCAGGCATTGCTCGAGAAACGCTGCCTGCGCTCCCGGGCGGAATCGCTCGTGGAGCTACTCGAGATGAAGATCATGACCGCCCGCGTCCCCGGCGGTCCCTCTCACTTCTCACACTGAACGTCTGCACGCTGGACCGGCGATGCCCTTACCCGCCCTGACGGCGGGCAATGGTCGCGATGATCTTCTCGCCATGAAACCGGCCGTTCTCGATGAAGATGTTGCTGGTGTCTCTCCCACAGATAGCTCCGCCGGCTAAGAAGAGCCCTGGTACATTGGTCTCGAAGGTCTCGGCATCGTAGGTCGGCACCCGTTTGTCCTTCAGCACGACGCCGGCTCGTTCCATGAGTTCCCAGTTCGTGTGATACCCGACCAGCAGAAAGACAGCGTCGGCCGGAATCTCTTCTCCGTTTGCACTCGCTGAGCTTCGTGCCTGCTGCCCTTGATCGCCTCTCTGAAGAGCCGACGCCGGACTGACAATCACCGATGTCGGACGAATCTCGGTAAGACAGGAATTGAATCGAGCCGCGATCGAGCCCTCCTTGATCCGGTTTTCGATGTCGGGCCTGACCCAGTATTTGATCGTCTTCTTCAGCTCCGCATGCCGGTGCACCAGCGTGACGTGCACTCCCGAGCGAAACAACTCCAGCGCCCACTCGGCTGCGGAATTTCCGCCCCCGACAATGACCACGCGCTGGCGGTAATAGGGGTGCGGCTCGCTGTAGTAATGATGAACGTGAGGAAGATCCTCACCCGGAACGTTCAGCAGGTTCGGCGCATCGTAGTACCCGATCGCAAAGATGACGTTCCGCCCGTGCCGAATCCGACGAACCCCCCGTGAGGATTGAGTCTCGACGGCAAACAACGCCTCCTGGCCGTCGTGGTCGGCCTCTCGCTCGACCGACACGACGGTTTCTTCATAAGAAATCTGAAGATCGTAGGTCTCGACCACCTTGCGGTAGTAGCGGAGCGCCTCGGCCCGCGTCGGCTTGTCGTACGGAGAAACGAATGGCAACCCGCCGATTTCCAGCAGCTCTGGAGTCGTGAAGAACACCATCTGCGGCGGAAAGTGATAAATCGAATTGACGAGGACGCCCTGCTCGATCACGTGGTAGTCGAGTCCTCGTTGCTTGGCGGCGATGGCGGCGGACAACCCGGACGGCCCCGCGCCGACGATGATGACATCACGAACGGCCATATCAGAAATGATACGGCCTGGGCGCGGTCAGACGCGCGGACCGGCCTCCGCGTGGAGGGTCCGCCGCGGCTGAACTGAGAATCCGGCCCGGTTGAAGCTGCCCATTCAGGTGCTTAGAGTTCCCTCTCGGGTCCGGTTCCGGCCCATTGGCTGAAAATGTAAGTCTTCAACTCTTTCCTACTCTATCATTTACGGGTCGCCAGGCTATTCTTTCTGCCTTCGAAGGAGTGACGCATGCATGCACCCATCAAGTACGTCGAGAAGGGGCTCTCACTAGCCGCCAACGGCGCCTGGGTGGTTTTCAAGGGTCTGAATAGCATCAACCAGAGGCCGGCTTTCACGCCTGCCTGGTCGGACAAACCGATTCTGAAGTCTCATCAAAAAACGAAACCTCCGCTCGGTTGGCCCCGCGAGACTGACTCGCTCTGCCCGACGTGCGTACGGGAAGCTCGTCAGGAGATTCTCGACGGCAAGAAGGATGTGAGCGTCCTCCTGAACGAGAAGGTCGGCGAGATCAAGGCCACGATCCTCGAACGCGACGGCAAGATCCTGATGGTCAAGGACTGCCCGCTCCACGGCCATTTCGAGGACGTCATGGCCGTCGACACGGCGTTCTTCAAACACCTTGAAGACGTGTTTCCGGGCCGCGACATTCGCGCCCACAACGACGAGAAGCTGCACAACCACGGCAGCAGCACGATCAAGCACGGCCGCGGGGCGGTGCTCACGGTCGATCTGACGAATCGCTGCAACATGATGTGCGACCCGTGCTTCATGGACGCGAACCAGGTGGGATTCGTGCATGAGCTGTCGTGGGACGACATCAAGATGGTGCTGGACAACTCGATCAGTATCAAGCCGCGGCGGCAGATGTCGGTCCAGTTCTCCGGTGGAGAGCCGACGATTTCACCGTACTTCCTCGACGCCGTCCGTTACGCTCGCAAGATCGGCTACAACAGCGTGCAGGCGGCAACCAACGGAATCGAGTTCGCAAAGGATCCGGCCTTTGCCACGGCCGCGGCCGACGCCGGCCTTCGCTACGCGTATCTGCAGTTCGACGGCATCGGCAACGCCGCGAACTCGCACCGCCGCGTCGGGAATCTGTTCGACGTCAAGCTGCGCGCCATCGAGAATCTTCACAGCGCCGGCGTCGATATCGTGCCCGTGGTGACGATCGTCAACGGCGTGAACAACGAGCAGGTCGGCCGCATCATCGAGTTCGCCCTCGACAATCCGAAGACGATCAACTTCCTCTCGTTCCAACCCGTCAGCTTCACAGGCCGGGACGAAGAGGTGACCGACGAGCGCCGTCACGCGCAGCGCTACACCTTGTCGCACCTGGCTCACGACGTGAAGAACCAGACGGGCCTTGGCGAGCCGACCCGCGACTGGTTCCCCATCTCGTTCATGGGCAGCTTCACCGACTGGGCCGACGTCACGCATGGCGCGGAGAAGGAATTCGGTCAGCTCACCTGCGGATGCCACCCGAACTGCGGCGTCGGCATGGCCGTGATGATCGACAAAGAAACGAAGGAAGCCGTGCCGGTCACGGCATTTCTCAGAGCCGAGCAGTTGGCCAAGGACGTGGCGGCGGTGACCGACGCCGGCCGCGGCCGTTTCCTGTCGGTTTTCGGAATGGCGCTCGCCCTGATGCGCAACTACGACCCCTTCAAGTCGCCGAGCGAATTCAAGCTGGTCGACCTGCTCCGGAAGTTCGACAAGACGTTCGGCGCGACCAAGTCGGCGGAAAAGGGCAAGTACGGCAAGGTCGAGGGCGACCGCACCGCGTCCGATATCGCCAAGCGGCGGTCCGATCGCTGGAACTTCCTGTTCATTGCGGGAATGTGGTTCCAGGATCTCTTCAACTACGACTTCCGGCGTACCGAGATGTGCATCATCCCCTACGCGACCCAGCAAGGCGAGATCTCCTTCTGCGCATACAACACCGGCATCGGGTGGCGCAACATCATCGAGAAGATGCACATGACGGCAACCCTCACGAAGTGGTACGAGGAGCATGGTCGTCATGAGATCTTCGCCGGCAACAAGAACGTGCCGCTCGGCTCGACTGCGCATTCATTGACCCTGAACGAGGAAGCCGTTCGGGCCGTGGCGCAGACCGATCTCGACGATCTGGGAATCGCCAAGAATGCGCGGGAGGAAAAGCTCAAGGCCCGCCACAAGGATCAGCCCGAGGATTCGAAGCACCACGAGGAGATGGCGCGGCTATACCGCCAACACGTGCTCAAGGAACAGCCGACGCTTCAGATCCAGGGGCTCAAGGGACGGCGGGACACGGGGGCTCCGGAATCAGCAAGGCCGGAGCGAGACGTGCAGCCCGTGCTGCACAAGCCTACCGTCTAGTCGGTCTGGCGTTCGGCGACAGTTGACTTTTGGGGCCGGCGGGAAACCGCCGGCCCTTTTCGTTTGCATCTACAATAGACCCTGCACGTTCGAGAAGATTCTCAAATTCTCAAATCCTTAGATCCTCAAATTCTGAGATTCTCAACCCGAAGACTCCGAGAACCACGTCATGGACCGCACTTTCCTATTCCTCGGTGCGCTCGCCGGCTTGACTGCAGTCGCTCTAGGAGCATTCGGCGCGCACGCATTGCGAGCCCGCTTGTCTCCCGACATGCTGGCGGTCTTCGAAACGGGCGTCCGATATCACTTCTACCATGCGCTAGCGTTGGTCGCGACCGGGCTGATCTTGGGCCGACATGATGGCAAGCTGGTTGTGACCGCCGGTTGGTTGTTTGCAACGGGGATCGTGCTGTTCTCGGGCAGTCTCTACGCGCTCGCTTTGACGGGTGTGACCGTGCTGGGCGCGATTACGCCAATCGGAGGGGTAGCGTTCCTCCTGGGCTGGGCCTGCCTCGCAATCGCGGCCTGGTAGTGGCTGACGCACTGTTCAACGCGCGGGTTTGGCGTTTCCCCGTCCGCGCGGCGGCGGACCGGGTTGATACTCGATCATCACGTTGCTGATGACGGCGATGGGGCGACCTGGGGACATATACGTCGCAGATCCGTCCAGCCGCTCCTGCGTGAGCTTTTCGCCAAGAATACTCACCTTCTGCTCGGCTTCCGGAATCGCGATCGTGATCGACTCCGATCCGGTGGGCGCAACCGCCTTGACGCCGCCGGGACCGGCGCCTCCTCCGATGCGTTCGACGAGATCGCTTGCCGTTCGAAATTCATTTTGAACCGTGGCCCGGCTGATGAGCGTGTTGTCCATCGTCAGAACGCCAATCGTCGACGTATAACGCGCATAGCCCCGATTGGTCTTGGCCTGCTCGTCGGAATAGGTGTGTCGGTTGTGGAGATCGAAGGTGAGCGTGACCGGGCCCTTGTGAGGCGGAAGCTCGATCAAGATTCCCGCTGACGGATCGCGCTCCGTCATGACGTCGCAGTATTTGAGCTTGCTCGTGACGCCGACCCCCAACGGTGACGGGCAGGTCATCTCCGGCGCGACCTTCTTGGGTTCGACGGTCGGAGGTGGGGTCCCCCGTCTGGCGGGGGCTGGCGGCCGCTTGGTCTGAGCTCCGAGGACCGTTGAAAGCGAGACAACGATCGCTATGCCGATGGCGATGAGCTGCCTCATGCGTACCAGTATAGTACGGCTAGGCCGTTACTCTTCGAGGACACCAGCCATGGGGGAATGCACTCCCTCGCGAAGGTTCAGGGCGGCGCCGCTGAGCTTCAACAACTCGAGAAACTCTATACGGGTGCGCGCGTTGTCGCGGAATACCCCCAGCATCGCACTGGTAACTGCCACGGAGTTCTGCTTCTCGACGCCACGCATCGACATACAGAGATGGGTGGCTTCCATCACGACCGCCACGCCGAGCGGTGCGATCTTGTCGCGAATGGTCTCGGCGATCTGGTTCGTCAGGCGTTCCTGGACCTGAAGGCGGCGGCTGAAGACGTCGACTAGTCTTGGAATCTTGCTCAGGCCGATGACCTTGTCGCTCGGAATATAGGCCACGTGGCATTTGCCGAAGAATGGCAGCAGATGGTGTTCGCAGAGGCTGTAGAAATCGACGTCCTTGACGATCACCATCTCGCTGTAATCGACAGTGAACAGTGCGCCGTTCAAGACATGGTCGATGTCGGCACCATAGCCGCTCGTCAGAAACCTGAGCGACCGTTCGACTCGTTTCGGCGTGTTGACGAGGCCCTCCCGATTGGGGTCCTCGCCCAGATGCACCAGGAGATTTCTGACCAGATCCTGCATCTGGCTATTCTATATCTCAGCCCGTCCGCGGTCGCGCCGCACGAACTCGCACCGCGATGTAATCGCCGGTCTCGCGCGTTCCGAGCGATCCACCAATGTCAGCGGTGCCATTACGGGTGACAACCGCTTCCTTTACCGCGGCGTCGATGGCAGCCGCCTCGGCCCCGAGGCCGAGATAGTCCAACATGAGCGCGGCCGACAGGATGGCGCCGACCGGATTCGCAGAGTTCTTTCCTGCGTACTTCGGCGCCGAACCATGCACCGGCTCGAACATCGATGTCCGACCAGGATGTAAATTGCCGGATGCTGCCAACCCGAGGCCGCCCTGCAGCTGCGCGCCGAGATCCGTGATGATGTCGCCGAACATGTTGTTCGTGACGATGACCTCGAACTGCGCCGGGTTCTTGACGAGCTGCATCGCCAGCGCGTCGATGTAAAGGTGTGTCGACTGAATCTCCGGGTTGGCACCAGCGAGCTGCCAGAAGACGCGCTGCCACAGCGCATGGCCTTGAGTCATCGCGTTGCTCTTGTCGGCCATGCAGACCCGGGTCAAGCCCTGTGCCTTTGCATAGTCGAAGGCATGCTTGATGATTCGATGTACTCCTTTGTACGTGTTGACCTCTTCTTGAATGGCGATTTCATCTTCGGTGTCGGGCTTGAAGCGCCCCCCGACGTTGACGTAGGTGCCCTCGGTGTTTTCCCTGAAGACGACGAAATTGATGTCGGACGGCCCGCGATCCTTGAGGGGACAGAGTCGCGCGTCGAGCAGTCGAACGGGCCGGTAGTTGACGTACAAGTCGAGCGCAAATCGGGTGCCCAGCAGGATGTCCCGCGCATGCCGCATGTCCGGAATGCGCGGATCGCCGAGCGCCCCGATGAAGATGGCGTCGAACTCGTCCCGGAGCATGGCGTGGCCGTTTGGAGGAAGGCTGATCCCCGTCCGAAGGTAATAGTCCGCGCCGTAGGGCAACATCTCCAGATCGAACGTACGGCCGAACGTCTCGCCAGCCGCCCGGACAACTTTCATCGCTTCAGCGGTGACGTCAATTCCGATTCCATCACCAGGAATGACAGCGATTCTCACGGTCAGGATTCGTCCTTGTCGATCTGTGCCCGCTGCAATCGCCCGCTGAAATCGATGTACACGGACTTCCACTCCGAGAACACATCGAGCGCCGCCGTCCCCGCTTCCCGGTGGCCGTTGCCCGTCAACTTGGTCCCACCAAACGGCAGATGCACTTCCGCGCCAATCGTCGGCGCGTTCACGTAAAAGATGCCCGTGTACAACTCGCGCATCGCGGTAAAGGCGCGGTTGACGTCCTGCGTGTAAATCGAAGCCGAGAGTCCGTACTTGACGTCGTTCGCGATTGCGATCGCCTGCTCGAACGACCCGCAAGGGATCACCGAGACCACAGGGCCGAAGATTTCTTCCTGCGCGATCCGCATCGACGGATCGACGTCGGCGAAGATCGTGGGCTCGTGAAAGTAGCCATTGGCATATGCGCCGGACACCAGCGGATGTCCTCCGCACGTCAGCGTGGCTCCCTCCTTTCGGCCGACTTCTATGTAGTGCATCACGGTATTCCGCTGAGCCTCGCTGACCGAAGGCCCCATCTCGGTCTTGGGATCGAGGCCATCTCCCACCCGCAGGGCCTTCGCCCGGCGTGAAAACTGCTCCAGGAACGCTCGATAGACCTTGTGGTGTACGACGATGCGGCTGGCAGCCGTGCAACGTTGGCCGGTCGTGCCGAACCCACCCCACAGACAGCCCTCTACTGCCAGATCGAGGTTTGCGTCGTCCATGACCATGACGACGTTTTTGCCGCCCATCTCGAGATGGACCTTCTTGAATGATGGCGCGGCTCGCTCTGCGACCGTGCGCCCGACTTCAGTCGAACCGGTGAACGACACCACACGGACGTCGTCGCTCGCCAGCATGGCCTCGCCTACGTCGCTGCCGCCGCCGGTGACGAGATTCACGACGCCGGGGGGGACGCCGGCTTCTTCGAGAATTCTGACGAAATTCACGGCCGACAACGGGGTGAGCGTCGCTGGCTTGAAGACGACGGTGTTTCCACAGACGAGCGCAGGAATGATCTTCCACGACGGAATCGCCATCGGGAAATTCCATGGTGTGATGACCGCGGCCACCCCGAGCGGCTGGCGAACCGACATCGCAAACTTGTCTCGCAGCTCCGACGGAACGGTCTGGCCGTACTGCCGACGGCCCTCGCCGGCCATGAAGTACGTCATGTCGATCGCTTCCTGAACGTCGCCGCGCGTTTCCTCGAGGACTTTGCCCATTTCGCGCGTCATGTCGCGCGCAAGCGTCTCTTTGCGCTCGGCGAGGAGCTGTGCGGCGCGAAACAAAATCTCGGCACGACGGGGCGCCGGGACGAGGCGCCAATGCGCAGACGCCCGGCAGGCGGCAGCAATCGCGACCTCAACGTCTTCGCGCGTGGAGCGCTGGAACAAGCCGATGAGATCATGTGTATTTGCGGGATTACGGTTTTCGAAGAACTCGCCTGAAACCGACGAAACCCATGAGCCGTCGATAAAATTGTGATGTCTTGTTTCGTTCGGAATTTTGTCGGTACTTTCGGTCATCGCGCTCAGAGTGCCGTACCAAGGGCGTTCGCCGCAACACGTCCCGCAACTCGCATCATCGGAATGGTTTACGGTGACGCGTCGTTTTGGCGCCTGCGCATATTTCGGCACACGCCTCCAAAAATTCTGGCGGAACTGCGCAGAAACGAACGGAATCTCGGAAGACGTCCGTGGCACGATTTCTGAATAGTCCATTGGCGTCCGAGGAGACGGACACCGATGCTTAACGCTGCGACTGCAAACGACTATGCGGCTCAGGCGGCGAACGTCCCGGCCACGCGACCTTCTGGAAGCCAGAAAGTAGTCATCGTGAACGGCAGTCCGGAGATTCTTGGACTGCTCGACTCCGTACTCGAAGCGGGTCACTACAACGTCGTGTTCGTCGAATCGAACGAGCATGCCTACTCGCAGGTCAAGCGGGTGCGACCGGACCTCGTGATCCTCTGCATGCACATCGACGACATGGACGGCTTTCAAGTACTTTCGATGCTCAAACTCGACGGAGAGACCCGAACGATTCCCGTCCTTACCTACGCTACCGAATACGAAGGCCCGCGCGTCGAAGAAGAATTTCGCGAGCCATCCGAGGCAGAGATTCAGCCGGTCAAGATCGCCGGGCTCATGAACTGAGCCCGGCTCCCCCGTATGCTATATTCCCGGCCGGATGAGCCACCCGGACGGTGAGAAACGCGACGCCGAACGGATTCAAATCCTTGGCGAGCTGCGCGGCGAAGTGATGATCTTTCAGCCCGTGGCGATCAAGGAAATCAGCATCGGTGGCGCAGATATCGAAAGCGGATTCGCCCTTCAGCCCAACTCCCTCCACGACTTCCGCCTTTCTCTAGGCGAGCGCTCAGTAGTCGTCAAAGGCCGCGTCGTGCGCTGTGCGATCAGCGATGTGGACCAGGAGATCGTGCTCTACCGATCTGGTGTAGAGTTTGTCGAGCTTTCCGACCGTGTCCGCAGCGCAATCACCGAGTTCGTTGACGGATTGAGAACCGGAAGAACGCCCTAGCGCTTCGGCCTCACGGGACAGTCGTGACGACGATCGGAGCGCGGGGCGGACTGACGTACGGGCTCACCAGGCTCTCGTGCCCGGTGCCATCAACCGCGGCAACCCCGAAGACATGATCGTCGATCTGCATGTTTCTTAGCACCACGTCGGTGACGTTCCCGATGAGCCAGTCGTGCTGCCAGTCCGGCCCCCACGCTTCACGCCAGAAGATCCGGTACGCCACGGCGCCGGGCGAGGCGATCCATCTCAACTTGGCGTCGTAACCCGACGGCTCACGGGTGATCATCGGGCCGCGCTCTCCGGTGACGACGGGTGCAGGCGGCGCGAGTGCCAGGTTCGCGGCAGCCGCCGCATTGACCCGCGCGTTTTGCGCCAGGTATGTAGGGGAGATGCCGTCGAACTGATCACGAGGATCGTGCTGCTTGGCGAAATTCTCGCGCGACTCGCGGAATCCGACCGCAGCAAAGCCGAGCTGGTTGTAGGCCGTGTGGTCGCCACCCCGATTGAATCTATCCGGCCGCGCCATCAACCGCACACGGTGTGACGGCACATATCGACTGCCCCACCGCTGCACGAATCGAGCGAGCTCTCGTGACGGCGAGTCCTCGGGTCCCTCCGAATAGACTCGAATGCTGGAACCGTCGACGATGCCATTGCCAGCTCGGTCGTTGCCGACAATATCGTTGTTGAGCACGCCATCGATTCGGACATGTTCCGCCACAGCCCTTTGAGCGTGCAGATACGCCCCCATGAGGCCCTGCTCTTCCGCGACGTGACACATGAAGACGAGGGTGGCATCGAATTCGACGCCGCTTTGACTGAAGACGCGCGCAAGTTCCATTGTCAACGCCGTGCCGCTCCCATCGTCATTCGCGCCAGGAGCCGGAGAGTCGTTGGGGGCGTCAGGGTCGATCGGCTGGACGATGGAGATGCCGTCGCGGCCACGGTTGCCTGCGTTCGTCGTCGACTGGCCCCCCTCGATGGCAATCGTGTCGTAGTGGCCGCTGATGTAGACGCGGCGAGCACTTCTCCCGGGCAACACCGCCATGACATTCCGGGCTTCCACGTTTCGAGTGATCCGGCCTTGTTTGGCAATCGTGTAGACGTCGAAGGACACCTGGAGCCTCGGGCTGTAACTTCGCATCTCCTCGAGAATCCATTGCCGGGCCGCACCAATGCCACGCGTCGGCGAGCCGGTCGACGACAACGTATTTCTCGTGCCAAATGACTCGAGCTTCTTGAGAACTCCAACCAGACGCTCCTCCGAGACGCTCGCCACGATCCGCTCGATCTGGGGGTCGAGTTCTGATTGCTGCGCCATTACCGTGCGCATTTCCGACGTGACCAGCACCGCAACCGTCGCGCAAAATACAAGTCTCGACATCACTTCACCCTCAGGTACCTCAGGTAGTCTCCCGAGTCTATTCGTGGTGCGGCCCCGAGTGGAGCGTTGAAAAAATAGACCCACGCCTGCTCGACGCTGCCATCGTCACGCGTGACCGCGGTCGTCCTGCGAACGAACAGGCTCCCATCGTCGACGCCTGGACGATAGCCTTCGAATTCGTCGAGCGTGCGTAGAGCCGTGGCGGAATCATGCATCCGGTGCAGTTCTCCACGAACACGCGAGGTGGATGAAGGAATCGCTCCAGGATAGGTTCCCAGATCGAACAGCGCCGCGGCAATCCAGCCCTGGCCGAGCGGCGTCAGAGCCACGGCAACAGGCTCGGCATTGGAACGCCTGAACGCGCTCATCAAAGTACCGTAGAAAAACACCAGATCCGTCAAGAGGCACACCCGCGCCTACAGAAAAAGCGCCCAAGCAGTGTGGAGGGGAATCGTACCGGATCTGAGAATCTAATCAGTGAGCTTTCTGGGACCCCGTTGCCTTCTTGCCGCTTGGAAGAAGCTCGAATACCTTCGCTGGCACGGAGAACGACAGCGCGACGGTCTTTCCGCTGCCACCAAGCTCCAGCGATTGAACCAGAGGCTGAAGGTCAGGCTGGGAGCCTGCCTGCATCTTGGCAAGGGCCATAAAGCCCCGCATCAAGTCCCGTAGGTTGTTCGCTGATTCCTCGTCACGAGTTTCCGCACGGAGGACTCCGCTGACGCCGTCGGTAATGCGGCCGGTCATCGAGAACCAGGTAATCGCGGGCAACTGTTTCATGCCATCAGGCAGGTTCGCGGCGGCGCGGAGCGCATCGAACCGGCCAACGGCCCACGCGTTGCCTGGTTCGAGGGACTTGATGAGATTCATCATTTCGTCATTGGCCGTCAGGTTGTCGCCGCCGTTCCCGAAATCGACGGCACGACGCACGAGCTCGGCGTTGCCAAAAGCCACGAGTCCCGTCTGGAGAAACGAGAGCGCGAGGTCTGGCCGAGCCACCATGACAGGCGGGCTGGCATCGTTGCCGGGATCCTTCGGCAAGAAACTGTTGCCCGACACGATAACGAGGCGCTTGTCCTTGTACGGCTCAACGCGCGCGCCGTGCTCTCGCATGAGAGCCTCAATCTTGGACTCCGCGAACGCTCCGCGCGCAAGAACCATCCCCGGTGTCGGACTGCCGGTGGACACGCCCTGCTCGGTGTAAGCGACGATGTGGTCGATGTCGGTCTCGATGTTGATGCCAGTCTGTTTCTGGAATTCCTGCTGCTCGTTGGTTTGATCAGGCAGCGTTTCTCGAAGTCGCTTCCTCAACTCGGACGCCATGACTTCGCGGACATCGACGTAGGCAACCAGCGTGGCGTCACGAGGCACGTATCGCAGTTCCTGAGGACCAGCCGTTACGGCAAGGACGCCGGCCGGGAAGCCCACGTAATAGGCGACGAGCCCCGTTCCGAGGCCTATGACCGTAATGAGGAGCGAAAGAATGACGAAGTAGCGGGTCCTATTTTTCATAAAAACACTCAAAGCTAAATACGGACGCCTCTTACGAGGTGTTCCGCTTCGACGTCCACCTACTGCTCAAGCACATATTCACGTGTTTCGACCGTTCGCGCGGCAAACCACAGCGCAGCCGCCACAATGAGCGCCAGCCACATGAGACTCGTTCCGATCGCCGGAACGTCGCGGAAGACCTGCATGAGCATGCTGACCGGAGAATCCTGAGGCATCGCGTGCGGCACGAGGGCCTGCAGATAGTATGCAACTGTCAGCCGCTTGAGGTATCCCGGAAACAACAGAACCGCCGGCTCCCAGCCGAACGCAAAGAAGAGCCCGCTGAGCAGCGGCCGCTTGAGCCGGGCCCCCACCCAGGCGAACACAGCACCGTAGCACGTCAGCCCGACTATCAGCATGCCAAGGTCTCTTGCGAGCAGCGGAAAGGACGCACCGACACTCCCGCCACCCAGCGAAACGACGAGGAAATAGACGAGCACGACGGACGGCACCACGAGCATGGTCGTGCAGGCAATATACGCGAGGAACTTTCCCACCAGAACGGCGCCGCGTCGAATAGGCCGTGTGAACAGATAGGTGATGGTGCGGTCGTCGACTTCGTCCGCAATGAGCGATGTTCCGTAAAAGACGCCGAGCACTGGAACGATGAACCGGATATAGAGCAGCCAGATCATCAGGCCAAAGATGGTCGCGCCGCCGATCCGAGCTCCGCTGACACGGAAAGTCCCAACCGCCGACATCGTGGCGACCACTCGAACCAGCGCGGCAAACAGAACTGGACCGACCAAGAGCAGGACGAGGAACACCGAGCGCCGCGACCACAGCATCTGGCCAAACGACAGATCGAACACGCGGGCGACGGAAGCAAAGAACGACGGCGGAGCGTGTGAACCGGCTCCCGACCGAGGCGGAACCACCTGTGCGGACTGCGTCATGACTTCACCAGATACTTGAACACCGCCTGGAGGTTGTCGTCGGGCGACGTCACCTCGTGAATCGACCCGAGTGCTCCGCTGGCCGCCAGCTCCGTCAAGCGAGCATAGAATCCATCCGGTTTCGCCGTCTGGACGACGAGAGCGTCGTCTTCGAACTTGAGGCTCAAGACGTCGTCAGCGGCCAGAAATTCTCGCGCCAGCGCGCGAGGTTCGGCAGCTCGGATGAAGACCGTGTGCGGATGTTCGTCGATCAAATCTCGAATCTGGTGGACGTTGCCCTCCGCGAGAATCCGCCCCTGATTGATGAGCAGGATATTCGCGGTCATCGCCTCGATTTCGTGAAGGATATGGCTCGAAACAATCACGCTCTTGCCGGACCTGGACCATTCTTTGATCAGGCGAATGGTCTTGCGCCGGCCGATTGGATCCATTCCCGAGAGTGGTTCGTCCAGAATCAGCAGATCGGGATCGTGCGCCAGAGCCTGCGCGAGCTTGACGCGCTGGCGCATGCCTTTGCTGTACGCACCGATCTTCTTGCCTGCTGCGTCGGCAAGGTCGACCATCTCGAGTGTTCGGTTCGCGCGCTCAGAGGCCGTTGTTTCGTCGAAGCCATTGAGTCGGAGGAGAGCGGAGACCCACTCCAAGCCGGTCATGCGGTCGTAGAAGGCGTCCTGTTCCGGGCAAAAGCCAATCCGAAAGTAGAGACCGGGATTGCCCCAAATCGGCTCCCCGAGTACCAACACCTGCCCCTTGCTTGGTTTGAGCTGGCCGGTGACGAGTTTCAGGAATGTCGACTTACCCGCCCCGTTCGGTCCAAGCAGGCCGGTGACGCCGGACGGAACAGTCAATGTCACGTCGTTCAGGCCGATGACCTGACCGTACCACTTGGAAAGATGGTCGGTGGTAACAACCGCACGTAATTCGTTCACGCCACGACCTCAACGCCGCGAACGCGACGCTCCAACACGATCCCCGAGACGACAACGAGAGCGACAATCATCGCCGCCGACAGAGGCCAGGGCGTGTCGTACCTCAACGGAAGCCGAAAAATCGCGTCGCCGACCTGACTCACATCGAAAGGTACGGAAATCCACGAGAAGCTCGTATTGCCGGCCACGACTCTGAGCACGCCGAATATCGCCTCGCTGAAAAAGATCAGAGCTGCGTAAAGGATGCCGACATAGCGGCTGCTCTTCGACAGGGACGACAGCGCCAGCATGGCCGACGCAGCCGTAATGACCTGGACACTCGAAAACAGCGTGATCGCTGGAACCAGGGACAAATGGCTCTTGAAGAACGTCAGATTGCCAGCGAGGACGACTTGAACGAGAAGGAGCAAGATCGCGGGCACCCAGGTCACCAGAGACAGGAACGCCATCAGCACTGCCAGCTTGCCGAACACATACTCGGCGCGTGTGATCGGCTTCGACAAGTAGATCTGCAGCGCGTTTGCGCGCCGGTCGTTCGCGATCAATCCGGCTCCGGCGTAGACAGTGATGAAGAAGACGAAAGTCCCCTGCTGATCGAGAAATTGGCGAAACATCTGCGGTGTCGGCGCCAGGAACGCCGCCTGCGGGAGGTTCGCAGCGGCGTACATCTGAATGGTCCGCGCGAAGAATGGAAACCACGAGATCAGGAGCAGGCCGAGAAACGCGCGGCGTCCGAGTCGGGATCGAATACCGCTCTCGGCAATGACGGCCCAGGCACGACCTTTCGGTCTTCGGCTTCCGCCGTACCGTCGATAACCTTGATCATGGATAGGCATACAGTCCGAAGTCACTCCTCGCCAATCGCGCGGGCAAATACATCCTCGAGCGTCGGTACGCTCTGCCGCAAATGGCGCACCTGAACCCGCTCGGCGGCGGCAAATGCGAACAACTCTCGTGCGCCGTCATCTCCCGGCACGAACACCCGCATCACGTCTTCGTCGGTCAGATGGCAACTCAGACCGGCCGAGCGCAGCCGCTTGAGAAATGGCTCGATGTCGGCCGCGGGCGCCTTCACGCGCAGCTCGAATAGTCGGCCCTGGGGCTGTTTGAGTGCCTCGGTCGGGCCCTGGACCGCGATCCGGCCGCGGTCCATCACGACGACTGAATCGCACACGTGCTCCACGTCGGGTAAGAGATGGGACGAGAGAATCAGGTTTACCCCCTTGTTGTGGGCCAGATCGCCGACGAGCTCCAACATCTCGTCGCGCCCTTTCGGGTCCAGTCCATTGGTCGGTTCATCCAGGAAGAGCAAATCGGGATCGTGGACCAGCGCCTGCGCGAGCTTGATTCGCTGTTTCATGCCCGTGGAGTAGGTTTCGACGTTGCGGTAGCGAGCCTCGCCTAATCCGACGTAAAACAACACCTCGTGAGCCCGTTGCATCGCATCCACACGAGGCAGCCCCGCCAACTCGCCGCAGTAAGCGACGAACGATACGGCATTCATTCCCGGAATGTGGCCGTCGGATTCCGGCATGTAGCCGATCCGGCCGCGGATTGCGAGAGAGGACGTCGTGACATCGAGGCCGAGCACGCGCATGCGCCCGCTCGAAGGCGTGAGGAACCCGAGCAACGCTTTGAGCATCGTGCTCTTGCCAGCACCGTTCGGCCCGAGGAGGCCGACGGCCCCCCGACCAAACGACGCAGTCACGTTGTTGAGAGCGATGGCTTTTCCGTACGCGACGCTCACTGCCTCGAGCGCGACAACGGGTTCAGGACCAGACATTCAGATGCTTATACGGCTGCGTGCCACGGCCCGTTCTCAGGGCAGGAGCTTGGCGCAGAGAGTCTCAATCGAGTGAAGCGAGGCCTTCGGTCACAGAGTACCTTTCAATCCCAGCGCCTCAGCCTCTCCACGCATGAACGCGATGACGTTGCCGATGTGTTCTTCGAGTGGCAGCCCCAGCAGCTCGGCGCCGGCGACCAAGTCCTCCCGCTTCACGCCGCGGGCGAACGCTTTGTCCTTCATTCGTTTCATCACCGATTTCGGCTCGAGATCGAGCACGCTCTTGCTGGGCCGAACGAGCGATGCAGCGGTGACAAAGCCAGCCATCTCGTCGCAGGCGAAAAGCGCCTTTTCGAGGAGGCTCTCGCGGGCGACGCCCGAGTAGTCGGCGTGCGAGAGAATGGCGCGGATGACCCACTCGGGATAGCCCCGTTCCCGAAGAATCTCACTCCCCCGGAAGGGATGCTCTTCGAGGCTTGGCCACCGCTCGTAGTCGAAATCATGTAGAAGCGCGACCAGTCCCCAGCTCTCTTCGTCCTCGCCGAACCTCCGAGCGTAGCCGCGCACGGCAGCTTCGACGGCCATCGCATGCTTCAGGAGGCTCTCGCTCTTCGTGTATTCGGTCAGCAGCCGCCACGCATCGTCGCGAGTAGGGACAAGGGACATCGAACTCTCCGGCAGCCATCTGGTATAACCTCGTGGCCAGCCTGCATCTTAATTCGAGGAGACGATGATGGCCAATCCGGCGTCCGCGACCGTCCTGCTCGACACCGAATTCAAACGAGGCCTTGGCCTCTACGATTCCACCATGGTCGTAGTCGGGTCGATGATTGGATCCGGAATCTTCATTGTCTCCGCCGACATGGCGCGGACTGTGGGCAGCGCCGGCTGGCTGCTCATGGCATGGATAGTGACAGGCGCTCTGACGATCGTCGGCGCGTTGTCGTACGGAGAACTGGCGGCAATGATGCCGCGGGCGGGTGGCCAGTACGTCTACCTACGCGAGGCTTTCTCGCCTCTGTGCGGGTTTCTGTACGGCTGGACGTTGTTCCTCGTTATTCAAACGGGGACGATCGCGGCTGTCGCCGTCGGGTTTGCCAGGTACTTCGGCGCATTGGTGCCGTGGATCGCAGACGACCACTATCTGATCAGTCCAATTCACTTGTCCCAGGGTTACGCACTGTCTCTTTCGACCACGCAGCTCGTCGGGATCGCACTCATCGCCCTCCTGACCTGGACAAACACGCGAGGGCTGGACTATGGGCGCATCGTTCAAAACGTGTTCACGACTGCCAAGACGGCCGCTCTCTTAGGCCTGATCCTGGCTGGCCTGCTCATAGGTTGGAACGGCGCGGCGGTTGCCGATAACTTCGGGAACCTGTGGGCACGCCGCGGAGTCGTCGAGATCGTCCCCGGCCTCACCGCCCTGAGCACATTCGGCCTCTTCGTAGCCATCTGTGTATCGCAGACCGGTTCGCTGTTTTCCGCCGATGCCTGGAACAACATCACATTCACCGCCGGCGAGGTCAAGGAGCCGCGACGACACATCCCTCTGTCTCTGGCGCTCGGAACCGGCGTTGTCATCGCCCTCTATGTTCTAGCGAACGTCGCGTACCTCGTGACGCTGCCATTCGAGGCCATCCAGCATGCTCCGGGCGACCGTGTGGCCACGGCCACGCTGAATGTCGTCTTCCCTGGTTTCGGCACGACGATCATGGCGGTCGCCATCATGATTTCGACGTTCGGCTGCAACAACGGCCTGATCCTGGCCGGCGCGCGTGCCTACTACGCGATGGCCCGCGACGGACTCTTCTTCCGGCCCGTCGCTCGATTGAATGCAGCCAAAGTCCCGGGATGGGGCCTTGCTCTGGAAGGGATATGGGCCGCGTTTCTCGTGCTGCCGCGAACCTACGATCCCGCGACGCGGACCTACGGCAATCTGTACAGCAATCTGCTCGACTATGTGATCTCGGCCGCCTTGATCTTCTACATCCTCACGATCGCCGGTGTCTTTCGACTCCGAACGACGCGCCCGACGGCTGATCGCCCATATCGAACGTTCGGCTATCCGTTGATACCTGCCCTCTACATCGCCGGGGCGGCGACCATTCTCGTGGTCTTGTTTCTCTATCGAACCGCAACAACCTGGCCAGGCTTGATCATCGTGCTGGTCGGGGTTCCGGTGTACTTCCTCTGGAAGCCGAAAGACTGAAAGCTTTCTTGATGACGGCCGTGGCCTTCTCGGTCAAATGGTATGCGGGCAGTTCGTCGATCTGCACCCACTTGGCATCATCTGCATCAGATCCGCAGACAATCGAACGCTCGTTCGCGTAGCAGAGATAGTCGATGATGACGAAGTGATAGGCGACACGGCCGTCCGCCGAGTGCTCGATTCGATCCAGCACTTCGACTACCGGCCCGACCTCGACGGTCAGTCCGGTCTCTTCAAGCAATTCCCGGGCGACCGCGGCCTCCAACGTTTCCCCGAGCTCCACGGCACCACCGGGCAGGCTCCACTCGCCTTTCAATGGTTCGTGTGCGCGTTTGGCCAGAAGAACGTGACCTTCGCGATCGAGCACCACGGCTCCAACGCCGACGATCGGTTCGCTTGGAAAGCGTCTCAAATCCTCAAATCCTCAAATTCTCAGATCCTCAGATTCCCAGATCCTCAGATTCCCATGACCTTGACAATCACCCGCTTCTTTCGCTGGCCGTCGAATTCTCCGTAGAAGACCTGCTCCCAGGGACCGAGATCCAACTTGCCATCGGTGATCGGCAGCACGACCTGATGTCCCATCAGCGTGCGCTTCAGATGCGCGTCGGCGTTGTCTTCCCCCGTCTGATGGTGATGGTAGTCCTGCCCTGTCGGCGCGAGCTGTTCGAGCCAGGTCTGGAAGTCTTGAATGAGGCCGTCCTCCCAATCGTTGACGTACACGCTCGCGGTGATATGCATCGCAGACACGAGTACGGTGCCTTCCTTGACGCCGCTCTTACGAACGATTCCAATGACTTCATCCGTGATTCGAATGAATTCCTGTCGCTTCTTCGTGTTGAACCAGAGGTAGTCGGTATAAACCTGCATGATTCACAGTGGCAAGGATGCGTCAGCATTGAGATCGAGCGGAGCAGTCGCGCCGCTGCACAGTTTTCGAAGGCCTGCCGCCGCGATCATCGCCGCATTGTCCGTGGATAGCGACAAACTTGGGACGAACGTGGGCATCTCCCGCTTGTCGCCGTACGACTTGAAATCCGCTCGCAATCGACTGTTCGCCGAGACTCCACCGGCAATACCGATGCTCCTGGCCTGCCAGCGCCGGGCGGCGTCGAACGTGCGCTCAACCAAAGTCGTAACGACGACACGTTGAAAACTCGCGCACAGGTCGGCAATCTCCTGCTCCTCGATCATCTCTTCCCGGCCCTGGCGCACATGGCGTAAGACGGCTGTCTTGAGACCGCTGAAGCTGAAGTCCAGGTCGCCTTTCAAGTGCGGCGCGTTCCGATCGACGTGGGTGAGCCGCATCGTCGGCAGACGGACAGCCCGGTCGTTGCCATGGCGGGCAAGCCGGTCGATGACGGGTCCGCCCGGATAGCCCAGATTGAGCAGCTTCGCGACCTTGTCGTACGCCTCTCCTGCTGCATCGTCGCGTGTCCGGCCGAGCAACTGATATTGGCCCGGCTTCTCGACGAGGTACAAGCTGGTGTGGCCGCCCGATACGACGAGGATGACGGCCGGAAGAGGGAGCTCGCCGTTCTCCAGGACCAGCGACTCGATGTGGCCGGCCAAGTGGTGCACGGCAACCAGCGGCAGCCGGGCGGCCGCGGCCGCCGCCTTGGCGAACGCCACGCCGACGAGGAGCGATCCCACGAGGCCTGGGCCTTGAGTGACGGCAACGGCGCCCAAACCGCTCCATGTCGTCTCTGCCTCGGCTAGGGCGCGTTCGACGACGCCACAGATGTCCCGGATGTGCTGACGTGAGGCGAGTTCGGGAACCACGCCGCCCCACTCGCGATGGATCGGCACCTGTGAAGCGATGACGTTCGCGCGGATGGCCCACGGACGCGCAGGGTCCTCGGTCTCTTCGACTATGGCCGCCGAGGTCTCGTCGCAGGATGTTTCAATTCCGAGGATGCGCATGCGTGGGTCCCGACAAGTGAGGAACAGGCCGGTTACGAACCCACCGCCGCCTCGGATTCGAACGCGCGCTTCAATGACTCGGTGTAAGGCGCGCGGAAGATGCCGCGTTCGGTAATGATGCCCGTTATCAGTTTGCACGGCGTGACGTCGAAGGCAGGGTTCCGGATGAGAGCCCCGACCGGTGTGAGCTGGCTGCCGCCCAAGTGAGTCACCTCCCGAGAATTCCGTTCCTCGATTGGGATGCTTGTACCATCGGGCGTGTTCAGGTCGATCGTCGACAGTGGCGCGGCGACGTAAAAGGGGATGTCATGCTCCTTTGCAAGCACGGCGACGCTGTAGGTGCCAATCTTGTTGGCCGTGTCACCATTCGCCGCAATCCGATCGGCTCCGACCACGACCAGATCGATGTGTCCGGTGCGCATGATGGCACCCGCCATATTGTCGGTGATCACAGTCGTGGGAATGCCGTCGCGCACGAGCTCCCAGGCGGTCAATCGTGCGCCTTGCAAGAATGGACGAGTCTCGTCGGCCAGAACGGCCACTCGCTTTCCTCGCTCCACTGCGCCTCGTATGACGCCCAATGCGGTGCCATAGCCGGCCGTAGCCAGTGCACCAGCGTTACAGTGCGTGAGAATAGTTGCCTCGGCCGGCACGACTTCTGCGCCGTAGGCACCTATTGCCCTGCAGCTTGCGACATCCTCGTCGTGAATCGCCTGCGCCTCGCGGTCGAGGCGATCCTTGATCTGATCCACCGATTCGCCGGCGGCGACAGCGGCGGCAAAAGAACGCTTCATCCGTTCTATCGCCCAGAATAGATTGACAGCCGTCGGCCGAGTCGCTGCGAGAAGCTCGCAAGTCTTGTAGAACTCAGCGGCAAGCTTCTGCGTACCCGTCGATTGGCTTCGACGCACCCCGATCGCCACGCCCATTGCGGCTGCCACGCCGATCGCGGGCGCACCGCGAATCACCATCGTCTTGATGGCGCGTGCCACTTCTGCGGGGGTCTTGCACCTGACGTACACCTCCTGAGACGGCAGCTTGCGCTGGTCGATCATTACGACCGTATCGTTTTCGCGGGCAATGGTCGGAAGCATGTGAGACGAATCAACCTTTTGTCTTTGTCAATTGTAGATTGTGAATTGCCAAATTTCGTGATCTCAGAGGAGTCTGGCGTCGAAAGGCAGCGGCAACAGGTCCTTGAGGCGATAGGTCCCTTTCTGTTCGGAGAGATTCGCCAGGACGATCTCGAGGTCGCCGCCGAACTCCCAGAGAATCTGCCGGCAGGCGCCGCACGGCGGCGTT
This sequence comes from uncultured Acidobacteriota bacterium, assembly GCA_963773035.1. Taxonomy (GTDB): domain Bacteria; phylum Acidobacteriota; class Vicinamibacteria; order Vicinamibacterales; family CAVVIG01; genus CAVRXZ01. Next base: position 105,868 of record CAVYZX010000012.1, on the reverse strand, counting down.
GGAGACTCGGTGTTGGCAACGATGGCGATGCGAACAAAACCTCGATGGCCGTCCGACAATGCTTTGAACATGGCCACCCGTTCGGCGCACATCGTCAAACCATAGCTCGCATTCTCGACGTTAGAGCCGGTAATGATTGCTCCGTCGGCTGTTTCGAGGGCGGCGCCGACCTTGAATCCCGAGAATGCGGCATGAGCCTTCTCGCGCGCTCGCCTCGCCGCGTCAATGAGAGAAGCTGGTTCAGAGACGCTCAACGATACCCTCCAGTAGCATGATGAACTGACCACGGACACGGCGTGCTGTCTCAAGAACTTCGGCATGGTCGAGTGGCTGCGGCAATACCCCAGCGGCCATGTTGGTGATGCACGAGATCCCGAGAACCTCGATACCCATGTGTCGCGCGGCAATTGCTTCTGGGACCGTCGACATCCCGACGGCATCGGCACCGATCGCACGAAGGTAGCGAATCTCGGCCGGTGTTTCGTAGCTGGGTCCGAGGAGACCGGCATAAACGCCGTGTGAAAGGGTCACTGCGCACGCCCGGCCAGCCTCGTCTGCAATCGTGCGGAGGCGTGTCGAATAAACATCTGTCATGTCGGGAAACCGGGGACCGAACCGTTCGTCATTTGCGCCGACCAGGGGGTTTCCGCCGATGAGATTGATATGGTCGTCAATCACCATCAGAGTCCCTCGAGAAAACCCGGTGTTCACCCCACCGGCAGCGTTGGTCAGAATGAGGGTCTTGACGCCAAGCAAGCCCATCGCTCGAACGGCAAACGCAACGGTTCTCAGATCGTATCCTTCATAAGCATGACATCGGCCCGATAGCGCCGCGATGAGTCGCCCTTCTACTCCACCAACGACCAACCGGCCTTCGTGTCCAACTACTCGAGATGCGGGCCAATCCGGCAGGTCACCGTACGGCAGGGTGATGCCGTCCTGAAGCTGATTGGTAAACTCTCCCAGGCCCGAGCCCAGTACGATCGCCACGCGAGGTACCTCGGCGAGACGCACACGAATGGCGTCTGCGGCTCGTTTTACTGTGTCGTAGTACTCCATTAAAGAAATCCGACGGCGAGGACACAGAGGATGCGGACTAGAGCAGGAACCCCGCGATCGTCGCCGTCATGAAATTCGCCAACGTGCCAGCAAACATCGCCCGCAAACCGAGACGGGCCAGGTCGTGACGACGGTTGGGCGCCAGCGCCCCGATACCGCCGATTTGGATGCCGATCGATCCGACGTTGGCGAATCCGCAAAGCGCGAACGTGGCGATGATGAAGGACTTCGGATCGAGCATCTCCTTCATCGGCCCGAGTTGCGAGTAGGCGATGAACTCGTTGAGGACCATACGCGTGCCAAGGAGATTGCCAATCGCTGGCGCGTCGCGCCAGGGCACGCCCATACTCCAGGCTACCGGAGCGAACGCCCATCCGAAGATTTGCTGAAGGCTCAAGTGGGCGAAGCCGAGTAATGCGTTGACGAGCGCAACCAGCGCGATGAACGAGATGAGCATAGCCAGCACATTCAAGGCAAGATGCAGTCCCTCGCTCGTTCCGCGTGCGGCCGCGTCGATGACGTTGACATCAGTCTTCGGAACCTCCAGCCGTACCGTGCCCATCGTCTTCGGGATTTCGGTCTCCGGCACGAACATCTTCGCCATCATGATCGTTCCTGGCGCGGTCATGATGACGGCCGTCAAGAGATGCTTCGCCTCGACGCCGAAGAGGATATACGCAGCCATGATGCCGCCGGAGATATGTGCCATCCCCGACGTCATCACGGTCATCAACTCCGATTGGGTCATCTCGGGAAGGTAAGGGCGAATGGTCAACGGGGCCTCGGTCTGGCCCATGAAAATGCTGGCGGCCACGTTGAGCGATTCCGCGCCGCTCGCGCGCATGGCGCGGTGCATCAGCAACGCGAAGACCCGGACGACGATCTGCATGATGCCGAAGTAGTAGAGAATGGCAAACAGCGCTGCGACAAAAATAATGGTCGGCGCCACTTGGAATGCAACCGGCAGGCCCGCCGCGGCGGGACCGAGCGCCTGCGTGATTTGGCGCCACTGGGCGCTGTTGCCAAGCGGGCCAAACACGAACTCGGCGCCGACGAACGCAAAGCTCAGGAGCTTGGTAATCCAATCTCCAAGGGTCGAGAACAGGCGCTGCCCGAAGCCTGTCTTCAACACGATTAAGGCAAATAGGATCTGGAGCGCGAGACCCCACGCGACTGTCGGCAGGTGAATCGCTCGACGATTCGTGGAAAACACGTAAGCCAACCCCAGAATGACGACGCCGCCCACGATGGGCTGTGCCCTGTTCAGTCCCATCTGGGCGGCCAGCGCGGCGACGAGAGCGAGAGCAATCGCGCCAGCAACGATCGTCACATCCATGGAGTTCGATCGCTGCCCGGCGGCCTCAGGAACTCCGACGCCAACACTCATCAGCGGACCTCGCCCACAACGAGGGGCTCAACGATCGGTTGATTGTCTTCGATCTTGATCGCCCGCGACGCCAGATCCGCGGCCGCTCCCAGGCGCGCACGATCTCGGTAATGCAGCTCGAGCACCGGATCGCCGGCGCGGAGTTCGACGCCAGGCTTCACCACGACCGTGATTCCGGCCGCGTGATCGATGGAGTCTTCGACGCGATCCCTTCCGGCCCCGAGTGCAACAGACGCACGGCCGACCAATGCGGCATCCAACCCGGCGAGAAAACCCTGTCGTGGCGCTCTCACCACGTCGCGTTCGGGCGCGGCGGCAATACGACCATAGTCGTCGACGACGTGAGGGTCGCCGCCCTGCTGTTCGATGATCCGCCGAAATCGTTCCAGCCCGGCACCTGAGGCAATGGCGCCGCGAACCTTTTGCTGCGCCTCCGAGCGGTTCCCTGCGACGCCGCCAAGGACCAGCATACGAGCGGCAAGCTCCACCGACAGATCAACCAGATCGGTCGGTCCACGGCCCTTGAGCACTTCGAGGCACTCGACCACCTCGAGCCCGTTGCCAACTGCGCAACCCAGCGGGGAGTCCATCCGCGTGATGATGGCCTCGCTCTTGACGCCCGACGCGTTGCCGATGGCGACGAGCGATTCGGCCAGGCGGCGAGAGTCGGACTCGGTCTTCATGAAGGCGCCGCTCCCAGTCTTGACATCGAGAACCAGAGCGTCGATGCCTTCCGCGATTTTCTTGCTCATGATCGAGGCGCTGATTAGAGGAATACTCTCGACTGTTCCGGTGACGTCTCTCAAGGCGTAAAGCCTCCGGTCGGCCGGAGCAATCTGTGCGGTCTGGCCGATCATGACGCAGCCGGCGCGAAGCAGCGCAACTCGCATCTCATCGAGCGACAGATTGACTCGGAAACCCGGAATCGACTCGAGCTTGTCGAGCGTACCGCCGGTATGGCCGAGCCCACGGCCCGACATCATCGGGACCGGCACTCCACAGGCGGCCGCCAACGGAGCCAGCACCAGAGAAGTCTTGTCGCCGACTCCACCCGTACTGTGCTTGTCGACCTTGACGCCAGGGATGTCCGACAGGTCCAGGCGCAGGCCTGAATGGACCATCGCGTCCGTCAGCCACGCGGTCTCGTCGGCACTCATGCCGCGCAGCAGGACGGCCATCAGGAGGGCCGACGCCTGATAGTCGGGAAGTTCGCCAGTCGTGACGCCCGACACGAAGAAGCGGATTTCGTCGCGGCTGAGCGTGCCTCCATCGCGCTTCTTGAGGATGATGTCGACCGCCCGCATGCGGCCGGCAGTATAGCGGATCGGGACAGAGACCTTCGTGGCGCGACCCTCAATCGACGAAGCCTCTTCAGCCGAAAAGACGATAGAGGGATGAGCCCACAAGCCCACGTTTCACAGGCTTGCGCACATCGGCAGCGGCACCGCGCCGTTCAGGCGCGACTGTGAACGGAGGATCGACGCGAGTTGGGTAATCTGATGATTGGGTCACTCGATCGGCGGCCATGAGCGAACGCACGAACCTTCAAGCAGCCGTTTCCCCAACGAGCATTCCCCCCGATGGCCTTCTTCCGCTCACGGCCGAAGAGAGTGCCAAGCTCGGCGAGTTCGCTCGCGCGTGCAAGGCCGCCGCGCGCGCTGTGGCGCTCTACCCGGCCGCGCACCCAGCCATCGCAACGACGCTGGCGCGTCTCGTGGACTTAACGGCGGCCGCCAACGGTTCATCGGCTCTCAAAATCACCGTGCTCCCGACCTCCTTGCTGCTCGAGGGCCGCTCACCCGTCCGCGTAGACGCGGCCGTGGGCGAACTGGCGGCCCTCCTGCACGAGCACCTGGTCGGGGAACTGACGATTCACCCCGGTGGCGATATCGAGGCCTGGCGCAGTTTCCTGCTGCTCCTGGCCCGCACACCAGACTCGGTTCGCGCCGACGGCGGCATCGCGCGCCTGTGGATGACGACCGGCGCACAGCACGTGGAACTTCGGGAAATCGACTACGCCGAGGTCTTGCGGGAGCGCCGCGAAGGGCGTGAGGCGGTCTGGGAGCGCGTCATCGTCAGCTGCCTGCAAGGGCAGGCCTTCGACCTCAGCCAGGAGGCTGCCGCCACACTCGCCGAAATCGCAGAAGACCCGCAACAATTCGCACAGTTGGTCGCGGCTCTCGACGAGCGGGCAGCCGCGAGCGGTAGCGTACCAACCCGTACCGCTTCGCTGCTTCGCCTGCTCCGGGGACTCGCCGACCTGATGGCAAAAACCAGCCCAGATAAGCTGGAGCTGGTCCTTCGCAGCATGGCGGCAGCAGTCAGCCAGATCTCACCCGAGTTGATGTTGGACTTGCTCGCTCACAGGACTGAGCCTGGTGCCGCTGGGAGCCCTGGGAACGACGCCGGTGAATCACTCGTCGTTGGACAGATCGTCGAGCGGATGCCGGACGAAAACATCGCAAGCTTTGTCGCGAACAACGTCGTCAAGGACGGCACTGCCACCGAACGGCTCGCCCAGGCCTTCCAGACATTAGTGCCCAACCCCGAGCGGCGCAATCACCTTCTCGGGTTGGCGCACGACGAGGCGGCAACGACGCCGCTCGGCCAGACAGGCGATTTCGAATCGACTTGGGGAACGGTCAAGGAACTGTTGACGTCGTACTCCGACGCCTCCTATGTGTCCAGGTCCTATGGACGTGAGCTGTCCGGCGCCCGCATCCAGGCGATGGAGGTCGAACGCATCAACGACGACCCTCCAGAGCGCATGGCGATCTGGCGCGAGACTGTGTCGCCCAGTGCCTTGCGGGCTCTCGACCTGCTGCTGCTCACGGATCTCCTGCGCATCGAAGACGACCCGGCCAGTTGGAGCGAGCTGATGCGGCCGGTCATCGCCCAAATCGAAGATCTGCTCCTGGTGGGCGATTTCGATGCGGCCGACCAACTCGTTTCGGTTGTCGCCCGGGAAGCAGGGCCGAACGGGACGCCCGCACGCCGGGACGCAGCCGGCTCGGCCATCCAGAAGCTCGCGGACGGAGTCATGATGCAACACATCGTGTCGCATCTCGCCACGATCAATAACGAGCCATTCGAGCGCATCAAATCGATCTGCCAGGCGATCGGCGAGGTCATCATCCGTTCACTTGCCGAGGCGCTTTCCGTGGAGGAACGGGTTCGCACCCGAGAGCGCCTGGCAGCGCTGCTGATCGCATTCGGTGCGACGGGACGGAAAGCCGTCGAGCGCCTGAAGAGCTCTCAGAATCCCGCGGTCCGGCGGACGGCGATTTACCTGTTGCGCGAGTTCGGCGGCAGCGAGGCGCTGCCGGAGCTCACCCTCCTGCTCGACGACTCGGAGCTGCAAGTTCAACGCGAAGCCATCCGGGCCATGCTCAACATCGGGACGGATGAGGCTTACCGCGCGCTCCAACAAGCGCTCGCCAACGGCACCCCGCAATCCAGAGAGGCGATCATGCAAGCCATCGGCCTCGTTCGCGACGAGCGGGCGACGCCGCTCTTCGTGTACATCCTGGGACATGTCGATCACACGGGACCGCTGCGTCCCGTGTACCTGCGTGCCATGGAATCCCTTGGAGCGTTGCGCGATCCGGAAGCGGTCGAGCCGCTCACGGCAGCCCTCTACCGAGGCGAGTGGTGGGCGCCGCGCAGGACGGCGCAGCTGCGTGCCGCGGCAGCCTCGGCACTCGCACGCATAGGCACGCCGGCGGCAATCGAGGCCTTGCGGAAGGCCGCCGCGTCCCCCTCCCGCGGCATCCGCGCCGTCGCGCGGGCGGCACTCGAGCGACTATCCCTCGCGACCAGGGCCGTCTCATGATCACGATGGGCCGCCATGACTGACAAACGAATGGAGCTCGCAGACGACTGCCTGCGGCGGCTTGCCGCGGCCATCCGCTCGGCGACGCTCTACTCCTCCACCCATCCCATCATCGGCCGCAGCGTGACAGCCCTGGCAGAAGCGGCCAATCGCTATCATGCCAACCAGCCGACCATTACCGTTGGCATCGTCGGCAGCGAAGTCGTCGTTGGAGACGTGCCGATTGGAAAGGCGGATACGTTCGGCGACATGGTTCGACGACTCCAGGCCGCTGGAATCGAGCGCATCACCATTGAACGTGGCGTGGGAGTCGACGAGCTGGCGAGCCTCGTTCACGCACTAGCGTCGCCGTCTCACTCGTCCTCGGCGACGGCTTCTCCGCCGCCATTTCCCTCCCTTCCACATATTCGCGTCGGCCGGATCCAGGTGGAGGAGCGCACCGGAGGAAACCTCGGCGACATGGCCACGATTCGCCAGCTGTACACAGATGCGGTTTCAGTGGCCAACGTCGTGTGGGAAAGCGCAGCCCGCGAAAAGAAGCCTGATGCGGCCGCCGCGATCACCATGATCGACGGGCTGGCGGAAGCAGTGTTGCAGAATCGGACTGCACTGATGGCCCTCACGACATTGAAGAACTACGATGACTACACCTTCACACACATGGTCAACGTGTCGATCTTGACCATGGCCCAGGCGCGAAGCCTCAAATTCGACGGTCCGCTGCTGCGTGAGTTTGGACTCGCAGGGCTCATGCATGACATCGGGAAGGTGAAGACGCCCAACGAGGTTCTGAACAAGCCGGGCAAGCTCACCGACGAGGAGTTCGTGATCATGAAGCGGCACACCGTCGACGGCGCCGAAATTCTGCGACGAACTCGGGATGTCCCGGCGCTCGCGCCTGTCGTCGCGTTCGAGCACCACCTGCGTCTTGATGGCACCGGATACCCCACGGGTATCTCGCGCCCGACGCTCAACGTCTGCACGACGTTATGTGGGATTGCAGACGTTTTCGACGCCATGCGATCGCAACGCGTCTATCAGGAGTCGCACCCGACCGACCGCATTCTTGCCGTCTTGAAACGCAACGACGGCGCGCAGTTCGATCAACATCTCGTCCGACGCTTCGTTCAACTGATCGGCATCTATCCGGCCGGTAATCTCGTGCGCCTCGACACGGGCGAAGTCGCCGTCGTCGTCGAGGCATACGCGCCGGATCCCCATCGACCGCAGGTCCGCGTGGTGTTCGACAAGAGTGGTAACAGACTGCCCGTCCCCTACGACATCAATCTCTGGGAAGTATCGCCAGAGCGTGGAGGTCCTTCGACGGTTCAAAGCCCCGTCGATCCCGCCGAATACGATATCGATCCGCTGAATCATGTCGCACTCTCCGCCGCCTGAGCCGACCGAGCCAAAGTCCAACCGCTAAATCCGGACACGTGATCGCGGCCCGATCTGACACAATCAGCGACGTGGCCGATCGCGATCCGCCATTCGCTTCGCGCGTGCTCGCGGCGGTGCGCCGTATTCCGGTCGGTCGAGTGGCTACTTATGGAGATGTTGCCGCCGCAGCCGGACGGCCTCGTGCGGCCAGGGCAGTCGGCAATATCATGCGCGAATGCCGGCGCCCGGACGTTCCATGCCACCGCGTGATCGCGGCTGGGGGCCGGCTCGGCGGTTACGGCGGCAGCGAAGCGCTCAAGCGCTCCTTGTTAATCGCTGAAGGGATTGAAGTATCTGGCGCCCGTATCCGCGCGCTCGAGCGGGTCCGATGGAAAACTCCACAAAGCAACGCTCGCCACAGCCGCCGCCGTCTAAAGAACTGACGGTGAGTGATGCGGAGCTCGTCGCGCGCTGCCAGGCGGGCGACACGGAGGCGTTCGAGGGGCTGTATCGCCGGCACGCGGCGCGCGTGTACGCCCTGACCTGCCGCATGGCCGGTTCGCCGGACGAGGGCGAAGACCTGCTCCAGGAGATCTTCCTGCAGGCGTACAGAAAGCTGGGCAGCTTCAAAGGCGACGCGACTCTCGGTACGTGGCTGTATCGTCTGGCGATCAATCACTGCCTGGATTTCGTCCGGAGCCGCCAGGGCAAGAACCGAAAGCTGACGGACGCACTCGATGACGGGACAATCGAGCCGGCCGTACCGCCGGACACTCCCGTCACCCGGATCGACCTCGAACGCGCCGTTCAGAGTCTGCCGAACGGTTGCCGAGAGGCCTTCGTGCTGCACGACGTCGAGGGATTCGACCACAAAGAGGTAGGCCGCATGCTGGGTATCGCCGAGGGCACTTCGAAGTCGCAGGTTTTCAAGGCCCGGATGCGGCTTCGGGAGCAGCTTCGCGGCAGTAGTACACGATGACTCGAATAACCGCTGCGATGTGACGCCATGCATCCAACGCAGGCTGATATCAACGATTACGTGGACGGCGCGTTGAGCCTGTCCGACAGGGCGGCCGTCGCCGAGCACGTCGATCAGTGCGCGACGTGCCGGACGCTTGCGGACGACTTGCGGGAGCTTCGCCGTGCGGCCCGCGATCTTGCTCCGATTGAGCCACCAGCACGGCTTTGGACGAAACTCGAGCAGGCGGTTCGCGAGTCGTCAACTGACCGCCGGCAGCCGGCAGTTACCCCGTTTCGTGGACCGACGAGCCGCACGTGGCGCTCGCAGTCAGTCTGGGTGGCCGCTGCCGCCGCTGTCTTGGTTCTCGCCGCCGGGCTCAGCATCAGAATGGGCTTTTTCGTTTCGCGCGAATCGACGCCAGTCGAAGAAACCGAAGCACCGACTGCACAATCGGTCGAAGCCGAGTTGCGCCAGGCGGAAGAACACTACCAGAAGGCGATCAGCGGGCTCGAACAGATCGCGAAGACGGAAAAGGGCGAGCTCGATCCTCGAACAGCCGATACCCTGCAGGCCAATCTGGCCGTCGTCGATCAGGCAATCAGCGAGAGCCGGGCGGCACTGCGAACGCAGCCGAATAGCGAACCGGCGCAACAGAGCCTCCTCGCCAGCTTCAAAGCGAAGATCGGTCTTCTGCAGGAAACGGTCGCGCTCATCAACGAAATGCGAAAGGGTAACGAAGCCGGTGCGGCGCGCATCGTCTCCGGCTTGCAGCAACAATGAGCTCGGGCAAACAGGAGTTCAACGAGCACGCGTCCAAGAGGACAACTAGCATGCGATTCACTCTCTCTCTCGTGGCTTCGGTCCTGGCGGCCTTGACAACGGCCGCATCGGCCGGCGGCCAACAACCAGACCGCGGCTTCGCGAGCTCAGGCCGGGCGCGCGCCCTGCCCGGCGCGTATCAAGGACGCCGAGATGCCGAGCGTACCGATCGATTCGCCTACAAAGGCAAAATCGGAAGGGACGGCCGATTGAGCCTCGCCAACATCGACGGCTCGATCGTCGTCACTGGCGGCTCAGGTGACGAGGTGTCGATCGAAGCGGTGAAGCAAGCGCGTGGCAATCAGCAGGATCTGAACGCGGTCGACATCATCGTGGATGCGCGCGCCGGCCATGTCGACGTGCAAACGAGATATCGATCGCGCAACGTCCGGATTGCTGTTTCGTACACGGTGACGGTTCCCACCTCGACGTCGGTGGAGCTCAAGTCGATCTCGGGAGACATCAGGGTGACGGACGTCCAGGGCTCGGTGCGAGCAGAAAGCATCAGCGGCAATGTCACGACGTCGGGAACTCCGCGACTGGAATCGGCCAGGTCCATTTCCGGCGACGTCGATCTTGCGGGCTCTGGTGACGAAGGCGTTCTGACGGCAAGCAGCGTCAGCGGAAGCGTGCGGGCGAAGGGCTTCAAAGCCCGCAGTCTTGAAGCCAACACGGTCAGCGGTGACATTGTCCTCACTGATCTCGTCTGCGATCGCGTCGGCGTTCAATCCATCAGTGGCAACGTGGAATTCTCTGGAAGCTTCAATAGAAACGGCCGATACGACTTCAATTCGCATTCAGGCGACGTACGACTCGGCCTGACCGATTCGACGGGATTCGAAATCACCGCCAATACGTTCAGCGGATCGGTCCGTTCGGACCTGCCACTCACGTTCGACGGCACGGGCGATCGCGGCGGCCGCCGCGGCCGGCAGTCGTTCGGTGGCCGCGCCATGCGGGCCACCTTCGGCGACGGCAGTGCAGTTTTGAGTATCCGCACCTTCAGCGGCAACATCGTCATCTCCAGACGCTGAATGCAGACGATCCCTACCTCATCAATGGTTGCAGCGGCGCCTGCCTTGCGCTAAGGTCGGTATAATTAGAAGCCAATGGAGGCGACGATGAAGCAAGTCATTCTAGTGGGCGCGCTGGTTGGCGCCCTGGGCACGGGGTCGTTGTACGCTCAGGCCGATAAAGGGGCAGGTCATACAGCACCTAAGCAGCAGCCCGGAACGGCACCGGCTCCGTCTGCGCCAACCGGCGAAATGGCGCTCGGATCGGTCCGACTACCGAAGGCAGTCAAAGCCGACGGAAAATCACTGGCGGCAGGCACGTATCAAGTCCGCCTCACCACTCAGGCGGCCTCGCCCGACGCAAAAGGTCAAACGCAAGGACTCGAGCGGTGGGTGGAATTCGTTCAGGGTGGGCAAGTCAAGGGTCGCGAGGTGGTGACGATCGTTCCGCAGCCGGAAACCAAAGACGTGCAGAAAGACACGCCGCCGGCCGCGAACTCCTCGAAGATCGAAACACTCAAGGGCGGCGACTACATGCGTCTCTGGATCAACAGAGGCGGCAACTATTTCTTGGTGTACTTCCCAACGGCGTAATGCAGAAGGCCCGGTAAGTCAGGGAGCACCTGACTCACCGGGCCTATCCGACCTACCTGACCTACCCGACTTACCTGCCCCGCTCAAACCGCCATCACATCGAACTGTTCGTGATGGAGATGCATGTCGGGCTTGATCGTGACGTCTTTGCCAAGCGACTGGTTCAGATCGCGCAGCACGGCGCTTTCCTCTTCCTTGAGCGCCCGCGCGATCTCGGGATTCACCCGCAACAACAGCCGGTGGCCGTTCAGGTCCGGGCCGATCTTCTTCACTTCGCTCAGGATTTCGTAGCAGATCGTCGAGCTCGACTTGATGACTCCCGTGCCTGAACAATATGGACACGGCTCGGTCAACACGCGCTCGAGGCTCTGCTTGACCCGCTTGCGCGTGACGATGACCAGGCCGAAATCAGAAACCTGCAGCGCTTTGGAGGGAGACCGGTCCTTCTTCAGCTCCTGCTCGACGGCCTGGAAAATCTTCTGGCGATTCTTCTTCTCCTCCATGTCGATGAAATCGAGCACGATGATGCCGCCGACATCGCGAAGCCGGATCTGGCGGACGATTTCCTTGACCGCTTCGAGATTCGTTTTCACGATCGTGTCTTCGAGGCGGCCGCTCGATTTTTTCCCGACGTACCGTCCGGTGTTCACGTCAATCGCGACCAGCGCCTCGGTTTGATTGATGACGATCGAGCCGCCGGACTTGAGCCAGACTTTGCTCTTGAGCGCCTTGTCGATCTCGGCCTGCACGCCATATTCATCGAAGATGGGGAACGGTTTGGTATAGAGCCGGACCTTTGCCGCCAGGTTCGGCATGATTCGCTCGACCAGCTCCAGCACGCGTTGATACTCCTGCGGATTGTCGATCCGAATCGCCTGGAATTCGTCGGTCAGCAGGTCTCGTATGAGTTTGCTGACCAGGCTCTGTTCGCGATAGACGATCGCCGGTGCGCGTGAGGACTCGGTCCGCTGCCGGATTTCGACCCAGATCTTGTGGAACGCCTCGAGGTCGCTGATGATGTCTTCCTTGGGACGTCCGGCAGCGGCCGTACGAATGATCACCCCACCCGTGAACCCGCGCGCTTCTCGAAATTCCCGGACGATCCCTCGAAGACGGCCGCGCTCGTCGCGTGATTCGATTTTCCTGGACACGCCGACGTGATCGACGGTCGGCATGAACACGAGGAAACGACCCGCCATCGTCACGTGTGAGGTGAGACGCGCACCCTTCGTCCCGAGCGGCTCCTTGACGACCTGCACCAGGATTTCCTGCCCCTCGTGCAGGAGATCCTCAATCCTCGGCTGAGCCCTGTCGCCCCTTGATTCAACGCGGTGGCTGCCGGAGCCAGTCGATCCTTCCCGGCTGCGACCTTCGTCTTTCGGTCGGGGCGTAGGGGAAGCGACATCGCCACCGTTTTCATGCGGTTCGGCGCGCACCTCGTCCGCAGCCTCGCTGGCAGCGGGTGGCTTCGTCTGGTCGTCTTCGAGATCTCCCGATTCGAGCCGGTCCAGCTCCTCTGAAGCCTCGATCACATCGGCAACGTAGAGAAATCCGTCGCGCTCCAGCCCGACGTCGATGAACGAGGACTGCATCCCCGGGTAGTACTTTCGAGACGCGGCCCTTGTAGACATTGCCAACGACACCGCGCTGGCGCTCGCGTTCGACGAAGACTTCTGCGACGAGGTCGTCTTCGAGGATGGCCACAATCGTTTCGTGGCCGTTGGAGGAGATGATCATCTCCTTGGTCATGAACGAACTCCTGAAGCCTGCTTCGCTGCCAGCGCTGCGCTGCCAGCTTTCGCGGCTTCGTCAGTTCGTCATTTGCGGAGCGGCACGACTCCAGAGTCGTCGGTGTCGTCTCGAAGCGGCTCGGCCGTACTCGAGCGTGCCGCCCGCTTCCGCGGAGCACGTTGCAGAGAGATCAATTCGTGAACCTCCGCATCCGCACGTTGAGGACCAACCCGAAGCCGGCGAGGGTCGCGATCATCGATGACCCTCCGTAACTCATGAGTGGGAGCGGCAACCCTTTGACGGGCGCCAACCCGGCCGACATCGTGATGTTATAGACGACCTGGAACGTGAAGCTGGCGAGCACGCCAAGCACGAGGTACGAACCCAGCCTGTCTTTGGCCAGACTGGCCGCCTCGAGCGCGCGCAAAATGACGAACAAATACAAGCCGAGCGCAACAATGACGCCGGCAAACCCCTGCTCCTCGGCCAGCACCGAGAAGATGAAATCGTTGTGAGCGACAGGAAGAAACCGAAGCTGACCCTGAGTTCCCTGCTTGAAACCTTTGCCGGTGAGGCCTCCCGATCCGACGGTGATGCGCGCCTGAATCTGCTGGTATCCGGCGCCTTTCGCGTCCTGGGATGGATCGAGAAAAGTCGAGATGCGGCTCTTTTGGTAGGGCTTCAGCGCGAACGTCCACGCGAGGGGCGCCGCCAGAAGCAGACAGAGAAACAGCAGGCCGAAAATGCGCATTTGCATGCCGGCCAGATAGCCGATTGCCAGACAGATCGGCAGCAGCGTGACGGCTGTGCCGAGGTCGGGCTGCTTGGCAATCAACGCGAAGGGCAGCAGAGTAAGAACGCCGCCAATCGCGAAATCAGTCCAGGTCGGCGTACCGCGGTTCTCGCCGAAAAACTTGGCCAGCACCAGGGCCACGCCGATCTTGCCAAACTCCGACGGTTGGAGATTGAACGCTCCCAGAGGAATCCAGCGGCGGGCACCCATGACCACCGCACCGAAACCGAGCACATACAGAAGCAGACCCAACAGAGCGATGTAGATGAGATGAGACTTGTCCGTAAACGTTCGATAGTCCAAAGTCAACGTGACGACCATCGCGACGAGACCGATCGCAATGGCGTACAGCTGCGTGACGTACATGTGCGACGAGCCACGGGTCGGGTCCGAGGTCGAGCTGTAGATCATCGCCACGCCCAGTCCGCAAAGGGCGAGGATCGCGAGCAGGAGCGCCCAATCCACGTGGTAGTACAGCCGCCGCTCGAACATTACTGCTCCGCCTCCGCGGGTGCCGCGGCCGACCGCCGCGCCAACGGATCCGAAAGATCCAGATGCAAGTCGTCTCGAGTAGGTGGCGCAGGCAGCGGGCGCCCTTCCCGCTTGGCAAAGAATGTCTCGAGTATGTGATGGGTAACGGCCGCTGCATTGGGGCCGTGCATCCCGTGCTCGAGGAAGACAACGCCGGCAATCTGGGGGTTGTCGCGAGGCGCGAAGAAGACGAACCACCCGTTGTCGCGCAAATCCTTGGTCGTCCTCGCTGCGGCGCGGCCTTCGTTCGAAATGACCTGCGCGGTGCCGGTCTTGCCGGCGACGTCGTGATCTTTGATGCTCGCCTTGCGGCCGGTCCCGGCCGCGTTCACCACCATCCACAAGCCGTCGCGGATCGCCTGCAATTTCTGGGGGTTAAACTCGGCCTTCGACTGCGGCGCGGGCGGGGCCACAGGCTTCCACCCGCCGTCGTCATCGACCGCCTTCAACAAGTGAGGCGTGACGCGCGTGCCGCCGTTGGCGAGCGTCGCCGCGTAGACCGCCATCGACACCGGCGTGACCGAGACTCCGCCCTGACCGATCGAGACCGAGATCGTCTCGCCGGCATACCACTTCTCTCGAAATCGCTGTTGCTTCCACTCGGGTGAGGGGACGAGACCCTGCACCTCATTTGGCAGATCGATGCCGCTCTTTTCGCCGAGCCCGAGCAGCGTCGCCCACTTGTGGATGCGGTCGATTCCCGTCATGTTGCCGACCGTGTAGAAATACACATTGCACGACTGCTCGATCGCATGGCGAAGATCGAGGGTACCGTGTCCGCCCTTCTTCCAGCACTTGAACGGCCGCCCGAAGAAGTTCGCCGCACCGGTACAAGTCACTTGGAAGTCGGGCGTAATCACACCTTCCTGCAACGCGGCGGTCGCGACCGCCATCTTGAAGGTGGAGCCCGCCGAGTAGCGGCCCTGGATCGCTCGATCGTTCAGCGGTCGGAACTCGTCGGTGTTCAGCGAGGCCCAGGTCGCCCGGTCGATGCCCGACGCAAACGCATTGGGGTCGTAAGCCGGACGACTCATGAAGCCGAGCACTTCTCCATTGCTCGGATCGAGAATCACAGCGGCGCCATTGAAACCCGCTGCGTTGAACCCATCCTCGATGGCTTTCTGCACGTCGTAGTCGACCGTCAGCTGAACTCGCTTGCCCTCCGTGGGCTCCTCTTCTTCGAGCGTGCGGATCTCTCGGCCCACGCTATTGACGACGACGCGCCTGGCGCCGTCCTCACCCATCAAGAGCGTGTTGTAGACCTTCTCGATGCCGGCCTGACCGACGATGTCGCCGCTCTTGAGGTCGTCGTTTTCGGCGACCTGAGAGTCGTTGACTTCGCCGACGTAGCCGAACAAATGAGCGGCCAGTCTTTCAGGATACCGGCGAGTCGGGACCTCCTCGACCACCACGTCCGGCAGTTCGAAATCGAGCCGTCTCGCAGTCACCGCCGCAACTTGAGCGAGCGAGGCGTCCTGCACGATGGTGATCGGCCGATACACCGGCTCTCGACGATGGTGATCGACGATGTCCCGCACATGTTTCTCGTCTACTCCAATCACCGAGGCGAGCAGACGAACAGTGCGGTTGATGTCCTTGGTGTGTTCACGAACGATCGAGATGCTGTAGGAGTCGCGGTTCTCGACGAGGATGCGGCCGTCGCGGTCGAATACCAAGCCTCTCGGCGCCCGGAGCGCCAAGGTGCGCTGGTGGTTGTTTTCGGCCATCTCGTCGAACTTGGCGTGCTGGACGACCTGCAACACCCAGAAGCTGACGGCCAACATCGAGAAGATCACGATCACGCCGTATTGCAGCGCCGTCAGGCGCAACGTGACCTTCCGCCGGTCTTCAACTACAGCCATTCTCGATACCTGGCTTCCGTGCCATCGTTCGGGTTCCCAACCCTATCTTCGAATTCTAGCCCTTTGTGCCCTTCGACGCTCGATGGCGCCTGGCATACGTTCGACCAACCAAAACGCCAGGACGCCTACCACAGCATTGCCCAGAGCCTGGCTGACAACTGCCGCGTACGGGGTCCCGAAACGCCGCAGATCCAGCAGCACGTAGAGTCCCATGAACACGATCGCGTGCAGCACGGTCGCCAGAAAAAACACGACGAATCGTGGAATCGGCCGGGCCACGATGAGGTGGGTCGCGATCAGGCCGGCCAGAAAGCCCACGATCGTCTTCGCCAAGCCGCCAATCCCGATGACGCCGCTCGAAAGAGCGTCCTGCGCCAGGCCGGCCGCGGTACCTGCCAGCAGGCCGGTGATAGGACCGAAGCTGAGCGCCGCGTACACAACGACCACGAGACCCAGGTCGATCGCGACCGTCCCTCGAATGACGAATCGGGCCAGCGTGGTCTGAAGCGCCAACGCCAGCGCTATCGCCAGAATCACCAGGCCGGCCTTCACTCGTGGCTCCGTTCAGCCGCATCGGTCCCTGTCTGTGTGACGACCAGCACCGCCTCCAACGACCGGAAATCGAGCGCCGGCTTCACGACAATGCGCTTATAGGCGTTGCCGCTTTTTTCGACCTCGTCGACGGTGCCGATCACGAAGCCCTTCGGGAATATGCCGTCGATCCCCGACGTCATCACCATGTCTCCGATGACGACATCTGCAAGCTCGGAGACATATTCCATCCGCAGGCGCTCGTCGCCGCCCCCGATGACGACACCTTGGGCACGCGAACGCTCGATCACCGCGCCGGCTGCCGCGTTGCGATCGATGAGGAGCTGAACCTTCGCAGCGCGGAAACTGGGTACGACAATCCGACCAACCACACCGCCGGGTGCGAGCACGGCCATGTCGGACTGAATGCCGTCTCGCGTGCCCTTGTCGATGGTCACTGTGCGGAAATCAGGCGTGGCGCCGGCTGCAATAATCTCGGCCGCCTTCGTCGTCAACTTCGATTGATCGCGCAGCTCCAGCAGGCGCTCGAGGCCTCGGCTTCGATCAACGAGCGCCCGCAGCCGCTGCAACTCGATCTGCGTTTCGGCGAGCTCCCGCTTGAGCTGCTCGTTCTCCGCATTCACCCGCCGCAGACCGACATATCCACCCCAAACGCTCGTGACGCTCGACACCCCCGCCGAAACCACACGCTGAACCTCGGCGAACGCGCCGAAGATGACGGCCTCGAGGACAGGCACGCCTTTCCGCGAAGTGATTTGAGCGGAGATCAGGACGATGTGCCCGACGACCACCGCAAACAGGAGGTAGCCGGCGCCCTTCCGAGTGTCTAACAGGGCCACAGCTGTTTCGTCGCTTCGTCAATCACGCAGCGCTAATCGATCGAGATCTTTCGCAACAGGTTGAAGTCCGACAGCATTTTCCCCGCGCCTAGAACGACGGACGACAGCGGGTCTTCGGCCATGGCGAGCGGCAGGCCGGTTTCTTCGCGCAAGCGCTTGTCC
This sequence comes from uncultured Acidobacteriota bacterium, assembly GCA_963773035.1. Taxonomy (GTDB): domain Bacteria; phylum Acidobacteriota; class Vicinamibacteria; order Vicinamibacterales; family CAVVIG01; genus CAVRXZ01. The sequence continues at coordinate 88,353 of CAVYZX010000012.1, read as the reverse complement.
AAGTTCTTGAGCAGCGATCCACCACCAGTCAGGACGATGCCGCGGTCGACGATATCGGCCGAGAGCTCGGGCGGAGTTCGCTCGAGTGCCACGCGCACGGCGTCAACGATCACGTTGACGGTTTCCGCCAATGCCTCCCGAATCTCCTCGTCCGTAATCGTAATCGTCTTGGGTACGCCCTCAATGAGATGGCGGCCCTTGATCTCCATCGTCATCCGATCTTCGAGCGGAAACGCCGAGCCCACTTCGATCTTGATCTGCTCTGCGGTGCGCTCTCCGATGAGCAGGTTGTACGTCTTCTTGATGTACTGAATGATCGCCTCGTCCATCTCGTTACCGGCGACGCGCACGGCTTTGCTGTAGACGATGCCGGCAAGGGAGATGACGGCAATGTCGGTCGTGCCGCCACCGATGTCCACGATCATGTTCCCCGACGGCTCGGTGATCGGCATGCCTGCGCCGATGGCCGCCGCCATGGCCTCTTCGACCAGATGGACCTCGCTGGCTTTGGCGCGGTAGGCGCTGTCCTTCACGGCACGTTTTTCGACCTGCGTGATTTCCGACGGGACCCCGATCACGATGCGCGGACGGACCCAGACGTTGCGGTTATGCGCCTTCTTGATGAAGTAGGTCAGCATCTTCTCGGTGACCTCGAAGTCCGCGATCACACCGTCCTTCATCGGCTTGATGGCCACGATGTTGCCGGGGGTTCGGCCGAGCATCTCCTTGGCGTCTTTGCCCACCGCCTCGACTCGGCCGTTGATCTTGTTGATCGCCACAATCGAGGGCTCGTTGACGACAATGCCCTTGCCACGCGCGTAGACGCACGTGTTCGCCGTGCCGAGATCGATGGCCAGATCGCTGGAAAACAACGAAAGCATGGAACGGAGACTCAACGGAAGCTCCTTTAGTCGTCGGTCGTCGGACGTCGGTCGGTCGAAAGCCACCGGACGGCCGGAACCCTTGACGAGCGTCGCATACACGCATGAGCCGTGCAGGCGTGAGAAATTGTGATAGGACGCTCGCGCACGTTTGAGTTTCGACCGACGGTGCCTGACGACTAATTATCGGCTGGAGTGGTAGCGGCCTGAATGCCGTTCTTGCCGGACTGCTTGACCCGGTACATCGCCACGTCGGCGGCCTGCATCAACCCGTCCGGCGTGCTGGCCACATCGGGGAGCGTAGCCACGCCCACCGAGGCGGTGAGATGAATGTCGAGACCGTCGGAAGCCAGGAAACTGTGCGCAGCAATGCGCTGCCGCACGCGTTCACCGACGGCGAAAGCCCCTTCACGTCCCGTGTCCGGCAGGATCAACGCAAACTCGTCGCCGCCGAACCGCGCCACGATATCGGTCTCGCGCGCGCTGTCCCGAACAACGCCAGCCGCCTCCACCAGCGCTCGGCTGCCGCACAGGTGCCCATGTGAATCGTTGATCGACTTGAAGCCATCGAGATCGAGAAACAACAACGAGAGCGGGCGCCCACTCCGAGTCGCACGCTTGGTTTCCCGACGGAGCACTTGGTTCAAATACCGGGAGTTGTAGAGGTGCGTGAGATCGTCGGTGACCGAGAGAGCCTCGGCGCGCTTCAGCTGGAGCGCCGCATCGAGGGCCGCCGCCGCGGGCTCGAGCAGCAACAGGATGGCGCGCAACAGGCCTGGCGCCAACTTCGGATCGCGCGAAGAAGGCTTCCGATCGAGCGCGATGAGCGCGCCAATTCGAGTCCCACGGCTAATCAGAGGCAGCGCGAGGACGGCCGAGGCCAGCTGCGCGGACACGCGCGTGTCGGTCCGTAGATCAGGACTCGTGAACCCGTCTCCGTGATGCATCACCCACGTCGCTACAGCGTCGACCGCGTCGCCCATCTCCTCGGTCAGGCCCCGACCAGCCAGCACTGTCAAATCGCCCGACAAGTCCGATGAGACGAGGGCCCAGAATGGCGCGGGTATCCACGCCGCGCCGCGATCGACGATCAACTCGGCCAACTCTTCCGGTTCGAGCGTGGTATTGACGGCACGAACAACATCCAGGAGCGCGCTTTGCTTTCCTACGCGGCCGCGCAGGACGCGCTGAGCGGTACGAAGACGCGCGGCGAAGTCGGGGCCGACCGCGGTGAGTGAGATCGACGCTCGTTTGGGCTTCGACGTACGTTTATCCGAGCCTGTAGAACGGTACCACGTGGCGTCTGAACGCGCCCGTGCCTGACCGTTTCGTCGAACGCTCGCTGAGCGACTGAATGAGGGCATGGGTCTGGAATCCGGAGGCCGGACGCCACACTGTTTTCCAGACGCGAATATATCACACGAACGCGCGCTCAGAGCCGGTAACTGCTTGCCACACTGGGAGTTCATGGCATACCATGTGAAGTTCTAGACGCTTCCGCTTTTTGCTCCGGGCTTTCGGGCCAGCAAGAGAGCCGTGCCGAGGCATCGCGTTCGGTGGGATGGCAGTCTCGACCGAAATCTGAGATGCTGAGAATTGACGCGAGGAGCTGAGAATTGGCAGCGGAAGGCTTCAGGGTGCTCTGATGACGATGCTCGACCGGATGCGCCGGCACAAGAACTGGCTGAAATGGAGCCTGATTCTCGTGTGTCTGGCTTTCGTGGTGTTCTACATCCCGGACTTCCTCCGCGGCACCGGCGCCGACGCCGCATCGGGCGATACCGTCGCGCAGATCGAGGGGCAGGCGATCACGGCCGGCGAGTTCCGGCGGCTCTATCAGGCACAGCTGCAGGCGTATCGTTCCGCCTACGGCAGTCAGATGAACGAGCAGTTGCTGAAGCAGCTCGGCGTCGAGCAACAGATCCTTCAGCAAATGGTCGACGAGCGTGCGGCGTTGGCAGAGGCCAATCGACTCAAGATCCGCGTCGGCGATGAGGAAGTGCGCCAGCGCATTCTGTCGATACCCGCGTTTCAAGAGAACGGGCAATTCATCGGCGAGCAACGATACACGCAGCTGTTGCTCTCTCAGCGCCCGCCGATGACCCCGTCGGAGTTCGAGGAAAATCTGCGACGCACCTTGCTCGTCGACAAGCTGCGCGCCTCGCTCACCGATTGGATGTCGCTGACGGACAAGGAAGTCGAACAAGAGTACCGCCGGCGCAACGACAAGGTGAAGCTGGCGATCGTGAGCATCACTGCCGACGCGTTTCGGTCACAGGTGACGGCGGCGGACGCCGAGCTTTCGACGTATTTCGACGCACACCAGGCCGACTTCAAGATTCCTGAAAAGAGACGCATCCGCTATTTGCTGGTCGACGTCGATGCAATCCGGACCAAAACCGTCGTGCCGCCCGCCGACATCGAGCGAGCCTACAACGCGAACATCGAGCAATACTCGACACCCGAGCAAATCCGCGCGAGCCACATTCTGCTGAAGATCGAGGGCAAAGACGACGCCGCGGTCAAAGCCCGCGCGGAAGAACTACTCAAGCAGGCGCGAGCAGGCGCCGATTTCTCCGACCTCGCGAAGAAGAACTCAGAGGATGAAGGCAGCGCGAAGACCGGCGGCGACCTCGACTACTTCAGGCGAGGTCGAATGGTCCCCGAATTCGAGCAGGTGGCTTTTTCGCTGGAGCCCGGGCAAATCAGCGATCCGATCAAAACCTCGTTCGGCTACCACATCATCAAGTTGGTCGACAAGAAACCGGGTACCACGAGACCGCTGGCCGAGGTCCAGCAGCAAATCAGCGACCAGCTGACCACCGAGCGTGCTCAAGCGCAGGCCGCCGACACGGCGCAGCGCTTGGCGTCCGAGATCAGCAAGCCGGCCGACCTCGACAAGGTCGCGAAGGCTCGTGGCCTCGTCGTCCAGGAATCTTCGTTTTTCGCCAGAGACGAACCCACGCTCGCGCTCGGAACCTCGCCGGAAGCGGCCGCCCGCGTGTTTCAAATGTCGCAAGGCGAGGTGGAAGGCCCGGTGCAAACCTCCCGGGGTTATGCGTTCGTGACGCTGATCGGCAAACAGGACTCGTACATTCCGAAGCTCGATGAAGTGAAGGAACGCGTACGCGAGGAAGTGGTGAAACAGAAAGCGCGAGAGCTCAGCAGGCAGAAGGCCTCGGAGATCGCCGCAAAACTGAAGGCAGCCCCCGACTTCGACAAGGCGGCAAAAGCGGCCGGCTTCGAACCGAAAACGACGGAGCTCATTACGCGTGAATCGCCGCTGCCCGATCTCGGGGTAGCGCCTGCGGTCGAAGAGGCCGCGTTCAAGCTGCCCGTTGGGGCCACGAGCGACCCGATCTTGACCGACTTTGGGACCGCGGTCGTGAAAGTGCTGGAGAAACAGGAAGTCTCGGCACCCGACCTGGCGAAGGCGAAAGACAAGTTTCGCGACGAGTTGCTCAACGATCGCCGCAATCGATTCTTCAGCGCTTACATGGTGAAGGCCAAGCAGCGGATGAAGATCGCAGTCAATCGAGAGACGCTGCAGCGAGTCGTGTCGTGAGCGCGGTTTCGCGCGCCCTCAGCGTAAGAACGTCAACGGCATCAGCGCGAGCGGTTCGCCGCGGTGAAAGAGGGTCATCGGCCCACGGAGCATGCGCAGCGCGTCGAGTTCCGCCTTCGTGAAGTTCGCTTTCATCCAGGCGCCCATCGTTGCCTCGTCGCCAGAGCCTGGAAACGAATCAGACAACAGCTCGTAAAAAGTCTTGCGCGGGGGATACGGAACGATCTCCACGTCGCTCTCGAGAGGTATCTTTGCGCGTTGCTTGGCAATAGCAATGGCACGCTCGAGACCGCCCAACTGATCCACGAGCCCGTTCTCCTTCGCCTGCCGCCCGGTCCACACTCTCCCCTGCGCGATCGCATCGATCTTCTCGGGCTCGCTGTGCCGGGAGTCCGCCACCTTCTCGATGAACTGATCGTAGAAAGCCTGCAGCTGCTCCTGAACTTTCTTACGTTCGTCGGCTGTGTACGGGCGGGCCGGCGAATCGATCTCCGCATGCTTCCCGATACTGGTGGACTCGATACGCGCGCCGAGCTTTTCGTAGACGCCGCCGGTCACGAACTTTCCGCCGAAGATTCCGATCGATCCCGTCAACGTCGACGGTTGGGCGACTATCACCTGCGCCGGCATGGCGATGTAGTAGCCGCCTGACGCCGCGAGATCCGACATCGAGGCAACCAGCGGACGGTCGGCGCGCTCATTGCGGGCGACCATCAACTCCCGCCAGATGGCATCGGACGCTGCCGCCGAACCGCCCGGGCTGTCGATGCGCAGGACGATGGCGCGCAGCGAGGTGTCGCGCCGGGCCTGCCGGATGTATTGAATGAGCGTGTCCGAACCGACAACTGCCCCGTTCAGCGGATCGAAGCCACTCTTCCCGCTGTTGATCGTCCCGGTGGCGTAGATCACACCGATTCGCGGACCCCGGTTGAGGCCGACCGACGAAAGACTGACGCGCGCATAGTCGTCGTCTTCAAGCTGTCGCGCGTGCCTGGCGCTGGTCAGCTTGTCGTGGACCTGATCCTCGTACGCCAGTTCGTCGACCAGGCCCTGGCGTAAAGCCTGCTCGGGTAGAAAGGGGCCCTCATCGAGCAGACGGCGAACCTCCGCCTCGTTCTTCTTGCGCCCGTCCGCGATTCCGCGAATCAACTGATCGTAGAGATCGCGATTGAGTGACTCGTCGAGTTCCTTGTGCGCCGGCGTGTAGCCCTTCTCGGTGAAGGTGTTGCTCGCGGTCTTGTAATCGCCAATGTGATGCAGGTCGGGATACGCGCCAATCTTGTCGAGTGTCCCGCGCAGGAACACCTCGTAGGTGGCGATGCCGCTCAGCGACAGTGGACTCGACGGAAGCAGGAACACTTTATCGGCGGCGGTTGCGAGGTAGTATTCGCGATCACCGCCATACTCGAGAAATGCATACACCGGCTTGCCGGACTGCTTGAAGTCCACGACCGCGTCCCGAATCTCTTGGACCTTTCCCCAAAACGGTGATTCGAAGCCGGTCGGCTTGAGCAACACGGCGCCGACGCGGGAATCGACTTTGGCTTTGCGCAAGTTGTCGACGATGGATCGGACGGTCGGCGTCCTGACCCCGCGCAAGTAGCCAACGATGTCCGACGAAGATATTTCGGGCACCTCTCCGCCAACACGCAATACCAGCGCGGCATTGGAGGGCACGGCGGGCTCTCTTCCGAGTGCGAGATACAGAAGCGCGAACCCGGCGACCGAGATGAACAACGCGATGCCGAGCAGTGTCAAGACAACAACGATTCCTCGACGAGCCATGCGCTTTCTCCCAATCCCTTGAGCCCTAAGCCCTAAAGCCCTGAGCCCTTCTTGTCCCGAGTATATGCGGTCTGGAACGAGTCTACGTCACGCTATCGAACGCCCGACGACGTGTGAAACAGTGCGCAAGAGCTCGTCGAAGGCAAGCGGCTTGGAGAGGTGGGCGTCGAAGCCGGCGGCGAAGGCGCGGGCCCGATGCTCGTCGTCGGCGTACGCGGTGATGGCGATGGCCGGTGCCCGTACACCCTGTTCGCGGGCGCGAGCGACGAACGCGTATCCATCCTCGCCGGGCATGGCGAGATCGACGAGCAGCAGATCCGGATGATGTCGTGCACATGCTGTCAGGCCATCTCGAGCAGAACCGGCCGTAACGAAGTTCGCCCCTGCCGTCTCGAAAACCTCCGTCAGAAGGTCGCGCGAGTCCTCGTCGTCATCAACTGCCAGGACACGCAGTCCGGCGAGCGCTGGCGAGAGCTCCTCATGAGAAGGGGGAGCGGGCTGTGCTTCCCAGGCGGTCTTTGACGCCACGGGCAACGTCACCTTGAATGTCGCACCGGGCCGATCCTTGCCACTTTCGGCCGTCACGGTACCGCCATGCAATTCCACGACATCGCGGACGATGGCCAGGCCAAGGCCCAATCCACCGTGGACTCTCGTCAGCGACGGATCCGCCTGGCGGAACGCGTCGAAGATGAACGGGAGCGACTCTGGGCTGATGCCAACTCCAGTGTCGGTCACTCGCAACACGACCGTGGTCTCCAATGCCTGCAGGTCGGTCACAATCGAACCGCCCGAGCCGGTGAACTTGAGGGCATTCGACAGGAGATTGGTCACCACCTGCTGGAGACGCTGCCAGTCGCCGTCCACCATGATCGGTAACCGGGTGCCTGCGTACTGGAGCGCCACCTGCTTGTTCTCGGCCGTTGGTCGCAGCGAATCGATGACGCCTTCAACCACGGCGGTGAGGTCCACGGGTTCTCGATGAATGTGGAGCTTGCCACTGAGGATGGCCGAGACGTCGAGCATGTCCTCGATTAAGCGCCTGAGTGCGGTCGCGTTCCGATCGAGCACGTCGATGGCGAGGCGCGTCGGAGCGTCCAGCTCTCTCGTCCGGAGAATCTGGAGCCAGCCGACGATGGCGTTCAGCGGCGTCCGTAATTCGTGGGAGAGCGTCGCAAGAAAAGCATCCTTCAGCCGGTTGGCCTGTTCGGCCTCGCGACGTGCCGCCTGTTCCCGGAACAGCTCGGCCCGTTCGGCTTCCTGACGCTTCGACTCGGTAATGTCCTGCCCGATGCCGGTCATGCGCATCGGATGGCCGGAAGCGTCACCGACGATGTGACCTCCCGCATACAGCGTGCGGACGGTCCCGTCGGGGCGGACGATTCGGTGCTCGAACCCGAACGGCTTGCCGTCCGCGAGCGCGCGCCCGATTGTCTCCTCGACAAGGCGACGATCGTCGGGAAAGACGCGTTCGAGAAAAGCTGGATAGCTCCGGACCGAGTCGCCGCTCGTGACGCCGTAGATTTGCTCGAGCTCCTCGGACCACCATACGCGATCGGTGATGACGTCCCATTCCCAACTGCCGATATGAGCGACGCGCTGGGCCTCCATGAGCCGCTCTTCGCTTCTCGCGAGCTCTTCGGTCCGTTTTTGCACGCGGAGCTCGAGATCCCGGTTGAAGGCTTGGACCCGCTCTTCGGCGCGACGCTGGTCCTGTACAAGTGCCGCAACAGCTGCGACCGTAATGCTAGCGACTCCCATGAAGGTCTGCACCAGCACGAGGACGTCGTTGCGCGAGGCGGGAACGAACGGGATCACATCGACCAGCCGTCCGTGCAGGGCGATCAGCGAAAGGATGAAGACAGCTGTCGTGGTCTCCCGAGGCCCGAGCCGGAACGCCGCCCACAACAGAACTGGTATGCAGAGGAACTCGAATGGCAGAGGCGTGCCGCCTCCAAGGCCGATGCCGCCGAACACCACGCCGGCGACAACTACGAGCGTCACGAGCAGGAGCATCGCCTCTCCTGCGCGGGCCCGCGTCCACCGAACGCCCATGCTGAGAACCCAGGACAACAGCAGCGGGCACAGCAACCAGGCTCCGACTGAATCGCCCAGCCACCAGGTGACCCAGACAGAGGCGTATTCTTTCCACGTCACGGAGCCAGTCAACGCAAGCGACGTGACACCAATCGTGGCGCTGACGGGAGTGGCCACGAGCCCGGTGAGCAGGGCCAGCTTGATGAGATCCTGAGCACGTTCGACGGCGTGCGCACCGTTCGCAAAGCGGGTGACCAGCAACGCTCCGAGAATGGCCTCGAGCGCATTCCCGGCGGCGATGCCGAACGACGAAGCCAACGCCCCTGTTGTCGTGACGTTCACGATGAAGGCGCCGACAAACACCGACGGCCACAGATTGATTCCGAATAACAGCAGCGCCACGAGTGCGATGCCAGTCGGCGGCCAGACAGCCGTCGCGCTCGCGTTCAGAAAGGCATGGGTGAGACCGAACTTTCCCGCGAAGATGTAGACGATCAGCAGTCCGGCGGCCCGCAACCACCATGCAGGATCGGATTTCGCCGGTTTGAGTTGCTGTCTGACCGGAGTGCGAGTCGCGACGTCCGACAACTGAGAAAAGGAGGACGGCGTTTGACTGTGTCGAGGGTCTGCTGCCTTCTCCACTGCGCAAGCTTACTGAAGCAGTCGGGCATCCGCAACGCGTTTGGTCGACCCGATCGAGTCGTTCAGCTATACTGGCGTTTTCTGTAGTCGACAGATCTTCTCACCGGTTCACCACTCTTCGTTGTCGCACCAAACCGCGCGTCGAAGAGCCTGGGCAGTCCACTTGCGGAAGTGGCGGAACGGCAGACGCGCTAGCCTCAGGAGCTAGTTGGGGCAACCCAGTGGGGGTTCAAATCCCCCCTTCCGCACCACAACTTACAACCTTGCTTTCAGCCTGCGTCAGAGGAGACGCCCGCCACCAGCATTCGCGTCATATGATCCTTGCTATTAGCGGATATGAGAATTCGCCCGGCGCCAAATGCATGGTCGCAGTTGAACGACGACCTTGCACCGCTCATATGCTTTGGGTCAAGTATCCCGATCGAGTGCAGGCAACTCGCCTGATGATCGCGGCAATCGCGAGCGTCACATTGTTGTGCTCTTGCGATGACAAAGCAGTAATACCGCTGCAACCAGTTCCGCCCGTCTTCGCGAACGATGTTCGACTGGTCCAGAACACGACGACACCAGGAAGCGGAGACGAGCCAGGCTACGCCCTGACGATCGCAACAAACGGGACCGTCAGCCAGTAGACAACTGCTGTGTGCGAAAAGGCCGCGAATCGCTCAAGAGAGATCTATGCGCCGGCTGATCATTGCCATGGTATGTCTGCTCAATTCGGCAATCGGGTCCGCTCAAGAATCGGCGCGCCTTCGGATCGAAGTACGGTCCGAGGCCGGTCCCGTTCGTGATGCCGACGTCATCGTTAACGGACACACGCAGAAAACGGACGACCGCGGCGTCACCGCGTTCATCTTGCCGCCGGGTCATATCGAAATCGTCGTAATCAAGGACGGCTTCGCCGCCGCCTCGGCGTCGCTCGATCTGTCGGCAAACCAGCAACAGACCATCGCGATCGACTTGAATCGAACCGCGTCGGTCGAGGAACACGTGACGGTGTCCGCTACGCGTACTGATCGTGGCATCGAAGATCAGCCGATGCGCGTCGAGGTCGTCGACCGCGAGGAGATTGACGAGAAAATCATGATGACACCTGGCGACGTCGTCATGTTGCTGAATGAGACGGGCGGCATGCGTGTCCAGGCGACATCGCCGTCACTCGGCGCCGCCAGTATCAGGATTCAAGGCATGCGGGGACGATACACGCGATTCCTGTCGGACGGCCTGCCGCTGTTCGGCGAGCAGGTATCGCTGGGCCTTATGCAGATTCCTCCATTGGATCTCGGCCGCGTGGAAGTGATTAAGGGCGTCGCTTCCTCGTTGTACGGCGCCGGTGCGATGAGTGGTGTGGTCAATCTCGTGTCGAGGCGTCCCGATGCAACCCCCGAGCGTCAGGTTTTGTTCAACGCCTCCACGCGCGGCGCCACGGATGCGGGGCTCTGGTATTCCACGCCGCTGTCCGAGCGATGGGGCTTCACGCTGCTCGGCAGCGCGAACGGACAGGTGCGAGGAGACGTGAACAGCGACGGTTGGGCAGATCTGCCAAAGTACCAGCGCGCGGTCGTGCGTCCACGCATATTCTGGGACGACCATGCCGGTCGATCGTTTTTCGCGACGGTTGGCGGGACGTTCGAAAACCGCACAGGCGGCACGATGCCTGGCATGTCACTGCCAGCGGATGGCCCGTATATTGAGGCACTTGACACCAGACGCGGCGACGTCGGTGCGGCGTTTCAAGCGCTGTCACCGAACGGGCTCATGTGGAGCGCCCGAGGATCGTGGTCGACGCAGCATCAGGACCACCGCTTCGGGGAGATCACTGAACGCGACAACCACGAGACCGGTTTCGCCGAACTCACGGTCAGGCGGGCGATCGCGCATCACACCATCGTGGGAGGCATGGCCATCGACCGTGATCGGTTTCAGCCCATCGATACACCTCAGTTCGCTTACACCTACACGACACCTGGGGTGTTCGTGCAAGACGATGTGGACGTCACGCGGTGGTTGGCGCTGTCGGCCAGTGCGCGTGTCGACCATCACAGCGAGTTCGGAACCTTCCTGAGCCCGCGCATTTCCAGCCTGCTTCGCGAAGGTCAGTGGTCGAGCCGCGTTTCATTCGGCGCCGGTTTTTTTCCGCCAACGCCGATCACCGAAGAGACGGAGGCCGCCGGGTTGTCGCGCTTGTCGGTTGCAGGCCCGCTCAAAGCCGAGCGCGGCATTAACACGTCGATCGATCTCACGCGAACCGCCGGTCCATGGTCCGCCACGCTGACCGCCTTCTATTCGCGGATCGCCGATCCAGTTGACGTCGAACGCACGGACGAGTACGTGCTCAGGAACTTGGCGGCGCCGACGACAAACACCGGGATCGAGGCCGTTGCGTTCTGGAAGAGCGAGAACCTTTCAATCGTCGCGAACTACGCCTTCGTGCGCTCCCGGGAAGACACGAGCGAGGGGCGCGTTGAAGTTCCATTGACGCCACGGCATAGTGTCGGCCTCGATGGAGCGTGGGAGTTTGGCAAAGCGTGGCGCCTCGGCGTCGAATGGTATTACACAGGCCCGCAACGCCTGGAGGCGAACCCCTACCGCGAAGAGAGCGTGCCCTACAGCGTGTTCGGCGTCCTCGCCAGCCGTCGGCTGGGCCGCGCCCTGCTCTTTATCAACGGCGAGAACCTCACAGACGTCAAGCAGACTGATTGGGACCCTTTGCTACGGCCGTCACGCGGCATCGATGGCCGGTGGACAGTCGATGCGTGGGCGCCGCTCGGCGGGCGCGTGATCAACGGTGGTGTGCGAATCAGGTTCTGAGAGCGGAGACCACTGCTCCGTACCGTTTTCTCGAGAGTCTCTAAACGTTGGAACTGCGACATGCAAGTGTGTGAAGGGCGTTCGGGCACTTTGAGGTACACTTTGAACCAATTTCACGCGGTTCGCTGTAACCAACCCTCGAACGCCAAGGAGGCAGTATGTCGAAGGGCACCTCAATGAGGAAAGAGAAGAAGAAGCCCAAGAAGAAGCAGTAGAGGCCGCTTCGCTCTGAGTCGAGCGCGTTCTATGAGCGGACAACTCGCTCAGGCCGCGCTCGATGTCCCCACCTTGCCAACCTGCCCAGCCATGATCCAAATCAATGACGCGATCGTCCTGGACGAAGCGCAGATCGAAGAACGGTTCATCCGTGCCTCGGGCCCGGGCGGTCAAAACGTCAACAAGGTCGCCACAGCGGTTGAACTGCGCTTCGACGTCAGCGCGTCGTCTTTGCCGGCCGCGGTGAAAGAACGGCTCACGACGTTGGCTGGCAGCCGGATGACCACGGAAGGCGTGCTGATCATCGACAGCCGGGAGCATCGAACCCAGATCGAAAACCGGGAGGCCGCACGAGCACGGCTCGTCGCGCTCGTTCAGCGAGCCGCAGCACGAAGAAAGACCCGGCGGCCGAGCAAGCCACCGGCGGCGGCGCGAGAGCGCCGCCTCGCCTCGAAGAAACGCCGAAGCGCCATCAAACGCTCGCGCGGCGGCACAGATTCCGATTAACGTCGAGTCCCTCCTATAATCTCGTCGCGCGCTCGCAGCATTCTGCTGAGGCACGACTATGACCAACGTCGCTACAACCTCCGGCCTCGTGCCGTCCATGTCGGAGCTCGTCGAACGAGCCGCGAGCATTCGCTCGCTTCTGGAGCGGAACGCCGACGAGACCGACCGTCTCCGTCGTCTTCCGGACGCGATCGTTCAGTCGCTCAAGGAGACCGGGCTCTGCCGTCTCATGGTGCCAAAACGGTTTGGTGGCTACGAAACAGACATACGAACGTACATCGCTGTGATGGCCGAGCTCGGGCGTGGGTGTGGATCGACCGCGTGGGTGGCGAGCCTGATCAACGTATGCGCGTGGCTTGCTGCACTGTTCCCCGAGCGCGCGCAGCAGGACGTGTGGGGCGGAGGACCGGAGTCTTGGGCATCGGGTTCGCTCGCGCCCCACGGTGAAGCGAAAGCCGCCGAAGGCGGTTGGCGCGTCAACGGGAAGTGGCCGTGGGCATCCGGATGTCTGCACGCACAGTGGGCCGCATGCGGGATTCACATGAAGAACGACCAAGGCGAGATGGCCAACCTTGGCCTGTCCCTCATGCCCACCAGCGACCTGACGATCGATGACACCTGGTTCATGGCCGGCATGAAGGGAACGGGCAGCAATACGATCATCGCCAAAGATGTGTTCGTGCCTGACCATCGTTTTCTGCCCTATCCTCCCGCCTTCGGCGGCCACTACCGGACCGAACACACCGACGAGCTCGTCTATCGCTCGGCGTTCGTGCCGGTCACCGTGCTGATTCTGATCGGTTCTCAGCTTGGCATCGCGCGAGCCGCCCTCGATCTGGTGACAGCGAAAGCGTCCACACGCGGCGTCACGCACACCGATTACAGAAAACAGACGGACTCGATCGGTTTTCAAATCCAATTAGCTGAGGCGGCGATGAAAATCGAGACCGGCTGGCTGCATGCCTTCCGCGCCGCCGACGATATCGACGCCGCAGCCCGCGGTGGCACGTATCCCGACGTCACGGCACGCGCGCGCATGCGCACTGACACGGCCATGACCGCGAAATGCTGTCGTGAAGCGGTCGACCAGCTCGTCTCGGCGCATGGCACTACGAGTCTGGCGGACTGGAACCGGATGCAACGCCTGTGGCGGGACGTTCACGTCGCCAGCCATCATGCAATCACGGAGTGGCAGGTCAATCTCGAGATCTACGGGAAGGCGTTGCTGGGGATCGAGCCAAACATCACGCCTCTCATCTGACGCGTGGAATCAGCCAGAAAGGCCGGTTGGGGCTCAGCATCCCCCGAATCGTCGGCAGGAGAGAGCTCGGACGCATCCGGAACGGTCGTGTCGAATGGATCCGAATGAGCGGGATCGACGCCGCACGCAGCCGCACCATTCGTGAGGCTTTGGACCGGATGCCTCGGCCGAGATCATGACCCACCCGAGGCTTGGAGCGGACGGGACGGTGCTGGATGCACCGTCCATGAAGCCGCTCTCGCAAGCCTTGCTGCAACTCCGCACCCGCCTGGCACGCGATCAGATGTCGAAGTAGAGCGCGAACTCCCACGGATGCGGGCGAAGCCGGATTGCATCCACTTCCTTCAACCGCTTGTAGCTAAGCCAGACTTCGATCACGTCTCGAGTGAAAACATCTCCCTTCAGCAGGAAGTCGTGGTCTTTCTCGAGGGCGTCGAGTACCTCGCTCAGGCTGCCGGGCGTCTTGGCCACTTTCGCGAGATCCTCCGGCGCCAGATCGTACAGATCCTTGTCGAGCGGTCCGGGCGGCGTAATCTTGTTCTGGATGCCGTCCAAGCCTGCCATGAGCAAGGCGCTGAACGCCAGGTAACCGTTGGCTGTCGGATCCGGGAAGCGCACTTCGATGCGCTTTGCCTTCTCACTCCGCGAATAGAGCGGAATACGAACCGCCGCGCTGCGATTGCGCTGCGAGTAGATCAGGTTGATCGGCGCCTCGTATCCGGGAACGAGCCGGCGGTACGAGTTCGTGGTTGGGGCACAGAATGCCAGCAGCGCCGGCGCGTGTTTCAAGATGCCCCCGATGTAGTGCAGCGCCATCGGACTCAAGTCCGCATACGTGCCGCGCTCGAAGAAGAGGTTTTTCCCGCCTTTCCATAGACTCTGGTGGACGTGCATGCCGGAGCCGTTGTCCTGGAAGATCGGCTTGGGCATCAACGTGACCGTCTTGTTGTGACGCCTGGCCACCTGCTTGATGACGTACTTGTACTTGAGCAGGTTGTCCGCCATCTTCAGCAGCGAGTCGAACCGCATGTCGATCTCGGCCTGACCGGCGGTTGCCACCTCATGGTGGTGGACCTCGACGTTCACGCCAACCTGCTCGAGCGTCAACATCATCTCCGTCCGGATGTCCTGCAACTGGTCCATCGGCGGGACGGGAAAGTACCCTTCCTTGTAACGGGGCTTGTAACCGAGATTCGGCTTTTCATCCTTGCCCGAATTCCAGAAGCCTTCCTTGGCGTCGATGTAATAGAAGCCGTGGTCGTAGCCTTGGCTGAATCGCACGTCGTCGAAAATGAAGAACTCCGCTTCGGGACCGAAGTAAGCGGTATCGGCGATCCCCGTTGATTTCAGGTAGTTTTCCGCCTTGATGGCGATGCGGCGCGGATCGCGCGTGTAGTCCTCGCCCGTGACCGGGTCTTTCACGTTGCAGAGCAGTACGAGCGTCGGAACCTCCGTGAAAGGATCGAGAAAAGCCGTGGCCGGATCCGGCATCAGGAGCATGTCGCTCTCTTGAATCTCCTGGAAACCACGAATGCTCGATCCGTCGAAGCCGAGGCCTTCCTCGAAGGCATCCGCACTGAACTCCTTGACCGACACCGTGAAGTGCTGCCAGAGTCCGGGCAGATCGACGAATCGGAAATCCACCGCCTTCACTTGCTTGTCTTTGATCAATCCCATGACTTCCGCAGGTTTCATCGGTCCTCCTTCCGCATTGAACGACGGGGGGTGAAATTCTCGAAGTCGGCCAGTGTGCTAAATGATTTTCACGTCGGGCACTGGCGCGGGCGCCGGCGCGACGGGATTGACCTCCGGCACAGTCGGCAAAGGCGCAGCAACCGTCGATGTGGTCGGACGGGGAGCCTTCGCTTTCTTCTTTGCCGCCCTTGATGCTTTCTTAACGATTCTCTTGGCGGCCGGCCGCGTCTTGCGGCTCACCTTTCGACCGCGTGCGGCCTTTTTCCGCGTCTTGCCAACACTCCGTTTTGCAGCTTTTTTCTTCTTCGCCATGCGAGTCTCCCCCAATCGCTCAAGATGTCGTGCGTGTGAACAATGGATTTCGTCCGGGACCCGTGCCGTCTGGAACCTGCCGCCTGGGTGCGGGCTCGTTCACATCGTTGGCGCGGACCGCGTCAGATGGGAAATGGTTCGACGTCGAGCGCCGACATCATACGTCTGTCACTCCCGCTCCAGCAATCGTGAACGTGTGCGGCAGTTCGTTCAAATTCGTCGACAGTACGGTGAGACATTCTTGTAGGAATCGGATCGGAGTAAGGTAAGAAACTCCCACGTGTCTGTGAGACCGTCAGATCTCTTCGTATCTTCCGACCTCACCGAGGAACAGGCTCGAGCCTACCTGCACTCGCTCGGATTCCGTGATGCCGCGGCCGCCGACCGCCACCTGCAGGAGATGGCCAATGACCTGCCCGTCCGAGAGGCGCTCGGACGCGTGGCTCAGCCCCTCCTCGAGGCGCTCTGCGCAGCGCCCGATCCTGATTCAGCGCTCGTCGGCCTGTCTCGATACGTTGGAGCGCGTGCCTCCAAAGCGATGTTCGTGAGCTACTTGCTCGACGATCCGGCGGCGCTCGGCGTGTTGGTGGAACTTCTAGGCACGTCGCCCTTTCTGACCGAAATCCTGATACGCGACCCCGAGTATTTCCACTGGTTGATGTCGCAACTCAACCGTCCGCCCAACGCGGCGCTCGAGGACGAGTGGGGAGATTCAACCCGTTCCAAACGAGTCCGCGGCCGGGGTATGGAGAGCGCCGAGGCACTCGATGCGCTGAAACGGCGGAAGCGACAACATCTCCTGTTGATCGCCGCGCGGGATATTCTCGGCCGCGACACATTGCAAGCCTCGACCGCACAGCTTTCGATGCTTGCCGACCTGCTGGTCGACAACGTCTTGGAGATCGTCGCGGGTGACGTCCTCGCGGCGGATGGGCTCGACCGAATGCCAGGCCGCTTTGCAGTGATCGGCATGGGCAAGCTCGGTGGACAAGAGCTCAACTATAGCTCGGACATCGACGTCATCTACGTTTACGAACCAGACGATGAGGACGATTCCGGTTCGCATGAGTGGTTTCAACGCCTGGCTCGCAAGCTGACGGCTGCGCTGACCGAGCACACGGCGGAGAGCTACTTCTATCGAGTCGACCTGAGGCTTCGCCCGATGGGCAGAAGCGGCAACGTCGCCCACTCGCTCACTCAGCTCAAGCACTACTACAGCACATGGGGTGTGACGTTCGAACGCTTTGCGATGATCAAGGCCCGCCCCAGCGCGGGTGATCGGGATCTCGGACTGCGTTTCGTTGAGAGCATCCAGAAGTTCGTCTATCGCCCTTATCTCGATCACGCCGCGCTCGAAGAGATCTACCAACACAAGGCGGCCACGGATCGAGCCGTTCAGTCTTCCAGTTCCAGCCGCAACGTCAAATTGGGCCGCGGCGGCATTCGTGAAGCCGAGCTCTTCACACAGGTCCTGCAGCTCACCTACGGCGCCAAGCATCCACGGCTGCGGCAACGAAATACGCTGAAAGGCCTCGAGGCGCTTCAAAAAACCGGGTTCGTCACTCAGGACGTTTTCGACTCGTTGACGCGTGCGTATGTGTTTCTCAGGATCGTCGAACACCGGCTCCAGATGGTCCAGGAAAGCCAGATTCACACCTTGTCGGCAAGCCGAGACGAGCTCGCCATCTGTGCCCGGCGGCTGCGCTTTGAAAGCATCGAACAGATGGAGGCCGAATTGGACGCGCACCGGCGACGCGTCCACGATGTGTACAGCGAGTTGTTCGAGCGCCGGAAAGGCACGATCAGCTTCGAGGCTCGACAGTTCTATCGCATCCTGGGCGACGAGGTGTCGGAGGAAGATGCGCGCGCCCATCTCGCGGAGTGTGGATTTCGAGATCCCGCCGCAGCGCTCGCTGCGCTTCGGGCGCTCGGTCAGCATGCCACGAAGGCTTCTGCTCCGGCGACTGCGCGCAACGTCCTCGCCAACTTCCTCGCCGCCTCGACAAAACGAATCGTACGGTGCGCCAAGCCGGAGCTGCTATTGATGCGCTTTGAACAATTGGCGACTGAATGGGGCGGTGCGACACGGCTCGCGCTGAGCCTACTCGAAAATCACGTCCTGTCCGACGTGCTCATCGACGTGCTCGACCACGGTGAGCTGCTCGCTCAGCGGCTGATTCAACATCCCGAACTGCTCGATGCTCTCGTCCAGCCCATTCCCAGTCTCGATGCGCTCCGGCGCTCATTCGAAGCGAGTCTCGCGCGCTTCGAGCGGTTCGACCGAAGGAACCGAATGGGTGCCCTGCGACGGTTCAAGCGAAACGAGGAGTTCAAGATTCTCGTGGGATGGCTAGCCACGGACGCGCTCGACCAGCTTCATGAGCGGCTGTCGCTACTGGCCGATTACTGCATCGCACAAGCTGCCCGGTGGCACGCGCCTGCCACGCTGGACGACCCCCAACGATCGTGGGCGGTCGTGGCTCTCGGCAAGTTAGGCGGAGCGGAGCTCACCGTCCATTCCGATCTCGACCTCGTCTTCGTGTACGAAGACACCGTCGACGCTTCGGATTCGGACGCACGCTGGCAGACGTTCGTCGAGCGGACGCAGAGTTTTCTGGGCGAACCAACGGGAGAAGGCGTGGCGTACCACGTCGACACCCGTTTGCGGCCGGAAGGCACAAAAGGCGCACTGGCGATCCCATTCCCTTCTTTCTGCCGGTACCTTGAAGAACGAGCGGAGCCCTGGGAACGCCTGGCCTGGACGCGGGCGCAAGTGTTGGTCGGCTCCCCCGATCTCGCGCAGCGCTTGAGGAGCACAATCGAAGCGTTTGTTTACGGGCCCTGGGACGCCCGCCTGCCAGAAGTCATGCACCACATCCGCATGCGTATGGAGCACGAACTCGGCAAGGAAGGAACCTCGAGGTTGGATCTCAAAGTCGGAAAAGGGGGCCTCGTCGACATCGACTTCGTGCTACAACTTGCACAAATTCGCGAAGGCTCCGCGCACGCGGCCTTTCGAATCCCTGGGACGCGGCGTCTCCTCAAAGTACTCCCCCCTACCTCGTTCATCAGGCCTGAGGAAGCCGAGCGATTGAGCGAAGCGTACCGAACCCTCCGCACCATCGAAACCTTGGTTCGACTGGACGCTGATGCGAGCGTGAGCTGGATATCGCCCGATCCCGTGACCATGAACGCAATCGGAACGCGGATGGGGTTCGAAGATGCACCTGGGGGGCGCCTTGTCGCGCAATACCGTGAAGTGACGGAACGGGTCCGCACGATTTACACGGCGGTGATGTCGCGACTCTAAGGCGCACCCGACGCGCAACCAATCCATAGAAGAGCTTCGCAGCCAATCATTGGTTCGCTTCCCCAAGCGTTAAACCTTCCAGCATTGGGCCGCGTCTAACAACGGCAAGTGCCCAGCCCTGCCCCTCGGTCGATTCATGCCTATATGCCGGCGGATCTGTCTCTTTCTGTTGGTGTCCGCTCTCTTCGTCCCTCTCCCCGCGAGCGGAGCCGAAACAGTTGAACGGCTCGGTGACGCGTACATCTCTCGCGACAATGAAGCTGGTACGTGGACCCTCGGGGCCGGCGGCGCCGCCCTGACCGTCACGCTGCACAGTCAAAGGGATTTCACACTCGCGGCGATAACCAGTCCGTCCGGCCACAACTGGATGTTGAGACCGCAAGCCGACTCGGTCGCGACCGTCAACGGATCGACAATCCCCCTCGGCAGTCGCACTCAAGGATTCCAATTCGATAAAGCGACGACATCGAACGACGGGAAACTCCTGCGTCTCGACGCTGTCTTCGTATTTCGACCGGCCAACCTGTGGGTGACGCGCCATTTCGTCGTCGCCAGCGGTTCGCCGTCGTTCGAAGTCTGGACGACGTTCCAGGCGATGGGACCGGAAATCGTGCCAGTCTCCAACTTGAACGCGTTTCAGCTCACCCTCCCGGCAGGAACTGTCCATTGGTTGACGGGACGTCAGGGTGACGCGAACGATGACGTGCCCGACACCGCGTTCCAGTTGCGACAGAAGACGGTTTCCGTTGGCCAGACGCTCACGTTGGGTGCCCAAAATCGATCGTCGGAGCAGACCGTGCCCTGGTTCGCCATGGATGGGGAAGAAGACGAGTTCTATGCCGGGCTGATGTGGTCCGGATCCTGGTCGCTCGAAGCGAATCGGGGCGCTGCCGGGATGGCGGTCTCCTTGGGCCTCGGTGAGATGACCACGGCGGTCGGCTCGGTTGCGGTCGATGGTCCGCACGCAATCTTCGGCGTCGCGCGCGGGACGCTGCCCGAAGCGACCGCAGCCCTGAGGTCGTACGTGCTCGACGGAATCCGCGGCGGCCGGGTACTCAATCCGCTAGTGACCTACAACACCTGGTTCACGTACGGGACCAGCGTCGACGAAGCCTCCATGCGTTCGGCGATTGAATACGCGGCCAGCCTGGGAGCAGAAGCGTTTGTCATCGACGCCGGTTGGTACACCGGTGCGGATACCGTCGATCGAGCGAACTTCGACACTGGACTTGGAACGTGGGAAGTCGACCCGGCGCGGTTTCCAAGCGGCATGAAGGCTCTCACCGATTACGCTCACAGCTTTGGATTGAAGTTTGGCATCTGGGTCGAGCCGGAGCGCGTCAATCTGTCAGTCGTCGGTGATGGCGGCGTGGACGAGCGCTGGCTGGCGACCGCAGGAGGCAACTACGGTTCCGATCATGCGGCGCAGATCTGCCTCGCTGGGGATGCCGGACGCAAGTGGGTCCTCGATCGCCTGTCAAGCCTGCTCGACGAGGTTCAGCCCGACTATCTGAAGTTGGACAACAACATGTGGACGAACTGCGATCGTGCAGGACACGGGCATGGACCGAGCGACGGCAGCTTCGAGCACGTGACGGCGCTCTATCAAATGCTCGACACGATTCGCCAGCGCTATCCGAACCTGCTCATCGAAAATTGCGCCGGCGGGGCGAATCGGATCGACTTCGGCATGTTGCGCTATAGCGACGCGGCATGGATGGATGACCGCACCGCCCCTTCGGTTCATGTGCGGCACAATATTGAGGGGTTGAGCGCGGTGTTTCCACCAGCGTATCTGCTGTCGTTTGTCACCGACCACGACCGCGAGCCGCTTCGAAGCGCACCGGACTTGTCGCTGTACTTTCGCAGCCGTATGGGCGGCGCCCTCGGTCTCTGTTTCTGGGATTTCGGCTTCTCCGCCAGCGAGTTGGCGGAGATTGTGCGGGAAATCGCGATCTACAAAGAAGTGCGTACGACGTTGAGTGTTGCCGCCGCGGCGCTCCTGTCACCACAAGCCAACGAGGCAGACGCACCGGACTGGGACGTGATGCAAGCAACGGCGCCGGGCAACGACGCACTCGTCATCTACGCCTATCAGAATGCGGTTGGCGCGGAGAAGGTCAACGTCAAGCCCACGGGTCTGCAGCCGGGCGCCATGTATGCCGTGAGCTCCGTCGATGTCGGGTTCCTCGGCACGGCGTCAGGCGCCGACCTCATGACGAACGGCATCGATGTCGTCGAATCAAAAGCGACTGCGGCACATATCCTTCAGCTTGTGGCCTCGAACTGAGGCCCCAGGAATGTTTGTAGCCAACCGCCACATCTTTGTGTCCTTTGTGTCCTTTGTGGTTCCGTATTTCGATTTGCTACGGTGCTGTCAGCGCGGCTCGGTGTCTTGAACGACGCGCGCGTCGGTGACGAAGCGGCGATAGTTGGAGAACGTCTGCACGATACGCAGGCGAGGCGATCCCGACTCGCGGATCACCTGTACCGTGATAATCGACTCGGGAAGTATCAGCGTTTCATTGGGATCCGCGAACTCCACCGGACGATATCGAATCGAAGAATTGACACGCTCGATTGTCATCGAAGGACTCGCACCGCGGCGCACCTGATGTCTCGGCGTTGGAAGATCGAACATGCCAATCAGCTGCTCGTCCAGGCGCAACACATCGGCGGTCGCCCCGTCCAGCCAGACACGTCCCCGCCACCGGCCCGGAAGATCGACGCTGACACAATCGCCCTTCCACTGGATCTCGGGGGGCCGCGATGCCATCGACGTGAAGTCCAGCATCACGGTCGACCCGGCGCGAGTCCGGCGTGTGCCCGCCGCTGAAAATCGATAGTCCCCCTGCTGACCCGGCAGGAGCATCGCCAGCGGCTCGGGCGAGACCGGCTTCGGATCCATACAGCCAGGTTCGTCGCCCTCGCGCGGCGGGCGTCCGTTGACGGAGATCAGCTGTCGAAGCACGGTGGCAGGAGTCTTGCCGTCGGTCGACGCGCCACTCCAAGCCACGCGCAACTCGTACGCCAGACGGCGAACATGGCTCCCATCCCACAGCAGATCGTGACCGAGCTGCTCGAGTCGGACGGTCTCCTCGCACATGATGCTTTGCGCACGACCGTAGTACTGTTCGACGCGTTGCCCTACTCGTGCCAGGAGTGTCGAGAGATCTGTCCCACCGTCGGCGCCAGTCGAATCCGACACCGCATACAAGACCATCAGGCCCGCGACCAACACCCGAATCATCGGCCGAGGTTGTGGCACGGGCATGAGGGTAACACTGAAGCCGGCGGTTGATCACAGGTGAAAACGAGAGGACGTAAACGAATTGGGGTTACCGCCGTCTCCCGTACAGTTTCCAACTGGGCCGATGGATCGGCCGGACCACCCGAGTTAGGTTGTGGACGACTGGCTTCTGGTCGTGTAAGATGCGCGTCCATCAGCGGCCTGCAAAAGTCATGAGCCGCACTACATCAAACGAGAGAACAGTCATGAAAAACCTACGCCCCGTCCTTGTTGCCTTAACGGTGTCGGTGGTCCTGGGTTCCTACATCGCGCTCGCGCAGCAACCTGCCGCGCCGGCTCAAGGCGCCGGACAAGGTCGCGGAGCGCCTGGCGGCGGGCGTGGCCCGACCGGTCCGATGTCGTTCTTCATCAGCAGCGTGCCAAAGGGTGACGGCGCCAATTACGGTGGTCTGGCCGGCGCCGACGCATACTGCCAGCAGCTTGCGGCTGCTTCAGGTCGAGGCGAAGCCATGTGGCACGCCTACCTCAGCACTCAGGGTCCAGGCGCTGTCAACGCCCGCGATCGCATCGGCAACGGTCCCTGGTTCAATCAGCGCGGTCAACGTGTGGGTCAGAACGTGGCCGAGCTTCACGGAGACACGATCGATCAGGCACGGATGGGCAACGCTCTCGGCAAGCAGCTCTCTTTGAGCGAAAAGGGCACGGTCGTCAACGGCGTCGGCGACATGCCGAACCAGCATGACATCCTCACCGGATCGCAGCCGGATGGTCGGGCCTACACGGACGGCATGGACCACACCTGCTCGAATTGGACGAGCAACGCCGACGGCACGGGGAGCGCTCAGCTGGGTCACCACGACAAGCAGGGTGGCGGCAACGGATCGTGGAACTCCACGCACGCGAGCCGCGGCTGCAGTCAGCCGAACCTCGTGAGCACCGGCGGCGCCGGACTTCTGTACTGCTTCGCGGTCAACTAGGTCGACACCAGGTTGGGGAGGAGGGCCTTCCGGCCCCTCCCCCGCCCTTCCTGCCGTTCCAGCCTTTCCCGCCCAGTCAACCGTTATGAAATCGCGCCGTCTCGGAACGCTCGAGGTCTCGCTCGTCGGCCTCGGCTGCAATAACTTCGGCATGCGCATCGACGAACCCGAGTCGGTGCGCGTCGTCCATGCCGCCATTGATGCCGGCATCACCTTCTTCGACACGGCCGACATCTACGGTTCGACGAACAGCGAAGTCTATCTGGGACATGCGCTGGCCGGGCGCCGCGACAACGTGGTGATCGCAACGAAATTCGGCATGCGCGTCGACGCGGAACGCCAGGGCGCCCGCCCTGAATACGTCCGACGGGCCGCGGAAGACAGCCTGCGGCGGCTGGGAACCGATCGAATCGACCTCTATCAACTCCATCAACCTGACCCGACGGTCCCGATTGCAGAAACGCTCGGCGCGCTCGATGACCTCGTTCGAGCTGGAAAGGTTCGAGAGATCGGATGCTCGAATTTTTCTGCAGCGCAGTTGCAGGAAGCGACGGCGATCGCGGCGAAAGGAATCGCGCGATTCGTCAGCGTCCAGAACGAATTCAGCCTCGTGCATCGAGAGCCCGAACGGGAGGTGCTGCCGGAGTGCGCACGTCTCGGGATCAAGTTCCTCCCGTATTTTCCGCTGGCGAGCGGACTGCTCACGGGAAAGTACCGTCGCGGCAAAGCCGCGCCGGAAGGCACGCGCCTCAGCCAGGGGTGGGCGGCCTCACGCTTCGCCACCGACGAGAAGTTCGCAACGGCCGAAGCGCTCGACGCCTTCGCTCGCTCGCGCAATCGCTCGCTCCTGGAACTGGCCATCTCGTGGCTGGCCTCGCACAAAATGGTTGCCTCGGTGATTTCGGGCGCGACGTCCACCGAGCAAGTGCGGCAGAACGTGGCGGCATGCAGCTGGGAGCTTACGAAATCCGACCTCGCCGAAATCGACCGGATCGCGACGTTGCGTTGATCTCCGCCACCGTCGAGCGTAATATCCGGCCATTCCGACCATGAAGGGCACGACGAAGCTGCGAACGTTCCAGAGGCTTACCCTTGCCGTTTGCATCGGACTGGCGAGCGCTGCACTCCTCGCTCAGCACGACACGGCTGCCGACATCGACGATGGTGGGCGGGTCTTCCAGAATAGCTGTGCGAACTGTCACGGCCCCGACGGAGACGAAATTGCCGGCGTCGATCTGGGCCGTGGCCAGTTTCGTCGCACGTCTTCCGATCAGGACCTGATTCGAATCATCCGGAACGGCATCCCGGGAACGCCGATGCCGGCCAACGATTTCTCCGAAGAACAGGCGGCGAGGGTCGTCGCCTACCTGCGGTCGGTCGCCAAATCCAGAACCAGTAGTGCGACCGCCGGCGATGCGGCGCGCGGCAGGGTCGTCTTCGCTGGCAAGGGGACATGTGTGAACTGTCACCGCGTGGACGGTGAGGGAGGCCGCCTTGGTCCGGATCTCAGCAGCATCGGTCAACTCCGGCGCGCCGTGGAGCTCGAACGTTCTTTGGTTGAACCCGACACAGAAGTGCTGGGGGGAAACCGCTTCTATCGAGTCGTAACGAAAGATGGCGTCACGAGCACGGGTCGGCTCCTGAACCTTGACACATTCACGATTCAGCTCCTTGATTCCAAGGAACAATTACGCTCGTTTGTGAAATCCGACCTGCGCGACCATGGCTTCGTCGAACAGTCGCCGATGCCGTCGTTCAAAGACAAACTGGACGCTCAGGAGCTGGCCGACGTCGTGAGTTATCTGGTGTCCTTGAAGGCCAGGGTGAATCCATGACCGAACCGCAAAGGCCTCGGGAACCACAAAGGCCCCGAAGATCACAAAGAAGAGAGGCCGCGTCCCCATTCGCAGCGCGTGCGCCCTTTGTGCCCTTGGTGATCTTTGTGGTTGCAGTCATCGTGGTCTCAGCGGTTGCCGGGTTGCGGGCGCAACAGGTCTCGTTCGATCGACTTCTCCGCGCCGACCGCGAGCCGCACAACTGGCTCACCTATTCGGGCACAGTCTTCAACGAGCGCTACAGCCCGCTGACGCAAATCACCCCTGAAAACGTCAAGAACCTCGAGCTGCAGTGGATCTGGCAGGCGAAGTCGCTCGAGAAGTTCGAGGCCACTGCTTTAGCCGTGGACGGTGTGCTGTATACGGTGCAGGGACCGCCGGTGCAAGGCAACTACGAGGTCGTGGCTCTCGACAGCGTGACGGGACGAGTCTTCTGGACATTCACGTATCAACCGGCGCTCGAGGCGCGGCCCTGCTGCGGCCGCGTGAGTCGTGGCCTCGCGATTCTCGGCGACACGCTCTTCCTCGGAACGATCGATGCGCACCTGTTCGCGATTGACGCCAAGACTGGAAAACCGATTTGGAATACTGAAGCGGCGAAAGCCTCGGAGAAGTACGCCATCACCCACGCCCCGCTCGTTGTGAGGGACAAGATCATCGTGGGGATGGCTGGCGGCGACCTCGGCATACGCGGCTTCATCGCCGCATTTGACGCGAAAGCCGGTAAGGAGCTCTGGCGCTTCTACACGATTCCCGGTCCCGGCGAACCGGGAAACGACACATGGTCGGGCGACTCCTGGAGGACCGGAGGCGTCGGTGTATGGAACAGCGGGGCTTACGACGCCCAGGCCAATCTCGTCTATTTCGGCACAGGAAACCCGGCGCCAGACTGGGATGGACGCGAGCGCCTTGGCGACAACCTCTACAGCGATAGCGTCGTTGCGCTCGATGCCGATACCGGAAAGTTGAAGTGGCACTACCAATTCACGCCTCATGATGAAGTCGATTACGACTCCACGCAGGTACCAATCCTCGTAGACATGGAATGGCAGGGGCGGCCGCGAAAAGTCATGCTGTGGGCGAATCGCAACGGCTTGGCGTATGTCCTGGACCGCTTGACCGGCGAATTCCTGTTGGGCAAACCGTTCGTCCGCGTGAACTGGATGGAAGGATTCGACAAAGCCGGCAGGCCCTTGCGGGTGCCGGGCAAGATTCCGACTCCCGAAGGTGAGCTCATCATGCCGACGGTGCTCGGAGCAACGAACTGGGCGCCGGCGTCGTATAGCCCCAGAACCGGTCTCTTCTACGTGTCGGCGTGGGAGAACACCGGAACCATCGCCGTCGAGGGTGGGCGCCCGAAAGGAGCTGGCGTAGCCGGTACGGGTGGTACGCCAATGGGGCAAGCGACGCTCACGCCCAACTTCAAGAAGGAAGAAGAAGGATTCGGGGTGATCCGCGCGCTGGATCCCAAGACGCTCGACACGAAGTGGGAATTCAAGATGAACGACATCACGTGGGGAGGGGTTCTGTCCACCGCGTCCGACCTGATCTTCAGCGGTGGAAAGGAAGGCTATTTCCTCGCCCTCGATGCGCGCACGGGTGCGCTGCTCTGGAAAATGTCTCTGGGCGGTCAGATCAACAGCGGACCGATGAGCTATTCGATCGGCGGACGGCAATACGTCACCGTCGCAGCGGGCAATGCGTTGTTCGCATTTGCATTGCGGCAATAGCAAACTGAAGGAGAGGGCAATGGAACGAAAAAAGGCGTCTGATTACCCGCAGGAACTGCTGGATCTCTTTCACGAATATCAGCACGGGGACATCTCACGTCGTCAATTTCTCGATCGCGCCAACAAGTTCGCCGTCGGGGGTCTGACGGCGCTCGCTATCTGGGAAAGCCTGAAACCCAACTACGCCTGGGCTGAGCAGGTGCCCAAGGACGACAAGCGGATCACCGTCGGCTACGAAACGGTGCAATCGCCGGAAGGCAACGGTTCAATCAAGGGCTACCTCGTTCGACCCGCGAACGCGAGCGGAAAGGTTCCGGCGGTCCTCGTCATTCACGAGAATCGGGGCCTCAATCCGTACATCGAGGATGTCGCGCGACGGTTCGGCATCGCCAACTTCATGGCGTTCGCGCCGGACGGACTGACATCGGTCGGAGGCTTTCCGGGAGACGATGAGAAGGGGGCCGCGGCATTCAGAAATGTCAACGGTCCAAAGATGACGGAAGACTTCGTGGCGTCTGCCAAATGGCTGAAGGCTCGTCCGGAATCCAATGGCAAGCTCGGCGCCGTCGGCTTCTGCTTTGGTGGTGGAATCGTGAACCAGCTCGCAGTGCGCCTCGGATCCGAGCTGAATGCGGGCGTTCCCTTCTATGGCCGGCAACCGAGCGCCGAGGACGCAGCCAAAATCCAGGCACCACTCATGCTGCAATATGCCGGCAACGATCAGGGCGTCAACGCCGGTATTGCCGCCTACGAGGCTGCCCTGAAGGCCAACAACAAGTCGTACACCCTCTACATGTACGACGGTGCGCAACATGGTTTCCACAACGACACGACGCCGCGGTACGACGAGGCGGCCGCCAAGCTCGCCTGGCAGCGGACTGTGGAGTTCTTCAACAAGAACTTGAGAGGTTGATTAGGCGGGAGGGGCTGGAAAGGCGGGAGGGGCTGGAAAGGCGGGAGGGGCTGGAAAGGCGGGAGGGGCTGGAAAGGCGGGAGGGGCTGGAGGGGGACGGTCAGGCCGTCCCCCGGTCGCGCATTGCGCTGATCGCACTCCTCTTTGCCGTCGGTGTGAGTACTGGGCCGGCTCGCGCGCAAATGCGTGGCGGACCGAGCCGCTCGACCGACCGCGTGGTTTCGCCGACCGTTGTCGCGAGCTTCATCACACACACGGAATACTCTGTCGGACGCTTCACGCTGCTCGTTCTCTGGCGTGGCAGCGAGGGCTGGTTTGTGCGTGGCGGAGGGCAGAGCGGCGGTGGCAGTGGCGGTGGTGGCGGCAACTTCGGAGAATCGCGAGGCTTTCAACACCTTTTCTACGGCAGTTTGTCTTTCGACCTCGACTTCAATTGGACTGCCGGGATCGTCAAGCTGCTTGATCGCGAGATCTCGCTCCGCGAGACGAATCTGATTTTGGTGGATAGCGTCGACACGCCATCGGGCCCGACGATCGTCGACCAACGTTGGATCGACGTTCCAATCGAGCTCGACGACCAAGTTGACTCGATCCGAGCCCTCATTAGTCGCTCGCCGGAGCTATTTGTGTACCTTCAGTGCGACAAGCGGCTGTCAGATCCATCTCAGCAAGCCATGATCGCCATCATCTGCAATCAGATGCGCCCGCAGTAGGAATTCAGCGACCGCATTTTCGAAAAGCGCGAAGGCTTTTTGCCGAGCGTCGATCACTCACCTCCTTCAGCGTCCAATCGAAAACACTGCTGCAGAGCGCGGCTCCCAAAACTGAGTAGCGATGAGCTTGTGCTGTTCGTGGCGACGAGATAATGTGGCGCGTTCATTCCGACGCCGGCACTCGCTTTCAACTGACGCCGGCTCAGCTTGGAGGGCGTGCCGCCCATGTCGTCTGCCACGCTTTCATCAGCGCCAGACGTCGGGAATCCCCTGGCGCTGGTCAAGCTGACAACGCTCATGGAGCGTACCAGCGGCAACCCTGAAGTGAAGATCGGGCTGATCGACGGCCCGGTCGCGATCGAACATCCCGACTTGGACGCCGAGCGGGTTCGCGAAATTCCGGGACATCACGGCGCCTCATGCAGTCGGACCGATAGCGCCGCATGTCTTCACGGGACCTTTGTCGCCGGAATCCTCGCCGCAAGACGCGGCTCCTCCGCACCCGCGATCTGCCCGCACTGTACGGTCCTCGTTCGGCCCATCTTCGCCGAGGCGGTTCCGCAACGTGGACAGTTGCCGAGCGCAACGTCTGCGGAACTTGCCACGTCGATTCTCGAATGCATCGGCGCCGGGGCCCGCATCATCAACTTGAGCCTCGCCGTTGCGCAACCCTCCGCCAGAGACGAACACGCGCTGGAGGAAGCGCTCGGGGAGGCGCTGAGACGAGGGGTGCTTGTGGCCGCGGCGGCCGGCAATCAGGGCACTATCAGCGGCTCCGCGATTACCCGGCACCCCTGGGTCATTCCGGTTGTCGGCTGTGACCTTCGAGGGAGGCCATTGACGCAATCGAATCTGTCCAATTCGATCGGCAAACGCGGCCT
Organism: uncultured Acidobacteriota bacterium; assembly: GCA_963773035.1. Taxonomy (GTDB): domain Bacteria; phylum Acidobacteriota; class Vicinamibacteria; order Vicinamibacterales; family CAVVIG01; genus CAVRXZ01. Next base: position 59,032 of record CAVYZX010000012.1, on the reverse strand, counting down.
GCGCGCTCCTGGGGAAGGCATCACCAGTCTGGGCGCAGCGGGACAATCGCTGACGCTCGGGGGAACGAGCGTCGCTGTGCCGTTCGTGAGCGGCGCGGTGGCACTGTTATGGTCCGCCGTTCCCTCGGCAACCGCCGCACAGCTCAAGCTCGCTGTCGCCCACGCTTCTACAGCACGGCGGACGTCTGTGGTCCCGCCATTGCTGGACGTCGCAGCAGCCTATGAAATCCTTTCAACGACGGCTGCAAGGTCGAGGGTCGCATGAAAAAGTCGAGACAGCGCCTCGATGTCCCGGACCGGAGCAACGTCGCGACTCACCGAATGCGCTTGCCTGGATTCATCAACGACGAGGAAGTCGGGGTTGGCGATGTGATCAAACGTGCGACCTCCTATCTCGGAATTCGGCCCTGCGGCGGGTGCGAGCGTCGGGCGGCAGCACTCAACCGCTGGATGGTCTTTGCCGGGCGACGTCCCAAGTAGGAGATCGCGTCTCGGGACTATGAGGAGAACTGTTATGCATGACACCACTGAAACGGCGGCAGCACCGACGCCTGCAACGGCCCAAACCAGCGAAGTACCGGCGCGCGTTTCACCTCCCGACGTTCGCAGCAGCCAAATGATCATCGGTCCGCAGGTGGGAGGCGGATCCGGCAACTGGGGAGGGGCCACTGGCTTGACGCCCAACAGCGGGCAGGTCTCGTACGTCTACGCCATCGGCAGGGTCGAAGCGCGCTTCCCGAGTCTGGCAGCCGAAAAGGAGTTCGCGCAGGCGACCGGACGCGCAGAAACAGCGGGCAAGACGAACCAACAGGCGTTCCACGCCGTTTTGTCGAAGCGCGAGAACCGGTATCTGGCGCGCCAGCTCTGCTGGGTGCTGACCGTCCAGGGGATGGAAACCTATCTGTTGGTGCCGCACGATCCCACAGACATCGAGCTGCTGATCGAAGCCATTCGTCCTGTTCCAAGCCCGAATGACATCGATGTCGTCATCGGCATGCGTGGACCCATGGCCCCACCAGACATGTGCAACGGGCTCATCGTACCCATGGTCGCCGTCGACCAGATGTATTCATTCGATCGCGAGGCGCTCGTCAAGTCCATCCCGAAGCCGGAGAAGACGACGGCCGCGCAGTTCGCCCCCGCGGCGGAGGAACTCTTCAACCGCATCATGCAACTGACCGACAACGCGGGTGCGACTGAAGAACACCGGGCGCTGAACTACCTGGCCATGCGCTATCCGGCCATCTACGCCAAGGCCGCCGAACAGTTCGCGCAAGCTTCTTCGTTGACCGGTGTCGAGGTGCTTCGCTCGCCGCTGACCGGCACACGCGTCATCGTCGAAGTCATTTTTGCGTATACCAACCGGAATACCGACTTCACGGAGAAGTTCTGCGTGCGCGTGGACGTGACCGAGGAGTTCCCGTTCCTCGTTACGAAGATGTCGCCATATTACGACCGGTGAGAAGCTGAAAGGGGGCGTCGAACGAAGTCCTTGGGCGATCAGCAACAGGAGGATTTCCATGAACATGCCAGGATTCAGTGCTGAACAATCCCTCCCTGCCGGCCGTGGGCGCTATCGCAGCGGCCGGAGAGTTACGAACGGATCGGGCGGCGATGTGATTCCCGCGATTCCGAGGTGCGCGAATTGCGACTACATTCTCGACAATTGCGAAAGAAACGGGTGGAAGCCACGCGCAGCCTGCGCGGCCTGCGCAGCAGGTCATTGTGATTCGAGTGAAGAGAACCCCGGCGGCCACTGCTACTACGATCCCATCCTCAACAGAAGGATCTGCGACTTGTGATCGCGCCAGACAGGAGAATCGAAATGAGAATGCCAGGATTCACGGCGGCCGCGTCGCTCGAGCCAGCCGCGGGCAACTATCGCGGGAACTCCGCGGTCGGCAACAGGGACTCAGCGGGCGCCGGAGCCATCATGCCGCAGCTCCGTTTCCAATCGGATCCCGATCTGGGTTCGTATTGGAGATGCCGATTGAACGGTGGCGGCGATCTCGTCTGCCGTTTCTTTGCCGGGCTTCCTCCGTTCACCATCGGAGGTGTGTTGTTCTGAACGCGATCGAAGGGCCGCGGGGACCCTAAGGCCCTATTCGTGCCTCAATGCCACAATCGGATCGACGCGTGAGGCTCGGCGCGCGGGGAGATAGCCAGCAAACGAACCGACGACTACAAGAGTGAGGCTGGCGGCCAGAAACGTGGACGGGTCGTTCGGTGCGAGCCCGAACAGGAGACCCATCAAGAACCGCGTCCCCCCGAGAACGAGCACGAAGCCTGCGGCGACGCCTGGACCCACGCAGGCCAGCGACTCTCGCAGGACCATCCTCCGGATTTGCCGACGAGACGCGCCGAGAGCGACCCGAACACCCAACTCCGGCGTGCGTCGGGCCACGCTGTACGACATCACGCCGTACAGTCCGAGAGAAGCGAGAAGCAGTGCGATCACGCCGAAAGCCGAAGTAAGAATCGCGACCGCGCGATCTTGGTTGAGCACGTTGGCGGTCTGGTCGATTACGGTCGAGACGCGAAGAATCGGCAGATTGGGATCAACATCGGCAACAGCCTTGCGGACCTCGGTCGCGACCAGTCGAGGATCGGCCGCCGCACGGACGTCGATGCTGCCTGCGAATGTGACCGCCTGACGGATCGGATAGTAAGCCATGGGCACCGCGGGATCGTGTGGGTCGGTTACCCGCGCGTCTCGGACGACACCCACAATCTCCGTATCGGGCTGCGGAATTCCGAAGCGCTGTCCAACCACACGACGGTTGCCAAAATATCGCCGGACCGCCGCTTCGTTGATGATCGCCACACGAGGAGAACGGTCCGAATCGCGTATGTCGAAATCGCGGCCCTCGAGCAGGCCGATGCCCACCGTCTGGAAGTATTTCGGACCGACGAGATTTTCCTGCAGCGAAATCTCCTCGCCAGGTCGCCGCGTGTACCCCGTGATCTCGAATCCGTCACTCGTCGAGCGGCACCCGCTGACGAGGCCGCACATGGAGATCGCAGCCGAGCGCACGCCGGACACAGCCTCCACCCGAGCGATCAAGCGATTGTAGAGTAGCGGGAGTTCATCCGCGGCATATCCCGCCAGTCGCGGATTGATCCAGACAGCCAGAAGGTGATCCCGATCGAATCCCAAATCCAGGCGATGTAGGTTCATGAGGCTCCGGCCGAACAGCCCCGCACCGACCAGCAAGACCAGAGCAAGTGCTACCTGGAGGACGACTAGCGGTCTCATCGCCTTCTCGCGGAAGGAGCCAACGGCAGTTCGCGACGCGGTCTTGAGCGCGGCGCCCAGCTCGATCTGTGTGGTGCGCAAGGCGGGCACGAGCCCAAAGATAACGCCGGTCATCATCGATAACGCAGCAGCAAACCCGAATACCCGCACATCCAGCACAAACGCAGGTGGAACCGATGTCGAGTTGGCTCCGAGGGCCATGCGTACGAGGAAGGCATTCGTCCAGTACGCGACGACCAGTCCCGCGGCGCCTCCCGCGCCCGACAGTAGGAGACTCTCGACCAGCAGCTGTTGAATCACACGGGAGCGCGATGCTCCGAGTGACAGGCGCACGGCGATCTCACGCCGGCGGGCGGCTCCGCGAACGAGCTGCAGGCTCGCGACGTTCGCGCATGCAATCAGGAGGACCATGGCGACCATCCCCATCAGCACGACAAGGGGCCCGGTGAACTGCTCACGCAGCGCGGAGAAGCCGCGACCGAACGGATCGAGCACGAGACGCTGTTCCAGAAAGAGCCGGCGCCGCTCGACGTCGAGGATCTGCGGGGCAAACCGCGAGATGGACTGAGAGAACGAGGCGTTCAGTGCCGACGCCAGGCGAGGTCTCTCCAGCTGATTCGCTCGGCCGACAATGTCGAGCCACGCGACGCCTTCCTGTGGGACCCAGGGCTGATTCGGTTGGCCGTCGGTGTTGCTGTAGTTCTGCGCGTAGCGCACCACGTGCTGCATCATCAACGGCAACCACACGTCGACCGGCCGGTCCACCCAGACACCCGAAAAGCTGCGCGGGCCGACGCCGACGACCGTGAACGAGCCGCCGTTGAGCCTGATCGGCTTGCCGAGAACGGACCGCGAACCGGCGAACCGGCGTTGCCAGAATCCGTACGCCAGCACCACTACTGGATGGCCGTCCACGGTCAGATCGTCTTCAGGCACTAGCATGCGTCCGAGCTCGGCGTGGATGCCCAACGTTGAAAAGTACTCACCAGAAACGAGCTGGCCCGAAGCGGCCTCTGACTCTCGACCGTCAACCACGGTGCTCAGCCTGGCGACCCGGCTCATTGCAGCAAGCCTCTGTCGATCGGGAACGACCTCCTGAAATCGTACGAACGCAGGATGCGAGAACCGTTGTGGCTCCGATCTGGGCCCGCTCTTTCTCACGACGAAGAGCTCGTCGGGCTGGGCCAACGGCAGTGATTTCAGGAGCACGGCGTCGAGGAGCGAGAAGATCGCCGTGTTCGCGCCAATGCCCAGCGTCAGCGTCATCACTGCGACACACGTGAAGCCGGGAGTCTTGCACAGTGTCCGCGACGCATATCGAACGTCCTGGCGAATCGCGTCAAGAAACGGCAGGCCGCGCTGTTCGCGATAAATCTCTTTCACCTGCTCGATGCCCCCGAAGTCGCGGCGAGCTGCGGCGCGCGCCTCCGAGAGTGACATTCCCCGGCGTAGATGGTGCGCTGTCAGCGATTCGAGATGCGCCTGAATCTCGTCATTCAGCTCCGCGTCGCGGCGGCGCTTTGTGAAGAGCCCGACGATGCGTGACATCAGAAGCCGGAGGCTGCTTATAGCCATAAGCTCTGTCCCTTCCTGCCCTTCCTGCCCTTCCCGCCTTTCCTGCCCTTCCCGCCTTTCCTGCCCTTCCCGCCTTTCCTGCCCTTCCCGCCCTTCCTGCCCTTCCCGCCCTTCCTGCCCTTCCTGCCCTTCCTGCCCGAGTCACGAACGCTCCCCGAGCAGCCGATTGACCATCGCGACGGTTCGGGCCCAGCTGTTGGCCTCGGTTGCCAACTGTTTGCGACCTGCGCGGGTGATTGAATAGAAGCGCGCACGCCGGTTGTTGTCGCTCGTTCCCCACGTGCTCTTGATCCAACCCTTCTGCACCAAACGCAGGAGAGCCGGATAGATCGTCCCTTGATTCAAGGTGAGCGACCCTTGTGCGACCTGTTCGATTCGTCGAGCGATGCCGTAGCCGTGCAGCGGGCTCAAGCTCTCGAGCGTCTTGAGCACCATCAAGTCGAGCGTGCCATACGGAACGTCGGAGGGTGTCGAAGCCATCGGTCGCCCCTGTTGATAGACGACAGGAATCTCCCACAAGTTCATGTTGAGAGTCAACAGGAATGGCCGAACCTCGATGCTCGGGTTGGGTGCTCGGTGCTGCGTGCCGGGTGCTCAGTGCCGGGTGGTGGTGATCACAGCACCCAGCACCGGCACTCAGCACCGAACATCGAGTATCCGGTAACCCAGCACTATCATTTTCGGCATAACCCTCTGGTGGTATTCGCATGGCGGCCGTTCAGACGTAACCACTTGAATGGCGCGCATTTTCGGGAGGTTCGCGGGCAGCCGCGTTCCTTACGCGGAATTCAGAAAGTCTTCAGGTTTTGGCGGAGGCTCAATACAGTAGAATCTGGCTGAGTTGTCGAGGCGAAAAACCGCGTCGCCTGGGACGCATCAAACCCGTCGGTCAGGAGGACACACATGAAACGCGCGTTGTTCGTTCTACTCATTGCCGGAGTCGCGTTGGTGGCTGGCGTCCCGCGTCCAGGCGCACCACTCGTTCGCCGCGACCTACTTCGAAGATCAGACGGTGTCGATCGAGGGCAACCTCGTCCAGTTCCTCTTCCGAAACCCGCACTCGTTCGTGCACGTCGAGGCGCCGGACAAGGACGGCCAGATGCAGCGCTGGGCCGTTGAGTGGGGCGCCGGCGGCCAGCTCAATCGTCAGGGCGTGACGCGCGAAACGCTGCACCCCGGCGACCACGTCATCGTCACCGGCAACCCGGGCCGCAACCCGGCCGACCACAGACTGCGGATGAAGACGATCACGCGTCCGTCCGACGGCTGGAAGTGGGGCGGCACGTTCGACTAAGTCTACGATTCATTTTCTCCATGGCCTCCGGCTCCAGCCGCCAGCCTTCGCTGGTCGGCTGAGAGCCGGGAGCTGATGGCTCTCGCCTCTCACCCGCACACAGTATTCCGCGACAGTTGCTCCAACTTTTCTTTCTGACAGCGTTCGCCTCCTGAGCGTCCGGCGTCTGCACCGCTCGCTCGGCCGTTCGACGCTGAGGTTCGCTACAATTCACGTCGATGAAGGGTTCCCGGACTCGACGCCCGGCCACTCGGAAGAGCGACGCAGCGACAATCCTTCCGATCCTCGTCCTGCTCGTGACGGCGGCATTGCCGTCTATTGGAACAGCCTCGACGGGCCCGTTCATCTGGGACGATCAGATCGTCGATCGTCACAAATCCGAACCATTCAGCGCCTTTGGCCGCTTTCAGTTCCGCTGCAGCCTCCACGCGAAACGCCGGTCGCCGGACGGCCGATCGTGAACCTGTCGTTCGCGCTCAACTACGCGTATCGGCGGCCTCCACGAGACCGGCTATCACGCCGGGAACATTGCGGTGCACATCGCCTGTGCGCTGGTGTTGTTCGGCATCGTGCGACGAACGCTCGCAGGGCCCAGCTGGCACCGCGATTCGGTGCGATGGCCAACCGCGACCGCGCTGGGTGCGTCCATGCTCTGGATGGTCCATCCCCTGCAAAGCGAGGCCGTCGACTACGTCACGCAGCGAAGCGAGTCGCTGATGGCGCTGTTCTTCCTGCTGACGCTTGTATTGCGCCATCCGGGCGCGGCGGTCGTCGGACGCACGCGCGCCGTCGATGGCAGGTGCTTTCCGTCGTCGCGTGCGCGTGGGCATGGCGTCGAAGGAATCGATGGTCATCGCGCCGCTCGATCGTGGTGTTGTACGACCGCACGTTTGAGTTCGACTCGTGGCGGGAGGCATTCCGGGCGCGGAAGTATTTCTACGCCGGGCTGGCGGCAACATGGATCGAGCTCGGCGCCTTCCTCTGGCAGCAGCCACGTTCGACCGCGGGGTTCTCGGCGGCGGTCAGTCCCTGGACCTACCTGCTCAATCAGAGTCGAGATGATTGCGCACTATCTGCGGCTGAGCGTGTGGCCGAGCCCTCTGGTTCTCGACTACGGTCTGCCCGCGCCGCTCGACGCTTCGCGATGTCGTGCGAGACGCGCTGGTCGTCGTTCCGCTCTTGGTTGCCACGGGCGTCGCGCTGGTCCGTTGGCCGCGAATCGGATTTCTGGCCGCGACGTTCTTCCTCACGCTGGCGCCGACGTCGAGCGTGATTCCGATCGCGAGCGAAGTGGGTGCGGAACGCCGGATGTATCTGCCCGCCGCCGCTCTTGCCGTCCTCGCCGCCGTCAGCGTGGCGGTGTTGATGGAACGTGCAAGCGAGCGCCCATCGAGCCGAAAACGCAACCGTCTCATCTGCGCCGCCGCCGCAATCGCAGTCCTGGCCGTGCTCGCGGTTCGAACCGTCGACCGAAACGCAGAATACGGTTCGCCAGTGCAACTGTGGCGGACCGTCGTCGAGCGCCGACCTCACGGCCGCGCACGGGCCTCGCTGGCCACGGAACTCATCACGTCGGGTAACCACGATGAAGCCATGGTCCAGTTGCGCGAAGCAGTGCGGGACTTTCCGGACGCAAGGTTCGGCCTCGGCACCGAGCTGATTCTGGAGGGAAGGATCGAAGAGGGCATCGCCAACCTTCGGCAATTCATCCAGGCCCAGCCGTCGAATCTGAATCGCATCCCGGCGCGAATTCTGCTCGCGCAGGCGTTGGCCAATCAGGGAAAACTCCAAGAAGCCGTCGAGGGGTTTCGAACGGTCCTGAAAGACGTTCCCACCCACGATGGTGTCCGAGCAAACCTTGCCGACGTTCTGACGGCGCTTGGACAGAACGAACAGGCTCTCACGGAATACCGAGCGCTCCTCGTCAGGCAGCCCAACAGTTCCGCAATCGAAACCAGGCTGGCCATGAGTTTGGCGAAGACAGGTCGTATCAACGAAGCGATCGAGCATTTTCGGCACGCCCGTGACCTCGATCCTCGATCGGGCCCCCTCAACCGCTACCTGGCCGAGATGTACCTACGTATCAATGATGGCGCGCAAGCGGAAGCCTATGCGCGAGAGGCCTTGCGCATTGATCCCAACGACGGGGAATCGCACAACATGCTCGGAGTCGCGCTCGCTGCTAGAGGACGTATCGACGAGGCGATCCCGCGGTTTCAGCAAGCCTTGCGGATCAACCCCAACGACGTGCAGGCGCAGGCAAATCTGGACCGGGCCCTTCGGGGAGGTCCTCGAAATGCAAAATGATCAATGCACAATGCATTTTGCATTTCAGGTAGTCAGCTACTTCGACATCGTGACGACGTCGGTATATTCGTGGACTTGACCGACGTTGAACGCCTTGACGACTTCGGGGATTGAGCGAAAGCGCGGTCGAGGCGCGGGCGCCCGGCGAAATCCGGCGAAACTGCGTGAAAGTGAAGCCCGCGGTTCGAGATCGATCGGATGAACGTGCTCTTGGCCGTCGATCGGGAACGTCGCGACGTTCTGCAGGAACTTCCTCCAGGCGTACGCCTCCTGAAACAGGTACTGCTCGACGTTCGAGGTATAGAACGCGGTCACCGTGGCGCTCGTGTGCGCGTACGTAGTCGCCGACCGCTCGAAGCGCCTTGTCGCCGCCGAAGTCGCCGACCACCGGCACGATCGCGTTGTTTTTCTGGTACTCGCGCAGGTAGTCGAAAGTTTTCCTCCGTGGCGAGATAACTGCGCTTCTCGCCCTGACCGTCGGTCTCGATCATCAGTTCGCGGTAGCTCGGGAACCCGCCGCCGAAGCCGCCGACTCCCGATGGCGAAAACGAGTAATTCAGATCCGGACCGCCACGGAAGAAGGCCGAGTACACGTATTCGAGGCTCTTGAGATCGTCGGGCGACAATGCGAACTTGTGATCGTTCACAAGCCGATCCCTGGCCGCCTGAAGGTTGGCCTTGAACAACGCTTCGCTCGGCATCGCGTCCGCGAACGCGGCAAACAACGCCTCGACAGTCGCGTCGTTCGAGAGCTCGCTCGGACGCTTTCGCGCGAACAGGCGGGACAGAAATTCGGCGCGAGTCGACGACATTTCGACGAACGCCTTGTACAGCAGCTGCTCGATCAGGTTCCCGCGCCGGATGTCGATCGACGAACGCCAGCTTCGGCCGCAACGCGACGATGTAGGTGAAGTTCTGCTCGGGCCCGACGCCCAGATACACGCCACCGGTCGGCAGCGTCGACTTCAGCTCGGGGATGACGGTCTGAAACGCATTCTCGTTGGACAGAAAGTTGTCGGACCTGAAATAGCCGCCGGGCTCCGAGAGCTCGGTGACGAGCTGCCAGAAAGCCTTGTCGGTCAACCGCGACGGGATAGTTTCCGCCGCGACATGCGGTCCGGGGACGAACGGCCGGCCACCCAGACTGACGACAACAGCGACAACTGCAACGACAATTTGCCGGCGCTGAACCATGGCCGTGCTCCTGTCAACCCTTCAAGCCTGCGCCTCTGTCGCTAGCCAGACGTACCCGGCAGGGCGATGCTCGCATCGCGGATTGTAGACGAACGACGGACCGGGTGAAAGGACACCCAACCTTGACGCTCCTCTGCAACGTCGACGCGGGTACCGACCCGGTGTTCGAAGCTCGCCACCATCGGGCATTGCGTCGCGAGGATGGCGGTCAAAAGGTTGTTGAAGGCACTATAATCCGACAGGCAGTCGTGAGAGCCGCCATTCGACCAAGGCTTCTGGTCATTCTTCTCGCTGTTGCGCTTCTTCCGCTGGTGCTGCACGGAAGCGCGCAAACGACCGTCCAGTCGTCTTTCGCCTCACGAATCGAGCGGCTGTCGGAAGAGAATGGCGACTTCGACACCGACAACCTGATCTCGAACGAGCGCTCGTATCTCGAGATCGTGCCGGCATTGAAGAAGGCAGGGATCTCCGGCGGCGCCTACATCGGCGTCGGACCGGACCAGAACTTCTCCTATATCGCCCAGGTTCGACCGACGATCGCGTTCATCGTCGACATCCGGCGCGACAACCTGCTGCTGCACCTGCTGTTCAAGTCGCTTTTCTCGGCGGCACAGAACCGCGTGGAATACTTGAGCCTGCTGACCGGCAGGCCTGCCCCACCGCGCGTCGAGACCTGGCGCGATGCGAGCCTCGATCGCATCGTCGCGTACATCGACGAGACGAAGGCGAACAACGCCGTCGTGGAGCGATTCAATCGTCGAGTCGGTAACGATGTGGCGCGATACGGACTGGCTTTGACCCCCGACGATTTCACCACCATCGAGCGATTTCACGATACGTTCGTCACACGCCGGATTGTCGCTGAAATTCGAGAGCCGCGGACGACCGGCCCGGGCAGTCTATCCGACCTACCGCGACCTGCTCCTGGCCACGGATCGTGACGGTCGCTCGTGGAACTACCTGGCCAGTGAGGACGACTTTCAGTTCGTCCGTTCACTCGAGATGCAGGATCTGATTGTCCCGGTGGTGGGCGATCTTGGAGGCGTGCATGCACTGGCGGCCATCGCCGACCTGTTGATGCGCGCGGCGACCATCTGTCGGCGTTCTACATCTCGAACGTCGAGACCTATCTGTACGGCGACAAGTACTCGCAGTTCGTCAAGAACGTGCAGCGTCTGCCGCGTGACGCGCGCAGCGTCATCATTCGGTCGACGTTTCGCGCTTCGATCAGCGCGTCCGAGGTTCAGTCTGCCAACGAATTCCTGGCCGCGAATCGACAGTGATGCCCCCACCCCTCAAACGCCGCGGCTTTGCCGGACTCGTTCTTCTCGCCGTGCTCGCAGTGGCTTCGTTCAGCGCCGCCCAACGCATCATGGTCACGCCGGGCGGCGGCTTTTTGCGCGTCCCACCGAAGTGGGCGAAGCTCGGCGACTTCGACGGTTCGTTCATCTATTGTCGAGGCTTCTACTCGAGCGTCACGCCGCGAAGCCGGCGGAATGGGGTGGTGGACCGACTATCCGGCGGCCGACAACAACTTCTCGGTGCGGCTCATGGAATTGACGTACGCACACGTCATGCTGGACGACGAGCGCCAGCCCAACACCGTCGTCGTCCGCCTGCTCGATCCTCTTCTCTACCACTGCCGCATCCTCTTCATGGAAGACACCGGCACCATGCAGCTGAGCGAGCGGGAAGTCGAGAACCTGCGATCGTACTTCCTGAAGGGCGGTTTTCTCTGGGTCGACGATTTCTGGGGATCGCAGGCGTGGGAGCTCTGGTCGAATCGAGATCGGCCGCGTGCTGCCGCCGGGAGAGTTTCCGATTTTCGACATTCCCGCCGACCATCCGATCATGCACACGTTGTACGACGTCAAGGAAATCCCGCAGGTGTCGGCGATCAGCTTCTGGCGTCAGAGCGGCGGTAGCACTTCTGAACGTGGATCCGACAGCGCGCACGGCAACTTCCGCGGCATCAACGACGACCACGGCCATCTGATGGTCGTCATGACGCACAACACCGACATCGCCGACACCTGGGAGCGCGAGGGCGAGAGTCACGAGTACTTCGAGCGGTTCTCACCCCCAGGCTACGCGGTTGGCGTCAACATCGTGTTGTACGCAATGACGCACTGAGGTCCGACGGGACGCGACTGCGCCCGTCGAACGATGTTGTCCTGCTCCAAGCCTCTTACACTCACACTCGCGATAATCCTGGCAACCTTCGGATTTCTTCGGCAAGGGAACGCCCAAGCGCGCGAACTGGTCTGGGCCGGCGATCCGGAAGGCGGCGCGCCATACGTCGAAGCCGATCCGCAGGTTCCCGATCGCGTCGTCGGCTTCGAGGTCGAAATCGCCGACCTGATGGCCCGCGCCCTCGGTCGTACGCCGCGCTTCGTCAACATCACCTTCATGTCGATCGAGCAGTCGATCGAGCGCGGCGACGCAGATCTCGGATTGAACGGCATCGAAGACACGCGACGTCCGGCGAGCGACGTTCGCGCCGACGATTCCGTACTACGAGTTTCGAGAGGTTCTGAGTGTTCGGGATGCCGATGCGATGCGCTTTCGAACGCTGGAGGATCTGCGGGACCGAAGGTCGCGACGCTCGCCGGCACCATTGCTCACGAAATCCTGCTGCAGGCCGAGCGCCGCTATGGGCTGACGGCGGTCTCCTACGAAGACGATTTGCATCCCTACAGCGACCTCGTGCTCGGTCGAGTCGACGCGGTGCTGCTCGACAACGTCCTCGCCGAACGGCGACGGCGGGTGATCACCGGATTCACGATTCAGCCGGCGACTCTTGCGGTCGGCCACTACGTCGGCCTGCTAGCCGCGCGAAACGCCCAACTGCGCGACGCATCAATCAGTTACTGCGCGAGGCCATGCGCGACGGTTCGCTCGAGCGCATCCTTCGAAAATGGAACGTCTGGAACGACGATCAACCAAGCTTGTATCGTCGCGTGCTCGACGGCACCCAGGTCCCAGCCGTCTCGGGCTTCGATGAGTCGGCTACGCTGGCCACGCTCTCGCGCTGGGAAGCGGCGCGTCGCTATATCCCCTCGTTGCTGCAGGCCTCGACGGTCACTATCGTTTTGTCGTGCCTTGCCATGGTGCTGGCGGTCGCGGTCGGAGTGGTCATCGCGACCGGGCGAGTCTATGGCAGCCGCCCGGTTCAACTGGCGTTGACCGGCTACGTCGAACTGATCCGCGGCACCCCGATCCTGCTTCAGCTGTTCGTGCTCTACTACGGCATCGCCGCGGCGATGCGCCTTCCGGCCTTTGCGGCGGCGCTGCTCGGACTGGCGCTGAACTACGCCGCCTACGAAAGCGAGATCTATCGCGCGGCCCTCGAAGCCGTGTCGAAGGGCCAGCTCGAAGCCGCGCGGACGCTCGGGTTGAGCGAGCGCCAGGTGCTGACTCTCGTTCGCGGCCCTCAAGCTTTTCGGTTGGCCCTTGCGCCGATGACGAACGACTTCGTCGCCTTGCTCAAGGACTCCTCGATCGTTTCAGTCCTCACCGTTCTCGAGCTCACGAAGCAAACGCAAATCTTCGCGACGAACATCGGGAGCTGGGTCATTCCAGGGCTGTTGTGTGCCGCGCTCTATCTGGTGATGTCGCTGCCGCTTGCGGCACTCGCGCGCCGGCTCGAGCGGCGCTGGAAAGCGCCCACCGCGTGAACGAACAGATACTGCGGCTCGTCGACGTGCGCCTGCTTCGGGGCGCGAGAAGCATCCTCGATGGCGTCACGCTCGATGTTCGACGGAGCGAGCTCGTCGCGCTCATGGGACCGTCTGGTTCCGGAAAGACCACGATCCTTCGGACGATTTGCGCGCTCGAACCGTTCGAGTCGGGACGTATTGTCGTAGACGATGTCACGCTGGAGAGTGGACGACTGGCGCCGGCGAGCACCCTGCGCCGGCTTCGCCGGAAAGTCGGGATGGTGTTTCAGTTCCACCGCTTGTTCGAGCACCTTTCGGCTACTGCACAACATCTGCCTGGCGCCGGTGCACGCCTATTCGATGGCGCCCAAAGACGCCGCGGAGCGAGGACGTCAACTCCTTGCGGCGTTCGGTGTCGAGCATCGCGTCAATGCGCTGCCGCGAGAGCTGTCGGGTGGCGAGGCCCAGCGAGTCGCCATCGCGCGAGCACTCGCAGTTGATCCTCCTGTTCTCCTGATGGACGAGCCGACAGCTTCTCTCGATCCGGCCCGCCGCGGTGAACTGGGCGATCTGCTGCGACAGCTCTTGACGCTGGATCGGACGCTCGTTGTCGCCACCCATGATGAGGACTTCGCCCGCAATAACGCCACGCGCATCGTCCGGTTGGTCGATGGCCGCGTCGAAGAAGAAGGAACGCATGAGCCTGACCACTGAGCCCTGAGCCCTCATTGCCGGTTTCGCGCGAAACGCAATAGAATCACGAGGCGTCTAAACGCTCCGGAGGTGTTATGAAGGCTGTTGTGTTGATGGTAATGACGCTTGCGGTTTTCGGCCTGGCGCTGGCACCGGCGTCTGCCGGCGACCTGAAGGTGGGCGACCCTGCTCCGAACTTCAAGCTGCAGGCCAGTGACGGCAAGACCTACCAGCTCTCGGACTTCAAAGGCAAGGAAGCCGTCGTGCTGGCGTGGTTCCCCAAGGCGTTCACGCAGGGCTGCACGATCGAGTGCAAGTCCCTCGCCGAGCATGGCGATCTGATCAAGAAGTACAAGGCGACGTACTTCATGGCCAGTGTGGATCCGCTAGAGGGCGAGCAGGGGAACAAGGCGTTCGCAGCGGCCCACAACGCTGACTTCCCGCTGCTCAGCGATCCGACCAAGGAAACGGCAACGTCTTACGGCGTGTTGAGCGAACGTGGCTTCGCCAACCGTTGGACGTTCTACATCGCCAAGGACGGTAAGATCGCCGCCATCGACAAGACGGTTAAGCCTGCCACCTCGGCAGAGGATATGGCCGCCCAGCTCGGACAGCTCGGCGTCGAGAGCCGCAAGTAACCACTTCCTGGTAGGCGCGCCGGGGTTGCATCCCGGCGCGCATCTCCGCTTTTGCCAACTCCGCCGAACCGCGAAAGAGAGCTATAATCCGCGCCTCGCTGTAGCTCGAGGAGCGGAGGCAAGGTCTGGGGCGGAGCCCTATTGAGGAGGAGCGGTGAGACGAATCTTTCGTTCATTGATCCTGTGGATCGTTCCGTTCGCGTGCCTGCTCGTCTGGGTGACGCTGCCGGCCATCGGTCAAAGTGGCACGGCCAACACCGAATGGCGGAGCTACGGTGCCGATCTGGCCAACACGCGATACTCAGCCCTCGATCAGGTCAACGCGGGCAACTTCAAGAATCTCGAAATCGCCTGGCGTTTCAAAACCGACAACCTCGGTCCGCGTCCCGAATTCAACCTCGAGTCGACACCCCTCATGGCCAACGGCGTGCTCTATTCAACGGCCGGAACGCGGCGTTCCGTCGTTGCGCTCGACGCCGCAACCGGTGAGTTGTTGTGGGTCCACGGCGAGAACGAGGGCCCGCGAGGCACGAGTGCGCCGCGCATCCTTTCGGGCCGCGGGTTGGCCTACTGGACCGACGGTCGTGAGGAACGCATTCTCTACGTCACCCCTGGCTACCGGTTGATCGCCCTCAATGCGAAGACTGGCGCCCTCGTTGCCGGATTCGGTCAAAACGGCGTCGTCGATCTGAAGCAGGAAGACGACCAGGAGATCGACCTCGTCACCGGCGAGGTCGGCCTGCATGCAACACCACTCGTATCGATGTCCAAGAACGTCGTGGTCATCGGCGCCGCGCATCGTCCCGGAGGCGTGCCACGCGGAAAGACCAACGTGAAGGGTTTCATCAGGGGTTACGACGTCCGCACGGGCAAGCGTCTTTGGATTTTCCACACGATCCCCGGACTTGGTGAGTTCGGCAACGACACGTGGGAGAAGGATTCCTGGAAGTACACGGGCAATGCCGGCGTGTGGGGACAGATGGCAATCGATGAAGAGCTTGGAATGGTCTATCTTCCGGTCGAGTTGCCAACCGGCGACTTCTACGGCGGGAATCGACCTGGCGCGAACCTGTTCGGCGAAACGCTCGTCGCTCTCGACTTGATGACAGGCCAGCGCAAGTGGCATTTCCAGTTCGTTCATCATGGAATATGGGACTTCGACATGGCTGCCCCGCCGATTCTCGCCGACATCACGGTCGATGGCAGAGCCATCAAGGCCATCGCCCAACCGACCAAGCAGTCATGGCTCTACGTCTTCGATCGCACGAACGGTCAACCGGTCTGGCCGATTGTCGAACGCCCGGTCCCGAAAGGTGACGTGCCCGGCGAATGGTACTCTCCGACGCAGCCGTTCGTGACGAAACCGCCTGCGTTCGATCGTCAGGGCGTGTCGACTGATGATCTCATCGACTTCACGCCGGAGCTCCGGGCTGAGGCCGTTAAGTTTGTTGCGAAATACAAGATCGGTCCCCTGTTTACTCCGCCGGTCGTCAGCAAAATCGAAGGTCCGCTTGGTACTTTGATGCTGCCGTCGGCCGGCGGTGGCGCCAACTGGGCTGGCGGCGCCTATGACCCCGAAACGCACACGGTGTACGTGTATTCCCAGACCACGCCCACCTCGCTCGGTCTCGTACCTGCTCCCGCAGGTAACGATTTTGGATTTGTCTCGGGAAACGCCGCAACGGCTGCCGCTGCGGCGGCGCAACGCGGTGCCGGGCCCGGAGGTCAGGCCGGAGCGCCCGGTCAAGCAGGGGCAGCGCCAGCGGGGCGGGGCCGGGGTGGAGCCGAAGGTGGCGAGGGTGGTGGAGGCGCCAATGCTCTCAACGTTCGCGGACTGCCGCTAATCAAGCCGCCGTACGGGCGTATCACGGCGATCGACTTGAACAAGGGCGACATTGCCTGGCAGATTGCGCACGGAGAAACACCGGACAACGTTCGCAATCACCCCGATCTCAAGGGCGTGACGATTCCACGGACCGGCCAGACCGGCGTCATCGGGACGCTCGTCACGAAGACGCTCGTCGTCGCGGGCGAACGGCAATTCACCACGACGCCGGATCATCCTCGCGGGGCGATGCTTCGGGCGTATAACAAGGCGAACGGCCAGGAAGCCGGAGCCGTGTTCATGCCCGCCCCACAGACAGGATCACCGATGACGTACATGCTGAATGGCAAGCAGTACGTGGTCGTTGCGGTTGGTGGAGCGAACTTCCCTGCCGAATTGGTCGCCTACAGGTTGGCTGAGTAAGCTGCTTTCCAAAAGTGGTGCGCGGGGCTTTAGCCCGGCATCCGCAGGCCTGTCCGCCTCCGCGCTTCGCGCTACGGCGAGACCTCGTCGAAGCTCGCTAGCCTTGCGATGCGAGCGAAGGCGGGAAGGCCCGCGCCACACAAAGTCATTGAAACGGCTGCGGGGCGTCTCCGTCACACAGCCGGCGCTGGCGTCGATGCAGGTGTCGAACCAGCGCCAGGCCGTGCAAACCGCAGCAGCGCCACCGCGCCAAATCCGACCGTCCAGGCCAAGTACTCAATCAGAAAGCCGCAAAATGCAAGAGCGCCGGTGATTGGAAACAACATCCACTCGGCCAATCCGAGCAGTCGAGCAATCAGCACCGGCGACAGCAGCACCACGATGCCGGTGACGGCGATTAGATAGGGATTGTCGATGTTCCAGGAAAGTCGCTCGCTCGCGTAGCGGCCCAGATGGTACGTGACCGCGGTAAAGCCAACGAGACCGACAACCGCCAGGGCCAGGATCGCAAACGGCACGAGCACCAGCAACGGAATGCCGATGATCGTCACTACGAGCAGGAGGACGGTGACAAACAGCAAGGGAATGAACAGGAGCTGAGCCAACAGGCCAATCGCACCGGCCTTTACCGGCTCCGCGATCGCGCGCGCGCCCACCCGCTCGACATAACCACGGCCAACGAGCAACACCAGAGACGTCAACACGCAGAGCACGACGACCCGGGCGAGGGTCGACATGAACGCGATCAATCCCGCTGCCGCACCAAAGAAAGGAGCAAACGTCAGAACCCGACCGAACGGGAATCGGTCCCAGCGCATTCGGCTGAAATCGAAGTTGCCCGCGCCCACGTCGACGACTTTGCCGCCGACGCGAGCGGCAGGGTCACGCGTCAAAGTCCCGCCGATCGTGACGGCGTCCCCACTCACGTCCGCGTTCGGCCCGAGTTGGAGGCTTCCGCCGATGGCCACGGCATCGCCTCTGACCCGTCCGTCCACTGTGACCGATCCGCCCAGGGCGACCACATCGCCGTCAACGACCTCATCGGCACGGACGACGACGTTGCCGCCAAACCTGAATCGATCGCCGCCGTCGCGCTGGCGCCGCCCGAATCGCCGGTCACGCTCGACTGGAAGTGGCGGAGGCGGGGGCAGGCCCGGCGGTGCCTCGACGGTGGGTTGGAACAGCCGTCGTCTGGCCTCGGGTTCGAGGTACGACAACCGCAAGACGAGATCTGCATCGTCGCCCAACTTGTCCCGAAGCTCAGGTCCGGTTGCAACAGCGCCATCGATCGCGATAGCGGCGTCTGTCAAATCGATCGAGCGATAGCCCCGCTCGTCTTTGGGCTTCAGCAAGACGCTGCCCCGAAGGGGCACGACGTCGAAACGACGCTCGATCTGCGCCTTGAGCTCGTTCTGCTGTTCGGCGGTCGATTGCGCGAACGCGGAATCACCACTCAACGCCGAGAGCGCGAACAAGATCGCGACAGCGGTGGTAAATCCCAGTCGTTTCATTGTGAGGACTCCTCTTCCGGTTCTGATGTCGATCTTGGTTCCGATTCGAGCAGGCGTTGCAGCCAGTACATCGCCGCAACCCCTACGACTACGAAGAGTGTCAACAGGACCGAGGCTGTCGGCGTAGCGAGCCCGCTCGCCGCAGCGCGGCCAATGGTGCCCAGGACATCCACGAGGCTGACGCCGACGCTGATCGAAGTC
The DNA here is from genome assembly GCA_963773035.1 of uncultured Acidobacteriota bacterium. Taxonomy (GTDB): domain Bacteria; phylum Acidobacteriota; class Vicinamibacteria; order Vicinamibacterales; family CAVVIG01; genus CAVRXZ01. The sequence continues at coordinate 40,456 of CAVYZX010000012.1, read as the reverse complement.
GCCACCCAAACGCATGCGGTCACCAGCCATCCCACTCCCTGTACGAATGCGCGGCCCAGAAGAGGCAACAGAAGAAAAACGGCCGCTGCGATCAGGCTTAGCCCGCCCAGTGCCAGGCCGGCCACACGTGCGATTCGGGCTGCTGGGCGATCCAGCGGCCGTCGCGTTGCCATCCATTTACTTCTACGTGAGGTGGCCGCTCGTTGTTGCAAATCACGGCACTATAATCCACTTATGAGGAATTCAGCCCGCAGCCTTTGTCTGGTTTTCGCCCTTGTCGCCGTCTTTTCGCACGCCTCCGCCCTGGCAAGCGGGCGTCCCATCACGGTGACTGACCTGCTCAGCATGCAGCGCGTCAGCGACCCACAGCTGTCTCCCGACGGGAGTCGAGCGGTATATACCGTGGCCGTTCCCGATCTGGCTGGAAACAAGCTGGATCGCTCTATTTGGATTGTGTCGATGAAGACCGGTGAGCGGCGGGCGCTCACCTCATCGGGAAAGGACTCTGGCGCAAGGTTTTCGCCAGACGGGCGACGCGTGGCGTTTGTGTCCTCGCGAGGCGAGTCCGCACAAGTCTACGTCCTGGACGTCGACGGCAATGGCGAACCGATCAAACTGACCAATCTTCCAGGCGGGGCCGACAACATCGTCTGGTCGCCGGACGGACAGATGATCGCATTCACGTCGGAAGTCTACCCGGAGTGCCGTGACGAAGCCTGCGGCAGGCACCGCGACGAAGAGGGTGAGAAGAGCCAGAGCCGGGCACGCGCGTACGACCGGTTGCTCTACCGGCACTGGACGGCCTGGAGCGAGGGGAAACGCCTGCACCTTTTCGTGGTGCCCGCATCCGGAGGAACGTCGCGAGATCTGACGCCAGGGGCCGATTACGACGTGCCACCCCGCGAGCGCGAGGGTCCTCACCCAATCGCATTTGCACCAGACAGCAAGCTCATTTGCTTCACTGCGGTGACGGACCGCGTGGAGGCAACCAGTACGAACGGCGATCTATTCGAAGTCAGCATCGCTGGAGGAACACCACCTGCGCGGCTGACGATGAACCCGGGATTTGATGGAGCGCCGGCGTACTCACCGGACGGAAGGACGATTGCGTACCGCTCACAAGCTCGTGCCGGTTACGAAGCGGACAAGTGGCGCTTGATGCTGTACGACCGCGCGTCGGGAAAGCACACGAGCTTGATCGATGGTTTCGATCGAAGCGTCGAGTCGCTGCTCTGGTCTGGCGACGGGAAGTCGATCTACTTCAACGCCGAAGACCGCGGCGAAATGCCCTTGTTCGTGGTTGCCACGACCGGCGGCACGCCTCGTCCCATCGCTCCAGGGTCTTACGTCAGCGAATTCGATGCCCGAGGTGAGTCCATCGTCATTGCGCGTAACGGCCTCGAAGCGCCAACCGAGCTCTACAAGCTCGAGAACGGGTCTCTTCATCCACTGACCCGACACAACCACGATCTGCTGTCGTCACTCGACCTTGCCAAACCGGAGTCGTTCACGTTCGCAGGTGCGGGAGGCGACCAGGTTCAGGGCTTCCTCGTGAAGCCGCCGGCATTCGACCCATCGAAGAAATATCCGGTGCTGATGCTGCTTCACGGCGGCCCGCAAACTCAGTGGAGCGACGCCTGGAGCTATCGCTGGAATGCCCAGATGTTCGCCTCGCCAGGCTACGTCGTCGTCATGATCAACAGGCGCGGGTCTACCGGCTTCGGTCAGCCGTTCACCGACCAGATCGCGCTCGATTGGGGCGGTAGGCCGTTCGAGGATCTGATGAAGGGCCTCGACTTCGTCACCTCTCGATATGCATTCGCCGATGCGCAGCGTGTCGCGGCCGCCGGCGCCTCCTACGGAGGCTACATGATCGATTGGCTGGCATCGCACTCGAAAGGCCGCTTTCGAGCTCTCGTGTCGCACGCGGGTGTGTACAACCTGACGAGCATGTACGGTGCGACCGAAGAACTGTGGTTCCCGGAACGGGATTTCGGTGGTGTGCCCTGGACCGCCGCCGGAACCTACGAAAAGCTCTCGCCGCACACTTACGCGGCTGAATTTGGAAAATACAAAACGCCGACGCTCGTCGTTGCCGGCGAGCAGGACTACCGTGTGCCGTACACACAAAGCCTCGAGTTCTTCACGGCGCTGCAACGACAAGATGTGCCTTCAAGACTGGTGGTCTTTTCCGATGAGGGACATTGGATCCTGAAACTGCAAAACAGCCGGCTTTGGTACAGCGAGGTGCTCGGCTGGCTCGACAAATACCTGGGTAAGTAGCAGGTCGAGATCAGATTATCTGAGCGAGATACCGGCGCCGATCACGAGCAAGACCGCATGGGGGCTGCCAGGCAGCCCGGATTGCGGCAGTACTTCCTTGATCTCGTAGAAACGGACGTCGAGGCTGAACGCCATTCGCTTCTTGGCGAACCACCGCGCGCCGCCCCCGTAATTGATCGTCCCGATCGGGTCCTCATCAACCGGCAAAGGATCGCTCCCATCTGGCACGATCGACCAAATGGACCGCCCAACGCCGACGCTCAGGTAGCTCCAGCCATTGCCATTGCCGAAATTCAGCGAGAACTGTGGCGAGATCGTCTTGAACTTTTCGGTGACCGCTCGCAGGGACTCCGATTGATCGGTGGCGGCGGTTGCACCGGAGTGGGATCGTCCGATCATCGCTTCGCCACCGACACCCAAGGTCACGGGTCCTATCCTGGCCACGTACACATTAGCGCCAAGGCTGACGCCGAGACCAAAACCGGGGAGCTCTGCCTGACTCAAGCCGCGGCTCGCGGCCAACTCCGGATTGTCGCCGAAGGTCGGAATAGTTCCGCGAAGATCCACGACGAACAGACCGATGCGCGGCGGCGGATCCTGAGCTTCAGCAGTGCGAGCTATCAGCAAGCACATGGTCAGAAGCGAGATTGCAAGGGCTCTTTGCATCAGCGTTCGAATGCGCACGAAGCTCGATTAGCGGAGGCCTTCTCTGAGGTCCTGTTGCAAGTCCCCGGTCACCACGAGCTGCAGCACATCGCGAGCGTGCCGGTGGGGAACCGGCATCAAGCACACGAGACGATGATTTCTGAGGATCGGGATGCTTGGTAGTCGAGGACCCGTCAATCACGCACCAGACTACCAGATTGATCCGCCCTTCGATTCACACGCCAGAGGATGTCGGTGCAGGACTAAGCGAGCATCGTGTTCTTGGGACCAGGACAATTGATCGCCATTCCGTGAAACCCGCAACTGGAAGACGCTACCCTAGTTACGCCGCTCGAGGCCGTCTGCGGCGAGACTTATCGTTGACGGCTTCCTCACGGCCCAGCTACGATCCGGAAGCCTTGTCGTCCCCCTTGTCTCAGCCGATCCTTCAGGCTGTCGGCTTCGCCGGCGAACGAAGGCCGGCGCAACCAACCCCTTGATGAGCAGATACGCAAGCCGGGCTCCGTTGCCGCCACGGATTTCTCGGCTCGATGAACTGGCAGTCGACTTATGGTGGAGCTGGCATCCCGACGCCCGGGCGGTTTTTCGACGCCTCGACTACACGCTGTGGCGAGCTACAGCGCACAACCCGGTGCGAATGCTCGGCCTGGTTCAGCCGGACAGGCTCGAAGCCGCGGCGACCGATCCCGAATTCCTCCGACTCTACGACGCGGCCCTTCACGAGCTCGACGAAGCACGAACAGCCCGGAGTACCTGGTGGAACAACCATGCGCCGCAACTGTCCGACCAGCGCATCGCCTACTTTTCCGCCGAGTTCGCTCTGCATCAATCGCTGCCGATATACGCCGGCGGCCTGGGTGTGCTCGCCGGTGATCATTGCAAAGAGGCCAGCGACCTTGGCGTACCGCTCATCGGCGTGGGTTTCATGTACCCCCAAGGCTACTTCCATCAGCACATCTCTGCCGAAGGCTGGCAGGAGGAAAGTTACGAGCGTCTGAACTGGGCGGACGCGCCGGTCGAACCCGCCACCACGCCTGATGGAAGACCGTGCATCCTCGCCGTTCCCCTCGGCGAACGATCCGTGCTGGTCGCCGTCTGGAGAGTACGCGTTGGACGCGTGCAGCTCTATTTGCTCGACACCGATCTCGAAGAGAACGCACCGTGGGACCGAGAGCTGTCGGCGCGTCTCTATGGCGGGGATCGCGAGACGCGAATTCAACAGGAAATCGTGCTGGGCATTGGCGGTGTTCGCGCGCTCAAGTCACTCGGCTTCAGCCCGGCGGCATTTCACCTGAACGAAGGCCATGCGGCATTCGTCGTGCTGCAGCGGATCCGCGATCTCATCGAGCATGGCTCGACGTTCGACGAAGCCCTCGAGGAGATTCGCGCCACGACAATTTTCACCACCCACACGCCAGTCCCCGCCGGCCACGACGCATTCCCGTTTCATCTCGTCGAAAAGCACCTGGCCGGTTGCTGGGGCACGATGGGCGCCAACCGCGACAGGTTCCTGGCGCTGGGATCGCACGATGCGGGTTCGGGGTCGCTATTCAATATGACAGCGCTGGCGTTGCGGTCGGCCGGACAGGTCAACGCGGTCAGCCGGCTGCATGGCGAAGTCACCCGCGGCATGTGGGCGTCGATCTGGCCGGGCGTGACCGAGGCCGATCGGCCGGTCGGCTCTGTGACGAACGGCGTTCATGTGGCGACGTGGATAGCCAACGATCTCGCTGACCTCTTCACGCAATATCTGGGGGCAGACTGGCGTGAGCGTCACGACGACCCGGCGTTATGGCATGGCGTTCTGACGATACCGGACGACGAGTTGTGGGCTATCCGCCGCGCGCTCAAGCGCTACCTCTTCACCTTCATGCGGGAGCGGGCGCGTCAACGCTGGACGGAAGAGCGCGTTGGCGCTCCGCGAGTTGTGGCGGCCGGCGCGCTGCTCGAACCCGACGCGTTGACGATCGGCTTTGCCCGCCGCTTCGCCGGTTACAAGCGGCCTGAGCTCGTCTTTCACGACACCGAGCGGCTCGCCCGCATCCTGAATGGCGCGAGGCGCCCGGTTCAAATCATCTTCGCGGGCAAGGCTCATCCAGCCGACGACGTGGGCAAACATCACTTGCAGCGGGTGTACAGGCGAGCGCTCGATCCGCTGTTCGCCGGGCGGGTGGCGTTCGTGGACGACTACGACCTCCATGTCGCGCACTTCCTCGTTCAGGGATGCGACGTGTGGCTGAACAATCCCCGCAAGCCAATGGAAGCGAGCGGCACCAGCGGCATGAAGGCGGCTCTCAATGGCGCTCCTCATCTGAGCATCGGCGACGGATGGTGGGCGGAGGGCTTCAACGGCACCAACGGCTGGACGATCGAAGGCGGCACGAGCGGCGACAACTACGACGCGACCGACGCGGCCGACGCGACGGCGTTGTATCGGCTGCTCGAAGAGGAAGTCGTGCCCGCCTTTTACGATCGCGATCAGGCAGGCGTGCCTCATCGTTGGCTCGCGATCGTCAAGGACGCGATCCGCTCCGTGGCGCCGCGTTTCTCGGCACGTCGGATGGTCAAAGAGTACGCGGAAAAAATGTACGCACCTGCGCTCGAGCACTCGAAGTCTGAAGTTTGAAAGTCACGCCTTGTCGCTGATCGGCGGATGGTGAATGACCTGGATCTGGTTGCCTTCCGGATCGCGGAAGTAGCACGAACGCGCGCCGTCCCGGTGCGTGCGCGGAAGCGCGTCCAGCGTGACGCCGCGGTGCTTCAAGAACTCGGCCCATCGGTCCACGTCGTCTGCCGATCTCACGATCAGCCCGAGATGATCGAGTGGGCTCACGCCGCCTCCCCCGTCTTCGGATCGACGCTCTGCTTCGCGACTCGTGACCAGGCTGTCCGAACGATGAAGAGCAAGGTTGTCGATGCCCGACGATAGATAGACGTTGTCGCGGTCTGGCTCCCATTCCACCGCAAATCCCAGGACATCCACATAGAATCGCTTCATGACATCCAGATCGCGGACTTTGAGCGCGAGATGACGGAGGCCGGCGTGGGCGGGTCTGTCCATGTGATCTACAATCGACAGTTCACAATCTGCTCATAAGCAAGGCGATGTTTGAACGAGACGATTGGCCGGCCAAGACATCAATCGGCGGACTCGGTTTGGACATTGTGAATTGTAGATTGTAAATTGTGAGTATGCCACGCAAAGCGGTCGTCAAGTCGCGGTGCGCTCTCTGCGGTGCGAAGGAAGTTTCAGAACCGAGAGGCGAGGAGAAGTACTGCCGCGACTGTTGGGACAAGAAGATCGCGGTCGAGGAAATCGTTGCGCGTGAGTTCGCCCTGAAACGCTACATCCGGGCTCACAGCGCCGAAAAGTATCTGATCTACCACTCGACGCTCAAGCGGCCCTGCGGCCAGCTCATCGTGGTGGACGATGGATACGACTTGTTCCTGACCTTGATGCTGTATCCCAATTTTGCGTGGGACGAGCAGGCCTATCACCTCGAAGGCGACCCGGAGGGCCGTCTATTCTCGGAAATTCTGGTCGACGTGGTGGCCGCAGAAGTCATCGAACCCTGGGGTGGCGGCAAGTGGCACATGGAGATCTTTCGCTCGGTCAATCCCGAGCCGGAGGACTGGAACGGTGAAATGTAGGACCCCCAACGGACATGCTCGGGCCGATTGCAGATTTGGTGGGTCCAATCTACAATCTGCCTCAGACACCTGCCTCCATCATCGAAGGAGCTTATTATGATGCGCGCGCGTGACGCTTTCGCCGCGATTCTTGTTGGCGTTCTCGGCGTCGGCGGCCTCTCGATATCCGCTCAGACGCAATCCGCCACACCTCAGGCGCAGCCACCGGCCCCGGACCTGAAGCCGGTCCTCGCCGGAAAGAAGTTCTCTCCTCCCATCAAAGGCGAGGCGAACATCGATTTCGTCAAGACTCCGACGAAGCGCGAAGGCTCGACGCTCGTCACCAAGATTCAGGTGAAGAACATGTCGAACGGGCCAATCCCGAGATTGACCGTCGATGAAACCTGGTACGACAAGAACAACAATCTGATTCCGGGCGGCAAGGGCGTGATCAATGGGCTACTGCAGCCGGGCGAGGTGCAAACCATCGAGATCCGGACGCCCGCCAACCCGAACATGTCGACGAGCATGCTGCAGTTCAGCCATGCCAACGGCACGGTGAAGACGCATCCCGTGAAATCGCTCGACGCGCCAAAGGATCCGGCTCCCAAGCCGGCGACCGCGGCCAAGAAATAGACGTCAGAGCTTCTCGAACGTCACAGTTCCTGTCCGTCGAGGGACAACCACGAGGTGAAACGGCGAGGTGAGGACCTGCGCCGTGATGGCGCCGCGTGGTGGGGCGCTCTCGCGATACTCGATTACCAGGTCGCCGTCGGCCGCTCGATATCCGACGATCTCCGCCGCAAAGCCGGCCGTGGGCCGCGTGCCCAGGAACACGCCGACGACCATCTCGCTCGAAAAATCGACGGCCGGTCGCGGACGGCTGGCCGCATGCTCCTGCCATAACGCGGTCCACGCGTCTTGATCGCGGATCGTCACCTGACGCGCCACGACGATCTCACTCCTGGTTCCTTTGTCCAGGGAGCGCACGGGCGGCACGACGGCCTGTAAAACCGCCAGTGCGACGAACAGCGCGACGCCGATCATCATCAATCAAGTCTAACGCAGGGAACGTGCTGCGTCATTTGGGTGGCGCGCCGACGACTGCATCGGCAATCCGGAACTGCACTTGTCGATCGGTGGTTGGATTATCACCGATTCGCGAACGCGCCTCGACCTTCAGGACGTACAAGCCGGGAGGCATGCCCGCAAGCGGAATGCGGGTGGAATAGCCATATCCCCCGCGCTGACCCTGCAGCTCCGACGAATCGCGCACATCGTCGGTCTTGAACACGACCTTGCCTTCGTCCGCGGTGACCGTTGCAGTGACGTCGACTTTATGAGATGTCGCGACGTTGTTGTCGTAAATCTCTACAAACAGGGCGATCTCGTCGTCACGGGGAAAGACGCGACTTCCGACGGGAGCCGCAGGCAACACTTGCTTGAGCTCCTCGTCTGGACGGATCGTCGGCTGGCGGGATGAGGCGGCCGAGGTCAGAGCCAGCCCGCTCATGGCTAGCGGTGTCTTGGTGAAATCGGGAACCTCCAGGTCGTACAACACGGAACCGACGGCATTGGTGGCCAGATCGTTGGCCGCCACACGGAGTTGATAGCGGCCCGGGGGAATTTGCACGCGGGTCAACGCGCGAACTCCAGTCTGTTCGACAATGGCCTTCGTTTCGGGACGCAGATTGAGCGTCACTGTTTCGGTGTTGCCAGCCTTGGACTTGCCTTTGGCGTCGACCGCCATGTACGAGATCTGCAACTTGTCGCCCGGGTTGAGCCTGAGGTCGCGACCACTCAACTCGACGCCAAGCATGACAGAGGCATTAGGGGCGACGCCTTTGAACGAGGCGGCAAAGACTTGCAGCGTCAGGCCACTGACCGGGAGTGGGCTTTGCAGCGCGTCGCGGATTTCGGCCGAAATAGTGCTCGGCTTCGCGGCGGGTGCGTTTGCCGATTTCGACGCCGGAGCCGCGTAACCACGACGCGCGCGCACGGTCAAGCCTGGACGATTGACCTTGACGTCGATCTTGTGGAACTTGCCGTCTCGCTTCGGATTCGGCGGATAGTATGCGAGGACGTAGTACGAGCTGTTCTCTTCGACGATCCGATCGTAGGCAGTCGCAAAGCCATTCGTGTTCACGACGGCAAACCCGCCAGTCTCTTCGGCGAACGTGCGAAGGCTGTCGATCTGCAGTCGAAGCTCGTTGGCCAGGCCGCGCGTGCCGATATCGGCAAGCGCCGGATCGCCATCATCTCCGGCCGCGAGACCGTTCAGCTCGATCGCCTGATCCCCCATGTCGGTCAGGCCTCTGGGATCGATGGGATAGATGCTGACGTTGGATCTGGTCGCCGCGCGAATGAGCTCTCGCATTTGATCCTGGATCATCGAGGCATCGCGCTTGTTGAACACGTCGTAAATGTCGTAGTCGATGCCTTCGCTAATCAACAGAATCGACTTCTTTCGGCCCCGAACGCCGCCGAACCACTCGGCGACGGCCTTCATTTCCTCGAGCGTCGCGCGTGCATCGAACCCTCGTTTCATTTCGAGGGGATCGTTGACGGCCTCGCCAGGTTGGCGGATGCCGATACTCGATGTGTACTGCTGATACTTCGTCAGCGTGGCGTTTTGTTCCGCTTTGCCGACGAACCTGTCCGCGGCCGCCAACAGCAATCGCTTGTTGTTCGTGAACTCCTGAGAGTCTTCAGCCTTGGCTTGAACGTGGATCACGGCCATCAGGTCGTTCGCGCCCAGTTTCTGCTGAATGAACCGTCGCGCAGCCTGCCGCACCCTCACCGTGTGCTCGGGCAGGACGTGAAGTTCGTCGAGCAGCAGGATGTAAATGCGACCCTCGAACGGTTGCGCGTTGGTTTTGACGTCGGGCTCGAGGGGCGCGGCGGCGAAAAGCGGGCGCTCGCCGCGCTCGATCGGAATATCGACCAACGCAAACGCATTCACCGTCTGCGGCTTCCCGTCCTCGAACAGCTGGAAATCTTCCTTCTTCAGATCGCGGACGAAGCGGCCGTTTTGATCGGTGACGAACGCGTCGACCTCGATGTAATCGACCTGGACCTTGAAGGTAGGCCCTTGCGGACCTTGGGAACCTTGGGCCGGCGGCGGGGCCGGAGCCGGGGCCTGGCCGGCAGTCAGCACCGTGCCAGCCAGCATCACAGCAAACCCAATGAGACGGAAATGTCGATTCATATGTATTTCTCTCGAAGCCGAGTTGCCCTTACGCGCTGGCACGCGTTTCTAGGATTATAGACAGCTTCAGGCTCGCAGCTACCAGCTTTCCGTGACCCCGCCGAGGGGTGAAACTCCCCGCAATATCGCGCGATATACTTGAAAGATGGCTCAAGGAATCGTGGCCGCGCCGATCGACGTCGCCGCTGTCCAGGCGGCCCTTGCCGCCGAAAAGATCGACGCCTGGCTGCTGTACGATTTTCGTGGGCTCAACCCGATCGCGGCTGATTTGACGGCGGTCTCACGCCAGAGTGGCCATCTGGCCACGCGGCGCTGGTTCTACCTGATTCCCTCGACCGGCGAACCTCGGGCCCTGGTCCATGTCATCGAGCGCGACACGCTGGCTCATCTACCGGGAAAGACCGAACGGTACGCCGGACGTGAGCAGCTCGAAGCCGGTCTTCGTCGCCTTCTCGCCGGGCTGCATCGAGTGGCGATGGAATATTCCCCCAACTGCGCGATTCCATACGTCGCGCGCGTCGACGCCGGAACGGTGGAGCTCATCCGCCACTTGGGAGTCGAGGTCGTATCGTCCGCCGATCTCATCCAGCGGTTCGCCGCCGTGTGGGACGAGTCGGCCATCAGCACTCACTGCATCGCCTCGGAGAAGCTGTACCGCATCAAGGACCGCGCGTTCGACGAGATTCGGCGTCGTTTGAGCAGAGGCGTCACCACGACGGAATACGACGTGCAACAGCAGATGGTCAACTGGTTTGGGGAAGAGGGACTGGTGAGCGACTCGCCGCCGAACGTCTCGGTCTCCAGCAATGCGGGGAATCCGCATTACTTACCTACGTCGACGGCGAGTCGAACGATTCACCCCGACGAGCTGGTCCTGCTCGACCTGTGGGGCAAGCTGGACCGTCCCGGCGCTGTTTATGCCGATATTACCTGGGTGGGATTCACCGGTCGCCGGCCGCCAGAGCCTCAGGCCAAGGCGTTCGAGGCTGTGTGCGCCGCGCGCAACGCCGCGACGGCGCTCGTCCAGCGCGCGGTTCGAGCCGGCCAGGAGCTTCGCGGCTGGCAAGTGGACCGAGCGGCGGCCTCGGTGCTTCGGAGTGCCGGATACGAAAACCATATTCTTCACCGCACGGGCCACAGCCTGGGCGAGAACGTGCACGGCAACGGCGTTAATATGGACGATTATGAGACGCACGACGACCGGCGCCTGCTGGCCGGTACTGGCTTTACAATTGAGCCCGGCGTGTACTTCGAGGATTTCGGCGTTCGCTCTGAAATCAACTTGGTCGTGCAGGCCCGTGACGCCGTCGTGACCGGGCCGCTGCAGACCGAGATCGTCGCACTCGTTTAGGCCCGGAGATCAGTTGACTGGACGTGGTATGTGAGTATTTCCGTCCCTGACCTCCAGTTACCACGTCCAGTCAACTGATTTCCGATCTAGGAGGCTTGATGTCAACCCGTAAGACCACGGTTTTCTACGTTCTGTTGAGCGCGGTTGCGTCCTTTGCAGTCGCGCTGGTCCTCGCGTCGCGCTTCGAGATGACGCCGTCCTCGTCGGCACAAACGATCAACGTGCCGTCGATGAACAGCTCACCGATCAGCGGCCCGATCGACGCGTTGACATTCAGGAACATCGCGAAAGCGCAGTCGCCGATGGTCGTCAACATTCGGACCGAGATGCGCACGCGGACCCAGGATCTGTCGGACTTCTTCGGCGGGGGCGGCGGGGCGCCCGACGACTTTTTCCGCCGGTTCTTCGGGCCTGGCGGTGGAGGAGGCCCTGGGGGCCCTGGGGGCCAGGACGATCAAGACCAGGCACCGAACAACAGAGGGCGCCGGCCGAGAGAGCAGAAAACCCAGGCCGCGGGCACCGGCTTCGTCATCGGAGCCAAGGACGGCTTCATCCTCACCAATAATCACGTCGTGGACGATGCCACCAAGATCGAGGTCCAGTTTCTGGGCGACGAAGAGGACGACACCTATGCGGCGAAGGTAATCGGCAAGGACGCGCTCACCGACAGCGCCTTGATCCAGCTGATCGACCGGCCCTCTCATCCGCTCGTAGAAGCGAAGTTCGGCGACTCGGCGCAGATGGCCGCGGGCGACTGGGTCATGGCGATTGGCAATCCGTTCGGCTACGCGCATACGGTGACGGTGGGCATCATCAGCGCGATGGCTCGACCGTTCTACGCAGTCGCCGGGCGATCCAATGAAATGATTCAGACCGACGCCGCGATCAACCCTGGGAATTCCGGCGGCCCGCTGCTCAACGTTCGCGGAGAAGTCATCGGCATCAACACCGCCATCATCAGCAACGAACGTGGCGGGAACGTCGGGAACATCGGCATTGGCTTCGCCGTGCCGATCAACAGCGTACGCGAACTGCTTCCGCAACTGCACCAGGGCAAGGTGGTTCGCGGTCGCATCGGTGTGCAGGTGATCCCGGTTCCTCGCGACGGCTTCGAGGACTACGGCCTCAAGTCCCGAATGGGCGCGGTGGTACAGCAAGTACCGGCCGACGGGGCTTCAGCGAAGGCAGGCGTCCTGCCTGGCGACGTGATCATCGAATATAACGGCCGGCCGGTTCCAAACAGCAGCGAGCTCGTCAAGATGGTCATCGCGACGAAGCCTGGCACATCCGTCCCGGTCAAGGTTCTCAGGGAGAAGCAGGAAAAGACGCTCCACGTGACCGTCGAGGAGCTGGATCTGGACGCCGAACAGCAAACCCTGCGCGGTGGACGCAGGAATGACGGCGGCGGTGCTCCGACGCCGGAGGAACAAGGCGCAACCGGATTCGGCTTGACGCTCCAGAATCTGACGCCACAAATGGCCCGCCGCCTTCAGGTGCCATCGGGCCAAATGGGCGCCGTTATTACCGATGTCGACCCCAACAGCGACTCCGCGCGGAACCTGCGGCCCGGGGACGTGATTCTCTCGGTCAACGGAAAGTCCGTCGCGACGGCTGTTGAAGCGAGCCGCGAGCTGGCCAAAGTCGCGGCCGGCCGAATCGCCCGGCTGCTCGTCTGGCGCGACGGGAACGAGCAATTCGTGCCCGTTCGCAAAGAATAGGGCTGGGGGCTCGGGACTGGGGATTGCCGACTTCAGCGCAAAGATCGCCGAACTGATTCGTGAACGCGGCCCGATCACGGTCGCCGCGTTCGTGAATCTGGCCCTCTACGATCCCGAATTTGGTTACTACGCCCGCGCGCCTCAACGATCCGGCCGCGCGGGCGATTTTTTTACCAGCGTCGACGTCGGCCCGCTGTTCGGCGAGCTTCTCGAGAGGCAGCTCGCGGAAATGGCCGCTCTCCTCCCGCAATCCCCCATCGATTTCGTCGAGGTCGGCGCCGGCAACGGGCGACTCGCAGCCGATATTGTGGGCGCCGCGCAGCGCCGCAACCCGGCATTCTGTGCTCGAATTCAAGTGCACCTGGTCGAAGCCAGTGCAGCGGCCAGGCACGAGCAGGCGGAGCGCTTCGCTGATCTCGCGGCTCGTCTCATTTCATCGTCAGCGACACTTCCCGATTCTTTCGAAGGAGTACTCCTCGCAAACGAACTGCTCGACGCGTTTCCCGTCCATCAGGTCGTCATGCGGGACTGCGGACTTCGCGAGGTGTACGTCGATCTCGGAGATTCGGACTCTCTCCTCGCCATGCGAGAAGGTCCCCTCTCGACACCGGAGCTGGGAGAATACCTCGCCAAGCTTGATGTCACGCTCGAGCCCGGTTGGCGGACGGAGATCAATCTTCAGGCGGTGAACTGGATCCGCGACGTGGCTCGCCGCCTCCGGCGCGGCTTCATCATCTTGATCGACTACGGACACGAGGCTCGAGAGCTCTACTCAGCCACACATGCCGGCGGCACGCTCACGTCGTTTATCGGACACACGACGTCCGGTCAGGCTTCGGCCACCGGCCAGCCGCTGTGGCTGGCACATCCTGGGGAACAGGACCTCACCGCCCATGTCGATTTCACGAGCGTACGCGCGGCGGCTGAACAAGCCGGACTGGACACGCTGGCGTTCCTGGATCAAACGTATTTCCTGCTCGGACTTGCGTCAGCGGAAACGATTGACGAAGGCGCGACCGTTGTCGACCAGATCAAGAAACGCCTGGCCCTCAAGACGCTGCTCATGCCGGGTGGACTTGGCAGCACACACAAGGTGCTCATATTCGGGAAAGATGTCGGAAAGCCAACGCTTCGGGGATGTTCGTTCGGTCAGCGCGTGACGTGAACCACTATGAACCCCAATCCCTTGAACGGCGATAGAACGTAACCACAAAGAACACAACGAACACAAAGGTGGTTCTTGACGACATCCGCAGCGGCTGGTCTGCTGATCATGGTGGTTTCCGAGGCGGCGACGATGGCTCGGATCGAGCCGTTCTGGTCGTGGAACACACCCATTGCGTGGACCGGCTTCATCCTGTTTGCCGACTCGATCGTCTTCCGCGCGCGAGGAGAGTCGTGGATTCGGTCTGCGCCACGCGAGTTCTTCTGGCTCGCGCTCGCTTCGATTCCGCTGTGGCTCGTGTTCGAGTTCTACAACCGATTCATCCAGAACTGGCACTACGTCGGCCTGCCTGAAAATCCGTTCTTGAGATACTTCGGCTACGCGTGGGCGTTCGCCACGATCTGGCCGGCTATTTTTGAAGGCGCCGAGTTGATCGGTGTCTGGCGAGGGGCCCTGCGGACGCCGAAAGACGTGGCGACGGTAGCCCTGGGCGAGACCCACATGTTCATGAGGGGCGACCATCCCAAGGCTGCTTCGCGAGTATCCATCGGCCTGGGAGCCGCCATGCTTCTGCCGCCGATCCTCTGGCCTTCACCACTTCTGGCGGCGCCGGTTTTCCTCGGCTTCATCTTCCTGCTCGACCCGATCAATATGCGACTTGGCGGCGAATCCCTCGCACGCGATTTCCGAGAGAGGCAATTCGATCGTTTGAAGAACCTGATGCTGAGCGGCTTTCTGTGCGGCATCTTATGGGAGTTCTGGAACTACTGGGCGCGGTCGAAGTGGCACTACACAGTGCCGATCCTGGAGCATCTGAAGATCTTCGAAATGCCGGTGCTCGGCTACTTCGGGTTTCCGGCGTTCGCGCTCGAGTGTTTCACGATGTACGTCTTTGCGCGAATTGCCGCCCGACACATTGGATTACTCCCTCGGGCGACGTATCGCTTTGGGCGAAGGATCGCGTTGTAATTTCCAAAGGCAGGCGCTTTAATAGACCCCCTTATGGCCGCCATCCTCGAAAGAGAGATCAAGCTGCGGTTCTCGAGCCTGGAAGAAGCCCGTGCGGCGGTTCTCGCGACCGGCGCCACGCCGATGCGCGGCCGGCGCCTACAGGATGACTGTCTCCTGGACACCGCCGATGGATTGTTGAAACAACGCCGATCGGTGCTACGTGTTCGGATGGAATCGGGCAAGAGCCTGCTCACCTTCAAGGGACCGGTTCAACCGGCACTTGTGAAGGTGCGTGACGAGCTGGAGACCGTGGTCGGCGATGGTCTTCTTCTCCTCAAGATCCTCGAGGAACTCGGATTCGTTGCGACCTTCCGGTACCAGAAATACCGGGAAGAATTTGCACTCGACGAAGTCATCGTCGCGATCGACGAAACGCCACTCGGAACGTTCGTCGAGATTGAAGGCAGCGATCGCGGCATCGCGGAAACGGCAGTCGCACTTGGTTGTGGTCCGAGCGACTACGTTCTCGACTCTTACCGATCGCTGTTCTGCGAACACTGCCGGCAGCGCGGAATTCCTGTCACCGACATGATCTTCGACGACAACAGCGAGTAGGACGGAAGAGCTCACTTCTTGGCGGATCGACCACCAACGCATGCGCTCGTGTTGACCGCCGGCCTCGGCACTCGCCTCCGCCCGCTCACCGAGGTGAGAGCCAAGCCCGCGATGCCGGTCGCTGGCGTGCCTTTGATCCGGCGCATCGTGTCGTGGCTCGCGGCAAATGGGGTAATCGACGTCGTGCTGAACCTACATCATCTGCCCGACACAATAACGGCCGTCGTCGGTGATGGCAGCGACCTCTCGGTACGCGTGCGATACTCCTGGGAACAGCCTCTCGTGCTGGGGGCCGCCGGTGGCCCACGTCAGGCGCTTCCCATCCTCGGCGTCGACACATTTCTGCTGATCAACGGCGACACGCTGACCGATGTCGACCTGTCTGCGCTCGCGTTGATCCACAGGTCGGCTGGGGCACTCGTGACGATGGTCTTAGTGCCGAATCGTGCACCGGAACGTTATGGCGGCATCCTTCTCGATCGCGACCAGCGGGTCGTCGGGTTCACACCTCGAGGGACCGATAAGAGTTCATACCACTTCGTAGGCGTCCAGATGGTCGAACACCAAGTCTTCGCCTCGCTGCCGGCCGGCCAGCCGGCGCAGTCGGTCGGCGGCGTTTACGATGCCTTGATTGCGACTCAACGGGGAGGCGTCCGGGGTTTCGTTACCGAGGCGGCTTTCTTGGACATCGGAACGGTCGCGGACTACTGGTCGGCGTCGTGGTCCTTGATCGAAGCCGGCGGTGTCAAAACGGGTGCAATCGGCTCGCGGACGCGCATCGACCCGAGCGCGAGCGTAACGCGATCCATTCTGTGGGACGATGTTGAAGTGTCGAAAGACTGCGTGATCGAAGAGTGCATTGTCACCGACCGGGTAACCATCCCAAGTGGCACACATTTGCGCCGCTCGATTCTGGGCATCGCTGCTGATGGAAGCAGTCGAGCTTGGCCTTTAACGCTATGACAACTTCCGACAAGCAGGCGCAGGAAGGCCTCGAACTCCGGGATCGAATCGAACGCTACTTGCACGAGAACGGACTGAACGTCGCGGCCACACAGGTGGTGCGATTGACCGGCGACGCGTCCGATCGCCGTTACTTTCGTGTCATCCACGCCGAGGGTCACTCGGTCGTGCTGGCCTTGCACGCTGGTCCGATAGAGTTCGTATCGCTGCCTTTCGCCAACGTGGCGGAGCTGCTGCAACGCATTCAGCTGCCGGTGCCGGCGCTTCTGGGTCATTCCGACCCGCTCGGGATCGTCGAGCTCGAAGACCTGGGCGATGTGACGCTCCAGGCACATCTGGGAGCCGGAGCCGCCACAGAACACGCTGCCCTCTATCGCCAGGCCGTTTCCTTTATCGAGCTCTTGCATCGCCGGGGCGCGGAATTCGATTCGGATGGGTATCTTCCGTACAAGGTTTCATTTGACGTCGCCAAGCTGACCTGGGAGCTCGAGTTCTTCGTGAAGCACTTCCTGGAAGGCTACCGGGGGATCGCGCTGACGCCGTCGCAGCGGACGGCCCTTACCGAAGAGTGGTCGTCGATCGTCAACGAGCTGGCGTCCGAGCCCACGGTGCTTTGTCATCGCGACTATCACAGCCGCAACCTCATGTTGCACGCGGGGCGCCTGTTCATCATCGACTTCCAGGACGCCCGCATGGGACCGGATACTTACGATCTGGTCTCGCTGTTGCGGGACTCGTATGTCGACCTGCCGGACCGGGACGTGGACGAGCTCATCGCCTACTTCCTCGCGCTGAAAGGACCGGGCGTGCGACACAGCGCCCACGCGTTCCGCGCGCGGTTCGACCTGATGGCCGTTCAGCGCAATCTCAAGGCGCTTGGGACCTTCGGCTACCAGACGATGGCACGAGGAAACCCGGTCTACATTCAGTACATGCCGCGCACGCTTGCATACGTGCGGACGAACCTCGCGAAGTATCCTCGCTTTTCACGGCTCCGCGGCGTGCTGGCCGAACACCTCGAGGAATTGCGATACTAGAAGCGACTCTTGTAGCCGTGTGAGCTCGAATTCTTGACGTGCTGCACGTGTCCCGAAGGGGCGGGGCGGTACGAACGTGGTCAAACGACAGTTTGGGGTGTCGACACACCTCTATCACGGCCAGCGATTGGGCCGTGACCATCTTCTCGAAATCGCTGCCTACGGCTTCGAATCGGTCGAGCTTTTCGCTACGCGAACTCACTTCGACTATCACAGCCAGACGGCGGTGGGCGACTTGCAGCAATGGCTCGCGGATGCGGGCCTGACGCTGCACGGCATCCATGCGCCCGTGAACGAAAGCTTCATCGGCGGCCGATGGGGCAAGCCTTTGACTCTTGCCAGCATCCACCCCGAGGAACGGGCACACGCCGTTGCTGAAGCCGAACGCGCTCTGCACGTCGCGCGGCGGATCCCAGCGGCCGTTCTCGTGGCACACCTAGGCGTACCGCGCTCACAGTCGCCGGCGCCGGAAGACAACAACCGTGAGGCAGCTCGACGCAGTATCGAGGAATTACAGCGGCTGGCGGCCCCACTCGACGTCCGGATCGCAGTCGAAGTCATCCCGAACGAGCTGTCGCGAACGGGATCGCTCGTGTACTTCGTCGAAGAGGATCTCGAGGCTGCTGGCGTAGGCATTTGTCTCGATTTCGGGCACGCTCATCTCGAAGGGGATCTGCTGGACGCCATCGAAACGGCTTCTGGTCACCTCATCACGACACACGTCCACGACAATCGCGGGCGCTCCGACGAGCATCTCGTGCCATTCGAGGGTACGATCGACTGGCCGGCGGCAATGACCGCGATGCAGAAAGTTGGTTACGACCAGACGCTGCTGTTCGAGATCGCCGCACACGGATCTCCGAAGGACGCGCTCGCGCGAGCCCGCAAGGCACGTGAGAGACTTGAACGAATGCTCGTCGAAATCGGGAATCACTTGGCTTGACGTGGTAACTGACGGTTCCGCTGTCGTGGAAGCGGTCAACTATCAGGTCAAGTCAAGCGATTTCCGGGATGAGTAGGAAGGCCCATGCACGTCTACATCGAAGAGATCGGGAAGCACGAAGGGCAGGAAGTCACGCTCAAGGGGTGGCTGCACAACCGCCGCTCGAGCGGGAAGATTCATTTTCTGATCATCCGTGACGGAACCGGATTCATCCAGGCGGTGATGTCGAAAGCCGCGGTAGGCGACGAGATGTTCAAGGCGGCCGATCATCTGTCGCAGGAAACGTCGTTGATTGTGACCGGTACCGTCCGCGCCGACACACGGGCGCCGAGCGGTTATGAGATCGACGTAAAGCGTTTCGAGATCGTCGGCGACTCTCACGACTACCCCGTCACGCCAAAAGAGCACGGTGTCGATTACCTGCTCGACCGTCGTCATCTATGGATTCGAAGCGAGCGCCAGCAGGCGATTCTTCGTGTCCGGCATGAAATCATCAACGCGGTCCGCGATTTCTTCAACAATCGGGGATTCATCCTTGCCGATACTCCGATCTTCACCCCGGCAGCATGCGAGGGCACCACGACCCTCTTCCCCGCTCAATACTTCGACGACCAGACGGCCTACCTGACGCAAAGCGGGCAGCTGTACAACGAAGCAAACGCGATGGCCCTAGGTCGCGTGTACTGCTTCGGCCCGACCTTCCGCGCCGAGAAATCGAAGACGCGCCGGCACTTGACGGAATTCTGGATGGTCGAGCCGGAGATGGCGTTTGCGGACTTGAACGACGTCATGGATCTGGCAGAGGGTCTGCTCGTCTACGTCGTCGGCCGTACGCTCGAGACGCGCCGGCGCGAACTGAAGGTTCTCGAACGCGATGTCAGTGCTCTCGAACGTGTCCAGACGCCGTTTCCCCGAATCACGTACGACGACGCCGTGGCAATCTTGCAGCAAAAGGGATTGCCCTTCGAATGGGGTGGGGATTTCGGCGGCCCAGATGAAACGGCGTTGTCGGAGCATTTCGATCGCCCGGTGATGGTTCACCGGTATCCGGCAGCCGTCAAGGCTTTCTACATGAAGCCCGACCCTGACCGACCGGAGCTCGCACTTGGCGTCGATGTGATGGCGCCTGAGGGTTATGGAGAGATCATCGGCGGAGGCCAACGCCTGGATGATCTGGAGCTGCTGTTGAAACGAATCGAGGAGCACCAACTGCCGAAAGAGGCCTTCGACTGGTATCTCGATCTCCGCAAGTATGGCAGCGTGCCTCACGGCGGTTTCGGGATGGGCATCGAACGCGCGGTCGCATGGATTTGCCGGCTCGAGCACGTGCGTGAGACGATCCCGTACCCGAGAATGCTCTACAGGCTTTATCCTTGAGGTCTCGATGAAGATTGGTCTGATTTCCCTCGGCTGTCCCAAGAATCTGGTTGACTCGGAGGTGATGCTCGGCTTGGCGCAGCAGGCCGGACACGAACTGACAAACGACGCGGCTGCCGCCGACGTGCTCGTCGTCAACACGTGCGCCTTCATAGACTCAGCGAAGCAGGAGTCCGTCGACGCCATTCTCGAAATGGCCGAGCACAAGAAGACAGGCGCCTGCCGCCGGCTCGTTGTCACCGGTTGCTTGGCGGAACGATACCGCGAGGAACTTAAGGTCGAGATCCCGGAGATCGACGCGGTGCTCGGAACAGGAGAAGTCCCCGAGATTGTGAACGCGATTGGCGGCGCAGTTGGGTCCGAGAAGGTGGCGCCGCTCACGTTTTACCGCGCACCCAGCACCCAGCACCATTCCCGGCCCCGCCCTTCTTACATCTACGACGCGGACACGCCGCGCTTACTGGCCACGCCGAAACACTACGCCTATCTCAAGATTGCGGAGGGCTGCGACTACAAGTGTGCGTTCTGTATTATCCCGACGTTGCGAGGGGCCTACCGAAGCCGGCCGGCGGATTCCATCGTCAGCGAGGCGCGCAAACTGGCGGATCGGGGTGTCAAGGAGCTGCTGCTCATATCACAGGACACCACTTTCTATGGCCACGACCGCAAGGAAGCCGGAGCCTTGGCGCGGTTGCTGCGGCGGCTGAACGACATCGACGGCCTCGAATGGATCCGGCTGCTCTACCTGTATCCGACCACGATCGATACCGAAGCCCTGGCGGCGATGGCCGACTGTGAAAAGGTCTGCAGATACATCGATCTGCCCCTCCAGCACGCATCCAATGCGGTCCTGAGACGTATGAAGCGGCCCGGTTCGCGCCAGAAATATGACGACCTCCTGGCAAACATCCGCGCTCGAGTCCCAGGTGTCGCGCTTCGCACGACATTCATCGTCGGCTTCCCCGGCGAGACCGACGATGACGTCGCGGAGCTGGTCGAGTTCGTGAATGACCATCGCTTCGACCATGTCGGCGTGTTTACGTACTCGCATGAGGAAGGCACTTCCGCCCACAAGTTGAACGACGATGTGCCCGGGGGAAGTAAGGCGGCACGGCGCGCCAGAGTGATGGCCGCTCAGAAACGGCTGATCCGGACGCGCAATCGCCAACGCCGAGGCGAGCTGGCCCGGGTGCTGATTGACGGCCCGGCGAGCGACCACGAGCTCGTTCTGCGGGGCCGTCTCGAAACACAGGCTCCCGACATCGATGCATCCGTCTTCCTGACTGAATGCGACCCCTCGAGCTTCAGAAGCGGCGATTTCGTCGAGGTTGAAATTGTCGGGACGCGCGAATACGACTTGATCGCCCGTCCGGTCAACGGCGGGCTGTCCACCCTCTAGAAGGAGAGAGGCCGAGAGGCGGCGAATGCTCGGGAAGAGGCATACGCCGACGGCGTAACCCCCCACCTGTGATATAGTTATTGATTCGAAGCCTGGCTGAAGAACCAGAGTGGGCGAGTGCCCACTTTTTTAGTTTAAGGGCCCAGCTCCGTCCGGATCGGACCGGACACTCCGTACGAAAATGGTGGTCGTCGACCTGATTGAAAAGGTTCGGGCGGTCGCCGACCGCGTCGCTGGATCGTACGAGCTCGAGATCTTCGACGTGCAGTTCCGCCGCGAGTCCAGCGGTATGGTGCTTCGCGTCCGGCTCGATCGACCAGGACCTTCGGCGGTACCGGAAGACAGCGTCAGTGTAGACGATTGCGCCCGTGTCAGTCGGGATTTGAGTGCCATGCTCGATGTCGAAGACATCGTGCCGACCGCATACACGTTGGAGGTTTCGTCACCGGGTCTCGACCGTCCGCTTCGCCACCTGAAGGACTATCGGCGCTTCGAAGGCCGTCGCGCCAAATTGGTCATGCGTGAGGCAGTGGATGGTCAGACGTTCTTCAAGGGAGTACCGAGGGGCGTCGAGGATACCGACGTCCTCATCGAGGGCGACGACGGGCGGCGGCACCGGGTGCCGTACGGGATCGTCACGCGGGCGAACTTGGAAGTGGAATTCTAGAAATGTCTAATCCTCTGCAACAGACCATCGAGGCGTTGGCCAAAGAGAAGGGCATCGAGCCCGATGTCGTCATCAGCGCCATCGAAGAGGCCGTCGCGACAGCGTCGCGCAAGTTCTACAAAACGGGCGAAAACCTCAAGACGCGTTTCAACATGGAAACGGGACAGGTGGACCTCTTTGCGTTGAAGCAGGTCGTCCAAGAGGTGACCAACCCGGCGATCGAAATCGGGATCGACGAGGCCCGCCAGATGTACCGGCAGGTCTACGGCGACGAAGTGGCGAACAGCATCGAGCTCGGTGACGAGATGGAATTCCCCAAGCCCACCGAAGTGCTCGGGCGAATCGCAGCCCAGACCGCCAAGCAGGTGATCTTTCAGAAAGTCCGCGAGGCGGAGCGGGAGAATATTTTCGCGGAATACAACCAGCGCATCGGTGAAGTCGTCAACGGAACCGTGAAGCGGTTCGAAAATGGCGACATCATCATCGAAATCGGACGCATCGAGGCGGTGCTGCCACGCAAGGAACAATCCCGGGCTGAAAGCTATACGCCTGGCGACCGCGTTCGGAGCGTGATCAAAGGCGTGAATCGCAGCGCCAAGGGTCCCCAGATCGTGCTGTCGCGCACCGACCCGGCCCTGCTAATCAAGCTGTTCGAGCAAGAAGTACCCGAGATCTACGACGGTACCGTGGTAATTCGCGGCGCCGTGCGCGAGGCGGGCGATCGTGCCAAAGTCGGCGTGTTCTCACGCGAGCGGGACGTCGATCCTGTCGGCGCGTGCGTCGGCATGAAGGGCACACGCGTTCAGTCGATCATCCGCGAGCTGCGAGGCGAGAAGATCGATATCGTGGAGTGGTCGGAGGACCCCATCGCCTTCGTCACCAACGCCCTCAGCCCGGCGAAAGTACAGCGCGTTTCGATCGTGGACGACCACGAGCGCGTCATGGAAGTCATTGTCGAAGACAAACAGCTTTCGCTCGCGATCGGCAAGAAAGGCCAGAATGTCCGCCTGGCCGCCAAGCTGACCGGGTGGCGCATCGACATCAAGAGCGAAGAAGAAAAGCGCCGCGAAGTCGAAGCACAGTTCGACGGTCTCGAAACGGCGGCCGAGCCGGTGGAAGGCGAGGCCGCGCCGGAAGAAGCACCCGCCGACGCCCCGGCCCCTTACACGCTGGCGGGAATCGGCGAGAAGACCGTGCGGAAACTCGTGGACGCCGGGTTCGAATCAGTCGAGGCACTCGCGAGCGCGACTGTCGAGCAGTTGTCGGAGATCCCGGGAATCGGTGAGAAAACTGCTGAAAAGATTCTCGCGGCTGCGCGAGGGGAAGGAGAATCGG
Organism: uncultured Acidobacteriota bacterium; assembly: GCA_963773035.1. Lineage (GTDB taxonomy): Bacteria > Acidobacteriota > Vicinamibacteria > Vicinamibacterales > CAVVIG01 > CAVRXZ01. Next base: position 17,148 of record CAVYZX010000012.1, on the reverse strand, counting down.
CCGCGGAAGCCCCCACCGGAGCGGAGGAGTAGTAGCGGCACCAGTGAGGCGCGTCATGGATAATGCAGTGTGCCTGCATTGTGCATTCTGAATTTGCATTTCTGAGGGACGAAATTTGGCCACAGTCCGGATTTACAAGGTCGCGGAGCTTCTGAACACGACCAGCCAGGAAGTCACCGCCCTACTGAAGCGCGATCATGGCATCGAGGTAAAAAGCGCCTCGAGCACGATCGAGGAAGTCGTCGGACGTCAGTTCGTCGAACGCCTTGCGCGTCAGCGGAACATTTCGCTGCCGAGCGGTGACATCTTTGCGGAGACGCCCGTACCCAAGGGCAAGAAGGGAACGCCGCCGAAGAAGGCGGCAGAACCAGCGAAGCCCACGGCCCCGGTGTTGCCGCCGCCCCGTCTGGTCAAGACAGTAAAGCCGGTCGCCGTACCGACTGTCGAGGCTCCACCCATCGAGGAGCCCGACGCTCACGTGGAGCCCACTCAGGTGGTGGAGCCCATTTTCGAGGCGACTCCAGCCGCTGTCGTGGAATCTCCGGGCCCCGAAGCACGCGTCGAGACGCCGGCACCCGTCATCGAGCAGCCCCAACCGGAAATGGCCGCCGCGCCGCCCGCGCTGGCACCAAAAGTCGTCACTCCAGGTCGCGTCGTTCCGCCAACGCTGCGGCTGCGAATCGAAGAGCAACGGCCGACGACACCGACGGCGCCACTTCCGAGCAGCACACTGCCGCGGGTCGTCCCGCGGCCGGTTCCGAGAACCGAGCGGCCGGCACCCCCGGCGGCGGCGCGCCCACCGGCCACGAGCCCGACTCCGGTAGCCGCGCGACCGTCGGTACAGCCGACTACCCGACCGGCCTCGAGCCCGCCGCCCCGACCGTCGACATATCCGGGACCGGGAACCCGTCCGTCAGTGCCACCTGGCGGTCCGCGGCCCTTGCCGTCTCAACCAATTCGTACTCAGCAACCCGGAGCCCAGCGGCCGGGTCAAATTCCGCCGCGTCCCGGCGCTCCGATGCGTCCGCCGATGCGGCCGACGTCATACGGTCCACGGCCGACGGCCCAGCGGCGCGAGGTTATCCGCCCGAGTGCTCCGCAAATGCCGGCAGAGCCGCCGCCTGTCTCGCGCACGATCACGCTCGCCGAGGGCATGACAGTGAAAGACCTCGCAGACAAGCTCGGCATGCGGGCGAATGACGTGCTCGGCAAGCTCCTCATGAAAGGGTTGATGCTGAGGATTAACTCAACCCTCGACGCCGAGACAGCGACGAAGGTCGCTCGCGAGTTCGGGGCCGACGTTCAGTTGCGCAGCTTCGAGGAAGAGCTGCTCAACGAAGACACCGGCGAAGCGCATCCGGAAGACATCGTGTCACGAGCCCCGGTCGTAACCGTGATGGGCCACGTCGATCACGGCAAGACGAGCCTGCTCGATGCAATTAGAGAAACACGAGTCGCCGAACGTGAAGCTGGCGGAATCACCCAGCACATCGGCGCGTATCACGTGACGATCAACGGTCGCAACATCGTGTTTCTCGACACGCCGGGTCACGAAGCATTCACGCTGATGCGCGCACGAGGCGCGAAGGTCACCGACCTGGTGATCCTCGTCGTGGCGGCCGACGACGGCGTGATGCCGCAAACCAAGGAAGCCATCGACCACGCAAAGGCGGCGTCTGTGCCCCTGGTCGTGGCGATCAACAAGATCGACAAGCCGAACGCCAACACGGAACGCGTCAAGCGTGAGCTCACCGAACTCGATCTCATGCCCGAGGAATGGGGTGGCAAGACCGTCACGGTCGAAGTTTCGGCCAAGAAGAAGCAGAATCTCGAGCTTCTCCTCGAAATGATTCTGCTCGTCACCGACATCGGCGAGCTCAAGGCGAACCCCAAGCGCAACGCATCAGGCGCCGTGCTCGAGGCGAAGCTGGACAAGGGTCGTGGTCCTGTTGCCACGATTCTCGTTCAAGACGGGACGCTGCACGTCGGAGATACTTTCATTGCTGGCCCGATCGTGGGTCGCGTTCGAGCGCTCATCGACGACCGTGGCCGGCCGGTCAAATCGGCAGGGCCATCGGTACCGGTCGAAGTGCTCGGTCTGACGGGGTTGCCGCAACCGGGAGATGCATTCCAAGCCCTCGCCGACGCTGCAAAAGCCCGGCAGATCGCCACGTTCCGCCAGGCGCAGGCCAAGGAGCGGGCGCTCGGCGCAAAGGGCGGCCGCCTCACACTCGAATCGCTCCAGGCGCAGATCGCCGAGGGTGGCATCAAAGAACTGCCGGTGATCATCAAAACGGACGTTCAGGGCTCCGCCGAAGTGCTGGCGGATACGTTGACCAAGTTGACGGACGAAAAGGTCAAGATTCGCATCATTCACGCCGGCGTGGGCGCGGTCAACGAATCCGACGTCCTCCTGGCCTCGGCGTCCAACGCGATCATCATCGCGTTCAACGTCCGACCCGACCGCAATGCGGAAGAAATCGCCACGCGCGAACGCGTCGAGATCCGCCAGCACTCGGTCATCTACAACGTGACCGACGAAATGAAGAAAGCGATGGCCGGGTTGCTCGATCCGACTTTCAAGGAAGTTCGGCTCGGGACGGCCGAGGTACGAAATACGTTCAAAGTGCCCAAATACGGCACGATTGCCGGCTGCATGATTACCGAAGGACGCATCACGCGCGCCGGCGACACACAGGCCCGCCTCGTTCGCGACAACGTCGTGATCTACGAGGGCAAGATAGGTTCGCTGCGCCGCTTCAAGGATGATGTGAGCGAGGTCAAATCGGGCTTCGAGTGCGGCATCGGATTCGAGAAGTTCAACGACATCAAAGTCGGCGATGTCATTGAAGTGTTCGTCATGGAGCGAGTCGGCGTGATGGCGTAGATGGTGGTCGGCCTGCTGACTGTCGAGTTTCACGTTCCTGGGTCCCATTCGCTGAAAGACAAGCGCATGGTCCTCCGACGTGTCAAAGATCGGATCAAGAAGTTCAACGTCGCCGTCTCCGAAGTCGAGCACCAGGATCTTTGGCAGCGGGCAGGGTTAGCTGTCGTGACCGTCAGTACCGATCAAGCGCATGCGGACCGCGAGTTGGCGGCGGTGGCGGACGAGATCGAGCGGGTCGAGCCTGGTCTCATCACTCGAACGGAAGTCGAGTTCCTCACGTAACGTAACGTCTCACGGCGCGCAGGTGCCTTGGCGCCTTCGGCTCTGTGTTGCAAGTTCACGAATGTCACAAGGCTCACGTCCCAGTCGCGTGGCGGACCAGCTTCGCGCTGAAATCGCCCAACTCCTGACGCGCGACGTGCACGACCCCGGCATCGGGTTCGTGACGCTGACGCGCGTGCAGGTGAGCCCGGATCTCCAGGCCGCAAAAGTCTATTACACTGCGCTCGGGGACGAAGCGCGCCGCCGCGACACGGCACGGGCGCTCGATCGAGCTTCGTCGTTCTTGCGGCGGCAAGTCGGAGCGCGGTTGCGGCTGAGACGGGTGCCAGAGCTGCGATTCATTTACGACGACTCGATTGCCGGTCAAGACCGTATCGAACAGCTTTTGAACGAGATTAATGCCGAGCGCACAGATTCCCGCGATGACGATTCCACCCCGCAGTAATTCACTCCGTGTCCAGGAGATTGTCGAATCGATTTTCGCCCGCCAGAGGTTCGTCATTTCGTCGCACGCCAGACCGGACGGCGATTCAATTGGCTCGCAATTAGCGATGGCCTACGCGCTGAAGACACTTGGCAAGGAGGTACGAATCGTCAACAAGGACGCTGCGTCGGCGCCATTACTGGCGTTCCCCGGCGTGCCCAGCATCGAGATCACCGACCACGTCGACGGGACGTTCGACGCCGCGATCATCATGGAATGCGGGGACCTTCGCCGCACCGAGATCGCTGGTCTCGACCACTATTTCATCATCAATATCGATCACCATCCCGGGAACGCGAACTACGGCCAGCTGAACTGGTTCGATTCGACGGCCGCCGCTTGCGGCGAGATGGTCTACGAGCTCATCGTCGCGCTTGGCGTACCGTTGTCCATCGAAATCGCCACACACATCTATCTGGCCATCCTGACCGACACCGGATCGTTCCACTACTCGAGCATTTCGCCGAACACCTTCGACATCTGCCGTGAAACCCTCCTGGCTGGAGTCGACCCGGTTCAGGTCGCCAGAAAGGTGTACGACAGTAACAGTTTGGGTCGGCTCAAGATCTACGGTGCAGTGCTGAGCGCCATGCAACTCGACGCCACCGGACGGATCGCGATCCTGTACGTCGATCCAGAGATGACCCGCGTGGCTGGCGGCACATACGAGGACACTGACGGCCTGATCAACCTGCCGCTTTCGGTGAAGGAGATCGAAGCCGCCGTTTTCTTCAAGCAACTCGAAGGCGACGAATGTCGTATCAGCATGCGCTCGAAAGGCGATATCGACATCGGCGAGGTCGCAAAGGAGTTCGGCGGCGGGGGCCACAAGAACGCCGCAGGATGTACGGTACGCGGCACGCGGGATGACCTGCAGAAGCTATTTGTCGAGAAGATCGGACGGGCCATCGATCTTCGTGAAGTGAGAATTTGAGGACGTGGGGTTTTGAGATTCTCAAATCCCCAAACTCCATGGATGGCGTGCTCGTCATCGACAAGCCCGTGGGTCCTACTTCGCACGATGTGGTCTCACGAGTCCGAGGGGCGATCGGCGAGCGCCGAGTGGGCCACACCGGGACGCTGGATCCGGCCGCAAGCGGCGTTCTGCCGCTGGTTCTTGGCCGTGCGACGCGGCTCGCTCGATTCCTGAGCGCCGCCGACAAGAGCTACGAGGCGGTTATCCGGCTGGGGATTTCGACTCGAACCGGCGATTCGGAAGGCGAGCGTTTGGGTGGCGAGTACGCCGGTCCGACGCCTTCGTTGCAGGCGGTCGATACGGCGGTGAACGCGTTCCGCGGGACCTTTCCACAGCAGCCGCCTGCCTTTTCAGCGAAAAAGATCGGCGGACGCAGAAGTTACAAGATCGCGCGCGCCGCGTCCCGAGCGGCACGTTCAGGCGGCGACGGCCAACCAGACGGTCCGCTTCCGTCCGCGGTGGAGGTCACGGCGCACCAGATCGACGTCCGCAGTATCGACGGGAGTGTCGTGGCGCTGAGACTGATCTGTTCGGCCGGCTTTTATGTGCGAGCGCTCGCCCACGATCTGGGCGAACGACTGGGGACGGGTGGACACCTCATCGCGCTGCGGCGGACCGCGTCCGGTGAATTCACGTTGTTGCAAGCCGTTACGCTCGACCTCGTCGAGCGCGACCCTCGCGCGGCTCTTGCCTCGGTCATCCCCCTCTCCGGGCTTCTCCAGGGGTTCTCCTCGGTGACACTGACGGCGGAGGGCGCGAAACACGCCCGTCACGGCCGCGATCTCGGGCCGAACGACTATGCCGCTGATCGGTCGTCGCCCGCAAAAAACTGGATCCGCCTGCTGGATCCGCGCGGGGAGCTTTTGGGGATCGCGCGACCGAACGCACTGTCCGGTTCTTTGCATCCCGCGGTTGTTCTGATCTAACATGTTGGGCTTGTTCATCTGAGAGTTTTCGCCATACGGCGGTCTGGGGCCATCAGGCTTCTGGGCCGTTCGTGGAGGGCAGCGTGACGTTGAGCAAAGATCGCAAAACGGAGCTGATCGACAGTTACAGGACGCATGATTCCGACACAGGCTCTCCAGAAGTACAGGTTGCTATTCTGAGCGAGCGCATCAACGATCTGACCGAGCACTTCAAAGCACACGCAAAGGATCATCATTCCCGCCGCGGCCTGTTGATGTTGGTCGGACGCCGACGCCGCCTGCTCGACTATCTCAAAACAAAGGATGCACAACGCTACGCGGACCTCATCAAGCGCCTCAATATCCGCAAGTAGCATCGCCGGCCCTGACGTGAACCCGAAAGTTTCCGCGTTCGAGTCTCGCTCTTTCGGCTCCTCGTCTCAGCCGTTCCCAATCACGCCCTTCAGACTTGAGACTCCAAGATTGTGAAAGCTTTGGTATGACGACGCGCGAACTCAACATCGGTCAACAGATCCTGCGTTTCGAAACCGGCAAGCTGGCCAAGCAGGCCTCCGGCTCGGTGATCGTTCGATACGGCGACTCGGTCGTCCTGGTGACGGCGTGTCGTGCGGCGAGCGCACGTGAAGGCATCGATTTTCTGCCTCTCACGGTCGACTATCGCGAATACACGTACGCGTCCGGCCGCATCCCCGGCGGATTCTTCAAACGCGAAGGCAAGCCCGCCGAGAAGGAAGTTCTGACGAGCCGAGTCATCGATCGGCCGATCCGCCCGCTGTTTCCGTCCGGCTGGCGGCACGAAACGCAGATCATCGCGTTGGTGCTGTCCGCGGATTCCGAAAACGACACCGACGTCCTGGCAATCACCGGTGCATCGGCTGCGCTCGCCATCTCGGAGATTCCGCTCGAGAAGACGATCGCCGGCGTGCGCGTCGGCCTGGTGAACGATCAGTATGTCGTCAACCCGACGTTCGAGCAGCGCAAGCAGAGCAAGCTGGATCTCGTCGTTGCCGGCAGCAAGGACGGCCTCGTCATGGTCGAGGCCGGTGCCAAGCAGGTGTCGGAGCAGCAGGTGGTGGAAGCTCTCGAAACGGCGCATGCAGCGATCAAACAGATTGTCGCGACGATTGACGATCTGGCGCGCGAGGCCGGCAAGAAGAAACTCGCGGTCGGCCGAAAGGAGATCGGCCACGACTTCTATCGAGAAGTCGAGGAAAAGGTCCTGGTGCCGTTGACCGAAGCGATGCGAATCCGAGGCAAGCTCGAAAACTACGACCGCGTCGACGAGGTGCTCGACGAGCTGGTCGCCTCATTGCCTGAGGAGGAAGTTGAACGCAGGCTCGAGGCCAAGCAGATCTTCAAGGAGCTCAAGGAGAAAGTGCTCCGCGACGAGGCTATCGAACGGGGACGTCGATTGGATGGCCGCGCGTTCGACGAGATTCGCTCGATCTGGATCGAAGTCGGTGTCCTGCCCCGCACTCATGGTTCGGCGGTCTTCACTCGCGGCGAGACACAGGCGCTGGTGACGTGTACGCTCGGAACTGCCGAGGATGCGCAGAAGATCGAGAGCTTCGAAGGCGAAGCGTGGAAGAGCTTCATGCTGCACTACAACTTCCCGCCCTTCTCGGTCGGCGAAGTGGCATTTTTGCGCGGACCGGGACGCCGCGAAGTTGGCCATGGTGCCCTCGCCGAACGGGCGCTCGCGCCGATGATCCCCGTGGAAGAGAAGTTTCCTTACACCGTGCGTGTGGTCTCGGACATTCTCGAGTCCAACGGTTCGTCGTCGATGGCGTCGGTCTGCGGCGGCTCGCTGGCGATGATGGATGCGGGCGTGCCTCTGGATGCCGCGGTCGCTGGCATTGCCATGGGCCTGGTCATGGACGAAAAGACGGGCCGGCACGCAATCCTCTCGGACATCGCCGGCGCCGAGGACCACTATGGCGATATGGACTTCAAGGTCGCCGGTACAGTGGACGGTATTACTGCCCTTCAGATGGACATCAAAGTGTCTGGCATCACCACCGAGGTGATGAGTAAAGCGCTCGAACAAGCGCGACGCGGCCGTCTCCATATCCTCGACAAGATGCGCGAGGCCATCGCGGCTCCCAGGCAGAACATTTCCGCGTTCGCGCCGCGTATCGTCACCATTCGGATTCCGGTCGACAAGATCCGCGACGTCATTGGTCCGGGCGGAAAGATGATCCGCAGCATCATCGAGCGGACCGGCGTGAAAATCGACGTCGAGGACGACGGACGGGTCAACGTCGCATCAGCCGACGGCGCTTCGGCCCAGAAGGCGATCTCGATCATCCAGGAGCTGACCGCCACGCCGGAGCTGAATAAGACCTACCTGGGCAAAGTTCAGCGCATCACGGATTTTGGCGCCTTCGTCGAGATCATGCCCGGAACCGACGGACTCCTACACGTCTCGGAGATTGCCAACCACCGCGTAAAGGATGTGCGAGACGAGCTCCGAGAGGGCGAACAGGTGCTCGTAAAAGTCATCAACATCGATCCCACGGGGAAGATACGCCTTAGCCGCAAAGCCCTGCTCCAGGAGGCCGGAGCCTCCGGCGCCGCCCCGCAAGCCTCATAAGGGAACCACGCCGAACTGGCTTCACGGCGCGTCCCACGGCTGCACAGGGCGGCTTGGATTTCCGCCCCAAACCGCCTCGCCTGCTGGTTCGTCGTACAATCAGATAACCGAATGCAGAAGATGACCCTGCAGCGCGGCGTCCGTTCGGTCGCGCTGGTCGGAGCACTTGCCGCCGGAGTGTTCGGAGTTCAGCGGGAGCCTGTCGTATCGGGGCAGGAACCCACCGTCCGTTCATGGGCGGTCTCGGCGAGCCGGTACAAGTACAGCCCGCAGCGGATCGAAGTCTCTCAAAACGACTTGGTGAAGATCGAGCTTCGCTCGGAAGACATCGCCCACAGCATGACGATTGACGCCTATCGGATCGCCAAGCGGGTCAGTCCTGGCCAGCCGATCACCTTCGAATTTCGCGCAGACCAGCCCGGAACTTTTCCCTTTTACTGCAATCTTCAGATAGAAGACGGCTGCCGCCAGATGCACGGCGAGCTGGTCGTCAGACCGCGTAAGTAGCCCGAAGCGGCTTCAAGTCATTCGAACGCCTCTGAACCACGAGGGCAACGAAGCTCATTGAAGCAAGGGTTCCGACTCGATAACGGCGTCTCCGTCTAACACGCGATCTTCGATTCCTTTTTGCAGCATTGATTCACCACAAAGGCCACCAAGGACACGAAGCGGTACCAACTTGGATTTCTTTGTGTCCTTTGTGTGCTTTGTGGCTTTGGTTGATTAGCGATCCTGGGCGACGGTACCGGCGCTCTTGAAATTCCGTCTAGCGATTCGCGAACGCCTGCGCTGCCGCAATGCGCTCGCGCATCGGCGGATGACTGTAGAACAGCCACTGCACGATCTTGGAAGGATGCTCCTCGGCGAGGTTCTGGTTCCCGAGCCGGCGCATGGCCGATATGAACGCCTCCGGATTTCTGGTGAGGTTGAGCGCAAAACGATCGGCACTGCGCTCGTACGCGCGCGACATTGCGTGTGCGAGCGGCACGGCCAGGAACGACACGGCGCCGGCGGCCAGCAGTAACAGCGGCAGCCCTGCGACATCGGCCACGTCGCGCAGGCCGAGCGGCAAGGCGAGGGCACGGAGCACGCGCGCGGCGAGATAGAACCCGCCGAGAATCAGGCCGCTCTCGAAAACGATCCCCTTCCAGATATCGCCGTGCACGTGATGCGCGAGCTCGTGCGCGAGCACCACCTCGATCTCGTCGTCCGAATACTCCGCCAGCATCGTGTCCGACACCAGGATTCGGCGCGTCGCCCCGAGGCCGGTCAGGGCGGCGTTGGCTTTCTTGGTCTTCTCTCCAAGCCCCCACTCGTAAGCACCCAGGACGCGCGCACCCGAGCGATCCGCGAGCGCCAGAAGCCGCATCTTCAGCGTCTCACGGTCCAGCGGCTTCAAGCGATAGAACAACGGCAGTAACAGGACCGGCGCGAGTTGCGTGAGGCCGACCACGATGACCGCGAAGATCAGGCCCGCGGTCAACCACCACCACTCGTGTGAAGCCGTCATGAGCGTATACAGGATCAACGCGCCGACCGAGCCGAATATCAGACCAACGCCGAGAGCTTTTATCCGGTCTCGCAGCCAGGCTCCGAAACGCTCGTTCGACAATCCATAGCGACGCTCCAACAAGAAACCGGCGTAGAAGCCGATCTGAACGTTTCCCAGCTCGCTGAGCAGCATCAGGAGGCAGACATAGACGATCACCGTCAGTTGTGGAACGACCGCCCGGGCAGGACTGAAATGGAATACGACTGCCCCGGCGGCGGACTCGGCGAAAGAACGCAAGCCCAGGCTGAGGCCGGTCCAAAGCAGACCGCCGAGCAGCGCGAGACTCCACAGCAACGAAACCACGCTCGCTCGGCGCTTCAGGCGGTGATAGCGGGACGCTCTGTCTTCGTTCAAGCTCGGTGTGATTGCGCGCTATGTTAGCCGATACTTCGCAACCCGCCTCAGTTTAGCTGAACCGAGATGAGCTTCGACACCCCAGGCTCCTCCATGGTTACGCCGTACAACCGATCGGCGATCTCCATGGTCTTCCGGTTGTGAGTGATCAGGATGAATTGCGTGTGCTGCTGCATACCGCGGAGCATCTCGACGAATCGCCCGATGTTGGCATCGTCCAGCGGAGCATCGATCTCGTCCAGCAGGCAGAACGGACTCGGCTTGTATTTGAACAGGCCGAACATGAGCGCGATGGCCGTCAGCGCCTTCTCACCACCCGACAAAAGTTGGACGCTTTGAAGCCGCTTGCCCGGCGGCTGCGCGATGATTTCAATCCCGCTCTCCAACAGATCGCTTTCGTCGAGCAGCGTGAGACCGGCGCGACCACCGCCGAACAACGTGCTGAAGGTCTCCTGGAAATTGCGATTGATGGCCGAAAACGCCTCGGCAAAGCGTTGCCGGGTTGTCTCATCGATCCGCTTGATGGCCTCGGCTGTCTGGGCGATTGAATCGACGAGATCCTTGCGCTGCGTGGCGAGAAACCCGTGCCGCGTCTCCAGTTCGTCGAATTGTTCGATCGCCATCATGTTGACGGGGCCCAGCCGATCGATCTTCGCGCGCAGTCTCGAAATCGCTTCCTCGGCGCTAAGGGCCTGCTGCTCAGCAGCGAGAACCGAAGCGCTTGGAGCCGCCAGATCGCTCGAATCGTGAACCGCGACGTCACCTGTGCCGTCGCTGGAAGCGACGCCCAGGCCGGTGTCGCCGCCCTCGTCCGAAGCATCCTCCGTATCGTCGACACCAAGACTGCGAGCATCAGGCGTGGCGCTCCCCTCGCGCTCCATTTGCTCCACTTCGATCACGACCTCGTCCAGCGTCACCTGAACCGCTTCGATGCACGCATTGGCCACATGTGAGAGTTCCCCCTCAGCGGTCGCGCGCGTGATGTCGAGCTCGGCCACGATGGCACGGACCGAATCGAGCGCTGCCCGGGCGTCCTTCAAGACGGTTTCCTGCTCTTCGGCCGTGGCTCGCCGGGTGGCGAGTGATTCGTCGGCTGTTCGGACCTCCTGACGCATCGTCTCGAGCGCGAGGACATCGCTGTCGAGCTGTGATTCGCCGGCGGACACCGAAGCGGCAAGCGCGTCGAGCCGGCTGGCGACCTGCGCCAGTTCATCACTCAACGTCCGCGCGCGAGCCTCCAGCTCGGCTCCAGACTCCTCGAGCCGTCGAACGTCCGCCTCGAGCGCCGCCGCGCGTTCGACGAGTGCAGCATGTGACGCCCCGGCCTCGGCGGCTCGCCGGCTCAAGCCGTCGGCGGCTTCACGGACTTCGAGCAGCCGCCGTTGGGCCGCCGTCAATCGCTCGTCCGCCAACAACTGGTCCTGCTCCAGGCGGCTGATCGAGGCTCGCGCTTCCTCCTCGCGCCGGTTCAAGTTCTCGCGCTCCTCCTCCGCCTGCCGGCGCTCTCGAGCGAGCTGCTCGCCCTTCTGCGCGAGCCGCGCTGTCTCGTCGGCCGAGCGTTGCAGCTGCGCCTCGAAACCAACGGTGGCCTTCTCCCGCCTGTGGTGTTCATCGGTAAGGGCAGAAATGCCGCTCAACGCCTGCGCAATGGTGATCTCGAATTGCTGGGTCTCTTCAGCCAGCTGTTGGAGCGCTTCGCGGCCTTCTTCGAGACGCCCCCGCAGCTCACGAATCTGGCGTTTGGTTTCGAGAATGCCGCGAGCCTCGTCGGGACTGCCGCCCGTAACGACGTGTGGTCCGCGAAAGAGATCGCCGGCCATCGTAGCAACGGGAAACGTCGTGTGCTGGCTCGCGGCAGCAGCGCCGGCATAATCGCTCGCGATCCAAGCCGGGCCGATTGCTCTGCGGATGGCGTCGGCATACGGTCCGTTGACGCGCACGACGGACGATAACGGCGTCAAACTTGTGGCTTCCGGCTGGGGATTTGTGGCTTCCGGCTTAAGCCGGAAGCTACTCAGATCTTCCGATGCAATGACGAACCCGCAACGTCCCGCCCCCTGCTCTCGAACGAGCTGGAATCCCGCGACAGCATGCTCGGGACTCTCGACGACGACATATTCAAGAAGATCCCCGAGGCAAGCCTCGACGGCTCGCTCGTGCCCCAGCTGGACCTCCAGGTAATCCGCAACGGCCCCTCGTTGGTGCACCGTGCCGTTGGCTTCAGCCAGCACGGCGCGTGCGCCATCGCCGTATCCTGCTCGCGCCGCCTCGAGCTCTTCGAATGACTTGAGCCGCGCCTCCAGCCCTGCCAGCTCCTGCTCGCGCGCACGCACGGAACGCGCCCGCCATTCATGTTCGATGCGCGCACTGGCCAGCTCCGATTCCCGCGCCACACGTGCGAGGCGAGTGGCCTCGATTGCTTCTTGCCCTTGCCGGAGGCGGCCGGCGGCCGTTGCCCTATCTGCGGCCACACGGTCCGATTCGACACGAACGTCGTCGATTTCGACGTCGAGCTTCGTGAGCGTTTCGGCCACCTTTTCGCGAGCCGCGCCAGCATGCTCCAGCGCATGACGCAGCGCCGTGGCCGAATTGATCGCGGAAAACACTTCGCTCCGGGCGGCCTCGACGTCAGCCTCGAGGCCCTCGATGGCACAATGAGCCGATTCGTATGCGTCCGAATCGTCGGCAAGTGCCTGTTCCGCTCGATCGCGCTCGAGAGCAGCGTCGGCGGCGGCGCTTCGGCGGGCCGCGAGCAGGGCCTGGGCGGGCTCGCGCCGCGCTTCCAGAACCTCGAGTTCCGCGGCTACCACGGTCTTTCTGGCATCGAACGTCTGAATCTGCTCGCGGTCGAAGGCGATCTGCTGCTGCTGGCGGTTGATCGCCAACTCGCACGCGTGGGCCGCATCGCGCGCCGCAGTTGCGCGGGTTTCCGACTCGACGAGCTCGATCCTCAGCCTTCCGAGGTCTGACTCGATCTCGGCAACCCGGGCGGCAGATGCCGCATCTCTTTCACGTGCCGCTGCTACCCGAGCGCGCGCGGATTCGATGGCTTCCGCCAGCTGGCGGTACTTTCGAGCGAACAGAACTTTTTCCCAACGCCGCAGCTCACCGCGAAGCTTTTGATATCGTCGCGCCTTCGCCGCCTGGCGCTTCAGAGTCCCTCTCTGCTTCTCCACCTCGAACACGATATCTTCGATTCGAGTCAGGTTCTGCTGGGCCGCCTCGAGCTTCAGTTCGGCTGCTCGCCGCCGCGACTTGTACTTCGTGACCCCGGCCGCTTCCTCGATCAGCTGTCGACGATCGGTTGGACGTGAGCTGAGAATCAGACCGATCTTGCCTTGCTCGATGATGGCGTACGCTTTGGCGCCAAGCCCGGTATCCATCAGGAGCTCGTGCACGTCCCTCAAGCGACACGCGCGTCCGTCGATCAAATATTCGCTGTCACCCGACCGATAAAGCCGCCGAGTGACCTCGACCTCACGCGCGACCGACTGAATCAACTGTTCGGCGCTGACGGTTTCCTCGGCCACGATCGTGGCATTGCCATGTCCATTGCCATTCAGGTGCGGCGTCGAGTCGTGGCCGCCGTATCCGTTGCCGTTCTGCCCCTGCTCTTGGTCTGCAGGAAACGCAGGGCCTGTGACGCCCTTGACGACTCCGCTGAACCGCAGGCGAACTTCGGCCGACGCAGTCGGCTTCCGGGCGTCGCTTCCGCTGAAGATGATGTCCTCCATGCGTTCGCCGCGGAGGCTTTTGGCACTTTGTTCGCCCATCACCCATGTGATCGCGTCGGCGACGTTACTCTTGCCACAGCCATTCGGGCCGACGATCGCTGTGACGCCCTTGTCGAAGGCCAGCTCCGACCGATCGGAAAAGGACTTGAACCCGTTGATTTCAATACGCTCGAGACGCATAGGACACACCTAGGCATCGCAGCGGATGCCTTCCTTCCGATCGGAAACTTGTCTGGCTGGAATACAGACCGATTTTTCGGCTCCGCTCAGGATCTTCCTGAACGACGACGAAGGACGAGCAAACAACCCCGACTCGCAGCTTTTCGCCTTCCGACTTCTTAGGAGGCGCCCCTCACCACGAGGCGGTCGTCAGTGTAGCAAGGGCTACTTATAGGGACAAGGACAAACTACAACACAATTCCTTGGGGTTGTGCCCAAATTGCACACTATTGCAAGTACGCGTTAGTGAGCCTTGGACCGTCCGGTTGCTTTTGCCAACTCGGTGAGCTTCTGGGCCTCCCCAAACATGCTGATCGCGACCTGAGCCTGGGGGTCGGCGTTGATGAGGTGACGCTGCGCTTCCATCGTGCCGAAGACGGCTTCGTCGATCCGGAATCGGATCATGGCGCGGATGAAATCGCTTTCTTTCTTGAACGCCTCATCGTCGACGCGGATCCTCTCGTTTTTCAGATGCTCGCGGAAGTCCGCCAACATCGCATCGTCGACGACGAAGTTCGGCTTGATGACCTGACGGCCGGTTGATTGCTGCACGACGCGCGTGTCGCCGTCCGCCGTGAACTTCTGTGCGTAATTGTCGAAGGCTTGACGTGCCTGCAACGTGCGTCCGAATCGGCCCGGATTGAAACCCAGAAGAGGACCGACGACCCGCTTGTCGGGCTCGATCCCGCCGCCGCTGTACACCGGTCGGCCTGAATCGGTTCTCTTGAGATCGCTCGGGTTGTGCGGACGCTCGACCTCTTGATCCTTGAGCTGATAGCTGAGGTACTCGTCGAAGGTCGCATCCCATGGGCGCTGAATGAGGCGGCCACTCGGCGTGTAGTAGTGCGCGGTCGTCAGCGCTAGGCCGGCACTGCCGCTCACCTTGTAGATCGACTGGACGAGAGCTTTCCCGAATGTCGTTTCGCCGACGATGTAGGCACGGTCGTGGTCCTGTAAAGCGCCGGTGACGATCTCAGACGCGCTCGCACTGCTTCGGTTCGCCATCACAACGATCGGAATGTCGGTAAACTCGCTGTCCTCAGTTGCCCGGTAGTCCTGGTCGGAGTTCGTGACGCGGCCACGGGTGTAGACGATCATCCTGCCGCGCGGCAGGAACTCGTTTGCGACCTTGATCGCCTGGTCGAGCGGCCCACCGGGATTCTCACGGATATCCAGCAACAGCCGACGCATACCTTTGGACGCGAGATCGTGCAGGGCGTGCTTCAAGTCCCGATCCGTGTTCTCGCCAAAATCGTGAAGCTGGATGTAGCCGGTCGTCGCATCAATCATGAAGAACGACGGCACCGTCGGGATGTACACCTCGTCGCGCGTGAGACCAATCGGAATGAATTGTTCGTATCCGCGCCGCTTGATCGAAATCTGTACCGCCGTCCCCTTCGGTCCGCGCAGCTTCTGCATGGCCTGATCGGCAGTCCAGTTCTTGGCACTCTCGCCCATGATTTGGGCGATGACGTCGCCGCGGCGAATACCTTGTTTGAACGCGGGCGAGCCCTCGAACACGCGCGTGGCCACGATGTCCCCGTCGGTCGCTACGATCTGAATGCCAATGCCGTAATACCGCCCTTCCTGCCGCTCCCGCATCTGCGCGTACTCACGAGGTGTGAAAAAGCTCGAGTGCGGATCCAGAGTGCCCAGCATGCCTCGAATGGCGCTGTACACTAGGTTCTCGGACTCGACCTTCTCGACGTAGTTCGCCTCGATTGCACTGAGCGCCGCCGTGAAGGTCTTGTAGTGCTCCGGAATCTTGTCGTCGACGGCAAAGGCACTCTTGCCGAGCAGCCCGCCGATCAAAGCCGAGACGACGATCGCGAAGACGACAGCAGGGAGAGGGCGGTAACGTCGCATGAAAGGCATCGTAGCAGATAACTTCCTTACGAGCAACGACTTCTGGGACATTCAGAGGCAGAATTTCTTGACCCGTCCAGTCTACGATTCCTATAATGACGAAGGGCAGTTGAGGCCTCGCCATCGGTCGGGCCCTCGTTCTTGGAAGTCAGGAGCACATCATGTTTGGTTCCATCGGGATGCCCGAGCTGATCATCATTTTTGTCATCGCCCTGATCATCTTTGGTCCCCGCAAATTACCCGAATTGGGCCGCTCCCTCGGTAAGAGTCTTGCGGAGTTCAAGCGAGCGTCGAACGAGCTGAAGAGCACGCTCGAGGAAGAGATTCGCATGGAGGAGCAGCGATCGAAAGTCGAAGAAACGTCAAAGCCGGCCGAGACGACCTCCCCACCATCGGCACACATCGAGGAGCCGGCGTCAGTGCATCCGACTGAACCTGCCGCGGGGAGCCACGTCGAAACCAGCGCCGTCAATAAGAGCGCGTAATTGGCTCTCGTTCCATTTCCAGGTTCTGGCGCTGGAGCCACAGCGCACGCCCTCGCTCAACACGACGAGGAGGAAGAAGCCCTCGGCGGGCAGATGTCGTTTCTGGAGCATCTCGACGAGCTCCGCAAACGAATCATTCGTGCGGTGCTGGCGATTGCCGTTGGCGTCTGTATCGGTTTCTTCTTCATCAACAGCGTCGTTGATTTTCTTCTTGCCCCGACGCGCAGCCTGCTGCCAGCCGGCAGCCGGATGATCTATACCCAGCCAGGCGAAGCCTTCTCGCTTTACGTTCAGGTTGCGTTGATTGCGGGGACGATACTGGCCGCGCCGTACGTGATGTACCAGGTCTGGCTGTTCATCGCGCCCGGGCTTTACGCAAACGAGAAAAAGCTCGCCATCCCTTTCGTGTTGATGTCGACGATCGGGTTCGTCGGTGGCGCAGCGTTCAACCATTACATAATATTTCCGGTGATGATGACCTTCTTCGCCAGTTTTAACAGCCCCGATTTGACGTTCCTGCCGAAGCTCGAAGATGTGTTCAGCCTGTACACGAAAATGCTGCTCGGCATGGGCGTCGTGTTCCAGATGCCGACGCTCGTGTTCTTCCTTGCGAAAATGAAGCTGATCACGTGGCGGTTTCTGGCTAGGAGCTTCAAGTACGCCGTGCTCATCATTTTCATCGTCGCCGCAATCATCACGCCGAGCGCGGACATGGTCACTCAAACCATTTTTGCCGCGCCGATGGTGGCCCTCTATCTCATCGGCATCGGCATCGCTTGGCTCGTTGGTC
>CAVYZX010000011.1:0-66376 GCA_963773035.1 uncultured Acidobacteriota bacterium | reverse complement strand
GGCCGGACGTCCTCGAATGCCACCGCGCGGTCATCGACATGCGCCTGGTATTCCGAGCTCTCGAGGAAGCTGCGAATCGCATTCGAGTCGGGGAAGCGGATGACGACGACCAGGAGCACGAGAATCGAACTCCACACCAGATGATCGCTGAGTGACCTCGGTTCTCGCAACGCGCGTTCGCTTATGCGGAGGCTGCAGGTTCGATCCTGGCGCATTCGCCGCGCTACATACGCTTGATGACGACGAGGCTGATGTCGTCGGTGGGCTGGCCGAACGCGACAAGGTCTTCCCTGATTGCCTCGTAGATCGCCCGCGCCGGCCGATCTTTCACGCGCCGAACAATCCGCTCCACGTGGCTCGGAAAGTAGTCCTGCTCGCCGTGCCTGTGTTCGGCGAGTCCGTCGGTGTGTAAGAGCAGAATGTCTCCTGCGCCCATCAGCGACCAGTCGTTCAGCGTGTAGCGATCCTTGAACCCGACCGGCCAGTCGGTCGCCGCCTCGTCGATCATACCGAGTGACGGCAGCATGCCGACCGGCGGAAACGAGATGAGGCTGACCTCCATAAAGCGGTCGTGCTCGTTCGAGAAGACCGCGGGTGGCGGCTGACCGGCCGACAGAAACCGAAATCGCGCGTCCTCGGAAATCTCGCCGTAGATCATCGACACGAACTTGTGCGCACCGGAGGATTTGTAGAATCGCGCATTGAGATTCTCGAACAGACGCCTCGTGATCCCGCCGAACATCTCGAGCTCGTAAATCACACCAAGCAGAAACGCCTGGTGCAGCATCGCAGCGAGCAACGCGTCGGTGACACGGTGGCCGGACACGTCGATCAGAACGATCCCCGCCATCCGTTGGCAGCGTTGCAGCTGCTCGGCAACATCGAAGCGGCCCCTTGCGACCGCCTCATCGATGCGTGCCTGAAGATTGAAGCGCCGTTTGAAATCGACGTAGATGAGGTGGTCGCCGCCGATTGTCCCGTTCAGCGCCAGCGTTCCGCCGAAGACATCGACGCCCTGCAGGCGGGGGAGATCGCCTGGCTGGGGAAGCAGGTATTGCGCGATCTGTTCGAAGTTGTCCAGTTCTCCGGTGAGATGCCGGAGTAAATCTTCAGCACCTGCGAATGACGACATCATGATCTCCGCGATTGCCAGTCTCTGGGTATGAGAATCCCGATCATCGCGGACGCGCGTAACAGCCCAATGTCGACCTGATGATGTGGATGACTCGTCCTACAGCAAGACCGATGCCCACGCCAGGCATCACGCAAAACGTGGCCTGCACGACCTGCACGCGAGGTAGCCTCCAGGATCGACATAATTGTTCTCTGCATTGATGGAGTCACGTTTATGTCACCTCACCTTCACCCGGCGAACATCGACATCCGTAGCAGGACCGGTGCACCTTTACAGTCCCTTAACACGCGAAGGATATGATCCGCGCGTTTCAACCCCGCCGAAGGGCAAAGTCATGCCAGAGATCACCAACCACACATCGGTGGCCGATGCCGCGCTCGAACGTCGCCTGAAACGCTTGGGGCTGACGGGCGATGAGGACGATTGGACGGATCGGTACTTGTTGTGCGAACACATCGTCGATCCGGGCACGGCTCGGACCCGCCAGCGCTTCGAGGCGATCTCCAGATTTATCCGCGACCTGATCGCCCATCGCTGGGTCAAGACGCGATCGACCCGCGAGCGGGCGAACCCCAAGCGCGTTTATTACCTGTCGATGGAATTCCTGATCGGCCGTGCGTTGAACAACAACATCATCAACACGGCCGCCGACCCGCTCGTTCAGCGCGCCCTCGAGCGCGAGGGCTGGGAACTCGCACAAATTGTCGAGCAGGAACCCGATGCGGGCCTGGGGAATGGTGGTCTCGGTCGCCTGGCGGCCTGCTTCATCGATTCGTTGGCCACGTTGCAATACTCGGCGATGGGTTACGGTCTCCGGTACGAGTACGGAATCTTCCGCCAGTCGGTTCGTGACGGCTATCAGGTGGAAGAACCTGACAACTGGCTCCGCCACCCCGATCCGTGGCAGATCCCTCGCCCGGGCAAGGAATTTCGGGTCCCGCTTCAGGGCAGCTTCGAGCTCACTGGATCGGCGATCAAACTCATTCCCAACCGGCCCTCCACGCTTCTGGGTATCGCCTACGATTGGCCGGTGGTGGGGTACGGCGCCCGTTGCGTCAACACGCTGAGGCTTTGGTCGGCGACTGCTCCCAAGTCTTTCGACTTCGCCGAGTTCTCACATGGCGATTTCGTTGGAGCGGTCATCGGAAACGTCGCGGCTGAGTCCATCACACGAGTGCTCTACCCCGACGACTCGACCGAGGCGGGCCGAACCCTCCGGTTCCTGCAGGAATATTTCATGGTCAGCTGCTCGCTGCAGGACATCCTCTCTCGGTATCAGAAAGCGGAGGGCGCAAACTGGTCGGCCCTCCCGGATCACGTAGCCATTCAGCTCAACGACACGCACCCGGCTCTGGCCGTTGCAGAGTTGATGCGAATCCTGTTGGACGAACAGCAGCTCGGTTGGAACGACGCGTGGAACCTGACCGTGCGCACGCTCGCCTATACCAACCATACGCTGCTTCCTGAAGCGCTCGAAAAATGGCCGGTGGAGCTCCTCGAACTGCTCGTGCCGCGACACCTCGAAATCATTTATGAAATCAATCACCGCTTCCTCGACGATGTCGAACGGTGCTATCCAGGAGACGATGATCGACGACGGCGCATGAGCCTTATCGAGGAACAGCCGACACGAAAGGTGCGCATGGCCCACCTCGCCGTGATCGGGACGCACAGCACCAATGGCGTGGCCGAGATCCATTCCGGCTTGCTTCAATCGCGGGTCTTGAAGGACTTTGCCGAGATGTTCCCCGAACGGTTCAACAACAAGACCAATGGCGTCACACCTCGACGCTGGCTGCTGATGGCGAATCCTTTTCTCGCCCGTCTCATTACCGAAGCCATCGGCGACGCGTGGATCACCGATCTGGGTCAGCTCGGCGCGTTGGCGCCGCTGGCCCAGGACGCGGCGTTTCGCGATCGTTTCAGGCAAGCCCGGCGAGACGCGAAGCTGCGGTTCGTGGACTGGCTGAAAAGAACGACCGGTCAGGTTGTCGATCCAGACACGATCTTCGACAGCCAGATCAAGCGGATCCACGAGTACAAGCGGCAGCTGCTCAACGTGCTGCACATCGTGATCCTCTACAACCAGCTTCGCCGCGACCCGACGCGTGTTGTGTCGCCACGTACGTTCTTTTTCGCCGGAAAGGCAGCGCCCGCGTATCACTTTGCCAAGCTCGTCATCAAACTCATCAACAACGTGGGCGACGTGCTCGATCGCGATCCAGTGACGCGCGGGCGATTGAGGGTGCTGTTCCTTCCGGATTACAACGTCAGCCTGGCCGAGTCCCTGATTCCGGCGAGCGATGTGTCCGAGCAGATTTCAACGGCAGGCTACGAGGCCAGCGGCACCAGCAACATGAAATTCATGATGAACGGGGCGCTCACCGTGGGTACGCGCGACGGAGCCACCATCGAGATCGCGCGGGAGGTCGGCGAAGACAACATCTTCCTCTTCGGTCTGACGGCGGAGCAAGTGGTCGACAGTCGCGGCTGGTACAGCCCTCAGTGGCACTACGACAACGAACCCCAAACGCGCGAGGCGCTCGATCTGCTCTTCAGCGACCATTTCAGCCGCGACGAGCCCGGCGTCTTTACGCCGATTCGGCAGAACCTGCTCGACCGCGGGGACTATTACATGCACCTGGCCGACCTGACGTCCTACGCGGAGACGCAGAAGCCGCTTGTCAGCAGCGTACGCGGATACTGAGAGGTGGGCTCAAAAGGCCATCGTGAATGTCGCGTCGTCGGGCCGATTTTCAAGCGATCGGACGATTGCCGAGTATGCGTCGGGCATCTGGCACACGACACCATGTCCGGTCCCGTGGACTCAAGAATCCGATTAGCGTCTGGCTTGTTCACGACACTCCGAGACGATTGATTCCGTCGAACGCCGCAGTCTTGTAGCACTCGGCCAGCGTGGGGTAGTTGAAGACGGTGTTGACGAAGTAATCCACTTTCCCACCAAGAGCGAGGACCGCTTGTCCGATGTGGACGAGCTCGGCTGCTTCAGCGCCGATGATGTGAACCCCGAGGAGGTGGCGGTTCTCTCGGTGGAAGATCAGCTTGAGCAGGCCCGTGCGATCGCCGAGGATCTGGCCGCGGGCTATCTCACGGTACTGGGCTCGCCCAACCTCGTACGGCACGCCTTCTTTGGTCAGCTGCTCTTCGGTCTTGCCGACCATCGACATACCCGGTACCGTGAAAATTCCATACGGGAACAGTTCAGGCAGGCTGTGCGTTACAACACCGAACGCATGACACGCAGCCAACCGTCCTTGTTCCATCGAGGTTGAGGCCAGACTCGGAAACCCGATGACGTCGCCCGCGGCGTAGATGTGGGGAACCTCGGTCTGATAGTGCTCGTTGACTCGAAGGCGGCCGCGGTCATCTGTACAGAGTCCCGCCGCTTCGAGGTGAAGCGTATCCGTTGCCCCGCGCCGCCCGACGCTGTACAGCACTTTATCCGTGACGACCTGCTTGCCGCTGACGAGTTGTAACCGGACATGATCCCCATGATCGTCAGAGTACGGGTCCACGGATGACACGGTCTCGCCGAGATGAAGAATCGCGCGATTCCCGCGCAGGTGATAGACCAGTGCCTCGATGATCTCCCGGTCGACGAAGGGCAGGAGCTGAGTGCGCGAGTCGATCAGCGTGACGCGGACGCCGAGCGCCGCGAAAATACACGCGTACTCGAGCCCAATCACGCCGGCTCCCACGACCGCCAGCGAACGTGGGAGATGCTCGACTCTCAGGAGGTCGTCGCAGGTGAACACGTGCTGGCCATCGCACGGCGCAAACGGGTCGTGCATGGTCGTCGTGCCCACCGCCACGACGATGAAGGCCGCGCTCGCCTCTTGAGCAAGGCCGTCCGGCACCAACTGAAGCCGAACTCGATGGGAATCGACAAACGAAGCATGTGCGGTGAGAATGTCCACTCCGTTGCGCATCAACTGATGGCGAGCGACGTCGATCTCGTTGCTGATGACGTGGTCGACTCGAAACAGCAGATCGCGCATGGTGATGTGCTGCTTGACGGAGTATGACGCCCCGTAAATCCCACGCTCGCGATATCCAGACAGCCGAAGCGCTGCCTCCCTGAGCGTTTTGCTCGGGATTGTGCCGGTATTGACGCAGACTCCTCCAATGACCGTCCGCTTTTCGATAATGGCAACCCGCTTGTCCAGCTTCGCTCCCTGGATGGCGGCGCGATGTCCAGCTGGCCCCGAGCCGATTACCAGCAGGTCGTAGTCATATCGGGACACGGCGCCCATGAACACCCCCAAGAAACCCTACGATAGAGGTGTCACGTAACAAGAGTGCGACGTTGCCGAGTTGAACGGTCTTGAGGAAGGCGTCGAGCGGACCGTTAGAGCGTCGGCGTCCTCGGCTGTAGGGCCGCCTCGAGCAGCTTCTGGTGTTTCAGACAATAGGGCGCCCAAGGGACGGCTTCGAGCCGCTTCGCGTCGATCGGTCCGCCGTCGACCACGCAACGGCCGAACGTGCCATCCTCGATCCGCCGAAGGGCGTCGCGGACCTGTTGCAGCACGGTGGCATCGAGCTCAGCTTCGGTAAAGGCTTCGCTCGCCGCCAGGTCGGCGACACTGGCATCGGCGGTATCGCCGGCCGAGTCCGGCACTTGCTCGCGTGCACGTTCCCGGTCGCCAACCGTGCGAGCCGAGAAGCGTGTTTCGAGTTCGAGCAAGCGTCGTTTGTACTCCTGGATGTTCATAGTCACACCGGCGCTGTGTCGGACGTGGTTCGGCGTTCGACCAAGACTGGCATGGTTCTGCGATGGCGAACGTCTCGCGCCTCGACGATGAAGATGACGTCCTCGGCGATATTCGTGGCATGGTCACCGACGCGCTCGAGGTGGCGAGACATGAGGATCAGATCGACACCAGGCTCGATCGTCCGCGGATTTCCAAGCATGAACGTCAGCAGTTCCCGCAGGATCTGATTTTTCAACGCGTCCAGCCAATCATCCTGCCTCAGCACAGCCCGCGCCGCGCTCACGTCCTTCGACACAAACGCGTCGAGGGCCTCGCGGAGCATCTTGAGCGCCAACTCACCCATGCGTGGCAAATCGATCAACGGTTTGACTGGCGGATGCAGAAGATATCGTTGTGCCGCTTCGCCGAGATTGACGACGAGGTCTCCGACACGCTCCAGATCGTCGTTGATCTTGAGCGCCGACACGATCGTTCGTAGATCGACCGCGACAGGTTGGTATAACGCGAGGAGTGTGAAGCAGCGATCATCAATTTCGATCTGCAGTTTGTTGATTCGAGAATCCCCTGAAACGACATCGGCAAGCACGACGTGATTCCGATCGATAAGCGCTCGCAGGGCCACCCGCAAGCGCTCCTCGGCCAATCCGCCCATCGTGAGCACGCACGTTTTCAGCTCCTCGAGCTGCGCCGCGAAATGACGTGGATCGTGATTCATCGCTTTGCGTCGTGATCGCCCCGGCTTGAAATCGGTCGACGCATTTGTCGTGGCTGCTGGATTGAGTGCCGCGCAAGAGTGGCGCGCCTTGGAGTCCCGCGTCAAGTAAAGAACCCCGCGACATCTCCTCGTTGCCCTTCGTTGCACTGTTGTTACAGGGGGAATGAGACGACGGCGGTGTTCAAGCGCTGCATCCGATTTCCTCCGGGCGGAACTGGTGGCCCAAGTCCCGCGCGAGTGCGCAGAAAGATGTTCCGTGAAAGGTGCGTGAAGCCGGACAGTAGAATGGTCACTTCGAGCCGTGCCCGATTCTTCCCGACAGCAACGCCTTCGTGAGGACCTTGGCCTTGGCGGCAAACTCTCTGAACGCAGCCGGGCGCGGCTCGTCAATCACGACGGCACGTTCAATGTCCGTCGAAACCGGCTGAATCCATTCCACCCTTACAACGCCTACCACACCCTGCTTTCGCTGTCGGTTTCGCGTCTGCTTGCGCTTGTCGCCGCGGCTTATGTCTTCACCAACTTGCTCTTCGCAAGTCTGTACTGGCTCGCGGGCCCCGATGCGCTGACCGCAGCAGCGGACTCGACGCTCACACGCTTCGAGAGGTGCGTCTTCTTCAGCGTCCAAACCCTTTCGACGATCGGCTACGGACAGCTCGTGCCAAACACGAGGGCCGCCAACGTGCTCGTCGCACTGGAAGCTTTGGTCGGACTGCTGGGTTTTGCGATTCTGAGCGCGTTGCTGTTCGCGCGCTTTACACGTCCGACCGCCAAGATCACCTTCAGCCGCAACGCTATCATCGCGCCGTACGACGACGGCTGGGCGCTGATGTTTCGGCTCGCCAACCTTCGCAACAACGACCTCACCAACGTCCGCGCCGTCGTCTCGCTCGCAAGGTGGGTCGACGAAGATGGCCTCCGGCAACGCCGTTTCGACCAGTTGTCGCTGGAACGCGAGTCGATCATCTTCATGCCGCTCCACTGGGTGATCGTCCACCCGATCGGACAGCGCAGCCCTTTTCGCGGATTGTCGCAAGAGTCGCTGGTGGCATCAGACCCTGAAGTTGTGTGTCTCATCACCGCAGACGATGAGACGTTTGCGCAGACCGTGCACGCCAGAACCAGCTACGACCGGAACGACATCGTCTGGGGTGCCCGATTCCGCGACATGTATCTCGGCGACGTCGATCGTGTCGCAGTCGACCTTGGCAGGCTGCACGACCTCGAACCAGTTGATGCGCCGACAACAATCTAAGTCGAGTCGACAATCTGGCGACGAACCACCTTGGTGGCGTGTATTGCTGAATCAGTACCGGTCACGACGTTGAACACAGATGTCGCCGAAGGCCACCCTCCGGGTCTTCGTCGTCCCAGCTGAGCACGCGCCAGATAGAATCTGGGCTGTGAGAGCGGGCTGTTGATGACCGAGACGACCACACGCGCACTCGGACTCGCGCTTGTCGGGGGCTACGCGGCGCTCATCGGCTGGCTGTATGCGCGGCAGCCCCAGACGATCGCGCAGGTGACGGGCGGTCTGTCGGCGATCGTCGGCGCCTATCGCGTGAACGAACAGGCATTCGCCGACGGCCTGCGTTTCTTCCGGAATGATCAGTTTGTCGAGGCGCGCAGGGCGTTCGAACGGGCCGATCCGGCCGTGCGCGACGCGCCCACGCAGTTCTACATCGCCTACTGCTACTACCGCCAGGGATGGGGCAGGCTGTACCACGACAATCAGCTGTATTCCGAAGGCCTCCGCGCGATCGACCGCGCGATGGCGCTCGCTCCGGACGGCCGCCTCGTCGTGGACGATGAAAACTTAAGCATGCACACAGCCGAGGAGCTGAAGGCGGAGCTCGAGGCGGGCCTGCGTATCGATGCGTCGGATCTCAACCCGATGCGCGTATTCCGGGAACGCAAATGACCGCGCAGCGTGAAGCGGTCGTGCTGCCAGGCCTCTTCCTGACCGCGTTGCTGCTCGGCGGTCTCCGGATCGCCGGGACGACCGTCCTGGTGGCGCCGTCGCCCTATGCGCTCGTCCTCGGACTGCTACTGGTGCGGCTGGTCATCCAGAGCGGCGCCCTCGCACCCGAGCGGCTGCTGTCGGTGTCCCGGTCAGAGCTGGCGAACCTCAATGGCTTCGTCGTGCTCACGACGCTCTGGGCCGGCGCGGCGCAGGTCCTCGCCGTCCTCACGCCCGAGTCGGGTGTGCCGCGGCTGGCGTTCAGCGTGTTCTTTCTCGTCCTGCTACTGAGCACGGGCGCCGCATCGCCGGATCGACCCCGATTGCTGCGCAGCCTGGCCGTGACCTTTGGCGCGGCGTTCGTGCTCAAGTTCACCCTCTTGGCCGCGATATCGGCGCCTGGCACAGGACCGTTGAGACGCGCGATGCTGGCGCTCCTCGACGGCGTCACGCTGGGCGCGCTGGTCCAAGAAGTCGTTCATCCGGCGACGGCCTATCTTGCGCTCTCGTCGGTCGTGCTGTTCCTGATCGGCGTGTGTCTGCTGCCGTATCGCGACGCGCTGCCGCACGAGAACTTGATGCGCATGGACGGGCGCAGCGACATTCGGCGCGTCTGATGCAGGCGCGCGTCTGGTACTCCTGCAACCATTGGCTTGGGCGGCGTGAGGTGCAACGCCCTGTGAGGACGATGGCCTTCATGAGAAAATGCCGACTTGAGCGAGGCGCCATGGCCAAAAAGCGATCGACGAAAAAAGCCGTGAAGAAATCAGAAGCAAAGAAATCCAGCCGGAAGAAATCGCCGCGCAAACAGGCGGTCGCGAACGATCCTCTGTTTGCCACCGTGAGGGGCGCCACACACCGCTATCTCGGTCACGTGCGCCTGGACGTCGGCCCCGCCGGCGGCGCGCGCGTCAAACGAATGATCTATCCGCCTGGATTCCGGTGGTCGAAGGACATGAAACATGTCGTGGGCACCGATCTCTGTATGCACGCGCACGCCGGTTTCCTCGCGCACGGGGAAATTCACATCGAGTACGCGGACGGCTGCGTGGTCGAACACAAAGCGCCGCAGATTGTGGCCATCGAGCCTGGCCACGATGGTTGGGTCGTTGGCCAGGAACCCGTGGTGATCATCGAGTTTGATTTCGAGGGTGACACCGTCCAACGGCTCGGGATGCCTGAAGCTCACAGACACTAGGTGACGCTTTCGCCCGCATCGATGATTGGTTCTTCGTTCGAAGTGATTGGTCTGCTGGTTTCTCCACCCGCGTCACAGCCCTACTCAGGGCACGCTGAATCGGCTTCTGAAGCCGTTTCGGCTCAAGTTAAGCCTCGCCCCCATCCCGTCTCGACCGAAGCGCCGGCACGCCGCGTAGGCGTTTTATGAAGTCTAGGGATGCCGCGGAAGCCCAAGCAGTCGTGAGGCCAGAACACGTAGCAGTGGCCGAACGACCGCGAGCGCGCAGCGAGATGGGGAATCTAAAGGGGCCCCATCGAGCGAAAGTGTGAAATCACGGGACAGAGGTGACAACTCGAGCTCTCCTTTCTAAGCCAAAAACCTTAGAGTGGAGACCCGATGACGAAATCAGAGCAACGGCGATTGACGAACTGGCGCCTGAAGATGCTCCAGGCGGCCGCCAGTGTCGGAAACGTGGCGCGCACCTGCCGGCATTTCGGGGTTTCGCTCAATCCAGGCGAGAAACGAGCGTCCGCAAGTGGCGAGCACGAACTACGGACGCGAAAGCTTCAACCCGAAAGCACGTTCTATCAAGTGGCGACCAGCGGCATCACGAGCACGGTGATACCGGATTGGCGGACCGGGCCCGGGCGCCGCACTCCTCCCCGCGGGCGACGCCGACAGAGGTTGTGAGCAAGATCCTCTATCTCCGGCAGCATTACCACTTCGGCCCTGGCAAGATTGCCGATTATCTGAAGCGGTTCCACGGCCTGTCGGTAGCGTGTGCCTCCGTGCATCGCATTCTACGCAGGCACGGCATGAACCGGCTGCCGGCGAATCAGAAATACCGGCGGCACGCGCACCGCTGGACGCGCTACGGAAGAGTGCAGCCGGGCCATCGGCTGCGGTCGGACGTCAAGTTTCTCGAGCGGATTCCCGGCACGCGCCGGCGGTTCTACCAATTCACCGCGATCGACGATTGCACGCGCACCGCACCGCGTGCCGCAAGGCAGGCTGTCCGGGGCGCATCCTGCACGACTTCCGACGCACCGCCGTGCGAAACCTCGAACTCGCAGGCGTGCCGCGCTCCGTCGCGATGAAGCTGACGGGCCATCTGACGGAGTCCGTATATCGACGCTACGCAATCGCCGATCAACGCGACCTGCGCGTGGCGGTCGAGAGGCTCGACGCCATGACCTCGGCTCGCTAGGCACCTTCGCTCCTCCAGCCCAGCCGTGGAGGCTTGACTTATCCTAATGAACTATTGTACTAGTTAACTAGTAATGTCCCTGGTCACCCTCGACTCAAGCGACCCGACGCCTATATACGCGCAGCTGGAACGCGGATTCCGCGCGGCGATCGCGACGAATCGCCTGCGCCCGGGCGATCAATTGCCCACGGTTCGACAACTCGCGGTCGATCTCCAAATCAACGCCAACACCGTCGCCCGCGTCTACGCCGAGCTCGAACGCGCAGGGGTCATCGAGACGAAGCGCGGCGTTGGCTCCTTCATTACGGCGACACCGGCCCAGGCGCACCCGCCACGCGAGCAGGAACGCCGACTGCGCGGCTTCGTCATACGCGTGCTCGCCGAAGCCGACGCCGCCGGGTTCACCATCGACGAAGTGATGGCGGCGCTTCGCGCCTATCAACAAAAAGGAGGATGAATGGTCCCTGTGGTGTTCGGTCGTCATTCGGAAGATGCCGGACGGAGGGCCGCATCGCTCAACGTCGTGGCGATTACGGTACTGCTCATCGTTCTTGCGCCCGGCGTGGTGGCCTTTTTCCTCACGCGGAACCCAATCCCTCTGATTGCAGCAGCCGTAATCGGGATCGTCCTGATGCAATCCCCCCGAGTCGCGCAGCAGTGGGAGCGCGCGGTCGTCCTGCGGTTGGGCAGGTTCGCCGGGTTGCGCGGTCCTGGACTCTTCTGGCTGGTCCCTTTTGTGGACCGCGTTTCGACCTGGATCGACCAACGGACGATCACCACTAGCTTTGCAGCCGAGCAGACGTTGACATCCGACACGGTGCCGGTGAACGTCGACGCCGTGCTCTTCTGGCTCGTGCACGACGTGCAGAAGGCGGCCCTAGAAGTTCAGGACTATACGCAGGCGATCAGTTGGGCGGCCCAAACAGCGCTCCGAGACATCATTGGCCGGACCACATTGACCGACCTGCTCCGTGGACGCGAGCGGATCGAGACCGAGTTGCAGCATCTGATCGATCAGCGGTCGAACCCATGGGGCGTAACGGTGTCCTCCGTCGAGATGCGTGACGTGGTCATTCCCGGCGCATTGCAGGATGCCATGTCCCGCGAGGCGCAGGCGGCGCGCGAAAAGCAGGCGCGCATTATCCTCGGCCAAGCGGAGTTGGAGATCGCGCATTTGTTCGAAGAGGCGGCCAAGTCATATCAGCACAATCCGACGGCCCTGCACCTGCGCGCCATGAACATGCTGTATGAGGGCCTGAAGGAGAAGGGTGCGCTGATGCTCATCCCGAGCAGCGCGGTCGAATCGATGGGGATGGGCGGACTAATGGGTGCAGCCGCTCTTCAGCAGCAGCGATTGACCGGCGGCGGCGCGACAGGGACGGAAACCGCGGATAACACAGTCAGTCGAAAGGAGTCGCAGTCATGAATCGCAGATTGCAAGCATGTCTCGTGTCACTGATGTTAGGCGGCCCTGCAACGCCGGTAGATTCAAGAGGAGGTCTGTGATGAAGAGCAACAGTTATGAGTTAGTGTCTGGCAGCGTCTTCGGCATCATCGCGGCACTCCAGGCTATAAGGGCTGTTCTCCAATTGCCAGTACAGGTCGGTGCTCAAGCGGTGCCGGTCTGGTTCTCTTGGGTTGCGGTCGTTGTCGCCGGCAGCCTTTGCATATGGGCATGGGCGTTCCGCACGGCACGCCAGGCGAGGGCGTGAGCGCAGCCATTGCCCATTCACTGGTCTTCAAAGTGCCGCCTAACCACGCGCTGCAGGCCGACTGGAACCCGGCTCAGTTTTTAGCATCGCTGGCGATGCCTTCACGGCTCTACCTTGAGCACACGCTTGTGTTGGGTTCCAGCGGCTGAGCGCTCCTGATGGGTGCCATTTCCGGCGCGGTGTTTGCCCAGTCAGGAGCAAACCTTCCGTTACAGCGGGGAGTCAGTGTTCAGTTGGCGGTCACGACCAATGCAGTCGCGGTACCGAATGCGGACAAACAAGATGCCCTGGTCGTGGCGCTGACTGCCGACGGCACCACATATCTTCACGCCGACCGAGTCCCAATGCCTGATCTGGCGAATAGAGTGAGGAGCACTCTATCGACTCAGAAAGACAAGACGCTCTATATCAAGGCCGACGCTCGCGTTCCGTATGCACGTCTCGTTGAGGTCATGGATGCGGTGCAGAAATCGGGCGTCCAAGGTTTGACGTTCCTTACGGCACAACAGGATGCGGCGGACCAAGGGAAGAGGCCCGTGTCGCCGAAAGGTCTGGAACTGCGGGTTCGTTAACCAACCGTGCCCGGGACCTTGAGTTCAGTCCTTCGACCCAACGCCCGGATCGTTTGCGTGTTCACATTCGTGTTCACATCGGGCGTTGGGGATCGAAAAAAGATTGGAGGCGCCGCCCGGATTTGAACCGGGGGTGGAGGTTTTGCAGACCTCTGCCTTACCACTTGGCGACGGCGCCCTCTGATCTGATGGATAACTCTTCGGGAGGCCTCACCTCACGGCGTCCGAGCCCGACGTAGAGGAGCGAGGGGCCCCGCATTACCGTCCGCCTACGCGCCTCGGCGCTCCGGCGGACAACCTTCGCATGGCTTCCTCGCAGCTCGCGAAGCGAGCGGGCGTTCGGGCCCCACGTAGCGGAGCGTGCGGAGCGGGGCGAGGGGCCCCCGCGACTAATAATTGGAGCGGGAAACGGGATTCGAACCCGCGACTTCGACCTTGGCAAGGTCGCACTCTACCACTGAGTTATTCCCGCTCGCCCGAACCGCTAACGTAGCATACGCCCGGCTCCCCTTCAACCGCGATTGGCGCGCCTCGTCAGACCTTCGCGTCTCGCAGCACGCGCGCGGCCTCTTCGGGCGAGGTCGGATTGATGTAAAACCCGGTGCCCCACTCGAATCCCGCGACCTTGGTGAGCCTGGGCATGAGCTCGACGTGCCAATGGTAGTACTCGGACGTCTCTTCCGAAAACGGCGAGCTGTGAATGACCAGGTTGTACGACGGCTTCTCGAGCGCACGATTCATTCGCGCCAGAAGCGCCTTGAGCACGCGGGCCAAGCTCTGGTACTCGTGCTGCGCCGCCTCCTCGAATCTCGCGCCGTGCCGGCGCGGCACAATCCACGTCTCGAACGGAAAGCGCGGGGCGTACGGCGCCAACGCCACGGCGTCCGCGCTCTCGAGGATGATCCGGCGCGACGCGAGAATCTCCTGATGGACGATATCGCAGAAGACACACCGCTCCTTCGCGGCGTAATGGCTGCGTGCTCCTTCGATTTCCCGGCGTACGAATTCGGGCACGATCGGCAGCGCAATCAGCTGGGAATGCGAGTGCTCGAGCGTCGCGCCCGAGGGCGCGCCGTGATTCTTGAACAGCAGGATGTATCGGAACCGCCGGTCCTGTTTCAGATCGAGAACACGGGCACGGAATGCCGACAGCACGCGCTCGATCTCGGCTTCCGACATCGAGGCCAGGGTCTTGTCGTGTTCCGGCGTTTCGATAATCACCTCGTGAGCCCCGATCCCGTTCATGCGGTCGAACATCCCCTCGCCTTCCCGATCCAGTCCGCCCTCGACGCGCAAAGCCGGGAACTTGTTGGGCACGACCCGCAGGTCCCAGCCAGGCGCATTGGGTCCGGCGCCGTTCTGGCGGTACGCAAACACCTCCGGTGGCGTCAGGTCCTCCCGGCCGGCGCAAAACGGACAATACTCGTCCCGAAGAACAACATGTCGCTCGAGACGAAAATCGGTTGGACGCTTCTGACGGTCGGTGGAGATGATGACCCAGCGGCCAGTAACAGGATCTTTGCGAAGTTCAGACACTATTCAGGGCTCAGGGCTGAGGGCTGAGGGCTGGGCTCAAGGCTAAGGGCTCACAGTTCAAGGGCTATCAGGATACGTCAAAAGCGTTCTGAAACACTTCGATGACGGCGCCGCCGGACTCCATGTGGATCGAAACGACATCGAATCGGCATGGAACATTCGACAACCCATGACGCATCAGGTATTCGACTGCGAGGCGCGCCATTCGGCGCCGCTTGACGAAACCGACTGCTTCTGCCGCCTCTCCAA
The DNA here is from genome assembly GCA_963773035.1 of uncultured Acidobacteriota bacterium. Lineage (GTDB taxonomy): Bacteria > Acidobacteriota > Vicinamibacteria > Vicinamibacterales > CAVVIG01 > CAVRXZ01. The sequence goes on along the minus strand of CAVYZX010000011.1, from coordinate 51,377 downwards.
ACGCTCGGTCCTTCCTTGCCTTCACCTCCACAAACACCATCGTCGATCCATCGCGGGCGACGATGTCCAATTCGCCACCTCGGTGGCGGTACCGGCGAGCAAGAATTGCGTACCCGCGGCGTTCAAGCTCGCCGCACGCGAGATCTTCGCCGGCTTTACCGAACTCCGTGCGCGCCCGAGACATGTCGTCCTGAGAGCGAGCAAACTCCGAGCCATGCGGCTGCACGCCCACAACCTTCACCGCCGAGATCGCGTGGCTATCGACCGTGTCTCTCGACGTCGGTCAGTGCCTCGTCGAAGATTTTCACCGCGATGTCCGCTTGCTCGCGCGTCAGAACGAGCGGTGGCGAAAAGCGGATCGAGTTGACGCCGGCGCCGAGAAGGAGCAGGCCTCGGGTGAAAGCCGCGGATACGAGCGCGTCTCGCTCCCGGCCGGCGCGCTCTTTGGTCTGCCGATCGCGGACGAGCTCGACGCCGATCATCAGTCCGCGGCCACGAACGTCCCCGATCAATGGATGCTTGTCCGCCAACGCTGCCAACGCTGTCATCATGTAACCGCCGACGTCGGCCGCATTGGCCATCAATCGGCCCTTCACCAGCTTCAGTGTTTCGAGCGCCGCCGCACAGGCCACAGGATTGCCGCCGAACGTACTGGCATGGGCGCCGGCCGGCCACGTTTCCATGATCGTCGCCTTTGCCAGCGCCACGCCGAGCGGCAAACCGGACGCCACGCCCTTTGCCACGGCAATAAGGTCCGGCTGGACACCGGCGTGCTCGACCGCAAACATTTTCCCCGTGCGCCCCATGCCGGATTGCACCTCGTCGACCACCAACAGAATCCCGAACTTCAGGGACAGCTCGCGTAGCCGCTCGAGAAACTGCGTCGGTGCCACGACGTAACCGCCCTCGCCCTGGATCGGCTCCAGAACGATCGCCGCCACTTCGTCTGGCGATACGAGATGCACGAAGATCCGGCTTTCGAGATAGTCGAGACACTCGGCCGCGCATTTCTGCGGGGTCGTTCCAACCGGGCACCGGTAGCAGTCGGCAAATGGCGCGTGATACACGCCTGGCATCATCGGACCGAAACCGCGCCGCTGGATGGCCTTACTCGCCGTAAGCGCCAGCGATCCGAGCGTGCGTCCGTGGAAGCCGCCAAGGAAGGCAATGATGTTGTCGCGCCTGGTCCCGTAGCGAGCGAGCTTGATACATGCCTCGATCGCTTCCGTGCCCGAGTTGGCAAAGAAGGCCCGGGCGCCACCCTCAATCGGAGCCACTGCCGCGAGCTCCTCGGCCAGCCGCACCTGCAGCTCGTAATAGAAATCGGTTCCGGACATGTGCAGGAACCGTTGCGCCTGCTCGTGAACGGCACGAACGACGTCCGGATGCGCGTGGCCGGTGGAGTTCACGGCGATGCCGGCCGCGCAGTCGAGGAACACGTTGCCGTCCACGTCCTCCACCACGGCCCCGGAGCCACGGGCCATGACGAACGGATACGACCGCGTGTATGACGGCGAAACCACGGCACGGTCGCGATCGATGATCGCTTTCGCCTTTGGGCCTGGAAGCGGGGTTCTGATGAAGGGAACCGTGCTCACTTCTTCTTCCAGCGAGTTCCCGTGGCATTGTCTTCGAGCAGAATGCCGCGGGCTGCCAAGTCGTCGCGGATGCGGTCCGCTGCGGCGAAGTCGCGGCGGCGTCTGGCTGCATGCCGCTCTTCGATTAGACGTTCGATTTCCGAGATTGGGACGGGAGGCTGTTCATCTTCCTGCCGTCGAAGGCTCAGCACACCGATCACCTGGTCGAATTCCTCGAACGCCGCGCGGATCGCCTGGACATCACCAGTGCCGATGTCACCGCTGTCGATCGCGGAATTCGCGTGTCCAACGAGCACGTGCATGGCGGCCAGCGCGACCGACGCATTGAGGTCGTCCTGCATCGCCGCGGCAAATGCCTTCCGGCCGTCCTCAACGCGCGCAATCAGCTCTGGATGTGAACCCGGCTTGCTCACACGGTCGAGTCGTCCCAGGAAATCCACGAGCCGGCGAACCGCCGCTTCTGCCTGGCCGAGGCTGGCCCACGTGAAGTTGAGCTGCTTCCGATAATGGGTCGACAGGAGCAGATACCGGACCGCGGACGGCCGGTAGCCCTGGGCGATGACGTCAGGGATTGTGTATGTGTTGCCGAGCGACTTGGACATTTTCTGGTCGTCGACCAGCAGGTATTCGACGTGGAACCAGAAACGTGAGAACCGTTTTCCTGTTGCTCCTTCGCTCTGAGCAATCTCGTTCTCGTGATGTGGGAAGACCAGATCGATGCCACCGGTGTGGATGTCGATCGGCGGCTCACCAAGCAGCCGGAGCGCCATCGCCGAACACTCGAGGTGCCAGCCCGGACGGCCGGGCGGATCGACCAGGTCCCACGACGGCTCGCCATCCTTGGTGGCTTTCCACAGCACGAAGTCGCGCGCGTCCTCTTTCGCGTAGTTGTCGCTGTCCACTCGGGCACCGGGTTTCAGCCCTTCGTGGTCCAGCCGCGCCAGCACGCCATAGGTGGGGAGAGTCGAGATTCTGAAATAGATCGACCCGTCGGCACGGTACGTGTGGCCGTTTTTGTCGAGCGCGTCAATCAAATCCGCCATCGCGCGCAGGTTGGCCTCATCGGTCGCCCGCGGCATTTCCTCCACATTCTCGAGGCCCAGGAGCTTGGCATCCTCTCGGAAAGCCGCGATGTACTGGTCCGTGTACGTGCGCAGGTCGGTCCCGGCTTTCAAGGCGCCGGCGATCGTGCGGTCGTCGACGTCGGTGAAGTTCATCACCTGCCGGATGCGATAGCCCAGCAGGTACCTCAACGTGCGCCGAAGCACGTCGATGCAGACGAACGTCCGGAAGTTCCCAATGTGACCCCGCGCGTACACCGTCAGGCCGCACGTGTACATCCGCACGGTGCTGTCGGTTGACGGCTCGAAGGGCTCTTCGCTGCGGGTCAGGGTGTTGTACAGACGCATGCTCGGGTTCGGGGAGGTGTGAACGATTTGAGACTTTGAGGACTCTGGCTCAGATCTCATGGCCTCTGGTCCTCAAGCCGGAACATCTGAGCGTCACTACACTCTTATTTGGCAGCAGGTGTGTCGTCCTCCACACCTCTCGATTGGTGACAAGGACGATGACCTCGCACGATCCAGGACTGCCGCGAAATTGCACGCGAACGTCCGGCTCCGCCCCGTCGAGGTTGGACGCAACCGCGGCGTTCAACTGCTCGACCAATTGCGTCACCACAGACGCCGTGCAGCCGACATGGCGAAAGACGTTCGTGGCCACGTCGCCCAGCACCTTGTCGAAGGGCTCCCGACCCGTGAGCCGGACTGCAAAGAGGAATTCGGAAACCGACACGCGAGGATCCTATAGCGAAAGGCGGCTGAAAAGCACGCGGGCCCGCCCACAGTCGGCCGCAATCTGATCTTTCAGGAGATCCAACGAGTCGAACGCCCGTTCGTCCCGTATCCGTTGAACGAAACCCACACGAACCTGATGTCCGTACAGGTCACGGTCGATGTCGAATACGTGCGTTTCGACAACGACTTTGCCCGATGCGTCGATCGTAGGACGCACGCCGACGTTGGTGATCGATGCCCTGACAATCCCGTCGATGGTCATCGTCGTGGCGTACACGCCGTGCGGGGGCAGGAGCTCGTTGTCCGTGCACACGTTAGCGGTTGGAAAGCCGATCAGCCGTCCTCGACCGTCGCCGCGGACGACGCAGCCCTCGAGATAGTACTCATGTCCGAGGAGCGCCCCCGCTTCGTCGACTCGCCCTTCTCCGATGAGCCGGCGAACCCTCGTGCTGCTGACGACGAAGTCCCGGTACCGGACCGGATCGATCTTCTCCGCTCTGAAGCCGTAACGGGCACCGAGAGCTCGAAGCAATGAAAAGTTTCCCGTTCGATCGTGGCCGAACAGGAAATTCGCGCCCACCCAGACTTCCGCGACTCGCAGCCAGTCCACGAGCGCGGACTGGACGAATGATTCCGGGTCCCACCGCGACAGTTCGACGGTAAATCGGACAATGGCCGCGCCTTGAAGACCGGCGGTCTCGAATGCCTGCAGCTTCTGCGCGGTCGTCATCAACAACGGAGGCGCTTTGTCGGCTCGAACAACCCGCGGGGGGTGCGGGTCGAATGTCATGACAACCGGCGTGGCGCCGCGTTCTTTGGCGACCCGGCAGACGCGATCCAGGATCTTGCGATGGCCGCGATGCACGCCATCGAAATTCCCGAGCGCCAGGACCGGTCGCGCCCAACGTGCCGGCCTCGGATCGTCCGGAAAGTGAATGATATCCATGTCTTGGATGAATCAGGACCGCCGCCAATGCTGAGCCGATCGCCCGCAAACCACGAAGAACGAAGCAGCTTCGTGGTTCAAAGGTGGTCCTTTCCCAGCCACGAACGCTCCAACAGGCTTACGCAATGTCGAGCACCAACCCATCATAGGCCAACTCTACGCCGGCCGGCAGGCGCGCACATGTTGCGGCATGCGGCAAGTCGTGGCAGATGTGCGTGAAGTACGAGCGGTCGGGCGCAAGGCGATCGACCACTTCCAGCGCCTCTGCGACGCTGAAATGCGTCGAGTGGGGACGCTCGCGAAGCGCGTCGAGCACGAGCGTCCGGACGCCCTCGAGCAGCGGCCACGATTCATCCGGGATGTGGTTGCAGTCGGTGAGGTAGGCAAACGACCCGATGCGGTAGCCCAGAATCGGTGTCGGGCCGTGCATGAGCGGAACCGGGACGAACTCGACACCGCCGAGCGAAAACCTCCCTTCGATGGGAAACAACCCCAGGTGCGGAACACCGCCGCCTACTTCAGGCGGCGTGTCGAAGATATACGAGAACACCCGCTTGAGATCGCCCAAGGTTTTTCGATCGCCGTAGCAACCTATCGCCGTCCGCTGGAGGACGTTGTACCGGCGCACTTCGTCGAGCCCGAAAATATGGTCGGCATGACTGTGCGTGAACAAGATCGCGTCGACGCGACGGACGTCGTGTATGAGCGCCTGAGCCCGAAGATCGGTGGCAGTGTCGACGAGCACGTAGCGGACGGCGGTGGCAATTGGCGACCGAGGACGCGTCTCTTCGCCTTCCTGCAGGTCGATCAAAATCGACGGACGCGTGCGATGGTCCCGTGGGTCGGTCGAATGGCAGACCGCACAATCGCATCCAATAGCCGGAACGCCGTGCGATGTGCCGGTCCCGAGAAGGGTTACGCGCATGGGCGAGGTTTGCCCCGAGACACTCACGGCTCGATGATGATCTTGCCGGTGCCTTTGGTTTCGATGAACCGCATCCGCAGCTCGTAGAGCACCTGCTCGAGCACTTGACGTTCCTCGGCCGTTAGATTGCCGCGCGTTTTCTGGTCCAGCAGGGCCAGGATCTCGATGATCTGACCGGCCCCTTCCAGATTGGGCTCGCCCTTTTGCCCGGACTCGTCGGGGACGTCGCCGAAATGCACGGCCGCGGCAGTGGCCAGAGACAGGACGAAAGCGGTAAACGACAGGTCAGGCATTGGATAATCGATGATTGAATAGGGTAGCTTCCGGCTTAAGCCGGAAGCCACATCAGAGTATCAGATTCATCGCACACCACAATGACACGAGCCAATGGATCTCAAGCGTTTCAGCGCCTCGTCGAAGTCGTCGCCCAACTCCGTGCACCGGAGGGATGTCCCTGGGATCGTGAACAGACGCTGCAGTCGTTGAGTCATTTCGTCCTCGAGGAGGCCTACGAAGTGGTCGATGCCATCGAGCGCGGCGACATCACGTCGCTGCGCGAAGAGATTGGCGATCACATCTTCGAAGGAGTCTTCCTCGCGCAAATCGCCGCCGAAAATGGGTTCTTCGAGGTCTCCGACTCACTGCAAAGCGTGGCGGACAAGCTCGTTCGCCGACATCCCCACGTCTTTCAGGCGGACGGACGCGTTCACGACCTGGAATCGAAGCAGCGCGCTCCCTCCGCCGAAGCGGCTCTGCAGCGCTGGAATTCGTTGAAGGCGCAGGAACGGGCGAAGGACGGCCGGGCTCACAGCGTGCTCGGCGGGGTGCCCAAGAGCCTGCCGGCCCTGTTACGCGCGTTCAAGATCGGCAAGCGAGCCGCTGAAGTCGGATTCGACTGGGAACGCTCTGAGGACGTTGTCGAGAAGATCGAAGAGGAAGTCGCGGAACTCCGCGAGGCGCTCACCGAAGCGACCCCAGACCCAGCGCGAGCCGAAGAAGAAATGGGCGACCTTCTCTTCGCGATCACCAACCTGGCCCGGAAGCTCGGCATCGAGCCGGAAGCGGCGCTTCGCAAGGCGAACGACAAGTTCACGCGGCGCTTCGAGGCGATGGAACAGGCTATCTCGGCGTCGGGCCGGAGCATGGGCGAGATGGGCCTCGAAGAACTGGAACGGGAGTGGCAGACTGTCAAATCTGAGCAATCTGAGTGATCACGACGCGCTTAACCACGAAGACACGAAGCACACGAAATGTGCCCGTCACAAGACAATCCTGCGAATCCCTTGTTTGAAGACGGGTACATTGAAGTTGACGAGCAATCCAACACGACTTCCTGACGCTCTTAAGTAACTGATCACTTGCGCGACATGAATCGAGTGTAAGCGTTCAACTGCCTTCAACTCCAAGACCAGACGTTGGTCAATAAAGAAGTCGAGTCGATGATGGCAGAGGAGTGTTCCTCGATAGTCGATCGGAATGAGCTTTTCGGTTTCGAAGGGGATTTTGCGAGCGCTCAGCTCCAGAGACACGGCGCGCACATAGACGCTCTCGAGCCAACCTGGGCCAAGCTCCACATGAACGTCAAAGCAGGAATCGATCGTCTCGCGGACCAGGTCCTCGAGATCGGCAGGTAGGTTCGATTGAACTCGCAGGCCCACTGATCTTCGTGCCCTTCGTGTTTTCGTGGTTTACGGTCTCGCGGATAAGGCAGATTGCCGACCGATAAAAGTGTGAACTTGGATCGACTTACCATCCGTATCGACGGTGACTGCACCATCGCGGTCGGTTCTGAAGATCTCAGCACCCACCTCTTCGTAGCGCTGCAGCACCTCCGGGACCGGATGGCCGAAGTGGTTCCCACGGCCGGCGCTCACGACAGCAATAGTTGGCGCCAGCGTTCGAACGAACTCGATCGAGCTCGACGTCAGGCTGCCGTGATGCGGGACTTTCACGATTCTCATCCGTGCGGGTAGGATGTTGGACAAGCGCGCCCGCTCGACAGATCGGCCGATGTCACCGGTCAAGAGCAGCGAGACATCGCCCCATCGCAAATCGAACACGAGTGAGTCGTCGTTACGGACCCGTTGCCGTTCCCAATCCGGAAGGTCCGGATGGATGACCAGCACGTCGACGCCATCGATTTGGAATCGGTCACCGGCTTTGAGGTTCGACCACTTCGATCCGATCGACCGAGCCTGCTCACGCAGCAACTGAAGAGGCTGGAACGGTGGAACCGGGATTCCTTCCCAGACTTCTTTCGCCCGGAATTCCCTCAGGATCGCCGACGCTCCTCCGATGTGGTCCGGGTCGCCGTGAGTCAACGCCATGAAATCGAGCCTGGCCGTCCCAGTCGCGCGTAACACGGGCGCCACAATCCGATCGCCGACGTCGAAGCTCGAACGCGCCGCCAAGCCACCGGCGTCGACGAGCAGCGTCGTTCCGTGAGGAAAACGAAGAAAGACCGAATCGCCCTGGCCCACGTCGAGGAACGTCGCATGCAGCAGGCCGTCGCCGCGGCGCGCCACGAAAGCCCACGGTTCGGTGACGATCCAGAGCGCCGCGAGCGCAGCCGTTATGCCTGCCGTTCGCCGGCATCGAGTGCGTCTCCGGCACAGGCAGACACCGATGACAGCGAGGTAGTAGAGCGCGAGAGACCACGCGCTTGGCGGCGCAACACGAAACGTCAGGACGGGAACGAGTTGAGCAAGGTCAGCGGTACGAATCAGGCCGCTGGCTGCCAGATGTGCAATGTAGCCAATCGCCGAGGCTGCAGCCGTCGACACCAGCGCGACCGGCACGAGGGCCATACCGGCGAGCTGAACGACAGCCATCAGAGGAATCGCCGCGAAGTTCAAGCCGAGACCGGCGAACGTCACCCTCGAAAAGAAGAGCGCGCCGATTGGCAGCAAGGCGACTTCGGTTGCCACGGAGGACGCCAGCAGGCCAGTCAACCACCCAATGCCGCGCGGCAGATTCATCGACTGCACGAGCGGAATGGTCAGAAGAATCGAAAGAGTGGCGCCGACCGTCAGTGCGAATGCGGGGTCGACCACGGACAGAGGCCTCGCAACAACCAGGCAGGCGGTGGCCAGCGCCAACACGTTGAGCGGAGGGCTTCGCTGGTCGAGCGCTCGAGCGGCAAAGTAGACCACCGCCATGCACGTCGCGCGGTCGACCGACGCGCCGCCGCCGACGATCCGCTCGTACGCGACAAGCACGCCAATCGCCGCCAGCATCGCTCCGCGACCGAGCATCCCGGCCACTCGGAAGGCGGCGAGCAGTAGTCCCGCAAGCACCGCGATGTTCCCGCCGGAAATGGCGATGACATGGTAGGTTCCCGCCTCCTGCAGGCGCCGCTGCAACTCATCATCGAGGCCCGCACGGTCGCCGATGACGATGGCGGCAACGATTGCGGCGGAGCGTTCATCCCACCGGCCAACTGCCGCCAGAATGCTGCGACGGCAGACCGCACGAATTCGGGCCGCCGATTCGTCAATGAAATTGCCGCGTGCGACCACCTCCACGAGCGCCCCGCTCTTCACCGTGCCAACGAGCGTCGTGCCCCGCCTGGCCAGCGCCCGCTCGAAGTCCGGGACGCCAGGATCCAGGTAACGAGACGGCCGGCGAAGCTGGATCGGCAGACGCAAGCGCCGGCCGCCGCGCCAGTTACCAGCGGAGTTGGCGGCCAGCGCGCCCACGACCGTAGCTTGAACGCCACCGGAGACAGCTTCAGCAGCACTGGACCGCGTCTCAATTGAATCGACGTCAATCGCGAGCGTGACGCCGGCCGAACTCTGCGATGCGTCAGCCCTCAACACGCCGCTGACGACCACAAACGCCCCGTCCTCCTCTCCTACCCCGCGTGTTGGCTGTGGCGTTAGAGTGCGTTCCTGCCGAGCGAGCCTCTCGAACTCGATCCGCAATGTCGGCCGCCAGGCCTCATGCCAGGCGTTAGCCGAGAGCATCGCTCCGCCGGCGAAGAATCCCGCGCAAATCAGCGAGACGAAGACTGGTACGGATGCCCGTCGTTCCGCCCAGATTGCGGCGAACGCCAACACAATCAGCAGTGGGAGTCCGATCCAGAGAGGAGGTCTATCGAACAGAAGACCGGCGGCCGAACCTGCGAGCAAGCCGATGGTTGGAACACTTGCAACGACGCGCACCAGGGGGGTCCTGCAAATCCCAGGACTCGGCTAAGCACGAAGGCACGACGTTCACGAAGAGACGCGAAACACGTTTATCAGAAGATCTTCGTGGTCTTCGTCTCTTCGTGGTTCGAGGGGTGTGAAAACGTGCGATCGCAGGATTTGCGATCGGCTAGACGCTGCCTGCGGCAATTCCTGCGTAGTAGTCTTGAAGAGCGCGCACGCCAACACCGTGATCCCGGAGTGCCCGGATGGCGCTGACGGCTGCGGCAGCGCCAGTAAGCGTCGTGATGCATGGCACTTCGTGCATCATCGCAGCCCGCCGCACAGCGCGATCGTCGAAAAACGATTCGCGGCCGAGGGGCGTGTTCACGACGAGATCGACCTTGTGGTTCACGATCTCGTCGGCTACGTTCGGACGCCCTTCGTTTACCTTGAACACGACATCGACATCGAGTCCGTACGCTCGCAGGTACGCGGCAGTGCCGCGTGTGGCGATCAACCGGAAGCCGAGATCGGCCAAATCGCGCGCGATCGGAAGAAGATTGGCCTTATCGTCGTTGTTGACGCTGACGAACGCCGTGCCGACGTCGGGCAACCGTTGACCGACCGACAACTGCGCCTTCGCGAATGCCACACCGAAGCTGGACGACCCGCCCATCACTTCCCCGGTCGACTTCATTTCGGGTCCAAGAATGGTGTCCACTCCAGGGAATCGCACGAACGGGAAAACAGGGCTCTTGACGAATACGCCCGCCACATCGAGATCACGTGACAAGCCCAGCTCGGCAAGCCTGCGCCCTGCCATGACCTTCGCGGCGATCTTGGCCAACGACATACCCGTGGCTTTCGACAAGTACGGTACCGTTCGCGAGGCACGCGGATTCACTTCGAGGACGTAGACGACGTTGTCCTTGATCGCGTACTGCACGTTCATCAACCCGATCACCTTCAACTCGCGCGCGATCCGGCGCGTGTAGTCGCGGATCGTCGCAAGGTGCCGTTCGGGACAGATGAATGGCGGCACGACGCACGAGCTGTCTCCGGAATGAATTCCAGCTTCTTCGATGTGTTCCATGATGCCGCCGATGACGACGGCCCCCGTGGAGTCGGCCACCGCATCGACGTCGAATTCAAAGGCATCCTCGAGAAACTTGTCGACGAGGATTGGATGCTCGGGCGATGCGTCCACCGCCTGAGTCATGTAGCGATCGAGCGCGGACACGTCGTAGACGATGGCCATTGCGCGGCCGCCGAGCACGTAGGACGGCCTGACGACGACCGGGAAGCCGATTGATGCAGCCACGGCTCTGGCTTCGACCGGCGAAGTGGCTATGCCGCTCGCGGGCTGGGTAATTTGCAGCTCCGACAGCAGGGCGGCGAATCGCTGGCGATCCTCCGCCAGGTCTATCGAATCAGGAGACGTGCCAAGTATTCGGACTCCTGCGCGCTGTAACTCCAACGCCAGCTTCAGCGGCGTCTGGCCGCCGAACTGGACGACGCACGACACCTCCCCGCCGTTGGATCGCTCGGTTTCGATCACAGACATGACGTCTTCGAACGTCAGCGGCTGAAAATAGAGGCGATCGGCTGTGTCGTAGTCGGTCGACACCGTTTCCGGGTTGCAGTTCACCATGATCGTCTCGAGGCCTTCTTCCTTGAGGGCGAAGGCCGCGTGACAGCAGCAGTAGTCGAACTCGATGCCCTGCCCGATTCGGTTCGGGCCGCTGCCGAGAATGACCACCTTGTCGCGCTCGTTCGGGTTCGCCTCGCAGGTGGACTCGTACGAGCTGTACAGGTACGGCGTGAACGACTCGAACTCCGCCGCACAGGTGTCCACGCGCTTGTACACCGGTTTCAGATTCTGGGAGAGGCGCCAATCCCGCACGCCCGACTCGCTTGTGCCGAAGGCAAGAGCGAGCTCGCCGTCGCCGAAACCCGCGCGTTTCATCTGACGCATCCGGTCGGCCGTCATCCGCTCGAGGCCGTCGCTGGCTGCCGCGCGGCGCAGCTCGGCGATCTCTGCGAACTGGCGCAGGAACCACGGATCGATCTTCGTCAGGCTGTGAATCTGCTCAACCGACCAGCCGCGGTTGATCGCCCGAAAGAGCTCCCACAAGCGCCGATCATTCGGCACGGCAAGCTGCTTCCGGAGCGCGATGTCATCGTCCGCATTCGGCTCAGCCCGATCTGCATCCGCTGGCGCAAAGAGGAAGCCGCTCCTTCCGAGCTCCAGCGACCGAACGCCTTTCATGAAGGCTTCCTTGAAGGTCCGGCCGATGGCCATGACCTCGCCCACCGATTTCATCTGCGTGGTCAGCGTGCGGTCGGCTAGCGGGAATTTCTCGAAGTTCCAACGTGGAATCTTGACCACCACGTAGTCGATGGTGGGCTCGAACGATGCCGGCGTCAGGCGCGTGATGTCGTTTGGAATCTCGTCGAGGTGGTAACCCAACGCCAGCTTGGCGGCGATCTTGGCGATCGGAAAGCCAGTAGCCTTCGAAGCGAGCGCCGACGATCGCGAGACGCGGGGATTCATCTCGATCACGACCATGCGGCCGGTCTCGGGATTGACGGCGAACTGAATGTTCGACCCGCCAGTTTCGACGCCGACTCGCCGGATGATCCGGCGGGCGGCATCGCGCATCCGCTGGTACTCCTTGTCGCTGAGTGTGAGAATCGGCGCGACCGTGATGCTGTCGCCCGTATGGACGCCCATGGGATCGACGTTCTCGATCGAGCAGATGACGACGAAGTTGTCGGCCACGTCGCGCATGACCTCGAGCTCGAACTCCTTCCAGCCGATCACCGACTCCTCGACGAGAATCTCGTGCACCGGGCTCAGCTCGAGTCCGCGATCCGCGAGCTCGCGGAACTCCTCGACGTTGTAGGCGATACCGCCGCCGATGCCGCCCAGCGTGAACGACGGCCGGATGACGAGCGGAAACCCGAGCGCCTTCGCAAGGTCCATGGCTTCAGGACGCGACCTTGCCAGACCGCTTTCCGGAACATCGAGACCTATCGATCGCATGGCCTCTTTGAACCGCAGTCGATCTTCCGCCACCTTGATGGCTTCGATGGAGGCCCCGATCAGCTGAACGCCGAACTTGTCCAGTGTCCCGGCATTCGCAAGATCGACGGCGAGGTTCAAGCCGGTTTGACCGCCAACAGTGGGCAGCAAGGCGTCGGGCCGCTCGCGTTCGATCACCGCAGCCACGAACTCCGGCGTGAGCGGCTCGACGTACGTGCGATCGGCGAGCTCCGGGTCGGTCATGATCGTCGCGGGGTTGCTGTTGACCAGCACCACCTCGAGCCCTTCCGCACGGAGCGCCTTGCAGGCTTGCGACCCCGAGTAGTCGAACTCGCACGCCTGGCCGATGACGATCGGTCCCGAGCCGATGATCAACACACGCTTGATGTCAGTTCTTCGAGGCATTCGCTAGAGTCTGGAGGCTGGGGGCCCGAGTGTTTACCTGGTGTCCTCAATCAACGCGATGAAATCGTCGAACAGGTAATCGGCGTCGTGCGGCCCCGGCGACGCCTCAGGATGATACTGGACGCAGAACACCGGGCGCGAGCGGTGACGGAGCCCCTCGACGGTGCCGTCGTACAGGTTGAGGTGCGTGACCTCGACGTCTTCTGGCAGCGAAGCGGGATCGACGGCGAACCCATGATTCTGGGACGTGATCTCGACCTTCCCGTTACTGAGCTTCTTGACCGGATGATTTGCGCCCCGATGGCCGAACTTCAACTTGAACGTCTTGCCGCCGAGCGCGAGGCCCAGAATCTGGTGACCCAGGCAGATGCCGAACACCGGCACATTGGCCTCGACGAGCTTCTTCGTGTTCTCGATCGCATACGTGAGCGGCGCCGGGTCTCCAGGGCCGTTGCTGAGAAACACACCGTCCGGCTTCGCCGCAAGAACTTCCTCGGCAGAAGTCGAGGCAGGATAGACACGAACATCGCATCCGTGAGCGCTCAGCCGGCGGAGGATGTTTCGCTTCATGCCGAAGTCGTAAGCCGCAATCTTCAGCCGTCCCGCAGAACGGCGGGCCGGAGCGACGACGAACTCTCCTGGCTCTTCGTGCGGCCAGTCGAACACACTGGCCGCCGTCACGCCGCTCACGAGGTCGGAGCCCTCCATCTTCGGGATCGAGTTCGCCCGTTCTACCAGCGCCGACGCCTCGAGGCCGTCTCCAGTCGCAATCACCCCACGCATGACGCCACCCGAGCGAAGTCGGCGGGTCAACGCGCGGGTGTCGATGTCGGCGATCGCAACAATCCCGCTGGCCACGAGATAATCCCGCAGAGTTCCTTCAGCCCGCCAGTTACTGGCCACAGAGGATTCCTGCCGAACGATGAACCCGGCAACCTGCGGTGCACGCGACTCGACGTCCTCGGGTGAGACGCCATAGTTGCCAATCTCGGGGCACGTCATCGTCACGATCTGGCCGGCATAGGAAGGATCGGTCAACACCTCCTGATATCCCGTCATGCTCGTGTTGAACACGACTTCCCCGCCGGTAACGCCCTCAGCGCCGGCGGCGAGGCCGCGATACCAGGTGCCGTCTTCAAGTGCCAGGATGGCTTCCACGATTGCTTCTACTCGTTCATCTCGAGCGATGCACCGACGCGTGTTCCCTTGCCTTCGACGATCTGTACGACGGTCGACCAGGAGTGATAACCGTCGAGCTCGAGTCGAATGTTGTGCTCTCCAGCCTCGATCTGTTCCAGGGCAAGCGGCGTCGTGCCAATGAGCCTGCCGTCCACGAATACTTTCGCGTTCGTGGGTCTTGATTCCACCTTCAGCTGCGTCGTGAGAGTGCCGGTGGTCGCGGATACGGGCGGAGCCGCAGGCTTGGCGGCGACCGCGGTCCGTGGTCGTTCGAGCGTCACATTCAACGCCTGCGAACCCGAGCTGGCAATAATGACGCGCCGTTCCTCGGTGACGAACCCATCCTGCACGACCCGGACGCGGTGCTGGCCGCGCACCAGGTCGCTCACACTGGCTGGAGTACGTCCAACATCACGACCGTCGACAAACACCCGCGCGCCACTCGGAGTGGACCGTACGAGCAATTGCTGAGCGGCGGCCGGAGTGCTATTTGCCGCTGCGCGATCCGAGGGACCCGACTTTGTCGTTTCACGATTCCCTTGCGCCGTATCAGCAGGCGTCGTCGCGCCGTTTCCGCTTGTAGCCGCGGTCGCGGCGGCTGGCTGATCTGCCGGCGGCGTCGCCCGCACGTCACCTTCGCGACTCCTCGTCAAATAACCTGCGCCAAATCCCAGCCCCGCACCCAAGATCAAGAGTGCCGCGATGCGCCAGACACCCCAGCGTTGCAACCATGGGGTTGCTTCTTCCAACGCTTCGGTCCTTGGAGAGTCGGCTTGCTCGAATTTTGGAGGGCGCGCGGGCTCAGCAGCGTCGGGCGGCTCCATCCACGCCGCTGCAAGAGGCGGCTCCGCAGCGGGCTTGCCGACCGCGGCCTTCTCGGAAGGCGTTTCCACGGGAGGCATCAGCCGCACCACGTCGCCGGCCGGCTTCGTCAGCGGCACGTCCGGCTCGGGATGTTCCTCGGCCTCGGTTGGCAAGAGATCCAATTGATCCAACTCGGCATCGGTCGCTGCGACGATGCGCAATTCCTGCCGAGCCCTCGCCGACTCCACTTCCTTCTGAGCTCGCTCGACTTCATCGTCCGTAAAGGCGAACGCCTCAGGTGCTTCATCGAGCGGCAAGCGCAAATGGTCACCAGTCGTACTGGGTTCACCAGTCGGCAGGAAGTCGCTGAGCGTCTGGCCGCTGCGTTCGGTCGTCACTTCCAGGGGTTCCTCGTCTCCAGATGCCCGCGCGACGACCCAACTCTGCTGATCCTCCGCACGATCGGTTTCCGGCAACGCGTTTTTCAGCGCGTCGGCGAACGCCGCGGCAGTCTCGAACCGTTTGGCAGGATTTTCTGCGAGTGCCCGGGCGAAAACGGCGCGCAACAGACCGTCGTCGGCGTCCTCCACTGGGGGTAGCAATTGTGCAGCTTCTTCGCCGATTGCCGACAGACGCCGCCCGGCCACCAGTTCGTAAACGAGCGCGGCGAGACTGAACGTATCGCTGCGTCGATCCCACGAGCCGGCAATCCGCTCCGGCGCAGCATATGGACGCCGCAGCGGCGGCGGCGTGTCGACGGTTTCGAGCGCGCGGGCAATCCCCAGATCCGTCAAACGAATCTCGTCACTCGAAATCAAGACATCCCGCGGATGCAGGGCACCGTGAAGAACATTTACCGCGGCGGCGCTGTCCAGAGCCCACGCCACATGTTCGGCCACACGAATGATTTCGTTGGGAAGCGCGACGCGCCGATCACGTACGGCGACGTCGAGCGAGTCCGCCGCGACGAAGTCGCGGGCCAGATACACTGTGATCCCGTCGGTGCCCGTGGCGATCGGGGCCGCGATGAACGGATGGCTGAGCTCGGCCGCAATCAGGCGTTCGAACTCGCCGACCAGCTGATGGAGACGTTCGGGCAGCAGATCGAGCTTGAACTGTTTGACGGTAACGAGACGATCCTGCTGAGCGTCGTACGCGCGAAAAACGGGACCCAGCGTGCCAGCACCGATTTGATGAAGTACTCGGAAAGGCCCAAACGCGTCTGGTGGCGCGGTGCCGGCAGCGTCTGTATGCAGTGGAACAGCTCCTCTTGGAAGGCAGCTGATCGTAACACGAATATCCGCGGGTATGAATATTCATCCACACACGCAGCACCGAGCACTCAGCACCATTGACAGGCATCTGAGTGGTTTGACACAGTAGCCCTTCGGTGTCAGCGAACTCGCCGAGTCCCTCCTTGTCCGAATCATCCGTCAGGATTCCGGTCGACCTGCGGCGATTCCCGTGGATCCGCCGTCTGGCGACCGACTATGCGTACAACTTCGGCGCCGTCGCACCGTTCTTCGGCGGTAACCCTGCAAATCGGTCCGACTGGGCGAGCGCCCTCTCACGCACCCAGGCGCATCCTCGCCGTCGCGAAGAGATCGCCTCGATCGTCACCGCCCAGCAGCGACGCCGTGGTGCGCCGCCGGCAGCAATCGAATCCGCGCAGCGGCTCGCCGACAAGCGGTCCGTGGCGATCGTCACCGGACAACAGGCCGGACTCTTCGGCGGTCCTTTGTTCACGCTGTTGAAATCGCTCACCGCCCTCAAGCTGGCGGAGCAAGTGTCGCGCGATCACAATGTGCCGGCCATCGCTGTCTTCTGGATTGAGGCCGAAGATCACGATTGGGACGAGGTCAGATCCTGTACCGTGTTCGATGATCAACTCGAGCCACGATCGGTCGCCCTGCCTGGACGTGCTGCCGCCGAATCGGTCCCTGTTGCGCGGATTACGTTGGACACGTCGATTGGTGACGTCATCGACGATCTCGGACGCATTCTTCCAGCCACCGAATTCAGTCCTGCTCTACTCGAACAGCTCCGCGAAGCATATGCTCCTGGTGTCGGCATGTCGGAGGCCTTCGGCCGTTGGCTCGAGCGGACGCTCGGCGATCACGGCCTCGTCGTCTACGACGCGTCGGATCCGGCTTCCAAACCCATCGTTGCGGATGTCTTTGCGCGCGAGCTCTCGGCACCAGGCCAGACCGCCCGACTTGCCGCAGCCGCGGGAGTGGAATTGACGGCGCGCGGTTATCACGCGCAGGTGCAACCGCAAGACGACAGCCTCGCGCTCTTTCGCATCGACACGGGGCGGCGGGCGATTCGTCAACAGGACGGCCAGTTCTTGATCGGCGATGCCGCCTACCCTGCCTCGGTGTTGTTGCGGGAATTGAGCGAGCAACCTGCCACATTCAGTCCCGGCGTCCTTTTACGACCGATCGTCCAGGACACGCTCTTTCCGACGGCGTGCTACGTCGCTGGACCGAACGAGCTTGCCTACCTCGGTCAGCTTCACGGTATCTACAACCACTTCGGAGTGCCGATGCCGCTGATGTATCCACGAGCGAGTGCAACAGTCCTCGATGCACCGTCACTACGCTTCATCACGAAGTACCAGCTTCCACTCGAGTCGCTGCAGCCCCAGGACGAAGCCGC
The DNA here is from genome assembly GCA_963773035.1 of uncultured Acidobacteriota bacterium. Taxonomy (GTDB): domain Bacteria; phylum Acidobacteriota; class Vicinamibacteria; order Vicinamibacterales; family CAVVIG01; genus CAVRXZ01. The sequence goes on along the minus strand of CAVYZX010000011.1, from coordinate 33,890 downwards.
GCTGAACGCATTACTCCAAACCCAGATTCCGCCGGCGATTGAAGACTCGTTCGCGAGCGCGGCAAAGGCCATCGACACAGAAATGGCCACACTTATTCGGGTCGTCCCCGGTCTCGACCCGACGCTCGAGGGAACCGCGAGATCGACGCTGAGCCGCATGCAAAAGGATCTGGAAACCCTTCACAACAAACTCATCCAAGCTGCCAAGCGCCGCAACGAGACGCTTCGGCGTCAATTCATGCACGCACGTGCGCGTGCCTTCCCCAACGGTCACGCTCAGGAACGAACCATCGGTTTCGCATCGTTTCTCAACCAGTACGGTCCGGCGTTCGTCGAGCGATTGAGCGAGAGCCTTCCGCTCGACATTGGCCACCACTGGGTTGTGGCAATCTGAGACAATACCAACGGCAGACTGCAGATGAGTTGATTCGCAGTTCTGCACGCACTCTTGAAAAAGAAACCTGTTCAGCTGCGCATCCGGATCACGGGGATCTGGAGCCACCGCTGGGTGCGCGTACTCACGGCGCTTGCCAGCGTGCCGATCCTGATTGTGTGCGTCGCTGCCGTGTACTACTACGTCAGCTTCGCCCGGATGATCGACGCACGCTTGCACGGCGAGCGGGATCGAGTGTTGCCACGCGTGTTCGCTCGCCCGTTCGAGCTCCGGCGAGGACAGTCTCTGACCGAAGCGCAGCTCGTCGATCGGTTGAATGAAATCGGCTACGCGCAACGACCGCGCGCTGAAAAACCAGGTGAGTTCACGATCGGAGACGGGAGCGCAACGATCGTTGCGCGTACTCCCGAACTGAAGGGACAGTCGATTCGCATCGTCTTTCCCAAAATCCCACCTCCCCCCAAAGCCGCCCCGAATCGCCCGCCTCGACCCGTTCGAGTGCCGGACCGGATCGAGCGATTGGAGCTGGGAACGAAAGCGACGGACAAGGTCGTTCTCGACGAACCCGTGCTGACGGCTCTCATCAACGGCGAACGGGAGAAGCGTCGCCAGGTCGCGCTCACGGCGATTCAACCGTTGATGGTGCAGGCTGTCCTGGCCATCGAGGACCGTCGGTTTTACGAACATCCCGGAGTCGACCCGATCGGAATGGTGAGTGCCGTCATCAGAAACGCCTTCGGGAACAAGGGTTACCTGAGTGGGGCGAGCACCATCACGCAGCAGTTGGCGCGCAATTTCTTCCTGACCGATCAGATGGCCGTCGAACAGGCGACCGGCCGTCGGTCGATTCGGCGCAAGCTGCTCGAGCAGTTCATGTCGATCGTGCTCGAGCGCCGCGCCTCGAAAGACGAGATCCTCGGGCTGTATCTGAACGAGGTGTACCTCGGCCAGCGCGGATCGTTCGCCATTCACGGCGTAGCCGAAGGATCGCGGCTGTTTTTTGGCAAGGACGTTTCCAACGTTACCGCCTTCGAAGCAGCCACCATCGCCGGAGTGATTCAATCGCCTGCCATTCTTTCGCCGTTTACCCATCCGGATCGCTCCGTCGAGCGCCGCAACGTCGTGCTGAAGGCGATGTCGGACGAGGGATTTCTCTCGACCGACGCAGCCGAGCGAGCTTCGCACGAGCCGCTCCAGGTGGTCGCGACGGGCGTGGACTCTGAAGCGCCTCACTTCGTCGACTACGTCGGACAGACCTTGACCAGCCAGTATCCAGGTCTCACGACCACGACAATCGAGGCGGTCGACGTCCATACGACGCTCGACCTGCATCTGCAGCGCCTGGCCCAGGACGCGTTGCGCACGGGCCTGACCCGTGTCGACGAGCTCCTCGCTCGACGTAAAAGGCGCGGGCGTGCCGAGGCGGCGCTCGTTGCCGTGGATCCCAAAACAGGCGAAATTCTCGCCTTCGTGGGCGGCCGTTCCTACAACTTGTCGCAGTACAACCGTGTCATCGCATCGCGACGACAGCCCGGATCGGTTTTCAAGCCTTTTGTGTATCTTGCGGCGTTCGAACAGGCGGTGGCGGACGGCCGCACCGATTTGACGCCCGCTTCGATTGTGAGCGACGAGCCGCAAACCTTCGAGTTCGACGATCAGGTCTGGACCCCGGAGAACTACGAGCAGAAATACGACGGCCCGATCACGCTTCGACGCGCGCTCGCAAACTCACGGAACCTGGCGACGATTCACGTCGCGCAGCAGGCAGGCTACGATCGCGTTGCCGCATTCTGGAGGAAGCTTGGAGTCGGAAATCCACCCAAGCCGTTTCCATCGATTGCGCTGGGCGTATTCGAAGCGACACCCTACGAAATCGCGAGCGCCTATACCCTCTTCCCGAATCAGGGGATGATCCGGCCGCTCAAGCACATTCTAGGCATCACCAGCGGAGGGAAGCCGGTCCTCAAGAAGGCGTCGACCGATCCCAGGCGAGTCGCGCGCGCCGACACGACGTTTCTCGTCACCGACATGATGCGCAGCGTGCTCAACGAGGGGACGGCCGCCGGTGCCCGGTCGGCCGGTTTTGCGTTGAATGCCGCAGGGAAGACCGGTACGACCAACGACCTTCGCGACGCCTGGTTCGTCGGCTTCACGCCGGAGTTGCTGACCGTGGTCTGGGTCGGCTTCGACGATAACCAGCCTCTTGGTCTCAGTGGAGCTCAGGCAGCCTTACCCATCTGGACACAATTCATGATGCGTGCCCTCACCGGGCACGGCAGCATCTCATTCGAGCCGCCAGACGATGTCACGTTTGCCGACATCGATCGTGATACCGGTAAGTTGGCGACGCCGGCTTGCCCCCGCGTCTACCACGAAGCATTCCTTGCGGGCACGCAGCCGACTCAAATGTGCGACTTGCATCACTAGGCAGGAGGGGCAGGAGGGGCAGGAAAGGCAGGAGAGGCGGGAAGGCAGGGGCAGGAAAGGCGGGAGGGGCAGGAAAGGCGGGAGGGGCAGGAAAGGCGGGAAAGGCAGGAAAGGCGGGAAAGGCCGGAAGGCTCCAGCCCGCCATTAGGCGCGGAGCCAGCTGTCGCTCGGTCAATGGCCTCGGCGAGGCTCGCCGAAGCGCCGTCGCGAACGGCTGACACCTCGCCTTGGATTCACATGCCTCGGCCCGTCCAGCCCGTCCCGCCCGTCCAGCCCGTCCTGCCCGTCCAGCCCATCCCGCCCGTCCAGCCCATCCCGCCCTTCCTGCCCTTCCTGCCCTTCCCGCCCTCTATAATCGTCAGAGCATGAACAAAGAAGTGTTCGCGGCTGTCGCCGACGCCCTCGATCGCGGGGAGTCTGCTGCGCTGGTCACGATCGTCGCCACGACGGGGTCGACGCCCCAACGTGTCGGCGCGAAAATGCTCGTGTTCGCCGATGGCCGCACGGTGGGAACGATTGGCGGAGGGTGCTACGAAAACGATGCGTTCTGGAAGGCACGTGAGGCCATTACCGCCCGAAAACCTCAGCTCGTGCACTACGAATTGTCCGACGACTTCGCACAAGAGACCGGCCTGATCTGCGGCGGGCAGATGGACGTATACATCGAGCCGATCGAGCCGTCACCCGAGCTCTACGTTATCGGAGCAGGCCACGTCGGAACGCATCTGGCCCACCTCGCTCAAGAAGTCGGTTTCCAAGTTCACGTGGTGGACGATCGCGAGAAGTTTGCGAACCGCGAGCGATTTCCGACAGCAGCCGAGGTGGTCGCTGAGGACATTCCGTCATGGCTCGGGCGGACCGCCCTCCCCCCGCATTCGTACGTCGTCGTCGTCACTCGAGGTCACACCAACGACCTCGAAGCATTGCGAGCGCTCGCACCGCGGGATCTTCGATATCTCGGCCTCATCGGCAGCCGCGCCAAGGTCGCACGCATCTACGACGCGTTGCGCGCCGACGGGATGGGACCGGAACACCTGCAGCGAGTGCACGCGCCGATCGGCTTGGACATAGGCGCAGTGACCCCTCAGGAGATTGCCGTCAGCATTCTCGCCGAGCTGATAGCGGTCAAACACGGCAAGATCGCCAGCCGTGACGCCGCGGAACTCTCGATGCGTTGGCTTCCTTCAAATCTCAAGGCTCAAGTCTGAACATTTCCGATGTCTCTTCTCATACGTGGCGGCGTCGTGGTAACCATGAACGACGGTCTCGACGTCATCGATGGTGACGTCTCGATCCGTAACGGCCGTATTGCGGCAGTCGCTTCCACCATCAAAGAACCGCACGATCGAGTCATTCAGGCGCGCGGAGGCTACGTCCTTCCTGGCCTGATCCAAACCCACGTCCACCTTTGTCAGACCCTCTTCCGCGGGTACGCTGACGATCTCGGTCTGATGGACTGGCTGCGGCGCCGAGTGTGGCCCATGGAGGCTGCCCATTCGCCGAAGACGCTTCGGGCAGCGACCCGGCTCGCCACCACCGAGCTGCTGCTGGGCGGCACCACGACGGTGCTGACGATGGAGACGGTGCACGACACCGATGTGGTGTTCGAGGCGGTTAGCGAAAGCGGCATGCGTGCCACGATCGGCAAGTGCATGATGGACCGTCACGTCGACGCGCCTGCACGCCTGCAGGAAACGACATACGCGTCGCTCGACGAGAGCCTGTCGATCCAGAAGCGGTGGAACGGTGCGGCCAACGACCGGCTTCGCGCAGCGTTCGCGCCGCGATTCGCCGCATCCTGTTCGCGGGAGTTGCTCGAGGCCGTGGCGAGTCTGTCGGCCGAGAGCGGTGCGCTCGTTCATACGCACGCGTCGGAGTCGCGCGACGAAATTGCCCTGGTGCGTGAAACCTGCGGCGGTCTCGCCAACATCGACTACCTTGCCTCGGTCTGCCTCACTTCGCCTCGTCTCTGTGCCGCGCATTGCGTCTGGGTCGACGAGCATGAACAGGAGCTGCTCGCGGGACACGACGTCAAGGTGCTTCACTGCCCTGGCTCGAATCTCAAGCTGGGCTCCGGCATCGCGCCAGTGGCTGAAATGCGGGCTCGCGGCATCACGGTCTCTCTGGGATCGGACGGTGCCGCGTGCAACAACCGCCTCGACATGTTCGAGGAGATGCGATTGGCCGCCGTGCTTCAGGCTGCACGGCGCCATCCGGGCGTCCTGGTTGCCAGCGACGTCCTGTGGATGGCCACTCGCGGGGGGGCACACACGCTGGGGCTGGACGACGAGGTCGGATCCCTCGAGCCCGGCAAGTGCGCGGACCTGATCGTCATCGACCGGGACCGTCCACACATGGCCCCCGGTCCCGACCCTTACTCGGCCATTGTGTACGGCGCCCGGGGCGGCGATGTCCGTACGACAGTCGTCGATGGCGAGGTGCTGGTCGACGAGTTCGTCCCGGTTCGGGTCGCCCCATCGCAGGTCGTGGCAGAAGCGAGAACCGCCGCGTGGGAACTTGCGGTGAGTGCGGGCGTTCTGGCCTAGAGGGTTGTTGTATAATGACTTAGCAGTCATCGGCCATGAGTGCTAAGGCATCAGGATGACCCAGACTACCCAGGATCGGTCCAAGCGTGTGCTCGCGGCCTTGATTCGCGAGTTCATTGCGACGGGCGAGCCCGTGGCGTCGTCGCTGCTGGTCAGCGCGGCGGGGTTGGGTGTATCGTCCGCGACCGTCAGGAACATCCTGGCCCGGCTCGAAGACGAGGGTTACGTCCAACAGCCTCACACCTCTGCAGGCCGCATCCCGACCGATCGGGGCTATCGCTTCTACGTCGATCTGCTCCTGGAGGGGAAACGCTCGAGTCGGACGGCGACCGCCGTCGAGGCCCGGCTCAGGCGTGACGGCTCGGGCGCGCTGCCCGACTTCGTCCTCTCCCGTGCGTCCCACATGGTCTCACAGGCGTCGGGAGTGGTCGGGTTTGCGCTCAGGCCCGAGCAGGGTTCGGCGGTCTTCGACAGGGTCGATTTCATTCCCCTCAGTGCCGCCCGCGTCCTGGTCGTGATCGTGGCTCGTGGCGGCCAGGTTTTGCAGAAAGTCATTCAGGTCGACGAGCAGCTCAGCGCTGACGACCTGCACCAGGCGGCCAATTACCTGAACGCCGAATTCGCCGGCATGCCACTGTCGCGGGCGCATCAGGCAGTCCTCGAACAACTCGACGAAGAACGTCTGCTCTGCGACGCCTTGTTCGCGCGGGCGATGCGGCTGGCGACTTCCACCTTCTCGAACCTGTCGGACGAGCGCATGCTGTATGTGGACGGTACGGCATCGCTCCTCGGCGACGCGCAAGGCGTCACGCTCGGCACCCTGCAGGTGCTGCTGCAGATGGTCGAGGAGAAACAACGTCTCGTTCGGCTCCTGAACGAATACTTCGAAGGGCCGGGTCTCGTCGTGGTGATTGGAGCCGAGCACCTGGATCCGGATCTGCGATCGTTCAGCGTCATTGCCTCGACATATCAGGACGCGGCGGGCACCGGCACGATCGGCGTGATCGGGCCCACACGCATGCGCTACTCGCGCGCCATCGCCGTTGTCGACGGCACCGCGCAGGCGGTCGCACGCGTTCTCCGCGATCCGAACTAACACATGCATGAGGCCTCGCAATCCGAGGCTCGCGTCACGTCGGGCCCGCCGGCTGGTTGTGAATCCGAAGGCTCGTCATACACCGAGGACTGGGAATATGGCTGAAGAACCGTTGACGGATACGCCCGAGTCGCCCGAGGCACTCGTTTCGACCGATCAGGTGGCCGACCTGCAGCGCGAGCGCGACGACTATCAGGACCGCTGGATGCGCAAGTCGGCCGAGTTCGACAACTACAGAAAGCGCATCGAGCGCGAACGCCGCGAGCAAGCGGATCAAAAAGTGGTCGACCTGTTGCTCGAGCTGCTGCTCGTGGTCGACGATTTCGATCGTGCGCTGACCGTGGATGCCGCTGACGTGCCATCGTATCGGAAGGGCGTCGAGCTGATTCACACCAAGCTGCAGGATCTGCTGCGCAAGTACAACGTGAAACCGATCGATTCAGTCGGCGCCGATTTCGATCCCAACCTTCATCAAGCCGTCGCCCACGAGGTCAGCGCGGAGCACCGGGAAGGCGAAGTGATCGGCGAGCTCCGGCGCGGCTATATGATGGGCGATCGGCTCTTACGGCCGGCGATGGTGAGGGTGGCGAAATCGTGAGCAAACGCGACTACTACGAAGTCCTCGGCGTGTCGCGCACCGCCGGAGATGCCGACATCAAGAGCGCCTACCGCAAGCTGGCGATGAAATATCACCCGGATCGGAATCCAGGTGACAAGGCCGCCGAGGAAAAGTTCAAGGAAGCCGCCGAAGCGTACGCCATCCTCGCCGACATGGAAAAGCGCAGCCTGTACGATCGGTTCGGCCACGCCGGCGTGAGCTCCACGGCTGGCGCCGGTGCTGGATTCGATCCGTCGATCTTCGCGGACTTCGGCGACATCTTCGGCGGGCTGGGCGACATTTTCGGCTTTGGCGATATCCTCGGAGGCGGCCGGCGCCGGGGCGGCGCTCAGCGCGGTTCAGACCTGCGGTACGACCTCGAGATCACGTTCGAAGAATCGGCACGCGGCGCCGAGACGTCGATTCAGATTCCACGCCAAGAAACCTGCGAAAGCTGCAATGGGTCGGGCGCTGCGCCCGGTTCGACTCCGACCGTGTGCCCGCAGTGTCACGGCCAGGGGCAGATGCGCTACCAGCAGGGATTCTTCACCGTTGCTCGAACGTGTCCACAATGCCGCGGGAACGGCCGAGTCGTCACGAAACCCTGCCACACCTGCCGCGGGAACGGCCGCGTCAGTCGGGAGCGAAAGATCACCGTCAAGATTCCCGCCGGAATCGCGACCGGGCAGCAGCTGCGGCTTCAGGGAGAAGGTGAAGGCGGGAGCGGCGGGGGGCCGGCCGGCCACCTTTACGTCGTGGTGCATGTCCAGGAGCATGAATTCTTCCGGCGCGACGGCTTGAATCTGTTCTGTGAGATTCCCGTGAATTTCACGACGTTGGCCCTCGGCGGCCAAATCCAGGTGCCAACCCTGGACGGGACGGAGCAGCTGCGGATCCACGAGGGCACGCAAACCGGAACGACGCTGAGGGTGCGTGGAAAGGGCATGCCGGACGTCAATGGCCAGGGGAAAGGCGATCTGTTTGCCACCGTTCAGGTCAACACGCCGAAGAAACTAACCAAGGAACAACGGCACCTCATCGAACAGCTCGCGAAAGCGCTGCCCGAGGAGCGATTCGAGCCCCGCACTCGCGACGAGTCGCAGGACGAGCGCAATCTGTTCGATCGCGTCAAGGACATGTTTGGGTAAGTGGCCGGCGCTGGACGTGCTCGGCGGTGGCGAGCTCGCTCTCGCTGCCGCCGATGAATTCTCGCCGACTGCGGCTGAAACGAGAGGAGAAGCGCTTCGGCTGTTTTTTGCAACGCCCGTCGCTCGTGATGCCGCGGCGGGTTCTCTGTCACATCGCTACTCCGTCGTTCCCCTTGAAGTCGATGATGAGGACTGGGCTCGCCGCTCGCAGGAGCATCTCTCGCCGATCGCGATCGGCCGTGTGCTCGTGCTCCCAGCCGCAAGTCTGCGGCCACCCGTGCCCAGTTTGCCTTCCGACGGGGCTCTCCCCCAGGTTCACGTAGTTATCCAGCCGTCGATGGGTTTTGGCACCGGCCACCACGCCACGACACGTCTGTGCCTGCTCGCCCTTCAGTCAGCAGATTTGCACGGAGCTTTCCTGCTTGATGTGGGGACAGGGTCCGGGATCCTGGCGATTGCCGCGGCGCGCCTGGGCGCCGCGCGAGTACTCGGTCTCGACAACGACGCCGACGCCATTCAGGCTGCGAACGAGAACCTGGTGCTGAACCCCGGAGCGGGAAACGTCGCCTTCCAAGTGGCGGACCTGCTGACCATCGTTCTTCCGACCGCCGATCTCATCGTCGCCAACTTGACTGGGACTCTCCTCGCTCGAACGGCAGGCGCGCTCGTCGGCGCGCTTTCTCCGGGCGGATTGCTCATTGTCAGCGGCATTCTGGCCGATGAAGAGGAGATGGTGGACCGCGCGTTTACCGACGTCGCGGTGACGCAGCGCCGCCAGGAAGACGAATGGCGGTGCCTGGTGATGATGAAGGCCGACGCTGCGGGTCCCGGTGCAAAGTGACAATTGATGGCAGTAAACTCCGCGGTGTCACGTTCGGTCTAATGAGTATGCGCGGTCGTTGGCTTATCGCTCCGCTGGCGGTCCTTCTTGCCGGCGCTCTTGCGGTCATCTCAGCGCAGGGCCCCCGTCCGAGCCAGCCGCAGCAATCCTCGCGAGACACGCCTGCCCAACGAGACGCGGCGCTCGAAGTCCCCAAAGGAAAGATCTCGGGGCGGGTCGTTGCCGCCGACACCGGCCGCCCGGTCAGGCGCGCCCGTGTTTCAGCGACCGCGCCGGAACTGCCGGAAGGGCGAGGCACGCTGACCGACGACTCGGGTGTTTTCGAGATCACCGAACTGCCGCCGGGTCGTTACACGCTGGCCGTCTCGAAGACCGGGTTTGTCACTTTGTCCTACGGTCAACGGCGTCCGCTCCAGGCAGGAACACCGCTCCAGCTCGCCGACGGTCAGGAAATGAGCGGAATCGATTTCCGCCTGCCTCGCGGCAGCGTCATTGCCGGTCACGTGTTCGACGAGACGGGCGAGCCGATGCCCGGTGCGACGATCCGCGTTCTGCGCTACCAGTACACGCAGGGTGAACGTCAGCTGGCGCCCGCCGGCACGGCCCAGAGCGACGATCAGGGCGCTTATCGAGTGTGGGGGTTGAATCCCGGGGACTATTACGTGAGCGCAGTGGCCCGGAACTTCAACGTCGGACCTGGACCTGGTGGCCGCGGCGGCTTCGGCCCGGGACGAGGCGGCCCTGGCGGGCGCGGTTCGTTCTTCGAGTTACCGGAGGATGAAACGCAAAGAGCGTACGCGCCGACCTACTATCCAGGCGTTGGATCGATCAACGAAGCACGCGCCGTCTCGGTAAGCGTCAGTCAACAGTCGGTCGACGTCAACTTCAACATGCTTCTCGTTCGGACGGCCCGCATCACGGGAATGGTCACGAACCCCGACGGCTCGCCGAGCACGAACGGCGTGGTGAACTTGACTCCTGAGGGCCTAGCCGGCCGTGGGCGGGGCCCGGCAGGTGCCGATTTCGGCGGGCGCATTTCGTGGGACGGCAAGTTCACGATCGCCAACGTCCCACCCGGCACCTACACGTTGCGGGCTCGCGGCAACGACACCGAAGTTCCACAGTACGCGGTGCAGCCGCTGACGGTCACCAACGGCGACGTCAGTGGCGTCTCAGTTGTCCTCTACCCGGGCGCCACAATCAGTGGAACGGTCACAGTCGACGGAGCCAACCTTCCGGATCTGACGCAAGTCCGAATTACCGCGCCGTCGGCCGAGAATGCCACGATCGGTCCGAACCCTAACGCTCGCGTCGAGAAGGACGGTCGTTTCACCCTGGAGGGCGTGCCGGCCGGGGCGCATTGGATTCGTTCGGCTGGGCTTCGCGGCTGGTCGCTCAAATCGGTGGTTGTCGACAGCCATGAAGTGGTCGACCAGCCGGTCGAGATCCGCAGCAATCAACAGCTGAGCAACGTGACGATTGTATTGACCAGCCGGCAGACCGAAATCAACGGGACGATCACGAACGAACAGTCGATGCCCATCACCGACTACACTGTGTTGGCGTTTCCCACCGATTCCGACTTGTGGCGGCCGCTCGCCCGCCAGATCGCGACTGGCCGTCCCGACCAGAATGGCAGGTTCCAAATCCGCGGCTTACCGCCTGGAACCTATTACTTGGCCACTGTCGATCCGGCCGAACAGGGTGAATGGTTCGAGCCTGCCTACCTCGAGCAGCAACGAAACGGAGCCGCCCGTGTCTCGCTGGGCGACGGCGACGTCAAGACGCACGACTTCCGCATTTCGACGCGATAATCCGCGGGCACGAAATCACTTCTTGAGCTCGGCGCTCCAGTTCACGACGGCGGTGAGCGTCTGCGGAGACGTGGCGGAGCCGCTACTTTCGACGAGGACAAATCGCTGCCCGTCCGCGGTGACGTCGTATTGGAACACGAGGTTGCCCGCGCTCCCGGCCTGGCCCGCACTCCCGGCCCGGATCAGACGTGCGGCGAACAGCGCGGTGGGAACGCCCGGTTCAGAGACAGCCCCAGCGGTGGCTTTCATGATGACGGCCGTCATCTGCCCGTCAGAGGAGATGTAGAACAGCTCCTTGCCATCCCCCCGCCAGCGTGGCTGCGCGCCGCCCGCCATTGACACCCTCCTCTTGCCGTCGCCCGATGGAAATGCGCGCACGTACACGTTCCACTGCCCGGACTCGTCGGAGGTGTATGCCATCCACCCGCTGTCGGGAGAGAGCTGCCCTTGAGATTCGCTGAACTCGGTCTGCAGGAAAGGTTTTGGCTTCCGATCGGATGGAGGGAGCTGGTCCATGGGAACGACCCACAGGTCCTCGCGGGTCTTGGGATCCACTCGGGTAAAGACGATGAAGCGGCCATCGCGGGACCATTGATCGGAGCGGACGTTACTGGCGGAAATCAGAACGTCCGCCGGACCAGATCCGCTGACTGCCCTCAGGTTCAACGCGCCAAAACGCGCCCCCGCCAGGGTTAGCGGTGAACACTATTCGGTCGCCTGCTGGCGACCAGGATGTGGCGAGGTTCAGTCCGCCCCCGTGAAGCGTGTGTCCGTGCCTCGGGCGAGATCTCGAAACCAGATGTCGAAATTGCCGCCCGTCCCGCGCGAATAGGCAATCACCTTCTCGTCAGGTGAAAAGGCCGGCATGAATATGGCACCGGGCTCGCTGACGAGCCCAAGGGACTTCCCGCTACGATCGTACTGGGCGATCCGGTTGGTGCCGCCTCCGGTCTGGCCGGTCGAGTACAGCAGCACACCGGTTTCAGAGACGGTGACGGGCGCGTAGCCGGCGCTCGCAAGTGAAGTGGACACACCTTCCGCCACCGGGAACGCCTCACCCGAAGCCTTCGCGGTGTCCGCGTCGAAAGGCATCGCCATCAGGTTGTTCTCGCGGACGAACAACACGTGCCCTGCGCGGGCACCGGGAAACGCAGGCGCGAACACGGCGGCGGACGAATCGGCAATCAGCCGCCAGTTCTCGGCGCCGTCCAGCGAACGAACGTAGAGCCCCCCGCCCGCTTGTGTCGGCTCAATACTCGTGTACAGAAAACGGCGGCCGTCCGGGAGAAACACCGGGTACCGGTAGGCCCCCTTCGTTGCGGCCACCTCGGTTGGAACGCCGGCCGCGGCCGAAACGCGCTGCATCCCTTGGCCGCCGCCCGTCTGCGAAAAGAGGATCACGTCCTCCCGGCTCCACGATGCGCCGCGCGCGCCAAACCTCACGTCGCAAATCGACTGCGCCGGACCGCCGCCGGCCGCGATCTTCTTGAGCTTCCCCTCGGCGAAGAAGCCGATGTAGCGGCTGTCGGGCGACCAGAACGGGTACGCGGCGTCTTCGGTGGTCGGCAAGAGCCGGGCCTGCAGCGCGTCGAGCGGCCGCAGCCAGAGCTGCTGTATTCCGTTCGAAATGACCGCAATGGCAACAGAGCGGCCGTCGGGCGAGATCGCGAAGCTGTGGACTGTCCCGTTGTCCGGGAGCGCGAGCGCGTAGCGCAGCGTGCGCTCCGGCGGGGGCTGTGCGCGGAAGTGGACGAACGCGAGAGTCGAAAAAGCTATCGCCAGCATGGCGGCTGCTGCCCACCCGAGCTTCGACGCGACTCCGCCGATCACGGCGCTTGCGGCAGGTTCATCCTTCGGACCACTCTCCAGCGCGATCCGCGCTTCGCCGATGGCCTGCAGCCGCCGCGCCCGATCCTTGGTCAGACAGCGCCGCAACAGCTCGACGATCGTGCGGGGCGTTCCGTGCGGCAGCGCCGCCCAGTCGGGCTCGAGCTTGAGGACCGAAGCCAGCGTCTCTGAAACGGATTCTCCAGCGAACGCCTGGGAACCGGTCAGCATTTCGTACAGCACGGCACCGAACGACCAGATGTCGGCGCGGCGATCGGCGACCTTTCCTGCCGCTTGCTCGGGGCTCATGTACGCGGCCGTGCCCAGGATGACATTGACGCCCGTCATCGCCGGACTGGTGATCGTCGGCGTGAGGCTCGCGTTGACCGCCGACCCGGCTGGGGGCTCGAGCGCTTTCGCCAGCCCGAAGTCCAGCACCTTCACCGTACCGTCGTCCCTCACCTTGACGTTGGCCGGCTTGAGATCGCGGTGGACAATGCCCTGCTCGTGCGCGGCTTCGAGCGCGTCCGCGATCTGCCTCGCGATCCGTCCAGCATCGTCGATCGGGAGCGGCCCGCGCGAGAGACGCTCGGCCAGCGTCGGTCCCTCGACCAGCTCCAGCACGAGCGCCTGGCACGCGTCTGTTTCTTCGAGGCCGTAGATCGCCGCGATGTTCGGATGATTGAGCGAGGCGAGCACCTGCGCCTCGCGCTTAAACCTCGCGAGGCGCTCGGCGTCGAACGCGACCGCCTCGGGAAGCACCTTGAGGGCGACCTCGCGATTCAGCCTCATGTCGCGGGCACGGTAGACCTCGCCCATGCCGCCTGCGCCGAGCAAGCCTTGGACCTCGTAGATGCCGAGACGATGGCCGGACGTTAGCGACATGTCCGTGCTTGCGGAGGATTATACGCAGTCACGACGCTTCATCGACTGCGCTTGGTCCGCATTGCGGCGGTCCCGACCAGCCTCGATCAGAGGTCGTTCCAGAGGAACTGCAAAACACTGATCGCCGCGACGGGAACCGCGTCGGCGCGCAGCGTCCGCTGACCCAAGGTGACCAGCCGGACACCGCGGTCGCGTGCCGCCGTCCATTCCTCATCCGTCCACCCACCTTCCGGGCCCACAAGCACCGTCACGTCGTGGGGAACGGTTTCATCGCGTAGGGCCCCGATCGATTCGGCCGTTGCCGAAGTGCTCGGCTCGACCAGCATCAGTCGCAGTGCCGCCGGCGGTTCGTTGAGAAAGTCTTCGAACCGGAGCGGCGTGCGCACTTCGGGAAGAATCGCCCGTCTCGATTGCTTGCTCGACGCCAGCGCCACGCGGCGCCACCGTTCCAACCGTGCACCCTTCATCAGGGCCGCAACTGTCGTGTCGACTCGACGTGTCACGATCGGATGGATGGCCGCCGCGCCAAGCATCACCGCGTCGCGCACGACATCGTCCATCCTCTCGCCCTTGAGCACCGCCTGAGCCAGCGTCAGCGAGACGCTCGGTTCCGCGGCGGGTTCGATGCGTGACGTCAGTTGCACGCGAACCTTGCGGCCTTCGGCTCCGACGATGCGCCCGAGGAACTCGTGTCCACGGCCGTCGAAGACAGCAACCGTATCGCCCGTGGTAAGCCGCAACACGCGTGTGAGATGCTCGCTCTCCTCGCGCGGCAGGACCACCGTTTCGTCACCCAGATCGAGGGACGGCGCGAAGAAGCGGTGCACGGACACGCACGGATTATAGACACGCTGCACCCAGCACCTGCCGTATGAAATATTCGTGCTGGTATACTCCGTCGATGTTCTTCCGCGGTCAGATCGTCGGGAAGTACAAAGTGCTGGCAACGATCGGCAGCGGCGGCTTCGGCACGGTCTACCTCGCAGAAGACACCTGGATCGACAAGAAAGTCGCCCTCAAGGTTCCCCACAAGCAGAGTGTCGACTTCGGAGAGCTTCTGAGAGAGCCTCGCCTCCTCGCCACGCTGAATCATCCGAACATTGTCGCGATCCTGACCGCCGAGAAGCAGAGCAACATCTTTTTCATCGTGATGGAGTTTGTACCGGGCGAAACGCTCGAAGCGATCCTCCTACGCAACGGCGCGCTCGATGTCGGCCTGGCCCTCGACTACACCTGTCAAATCTGCAATGCAATCGACCACGCTCATCGTCAGGGCGTGCTGCATCGCGACCTGCGGCCATCGAATGTGCTGGTCACCGACGGCGGCCTGGCGAAGGTGGCGGACTTCGGCACGTCCCGATTTCTGGAAATCGCCGCGCACGGCACCACGGTCATCGGCAGCCCTCCCTACATGGCGCCAGAACAGTTTCAGGGCAAGGCGGTCTTCGCTTCGGACATCTACTCGTTGGGCGTCACGATGTATCAGATGTTCACGGGCGTGATGCCCTACGACACTCCGTCGCCAGCCGACATCGATCGCCTGTTCCGGGGCGACCTCGTGACGACGCCGCGGCTCAAGAATCCGAAGATCTCGAAGGCGTTGAACGACATCGTCATGAAGGCGATGGCGCCGGACATCCCCGGTCGCTACCAGCGCGCCAGCGACGTCCTCGATGATGTGCTGGCCGTGCGCAAGCGCGGCGCGCGCCGGACACCTTCTGCCGTCGAATCGGAACACGGCGAGGTTCAGGAGATTCAAACCCGATTGAGAGCCCGAGAAACCCCTCAGCCGCGCTTCTGCTGGCACTGCCGGAAACCGCTCCACGCACGTTCCGATCGCTGTCCGTTCTGCGGGGAAGCTCAGTAGTTCACGGTCCATTCCTGAATTGGCCGAATACGCCGCACGCCATCTGGTAGCTTCTTCACAGGATGACGCGACTGACCATCGGCGCAAGAGTCAGATGCTAAAATCTGGGTGAGGAGCCCTTATGGCTTTTTCGGGTACCGGCAAGATCTGGATGAACGGCAAGTTCGTGGATTGGAAGGATGCGACCATTCATATCGGGTCGCACGTCATCCACTACGGGAGCGGGGTGTTCGAAGGGGCGCGATGCTACGAAACGCCCAAAGGATCGGCGTGCTTCCGGCTCGACGCCCACATGCGGCGCTTGCAGCACTCCTCGAAGATCTATCGAATGGAGTATCCCCTGGATTTGGCCGGCTGGTGCAATGCCGTGCTCGATACGATTCGCGCGAACCAGATGAAGGCCTGCTACATCCGGCCGCTCGTCTATCGAGGTTATGAAACGCTCGGGGTCAACCCGTTGGCCAACCCCGTCGATGCCGTCATCATGGTCTGGGAATGGGGTGCGTATCTGGGGGCCGAGGCTCTCGAGCAGGGCGTAGACGTGAAGGTGAGCACATGGTCGCGCATGGCGCCCAACACATTGCCCGCCCTCGCGAAATCGTCGGCCAACTACGCCAACTCGGCGCTGATCAAGATGGAAGCCGTTCTCGATGGGTACACGGAAGGCATCGCGCTGGATGTTTACGGAAACGTCAGTGAAGGCAGCGGCCAGAACATCTTCATGGTTCGCGACGGCCACATCATTACGCCTCCTCTGGCCTCGTCGGTGCTCGGTGGCATTACGCGCGACTCGATCATCACACTCGCCCAGGAGCTCGGATATACCGTCACTGAATCCATGTTCCCGCGTGAAATGCTCTACATGGCCGACGAACTCTTCTTCGTCGGTACGGCTGCCGAAGTCACTCCCATTCGCTCAGTCGACAAGCTCCAGGTCGGCAGTGGCCGGCCCGGCCCGGTGACCAAGGCGCTGCAGCGATCGTTCTTCGACGTCATCAACGGGACCGTGCCAGACACCCACGGCTGGTTGACCTACGTCTACCCGGAAGACTCCGCCCTGCGGCAACCTCTAAAGGCCGCAGCCGTCCGAGGCCGATAACAGGGCACTAGAGGCTGGGGGTTATGGGGGGACTAGAAAGAGCCCTCCATCTGTAATCCCTAGTCCCCAAACCTCTGGCCTCTAGTGCCCTGAAGCATGCACATCAATGATCTTCTGAGAATTGCTGTCGATCACGGCGCGTCGGACGTGCACGTGAAGGTCGGCAGCTATCCCATGCTGCGCATCGGCGGCAACCTCACTGCGGCCCAGGACGAGAAGAAGCTCGATCTCGAAGAGGTGGTCGCGATCACTGCAGCCGTGCTATCGCCGACTCAGCGACAGAAATTCAAGGAGGCCCAGGAGCTCGACGTTGCCTACAGCGTTCCAGGCCTCGGACGTTTCCGGGTCAACGTCTTTCAGCAGCGCGGAACCGTCGGTCTAGTCTTCCGTGTGATTCCGATGCAAGTGCGCACGATCGAGGAACTGGATCTTCCCCGGGTGCTCAAGGAAATCGCCACAGAAGAACGCGGCCTCGTGCTCGTCACTGGAACCACGGGCAGCGGCAAGAGCACGACGCTCGCCGCCATGATCGACTACGTGAACAAGACCCGCACGACTCATGTCGTCACTGTCGAAGATCCAATAGAGTTTCTGCATCGCGACATTCGATCCATCGTCAGTCAACGGGAAGTCGCGGTCGATACCCGCTCGTTCGCTCAGGCGCTCCGTAGCGCGCTTCGGCAGGATCCCGACGTCATCCTGGTCGGCGAAATGCGGGACTTCGAGACGATCGAGACCGGGTTACTGGCCGCTGAAACCGGTCATCTCGTCTTCTCGACCCTGCACACGGTCGACGCGACCGAAACGATCAACCGGATCATCGCCGTCTTTCCACCCCACCAGCAAAAACAGGTTCGGTTGCAGATGGCGAGCGTCCTCCGGGCGGTGATCTCGCAGCGGCTCATACCGCGGAAAGACGGAGAAGGCCGCGTCCCTGCCGTCGAGGTCATGCTCACGACGCCCTTCATTCGTGACTGCATCATCGACAAGGAAAAGACTCACCTGATTACGGGCGCCATCGGCTCGGGCACCTCCCAGTACGGGATGCAGACCTTCGACCAGTCGATCCTGGGCCTGGTCGAAGAGGGGTTGATTTCCTACGATGAAGCTCTCCGCTGGGCCAGCAACGTCGACGAGTTCAAGTTGAAGGTGCAGGGGATCTCGACGACCTCCGACTTGAGCCGCGACCAGATGGCGCAATCGATTCGCAAACCGGAAATCACCCGATTCGGCGCCTGAACTAGGGTTACCTGCACCCGGTCGTTCTACACTAAACGGCGCCATGGCCGACGCCGCCCAAGCTGCTTACACCGACGCGGTCAAGATGCTCTCGCGGCGCGAGCTCTCGGAAGCCCAAGTCAGGCAGCGTCTCGGCCGCCGCGGTCACCTCGAAACAGCCATCGAGTCGGCAGTCGCGCGTCTCCGCGAGGAACGGGTCATAGACGATGGGCGCGTTGCCGAGGCGATCGCCCGAAACCAGATCTCGACGAAGAGCCGCGGCGCACGGCGCGCCGAACGGCAAATCCTGCAGGCTGGCATCACACCGGAGATCGCTCGACGGGCCACCAGAGCCGTTTCCGAAACAGTTGATCCCGAGGCGCAGATCGAGATCTCTCTCACGAAACGACTCCGCGGCGGCAAACGATTGACCGACGAGAAGACCTTTCGTCGTCTTTACCGATATCTGGTCGGACAGGGCTTCGAACCCGAGCGCGTTCTCGCAATCCTCAGGAAGCACCAACGGAGGCCAAGCACCTAGGCGCGCGGTCTTCTTCCTTTCCCGCCTCTCCTGCCCTTCCTGCCCTTCCTGCCCTTCCCGCCTTACAATGAATCAGATGACCTCCAACGAAATTCGCTCCGCGTTCCTCAAGTACTTTGAGCAAAACGGTCATCGCATCGTCGCCAGCTCATCGCTCGTCCCGGCCGACGATCCGACTCTCCTTTTCACCAACGCGGGCATGAACCAGTTCAAAGATACGTTACTCGGCCGCGAGAAGCGCGAGTACACGCGTGCGACCTCGTCGCAGAAGTGCATGCGCGTCAGCGGCAAGCACAACGATCTCGACAATGTCGGACCATCTCTCCGGCACCATACGTTTTTTGAGATGCTGGGCAACTTCTCCTTCGGCGAATACTTCAAGCAGGACGCCATCCGCTTTGCGTGGGAGTTGCTGACCGTCGTCTGGAAGATGGCTCCGGATCGACTCGTGCCATCCATCTTCAAGGGCGAAGCCGGCATCCCGCGAGACGATGAAGCGTACGAAGTCTGGAAGCAGTTCGTCCCCGCCGACCGAATCCTAGAGCTGGGACTGGACGACAACTTCTGGCAGATGGGAGACACGGGACCGTGCGGCCGCTCCTCGGAGATCTACTACGTTCGCGGTTCCGGCCAGGATCCCGAGATCGAAATCTGGAACAACGTCTTCATGGAGTTCGAGCGAAGTGCGGACGGAACGTTGACTCCTCTGCCGGCGCCGTCGATCGACACGGGCATGGGGCTCGAACGGGTGACGTCGGTGCTGCAGGGGAAGGAGTCCAATTACGACACGGATGTCTTCGGTCCAATCCTGACGGAGATCGGTCGCATGTGCGGCCGCGAGTATGCCCGCTCGAATGACGAAGCAGACGTGTCGATGCGCGTCGTCGCCGACCACATCCGGTCGACAACGTTCCTCATCGCCGACGGCGTCATTCCCTCCAACGAGTGGCGCGGATATGTGCTCCGCAAGATCATGCGCCGTGCGATGCGTCACGGCCGCCACATCGGCCTGACCGAGCCATTCCTTCACCGTCTCGCGGCGGTACTGGATCGCGAAATGGGCGATGCGTATCCCGAGCTCCGTCAGAACGGCGAAACAATCCGGCGAACGATCCTGGCCGAGGAAAAGCGTTTCGACGCAGTGCTGACCGACGGCCTGCCGAGGCTCGAAGCCGAAATCGCCAAAGCACTCGAATCCTCCGGTCGCCTCTTGTCGGGTGAAGCCGCTTTTCGCCTGTACGACACATTCGGCCTGCCCTACGATTTCATCGAGGACACGGCAGCCACTCAGGACGTCACGGTCGATCGCTCCGGCTTCGACAAGGCCATGGAAGTGCAGCGGGGAAAGGCTCGCGCGAAGAGCAGCTTCGAGGCGGAGAAGAAGCGTGACGATTTCGCAATCCCGGATGGCAGCGGGTTGGCGGAACTCGGCGATCAGTTCGAGGGCTACTCGGGCACGGCCGTGGCTGGCGTTCGAATCGTGGGATTGTTCGATCAAGCGCGGCAGTCCACGGAGGCTCTGGCCACCGGGCAAACCGGATACGTGGTGCTCGAGCGCACCCCCTTCTATCTCGAAGCGGGTGGCCAGGTATCCGACGTCGGCCGCATTTTCAGTGCCGGTGGCCTCGCTGCGGCGACCGTCGAGGGAATGTCGCGGCTGCGAACCGGACTCCCGCGTGCGCACCGCGTTCGAGTGACCGCCGGCACGCTCCAGATCGGTGACATCGTCACGGCGGAAGTCGCGGCCGAGACTCGAAATGCAACCCGGCGAAATCACACCGCGACGCATCTGCTCCACGCCGCGCTACGTCAGGTGCTGGGGAACCACGTGAAGCAGGCGGGTTCGCTCGTGGCTCCCGATCGCCTGCGCTTCGATTTCGCACACTTTCAGGCGGTCACGCCCGAGGAACTGGACGACATCGAACGCATCGTCAACGAGCAGATTTGCCGGAACCTCACCGTTCAGACCGAAGTGCGATCGACGCAAGAGGCGATCGAATCAGGAGCCATGGCGCTTTTCGGAGAAAAATATGGCGACCGGGTTCGAGTCGTGAGCGTGCCGGGCTTCAGCGTGGAACTGTGTGGCGGGACCCATGTCTCGGCGACCGGCGATATCGGCTACTTCGCGATCGTGTCGGAGAGCGGCGTCGCTGCCGGAGTGCGCCGCATCGAAGCTCTCACCGGCCCTCGAGCGGTGCAATGGGCGCAGGAGCAACGCGCGGCGCTCAACCGTCTCATTGCCGCCTTGGGCGTGAACGACGACCAGGCAGTGGACGCCGTGCAGAACCTGCAGACCGAGAAACGGCGGCTCGCGCGCGAGGTCACCCAGCTCAAAACGAAGCTTGCGCTGGGCGGAGACTCGAAAAGCGACGAGGGCGACGCAATTGAAGTTCAGGGTGTGCGCCTCGCCAGGCGCAAGGTCGGGGATCTCGGCAAAGAAGGCCTTCGCCAGATGGCCGACACGCTGAAAGCG
Source organism: uncultured Acidobacteriota bacterium (assembly GCA_963773035.1). GTDB lineage: Bacteria > Acidobacteriota > Vicinamibacteria > Vicinamibacterales > CAVVIG01 > CAVRXZ01. The sequence continues at coordinate 13,116 of CAVYZX010000011.1, read as the reverse complement.
CAAATTCGAAGCGGAGTCGTGGTCATCGCGTCGGCCACCGACGGTAAAGTGCAAGTTGTCGTCGCCGTGACACCCGACTTGACCCAGCGCATCAAGGCCGGCCAAATCGTCAAGGAAATCGCGCCCATCGTCGGCGGCGGTGGCGGCGGGCGTCCGGACTTCGCCGAGGCCGGCGGCAAGCAACCCGAAAAGATCGACGAAATGCTTGAAGCCAGCGAGAAGGTGGTCGCAAGGCTGCTCGCTTCGTAGCCCCTCTTTTCCAACTGGCGCTCCTTTCCCGCCCCTCCAGCCCTTCCTGCCCCTCCAGCCTTCCAGCCCTTCCAGCCCTTCCTGCCCTTCCAGCCCTTCCTGCCCTTCCTGCCCTTCCTGCCCTGAGTACGCGTCGCCGTCAAACCGATAACCGTAACAGATGAGCACCATTCGGTGCCGGACTGTTCTAAGTTGTTGATATTTAGAGGCTTCGTCTCTATCGCTTTCGTTGTGATGACGGTCGGGCCGGCGGCCGCTCAGATCTATTCATGGCACGACGCGAACGGCAACCTAGTGCTGTCGGACCGTCCTCTGAAGACCGCCGAGCACACATTCGTCGTGCCGGAGGCCACGTCTGTCCGGGCTACCCGCCCCGCGCCCTTGGAACGGAGCCGGCTCTACGACGATCTAATCGAAGAACACGCTCGCTTGAACTCCATACGGAGCGATCTGGTGCGCGCGGTCGTACAGGTCGAATCCGGCTTCAACCCGTATGCGGTTTCGCCAAAGGGCGCGCTCGGCCTGATGCAGCTGATGCCGGCGACTGCTCAGCAATTCGGCGTCAGAAATCCATTCGACCCACAGGAGAACGTCCGCGCCGGCGTCGCGTACTTGCGCCAGTTGCTGGACCGGTACGAGAACGACGAGCGGCTGGCGCTCGCCGCGTACAACGCAGGTCCTGGCGCGGTCGACAGACACGGGCAGAACGTGCCGCCTTACCGCGAGACGCGAGACTACGTGGCGCGCATCAACAAGATGGCATCGGCGCCCATTCAGCCCCGCGGGACCGTCATCTACAAGACGACCGAGATCGTGGACGGCCGCCCCGTCACGAGATATTCCGATTCCAAGCCAACGACCGGCGCCTACGAGGTCGTTTCGACTCGCTAACCCTTCTCGCCGTCACTCTGCGCGCTCGACTTCGCTGACATCGACACGTTCGTAAGCCAGGCCCAAGACTTCGGTAACAACCAGCACTTCTACCGAAACGACGGCCAGGCACGCGGCCGCGGCAGGCACCAGGCTCGCGATCCCGACGAATCGATAGAGCGCGAACCAGACCACGGCACCGGTAACGGCGCCTGGCGCCATCGCCAGGGCGAGGGTAATCACAACTCCAGCCATGAGAATCAGGCGCTGACCCATTGCGTCCAGCCCGCGTGGTCGCTCGTTGTCGAGCGGCACCCATGCTGGAAACAAGACGACAGCCGCGTTATGAACGACGTACTGCGCAAACACGAGGGCCGGCACGAGGAGCATGAGCGCCGCAGCAACCGACAGCCGCCACGTGATCGACCACCTCGGAAACGCCGGGGCCGAAAATGCGGTGGCGCATACCAACGCCAGCCATCCGAAGAACGTGATCACACTCCCGGGCCACAACAATTCTCCGCGTACGACGTCCGCGGGTCTGACCGGCCATGTCTTCAACAACTCGAGGTGTCGAAGATCGGTTCGCAGATCGGCCGGCATGATTTGAGGCCCGAAGAACACCACGAACGCCGCCACGACGAGCGCGAAGGTAGAAAACGCCGCAGCGAGGCTCTCGGCCTCGACTTCAGCCATCTGCATCGAGCCAAATGTCACCCCCAACAGGATCATTGGCGTGCCAAACTGCAGCAACGTCCCCAGGCTGGTTCCACGCAAGGTTTGCATGCCGTTCTTCCAGAAGAACAGCGCTTCGGTCCGGCCCGAAGGAGCCAAAGACCAGCCAGCGGCGCGGAGCCGTGGCGACTGCGACGACCGGGCGCGAGACCCCGCGCGACGAGGCACCGATGACGCCCGTTCCTGAAAGGCACTGTCGCTTCTCAAAACCCAGACGAACGCAGTCAGAAATACGGCGAGCGCTCCCATCAACGTGGTCACGAACTCGGGAACCGAGCGCGCGGCAACGGGACGGACGAGGGCCGCAAAAGGCCACAAAACCACAGAGGCAGGACCGTCCTGAACGGCGTGCCTGAAACGGGTGACGGCGTCGCTGAGATCGACGACCGGTGACGACAGGAAACTCCAGGTCACGCTCGTCGCTACGATCGCGAGCGCGCCGTATACGACAGTCAGCGGTATCCAAGGCACACGCGGTACCGTGCCCTGAGCCAACAACCGGCCTCGCGCGAGGGCGACGCCCGTGAAGTAGCTCCTCGCGGTCACGAACACCACCCAGATGGCAATCCATCGCACGAGACGTTCCGCGATCGATCCGTTCCAGTATCCGAAGAAGAATGCTGGAACCAAGGCCGCAAACAGCAGCCCGATCTGCGACCGCATCAGACGATGAACGAGCAGATGGCGCCGGGATACCGGCGCAGGAAAAAGAAACTGGACCTCGGCTTCCGAGAAGTCGACGACGCCGCCACTGGATGGAAGAAACCAGGCCGTAGCCGCAATGCCCAGCAGGAAGACTCCAACGAGCGACGGAAAGATGCTTTCCAGATCCGCCGGCAGCTCGGGAGGTTGCCCTTCATGTCTGGCGCGGGCCGATCCGAGGATATTGAGGAGCAGGTAGGCGCCGGCGGCGACGGCTCCCACGATGTATCGCGGTTCGCGCAGGCGCCGGAGTCGCCGAATGACCCGGTTGCGGGCGCTGCAAACGATGATGTAGAGACTCGCGCTGATCACATGCGCCCGGGTTCCGAGTCGCGAGCCGTCACCCGCAAAAAGATCTCCTCGAGATTCGAACCGGCCGCGGCCACATCCACCCGGGCTGCCAGCTCGGCCACCGTCCCGTCGGCCAGCTTTCGGCCACGATCCATGATGACGACTCGCGTGCAGATCTCTTCGACAAGATGCAAGAGGTGCGAGGAGACCAGAATCGAAGCACCCGCTTTCGCTCGCGCCACGATCGTCTCGCGCATGCGGTGAATTCCAGCCGGATCGAGGCCGGTCAGCGGCTCGTCGAACAACAGCGTCGAGGCACTGCGAATCAGCCCGCAAGCGATCACTGTCTTCTGCCTCATACCCCGCGACAGCTCGCCGGGCAACGCACGCTCCTTGCCCGTCAGCTCCAGTTCCTCGAGCATCGCCCGCGCTCGGCGGTCGAAGTCCTCGACTTGGTACAACCTGGCCACGAGGCGCAAGTGCTCTTCGACTGTCAGATACTCGAAGAGGTGTGGCTCGTCGGGCATGAATGCCAGGTGACGCTTGGCGGCTATGGCGTCGGTCACGATATCGTGACCATCGATGGTCACCCGTCCCGAAGTTGGCCGCAGTATGCCAGCCAGTGCTCGAAGCGTTGTCGTCTTGCCGGCGCCATTAGGACCGATCAGTCCGACCACCTCGCCCGCATCGACCCGAAACGACAGGTCGTCCACAGCGGCGAAGGTGGCCCCCTCGGGCGCGACGTAGGTTCGCGTGAAGTGTTCGAGAGCGAGGGCCATGCCTAGCGCAAACGAATCCGGCGTTGACTGGCGCGCTTCCGCGCTGTGCTAAGATCGGGAATTCTGGAGGTACGCAAGTCCGTGGCCAGTCACGCATCCGCGCTCAAAGCGCATCGTCAGAGCCTGAAGCATCGGGAGCACAACCGGCAGTTCCGTTCGCGGCTGCGCAATGCGCTCAAAAGCATCCGGACGGCGATCGACAACAACGATCTCACCGCCGCCAAAGCTGCATTGAAAGAAACCACCTCGCTCATCGACAAGATGGCGAGCAAGGGGATTATTCACCGCAACGCCGCCGGACGCTACAAATCGCGCCTGGCATCGCGGATTGCGGCCCGAGCCTGACGCGGTCCGCACAACTCGACGACGAGCCGCTCCAACAGAATCCGAGAGTCGCCGGCCGAGCGTTTCAGGTCCAGGTCCGTCCGAAACACCGACTCGACCGCTCCTGGAAGCCGGCCAGGGGCCATGGCTGGAAACTTCGAGCGCACGAGCCAGGCCAGCTGACCCAGAATCTTTTCCGGGACCGCTCCCGCGTCGAGCATGAGCGCCAGCTGTTTGAGCGCTTCGCCCGTCCTCCCCTGCTCGATGGCGTTCGTGATCGCCCAATCATCCTGAAGCACTTCGGGCCCGGCCAGCGCCCGGGCGTCATCGAGCGTAATCGTCTTCTGGCCCAGCGCGTACAGCAGCAAGCGCTCGACTTCCGCACGAAGCCTTTTCACATCGGGACCGCCGCGGGCGGCCAGCAGGCGCGCCGCCGCAGGTTCGATCTCGACGTGGGCGGACGCCACGCGGGCCCTAATCCATCGCTCCGCATCAGCCTGATCCTCGAGCGCACCGATTTCGACGACGGTTGCTTGCTTCGCCAGCACCTTGTACAGACGGGCTCTCCTGTCGATCGACGAGGCCACGAAAATGACAACCGTCTGACGCTCCGGCTGCTGGATGTACGACTCTAACGCGTCCAACCCTCGCGTCGCAGCCTCACTCTCCCTCTTCGGGCCGAGCAACATCTCGGCCTGCTGAACGACGATGACACGCCAAGGGGCAAACATGGGCAGCGTGCGGGCGGCAGCGATGAGCGACGCGACGCCAGCGGCGATGCGATCGCCGGTTGTCATCTCGCCGGCGTGGATGCGCTCGACGTTGAAGGCTTGCAGTCCTTCCTCGACCAGCCCGGCAAATTCGGCGGCGAGCGCCGATTTTTCGACCTCGTCGCCTCCCAAAAGCAGATACAACGGATCGGGCGTGCCCGCTTTGATCTGCTTCCGAACGGCGCCGGCCGTCGTTACAGGCATGGTTGGTGAGGCAAGGACCGCGAATGCAAAATGCAAAATGCCAAATGTGACGCGCCGACGGCTGGCCAGCTCTCGAACACAGGCATTCTGCATTGTGCATTCTGCATTGGCGACAAGCCCTTCATCAGCTCAGAAGGCTTCGAGGATGGCGCTCACGATCGTGCGGGCAAAATCGCTGCTCATCCTATCGAGGGCGTTGGTGTCCTGGCCGAGAAACGCCGCGGCATCCAGAGCGTTCGTTCCGCCCTGGGCCTCGTATTCCTGGCGAAAGATGAGACCAGGGTTTTCCCAGAGGGTCTTGTTCTCTCGAATGTCGCGCAGCTCCACACGCGCAGCCACGGTAAGAGCGTAGCGCGATGCCAATTGGTTGACAGTGAAGCTGACCGGAGCCAGAGTCGCCGAGGTCACCTCACCCGTCAGCACCGCGTCGACACCGGAGTCGTCGGGAAGAATCTTGTATTTTCCGCGCCCGATGAACTCGGAACGGACTTTCTGAGTCAGGAGGGTCTCCAGATTGAAGATGTTCGTCCGGTTCGCAAAAGGCGGAATACCGATGGTTTGTATGTAGTCCGGCAGGAACGAGCCACGCCCGGCCAACGCGTATCCACACGCCGAGCTCAGCCAGCCGCAGACCACGCACAAGATGCAGAGACGGAGTTTCATCCTCACTGAACCACCACGCTGACGAGAGGTCCCTTGGCCACCACCACCATGCGGATCGTCTTTCCCGCAGTGTGGCTCCGCACCACGTCATCGGCCAGCGCGAGCTCGCGTAACTCGTCGGCCGACGTATTGGCAGGCACGGTGAGCCGCGCTCGCACCTTGCCATTGATTTGAACCGGCACCACGAGCTCTTCGGCTTTGGCGACCTCCGGATCGAACGTCGGCCATCGAGCCCGTGCGAGACCAGAGTTGTGCCCGGCCATCCCCCACATTTCCTCGGCCATGTGTGGGGCGAAGGGCGACAGCATCAGGACCAGTGCGTCGATCGCTTCCCGCAGGACCGCGATTGTCTGGCTCCGTTCGATCTTGCCATCTGGCTTCGTCCCAGCTCGTGACGGCGCGCCATGCACCGTGCCTTCGCTGAACGCGTATAACTCGTTGACGAGCTCCATCAAGGAAGACACCGCCGTGTTCAGATGCATTCGGTCTTCGATATCGACGGTCACCCTGCGGATGGTGTCGTGCGTCTTGCGGCGCAACGCGCGCTCGGCGTCAGTGAGGTCATCGCCAACCACACCAACCACAGGGACGGCCTCGCCACCGATCGCGCCAGACCAATGGTCGACCAGACGCCAGACGCGCACAAGAAACCTGAAGCTGCCTTCTAAACCGCTGTCACTCCATTCGACTTCCTTCTCAGGCGGCGCGACGAACATCACGTACAGCCGTAGCGCATCTGCTCCGTATTTCGCGACCATTTCGTCGGGATCGACGACATTTCCTTTCGACTTGGACATCACGGCGCCTTCCTTGAGCACCATGCCCTGAGTCAGCAGCCGCGTGAACGGCTCCGCGAAGCGGAGAAGCCCGACGTCTCTCAGTACTCTGGTAAAAAAGCGCGAGTACAGCAAGTGCAGAATGGCGTGCTCGACACCGCCGCTGTAGAAGTCGACCGGCATCCAGTATGCCGCCTTGTTGGGGCCGAACGGCAGTTCAGTGTTGTGCGGATCATCAAACCGGAGAAAATACCAGGACGAATCGACGAACGTATCCATCGTGTCGGTCTCGCGCCGGGCCGGGCCGCCGCATTTCGGACACGTGGTGTTGACGAACTCGCTCACGTGCGCCAGCGGCGAATCACCGCGCCCTGTGAACGTCGCGACTTTCGGCAGTGAAACGGGCAGCTGCTCGTACGGCACCGGCACGACGCCGTCGGTCTCGCAGTAGATGATTGGGATGGGCGTGCCCCAATAGCGCTGCCGCGAAATGCCCCAGTCCTTGAGCCGGTACTGCACCTCGCCCTTCCCGATACCGTGAGCTTCGGCGTCTTTGATCATCCGGGAAATCACCTTGGGCGCTTCCTGCCCGCTGTATTCGCCGGAATTGATCAGACGCCCGTAGTTGGTGGTGGCCTCCGACCGCGCCTCGGCCGATACCGCCTCGTCGCCGGATTGCACCACGACTCGAATCGGCAGGTCGTACTTCCGAGCGAATTCGAAGTCCCGTTGATCGTGCGCGGGCACGGCCATGATGGCGCCGGTACCGTATTCAGCGAGCACGAAGTTGGCGATCCAAACCGGAACTTCCTCGCGAGTAAACGGGTTGATCGCTTTTCTCCCGGTGTCGAAGCCCTCTTTCTCGATCGCGCCAGTCAGCCGCGCTTCACGGTCGAGCGCACGGAACCTCGCGACCTTCTCCCGAAACGCCGCGGGATCTCCGCTTTCGGCCGCAAATCGATCGACAAGCGGGTGCTCCGGCGAAAGCAGCACGAACGTCGCTCCGTAGATGGTGTCGATCCGAGTCGTAAAAATCTCGATGCTCGACGATTCAGCCGCAACCGCAGCCGCACTGGCGACGACGGGAAACGCGACTCGAGCACCTTCCGAGCGCCCGATCCAGTTGCGCTGCATGACGACGACCTTCTCGGGCCAGCTGGCCAGAGAGTCGAGTCCGTCCAGGAGCTCGTCGGCATAGGCTGTAATGCGGAAGAACCACTGCTCGAGATCGCGGGTAACGATCGGCGTACCGCAGCGCCAGCACGCACCGTCGACGACCTGTTCGTTGGCGAGGACCGTCTGACAGCTCGGACACCAATTCACCGTCGAGCGCTTCCGGTAGGCCAGGCCCCGCTCGAACATCTTCAGGAAGATCCACTGATTGAACTTGTAGTACTCCGGCGCGCAGGTCGCAATTTCGCGCTCCCAGGCATAGCTGATGCCGAGACGCTGAAGCTGGCCCTTCATGTGGGCGATATTGCCGAGCGTCGACGTCTCGGGATGCGTGCCCGACTTGATGGCAGCGTTTTCGGCCGGCAGTCCAAAGGCATCCCACCCGAAGGGATGCAGGACGTTGAACCCGCGCAGCCGCTTGGTGCGCGCCATCACGTCGCCGATGATGTAGTTGCGTACGTGACCAACGTGGGCGTAGCCCGACGGGTAGGCGAACATCTCGAGACAGTAGTACTTGGGCCGCGACGGGTCTTCGTCGACCTCGAACGCCCGTGTCTGGGTCCACTCACGCTGCCACTTCTGGTCCAGTTGCTGCGGCTTGTACTCGGTCATGAATGTCACCGATTATTGTACCTGGAAGATGAGCTTCCAAGACGAAGCTCGAGACTCAGTCTGCCAGCTCTACTCTTTTTGCGTGCTATGTTAGCCACTGAGGTGCTCGATGCTGAACGCGACCGCGGTTCGTCGATTCTCACTCGTCCTTGTCTTCGCGACGTTCTTCTGCGCTATCGGCGCAAGAGATGCACGCGCGGATGGGTTCATTAGTCCTTTGTTCGGTTACAACTTCGGCGGCGATGCGGGGTGCCCTGAAATTACGAATTGCAAAGACAAGGCGTTTAACTGGGGAGTCGGCGTCGGAGCGGTGGGGTCAGTGCTTGGCGCCGAACTCGAGTTTGCCTATACGGATCAGTTTTTCGGCGAGACGCCGAATCAGGACTCGAGCGTGCTGACGCTGATGGGCAACGTCATGTTGGCGCCGAAATTCGGGCCAGTCCAGCCGTACGGTCTGGGGGGCATCGGACTCATCAAGAGTTCAGTCGATCTCACACTGTCGGGAATCGTCAATGAAGACAACAATCAATTCGGGTGGGATGCCGGCGGGGGTCTGATGATTTTCTTTGGCAGCCACTTCGGCATACGTGGCGACGTCCGCTATTACCACTCCTTCCAGGCTCTCAAGTTCCTGGGCTTGCCTATCCCCAGCGACGCCAAGCTGGACTTCGGCCGCGCGGCCGGCGGTGTCGTGTTCAAGTTCTAGAGAGGCCGCGCCTCAGACCTTCGAAAACAAACTGCGGATGCGGCGCATCCTCGCTAGGTCACCTCTATCACAGCCCCGCTACGCGGGGCTAGCCGTCTTGAGCTGAAACACTTGACTCATTCGCACGAGTTATTGGGACTCAAGACGGCTGACGGCTTACCGCGTCTCAGCGCGGGTGGCGCTATGATGGGGCACGATTATGGTCGAAACTCTGTCGATCCCCCTCTGTACCTTCTCGCATTAATTGCCCTCGGATCCCGCCAGGGACAGTCGTCGTCCAGTCGATCGGCCGACTGCCGGGAATGGCGTCAATGCCAACAGCTGGCGCTGGAGGCACGCGAGCGCGGCGACTACGAAAGGTTCCACGATCTGGCGTGGCGGACGGTGCAGACGGGGCCGGCCCGCGATCCGATGCTGATGTACCTGCTGGCACGAGCCCAGAGCCTCAGCGGTCGGCCACACGATGCGCTGGTCATGCTCAACAGGCTCGCGGACATGGGCGTCCCGACCGATGCTGCCACGAACGACGACTTCAGCGCAGCCCGGATGCTTCCGGACTGGCCGCGGCTGGAAGCCCGGCTCACGCCCGGGGCCACGCCGCCTTCACTTGATCCCTCGCGGCCGGGCGGCGCGGCCACGGGCGCGAGCAACTCGACCACGAAAAGCGTGGGGAACTCAGCGGGACTCTTCAAAACCGAGGACGCCCTCTCCCTGTCGGCAGCGCTGGAACCGGCAGGGTTGGCCTACGACGGCGTCTCTGGACGCTTCGTCGTTGGCGATCGCCGCGAAAAGAAGCTGGTCGTTCTCGACGAGCGCTCGCACCATGCGGTCGATCTGGTACGAGCAGCATCCGCCGGCTTCTATCAGATCACCGCAATCGAGATCGATACCCGTCGAGGCGACCTATGGGTCGTCAGTGCCGATCAGTCAAATAGCGGCGCGTCACCAGCAACCGCCCTGAACAGGCTGCAGCTGGTGTCCGGACGGCCCATCGACATGATGCCCGTGCCGGACAATCTGAAGCCGGCTCGACTTGACGACGTGGCGGTGACGACCGACGGCGTCGTCTTCGTGCTCGACACGCTGGGCAAGCGAATTCTTCGACTGGACAACAAGACCAAAAACTTTGCGGTGGTGGCGACTCTGGGCTTCGATGGACCCACCAGCATCGCACCAGCCGACGACCGCACCATCTTCGTCGCGCATGCGTCGGGCATTGCTCGCGTCGACAGCTCCACAGGGGCTGCATCGCCGCTCCGCGAGCCGACAGATGTGTCCTTGTCGGGATTCAAACACATCCGTCGCGGACCGTCCTCGCTGATCGGCATTCAGCAGATGCCGGACGGCGGGCGCCGCGCCGTCTCGATCCGGCTGAATGGCGGCCGTGCAGTGGGGCTGGATGTCGTCGAGCCAGACCTTCCCAGGACCGACCCGCCAGTCGCGACACTCTCTTCAGGAGATTTCTATTTCCTGACCCGCCGGCCGCCACAAGACGGCAAGGAGGCGGAGCTCGTCGTCAAGCGAGTTCGACTTCGCTGAACGCCAGCTTTCAGGATTCTGACGGCCCAGGCATATAGATCTTCTTCCCCTCTTCAACATCACCATTAGGCATTCTGACAAACGTACGCGCACTCGCTGTCTCTGTTGCACGTTCGACACCGGCCTCGGACTTAGAAAAGTAACTGTGCATCGTGTGCACGCTGTTCAAGAATAAGACAGGAAAAAGTAGCGAAAAGTTTCGATATTCATCTTTAAAACAAAAGAGAATAACGAGCGGGAGAACGATGGCAAACCCTATCGTAGTGGCGAGCCGTAGCCACTGCGGTTTTTCACTCCAGTATGCAAAGAACAAAATCACAAGAAATGGCAAAAAGATAACGTGCTGTGGCCTTGGAAATGGGATCAGCGGAAGCCCAGTGCTCAAACCCAGCAGGTATGTTCGCGGATTAAGCCAAAATCCAGCGTTTGATACGAGTTGCAAAAAGTCGGCGTGAGAGCCTTCCACGTCTCGCAAAAACCAATACAAGCCAATCAATACAACCCCACCCAGCGTGATATGGAGGGCCGTATCTCGGAGTGCCTTTTCCCGATTCATCACCAATGTGTAAGGCAGTAATATCAACAGAGGCCATAGTATTGCTGTCTCTTTGTTGAGGACTGCTAGTGGTAAGAGGAGCAATGCCCACATCCGCCGATTTCGCAACACTAACCACAAATAAAGAGAAACTAAGAAAAGCTCAGAGAAATCATAAATGAATCCCCCATCGGCACGAAAACTGAGCGGCAATGCTAAAGCAAAGATAATTGGACTTCCACCACAGACAAGTCGCGACGAGCTGACGTGATTGGCCAAACTCCGGTAAAGAAAGAGCGTCGCTGAAAACAAAGCAAAGAACCACACTCCACAAAGCCCATACTTAATGATCAGCTCGTTCGACCAAGGATGGGCTGTCGAATCAGAGTTATAGAGATAACGTAACCTATCACTTGAGAGATAACGATCCCTTGCCAAACGCGCACGGAGTGAAAACACCTGCAGAACTTTGTCCGGGAGAAACTCGAAGGTTTTGTTCACTACTATCGGCATTAATAAGCGAAAGGCATATGGTTTGGGCGTCGTCATTGCGAGCGTCTTTTCGAGTGAATACTGTGGATGATTAATGACCGTTGTCCACTTTGTCATGAATACGTCCACCGTTGACGCTGCAACGAGTAAATACAGGAGAGTTATCGCGTAAAGATAGGTGGCTCGAGAGAGAGTTGAGTCCATGAACTGCCCCCAGCAGCCGCTATCTTACCCGTGTCGGATCTGAAGAGGCAGGTCAGACGGGCCCGAACCCGTCGGCCTGTTGTCAGTCGAAGACTTCATCCCCCATCGGCTCGTAGTGCGGCACGTTGTTCATCGTGTGCCGCAACATCGAGAGCTCCAAGTACATACGACGCCTGGCGCGGCTTTGATTGCCCAAAGGGCGGTGCTCCGGAATGCAGTGCCACGGGTTGTATGAGAGCCGTCTGGCGAACGCCATCTGCGCGGGGGAATTGAAGGTCTGCCGCGGGAGACGCAGGGTGGCCACCGAGATGCGCGGTGACAACCGTTCGGGCCAAAGCACCGCGTTGTTCTCGATCGGCATGAGGTGCGGATCGGTCTGCAATTGGAGACGAACGTCGAGCTCAACGTCGCCTTCCGAGAGCGCCGCCACCATCGCATCCCGCAGGTAGTCGTCCGGGGGACGAAAAGGCAGGCGCGGCACCCGGCTTCGCTTCGTCGACCTTGGCCACACCGAGTACTGCATCGCCTGACCTTCGCCCAGCAGGTACGGCACGCAGCTGAAGTACGGCGCTTCAAACGGACTCGTCTGCGTCTTGATCCAGAGTCCCTGCATGATGAAATCGAGAATGTGGGGGCGATGGAGGTTGACGAAGTAGAAGATCTGGGAGTTCTTCAGGCTTTCGATCTGCAGTTGTGCGTTCGCTTTGGTATCGGGCGTCACGAACGTCGGCGTGGACACCCCGAACATGTCTTGTGTGAACTTCTCCTCGTCCATCAGCTTCGGACCGGGTACGCCCATGAGCTTGATGCTGATGCTCATGAACCCCACATCGTCGATATCCGGCGTGACGTAAGGTCCGGGACCGGAGAAGCGCACCCACGCACGATAGGTCTTGGGTTGCGCGAAGATGCCGCGGCGCAACTTTTCCGGGAGTCCGTCGTGGACGATGAACTCTCCGCGCACGATGCCGTGTGTCTTCGTGTTTCCGCCCCGCTCGAACCCGCCCGGCTTCCAGAGCAGCCGCATCTGCTTGGTGAAGCTGTCGATGATCGACGCCAGATGGGCCTCTTCGTCGGGAATGGGCCTCTCCTCGGCGATCTTCAACCCTTCGTCCCGGCGTTGCGAGTTGATCAGCGCCGTGGTCAGCCTGGCTATCGGATCGCGGAGCACGGCATCGAACAGCGGATGGAACCAGGGGTCGAAACGACGCTCGAGCTGCAGCAGCCGCGTCGACGCATCACTCACGGCGTTCAGCAGCGTTGAGCCCGTATTGGCTGGAGGAACCGGCCGGCTCGTGTTGGAGTCCGAGGGTCCAGGTTCAGATCCGGGCATTCATCACCTACCCACGCTCACCTGCCCTCAGAACGTCTTCAGGAACTCAATCAGCGCGCGCTTGTCCTCGTCCTGGAGCATCGTTCCGAACAAGTGACCGCGGTTCACGATGAAATCTGGGCACTTGCTGACCTCGAGCAGCGGATCGACGAGATTCCT